>NZ_CP176832.1:712500-3282500 GCF_052279045.1 Novosphingobium aeonii | reverse complement strand
CTTCGAAGCCGTCAGGCACCTTGCGGCGTGGCGCTGCCGGGGAGGCGGCGGCCGGCCTTGGGGATCGAGGAACCGGTCAGCGGGCGCGGAGCACCGGGGCCTCGCGGTTCGCTGGGGCGGTCGAGCTTGCCGGTTTCAAGGAGCTGGTTGATCTCCTCGCCCGAGAGAGTCTCGTATTCCAGCAGGGCTTGCGCCAGCGCTTCAAGCTGTTCGCTGTACTCGTTGAGGAGCTGCGTGGCGCGGGCGTGGGCATTGTCGACCAGGCCGCGGATCTCGCTGTCGATCACCTTGTTGGTCTCATCCGAGGCCATGGTGCGATGCGAACCACCCATGCCGAGGTAGCCTTCCTGGCTTTCCTCGTACTGGAGCGGACCCAGCTTGTCGGACATGCCCCACTTGGTGACCATGTTGCGGGCCAGGCTCGTGGCGTACTGGATGTCCGACGAGGCGCCCGAGGAGACCTTGTCGTAGCCGAAGATCAGTTCCTCGGCGACACGGCCGCCCATCGCGACCGAGAGGTTCGCGAGCATCTTGTCACGGTGATACGAGTAGCTGTCCCGTTCCGGCAGACGCATCACCATGCCCAGCGCACGGCCGCGCGGGATGATGGTGGCCTTGTGGATCGGGTCCGAGGCGGCCTCGTGCAGCGAGACGATGGCATGGCCGGCCTCGTGGTAGGCGGTCATCTTCTTCTCGTCGTCGGTCATGACCATGGAGCGGCGTTCCGCGCCCATCATGACCTTGTCCTTGGCGTCCTCGAACTCCTGCATGGCGACGAGACGCTTGTTGCGGCGCGCGGCGAGCAGGGCGGCCTCGTTCACGAGGTTGGCGAGGTCGGCGCCCGAGAAGCCCGGCGTGCCGCGTGCGATCACGCGGGGGTTCACGTCAGGCGCCAGCGGCACCTTCTTCATATGCACGGCGAGGATCTTCTCGCGGCCTTCGATATCCGGCACGGGCACCACGACCTGACGGTCGAAGCGGCCCGGGCGCAGCAGCGCGGGGTCGAGCACATCGGGGCGGTTGGTGGCCGCGATGATGATGATGCCTTCGTTCGCCTCGAAGCCGTCCATCTCCACGAGGAGCTGGTTCAGCGTCTGCTCGCGCTCGTCGTTCGAATTGCCGAGGCCATGGCCGCGATGGCGGCCGACCGCGTCGATTTCGTCGATGAAGACGATGCAGGGGGCGTTCTTCTTCGCCTGCTCGAACATGTCACGCACGCGGCTTGCGCCGACGCCCACGAACATTTCGACAAAGTCGGAGCCCGAGATCGTGAAGAAAGGCACGCCTGCCTCACCGGCGATGGCGCGGGCGAGCAGGGTCTTGCCGGTACCCGGCGAGCCGACCAGCAGCGCGCCCTTGGGAATCTGGCCGCCGAGCTTGGAGAAGCGGGTGGGATCGCGAAGGAATTCGACGATCTCTTCCAGTTCCTCACGCGCTTCGTCGATACCCGCAACATCGTCGAAAGTAACGCGGCCCGAGCGTTCGGTCAGCATCTTGGCCTTCGATTTGCCGAAGCCCATCGCGCCCGAACCGCCGCCCTTCTGGACCTGCCGCAGCGCGAAGAACGCGATGCCGACGATCAGCAGGAAGGGGAGGGTCTGCGCGAGGATGTAGACCAGCAGGCTGCCTTCCTCGGGCGTCTTGCCGGCATACTGCACGCCGCTCTGCTGAAGCAGCGGGGTCAGCGTGGTATCGCCGGGGACGGGCACGGTGCGGAAGACATCGCCGTTCTTCATCTTCCCGTCGATGCTGTCCGTGCCGACTTCGACGCTCTGAACGCTGCCTTCGGCAACTTTGGCGCGGAAATCGGAATAGGCGATCACGGGCCCGCTTTCGCTGCGGGTGTTGAACATGGAAACCACCACGAGGAGCGCGAGAAAGATGCAGCCCCATACGAGAAGGCTCTTGACCCAGGGATTGCCGCTAGGCTGATCGTCGTTCATCTTGGGAGAAACCGTCCTTTCGCCCGCCAATGTAGGGTGGGGCGCCTGAATCGCAAGTTAGCAGAGCCAGTCAGTGTAATCGTTTCGCCCTGCGGTGTCGTTCGAAAACGCGCTGGGGGTATGTGCGAGGCGCGGACAGCGACGGCTGACGCCGGGATCAGTCCTGCCGAACGATGCGGCAAGGGGGCAGGTGAAGGGTCATGCGGGCGCCGCGCCGTCCCGTTTCAGGGGGCACATTTTCCAGTGTCATGCGGGCATCGAGCTGGCGCGAGAGGACGCGGGAGATGCGCAGTCCTATCGATTCTGCAAGGTCGGGCTCGAAGCCGTCGGCAAGGCCGGCGCCGTCGTCCTCGACGACCAGCGCGATTCCCTCGTCCCGGCGGATGACCTGGACGTGGATCGTGCCGGTGTCCCGCGCCGCCAATCCATGTTCCAGGGCATTGGCCATGGCTTCGGACAGGATCAGCGCCACGGGGACGGCGGCGTCGGGCCGCAGGACGATGCCGGGCTCCACCACGACCTTGCAGGCGATGTCGTCCCGCCCGCTCGAATCCATGACCTGCCCCGACAGTTCGTGGACGAAGCGGTCCAGCGGCACCAGTTCTCCGTCCGACTTGTAGAGCTGGCGCTGGATGCGGCCGATCACCTGCAATCGCCCGGCGGCATTGGCGATGGCGCGGCGGGCGGTCGGTTCGGCGAGGCCGCGCATCTGCAGGGACAAAACGGCGCCGATCATCTGGAGATTGTTGCCGACGCGGTGCTGGAGCTCCTGAAACAGCAGCTCGGTGCGCTCCGCCAGGACACCGCGTTCCTCGGCGAGCAGGCGGACGTTCTCGCGTGCGACATGGAGGCGGGAGTTGGCGCTTTGCATGAGGTGGACGAGGGCAATGTCGACAGTTACCACGCCCAGGTAGAACGCCAGGGACACCAGCGTCTTGCTGTCGAACGCGAACCCGAAACGCGGCGGTATGAACAGGTACCACGCGAAGAACCCGCAAATCACGGCAGCCACCACGCCGGGGCGGGGCCCGAACAGGAACGAGGAGAGGATAACGGCCGGGAAGAAGGTCAGGTAGGGATAGCCCGGTGGGAAAGCGGCATCGAGTTCCCAGCGTATCCATGCGGCCAGCAGGCACAGCGCGACAGTGACGCCGTAACGCATTCCGGGGCGTTCGGGGATCAGCGGCAACCGTTCGATGAAGTCGGTCTGGAAGCGGGATAGGCGGTTCACGTCGGGCAAGTCTCTCGCTGCGCCAGGAGCGGCGAAGATCCGTCCGGGCTGCAGGGTCAGGGTCTGGCGGCAAGACCTTCCTGTCGCAAGCGGAAGTGTCGAGAAAGAGACGCCTGATCCGCGCGCAAGTTCCCCGGCCGGTGGCGCCGCCCCCGCCTCAGGCCTCCTTTATGAGCTGATAGTCCCCCGCCGCGTCCACCCGGGCCGTCCATCCCGGGTAGATGACGATCGTGGTGAAGGTCTCCTCCACGATCGCGGGGGCGGGCACTTCCATGCCGGGTGCGAGGTCCGGGCCGCGATAGACCGGGACTTCGGCAAAACCCTGCCCGAGATTGGCGCGGCGGCGGCGATGCGGCTGCGGAACCGCGCCGCTGGGCGTGAAGCCGCCGCCGGCTGCTGGAGAAGGGGTCTCGACATGAGCCGCGAGGCGCACGCCCGAGATTTCGGGCACCTCATGCTCGCGGATATGGCCGTATTCTGCCATGTGGCGGGCATTGAACAGTTCGGTGGCACGGGCGGCAAAGGTCTCGTCGATGAAGCCGAGATCGCCGAGTGCGGTCTCGGCGGCGAAGTCGAACGAGAGCGAGAAGTTCTGGCCGGGATAACGCATGTTGAGCCGGTAGTCGGCGCGGATATCCTCGGCGCGGAACTGCGCGGCGGTGAAGAAGCGGGCGGCGCGGTCCGACAGTTCGGTCCAGAGCGTGCGGATGCGCGCCACATCCAGTGCCGAGGCGGAAGCGATGTAGGAGCGTTCCTCGTCGATGGTCGGGTTGGCGACCAAGGTGCCCAGCGCCGAGAATGTGGGCGAGGCCTTGGGCACCAGCACGCGGGTGATCCCAAGATCCTCGGCCTGGATCGCCGCGAAGGCTGGGCCGTTGCCGCCATAGGCCAGCATGACCAGATCCTTGGGATCGATACCCTTGCCCGCCGTGGTGCGGCGCACGCCCTGACTCATATGGGCATTGACCACGCGCCAGCAGTCGAAAGCGGCGCGTGCCGGGTCATCATGGCCGAGTTCGTGGGCGATCCGGCGGAAGGCTTCCTCCACGCCGTCGCGGGTGAGGCGGAAGCTGCCGCCGGCGAAGCCTTCCTCGGTGGAGAGAATGCCCAGCATGACGAGCGCATCGGTCACGGTCGGTTCGGTTCCGCCGCGTCCGTAGCAGATCGGGCCGGGCTGCGACCCCGCCGAGCGTGGGCCGACTTCCAGCGCGCCCTTGTTGACGTGGCAGATCGAGCCGCCCCCTGCGCCCAGCGTTTCCACTTTCACCATTGGCACGCCGACGAGATAGCGGTGGTGCATGTTCCAGCCGGCCTCGGCCGGGGCTTCGCCGTTCAGCACCAGCGCCATGTCGTAGCTGGTGCCGCCCATGTCTACGCAGAGCAGGTCCGGGCAGCCCTTGGCCCGGCCCGCATGGGCGGAACCCACCACGCCGCCGGCCGGGCCGGAAGCGAGCACCCGGATCGGCGCGCCGTCGATATAGTCCTTGGTCATCACTCCGCCGGAAGCCTGCATGACCATCAGCTGGTTCCGGTATCCACCCTCGCCAAGCCGCTGCACCAGTTTCTCGAGATAGCCGGTAACGCGGGGGCCGACATAGGCGTTGACCACCGTGGTCGATGTGCGGTCGTACTCGGGCGCGCGGGGCAGCACTTCGTGGCTGGCGGAAACGTAGGCGTTCTGGATTTCCTGCCGCACGATCTCCTTGGCGCGGCGCTCATGCTCCGGGTTGACGAAGGAGAACAGGAACGAGATCGCCACCGCTTCCACGTTCTGCAGCCGCAGCTTGCGGCAGGCTTCGCGCAGCGCCGCTTCGTCCAGTTCCTTGTGGACCGATCCGTCGTGCAGCACGCGTTCGGGCACCGTCAGGCGGCGGCGGCGCGGGGTGATCTGCTGCGGGGCTTCGAGGCGGACGTCCCAGATATCCTCCTTGTAGCCGCGGCGATATTCGATCTCGTCGCGGAAACCCTCGGTGGTGATGAGGCCGGTGAGGGCGCCGTTCATCTCGATCAGGGTGTTGTCGGCCACGGTGGTGCCGTGGACGATCGCCTCGCAGCAGCCGAGGAATTCGGCCAGCGGCAGCCCTTCCTTTTCGGCCAGCTTGCCGAGGCCTTCCATCACGCCCAGCGAGCGGTCCTCCGGGGTGGAGAGGTTCTTGTGGAGCACCACCTCGCTGCCCTTCAGGAGCGCGAAGTCGGTGAAGGTGCCGCCGATGTCGATGCCGACCCTGTAATCCATGAAACGTCCTCTCCGATCCCCTCCCCTTCAGGGAAGGGGGGAGAGCCTGCTTTTTCGTTATTCCGCTGCTTCGGCCATGCTCGCCATTTCGGCTCTGAGCGCCTCGGTCGCGGCGTGGTCCACTGCCAGCGAGTAGTCGTCGAGGCTGCCGGTCAGCACCACGCCGTACTTCGCCCGCGCCGCCTCCGGGCTGACGTACTCGTCGAGCACATCCTCCTTCACGGCCTCCGGATCGCGCTGGAGCGGCCTGCCGAACCCCGCGCCGCCGCCGTGCTGGTAGGCGATCACCGCGCCTTCCGGCAGCAGGTCCTGCGCGGTGTGGAGAATGGCCCGCTCATTGGGGGAGCCGACCTCGAACCGGTTGGTATAGGGGATCGCATCGTCCCCGCCGCGAAGCCCGCGCAAGGGGTGGTCGGCCGAGACCATCCACGCCATCGCCGAAGTCGGCCGCAGCACCTGCTTGACGTTGAGCGAGCCCGGACAGCCGCGCCACTGTCCGGCGCCGCCGCCGTCGGTGGTCATCTCGCGGCTGATGTTGAGGATCGGGAAGCGGCTTTCCGCATCTTCCGCCTCGGACAGGATCAGGCTGCCCAGCGCGGAGGGGCAGGAGCCCCAGCCATCCAGCCCCTCCACCGCCGAAACGTCCATCGATCGGCAATCGACGCCCTGGTCCATCCACATCATGCCGTTCTCGTCGAAGCCGACGACCATGTTGGGCATACCGATCTTGTAGAGCTGCGGCTGTGACCGTTCGGGCGCCACATTGGACAGTGCGATGCAGACCGCCTCGGTAATCTCGCAGGCCGGGTGGAACGATCCCAGCGCGGCGGGCCTGTTCGGCGGCGGCTGGGCGATGCAGCCTTCGGGGATCAGGATATCGACCGCGTTGAAGAAGCCTTCGTTCTTCACGATCGTCGGGTCCATCGCCGCGACCACCTGACACATCACGTAGCTGCGCGAATTGGCGAACGTGTTCCACACGCCGACAAGGTTCTGCCGGTCGTCCGTCCCCGCCAGATCGACGGTGAGCTGATCCCCGGCGATGGTGCAGGCGACCTGGACCTTGATATCCTTGGTTCCCGCGGTGTCGTGGTCAATCCAGACGGTCGCCTCGTGGCACCCATCGGGCCATTTCGCCACTTCCTCGCGGACGCGGCGTGTCGTGTGCTCGATCGAGTGGTTGATCGCCGCCTTGATCGTCTCCCCGCCCCATTTGCCGAGCAGGTCGTCCAGCATCCGCACCGCGTGCTGCACGCCGCCGATCATCGCCGCAATGTCTCCCGCGAACGTGGCGAAGCGGTTGTTGCGCACCACCATGTCGAACACGTCGCGGCGCAATTCGCCCCGGTGGACCAGCTTGAGGCAGGGGTAGATCACCCCCTCGGTGAAGACGTCGGTGGCATCGAGCGAGAAGCCGCCCGGGTCCTTGCCGCCGGTGTCGCCCTGGTGGGCCTGCAGGGTCTGGATGCAGATCAGTTCGCCATTGTCGTCATAGACCGGGCCGTAAATGCAGTAATCCGGCAGGTGGCCGCCGCCGTGATCGGGATCGTTGCCCAGGAAGACGTCGCCGGGCCCCCAGTCGTAACGGTCCTGGTTCATCAGCCCCCAGCGCGTTTCCATCTGGTTGACGAACGTCAGGTGCGGGGTGCCCACCGCGCCCATGGCAAGGCGGCCGTGGGCATCGACGATGGCGGCATTGCGCTCGTTCGACTGGTTGATGATCGGGCTGGAGGCGGCGCGGCCAAGATAGGTCGCAGCCTCGAAGCAGACCGTTTCGAAGGCGCCGCGAACGATGTCGGCCGTTACCGGGTCGATCCGGGCCGCCGTCGGCAGCGGTTCGCGCCGCGCGGCGAGCTTGCGGTTCAGCTCGTAGGACACGTCTCTTGCTCTCCCTTGTGGCCGATCCGGGGTAGAAGCGCGGGGGCGGCGCTTCTCGACAGCGTGTGCGTATCGCCGTGCAATTTGCGAAAACGCGCGTTATCCGGCGCTCTCACCATGCCCAGACGCGCTATCGGAGCAGCCCCGAGATGAAGTCCCGCATCCACCCGGTCTATGCCGAAATGGAACGCACGGTGTTTGACCGCATGTCGGCGCTGGCGCGTGAGCATGGCGCGATCAACCTGGGGCAGGGCTTTCCCGACGGGCCGCCGCCGCCCGCGCTGATCGAGGCGGCGGCGCGCGCGCTGCAGGAGAAATCGAGCCAGTATCCGCCGGGCGCGGGGCTTGCCGAACTGCGTGAGGCGATCTGCGCCTACTATGCCCGGCGGCAGGGGCTGGCGCTCGCGCCCGAACAGGTGACGGTGACTTCCGGCGCCACCGAGGCTCTGGCCGCTGCCGTTTCCGCGCTGGTGCAGCCGGGCGACGAGGTGATCCTGTTCCAGCCCGCCTACGATGCCTATGCGCCCACGGTGCGCCGGGCAGGGGGCGTGCCGGTGTCTGTCCCGCTTTCCCCGCCGCACTTTCGCTACACCGCCGAAGCGCTGGCCGCCGCGATCACGCCTGCGACGCGCCTGCTGATGTTCAACGATCCGCTCAATCCGGCAGGAACGGTCGCCAGCCACGCCGAACTGGAGACGATCGCCCGCGCCTGCGTGGAGCACGACCTTGTCGCCGTGTGCGACGAAGTCTGGGAGGATGTCCGCTTCGACGGCGTGGCCCATCGCTCGCTCGCGGCGGTTCCCGGGATGGCGGAGCGCACGGTGAAGATCGGATCGGCGGGCAAGATCTTCGGTCTCACCGGGTGGAAGATCGGCTGGATGATCGCGCAGGGCGAACTGGCTACGGCGCTTCAGCGCGCGCACCAGTTCCTGACTTATGCCACCGCGGTCCCGCTGCAATGGGCCGTGGCCGAAGGGCTGGCATTGCCGGATGCCGTGCTGGCGGACCAGCGCGCCGAATGGAATGCCGCGCGCGAACGGCTGAGGACCGGCCTTGCGGCGGCGGGCTTCGTGGTGCTGCCCAACGCGGCGACGTGGTTCCTCAACGTCGATCTCAGCGCTTCCGGCATTTCGTTGTGCGACAGCGAATTCAGCGAACGTGCCGTGGCCGAGGCCGGGGTGGCCACGGTGCCGGTCTCGGCGCTCTACCAGGGCGAAGCGGCACCCCGCCACCTCGTCCGTTTCTGCTTCACCAAGCCCGCCGAAGTGCTGGACGAAGCCGTGTTCCGCCTCGCGCGGTTCAGGGAGCGCCTGCTGGGCTGATCGCCAGTCGGTGAGCCGGAATTCGCGCGCTTGACACTTTGCTGCACTGCGGCATCGTAGTCCCCCTCAGGCATCGGGGGATCGCGCGGATGAGTCACGGTAATGGCGACACGCTCTGGAACGCGGACCTCGCGCCCACGGACGAGGCGCAGCGCAGCTGGCGCTGGTGGCACTTCGCGGCGCTGTGGGTGGGCATGGTCGTTGCCGTGCCGACCTGGATGCTGGCCTCCGGCCTGATCGAACAGGGCATGTCGGCGCTTCAGGCAACCGTTACCGTTATCCTGGGCAATATCGTGATCCTTGTGCCGATGCTGCTGATCGGCCATTCCGGCACCCGCTACGGCGTACCTTTCGCGGTGCTCGTGCGCGCTTCCTTCGGCACGGTCGGCGCGCGGCTGCCTGCGCTGGCCCGCGCGCTGGTGGCCTGCGGCTGGTACGGCATCCAGACCTGGATCGGCGGCGAGGCGCTGCTGACGCTGCTCGGTATCTTCCTCGGTCTGGACTTGCGCGGCGCACCGCTGCCGTTCTTCGGGATCGGGATTGGCCAGTTGCTTGCATTCCTGGTGTTCTGGGGCGTGCAGCTGCTCTTCGTGCGCAAGGGCCTGCTGACCATCCGGCGGCTGGAAACCTGGACCGCGCCGCTCAAGCTGCTGGCCTGCATCGGCCTTGTCTGGTGGGCGGTGGACGCTGCGGGCGGCATCGGGCCGATCTTCTCGGCGCCTTCCGCCTTCGGGCCGGGCGGCGCGAAGGAAGGCCAGTTCTGGGCAGTCTGGCTTCCTGCCTTCACCGCCATGGTCGGTTTCTGGGGAACCCTGGCGCTCAACATCCCCGACTTCACGCGTTTCGCCCATAGCCAGCGGGACCAGATGATCGGCCAGACACTGGGCCTGCCGCCGACCATGGGCCTGATCGCGCTCATCAGCGTCATCACCACTTCGGCAACCGTGGTGATCTACGGCCATGCGATCTGGGACCCGGTGGTGCTCGCGGGAACCCTGTCCGGCCCGTTCGTGCTGCTGGGCCTGGTGGTGATCGCGGTGGACACGGTTTCCTGCAACATTGCCGCCAACCTCGTATGCGCGGCGTTCGACTTCGCATCGCTCAAGCCGTCAAGGATCAGCTACCGGACAGGCGCGCTCATCACGGCGTGCATCGGGCTGTTCATGATGCCGTGGAAGCTGATGGCCAGCACCGAGGGCTACATCTTCACCTGGCTCACCGGTTACGGTGCGCTGCTCGGGCCGATCACCGGCATCCTCATCGCCGACTACTGGCTGGTGCGCGACACGCGATTGGACGTTGCGGCGCTCTACGACGAAAACGGCGTCTATTCCTATGGGAACGGGTGGAATCCGCGCGCTCTCATCGCCCTTGTGCTGGGTATCGCGCCGAATGTGCCGGGCTTCCTCAAGGTTGCCGCGCCGGAGACCTTCGGCGGTGTGGGGGCGTTCTGGTCGGGAATCTACACTTACGCCTGGTTCGTCGGGGTGGCGGTGGCGCTGGCGAGCTACGCACTGATGATGCGGGGCAGGGCCGCCGGGGGCGAGGTCGTGGCCGGGGTCGAGGCCGGTGTGGAAGCCGGGCAGGTGGCGGCCTGAAGCGCGCGGGTGAACGCGCGCGGGCGGTGTTTCAGGCGTTCAGTCCGCCGTTCACGCTGATGACCTGTCCGGTGATCTTCGCCGCACCGTCCGAACAGAGGAACAGGGCGAGCGGGGCAACGTCGTCCGCGGTCGGCAGCCCCAGGCCGGCCTTGCGCGCGGCGCGGGCCATGCGTTCCGAACCCATGCGGATGGCGCTTTCGCTGCCTTCCACGAAGCTGGTTGAGAGCGCATGGGCGCGGATGCCGTCGCGCGCGGCTTCCATTGCGAAATTGCGGATGAATCCGATGGTGCCGGCCCGCGCCGCGCCGATCAGGCTCTGGCGCGCGGCGGCGTAGATCCCGGCGTCGGAGACGAGGGCGAGGAACGTGCCGCCCTGCGTGGCGAGAAATCCATAGCTGGCCAGCGCGAGCCGCTCCACCCAGCCGACCGAGACATTGAGGAAATCCCCGAAGGTTTCGGGCGCGGTCTCCGGCAGCAGCCCGGTGATGCCGAGCGGGCCGGTCGAAACACAGTCGATCACCGCGTCGATCCGGCCATATTGCTCGCCCACTTCGGCGATCAGGGTTTCGGCCGCATCCTCTTCCCATACGTCGGCGATGAAGCCATCGATGGAACCGAGGTAGGACAGCCCGGTCACGAGCGCCTCGACCTTTTCGGGCGTGCGGCCGTGGAGAGCGACCTTCCAGCCATGAGCCAGCGCCTGGCGGGCGATGGCGCTGCCGATCGATCCGCTGCCCCCGGCGAGAAGCAGGACTTTCCGGTCGCTCATTTTGTCCTTTTCGGCATTCCTCTCGGGAAGATCAGTCGCTTTCGAAGGCCGCGCGCATGTCGTCGTCGGCAAGGTCGGAGAACTTCGTGATCCGTGCTTCGAAGCGCAGGCGCACCTTGCCGGTGGCACCGTGACGCTGCTTGGCGATGATCAGTTCGGAAAGGCCGGTGATCCGTTCCATATGCTCGCGCCATTCGTTCCACTTGGCGTGAACGTCCGGCGGATCGTTGTCGCCGGGCTCGCGCGGCTCGACGCCCTTGGCGTAGTAATCCTCGCGGAACACGAACCAGACCATGTCCGCGTCCTGCTCGATCGAGCCCGATTCGCGAAGGTCGGAAAGCATCGGGCGCTTGTCCTCGCGCGATTCCACCGCACGGGAAAGCTGCGAGAGGGCGATCACCGGAACGTGCAGTTCCTTGGCGAGCGTCTTGAGGCCGCGCGAGATTTCCGAGATTTCGTTCACGCGGTTGTCGTTGGCGCGGCCGGAGCCCTGCAGCAGCTGCAGATAGTCGATGATGACGAGGCCGATGTTGTGGCGGCGCTTCAGGCGGCGGGCACGTGTGCGCAGGCCGGCGATGGTGAGGCCCGGCGTATCGTCGATATAGAGCGGCAGTTCGGCCAGCCGCTGCGAGGCGAAGGAGAGCTGCTGGAAGTCCTCGCGGCTGATCTTGCCCATGCGCAGCGCTTCGGAGCTGATGCCCGACTGCTCGGCAAGGATACGCGTGGCCAGCTGGTCCGCGCTCATTTCGAGGCTGAAGAACGCCGTTGCCGCGCCCACCGACTTTTCTACCGGGATACCGTCCGCCAGGTCGCGCTGGAGCCGGTCGGAGGCATTGAACGCGATGTTGGTGACGAGCGAGGTCTTGCCCATGCCGGGACGGCCGGCAAGGATGATAAGGTCGGAATCGTGCAGGCCGCCGATCTTGCCGTTGACCGAATTGAGGCCCGTGGTCTTGCCGGAGATGTGACCGCCGGAATTGAAGGCCTTCTCGATCGCGCCGATCGCGGTGCGGGTGGCGGCGGCGAAGCTCTTCGCCTCGTTCGCGGTCGCGGCGCCTTCGGCCACCTTGTAGAGCGCGGCTTCGGCCCGCTCCACCTGCTCCATCGGCTCCACCGATTCGGAAGTATCCATCGCCTCGGCGACGAGGTTGCGGCCCACCGAGATCAGTTCGCGCAGCAGGGCGAGATCGTAGATCTGGTCCGCCAGTTCGCGCGGGGCGAGCAGGCCCTGTCCGTCGGCCGTCAGGCGGGCAAGGTAGGATACGCCGCCCAGCGCCTTGAGCGCTTCATCCGATTCGAAATAGGGGCGCAGCGTCACCGGCGTGACCACCGCCTTGCGATCGAGCAACTGGAGGATACGCTCGTAGATTCGCGCGTGCACGGGCTCGAAGAAGTGGATCGGGGTGAGCTGCGTCTGCAGTTCCTCGATCACCCGGTTGTCGATCAGCACGGCGCCAAGGAACGCGGCCTCGGCCTCGACGTTGGCGGGGAGGGTACGGGCTTCGGCCTCGGGGGCGAGCGCAATGGCGGCAGGTTGTGACATGAGGGGGCCGACAATGCCTCATCTCGCCCCGCGCCAGCAAGCGAACAGGTGAGCGATATTATTCCACAGGGTGTGAATGGTGAGCGTTGGGCTTGCGACCCCATGCTGCAAGCGCGTAAAGGGCGAGGGATCATGTCCGATCCGTGCATCTCCCATATCGAACTCGACGAGGCGACCATTCTGTGGCGCAACGCCGATATCGAACAGGAACGGCGCATCGCCATCTTCGATCTGATCGAAGACAACGTCTTCAAGCCCCTGCGCGCCTATGAAGCCGGTCACGTAGGGCCTTATCGCCTGCGGCTTTCGGTGCGCGACGGGCGCCTCTCGCTCGAAATCGCGGACGAGGCCGGCGGCGCGCTGGAAACCATGGTGCTGGGCCTTGCCCGCTTCCGCCGCCCCGTGCGGGAGTACTTCGCGGTCTGCGAAAGCTACTATCAGGCGATTCGCAAGGCTTCGGCCCAGGAGATCGAGACCATCGACATGGCCCGGCGCGGTATTCACAATGCCGCCGCCGAACTTCTGCTCGAACGCCTCGAAGGCAAGGTCGAGACGGACCACCCCACCGCACGCAGGCTTTTCACGCTGATCTGCGTCCTGCATATTCGCGGCTGAGGGGGCTCCCATGGCAAGGAAAGGCTCGGCCGCAAAGGCGCGCGCGCGCATCGTATGGCGAATCGCCGCGGTTCTGCTGCTTCTGGCGATGCTGGCGGGCGCATGGGGCTGGTGGCACGTTCGCCACTGGACACCGGATCGCGGCCTCTATCCGATGCAGGGGGTCGAGATCGGTGCCTCCGACGGCGAGGTGAACTGGAAGTCGCTCAAGGCGATCGGCGTGAACTTCGCCTATATCGACGCGAGCGCCAGTGTCAGCGCCTTTGCCCGTGACCCGCGTTTCGTCGCCAATTTCGTGGCGGCCAAGGCGGCCGGGCTGCAGGTGGGAGCGGTCCACCGCTACGATCCGTGCCAGCCTGCCGAAATGCAGTCCGCCAACTTCGTGACCACGGTTCCGCGCGATGCGCAATTGCTGCCGCCGGTGATCGATCTCGATATCGTGGCGGACGGTTGCCCTGCCAACGTTTCCGACGCCAAGGTCGAGAGCGAACTGATGACCTTCATCAACCAGATCGAGACCCATGCGGGAAAGCCGGTGATCCTCAAGGTCAGCAAGCAGTTCGAATCGCGCTACCGGATCGCGGCCAAGCTGGATCGCAACCTCTGGCTGTCGCGCGATCGCTTCCTGCCGGATTACGGCGGCCGTCCATGGTCGCTGTGGACTGCGAACCGCTCGCTTTCGAACGATATTGCGCAAGGCGGGCTCCGCTGGGTAGTGGTGCAGCCATGACCACCGCATCTTCCCCGTCTTTCGCCGCCGAACAGCGCGACGCCCTGCTCGTGGCCGCGCGCGAGGCCGCCGGCCGCGCCTATGCGCCTTATTCGAAGTTCCACGTCGGCGCCGCGCTGCTCATGGCGGATGGCTCGGTCGTCACCGGCGCCAATGTCGAGAACGCCAGCTACGGGCTCTCGCTCTGTGCCGAGACGGTGGCGGTTTCCGCCATTCTCTCCTCGGGCGAGTTCCTTCGCAACGGGGGCAAGCTGGAAGCGGTTGCGGTGACGGGCGGCGCGCCCGGCGCGGCAGGGCAGGGTGACACTGTCACCCCCTGCGGCCGCTGCCGCCAGGTCCTGAACGAAATCGCGCAGATCGGCGGCACCGATCCGCTGGTCTGGTGCGATGGGCCGGACGGCGTGCTGGAAATGCGCTTGTCGGAATTGCTGCCGCACGCCTTCGGACCGGCTAACCTCCTGTAAGACAAGCCCGATCGAACAGGCAGCCCGCGCCGCGTCACTTGGTCCGTTTCGGAGTGACGTGGAAGGGCATCGTTTCGTCGGAATCTTATTGTCAACCAAATCGGTTGAGTTATGGTGCGCAGACAGTCGGGACGTAGACAGAGTCGACCGGCGGTATCCCCAACAGCGTTGGAGCACCACCATGACAAACTATCGCTATCCCAGTGAGCAGGACCATGTGCCCCTCATTCTCCTCGTGCCCGGCGCTCCCCTTGCCGAAGGGCACTGGATGAACCGCTGGGCCCGGTGGAGCGAACATTGCCGCGTGCTGGAGCTTGGCCTCTGGGACGAACCGCACCGCAATACCTGGGTCAACAAGCTCAACCTCGCCGTCCGCCGTGCCGACCGCCCGGTCGTGATCGTGACCGACGATATCGCCGCGCTGGCGCTCGCCTGGTGGGTGGAGTTCGAAAGCGTGGGCAAGGAAAACCCGGTGCTCGGCGCGATCGTCGTCAATCCGCCGAACATGGACCTTCCCGGGGCCGACCGCCGCTTGTCCCGCTTCGGCGCCTGTCCGCGCCAGCCGCTGCCGTTCACGTCCTTCATGGTCGGCGATCTCGACGCGCCCATGGCGCAGCAACGCTCGATGATCCGCCTCGCCAAGGACTGGGATTCCTTCCCGGTCTGCGACGATACACGCGGTGACTGGGCGTCCGGCTGGATGATTCTGCAGAGCGTGCTGGGCGAAGTTCCCGCCGCTTCGTTCTCGCCGGGATGGAGCTACGACGAGAATCTGGCGGTGAAGCAGGCCTTGCGACAGTGGGCGGGCATCTGAATATCCGGCGGTGAACAGATAGCGCAAAAACAGGAGGCAGGGGCCGCGGCCCCTGCCGTCCGCTCATGCCGCCTTACTTCCCTTCGCGCTCGACGAACCACTCCAGCAGCGCGCCCATGCAATCCTTGCCGAGCTGTGCCGAGCGTTCCGGGCTCCAGCCCTGGCGCGGGTCGGCGGCTTCGTCGTGGTCCTTGAAAGGCATTTCCAGTGTCATCGACACCGCGCCGAAGCGTTCGGCAAGCTGGTTGGTCGACATCGTGAGGTTGCCCTTGCCCGGCTGGGCGAGCGAGTAGCCGAGCTTCGTCTGGAAGTCCGGCGTGCGGCGTTCGAGGATCGAGGCGTACCGGTCGTAGCCTTCCTTCTGCTCGGGCTTGAGCGAGGGAATGCCTTCGAATCCGGCAAGGAACACCGCGGGAATGGCCTCGTCGCCGTGGATGTCCATGGCGAAGTCCACGCCGGTTTCGTCCATGGCGGCCAGCACGGCCAGCACTTCGGGCGACTTTTCGGGGCTGGGCGTGGCCCACTCGCGGTTGAGGTTCACGCCGGCCGCATTGGTGCGCAGGTGGCCGCGCGCCGAGCCGTCCGGGTTCATGTTGGGCACGACGTGGAAGCGGCAGCGCTTGCGCAGTTCGCGGCCCACCGAATCGGCGGGGTCCGCCAGCACTTCGAGCGCGCCTTCCATCCACCATTCCGCCATCGATTCGCCGGGATGCTGGCGGGCATAGAGCCAGACCTGCGAGAGACCTTCGCCCATCGAGAGGCAATCGAGCGGACGGCCGTCGAGCGTGGTGCCGAGCAGGCGGTATTCGACATCCTCAAGCCCGGCGAGCGAGGAGACGAGGTCGTGGTGGCGCTCCATCGAATAGGGCGCGAAATAGGCGAACCACGCCAGTTCGCCTTCGGGCGTGTGGCGGATGGTCAGGGTGCCGCCATCCTCGCTGGCGCTCCACGAAGTGTCGGTACGGCCCCAGAACTGGCGATCTTCCGAGGCGCAGGCGCGGTAGCCGGGCCAGCCCATCGGGTAGGCGGAGCCGTTGAGGCCGGTGATCTTGAGAGTCAGTTCCTCTCCGGCGATGCTCTGGCCGGGCGCGCCGCTGACGCGGAAATGGAACCACTGGAAGAAGTCCGATTCGTGATCGCGCCGGATCTTCAGGCGGGCCGTGGTGCCCTGGGTGGAGAGGACTTCGATGTTGCCGGAATCGAAAGCGGAGGAGATCTGGATGCTGGTCATTTCACCAGGATAGTTTCGCCCGACTTGCCCGGAAACCCCTTGAACAGCGCTTCGGCCATTTTTGCGGCGCCCAGCGATGTCTGGGCGACGGGCGCCTTGGAGCCGACGGTGAAGGCGGCGCGGCCTTCCCAGATGGTGCGGCCGCCGGGGCGGTCCTTGATCATGACCTGCATCCGCGTCTCGACCTGCTCCTGCGGCTTGCCGGCAAGGTTGATGCCGAGGCCGAGCCCCAGGCCCGATCCGTAGGAGCCGGTGCTGCCGCCCACGCCCACGGAAACCGGGCTGCGCTCGCGGCCCGGCTGGTAGCTGCGCCGTTCGACGGAGAGCACGGCGACTTGCGGATTGGCGACGGCCTCGCCCGGCAATGCCTGCCGATAGCCGACTTTTGCGAGTTCCTGCGCGACGGCGGCGGCATAAGTGCGGAATTCGAGGCTGGAGGCGTCCTGCGGGTTGGCGGGATCGACGCGAATCACGCCGCTGCCGAGGCCGGGTGCGTCGGCGGCGCTGAAGCGGGTCACTTCGACCGGGCCGACCTGCGCGGCGCACCCGCCAAGCGTCAGTGCCGCGGCGAGGAAGCAGGCTGCGGTCAGGGTGCGGTTGGTGCGGATCATGCAAGGCTCTCCCGGGGGCAAGTGTCTATACGATAACCCTTATCGCACGCCGGAGCCATGAATAAGGTCGGTCAGTCTGCCGGGCTGTCGACGAGGTCCGCCTTGGGAAAACCATCGAAGAGGGCGGACGCCAGCTTTCCGGCGATTCGGTAGTCGGGCCACTTGTCGTCACCTTCGCGGGTGGCGATCGTGGCATAGCCTTCCCAGAGCACCTTGCCGCTCGCCTTGTCGACGATGCGCGTGTCGAGGCGGGTGCCGATCAGCGCCGAACGCGGCTTGGTGAGGTCCACGTTGACGGCAAGGCCATAAGCCGAACCGCGGTTGCTGACGCCCATCGCGGCGGTGCCGCTGACGGGGCTGCGCTTTTCCTCGGCCGGGGTCAGCACCTGGCGGCTGATCTTGAGTTCGGCGACCTGGCCACCGCTTTCGTCCTTGTGCTGGGTATCGTATCCGGCACCCACCAGCGCCTCCACGATGGCGGCCTCGTAAGCGGCGCGCTCCGGGCCGGGGACCCATTGGCCTTCGCCCGAATCGGATTCGACCGCGACGATTCCCTTGCCCAATTCGGCGGCTTCGGGGCCGGGCGCGACGAATCGGCTGACTTCGACGCGGCCTTCGCGCGAATCCTGCGTGCGATTGCGCGACGAGATCGGCGCACCGATGGGACCGCCCATCAGCGGATCGCCCCAACCGTCTCCCCAGCCGGGGCCATATCCGCCCCACGGCGAACCCCAGCCCGGACGGGCCTGAAGTGCGGGTGCGGCCAGCAGGGCTGCGGCCATGCCGGTGGCGAGAATCGCGGCTTTGAACGTCTGCATGGTGTTCCGGGTCCGAAGAATCGATTGGCTAAGAATCAGTTGGGTCGCACCCGAACCTGAGTTATGAGCCCTCGCGATTGCCCGTAGATGAACGGGAAAAGCGCGGGTCAGGCCATGAGAAATGGGCTCTTGCGCTTGACTTTGCAAGCCGTCACCCGTAACGGCGCCACTTCAATTTTCGGGCGGCCAGTCATTATTGGAACAACCGCCGGACCACGCAGACGAGACATGACATGAAGATTCGCAACAGCCTGAAGTCGCTCAAGGGTCGTCACCGGGACAACCGCGTGATCCGCCGTCGCGGCCGTACCTACGTCATCAACAAGACCAACCGTCGCTTCAAGGCCCGCCAGGGCTGATTCGGCTGCCTGTCCATGCCACGCGGCGGGGACCATAAGGCGGACGGGCGACTACGTCGGTGACATGAGGCCCCCGCCATTCGCGGGGGTCTTGTCATGTCTGCAGTCTACGTAAACGATCCTGCCCAAGGCGCCGCCGTAGAGGCGGTCGTCTTCGATGTCGGGCGCGTCCTCGTCGAGTGGGACATGCGCCTGCTCTTCGCCAAGCTGATTCGCGAGCCCGAACGGCTCGACTGGTTCTGCGCGAACGTCGTTACCGAAGAGTGGCACTTCCAGCATGATGCCGGCCGCGACCTCGCCGAGATGGTTGCCGAACGGAAGGCCGAGTATCCCGGCCACGATGCCCTGATCGACGCTTACGCCACGCGTTTCCTCGAAACGATTCCCGGCAACGTGCCCGGCAGTCACGAGATCGTGCGCGAACTGGCGTTCGGCGGGATGCCGCTTTTCGCCATCACCAACTTCGCCAGCCCGTTCTGGCGGGAATACCGCGCGTCGGAGCCCCTGTTCGACCTGTTCGGCGACATCGTCGTCTCGGGCGACGAGAAGCTGGCGAAGCCCGATGCGCGCATCTTCGATCTCGCCGCGCGGCGGTTCGGCCATGCGCCCGGCGCGATGCTGTTCATCGACGACAATGCCGCCAACATCGCCGCCGCCCGCGATCTTGGCTGGCAGGTGCATCACTTCCAGAACGCGGCTGCCTTGCGCGCGGATCTCGGCGCGCGGGGGCTGCTGGCCTGAGCTGTGAAGGGCGGGGCGCTCGAACGGATCGATTAGCCAACCCGCTTAGCACCTGCCGCACAGGCCAAAGCTGCGGCCATTTCCCGGAGCGCTGGGTATTCGACCAATTCGGTCCGATTTCCGCCAATTCGCGCAGTAATTTTTCTTTCGCACTTGCAGCGTAACCGCTTGGCAAGTCCGTTTCCATGTTGCATCACATGGACAAACGGGAGTCACAATGACGGCTACGGGCGGAACCAATTACGACGAAATGCTCAACGAGGACGGGTCGGTCAGGCCTGCCTATGCAGACTTCAGGAATTGGTACGACTCGCAGGACAAGACCTGGCTGAAACGCCAGGATGCCGAGGCCGAACGCTTCTTCCGCCGCATCGGAATTACCTTCAACGTCTACGGCGACGATGCCGCCGAAGAGCGGCTTATCCCGTTCGACATGATCCCGCGCATCATCACCGCGCGCGAATGGCGCAAGCTGACGCGGGGGATCGAGCAGCGGGTGAGGGCGCTCAATGCCTTCCTCCAGGATCTCTATCACCGGCAGGAGATCATCCGGTCCGGCCGCCTGCCGATCTCGGCCCTGCGCGACAATGAAGCCTTCCTCACGCAGATGATCGGGATGACGCCGCCGGGCGGCGTCTATACCCATATCGTCGGCATCGATCTCGTCCGCACCGGGCCTGACGAATTCATGGTGCTGGAGGACAACGCCCGCACGCCGTCCGGTGTCTCGTACATGCTCGAGAACCGCGAAACGATGATGGCGATGTTCCCGGAACTGTTCACCAGGATTCCGGTGCGCCCCGTGTCGGACTATCCGCGCCGGCTTGCCCGTTCCCTGCGCGCCTGCGCGCCGCCCGCCTTCAAGGGATCGGGCCGGCCGACGGTCGCGGTGCTGACGCCGGGCATCTATAACTCGGCCTATTTCGAACATGCCTTCCTTGCCGACCAGATGGGCGCGGAACTGGTGGAGGGCAGCGACCTGCGCGTGGTGGACGGGCGCGTCGCCATGCGCACGACCACGGGCTACAAGGCGATCGACGTCATCTATCGCCGAGTGGACGACGATTACCTGGACCCGCTCAGCTTCAATCCCGATTCGGTGCTGGGCGTGGCGGGGATCATGGATGTCTACCGCGCGGGCGGCATCACTATCGCAAATGCGCCGGGCACCGGCATCGCCGACGACAAGGCGATCTACAGCTACATGCCCGAGATCGTGGAGTTCTATACCGGAGAGAAGCCGATTCTCTCCAACGTGCCGACCTGGCGCTGCTCGGAGCCGGATGCGCTGGCCTATGTGCTCGACAATCTCGCCGAACTGGTCGTGAAGGAAGTCCACGGTTCGGGCGGCTACGGCATGCTGATCGGGCCGACCTCCTCGAAGAAGGAACTCGCCGATTTCGAGGCCAAGCTGCGGGCGCGGCCGGACAATTACATCGCCCAGCCCACGCTCTCGCTTTCCACGGTGCCGATCTTCACCAAGGAGGGGCTGGCGCCGCGCCATGTGGACCTTCGCCCGTTCGTGCTGGTCTCGCCCGACGGCATCGACATCACGCCCGGCGGGTTGACCCGCGTGGCGCTCAAGAAAGGATCTCTGGTGGTCAATTCCTCGCAGGGCGGCGGCACCAAGGACTCTTGGGTGCTGGACGAATGAAGGGCCCTGAACGAGCGAGGGCGCGCTGATGCTGGGCCGGGCCGCCAACGGCGTATACTGGATGAGCCGCTATCTCGAACGCGCGGAAAATACCGCGCGGTTGATCGACGTCGGCTTTCATCTCGCGCTGACCCGCGGGAACAAGCACTCGCAGGACGAGGAGTGGAAGTCGGTCCTGACCACCACCGGCCTGATCGAGGACTACCGGGCGAAGCACTCGGACATCACCGGGACGCAGGTGTTCAACTACATGCTGCGCGACAAGGACAATCCCGGTTCGGTGCTCGCCATGCTTGAGAATGCGCGCACCAATGCCCGCATGGTGCGCAACAGCCTGACAAACGCCGTGTGGGAAACCACCAACGAAGGCTGGATGCACTTGCGCGACCTGCTTTCGCGGCCCGTGCGCGAAACCAGCCTGGGCGAGGTGCTCACCACGATCCGGCGCACCGGAACGCTGGTGCGCGGCGCGCTCGAAGGCACGATGCTGCGCAACGAGGTGTTCAACTTCGCGCGCATCGGCACCTTCATCGAGCGGGCGGACAGCACCGCGCGCATCCTCGATGTGAAGTATTACGTGCTGCTGCCCTCGGCGGCGTGGGTCGGTTCCAGTCTCGACAATGTGCAGTGGGATACGCTGCTGCGCTCGGTGGCGGGCAACCGCGCCTATTCGTGGCTCAATGCCGGCGCAATGGACCCGCGGGGGATCGCGCGCTTCCTGATCCTCGACGGCCAGTTCCCGCGCTCTCTGTTGTTCTGCTACGAAAAGATCCGCAGCAACATGGCGGGGCTCGCCAAGGAATACGGGCACGAGACTTCCGCCCATGCGTTGGTCCGGCAGGCCGGAGACGCCCTGCACCAGACCACGATCGAGAATATCTTCGAAGTGGGCCTGCACGAATTCCTGCAGGACTTCATCGGCAAGACCACGCGCATCGGGGGCGCCATCGCCGCCGATTACCGGTTCATCGAATAGAAGGACAGCCACCCGTGCTTCTGACCGTTACGCATACCACTCGCTATGCCTTTGCCGGGCCGGTCACTCACGGGCTGCAGCGCCTGCGCCTTAAACCCAAGACCACGCATGGGCAGGAAGTGCTCGACTGGCAGATGGAGATCGAGGGCGCCCGGCCCGAGGCGCAGTACGACGACCATCACCAGAACCATACCGCGCTCGTCTCGATCGAGCCGGGCACGCCCGAGGTCATCGTAACCTGCAAGGGCACGGTGCGCACGATCGACAACAGCGGCATCACCGGCGCGCACAGCGGTCACACCCCGCTCTGGTGCTTCCTGCGGCCGACCGTGCTGACCCGCGCGGGAAGCCGGGTGCGCTCGCTGCTGGCTTCTGTCGATGCGGATCGCGCCGATACGCTGGGCTTCCTCCACGCCCTGTCGAGCGCGGTGGCCGAGGAGATCGAGTATCTCCCCGGTTCCACCGATGCGGAGACGACGGCGGAACAGGCGCTCGCCGCCGGAAAGGGCGTCTGCCAGGATCATGCGCACGTCTTCATCAGCGCTGGTCGCCTGCTCGATATCCCGATGCGCTACGTCGGCGGTTATCTTCGCATGAACGACCGGGTGGAGCAGGAAGCCGGGCACGGCTGGGCCGAGGCGTATATTCCGGGGCTCGGCTGGGTCGGATTCGACGTTTCCAACGCGATCTGCCCGGACGAACGGTACATCCGCGTAACCAGCGGTTGCGACTATGCAGAGGCCGCTCCGATTACTGGTATCGCGATGGGAGCGGGGGAAACGCGGCTCGACGTGCATTTGTCGGTGGCCGAGAACCTGCTAGGACAGCAGCAACAGCAGTCCGCAAGCGGCGGGCAACAACAGAGACAGGGCGGCTGAACGGCCGCACCCCCGCATCGGTCGCGCGGGGCGAAGGATTTCAGGGGTTAGAACTTCCATGACCTATTGCGTGGGCATGATGTTGGATCGCGGGCTCGTATTGATGAGCGACACCCGCACCAACTCCGGCGTCGACAATATCTCGACCTTCCGGAAGATGTACCACTGGGAGCTCCCCGGCGAGCGCGTGATCTCGGTGATGACGGCGGGCAACCTCGCCACGACCCAGGCGGTGATCAGCCAGTTGGAGGAACGCAACAAGGCCCCGGCGGAACGGCACAATTCGCTGCTCGAAGCGCCGACCATGTTCCAGGTGGCCACTATCGTCGGCAATCTCCTGCAGGACATCATTTCCGAACGCGCCGCCGATAACGGCCAGAGCGCGGCTTCCGGCACGTTCAGCGCCTCGATGATCGTCGCCGGCCAGATCAAGGGCATGGAGCCGCGCCTGTTCCTGATCTACCCCGAAGGCAATTTCATCGAAGCCAGCTTTGATACGCCCTTCTTCCAGATCGGTGAGACCAAATACGGCAGGCCGATCCTGATCCGGGGCTACGAGCGTTCGATGACGTTCGAGGCGGCGGTGAAGCTGCTTTGCGTATCGTTCGATTCGACGCTGAAAGCCAATCTCTCGGTGGGCCTCCCGCTCGACCTGCTGGTGCTGGAGCAGGACCGCTTCACGCCGCTGCACGAGCGGCGCATCGACGCGGGCGATCCCTATTTCCAGTCGGTTTCCACCGGCTGGGGAGAGGCCTTGCGGCAGGCCTTCGATTCGCTGCCGGACTACCGGATGGAAACGAAGCTCGACACGTCGGTCTAAGGAAGGGGCCCCGTCCCCGCCGCCTAGGTCGTAAACTCATAAACGGCACCATCGAGGCGAGCTGGAAGCCATTTGGACGTCCCTTCGGCATTTGACCAAAATGGCCCAGCGCTGCGTTGGGAAGTCTTGAAATATCGACATATTCCAGCGCCTTCCCTCCTGGCGCTGAGCCATTTTGCCTCAAACCTCGATGGCGCCGTTTATGAGTTTACGACCTAGACTCTCTGCCCCAGATGCTCGGCCAGACTTTCGAAGTCGCCGGCCGAAGCCCGCCAGGTGGCCGCGAACAGCCCGTGTTCGCCGAACAGGGCGCGCGGCATTCCGCCGGGGCCTTCCTCGCGCCAGAGATCGGCAAGACGGACGGCCATCGGGTCATCGACCGGGCCCCAGTTCACGGCGTTGTCGCCGCGAACGTGGCGCATCCATGCCGCCAGCGCCGAGAGGATCGCAGGGCAATGCCTGCCTTCGGCCTGGTTGGCGGCAAGCGTTTCCAGCCAGCGCTGCGGGATCTTCTGGCTGCCGTCCATCGCGATCTGGATGAGCCGATGCTGGAGCGCCGGATTGGCGAAGCGTGCCAGCAGGGCCTCGGCATAGGCGTCCAGATCCTGTCCCGGCGCGGCTGCGATGGTCGGCTGGGCCTCGACGCGCATCAGGCGTTCGATCAGCGGGCGGATCGCCGGATCGGCGACTGCTTCGTGAACGAAAGCATGGCCGTGCTCCAGCCCGAGGTAGGCCAGCGCCGAGTGCGCGCCGTTGAGCATCCGCAGCTTGGCCGCCTCGTAAGGGGCGACATCGCCGACGAGCTGCGCGCCCACGGCTTCCCACGCGGGGCGGGGACCGGCGAACTTGTCCTCGATCACCCACTGGCTGAACGGTTCGGTCATCACCGCGCCCTGATCCTCCAGCCCGGTGGCCGCGGCGACCGTCTTGCGGTCGGCAGCGGTGGTGGCGGGGACGATGCGATCGACCATGGAGCAGGGGAAGGCGCAATGCGCGGCGACCCATGCGCCGAGTTCGGGGTCGTGGCGCGCGAGGTATTCGGCCATGAGCCGCTCAAGCTGGCGGCCGTTATCGGCAAGATTGTCGCACGAGAGCAGGGTCAGGCCGGGAAGGTCCGCGTTGCGGCGGCGGCGCAGGCCTTGTTCGAGGAAGGCATAGACGCTGCCGTGGTGCGCGAGGAAGGGTTCGAGCGAGCCGTCCGCCGCGCGGCAGTAGCCCTTCTCGGTGATGGTGAAAGTGACGATCCGCGTTTCCGGCGCGGCAAGAGCAGCGATGACGGCTTCCGGTTCCTCGCTGGCGACAAGGACGCGGCCGACCGATCCGATCACCCCTGTCTCGTTGCCCGCGGCCGAGCATTCGGTGAGGGTATAGAGGCCGTCCTGCGGGTTCATCTGGCGCGCCACATTGGCGGATCGCAGCGATACGCCGGTGATCGCCCAGTCCCGGTCCCCGGCCGCCATCGCCCGGTCCGTATACCAGGCCTGGTGGGCGCGGTGGAAGGCGCCGATGCCGAAGTGGACGATGCCCGCCGCCTGCGCGCCCCGCTCGTAACGGGGGCGCGCGATGTCGGCGGGAAGCTGCGGCAGGCTCGCAGTGGAAAGTCTCACAAACGATAGGCCTTCTTCACGAGATTGTAGGTAAGGTCCTGCGCCAGTTCGGCCGCTTCCCAGTCCTCGATGCGGTGCTCGACGACGAGTTCCGCAAGGAACCCGCAATCGATCCGGCGAGCAACGTCATGGCGCGCGGGGATCGACAGGAAGGCCCGTGTATCGTCGTTGAAGCCGACCGTATTGTAGAAGCCTGCGGTTTCGGTGGTCATGCGGCGGAACCGGCGCATGCCTTCGGGGCTGTCGTGGAACCACCATGCCGGCCCGAGCTTGAGGCAGGGATAATGCCCGGCGAGCGGCGCCAGTTCGCGGGCATAAGTGCTTTCGTCCAGCGTGAAGAGAATGATCGAGAGGCCGGGCTCGTTGCCGAACCTGTCGAGCAGGGGCTTGAGATTGGCCACATATTCGGTGCGCGAGGGGATGTCGGCGCCCTTATCACGGCCGAAGCGTTCGAAGACGCGGGCATTGTGGTTGCGGAAGGCGCCGGGGTGGATCTGCATGACGAGGCCGTCGTCGAGGCTCATCGCCGCCATTTCGGTGAGCATCTGGGCGCGGAACAGTTCGGCGTCCTCGGCGGTGAAGTCCGCGCTGGTGACTTTGGCGAACAGGGCTTCGGCCTCGGCGCGCGGGAGATCGGCGGTTTTCGGGGTCGGGTGCCCGTGATCGGTCGAGGTAGCGCCCATTTCCGCGAAGAAGCGGCGGCGCTGGCGATGCGCGGCAAGGTATCCGTTCCAGGTGAGGCAGTCCTCCCCGGTGAGTTCGGAAAACCGGCGCAGGTTTTCGCGGAAACCCTCGAACTCGGGATCGACCACCGGATCGGGGCGATAGGCGGTGACGACCTTGCCCTTCCAGCCCCCGGCACGCGCATTGTCCGCCCGGATCGCGGCATGGTGTTCCAGCGTGTCGAGCGGGCTTTCGGTCGTGGCGATCACTTCGATGCCGTAACGGTCGAACAGGGCGCGGGGGCGGAAGCTGTCGCTCGCCAGCATCTCGGTGATGGTGTCGAAATAGAGATCGCTGGTTTCGGCCGAGAGCTGCACACCCATTCCGAACGCTTCGGCGAAGACCCAGTCAAGCCACATGCGGGAGGGCGTGCCCCGGAACAGGTGGAAGTTCTCCGCCAGCAGCCGCCAGGCCGCGCGCGGATCGACGCCGGGATTGCGCACGCCGAGCG
This sequence comes from Novosphingobium aeonii, assembly GCF_052279045.1. NCBI lineage: Bacteria > Pseudomonadati > Pseudomonadota > Alphaproteobacteria > Sphingomonadales > Sphingomonadaceae > Novosphingobium > Novosphingobium aeonii. Next base: position 3,256,485 of record NZ_CP176832.1, on the reverse strand, counting down.
ATTCCATCGGGATGCCCTGCGAATAGAGCATGCGGAACACATAATGGTCCGGCACCAGCAGCAGTTCGGTGGCATTGCCGAATGTCTCGTTCGCGGCGAACCAGCGCGGGTCGGTATGGCCGTGCGGACTGACGATCGGCAGTTTCGCGACGCTTTGGTAAAGCTCGCGGGCGATTGTTCGCGTGGCGGGCTCGGCCGGGAGGAGCCGGTCGGGATGCAGGTCGAGGGGGCGGAGCATCAGTCTTCCAGTGCTGTGAATCGGAAATCGCGGAACTTTGCCTCGCCCGGACCGGCGGCATAGAGGCCCGGCCGCAGCATGAGGAAGCCGCCGCGAACATTGTGGTGATAGCCGGACACTTCCATGCCCCGGTCGAACCGCTTCCATGTCTTGCCGCCGTCTCCCGAGGTGTGGAACGAGACGATGTGGCGGCGATTGGTGAGGCGCATCTTCATGCGGCTTCCGTGCGGATTGGCGGGGCGGCCGCGCTCGTTGCCGTATTGGTGGGTGACGAAGCGGGTCTCGTCGAAGCCGAGCCCGGCATAGAGCTTGTCGTCATAGAACAGCACCAGGCCGGCGGTGCCGCCGGGCGCCAGTTCGATATCGCATTCGAACCGGTAGCTGGTATCGCCCGCGATCAGCAGCAGCGGTGAGCCGCTCGACGGGGCGAGGCCCTTGCCCGCGAAATGCAGCGCGCCGCCTTGCACGCGCAGGCGGCTGGATTCGTCGGGGGCGGGGCGGAAGAACGACCATTTCGAACCCAGCGCCAGCGGCTTCGAGAAATCGTCCGACAAGGCCATGCCGTGCGGCAGGGGGCTGGCGATCCTAGGCACCGGCAGCGGCTGGGAAAGGTCGCCGCCGGTCATGCGGAACCAGCCGTCTTCGGTCCATTCGATGGTATCGAGCAGGCACTGGCGGCCAAGCGTCCAGTAGCCGTTCTCGAACCCGTGGTAGAGCGTGTACCACTTGCGGTCCGGCCCCTCCACCAGGGAGGCATGCCCGCGCGACCACCAGGCCTCGGACTGGTCTTCGGTGCGGACCAGCGGATTGCCGGGATGCTGCTCCCACGGTCCGTGAATCGAACGGGCGCGGGCGGCGATCACCATGTGCCCGGTCGGCGGACCGGCCGTGCCGCCCACCGCCGTGAGCATGTAGAACCAGCCCCCGTGGCGGTGGATCTTGGGGCCTTCGGGCGAAAAGCCCTCGACATCCCAGTCCTCCGGGTAGTGCCACGGGTCGTAGACATGCTCCACCTTGCCCGCCAGCGAGAGGCCGTCGTCGGACAGCCGCACGCGGTCTCCGCCCGAAAGGAACAGCCAGCGCGAGCCGTCCTCGCCCACGGCGTGGCAGGGGTCGATATGATCGTGCAGGCCCAGCGGTTTCGGATCGCTCCACGGGCCGTCGATGTGATCGGCCCAGATCACGTATATCTCGTTGGGCTCCGCCTTGACCGGGATGTAGAGGAAGTAGCGGCCCTTGTGCTTTTCCAGGCTGACCGCCCAGACCGAGCCGATGTTGCGGGTGAGCGCGGGCTTCCTCGGCTGCCAGTTCACCAGATCGCGGCTGTGCCAGATGGTAAGACCGGGGTAGGAATCGAAGCTGGAGAAGGTGAGGTAATAATCCTCGCCATCCTTCAGGATGGCCGGGTCGGGCCGGTCTCCGGAGAGGACCGGATTGAGCATCGTTCCATTCCCGAGGTCGGCGATGCGCTGGCCGTCAAATCCGCGCCGCCAGTGGCGTGCGGGAGCCGGGGCGGGCGCTGGAGGAGCAATCCCCGCCCCGGTCTCCCCTGCGGCAGCCTCTCTCCCCGCGAGAGTGGGTGCCGCAAGGCCGATACCGCCCAGCAGAGCGGTCTTGAGTGCGTCGCGTCTGTCCATGGTCATCCTGTCTTCGGTCTAGGCAAGACCCACCGAGCGCGCCCAGGCGCGCCAGAGTTCGGGCCATGCCTCGACCGGCTTGCCGATCGTGCCGCGCAGGCCGAAGCCGTGGCCGCCCTGCGCGAAGAGGTGGGTTTCCACCGGAACGCCTTGCGCCTTGAGCGCGGCGCGCAGCCGCAGGCTGTTGTCCACCGGAACGGCGGGATCGTCCTCCGCGTGGAGCAGGAAGTGCGGCGGCGCGCCTTTGGGAACCGTGCGGTCCGGTGAGTGCGCGGCCTCCATTTCCGGCGTGGGAGAAGAGCCGAGCAGCAGCCTGCGCGAGCCCGCGTGAGCGACGGCGGGGTCCATCGAGACCACCGGATAGATCGGGGCTGCGCAGAAGGGGCGGGCGGAAAGCCTGTCCGCCGCGTCGACCGGCTTGTAGACCTGGGCGTCGTAGCGGGTGGAGAGGCTGGCGCAGACATGGCCGCCGGCCGAAAAGCCCATGGCGGCAACACGCTCCGGCTGCACGCCGTAATCCTTGGCGCGGTGGCGGATCAGGCGGATGGCGCGCTGGGCATCGGCCAGCGGCACGTCCTGCCGATCGGCCCAGCCCTCGCCCGGCAGGCGGTAGAACAGGACGAAGGCGGTGAAGCCGCGCGCGGCGAGCCAGCGGGCCATCTCGTAGCCCTCCTTGTCGATGACGACGAGGGCATAGCCGCCGCCCGGCGTGATGAGCACGGCCGCGCCATTGGGGCGGTCCGGCCGGAACACCACCATGCGCGGGCGGGTGGTCCCGGTAACGGAACGGTCGTTGACCTGCCCGTTGGTGGAGCGTTCGGTAACGGTTTCCACAGGAGGAGTGGCGGGCATTCCCGGCGCGCCGCGGGGCCACAGGTCGATGGTCTCGCCGGGTTCGGGCAATCCCGCCGGCGGAGACCGGGTGCTGTCGAAAGGTGCTGCCGTCTGCGCTTGCGCGGTTCCAGCCGTCAGCCCCGGCAGGAGGCCCGAGGCAAGGGAAGCCGCCATGAACGATCGGCGGTCGATGGTCATGGCGGCTTCCTCTTCGTTGCTTTCAGTTCACTTCATTCGGCATTGCTGCCGGGCAAAGGTCAATACTTGAGGCGCGCGCCGAACAGGATGGTGCGGCCGAAGTGGTTGTTCTCGTAATTGCGCTGCGCGTAGATGTCGTTGGTGCGGTAGCGATATTCGTCGGTCAGGTTGTTGCCGTCGATCGACAGTTCCATCCATTCGGTCGCCTGATAGCGGATCGCCGCATCGACGCTGGTGTACGAACCGTAACCCTCGAAGATATTGCCGGTCGCGCTGGTGGCGTCGCTGAACGGGCCGCGATAGCTGACCGAGCCGCGGATGCTGAACTTGCCGTCGTCGTAATAGAGCGTGGCGTTCCAGGCCTTCTTCGACACGCCCAGCAGAGTGTTGTTGTAGATCGCCGAGACGCCGGAGAGGCCGCAGGCATTGGTCGTCGGGTTGCGGGTGCAGGCGGAAACGGCCGGACCGGTGATCTGGTAGTCGGCGCTGCTGTCGATGAAGGTGGCGTTGCCCTGGAAGCCGGTGTGGGTGAGGATGCCCGGCAGGAAGGTGAAGGGCAGTTGCAGCGCCAGTTCCACGCCCTTGAGCGTCGCGCCCTTGCCGTTGACCTGAGCGGAGACGATGTACTCCTGGTTCGGGTCGTAATCGATGTAGGCAGGCGTGCTCTGCCCCAGCACGTCGCGGCCAAGGCCGAGCTGCGGCAGCGTGGCGGTATAGGTGCCCGCAACCGGGAAACTCTCGATCTTCTTGATGAAGCCCGCCACAGAAACCAGCGCCTGCGGTGCGAAGTACCATTCCACTGAGGCGTCGAAATTGGTCGCCCGGTAGGGGTTGAGGAACGGATTGCCGAAGGTCACGCGGTAGTTGAACCCGTCGACCGAGCCGCCGGGGTTGAGGTTGCCCAGCGAGGGGCGCGTGATGACCTTGGCGATCGCGCCGCGCACGATCACGTCATGGCGCGGGTAGAACGCGATGTTCATTGCCGGCAGCCAGTCGTCGTAGCTGCGCCCAACGGTCGCGGCTACGCCTGCGGTGTAGCCGGTCGAGGTCTGCTTGGTATGGGCGTAGCGAACGCCGGCATTGCCCGCGAATTCGAGGCCCAGGATATCGCCCTTGACGTCGAACTGGAGGTAGCCGCCCGAGGTTTCCTCGCGCACGCGGCGATTGTTCCCGAGATCCTCGACGGCCGTACGGGCATAGAGATTGGTGTAGTTCGCCGCCTTGTCGATGTCGGCCACGATCCACGAACTGGTGGTGCCGCCCGGCTGTCCGGCGTCACCGAGATTGATGAGGCGCGAGATGTCGGAGGTGACGGGCAGGCCGTAGACGCTGGACGAGCAGGTCACCTGGCCCAGGATCAGGTCCGGCTGGCCGTTGGTGGCGCAGGCGGCGGTGTCACGCTGGAACAGCTGCGTACGGAAGTCGTAACGACGCCAGACGCCGCCCGCCTTCACGGTGAAGCCGTCCGCCATGTCCCATTCGGTGCGCAGCTGGGCGGTCTTGAACTTGTTCTTAACGTAGGACGGACGGTCGCGGATTTCGGCGAGCTGGAAATTCGCCGGATTGGTCACGTCCAGACCGTAGTTCAGCACCGGCGACTTCATGTCGGAATAGTCGAAGTCGAAACCGTTCGCGTTGCGGTTGTCGTAGGCGAAAGTGGTTTCCACCGGGATGTCGGCGTTCGACTGCGAGAAACCGCCCAGCGCCGTGAAGCGGAAGGTGTCGGTCACGTCCTGGTCCCAGGTCGCGCCGAACTGGTAGAATTCGGTCTCCGACTTGCGCAGGTAGCTTTCGGTGCGGACCCAGGCATTGTCGTAAGTGCCTGCGATCATCGTGCCCTTGTCGTCGTAGACCGGGTCCACGAGGTTGAAGCGGCGTTCGTTCGAGCGGGCGAGGACTTCCAGCCACTGTTCCGAACGGTTTTCCTTGAACGAGGAATAGAGGCCGTCGATCGAGAGCTTGGTGCGGTCGGTCGGTTCGAACTGGATCGAGCCGGTCAGGCCGAGGCGGCGGCGATCATGCTCGACCTTGCCGTAGCGCGGGATGCGGGCGTGGAACGAGAGCGCTGCCGCGTCGCAGGCTTCGGAAGGACGGTAGCCGCCGCCGGAGTTCACCGGGTTGCCGCCGGTCGGGCCGACGTCCGAATAGAAGCAGGGCGTGCCGTTCACCGAGTTGAAGTAGGCCTGCGACCAGCGGACGGTGTTGTTGCCGGTTTCCAGCGTATCGGTGTGCGAATAGGCCGCCGAAAGGTTGACGCCGAAAGTGCCGGCATCGTTGCGCCAGGACAGCAGGCCGGCAAGGCGCGGGCCGACGTTCTTGGACAGGTCGTTGTAGGAACCCTGCATGTTGAGCACGGCGGAAAGACCGGCCTTGCCCGCCAGCGGATTGCCGGTGTTGAGATCGACCACCGCGCCCAGCGAGCCTTCGTCGAGGCTGGCTTCGGCGGTCTTGTGGACCACGAGGCTGCTGAACAGTTCCGAGGCGAAGACGTTGAAGTCGAACGCGCGGTCGCGGTTGGCGGAAGCGCCGTCGGAGCTGGTCGCGATCGTTTCGAGGCCGTTCACGCGGACGCGGGTGAACTGGGCGCCAAGGCCGCGCACGGTGATCGCCCGGCCTTCGCCGCCGTCACGCTGGATCGAGATGCCGGGGATGCGCTGGAGCGATTCGGCAAGGTTCTGGTCAGGGAACTTGGCCATGTCCTCGGCGACGACGGCATCGACGGCGCTGACGGATTCGCGCTTCACGTTGAGCGCGGCTTCGAGCGACTTGCGGAAACCGGTCACGATGATTTCCTGCGCGGCGGTGCCGTCTTCCGTCGCGGTCTGGCCTGCGGCGGCGGTATCCTGTGCGAAGGCTGCGTGCGGCAATGCCAGCGCACTGCCCGCGACGAGAGCTGCCTTCAGTAGCGAAATCCTCGAAACATGAACCTTGGAAATATTCAGGCGCATGATCACTCCCCCTGTAGCCGTTGTGGCCTTCATGGCCGTTTTGGCCAATTGATACCGGTGTCAGAGGTGTTCGCGCCTTTGGCGCTTCCCTTCTCCGGCACCTGCTCCCGGCGTCTTGCAACGCCATCCTCCACGCCTTGTCGGCGCACGTCTTCCGAACCGCGTATCGTCGTTTCATTGCGACCGTCAGTTCGTTCTTGCCGGTCTTGGTAACCGGTGTCATTAGTTATTGCCGCAGGGACAGCGCCCTGTCAAGAACCCCTGTGAGAAGCAGGTCAACGGGAGAGCACAGTGAAAGAAAAGAGGCAGATGAGCCGTCTTACCCTCACGGTTTCGGCCGCAATTCTGGCGATTTCGGCGGTCCCGCAGCTGGCCGGGGCGCAGGCTGCAGACCCGACCCGGGGCGGCGACGGCGGGCGAATCATTCGCGTCACGACCCTGGCCAAGGACGGCCCCGGATCGCTCAGGGAAGCGGTCGAGGCGAAGGGCAAGCGCACCGTGGTGTTCGAAGTGGGCGGGGTGATCGACCTTGAACGCTCGGTCATGGAAATCGACGAGCCCTACCTCACCATCGCCGGGCAGACCGCGCCTTCGCCGGGCGTGACCATCGTTCGCGGCGGGATCGATCTCAAGGGGCACGACGTCAAGATCAGCCACCTTCGCGTGATGACCGGGGTGGACGGCCAGCCCAAGCTTTCCGGCTGGGAAGCGGACGCCTTCTCCACCGTTGCCGCGCATAACGTGGTGGTGGAGCATTGCAGCTTCTTCTGGGCGATCGACGAGAACATGTCGACTTCCGGGCCGCGTTTCAACGGCAACACCGTGAAGGAATGGCGCACGGCGACCAGCCATGACGTGCTGTTCCGCGAAAACCTCGCAGCCGAAGGCCTGGCCGATGCCAGCCATCCCAAGGGCGAGCATTCCAAGGGCTCGCTGGTGCACGACAATGCCACCGGCATCGTCTTCTACCGCAACGTCTGGGCCCACAACATGGAGCGTTCGCCGCTGGTGAAGGGCGGGGCGCAGGTGCTCATGGTCAACAACATGATCTACGATCCCGGCCACCGCGCGGTGCACTACAACCTGATGAACCTCGAATGGGCGGGGCATCCCTATGTCACCGGCGAGATCACGGCCGTGGGCAACGTCATGCGTGCGGGCAACACCACTGCGCCGGGTCTGCCGTTCCTGACGCTGGGCGGCGACGGCGATCTTGCCTGGTTCAGCAAGGACAACATCAACGTGGATCGCTGGGGCAATCCCGCGCCGATGCTGGGCCGCTACGGCGTGACCAAGGCGAAAGTGATCGAATCGCCGCAGCCGCTCGCCAGCCTCGATGGCTACAAGGTGGTCCCGGCCGCCGATCTCGAGACCGGGCTGCTGGCATCGGTCGGCGCCCGCCCGTGGGACCGTGCGCCTGACGATATCCGCGTGCTGTTCTTCGTCGCCGAAGGACGCGGCGAGGTGATCGACGACGAGAAGGTCGTCGGCGGCTATCCCCATCCGGCGCCGACTCGCGCCGCCTTCGTGGAGAAGGACTGGAACCTTGCGACGATGACGCCGAAATCGGGGATTTATCCGGGCCAGAAGGCAGGGGCGCAGGAAAAGCTCTCTGCCCGCGACAAGGAAATGCGCGAAGGGGCCGCGAAGTGATCGCGGCCCTGCTGCTGATGGCCGCATCCGCCACGGGCGCGCCGCCGATGGCCGTGATCGATGAGAAGGACACCGTGCGCGAGGAAGCCCCTCCGCACGGCGCCATCGGCATGAGCACGGCCTACCGCATCTCCGATGCCGCGCCCGCGCCGCGCACGATGGAATTCCGCCGCCGCGTGCTTCACAAGGGGGCGGCGATCGGCGAGCATCCCATCGCGCATGACGAGGTGTACTATGTGCTCTCGGGCGAGGGTGAGGTGGTTTCGGACGGAAAGCGCGCGGCGCTCCGGCCGGGGATGACGGCCTATCTCTACAACGGCGCGGTCGTCGGCATCTGGCAGAAGGGCGACGAGCCGCTTTCGCTGGTGATCGCCTATCCCAATCCGCCGGGTTCCGCCGGGAAGAAGTGAAAGGGTGCGCAGGGGGGGCATCGCGCTCCCCTGCGCTCTTGCGGCGGCTTCAGGTTCCCGGCTGCACATAGGGCGCCGTGGCCCACAATTCCCGCTGCCAGCCGCGCGGGTCGTTCTCCACGCGGACATTGTCCCCGAACACCATGGTCTGGCGGGAGGGCAGGGCGTAGGCCGCCCAGTCCGCGATGCCCGGCCGTCCTGTCCTGGCGAGCCCGGCGAAGGCCCCCATCATCGCCTTGCTCAAGGCCTGCGCGCCTGCGTCCGTGCCTGAAAAGCTGCCCGGCGCATCGAGCGTGCCGAAGACGTAGGGAATGTCATCGGTATGCGCCGCGCCGCGCAGCGGATCGACTGGAGAGGGGCGTTCGAGCTGATAGACCCAGGTTTCCCGCGCACCTGCCTTCGCGCGTTCGTCGGCCTCGATGACTTGCCCCGGCCATGAGCGACCCGCCGTGGTGGCGGCGTAATAGACCTGTTCGACGCTCCAGCCCGGCTCATGGGCGCGGTAGTGGTCCACCACCCATTGCGGGTCGAGATCGATCTTCACCTCGCGGCTCATCCGCTCGGCCAGGTTGCCCCAGTCCAGCCCCTTCAGCTTGCTGCCGCGCGGGTCGAGGAAGGCGCGGGTTTCATCGTGGGTATTGCCCAGGATCATCGGCACGCCGAGAGACTGCGGCGCGGCGTCCGGCCAGAACGGATGGCGCGGCAGGTTGGTCATGTCGAGCACCGGGCCGAAATAGACCGGGCCGCCCATGACCGGATCGGTGGCGCCAAGGCCCTCCACCAGTCGTTCCACGGGCATCGTCCGCAAACTCTCCACATCGCCGGGCGCCAGCTTCAGCGCCGCCATGAGCGCCTGCGTGCGGGCCCAGGCGTGCATCGGCCCGTTGGCCTGCACCTGCTGGCCGCTCATGGTGGCGGCAGTGTGGAACAGCCCTTGCGCGGCCGGCATGGCCATGAGCGTGGCGATCTTGGCGCCGCCGCCCGACTGGCCGAACACCATGATCCGTGCCGGGTCTCCGCCGAACTGCGCAATATGTTCGCGCACCCATTGCAGGGCGAGGATCAGGTCGAGCTGGCCGAGGTTGCCGCTGTCGGCATAGCGGGCGCCGAAAGGTCGCAGCCAGGCATGGCCCAGCGCGTTGAGCCGGTGATTGACGGTGACGACCACCACGTCGCCCCCGGCCGCCAGCTTCGCGCCGTGGGTAAGCGGATCGGTGACCGAGCCGGTGGTATAGGCGCCGCCGTGGAAGTAGACCATGACCGCGCGCTTCGCGGCGGGGTTCGCTTCGGGTGTCCAGACGTTGAGGAAAAGGCAGTCTTCGGACTGACGCTCGCTACCGGAGCCGCGCTGCGGGCAGATCGGCGCGAAGGTCCGGGCTTCGAGGCGCGGACCGGACCAGGGTTCGGCGACGGCGCGGGCAAAGCGCGGCGCGCGGCCGTAGCGGATGCCCTTGAAGGCGAGCACGCCCTGTTCGGCAAGGCCGAGGTAGCGCCCCGCCACCGGGCTGTCGGCACGCGCGGAGGGGCGGGCGAGAAGCGGCGCAGGGGCTATCGCGGCAAGTGCCGCGGCGGACTTTACGAGAGTGCGGCGCGTGATGTGTCTGGCCGTCATGGCAGTGCCTCTTCCCCCGGCGCCTTCCCGGATCATGTCCGGGGCGACGCAAACGCATCAGCTTCCGGTCACCGCCGCACGTCGCCCCCGGCGATCGAGAACGCTTCCAGTTCCGCCCGGCCGATCAGGCTCATGTCGCCGTGCAGCGAATGCTTGAGCACCGTATAGGCGAGGCCGGCATGGGCCATGGCCGAAAGGTCGCCGCCTTCCAGCCACTGGTGCAGCACGCCCGCCGCGAAGGCATCGCCGGTGCCGATGCGATCGACGATGCCGGTCACGTCGGCCTCGGCCGTCTGCACCGCGCCGTCGCGGCCGTCCACGCGGGCGGCGATGCGGTGATGCCCGGCGTTGACGACATGGCGCGCCGTGGAGGCGATGATCTGGAGGCCCGGGAAGGCCGCGAAGGCGGCCTCGGCAGCCTCGCGGCGGCGGTCTTCACCGTCGCCCGAGAAGGTGCCGCCCAGCAGCAGCGAGATGTCGCGGTGATTGCCGATCATCACCGTGGCCGCGCTGACCAGTTCGGTGAGCACTTCGCGCGGGTTGCTGTCCCAGCTTTCCCACAGCAGCGCGCGGTAATTGCCATCGAAGCAGATCGGCACGCCGGCTTCCTGCGCGGCGCGCACCGCGGCCCTGGCGAGCGAGACGCCGCCCGGCCCGAGTGCGGGCGTGATGCCGGAAAGGTGCAGCAGCCGCGCGCCGTCCAGCGCGGCGGCAAAGTCGAAATCGTCCACCGAGGACTGCGCGAAGGCACTGCCGGCGCGGTCGTAAGTGATCGCGGAAGGACGCAGCCCGGCGCCGGTTTCGAGGAAGTAGAGCCCCATGCGGCCCGGCCCGGAGGTGACGCCGGAAAGGCCGATCCCCGCCGAGCCCAGCGCGGCGCGGGCCTTGTCGCCCAGCGGGTTGGCGGGCAGGCGCGAGACCAGGCGGACCTCGTGGCCGAGCGAGGCGAGCCCCGAGGCGACATTGGCTTCCGCCCCGCCCACCACCATGTCGAGCGAATCCGACTGGACCACGAGCCGTGCATCATGCGTGGCGAAACGGATGAGAACTTCGCCGAAGCAGGTAACGTGGCCAGTCATAGTCTTGGTAATCCTCAGCGCGCGAGCCAACCGCCGTCTACGGCGAGGACGTGGCCTGTAACATAATCCGCAGCCGGGGAAGCAAGAAACACGGCGGCGCCGGCGATGTCGCGGGGATCACCCCAGCGGCCGGTGGGAATGCGCTCCAGGATCTGGCGGTTGCGCGTCTCGTCGCCCTGAAGGGCTGCGGTGTTGTTGGTGGAGATGTAGCCCGGAGCGATGGCGTTGACCTGCACGCCCCTCGGCGCGAGTTCGTTGGCCATGGCCTTGGTCACGCCGCCCACGCCCGACTTCGCCGCCGCATAGCTCGGCACGCGGATGCCGCCCTGGAAGGTGAGCAGAGAGGCGATGTTGACGATCTTGCCCCGGCTACCACCAATGGCGCCCCGCTCCACCATGCCCTTCGCCGCTGCCTGGCTGAGGAAGAACAGGGTCTTGAGGTTGGTGTCCATCACCGCGTCCCAGTCCTCTTCGGAGAACTGCAGCAGGTCGTCGCGGCGGATGATCCCGGCGTTGTTGACGAGGATATCGATCTTGCCGAGCCCGGCCACCGCTTCGTCGATCACGCGGCCCACGGGCTCGATCGAGGAGAGGTCGGCCTTGATGTTCACGCACTTGCGGCCGGTCGCTTCGACCAGCGCAATGGTTTCCGCCGGTTCGCTGCGCCCGGCAAGGGCCACGTCGGCGCCGGCTTCGGCGAGTGCCACGGCAATAGCCTGTCCGATCCCGGTGTTGGCGCCGGTCACGAGCGCGGCCTTGCCTTCGAGGCTGAAGGAAATCGCCATAGTCTGTCCTGTCCCAATCTGATCGTGCCGGCGGGTGCGGTTTCGCACCGTTGGCTCCGCGTTCGGCATCGACTTCGTCGTTGCGGGCGTGGCTCCGTCGCTCCGCTCCCCGCCGGTGACGAGGGGCGCGACGGAGCCGCGTCCGAACGGATACCCTACTGAAGCTGGCAGATATCCAGCACGTTCATGTCGGTATAGTCGAGGTTTTCCCCGCCCATGGCCCAGATGAACGCGTACTTCTTGGTGCCCGAACCCATGTGGATCGACCACGGCGGGCTGATGACGGCCTCTTCGTTGGCGATCACGATGTGGCGCATCTGGTCGGGCTCGCCCATGTAGTGGAAGATGCGGTCGTTCTCTTCGGGCAGTTCGAAGTAGAGGTAGATCTCGCTGCGGCGGTCATGAAGGTGCGGCGGCATCGTGTTCCACACCGAACCTTCTTCCAGCACGGTGAGGCCCAGCAGCAGCTGCGCGCTTTCGCAGACGCCGGGGATGACGAGCTGGTAGATCGTGCGCTGGTTCGAATTGGCCAGATCGCCGCGGGCCAGCGGGTTCGCTTCGGCCAGCGTGATCAGCTTGATCGGGCAGGCCTTATGCGCGGGGACCGAGGCGATGTAGAAGCGCGCGGTCTCACCCTCGAAGATCACCTCGTCCGAGCCCATCGGCACGTAGAGGCATTCCTTGTTGCCCACCTCGAAGCGCTGGCCGTCGACCGTGATCGCGCCGGGGCCGCCGATGTTGGTGATGCCGGCTTCGCGGCGCTCAAGGAAGGGCTTGCCTTCCGCGCTCTTGGGAACGGTCTGCGCGGGCAGCTTGAGCGGACCCTGCGAAGGCACCGCGCCGCCGATCACGAAGCGTTCGTTGTGCGAATAGTTGAGGTTGACCTTGCCGTCCTCGAACATGCCGCCGACGAGGTAGCGATCGCGCAGTTCCTCGTTGGAGACGCACTCCATCATGTCGGGATGGGTGGCGTGGTAGGTCTTGCAGAACACGGGGGCTCTCTCCCTTGTGGAATTCAGTTCCGTATGGTGGGACGCTATTGCGTTTCAGGTCAAGTCTTATCCGGCTTTGGTAACCGGTGTCAATGTCCTGCGGGGCGTGTTTGTCCCCATGTGCCTGAACCGCGGCGCTCAGCGGTCCGGGGAGGGCGGCGCCACCGAGGCGCGGCGCACGAGGTCCGAGAGGAACAGCGATGGCTGCGAAGCGGCGCTGGCCGGCTCGATCAGCTTGCGGGCGGCGGCGGTCGCCATCGGCACGATCGGCCAGCGCACCGTGGTCAGCGGCGGCCAGATATGCGCGGCGATGGCGGTATCGTCGAAGCCGATGATGGAAAGCTGCTCGGGCACCGAAATGCCCTTCGCCCGCGCCGCATGAAGCACGCCGGCGGCCATCTCGTCGTTGCTGGAGAAGATCGCGGTGGGGCGCGGTTCGGCGGACAGCAGGCGCTCCCCCGCGGCAAGGCCCGATTCGAAGCGGTAGTTGCCCCGCGCGGTGATGGCCGGGTCCGGTTCGAGGCCGGCGCCGGCAAGCCCGTCGGCAAAGCCCAGTTCGCGCTCGTGAGCGGAGCGGAAGCCTTCCGGCCCGGCGATGAAGCCGATGCGCTTGTGGCCAAGGCTCACCAGCCATGCCACCGCCTCGCGCACGGCATGACGGTCGTTCGAGGCGACGAGGTGCTTGTCGTCATCCAGACGGGCCGAACCCATGCGGACCAGCGTGCAGCCAAGCTCGCGGCAGACGGCGGCGAGGCCGTCGTTCTCGGAGATCGGCGGCAGCAGCAGCACGCCGTAGAGGCGCTGCTGCTCGATGAAGCGGCGGATGTCCTCCAGCATCGTGGGGGAATGGCGATCCACGGGGCGGACCACCAGCGCGAACTCGGTGTCGCGGATCGCGTCCAGAATGCCTTCCTGCACGCCCAGCACCATCTGCGCGTTGGGGTTGTCGTGGATCAGGCCGATCAGGAAGTTGCGCCGCAGCGCCAGCGCGCGGGCCTGCGGGTTGGGCACATAGCCGATTTCGGCGATCACCGCTTCGACCTTCTCGCGCGTGGCCTGGTTCAGCAGGGGCGACTTGTTGATGACGCGGCTGACGGTCTTCTTCGACACGCCGGAGAGCCGGGCGACGTCGTTGATGGTGGGCTTGGCGTCGCGTTTGTGTTCTTCCGGCATCCTCGCCCCTTTTGACGGACCGCTTGCGGTTTCGCCGATCTGTTGTCAGCCGCTTGCCTTCTTGCTTGCGGAAAGGCAAGATGACACCGGTTTCCTTTTCTTGGAAGTCCTCAATTCCGCGCTAACTCCGGTCCTACGATGCCTTCAGAAATCCCCGCCTCGATTCGTATCCACCCCCGCGACACCGTGGCCGTCGCGCTGCGCCCGCTCGCCTCTGGCGAAGTGGTGGACGGCCTCGCGCTGCGCGAGGACGTGGGGCAGGGACACAAGTTCGCCCTCGCCGATATCGCGGCAGGGGACACGGTGGTGAAGTACGGCCAGCCGATCGGCCGCGCCACGCAGGCGATCCCGGCGGGCGGCCATGTCCACACCCACAATGTGGAAACCGCGCTGGCCGGCGAGCTCGCCTACGCGCCCCACCCCGGCGAAGCGCAGGCCCATGGCCCGCGTGCGGGAACCGACCTGACATGGCAGGGCTATTTGCGCGCCGACGGCCGCGCGGCGACCCGCAACGAGATCTGGATACTGCCCACGGTCGGCTGTGTCGGCATGACCGCCGAACAGGTCGCCCGCGAGGCGCAGGGGCGCCATGCGGCGCTCATCGCGGCGGGCCGGATCGACGGTGTGCATGCCTTCGCGCACCCCCACGGCTGCTCGCAGCTTGGCGACGATCTCGACGGCACCCGCGCCCTGCTCGCCGGGCTTGCCGCCAGCCCCAATGCGGCGGGCGTGCTGCTGCTTGGGCTTGGCTGCGAATCCAACCAGCTCGATGCGCTGGTTGCGGCGGTGCCGGTATGGGCGCGGTCCAAGCTGCGGATGCTTTCCAGCCAGTCCGCCGGGAACGAGATCGAGGAAGCGGGCCGGCTGGTGGACGAACTGGTCGAGGAAGCGGCCGGCGCCCGCCGGGTCGAACTGCCGCTTTCGGCCCTGACCATCGGGCTCAAGTGCGGCGGTTCGGACGGCTTCTCGGGGCTCACCGCCAATCCGCTGCTGGGGCGGCTTTCGGAAACGATCTCGGACGCGGGCGGCAAGGCGATCCTCACCGAGATTCCCGAGATATTCGGCGCCGAACAGGCCCTCCTGGACCGTGCGACCTCGCGCGAGGTGTTCGAGGCGGCGGCCGGCCTCGTGAACCGTTTCAAGCGCTATTATCTCGACCAGGGCCTGCCGGTTTCGGAGAACCCCTCGCCGGGCAACCTTGCGGGCGGGATCACCACGCTGGAGGAGAAATCGCTGGGCGCGGTCCAGAAGGCGGGCTCCGCGCCGCTGTGCGATGTGATCGATTATGGCGGTCAGGCCAGCGTGCCGGGCGTCACCCTGCTGGAGGCGCCGGGCAACGATGCGGTGTCCTCCACCGCGCTCGCCGCTTCGGGGGCGACCCTGGTGCTGTTCACCACCGGACGCGGCACGCCGCTGGGCTTCCCGGTGCCGACGGTGAAGGTCGCCTCCAACCGCCGCCTGTCCGAGGCCAAGCCGCACTGGATCGATTTCGACGCCTCGATCGCGCTCGATCTCGGGCAGGACGCTGCCGATGCCGCTTTCCTCCAGCGGATCTGCGCGATCGCCAGCGGGGAGGCCACGGCCTCGGAGCGCGGCGGCCAGCGCGCCATCGCGGTCTGGAAGCGCGGCGTAACCCTCTGAACGGCTGAGGCAGCACCCGCGCGGGCAAGTATCGATTTGCTTATGACACCGGTTTCCTTTAACGACGAAATCAGAACAACGAAGGGTTTGGGATGAGTTCGACCGAGCAGGCTCCCCACGAACAGGCACACGCGGTTGCGAGTGCATTCGTGGCGGCACGACGCGAGAAACGCGCATTGACGATCTACCCCGGAGAGGCGCCTACCGACCTGTCGGGCGCCTATGCCATCCAGGACCGCGCCATCGGCCTTGACGGCCGCACGGTGGCCGGCTGGAAGGTCGGCAGGATCAACGCCCCCGAAGACGCGCGCCTCGGCGCGAACCGGCTGTCCGGGCCGATCTTCGCGGATAGCGTGGTCACGGCAAGTTCGGGTGAAGCGCCCGAGATGCCCGTCTTCGCGCAGGGCTTTGCCGCTGCCGAGGCCGAATTCCTCCTGCATGTCGCGCCCGGCTGGAACGGCACGGTGCCGGCGGACGACGCGGAGACGCGCAAGGTTCTCGATGCCGTCCATATCGGCATCGAAGTGGCCAGCTCGCCCTATCCCGGCATCAATGCCGACGGCCCGCCGGTGACGATCTCCGATTTCGGCAACAATGCCGGCATGGTCGTTGGCCCGGCCCTCGAAGGCTGGGAAACCGCCGCCTTCGAGACCATCGGCGTCCGCTTCGAGATCGACGGCGAAACCATCGCCGAGGCAACCACGGCAACGATGCTCGACGGCCCCCTCGGCGCGGTGCGCTTCCTGCTGGCGAACCTTTCGGCCCGCGGCATCGATTGCAGCGGCGGCACCTGGGTTTCGACGGGCGCGGTTACCGGGGTCCACCCGGTCGTGCCGGGGCAGGGCGTGACCGCGCACTTCGAAGGCCATGGCAGCGTGAGCTGCCGGATCGCGGCGGCGGTGCCCGCCTGACAGGACAGATCGATCGGCAGGCCCACAAGAACGCCGCCGAAAAGGGAGCAGGATCAATGGATGCAGGTATCGCTGGAACGGCCAAGGTAGACCGGACCGGCCTTCACCCCACCGCCGGCCGCTATCGCTGGACGATCGTCGCGCTGCTCTTCGCGGCCACGGCGATCAACTATATCGACCGCCAGATGATCGGCGTGCTCAAGCCGACGCTGGCGGGCGAATTCCACTGGAGCGAAAGCGACTTCGCGGAAATCGTCTTCTGGTTCCAGCTTGCCTACGCCATCGGCTACCTCTCGTTCGGCAAGGTGGTCGATGCACTGGGCGCGCGGCTGGGCTACACCATCGCCATCGTCATCTGGACGGTGAGCCACATGGCGCACGGCTTCGCTTCGGGGCTGACCTCGTTCGCCGCCGCCCGCTTCGGCCTGGGGATCGGCGAATCGGGCAACTTCCCGGCCGGTATCCGCGCCGTGACGGACTGGTTCCCGCAGAAGGAACGCGCCTTCGCCATCGGCCTGTTCAATGCCGGGGCCAATGTCGGCGCCATTCTCACGCCGCTGATCGTGCCGCTGCTGGTGCTCTGGTTCGACTGGCGCATGGCGTTCTTCGTCACCGGCATCTTCGGCGTGCTGTGGCTGGGCGCATGGTGGGCGATCTATCGCCATCCCGGCGAGCATGGCCGCGTCACCCCGGCCGAACTCGCCTGGATCCAGCAGGACCCCGCCGATCCGGTCGAGAAGATCGGCTGGGCGCGCCTGCTCACCGTGAAGGAGACCTGGGCCTATGCGCTCGGCAAGTTCCTGATCGACCCGATCTGGTGGTTCTTCCTGTTCTGGCTGCCCGGCTACCTGTTCGAGCGCTATGACCTCGATCTCAAGACCTTCGGCCTGCCGCTGGCGGGGATCTACCTGATTTCCGATCTCGGCAGCGTCGGCGGCGGCTGGCTGTCCTCGAAGCTCATCAAGGCGGGCCGCACGCCCAACTTCGCCCGCAAGATCACGATGCTGATCTGCGCGGTCTGTGTCCTGCCGATCTGGTTCGCGCAGAGCATCGACAGCGTGTGGTCCGCGGTGCTGGTGATCGGGCTGGCCACGGCGGCGCACCAGGCGTTCTCGGCCAACCTCTACACGCTGCCTTCCGACGTGTTCCCGCGCGGTGCGGTGGGCTCGGTGGTCGGCATCGGCGGCACCGTGGGCGCTTTCGGCGGCATGGGGATGGCGCTTTTCGCAGGCTACATCCTCGACGCCACGCACAGCTACGAAGTGCTCTTCGCGATCTGCGCCAGCGCCTATCTGGTGGCGCTGCTGGTGGTCCACCTGCTCAGCCCGAGACTGGCGCCTGCCCAGGTCTGACGGGGGCAGGCCCTGACAGGCCGGTCATCGCGAGAAGGAAGCGGGGGGCCTTGTGCCCCCCGTTTTGCATCTTCAGTCGCGGACGTTCTTCGCCTCGATCGTCTCGCCGGGGAAAATCCCGGCAATGGCCATCGCCGCGCCGAGCTTGGAGAGCGTTTCCAGCATGTCGCCCACGCTGTCCTCGGAAATCACCAGTTCCAGCGTGTCACGGGTTTGCTGGGCGCCCCGGTCACGCAGCGAGGTGATGAGTTCGAGGATCACAGCCTCGTGCTCGGAAACGTGGCTGCAGGCCATCGGGCAGAACGCGAAGGTTTCCAGCGCGTCGCGGTTGAACAGCAGCATCGCGCGGTGGAAGGGCTGGAGGCCGCCGATCATCCGCCACTTGGCGAAAGCGGGGGCCAGAGCCTGTGCCGGGCACTGGCGGCGGCCCAGCGTAGTGACCCAGGCGCGCATGGACCAGACGAGGAAGCGGCAGCCCTCGTCGAGCGAATTCAGGGGGCGATCGACGTACTGATACATGCCTGGTTCTCCATGGGCTTGTATTTGCGAATGATTATCATTAGCTATGTGTACGCAGCTTGTCTTGCCCGTCAAGCCTGCACCAAGGACCTAGGGCCGGCGCTTGTCATGGGGCGCCTGCCTGCCCTTCCTGTCGACTGGGCCGGGGCGATTTCACGCCATGCGCGAGAAACCGCCCCGGCCCATTTTTTACCCTGAAATCCATAGGTTTTCCCTCGGTTCTGCCGGGGATATACCGGCATTTTCCACAGGACTGTCCACGCGGCCGCCGCCGACGAGCCGTGCAGAAAAACGGGTGATATTCCACGCATGAAAAGGCCGCCGTCCGGGTCGGACGACGGCCTGCGAATCGGGGTGATTCGGGAGCGATTCGAATCGCCGAATCGGGAACCCGCAGGCGCCCGCCTTCGGCAAGGGCGCCTGCGAATCGCGCCTCTAGCGGTAGTCGAAACCGCCCTTGGGCTGAATTTTCAGGGAATTCTGCTGCATCGCCGTCATCAGATAGGCACCGATCAGCATCGGAAGCTCCAGCATCTGCATCTCGTCCCAGGTCTTGGCCAGCACGTCCCAGGTCGAATCGCTGACGCAGTGGTCAGCCACGAGTTCCTCCACCGCGCGCAGCATGGCCGATTCGTGTTCGCTCCACCCCGGAGCGGCGGAACCGGCGATCACCCGGTCGATATCCTCGCCATCGATGCCGAACGCCTTGCCGATATCCACATGTTCGCACCATTCGAACGGCGCGCGGGCCAGCAGGGCAAGGCGCAGGATCATCAGTTCGCGTTCGCGGCCGGGGATCGTGCCCTTTGCTGCCAGTTCGATGCCAAGGACCATCTGCCCCTTGAACATGCCGGGATGGCGCAGGGTGATGAGGCTGACATCGGGGAAGGGGCGGCTTTCGGGAATGTGGAAGGCGGCGCGAATCGCGTCGACCTGCTCCTGCCCCTCGGGGCTCACCTCATCGAGCCGCAGCGGCGTGTAGCGCGGCCCGCCGAGGATCGTCTGCGCTTCACGCGCGGCGGCGTCGAACTGCACCGGGCCGCTGATTACTTCGCTCATTGTTGTCACCTGTGGTTTGGCCCCTGGTCGGGCCCGTGGTTTGAGATGCGTCATGCCGCCTCGTCGAACGGGGCCCAGCGCTCCATCCGCGCGAGATATTCGCCGAAATGTCCGCGTATCGCGGCGGGTTCGAGCCCGAAAAGCGCCGGATCGGGCTTGGCCATGCGCTCGCCGCTCTCGTTCGAGGTCCACCACACGGCCATCGCCCGCGCGAACTCGGGGGAGACCGGCTCGCCCAGCCAGTCGTAAAGGCCGCGGACCTCGCCGATCGGATCGCGGAGCATCGCGCGGAAATGGATATCGTGGAACCGATGGTCCCCTCCGGCATCGCGAAAGGCGATCGCGCGCCGCATCGCCTCTGACCAGCACCGCAGGTTGAGCTCGCCGAGATAGCCATGGTCGAGCGTGTCGCTGAACTTGCCGATGATGTCGGCATAGACGGTGGCCACCGAGAGGATCACCTCGCTCGGATCGCGATGCGTCATGACGAAGCGGGCATCCGGATAGGCCGAAACCAGCGCATCCAGATAGAGCATGTGCGTAGGGGCCTTGAGCCGCCAGGGACGGGTGGGCTGGCGCCACTGGAGCAGTTTCAAGGTGCGTTTGTGGTAGGCGTAGGTGCCGTTCAGGTCGGCCTGCATCAGCCAGTCGGAATAGCGGGGAATCCGGGCAAATGCCTGGAAGATCTGGCTCTTGAAATCGAGCGCCATGAGGTCCTGGCACTCCATGGCGCCATCGATCCCGCTGGGGGTACGGGTGCCGCCCTTGAGGTTTTCGTCGGCGGTGCTGGCGGAGACGCCGCGGCGCGGATCGGGGCCTTCGACGGTGCCGGGCGGCGGGCAGGGGCGGCTGCTTTCCCAGACGCGCAGGTAGCGGATCGCCGGGTCGCTGGAGAGCAGGTAGGACAGCGCCGAGGAGCCGGTGCGCGGCAGGCTCACCCCGAACAGCGGTGCGCGGATTTCCTCGTCCTCGATCTCGGGATGGCGGCGATACCAGTCCTCGATTTCCAGCCGCTGCTTGAGGTGAAGGACGATCCGCTCGGCAAGAGCGCTGGCGCCCAAGGCATTCAGCTGCGCTTCGCGGTTTAAGGAATCGACAAGAATTTCAAGGCCTTCGCGAAATCCGTCGTCACCGAAATCGTCAAGGCCGGTTTCCGTTCGGGCCCGGTCGATCAGGTCCCTGTATCCCTGGATCCCCCCCTGAACCATGCGTTCCATCGGCTTTTCTCCCCAGCGCCCGGTTCTTGCCGGATCGGGGCGGCACTATGCGGGGGGTGAGAGCGCGGCGCCAACCGCCGTGGCGATGAAACCGGCCGGTTCAGCCCCGCGCCGCCCGCACGGCCGCGCCGCCTGCGAAGGGGGCGATGGCGAGCAGGACGAGGCTGGCCGCCGCCGTGAGCGCGAGGCCGCTTTCTCCGCCCGTCCCGAGGCTTCCTGCGCCGAAGATCAGCACCGGAACGGCCATCGGGATGACCAGCAACCCGCCCAGCGCTGCACCGCCGCGCAGCCCTGCCGTCAGGGCTGCGACGGTGACGCCCAGCGCCGCAAGGCCGGGGGTTCCGGCCAGCAGGCCGATCTCGACGAGCAGCAGGGTATGCCGCTCCAGCCCCAGCAAAGCCCCGGCAGGCAGGGCGGCGAGCATGAGCGGGGGGCCGAAGCTCAGCCAGTGAGCGAGCACCCGCACCGCGATCACCAGTTCCTCCGAAATCCCGCGCAGGGCCCATTGGTCGAATAGGCCCATCTCGATGTCCGGCTCTACCAGCCGGTCAAGCGGCAGGATCGCGGCGAGCAGCGCCGCCACCCAGATCACCCCGCCCCCGGTCCGCGCCAGCAGCGGCGCGTCGGGGCCGACGGCGAAGGGATAGAGCATGGCGACCGAGAGAAAGAACAGCACCGGCAGCAGCGCCCCGCCGCCGCGTCCGCCCAGCAGCAGACGGGCAAGGTCGCGCCGCAGCAGGGACCAGAAACGCCCGGTCATGCAGCGTACTCCGCCAGCGCCAGACCGCGCATTCCCGGCAGCGCGAAAGGCTGGTGCGAGGCGATCACCGCGATCCCGCCGGCCGCGCAATGCTCGGCGGCGAGCGTTTCGGTGAGCGCCGCGGCATGGGTGTCCAGCCCGTTGAGCGGCTCGTCGAGCAGCCAGATCGCAGCCTTCTGTCCGAGCAGCCGGACCAGGGCGGCGCGCTTCTTCTGCCCGGTGGAGAGATAGCGCACCGGAACGTCGAGAAGCCCCGCGAGGCCGAGGCGGGTGAGATGATCGGCATGCGCCCCGCCCGGCCGGTTGCCATCATCGGGGCTGGCGTCGATCCGCCGCCAGAATGCGAGCGCCGCGCCAAGGGTCTGGCCGGGATCCAGCGCCGGGCGTTCGTCCACCAGGCCGATCGCGCCGCTGGTTGCCACTCGTCCGGCATAAGCCGGCGCCAGACCCGCAACGATGCGCAGGAGGCTTGATTTGCCGATGCCGTTGCTGCCGGTCACCTGAAGCGCCTCGCCGTCCTCAAGCCGCAAGGAGACGCCGCGAAACAGCAGCCTGTCGCCGCGACGGCAGGCGAGATCGTCGATCGCGATGGAGGCCCCTTGCATGGGCTGACGCGATAGTGGAAAGGCCCTCCAGTGCCAAGTTGGTCAAGGCTCTTTTCAGGGCCGAGTTGCCGCCGATGGAGCCTTTCATCATGTCGATTGCCCGCCTCACCGATACCGAACTGCGCGAAGCGCTGGCCGGATTGCCCGCCTGGCACTTGCGCGAGGACGGTCTTGCCATCGTGCGCAAGCTGAAATTCGCCGACTTCAACGAGGCTTTCGGCTTCATGACCCGCGTGGCGATCCAGGCGGACAAGGCCGATCACCACCCCGAGTGGTTCAATGTCTACAACCGCGTCGAGATCACGCTGACCACGCACGATGCCGCGGGCCTGAGCCGCCGCGACGTGGAACTGGCGCGCTTTATCGACGCTGCCGCCCCCGACGCCTGAACGGTCGGGGCGGATGTCGCCGGTGTCCGACGAACGCTTCCTGACACGGCCGCTTTCGGTCGTGCTGGATTTCGTGCGTTTCGGCGCGGCACTGCTGGTCGCGGTGGGACATGCGGTGCAACTGGGGCTCTATCACGGCTGGTTCCCGTTCGGCGTGCGGATGCAGCATTACTGCGTGATCGTGTTCTTCGTGTTGTCCGGCCTCGTCATCAGTACTTCCGTGCTCGGCGGTCGCTCGAACCTGCCGCGCTACGCGGTGGCGCGAATCTCGCGCATCCTGCCGGTTGCGATCCCGTCGCTGATCTTCAGCACGCTTGCGGCATATCTGCTGGCCGGGCCGAGCCCGGTACGGATGGACAACAGCCCGGAAGACGCGCTGGCAGTGACCAGGCAGTTGCTGGCGCCGCTGACCTTCATCAGCGCCTGGCCCGGCGTGGCGGGGCCGGTCTGGAATCCGCCTTACTGGTCGCTCTGCTACGAGGTCTGGTATTATGCGATCTTCGCGTTGGCGGCGTTCCTGCGCGGCTGGTTGCGCGTGATTGCCGTGATCGTCGGCTGTGCGGCGGCTGGCGGGGCGATCCTGCTCCTGATGCCGGTCTGGCTCTTCGGTGTCGCGCTCACACACACGCCTGCCGCGCGGCGTCTCCCGCTGGCGGCGGCTCCGTTTCTTCTGGTCGCGGCGGTCTGGATGGCGCTGGCCTTGTTCGAGATAGACCGGGAGACGCTCAATCCGCTGCTGAAGGCGTGGTGGCCGGGGGACGCCGAATGGTCGCAGTGGGCGCTGTCGGACCTGTTCATGGGCGTGGTCATGACCACCGCGCTTGCCGGTGTGCGCCCGCTCGCGAACCGGCTGGCGAAACCGGTCATGCGGCTGGAAACGGCCGCGAAGACGCTCGCCGGTTTTTCATTCACCCTCTACCTGTTCCACTGGCCGCTGATTCAGCTTTTGCGGTCATGGGGCATCGAGGCCGGGCGCAGTTTTCCGGTGTTCGCCGCACTTGTCGGGCTGATCGTGCTCACTTGTGCGGCCATCTCGATCCTTACCGAGCGCCAGTCGCCAAAGTTGCGGCGCTGGATGGAGGAGCGCTTTCCCCGTGCCTCTGCGCCGGTTGTTACCATCCCGGCCTAGGCGGCGTGCCTAGAGAGCCGGGTTGTTGTAGCAGTGCCAGGTGAAGATCGCCGCCGCACCTCGGTGCGGCCGCCAGCTTTCGGCGATCTGGCGCGTCTGCTTTTCGCTGGGCCTGGCCTCCAGGGTGAGGATTTTGTGCAGCCCCGCCTGAACCGCGAGATCACCGGCAGGCCAGATGTCCGGCCGCCCTTCCGCGAACAGCAGGTAGATTTCGGCGGACCATCGTCCGATCCCCTTGATCCGCACCAGTTGGTCTATGGCCTCGTCGTCGTCTTCCGGCAGATTTTCGAAATCGAGCGTGCCCGCCACAACGAGTTCGCAAAGGCTGCGTGCATATCCCTGCTTCTGGCGTGAGAGCCCGCAGGCCCGCAAGGCGTCGAATTCGGCGGCGAGCAGGACTTCGGGCGCAATGCCTTCGCCCAGCAGCGCTTCCAGCCGGTTCCATACCGATGCCGCCGCCGCAACCGACACTTGCTGGCCGACGATGGTCCGCAGCAGGGTGGCATATCCGGTCGCGCGGATGCGGGGTTCGGGGTAGCCGGCGACATCCAGCGCACGAGCGATGGCAGGTTCCTTGGCAGCAATCGCATCCAGTCCCAGTTTCAGTGCGCCTGCGCTCAAGCCCATTATTCGATTACCTTGCAAAAGGGGGTTGCAGTCATTAGCAGCCGGCCGCAAAGGCCGAAACAAGCATGTTATGATACATGCAGTATCAGAAAGAGGATCGACGAGAATGCCGCAGATCATCGTCATCAATCAATCGGGCGAAGAATCCACCGTCGAGGCCCTCGAAGGCCGCACCCTGATGGAAACGATCCGCGACAGCGGCTTCGACGAGTTGCTGGCTCTCTGCGGTGGCTGCTGCTCCTGCGCAACCTGCCATGTCCACATCGACCCGGCCTTCGCGGACAAGCTGCCCGCGATGAGCGAGGACGAGAACGACCTGCTCGACAGTTCCGACCATCGCAACGAATTCTCGCGCCTTTCCTGCCAGGTTCCGGTCACCGCGGCGCTCGAAGGCTGCAAGATCACGATCGCGCAGGAAGATTGATCTTTCGGACGGCCTGACGGTCAGGTGAAAAGACCGTCCGGCCGTCCTGAGCGACGAGAGGCCGAGGTGGGGGCGTCTGCATTCCGCCGCAGGCCGGAGCCAGGATCCATTCGCACAAGTCGGATGGTGCCTTCAAAAAACTCTGCAAATCATTTGCGCCTTTCCGCCTGACTTCCTACCTGTGCCGCCATGACTGCACCCATCTCCCAGCGCTCCACTCTCGACCTCATCGGCAACACCCCGCTCGTCCTGCTCAAGGGCCCCAGCGAAGCGGCTGGTTGCGAGATCTGGGGCAAGTGCGAATTCGCAAATCCCGGCGCATCGGTGAAGGACCGCGCGGCCCTCTGGATCGTGCGCGACGCTGAGGCGAAGGGGCTGCTCCAGCCCGGCGGCACCATCGTCGAGGGGACGGCTGGCAATACCGGCATCGGCATCGCGCTCGTCGCCAATGCGCTGGGCTACAAGACGATCATCGTCATGCCCGAGACCCAGTCGCGCGAGAAGATGGACACTCTGCGTGCGCTTGGCGCCGAACTCGTCCTCGTTCCTGCTGCGCCTTTCTCGAACCCCGGGCATTTCGTCCACACCTCGCGCCGCCTGGCAGAAGAGACTCCGGGCGCGATCTGGGCCAACCAGTTCGACAATATCGCCAACCGCAAGGCTCATATCGAAAGCACGGCACCCGAAATCTGGGAACAGATGGACGGCCGCATCGATGGCTTCACATGCGCGGCAGGGACGGGCGGCACGATTGCCGGGACGGGGCTGGGCCTCAAGGCGTTCGACGGTGCGATCACCATCGCGCTCACCGATCCGCACGGCGCCGCGCTCTACAACTATTACGCGAACGGCGAACTCAAGGCGGAGGGTTCCTCCGTTGCCGAAGGTATCGGACAGGGGCGCATTACCGCCAACCTCGAAGGCGCGCCGATCGATGCCCAGTTCCGCATCTCGGATGAGGAAGGGCTGGAATGGGTCCGTCGCCTGCTGTCGGAGGAAGGCCTTTGCCTGGGCCTGTCCTCGGGCATCAACGTGGCGGGCGCCGTGGCGCTCGGCCGCAAGCTGGTGGCCGAAGGCAAGGCCGATGCCCGGGTCGCCACAATTCTATGCGACACCGGCTTCCGCTACCTTTCCTCGCTGTACAATCCGGAATGGTTGAAGGCGAAAAATCTGCCTGTCTTCCCATGGCTGGAATCCTGAGGTAAACGATCTGTCGATGGCAGGACACATTCCGCCTACGATGATCGAGCCGATCACGACGCCCCAGCACTTCGTGCCGCCCTCGGCGCGCGAACTGCGTTCGCAGGCGGTACATCGGTTACAAGTGGGGCTGTTCGGCCTCTGCGCCATGCTGCTCATCGTCGGCCTCGCCAATATCATCAACGACCGCACCCGCCTGATCGACACCGAAGATCCCATCCGGCAGGTCGTTGCAGCCGATGCCAAGCCCAAGAAGCAGGCGAGCGACCCGCTTGCCGATATCGGCGTGGTGCCAGCCTCCGACCCCAGTCCGACGCCCACCGGCGAGGTGAGTGATCCGGGCGCGCCGCCCGCATCTCCGGCCGGCGGCCAATAATCTGCGCCCTGTACTGACGTTGCTGGCGGGCGCCTTGGCGCTCGCCTCCTGCGGCGATTCCCGCCCACCTCGCGCCGATCGCGAGGTGGGGCTCTACACCAGCCTGCCAATCCTCTGGGCCGAGAGCGACGACATCCGGGATCTGCTCGCCGCTGACCGGCCGCAGCATTGGGCTGGTCCGGTGCTGTCGGACGCGGGCAAGCTGGTGCCGCTGGACACGCTTGCCGATGCAAACGGCGTCCTTCCGCTGCCGCATGATGGGTTGCTGGTGCTGGCGCAGCCACGTCCATTCTCGCCGCAAGAGAACGTCGCGCTTGATCGCTGGGTGCGTGATGGGGGCAGGGTACTGCTGTTTGCCGACCCCATGCTGACGATGCCCTCCCGCCACGCCCTTGGCGATCCGCGCCGCCCGCAGGACATGGCGATGCTATCGCCCATTCTCGCGCATTGGGGGCTTCGCATGGAGTTCGACGAGGGGCAACCCGCGGGCGAGCGGATGGCGGCAAGCTTCGTCGGCGAGTTTCCCGTGAACCTGGCGGGCCGCTTTCGGTCTTCGGGGAATTCCGGGGATCGGCTCCCGGAATCGGGAAAACACGGGAAGGACGGGAAACCCGGGGATGCGCGGGATGCCTGCCGGATCGAATCCGAAGGGCTGATTGCACGGTGCAAGATCGGGCATGGCCGGGTTTTTGCGGTTTCCGATGCCGCCTTGTTCGAAGAATCACCTGACGTCGGCAGGCAGGCCATTTGCCGGAGAGTGCTCGCCGCGATGATCCTCGGTGCCGAAAGTGGGGATTGACGGGGTTGGAGCGGGGATGAGGCCGATTGATCGCTGAACTAAGGGAAAGTCCCTGAAAATCAGCGATTTTTGTAGTTTCCCATAGTTTAACACTTATCTCCGTGAAGACGAACTGTGCTGAAAATCCGAAGAAATCCGCCGATTAAATCCCGTTGATCCCCACATTTCCCTTTAATCCCCAAAATTCCCGTTATAAAAGCATGGTCAATCGGAATGGCTGAGTCTCGCCGTGCCTTGCTTGCAGGGTCCGGGCCCGATCGCGTGAGCGCGCGGTCGGAGGGTCTCCGTCATGCCCGAGAGGCAACCTTAGGGGCGACAGGGACACATGGCTGGGCAGCCATACATCTACAACGGACAGGGCTTTTCGCTGCTACGCGACAAGAACCGTTTCGTGCTGCCCAATGCGTTCCGCGGCACCGTGCGCGAATCGAGCGGCAAGGATCTGCTCTGCCTGACCACCCACGATCGCTGGCCCTGCCTTGTCGGCTTCGGGCTCTCGCGCATCCAGGATTTCGAACAGGAAATCCGCGAGCAGCAGGAGGTGGCTCTACGTGCCGGCAAGGATTTCGACGCGGAAAAGCGCGCCAGCGACATCTACGCCTCTTATGAAGTGCCGTTCGACGGCAGTGGCCGCTTCGTCCTGCCTGAGGACCTTGCCGCGCTCGCCAATGTAACCGACCAGCTCTACTTCCGCGGCAACGGCCGCTTCTTCACGGTGTGGAGCCCGGAAAACCTCAACAATATGGACGATGGCTGGAAGGCGGCACAGACCGCCTGCGGCAGCCTTGCGGCCAAGGAACTTCAGAAAGCTTCGAAGAAATGAGCGCCTCTCGCACCATACCCGAGGGCGTTCCCCACGTTCCTGTGCTCCTGGAGGAGGTCGTCGCCGCCCTGAACCCCCAGGGCGGCGACGTCATCGTCGACGGTACCCTGGGCGCGGGCGGCTACACACGCCGGCTGCTCGATGCGGGCGCGACCGTGCATGCCTTCGACCGCGATCCCGACGCCATCGCCGCGATCGAGCAGAACCGTGCGAAATGGCCGGAGCTGGACACCGTTCCGCCGCGGCTCGTGCTGCATCCGCGCCGGTTCTCCGAAATGGCGGAAAGCCTGATCGAGGCGGGGATCACGCAAGTGGACGGCGTGGTCATGGATATCGGCGTGTCCTCGATGCAACTGGATCAGGCCGAGCGCGGCTTTGCCTTCAGCGCCGATGGGCCGCTCGACATGCGCATGAGCCAGGCCGGGCTCTCTGCAGCGGATTTCGTGAACGAGGCCGACGAGGCCGAGATCGCCGACGTGCTCTACCTTTACGGCGAGGAGCGCCAGTCGCGCCGCGTAGCCCGCGCGATCGTGGCCGCGCGTCCGATCGAGACCACGGGCGAACTCGCCCGCGTGGTCCGCAAGGCGGTGGGCTATAATGCCAATTACAAGGGAGCTTCCGCGCCGAAGGATCCGGCGACGCGCAGCTTCCAGGCAATCCGTATCCACGTGAACGGAGAGCTCGACGAACTCGATGCCGGGATGGAAGGGGCTGAAACGCTGCTGCGCGCCGGGGGGCGGCTGGCAATAGTGACCTTCCACAGTCTCGAGGACCGCAAGGTCAAGCGCTTCCTGAGAGATGCCGCCGGTCAGGCCAAGAGCACCTCGCGGCATCTGCCGCAAGTCGGCTCCGGCCCGCAGGCGACGTTCGCGCAAGTGGCGAAGGCCGTGCGGCCGGGGGAGGCGGAACTTGCCGCCAATCCCCGTTCCCGATCCGCAACCCTGCGCGCCGCGCTGCGCACCGATGCTCCCCCAAGAACGCCAGATGGCCGTAAAGACCACAGGAGTGCCTCATGAACCTCACTCGCGATCGCGTCCATTCGATTGGATGGATTTCCGTGTTGCTGGTCTGCGGCGCGCTGACGATCGGCCTGACCTTGCGCGTGAACGCGGTGAAGAGCCAGGTCCACGATACCGAGAAGCGGATCGTGTGGGTTCAGCAGGACATCAATTTCCTGGAGACCGAGTTCCAGACCCGCTCGAACCAGCAGGCGCTCAAGGAACTCAACGACCTGGAGTTCGGCTACAAGGCGCCCACGGCGGGCCAGTACATCGAAGGCGAGCGCCAGCTTGCCGCGCTCGGCATGCCGGTCGGCCCCGGTGCGCCGGCTCCGATCCGCTACGCCAATGCCGACACGGCGGGCGATCCGGCGCAGGGCCAGGGCGATGCTTCGAACGGCGGGTTGCTCGCGATGGTTTCGCCTGTGACGGGGGCGACCGCCGCCGCGCTTCCGGCAGCCGAGGCCAAGGGCGCCGGTGGCAAGAGCCGCGACCCGGAACGAGATCAGCTCGCGCGTGATGCTGCCGCGCTCGGCAGCCGCCTGGCGCGGATCGAGGTGGCGGAGGCTGCCCAGCAGTGAACGCCCCGGCCTTCCCGATCGGAGCGATCCCCACCACGGTCTCGACCGGCCGGCGCAAGCTGTTCAACGTCCGGCAGCAATCGCTGCTGGTCGCGAAGATGCGCACGCTCTGGATTCTGGGGGTTTTCACGCTCGTCGGGTTGCTGGCGCTTTTCCGTATCCTTTACCTTGGCGTAACCGGCCCGTCGGTGCGCGGTGGCGACCTGTCCGATCTGCTGGTTCCGCAGCGGGGCGAGATCGTCGACCGCAATGGCGTGCCGCTGGCCCGCGAGTTCCGGACTTATTCGCTGTGGTTCAACCCCAAGGCGATGAGCGCCGGTTCCGCGCTGGTCCACACGCCGGCCCAGGTCGCTGACGGCCTGATCCGCATCTTCCCCGATCTCGACCGGGCCGAGCTTATCGCCAAGCTTTCGTCGGACAAGCCTGGCTATCTGCGCAAGTCGATCCTTCCCGAGGACGCAAACAAGGTTCACGCGCTGGGCGAGCCGGCGCTCGAATACCCGCAGGAAGCCACGCGCTTCTACCCGCAGGGTTCGATGGCGGCCTCGGTGCTCGGTTATGTCGATACTTTCGGCAAGGGCCAGGTCGGCATGGAGCAGGCTTTCGACAAGCAGCTCACCAGCCCTGAAGGGCGTGCCAACCCTGCAGTGCTCTCGATCGACTTCCGCGTGCAAAGCGCGCTGGAAGATGAACTGGGCAAGGGCATGGCGCTGAGCAAGGCGAAGGGTGCGGCCGGCGTCATTCTCGACGTGGATACCGGCGAGATCCTGGCGCTGGCGTCGCTGCCCTCGTTCGATCCGAACCACGTCCAGCCCAGCGATCTCGTCATCACCGAGGAGCAGGCGCGGGACGGCAACGTGCCGCGTGGTTTCAACCGCGTGACCAACCAGGTCTACGAACTCGGTTCGACCTTCAAGCCGATCACCGTCGCTGCCGCGCTCGACGCGGGCACGATCACCGACTTGCGCCGTCGCTGGCCGGCAACGCCGCTTCACGTCGGCAAGTTCACGATCCATGACCTGCACAACTACGGCAGTTCGCTGAACGTGCTGGAAACGCTGATCCACTCGTCGAACACGGTCACGGCCCATATCGCGGACGAGCTTGGCGGCGAGCGGCTCAAGAAGACCATGGAATCGCTGGCGATGAACCAGCGTCCCTATGTCGAGCTGCCTGCGCGCGGCTTCCCGCTGTGGCCGCGTGGTGAATGGCCGCGTCTGCGTACGATGACGGTTGCTTATGGCCACGGTATCGCCGTGACGCCGCTGCATCTCGCCTCGGCTTATGCCTCGCTCGTCAACGGCGGCATCTGGCGTCCGGCGACGCTCAAGAAGCTTGAGCCATCGCAGGTTCCTGCCGGTCGCCGCGTGTTCACCGCCGCGACCAGCGCGCGCATGCGCCAGCTCCTGCGCATGATCGTGTCCTACGGCACCGGCCGCAAGGCCGACGCGCCGGGATTCCGTGTCGGGGGCAAGACCGGATCGGCCGAAAAGCCGGGCGTCGGCGGTTACCGCAAGCACTCGCTGGTGGCGACCTTCGCCGCCGCCTTCCCGATGGACCGCCCGCGCTACGTCGTCATCGCCATGATGGACGAGCCACAGGGTACCGAGGCAACCTCGTTCCAGCGCACTGCCGCGTGGAACTCGGCGCCGGTGATCCAGCGCGTGGTCCCGCGCATCGGGCCGCTGCTGGGCATCATGCCCGACGAAACCCGCGACATCGACATTTCCGACCTCAAGCCGCTGATCCCGGCCGGAACCGCTGAAGAGTGAGCCTGGAAGAATGAAATTGACTGCCCTCTGCGCTGCTGCCGATGTTCCTCTGGCCGAGGGCGCTGATGCCAATGTGACCGGCTTTGCCATCGATCACCGCAAGGTCGCGCCCGGCACGGTGTTCGGCGCGTTCCGGGGCGCCAGGTTCAACGGCGAAGATTATATCACCGCCGCCATCGAGGCTGGCGCCGTAGCTGTCGTGGCGCATCGCGATGCCAGGGTCGAAGGTGCGGTGCACTTCGCCGATCCCGAGCCGCGCCGTCTCTTCGCGCGACTTGCCGCGCCGTTCTTCCAGCCCGTGCCGGAGACGCTGGTGGCCGTCACCGGCACCAACGGCAAGACCTCGACCGTGGAACTGACCCGTCAGATCTGGCGCATGGCCGGCCAGCGCGCCGCCTCGATCGGTACGCTCGGCGTCACCACCAGCGACGAAACGGTTTCCACCGGCCTCACCACTCCGGATATCGTGACTTTCCTGGCCAACCTCACTGGTCTTGCGCGCGAGGGTGTTTCCCACGTCGCTTACGAAGCGTCGAGCCACGGTCTTTCGCAGTTCCGCATCGAGGGACCGCGCGTGGCGGCGGGCGCCTTCACCAACCTCTCGCGCGACCATCTCGACTACCACGCAGACATGGACGACTATTTCGCGGCGAAGATGCGCCTGTTCGACGAAGTGGTCGTCGATGGCGGCACCGCCGTGATCTGGGCCGACGATCCGTGGTCCGACAAAGCCATTGCCCACGCCGAGCAGCGCGGGCTCAAGACGTTCACCGTGGGTGCCAAGGGCACCAGCATCCGCCTCTCGGGTCGCAAGCCGGGCGGACTCGGCCAGAAGCTGGAGCTCGAGCATGAGGGCAAAGCCTACGTGCTCGAGCTCCCGCTGATCGGCGCCTATCAGGCGGCAAATTCGCTTGTCGCGGCGGGGCTGGTGCTGGCCAGCGGCGGCGATGCGCACACGACGTTCGATGCCCTGAAGCGGCTCGTGACCGTGCGCGGGCGGCTGGAGCGTGCGGCGATTTCCTCGGTAGGCGCGCCGGTCTATGTCGACTATGCGCATACGCCCGATGCGCTGGAAGCGGCGATCGCGGCGCTCCGTCCCCATGTGGAAGGACGCCTGATCGTGGTATTCGGCGCGGGCGGCGACCGGGACCAGGGCAAGCGGCCGGAAATGGGCCGGGTGGCCAGCGAGGGTGCGGACGTGGCGATCGTCACTGACGACAACCCGCGCGGGGAAGACCCGGCGGCAATTCGCGCCATGATTCTCGCCGGAATGAGCGGCGGCGCGCGAGAAATCGGCGATCGGCGCGAGGCGATCGGTGCGGCCATCGCCGAAGCCGGGCGGGGGGACATCGTCCTCATCGCCGGCAAGGGGCACGAACAGGGGCAGATCATCGGCAGCGGCGATGCAGTGCGCGTCCTGCCATTCGACGACGTCACCGTGGCCAGGGAAATGTCTGGTCCGCAGGGAAGGTAGTAGGCGATGAATGCTGTAGCCCGGATCCTCGAGTGGCCCAGCGATGCGGCCGAGGAAAACCCGCTCTCTCCGTGGCCTCTCGCGCTTTGGGACTCGGCCACGCTGGCGCGGGTTCTGAAGGGTACGGCCAGCGGTGACTTCACCGTTTCCGGCGTCGAGATCGACAGCCGCGACGTCGAGCCCGGCGACCTGTTCTTCGCGCTCAAGGGCGAGGCCATGGACGGTCATCGCTTCGTCGATGGGGCTTTTGCCAAGGGTGCGGCTGCAGCCGTGGTCGATCGGCCGGTCGATGGTCCCCACATCCTGGTGGAGGACACGACCGAGGCGCTGGAGCGGCTGGGGGCCGCCGCGCGCATCCGGTCGCGCGGGCCGATCATCGGCGTGACGGGTTCGGTCGGAAAGACCGGCGTGAAGGAGGCGATCTGGGCTGCGCTCGACCGCGCCAGCCGGGGTGATGCCCATCGTTCGGTCAAGAGCTACAACAACCATGTCGGCGTTCCGCTGAGCCTTGCGCGAATGCCCGCGCGTGCGCGTTTCGGCATTTTCGAGATGGGAATGAACCACGCCGGCGAAATTGCCGGGCTGACCCGCCAGGTCCGTCCGAACGTCGCGGTCATCACTACCATCGCGCCCGCCCACATCGAGATGTTGGGTTCGATGGAGGCCATCGCCGACGCCAAGGCGGAAATCTTCGAAGGGCTGGAGAAGGGCGGCGTGGCCGTGATCCCGGCCGACAGCCCCTATTTCAACAGGCTGAAGGAAGCCGCGCTCGAAGCGGGCGCGCAAGTGGTCTCCTTCGGCAAGGCGCGAGACGCCGACGTGCGGTTGCTGGATGCGGTTCCGGCGATCGGAGGCGGCTCGCTGGTGACGATCGACATGGGGGACCGGCGGGTTTGCTACACCGTCGCCTCGCCCGGTGAACATCATGTGATCAATTCGCTCGCGGTCATGGCCGCGGTACGCGGGGTCAAGGGAGACCTCGGTGCCGCAGGCGTGGCGCTCGCCGAAATGGGCGGGTTGCCTGGGCGCGGCGCCCGGCTTCAGATCGACGTTCCGGGTGGGGAGCCCGGCGCCGAACCCAATGCTGACGGGCGCCGCGCCGCTTCCGCGAAGGCCTTGCTGATCGACGAGAGCTACAACGCCAATCCCGCCTCCATGCGCGCGACGCTGGACCAGCTTGGCCGCACGCCGGCGCACCGCCGTATTGCCGTGCTCGGCGCGATGAAGGAACTGGGCAGCCACGGCCCTGACTATCACGCCGCGCTTGCCGGCCCGATCCGCGAAGCGGGTGTCGATTACGCCGTGCTGGTGGGCGAGGAGATGGCCCCGCTCGCAAAAGCCCTTGAAGCGGGGGAGAATTCCGGGGAACTGGGGAAATCCGGGGCGCTTCCGCTTGGCAAGGACGTGCCCTTCGCGCATTGCCTGACTGTGCGGGAAGCTGTCGACGCTCTGCGCGAATTCGGTCTCGAACGGGATGACGTCATCCTGGTCAAGGGCTCGAACTCGGTGGGCCTGGCTTCCCTGGTGACCGCGCTCGACAAACAGGAAGGGTAGGGGGGCTCCCCCGCAAGATGCTGTATCTCATCGCAGAATGGTTCCATTTCGAGGGACTGT
The DNA here is from genome assembly GCF_052279045.1 of Novosphingobium aeonii. Taxonomy (NCBI): domain Bacteria; kingdom Pseudomonadati; phylum Pseudomonadota; class Alphaproteobacteria; order Sphingomonadales; family Sphingomonadaceae; genus Novosphingobium; species Novosphingobium aeonii. The sequence continues at coordinate 3,222,656 of NZ_CP176832.1, read as the reverse complement.
CCAACCTCTTCCGATACCAGTCGTTCCGGTCGGGCGCGGCGCTGATGACGGCGCTGGGCATCGGGCTGCTGATCGGCCCGCGCTTCATCAACATGCTGCGCGTACGTCAGGGCAAGGGGCAACCGATCCGCGAGGACGGCCCGCAAAGCCACCTTGCCAAGCGCGGCACCCCCACGATGGGCGGGCTCATGATCCTCACTGCGCTGGTCAGCGCGATGATCCTGTTCATGGACGTGAAGAACCCGTTCGTCTGGGCCTGTGTTGCCGTCACGGTGGGCTTCGGCATCATCGGCTTCCTCGACGATTACGACAAGGTGGCCAAGCGCAGCACGGCCGGCCTGTCGAGCAAGCTGCGGCTGGCGCTCGAATTCGTGGTTGCGGGGATCGCCTCGTACATCATCGTCAGCCAGCTCAATACGAACCTCTACGTGCCGTTCCTTTCGGGGCGCTATATCCCGCTCGGCCCGTTCTATTACGTCTTTGCGGCCGTGGTGATCGTGGGCGCCGGCAATGCGGTGAACCTGACCGACGGTCTCGACGGCCTTGCCACGATGCCGGTGGTGATCGCGGCCGGCACTTTCGCGATCATCTGCTACCTTGCCGGCCGCGTGGACTATGCCAACTACCTTGGCATCCCGCACGTGCCGCGCGCAGGTGAACTGGCGGTATTCTGCGCCGGCATCATCGGGGCCTGCCTCGCCTTCCTGTGGTTCAACGCGCCGCCTGCAGCCGTTTTCATGGGCGACACCGGCAGCCTTGCACTGGGCGGCGCACTGGGCGCCATCGCCGTTGCCGCGCACCACGAGATCGTGCTGGCCATCGTCGGCGGCCTGTTCGTGCTGGAGGCTGTTTCGGTCATAATCCAGGTCTTCTGGTTCAAGCGGACCGGTCGCCGCGTGTTCCGCATGGCGCCGATCCACCACCACTTCGAGCAGAAGGGCTGGAAGGAATCCACCGTTGTCATCCGCTTCTGGATCATTTCGATCGTCCTTGCGGTGATCGGCCTTTCGACGCTCAAGCTACGATGAGGCGCCCGACGTGATCGTCTCCCCCGCCTTCGCCGGAAAACGCTATGCGGTCCTAGGGCTCGCGCGCTCGGGCCTCACCGCGGTCGAGACGCTGCTGGCGAGCGGCGCTCACGTCATGGCCTGGGATTCGCGCGAGGAACCGCGCCAGGCGCTCTGCGCACGCAGCCAGGACGAGAGCATCGAAGTGGCCGATCCGGTCACGGCTGATCTTACCGGCTATGACGGCGTCATCGTCTCGCCCGGCGTTCCGCTGAACAAGCATCCGATCGCCGAGGTCGCGCGCCGTCAGGACGTGCCGGTAATCGGCGATATTGAGCTTTTCGCACTGGCGCGCACGATCGCGCCCGGCGAGGGCGGTTTGCCTGCGCACCGCGTGGTGGGCATCACCGGCACCAACGGCAAGTCCACCACGACCTCGCTGGTCCACCACCTTCTCGAAAGCGCCGGAGTGCCCGCGCGCGTCGGCGGCAACATCGGCGTGCCGGTGCTTGGCGAAGTTCCGCTGCCCGAGGGCGGCGTCTATGTGCTGGAACTGTCGAGCTACCAGATCGACCTCACCCGCAGCCTCGATTGCGACGTGGCGGCGCTGCTCAACATCACGCCCGACCATCTCGATCGCTACGATGGTTTCGAGGCTTATGCGGCCTCGAAGGCCCGCCTGTTCGAGATGCAGGATGCCGCCCGTCCGGCCATCTTCGGCACGGGCGACCGCGAGACTTCCGATGTTGCCGAGGCAGAGGAGGCGCGCCGCGCGGCCGGCCTCGTGCGCCGGGTCGACGGGCAGGGTCTCGTCGCGCTGCAAAAGGACTGGCCTTCGCTGCAAGGCCCGCACAACCTTCAGAACGCGGCCGTAGCGGTCGCCATCGTAGAGGCGCTGGGCATTCCCGCCGAGCAGTGGGAACCGGCGCTGCGCACGTTCAGCGGATTGCCGCACCGCATGGAGCGCGTGGCCGAGGCGAACGGCGTCCTTTACATCAATGACAGCAAGGCCACCAACCCGGCCTCGACCGCGCCTGCGCTTGCTGCGTTTCCGCCTGATCCGGCGCCGCGCATCCACTGGATTCTGGGCGGTCTGCCAAAGGGCGACGACCTTGACGAGTGCGCGCCTTTCTTCGGCAATGTGGCGGCCGCCTATACCATCGGCGATGCCGGCCCGCGCTTCGCCGAGATCCTGACGCCATTTACTGAAGTCCATCGCAGCGAGATGATGGCCGAGGCAATCCGCGAGGCCATGGCCCGCGCGAAGCCCGGCGATGTCGTCATGCTGTCTCCGGCTTGCGCCAGTTTCGATCAGTTCCGCGACTATGAGGCGCGCGGCCTGGTGTTCCGCCAGATCGTCGAGGCGCTGCTCGAGGCGCAGGGCGAAGATGCCGATGGGGTGAAACACTGATGGCCACGATCGCGCCCGGCACCGGAGCGGTTCCCGCGAACACACGCTACAACCGCAACCGCCGGGGGCAACTCGCGATCTGGTGGCAGGAGATCGACCGCAGCGTGCTTGCGCTGGTGCTGATCCTGATGGGGATCGGCGCGGTGGCGGTGGCGGCGGGCTCTCCGGCGAGCGCGCGGCGCCTTTCGACGGCGCACGAGAAGCTTTCGCAGCTGCACTTCTTCTGGCTGCACCTGCGGTGGCAGTTCGTGGGCCTTTGCGCGATGTTCTGGGCTTCCAGCCTGTCGAAGGACAGTGCGCGCCGGGTCGGCATCCTCATCGCGGCCGTCATGCTTGTCGGGCTTGTGCTGGTCCCGGTGGTCGGTTCCGAAGTGAATGGCGCGCGGCGCTGGCTGAAGCTGGGGATCTCGATCCAGCCTTCGCAGTTTCTGGGATCGGGCTTTCCGATCCTGCTGGCCTGGATCCTCTCGTGGCGCGCGCGTGATCCGCATATTCCGGTGGTTGCGATCTGCTTCTGCCTGATGGGCCTGCTGGGCGCGCTGCTGATGGCGCAGCCCGATTTCGGTTCGACCATGCTGTTTTCAGGCACGTTCTTCGTGATGATCCTGCTGGCCGGTATCCAGCTCAAGCGCATCGGCATGTTCGCGGGCGTGGGCATCGGCGGCCTTGTCCTGATGTACTTCACCTATGACAACGGGCGTAATCGCATCGATTCCTTCCTGTCGGGCGGGAATGCCTTCGATCAGGTGGACCTCGCGCAGCGCACCTTGCTCAACGGTGGATGGTTCGGACAGGGTTTCTGGATGGGCATCAGGAAGATGGCGCTGCCCGAAGCCCATACCGACTATATCTTCTCGGTGATCGGTGAGGAATTCGGCCTGATCGCCTGCATCATCATCGTTATGATCTATCTTGCGCTGCTGACCCGCGTGATGCTGCGCCTGGTGGACGAGGAAGACCTTTTCACGGTACTCGCGGCAGCCGGGATCGGCTCGCAGTTCGGGGGGCAGGCCTTCATCAACATCCTCGTCAACCTGCAACTCTTCCCTTCCAAGGGCATGACCCTGCCGCTGATCAGCTATGGCGGTTCGTCCACGGTGGCCATGTGCATGACGGTGGGGCTGCTGCTGGCGATCACGCGCCGCAATCCGTTCATCAAGCGCGAGAGGTTCTCGCTTCGCGCCGTTGGAGACTTTTCTTCATGAGTTCGGCCGTAAAAGGCTCGGTAAGCCGCCACTACGTCCTTGCCGCGGGCGGGACGGGCGGGCACCTCATTCCCGCATTCGCGCTCGCCGCCGAACTGGATCGGCGCGGGCATCACGTCGCGCTCATCACGGACGAGCGGGGCGCGGCGATTCCGGGCAAGCCTGACTATCTGCCTGCCCATGTCCTGCCGCAGGGCCGGATCGCTGGGAAAAACCCGCTGAACTGGCTCAGGGGCGCCAAGGGCATTCTTTCCGGCCGCGCCATGGCGCTGCGCCTGTTCGAAAGTTTCGAACCGACCGCCGTGGTGGGCTTCGGCGGCTATCCAGCGCTGCCGACCATGCTGGCTGCCAACTCGGCTAAAATCCCGACTATCCTGCATGAGCAGAATTCGGTGCTGGGCCGTGTAAACCGTTACTTTGCGGGCAAGGTGAACGCCATCGCCACGGCTTTCGAGCAAGTTGACATGCTCGATCCCAGGTTTTCGGACAAGGTGACGCTGGTCGGCAATCCGGTGCGGGACGAAGTCCTGGCCCTGCGTGACGCGCCGTTCCCCGAATTCGGCGAGGACAGCCTGCTGCGCATCCTCGTGACCGGCGGAAGCCAGGGCGCTCGCGTGCTGTCGCAAGTCGTGCCCGATGCTCTCGCGATGCTGCCACCCACCTTGCGTTCGCGCCTCCAGGTCATCCAGCAGTGCCGCGCCGAGGATATCGAAGGCGTCCGTGCGCGCTATGTAAACCACGGTATTCCGGCCGAACTTGCGACCTATTTCGAGGACATGGCCGAGCGCCTTGCCGGTGCGCACTTGTTCATCGGACGCTCTGGCGCGTCGACCATCGCGGAACTGACCGATGTGGGCCGTCCTGCGATCCTGATTCCGCTGCCTTACGCAACCGACGACCACCAGACCGCCAATGCGCGCGAGATCGTGGCTGCGGGCGGTGCGCGTGTGATCCGCCAGCCGGCGATCACCACCGAGGATGCGGACACTTACAGCGGCGAACGGCGCAATGCGCTTCTGAAGGAGCAGGCCGACCTGTTCCAGAAGATGGCCAAGGAAGTCTGCCTGCAGATCCAGGCCATCGCCCAGAATCCCGAAACGCTGGCCAATGCCGCGCATGCCGCATGGAACTGCGGCTATCCCAATGCCGCCAGCGATCTTGCCGATCTTGTCGAAGGCTTCGGCGCCACCCCGATAATGGACGTAATTCGAATGGAGAAGGCCATGCCCGCCAAGGGCGGCGAAGCCCTTGCCAAGAGCAAGCTGGTCAAGGAATCCGTGCAGTGAGGGGCGTCGGCACTGACATCGGCACGATCCACTTCGTGGGCATCGGCGGCATCGGCATGTCGGGCATCGCCGAAGTGATGCACAACCTCGGCTACTCGGTGCAGGGCTCCGACATCGCCGAGGGCTATGTGGTAGAGGGCCTGCGCGGGCGCGGGATCAAGGTCATGATCGGGCAGTCGGCGGAGAACGTCGAAGGCGTGGCCGTGGTCGTCACCTCGACCGCCGTGAAGCGCGATAATCCCGAAGTTGTCCATGCGCTCGAAAACCGCATTCCCGTGGTCCGCCGCGCCGAGATGCTGGCCGAACTGATGCGCCTCAAGAACACCGTGGCGGTGGCTGGCACTCACGGCAAGACCACGACCACGTCCATGGTTGCGGCGCTGCTCGATGCGGGCGGGGTCGATCCCACCGTCATCAACGGCGGCATCATCAATTCCTACGGTTCGAACGCGCGCCTCGGCGCCTCGGACTGGATGGTGGTGGAAGCCGACGAGAGCGACGGCTCGTTCCTGCGCCTCGATGGGACTATCGCCGTCGTCACCAATATCGATCCCGAGCATCTCGATCACTACGGCTCGTTCGACAAGGTGAAGGATTCCTTCGTCGAATTCATCGAGAACGTGCCCTTCTACGGCGCGGCGATGCTCTGCATCGACCACCCGGAAGTGCAGGCGATCATCCCCAAGATCCGCGACCGCCGCGTGGTGACTTACGGCTTCTCCGCTCAGGCCGACATTCGGGGCGAGAACGTGACGCCCATTCCCGGCGGCAACCGCTTCGACGTGGCGCTGCGCCAGCGGGACGGCTCGTTCCGCAGGATCGAGGGCATCGAACTGCCGATGCCGGGCCGCCACAACGTCCAGAATGCGCTCGCCGCTGTCGGCGTCGCGGTGGAGATGGGTTGCTCGGAAGAGTGCATCCAGACCGGCTTCTCGAAATTCGGCGGCGTGAAGCGCCGCTTCACCAAGGTCGGCGAAATCGAGGTGGATGGCGGTGTCGTCACCGTGATCGATGACTATGGCCACCATCCGGTCGAGATACGCGCCGTGCTCGCCGCTGCGCGCGAAGGCGTGCGCAATCGCGTGATCGCCGTGGTCCAGCCGCACCGCTTCACGCGCCTGCGTGACCATATGGAAGACTTCGAAGGCGCCTTCAACGATGCCGACGTGGTTTATGCCGCGCCGGTCTACGCAGCGGGCGAGCAGCCGATCGAAGGCGTCGATTCCGAGCACATGGTCTCGGGCATGAAGGCGCGCGGGCACCGCTCGGCGCAAGTCGTGGCTGGCCCCGACGCACTGGCCGATGTGCTGGCAACCTCGATCCAGCCGGGCGACATGATCGTCTGCCTCGGCGCAGGTGACATCACCAAGTGGGCGGCAGGTCTGGCCGATGCCGTGTCCAAGCGGAGGGCCGCGTGATTGCTAAACAGCGCGAAGTGAGCCCCGGCGCATTCGAATATTCTCTAGCACAGGGAGCATTCACCATTGCGGAGCCGAACGGAAAAGTCTCGGTGAATGCTCCATTGGCGCCGTGGACTTGGTTTAAAACGGGTGGTCCAGCAGAAATTCTGTTTGAGCCGGTTTCCGTTGATGCGCTTCGCAAATTTATGCGTGATCTACCTTCTTGGGTGCCGGTCATGGCGCTGGGCCTCGGCTCCAACATGATCGTGCGCGACGGCGGCGTTCCCGGCGTCGTGATCCGCCTCGGCAAGCCTTTCGCCAAAGTGACGAAAGTGGATAACGTGACGCTGGAATGTGGCGGCGGTGCCAGTGGCATCCTCGTCTCGTCGACTGCGCGGGACAACGGTATTGCCGGCGTCGAATTCCTGCGCTCGATCCCCGGCACTGTCGGCGGCTTCGTGCGGATGAACGGGGGCGCCTATGGCGGCGAGGTCAAGGACGTGCTTGTCGATTGCGACGTGGTTCTGCGCGACGGTTCGCTGGTCACGCTCGGCAATGTCGATCTCGGCTATACCTATCGCCACTCCGAACTCCCCGAAGGCGCCGTCGTTGTCGCTGCGCGCTTCAAGGGCCGTGCCGGTGAACCGGAAGCGATCCAGGCCGAGATGGACCGCATTTCCGCCAGCCGCGAGGCCAGCCAGCCGCTGCGCAGCAAGACCGGTGGCTCGACCTTCAAGAACCCCGAAGGCCACAAGGCCTGGCAGCTTGTGGACGAAGCAGGATGCCGCGGCCTGACCCTCGGCGGCGCGCAAGTGAGCGAGAAGCACACCAACTTCCTGCTCAACGTCTCCGACGCCACCAGCAGCGATATCGAGGCCCTGGGCGAGGAAGTCCGCCGCCGGGTCAAGGAAAAGTCGGGCGTCGCGCTCGAATGGGAAATTCAGCGCGTGGGCATGTTCGCCGACGCGTCAGGCCAAGCACGAGTAGGTATCCAGAAGTGACTCTCCCCAAACTCCACGTCGCAGTCCTGATGGGCGGTTGGTCGAACGAACGGCCGGTCTCGCTGATGAGCGGCGAGGGCGTGGCCAAGGCGCTCGAGTCCAAGGGCCACAAGGTCACCCGTATCGACATGGACCGCGATGTCGCGCTGCGTCTGTCGGAAGCGAAGCCGGATGTCGTGTTCAACGCGCTCCACGGCGCGCCGGGCGAGGACGGCACGGTGCAGGGCATGATGGACCTGATGGGCCTCACCTACACGCATTCCGGCCTCGCCACTTCGGTGATTGCCATCGACAAGGAACTGACCAAGCAGGCGCTGGTCCCCCACGGCATTCCGATGCCCGGCGGCCGCATCGTCGAGAGCGCGGAAATCCACAAGCGCGATCCGCTGCCGCGTCCCTATGTACTCAAGCCCGTCAACGAGGGGTCCTCGGTCGGCGTGGCCATCGTCACCGCCGAGGGGAACTACGGCAATCCCATCGCGCCGGATGCCAAGGGGCCGTGGCAGGAATTCGACCGCCTTTTGGCCGAACCGTTCATCCGTGGCCGCGAACTGACCACCGCCGTGATCGGCGGGCCGAACACAGGGGAACGGGCTCTGCTGGTCACCGAACTCAAGCCGAAGTCTGGCTTCTATGACTTCGACGCCAAGTATACCGACGGCATGACCGAACACGTCTGCCCGGCGGAAATCCCTGATGAGATCACGGCGGCCTGCAAGGATCTCGCACTGCGCTCCCACCAGTTGCTCGGCTGCAAGGGCACCAGCCGCGCCGACTTCCGCTGGGACGACACGCAGGGTATCGAGGGCTTGTTCCTGCTGGAGGTCAACACCCAGCCGGGCATGACCCCGCTCAGCCTCGTTCCCGAACAGGCGCGTGCCTGCGGCATGGAATACCCCGATCTCGTGGAGGCTATCATAGCCGAAGCGCTTGCCGACGCCGGAAAGGTCGCCAAGGGGGGCAAATGAGCCAGACGATCCGGCGCAAGCCGAAGACAGCGCGAAAGGCCGCAGCGGCCCAGAACACCAAGGCCAAGGTGCGCCAGGCCAAGGCGACGAGCGGCACGGCCGTCGACACGGTGATGAGCTGGCTGCCCTTCACCGAGGAGCAGCTTCACAAGATCTTCCTCGTCGCCATACTCGGCGGCGCGGGCTTGCTCGTCTGGGTCGTCGCCAATGCGGCGGGCGTGCCGATGCTTGCGGGCAAGCAGTTTGCGCAAGTTGCCGCAGATGCCGGGTTCGAGGTGAAGCGCGTGGAAGTGCGCGGCGTGAAGAACCTCAACGAGCTGAAAGTCTACGAAAAGGCCCTGGCCGAGCGCGACCGGTCGATGACCCAGGTCGACCTTGACGGGCTGCGCGGCGAGCTGCTTGGCCTGTCGTGGGTCAAGGACGCGCGTGTTTCGCGGCAGCTTCCCGATACGCTGGTGATCGACATCGTCGAACGCGAACCGCACGCCGTCCTGCGCAAGGCTGACCGCTTCGTGCTGATCGACGAGACCGGGCAGGAGCTTGAGGCGATCAACCGCAAGGATGCCAAGGGCAAGCTGATCGTCTCCGGCCCCGGTGCGGGTCAGCAGGTTACGCAGCTCGGGCACCTGCTTGAAGCGGCGCCCGCGCTTCAGCCCAAGGTTCAGGAGGCGGAGTGGATCGGCAACCGCCGCTGGAACCTGACTTTCCAGACCGGACAAGTGCTGGCGCTGCCGGAGGGCGACAACGAATCCGCCGGCGCACTGGTGACATTCGCGCGGCTGGACGGCACTAACCGGTTGATCGGCGGCAAGGTCACTGCAATCGACATGCGGGCGAAGGACCGCATCTATCTGCGGGTTCCCGATGCCGAAGGACAGGAATTGGCGATGAAGGCGGGTGCAGTCCCCCATACCGGCGTTGAAGCCAGCGGCGATGCCGCCGCAGCGGAGGAACAGTGATGGCACCACCTCGCATCACCCGCGTATTCGGTGCGGTCAATATCGGTTCCTTCCGCATTTCCGCCATCGTTGCGGGCATGTCCGAGATGGGCGACATGATCGTGCTGGGTTCAGGCCACCGCGCCTCCCAGGGGATCAAGCGCGGCTACGTCACGGACATGGCGGCGGCGACTTACGCGGTGCGCGATGCCATCGACCGCGCCGAAAAGATGGCCGACACCAGCGTTTCCAAGGTCTGGATCGGCTGCTCGGGCGCAGGGCTCGCCAGCCGCATCGACCAGTTCGATGCCGAGATCGGCGGTCGCCGCATCGAGCAGGAGGATATCGACCAGCTCCTGATCTCGGCGCGTGAGGTGATCCAGCCGGACGGACGCATGGTGCTCCATGCGCAGCCCGCGCAATATCGCCTCGACGGTGCGCACGGCGTTGGCAATCCCAAGGGGCTCCATGCCGAACGGCTGGGTGTCGACATCCACATCATGCTGGCCGAAGGCGCCCCGATCAGGAACCTGACCGAGGCCGTGCAGTGCGCGCACCTCGAAGTCGAGGCGGTGGTCGGCTCGCCGATTGCGGCGGGTCAGGCCTGTCTTTCGCCGGAAGAGCGCGACCTTGGCGTGGCGCTTGTTGAATTCGGCGCGGAAGTTACCAATGTCGCGGTCTATTCGCACGGGCTGCTGATCGACATGATCTCGATCCCGATGGGCTCGGCGGACATCACCGATGCCGTGGCTTCGGCTTTCGGCATCCGCCGTTTCCAGGCGGAGCGCCTCAAGTGCGTGAACGGTTCCGCCATCGCCAGCCCGCACGATCACCGCGAACTGATCCCGGTCAATGCTCCGGGCGAAGAGGGAACCGGCCCGATCGCTCGTCATGCCGACGACAAGAACCGGATACCGCGCGCCGAGTTGATCGGCGTCATTACCGGCCAGCTCGGTATCCTGATGGAAGAGATCAACAAGGCGCTCAAGCTGATGCGCTTCAACGCGCAGCGCGGCAAACAGGTGGTCTTCACCGGTGGCGGTGCCGAGCTTGTGGGACTTGCCGACTATGCGCAGGCCGCACTTGGAAAACCGGTCCGTATCGGCCGTGTCCCGCACCTGTCCGGCCTGGCCGAAGCTCACGTCAAACCGGGCTTTTCCACGCTTGCCGGGCTTGTCCTGTATGCCGCGGCCGACCCGATCGACATTCGTACTTTCGGCAAGAACAGACAAGGTTCAGTGAGTTACAGCGGCCTCGGTGTGGTCAATCGCGTCTATAGAGCATTGAGGGAATACTTTTGAGCACTTTGCCCAGCCGTGCAATCCTTGCGACGGGGATGGCACGATCGGCTGGATTTCGCGGTTTCGGCTGTGGACAACAGGGCCGCATGCTTTGCCTAGATGAAGGCAGGCGTGCAATCAGGCTAGTCAAGGTAAATTTCTTCGCGCACGTGCCTGCCAGGAGAACGAAATGAGCATCAACATCGGACCGCCGGCGATCGAAGAGCTTCGCCCGCGCATTGTCGTCATCGGCGTAGGCGGTGCGGGCGGCAACGCCATCGCCAACATGATCCAGGCCCAAATAGAGGGTGTGGACTTCGTCGTCGCCAATACCGACGCCCAGGCGCTCAACAATTCGATCGCCGAAACCCGCATCCAGCTCGGGCCCGAGATCACGCAGGGGCTCGGCGCCGGCGCGCGTCCGGAAGTGGGCCGTGCGGCAGCGGAAGAAACCATCGAAGAGATCGAACGTCTGCTTGACGGCGTTCACATGGTCTTCATCGCCGCCGGCATGGGCGGCGGCACCGGCACGGGTGCCGCGCCGATCATCGCGCAGGCCGCGCGCGCCAAGGGCGTGCTGACGGTGGGCGTGGTGTCCAAGCCCTTCATGTTCGAAGGCACGCGCCGCATGCGTTCGGCGGACTCGGGCATCGAGGAGCTTCAGAAGCACGTCGATACCCTGATCGTCATTCCGAACCAGAACCTGTTCCTGGTCGCCAAGGCGGAGACCACTTTCAAGGAAGCTTTCCAGCTTGCCGACGAAGTGCTCCAGCAGGGCGTGCGCTCGATCACCGATCTCATGATCATGCCCGGCCTCATCAACCTCGACTTCGCGGACGTCCGCTCGGTCATGGGCGAAATGGGCAAGGCGATGATGGGCACCGGTGAGGGCGAAGGCCAGAACCGCGCGTTGGAAGCGGCTGAACGCGCCATAGCGAACCCGTTGCTTGACGGCGTGTCGATGCAGGGTGCCAAGGGCGTGATCATCTCGATCATCGGCGGCGACGACATGAAGCTGCTCGAAGTCGACGAGGCCGCGAACCATATCCGTGAGCTGGTCGATCCCGATGCCAACATCATCTGGGGCTCGGCTTTCAACCCGGACCTCCAGGGCAAGATCCGCGTCTCGGTGGTTGCCACCGGTATCGAGCAGACGACCGAGATGGCGGAAATCGCCTCGCGCCCGCTCAACCTAGGTGCATCGCGCGGCGTCCGGCCGATGGTCTCGCGTCCTGCTCCCGCCCCGGCGCCCGCGCCTGCGGCGGTGGAAGCACCGGCTCCGGTGGCTTTCACGCCCTCGGCTCCGGCCGCGTCCGAGCCTTTCGAACTGTCCACCCCCGCTCCTGAAGCCGCTCCGCAGGCGTTCGGCGAACTGGAACTCGGTGCCGGTGACGAATTCGGCGCAGAAGCCGAGCCGGAAACATCGAACAATTACGCAAGCCTTTCCGGCTTGCACGGCCAGCGTTCGGAGCCGCTTGATCTCGGCTCGGCACAGGCTCAGCCGGCGCCGCAGCGTCAGCAGGACGAACTGTTGCTCAACGGCGGTCTCGTTCCCGATGCCCAGGCTCCGGTCCCGCCGGTTCGCCAGCGTCCGGTGGAGCCCGCGCCTGCCCGCCCCGCCGGCGGCAGCACGCTGTTCGAACGCATGACCAGTCTTTCACGTCCCAAGGCCGCTTCCAGCGAGCCGACCGGAGAGGATGACGAGGGCGGTTCGATCAGCATTCCGCGTTTCCTCGGACGTCAGAACAACCAGTAAGCGATATAGCGGTTCGGCCTGGTGTCATGCCGGTCCGAACCGCCGTTTTCCGCTTATTCTCTTCGGGTTCAGGAAAGGGGCGGCATAGGCTGCCCCGTTCAGTTACAGGTTCAGGCCCGCCACCAGCCGGGCCTTGCGCGTTTTTGAGAGGTTTCCCGGGTCTTGCGTCTGCGCCAGAGGGTATCGAGCAAGTGGTTGGCCGGCACGGCAGCCTGTGTTGCGCTGGCTTTCCCGATGACGCTACAGGCGCAGGCTCCTGTCGTCTCGCGACCCGTGGTGCAGGCGCTTCCCAGCGCAGATCAGAAAGCGCTCAACGGCGCGCTGGCCAGGCTGGGGCGTAACCCCCGCGATACCGCAGCCTTGCTCGAAGCCGGCGATTCCGCGAGGAAGTTGGGCGATTTCGATGCGGCCATCGGCTTCTATCGTCGTGCGGATGAAATCTCTCCGGGCAATGGGCGGGTGAAGGCCGGGCTTGCCGCTTCTCTTGCGCAGAGCGGCGATCCGGTTGCCGCGCTGCCGCTGTTCGCCGAAGCCGAGCGGGCAGGGGCCACGCCAGCGCTTATCGCTGCCGATCGCGGCCTCGCTTATGATCTCGTCGGCGACAATGCGACGGCGCAGCGCTATTATGCGATGGTGCTGGGCACGGCCGCCGATGACGAGGTTCGCATGCGGCTGGCGATAAGCCAGGCCATCGCGGGTGACGCCAAAACCTCCGAAGCGACGATCATGCCGCTCCTGCGCAAGCAGGACAAGCCGGGCTGGCGCACCCGTGCCTTTGCTCTGGCGATTGCCGGTGACACCAAGCAGGCAGTGGAAGTTTCGGATACGATCCTGCCGCCGCAACTCGCCCAGAACATTGCGCCGTACTTGCGGTACATGCCGCGCTTGACCCCGGCGCAGCAGGCGGCTGCTGCCAATCTGGGCAAGTTCCCCCGCGCTTCGGAAATCGGCCGGGACGATGCCCGCATCGCTGCCTATGCGCCGACCACACGCGTGGCGACAGCCGACGCCAACCTTGTCCCGCGCGGAGAGGCGCTGGGCGGCGGGAAGGCTTCATCCAAATCGCCGCGTACCACGCGGACGGCAAGCGGTACGGCACGGACGACTTCCGTTGCCGTTGCCGACAGTAACCGCGCGGCCGTGTCCCGCGCGGGCTCCGCTCATGTCCCGGTGCCTGCCAATTCTTCCCGGGAGCAGGTCCGCGTTGCGCCGCCCGAACCCAAGCCGACCATCGAGCGTAACGAAACTGCGGCAGGCGAATTGCCGCCCGTCAGACCGAAGACGGAGGTGCCCGCAGCGCTCGCGGCAACATCCGCGTCCAAGGCTCCCGGATCCGTTTCGTCGCAACCTGCGCCTGCTGCACCGCTTGCCGCGGCGTCCCCGTCTGTGCCGGAAACGACGAGGCCCGCCGCGGCTCAAGTGGCAGCGGCCTCGCCCGGTTTCGACCTTGCCCGCGTGCCCGGCCAGCAGACCGCGGTGCCGCCTGCCGCGTCGTCTCCGGCTGTCAGGCCGGCCACACCCGAAGCGCCGCCGGTGCCCAGTGCCCAGCAGCTTTCGCTCGAACAGATCTTCGCCGATCTCGGAAAGCCGACGATGCAGATCGTCCCCACTTCCGGTGCGGTCGATATTCGGCAGATCGAACCGGCCCGTCCGGCGCCTCCGCGCATCGAACTTCCCAAGCCGGAACCGGATTCGAAAGCCGCGGACAAGCCTGCCACCAAGACCGATCCGAAGGCGGCCGCCAAGGTCGATCCCAAGCTTGATCCGAAAACGGCCAAAGCAGACGCGAAATCGAGCGCCAAGGCTGCGAAGGCAGAGCCCTCCAAGCCCAAGAAGCCGCTTCCGCCCGCGCATCCGAGCCGCATCTGGGTGCAGGTCGGCGTAGGCCGGGACAAGGATGCGATCGCGTTCGACTGGCGGCGATCGCTCAAGCAGGCGCCAGCACTGCTCAAGGGGCGGCAGCCCTACATCAGCGATATGGGGCGAACGAACCGCATTCTCGTCGGCCCGTTCGAGACTCAGAAGGCCGCCGGCACTTTCATCGCCGAAGCCAAGAAGCAGGGCTTCAGCGATGCGCTGCCCTGGACCAGCCCTGCGGGGCAGGTGGTGGACGCTCTTTCGGTCAAGTAACGTTTACGTAAAGCGCTCTTCGGAGAATCTCTCGGTCAATTCCGTGGTCGGCAACCTGTCCGAATTAAGGAGCGGTTAGTCTTATCCACACCCTGTGAACAGGCTAGTGCAGTTTTGCTCAGGCGATCGCGGGTCGCGGATTGTGCTTGCCCCCCCATGCAAAGCATCCATGCCTTCACGCTTCCCGGAGGGCAAATGTCGGAAATCATGAGAACGGTACAGGACGACATCGGCCGGGAGGACGAGTCCGCACCGATCGAGATGCTCGCGTCGCTCTTCGAAGCGCGTGACTGGCCCTTTGAATATTCGGGCGAAGACGAGATTTCCGCAGAAGTGAAGGGCGCCTGGGCGACCTATCAGGTCCAGGCGATCTGGCGCGCCGAAGATCGCGTCCTGCAGCTCCTGTGCCTGCCTGACGTGCGCATCGCCGATGCAAAGCGGCAGGCGATGTTCGAGGCTCTGGCGCTCATCAACGAGCAGATCTGGGTCGGCCACTTCGATACCTGGTCGAGCAGCGGCGTCGTGCTTTATCGCCACGGCCTGATGCTGGGTGAAGACGGGCTTCTCGGCCCGGGTCAGGCGCAAACGGTGGTGGAAGCCGCGATCGAGGAATGTGATCGTTTCTATCCGGTGTTCCAGTTCATCCTCTGGGGTGACAAGACCCCTGCCGAGGCGCTGACCGCTGCAATGATCGACGCGGCCGGCGAAGCCTGAACCCGGCCAAGGCTGGAACTGTGCCTGAGGGCGTGGCCCGGCCCCGATGATGGCCATTGGCCCTTGGCACCGGTTATGCGCTGCCTTAAGCGCGGGCAATCAAGGCGCCTCGCAAGGCGTCTTCTCGTGCTAGGGGAATGACATGGACCGCTTTCAGAACATCCTTCTCGTCGGCTGCGGCAATATGGCCGGTGCCATGCTGGAAGGCTGGCTGGCGGGCGGAATTCCGGCCTCCCGCTTCACCGTCGTGGACCCGCACCGTGCGGAAGTTCCCGCAGGCGTGACCTTGCTCAAGGAACTGCCCGATGCCCGTTTCGATGCGGTCATGCTCGGGATCAAGCCGCAAGGGCTGGACGGTGCCGCTCCGGCCATAGCGCCGCTGGTGGGCAAGGGGACAGTGCTGTTCTCGATCCTGGCCGGTGTGGAATTCGACAGTCTTGCGGCACGCTTCCCCGATGCGGGCGCCATCGTGCGGATCATGCCGAACCTGGCGGCGGCGATCGGCAAGTCACCCATTGCGCTGGATTCGCGTGGTCTTGACGAGATGGGGCGGGCAGCGGTGACGGCGATGATGGAGAAGCTGGGCACGCCGGAATGGCTTGCCGGCGAGGAACTGTTCGATTCCGTGACCGCGCTGGCAGGCTGCGGCCCGGCTTTCGTCTATCGTTTCATCGATTCCCTGGCGGCCGGCGCGGTTGCGCTCGGGCTTGAGGAGGGACAGTCGCGCCGGCTCGCCGTGGCCATGGTGGAAGGCGCGGCGCAGCTTGCCGCGGCCTCGCCGTTCTCGCCCGGCGAACTGGCTGACAAGGTCGCGAGCCCGGGCGGTTCGACCCGTGCGGGCATGAACGTGCTGGACGAGGGCGGGGCATTGGCGAAGGTCGTCGCCGCGGCGATGGAAGCTTCGCGGGATCGCAATGCCGAGATGGCGGCGGAAGCCCGCAAGTCCTGATATTTCGCACCGGATCGGCAGCATTACTCCGATCCGGAGGCGATCTTTACATTTTGACACAAATCCCTTTGGCCGGTTTTTCTTGAAATCCCCTGCGCCGGAGCCGATATTCAGGAGCGTACGGGTTCCGCATTTCGCAGGAGCCCGTGAAAGGGAGTTTGAAATGGCGAATTGGAACGACCCCCAGCCCCGCACGGGCTTCGGTGCGTCTCCGAGCCTCGATGGACGTACTGCCGGTCAGGCCGCTTACGACGCTGGCCTGCGTCGGCACATGCTGTCCATCTACAACTACATGGCCTCGGGCGTGCTGCTCTCGGGCATCGTGGCGCTGCTATTCGCCTCCTCCGGAATGGCGATGCAGGTGCTGACGACGCCGCTGCGCTGGGTGATCATGTTGGCCCCGCTCGGTTTCGTGATGGCGATGAACTTCGGCGTTAACCGCATGAAGACCTCGACTCTCCAGATGCTCTACTGGGGCTTCTGCGTCGTCATGGGTCTCTCGCTGTCGACGATTTTCCTGGTCTTCACGTCCACCTCGATCGCGACGACTTTCTTCGCGACGGCGGCGGCATTCGCTGGCCTCAGCCTGTATGGTTACACCACCAAGAAGGACCTGTCGGGCTTCGGCACGTTCCTTATCATGGGCCTCGTCGGCATTCTGGTGGCCATGCTGGTGAACATCTTCGTGGGTTCAAGCGTCCTGGCACTGGCGATTTCGGTGCTCGGCGTGCTGATTTTCGCAGGCCTCACCGCCTATGATACGCAGATGCTCAAGAACCAGTACTACCAGCTTCGCGGCACCGACTTCGTCGGAAAGGCCGTGATTCTGGGCGCGCTCAGCCTCTATCTGGACTTCATCAACATGTTCCAGTTCCTGCTGACCTTCCTGGGCGATCGCCGTTAATCCACGGCTTTTTGACAGGTAAATCGAAAATGCCCGGTGCGATTCGTCGCGCCGGGCATTTTCTTTGGAGTCAAGAAGAGTTAGTAATGGCGCTCTGAGAAATGGAGTGTCCGGGGTGGTTAACCTGAAGAAACGAGGCCTTCTGCGCGGCCTCCCGCTGATGGCGGTTTCGCTCGTTGCGGTGCTTTCCAGCTGCGGCCCGAAAGAGGTTGCCGTGGCCCCGCCGCCGCCGCCGCCCGTTATCGTGATCCCGCCGCGCCCGATGCCGCCGCTTGGTGCGGCGCCCAACATGACGGTTCCCGCCCTTGCCGTGGATGGTTCGCGCCATACCGTGAACAGCGGCGTGTCGCAGGCGCAGGCGTTGTGGAATCTCCGTTCGGCCTACAATGTTGCGGCATTGAACTGCCTTGGCCCGCAGTACGAGCCGATTCTTGCAGGCTACAAGGACTTCCTGAAGAAGCATGCCAAGTCGCTGACGGCCACGAACAAGGCACTCGACAAGGAGTTCCGCACCCGGTTCGGCGCGAAATCCGTGCGGGAGCGTGAAGCCTATCAGACGCAGGTCTATAACTATTTCGCATTGCCGCCGGTCGTTCCCGCCCTGTGCAACGCGGCGATGGGGCTTGCGGTTGACCTGCAGGCAGTTCCGGCGGGCCAGCTTGACGGTTTCGCCGTCAGCGGCCTTGCCAAGGCGGAGGCTCCGTTCAAGGAGTTCTTCAACAGCTACGACCAGTATCGCGCCGATCTCGCGGCCTGGGAGTCGCGCTACGGCGCCGCATCGGCCACTTCGGGGGCTGCCGCTCCCGTGGCGGCGGCGGGCACGCAGCCCAAGGTCGCGGCGCAGGCCTTCGCCCAGTAAAGCTCAAGGCACAGGCAGGGCAGGGGCAGGCGCTCCTGTCCTGCAAAATTGGTTCTGCGGCATTTTTGCTCTTTCAAGCGAAAGAGCACTTCGCTATGGGAGCGCCTCGCTGAACGCTGGACGTTTTGCGAAGATACTGGAACGGGGCCGTAGCTCAGATGGGAGAGCGCGTCGTTCGCAATGACGAGGTCAGGGGTTCGATCCCCCTCGGCTCCACCAGTATTCTAGATTGATGCGTGTCCGGCTCGGTGCCGGGCATCACCCGGCCCGAGACATGGCCGGGTTTTTTGTTTATCTGCGTTGCGGGTTCAGCCAGCATCGCCAGGCACTGGAAGAGAGCCGGTGCCGCCCCGGCGGAGCCTCCGCCAGCCCACTTCAGCTCTCAGGATTGCCGGAAAAAAGACCCATGCATTTTCTCGACCAGGCCAAGATCTACATCCGTTCGGGCGGCGGCGGACCGGGTGCCGTTTCCTTCCGGCGTGAGAAGTACGTGGAATATGGCGGCCCTGACGGCGGTAACGGCGGCAAGGGCGGAGACGTGATCTTCGAGGCCGTCGCTGGTCTCAACACCCTGATCGACTTCCGCTATACCCAGCATTTCAAGGCCCCGCGCGGCGGCCACGGCATGGGCAAGAACCGCAACGGCGCGGCTGGCAAGGACCTTGTCGTCAAGGTCCCGGTCGGCACCCAGCTCATCGATGACGACGACCGCGAGACGGTTCTGGCCGACCTTACCGAGGCGGGCCAGCGCGTGGTCCTGCTCGAAGGCGGCATGGGCGGTCGTGGCAACGCCAGCTACAAGACCAGCACCAACCGCGCGCCGCGCCAGCACCAGCCGGGCATCCCGCCGCAGGAGCTGTGGGTCTGGCTGCGTCTCAAGCTGCTGGCGGACGTCGGTCTGGTGGGCATGCCCAACGCTGGCAAATCGACTTTCATCAACAAGCTTTCGAACACCAAGGCCAAGGTGGGCGATTATGCCTTCACCACGCTGCGGCCGCAGCTCGGCGTCGTCACGCACAAGAACCGTGAGTTCGTGCTGGCCGACATCCCCGGCCTGATCGCCGGCGCGGCGGACGGTGCCGGCATTGGCGACCGTTTCCTGGGCCATATCGAGCGTTGCCGCGTGCTGGTCCACCTTATCGACATCTCCAGCACCGACCCGGTCGAAGCGATGCGGATCGTCGAGGAAGAGCTCGAGGCTTACGGCGAAGGCCTTGAAGACAAGCCGCGTCTCGTGGCGCTCAACAAGATTGATCTCGTCGATGACGCGCTGGCGGCGGACTATGCCCGCGAGCTGCTCAAGGCCGGAGCCGACGAGGTCTTCCCGATTTCGGGCGCGACGGGCAAGGGCATGTCGAAGCTGCTCGATGCGGTGATCGACTATCTCCCCGCCGCCACCGTGACCGAGCGTCCGGAAGGCGAGCGCGAGGAAGCCGACGACAAGCCCTGGTCCCCGATCTGACCCAATCCGGGCGAGCGACGCAGCGGCGTCGCTCGCTTTTATTCGTTACTCTTCAGGCGCATATTGGCAGGGCAGGCGGCTCTCGCTAGACCGTGGCGATGAAGATCATCGCCACTTCGCTTGTCATCCCGGGGCTTTTCGCCGCAGGGCTCGTTCTGGCCCCGCAAATCGCAAGCGCGAAGGATGCGGCGCCGCGGGAGATTTCGGGTCAACCTATCGAACTCGGCACGCGCTATGAGCTGCGATCCGCCGTTCTTGGCGACACGCGCGAAGTGAACGTCTGGTTGCCGACGGGCTATGACAAGTCGGCTGACCGTTATCCGGTGGTCTATCTGCTGGATGGCGGGCTGGATCAGGATTTCGTGCATATCGCAGGGCTTGGCAGTCTGGCCTCGCTGAGCTGGACTTATGGGCCGATGATCGTCGTCGGCGTGCAGACGAAGGACCGGCGTGCCGAACTGACTTCGCGTCCCACCGATCCCCGATATCTCTCGGCCTTTCCCGAAAGCGGCGGAGCCGACCGCTTCCGCCGGTTCCTGCGGGATGAGGTCATCCCCTTCGTGGAGGCGCGCTTTCGCAGTGGAGATCGGCGCGCCCTGATGGGAGAGTCCCTTGCGGGCCTGTTCGTGGTGGACACGCTCCTGAACGATCCCACGCTTTTCGGCGACTATGTGGCGGTCAGCCCCAGCCTGTGGTGGGACGATCGCCGTCCGCTGCGCGATCTCGATCGGACCGCGGCAGGGCAGGGTATGTCCGGCGAGCGCCTTTACCTTGCGGTGGGGGACGAGGGCGGAACGATGCAGGATGGTATCGACCGCATGCGCGCCTATCTCGGCAAGCAGCCGCCCGCGCGAATCACGGTGCGCTATGCCGATTTCAGCAAGAGCGCGTCTCACGCCACGGTCTATCACCATGCTGCCGAGGAAGCGCTTCGCTGGCTCTATCCGGCGCCGCCCTATGAGCAGGGGCAGACGCCGTGGTTCATGATCGAAGGGGCGTCTCCACCTGCAGCGCCGGCGCATTGACCGCCGCATTCGGCGTTCTGCCGATCAGAGCGCGTTGCGGCGGGCGATCGCGCCCAGCACGGCGGCACTGGGCTTGGCGGTGCGCTTGAACGTGGTGCGGTCCAGCGTGTGCAATCCGAACTGGGGCTTGTAGCCGAAGACCCACTCGAAATTGTCGACGAGCGACCAGTGCATGTAGCCCAGAACGGGCACGCCGTCTTCCATTGCCCGCTTGAGTTCGGCCAGCGCCGCCGGGATCAGGCGGGCTCGCTTGGTGTCGTCCGCGGAGTTGATGCCGTGCTCGGTGACGACCACGGGAACCCCGCTCACCGCATGGGCATAGCGTACCGCGCCGGCGAGCGAGGCAGGGTATACTTCCGATCCGGCATCGTTGGTTTCGGCGCCTTCCGGCGCGGGAAGCCTGCCCTTGTCGGTCCAGACGGTGCGCTCGTAATTCTGCACGCCGACGAAGTCGTTGCCCCGGGCAGCTTCCAGCCAGGGTCGGTAGAGCTTCGCGCGCATGGCGTCGCGAAGGCTGTTCCTGCCTGCTGCCTGATCGTCGATGACGGCGAGGCTGACGCCTACGGGCAGGTCGGGGCGCACCCCCTTGATCGCTTCTCGTCCGGCCTTGTGTCCGGCAATCAGGTTGGCCTGCACCACTTGCGGATCGGCGACGTAGAGAGGGTTTCCGGGCAGGAACCGGGCGACGGCATGTTCCCGTGCCGCGGCTTCCTGCATGGCCTTGTCCGCCCCCAGCAGGCGCGGGCCGATGTCTCCGGGCAGCACCACGTCGAGGAGGCCCGACAGGTTCGGTTCGTTGAGGGTCGTGGCATAGCCGATGATCGCGGCAAGATGGCGCGCGGCGCGCTCGCAGTAGCGGGCAAACAGCAAGGGCGCTTCCGCGTTGGACCAACCGCCCTGCGCCGCGAACCAGATGGGCGTGGTAAAGTGGTTGAAGGTGACCATGGGCGTGAGGCCGCGCGCATGACAGCCTTCGATTATGGCCTTGTAGTGATCGAGCATGGCGATGGAGAATTCGCCCTTCGCCGGTTCGATGCGGGCCCATTCAAGGCTGAAGCGGTAGGTATTGAGACCCATGCCTTTCACAAGATCGAGGTCCACCGGCCAGAGCGCGAAGCTGTTGGCCGCGTCTCCCGAAGGTTCGGTGTAGACCGTGGGACGGGCATGTTCCATCGCCCAGACGTCGCTGTTGAGGTTGTTTCCCTCCACCTGATACGCCGCCGTGGCCGTGCCCCAGAGGAAGCCCTGCGGGAACTTCGGATCGACCGGTCGTGCCCCGCGTGAAAAGGCGGGTGCGGTGATACTGGCTGCGGTTGCCGCGGCGGCGGCGGCCAGCATGGTGCGGCGATCGATCACGCGTTTTTCTCCCTCGTCGCGCCGATCTCGTTCGAATCGGCCTCGCGCTTCATATCTAGAATCATTATTCTAAAATGAAAGCGCGAAGTCGGAACCTCCATGGCCGCAGCGCAGCGCGGCACCGGCGGGGGCAGGGAGGTTGACGGCATCGGCGATTTCGGGTTGGGCGCGAGGCTGGCGCATCGGGTCCGCCGAGCTTGCGAACTGAAGTTGCGGTAATGGAAAAGATGGAAGCGCATTCGCGAAGGCCGGTCGACGGTGGTGCAGCATTGCTGATGGTCGGGCTCTGCGCGATCTGGGGAATGCAGCAGACCGCGCTCAAGGCGGCCGCGCCGGACATGGCGCCGGTCCTCCAGATTTCGCTGCGTTCCGGGATCGCCGCGCTGTTCATCGCGGCGCTGGTCCGTCTGCGCGGCGACGGCCATGCTCTTCGCGGGGGCACCTGGAAGCCGGGGCTGGCGATCGGAGCGCTCTTCGCGCTGGAATACCTGTTCATGGGGGAGGGGCTGCGCTTCACCAATGCCTCGCACATGGGGATCTTCCTTTATACCGCGCCGATCTTCACGGCACTCGGCCTCCACTTCGGATTGCCGGAAGAGCGCCTGAGTCCTTTGCAATGGCTGGGCATCGTCACGGCCTTCGGCGGAGTGGCGGTGTCCTTCCTCGGCGGGGCAAGCGCGGCCTCGCAGCACGATTCGGCGTGGATCGGCGATCTCATGGGGATCGGCGCCGGTGCCGCCTGGGGCGCGACGACGCTCACCTTGCGCTTTTCCCGCCTGTCGCAGGCGCCGAGCAGCGTCACGACGCTCTATCAGCTTCTCGGTGCATTCGTGCTGCTGGGGGCGCTGGCGCTCGGCTCGGGGCAGACATTGGTCAGGCCGACCCCGCTGCTGGGGGTGAGCATGGCGTTCCAGATCGTCTTCGTTTCGCTGGTCAGCCTGCTGGTATGGTTCGGGATGCTGCGGGTCTATCTGGCTTCGCGGCTGGGCGTGCTTTCGTTCATGACTCCGTTGTTCGGCGTGGCCTTCGGCGTCGTTCTGCTCGGCGAGCGGCTGGAGCCGGCCTTCATCGCCGGCGCGCTGATGGTCATGGCGGGAATCCTGCTGGTCAGCGGGCACGAGATGTTCAAGGCCCGGCAGGCGCGCCGTCTGGCCGCCACGTCCTGACGTTCCCGCGACGGGACGGGGTGCGCGGTCCTTTGCAAGCGAGCGCTTTCCTCCGGGCGGCAAGTGTCCTAGAGGCTCGGCCTCCATGCCTGTATCCCGCCTTTCCGATCTCTCCGACAAAGTCCTGAGCCCCCGCCTCGTCGTCAAGGTGGGGTCGGCGCTGCTTGTCGGTAAGGAAGGTGTGCGGCGCGAATGGCTGACCGCGCTGGTCGCCGAGATCGCCGAGGCGCGCGCACGCGGGCAGGACGTGATCGTGGTCTCTTCGGGCGCGATTGCGCTGGGCGCGGCGACTCTGGGGCTCGACAAGGGCGGACGCGGCTCGCTGGCGGACGCACAGGCCGCCGCGGCCGTGGGCCAGATCGCGCTTTCGGGGCTCTGGGCCGAACTGCTGGGCAGCCACGGCATCACCGCCGCGCAGATGCTGCTGACGCTGGAGGATCTCGAGGACCGGCGCCGTTATCTCAACGTCACCGCAACGCTCACGCGCCTGCTCGATGCGGGCGCGGTGCCGGTGATCAACGAGAACGATTCGGTCGCGACTCAGGAAATCCGCTTCGGTGACAATGACCGCCTGGCCGCCCGCGTCGCGCAGGCGGCGCAGGCCAGCGCGGTGTTGCTGCTCTCCGACATCGACGGCCTTTATGACCGCCACCCTCGGGAGCCCGGCGCGAAAATGATTCCGGTGGTCGAAGGTGTGACGCCCGAAGTCCACGCCATGGCGAGCGCGGAATCGAATTCGGGCATGGGCTCCGGCGGCATGGTTTCCAAGCTCCAGGCAGCCGAGATCGCCGAACTGGCAGGTATCTGCCTCGTCATCGGCAATGGCCAGCACGCCCGCCCGGTGGCGCGGATCATCGATCAGGGGATCGGCACGCTGTTCCTCCCCCGCCGCCGTGCGGGCGCTCGCAAGGCCTGGCTCGGCGGGCGGTTGCGGCTCAAGGGCAGCATTGTCGTCGATGCCGGCGCGGCCGCCGCATTGCTGCGCGGGTCGAGCCTCCTTGCCAAGGGCGTGACCGCCGTGGAGGGGCATTTCGAACGCGGGGATCCCGTGGCCATCGTCGATGCCGGCGGCCGCGTGGTCGCCCATGGCCTTTCGGAGTACCATGCTGGCGAATGCGCCGCGATCAAGGGGCTCCATTCGAGCGAGCAGGCCGAAGTGCTGGGATATTCGCCGCGTTCCTCCGTGGTCCATCGTGACCAGCTCGTGCTGAAATGACCGCTTTTCCCCAGATGAACGAGATAGACCGCCCCACCATCGCCCTGACCGGCGCAACCGGCTTCGTCGGCCAGTGCGTGCTGGAGGAAGCGGCGGCCGCAGGGTACGACGTGCGCGCACTGACCCGCCGCGAACAAGAGCGGCGCGAGAACGTCACCTGGGTACGCGGCGAACTGCGCGATACCGCCTCGCTGTCCGAGCTGACGCGCGGGGCGGAGGCGATCGTCCACGTTGCGGGCGTGGTGAGCGCGCCCGATGCCGCCGGGTATGAGGCCGGCAATGTCGCGGGCACCCTGAACCTCATCGAGACCGGCGTGGCCAAGGGCATCCGGCGTTTCGTCTTCGTTTCCTCGCTTTCCGCGCGCGAGCCCGATCTTTCGGCTTACGGCGCTTCGAAGGCCAAGGCCGAGAAGCTGCTGCGCGCCAGTCCGCTGGACTGGACGATCGTACGCCCGCCCGCGATCTACGGCCCGCGCGACAAGGAGATGTTCGAACTGTTCCGCGCCGCGCGCTGGGGGCTGGTTCCGGTGCCGAAGGACGGCCGCGCCTCGATGATCCATGTCGAGGATCTCGCCCGCCTGCTGGTGGCGCTGATACCGGGCGGCGAGGACGTGACAGGCAAGCTGTTCGAGCCCGACGACGGAAAGCCCGAAGGCTGGGACAATGCCGAGATGGCCCGTGCCATCGGCGCTGCGGTTGGCCGCCGTGCCAGGGTGATCTCGCTTTCGGCCGGGGCGTTGCGGCTGGCGGCCCGGGCCGACCAGTTCCTGCGCGGCGACGGCGCGAAGATGACCGCCGATCGCGCCGCCTATTTCAGCCATCCCGACTGGGTGGTCGGAGCAGGCGCGGCCGTGCCGCCGACGATCTGGGAGCCGCGCATCGATACGCGGGACGGTCTGCGGGCCACGGCAGAGTGGTACCGCGCGAACGACTGGCTTTAGGCCGCAGGTTCCAGGCCGACGGGGGAAGCCTGAGGGACGATCCCCAGGCTCCCGTAAATTCCGTCCTAGTTCAGCGGCACCGCCGGCTGCACGATCCCGCTGCACGGACCGAACCCGATCGATACCGCGCCATCTGCCACGAAGCGTCCGGAAAGCGCCAGTTCGTCTCCGTCCTCAAGGAAGGTCCGCGTCTCGCCCGTGGCAAGCGTCACCTTCTCCCGGCCGGAGCGGGTGATTTCCATCAGGCTGCCCTGCGAACCGTCCTCGGGACCGGAAATGGTGCCGGTGCCGAGCAGGTCTCCCGGATTCATCTCGCAGCCGTTCGAGGCGTGGTGCGTGACCATCTGGGCGATGGTCCAGTACATGTTGCTGGCCGGCCCGCGGCTGAGGCGATGGGCCGGAACGCCGTCCGCACGCATTTTGGCGGTGCTGAGGCTGACTTCGAGATCGAGGGACAGGGCGCCCTCGTCCTGGTCTTCCCGGTTCCAGAGATAGGGCAGGGGGCTGGGATCGCCCTCGGGCCGCGGCGGCTGGGCGATGCGGAACGGGGCCAGCGCCTCCATCGTGACGATCCACGGCGAGACGGTGGTGATGAAGTTCTTGGCGAGGAACGGCCCGAGCGGCTGGTATTCCCAGGCCTGCACATCGCGGGCGGACCAGTCGTTGAGCAGGGTGACGCCGGCAACGTGATCGAGCGCCTCGCCGATGGGAATGGGCTGACCGAGTTCGTTGCCTTGCGCCATCCACACGCCCAGCTCCAGCTCGTAGTCGAGCCGGCCGATCGCGCCGAACGAAGGGCTTTCGGCATCGGGCGCTTTGGTCTGGCCGTTGGGGCGGATCACCGGCGCACCGCTCGGCCTCACGGTCGATGCGCGGCCGTGGTAGCCGATGGGGACGTGCTTGTAGTTGGGCAGCAGCGGATTGTCCGGGCGGAACAGCTTGCCGATGTTGGTGGCGTGATGGATGCCCACATAGAAATCGGTGTAGTCCGCGATCTTCGCAGGCAGATGCAGCGTGGCCTGTGCCATCGGAACCAGTAGCGGTTCGACTTGCGCGCGCTCTGCGGCGCCTTCTGCCAGCAGGGCGGAGATGCGCCGGCGCAGCGCCCGGCGCGGACCGGCGCCAAGGGCGAGCAACGGGTTGAGGCTTTCGCCCGAGGCGGCCCGCGCGGCTTCCAGCGCCTGGCCTTCGAGCAGTCCCGACCCGGCCAGTGCGGCAAGATCGAGGATCAGGTCACCGATCGCCACGCCGCCACCTGCGGAATTCCCGCCGTTGGAGAACACGCCCAGCGGCAGGTTCTGGATCGGGAAGTCGCCATGGCCGTTCGCACTTTCCACCCAGGAGCGCAGCGCGCTGTCGTGGGTTTCGTCGATCGTCGCCATGGGAATCTCCTCTTCCGTCTGATGTTTGGAGCGCTTCCCTAGCCGCTCGGCCGCGTCAGGTCACGGGCCCTCTTTGCCATCGTCCCAACCATGCGTCTCGGTCATCACGAAAGGCACCGGCTGCCCCTGTGCATCGCGTGCCGGGCGGAAGCGGAAGCGTTCGGTGATGCGCTGGCACGTTCCCGCATCAAGGTCGGGTCGGCCGCTGGAGGAAATCACGGTGCATTCGCTTACTCGCCCGTCAATGTCGATGCGGTAGCGCAGGGTCAGGTCGGCGCCGCTGCGCGCCTTGCGCAAGTCCGCAGGCAGATCGGCATAGTGGAGGCGGCCGGCGATCTGCCGGGGCAGGGTGGCGACCCCTTCGTTGACTCCGCCGCCTCCTCCGCCGCCTCCTCCGCCGCCTCCTCCGCCGTTTCCGTTTCCCCTGCCGCCCGATCCACTGCCGGAGCCGGAGGTTCCGGAGCCTTGTGCCGGCCTGTCGCCATCTCCCGGATGCCGGGCCGCCACGATCGTCACGGGGGGTGGCAGAACGATGCGGGGAGCAGGCAGGACCACCGGTGCAGCCCGCGTTTTGCGACCCTCCGGTGCGGGCGCGCCCCGATGGGCGGATGACGTTGTTTCCTGCGGGCGCTTTTCGGGAGTTTTGCGGGTCTCGGGCAGCAACACCGTCGCGGTAAGGGCGGAGCGCTCGGGAAACGCCGGCAGGTTCACGCCCAGCCCCCATGCAAGCGCGGCAAGCCCGCCGATCACGATTGCGGCCGATGCCGTCGCGGAAATCGCGCGCTCACGTCGGAGGGCGTGGTGAGGGGCGCGTGGAAGGGAATGCACCGGGTGCTCCTTTCATGGACGGCCTTCGCTGCCGACATTGCCGGAACAAGTTGCCGCATCGAAAGCTCCCGCGCTTTTCTCATTGCGGGACAATCGACCTCCCTGCGGCGAACGGTTGGCCGCGCTCCGGAACCTTGTGCGAACAGCGCAGTTAATCCCGCAACGACACAAATTTTTGGAGAAGCACAATGACTCTACTTCTTATTCTCCTGGTCGGCGGCGTTATCGGCTGGCTCGCTTCCATCCTCATGCGCACCGATGCGCAGCAGGGTGTATTCCTGAACGTGGTCGTCGGTGTCGTCGGTGCCCTGATCGCGGGTCTCATCATCACGCCGCTCATCGGCGGCGCGCCCATCACCAGCGGTGCGTTCGACATCATGTCGCTCTTCGCTTCGTTCCTCGGCGCGGTCGTCCTGCTGGCGATCGTCAACCTCTTCCGTCGCGGTTCCATCCGCTAAGGATCCCGTTAGGGTCTGAACGAGGCCGGCGCGTCCTCCGATGGAAAACGCGCCCTTTTTCAATAACAGGGAAAGGATGCCTGCCATGAAAGCCATGACCACTTCGCGCCTCGCCATGATCGCGATCGTTTCCGCCGGTTCGCTCGGCCTCGCCGCCTGCAACAACAAGGCGGACGATGCGACGGAGCAGCAGGCGGATGCCGTTGAACAGTCGTCCGATGCAACGGCCGACGCCATGCGCGACCAGGCCGACCAGATGACCGGCGCCGCGTCCGAGGCTGTCGACAAGAAGGCCGATGCGGTCGAGGCGGCGGGCGAGGCAAAGTCCGACGCGCTGGAAAACAAGGCGGACGAGATCAGGAAGCAGAACTGATCCGACAGCGATCCGGCTTCTCGTCAGGAACGAGAGCAGAAGGATGGCGGGGCAACCCGCCGTCCTTCTTGCGTTTGGCGTTCTTGCATCCGAAGCGCCCGCGCGGATAATCGGATTCGCCGCCAAGCCTTGCTATCAGGCGGTGGAATGAAAATGCCGCCAATAGATGCTTGAATTGTCGGGCAAGAGGGCAGACATAGCCCCCCGAAAGTCCGAGTGCCAGTTCACGCGCCGTCCGGTGTTTGCGCCCGGTCCTTGCGGATGCGTGCCTGTCCAAACCTTTGATAACCTGAAACAGGAAGATAGCCATGACCATTTCCCTGATCCCGCTGCCCTATGCGCAGGACGCGCTGGAACCGCACATCTCGGCCAAGACCCTGGAAATCCACCACGGTGCTCACCACAAGACTTACGTCGACAAGCTGAACGCCGCCATCGAGGGCACCGAGAACGCCGACAAGTCGGTTGAGGAAATCACCAAGTCGGCGTCGGGCCCGCTGTTCAACAACGCCGCGCAGACCTGGAACCACGGCTTCTACTGGCACTCGCTGAGCCCGGAAAAGACCGCGCCGAGCGAAAGCCTGCTCGCCGCGATCAACGCCGATTTCGGTTCGCTCGACGCGCTGCTCGAAGCGCTTTCGAACGAAGCCGTCAATCACTTCGCTTCGGGCTGGGCATGGCTCGTCGTCGAAGCAGGCAAGCTCAAGGTCATCTCGACCCATGACGCCGGCACCCCGATCACCACCGACGTGAACCCGCTCATCACGATCGACGTGTGGGAGCACGCCTACTACATCGACCAGATGAACAAGCGCCCGGTCTATGTGAAGACGGTTCTCGAGAACCTCATCAACTGGAAGTTCGCCTCGGACAACTTCGACCGCGGCACGGCTTGGGTTTACCCGGCCTGAGCCCGGCAGCCCGGCCGGCGCCGGGCACCATGACGCGCTGAACCGGGCCGGGTCGCCGCTACACAGCGCGATCCGGCCCAAAGCATTTTACCGCCTCTCTTTTTCGGTTTTCAGGATTATCACAATGGACATCGGCTTCATCGGTCTCGGTGCGATGGGCACCGCCATGGCACGCAATCTCGCGGCGGCAGGGCACAGGGTGCGGGCATGGAATCGCTCCGGGGGCTCGGTGGAAGGCGTGGAGATGGTCGCCACCCCGGCAGAAGCCTTCGCGGGCGATGCCGTGCTGACCATGCTTTCCGAAGACGCCGCCATTCGCGAGGTCCTGCTTGACAGCGGCGTGCTGGACGGGGCGCCGGCGGGCGTGGTCCATCTCGTTTGTTCGACCATTTCGGTCGCCTTCGCGCGCGAACTGGTGGAGCGCCATGACGCTGCCGGCGTGGGCTATCTTTCGGCGCCGGTGCTTGGCCGTCCCGATGTGGCGGCGGCGGGCCAGCTCAACGTGATCCTCGGCGGCCCGGCCGGACATGCCGCAAGGCTGGAGCCGGTCTTCGAGGCGATTGCCGGTAAGGTCTGGGACATGGGCGAGGACGCCACCGTTGCCAATGCCGCCAAGATCGCCTGCAACATGATGATCACCATGGCCATCGAAGGCATGGCCGAGGCCGTCGTGCTGACCGAGGGCAAGGGGCTCCCGCGGGAGAAGTTCTTCGAACTGATGCTCGGCACCCTGTTCGGCAGCCGGGTCTACCAGAACTATTCGGGCATCATCGCCGAGCGCAAGTACGAGCCGGGCTTCAAGGCGGTTCTTGGCCTGAAGGACCTGCGCCTCGCCCGCGAGTTGGCTGCCGAAACCGCGATCGGCACGCAGGGGAGCCTGCCCATGCTTGATGCGGTGCACGCCCGGATGGGAGCGGCGATAGAAGCGGGCCATGCCGATCGGGACTGGGGTATCATGGCGGAATATACCATCGGCACCGCTAAAGGCTGATCGGCCGCACCGCCGGGAACAGGGCAGGCGGCCGGGCCGATTACAGGTTCCGGCGCCCGCCCACGTCCACCAGTTCCACTTCGCCGTCGAGCATGCGCGCCAAGTCCGCGCGGGCGCGGGCGACGCGGCTCTTCATCGTGCCGATCGGACAACCGGAGATGTCGGCCGCTTCCTCGTAACTGAAGCCGGACGCACCCACGAGCAGCACCGCCTCGCGCCGTTCGGGGGCGAGTTTCTGCAATGCCGTTTCCATGTCGCCGAGGTGAAGCGGGCCTTCCTGGTCCGCGTCCATCACCAGCATCCGCTCAACCGCGCCTTCGTCAAGGTCGGTCTGGCGCTTGCTCTTGCGCAGTTCCGACAGGTAGTGGTTGCGCAGGATCGCGAATGTCCAGGCTCGCATGTTGGTGCCGGGCGTGTAGCGTTCACGCGCGGTCCAGGCCTTTATCGCGGCCTCCTGCACCAGATCGTCAGCGAAATCCGGGCGACCGGAAAGGCCGCGTGCGAAAGCGCGCAAATGCGGCAGGACGCCAAGCAGTTCCCGGCGGAAAGCCTCGTCCTCTGGGCGGCTTGCGCTGGGGTCGGACTTGCGTGCGGTGGGCTGATCGGGGTGCGAAGACTGGCGGTCAGGCATCGTCCGCCCCGTCCAGCTTCTTGAGAAGATCCCTGAAGCTGTCCGGAAGCGGTTCGTCCACCACGGAGTTGTACAGCTTCCTCAGCCCCCCGGCCCAGCCGGGTTCTCCGTCCTTGCGGACTTCAGGCGGCAGACCGGGCTGTGCCGGCTCGCCATGTCCTTCGGGCTGATTCAACTTTGACTCCATCGTAACCTGAACACTTGCTTGCTGGCCGCAAGCGGGTCAAGAGCCATGCTGCAAGCGCGTTGCACGCTGCGACAGACCGATCCGCTTGTGATATTGCCGGCAAGGCAACCGAACGTCGTTTTCGCTGGAACAATCGAGGCAGGTCTTGGTTCCCTTTGTTACGAAGTCTTGTCCTGGGCTGCCACGCAAATGGTCCGGAGCATGGCGATGCTCTTTAGGAATGATGCAGGCCCATTTGATGGCAGGGATTTCCGGTGATTGATCAGGCTCTGCTCGATAGGGTCCAGAAGCAGGCTTGGTTCCACAAGTATCCGCGCGGCTGGCCGTTCCTGCTATTCATTATCGCTTCGATCACCACGGCCGTGTCGGTCATGGCGATCGAGCGGGCTGACCGGCAGACCCGGCAGGTGGAGCTGGATCGCAATCTCACCGAGATCGCTTCCGCGCTGCAACGCCGCACGACCGAGAATATCGCGCTGCTGCGCGCGGGCGCCGCTCTCTTCGCCACCCAGCGCGAGGTGAGCGAGGACCAGTTCCGCGCCTTCGCGCAGGATCTCCAGGGCAAGGGCGACCTTTACGGCTCGCTCGGCATGGGCTGGGCGCCGATCGTGGCGGTGGATCGCCTGTCGGAAATGGAGATGTCCATACAGGCGGCGGGCCGGGCCGATTTCCTTGTCTACCCCAGGCCGACCTTCGACCGGACCACGGCGGCGCCGATCGTCTATCTCGAACCGGACATCAACGGTAACGGGCAGGCGCTCGGCTACGACATGTTCTCCGAGGAAGTGCGCCGCGCGGCGATGGAACGAGCGATGAAGCTGGGCAAGCCGGTGGCGTCCGGCAAGGTTCATCTGGTGCAAGACGAGAGCAATGCCGAGGCTGCCGGTTTCCTGATCTACATGCCGGTCCTGTCAGGGCGATCGGGCCGGCAGGTGAAGGGTTTCGTGTTCAGCCCATTCCGGGCGGAGACTTTCCTGACATCGGCCAGCGAGCTCTATCGCAACAACAATATCGACGTGGCGATCTACGACGGCGAGGTGGCGCCCGACAAACTGCTGGCGGAGCGCCGGGCGGACGGTTCCGCCGGGCCGACGATGGAGCGGCGGATCGACGTGGGCAGCCACTCATGGGTCGTTGTCATCAGTGATCGCAAGGTCGGCGTGCTTTCCACCGCTTCGCGGATCACCCTGTTCTTCGGTGCGCTGGCCTCGCTTATGGTCATGGCGATCGGGCGGCTCATCACGCGCCGTTCGGCGGAAGACCGCATGGTGCTGGAGTGGCTCCAGAGCCAGGCGGCGATCCGCAATTCGCTGACACGCGAACTGAACCACCGCGTGAAGAACACTCTGGCCAACGTCCTGTCCATCGCCGCGCTCACCCGCAGGCGCGCCACCGATATCGACGATTTCACCGAAAGCCTGACCGCCCGCATTCGCGCGCTTTCGGCCACGCATGACCTTCTTTCCCAGTCCGACTGGACACATGCCGTGCTGGGCGATGTCGTGCGATCGGAACTGGCGCCCTACATGGAGGGTAACGAAAGCCACGTGGAAATGTCGGGACCGGAAGTTCGGCTGGCGCCTAACGACGCCATGTCGCTGGGGCTCGCCATCCACGAACTGGCCACGAATGCGGCCAAGTACGGTGCGCTGAGCACGACAGGCGGGCGGATCCACGTTCACTGGATCCTGGTCAGCCCGGAACTTGCCGAGATCGACTGGCGCGAAGAAGGCGGTCCGCCGGTGGTGGAACCGGCCAAGCGCGGCTTCGGGCGAGATCTGATCGAGAAGATCGTGGCGCACGAACTCAAGTCGGACGTGGACCTGCGGTTCAAGCCGAGCGGGGTGGAATGCCGACTCAAGGTGCCGGTACGGGCCAGCCGCGAATTCACGCTGCGAAACGACCGGCGATAAACGCCGGCATCGGGCTGCAGCCGGAAAGTTCCATATGGCCAACGGGTTGCGCGCGGCGCGGCACGAGAGGTGTTCTTCAGGAATTATTAGGCACACTTGTGCAAGTTGTCTGGCGTCATCCATCGAGGGCAAGACGAATGGACGCGCGAGAGTGGGATCGGCATATCGTCGAAAAGAAGATCGACTGCCTGGGGCAAGACCGCAGAGATTCGGTCTTTCTCTATGACCTGTCCGCCGGCGGCTGCATGGTGGAATTTCCTGAGGCTGCCGCGAAACCGGGTGAGCGGATCGAACTTCGACTTTGCAAGGACCAGGTCGTAGCCGGGGAAGTCGTCTGGCAGGTCGGTGGCTGTGCCGGGGTGCGTTTCCTTGCGCCTATCCATGATGCCCTGGTCCTGCATCTCGGCTTCCAGCCGCCGCCGCTGACGTTCGAGGAGCAGGCCCCGCGCGACCGGTTCGGCCGCGCGCTTCCCCCTATCGATGCAGGCGAACGCCCCGCGAATAGCTGAAGAAAAACCCCGCCGGGGCGAACCGGCGGGGCGGGTATGACCGAATGGGTAGCGCCGGAGCCGATCAGCCGAGCGGCTTGCTCGATCCGAAGAACAGGGCCTGGCTGATCGCCGCGCGCACGGTGGCTTCCTGGAACGGCTTGGTGACCAGATAGGTCGGTTCCGGACGTTCCCCGGTGAGCAGGCGTTCGGGATAGGCGGTGATGAAGATCACCGGCACGTCGCCGAACTTGAGCAGGTCTTCCACTGCCTCGATGCCCGAACTGCCATCGGCGAGCTGGATATCGGCCAGGACGAGACCGGCGGGCGAGCGCTCGAAGATCTCCACCGCCTGGGCATGGGTTGCGGCCGTACCGACTACGCGGTGGCCGAGTTCGGTGACGAGCCCTTCAAGCTGCATCGAAATGAGCGGCTCGTCCTCGATGATGAGAACTTCGGTGGTGCTTTCGCTCTCGATCTCGAGAATGGCCTGGGCAACCAGCGCATCCACGCCGTCGGGCGTCACGTCGAGGATGCGTGCGGTATCCTCGCGGGAGAATTCTTCCACCGTGGTCAGCAGAAGGGCCTGCCGGTGCGTGGGGGCAACGATCGCAAGCCGGGTCTGCGCAGCCTGCTCGTGCTGGCCGCCTTCGCCGGACAGACCCGGATCGTCGACATGGCTGGTCGACCAGATGCGGGTGAACGCGGCGTAGAGTGCGGCGCGGCTGCGCGCGATATCGTCGCGCAGCGTCTTGTCGGCCAGCGCGGCCTCGAGAGTGGCGCGGACATAAGCATCGCCTGAATGCTGCGAACCTGTCAGCGCGCGGGCATAGCGGCGCAGATAGGGCAGCTGGATGGCGATCTGGTCAGAGACGGACATCGAAATTCCTCGGATCGTGGGAAGTCATCTTCCCGTGTTTTCATCTCGCATCGGCGGCTCGCGCCCCCTCCCGACCAGCGTTCCTTGTCTGACGCGGCAGATGGGGCAGGGCAACCCGAAAATTTTTCTCGCACACAAACATCACGCGGGAACCAAGTCTGGCAATGCACGTTCCAACGGTATCACCACTGGCTCCCCCACCCCCCGCAAACCGGTGGTGACCCGATCCCGGAGGCCTCCGTTCACCGCAGAGTGAACGGAGGCCTCAAAGTTTCCGGAGCATGGTTGTTCCCGGCGGTCGCCAAAAAATCTGCATGCCACGGAAATTTTCAGCCTGCTCCGGTGCGCTGGGAAGGCGTGATTGCGCGATCGGTCGCGCCGGGGCCTCGTTCCATCGTGTGGCAGGTGCTTCTGAACGGCGTTCAGTGCGGTTTCGGGAACTTTGTGTGCATTAGTCGCGTTTGCCCAACTGACGGATCACGAGCCGTGATCAGCCATGGAGGGAAACACGATGTCCGCAACAACCGAAGCCGGAACCGGCGCCGATAACGCAGCGACGACCGTGCCTGTGGAAGTGGCAGCCCTCAGCGACCGCGATTTCAAGCGCGCCCTTGCCGAAGTGGCCCCGCATCTTCGCGCTTTCGCGCGCGGTCTTTGCGGTTGCCGTGACCGGGCGGACGATCTTGCGCAGGAAGCCATGCTCCGCGCATGGGCCGCGCGTCATCGCTATGCAGCGGGTACCAACTTCAAGGCCTGGACCTTCACGATCCTGCGCAATCATTTCTACAGCGAAGCGCGCCGCGCCCGCTTCCACGGCGAATATGACGAAGTGGCGGCGGAGCGTATCCTGCGCGCCGAGGCGAGCCAGGAAAGCGCCGTCGAACTGGCGGATGTCCTGCGCGCGCTGACCGCCATTCCCGACAGCTACCGCGAAGCGCTGATCCTGGTGGCGGCAGGCAATCTCTCCTATGAAGAGATCGCTCACATCTGCGGCATCGCGCTTGGCACCGTGAAGAGCCGGATCTGCCGTGCCCGCTCGATGCTGTCGAAGGTCATCGAATCCGGCCAGCTCCCCGATTTCCGCCATAACTTCGTCCTTACCGGTGAAGCGGTCGATGCGTTCTTCGCCGAACTGGTCAAGATCGCCAACGCCGACGAGATTGCAGAAGCCCGCGAAGCGGTCGCTGCCTGACAAGGAAAGCCGTCTTGGGCTCCATGATCCCGAATTCTGCCAAGAGTTTCGCCAAGGTTCTTATCGTCGAGGACGAATTCCTCGTGGCATTGCAGTTGGAAGATATCCTCTCCGATGGCGGACATGCCGTCCTCGGCACTTTCCCCGACGCCGCTTCCGTGGCGGCGCTGGGGGAGGCGCCCGATGTCGCGCTGGTCGATCTCAACTTGCGGGACGGATTGACCGGTCCTGCGGTTGCCCGGGACCTGGCCGTCCGGTTCGGGGCCCGCGTCATCTATGTCACCGCCAATCCCGGCCAGATCGACTCTCCGGCTCCGACCGCGATTGGCGTGGTGCAGAAGCCGTTCTCGCGCCAGGCGATCCTCGCTGCGATCGCCTACGCACTAGCCGATAGCCCGGACAGCGAACGCCCTGTGGAACTGGAACCGCTGGTCCGCGCCTGATCCGGACAATAAAAAGCGCGGGAAAGGTTTCGGCCTTTCCCGCGCTTTTTATTGTTTGAAGATCAGACCGCGCCGACTTCGTGCTCGCCGGCCCTGGAGGGATCGATGGTCCCGCCCGTCGCGAGCTTGAACAGGCCGGTAATTCCGATATCGGAAGTCCAGACTTCGGCATCGTCGATCTCGAAGCGCAGCATCACGATCGACGGGTCGGATTTCCCGTTCGGGAACCAAGCCTCTACCGCATTACTCCAGTGGCGGTCCCGAACGGCAGCGTCGGTTTCCTCCACCAGGGTGCCGGCGATACAGGCGAACACGTCGTGTCCCTTGGTGATGACCTGCCCCATGGCACGGCCGCCCTGTCCGATGCGGTTGTCGCGTTTGCAGAAGAACCACACCGCGTGATGCGCGTCCCTGTCCAACAGGGCGGTCATCGGCTCGGCATGGCCATGGGCCGCATCGAGCTTTATCATCATCAGCGGACTGGCCGCGAAGGCTTTCCAGAACTTGTCGCGAACATGGGTTTCCATGGCAGGTCTCCTCCTGATTGCATAAATCCAACGCCGCCTGTGGGCCTGACGTTCCCGAAACTGCGGCGGGCCGAGTGGGCCGGCCCGCCGCAGGAATTCACTCCTTGTCGTCGCCGGGCTTCTGTTCGGCCGCGATGGCGAGCTCCTTCGGCTTCCGCTTCTCGAACGTTTGCGCCATCTTCTTCTCCGCTTCGCCGGAAAGGGTCTTGGCCGCCGAAGGGAACATCTCCTCCTCCTCTTCGTCGATATGGTGGAGATAGCGGTGGCGCATGTCCTTGAACTTCATCAGCCAGGCGCCCGAACCCATATCGATGTCGAGCAGCTCGCCGAGATAGTCGTCGATCTCCTTGTGCTCGGATACCGAGTGCCGGGCCTCGTCCCGCAAGTCGGGGCAGGCGAGCATGGTGGCGTAGAGCGCTTCTTCTTCCGCCGCGGCGTGAGCCTGCAGTTCGCGCCGCAGATCCTCGAATAGCTCGCGGCGTTCCGGGCTGTCGCCCTGAGTCTCGCCAAGCTGGGCGAGCATCTTGCGGTGACGGTCGTGATCGGACTTGAGATCCTCGAAGATACGGGCATCGGCCATGGTCATGCTCCTTCCTGTGCGGGGGCCCTCTGCGGGCGGCGCCGGGTATTGCAGGAGCAACGGCCGGTATGCGCGCGGGGTTCCGCCGCGGGACAACTTCGCGCCGTATCGTGCGTTTTGACAGGGCAGGCGCCCGATAACGCGGCGCTCCGACCAAGGGCCCTTTTCGATGGCGCGTCTCACATTTGCCGATGGAACCGAGCCGGGCATCACCCGCAGGCCGATCAGGTCAGGCAAATGGGCCTATCACGATCCCGATGGCGGCCGCATCACCGACCGCGAGGAGATCGACCGGCTGAATCGCATCGCCCTGCCGCCCGCCTATGTCGATTGCTGGTTTTCGCCCGATCCCGCCGCCCACCTGCTGGCGACGGGGTTCGATGCGCGCGGACGCAAGCAATATCGCTATCATCCCGAATACCGCGCGGACCGGGATGCCTCCAAGTTCGACCGCTGCGCCGCTTTCGGACATGCGCTCGCCGGGTTGCGGCAGCGGGTGGCGGCAGACCTCGCGCTCTCCACCTTGTGCCGGGAGCGGGCGGTGGCATCGGTTGTCGCCTTGCTGGACAGTGCGGCCATGCGCGTGGGTAACGAGCGCTATGCTACCCAGAACCGCAGTTTCGGGGCAACCACGCTGCGCGGGCGCCATGCCACGCTCAAGGGGCGCAAGCTACGGCTGCGGTTCCGGGGCAAGCACGGCAAGCTGCGCGAGGTCACCTCCAGCGACCGGGCGCTCGTGTCCTGCGTCAGGAAGATGCAGGACCTGCCGGGACAGCACCTGTTCCAGTATCTCGACGGGGAGGGGTGCTCGGTCCCGGTCGGCTCGCAGGACGTGAACGACTACCTGCACGAGACCATGGGCGAGGACTTTTCGGCCAAGGATTTCCGCACGTTCGCCGCGAGCACTCTGGCTTTCGCGCGGATCTGGCGGGAGCCGGGCGTGACGCTGAAGGCCGTGCTGGAGGACGTGGCCGAGCATCTCGGCAATACGCCCGCGATTGCGCGAAAGTCCTATGTCCACCCGGCGCTGATCGCATTCGTCCGCCATGCGGAGCCGGTGCCGGAGCTTCCGGCCCGGTTGCCGCGCCGCACCCAGTGGCTCGCACGTGAGGAGCGGGGGCTGATCGCTTTCCTGGAAGCGGCTCCTGCCGCGGCGAGTTGGGGCTAATGGCGAGCTGGGGCTAGGGGGCAGGGCGCCGATTCCTGCCCTTCCTTTCTAGCCTCGCCGCAATCGCCCAATAGCCGCCCGCACGTCGCGTTCGCCATAAGGCTTGGTCACGACCGGCACGCGCTTGAAATCTCCGGCCATCAACGCGCGTTCGCCGTAGCCGCTTGCGAAAATGAACGGCACGCCGCGCTCGTGAAGGGCGTGGGCGATCGGCTCGCTGGTATCCTTGCCGAGATTGACGTCGAGCATCGCGAAGGAAACGCCGTTGCCTTCGACAAGGGCCATGGCGTCCTGCACCGAACCGGTGATGCGGCAGTCGCCGAAGCCGAGGTCGCGCAGCACGTCTTCCGCCTCCATCGCGATGATGACGTTATCCTCGACGATCAGGGCGATGCCGTCCTGCAAGGTGCCGGCAAGGTCCGAGGCTTCGGGCACATGCGGCGCGGGTTCGCGCTCGGCCGCACTGGGCGTCTCGAAACTGGCGACGTGATCGGCGGGGAGCAGGAACAGGGCCTTCATCCCCTCCACCGGATAGACCACCGAGGCCGAGCCGCCCAGTTCATGCGGGATGGTCCGTTCGATGATGGTGGAGCCGAAGCCGCGCCGGGTGGGTGTCCTTACTGCGGGGCCACCGGATTCGTGCCAGTCAATCTCCAGTGATCCGTCCTCGCCGCGATTGAGCGAAACGGTGACCGTGCCGCGCGAGTCCGAGAGCGCCCCGTACTTGCACGAGTTGGTCATCAGTTCGTGGAACACCAGCGCCAGTGTCGTGAAGGCGCTGGGCGCGATGAGGGCGTCGGGTCCGTCGATCACGACGCGATCGGCGCCGTCGCTGACATAGGCGGCGGTTTCGGTGCGGATCAGGTCGTAGAGCGACGAGGGTGTCCAGTCCTTCTGCGTCACCTGATCGTGCGCGCGGGCAAGGGCGTGGATGCGGCTGCCGACGATCTCGGCGAAATCGTCGATCGTTCGGGCGCCTTCCTTGCTCTGGGTAACCAGACCCCGGATCAGGTTGAGGATGTTGCGGACGCGGTGGTTGAGTTCCGCGATCAGCATGTCCTGCTGGCGGGTCGCCTGTTCGCGCTCGATATGGGCGGCGTCGGCGAGCCGGAGGACCACTTCGAGCAAGGTGATGCGCAGGGCATCGGCGGCGAGGGTTTCCTCCTCCGTCCAGGGGCGCGATTGCCCGCGCCGTTCTTCCTTCCAGATCTCGAAGCTCTTGCGCGGGGTGAGCCGGGCACCGTTCGGACCGAGTTCGATCGCCTTCTCGGGATTTCCTGCCCAGCTCACTTCGCGAAGCTGCTCGCGGCGGAACAGCACGATATAGTCGCGCGGGGTGCGGCTGACCGGCAGCGCGAGCAGGCCGGCGGCCCTGTCCGTCCATTCACGTGCGGGCTCGAACAGCGAGCCGATCGAATCGGTGGACCACACCGTGCTTGCTCCGGCCGTGTTGAGGAAGCGGGCGAGCAGCGAGAACTGCGCCTCGCTCGGCGTCGTACCATGGCTCATGAAGCGGCCATCCACCCAGCCGATCACCCCGTCGAACGGGATGACGCGGCCGATGGATTCGGAGAAATCCTCGAAGGCTTCGAGCAGCGATCCGCCGGAGGCCACGCGGGCCATCATCTCGTCGTGAAGGCGCATCGAGGCGGAGCGTTGCTCCAGCGCGAAGTCGGTTTCCTTCTGCTCCAGCAGATAGGCGAAGAATTCGCCGAACAGCTCGCTCGCGGTGCGGACCGAATAGGACAGTGTGAGGGGAGAATAGTGATGGCAGGCCATCAGGCCCCAGAGCTTGCCGCGTCGCATGATCGAGACCGACATCGACGCCTTCACGCCCATGTTCCGCAAGTATTCGACATGGATCGGAGAGACCGCCCGCAGGCCCGACATCGACAGGTCCAGCGGATCGCCGTTCGGGTCGGTCGCCGGGTAGATCGGCACGGTCGGGTCGTCCACGTCGCTGATGATGCGCAGCAGGTTGCGGGTGTAGAGCCGGCGTGCCTGGGCGGGAATGTCGGAGGCGGGAAAATGCAGGCCCTTGAAGCTGTCGACCATGCCGTTGAGGCTTTCGGCCACGACTTCGCCGGCCCCGTCGCCCTCGAAGCGGTAGACCATCACGCGGTCGAACCCGGTGAGGCCGCGCAAGTGCCGGGCAGCGCTGGCGCAGAGTTGCTCGATCGAGCTGGACTGGCGCAGGCGGTCGATCATCGGGCGCACGTAGCTCACGAAATCGCGGCGGCGCCCGCCCTCATGCGGTTCGATCTCCAGCACATAGGATCGGCCGGAGGCATGGACCGCCATGTCGAACAGCCGTCCGTCGCCAAGCAGGTCCACTTCGAAGAGGCGCTCTACAGTGGCGGCGCCGCCGAGAACCTGGAGGCGCGTGCGCACGTCGTGCATCGCCTCGGGCGAGAGGAACTGCGTGGCGGGCACGCCCACCATGTCGGCTGGCGCAACGCCGAACAGGGTTTCGCAGTTGAGAGAGACGTGATTGATGATCCAGTCGCTCGAAAACGACAGAAGCCAGCCGAAGCTCTGGATGCGGCCGATGATGTGGATCGGTTCGAGGTCGCAGGTGGAAAGGTTTACCTGATGCATGCCGTCAGCCACGCGCTTCGCTTTCGGAAACAATAACGATATCCGCGCTGAGCGCGAAGGCCTGGGCGAAAGCAGGGGCGAAGGCGTCGAAGCCTGCGAGCTCTGCCGTGGCGGCGCGCAGCGCGGTCGGCAGGTCGGTGTCTTGGAAAGTCAGGTCCTCGGTCCGCATTCTCAAATTCGCCTAACATTAATCGTCGCAAGCGGATGGGTGCGCGACCGTCTTTGCGGAACTGCCCCCGTCCAAGGCAGCAGAACGCTTGCGTTGGAGATATGTTCCTCAGGAACGCTTTAGCGAGCTCTCTGCGCGCCGTCTGTTCACTTCTGTACGGTTGAGGCGGGAACCGCAAGCGACCTGCCGCATTGTGACCCTTACCGCCCGGGTCCCCGCGGCAAAGGCATCACGGCAGATCAGGGAGCCGATGAAGATGGAGTTACAGACGAGCCAGGAGCAAAGCGATCTTCTCGCAGCGCTGAGGCCCGCGGACTTCGCCCTGCTGCAACCACATCTTGCGGAAGTGCGCATGAAATCCGGCGAGGTGATCTACCAGCCGGGCGATGCGGTGGAGTATTGCTATCTTCCGCGCGGCG
Source organism: Novosphingobium aeonii (assembly GCF_052279045.1). Lineage (NCBI taxonomy): Bacteria > Pseudomonadati > Pseudomonadota > Alphaproteobacteria > Sphingomonadales > Sphingomonadaceae > Novosphingobium > Novosphingobium aeonii. The sequence goes on along the minus strand of NZ_CP176832.1, from coordinate 3,181,544 downwards.
CCTCGGTCTGCTCGTTCTTCGTGGAGCTCGACAGCGGCATCGCGGTGGAAACGATTCTGGTGGGGCGCGAAGGCGCGCTTGGCGGAGTGGTCAGCCAGGGCAGCCTTCCCGCCTATGCCCGGGCCAACGTGCTTCACGGCGGCCTGTTCTGGCGCATCCCGACGCGGCAGCTTGACGAGGCGAAGCGCCAGTCCCCGGTGATCGGCAATCTTTTCTCGCGTTATGCGGACTGCATGATGGCGCAAGTGTTCCAGTCGATCGCCTGCAATGCCGTCCACACGATCGAACAGCGCGCGGCCAAGTGGCTCGGCGCCGCGGTCGACCGGATCGGCCGCAACGACGTGACGATGACGCAGGAACAGCTTGCCTCCATGATGGGGATCGGTCGCAGCTATGCCAGCCGCGTGCTCCAGCGTTTCAAGCGGGAAGGGCTGGTCCGCACGCGCCGTGGCGGCATAGCCGTGTCCGACCGCGAGAGCCTGCGCAGCAAGGCCTGTTCGTGCAACGATCACGTCGCTGCGCATTTCAATAAAGTGCTCGGCGGAGTCTATCCCTCCGCGGATTGAACCGCAGGTCCGGCCTTCGCGCGGCTATTGGATCCGGTCCGGTCCGGTTGTCGTGAAAGAGACACCGAACTGCCATCGAACTTGCGCTCAATTGCCATGAAGCGCCCCTAGCACCCCCTGTGCGAATGTTACAGGAACAGGGGCAAATCCATGACTGAAGGGCTTCCCGCCAACGGTTACACCGATGGCGATGTCGATACCAATTCCACCACCGAGCGCTCGCTCGAAAGCATGGCGGTAGAGCGCTATTCGCGCCGGCAGGCCCTGTTCCGGGGCGCTGGCGCAACGACCATGGCGTTCATGGGCACGGCCGTGCTCGCCGCCTGCGGCGATGACGACGGCGAAGGCGTGGCCGTTACCGCCGGCGCCAATGTCGCGACCAGCGCCGGACGTGTCGTGACCCTCACCGGCAGCCCGGCGAACGGTTATGCCGGGTTCGACACGGCCTGGGCGCAGACCTCGGGTCCCGATGTCGAACTGACCGGTTCGGGTTCGTCGGTCTCCTTCATCGCACCCGCCGTGAGCGCCGCGACCGATCTGGTCTTCACGTTCTCGGCCAAGGACGTCGTCGGCAAGACCCGCACCGCCACCACGACCATTCGCGTGTCGCCGGCGGTGCTGGGCTTCGCTGCCGTACCTCACAGCCTTGCGGATACCGTGAAGGTGCCGTCAGGCTATTCGGTCACGGTGATGACCCGCCTCGGCGATCCGCTGGCCACCGGCGTCTCCGCCTATGCCAACGACGGCACGGATGACAACTTCGCCCAGCGCATCGGCGACCATGGCGATGCTCTGCACTTCTTCGGGCTTTCGGCGGCCGGCGCACGTGACGAAACCAGCTCGACGCGCGGGCTCATGGTGCAGAACCACGAGAACCTCAACGTCCAGTACCTGCATCCCAACGGCCCCACCAACGTCTCCACCGGCCCCCGCCCTGCAGCGGAAGCGCTCAAGGAGATCGAGGCGCACGGTGTCTCGGTGTCGGAATATATCGATGCCGGCAGCCGCAAGTGGTCCTATGTGCCGACCAGCGCGTTCAATCGCCGCATTACCCCGAACACGCCGATGAGCTTCCACGGCCCCGCCGCCGGCTCGACCCTGCTGGTTACCGCCTATTCTGCCGCCGGCACCGCGGGACGCGGAACGATCAACAACTGCGCCAACGGCATCGCGCCCTGGGGAACCAACCTCACCTGCGAGGAAAACTGGGCAGGCTATTTCCGCCGCGTCAGCACCGACAACGCCGCAAGACCGGTTCGGGAAGTCACGGCGCTGGCCCGCTACGGCGTGACCAGCACAGTGGGCAGCTACGCCTGGTCGACCGTGGCCTCGACCGACACCATCTTCACCAAGTGGAACGCCAGCGCCATCGGCGCTGCCGCTTCGGACGATTTCCGCAACGAGCCCAACCAGTACGGATGGGTCGTCGAAATCGATCCCTACGATCCGACCTCGACGCCGCGCAAACGCACCGCGCTGGGGCGTTTCGGCCATGAAGGCGCTTTCGTGCGTGCCGTCGCCGGGCAAAAGGTCGGCGTCTACATGGGCGACGATTCGCGCCGTGAATACCTCTACAAGTTCGTCTCCACGGCGACTTATGCCGCCGCCGATGCTTCGACGACCAGCCGCCTCGCCATGGGCGACAAGTACCTCGACGCCGGTATCCTCTACGTCGCGAAGTTCGGTGCCGACGGCACGGGCCAGTGGCTGCCGCTGGTGTTCGGTTCGGTTCCCAACCGCCCGGCAAGCGGCTCCACGCCGGAATACGTCTTTGCCGACCAGGCCGACATTCTCGTCAATCCGCGCCTTGCCGCGGACGCCCTGGGCGCAACGCCGATGGACCGGCCGGAATGGACGGCAGGCAACCCGGTGACGGGGGAAATCTATCTCACGCTCACCAACAACAATGCCGCCGGTCGCCCGCTCGCCGGCACCGATCCCGCCAATCCGCGTCATTATGGCGATCCCAACCTTTCGGCCTCGACCAGCTACGGCAATCCGAACGGCCACATCGTCCGCCTGCGCGAAGATGGCGACAATACCGCATCGCTCACCTTCAAGTGGGATATCTACCTGTTCGGCGCCGATGCGACCGATTACGGCAGCGACGCCAACGTCAACGTCTCCGGGCTCACCGTGGACAACGACTTCTCCAGCCCGGACGGCTGCTATTTCTCGCGCAGCACCAATCCGGCGGGCCAGATCAACCCCGTGCTCTGGATCGAGACCGACGACGGCGCGATGACGGACCGCACCAATTGCATGCTGCTCGCCGCGATCCCCGGCCATGTCGGCGATGGCGGGGCGAAGACCATCACGAACAAGGACTCGGCCGGCGCCACGGCAACCCAGGCCACTATCGTTGGCGCGGCAGCGACCGCCGCCAACCTGCGCCGCTTCCTGGTCGGTCCGGTCCAGTGCGAGATCACCGGCATCGACATGACGCCGGATGGGCGCACGCTCTTCGTCGGCATCCAGCATCCCGGCGAGAACGGCACGCCCGCCGCGCCGTCCAGCCACTGGCCCGATAGCCAGGCCGGCTCTCCGGCGGCGACGGTGCGTCCGCGTTCGGCGATCGTGGCGATCACCAAGGACGACGGCGGCGTCATCGCCCTGTGATGACGCGCGGGTGAGTGACGGGCGGGGCGCACATTCACGCCTCGCCATCGCTCTCTGAAAAAGTGGAAGGGGAGGGACGCGCCGCGTTCCCTCCCCTTCTGCGCATCTCCCATGGTTGTATCGCCCGGGCGTTGCGCCTTGGCAGCGCGGCGGCTGGCACTGCCTCGTACGATGGCTTAATGAACACACCTGTTGATAACGGGAGAGGCCACGTGAAAGAGACGGGCAAGTCGCAGTCGGCTACGCTGACCGCCAAGGATATGGATGAGGAACGCCTCGCCACTTACCCCACCGATGCCTTCCTTTCGAAGGAATACCTTGCGGCAGAGAAGAAGCTGCTGTGGCCGAAGATCTGGCAAATGGTCGAGCGGGAGACCGACCTTCCCAATCCGGGAGACTGGATGACCTATAACGTCGCGGACGAATCGGTCATCGTCCTGCGCCGGGAAGACGGCTCGCTGCGGGCCTTCCACAATGTCTGCCCCCACCGCGGCCGCCAACTCGTCTCCGTTCCCGAAGGTGCTCACGACGTGCGCGGCAGCAATCGCCGCAGCTTCGTTTGCGGTTTCCACGGCTGGACCTTCGATCTCGACGGGAAGAACACCTACATTCTCGACCCGCAGGACTGGCACAACAAGCTCACGCCGGAAATGACCTGCCTGTCGGACGTGCAGGTCGATACCTGGGGCGGCTTCATCTATATCAACATGGACCCGGACTGCGTTCCCCTGAAGGAATGGATGGGCCGCGCGGGCGAGATCCTCGATCACTTCGAACTCGCGAAGATGCGCTACAAGTGGCGCCAGTGGGCCATCTACGATTGCAACTGGAAGACCGCGATCGAGGCGTTCCTGGAACCCTATCACGTTGCCGGAACCCATACCCAGCTTCTGGCCTACGGCAATTACTACGCGCTCTCGAAGCAGTATGGGCTGCACTCGGTGTCCAGCTACGACACGCGCGACAGCAAGTTCGCGATGAGTGAAAGCGCCGGCACCACCCGCGCCGGCAAGGGCGACGATCCGCGCCGCTCGACGTACGAGCTGATCAAGGAAAACTACGAGACGGTGAACTACTCCGCCTCGACGGAAACACTCGTCAACGCGGCCAGCCGCCTGGTCGACGAACTGCCGGAGGGGACCTCGGCGCAGGATGTCATCGCGCACTGGATGGCATCGGCCAAGCGCGACGATGCCGCGCGGGGCGTCGCCTGGCCGGAAGTCCCGGCCGAGATCATGGCCGAGGCCGGGCTCGCCTGGGGCCTGTTCCCCAACCAGAACATCCTGCACGGGGTGACTTTCGCACTCTGCTACCGCGTGCGCCCCTATGGCGACGATCCGAACAAGTGCATCTTCGAAAGCTATGCGCTGGAACGCTTCCCCGAAGGCGAGGTGCCGGAAACGGAGTGGACTTACGCTGACCCAACCGGCGACAACTGGGGTTCGGTGCTGGCTCAGGACTTCTCGAACATGGAGTTCGTGCAGAAGGGCATGAAGTCTTCGGGCTTCCGCGGGCCGCTGCCCAATCCGCATCAGGAGCAGAAGGTCATCAACCTTCACCGCAACCTCGCGAACTTCCTTGAAGGGCGCGGCGCGCCCACCAAGCTGGCCATCGATTACGACTAGGGCCTATATCGCCGGATGGCCCCGTGCCGTCCGGCGGCGCTTATTCGAGAGGAAGGGTGCGGGGCTCCTTGATCGCCTCCAGCACGATGCTCGACTTCACATCGCGCACGCCGGGGATGCGAACCAGCGTCTTCAGGGTGATCTGCGAGAGATGCTCCACGTCCCGGGCGATGATGTGGACCAGATAGTCCATGTCCCCCGTCACGGCGTGGCAGGCGATGACATAGGGATTGTCGCGGATCGCCTGTTCGAAGCGCGTGATGTTCTCGTCGATATGGGCGTTGAGGTTGATGAGCACATAGGCTTCGATCTCGAAGCCCAGCTTGCGCGGGTCGAGCACCGGCGCATAGCCCAGGATCACGCCTTCATCTTCCAGACGCTTGATCCGGCGGCTTACCGGCGTGGCGGAAAGGGCGGTGCGTTCCGCCACTTGCGCCACCGCCATGCGCGCGTCTTCCTGTAGCGATGCGATGATCTTGCGGTCGAAAAGGTCGAGCTGCATGATTCCCCTTCAAAAATCCGGGTTCCTGGTGGATTCCGCTATTATGACATAAGACGGCGCGTGCAAATGCACGAATCTTGCGCGTGGCTTGTGATAATCTCTCCAGAATGAAGAAGCCGTCGACAGAGACATCCACGAGCGGGCTTCGGGGAGAGTACGAAGGCGCCGCCGCCGACTATACCGTCGGCCAGGATTGGCATTCCTACACCCCGGAGATGCACCAACGCTGGCGCCGCCTCCACGCGAGGCAATCGGCGCTGGTGGCGACGCATGCCTGTGCGGCCTTCCGCGAAGGGCTCGCGCGGCTGGACTGTGCGGAGGGTATTCCGCGCTTCGAGGATGCCAATGCGATTCTCGGCCCTGCTACCGGCTGGCAGCTTGTCGGCGTGCCCGGTTTCATTCCCGATGCGGTGTTCTTCGACCATCTCGCCCATCGCCGCTTCCCGGTGACGCGCTGGCTGCGGGAGGAACATGAACTGGACTACCTCGTCGAGCCGGACGTGTTCCATGATTTCTTCGGCCATGTGCCGATGCTGCTGGACCCGACGATCGCCGATTTCCTGGAGCTTTACGGCAAGGCCGGAACGCGGGCGATGGCGATGGACGCGCTCGACATGCTGGCACGGATCTACTGGTACACCATCGAGTTCGGGCTGGTGCGCGAGGATGGCGGGCTGAAGGTCTTCGGCGCCGGGATCATCTCCTCGTCCAGCGAGACGCGCTATTCGATCGAGGATCGCGAGGTCCTGCGCCTGCCGTTCGATGCGGTCCGCGTCATGCGCACGGGCTACATGATCGACTCCTTCCAGAAGACCTATTTCGTCCTCGAAAGCCTGCCGCAGCTGATCGAGGACCTCGTCGGGCTGGACTTCGGCCCGGTCTACGAAACCTGGCGCGCCGCGCCGCCCATTCCCGCTGGAGACCTGCTTTCCGGCGAAACCCCCTTCGGAGAACTGACCCCATGACCGACATCTTCGACAACCCCATCGGCCTCGACGGATTCGAGTTCGTTGAATTCTCCGCACCCGAGAAGGGCGTGCTGGAGCCGGTTTTCGAAGCGATGGGCTTTACCAAGATCGCCCGCCACCGTTCGAAGGACGTTGAGCTTTGGCGTCAGGGCGGGATCAACTTCATCACAAATTACGAGCCGCACAGCCCGGCCTGGTTCTTCAGCCGCGAACACGGTCCCTCCGCCTGCGGCATGGGATTCCGCGTCAGGGACGCCCGCGCTGCCTATGCCGAACTTCTGGCGCGTTCGGCCGAGCCGATCCAGGTCGCGACCGGCCCGATGGAACTGCACCTTCCCGGCATTCGCGGCATCGGCAATTCCATCATCTACCTGATCGACCGTTATGAGCGGATCGATGAAAACGGGGAAAGCGACGGCGCGCTGTCGATCTATGACATCGATTTCGAATATCTGCCGGGGGTGGACCGCCACCCGGTCGGCGCTGGGTTCGACCTGATCGACCACCTCACGCATAACGTCTATGGCGGCCGCATGGCCTATTGGGCGGATTATTACGAGAAGCTCTTCAATTTCCGCGAGATTCGCTACTTCGACATCAAGGGCGAATATACCGGCCTGACCTCCAAGGCGCTCACCGCGCCGGACGGCAAGATCCGCATCCCGCTCAACGAGGAAGCCGAGGGCGGCAAGGGCCAGATCGACGAGTTCCTCCGGGCCTTCAACGGTGAGGGCATCCAGCATATCGCCCTGATCTGCGACGATCTCATCGGCGCATGGGATCGTCTGAAGTCGCTTGGCGTGCCCTTCATGACCGCGCCGCCGGAAACCTATTACGAGATGCTGGCCGAGCGCCTGCCCGGGCACGGCGAGCCGGCCGACGAACTCAAGGCGCGCGGCATCCTGCTGGATGGTACGACCGACGGCGGCCAGCCGCGCCTGCTGCTCCAGATCTTCGCCGAAGCGCGGGTGGGGCCGGTGTTCTTCGAATTCATCCAGCGCAAGGGCGACGACGGCTTCGGCAACGGCAACTTCAAGGCGCTGTTCGAGAGCATGGAGCGCGACCAGATCCGCCGCGGCGTGCTGAAGCCTGCCGAGAGCCCCGCCCGAGAGATGGAAGAACCGGCGGAATAGGCGAGCACTACCGAAAGGGCGGGAGAGAAGAGGAAAACCTCATCCCGCCCATTCCGAGCCCTGGCCCAAGGGCAGGCCTGCCGAAGTGGAAGCTTGTCCAGGCACGACCGGCGCACCACTTCGGATGTACGGAGAGAGAAGATGACTGAACAGAGCCCCCAACCGGCCCCCATTCTCGGCGGAATCCACCATGTCGCCTACCGCTGCCGCGACGCCAAGGAGACCGTGGACTTCTACCGCGATGTGATGGGCATGGATTTCATGCTTGCCATTGCCGAGGACAAGGTGCCCTCCACCGGCGCGCCCGATCCCTACATGCATGTCTTCCTCGACTGCGGCGGCGGCAACGTGCTGGCTTTCTTCGAGCTGCCGAATGCGCCCGAGATGGGCCGGGACGAGGCGACCCCGGCCTGGGTCCAGCATATCGCCTTCAAGGTCGAGAGCGAGAAAGGTCTGCTTGCCGCCAAACAGCGGGCCGAAGCGCGCGGGCTGGAAGTGGTGGGCCCGGTCCACCACGGGGTGTTCAAGTCGATCTATTTCTTCGATCCGAACGGCCACCGCCTCGAACTGGCCTGGCAATTCGGGACCTCCAGCCAGATGGCGAGCCTCAGGGCGGTTGCGGATGACATGCTGGAGGAGTGGTCGCGTACCCGCAAGGCACCGCGCCATGCCGCGTGGCTGCACGAGAAGATCGCGGCGGAGACCTGATCGCGTGCGGCTTCATGGCTACTGGCGCAGCTCCACCAGCTATCGCCTGCGGATTGCGCTGGCCCTCAAGGGGTTGGAATACGAGCAGGTCGAAGTGAACCTGCTTGGCGCGGAGCAGCGCTCCGAGGAATACCGCCGCCTGAATCCCTTCGGCGGTGTTCCGGCGCTGGAGGTCGACGGGCGCATCTACGCGCAGTCGATGGCGATCCTGGAATGGCTCGACGAGCGTTTCCCGGACCGTCCGCTGCTCCCCCGCGATGTCGAGGATCGTTTCGCCGTGCGCGAACTGGCCATGGCGATTGCCACCGAACTTCACGCACCGCTCAACTTGCCGGTGCTGGCTTACCTCAAACATGACCTCGGCCATTCGCAGGACGAGATCGATGTCTGGTATCGGCACTGGATCGCCCGCACTTTCGAGGGCGTGGAGGCGCGGCTGGCGCAGCGCGGGGCGGGGGAGTTCCTGCTCGGCGCGCCCGGCATGTTCGAATGCGTTCTTATGCCGCAGCTCTATAATGCGCGGCGATTTTCCTGCGATCTCGGGGCCTTTCCGCATCTGACGCAGATCGAGGCGGCTTGCCGGGAGCACCCGGCTTTCGCCGCGGCGCATCCCGACGTTCAGGCGGCTCGCCCCTCCTGAGGGCGGGGTTTGCGAAAAGGGTCAGGCCTTCGGCGTGACCCAGACTTCGACCGGGGCCGCGAACTTGCCCGGTGCGGGCTTGCCCACATGGACGCGGTCCGCGGTAACGAGTTCGCCGCTCGCGAGGTTGAAGCTGGCCCAGGGCTTGGGCATGCGGCCGAAGGTCATCTTCTGGATGGGCTGGCCGGTGGTCGAATTCATGATGGTGGCGATGATGCTCATCCGCCCGCCCGTAGCCATGTCGGGCCGGGCGGGTCCAGCGCCGAACCGCAGCTATGCACGGCCCAATTCATCGCCCCGGATTTCGATCCGGGACGGCGGCCGGATCAGCTTTCCGCAGGCGCCAGCAGCAGGTCGCGCAGTGCATGGAGGCTCGGCAGAACCTGCGCGCAGACCAGTGTCTGTTCCTCGGTCGCAGGCAGGAGATCGGGTACCATGACCGTGGCGATCCCTGCCGCCGTGGCCGAGCGAACGCCCGCCGGGCTGTCCTCGATGGCGACGCAGTGCGCCGGATCGACGCCCAGACGGCTGGCGGCCAGGAGATAGGGTTCGGGATGTGGCTTTGCCTGCGCCACGTCGTTGCGGGTGACGACGACATCGAAATAGTGGAGCAGCCCGGCCTTCTCCAGCCGCTGCTGCGCATAAGGCGCCTCGGAAGACGTGGCGATCGCCATCGGCACGCCTGCCTTGGCGAAGTGCGCCAGAATCACGTCCGCGCCGGGACGAAGCGGAATTCCGGCTTCTAGCATGGCTTCGAACACCGCGTCGCTCTCCGCAAAGAACCGGTCGAGCGGAAAGTCAGGCCCCATGAAGTCCGCCACCAGCCGGCGCGATCCATCGCGGTGGATGCCGACCATGGAGGCCTGCAGTTCTTCGGCCAGCGGATAGCCCATCGCCTTGCCGGTCTGCGCGAAAGCCCTGCCATGCGCGGCCTCGGTATCGAGCAGGGTGCCGTCCATGTCGAAGATCGCGGCGCGGATCGGATCGGGAAGAAGGGAAGAGCGAACGGTTTCTGAAATCAGGGCCATGCCTTACAATATGAAGGCTGAGTGCGGCGGAACCATTGCAAAACAGGAATGTGCAGTTGCGAAAAGCGCCGGTTGCGCGCGGCCGGATGCTTCTGGCTGGAAAAGGGGCAGTGACGGGTCAGGTGTCAGAACGCATCCCGGTCCAGTTCCTCAAGCCCCAGTTCCTTGCAGAGTGCGGCGCGGGCGGAAAGGCAATCGGCCCAGAGGGCGGGGTTCGACAGGTCTTCCACGGCGATGTGTTCGGGCCAGAGGCGCGCGACGAGGGCTTCGATGCGGTCGAGCTTTTCAGGCGTCGCCATGAAGCGCGGGTCTACCGCCGCGGGATTGGCGACGACGCGAAGGCGCAGGCAGGCGGGGCCGCCGCCATTGGCCATCGATTCGCGCAAGTCATGGACGAAGAGATGGCGGATCGGCCCGTTGCCGGAGACATGGCCTTCCAGCCAGGCCCACACGGCCGGCGTTTCCCGCGCTTCTCCGGGCAGCACGAGCGCAGCCTCGCCCGAGGGCAGCGTTACCAGCTGGGCATTGAACAGGTAGGAGCGGATCGCATCGGCAAGGCTCACCTCGCTTGCGGGGACCTCGACGATTTCCACTTCCGGCAGCTTCGCGCGCAAGTCGGCGTAAAAGCCCTCGCGGTCGGCGAAGGCCTGTTCGTGCGTGAACAGCACGCGCTCGTTGGCGACCGCGACGACATCGTTGTGGAAGGCGCCGGCGGCGATGGCCTCGGCCGACTGGAGGGCAAGGATCGTGCGCTCCGGGTCCAGGCCGTGGCGGCGGGCAACGGCGGCGCTGGCTTCACGGTGCTGGCGGGCGGGGAACGGGCCGCCCGCCTCGCCGTAGACGAAGACCTCCACGCCCGGCGCATCGTGGCGGGCGCAGAGGCGCATGTGATTGGCGGCGCCTTCATCGCCGAAGGGGGGCGGCACCGGGGCGTGGACGGCGAAATGCGCGTCATTGGCGAAGGCGATTCGGAGCTGCGCCAGCGTCTCCTGCCATTCGTGGCTGCGGTGCGGCATCGTGACGAGGTTCGCCGCAGTGAGATGGCAGCGACCGTCGGCGGTGTCGGGCGCGGGAGAGACAGTGGCGGCATTGGCGGCCCACATCGACGAGGCCGAGAGGGCATTGGCCCGGAGCGTTGCGCTCGCCGTTTCGGGCGTGGTGCCGAGCCGGGCCAGCCAACCTGCATCGGGGCGGCGCTGGGGCAGGAAAAAGCCCTGCGCCAGCCCGCGTTCCAGGTTCGCGCGCATCTTGGCGATGCCCTGCAGGGCTGCGGCGCGCGGGGCTGAGACCTTGCCGAGGTTCCGGGCCGAGGCGAGATTGCCGAGGCTGAGGCCTGCATAGTTGTGGGTCGGGCCGACGATGCCGTCGAAATTGATCTCGGTGAGCATGAAGGGCCTCAGGCGCTGGCGTAAGTGATCGTGTCGCCCGGCGCGACGCCGAGCAGGGCTGCCGCCGCACTGTCCAGCACGACGCCGCCATCCGCCGTGTCGACATGGCCGAGGCAGGCGCGGAACGTGGCGAGATGGCCGGTGGCGACGAGGTGGCTGGCCTCGGTCCCGTCATCCTCCACCAGGGCGGTGATCGGCGCCGTGCGGGCTTCCTGCACGGTGCGGATGTGATCGGTGCGGGCGATCATGGTCGGCCCGCCGTCGAAGATGTCGACGTAATTCTGGAAGGCGAAGCCCTCGTTTTCCAGCATCCGCATCGCCGGACGGCCCGAATAGTGCGGCTGGCCCATGACCTGCCGCGCGGCTTCGGAAAGGAGCGCGGTGTAGATCGGATGCTTGGGCATGAGGTCGGCGATGAACTGGTTGCCGTGCTTGGCGTTGAATTCGTCGGCATCGCGGAAGCTCATGTCGAAGAAGCGCCCGGCGAGCCCGTCCCAGAACGGGGAGTTGCCGGCATCGTCGATGGCGCCGCGCAGTTCGGCCAGCGTGGTGTCGCCGAACCGCGCACGGTGCATCCGGATGAACAGGTAGCGGCTCCGGGCGAGCAGTTTCCCCACGCCCGCCGAACGCTCGGTGGCGTCGAGGTAGAGCCCGCCCACTTCGCTCGCGCCGTCGAGATCGGTGCAGAGGGTCAGCATGTCGGCGCGGAACGTGCGGTCCAGCTCCTTGGAATGCTGGGTGATGCGGCCGATGCGATAGGAATAGAACGGCAGTTCCGTGCCGACTTGCGAGAACGCCTGGCAGGTGCCGCGCACTTTGCCGGATTCGGTGTCCTCGAGAATGAATACGAAGAGATCGTTGGCGATCTCGTCGCTCTCGCGCGCGAAGCTCTTCGCGGTGCGGGTGAGCTTGGCTTCGAGTGTCGGCTTGTCTGGCGGGAGATTGGTGAAGCCGCCCCCGGTGCCCTTGGCCATGCGGTAAAGGGCTTCAAGGTCCTTTTCCTGTGCGGTGCGCAGGAGGAACGTCATGCGGCAAGTACTCCGGTGCGGTCCAGACGGTGCAGGACCAGGGCGGTGAGGCGGGCGCGGGCGTCGAGGGAATCGGCCAGCAGGAATTCGTCGGGCGAATGGATGGCGCCGCCCAGCGCGCCCATGGTGTCGAGCACCGGCACGCCGCAGGCGGCGATATTGTTGCCGTCGCACACGCCGCCAGTGTCCTTCCAGCTCATCGGCTGTCCCAGGTCGGCGGCGGCCTTGCTGACGAGGCCGTAAAGCGCCTCGGTCGCCGTCGAGATCGCCTTGGGCGGGCGCGAGACGTGACCGTGCAGGTGGACATGCACGTCGTGGATGGCGGTCACTTCGGCCACCATGGCATCGATCAGGGCCTGCGCCTCGGCGGCGAGTTCGGGGGTGGCGGGGCGCATGTTGAAGTGCAGGATCGCAAGGTCCGGCACGGTATTGTTAGGGGCGCCGCCTTCGATCCTGGCGGGGTTCACGGAAAGGCCCGGGCGCCGCATCGCGGCAAGGCGTAGGGCGAGGTCGCCGGCCGCGACCACCGCATTGCGCCCGTCCTCGGGATTGCGCCCGGCGTGGGCCGAGCGGCCTTGAACGACGACCGCGTAGTTGCCCGAACCGGGCCGCGCCCGCGCCATCTGCCCGCCGGGCAGCGCGGGTTCATAGGTCAGCGCCGCCAGCTTGTCCTTCGCCAGACCGGCGATCAGGGCAGCGGAGGAGAGCGAACCGGTCTCCTCGTCGCTGTTGACGAGGACGTCGTAGCCCAGCGTCGGCCCGGATCGTTCGTAGGCGGCAAGTCCCGCCAGCATCAGCGCGAGGCCGCCCTTCATGTCGGCGGTGCCAGGGCCGTGAAGCGTGTTGTCGTCCAGCCAGTCGCAAGTCTGGAACGGATGTTCGCGAGGGTAGACGGTGTCCATGTGGCCGGTGAGGATCACGCGCCGTTCGGCCTGCGGGCGCACGGAGACCACCAGATGGCGGCCATGGACGACTTCGCGGAGCCGGCCCTGCGCGTTGACTTTTTCGACCGGGGCGGGATCGACCAGCCGGACATCGCCCGGCAGGATCGCGAAGGCATCGGCAAGGCGCGCGGCCATCGCCGCCAGCCCCTCGACATGGGCGGTGCCGCTGTTGATCGCCGCCCAGTCCAGCGTGTGGGCGAGGATCGGTGCGCGCGCGACCGGGGCGAGCAGTTCCTGTTCGGCTCCGGTCAGGCCCGCCATCAGCGCAGCTTGCCTGTGAGTGCGCCGCTGTTGCCGGCAGCCGTTGCCGCCTCGAAGCTGGCGACCGGATAGGCGCAGTAGTCGGCCGCGTAATAGGCGCTCGGCCGGTGATTGCCGCTGTCGCCCAGACCGCCGAACGGCATCGAGCCCGCAGCGCCCGTGGTGGGGCGGTTGCGGTTGACCACGCCGGCGCGGCTTTCCAGCACGAAGCGGTCCCACAGGGCGTCATCGGCGCTGACAAGCCCGGCGGAGAGGCCGAAGCGGGTCGCGTTGGCGGCGGCCATGGCGGCGTTGAAGTCTGGCGCGCGGGTGATCTGGATCACCGGGGCGAAGATTTCCTCGTCCGGCACCGCGATCCCGGTCACGTCGATCATGCCGGGGGTGACGAAGGCGCCGCTGCGGCCTGCCACGCCGCCGAACGGACGGACGATCCTGGCACCGCGCGCGGCGAGTTCGGCGAACCGGTCGATCGCGGCCTCGGCGGCGGCTTCCGAGATCAGCGGGCCGATCCAGGGTTCGGGCGTATCGTTCCATTCGCCGATCGCGATCCGGTCCGCCAATGCGCCGACGGCATCGATGAGCGCGGCACCGAACGGGCTGTCCGGCACGATGACGCGGCGGGCGCAGGAGCAGCGCTGGCCGGTGGTGATGAAGCTCGACTGGACGATGACCGAGGCGGCTTCATCGACGTCGCCGTCCCAGACCACCAGCGGGTTGTTGCCGCCGAGTTCGAGGGCGAGGATCACGTCGGGCCGATCAGCGAAGACCCGCCGGAAATGCGCACCCGCGCCTGCCGAGCCGGTGAACAGCAGTCCGTCGATATGTCCGGCGACCAGCGCCTCGCCGGTTTCGCGGGCTCCGTGGACGATCTGGAACACGCCTTCGGGCAGCCCCGCTTCGGCCCAGGCATCGGCCATGGCCTGCCCGGTCGCGGGGGTCATTTCCGAGGGCTTGAAGACCACGGTGTTCCCCGCCAGCAGGGCAGGAACGATGTGGCCGTTCGGCAAGTGGCCGGGGAAGTTGAACGGCCCGAGCACCGCCATGACACCGTGCGGGCGGTGGCGCAGAACGGCCTGTCCGAACGGCATGTCGCTGCGCTTCTCGCCGGCACGCTCGGCCTGTGCGGCGATCGAGATGCCGACCTTGCCGATCATCGAGGCCAGTTCGGTGCGGGTTTCCCAGAGCGGCTTGCCGGTCTCGCGCGAGATCGTCTCGGCAATCGCCTCCTTGCGGGCTTCGAGCACGGCCTTGAACCGCTGTGCCGCCTCGACGCGCGCGGCGACGGGAAGCGAGGCCCAGCCGGGGAAGGCCGCGCGGGCGCGGGCGAGCGCGGCCTTCACGGCTTCCGGGGTGGCGATCTCACCCTCCCAGACGAGCGCACCGCTCGCCGGATCGTAGGACCGGAGCTCGCTCATGCGTTCCTCGTGACGGCGAAGATTCCGGTGGCATTGCCGGAATCGAAAGTGAGATCGAGCTTGCCGGTTTCCGGATCGATATCGCGGGTGATGAATTCGTAGAACGACCCCGGCACCGGCAGCGGCACTTCGGCGCCGTCCGCCTCGCGGAAGGGGCGCACCACCTTGTCGGCAAGGATCGCGGTCTGGCGCACGCGGCCGTTCCGGGAAATCTCGACCGAAGGCTTCATCGGATAGCCGTCCTCCCTCAGTTCCTCGGCCAGCGCGATCACGTTCGCAACGCGGGTCGTGGCATGGTTGAAGGCGTTGCCCTCCGTGGCGATCCAGGCCCCTTCCTTGGTGGCGGGGAGCAGCACCTCGTAATCCGCAAGGGCGGGCGGTTCGTGCTGGCGCCCGAAAGCGGCCAGCGCGCCCTTGAGGGCGGTGACGGCCTCGTCGAAGCTGGCTTCGCCATGTTCGGACAGGGCACCGAGCGCCTGCCATTCGGCCGTGCCCAGCGGATCGGCCGACGTGCCGAACACATTGGCGCAGGCGGTCTGTGCGGCTTCGGGCAGTTCCGAAACGTGGAGTTCCGAAACGAAGAACTGGGGGATCGTTTCGGGCAAATCGCGCTGGACATAAGCGCGCCCGGTCATTTTCAGCGCGGGAAGCGGATAGAGGCCGCCCACTTCATAGCCCAGCGGCGCGAGGAAGCGGGCGAACGCTTCATGCCCGCGCGGGAGTTCGCCGGTCTCGCCGTCGATCGTGCGAAGCGCGCCATGGTCGAACACGATGGTTTCGCCCGCGTCGCGGATCGATTGCACGTAGCGGTCCGCGGTTGGCACGCGGTCCAGCAGGTCCACGAACAGCGCCGCGTTGAGCGCCATCGCGACTTGCGCGCGACTGGCGCTCTCTCCGGTGCCGGCAAGCGCGGGATCGATGGCAAGAGTGGTCAGGGCAAGGGTTGCCGGCTGTTCGCCGACGACCGCGGAAAGCAGCCGGTACAGCATCTGGTCCCGGTTCGCGAAAAGGCTGGAGGCAGAGGGCATCGGTTCCCGTCGTTTCTCTGTTGCGCGTTATGGAACGACATAGGAAACGGCCATGGGTAAGTCCATGCCGCCCAGGGGTAAGCGGCGCTTTTTTGTCTATACTTTTAGGCAGCAAGTGCAGCACGATTCCGAGTCGCGACCGTGCAGATGTGAACGCAGGGACGCGGTTCGTTCGGCAGGTCGCCATTTGGCACCGTTTTGGCGCGTTATGTGAAGTTTTTTGCAGTGCAGCGGGAAACTCATGCCATGCTCGCGAATTGAGCAAGCAATCTCCTCCATTATGCAGACGGGGTGCGCATGAACCTGATGCCTCGTGACGATGAACCCGGCCAGAAATCGGGCTCAGACAAGATACGTTCGATTTTCGAAGTTACTCCGCCGGCCTTGCCTCCCAAGGGGGAGGAACTGTTGCGTATCGCGCTTGTCGGCAATTTCGCGCCTCGCAAGTGCGGGATCGCGACGTTTACGACCGATATCTTCGAAAAGCTGCGCGAACATCACCCGGAAGTGGCGGTAGAGGTCCATGCCCTCGACGATCCGGCACTGCCGCTCGATTACCGCCACGTCGCCGGCACCATCACCTGCAACGATCCCCAGGACTATGCCCGCGCCGCCCGGCAAATCAACGAATCCGGGGTGGATGCGGTATGGGTCCAGCACGAATACGGCATCTTCGGCGGGCCGGACGGCGAGATGGTACTCGATTTCGTGGACCGCCTTGCGGCGCCTCTCGTCCTCACGCTGCATACCGTCCTGTCCGAGCCTTCGGAGCGGCAGGACGCTATCATGCGGCATCTGGTCTCGCGGGCTTCGCGGATCATGGTCATGTCACGCCGTTCCCGCGATCTGCTGGAAAGCCGTTACGAGGTGCCGTCCCGCATCGTCGAGGTGATCGAGCATGGCGCGCCGGACCGGCCGTTCGGTCGGCACGAGGAATTCAAGGCGCGTCAGGGCCTGTCTGATCGCAAGGTGCTGATGACCTTCGGCCTGCTCGGACGCGGCAAGGGGCTGGAACATGCCATCGGCGCGCTGCCGGCGATCGTCGCGCGGCATCCCGAGGTGGTCTATCGCATCGTCGGCGCCACGCACCCCAATCTCGTCGCACGAGAGGGTGAGGCTTACCGCGAGGAACTGGAGGCGCTCGCCGCCGAACTGGGCGTGGCGGATCATATCGCGTGGGAAAACCGCTTCCTCGAAACCGACGACCTGCTTGATCAGCTTGAATCCTGCGACATCTATCTCACGCCCTATCCGGGGCTGCAGCAGTCGACCTCGGGCACGCTCAGCTACGCCGTTGCGCTGGGCAAGGCCGTGGTTTCCACGCCTTACGTTCATGCGCGCGAACTGCTGGGCGAGGATATCGGCAAGCTGATCGAGCCCGGCTCCAGCGAGGCGATCGCCGAGGCCGTGACGGCGCTGCTCGACGATCCCGATGAACTCGCCGCGCTGCAACGTCGCGCCTGGGTGCGGGGACGGGAGATGATCTGGCCCCGGTTCGCCGATGCCAGCGTGCGGCTGGTCTCCCGCGCCCGCGCGCCCGATCCCGCGCTGCCGCCGATCACCGCGACGCCGGGCCTTTCCGCCGTTCTCGCCATGAGCGATGCCACCGGCATGCTCCAGCATTCCATCGGCGTGGTGCCCGATCGCCGCCATGGCTATTGCCTCGACGACAATGCCCGCGCGCTCATGCTCATGAACGTGGCGCGGGGGCTGCCGGTGGGCGAGCGGATGAAATGGAGCCTGGCTTACGCGTCCTTCGTACAGTTCGCCTGGAACCCGGATGCCGGGCGCTTCCGCAACTTCATGCGCTTCGACCGGTCATGGTGCGAGGACGAGGGTTCCGAGGATTCGAACGGCCGTGCCGTCTGGGCGCTCGGCCAGACGTCCGAGCGGGCCGGAGATCATGGGCTGGCGGAGTGGGGCCTGCAACTCTTCGACACTGTGCTCCCCTCGCTGGCGGACGTGGACGCGCCGCGCGCCAAGGCTTTCACCATGCTCGGCGCCTGCGCCGTGCTGCGCCGCCATCCGCAGCATCAGGCGGCCATCGCCTGCGTGCGCGAGGGCGGCGACTTCCTGATGCGGCTGCTCGGCCACGGTCGGCGGCCGGACTGGGCCTGGTTCGAGGCCGTGCTCGGCTACGATAATCCGCGCCTCCCGCAGGCCTTGATCGAGGCCGGGCTGGCGCTGGGCCAGGAAGCATGGATCGGCGCCGGGCTCGAAACGCTGGAGTGGATCTGCCGCCAGCAGCTTTCCGCGCGGGGGCAGTTCCGGCCGATCGGTTCGGAGAGCTTCCACAAGCCGCACAGCTATCTGCCGTTCGACCAGCAGCCGCTGGAAGCGCAGGCCGCGATCGAGGCGGCGGCCAGCGCATGGC
Source organism: Novosphingobium aeonii (assembly GCF_052279045.1). Classification (NCBI taxonomy): domain Bacteria; kingdom Pseudomonadati; phylum Pseudomonadota; class Alphaproteobacteria; order Sphingomonadales; family Sphingomonadaceae; genus Novosphingobium; species Novosphingobium aeonii. The sequence goes on along the minus strand of NZ_CP176832.1, from coordinate 3,163,317 downwards.
GCGCCACCAACGGTGCGTTCTGGACCGAACATGCGATGACGGCCTGGCGCTGGTTCTTCGGCGGCAACGACCGCGGCGTCGTTCTGGCCGACATTGCGACGGGCCGATGCCGCGATGGGGTCACGCCGAGGGGAGTGAACGGCAATTGCGGCGCGGAATCCATTCTCGCCTTCCAACTTTCGCACTATGCTCTGGCCGAGCTTGCCGTGTCGGCACCGCTCGGACGTGGAGGAGGATTGCTTGAATCGGCCCGAGAACGTCTGGTCTGAACCGCTCCATGTCTTCGAGACTCGCCTCTATGCCGATCCGGCACGAGTCGTGCTGCGTCCGTTCCACCTTGGCTGGCAGGGCAAGAACGCGCCCGGCGGCCGTGCGAACAAGCTGGTGGAAGATATCGCGGGCCTCAGCGAGGAGCAGGTTGCTTCCGAATACGAACGCGTCCTGCGCGATTTCAAGGAACGCCACTGGCAGACCGAGAATATATTCGCCGACCGCTTTCTGGAGGTCGCGGCGAACCTCGAACTCGATCCGGGGCAGTTTTCGGAAACCCGCCAGCGCCTGATCGGGGCCTATTTCTGCCACGAATACACGTTCGCGGCGGCGGCGCTGATGAATCCCTCGATCGTGCCTGCGCCTGACCAGTCGGGCATGCAGGACGGCGCGGTGCGCTTCATCATGTCGCTTCGAGCGGTGGGTGAAGGCCACATCAGTTCCATCGCCTTTCGCGAGGGCATAGCCGAGGCCGACGGGACGTTCTGTCTCTGGCCGCAGGCCTCTTTCGCTACCTCGGTCGAACTCGACGAGGAAGGCGAGGTCGATGCCGACGGCACGGTGGCGGTCCATCGCCATCCGGAGTCCAGCCTGTCCAACACCGTGATCTTCCCCATCACCGAGCAGCAGCGCGGCGGACTGGAAGACTTGCGCCTCGTGCGGTTCGACCACGGCGACGGGGATTACGAATGGGTGGGCACTTACACCGCCTATTCCGGCAGCTCCATTCGCTCCGAACTGTTGCGGACCCGCGATTTCCGGGCGTTCGAACTCGAACCGATCCGGGGCAGGGCGGGCCGCAACAAGGGCATGGCGCTGTTCCCGCAGAAGATCGACGGGCAATTCGCCATGGTCGGCAGGCAGGACGGCAAGAACCTGTTTCTGCTCCGGTCAGATTCGCTCGACATCTGGGATGATGACGGCGTTCTGCTGATGGGGCCGAAGTACCCCTGGGAATTCATCCAGATCGGCAATTGCGGCAGCCCGATCCCCACCGAGCATGGCTGGCTGCTGTTCACGCACGGTGTCGGCGCGATGCGCAAATACGCGCTCGGCTGCGCATTGCTCGACCTCAAGGACCCGTCGAAAGTGCTGGCGCGCACGACGGAGCCGGTGCTGACCGCCGAAAACGCGGATCGCTCGGGCTACGTGCCCAACGTGGTCTATACATGCGGTGCGCTCAAGGTCGGGGAGCGGCTGCTTCTGCCATATGGTATTTCCGACAGTACAGTCGGCTTCGCGACCTGCGAGATCGAGGGGCTTTTGAAGCTGATGGCGTGATGTGAAGCGCAGTGCGGGAGATGCACTGTTTTTTACAAATCAATGCTGCGTACGGGGAGCGTTGACCGCTGCGATGGCGCGATGTTACGTTTTTTCATATTGTTGAAAGGATGTGCATATGCGCCTGGCTATTTTGCTTGCGGCAGCGGCTCTCGTTTCCACGCCTGCCTTTTCTCAAGTTCTTCAGTCGGGCGCATTGTCCGCCGGAGCGGATCGGTCTCCGGGCGTTCCAGCCTTTTCCGGCATTCCGATGCAGCCTGCCTTCTCCGGGCCGGGACGAGGCGCCGGTCCGCAAATGACGCTGGTGCGCACTCTACTTGCGGAAGGCAAATATGCCGAAGCAGACCGGATATTGACTGATCTCGTCCACCGCTCGAACAATAGCGAGACCTATTTCCTGAAGGGCGTTTCCTCGCTCGGCACAGGCCAGTCGGCGTCGGCCCGTACCTATTTCAAGTCCGTGCTGATGAGCCGGAAAACGCGGCATGCCGGCGCCATGACGGGCCTTGCGCTTTCGGAAATTCAACTGGGCAATAGGCCGGCGGCAGAGCGAATACTCGAAACTCTCAAGTCGCAGGACGATCGCTGCGACGGACGCTGTTCGCGCAGCACTTCGATAGAGCAGGCCGTTTCCACTGTGGAAAAGGCCCTGGGCTAGCTGAAGCACATGCCCCCGCCGGATGAGCGGGGGCACTTTCGCTTCTTCACCCGTGGGCGCCGAACTCGTTCGCCAGCGCCGTGGTGATCCGCAGTGAAAGCGCATAGGAGCGTGCGATCGGATCGATGTAGTCGCGGTGGATAGGGGTATATCCGGTCGCGCTTGAATCCGGATAATCGCTTGGCAGTTCCACCTTGAAATCGTCGATCGAGGGGAAGCTCGTCGGGAAGGCGCGGCGAAGCTGGGCGAGGCCGTCCTCGACACGCAAGGTGAAGAACATCTCCAGCACGTCGTCACGGCTGATATCGTTCGCGCGGCTGAACTGCGGCACCATGACCACACGCAGGAACATGTGCTTGAACAAGGCGATCCGAAGCGATTGCAGCACGCCCAGGCTGCGGCGGGTATGCTCGCGGTCCGGCAGCGGCGCTTCGTTCGGCAGCAGGTCGAGCAGGAAGTGCAGCTTCATCGCATCGACCCTGAGGCGCGAGGCGAGGCGGCGATAGACGCCGGTGCGGTCATCCTTGGTCAGGTATTCGGCCAGCTTGAGGCAGGCCCCCGCGATGTGCTGCTCGTCGCCGCGATAGGGGCGGCTGGCCCAGTAGGCCGAGTTGAACAGTTCGCCATAGGCCGCCACCGTCTTGATCGAGGCCAGCGCGTTGGCATGCCGGGCAAGCCGCATCAACTGCTGCCCGCGCTCGCTTTCGCGCAGCAGGGCGGCCACTTCCTCGCGGTTGCCGTCGGACGCGGTGCCGATCCCGGCGATCACGTTCACCGGATAGCCCAGTTGCTGGAGGATCGCGTTGTGCGGGATCGCGCGGATCTGGCGCAGGCTCATCGAGCGGTCGGCCGCAAGGTCCGACTGGCGGCGCGACTTGCGGCTGCCGGTATCGTTGAGCAGCCCCAGACCGAAGGCAGTGATCGCGCGGCTGTAAGTGCTGCTTTCCAGATGCTCGTGCTGCACGCCGCGAATGGCGCGGTAGAAATCGAGGCTGAGGTCGGTGCGGCGATAGAACAGGTCGGTCGGCGCTTCGGCGTCGGCGCCCCACAGCGGCATTTCGGCCATGCGGGTGAGCGTGGCGAGCGCCAGTTCGTCCGACCCGAACCAGAGATAACCGTCACCGCCCTGGAACGAGACTTCGGGCTCCAGCCGGATACCCGCGCGCAGGAAGCGGCGGCGGGCCCAGGGGCTCATCGGCCAGTCGAACCGGTCCTTGAGGCTGGAGGGATGCGCGCCGCGGCCCATCGATTCGCCGTGGGTGTTGAAGATCAGCGCCGAAACGTCGGTGAGGCCGTTCGCCACCATGGCTTCGGAAAGGCGGCCCTGCAGTCGCTCGATGGCGAGCGCGGCGGGAACTTGCCCGACGAAGCGGCCCGCGTCCGAGAAGCCGGTCTGGATCGAGACGCGGCCGCGCTTGTGGGCATATTCGCGGTAGGCGGGTTCTGCCAGCACCGCGTCGAGGAAGCGGCCGCCATGCTCCAGCGCGCTTTCGGTCTCGAACAGCGGCGAGACGTCGACTTTCTCGTCGATCCCGAACATCCGCGCGAAGTAGAGCGCGGCGAGGATCGTGGTGGGCTCCTCGCACTCGGCCACGAGCATGCGGATCGGCGCATCCGCGTCGATATGGGCGAGGATCTGCGCCATCGCCAGGAACTGGCGCACGGCGGTGGAATTCTCGATGGCGAGTGCGGCGAAGTTCGACCTGAGCGGGCGGACTTCGGCCAGCAGCTCGCGCATGCGGACCAGCGCGGCCTGGCTGGCGAGGTTCAGCTTGCCTTCCGGGTCGATGCGCAGGCGGATCGCGTTCTGGAGCTGCGAGGCATTCACGCGGAAGTGGATCCAGCCCATGCCAAGCCCGTCCGCGCGCATGGCGGCGGCGGCGACCAGCAGTGTGCGGGCCTGGTCCTGATCGGCGTGGCGCGCTTCGTATTCGAGGCCGCTCACGATGTCTTCAAGGCTGACGAGCTTGTCGGGATGTTCGGCGGTGAGCGCGTTGGCTGCTTCCGACAGCGCCTCTGGCGAGGAGAAGTCCTGCGCGAAGTGCGCGGCCATGTCCCCGGCGAGCGTGCCGGCGCGGGCCAGCCTGGCTGCGGTGTCCGGGGCTGCATGTTCCAGCATCGCGGCATAGCCGGCAAGACGCTGTGCCTTTTCCTCCAGCCGGTAGCGGATCGAGGTGGACCAGCCGATATCGGTGCGCCCGTCCATGTCGTAGCCAACCCACGAGGCGAAGCGCACGGGCATGGGGTTCAGGCCCTTCCAGCGCTTGGGCCAGCGGGCGGCGGCAATGTCGAACAGGCGTTCGTTGATACGGTCGCGGGCCTTCTGGCCGCGCGCGATGGCCTCCATCGCCTTGCCGTGCTCGTAATCGAGCGTGATCGTGTCACGGTCGGGCGAGGCGGCGCAGACGGTGGCCTCGCTGTGATCGCCGGTGGAGGCGGCGTGCGTCACGGCTTCGGTCTGGGCGGTGGAGAGCAGGAACGTCGGGTGCCCGGTGAAGACGACATGGGCGGCGGGGCGCTGCCAGCGCACGGCGAAGGCGGTGAAGTCTTCTTCGCTGGCGGCCTCGTCGAGCCGCTTTTCGTTTTCGGCCGGGGCGATGGGGGCGAGCATGCGGTCAAGCCGCGCGGCGCGGGCGCGCAGCCCCTCGCACTCCATCTCGGCGACGAGGGCCTCGATCTGGTCGAGGCCCATTTCGCCGTTTTCCAGCTGGCGCGACAATTCGAGCCCCAGCTGGAAAACCGGATTGTAGAGCGGCGTCTGGGCGGTCAGGACATGGAGTTCCTGAAGGCGGCGGTCGAGATCGTCGACCGTGGTCAGCGCCGCGCCCGTCATCGCGGGAGCCCCGCGGCGAGGCGGGCGGCCGCCTCGATCTTCGCCACATCGGGCTTGCCCTTGGGCACCATCCAGCTGCCGCCGACGCAGAGCACGGCATCAAGCGCCAGCCATTCGGGGGCGTTTTCAGGGGTGACGCCGCCGGTCGGGCAGAACTTGGCCTTGAACAGCGGGGCAGAGATCGCCTTCAGGGCCGGAGGACCGCCCGCCGCCATGGCGGGGAAGAACTTCAGCCGGTCGAACCCGCATTCCAGTGCGAACATCACGTCGCTGGCATTGGCGGTGCCGGGCAGGAACGGGATCTGCGACTTGTAGGCGGCTTCGGCCAGCATCGGGGTGAGGCCGGGCGAGACGATGAATTCGGCGCCCGCATCGATGGAGCGCTTCAGGTCGTCGGGCGAAAGCACGGTGCCCGCGCCGACCACGGCGCCGGGAACCTGCTTCATCACCTTGATCGCCTCGATCGCGCATTCGGTGCGCAGCGTCACTTCGAGCGCGGGCAACCCGCCCGCGACGAGCGCTTCGGCGATCGGCAGGGCGTGTTCGATATCCTCGATCACCAGCACCGGGATCACCGGGGCCAGACGCATGACCTTTTCGACGGCTTCGGACGGGCTGCTCATTGAACGTGCTCCCTGACATAGGCGGCAGCCGCGCCGAACAGGCCGGGCTGCGGATGGGTGATGAGCTTGACCGGCATCTGCGCCATCATGCCGGCAAAGCGGCCCTTGGCGCAGAAACGCTCGGCAAAGCCCGAGGACAGAATGGTTTCGCGGATACGGTAGCCGAGCCCGCCGGCGATCACGACGCCGCTGGCGCCGTGCGCCAGCGCGCAGTCACCAGCCGCGCTGCCGAGTGCCAGGCAGAAACGGTCGACGGCGGCGGCGGCCAGCGGGTCGGAAAGGTTGGTGCCCGCAGTCCAGATATCGACGTCGGTCATATCGTGAACCGCGCGGTTCTCCATGGCGGCGAGCGTCTGGTAGATGTCGACGATGGCGGGGCCGGAGACGACGCGCTCGGTGGAGACGCGGTTGTGCCGCTTGCGCAGACGGGCGAGGATCGCGTCCTCGATCAGGTCAAGCGGCGCATAGTCGGTATGGCCGCCTTCGGTCGCCTGCACGTGGTAGAACCCGCCCTGGCCGTGGGGCAGGCCGTTGCGCCACAAGTGCGCCACGCCAAGCCCGGTGCCCGGGCCGAGCACGCTGAGCGTGCCCGATACCGGCAGCGGCACGTCCGGTCCGGCCAGATGCAGGAACTGGTCTTCCGGCGCCAGCGCCACGGCATAGGCCACCGCCGCGAAGTCGTTGACCACGGTGTAGCGTTCCACGCCCAGCTTTTCGGGGATCAGGCCGGGGCGGATGATCCACGGGTTGTTGGTGAAACGGATCACGTCGCCGCCGACCGGACCGGCGATGGCAATCGATACCGCCGGCGGGACTGTCCCGCCGTTCCGCTCACGGAAGGCCTGCCAGGCGAGCTGGAAGCTGCCGTGGTCGCTGGTGTGGAGCGTGACCGGCTCGTCCAGCGTGATCTGGCCCTGTCCATCGACTGCGGCCAGCGCGAAGCGTGCGTGCGTGCCGCCGATATCGACGGCTACGAGTTCGGTACTTCCCTGGGCGCTCACAGTCCCGCGACCTCCAGCATCGAGGAGCCGCCCTGTTCGGCGCCGCCCGCATTCATGCGGAACATCGCGAAGAGTTCGCGGCCCATGCCTTCGGCAGGCGCGGGCAGCGGGGCGGGCGAGCGACCGGAAAGGTCCGCCGTGGTGGAAAGCGTGCCGTCTTCCGCCGAGAGGCGCACGATATCGCCGTCCTGCAGATAGGCGATCGGGCCGTCGGCCAGCGCTTCCGGGGTGACGTGGATCGCGGCGGGAACCTTGCCCGAAGCGCCCGACATGCGCCCGTCAGTGACCAACGCCACCTTGAAGCCGCGATCCTGCAGCACGCCGAGCGGCGGGGTCAGCTTGTGCAGTTCGGGCATGCCGTTGGCGCGCGGGCCCTGATGGCGCACGACCACCACCACGTCGCGGTCCAACTCACCCGCCTTGAAGGCGTTGATGACGGCTTCCTGCGTCTCGAACACGCGGCACGGCGCCTCGATGGTCCAGCGCTCCTGATCGACCGCGCTGGTCTTGAAGGTGGCGCGGCCCACGTTGCCGGAAACGAGGCGCATGCCGCCGTCGGGCAGGAAGGGCTTGGCCACCGTGCTCAGCATGGCGTCATCGCCGCTGACGGCAGGCGCGGGCTTCCACTTGAGTTCGCCATCGTCGAGCGTGGGCTCAGTGGCATAGGCGCGCATGCCGCCGCTGGAGACGGTGAGGATGTCCTCATGGGCCAGCCCTGCATCGAGCAGCTCGCGCACCACCCAGCCCATGCCGCCGGCGGCGTGGAAGTGGTTCACGTCGCCCGAACCGTTGGGATAGACGCGGGTGATGAGCGGCACCGCGCCTGACAGTTCGTCGAAGTCCTGCCAGTCGATGTGGATGCCGGCGCAGCGGGCCATGGCGGGCAGGTGGATCGCGTGGTTGGTCGATCCGCCGGTGGCGAGCAGTCCGACGATGGCGTTGACGATCGCCTTCTCGTCCACGACGTGGCCCATCGGGCGGAAATCGTCGCCCTTGCGGGTCATCTCGGTCACGCGGTGGACGGCGGCGCGGGTCACGGCCTGACGCAGCGAGGTGCCGGGCGGCACGAAGGCGGCGCCGGGCATGTGCAGACCCATCATCTCCATCATCATCTGGTTGGAGTTGGCGGTGCCGTAGAACGTGCAGGTGCCCGCCGAGTGATAGGAGGCGCTTTCGCTGGCCAGCAGTTCCTCACGGCCGACCTTGCCCTCTGCATAGAGCTGGCGGACCTTCTGCTTCTCCTTGTTGGAGATGCCGCTGGGCATCGGGCCGGAGGGGATGAACACCGCCGGAAGATGGCCGAAGCGCAGCGCGCCCATGACCAGGCCCGGCACGATCTTGTCGCAGATGCCCAGGAGGGTCATGCCGTCATACATCGCATGGCTCAGCGAGACGGCGGTGGAGAGGGCGATGGTGTCGCGGCTGAACAGCGAGAGTTCCATGCCGTCGAAGCCCTGGGTCACGCCGTCGCACATGGCGGGCACGCCGCCTGCGACCTGTGCCGTAGCGCCTACTTCGCGGGCGTAGAGCTTCATCTGCTCGGGATAGCGGCCATAGGGCTGATGGGCCGAGAGCATGTCGTTGTAAGCGGTGACGATGCCGACGTTGATCGCCTTGCCGGTGGCGATGGCGGGCTTGTCTTCGCCGCTGGCCGCAAAACCATGCGCGAGGTTGGAGCACGAAAGGAACGAACGGTCCGAATGACGGCCGGCTTCGCGTTCGATCATGGCGAGATAGCGTTCGCGGCTGGGCTTCGACCGCTCGATAATGCGATCAGTCACGCGGGCGACCACCGGGCTGAGATTGCTCATGGGGTTACTCCTGCACTTTCCGTCTGTCTTTTTGTCTCAGCCTCCCGAAGCCGCCGCAACAGGATCTCCCGAGCGAAGGCTTGAAGGCATTTAGGTAACCGGTGTCAACATCTATCTTCCACCGGTTTGCGGGGGAACGGGGGCGCGGGACGACGCGCGCACCCTGGCATATAGGGTGCGCTGCGAGGTCATGCCCGCCCTGGCCTTTTTACTCTGGCCCGGTCACTCATGCCACGTGACGCCGTCGCGCTCGGCGAGGGCGATGGCGGCGGAGGGGCCCCAGCTTCCGGCAGTGTAGGTCTTGGGCTCCTGGGCCTGTTCCTCCCACTCGGCGCGGATGGCGTCGATCCAGTCCCACTGGGCTTCCACTTCGTCCCGGCGGACGAACAGCGTCTGCTCACCCTCGATCAGGTCCAGCAGCAGGCGCTCGTAAGCGATGCGGCGCTGCGGGCCGGCGAATGCGTCGGGCATGGTGATGGCGAGCGGGATCGAGCGCAGGCCGAAGCCGTTGCGATCGAGGCCCGGCACCTTGGCCATGAGCGAAAGCGTGATGTTCTCGCTCGGCTGGATGCCGATGACGAGGCGGTTGGGCACCGTGCGGGCGCCCCTGCCATGGAAGATCGAGTGCGGCACGTCGCGGAACTGGACGACGATCTCGGTCGTGCGCTTGGGCAGGCGCTTGCCGGTGCGCAGATAGAAGGGCACGCCCTGCCAGCGCCAGTTGTCGATATGCGCCTTGATCGCGACGAAAGTCTCGGTGTTCGAATCCTTGCCCAGTTCGTCGTCGTAACCGGGCACGGCCTGGCCGCCGATGGCGCCGGCGCGGTACTGGCCGGTGACGGTTTCGTTGGCGGCGACCTTGCGCAAGGAGCGCAGGATCTTCACCTTTTCGTCCCGCACGCTGGTGGCGTCATAGCTGACCGGCGGCTCCATGGCGACGAGCGCGAGCAGCTGGAGCATGTGGTTCTGCACCATGTCCCGCAGCGCGCCCGAATCGTCGTAATAAGCCACGCGCGATTCGAGGCCCACGGTTTCGGCCACGGTGATCTGCACATGATCGATATGCGCCGCGTTCCACAGCGGTTCGAACATCAGGTTGGCGAAGCGCAGCGCCAGCAGGTTCTGGACGGTTTCCTTGCCCAGATAGTGGTCGATGCGGAAGATGCGGTCTTCCGGGAAGGCGCGGGCCACAGCGTCGTTGATGACCTTGCTGGAGGCAAGATCGATGCCGAGCGGCTTTTCCAGCCCGATGCGCACATTGTCCCCGGCAAGGCCGCTGGCCTGCAGGCCGCGAATGGTCGGCTCGAACAGGCTGGGCGCGGTGGACAGGAAGATCGAGAGACCGTCCTGCGGCTGTCCGACCTTGGCCGCCAGTGCATTGAAGCCTTCCATCTGGTTGGCGTCGAGCGTCTGGTACGACAGGCGGTTGAGGAACCGCGCCATGCCGCCGCGCCGGTCGGCGGGCAGGAACTGTTCGAGCGAGGCCCGCGCGAAATTGCGGAACTCGGCGTCGTCATGGTCGGAACGGGCCGTGCCGATGATCTCGACCTTGGGGTCGAGCAGGCCTTCGGCATCGAGGGCGCAGAGCGAGGGAAGGAGCATGCGGCGCGAAAGGTCGCCGGTGGCGCCGAACAGGAGCAGACGATCTGACGTGAATGGGGCCGATATGGAATTGGTCACTGGGCGCAGTCCACCTTCTGGGGGTTATCCACCTATATGGTCATTTTCCGCCGGGGATCGACGGGCTCCTCCTCCAACAATCCAGTCATATGCAACACGAGGAGAAAGGGTCGGCCATGGGATAGAGTCGATCCTGGAAGTGGCAGGATGTCACGATCGGGGTATCAGGCAGGACGTCTGGTCTTCGCGGTTGCAGCATAACATGGACTGCGTGCGAAGTGCTAGGCGAGAGCGCGGCAAACCTCAACCACGTTTGCACGGATTGAACGCAACAAGTGCCCGTATACGTATTTAGCACCGGCTCACGGCAGGATTTTCCGCAAGTTCGTTGCCCGGGCGTCTTTGTCCTGTCGTCCGGCGCGGGCATGGAGAAGGATCGGCGCCGATCGGAACGGCGCGCAGAAGGACGGAAGGCGAATAGATCATGGCCGGTGAGGGCGTACACCTCCTCGAACACCTCCAGACACCCGCGATGATGGTTTCGCGGGGCCAGGTCCGTTTCGCCAACAGCGCTGCGCGTGCCCTGCTGGGCGCGCATATCGTGGGGCAGGACGTCCGCATCGCCATCCGCGAGCCGCGCGCCGTGGCGGCGATCCTCAGCGATGAGGGCGGCACCGCCCGCGTCAGCGGGCTGTCCACCGGCGGCAGCGTCTGGGAAGTCGATTGCCGGGTGGTCTCGGCGACGGACCGGCTGGTCAGCCTCTACGATCTTTCCGAACGGGTCAGCGTGGCCAAGTCCCATGCCGATTTCGTCGCCAATGCCAGCCACGAACTGCGCACGCCGCTGGCCAACGTGCTGGGCTATGTCGAAACCCTGCACAACCCCAAGGCGGGCGGCGACGAAGGCGTGCGCAAGCGCTTCCTCGACACGATTCGCCACGAGGCCCAGCGCATGGAGGCGCTGATCTCGGACCTCATGTCGCTTTCGCGGATCGAGGCGGTGAAGCACGAGGTGCCCTCTGAGCGGGTGGAGATGGTGTCGCTCGCCAACGAGATCGCCGGTGAGGCGCGCGGCGACGCGCAGATCGCGGTGCAGTCCAACTGCGAGCAGGCGGTGGTCGCCGGCGATCGCGGCCAGCTTGCGCAGGTCCTGCGCAATCTCATCGACAATTCGCTGAAGTACGGCAAGTCGGGCGGGCCGGTGGACGTGAGCCTGGAGGCGACCGCGACCGGCTGGGTGCTGGTGACCGTGCGCGATCACGGCGAGGGTATCGCGCCGGAGCATCTTCCCCGCGTGACCGAGCGCTTCTACCGCGCCGACACCAGCCGCAGCCGTGCCGTGGGCGGCACCGGGCTGGGCCTGTCGATCGTCAAGCACATCGTCGAGCGCCACCGGGGCCGCTTCGATATCGACAGCCGTCCGGGGCAGGGGACTACCGCCTCGCTGATGCTGCCGCTGCGCAAGGAAGCGGCGGCGGGTTAGGTATACAACCTAGGCGGCGGGCCTGCCTCCCGGCAGGCTGTTCGCCCTCAGAAATCCAGTTCGAACCGGGTGCCGATGACCTGCGCGTCGTAGTCGGTCTTGCCGGAGGGCAGGGCCTTGGCGCCGGTATAATCCATCAGCGCATAGTTCACGTTGAAGCGCAGGTTCTGGATCGGCTCCCACACCAGCGCGGCGATGTAGCCGTTCTGGGTGCCGCCGCGAATGTCACGGTCGTTGAGGTCGAGCCAGTCGTAGCGCAGCGTGAACAGGACCGAGCCGATGCCGCCTTCGCCCACCGGGTGGGCAGGCTTCTCGACGCGGAAGATGCCTTCCTTGTAGCCGCGATGATCGCCCTTGGTCAGGAACAGGCCGGTCTCGGCATAGGCGCCCTGGAAGGTGACGGTGGAGGCGTCGACGCGGTTGGCGGTGAGCGCGTGATATTCGGCGGCGGCGTGCCAGCGGCCACGAATGGCGGCGAATTCCACGCCGTAGTGATCCTCCTCCGAGACGTTCATCGCCGGGGTGCCGATCAGGCGCGTGTTGGTCGAATGGACGAAGGGGCGCTGGCGGTAGCGGGTGTCGCTTTCGGCAAGGCGGCCGAGGCGGCGCCAGTGGGCCGAGCCGCCGAAGTGGAGCTGGAGATCGCCGATCTTCGGCGCGAAGACGAGGCGGCCGTCGAGGCCGTAGCTGTTGTTCTCGTCGCCGCCGTTCTCGCCGTCGCTGTCGTTGGCGAGCGCGGAAATGTCGTCGGTGAACACGCCCGCCTGCGCCAGCCACGGCCCCTTGCCGTACTGGAAGGCGAGACCGAGGCGGCGTTCGAAGTTGAAGGCGTCGGTGAAGGCGGCGCGTTCCATCACGCTGCCAGAGGTGTCGCCGGTCAGTTCGTCCAGCGACTGGAAGGAGTTCTGGTTGCCGAGCCGGATCTGCCACGGGCCGGTGTGATAGCCCACATAGGTATCCACCAGATCGACCGCGTTGTCGGACAGTTCCAGTTCCAGCTTGTAGTCGAAACCGGCGCCCAGCGCGCCTTCGGCGCCGAGTCGGATGCGGCGCATCTCGTTGTTGAAGCCAAGGCCCTTGTCGTCGAGGCTGCTGGGCGCGCTGACATAGTTGGCGTCGGCCTGGATGCGGCCCTTGACCTTGAATGCGCGGTCGCCCTGCGCGAACTGCGGGCTGCCCTTCCAGTCGATGCTGGTGGCGTCCTTGTCGCCGGCGCGGGTGGCGGGAGCGGCGGTGCCGGCGGCAATGGCAGGCGTGCCGGCCGGCGCGGCGGCAGGAGCGGCGCTCTGGGCGGCGGTGCCCTGTGCCGCGGCTGCGGCGGGGGAGGCTTGTGCCGTCGCTGCGGCGGGAGAGGCCGCGTTGAGCCGCGCTTCCATCGCCTCCATCTGGGCCTTCATCGTGCGGATCTGCGCGCGGAGAACTTCCGCTTCCTCAGCCGAGATCGCCTGCGCATGGGCGCCGGGGGCGGACAGAACAATGGCGACGGCGGTCGCGCAGGCCATGACGAGGCGCATATCAGGCATTCTCCAGAGCGCTGCACCGATGTGCTGGGCGCGACGAGGCCGACTATTGCCGTTCAGTGACAGTTTGATGACGATTGTGACTGCGAATATGACGAATATGACGATCGGCGCGGGGGCTTCGTTCGGGTATCCGCGCCCGATCCGGGATTCGGCCGGAGTCGCACCGGCGACATGATCGAGTTTCTCATCGACACGGGCGGGAAACAATCCCGACACGTCGCGCAGGAGAGGCGCCGGGCCGCAGCGCGACTCCGGAACCTGCGGCTGAACGGCCGGGCGCCTCCCTGCGCGACGTCTCACGATTGTCATCCTGCTGACCCGGCCGAGGCCCAGAACAGGTTCGCGGCGCCTGGCCGGGTGGCGGTTCGAAGCGCTGGAACCCCAGCATTTGCGTGACTTGCCGAGTTATGTCACTTCATTGTCATGGAAGTGTCATGCTATCCCAATAGGGGCGTCGCAGAAGAAATCCCAAGGGGTCAAATCCATGCGTCCGACCAAGACAATCATTGTTGCCGCCGTTTCCGTGCTGGCCCTGAGCGCCTGTGGCGGTTCGGGCGGCTCCACCGCGGGTTCGCGCAATTTCGTGCGAGCCGTGGGCTCCTCCACCGTGGCGCCTTTCGCCAACGTCATTGCCGAACAGTATGCGAAGACCGGCGCGCAGTCCCCGGTGGTCGAATCGACCGGCACCGGCGCCGGCATGAAACTGTTCTGCGCGGGCGTCGGCGCCCAGCACCCCGACGTCGAGGATGCCTCGCGCCGCATCAAGAAGTCGGAATTCGAGGAATGCCGCAAGAACGGCGTGACCGAGATCGTCGAGATCCAGGTCGGCCTTGACGGCATCGCCTTCGCCGAGGGCAAGAACGGCCCCGGCATGAAGCTGACCCCGACCGACGTCTACAAGGCGCTGGCCGCCAATCCCTATGGCAAGCCGAACACCGCCAGGACCTGGAAGGACGTGAACCCGTCGCTCCCGAACGAGCCGATCCTGGTCTATGGCCCGCCTTCGACTTCGGGCACGCGCGATGCTCTCAAGGAACTGATCCTCGAAGCAGGCTGCAAGACCGATGCCGTGACCGCCGCGCTCAAGGAAACCGCCAAGGACAAGTACGAGGCGATCTGCCACGACATCCGCGAGGACGGCCCTTATGTGGACGCCGGCGAGAACGACAACCTGATCGTCCAGAAGATCTCGCAGAACCCCAAGGCCATCGGCATCTTCGGCTTCTCGTTCCTCGAGGAAAACACCGGCACCATCAAGGGCATCACCATGTCCGGGATCGAGCCGACCTACGCCACCATTTCCGACTTCACCTATCCCGGCGCCCGCCCGCTCTACATCTACGTGAAGAAGCAGCACCTCGGCCCGATCAAGGACCTCCAGGGCTACGTGGCCGAATGGGCCAAGTCGTGGGGCCCCGACGGTTCGCTCAAGGCCAAGGGCATGGTGATCGCGCCTGAGGACGTGCGCCGCAAGAGCGCCGAGATCGCCGCCAAGATGACCGTGCTCGACCCGGCCGAACTGAAGTAATCACCTTGGACGACTGGGACGCGAAGGGCGGCCATTCATGATTCTCACCGGAGTTCTCCTGGCCGTCCTCGGCCTCGGTCTCGTCGGCTGGTTTGCCGCACGGGGCCGGGCCCGGCTGCTCCATACCGGCCGGGGCTCGATGCATTCGATGCCCGGCTATCACGCATGGCACGTCGCCCTGTGGATCGTCATCCCGGCGCTGGTCGCCTGGGGGGCGTGGCAGGCGATCATGCCTGGCCTCGTGGACGGGGCGGTCATGGCCGACCCCGCCGCGCAGCAGCTTCCCGCCGATGCGATGAGCCGCGCGGCGATCCTTGCCGAAGCGAAGACCATCGCCGACAATCCCGATGCGGTGGCGTTCAATCCGCTGTCCAACAGCCTGTCCGTCCCGGTCCGCGAGGCGCATGGCCGCTTCGGGCTGATCGGCGGGCTGCTGGTGGCGATCGTCGCGCTGGCCGGCGGCGGCTGGGCCTTCACCCGCATCCGGGCCGGCTATCCCGCGCGCACCCGCGTGGAACGCGGCGTGCTGGGACTGCTGCTGATCGCCTCGCTGATGGCGGTGCTGACCACGTTCGGCATCGTCGCCTCGCTGGTGTTCGAGGCCGGGATGTTCTTCAAGGACGTTTCGCCGATCGCGTTCCTCACCGGCACGCACTGGTCGCCCGGCAATGCACGGCCGGACAACCTGGCCGACAGCTTCGGCGCGGTGCCGCTGTTCTGGGGCACGATCTACATAGGCGCGATCATCGCCATGATCGTGGCCATCCCATTGGGCCTGATGAGCGCGGTCTACCTCACGCAATATGCCTCGGGCACGATCCGCAAGTGGCTGAAGCCCATGCTGGAGATCCTCGCGGGCATTCCCACGGTGGTCTACGGCTACTTCGCCGCGCTGACGGTGGCGCCGATCTTCCGCGACTTTGCAGGTTCGCTCGGCATGTCCAACCCGTCTACCGAGAGCGCGCTGGCTGCCGGCGTCGTCATGGGCGTGATGATCATTCCCTTCGTCTCCTCGATGGCGGACGATGCTCTGGCTGCCGTGCCCCGCGCGATGAGCGACGGTTCGCTGGCGCTGGGCGCCACCAAGTCGGAAACGATCAAGAAAGTGCTGCTGCCCGCCGCGCTCCCCGGCATCGTCGCCGGCGTGATGCTGGCGATCAGCCGCGCCATCGGCGAGACCATGATCGTCGTCATGGCCGCGGGCGCTGCCGCGAACCTTTCGGCCAATCCCTTCGCCTCGATGACCACGGTCACCTACCAGATCGTGCAGATGCTGACCGGCGACCAGGAATTCAACAGCCCCAAGACCCTGTCCGCCTTCGCGCTGGGCCTGGTGCTGTTCATCGTCACGCTCATCCTCAACATCATCGCGCTGCGCGTGGTGAAGCGCTTCCGGGAAGCTTATGAGTAACGCATCTCTCAGTGACGCGCGCGGGGGCACCGCCGGGGGCGCCGTCCCCCACGGCACCCACGGCAATGCACGCTGGCAAACGCCCGAGGCATTGCGCCGGATTTCCCGCCGCAATGCCTCCGAGCGCCGCTTCAAGCTGATCGGTCTTGGCGCGATCGTCCTCAGCCTCGCCTTCCTGGCGCTGCTGCTGGTCATCATGCTGAAGAACGGCCTCGGCGGGCTGGACTGGAACTTCCTCTCCGGCTCCGATTCAACCGATCCCGACGTCGCCGGCGTCTGGGGGGCAGCCAAGGGTTCGCTGCTGACGATGCTCGTCACCCTGCTGCTCTCGTTCCCGATGGGCGTGCTGGCGGCGATCTACCTCGAGGAATTCGCTCCCCGCGCGCGCTGGATCGAATGGGTCGAAGTCTCGATCAACAACCTCGCGGCGGTGCCCTCGATCATCTTCGGCCTGCTGGGCCTTGCGGTGTTCATCAATACGCTGGGCATGCCGCGCTCCTCGCCGCTGGTCGGCGGCCTCACGCTGGCGCTGATGACGATGCCGGTCATCGTCATCTCGGGCCGCAACGCGATCAAGGCGGTGCCGCCCTCGATCCGCGACGCCGCGCTGGCGATCGGGGCGAGCAAGATGCAGACGGTGTTCCACCACGTCCTGCCGCTTGCGCTGCCCGGCATCCTCACCGGCACCATCATCGGCATGGCCCGCGCGCTGGGTGAAACCGCGCCGCTGCTGATGATCGGCATGCGCGCCTTCGTCGTCACCCCGCCGGGCGGGATCACCGATCCCTCCAGCGTGCTGCCGATGCAGATCTTCCTGTGGTCTGACGAGATCGACGCCGGTTTCGTCCAGAACACTTCCGCTGCGATCATCGTCCTGCTGGTCTTCCTGCTGGCGATGAACGGCCTCGCGATTTACCTTCGAAACAAGTTCGAAGTGCGTTGGTAGAGACATGACAAAAGCCAAACTCACCGCCCGTAACGTCGACGTGTTCTACGGCCCCAAAAAGGCCATCAACAACGTCTCTATCGAGATCGACAACGGCCTCGTCACCGCTTTCATCGGCCCCTCGGGCTGCGGCAAGTCGACGTTCCTGCGTTCGCTGAACCGCATGAACGACACGATCGCGGATGCCCGCGTCACCGGCGAGATCCTGCTGGACGGCGAGGACATCTACGCCGCCTCGATGGACCCGGTGGCCCTGCGCGCCCGCGTCGGCATGGTGTTCCAGAAGCCGAACCCGTTCCCCAAGTCGATCTACGAGAACATCGCCTATGGCCCGCGCATCCACGGCCTGGCGCCGTCCAGGGCGGACCTCGACGGGATCATCGAAAGCTCGCTGACCAAGGCGGGCCTGTGGGACGAGGTGAAGGACCGCCTGCAGGAGCCCGGCACCGCGCTGTCGGGCGGCCAGCAGCAGCGCCTGTGCATCGCCCGCGCCATTGCCGTCAGCCCGGAAGTGATCCTGATGGACGAACCGTGCTCCGCGCTCGACCCGATCGCCACCGCGCGCATCGAGGAACTGATCGACGAGTTGAAGGACACTTACGCCATCGTCATCGTCACGCACTCGATGCAGCAGGCCGCGCGCGTTTCGCAGCGCACGGCGTTCTTCCACCTCGGCAACCTGGTGGAATATGGCGACACCAGCCAGATCTTCACTACCCCGCGCGAGGAAAAGACCAAGGACTATATCACCGGCCGCTACGGCTGATCGGCCCGCCGCCGGTGCTATAAGTCAGGGAAATTCAGGGAAGACACCAAATGGTCGATCATACAGTCAAGGCCTTCGACAGCGAGATCGGGCAGCTTCGCGGCCTCGTCGCCGAAATGGGCGGGCTCGCCGAAGTCGCGATCCGCGACGCCATCGTCGCGCTCACGCAGCATGACGAGGAACTCGCCGCGCAAGTCGTCGCGGCCGATGCGCGCCTCGATGCGCTGGAAGCCGAAGTGGACCGGCTCGCCGTCCGCACGATCGCGCTGCGCGCGCCCATGGCCGACGATCTGCGCGACGTGATCGCCGCGCTGAAGATCTCCGGCGTGATCGAGCGCATCGGCGACTATGCGAAGAACATCGCCAAGCGCGTGAATGCGCTGGAAAACCGGGGCAAGATCGAGCCGCTCGAACTCGTGCCGATGATGGCCGAGATCGCCGAGGGCATGGTCCGCGACGTGCTCAATGCCTATGGCTCGCGCGATGCCGCGCTGGCGCAGGAAGTGATCCGCCGCGATGAGAAGCTGGACCAGTTCTACAACACGCTGTTCCGCTCGCTGCTGACCCACATGATGGAGAACCCGGCGACGATCTCCAGCGCCGCGCAGCTTCTCTTCATCGCCCGCAACCTCGAACGCATCGGCGATCACGCCACCAATGTCGCCGAAATGGTCTACTATGCCGCGACCGGCGAATACCACGCCGAGCGCGACAGCCAGACCGACGATACAAGGGACCTGCCGTGAACCCTTCCGTCCTTGTCGTCGAAGACGACCGCGCCCTTTGCGAACTGCTCACCTGGAACCTCAGCGCCGAAGGATACCAGGTGCGCAGCACCGGCGACGGCGAGGAAGCCCTGCTGATGGTGCAGGAACAGGTGCCCGATGCCATCATTCTTGACTGGATGATCGAGCATGTGCCGGGCATCGAGGTCTGCCGCCAGCTTCGCAAGGACAAGGACACGGCGCAGATCCCGATCCTCATGCTCACCGCCCGCGGCGAGGAGGAGGACCGCATCCGCGGCCTCAAGACCGGTGCGGACGACTATGTGACCAAGCCGTTCTCCCCGCGCGAACTGCTGGCCCGTATCGAGGCGCTGCTGCGCCGCGCCCGGCCTTCGCTGGCGGGCAACGTGCTCCAGTGGGGCGACATCGAGCTGGATGCCACCAGCCACCGCGTGCGCCGCGGCGGCGAGGCACTGCACCTCGGCCCCACCGAATTCCGCCTGCTGCGCTACTTCATGGAACGCCCGAACCGGGTGGTCTCGCGCCAGCAGATCCTTGACGGGGTCTGGGGCATGGACTCCGACATCGACGAGCGCACGGTGGACGTTCACATCCGCCGGTTGCGCAAGGCGATCAACCGCGACGGTGACACCGATCCGATCCGCACCGTGCGCGCCGCCGGCTACGCGATGGACGTCACCTGACCTGACCTGACCTGACGGGAGGGTGAGGGCCGGGCGCCCTCATTCTCCATGGGCGTGAGTGGACTTGTCGAGGTGCGGGCGATGCCCCGTCATCCGCAAGTAGAACCGCGAGAAGTACGAAGGGTCCGAGAAGCCCAGTTCGTTCGAGACCTGCACCACGCTGGCATTGGCGAAGCAGAGCAGGCGCTGCGCTTCCAGGGCAAGGCGGGCGTGAAGCAGTTCCTGCGGCGAGCAATCCAGCTTTGCGCGGCACAGGCGGGTAAGGGTGCGCGTGGTCATGCCCAGCCGCTGCGCATACCAGCCGATCGGCAACTGGTCCCGAAAGTGCAGTTCCACGAGGTGGCGCAGGCGGGAGAGGCGCAGGTCGCTGCCGTGGTCGCCGCCGTCGGCCGCGATCTCCGGCACCAGCGAGCGCAGCAGGGCTTCCGCCATGGCCAGGAACAGGCCGCTCGGTCGCCGCCAGTCCTGCGTGATGCCCAGCATTTCGGCGGACAGGAATTCCACCCGATCCTGCACCTCCGCCGGCGTCATCCCCGCGCGCCCGTGCGTGAGGGCATGCAGCATCGGGTCCGCGTCGCCGCTGCGGCGCTGCGCGAAGCCGCTCGACAGCGTCAGCACGTAGCCGACCGTTTCCGGCCGGAAACGGAAGCCATGGACGCTGCCCACCGGCACGACAATGTGGCACGGCCCCTCCAGCGTCTCGGTGACATTGTCGATCGTGAGCGTGACCTGTCCCTTCGATACCAGCATGACCTGCACGCTGCGCACATGGCGATGCGGTGCGATTTCCCAGTCGTGCAAGGAACTTCGGGCCGCGATCGTCTCGATATGACCGAATTCCGGCGAGCTGTCGGGTATGTCCTCGCCATAGAGGACATAAGAGGGGACGGGCCGGGCTGTTGTCATGGCATGTCTCGAAAGTACCGGAAGAATGGCCGTCCGGTGCATTCCGCCAGGTGGCGGCGCCTGTCAATCCCAAGGGCGAAGCGAGGCTCCCCCGCAAGAGGAGCGAGAGCCCGCAGGTCTGAAATTGGGAGAATGCGAACATGCGCACTCAAGTCGCCATCGTCGGGGCCGGCCCGGCCGGACTTTTGCTCGGACACCTGCTGCGTGCCGAGGGCATCGACTGTGTCGTCGTCGAGCGGCAGACCGGCGAATATGTCCTCTCCCGCATCCGCGCCGGCGTGCTCGAACAGGGCACCGTCGCACTGATGGAGCGCCTCGGCCTCGATGCCCGGATGAAAGCCGAAGGGCTGCCGCATGACGGGTTCAACCTGGCCGACGGCGAACGCCTGATCCGCATCGACATCAAGGCGCTGACCGGCAAGCAGGTCATGGTTTACGGGCAGACCGAACTCACGCGCGACCTGATGGAAGCGAGCGAGGAACGCGGCCTCGAAGTGATCTACCAGGCCGTCGATGTCGCCCTGCACGATATCGAGAGCGACGCGCCTTTCGTGACGTACGCGAAGGACGGCACGGAGCACCGCATCGACGCGCGCTTCATCGTCGGCTGCGACGGTTTCCACGGTCCCTCGCGCGCGGCGATCCCGGCCAGCGTCGGCCAGACTTTCGAGCGCGTCTATCCCTTCGGCTGGCTCGGCATCCTGGCCGATGTGCCGCCGTGCAATCACGAACTGATCTATGCGCACCACGAACGCGGCTTCGCGCTCGCCTCGCAGCGCAGCCACACGCGCAGCCGCTATTATATCGACGTGCCGCTGACCGAGAAGCTGGAGGACTGGAGCGACGAGCGCATCTGGGACGAACTCTCGATCCGCCTCGGCCCCGATGCCGCCGCGCACATCACGCGCGGCCCTTCCATCGAAAAGTCGATCGCGCCGCTGCGCTCCTTCGTGTTCGAGCCGATGCGGCACGGCAGCCTGCTCCTCTGCGGCGATTCCGCGCATATCGTGCCGCCCACCGGCGCCAAGGGCCTCAACCTTGCCGCCAGCGACGTCTACTACGCCTGCGAGGCGCTCGGCGCGTTCTTCAAGGCGGGCGACAACGACGCCGTGGCGGGCTACTCGGCCAAGGCGCTGCGCCGGGTCTGGGCTTCTGAACGGTTCAGCTGGTCGCTCACCAAGCTCATGCACCGCTTCCCCGACGATGGCCCCTTCGAGCGCCGGATGCAGCTTGCCGAGCTCGACTATATCGCATCGAGCGAACACGCCCGGCGGGTGATCGCCGAGAACTACGTGGGGCTTCCGGTCTAGGTCGTAAACTGGCGGAGCCCCTGCTCGCCGGCCCACGCCGCCTGACCGCGAAGCATTTCGACAACTCTCTTCCGTCCCGTGCGTTCGGTTCCCGAAGCCGAATGCACGGGAGGATGGGACGTTCGATGAATTACGGTCTGGCCAGCGGGAAAACGGGCGCCGAAAGGGATGTTCCGGCCTGCGGCGGCGATGGGGTTTTACCCCGAACTGCAAGAAGTTGGTGCCTTCGCATACGCAGCACGATTGCCTCAGCGAACATTGCTGCTATCGCAGCCAACGTGCGAAACCATGCTGTCATAAGCCGCGCGGGCGGCCCGCTCGTACTGGCGCTGGCCGGTGCGCTGCCCCGTTCGTTGCCCCGTGCCCTGGCCGCTACGGTGCCACTTGCGCTGGCCGCCTGCGCCACGCCGCAGGCGCCCGAAGTTCACGCCAGCCTGTCGCTGGCGCCCCCCGTGGAAGCGCCGACCGATGGGGACTGGTGGAAATCGGCAGGCGATCCGCTGCTCGCGAACCTCGTGGAGCGGGGCCTTGCCGCAGATGGCGATCTGGCCTGCCGGGCCGCGCGGCTTCACCAGCAGGAGGAAAGCGACGCGGCGGCTTCGCGGCGGCTTGCCGGGAAGGTCCGCGCGCTGGTGGGCAAGGACGAGGCGCCCGAGCGTGACGCTGCCCGCTCCGCCTGGGCCTATGCCTATGCGCAGGCCCGCGCCGACCGCGCCAGCGAAGTGGCGCAGGCCTATGTGCAGGTCCGCAGGCTCCAGCTGATCCTCGTGCTGCGGACAGAGCGGCTCGACCAGTTCCGCGACAATGCGGTGATCGCCGAGTTCCGCCGCCAGGCCGGGCTCGTCACCGCGATCGACGGCGGGCTGGGCAACAGCATGGCCGGCGTGGTCGATGCCGATGTCGCTTCCACGCGCGCCCGCTTCGATGCCGCGCGCGCCGCGCTTGCGGCGATGACCGGGATGGACGGCGATGCCCTGCTGACCGCGCTCGGCGAAAGCGCCGAGATTCCCGCTTTCCCGCCGGGCACCGCGCCCGCCCCCGATGCTCCGCTTCACCGGGCGGACCTCATGGCCCTGCGCAGCCGCCTCGAATCCAGCCTTGCGCACGAAAAGGTGACGCAGGAGCAGCTCGACGCGGCGCGTGCCGACCCGGATGGCGCGGCCGTGCCGCCGTCCTTGCGGGAGGCGATTCGCAAGCTCGACAAGACGCAGGCCGATGCCCGCGCCGAGATCGCGTCCGCGCGTCAGGCGCTTGCCGCATTCGGCCCCCGAGAAGCCGCGCTGGCCGATGCGGCCGCGCAGGCGAAGCGCGCGGTTACCGATGCGCGCGCGGCCTATCGCGCCGGTTTCGGCGATTTCGCCACGCTCTACGTCACCGAGGCGGCAGCACTGGCCGCCGAAGAGGCGCGGGTTTCGCTCCATGCCGACCGCGCGGCGGCGGTGATTCGCCTGCACAGGCTGGAAGGCGCGGGCTGGTCCGCCGCCGACCTCGAACCGCCGGTGGGGGGCGCGGCCTGTGACTGAAGCCGAAACGGGCGTACTCGATACATTCCTGGGCGCGGGCAACCGGCGCGGGCGGGGGCACAAGCTCAGCCTCGCGCTGCTGGCGCTGGCGGTGATCGCCTCGATCTTCCTGCTGATGCGGTTCCTGGGCGGCACCGATTCTCCTTATTACACCGCCCTGGTCGAACGCGGCGACGTGACGCCGCTGGTGTCCGAGCGAGGCACCGTCCACGGCAGCGGCGAAGTCGTGCTGGCGGCGGCGCTGGACGGCACCGTCACGGCGGAAGGCGTTCCGGCCGGCGGCAAGGTGGAGGAAGGGCAAGTCCTTGCCACCATCGACGCCGAGCCCCTGCGCAGCACGCTCGCCGCGGACCGTGCGCTGGTGTCCGCCGCCGAATCCGACCTTGCGGCCGCCCGCGCCGCGCGCGAGGAGGCGGCGGCCAAGCTCGGCCGGTTCGAGGATGTCTGGCGGCGCTCCGGCCACCGGGTTCCCGCGATCAACGAACTCGAAGGTGCGCGCGGCGCCGTGGAACGTGCCGGCCGCGAGGTTTCCGCCGCCGAAGCCCGGCTTTCCGCCGCAAGAAGCAGCCTGAAGGCCGATAGCGAGAAGCTGGCCTCCGCCGTGGTCCGCGCGCCGTTCTCGGGCTTCGTGGTCGATCGCAACATCAGCAACGGCCAGCGCGTCCGCACCGGGATGCGCCTGTTCACGCTGGCGGCCAGCGACGAGACGCTGGAGATCGAGGTCCCGCTGGCCAAGGCCGGCAATGCCGAGATCGGCACCGGCACGGTCGCGCGGGTGCGGCTGGATGCGATGCCGGACGAAGCGCAGCAGGCCACGCTGGCGCGCGTGCTGGTAGACCGCGCCGATGCGCCGGGTTCGCGCCGCGCGGCGTTCACGCTGGAAAATCCGGCGCAGACCGTTCGCCCCGGCATGGCCGCCACGGTCGAGATCGCCCTGCCGCCGCGCAAGGGCGTGATGCTGGTGCCCGATGCCGCGCTGACCTTCGAACCGGAAAACTCGGCTGATCGCAGCAGGGCGCGCATTTATCTCGTTTCGGCGGACGGAGAGCCGCGCCGGGTCTATGTTGCGACCGGCGCGGGCGATGGCAAGCGCACCGAAGTCATCGCGAACGACCTCAAGCCTGGCGACGAGGTCATCATCGGATGGCGCAACCCGCCTGCTCGCTGAGACTGCCCGGCTCCCCGAAATCGCCGGCAAGACCGCGCGCCGGGGGCTGCACAACAGAAGGACCTTCACGACGCGGACGAAACTTTGCTTTCGTCCAAGCGTATTGACCGCATGAAGCGAATTAACATGAGGGACGCAGGCACGATCGCGACCGAGGTCGCAAACAGATCGATCGCCCGGCGCGAATTTTCCGGACTTGTGGCCGCGCTCGCCGGTTTCGTGGCCCTGCCGCCGATGGCGCGGGCCGCGGCGCAGCCCCGCTTCGCCCCCGCGCGTCCGTTTTCGTGGGACGTTCTGGTCCAGCAGGCGCGCGCTCTGGCCGCACGGCCATGGGCGGAGCCGCAAGTCTCGCCCCATGCGGTTGCCGATTTCGATGCGGTGGGCAAGCTCACATATGGCCCGGCACAGGCGCTCGGCGGCGATGTCAGGCTGTTTCCCACGGCGCGGGGAACATCGCCCCATGCGGTGACGCTGCATCTGGTGGAGAACGGCTCCGCGCGGCAACTCGTCGATGCGCGCGGGTTGTTCGTGGGCGGCAAGCAGGCCGATCCCGCAGGTTTCCGCGTCATGACGCAGGACCAGCATTCGGACTGGCTGGCCTTCCTCGGCGCTTCCTATTTCCGCTCCTCCGGTTCGCGCGACCAGTACGGGCTTTCCGCGCGCGGCATCGCGGTGGACACCGCCTTGCCCAAGGCCGAGGAATTCCCCGCCTTCACCGAATTCTGGATCGAGAATCTCGGGCCTGACCGGGTGCGCATCCATGCCCTGCTCGACGGGCCGAGCGTGACGGGCGCCTATGCCTTCGATTGCCGCAAGGGCACCGCGGGGGTGACGCAGGACGTTCGCGCGGCGCTGTTCTTCCGCCGCGATGTCGAGCGGCTGGGCGCCGCGCCGATCACCAGCATGTTCTGGTACGATCAGTCCGATTCCGCCAAGCGCGCGGACTGGCGCCCGGAAATCCACGATTCCGACGGGCTCGCCATATGGACCGGCAGCGGGGAGCGCATCTGGGTGCCGCTGTCCAACCCCGCGGCGAACCGCACGAATGCCTTGCGGGCGGACCATGTGAAGGGCTTCGGCCTGCTGCAGCGCGACCAGGCGTTCGACCACTATCAGGACGACGGCGCCTTCTACGACCGCCGCCCCTCGCTCTGGGTGGAGCCGCAGGGGGACTGGGGCGCGGGCACGGTCATGCTCTACCGCATGCCCACGGGCAGCGAGACGCAGGACAACGTGGCCGCCTTCTGGGTTTCCGACCAGCCGGCGAAGGCGGGGCAGGGCCGCGAATTCGCCTATCGCCTCACCTGGACCTCCCAGGATCCGACGGCGGGCACGGCGGCGCGCTGCGTCGATAGCTGGCAGGGCGCGGCGGGGCGGCCCGGCGACGAGCCCGTCTCGCAGGAGGCGCGCAAGTTCGTGTTCGATTTCGATGGTCCCGCGCTCAGGGGCCTTGGCCGCGACAGCGGCGTGACCGCGGCGACCAACCTGCCGCCCAAGGCCCTGCTTCACGCCGCCGCCTATCCGGTGGCGGGGCAGGACGGGCGCTGGCGGGTCACGCTCGACGTGCGGCCTGCGGCCGTGCCCTCGCCTGAATTCAGGCTCTATCTGAAGCGCGGGGATCAGGCGCTCAGCGAAACGGTAATACAGGGAGTCCAGCCATGAACCGCGCCTTGAGCCCGCTTCCGCCCGAAGCGCCGCTGGCCATGCCGGTGCAGGATCTGGACGGCATCGCGCCGGGCACCATCGCCGTTGCCACCAGTCCGCACGGGATGCTGGTGAAGCGCCTGCTGCTGATCGCGCTGACCGCGATGATCGGCCTTGCCGCCTCCAGCGAAGTGCGTTTCGCCTTCTCGCGCGATGGGCTCGACGCGATCGAGGTGATCCTGCTGCTGTTCTTCGTGCCGCTGTTCTGCTGGATCTCGTTCGGCTTCGTCACCGCGACGATCGGCTTCCTCCAGCTCATCAGCGGCAAGCATCCCGGCTTTACCGCGATCCCCAGCCCGGCATCCTCGCTGCGGCATCGCACCGCCGTGCTCATGCCGGTCTATAACGAGAGCGTCGAGGCCACGTTCGGCCGCGTGCGGGCGATGACCAATTCGATTGCGGCTTCGGGCGCGGCGGAGTGGATCGACTTCTTCGTGCTCAGCGATTCCAACGCCTTCCACGGCAAGCGCGAGGAAGCCGCCTGGCGCGAACTCGCCGCCGAGGCGCCGATCGCGCTCTATTACCGCCGCCGAGAGAAGAACATCGCGCGCAAGCCCGGCAATATCGCCGAATGGGTCCAGCGCTTCGGCGGCGCTTACGAGAACATGCTGATCCTCGATGCGGACTCGCTGATGAGCGGCGATGCCATCGTCGGCATGGCCGCGATCATGGAGGAGCGCCCCTCGATCGGCCTGCTCCAGACCGTGCCGATGATCATCAACGCCAAGACGGTGTTCCAGCGCTGGATGCGCTTCGCCAGCGAGGCCTACGGGCCGATCGCCTCGGCGGGGCTGCTCTGGTGGTCGGGCGCGGAATCGAACTTCTGGGGCCACAACGCCATCGTCCGCACGCGCGCCTTCGCCGAAGCCTGCGGCTTGCCCGAACTGCCGGGCAAGGCGCCGTTCGGCGGGCACATCCTCAGCCATGACATGCTGGAATCCGCGCTCCTGCGCCGCCGGGGCTGGGCCGTCCACATGGTCATGATCGACGGCAGCTACGAGGAATTCCCGCCCACCATCGTCGATCACGCGATCCGTGACCGGCGCTGGATGCAGGGCAACCTCCAGCACTTGCGCCTGCTCGATGCATCGGGCCTGCACTGGGTGAGCCGCCTGCACCTGCTGATCGGCGCATCGGCCTATCTCACCTCGCCGGGCTGGCTGCTGCTGCTGCTGACGTCCATCGCGCAGGCCGCGGCCAGCAAGGGCGGCCAGCTTCTGGGCGTGGGCACCCCGCCGAGCGTGCTGTGGCTTACCGTGCTGCTGCTGTTCGGTCCCAAGCTGATGGGGACCATCTGGGTTCTGGCCGACGGGACGCGCCGCCGCAGCTTCGGCGGCTTCGGCGGCGTCCTGCGCTCGGTTGCGCTGGAAGTGCCGCTGGCGATCCTGCTGGCGCCGGTGACGATGGTGATGCAGGTCAAGGCGCTGTTCGGCCTTGCGCTGGGCATTCCGGCGCACTGGAACACGCAGGAGCGCGACGCCCGCCGCATTTCGGTGCGCGAAGTGCTGCCCGACCTCAAGGAGCACATCGCGCTCGGCCTCGTCTTTGCGGCCACGGCATTCATCG
This sequence comes from Novosphingobium aeonii, assembly GCF_052279045.1. NCBI lineage: Bacteria > Pseudomonadati > Pseudomonadota > Alphaproteobacteria > Sphingomonadales > Sphingomonadaceae > Novosphingobium > Novosphingobium aeonii. The sequence goes on along the minus strand of NZ_CP176832.1, from coordinate 3,135,957 downwards.
ATCCGGTGACGGCGCTGTGGCTTTCGCCGCTGACGCTGGGCCTGCTCGCCTCGCCCTGGCTCATCAGCCTGACGTCGAGCCAGCAGCTTGGCGAACGGGCGGAGCGCCACGGCTGCTTCGCCGTTCCCGCTTCGACGATCGACGATCCGGTCGAACACGCCAACGACGATATTCAGGAGGGCGGCACGCCCCCGCTGGTCATCGGGTAGTCTGCACCTGGGTCAGGCGCTGGCTTCGGCCAGCCTTGCGGGCAGCTGCGCGCGCAAGTGCGCCACCAGCGCGCTGACTTTGGGGGAGAGGTGCCGGCGCTGCGGATAGACCGCCCAGATCGGCTCTTCTTCCGGCGCCAGCGCCGCCAGCACCGGCTCCAGTCTTCCGGCGGCCACACGGTCGCCTAAATAGAACGCCGGTAGCTGGCAAATGCCCATCCCCGCCAGCGCCGCTTCCAGCAGGGCATTGCCGCTGTTGCAGCGCCAGCGTCCTTGCGGGCGAAAGGTCCGGCCGCCCCGGAAATGCCACTGCGCGGCCGAGCCGACGAGGCATTCGTGGCGGGAAAGGTCGGCGATATCGGAAGGACGCCCCCGCGCGTCGAGGTAGGCGGGCGAGGCCAGCGTCACCAATGTCCGTGAGGCGACGCGGGTGGCCACCAGCCGCGAGTCCTCCAGATGGCCGGTGCGGATCGCCAGATCGTAGCCATCGGCGATCAGGTCCACCAGCGAGTTGTCGAGGTCCAGCGTCACCGAGATCGCCGGATAGGCCTGCGACAGTTCGCGCACCAGCGGCGCCACGAACTTCTCGCCCAGCGCATAGGAACAGGTGACGCGCAAATGCCCGCGCGGCTCGCCTTGCGAGGTGATGGCGGCGATGGCCTCGTCCCGTTCCTCGATCAGGCGGCGGCAGGTTTCGAGGAATATCTGCCCCGTCTCGGTCAGCCGCAGCGAGCGCGTGGTGCGGTGAAGCAGTTGCACCTGCAGGCGCGCCTCCAGCCGCGCCAGCGCCCGGCTCATGTGCGTAACCGAAGCGCCGTAGGCCTCGGCCGCCTGCGTGAAGCTGCCGAGGCGCGCCACGATCACGAACTCCTCGATACCGTCCCACTGGCCGAGCATCATTGTCCCCGTATGGTGATAATCCTTTTCAGAACGGCCGCTTTATCACAGCAAGGCGCGGTCCTACAAAGGCCTTCAGAATTTCAGGAGCATACCCCATGAAGACCCGCGCCGCCGTCGCCTTCGAGGCCAAGAAGCCGCTCGAAATCGTCGAACTCGACCTTGAAGGCCCCAAGGCGGGCGAGGTTCTGGTCGAGATCATGGCGACCGGCATCTGCCATACCGATGCCTACACGCTGGACGGTTTCGACAGCGAGGGCATCTTCCCCAGCGTGCTCGGCCATGAAGGCGCGGGCGTGGTGCGCGAAGTGGGCGCGGGCGTCACCTCGGTGGTGCCGGGCGATCACGTGATCCCGCTCTACACCCCGGAATGCCGCCAGTGTAAGTCGTGCCTTTCGGGCAAGACCAACCTCTGCACCGCGATCCGCGCCACGCAGGGGAAGGGCCTGATGCCGGACGGCACCACGCGCTTTTCCTACAAGGGCCAGCCGATCTACCACTACATGGGCTGCTCGACCTTCTCGAACTTCACCGTTCTGCCCGAGATCGCCGTCGCCAAGATCCGTGAGGACGCGCCGTTCCAGTCCTCTTGCTACATCGGTTGCGGCGTCACCACCGGCGTCGGCGCGGTCATCAACACCGCCAAGGTGCAGGTGGGCGACAACGTGGTGGTCTTCGGCCTTGGCGGCATCGGCCTCAACGTGATCCAGGGCGCGCGCCTTGCCGGGGCGAACAAGATCATCGGCGTGGACATCAACCCCGACCGCGAGGAATGGGGCCGCCGCTTCGGCATGACCGACTTCCTCAATACCAAGGGCATGAGCCGCGAGGACGTGGTCGCCAAGATTGTGCTGATGACCGACGGCGGTGCGGACTACACCTTCGACGCCACCGGCAACACCGAAGTGATGCGCACCGCGTTGGAAGCCTGCCATCGCGGCTGGGGCACCTCGATCGTGATCGGCGTGGCCGAAGCGGGCAAGACCATCGAGACGCGCCCGTTCCAGCTCGTCACCGGCCGCAACTGGCGCGGCACCGCGTTCGGCGGCGCCAAGGGCCGTACCGACGTGCCCAAGATCGTCGACATGTACATGACCGGCAAGATCGAGATCGACCCGATGATCACCCACGTCATGGGCCTGGAAGAGATCAATACCGCGTTCGACCTGATGCACGAGGGCAAGTCGATCCGTTCGGTCGTCGTCTTCTGATGGAGACGGTTTCGACCAACCGGGCGTTCGGCGGGGTGCAGGGTGTCTACACCCACGCCTCCGCCGAAACCGGCACACCGATGACCTTTTCGGTCTTCGTGCCGGATCATGCGCCGGGCACGAAGCTGCCGGTGTTGTGGTTCCTCTCGGGGCTGACCTGCACCCACGCCAACGTCACCGAAAAGGGCGAGTTCCGCCGCGCCTGCGCCGAGCATGGCGTGATCCTCGTCGCGCCGGACACCTCTCCGCGCGGCGACGATGTGCCGGACGACGAAGGCTACGACTTCGGCAAGGGCGCGGGCTTCTACGTCGATGCGACGCAGGAACCCTGGAGCGCGAACTTCCGCATGCGCTCCTACATCGAGACCGAGCTTCCCGCCGTGATCGCCGAGCACTTCCCCGCCGACATGGCGCGGCAGGGGATTACCGGCCACTCGATGGGCGGCCACGGCGCGCTGACGATCGCGCTGCGCGATCCGTCGCGCTTCCGCTCGGTCAGCGCCTTTGCACCGATCGTGTCGCCGCTCAATTGCCCATGGGGCGAGAAGGCGCTGACCGGCTATATCGGCGGGGACCGCTCGGCATGGCGCGAATACGACGCCTGCGCACTGATCGAGGACGGCGCGCGGCTGCCGGACCTGCTGGTGGATCAGGGCACGGCCGACGGCTTCCTTGAAGGCCAGCTCAAGACGCATCTGCTGGAGGAGGCTTGCGCCAGGGCGGGCCAGCCTGCGACGATCCGGATGCAGGAGGGCTACGACCACTCCTACTACTTTATCTCGACGTTCATGGCCGAGCATGTCGGCTGGCACGCGGAAAGGTTGAAGTAGAAGAGGAAGACCCGGGGGATGATCCCCCGGACCCTCGGAATGTCGACCTTGCGCGCGCAGATGCCTCGTGCACTCCCTGCGCCGCAGGCTTTTTATGTCTCCCGATGCAATCGGCGCGCCAACCGCGAGTGCGGGGCGCGCCGAGAAAGTCGGGGGTGCAGGGGCGACGGCCCCTGCTTTTCCCTTTATCTTAAAGCTCTTCCGGCCAGTAAAGCCGCATCGGATTGGTCACGAGCAGCTTCTGCTGAAGCTCCACCGTGGGCGCGATGCGGGGGATCATGTCAACGAGGTGGCCGTCGTCCGGGATGTTGTCCTGCATGTTCGGGTGCGGCCAGTCGGTGCCCCAGATCACGCGGTCCGGATAGTCCGCCACCAGCGGCGCGACTGCTTCGGCGAACTTGTCCCACGGGTCATTCGTCGGGTCGAGACGGTCGGGGCAGGTGGCCTTGAACCAGATGTCGTCCCGGCTTTCGAGCAGCGTGCGGAACGCCTTCATGTCCGCGCCGTCCGGCCCCTGCGTCACGTCCGGGCGGCCCATGTGGTCGATCACGACCGGCACCGGGATCGCGGCGATGAAGGCACGCATTTCCTCGAGGATATCGGCCTCGAAGTAGATCACCACGTGCCAGCCTTCGGGCAGGCGGCCGGCGACTTCGAGGAACTTGTCCTTCGGCGCATCGTCCACAAGGCGCTTCAGGAAGTTGAAGCGGATGCCGCGAATGCCGCCTTCATGCAGCTTCGCGAGGTCCGCGTCCGAGATCGCCGGATCGACCACGGCCACGCCGCGCGCCTTTCCGTCCGACCTGGCGATGGCGTCCAGCGTCGCGGCATTGTCGGTGCCGTGGCAGCTTGCCTGCACGATCACGTTGCGGGCGAAGCCCAGGTGATCGCGCAGGGCGAAGAGCTTGTCCGGCCCGGCGTCCTCGGGAAGGTACTTGGCCTTGGCGCTGAACGGGAACTGCGCCATCGGGCCGAAGACGTGGCAATGCGCGTCAATGGCGCCGGCGGGCGGCGTGTAGAGCGGTTTGCTCGGGGCCGCGTGCCACGAGGTGATCCGCTCAGACATACTTGAGGCCTTCTTTTTCGAGGCGCTCGCGCATCTTGTACATGTCGAGGCCGAGCACGCCTGCGGCCAGCTTCTCGCGCTTTTCGCCTTCGTTGGCTTCGCGGGCCTGCGCGGCGGCGAGCACTTCGGCGGCCTTTTCCCGGGGGACCACGACCACGCCGTCATCGTCGGCCACGATCACGTCGCCGGGATTCACGGCGGCATTGGCGCAGACCACCGGCACGTTGACCGAGCCGAGCGTGTTCTTGACGGTGCCCTGTGCGTGGATCGCCTTGGACCAAACCGGGAATTCCATCTCGGTAAGATCGCGCACGTCGCGCACGCCGGCGTCGATGATCAGGCCGCGGCAGCCGCGCGCGATGGCGCTGGTGGCCAGCAGGTCGCCGAAATAGCCGTCCTCGCAGGGGCTGGTGGGGGCAAGGAGCAGCACGTCGCCTTCCTTGAGCTGCTCGATGGCGACATGGACCATCCAGTTGTCACCCGGAGGGGCGCTGATGGTCACGGCCGAACCGGCAATGCGGGCACCGCGATAGATCGGCGTCATGTAGCTGGCGAGAAGGCCGGTGCGACCCTGGGCTTCATGGACGGTTGCGACGCCGCACTTGGCGAGGCCGTCGATCACGGCGGGGTCGGCCCGCTCGATGTTCTGGACGACGATACCACTCATCACGTGCTCTCCTGCATTATCGAAATTTCAGGCCGTCATTCTAGGCCCGGCGCCGCAGGAAAGGCGAAGGGGATTGCCCTGAGAGGCGATTAGTTCTGGCTAATCGTGGTTTCGGCGGCGGGTTCGTCGGGGACGTTGCGCATCCAGTCGGCAAGGCGGGCCATGGCATCGTCGATGGCGCTTCTTGCTGCTTCGTCGGCCACGGTCTGCGCCAGCGCCCCGCGCATGCACAGCAGCCATGCATCGCGCGCGGCGGAATCGATCGGCACGCGCATATGGCGCTGGCGCATGCGGGGATGGCCGCGCACCGGAGAGAACAGCGCCGGGCCGCCGAGCCATTCGGAAAGGTAGTCCTTCAGCACCTGGCCAAGCGGGGCAAGGTCCTGCGGATGCATGGCGCGGATGGTGCGCGCTGCATCGAGTTCGTCCATGCGGGCATAGAAGCTGTCGACAAGGGCATCGATGGTCGGCGCGCCGCCGATCCGGTCGTAAAGCGTGGTCTCGGTCATGGCGCTTGTCCTTTGGACAGGCAGGCGCGGCAGGCAAGCGGGAAATGAGGCGCTTCTGGCACCCTCTGCGGCGTTCTACCCCTTCTCTGTCGCTCTCTGTCAGGTGCATTTTGCAGGAGATTCAGGGCTTAAGTGATGGATTGAATGATTTTTCCAGATCCTCATGCGTTTTGGGTAACGGCTCCGTAATGGCGCAGTGGTCCGTAAAAATGCCTGTATTGGAAAATTCCCATGGTCCATCGCGGAATGGGATGTTAGCGAAGGAACCTCCTTACGAGGAAGGCGAAAACGAACATGCTGCGTCCCTGGCAGGTCACTCTCGGCGAACGTATCGATCCCGAGCGCGGAACGCCGATCTATATGCAGATCATCCATGCGCTCATCCGGGATATCGAGACCGGGCGGCTCGCTTCGGGCACATACCTGCCGAGCAGCCGCGAACTGGCGGGGGCGCTCGGCGTCAATCGCAAGACCGTGGTGCTCGCCTATGAGGACCTGATCGCGCAGGGCTGGCTTTCCACTGAGGGGACGCGCGGCACCGTGGTTTCGCGCTCGCTGCCCAGCAGCCAGTCGCCGGAAGCGGCGGCTGCCGAGGGCGGGCAGGAAGCGGATCGGCGGTTCGAGCAGACGCATTACCGCTTTTCCGAACCGCCCGAGAGGCCGCTGGCGCTGCCCGGCGGCAAGGGCATCAAGCTGGACGAAGGCGCGCCAGACGGGCGGATTTTCCCGGCAGACCAGCTTGCCCGCGCCTATCGCTCGGCGATCAGCCGCGCCTCGCGCGCCAATCGCCTGCAATACCGCGATCCGCGCGGTTCCGAACTGCTGCGGGAACAGATCGCCGAGATGCTGCGCAGCCAGCGCGGACTGCCCGTGACCCCGGCCAATATCTGCATCACCAGGGGCAGCCAGAACGGCCTGTTCCTCGCGCTTCAGGTGCTGATCGAACCGGGCGATGCGGTGATCGTGGAGGAACTGACCTATGAGCCCGCCGTCGCCGCGATCCGCGCTTTGGGCGGCAAGGTGATCCCGGTGGGGCTAGACGACGAGGGGATCGACGTGGGCGAGGTCGAGGCGATGTGCCGCCGCCACTCGGTGCGCGCGGTGTTCCTGACGCCGCACCATCAGTTCCCCACCACGATCGCGCTTCGCCCGGAACGGCGGCTGCAATTGCTTGAAATCGCAAGACAGTTTGGTGTCGCGATCATCGAGGACGATTACGACCACGAATTTCATTTCCAGTCTCAGCCGCTGTTGCCGATGGCGGGCTATGCGCCGGGGCAGGTGCTTTATCTGGGGTCGATGTCGAAACTGCTGCTGCCGGCGCTGCGCATCGGCTTCCTTGCTGCGCCCGAAGCGGTGATCGACGCCGTGGCGCACCGGGTCTCGCTGACCGACGGCATGGGCAATACCGTTACCGAGGAAACCGCCGCCGAACTCATCCGCAACGGTGAACTGCGCCGCCATGCCCGCAAGGCGTGGCGTGTCTATTCCGAACGCCGCCAGTCCTTCGCGGCCTTGCTTGACGCGCATCTCGGCGAACATGTCGATTTCGCGGTCCCGGACGGCGGGCTTGCGTTCTGGGTGAAGTTCCGCGGCGATCTCGACCGGATGGAGGAGCGCGCACGGGCGCAGGGCCTGCGTTTCGCCAGCTACCGCTCGTTCATGGCGCGCGATACCGCGCCGCGGGGGCTGCGGCTCGGCTTCGCCAGTCTCAACGATACGGAAGCGACAAGGGCGATCACCGCGCTGGCGGAGGCTGCGCGGTAGGGAGGCGGACTGGACCCGTCGGGTTTTTTCGAATTGGCCGTTTCGGGCTCCACCGCGCCCGCTCATGTTCGGAAGAAGACTTCCACCACCCGACGGGACGCAAGATGACAGCACTAAACCGCCGAAACTTCATCACCCGCACCGCCGGCGCCGCAGCGGCCGGGCTTTTCTATAGGCAGGCGGCGTGGGCGCGGGGCGTTCCGGTGGATACGATCTACACCAACGGCCGCATCTGGACGGGCGAGGGGCGCGAGATATTCACAGACGCCATCGGCCTCGTCGGCTCGCGCGTGGTGGCGCTGGGGGCAGAGGCCACGCGGAGCCTCGCGGACAAGCGGACGCGGGTCGTCGATCTTGGCGGAGCGTTCGTCACGCCCGGCTTTACCGATTGCCACGTCCACTTCACCATGGGCTCGGCCACGATCGGCCAGCCTTCTCTTCGAGAGGCGCACAATCGCGAGGCTTTCGTGAAAGTGATTGCCGACGCGGCCAAGGCGATGCCGGCGGGGGAATGGCTGCTCGGCGGCAACTGGGACAACGATTCCTGGGGCGGCGAACTGCCGAGCCGCGACTGGTTCGATACGGTGAGCCAGCAGACGCCCGTCGCCGTGGTCCGCTACGACTTGCATATGATCGTGCTGAATTCGTTGGCGCTCAGGATGCTGAACCTCGGCGAGGATACGCCCGATGTGGCCGGCGGCGTGATCGTTCGAGACGGCAAGGGCCGCCTTACCGGCGTGTTCAAGGACGCCGCCAAGGACATGGTGATCGAGCGCATTCCGCGCCCCACCGACGCGCAGATCGATGCAACGAACCGCCGGGGCATCCAGCTTGCCCTGTCAAAGGGGGTGACGCAGGTTCACGAGACCGGGATCGACTGGAACACCTTCGAATCCGCGCGCCGGATGCGGGTTTCTGGCAATCTGCCGTTCCGCTTCTATGCGATGACCCCGCTCAAGGACTGGCAGAAGCTCGACGCGATCATCAAGGCGGAGGGGCGCGGTGATGAATTCGTGCGCTGGGGCGGTTGCAAGGTCGTGTTCGACGGGTCGCTCGGCTCGCGCACGGCGCTGTTCTACGAGCCTTATCTCGACGATCCCAAGACGCGGGGCATCACGGTGACCGATCCTGACGAGATGCGATCGCTCATGCTGGCGGCGGATGCTGCGGGCCTCCAGATCGCCACGCATGCCATCGGGGACCGCGCCAATGACATGGTGCTCGATTTCTGGGCGGAGGTGGCCAGGGTAAATGGCCCGCGCGATCGGCGGGGGCGCATCGAACATGCACAGCATCTCAACCCCGCATCCATCGGCCGTTTCGCCGAACAGGGAGTGATCGCCTCGGTCCAGCCGTTCCATGCCGTGGACGACGGCCGCTGGGCGGTGCGCCGCATCGGCCCGGAACGGCTCAAGACCACATATGCTTTCGAATCGCTCATCAGGAGCGGCGCGCATGTCTCGTTCGGTTCGGACTGGCCGGTGGCGCCGATCGATCCGCTGACCGGGCTCAAAGCGGCGGTGCTGCGCCAGACGCTCGACGGGGCCAATCCGAACGGCTGGTATCCCGAACAGAAGGTCGAGATTCATGACGCGCTGCTCGCCTATACGCGCGGCGCTGCTTTCGCCGGACGATCGGAGGCAGACACCGGCACGCTCTCGCCGGGGAGACTGGCGGACTTCGTGATCTGGGACCGCGACCTGGCCGCAATCGATCCGGCCGATCTGGACAAGGCCAAGGTCGTTTCGACCCACCTTGGCGGAACGAAAGTCTACGGCTGAAACGCTTCGATCTTCCCGGATTTCCGTCTCGGTTGCGCAGGATTCGATGGCACGGTTTCCCAATGACGATGTCGATCCCGAAATCCGGTCATGGCTGACCGCGATGTTCGCCGCCTCGGCGGCCCTCGGCTCGCGGCCGGGGATTTCGGTCTCCGAGCGCCGTGCGATTGCCGAACGGCAGCGGGAGCCATGGCGAGCGGGCGGCCCGGCGATGGCCGCCGCGGATGAGTTCCATGTCGGAGCCTCCGGCGTGCGAATCCGCATTCACCGGCCCTCCGTCGAAGCGAACCTGCCCGTGCTCGTCTACCTTCACGGCGGCGGATGGACCCTGTTCAGCATCGACACCCATGACCGGCTGATGCGGGAATATGCAGGCCGAGCCGGCTGCGCGGTGCTGGGCATCGATTATCCGCTGGCGCCGGAGCAGCGCTTCCCTTGCGCCATCGAGGCGATCACGGAGGTACTGGACTGGCTTGCCGGTGCAGGGGCGGCGCACGGCCTGGACCCGGCGCGTTATGCACTGGGCGGAGACAGTGCGGGCGCGAATCTCGCGGTTGCCGCAGCCCTGCGCCGCAGGACCGTCGGGGCCGTGATGCCGCTTGGCCTTCTGCTCAATTATGGCGCTTGGGACGGCACCTGGACAGGAAGCTATCGCCGTTATGGGGATGGCGATCGCTACATGCTCACCGGGCCGGAGATGGACGAATTCTGGGCGAGCTATCTCGGCCAGGAGCCGGTTGACGATCCGCTCGCCCGGCCGCTTCATGCAGAGCTTGGGGGGCTTGCGCCTTCATGGCTCTGCGTAGCCGAATGCGATGTGCTGCTTGACGAGAACCTTGAGATGGCGGCGCGACTCGCGAAAGCAGGCGTGGCGACCGAACTGCGCGTCTATCCGGGCGCCACGCATAGCTTTCTTGAGGCCGTTTCCGTTTCGGGTCTTGCCGATCGGGCGATTGGCGAGGCTTCGCAATGGCTTGCGGGAATTCTCGCCGAAAGGTGATCGACAAGGCGCGCGCTTTTGGGGTGAACCGCCCGGGAAGGTGAACTCTCCCTCACTGCTGCGTTCCGGTTCATGGGCACATCGCCGGGGCGAGGGCGCGTTGTGAGCCGTTGGGGATTTTCTTTCCGCTTCAAGCGGGTTTGCCATAACGGCACCCCGGCGGTCCCGCAAAGCCGTGGCGTCCTGGACCGAACGGGTATAAGGGCCCGCGAATGTTACGCTTGTCCGACCTTACCATGCCGCTCGACCATGCCCCTGAGGAACTCGACGCCGCCGTCTGCGCGCGGCTGGGGATCGAACCCGGCGCTCTCGAGCGCGTCACGGTGGTGCGCCGCGGTAATGACGCGCGGCGCAAGAACGCGATCAAGCTGGTCTACACGCTGGACGTGCTGGTGAAGGACGAGGCCAAAGTGCTGGCGGCGCATCATGGCGACCAGCACGTGCGCCCGACGCCGGATACGTCATACAAGTTCGTCGCCCATGCGCCGGAAGGCTTCGATGGCCCGCGACCGGTGGTGATCGGCGCCGGTCCCTGCGGACTGCTGGCCGCACTTGTGCTTGCACAGATGGGCTTCAGGCCGATCATCGTCGAGCGCGGCAAGGCCGTGCGCGAGCGGACGAAGGATACCTGGGGGCTCTGGCGCCGCTCGGTGCTCGATACCGAGAGCAACGTGCAGTTCGGCGAGGGCGGAGCGGGCACGTTTTCCGACGGCAAGCTCTACAGCCGCATCAAGGACAGTCGCCACCTCGGCCGCAAGGTGCTGACCGAATTCGTCAAGGCCGGTGCGCCGGACGACATCCTTACCGAGGCCCACCCGCATATCGGCACGTTCCGTCTCGTCACCATGGTGATGTCGATGCGCGAGACGATCGAGCAACTTGGCGGCGAATACCGTTTCGGCACCCGCGTCGATGATTTCGAGGTCGCGCAGGGTGAGGACGGCGAGCGCCGCATCACCGGCCTGCATCTCTCCAACGGAGAATTCCTGCCCGCCACCCACGTCATCATGGCGGTGGGCCATTCCGCGCGTGACACTTTCGAGGTGCTGCACGGCCGCGGCGTCCATATCGAGGCCAAGCCTTTCGCGATCGGCGTGCGCATCGAGCATCCGCAGAGCTGGATCGACACGGCGCGTTATGGCGACAACGCGGGCAACAAGATCCTTGGTCCTGCCGCCTATTCGATCGCGCACAAGGCTTCGAACGGGCGCACAGTCTACAGTTTCTGCATGTGTCCGGGCGGGCGGGTCGTGGCGGCGGCAAGCGAGCCGGGCCGCGTCGTCACCAACGGCATGAGCCAGTATTCGCGCGCCGAGTTCAATGCCAATTCCGGCCTCGTGGTCGATATCGATCCGGACAAGGACTACCCCGGCGATCCGTTGGCGGGCATCGCCTTCCAGCGCAAGTTCGAGGAACTGGCCTACAAGGCCGGCGGTGAAAACTACAAGGCGCCCGGCCAGAAGCTGGGCGATTTCCTGGCCGACCGGCCTTCGAGCGAGTTCGGCGAAGTTATTCCGAGCTATCAGCCCGGTGTCCACCTGACCGAACTCAAGCAGTGCCTGCCCGATTTCGTGGTGGATGCGATCCGCGAGGCGCTGCCGGTGTTCGGCCGACAGGTGCCGGGTTACGATCACCCCGACGTGGTGATGACGGGCGTGGAAACGCGCACGTCATCGCCGGTTCGGATCACGCGCGGCAAGGACCTGCAGAGCCTCAATACGCGGGGGCTTTACCCTGCGGGCGAAGGGGCGGGCTACGCCGGGGGCATCCTCTCGGCTGCGGTTGACGGCATCCGCGTGGCCGAAGCGCTCGCGCTGGAACTGGCGCCGGCATGACGGCATCCACGGCGGGCATCGTGCCATACGATGTCATCGTTCTCGGCGCCGGCGCGGCCGGGCTGTTCTGCGCGGCGACGGCCGGACAGCGCGGCAAGCGCGTGCTGCTGCTCGACCATGCCGATCAGCCGGGCAAGAAGATCCTGATCTCGGGCGGCGGGCGCTGCAACTTCACCAACGTTCACACTGCGCCCGACCGCTACCTTTCGGGCAATCCTCACTTCGCGAAATCCGCGCTCAGCCGTTATACTGCGGCCGATTTCATTGCGCTGGTCGATGCCTATGGCATCGCCTGGCACGAAAAGACGCTGGGTCAACTGTTCTGCGACGGTTCGGCCAGGCAGATCGTGGCGATGTTGCTGGAGGAATGCGCCAAGGGCGGCGTCGCGGTGAACTGCGGCGATGCGCTTGGTGAAATCGATCATGCCGACGGGCTCTACCGCGTCGCTTTCGGCGAGCGCATGGCGACGGCCCCGGCGCTCGTGATCGCGACCGGGGGGCCTTCGATCCCGAAAATGGGCGCGACCGGGATCGCCTATGACCTGGCCCGCAAGTTCGGGCTCAAGGTTGTCCAGCCGCGCCCCGCCCTGGTGCCGTTGACGCTTTCGGGCGACGAGGCCTTGTTCCGCGAGTTGTCCGGCGTGTCGACCGAGGTCGTCGCGCGCATAGACGGCAAGGCGGGCGGCAAGGCCGCGTTCCGCGAGGCGGCGCTGTTTACGCACCGCGGGCTCTCCGGCCCGGCCATCCTCCAGATATCGAGCTACTGGCAGCGCGGACAGACCGTGACGACGCAGTTCCTGCCGGACCGGGGCGAAGGCTGGCTGAGGGACGCCAAGCGCGATCGCCCGCGCACGGCACTCCGCAAGGTGCTGGGCGAAGGACTGCCGGAACGGCTGGTGGATGTGCTGTGCGAAAGGCTCGGCCTGAACGGCGAACTCGGCGCCATGTCCGACAAGGCGCTCGCGGCGGCCGAAGCGAAGCTGGCGCGCTGGCCGTTCGTGCCGGACGGTTCGGAAGGCTTCGCCAAGGCGGAAGTTACCGCTGGTGGCATCGATACCGGCGGCATCTCCTCCAAGACGATGGAGGCTCGCAAGGTTCCGGGGCTATATGTGATCGGCGAGGCTGCTGACGTGACGGGCTGGCTTGGCGGCTACAATTTCCAATGGGCCTGGGCCAGCGCGCGGGCAGCGGGGTTGGCGGTCTGACGCTTCAGAGCGTCATCAGGATATCCCTGCGGTTCTTGCCCCGCCAGCCCAGCGTCTTGTCGAGCAGGGCGATGGTGACGGCGCAGCGGTTGGCATCGCTGCTCTTGCCTTGCATCGCTTCGGCGACCTCGCTCTGGCTGAGTTTGGTGGCTTTCATCACGTCTTCGATGAGCGTGCCGGGGACCATCGCGCTGTGCTGGTCGCTGGCCTTGGGCGCGCCGAGGGCATGGCTTTCTACCAGTTGCACGGCATAGTCGCGCTCCTTGCTGCGCAGTTCGGGCGAAACCTCCAATGAGTCTAGCCAGCCGGAGTTGCCCAGTTGGCGACAGGCGGATGCTCCCTGTTCGCGCGCCGCGCGAAGTTGGCCGAGGCGCAGCCGCATCGCCTTTTCGAACAAGTCGCCCGAAAGGTCCCTTCCGTTCCGGTAGCTGCGTTCGCGAACGATCGCGACGGCCTTGTCGATCAAGACCGGCTCTTCCTCGCCGGTCTTCACGCCGTTGCGGGCATTGGCGGTGAAGACTTGCGCCAGTTCCGGCTGGAACGTCTGGAGCCAGTTCATGTCGCGATCCTCGCCAAAGGCTTCCCTGATCGAAGCCTGGACGATCCGGGTAACGGCGCCGTCTCCGGGCACCGTTTCCGCTTCCTCGCCCTGAGCTTCCAGCGGGCTTGCGGCGGCGACCCGGTCCGGCCGCGAGGATGGGGAGTTCGAAGTCTGCGCGACGGCGAGCACGATGGCGAAGGCGATGAGGCCGAGGGCGACCAGAAGCCCGGTCATGAACGGATTGCCGCCCTCCCACGAGGCGACGCGTTCGGGAGCGAAATGCGATTCGAGCTCGGGGAAATTCTTGCGCACCCCGCGCAGCAGCGCGTCCACATCCCCCTGGCTCGGGCCGCTGAGCATGCGGAAAGGGCTTGCCTTGCCGGGACGGACAAGTTCGTTCCACGCCTTGTTGTAGCGATGGCCGGGTTGGAGGACGTTCTGCTGGAAGCGGTAGCCGCGCAGCCTTGCGCCAAGGAAAGCCACGCCGGCGCGCGCGTCATGGGCCGCCCATTCGCGCTCCCAGCCGAAAGCGGCATTGGCATCTTCCAGAAGCGGCGCGGAGCGCGGCCAGCCGCGTGCCAGGACTTCGGCCAGCCAGTCTTCTATCTGCTGCTGGCGCGTGACGTGGGACTGCGCCGCATCGTCGAGTATCTTGCGCAGGGCCCGCGTCGCCTGCCGGGCTTCGGTCTCGGTCAGGGGCTCTGCCGCGGTCTCGCTCTCGGGATCGAGAAGGATCGCGAGCCGTTCCGCCGGGCTTTCGCCGGGGCGCAGGCCAAGGGCATCGTCTGCTGCGTGATTGCCGGGGAGGAACGGGGCGGTGAAGGGATCGATCGTGGTGAGCGGAATGCCCGCGCCGCTCACGCCTTCCCGCGCGGCGGCTGCCGCCCAGGCCATGCGGCCAAGCATCGTCGAATCGTCCGGCTCGCCGGGACGGGCGGCCAGATCGGTACCCGTCTGCCATTCACCCGGAAGTTCCGGCGCGGCGTAAGTCCAGCGTGGAGGCGCCTCGGGCGAGGGGCCGAATTCCGGCTCCGCAGCGGTTTCGGCTTCCTCTTCCACCGGCGGGAGGTCGATGTTGCGGGCGAGGCGCAGGGCCAGGTCCCGGGCTTGCCGCAACTGAGCGAAGCCGGTGACATCCCTGTCCACATCCATCGCCTTCAGCCGCGCGGCATAGGCTTTGCGGATGGCTGCGCTATCGGAGGTCTTCTCGATGCCCAGGATCGACCAGGGCGCGCCGTCGCTCATAATGGCCCCGCGCTCTCGATTTCATCGAGCCGGGCGGCCAGCATCGTGCGGGCATCGGCAATGCGGCGCGGATCCTGCGTGTCGAGCGCACCGGCGAACTGGGTTATCCAATGGCCGATTGCCTGCCGCACCTCGCCGATGTGGTCTTCGTAGCAGCGTTCCGCGCGCGCCATCAGCGCCACGTTGCCTGCATCCTCGCGCGGATGGAACTTGAGCTTCGCGAGCGCGGCGCGGCGGCTTTCCAGTTCCCTGCGGTCCGGCCGGTCCTCTTCATCGACGATGACGAGATTGCGTTCGATGCCGCTCGCCGGCACGTGGACGTCGATCTCGAGCAGGCCGGAACTGTCGTAGGAAAAACGCACTTCCGCAGAGACTTCTCCGGCCGGGCGCGCCGGGACGGGGATCGTGATCTCGCCCAGCTTGACGTTGCCCTTCACCTCGCGCGCTTCGCCTTGATAGATGCCGAATTCCAGCTTCTTCTGGTTGTCTCCCAGGGTGGAGTAGACGTTCATGCGGCTGACCGGTACCGGCGTGTTGCGCTCGATCACCGGAGAGAAGAGCCCGCGCTGAAGGCCGCCGTAACCGTCCTGCTCGGCCACTTCCACGCCGAGGGTGAAGGGGCAGACGTCGGTAATGCGGATTTCGTCAAGCGCGGCATCGCGGCCTACCAGCGCGGCCTGCATCGCAGCGCCCAGCGCCACGGCATGGTCGGGGTGGACCGAGCTGTTGGGAAACCGGCCGAACAGGCGGGTGATCGCGCGGCGCACCACCGGCATGCGCGTGGCACCTCCCACCAGCACCACTTCGGACAGTTCGGCCGCATCGATCGCGCAGTCACGCAATGCGCGCACCACGGGTTCACGCAGGCGGCGCAGCAACGGCTCACAGGCCGCCTCGAACTCGGCTTCGGTCACGGTGGCGGCAAGGCGCTCCTCGCCGACGACCACGGCGAATTCGGCTTCGTTCGCGGAACTCAGCGTGCGGCGGCAGGCTTCGGCGGCGCGCTTGAGCAGTGCTTCGCGGTGTTCGGCCGAAAGCGATTCAAGCCGGTGCTCCGGATCGATGCGCGGCTTCATCAGGGAAGCCAACACCAGGTCGAAATCGTCGCCGCCAAGACGGTTGTCGCCCGCGGAAGCGCGGACCTCGACGATGCCGTCGAACATCTCGACGATGGAGACGTCGAACGTGCCGCCGCCGAGATCGAAGACCAGGAACGGTTCGCGGTCGCCCTTGTCCTGAAGGCCGAAGGCCAGCGCGGCGGCGGTCGGTTCGTTGATCAGGCGGCGCACGGTGAGGCCGGCCAGTTCGCCGGCGCGGCGCGTGGCCTTGCGCTGGCGGTCGTTGAAGTAGGCCGGTACGGTGATCACCGCCTCTGTCGGGCGCTGACCCATGAGGGCCTCGACATCGCTCACCAGCGCGCCGAGTACCAGCGCGGACAGGTCCTCCGCCCCGTAGTCCTTCCCGCCCAGCCGCGCGGTGCTGGCGGTGCCCATCAGGCGCTTGAAACTGCTGGCGGTATCCTGAGGCTGGTTCGCGAGCCTATCCAGCGCGGAGCGTCCGATCCATGCCTGCCCGCTTTTCTCGATGGAGACAGCCGAGGATGTGAGAAGTTCGCCGAGGGCGTTCGGGACGAGCGTGGCTTCGCCGTCGCGCCAGATCGCAACGGCACTGTTCGTCGTCCCCAGATCGATACCGATCAGCATGGCGCCATGCCGCTCACTTTCAGAGCCACCTGAAAATTTCCCCTCATTGTCGCACCTTGCCGCCGGAAACGTGATTCCGGTTCGGGCCCAACGCTGACTAGCGTCATAGGTCCGTTACCGGAAGCATGAAGTGGCGGGGAAAAAGAGTGAGTCGTGAGCGGGTATCAGGCCCGCGTTGTCTGGCGTATCACTAGCTTGGGCGGCATGACGAGGCTGAGGGTGGTTTCACCCTCGATCCGCGCCTTCAGTTTCTCCACCAGCGCGCGGGCTCCCTCCGCTATCTCCTGACGGATGGTGGTGAGGGGCGGCGTTGTTTGCGCGGCGAGAGGAAGGTCGTCGAAACCGACGATGCGGACTTGCCCGGGAACGGACCGGCCCATGTCGTGCAGCGCGCGCAGCGCGGACATGGCGACAAGGTCCGAGGCTGCGACGATCCCGTCTATCTCGAGATCGGCGCGGGACAGGGCTTCCTCGATCTGCGGCCCCATCGACGCATCGGCCAGTTCGACGGGGAGATAGGCGAAGGGTGCGCCCGCCGCTTCGGCAGCCGCCGCCGCGCCGCGAAAGCGGGTGGCGATCTCGATCCCGCCGGTCTGACCGAGGAAGGCGAGATTGCGGGCCCCGCTTGCGAGCAGGTGTTCCACCGCGATGCGGCCGCCTGCTTCATTGTCTGTGCCGACGGCGCAGTGCGTTTGTCCGCTGCGGTAATGGCCCCATACCACCATCGGCCGGTAGCTCTGGGCGGCGCGTTCGATGAGGTGGTACTGGTCGGACTGGCCGATGACGATAAGGCCGTCCACCATGCCGGAGCCGGTGAGACGGTCCAGCCAGTTCGACGTGCCGTCGGGCATGGCGCGGCTGAGCATGACGTCGAAGCCGCTTTCGGTCAGTTCGTCCGCAAGATGGCCGAGCAGGGTCAGGAAGAACGGATCGGAGATGTGCTGGCGTTTCTCGTGGCTCAGCGGAATGACGACGCCGATCACCCCGGTTCGCCCGGTACGCAGCTTGCTGGCCATCTGGTTCGGCTGGAACCCGTGCTGGCGGGCGAGCGCCTGGATGCGATCGCGGGTTTCGGGATTGACGAGCGCTTTCCCCGCCAACGCCCGCGATACCGTGCCCGCTGAAACGCCGGCGATGCGCGCCAGATCGGCGAGCGTGCGCACTTGCAACCTGATGCCACTTTCGCTCGTGCGATCGGTGTCATCCTCTACCGTGATTGTCGGTTCTACCTTGCCGGCCATCCAACTTCCCTTTTTCCGGCCATTAACAGTTCGAATCCCGCGGCGGAAGCGGGGCATCGGAGTATCGTTCGCGTGTCCCTTCATGTGGCAGGCGGGAAGGGCCGACGAACCACGTCGCACCTGCACCGGCCAGCATGAAGATCCCGGCCAGGATCAGCGCGGCGCGCGGATCGGAAGCCAGCAGGGGGTTATAGAGCAATGGCACCGTCAGCGTCTCGATCAACATTGGAATCACGATTAAAATATTGAAAATCCCCATGTACACTCCGACCCGGTCATGCGGGATTGCTTCGGCAAGCATGACGTAGGGATTGGCCATCATGCCGGCCCAGCCGAGGCCTACGCCCAGCATCAGGAAAGCGAGCACGGCAATGGAGGGGGCGGCGGGGATCAACAGCATGGCAAGCCCGGACGCGGCGAGGCAGGCGACATGCACTTTCCGGGCTCCCAGGCGCCGAACGAGCGGTATCAGTGCCAGCGCGCCCAGGAATGCGACGGTATTGTAGAGCGCGCCCAACTCCTGCGCGGCAAGCGTCGCCGCGCGATAGGCGGGAGTGGCCGGACTGGCAGTGTCGAACAGCGATCGTGCGATCGCCTCGGTAATGTACTGCCAATAGACGAACATCGCGTACCATTGGCAGAGCATCGCCGGGATCATCCTGCGCATCGGCCGGGGCATCTCGTTCAGGGCTTGCACCACTTCGCGCAGCAGGGCGCGGGGCCTGAAGCTCTTTCCGGCGATGGCGGCATGTTCTTGCGGTGCGAGGGGCAGTTCGGGAACGCGCAGGATCGACCAGACGATCGTCGAGACGGAGAGCACGGCCCCGATCGTGAAGGCGGCCCGCACGATGACCGGTATTCCGTTAGGGCCGAGCAGTTCGCGGTCGATCATGAAGGCCAGAAGCGAGGGAGCGAGGTAGGCAAGGGTCTGGGCAAGCCCGGTGAAGGCGCTTTGGGTGAGGAATCCGGTGGCCTGTTGTTCCGGCGAGAGACGGTCGGCAATGTAGGCGCGGTAGGGCTCCATCGTTACATTGTTGCCGGCATCCAGCAGCCAGAGCAGGGCCGCCGCCGCCCAGAGCGCGGGAGAATGCGGCATCGCCAGAAGGCAGAGCGAGCAGAGCACTGCACCGATCAGGAAGTAGGGCGTTCGCCGCCCCATTCTCGATCGGGTGCGGTCGCTCATCGCGCCGATCAGCGGCTGTACCAGCAGCCCGGTTGCAGGGCCGGCGAGCCAGAGCAGTGGCAGGCTGGCCTCGGATGCGCCGAGCGTGCGGTAGATCGGGCTCATGTTGGCCTGCTGCAGGCCGAAGCTGAACTGGAGCCCGAAGAAACCGGCGTTCATCTCGCAAATGCGCAGCAGCGAGAGTTTCGGCCTTCGGGCAGGATGCATAGACTGGTCTCCGAAATGACGCGGCCCATCTGCGGCGTAACCGGACGCACGGCCTGTTCGGTTTCGGAATGGCCGCGGTCGGAATTGCAAAGGAATGCAGGATTTTCGGTCCCAAGGCGACCCCGGTTGAATCCACTACGGTTCTATGCGTACTTGACGTGAAGGGAGGGATGTCTTGCAATCCATTGCGCATCCGGGGCCTATTCGTGCGGGGGGACTGCCGTTTCATGTCGGACACCGAGATCGCGATTTCACCGCTGCGCTGGTCGCCCGCCGATCTTTCCCGTTTGTCGGGCAACACGATCAACCGCGCACCTGTCATCGGCAAGGTCGCGCGGGACACGCCGGGGCTCGACGTGTGGGATTCCTGGCCGCTCGGCGATGGTGACGGACGGCCGGTTCCCTGGCGTGGCGGCGAACTGTGGTTCGCGCTTGCCGCTGACGTATTCGACGATCCCGAACAGCGTCACGCCCATGCCCGCATCCATCATTTCCATCGTACTGCCGAAGGCTTCCATCATCTCGGGCAAACCTTCCGGGAAGGTCTCACGCCCGGCAGCCGCGAATGGTCAGGCTCGGCGACGTTGGATGCCGGCCAGGTCGTGCTGCGCTTCACGGCGGCAGGTGAGAGGGGGGAGCACGTGCCCTCGTTTCGGCAGCGCCTGTTCGCGAGCCGGGCGCGACTGGCCGACGAGGGGCAGGTTTTCAGTGATTGGACCGAACCGGAGGAGATCGTTGCACCGGCGGACCTCCTCTACATGAGCCGTCACGAGGGCGCCGGGCGGAGCGGGCAGATCAAGGCTTTCCGCGATCCGGCACCCTATCGCGCGCCCGACGGGCGGCGATACCTGCTGTTCACGGCCTCCTCCGCCGCCAGCGAGGAGGCTTACAACGGCGTCATCGGCCTCGCTCGTCAGGACGACGACGGGACCTATCGCAAGTTGCCGCCTGCGATCGATGCTGCAGGCGTGAACAACGAACTCGAACGCCCGCATGTCGTTGTGCATGATGGCCGGTGCTACCTGTTCTGGTCCACGCAAGCACACGTATTCGCGCCGGGAGTGGAGGCACCGACCGGGCTCTACGGCGCTGTAGCGTCGGATATCCGCGGTCCGTGGCACCTGCTCAACGGGCACGGGCTCGTCTTTGCCAATCCCGAGCGAGAGCCGTTTCAAGCCTATAGCTGGTGGGTGCTCCCTGACCTGACCGTAGCCAGCTTCGTCGATTACTGGGGGCTCGACGATCCGAACGCCCTTGCCAAGCCCCAAGGGCGCGCGCGGTTCGGCGGGACATTCGCACCTTTCCTCAAGCTGCGGCTGAGTGGCCGGAACGCCTCTCTCGAGTGATACCGGCGGAGCGTTCGTCTTCCAGATGCAAATTATTCAATTTCGCGCGGTTAAACGAATATTGCGCGATAGTGAAATGGCGTTACAACTCCGCCTAACGCCGAACAGACCGGCCGGTCGCTTCGGGCTGCTGTGGTGCAAGGTCGCATCACCGGAAAGGCTACACCGCTACCCTTGCCAAAAAAGGGCTGGCGGTGGATGCCGGATCGCACGACCGGCCCTATATTTGTCGTGGGGCAGCTGACGCGCCGCGAAACGCGCAGTTGCCGCATGCCGTTGATTTGCGGGAGAATGCAATGAGCGCAGACGATCTGACCGCCGCCCCCAAGACCCGATCCAAAGCCGGACGGAAGGCTTCCGCGCTGCAACCGGCGCTGGCTGCGCGCATTCGCGATTCGCTGCTGCCCGGCGATGTGGCGAGCGACACGCCCGATGGCAGTGCCTGGGTTGAAGAAGCGGCGCATGTGCTGCTCGCGCTTGCTGCGCACCGTGAGCCCGGCAAGGCGGTGATCGACATCGCTTCGGAGAACGAGGAGCGGCGTTATCTGCGCATCGCGCTCGTCAACGACGACATGCCGTTCCTGGTGGATTCAGTGGCGGCAGCGGTTGCCGAGGCAGGGCTCGTCATCGATCGCCTGGCCCATCCCGTCGTGTTCGTCGAACGCGATGCCCAGGGTGAACTGGCCGCGCTGCCCGATGCCGCAACGGCCGGTACGCGCCGCGAATCGATGATCTACATCGAGACCGACCGCATCGATGCGCGGCAGCGCCGGGATCTCCAGGCGGCGCTGGAAACCACGCTGGCCGATGTGCGTGTTGCCGTTGCGGACTGGCCCCGCATGGTCGAGGCGATGGACGCCGATGCCGACCGCGTGGACGACAGCGAAGGCGCGGAACTGCTGCGCTGGTTCGCCGGCGGTATGCTGACCCAGCTCGGCCATGTAACCCGCTACCGCGACGGGACGCATGCCGACCTGCTCGGCGTGTGCAAGCGCGACGCGCGCGATCTCCTGTCGGATGCCAGCTACGATCGCGCTTTTGCGGTGTTCGATGCCCAGCTCGCAGCGGGCGAGGTGCGTTCGCCGATGGTCATCAAGGCCAATGTCATCGCCACCGTGCACCGCCGCGTGCCGTTCGACCTGTTCCTGGTGCCGGTGATCGAGGACGGGAAGCTGATCGCGCTTTCGGTTCACGCGGGCATGTGGACGAGCGCCGCGCTCGCGGCAGCGCCTGACCGGGTTCCGCGCTTGCGCCGCCTGCTGGCAGGTCTGGGCGCCAAGCTCGGCTTCGATCCGGGTGGCCATACCGGCAAGGCGCTGGCCCATGCCATGACCAGCCTGCCGCACGATCTGGTTCTCGGCTTCGGCGAGGCTGACGTCGAGCGCTTGGCGACGACGATGACCGCGCTGGTGGACCGGCCGCGTCCGCGTCTGGTCGTTACCACTTCGCCGCTCTCGCGCCACCTGTTCGCCTTCGTCTGGATCGCGCGCGACACGCTCTCCACGCAGATGCGCAAGCGCATTCAGGCAATGATCGAGGAAGCCGCGCAAGCGCCGACGCTGGACTGGTCGCTCAGCGTCGAGGCGGGCAACCTTGCCATGCTGCGCTATACGGTCGATATTCGCGACGGCGCCCAGGTGCTTGACGAAGAGGCGCTCGATCGCCGCTTGCAAGTCATGCTGCGCGGCTGGGGCGAGGCGGTCGAGGCCGCACTTGCCCAGACGCTGGAGCCGGGCCGTGCCGCCGCAATCGCCACGCGCTATGCCGATGCCTTCCCGATGGCCTATCGCAGCGATTATGGCCCGGCCGAAGCCGCGCTCGACATTGCGCATATGCGCGGTCTCGTGGTGGGCGATGCCGGCACCGACTTGCGCGGCAGCCGCGGGGTGCGCCTCTATCAGCACGATGGCGGCGAGGCGCCGCAGCTTCGCCTCAAGATCTACCAGGCCGAAGGCAGTTTGCCGCTGTCCGATGCCGTGCCCGCGCTGGAGAATTTCGGCTTCCGCGTGCTCGCCGAGATGCCTACTCCGCTCGACAAGGGCCGGATCGGCACGATCCATGATTTCACGCTCGCGCTGCCGTCCGGTAGCGAAGTGCGCGAAGTGCTCAAGCTGGCGCCGATGATCGAGGACGCCCTGGCCGGCGTGCTCAATAACCTTGCCGAGAACGATCCTTTCAACCGTCTCGTCCCCGGGCTCGGCCTGTCCAAGCGTGAGGCGGACTGGCTGCGCGCCTGGTATCGCTACTTGCGGCAGGCAGGCATGCATTTCGGGATCGGCACTGTGGTCGATGCTCTTCTTGGCGCACCGGCGGTCACGCTGGGTATCGTCGATCTGTTCCGCGGCATTCACGATCCTGCCTTCAAGGGAGATCGCGCGCAGGCCAAGGCACAGGCGCAGGAGGCGATCCGTGCGGGCCTTGCCAATGTCAGCGCCATCAACGACGACCGCGTGCTGCGCGCTTTCCGCGATGTCGTCATCGCCATGCTGCGCACCAATGCCTTCGCGCCCGCGGCGCAAGTCGCGCTGGCCTTCAAGCTCGATTCCGCGCTGGTTCCGGGGCTGCCCAAGCCGCTGCCGTGGCGCGAGATCTTCGTCTATTCGCGCCGGGTCGAGGGCATTCACCTGCGCGCCGGGCCGGTTGCGCGCGGCGGCCTTCGCTGGTCCGATCGCCGGGACGACTATCGCACCGAAATCCTCGGACTGATGAAGGCGCAGCGCGTGAAGAACGCTGTCATCGTGCCGACCGGCGCCAAGGGCGGCTTCTATCCCAAGCAGCTGCCCGACCCTACCCTCGACCGCGCCGGCTGGGCGGCCGAGGGGCAGGCGAGTTACGAGGTGTTCATCGGCACCCTGCTGTCGATCACCGACAATATCGTGGCGGACAAGGTGGTCCATCCCGAGGCGGTGGTGATCCTCGACGGCGAGGATCCCTACTTCGTGGTCGCGGCCGACAAGGGAACGGCCAAGTTCTCCGACGTGGCCAACGGCATCGCCGAATCGCGCGACTTCTGGCTCGACGACGCTTTCGCCAGCGGCGGCTCCAACGGTTATGACCACAAGGCCATGGGCATTACCGCGCGCGGCGCGTGGCTTTCGGTGCAGCGCCACTTCCTTGAAATGGGCGTCGACGTGCAGAGCGACCCGGTCCGCGTGATCGGCTGCGGCGACATGTCCGGCGACGTGTTCGGCAACGGCATGCTGCTCTCGAAGTCGCTCAAGGTGGTGGCCGCCTTCGATCACCGCCATATCTTCCTCGATCCCGACCCGGATGCGGCAAAGAGCTGGGCCGAGCGCAAGCGCATGTTCGACCTGCCGCATTCGAGCTGGGACGATTACGACAAGGCCCTGATTTCGCAGGGCGGCGGCGTGTTCTCGCGCAAGTCTAAATCGATTACCTTGACGAACGAGGTGCGCGAGGCGCTTGGTATCGAGGCGACGGAACTGGACCCGGAATCGCTGATCTCGGCGATCCTCTGGGCGCCGGTCGACCTGTTGTGGTTCGGCGGCATCGGCACTTACGTGAAGTCCTCGGGCGAGAACAACGCCACCGTGGGCGATCCGGCCAACGACGCGCTGCGCGTCAGCGCCAACGAACTGCGCGTGCGCGTGATCGGGGAGGGCGCCAACCTCGGCGTCACCCAGGCCGCGCGCATCGAATTCGCTTCGCGCGGCGGGCGGATCAACACCGACTTCATCGATAACTCGGCGGGCGTTGATTGTTCGGACAACGAGGTCAACATCAAGATCGCGCTGGCCGCCGCCAAGCGGGCCGACAGGCTCACCGAGGAAGAGCGCGTCGAACTGCTGCGCGAGATGACTGACGAGGTTGCCGAACTGGTGCTGGAGGACAACCGTCTCCAGGCGCTGGCGCTCTCGATCGCCGAGCGCGGCGGGGCCACTGCGATGCCTTCGCACATCCGCCTGATCGAGACGCTGGAAGAAGGCGGCAACCTTGATCGCAAGACCGAAGGGCTGGCCGACAACGAAGCGCTGGGCCGCCGCGCACAGGACGGGCGCGGGTTGACCCGTCCCGAACTCGCGGTGCTGCTCTCGAGCGGCAAGCTGGTGCTGCAAGCCGCGATCGAGGCCTCCGACCTCGCTACCGACGCCACGCTCCAGCCGATGCTGCTCGCGGCGTTCCCGCAGCCGATGCAGGCGAAGTATGCCCGGTTCATCGAAGGCCATCGCCTCGCCGGTGAGATCATCGCGACCAAGCTGGCCAATCGGATCGTCAACCGGCTCGGCATCGTCCATCCCTTCGAACTGGCCGAGGAAGAGGGCGCTGACCTGTCGCAGGTTGCCGCAGCGTTCGCACTGGCGGTGAAGTTGTTCGATCTCGACGTGCTGTGGGAGCGTCTCGAAGTCGCACCGATGTCGGAAGACGCGCGTATTGCGCTGTTCGACCGCACGGCGGGCGTCGTGCGCGGCCACATGGCCGACCTGCTGCGCGCCGGAGCCGGACAGGTTCCGCCGGCCGAACTGCTCGAACGCATCGGTGCCCCGGTCGCCGCGCTGTCGGTGGATACGCATGAACTGCTCGGCGAACGCATCGTCGTGCATTCCAGGAAGCTGCGTGCGGGCCTGCTCGAACTCGGGGCTCCGGAAGAAGAGGCGGCGCTGGTCTCCAATCTCTACGACCTCGACGGAGCGGTGGGCATCGCCGATCTCGCCGCCGAGACCGGGATCGACGCGCGCCGGCTGGTGGGGGCCTTCACCCGCATCGGCGCCGGACTGGGGCTTGACTGGGCGCAGGCCAGCGCCACGATCATGAACCCGTCGGACCCATGGGAACGCCTGCTCGTCGCCGGCCTCGCCCGGGACTTCCAGCAGATGCGGCTCGACTTCCTCAAGCGTCTGGCGCGCACGAAGTCGGGCAAGTCCGACCCGGCGGCGGCGGCCGAGGAATGGGGCCGCGCACATATCGCCGCGATCCAGACTTTCCGCTCGATGGTCCAGCGTGCGGAGAACACCGTGCCGCTGAGCCCGGCCATGCTGGCCCAGATCGCCAGCCAGGCGCGAAACCTGCTCGGACGCTAGGAACCGGAAAAACAGGGGCGGGAGGCGGCGGTCTCCTGCCCTTTTTCGTTACGGTGCGTCCCAGACGATCGGCAGGTTGCGGATCGAGAGCAGCCCCGGAAACACCGCCGTATCCGCGCCGGGCTTGACCCGGAATTCGGGAATGCGCGTGAACCATTCCTCCAGCAGCAGCCGAAGCTCGCGCCGGGCGAGATGGGCGCCAAGACAGATATGGACCCCGCCGACAAAGGTGAAATGGCGGTTCGCCTTGCGTTCGGGATCGAAGGTTCGCGGATCGTCGAATCGCGCGGGATCGAAGTTGCCGGAAGGATTGAGGCAGGCGAACGTGTCGCCCTTGCGGATTTGCACGCCGTGCCACTCGAAATCCTTCGTGGCGGAACGGGACGAGGAGAGGATCGGCTGGGTGCGCAGGAATTCCTCGACCGCCGAGTTGATGATCGCCGGATTCTCGCGGATGCGCTTTTGCAGTTCGGGCTGGAGCGCGAGGCGGCGGAACATCTGCGCGATCGTGGCCGCCACGGTATCGAGCCCGCCCAGCCACAGGAACCAGACCATGCCGATCTTCTCGTCCTCGGTCGGCGCGCGGCCCTCGATCTTTCCGTGCACGATCGAGGAGACGAGATGCTCGTCGGGATGGATTTCCTTCTCGGCGATGAAGGCGCGCAGGAATTCGAGCACGCCGCGCAGCGCCGCCTGCATCTTTTCGAGGCTGCCCGAGTGAAGGATGTCCCACTCCCAGTCCAGGAACTGCTCGAACTTCTCGTCCGGAAAACCCATCAGGCCCATGAAGATGCGCACGGGATAGACCCGTGCGAAATCCCAGGCCATGTCCACTTCGCCCTTGTCCGCCACGGCGTCGATCATCTCGGTGACGACCTTGCGGATGCGGGGTTCCAGTTCGCGGGTGATCCGCGCCGGTGAGAAATAGGGCATCAGGTAGAGCCGGTACTTGGAATGGTCCGGCGGATCGATGGCCAGCGGGATCGACTTGAACGTCTCTCCGATCAACCGCTGGAATTCCGCCGTGCCCGCGTTCGAGAAGTGCGCGTTGTCGGTATAGACGCGCTCGATATCCTCGTAGTGGCTGACGACCCAGCTGCCCGCGCGATTGCCGCTGATCGCGCCGAGGCCGTGGCGGGCGGGCGGATTGTAGAGCAGGCGCGGGATCTCCGGGCCGGATAGCCATTCGCAGGGCTCGTAAGGGTCCAGGAGGTCGTTGGGCTGGCCGCCCATGGCGAAGCCGAGGTCCACGATGCGATCCTTCGGAACGTTGTCCGGTGCATCGAAATCGACTCGGATGTCGTCGAGCGTGTGCATCTGTGGCATAATGTCGTCTCCCGAGGCCATGGATGCCCGGGCATCCTCCCCGCGGCAAGGCGCAGAGACCGATGCGCGCGGCCCGGCAGCCGCTCCTAGGACATTCATCGTCTCGGCGTTGGGCTCTTCGATTGCTTGCAGCCGCTCAGGTTGCGACATGGGTTCCAACACATCTTTTGGGAGATAAGGCCATGGCCGATGGCGACACGAAGGAAATGCAGGAATCTGCACGCAAGTACTGGTCCGCTGAGGGCTACACCAAGGGCGGCGTGATCCGCGAGGTTGACTATTCCACCCAGTCTGGCGGGCTTGATCCCTCGCTGGAAGGCATCAAGATCGTCGATACCGATACCCACCTCAGCGAACCGCCGACGCTGTTCACCGACCGCGCGCCGATCGGCCTGAAGAGCAAGATGCCGTTCGTGAAGCGTGATGCCGATGGGGTCGATCGCTGGTACATCGGGGACCGTAATTGCGGCTCGCTGGGCGGCAATGTGATCCGCAAGGACAACAACA
Organism: Novosphingobium aeonii; assembly: GCF_052279045.1. Lineage (NCBI taxonomy): Bacteria > Pseudomonadati > Pseudomonadota > Alphaproteobacteria > Sphingomonadales > Sphingomonadaceae > Novosphingobium > Novosphingobium aeonii. The sequence goes on along the minus strand of NZ_CP176832.1, from coordinate 3,108,642 downwards.
AGCTGCTCGGCCGCCTTGCCTTCCCCACGCTGGAAGAAGCACATCCGGGCGGTCACGAAATCGCCCCGCGCCTTCAGGCGATGGATGACATGGGCGTCTATGCGCAGATTTGCTTCCAGAACTCGGGCGTCACCCAGGCGGGCATGCTGATGACGCTGGGCGATGACGATCTGGCCGTGACCATCATGAAGACGTTCAACGATTTCAACGCCGACTATCAGCGTGAATCGGGCGAACGCCTGTTCCCGATGGCGCACCTGCCGTTCTGGAACAAGGCGGAGATGGAGAAGGAAGCCCGTCGCTGCATCGACATGGGCCTGCGCGGCTTCGTGCTGCCCGATACCCCCGAACGCGTCGGCGTGCCCAGCTTCAACCACGAATACTGGACGCCGTTCCTGGAGATGATCGACGCCGAAGGCATCTCGCTCAACTTCCACCTCAACGCCGCGATCGACCCGAACACGCTGACCTGGGAAGGTTTCCAGTTCGAACAGACGCTGTCGGTGGTGGCGACGATGTTCTCGATCGGCAATGCGGCAACGCTGGGCAACTGGATGGTTTCTGGCCGTCTCGATCGCCACCCGAACCTCAAGATCGGCCTGATCGAAAGCGGCATGGGCTGGGTGCCCTTCGCGGTGGAAGCGCTGGAGCACCAGTTCCAGGAAATGCTGCCCAGCAAGCGCAACGTACTGAAGAAGCAGCCCTGGGACTACTTCCGCGATCACTTCATGTGCACTTTCTGGTTCGAAAAGGTGGCGCCCAAGCTGCTGCTGGAAACCATCGGCGTGGGCAACGTGATGTTCGAAACCGACTTCCCGCACCCCACCTCGCTCTATCCGGGCGTGCAGGCGCACATCAAGGACGTGCTGGGCGGCTACGACTTCGCCACCAAGAAGAAGGTCCTGCAGGACAACGCGGTGCGCTTCTACAAGCTGCCGTTCTAAGGTTCCGACAAGACCGGGTTCAGGGAAAAAGGCCGGGGCGAGCAATCGCTCCGGCCTTTTCATTTCCAGTCGTTTCGCGGGGCGGATTGCCGCGTTCAGCGGCAGAAGCTCGCGCCGTCGGCTTCCAGGTGGAAGTGATTGCGGTGAGCCTCGTTGTAGTCCGGCCCCAGCGTCGTGCCGAAGCGCTTGCAGGCGCTTTCGTGCACCGTGCGCAGGAAACGGCGCTCGGCCGGGGTTCCGCCGTTCCAGTCTTCCAGCACGCTGATGCGGCGGCCGTCACCCAGCACGAAGGCGGAAACGTCGATGGCATTGGCTATGGCATGGCCGGAGCGGCGGTTGGTGCCCGCGACATTGCGGCAACTGTAGCTGCCGAAGGTCTCGATCCGCACGATGCGGCTTCCCAGGATCTGCTGCGCGGCCCTGTCCACGCCGTAGCGCGTCCAGGCGGCGAAGGGCGTGGCCGTGGCGCATGTCACCGGGCCGAGGTTGGTGACGGTGATCGTGGCATTGTCGGTGTTGAGCGCGGCCAGCTTGACGGTGCCGAGTGTGGCGCAGCCATTGCCGTAGTATTTGTCCGTCACCTGAGTGAACACCGCGTTCTGGTTGCCGAGTGTCGCCATGCACTGGCGCAGTTCGCGCGTGGGCGGCGTTTCCGGGCGTGACGTGGCGGCTGGACGCGAGCCGCGTCCGCGTGGCGGTTCCGGCCGGTCGATACAGCCGCTGAGGACGGCGATCACGGGCAGGGCGAACAGCAATCGGTGCAGCGATTTCATCATCCGGCTCAAGCATCCGGGCCTTGGGTGAACCGGAGCTTACCCGTGCGGGAAGGGCGCGGGAATCGGGCGGTTCGAAGTTTTCCCCCGAATAACCTCTATGCATGAAACCGGCTTTTTCCGCGCAGCGAACCGCCTCGAAAGCCCGCAATCGGGAAACGATCTGGCGCAAGAGGCCGGAGAATCGTTTGACAAATTTCCCGGCCTCTTTAGACGCGGCGCCGGGCCACGCGGTCCCAACGCCGCGCGAGCTCTCTGTAAGGAGAGTCAGAAATGACTGATATTATTAGCGTTCCCGCGCGCAAACCTGCGCGTCCGCACTTCTCTTCCGGTCCCTGCGCCAAGCCGCCCGGATATGCCCCCGAAAAACTGAACACCGAAGCTCTCGGCCGCTCGCACCGCGCCAAGATCGGCAAGACGCGCCTTGCGTACTGCATCGATCTGATGCGCGAAGTTCTGCAGCTGCCCGATACGCATCGCATCGGTATCGTCCCCGGTTCGGACACCGGCGCCTTCGAGATGGCCATGTGGACCATGCTCGGCGCCCGCGGCGTGACCGCGCTGGCCTGGGAAAGCTTCGGTGAGGGCTGGGTTACCGACGCCGTCAAGCAGCTCAAGCTGGAACCCACCGTGTTCCGCGCCGACTATGGCCAGCTGCCCGACCTCGACAAGATCGACTGGTCCGACGACGTGCTCTTCACCTGGAACGGCACTACCTCGGGCGTGCGCGTTCCGGATGCCAACTGGATCCCGGCAGACCGTGAAGGCCTGTCCTTCGCCGACGCCACTTCGGCAGTTTTCGCCTACGACATCGACTGGTCCAAGATCGACGTTGCCACCTTCTCCTGGCAGAAGGTTCTGGGCGGCGAGGGCGGCCACGGCGTCCTGATCCTCGGCCCCCGCGCGGTCGAGCGTCTGGAGAACTACACCCCGGCCTGGCCGCTTCCCAAGGTGTTCCGCCTTGTGTCGAAGGGCAAGCTGGCAGAAGGCGTGTTCAAGGGCGAAACCATCAACACCCCCTCGATGCTCGCCGTCGAGGATGCGATCTTCGCTCTGGAATGGGCCAAGGGTCTGGGCGGTCTCGAAGGGCTGAAGGCCCGTTCGAACGCCAATGCCCACGCGCTGGACAAGATCGTCGCCGAGCGTGACTGGCTTGGCCACCTTGCGGTTGATTCCGGCACGCGTTCGAAGACCTCGGTTTGCCTTACGGTCGAAGGTGCGGATGCAGACTTCATCAAGAAGTTTGCCGCCGTCCTCGAAAAGGAAGGCGCGGCTTACGACGTCGCCGGATACCGCGATGCCCCTGCGGGCCTGCGCATCTGGTGCGGCGCGACCGTGGACACCGCCGACATCGAGGCGCTGGGACCGTGGCTCGACTGGGCCTACGCCACCGTCAAGGCTGCCGCCTGATTTTCAACGTCGTCCCAGCGAAAGCTGGGACCGCTTCCAACCGAGCGCCGCGCTTGCGGCCTGCGATCCCGGCCTGCGCTGGGATGACGAGTGAAGGAAAAATTCCATGACCAAGCCCCGCGTCCTCATTTCGGACAAGATGGACCCCAATGCCGCCCGTATCTTCGAGATCCGTGGCTGCGACGTAGACGTCATCACCGGCGAAACGCCCGAGCAGTTGATCGCGCGCATCGGCGACTATGATGGCCTTGCCATCCGTTCGTCGACCAAGGTCACCAAGGAAATCCTCGCCGCCGCGAAGAACCTGAAGGTGATCGGCCGCGCCGGTATCGGCGTCGACAACGTCGATATCCCGGCCGCTTCGGCCCAGGGCGTCGTCGTGATGAACACGCCGTTCGGCAACTCGATCACCACCGCCGAACACGCCATCGCCATGATCTTCGCGCTGGCCCGCCAGATTCCTGAAGCCAACGCGCAGACGCAAGCGGGCCTGTGGCCGAAGAACGGCTTCATGGGCGTTGAAGTCACCGGCAAGACGCTGGGCCTGATCGGTGCCGGCAACATCGGCTCGATCGTCGCCAGCCGCGCGCTGGGCCTGAAGATGAAGGTCGTCGCCTTCGACCCGTTCCTCACCCCGGAACGCGCCGTGGAAATGGGCGTGGAAAAGGCCGATCTCGACACCCTGCTCGAGAAGGCGGACTTCATCACGCTGCACACGCCGCTGACCGACCAGACCCGCAACATCCTCTCGGCCGAGAACCTGGCCAAGACCAAGAAGGGCGTGCGCATCGTCAATTGCGCGCGTGGCGGGTTGATCGACGAAGCCGCGCTCAAGACCATGCTCGACAACGGCCACGTCGCCGGTGCCGCGCTCGACGTGTTCCAGACCGAGCCCGCCAAGGACTCGCCGCTGTTCGGCACGCCGAACTTCATCTGCACTCCGCACCTTGGCGCATCGACCACCGAGGCGCAGGTCAACGTGGCGCTTCAGGTGGCCGAGCAGCTGGCCGACTTCCTGGTCAACGGCGGCGTCACCAACGCGCTCAACATGCCTTCGCTTTCGGCCGAGGAAGCGCCGAAGCTGAAGCCTTACATGAAGCTGGCGGAAATGCTCGGCTCGATGGTCGGCCAGCTGACCCGCGATTCGGTTCCCCGCATCTCGATCCACGTCGAAGGCGCGGCTGCCGAACTGAACCAGAAGCCGATCACCGCCGCCGTGCTGGCCGGTTTCATGCGCGTCCAGTCGGACACGGTGAACATGGTCAACGCGCCGTTCCTCGCCAAGGAGCGCGGCCTTGAAGTGCGCGAAGTGAAGACCGAGCGCGAGGGCGACTACCACACGCTGATCCGCGTCTCGGTGAAGACCGAAGCGGGCGAGCGTTCGGTGGCCGGCACGCTGTTCAACAACCGCGAGCCGCGTCTGGTCGAGATGTTCGGCATCAAGGTCGAAGCCGAACTCGCCGGTGACATGATGTACATCGTCAACGAGGACGCGCCGGGCTTCATCGGCCGCATCGGCACCCTGCTGGGCGAAAACGCGATCAACATCGGCACCTTCAACCTCGGTCGCCGCGATACCGGTGGCGAGGCGGTTCTGCTGCTCTCGGTTGACAGCGCCGTGTCGGAAGACGTGCTCAAGGCTGCCACTTCGCTGCCGGGCGTGAAGACCGTTAAGGCGCTCAAGTTCGTCTGATCGGGCGGATTTACAAGCTCCCAACGGAAGGGGCCGGTGCGCAAGTGCCGGCCCCTTTTCCTTTGCGAAAATGTGCCTGAACGGGCTGTTTTCAGCAACCAATCGACAATTCTTCCTCATCCCGCTAAGGCCCCGACCATCATGCAGGACAACGACCGCGATCTCTTGCCCGAAGGACTGGGCGACCGTCTTCCGCAGCAGGCCTGGGCCTCCCAGCAAGTGCGCCGCATGGCGCATGACGTGCTGACCAGCCATGGCTACGAACGCGTCGAGACGCCGCTGATCGAATTCGAAAAGGCGCTCGCCAGCCGCATGGCCGGCGTGCAGGTGCGGCGCATGTTCCGTTTCGTCGATCCGGTGTCGATGAGGATGCTCGCGCTGCGCTCGGACATGACAGCGCAAGTCGCCCGCATCGCCGCCACCGGCCTTGCCGAGGCGCCGCGCCCGCTGCGCCTGTCCTATTCGGGTCAGGTCTGCACCATCAAGGGCGACGGACTCGACCCGCGCCGCGAACGTCTTCAGCTCGGCGCGGAGCTGATCGGCACCGATTCTGTTGCCGCCGCCGGTGAGATCGTGGAACTGGCGATCGAATCCCTTCGCGCAGCGGGCGCGACCGGGATTTCGGTGGACTTCACGATGCCGGACCTCGTTGACGCGCTGTCGGCGGAAGCGCTGCCGCTGCCCGAGGGCCGGATAGAGGCCGTGCGCCAGATGCTGGACGCCAAGGACGCAGGCGGGCTGGTGGATGTTGGCGGCGAAGCCTATCTGCCACTGCTCTACGCCGTCGGCCCCTTCGCCACCGCGATCGAGCGACTGGCCGCCTTCGATGCCCCGGAGGGTGTCAGCGGCGGCGCGCTGGCCAGCCGGATCGCCGGGCTTCGCGAAATCGCGGCGCGCCTGGGCGACAAGGCGCGCATCACACTCGACCCTTCGGAGCGTCATGGCTTCGAGTACCAGTCGTGGTTCGGCTTCACGATCTATGCCGAGGGTATCTCCGGCAGCCTGGGGCGCGGCGGCACCTATCGCATCCTCGGCCAGACCGGGCACCACCCCGAAGCCGCGACCGGCTTCTCGCTCTATCCGGACCCGCTGGTGGACCTGCTGGCCACCGAGCCGCCAGTGCAGCGCAAGCTGTTCCTGCCGCTGGGGCACGATCCGCGCATCGCCGGGCAGCAGCGCGCGGTGGGCTGGGCCACCGTGGCGGCGCTTTCCGAAAGCGACGATCCGGTCGCGCTGGGCTGTTCGCACCTGTTGGAAGGCGCGGAAGCGATACCGCTGGCCTGAGCGCGCTCTTGACTAGCCGGGGGGCTTGCCCCTAGGGCGCCCAACGAAAAGCCGGGGCGCTTCCGCCCTAATGACAATCCATATCGCCGAGTCCTGTCGAAGGGCGTTATTGGATCCACCGAGGCAGGGTGGAGGAGTATATCCATGGCTAACGTAACCGTGATCGGTGCCCAGTGGGGCGATGAGGGCAAGGGCAAGATCGTCGACTGGCTGGCAAGCCGCGCCGATGCCGTGGTCCGCTTCCAGGGTGGCCACAACGCCGGCCACACGCTGGTAGTGGGCGAGCAGGTCTACAAGCTTTCGCTGCTGCCCTCGGGCATCGTCACCGGCACCCTGTCGATCATCGGCAACGGCGTCGTCCTCGACCCCTGGCACCTCAAGTCGGAAGTCGAGAAGCTGCGCGGCCAGGGCGTGGAGATCAATCCCGATAACTTTGCGATCGCGGACAATTGCCCGCTGATCCTGCCGCTTCACCGCGATCTCGACGGTCTGCGCGAATCGGCTGCCGGTTCGGGCAAGATCGGCACCACCGGACGCGGCATCGGCCCGGCTTACGAGGACAAGGTCGGCCGCCGCGCCATCCGCGTCTGCGATCTTGCGCACCTCGATGCGCTTGAGCCGCAGCTCGACCGTCTCTGCGCCCACCACGACGCACTGCGCGCCGGTTTCGGCCAGCCGCCGGTGGACCGTGAAGCGCTGCTCGCCGAACTGCGCGAGATCGCGCCCTTCGTGCTCCAGTTCTCGCAGCCGGTGTGGAAGCGCCTCAACAAGGTGCGCAAGGCCGGCGCCCGCATCCTGTTCGAAGGCGCGCAGGGCGTGCTGCTCGATGTCGATCACGGCACTTATCCCTTCGTCACCAGCTCGAACACGGTTTCGGGCACGGCGGCTTCGGGTTCGGGCCTCGGTCCTGCGGCGACGGGCTTCGTGCTCGGTATCGTGAAGGCCTACACCACCCGCGTCGGCTCGGGTCCGTTCCCGACCGAGCTGGAAGACGAAACCGGCCAGCGCCTGGGCGAACGCGGCCATGAATTCGGCACCGTCACCGGCCGCAAGCGCCGTTGCGGCTGGTTCGACGCGGTGCTGACCCGCCAGTCCTGCGCGATCTCGGGCGTGACCGGCATCGCTCTCACCAAGCTCGACGTTCTCGACGGCTTCGAGAAGGTGAAGATCTGCACCGGCTACCGCCTCCACGGCAAGGTTCTGGACTATTTCCCGAGCCACGCCGCCGATCAGGCCAATGTCGAGCCGATCTACGAGGAAATGGACGGCTGGCAGGGCACCACCGCCGGCGCCCGTTCCTGGGCCGATCTGCCTGCACAGGCGATCAAGTACATCCAGCGCGTGCAGGAACTGATCGAAACCCCGGTGGCACTGGTTTCGACCAGCCCCGAGCGCGAGGATACCATCCTCGTGCGCGATCCTTTCCAGGACTGATCCGGTGCGGCGCGGGTCCAGACTCGCGCCGCTCCTGCTACTGCTCGGTATCGGCGCCGCCGACGCCGAGCCTGCGCCGCCGCTTCCCGAAATCGACCTGATCCGCGTGCGCAAGGCGGCGCGGTTCATGGAACTCTGGTCCGGCGACCGGCTCGTTCACAGGATCGAGCATATCCAGCTGGGCGACGAGCCGACCGGCCCCAAGCGCTTCGAGGGCGACGAGCGAACCCCCGAGGGGCGCTACGAGATCGACTGGGGCAACCCTGCCAGCGCCTATCACCTCTCGCTCCACATCTCCTATCCCGGCCCGCAGGACCGCGCCTATGCACAGGCGCGCGGGCGTTCGCCGGGCGGGATGATCATGATTCACGGGCAGCCCAACTCCCTGCCGCAAGGCCGGGTGCCGGGCGACTGGACCGATGGGTGCATCGCCGTTTCCAATGACGAGATCGAATTCCTCTGGGAATCGGTCGGCGATGGAACCGCGATAGAGATCCTGCCCTGATCGCGCCGATGCAGCCATTGTGGCTGCGATGTCCGCCCGATTTCGCCCGGGATACGCCGTGTCGAGGCTGTCTTGCGTTTTAAGAAATTTAATCCTGCACTATGGATGTGTACGGGGAATCGGGGAGCCGTTGCCGGGATTCGGCCAGGTGAGGCTCGCGCGCCCTTTCGCGACCGGTTCGCACGGCAGGACTATCTGCCGGGAGCCGGTCTCTGGTTCAACATTGCCACCCTTGCGACGGGGCGGCGCGGTCGGAACGCCTCCTCGATGCTCCCGCAAACCATCCTGAACGACGAGCAGGGCCGCCTTGCCGCCCTGCAGAACCTCGAAGTGCTCGACAGCGAGCCGGAGGAGGCTTTCGAGCATGTCGTCTCTCTGGTGCGGGCCGTGCTTCGCGTGCCGATGGCCGCCGTCACGCTGGTCGATGCCGACCGCCAGTGGTTCAAGGCGCGCAGCGGGCTGGACGTTTCGGAAACGCCGCGCAGTGTCTCGTTCTGCACGCATGCGATCCAGCAGACCGCACCGTTCCTGATCTCCGATGCCCGGCTCGACGCGCGCTTTGCCGACAATCCCTTCGTGGCGACCGAGCCCGGCGTGCGCAGCTATGCCGGTATTCCGCTGCTGACGCCGGAGGGTTACAACGTGGGCGTCCTTTGCGCGATCGACGACAAGGTGCGCGATTTCAACGAAGCCGAAGTGGCGATCCTCTCCAATTTCGCCCGTATCGTCATGAACGAGCTGGAACTGCGCCGCATCGCCGAGCGGGACCAGCTTACCGGGGCGCTGACCCGGCGCGGTTTCGTGGACAAGGCGAAGCAGGAGATGACCCGCTTCCAGCGCTACGGCCGTCCGTGCTGCCTCGTGCTGATCGATCTCGACCACTTCAAGCGGGTGAACGACACGCATGGCCATCCGGCCGGAGACGCGGTCCTGCGCGAAATGGCGGCGACGGTGGTCGGCTCGACGCGGCCGGTCGATTTCCTCGGCAGGCTCGGCGGCGAGGAGTTTGCCGTTCTCCTGCCGGAAACCGAACCGTCCGATGCTCTTGCGGCGGTGGAGCGTTTTCGGGAGACGCTTGCCGCCCGTGACATTACGCTGCCGGGCGGCGGCACGATCCGTGTCACGGCCAGCTTCGGCATCGCCCCGCTGAATGCGGCGATCGCCAGTGTCGAGGACTGGCTCGCGGCGGCAGATGGGCCGCTTTACGCCGCGAAGCGGGGCGGACGGAACCGCTGCGAGCTCTTGCATTGAGGACAGGCAGGGGTCTGGCCCCTGCCTGTCCCGATGTTTCTCAATCGAACCGGAACGCCGAGATCGCCGTCTTGAGCACGATATCGGAGTAGACTTTTTCCCCGGCGCCCTGTGCGGCACCTGCAGCCACCATCAGCGGCAGCAGGTGTTCCTCGCGCGGGTGCGAGAACCGCCCTCCGGGAGCATCCGCCCAGCGCGACAGGGCCTTGGCCCGGTCATCCGGTCCGGCTTCGGCAGCCTCGGTCAGCCACTCGTCGAATGCCAGCGAAGGTGCGGTCGAGGCCGGATTGCCGTAGCCGCGCATGTTGTGGAAGCTCATGCCCGATCCCAGGATCAGCACGCCTTCGTCGCGCAGCGGGGCGAGGGCCTGCCCGGCGGCGAGGTGCATTGCCGGATTGAGCGAACGGTCCAGCGACATCTCCACGACAGGGACATCCGCAGCGGGCCACGCCACCTTCAGTGGAACGAACACCCCGTGGTCGTACCCGCGCTGCGGATCGGCGGCTGCCGCGAAGCCGGCCTCGCGCAGGAGCTGGCTCGCGCGGGCTGCCAGCCAGGGTGAGCCGGGGGCATCGAAGCGCAGCTCGTAAGTGTGCTGCGGAAAGCCGTAGTAATCATAAAGCAGCGCGGGTCGCTCGGCGCCGGTGAAGGCGAAGCCGTGCGTTTCCCAGTGCCCGGACACCACGAGGATCGCCTTGGGCGCTTCGGGCAGGCGGGCGGGCAGGCCGCGCAGGAACTCGGCCATCGTTTCCCAGTTGCCTTGCGGGTCCGGCATGAAGAAGCAGGGGCCGCCGCCGTGGGGAATGAAGAAGCTGGGTTGGCGGGTCATGGTGCGTGTTCCTTTCAGCGCCGCGTGGGGATCAGTGCGTGGGCACCGTCTCCGATCAGGGCGAGGACGAAGAGGGTGATCGACCAGAAGGCGGGATATTCCCAGCCGCCACCCTTGGAATCGAAGAAGAAGCCGTTGGCTCCATGCACCATCACGATGGTGCCGAGCAGCAGCGGGATCAAGGCCAGCGCAACGACGCGGGCGTAGATGCCCAGGATCAGCGCAAGGCCGCCGAGAAGTTCGGCCGCCATCGTCACATAGGCAAGGCCGCCGGGAAGGCCGAGACTGCCAAAGAACGCGGCGGTTCCGGCAGGCGTGAAGACGAACAGCTTGAGCGCGAAATGGGCGAGGAACACTGTGCCGAGCGCCACGCGCAGGACGAAGGCGCCGTAAGGTGCGGTCTGGGGGGAGGGGATCGTCGAAGGCTGGTTCATGGGGGGGCTTCCTTTCGAGAGCCGATCTAGACCTTCTCCTGATTGGTGATAATCATGCAGTTTGTTGAATGACTTTTTATCACAGGTGTTGAATGGACCGGCTGAAGGGCATCGAGGTTTTCGTCAAGGCGATCCGTCTGGGCGGCCTTTCGGCAGCGGCGCGCGATCTCTCGATGTCTCCGGCGATGGCGGCCAAGCACCTCAATGCGCTGGAACAGCGCCTCGGCGCGACCCTGGCGAACCGCACGACGCGCCGCCTTGCGCTTACCGAAGTGGGGGCTGCCTATCTCGACAAGGCCGAGCGCGTGCTGGCGGAACTGGAGGATGCCGATGCGGAGGCCATGGCCCAGTCCGCGGCGGTGGAGGGGCTGCTGCGCGTCTCGGGGCCGGCCGCTTTCGGCAGCGCCTACCTCGTCGATCTCGTCACCGCGTTCCACGAACGCCATCCTGCCGTCACCGTGGAACTGGGGCTGAACGACCGTGTGGTCGACCTGCTGGAGGAGCGCTGGGATGTCGCCGTGCGCATCGGCCGACTGGCGGACAGCAATCTCGTCGCCCGCAAGCTCGCGCCCGTGCGGATGGCTATCTGTGCTTCGCCCGCCTATCTCGAAAGGCGCGGGACGCCGCATTCGCTGGACGATCTGGCAGGGCATGACTGCCTCGGCTACACGCTGGGCAACGAGACCGGCACCACGCGCTGGGGCTTCGGCCGCGACGGCAGCCGCGCGGTGGCGGTGCGCGGCTCGCTCCATGCGAACAACGGGCAGGTTCTTGCCCAGGCGGCGGTGGCGGGCATGGGCCTCGTCTACGGCCCGCGCTTCTTCGTGGATCGCGCCATCGGCGATGGGCGACTGGTGGAACTGGACCTGGGAGCGGAACTGCTGGATCTCGGCGCCGTTCACGCCGTCACGCACCGGACGCGGCGCCCCGCGGCCAAGACCCGCGCGTGGATCGATTTCCTTGTGCAGAGACTGCCGGCCATGGCGCAGGACTGGTAGTTCGGCAGCCGCTGCGATCGTTCCGCCGTCAATCGATCAGGACGTTGCCCTCGGGATCATGGACCGTCGCCGCCAGCCCCAGCCATTCGGACAGCGACTTGTGGTCTTTGGCGACGCCCGGGCTGTAGAGCGGGCGCATGGAATCGCCGAGCGTAAGGATCAGCTTTCCGTCCTCGCTGCGGATTGAACTGCGCGCGAGGCCTTGTGCGGTGCAGCCGGTCAGTCGGCGGCAGAGGCGCACGGCAAGGCCCCAGCCGATTGCGCGGTCAAGGTCTTCCTGAACGGCGAGCCGGGTGAACTGCTCGGGCACTTCGGTCTGGCCGGAATTGGCGAAGACGGTCATCGCCATCATCCCGCGCCCGTGCATGTCGAGGCCGATCCAGCGTTTGCGCAGAGCCCAGGTCATGGCTTCCTCGGTGCGCAGGTTCGGTTCGGTGCGCATGGCGGCGAGGGCGAGCAGGCCGGAAGCCTGCCGCAACTGGCGATCCTGCGGTTCTTCGCGGCAGACCGGCGCCGTCCAGCGGGCGAGGGCCATGGCATCCTCGGCGGTGACGCGGGCCGAGGCGGAGAAGCCGGCAACGCTGGCCAGCATCGGGTCCTGCGCCTGGATTTCGGCCGGAAGCTGGGCGTGAAGAAGCCCCTCGCGCAGGCCCCAGGATGAAAACACCAGCTTGGAGGGTTCCAGCCGGGTAATAACCTCGACCATCAGCGCGGCGGCGTCCGGCAGGCTGGCGAGGCGTGAACCGGAGATGCGCGGATCGACGTCGTTCAGCTTGCCCTTCGCGAAGATGCGGGCGAGGCGCAGGGCCTCTGCCGCTTCCAGCTCGAAGCCGTGCGGATCGTCCACCGGGAAGTCGAGCGCGCGCATGGCCTGAAGCGCCAGCGCACGCCAGGAACCGCCGACGATATAGAGCGGCTGTCCGCGGCCCTTGTTCCATCCCGCCTTCTGGAGGCGGCTTTGCACGGTTTCGGAAAATGCTGCCTCACCGGCTGCGCGAAGGTCCGGCAGGCGCAGGGTGCCGAGCGGGAGAGTGATGCCGCCGTTGCTCACGCCATCGGCGATCTCCACCAGTTCGAGGCTGCCGCCGCCGAGATCGGCCGCGATGCCGCGAGCGCCGGGGAAGGCCGCGATCACGCCGGTGGCGCTGGCGCGGGCTTCCTCCTCGCCCGAAAGCAGGCGGGGTTCGAGCCCGAGCTGGCGCACGGCGTCAAGGAATTCCTTGCCGTTCGAAGCGTCCCGCGCCGCGGCGGTCGCCACGCATTCGACATCCTTCACATCCAGCAGGCGGAGCAGCCCGGCAAACCGGCCAAGCGCGACGAGCGCGGTCTTCATCGCCTTTTCGGAGATCGCCTTGGTCTTCCCGAGATCGCGCCCGAGCCGGGCGTTCACTTTCTCGTTCAGGACGACGACCGGCGCACGGGGCGGCCCGTTGTATACGACGAGGCGCACCGTGTTCGAGCCGATGTCGATGATGGCGCGCTTTTCGCTGCTGTGGCTGATGCCGATCATTCCGTTCAGACGTATCGCATAGGCCCGGGTTCCGGGCGACCTGCGTTCCCTATGTCAGATATTACCGCGTCTTAGCGAGAGCTTTGGTACCTTTCGTCCACTGGCGAGTGAAGCGCCGCGGCCCGAGAGGGACGGGTTCGTCATGAAATAACGGTGGAGATTGAACGGGTTGTCGCTCTCGCCCACCCGTTCCGAGGTGCCGTCCGGATGCAGGATCCATGACTGTTCGGTATCGAGCAGATTGGCCAGCATGACCTGATCGAGCACCTGATCGTGCACCGTCTTGTTGGTGATCGGCACCATGACCTCGACGCGGCGGTCGAGATTGCGACTCATGGCGTCGGCCGAAGTGATGAAGACCCTGGCGCGGCGATTGGGAAGTTCGGCGCCATTGGCGAAGGCCCAGATGCGGCAATGTTCGAGGAACCGGCCGATCACGGATTTCACCGTGATATTCTCGGAAAGGCCGGTGATGCCGGGGCGCAGGCAGCAGATGCCGCGCACCACGAGGTCGATCTCCACGCCGGCCTCGCTGGCGGCGTAGAGCCGGTCGATCAGGTCCGGGTCGGTAAGCGAGTTGAGCTTGGCCCAGATCGTGGCGGGCTTGCCGGCACGGGCATTCTCGATCTCGCCGTCGATGCATTCGTACAAGGTCGAGCGCAGGGAGATCGGCGAGATCGACAGGCACTCCGTCACCTTGGGTTCGACATAGCCGGTGATGAAGTTGAAAAGCTTGCCCACATCACGGCCGATCGCGGGATCGGCCGTGAAATAGGACAGGTCGGTATAGATGCGCGCGGTGATCGGGTGATAGTTGCCCGTGCCGAAGTGGCAGTAGGTGCGATAGCCATCGCCTTCGCGGCGCACGATCATCGAGACCTTGGCGTGCGTCTTCCAGTCCACGAATCCGTAGATCACCTGGACGCCCGCACGTTCGAGCTGGCTGGCCCAGAGCAGGTTCTGCTCCTCGTCGAAACGGGCCTTCAGCTCGACGACGGCCGTGACCGACTTGCCCTGTTCGGCCGCATAGATGAGCGCGGAAATGATCGCGGACTGCTTGCCCGCGCGGTAGAGCGTCTGCTTGATCGCCACGACGTCGGGGTCGCGGGCGGCCTGGCGCAGATAGTCGATCACCACCTCGAAGCTTTCGTAGGGGTGCTGGACGACGATGTCCTTCTCGCGGATGGCGGCGAAGATGTCGCCGTCATGCTCGAGGATGCGCTCGGGATAGCGGGGGGTATAGGGTTCGAACTTGAGCTCGGGGCGGTCCTCGTCGCAGATCACGGAAAGGCCGGAGAAGCCGATCAGCCCCTCGGTCTTCATGATGAGCGCCTTGTCGAGGCCGAGCTGGTTGCGCAGCAGTTCCTCGGCCGAGGGATCGAAGGCGCCCTGCAGCTGGAGCACGATCACGAGCCCGCGTCGGCGGCGCTGGATCGCGGTGCGATAATAGCGCACGAGATCCTCGGCATCTTCCTCGATCTCGATGTCGCTGTCGCGCAGGATGCGGAACACGCCGTGGCCGTTCACCCCGAAGCCGGGGAACAGCTGGTCGGCATTGCGGCAGATCAGGTCCTCGATCGAGATCCAGGCCGCTTCCTCGCCCGGAATGCGCACGAAGCGCGGCAGCGGCGCGGGTATCAGCACCATTTCCATGACGGGCGCATCGTCGGCAAGGCGGGTCAGCGCGAAGAGCACGCCGATGCCCTGGTTGGCCACGAAGGGGAAAGGGTGCGCCGGGTCGATCGCCTGCGGGGTGATGACCGGCATGACATGTTCGAGGAAATACTCGCGCTGCCATGCCTCGCGCTCGGCATCGAGGCGCCCGTCACCGATGACGCGGATGCCTTCCTCGGCAAGCTGGACCTTCAGGCCCGCCCAGGTCTCCTGCTGGATCTGTTCGAGCTGCAGCACTTTCTCGTGCGTTGCGGCGATGGCCTGCGACGGGGTGAGGCCGTCGATCGAGATTTCCTCGATCTGGCGGCGCACCTGGCCGGCGAGCCCGGCGACGCGCACCATCAGGAATTCATCGATGTTGCTGCCCGAGATGGACAGGAAGCGGAGTCGTTCGAGCAGCGGATAGTTCGGATTGGTCGCTTCGGCGAGAACGCGTTCGTTGAACGCGAGCCAGCTCTGCTCGCGATTGAAGAAGCGGGCGGGCAGGGTGGAAAGCTGCGCGATCTCGCAGGTTTCCTGTTCTTCGGGTGTTTCGCGAATTTCGAGCATATCCTTGGTTTTCACGTCTGCTCCGTCCTAGGCGATTGCCCTTGCATGCCACGATGACAGTTTGGCGGCAATCACGACGATCCTCGGGTAATATTGTCTTATACGCAATTTCATCGTCATGCGGGCGTCAATCGTTGGAACATCGTTGCAGTGCAGCATTGTTTCAAGCACAGTCGCTTTCGATGATAAAGGCGGCCCTCCACCATCTCACGCGCTACCGCTATTCGCGGCGAGTGCGCCTCGGTCCCCAGCTGATCCGGCTTCGCCCGGCGCCGCACAGCCGCACGGCGGTGCCCAACTATTCGCTGAAGATCAGTCCGCCGGAACATTTCCTCAACTGGCAGCAGGACCCCCATGGCAACTGGCAGGCGCGGGTGGTGTTCCCCGATCCGGTCGATCATTTTTCGATCGAAGTGGATCTGCTGGCCGAACTGGCGGTCATCAATCCGTTCGATTTCTTCGTGGAGCCGGAGGCGGAGAATTATCCCTTCGTTTATCCCGAAACCCTGAAATTGGACCTCGCCGCCTATTTCGAGGTGGAGGAGCAGGGCGAGCTGTTCGAATCGCTGGTGGCCTCCCACGCCGGGTACTCGGGGCGCACGGTCGATTTCCTCGTCGATATCAATCACAGGCTGCAGCAGCGCATCGGCTACGTGATCCGCATGGAAACAGGGGTCATGACCCCCGAGGAAACGCTGGGCGCCGGTATCGGTTCATGCCGGGATTCGGCCTGGCTCCTGGTGCAGTTGCTGCGCCGCCTCGGCTTTGCGGCGCGCTTCGTCTCGGGCTATTCGATCCAGCTCGTTGCCGACGTGATCCCGAAGGACGGCCCCAAGGGCGTGATGGAGGACGTGACCGACCTTCACGCCTGGGCCGAAGCCTATGTGCCCGGCGCGGGCTGGATCGCGCTTGACGCCACCTCCGGCATGTTCGCGGGAGAGGGGCATATTCCGCTCTGCGCGGCGCCGCACTACAGGTCCGCCACGCCGATCGAAGGCATGGCGGAGCCGGCCGAAGTCGAATTCCACTTCGAGATGGGCGTAAGCCGCATTGCCGAGGCAGTACGCATCACCAAGCCCTTCACCGAGGAGCGCTGGCAGGCCCTGCTCGACCTGGGCGACCGGGTGGATGCGGACCTTGACGCTGCCGGCGCCAATCTGACGATGGGCGGGGAGCCGACCTTCATCGCCGATACCGATTTCGAGGCGGGCGAATGGAACGGCGATGCCGTGGGCCCGACCAAGGCGGCCTATGCGGACAAGCTGATCCGCCTTCTGCGCGAGAAGTTCGCGCCGGGATCGCTGCTGCATTACGGGCAGGGCAAGTGGTATCCGGGCGAGAGCCTGCCGCGTTGGGGATTCTCGATCTACTGGCGCAAGGACGGCACGCCGATCTGGCGCGACCCCTCGCTGATCGCGGACGAGAAGCCACGCGCCCGGGATGCAGAGGCGGAACCCGTGCCGACCGTCGATGTCGCCGTGGCCGAGACGCTGCTGCGCGAGACGGCGCGGGGGCTGGGCGTGGAGCAGGCCTTCGTCCAGCCGGTCTACGAGGATACCGGGGAATGGGCGGAGAAGGAGGCGGAGCTTCCGTTCAACGTCACCCCGCTCGATCCCAAGGTCGATGACGAGGAACTGTCCCGTCGTTTCGTGCGGACCTACCGGCGCGGGCTCGACAAGGCGGTGGGCTATGTCCTGCCGGTGCAGCGCTGGAATGCGGCCGATCTTTCGGTGCCGCGCTGGAAGAGCGAACGCTGGCGGGTACGCAAGGAGGTGCTGACGGCCGTGCCGGGCGATTCGGCCCTGGGCTACCGGCTTCCGCTGGGATCGCTGCCCTATGTGCCGCCTTCCGACTATCCCTATATCCACCCCCGCGATACGGCCGAGCCGCGCTCGCCGCTTGCCGATTTCCGGGAGCAGGTGGTCGAGCGCGGCCATGACACGCGCGAAGCTGCCGCCGATCGCCATGGTCTGCGCGTGCAGCAGGTGGAGCAGGCCGAAGGAGGCCACGCCGCACAGGACGTGGTCGAGCAGCAGATCATCGAGGGTGCGGTGCGCACCGCGATCACCGTGGAGCCGCGCGGAGATTATCTGGCGGTGTTCATTCCGCCGACCGAGCGGCTGGAGGACTATCTCGAACTCGTGGCCGCAGTCGAGGTGGTGGCAGAGACCCACGGCATGCCGATCCGGATCGAAGGCTATCCGCCGCCGCCGGATCCGCGCCTGCAGGTCCTGAAGATCACCCCCGATCCCGGCGTGATCGAAGTGAACATCCACCCGTCGGCATCGTGGCGAGAGACGGTGGAAATCACCGAAACCCTTTACGACTGCGCGCGCGAAGTGGGGCTGACTGCCGACAAGTTCATGGTGGACGGTCGCTCGATCGGCACGGGCGGCGGCAATCACATCGTGCTGGGCGGGCCGAGCCTGCTCGAAAGCCCGTTCATTCGCCGGCCGGACCTGCTCAAGAGCTTCGTGACCTACTGGCAGCGCCACCCATCGCTCAGCTATCTGTTCTCGGGCCTGTTCATCGGCCCGACCAGCCAGGCGCCCCGTATCGACGAGGCGCGGCATGACGCGCTCTACGAACTCGAAATCGCGCTTGCGCAGGTGCAGGGCCCGGTTCCCGGAGCCGGGGAAGCCGACCTTCCGCCGCCCTGGGTGGTGGACCGCCTGTTCCGCAACCTGCTGGTCGATGTCACCGGCAATACGCACCGCACCGAAATCTGCATCGACAAGATGTTCAGCCCTGACGGGCCGACCGGGCGTCTCGGCCTTGTCGAGTTCCGCGGCTTCGAGATGCCGCCGGATGCGAAGATGAGCCTGGCGCAGCAGCTCCTGCTGCGTGCGCTTGCGGCATGGTTCTGGAAGGAACCGCAGGGCGGATCGCTGGTGCGCTGGGGTACGCAGCTCCACGACAGGTTCATGCTTGGCCACTTCGTCTGGGCCGATTTCCTCGACGTGCTTGGCGACCTTTCGCGGGCGGGATACCGGTTCGATCCGGCCTGGTTCGAGGCGCAGCGCATGTTCCGTTTCCCGGTCCACGGCGAAGTGGAAGGCGGGGGCGTGAGCCTTGAAATCAGCCATGCGCTCGAACCCTGGAACGTCCTTGGCGAAACCGGGGCGATCGGCGGCACGGTGCGCTATGTCGACAGTTCGACCGAACGGTTGCAGGTGCGGGCGACGGGGCTGGTGCCCGGCCGCCACGTCATTTCCTGCAACGGCCGGCGCGTGCCGCTGACCGTGACAGGGCCGGGCGAAGGGGTGGGCGGTGTGCGCTACAAGGCGTGGGCGCCGGCCGAGTGCCTGCACCCCATGCTGGCGTCCAATGCCCCGCTAACGTTCGACATCTTCGACTTGTGGAACAATCGGTCGCTGGGAGGCTGCGTCTATCACGTCGCGCATCCCGGAGGCCGCAATTACGACGATGTGCCGATCAACGGCTACGAGGCCGAAGCCCGGCGCAAGGCGCGGTTCCAGCCGCACGGACATTCTCCGGGGCCCCTGGCGGTGCCGCCGGAAGAAGCACCGGGCGAATTCCCGTATTCGCTGGACCTTCGCCGCCCGCCGCGCGTAGTCTGATGCCATGTCCTCAAGTCCGCCCTCCAGCCCGCCGGCCGGCTTGACCGAAATCGCGACGGGCTGGCTGGATGCCTATCCGGTGGCGGTGACCGGCGGCGACCTGTTCGGCGACGCGGCCGAGCCGGTCGCGGCACACTGGCGCGCGGTGGCTTCCGGCCTCTCGGCGCTGGCGGAGGGCGATCCCGCCGTCCTGCAGGACACCGTCACGCGCCATGCCGCCGATCTCGGCCTGACCTTCCGCGTCACTGGCGACGAGGAGGAGCGGGACTGGCCGCTCAACGCCATGCCGCTGGTGATCGGCGCGTCCGAATGGGCGGGGATCGAGCGCGGCCTCGTCCAGCGGGCGAACCTGCTCGAGCGTCTCGCCTCGGACATCTACGGACCCCAGCAGCTGGTGAAGGACGGCCACCTGCCGGCCGCCGTTATCGCGGGGAGCCCGTTCTTCGCGCGCAAGATGCTTGGCCGTGCCCCGCGCGACGGGCGCTATATCCAGGTCTATTCCGCCGATCTCGCGCGCGGCCCGCGCGGCCAGTGGCGGGTCCTGCAGGACCGCGTGCGCATGTCCAGCGGGATCGGCTACGCGCTGGAGAACCGTCTCGCCATGACCCGGACCGGCGGGCACCTTCTGGCCGAGAGCCACGTGCGCCGCATCGTCGAGTTCTTCGACCAGATGCGGGAGGGCATGGTCGCCGCCTGCGGCCGGGATTCGCCGCGCATCGCCCTGCTTACCGCCGGGCGGTTCAACCAGACATATGCCGAACAGGCCCATCTGGCGCGCTATCTCGGTTTTCCGCTGGTGGAAGGCCGGGACCTTTCGGTGATGGACGACCGGCTCTGGGTCGGCACCATCGCGGGGCCCAAGCGGGTCGATGCGATCTGGCGCTGGATCAATACCACCGCGCTCGATCCGCTTTCCTTCGATGCCAAGTCCGAACTCGGCGTGGCCAACCTGTTCGAGGCCTGGGCAGGGGGCGGTGTCGGCATGGTCAACTGGCCGGGAACCGAAGTGCTGGAAAGCCCCGCTTTCGCCGCATTCCTGCCGCGTCTCTGCCGGGTGCTGCTGGGCGAGGAACCCTTGCTGCCGAACGTGGCGACATGGTGGTGCGGACAGGCGACCGAGAGCGCGATCGTGGCGTCCCGGCTTGACCAGCTTGCGCTCGTTCCCGCCTTCGGCCAGCCGGTCGAAGGGCTGGCGCGGCGCGAACCCGTGGCCGGGGCCGAACTGGAAGGCGCCGAACGGGCCGCGCTGCTGGAGGCGCTTTCCCGGCGGCCGATGGACTATTGCGGGCAGGAGATCGTGCATCTCTCCACCACCCCGGCGATCATAAATGGCGAACTGGCACCGCGCCCCTTCACCGTCCGCGCTTTCGTGGCCCGCGACGCGAAAGGGGACTGGACGGTCATGCACGGCGGGTTCGCGCGCCTCTCCTCGGGCAAGGCGCTGCCGACATCGCTGATGGGCGAGGGTGATCTTTCGGCAGACGTCTGGGTGATCGAGGACCGGCCGCCGGATGCGGCCCAGGTTCCCCGTGTCATCGACGAACCGCCGATCTCGCGCGGGGGCGGCATCCTTGCCAGCCAGGCGGCGGACAACCTCTACTGGTTCGGCCGCTACAACGAACGGGCGCAGTACGTTACACGGGTGCTGCGCGCCCTGCTCGACGGTTCGGTGGAGGTCGAAGGCGGCGTGAGCGACCGGATCGGCGTGTCCAACGCGCTGGTCGAACTGCTGGTGGAGGGCGCCGTGATCCCGCGCTCGGCGGCCACCCGGCCGGCCGCCGCGATCTGTGCAGCCGCCCTTGTCGAAGCGCAGCTTCCCGGCGGCGTGACGGCGCTGATGCGCCGCCGCCAGGCCGTGGGCCTGTCCCTGCGGGAGCGTTTCGCGCGTGATTTCTGGCGGCTCGTCAGTCGTCCGATGCCGCCTGTCGATATCCATCGTCCGGCCACGCTGCTCGCGGCGGTGCGCATGCTGACGGAGCATTACAGCGCGCTTTCGGGTCTCGTCTCTGAAAACATGGTGCGCTCCGCGGCCTGGCGGTTCCTGGAAATCGGCCAGCGCATCGAGCGGGCGCAGGGCATCTGCCGCATGGTGCGCCGACTTGGCGAGCTGGAAGAGGGCGGGGAGAAAGACGGCGCGCTCGGTGTCCTGCTGGACCTGTGCGACAGCCAGATCATCTACCGGACACGCTACCTGACCGGGCCGATGGCCGGGCCGGTGCGCGATCTCGTCCTGCTTGATCCCGACAATCCCCGTGCGCTGGTGTTCCAGATCGCCGGTATCGTCGAGCATCTGGCCGCCTTGCCGAGCGTCCGCGACGATAATCTGCCCGAACCGCCGATGCGCCTTGCCCGCGCGCTGCTGGGGCAGGTCCAGGCGGCGAATGCGCAGGATACCGGTTCGCAGTGGCTGGCCGGGATCGAGGGGCAGTTGCTCGGCCTCTCGGATGCGATCTCGTCGCGCTATTTCCTCCAGTTCGAGGCGGACGAGGCGGAGAAACGGACGGCCCTGCTGTGATGCGCTATTCGGTCAGCCACCTCACCACGCTGAAATATGCAGCGCCGGTGCAGCTTGCGCAGTTCAACATCCGCCTGCGCCCCGCCGCCTGGCCCGGGCAGGTGGTGAGCGACTACCGGCTCACCGTCGATCCGCAGCCGGCGCAAGTGGTGGACGGCGAAGGCGGCTACTACATCAACGAGGCGCGCTTCGCGTTGCGCAAGCCGATAGCCCAGCTTCGGATCGAGAGCCGCTTCATCGTCGAGCGCGAGCCGCTGCCGTTCTTCGTCACCGGATCGAGCGGGCCGGGGCTTGCCGACTTGCGGGAGCGGGCGATGAAGAAGCCCGATCTCTCGGCGCGCGGCCCCGCGTCCTACATCTTCGCCTCGCCGATTGCCGCGCCGGAGCGTGACATCGCGCTCTGGGCCAGCGGCTTTCTCAACGATGCGATGCCGGTCATGGAAGCCGGCAGGGCGCTGATGTCGGCGATCCATGGACAGTTCGCCTACGATTCCGGGGCGACCGCCGCCGATACGCCCCCCATCGAGGCTTTTCACGCCCGCCACGGCGTCTGCCAGGACTTCAGCCACATCATGATCATCGCCGCGCGCGCGCACGGGATTCCGGCGGCCTACGTCAGCGGCTACCTGCGCACCCTGCCGCCGCCGGGCCGGGACCGGCTGGTCGGGGCGGACGCCATGCATGCCTGGGTCAACTTGTGGTGCGGCGAGGAACTGGGCTGGGTCGGCTTCGATCCCACGAACGACATGCTGGCCGATGCCGACCATATCTTCATCGGCATGGGGCGCGATTACTCGGACGTGGCACCGCTGGACGGTACTTTCAGGGGATCGTCACAGCAGAACATGTTCTTCTCGGTGGACGTGGCACCGCTGAATTGAGAAGGGCGGCGGGATGGACAAGGCTGATCTGGCGGGGCTCTATTTTGGAGCCGTGAACTTCATTGCTTTCGTGGCTTTCGCATTCGACAAGGAGCGGGCGATCCGTGGCGGTCGCCGGGTGCCGGAATCCAAGCTGCTCACATATGCCGCGATCGGTGGCTCCCCCGGGGCCCTGATCGCGCGGCGGATGCTGCGGCACAAGACACGCAAGCAGCCATTCGTTAACCGCCTGCGCCTGATCGTGGGCGTGCAGGTAACGGCGCTGGTCGCCGGATTGCTTGCCGTGAACGGTCTGCTGCCGGGGCTCTGAGCGGTCAGGCGGTGTTCCGGGCCGTGGCCTTCCAGCGCGACAGGTCGAGCCCGCAGATCGCCTCCAGTGTCTCGATGTCGCGGGCGTAGTAATCGGTGAGCCGTTCGCGCAGGGCTGGGCTGAGCGGCGGATAGGTTATCTCGCGTGCCAGCAGGGAACGCACGTTCTCGAACACCTGCTTGCCGCGCAGTGGGCGCACGCTGTCCTTGAGCGGCGCCAGCGCCTTGCGGAGCGGCAGCGGCAGGATGGCGGCCTGGCTGTTGTTCTCGCGTTCCGCCGCGGCTTCCTTCCGGAACACCGGGGCGACGCCGATATGCGCCGAGACCGCCTCGACGATCCGCTGCGGGTGAACGGCCACGTCTTCGTAAAGGTAGATCAGGATCTGTTCGCGGGGGAACAGGTCGAACCAGCGGGACAAGTGGCGGGCGTAGAGGCCGTCTTCCAGAAACCGCGGATAAGGCGATTCGGCGCCCTGGAGGTAATCTTCGGGCGGGCCTTTCGCCTGTCCCCGGCGGAAGAACATCTTGTAGTCCGAATAGGCACGGGCCACCGGGTTGCGAAGCTGCAGCACCAGCCGCGCCTCGGGGAGCGTCTGGGCAATGCGGTGTGCGGCGAGCGGATGGGCGAGATAGTCCGCGGACTTCTCGCCGATCACTTCCGCGGTCTCGGGCCGGTCTCTGAAGAAACTGCGATACCATTGCTCGCCGTGATCGAATCCGGAACTGAAGTAATGGGGTTCCGGGTCGGGCATGAATATCTGCGGATTTTCCTGAAGGCGCGCCTGTATCCAGGTCGTGGCAGCCTTGACCGCGCCGATGACGATGAAATCGGGATGCCAGCTGGGAGCCTTCATTGCGCTTTCGTCTCCATCATCGTTTCGCGCAGCCCTTCGGCGATGCGCTCCATGTCTGCCGTGTTCAGCGTGTGATCGACGGGGAACATCAGCGTCCGTCTCCCCAGGCCGATCGCGTTGCCCAGCCCCCCGTCGCGGCGGATCGGGATGCCGGAAAGGGCGTGCTCGCGGCTCATGTCGGGGCACGATCCGCTTCCCGCCGGGATTCCCCGCGCCAGCAGCCCCGCCAGCACGAGACGGCGGCGTTCCTCCACGATATCGTCGGGGTCCGTCAGCTGGACATAGAACTTGTACCAGGCATGGCCGGCTTCGGATGGCACGGCAGGCAGGAGGATGCCGGGCACTTGCACCAGGAGATCGAGCAGGACCTGCGCATTGCGCCGCCGCGCTTCGAGCCAGCGCGGCAGCTTGGCGAGCTGGCAGCGGCCCAGCGCGGCCTGCATCTCCGTCATCCGGTAGTTCGAGCCCGGCGTGTCGTGAACGTAGCGGAAGGCGCCCGGCGTGCCGCCGCCGTCCACGGTCTTGAGGTAGTTCTTGCCATGGTCCTTGATGGCCCAGGCGCGCAGCCATGTCGGGTGATCGCGAAACAGCAGGAGGCCGCCTTCGCCGCCGGTGGACATGATCTTGTCCGTGCAGAACGAGAAGGACGCCGCCGCCCCGAAGGAGCCGACCGGACGCCCGCGCCAGGTTGCGCCGTGGGCCTGCGCGCAGTCCTCGATCAGGTGCAGGCCATGCGTGTCGCAAAGCTCCGCAAGCGCGTCCATGTCGCAGGGCCAGCCCGCAAGGTGGACGCAGATCATCGCTTTCGTGGCGGAATTCACCAGCCGCGCGGCCGAACGGGGATCGATGTTCTGGCTTACCGGATCGACATCGGCGAAGACGGGGATCGCGCCCACGGCCAGAACGCAGCTTGCCGTGGCGAAGAAACTGCGCGCGGGAACGATCACCTCGTCGCGCGGCCCGATCCCCAGCGCGCGCAGGGCCACTTCGAGAGTGAGCGTGCCGTTGGCGATGCACATGCCTTCCGGCATTCCGATGAAGCGGCTGAATTCCGCTGCGAACGCGCGATTTTCGGTGCCATGGACAAGGGCGTTGACCCTGCCGGACCGCAGCACTTGCGCCACGGCCTCGATCTCGTCGGGTTCGTGATGGGGCCAGCGGCTGTGCACCGGCCGTGGCCGGATAGCGGCCCCGGCGCTTCCGGCACGGCCGCCTGACGGTTCCTCGATCGGAGCCAATGCGGGCGTGGACGCAAGGTTCACCGGCTTCATCTCCTCAGGCCTTCAGCGGTTCGCCGGCGCCGCGCGGGGCGGACAGGCTTTCATTCTCGATCACCTCGAACCCCGCGCTTCCGCTCGGCACCTTGACCAGGGTATGCGTGATGCGGCGCGCCTCGGTATGGTCGCCCAGCTCCACCGCGCGGGCGAGGCGGTCGATGCTGCGGGAGATGAAGGGCAGGGGAATCGGCTTGGACTGCGCCTCGAAGATGCCCTTGATGCCGGAGGGAAGCTGTTCCTCGCAGATGTCGAACAGCTCCTCGTAGAGCTTTTCGCCGGGGCGCAGGCCCACGAATTCCACCGGCACGTCGATCTCCGGCTGAAGCCCGTAGAGCCGGATCATCCGGTAGGCGAGGTCCACGATCCGCACCGCCTTGCCCATGTCGAGCACGAAGATCGTGCCGCGCTGGGAGTTCTGGCTGAGCGCGGCGGAACTGCTCTGCAGGATAAGCTGGACCGCCTCGCGCACGGTCATGAAGAAGCGTTCGATATCGGGGTGCGTCACGGTGAGGGGCCGCCCCTCGCGCAGCTGGCGGTGGAACAGCGGCACGATCGAGCCGCTCGATCCCAGCACGTTGCCGAACCGCACGGTCATGAAGCGCGGCGCATCGGCATCGTCCACCCCGCACATGTCCAGCGCCTGGCTGTAAAGCTCGCCCACGCGCTTGGTCGCTCCCATCATGCCGACCGGGTTCACCGCCTTGTCCGTGGAAACCTGCACCATCGCCTTGGCCGAGAATTCGCAGACCGCATCGGCCACGATCCGGGTGCCCAGGATATTGGTGTGCACCCCGGCGCAGGGACTGGCCTCGACGATGGGCACATGCTTGAGCGCGGCGGCGTGATAGACGATCACCGGCCTGTGCTTCTCGAACACCCGGCGCACTTCGTCCCGCTCGCGGATGTTGCAGAGCTCCGGCTGGACATCGAGATCGGGGAACTGCTCGCGCAGCTTCATCTCGATGGCGTAGAGGTGGTATTCGCTATGCTCGACCAGCACGAGGCGCGAGGGGCGGAAGCTGGCGAGCTGCCAGCACAGTTCACCGCCGATCGTGCCGCCCGCGCCGGTGACGAGCACGCACTTGCCGGTGATCTGGCTGGTGATCTGCTCTCCCTCCAGCGTGAATTCGCTGCGGCCAAGCAGGTCCTTCACCGAAAGCTCGTCCGGCGATGTGCCGTGGTTCCGCTGGAGGATATGGCTCCAGCCATCGCGAATGCGCGAGAGTTCGAGGCCGAGATTGCGCGCGCGCGAGGTGAGGCGCGCCATTTCGCGGTTGGAAAGGTCGGTGCCGTCGTCGCAGGCGATCACCAGCGATGGGCGCCGTCCCTGAAGGTCCAGCGTCTCCACGGCATGGGCAAGATCGTCGTGGCTGCCGAGTACGGGAACGCTGGCGATCTGCAGCAGCGTGTCGTTCACCGAAGGCAGCAGGATGCCGCAGATCGACAGGCTGGGCGTCGATTCGCGCTTCAGCATCTCGATGATGGAGAGCACCCAGTCGGGAGAGCCGACCAGCAGCGCGCCGCGCAGGTTCTTGCCGTCGGAAAAGGCGGGCAGCGCCTTGGCGCCCTGCGTCAGCTTCTCGCGCAGGGCGCGCCGGGCGCCGCGCACGAAGAACAGCGCGGACATCGCGAACAGCCACTGTGCCAGCGCGATCTGCAGAAGCTGGCCATGCTCGGCGCGGACGCCGGGAACCAGCAGGATCGCCACCCAGGCCAGCGCGAAGGACGGTGCGGTCAGCATCGCCAGCTGGATGGCGTGGGCAAAGCTGAAATAGCGCCAGCTCCGCCGGTAGAGACCCGCCGTGTAGAACACCCCCACCACCACGAGCCCGAACGACAGGATTGCGCCGAGATGGCCGTCGGACTTGGGAAAGCCGGTCTTGCCGATGAGTTCGAACGCGAGGGCCAGGGTCAGGGCCACCACCACGAAATCGATCGTCATCAACACCGTGTTGCGAAAGGCGCGCCGCAGGCTGAACTGGGTGATCGACGATCGCGACCGCGCTTCGGACGAGCCGAACTTGCGCACGCGGAGGAACTTGTTCGCGGAACCGGAGGACATCGACGAGGCGCTGGCCCCCGCGGCGGTTTGGTTCATTGTTTCGACCTTCGCGTTTGTTCGGCCGCGTTTGTTTTGGCCGTATTGGCGTGACGCGCGGTTTTTCCCGGCGAGAAAACGTACCACTGCCCAGTCGGGCCTCATGTCGTTCATGATCTATTGACCATTCTCGGGCCGCGCACTTGTGCATGAAGTCATCAGCCGTAATTGCCGGGGCTCTTGCGAATAGGGGGCGATTTCGACTGTCGGGCAGAACTATGCCTCCAATGGAGCGCCAGTCCCGGTTCCCGCCCCTCCCTTAATCGCCGCCAGTCATCTCTATGGGCTATCAGCCGATAGGTTGCTTGCGGTCAGCGGCCCGGGGGCCATCATTCGGTCGACAAGGACGGGTGGTCACGCGGGGAGGGGCTTGCGCAGACCCGCCGCAGCGGCACCGTCCGTCAGCCTGGGGCTCGATTACGCAATGAAGGTACTTGTCCTGTCCAGTCTCGCCTATTCGCTCACGAATTTCAGGGGAGCGCTGCTGCGCGAACTGAAAGCGAACGGGCATGACGTGATTGCGGTGGCGCCTGACCGGAACCCGGCGGTCGAGGCGGACCTTTCGGCCTGGGGGGTCGGCCTGCGAATCGTGCCGATGGCCCGGACGGGGACCAATCCGGTGAAGGATGCGAGCCTCCTTTCGGCTTACCTGCGGCTGATGACCGCGGAGAAGCCCGATCTCGTTCTGGCCTATACGCAGAAGCCGATCATCTACGGCGGCATCGCCGCGCGGATGCTCTGCGTCCCGCGCTTCTTCGCGCTGATGTCGGGACTCGGCTATGTGTTCAGCGAGGGGAGCGGCGCCGGCAAGGCGCTGCGCTGGGCGGTGGCGCGGCTCTACCGCGAGGCCGTGCGCCGGTCGCGCGGCGTCTTCGTGTTCAACGCCGACGACCGCAAGGACATGATCGACCTGGGTATCGTCACGCCGCGCCAGAACGTGGTCCAGGTTCCCGGCTCCGGTATCGACCTCGAAAGGTTCCACCTCGAACCGCTGCCGCGCAACCGGCTTCGCTTCCTGCTGGTGGGGCGGCTCATGCGCGACAAGGGCATCTACGAGTTCGCTGAGGCGGCAAGGCAGATCAAGCTGGACCATCCGGACGTCGAATTCTGCGTGCTCGGCCATTACGAGCGGGACAATCCGACCGGGATCGACGAAGTGGAATGCGCCCGCCTCGCGCGGCAGTTCCCGGTGCAGTTCATTCCCGGAACCAGCGACGTGCGGCCCTATCTCGCCGGGTGCTCCGTCTTCGTGCTGCCGTCCTACTATCGCGAGGGGCTGCCGCGCACGATCCTCGAAGCGATGGCCACCGGGCGCCCCATCATCACCACCGACATGCCCGGTTGCCGGGAGCCGGTGATCGAGGGCGAGAACGGCTTCCTGGTGAAGCCGCGCGACGCCGGCGCTCTGCGGGCGGCGATGCAGCGCTTCGTCGATGCTCCGCAACTGGTGGCGGGAATGGCGGCGCGTTCGCGCGATCTCGTCGAGAAAATCTACGATGTGCGCAAGGTCAATCATCAGTTGCTCGACGAGATGGACCTCCTGCGCGAACCCTGGAACGAACCCGCGACGCTGCACGAGGCGCCCGACCCGCTGGACGATCTGCCGCGCAGCCCGGCCGGAATGCACGATGCGGCGACTTCACGGGCGATCGCCAGCTAATTTTCGACCGGGATCGAGCGGGGGCGCAAGGTCATGACGATGAAGGCAGTCGTAATCGGCGCAGTAGGCAGCACCGAAGTGCTGGTGGAGGAACTGGTCGCTGTACCGGGATGGGAGCTGACGATGATCGGCACGCTGCCGCCCGAGCTTCACGGGCGGCATTCCGACATCGTCGATCTTTCGGTGCTGGCCGGGCGGCACGGGGTGCGGCTGGCTCCCATCGCGCGAACCAACGATCCGCAAGTGCTGGACATGGTGCGCGCGGAGGCGCCGGACTATGTCTTCGTGGTCGGCTGGTCGCAGATATGCGGGCCGGAATTCCTCTCGATCGCGGCGAAGGGGGCCATCGGCTATCATCCCGCACCGCTTCCCCGTCTGCGCGGTCGGGCGGCGATCCCCTGGACGATCCTGCTCGACGAGCCGATTTCCGCCTCCAGCCTGTTCTGGATCGCCGAAGGCACGGACGACGGCGACATCCTTGCCCAGCAATACTTCCATCTCGCGCGGGACGAGACCGCGCAGGGGCTTTACGACAAGCACATGGCGGCGCTGCGTTCGATGCTGCGCGCGGTGCTGCCGGTGCTGGCGGCGGGAGATCAGCCGAGGCAGGTTCAGGACGAGCGCTATGCGACATGGGCGACGAAGCGCACCCAGGCGGACGGGCTGATCGACTGGCGCCAGCCGGCCTCGGCGATAGACCGCCTGATCCGCGCGGTGGGGCGGCCCTATCCGGGGGCCTTCACCCATGTCGCCGGGCGCAGGATCACCGTCTGGTCATCGCGCCCGGTTTCGGGCGGGGAGCGGCATCATGCCCTTCCCGGGCAGGTCATGGCGAACGGCGGCGGGGTACTGACCGTGCAGACCGGCGAGGGCCTGATCGAACTGGTCGACTGGGAAGTGGCGGAGGGCAGGCCGCCTGCGCTTCACGCCGTGTTGAAAGGATAGCGCTTGGCTTTGCAGCACTATGGAAAAGTCCTTGTCATCGCGCCGCATCCCGATGACGAAATCCTCGGCTGCGGCGGCACCATGGCGCGGATGGTCGAGGAAGGGCTGGACGTGCAGGTGGCGGTCATCACCAGCGGCCGCCCGCCCGCCTTCGCTGCCGACGGCGTGGCGAGAGTGCAGGCGGAAATGCGCAGCGCCCATGCTCATATCGGCGTGAGCCGCACGCATATGCTGGATTTCCCGGCCGCCTCGCTCGACATCGTTCCGGCCGCGGAACTGAACGCCGCATTCTGCCGGATCGTGCGGGACGTGCAGCCCGACACGCTCTTCGTGCCGTTTCTGGGAGACATCCATCAGGATCACCAGCTCGCCTTCCTCGCCTCGATGGTGGCGGCGCGGCCGCGGGATCGGCAAGTGCCGACACGGGTGCTCTGCTACGAGACGCTGTCCGAAACCAACTGGTACGCGGCGCCGATGACGCCGCCTTTCGTGCCCAACGTGCACATCGACATATCCGGCACGCTGCAACGCAAGCTCGATGCCTTTGCGATGTTCGAAAGCCAGGTCCGCCCCTTTCCCGACGAGCGTTCGCTCATCACGATCGAGGCGCTGGCCCGTCTGCGCGGTTCGACCGTCTACTGCGAAGCGGCGGAAGGCTTCATCCTCGTGCGCGCGATCGAGCGCTAGGGGCAGGACCTGTTAATCACGCCTGCGAGTGTCCCGGATGGATTTGACCAAAATGGCCCATCGCAGCGTCGGGAAGGCTTGAAATATCGACATATTCCAGCGCCTTCCCTTCTTGCGCTGAGCCATTTTGCCTCAAACCTCGATGGTGCCATTTATGAGTTTACGCCCTAGGCCGAATTCGTCCACGCCGCCTGGGTCGTAACGGCCCGGTCACGGCTGCGTTTTCTTGTCACACGCCGCCTGGCCTTCCGGGGGCGGATGCAGACGGCGATTCCGGTTTTCGCAAGAACCGGATTTTTCAGGCAGCGCTTCAGGTATCCCGGTGTATTCGGAAGTACCCGTTTTGGACAGTCGTCATGTAATGAGTATCTATTACGGTCATTACTTGGAAAAATCAGCGTAGCCGGGGCGGCTGCTTTGTCGTCCGCTTGCGGGATGGGGGCCTCCAGAAGCCTTCGGGACGGAGATTTACCGTGGCCCGCCAACGATTTTCGCTACCTCCGACGCGCTTCGTTAGCTGACGATCGGTCAGCCCGTAAGGTGACGGCCTGTTCGATCCGCAGGGCATTGACGGGATTCGGGCGATGGGCGGTGCCGCGGGCAGGTTCATGGCCCCGGCCGGCCTTGCGTGCGTGCAAACGCATCGATTGGTGGCTTTGCGGCGGATGGCCCGAATACGCGCAAGCACCGAAATTTGTGAGGGAAGAAGGCCGGACATTCCCGAGTCGCCTTGCTGAAACTGCCGATTTCCGGCTGCGATCCCGGATGATGGCGCCCATCGAACTTGAAGGTGATTCACCTTTGTGTCGATTGACGGTTGCGCAATTTACAGCGCGCAAAGTTAACATATTGAAATGGGTGAGTTTATATCTTTTATACCTCTTTCGGGGTAGGCTGTACCAGAATTATACGGTTCGCGTGTTACCTAGCCAAATGAACTTTCCGAAAGGGGCGTTATCATACTGAACATACGCCTCTTTTAAGAATATACGATTTATCCTTACGGAGCGGTAAGGTCGCCTGTCGGCCTCTCGACTTAAAGACGAGGATATGTTCTAAGGTGGTGTACCTAATGGTGTGGGGCTAAAAGGGGGACACGCAAGGGGGCTGACCACTCGGTCTGTTCATCCGGTGATTGTCACGTAAAGGTTCATTTCAGGATTTCGAGGTATCGAGATCTTGATGTTCCCTCCTGCATCCGGGTTACGTCAGGGTAATTCAAAAAAATCAATAAGACGTTTTGGGTCGTCCGTATTTCCGCATTCAAGGAGAGAAAGACGATGGCGAATTTCGAAGAAGTCTGCGTGACGATTGTCGGCTTCAATTCCCTTGTCAGAGAGGGAATCTGCAAGATCCTGAATACCTGCGAGTTCAGGTGTTCACGGTTCTTCAAGGACTGCGATGACGTTCTCGCCGGAGAGATCGGCCTTCCGATAGGCCTTACCATTTTTGACATGGGGACCTGTGGGGACCTGCTGGCGAGCCTGCCGGCGCTGAAGGATCGGCATCCCTACATGCGCGCCGTGCTGCTGGCCGACGAATTCGAATTCGGCCAGATGGTGGAAGCGTTCCAGCTTGGCGCTCATGCCTATCTGCTCAAGGAGATCGGTTCCGAGCCGCTCATCGAATCCCTTCGCTTGGTTAACCAGGGTGAAAAGGTACTGCCCAGCGCCCTGCTTCAGCACCTGCCGCAAAAGCAGGTCATGTCGGAAGGCCAGGCCGAAGTGCAGGTTCAGCTCAGCGAACTGCTTTCCGAACGGGAAATCGATACGCTGCGCTGCCTTGTGATGGGCTATCCCAACAAGGTGATCGCCTATCGGCTGGACATCAGCGAAGCCACCGTGAAGGTCCACGTGAAGGCGATCCTGCGCAAGCTCATGGTCCAGAACCGGACCCAGGCGGCAATCTGGGCGGTGAACCAGGGTGTCATCACGCAAGTCGGCGAATTCCGCGAAACGGCGGATTACGTGCCTGTCGAAGAAGTCAGCCGCGCTCCGGTGTCACTGGCGCTGGCACGCTGACATCGAGCATGGCCGGGGGTAACGCCCCGGCCTGCTGCCTCCGCGAAACCGGAGGCTTCAGCTTTCCCGAACCACGCAGCGAAAACCGATATGCGTCGTGGCCGTGTCGATCATCTCGGGATGGCGCGCGGCGGGGCGATAGCGCTGGCAGTAGTTCGCCGCGCAGAGGTGCGACCCTCCCTTGATGACCTTGCGCCCGATCCGCACCAGCGGTTGGGCGGGGTCGAAGCTGTCCTTGAGCTTGCCGCCGCGCGGATTGCTCAAGGCGCAGCAGGAACCGCCGGATTTCTTCGGCGCTTCCGGGCGCTCGGCCCACCAGTCGCGCGTCCATTCCCAGGTGTTGCCGATCATGTCGTGAAGGCCGTAGCCGTTCGCGGGGAAGGACCGGACCGGCGAAGTGCGCTCCCAGCCGTCGAGGCACTGGTTGGCAAACGGGAACAGGCCCTGCCAGTAATTGGCCATCATCCTGCCGTCGGGCGCGAGTTCGTCACCCCAGGCATAGTCGGCGTTTTCGAGACCGCCCCTGGCGGCGAATTCGAACTCGGCCTCTGTCGGCAGGTCCTTGCCCGCCCACTGCGCATAAGCTTCGGCATCGGCGTAGGCGACATGGACGACCGGATGATCCCAAAGACCAAGCGCATCGACATCGCTGCCCGGTCCGAGGGGATAGCGCCATGAGGCGCCGAATTCGAAGCTCCACCAGTTGGCGGGATTGGCCGTATCCACCGGCGTCGCGGTCTTGCGGAAAACCAACGATCCGGCTTGCGCCATTTCCGGCGACATGCCGGGATAGTCCCTGGGATCAGGGGCGATCTCCGCCACGGTCACATGGCCGGTCGCCTCGACGAAGCGGGCGAACTCGCGATTGGTGACGGGCACTTCGTCGATCCAGAAAGGATCGACAGTGACTCGCCGCAGGGGTGCTTCCTCGGGGTAGAACCTTTCCGAGCCCATCGTGAAGGTGCCGCCGGACACGCGGATCATGCCGTGCAGGCGCTCGCCGACTTCGGCCGAAGTCGGGGGCAGGATCTGGGTCATTCAGGAGCCTCTCTGTCGATCTCTGTCCTCTCTAGGTTCGCTTTGACCCCACGCCAAATGCGTATTGTCAAAGCGAGCCGGGAGACGGTGCGGATCGACGCCGGCTCAGCCGAGTTCCTTTTCCTTCTCGGCGTAGAGCCGTTCCAGTTCGGCGCGGCTCTTCTTTTCGGCGGCGGTCTTGAGCTGGCCGCAGGCCGCGTCGATATCGCGTCCGCGCGGGGTGCGGACCGGCGCGGAGATGCCGCCCTTGAACACGATGTCCGAGAACGTCCTGATCCGGTCCGGCGTCGAGCACTCGTACTGCGCGCCGGGCCAGGGGTTGAACGGGATCAGGTTGACCTTGGCCGGAAGGTTGTACTTCTTCAGCAGGCGGACCAGTTCGTGCGCGTCGGCGTCGCTGTCGTTCTTGTCCTTGAGCATCACGTATTCGAACGTGATGCGGCGCGCGTTAGAGGCACCGGGATAGTCGGCGCAGGCCTGGAGCAGGTCCTCGATGCCGTACTTCTTGTTGACCGGCACGATCTCGTCGCGGACTTCCTTGGTTACCGCATGGAGCGAGACGGCCAGGTTCACGCCGATTTCCTCGCCGCAGCGGGCCATCTGCGGGATCACGCCCGAGGTGGAGAGAGTGATGCGGCGCTTCGAAAGCGCGAGCCCGTCACCGTCCATGACCAGCTTGAGCGCGTCGCGCACGTTGTCGAAATTGTAGAGCGGCTCGCCCATGCCCATCATCACGATGTTGGTGAGCAGGCGGCCGTCCGAAGTGTAGCTGCCTTCCTCTTCGTCGTCAGCCGCATCCGCGCCGTCGATCCCGTCGCCGAAGCTGAAGTCCATGCGGCCCTTGGGCCATTCGCCCAGCGCATCGCGGGCCAGCATGACCTGGCCGACGATCTCGCCCACCGTCAGGTTGCGCACGAGGCGCATGGTGCCGGTGTGGCAGAAGCGGCAGTTGAGCGTGCAGCCGACCTGCGAGGACACGCAGAGCGTGCCGCGATCGGCATCGGGGATGAACACCATTTCGAAATCATGGGCGTCCGCCGTGCGCAGCAGCCACTTGCGGGTGCCGTCGCTGGAGTGCTGGGCTTCGACGATTTCCGGGCGGCCGATCACGAAGCGTTCTGCCAACCAGGGGCGCATGGTCTTGGCGATGTCGGTCATCGCCTCGAACTCGGTGACGCCACGGTGGTAAAGCCAGTGGTAGACCTGCTTGGCGCGCAGCTTTGCGGCCTTCGCGTCAAGCCCGGCGCTTTCGAACAGTTCCGCGATCCGCTTCTTCTGCAGGCCGATCAGGTCCAGCCGGCCGTCCTCGCGCGGCGTGACCCCTTCGACGAGGTTGGGGCGGGGCACCGGCACGGGGTCGATATGGCCCGGGATCGGCATGGGGGCGCCGGAATGGGAAACTGGGCCGGTGGCGCCGGAAAGGGTGTGGGTCGCGTCTGTCATGATTGGGCGGGCATATAGTGCATCCGGGATAAAAACGGAAGATGCGCGCGCATGGGGGCTCGCGCGAACTGCCGCAAAGCTTGCCGGGTTCCCGCCGCCGGGCGCTTGCCGGGGGCGCTCCGTCGATCAAGTGTGACCGAAAAACATCAGTGTTTTCGTTGTGTTAGGTTCAGGAAACCGAGCCCCCATGACGATCATTTGACCAGTCCGGACGGGCCGGTCGCCATCACGGATGCCCGCCCGAGAAAACAAGAATGGAGCATCCCATGAAGAAGATTCTCGTCTGCCTCGCCCTTGGAACCGCTGCCGGTACCGCCATCGCATCGGCTCCCGCCATGGCGCAGGATACCGGCCCGGCCCAGCCTTTCTCCGGCTTCCACGTCGAGGCGCTCGCCGGTTACGATGTGACTAAGGCCGGCAGCAGCGTCGATGACGACGTTAATGTCGACAACGACCAGTCGATCGACGGCTTCGCCTATGGCGTCGGCGCCGGCTATGACTTCCGCTCGGGCAACCTCGTCTTCGGTCCGGAAGCCGAAGTGACCTGGTCGACCGCCAAGA
This sequence comes from Novosphingobium aeonii, assembly GCF_052279045.1. Taxonomy (NCBI): domain Bacteria; kingdom Pseudomonadati; phylum Pseudomonadota; class Alphaproteobacteria; order Sphingomonadales; family Sphingomonadaceae; genus Novosphingobium; species Novosphingobium aeonii. The sequence continues at coordinate 3,073,484 of NZ_CP176832.1, read as the reverse complement.
CGAAGTTCAACGACGGCGATTTCGAAGGCTTCGGCATCGGCAACGTCAAGGCCAACCGCGACCTCTACGTCGGCGCCCGCGTCGGCTACGTCGTCACCCCCAGCACCATGATCTACGCGAAGGGCGGCTACACCAATGCCAAGTTCGACGTGCGCAACGCGGTCGGCACGGTCGAGACGAACCGCGATATCGATGCCGACGGCTGGCGGATCGGCGCGGGTGTCGAGCAGGCGATCACGAACAACGCCTTCGTAAAGCTCGAATACCGCTATTCGAACTACGAGAAGGGTGAACTCGACTACACCGGCGACATTCCGGACGGCAACCGCTTCAACCTCGACACTGACCGTCATCAGGTCATGGCCGGCGTCGGCGTTCGCTTCTGAGCCGCATCTAGATGCAGGAGAGAGGGCGGGGGCGAAAGCTCCCGCCCTTTTTCGTTGCGGTGGCGGAGCCGGCCTATGGCAGTTTGGCGCAGCCGATCAGGGCGGCGTCCATCGCCGAGGCCGCACCCGAAAGAGGCCAGGCATTGACGAAGCGTTTGCCCTGCCGGTCGCGCGCGGTGACGGTCATGCGCGGGGCGGAGCGCATGGCCGCGACGATGGCGGCATTGTCCTGCTCGTCGCGTCCCCAGGCATCGCCTTCACCCGAAGCGAGGATGAAGCGCTGTCCGCCCAGCGAAAGGGTGACTTGCGTGCCTTGCGCGATCCGGCGCGACAGCCGGAAATGCACTTGCCCGCGCGCGCCGCGCCGGGGCCATGTGCCGATCGCCGCGAAAGGCTGGTATTCCCGCGCCGCCGTGCTGGGTTCGGCCATGGCGATGGCATAGCAACGCGGGATCACCGGGTCGCGAAATGCCCCCCAACTGGCGTAGATTCCCAGACTTTCGCGTGCGAGCGCCGGAACACCGGGCAGGGCCAGAGCGAGGCAGGCAGCGGCGGCGGCCAGGTGGTGGAAGCGGATGACAGGCATTGAGGGCGGCTCATGGCACGAAAGCGGCACGCCCGAAAGCCTCAGTGAAGACGGGCGATCAGCGCCGAAACGCCAGCCTCCAGGCCGCCGTCATAGTCGCCTCTGCGAAAATGCGGCACCATCTCCTGCTCCATGATTTCACTGCAAACCGTATCGGGAAGTTGCTCGGTCATGCCTTTGCCGATCTCGATCCTTGCGCCGCGTTCCCGAGGCGCGACCAGCACGATGATTCCATCGTTCACGCCCTTCCGGCCGATACCCCAGCGGTTGCCGAGTTCCCGGGTGTAATCGGAGATCGTCTTTTCACCTAGCGACGGTGTGGTCACGACCACGAGTTGATGACCGGTGGTGCGTTCGAGAGCTTCGGACAGGCGGGTCAGGCGTTCCTCGGCATCGGATGTCAATGCTCCGGCGGCATCGTTCACTCGCCCTTGCAGGGTCAGCGGCGCACCGGAGGGTTGCTCGGTCGATGCGGCAAAGGGCGCGCCCGTCGCATCGGCATCGCCTTTGCAGCCGAGGGTCATGAGCAGGGACGCACCCAGGAGGAGGCCAGCGAAGCCGCGAAATTTCATGAAGAAATTCTGATCGGGCCAGAGGCAGCCGTCAAGCTGCCGGCACGATCGGGCTTGCGGGTATTCGATTTCCATGACTTCCCATTCCTTCTCGCCGGAAGGCAGGCGCACCATCTTCAGGTCGCCCACGGCGGCGCCGCGCAGGGCGCGGGCGATCGGCGCGCTCCAGCCGATCCGGCCCTTGGCAGCGTCTTGCTCGTCGTCGCCGACGATGGTGAGGGTCTTGTGGTTGTCGTCCTCGTCGGCGATGGTAACCGTGGCGCCGAAGAACACTTTGCCGCGCTCGGTCTGGTCCGCCGGGTTCACCACCCGCAGCGCCTTCATGCGGCGGGCGAGGTAGCCCAGTTCTCGGTCGATCTCGCGCATGCGCTTGCGGCCGTAGAGATAGTCACCGTTTTCCGAGCGATCTCCATTGCCCGCCGCCCAGGACACGATCTCGACGATCTCCGGGCGTTCCTTGCCGAGCAGGTGGTCGTAGCGGGCACGCAGCGCGGCCATGCCTGAAGGCGAGATAGGAGGACCGGCAGGTTTCATGACGAGATCCTTATAAAGCATTGCCGGTCCGGCCAAGTCCCTGATCCGCTTCGTCACCGGCTTGCGCGAAGTCTATTAGTCCGACAAAAGAGCGGCGAATGACGTACCGGGAATTGAGGATCAAGATGGATATTTCACGCCGCACTGCCTTGCTCGCCGCCGCTTCCGCGCCGCTGGCCGGGCTCGCCGCGAAGGCCGGCGCCCAGAACGGCGCACCGCAGGCGATCCTCGAACCGGCGCCCGGCGCCGCGCTCGCCCCGCGCCCACCGATGGGCTGGAACAGCTGGAACAGCTTCGCCGGGACCATTACCGAGGCGCAGGCGCTCGAAACCGCAGCGATCATGCGCACCAAGTTGCTGCCCTTCGGTTACGACGTCTTCACCGTCGACATCCAGTGGTACGAGCCGGAGGCCAGGAGCTACACCTACAACGCCAACCCGGTCCCGGCGCTTGACGCTCACGGCCGGATGATCCCCGCACCGAACCGCTTCCCGTCGTCAAAAGGCGGCAAGGGCTTTGCGCCGCTGGCCGCCAAGGTCCACGCCATGGGCATGAAGTTTGGCATCCACGTCATGCGCGGCATCCCGCGCCACGCCGTGAAGCTCAACCTTCCGGTGCTCGGCACCAAGCTGCGCGCGCAGGATATCGCCGACACCTCCAGCGTGTGCTCGTGGAACCCCGACATGTACGGCGTCGACATGAGCAAGCCCGGCGCCCAGGAATACTACGACAGCATCTTCAAACTCTATGCCTCCTGGGGCGTCGATTTCGTCAAGATGGACGACATGAGCCGACCATACGATGCCCACGCGCCCGAGATCGAGGCCGCTGCCAAGGCCATCGCCCGCTGCGGCCGACCCATCGTGCTCAGCCTCTCCCCCGGCGAGACCCCGGTCCTGCGCGGTGCCCACGTTCGCCAGCACGCACAGATGTGGCGCATTTCCGACGATTTCTGGGACGAATGGGCACAGCTCCACGCCCAGTTCACCCGCCTCGAAAACTGGACGCCGTTCCGTGGTCCCGGCTTCTGGCCCGATGCCGACATGCTCCCCCTCGGCCGCCTCGCGCTGGGAGACCGCGACACCCGCTTCACCCCCGACGAACAGCGCACGCTGATGACGCTCTGGTCGATTGCCCGCTCGCCGCTCATCATGGGGGGCGACCTGCGCCACCTCGACGCGCCGACACTGGCGCTGCTGACCAACCGCGAGGTGCTGGCGGTGAACCAGTCAAGCACCGACAACGCGCCGCTGTTCCTCGATGACGGCACCAAGGTCTGGACCGCGCGCGCGGAGGGCGGGGCGGATCGCTACGTGGCGCTGTTCAACGTAGCGGACCAGCCGCGCGAGGTGGGCGTGGCGCTCTCGCTGCTTGGTCTCGGGCGGAGAGCTTCGGTGCGGGATTTGTGGGAGGGCAAGGACCTTGGCCAGGTCGAAGGGCGCTTTTCGGCGCGGCTTGCTTCGCATGGGGCGGGGCTGTTCAGGGTGAAGGGCATTTAAACAGAGGAAGTTCTGGGAGATGATCCCCCAGACCCTCAAAATGTCAGAGTCGCGCGCGGCTTGACGTTTTGCGCTCCCTGCGGCGCAGCCAATAAGTCTCCCGACGCGACCATGGGCGCGCAGCGGATAGGCTGGGTATGACCTAGACGGTATTGGGGGTGCAGGGAGGCTATGCTCCCCTGCTTCTCGAAGCTTTTAAAACTTCACCCCGGCGACCGCTTCCCGATGAGCTGCGTAAGCGGCGTATTCCCGCGATAGCCCGACTGGCTCGGATACATCGATTCGTAGACCACGGCGTTCTCCAGCACGCGCTGGATGTAGTTCTTGGTCTCGTAGATGGGGATCTGCTCCAGCCAGTCGATCCAGTCGACCGCGCCGGTGCGCGGGTCGCCGTTGGCCGCGAGCCACTTGTTCACATTGCCCGCGCCGGCGTTGTAGGCGCCGACTGCCAGCGGCAGCGAGCCGCCGAAGTAGTTGCGCATGCGGGTGAAGTAAGCATCGCCGAGGCGGATGTTGTAGCTGGCGTCGCTGACCAGCTGGTTCTGGTCGTAGGCCATGCCGAGCTTGCCCGCCTGTTCGCGCGCGGTGGCGGGCATCAGCTGCATCAGGCCGCGCGCGCCGGCGTGGCTGAGCGCGTTCTGGGCGAACTGGCTTTCCTGCCGGGTGAGGGCGTGGACCATGGCGAAATCCGCGCCCGGCGGTACCGGGATCAGCGGATAGGCGATCTGTCCGAAGTCCTGGTATCCGTCGGAATGGGCGCTCTGGCCGAGGATGACGGCGAGATCGCGGCGGCCGATCTGCTGCGCCAGTTCGGCCACGAGGACGTGGTCGGCCTGGCTTTGCGCCTGATCCGAAATCTCCCGGAAGAACTGGACGGTGGTGCGCCAGTCGCCGTCGCGGGCAACATCGCGCACCGCATTGGTCAGCGGCTTGGCGAAAAAGGCGGAGCGCTCGGCCGGGGTAGGTACGGCGCGGGGGCGGGTGTCGAGATTGGGCAGGGGACGGCTCAGGCGTTCCAGCGCGAGCTGGCCATAGAAGTAGTGCGGGTAGGCGGCCGCCATCTCGAAGTAGCGATTGGCGCCTGCCGTGTCCCCGGCGCGGGCCAGCGCGCGGCCGGCCCAGTAGAAGCCCTTGGAGCGGGTGCCGGGCGTCTGCGCGGCGGCGCCATAGCGATAGAACAGCGGAGCGGCGCGGCGGGCATCGCCCAATTGCCACAGCGCCTTGGTGCCGCCCAGCCAGACAAGCGTCGTGTAATCGTCGCGCAGGCGATAGGAGAGCTGGCTGATATCGGTGCCGGGCGGAAAGGCATCGTCGATCCCGCTGGCGATGCGCACGGCGGCATCGGCGCCAGCGCCCTTCGCGGCGGTCAACAGTTCGCGCACCCACTTTTCCGGTTCGGGAACGGGGGATGTCAGCGTTGGACGAGTGGACAGGAGCGAGATTTCGGCAGGTAGATTGCCGGTTTTCCGCGCCTGAACCGCACGGGCATAGATATATCCGGCGTCGGCATTCATCTGCGGCGTCAGCGCGAGGCCGAGCGATCCCGCCGGCGAGCCCTGAAGCATCGCCAGCCGTTCCATGAACAGGGCGCGGCGTTCGGCCGAGACGAAGGAGACCTGCCGTTCGGCCTGGGAGGTTTCGCTCTGCCAGAGCAGGCGGTCCATCCGCGCGTCGTGATCGGCGGCGGTCAGGGTTCCGCGATATGTGGCGAGAATCAGCGCTTCATCATTGGGTGACAACGTGCCGCCCCGCCATGCCGCGATGGCACGCACTTGCGCATCCGGGCGGCGCAGCGTGGTCAGTGCCGCGGCATAGCGACCGGCTGCCTGATTGGAGAGTGGGGGATAGCGGCTGAAGAACGAGACGACCGAATTGGCGTCGGGTGACTGGTTTATCAGCGCACGCTCTGCCGAAGCGCGAATCTTGTCGGCTTGCGGATAGCCGGGATAGGTCATCAGGAAGCTGGCATAGCTGCCGAAATCGAACTGATCGGACGCCACAAGCTGGCGCCAGCGGTCGATCGACTGGTGCACCACCATGTCGTGCGACTGCATCGCACGGGCCTTGGCGAGATCCCATTCACGACCGTCCTGCGCGGCTGCGGGGCTCCCGAAAACGATGCCAGACAAGGCGGTCGAAGCAAGCAGGACGAGGGGGGCGGCACGCTGCATGCTGGACATTTTGGGAAAAGGCTCCTTATCAGGCGCTGAACATCGGGTCCGTTGGCCCGATCATTGAACATCAGGTGAGGTAAAGTCCATGTTCTCGGGTTCCATTCCTGCGCTTGTTACACCGTTTCGCGACGGAGCGTTCGATGAGCAGGCTTTTCGGCGACTCGTGGACTGGCAGATCGAGTCGGGTTCTTCCGCGCTCGTTCCCTGTGGGACCACCGGCGAAAATTCGACGCTCTCGAACGCGGAGCATCACCGCGTCATCGAAGTCTGCATCGAACAGGCCGCGGGCCGGGTGCCGGTGATCGCGGGTTGCGGCAGCAACGACACGATGAATGCGCTGCTGCACATGAATTTTTCGAAGAAGTGCGGTGCTTCGGCCGCGCTGCTGGTGGCGCCCTACTACAACCGCCCGAGCCAGGACGGTCTGCTGGCCCACTTCAGCTACCTTGCCGAACACAGCGATCTGCCGATCGTGCTTTACAACGTTCCCGGCCGCACGGTCACTGACCTGCTGCCCGAAACGGTTTGCGAACTCGCGCGGCGCTATCCCGACCGGTTCATCGCCATCAAGGATGCCAGCGGCGACCTGTCGCGCGTGACCGATCACCGCATGGGGATCGGCAAGGGCTTCGTGCAGCTTTGCGGCGACGATGAGCTGGCCCTGCCGTTCAACGCGGCCGGCGGCGTGGGCTGCATCTCGGTGACGGCGAACGTCGCGCCGAAGCTCTGCGCGGAATTCCAGGCGGCCTGCGCGGCCAATGACCTCGAAGAGGCGCGCCGCCTTAACGACCTGCTCTATCCGCTGCACTATGCGATGTTCGAGGACAGCTCGCCCGGCCCCTGCAAGTATGCCTTGGCGCAGGTCCATGACTGGATCGAGAACGAACTGCGCCTGCCGCTGGTCCCTTGCAGCGAAAAGGCACGCACGGCGGTGGACGAAGCGCTGGTCCACGCCGGTCTGCTCTGAACAAAGGCATGATATCCCAGGTCCCCCGGATCGTCTCCGGGGGACCTGGGGTTTTCTGGACGGCTCAGTCCGCCGGGTTGTATTTCTGCACGAAGCGCATGGTTTCCAGCAGCATGCGTTTGCGCGTTTCCTCACGGGACAGCCAGTGGTCCTCACCCGGAAGCGTTACCAGTTCATAAGGCTTACCCGCGTCCTTGAGCGCTTCCGCCATGGCCTGGCTCTGGCGATAGGCGACCACGGTATCGTCCTTGCCGTGGATCAGCAGGACCGGCGCATCGGCCTTCGCGGCGAACCGGCGCGGTGAAACCTCGCCATAGCGCTTCGGATCGCCGAGCTGTTCGCGCAGCGCCTTGCCGAGCATCTTGGAATCGCCGCTCTCCCGCACATCGGTGCTGTACATCATCGGAAGGTCGGCGACGCCTGCAACGGCCACGGAACAGCGATAGAGCCCGTTCTGGAGCGTGACCCCCGCCAGGGCCGCATAGCCGCCATAGCTTGCGCCGACGATGCAGGCGCGCCTCGGATCGACCAGCCCGCGCTTTGCCAGTTCCGCGACGCCGTCCGAAATGTCGGTCTGCATCTTCCGGCCCCATTCGCCGTCGCCAGCATGGCGGAACGCGTCCGATCGCCCTGTCGAGCCCCGGAAATTGGGTTGGAATACCGCATATCCGCGTGAAGCGAATGCCTGAGCCCACCAATCGAATTCGGGCTTGTCGTGTGCGGCCGGGCCGCCATGGGGCAGCACGATCAACGGGAGGTTCTTGGCTTCGCGGCCGGGAGGCAAGGTCAGGACCCCGTCCATTTCCAGCCCGTCCTGCGCGGTATAATTGACCAGCGAGATCGGGCCGACCTGTTCGGGCGCGATCTTGGGGCGCTCATCGCCGATGGGGTCCGCGCGCCGATTGGGTACGTCCACGAGGAACCAGGTGCCGCTGTCCTTGTTGCCGGTGGTCCTTACGACCACCTTCGAAAAGTCCGGTGTCCAGTCTACCAAATGGGCTTCGCGGCCGGAGAACGCGCGGAATATCCGGGTCAGCGCACTCTGGTGGGCGGGATCGTCCATTACGGTCTTCCGGCTTTCCCCCGACATCCGGTAGCCGATCATGTTGCCGGTGCTGCGATCGACGAACAGCCGTTCTATGGCGATATCGTTCAGGATTTCCCTGGACTCGCCGCCGGCCAGCGGGACTTCGAACCAGCGGTCGTTACCGTCCTCGTCCTCGACCTGGTAGATCACGGTCGAGCCGCCCTTGCCGAAGGAGACGAGGCTGACGTCGCCGGTCGGGTCCACGCCGCGCGCCAGTTCCTGTCCCTTGGCCGGGGTGATTTTCCAGACGCCGGTGGATTCGGAGATGTCCAGGGTCACGGCAACGTTGCCGGCCGCATCGACCAGCCAGTCCCGATAGTGATTTTCGGCCGGTGCCGCGGCGGCAATCCGCGCCCGATTGGTCTGTATGTCCACTGCGTAGAGTGTGGCGCGGCCATGGCGGAAGCGGGTTTCCCCGCCATCGACGTCGAGCGCGAGGCCGCCGAAATAGCCTACGGTGCGGCCGGCGATGTTGCGGATGCCGTAGCGGCCTCGCGTGGTCTTCGCGATGGCCTGGTTCTTTGCGAAGACAAGGCCGGATTCGTTGCCCGGCTTCATGGGCAATATGATCGTGCCGCTGAGTTCGTATTTTGCGGCAGCGAAGCCGAAGAGCGAAACCGTGCTGCTGTTGGTCAGCAACACGGTATCACTGTCCGCCCATTCGATGGCGCGCACCTTGGTCTTGCCGGACGAACCGTTCAGCAGGGGCTTGCCGTCCTTCATGACAATGACGCGGCGATCGCCTTCGTCCTGCGCGACGGTGGCGATGGCCTGGCCGTCAGGTGAAATGGCAACGTCCTCGATTCGAGGTAGTTCTCCATAGGCATCGAGCGGCGGTGCTTCCGGCGCAGCCATGGCATGTGCTGGATCAAGAACAAGCAAGGCGGACGGCAGAACCGACCGGAGCAGCATTCTCACGTAAATATCCCCCATTTGTTCTTGGTTATTCCGAGGGAATTTCCCCTTTGCAAGGGTGATTTACTGGTCACTAGGCGTTAAATTGCATTCATCTAAGGCCAACTACTTAGGTTCGTTCAACCGGGCGGGCCGGGGAGCCGAACGCCTTACCGGGCGACGGATCGGATGTGGCACACATCATGACGAAAGAGCGCAAACGGGGCGTTTCCTTTTTGCGCGCGAATCCCTACATGCCGGGACATCATGGCACGTCCGCAACACAAGACATTCGACAAGCACAAGAGCGTCGCGGAAAACCGCAGGGCCCGCTTCGAGTACTACATCGAGGAAACCTTCGAGGCCGGCATCGCGCTGACCGGCACCGAGGTCAAATCGCTGCGGTTCGGCGAGGGTTCGATCGCGGAGTCCTACGCCGAGATCAAGAACGGCGAATGCTGGCTGGTGAACTCCAACGTTCCCGAATTCAGCCACGGCAACCGTTACAATCACGTGCCGAAGCGCCCCCGCAAGCTCTTGCTGCACGAGCGGGAAATCTCGCGTCTGCAAGGCTCGGTGGAGCGCAAGGGCATGACGCTCGTGCCGCTCTCGATCTATTTCAACGGACGGGGGCGCGCGAAAGTCGAACTGGCGCTCGCCAAGGGCAAGAACGCGGCCGACAAGCGCGACACGATCAAGGAACGCGACTGGAAGCGGGAGCAGGGCCGCCTCCTGCGCGAACACAAGTGAGCACGCTGCTGCACCGCCTGGGTGCCTGGCTGCATGGCCAGATGCCCACGCATGCGCAGCTTGAGGCGAATCGCTTCACGGCGCCCTTCACGCGCCGCCCCGAACTGTTCCGCTTTACCCGCCGGTCCGTGCCGCGCGGCGTGGCGGTGGGCATGTTCATCGGCATCTTCGCACTGATTCCGGGAGTCCAGATCGTGGGCGCAGCGCTGATGTGCGTGCCGTTCCGCGGGAATATTCCGCTGGCTGCCGCCGTCACCTTCATCAGCAATCCGGTGACGACCCTGCTTATCATTCTCCCCGTGGCGGTCGCGATCGGCAACAGCTTCGGGTACCACGCCGATATCGCGACGGTAGAGGCGATGGTGCGTGAAGGCGCGGGTCTGGCCGAGTGGCGCAACTGGCTTGTCTCCGACACCGCCCCGGCGGTGGTGATCGGCCTGTTCATCCAGTCGGTGGTGGCCGCGTTCGTCAGCTACTTTCTCACGATGTGGTTCTGGCGCTACTGGATCGGGCGCAAGCATCGGGCGCGCCGCCACCGCTCGTTGTTCCGCCATGGCGAGGGTTCGGCGCCCGAAAAGGCCGGCGACACGGAAGGTACGGAAGGAATCGCATGAACGCAGGCCGGCAGCGCATCGGCGGACTTTCCGACACGGCGGTCGTCGGGATCGCTCTGGTGGCGAGCGCGGCGCTGGTCTGGCTGGTGAGCGGAGACGGGTTGCTCGTCTCCGTCCTTGTAGCCGTGCTGATCGCCTTCTCCGCCCTCGCATGGCTGGTGGCCAACCGCCGCCCGCAAGCGGCAGAGACCGAATTCGCGCAGCCCGACTGGTCGGTTACGGTGGCAGCGATAGACCGTTCCGACACTGCGATCGTGGTGACGGACCGGGCCGGGCGCCTCGCCTGCGCCAATGGCAGCTTCGAGCTGTGGTTCGGTACCGCCAATCCCCCGCCCAGGCTGCCGGTGGACGATGCCGGCCTGGAGCGTCTCACCGATGCCGTGCGCGCGGCTTGGCGGGACGGGCACGCCCGTGCCGACGTGCGTTCGGAAGGCGATCACGCGGCCGACTGGCGCGTGGAAATCCAGCGCTCTGGCCGGGCCGACGACTTTCTGGTGTGGCGTATCCAGCCGGTCAGCTCGGTTGACCTCGTGGGGGAACTGGTCCGGCAGATAGACGGAAAGCTCGGCAAAGGGCTGGCCCGCGCCGGGATTTCGGCGGCGCTCGTCGATCCTGACGGCATGATCCGCGCAGCGAGCGCGGGCTTTGCCCAGCGCGCGACCGGAGACGTGCTGGCCGACATGACCGGCCTGGATTTCGTTTCGCTCATCAGCCAGGACGAGGGCGAACGGATCGGCTGGGCGCGCGATACGGGGCGCGGCGGGCCGCTGGTGCTCTATCACGTTCCCGTGGCCGATCCGGATTCGCCCGTCGAACCCGATCCCAACACCACCCCTTCGCTGATGCTGGTGATGGAGGCGGGACAGGGTATTGGCGCTGGCGGCGGCGGTGGAACTGCTGCGCCGCATCTCGAAGCCCTGCTCAGCCAGTTGCCGCTGGGCCTTGCCATGGCCGACCGGGACGGCCGGCTGCTTTTCGCAAACCCCGCCTTCATGCGCGCGGCCGGGCAGGAGGGGCAATCGCCCCCGACTTATCCTACCGACCTGGTCGTGCGGGATGACAAGCGGGCGCTGTCCGAGGCGATCCGGCGCTTTGCGCAAGGACCGGCCGCGGCCGGCGATATCGCAGTGCGGCTTTCCAGTCAGCCTGACGATCCGGTATCGCTCAGCCTGGCCGGCGTGCGCGGCCTCGGCGAGGCGGCCGTACTGCTCGGCCTTACGGATACTTCGGAGGAAACGCGGCTCAAGCGGCAGGTCGCTCAGGCCACCAAGATGCAGGCCGTTGGCCAGCTCGCAGGCGGCGTTGCGCACGATTTCAACAACGTGCTGACGGCGATCCTGGGCACCTGCGATCTCATGCTGATGCGCCATACGCCCGGCGATTCCGACTATGACGATATCCAGCAAATTCGCGCGAATTCCAATCGCGCGGCGTCGCTGACGCGGCAATTGCTCGCGTTCTCCCGCCAGCAGACGCTGCGGCCCGAAGTGCTCCAGCTTCCCGACGTGGTGGCGGACGTTTCCCAGATGCTGCGCCGCCTGATCGGCGAGAAAATCCAGCTGGTCGTCAGTCACGACCGCGACCTTGGGCCCGTGCGGGCCGACCCGACGCAGCTTGAGCAGGTGATCGTCAACCTTGCCGTCAACGCGCGCGATGCGATGCAGATGCGCAAGGGCAGCGATGGTTCGGGCACGCTGACGCTCGCCACGCGGCGCATCACCAATACCGATGTGCGTGCGATGCGCAGCGAGATCATCCCGGCGGGCGACTATACCGCGCTCATCGTCGAGGATACCGGCGGGGGTATTCCGCCCGAGCATCTCGGCAAGATCTTCGAGCCTTTCTTCACCACCAAGGAGCAGGGCAAGGGCACCGGCCTCGGGCTTTCGACGGTCTATGGCATCGTCAAGCAGTCAGGCGGCTTCATCTTCGCGGAGAGCGAAGTGGGCAGGGGGACGCGCTTCGTCGTCTATCTGCCGGTCCACCATGTTGCGCCGGGGGCGGCGGCTGCGCCCGCACCGGTAGAGGAAGTGGAGGCGGAACCCAGCCAGTGGGCGGGCGGCGGCACGATCCTGCTGGTGGAGGACGAGGATCCCGTGCGCATCGTTGCGGAGCGGGCGCTCACCCGGCAGGGCTACGAGGTGACGTGCGCGCGCGATGGCGAGGAGGGGCTTGAACTGGTGCAGGAAGGCGGCCGGTTCGACCTGGTGGTTTCCGATGTGGTGATGCCCTCGCTCGATGGTCCGGCCATGGCGCGGGAGATCCGCCGCATTGCGCCGGACCTGCCGGTGCTGTTCATGTCGGGCTATGCGGAGGAGCAGCTGCGCAAGGAAATCGGCATCGCCAATGCGTGGTTCATGCCGAAACCCTTCTCGGTTCAGCAGCTCTCTGAAAAAGTCGGGGATGTTCTCGCACGCACGGCAGGCGGCGTTAAAAATAGGAAATAAGCCGGTGTTCGCCTCTTGTTCCGTGAGAACAAAGGCGATACATAGCTTCCCGCGACGTTGACCTTTCCGGTCAGGCCGGTAGCAAAGGGGAAGTGACATGGCTGCTCAGCTCAAGCTGATCCAGGAAGGCAAGGAAAAGGACAACATGGACCGTCAGAAGGCGCTCGAAGCCGCGCTTGCGCAGATCGACAAGGCGTTCGGCAAGGGCTCCGCGATGAAGCTGGGTTCCAAGGAGGCGATGCAGGTCGAGGCGATCTCCACCGGCTCGCTGGGGCTCGACATCGCGCTGGGGGTCGGTGGTCTTCCGCGCGGCCGTGTGATCGAAGTCTACGGGCCGGAAAGCTCGGGCAAGACCACTCTCGCGCTCCATGTCATCGCCGAAGCGCAAAAGTCCGGCGGCACTGCCGCCTTCATCGACGCTGAGCACGCGCTTGACCCGGTCTACGCCAAGAAGCTGGGCGTCAACATCGATGAACTGATCGTCTCGCAGCCCGATACCGGCGAACAGGCGCTCGAAATCACCGATACGCTGGTGCGCTCGAACGCGATCGACGTTCTGGTGGTCGACTCGGTTGCCGCGCTTGTTCCCCGCGCGGAAATCGAAGGCGAGATGGGCGACAGCCACGTCGGTCTTCAGGCCCGCCTGATGAGCCAGTCGCTCCGCAAGCTGACCGGTTCGATCAGCCGCTCGCGCTGCATGGTGATCTTCATCAACCAGCTGCGCATGAAAATCGGCGTCATGTACGGCAACCCCGAGACGACCACGGGCGGCAACGCGCTCAAGTTCTACGCTTCGGTCCGCCTCGACATTCGCCGCACCGGCCAGATCAAGGACCGTGACGACATCGTCGGCAATGCCACCCGCGTGAAGGTCGTGAAGAACAAGGTCGCGCCGCCGTTCAAGCAGGTCGAATTCGACATCATGTACGGCGAGGGTATCTCGAAGATCGGCGAGATCCTCGATCTGGGCGTCAAGGCCGGCATCGTCGAGAAGTCCGGGGCATGGTTCAGCTATGATTCGATCCGCATCGGCCAGGGGCGTGAAAACGCCAAGACCTATCTCAAGGAAAACGTGGAGATCTGCGACCGTCTCGAAAAGGCGATCCGCGCCCGCACGGCCGGCCTTGCTGAAGAGATGATGGTCGGTCCCTCGGCGGAAGATGCCGAATAAGGCATCGGATTATTGGAAATAAGAAAAACCCCGGTCCAAGCGACCGGGGTTTTCTTTTTGCCCTGCTTTGCCTTGTGCCGGTCAGCGTCAGGCGTAACGGGCCTTGACCAGCTGTTCGAGCACGGCGAGCGGCAGTGCACCCTTGAGCAGCACCGAATGGAAGGCGCGAGGGTCCCACTTCGCACCGGCCTTCGCGCGGGCCTCGTCACGCAGCTTCACCCACATCGTGTGTCCGATCTTGTAGCTGCAGGCCTGCCCCGGCCAGACGGTGTAGCGATCGATCTCGCCCTGGCTGCGCCCACGGGCGATGCCGGTGGTCGCTATCAGATAGTCGGTCGCCTTCTCGCGGCTCCAGCGCTTGGCGTGCATCCCGGAGTCCACTACGAGACGGGTGGCACGGAAAAGCAGTGACTGGAGGTAGCCGACCTGGCCAAGCGGATCGCCTTCATACATCCCCATTTCGTCCGCCAGTTGCTCGGAATAGAGCGCCCAGCCTTCGCTGTAGCCGCTGAAGCCACCACGCCGACGGATCATCGGAATGTCCTGCGATTCCAGCGCCAGCATGACCTGGAGGTGATGGCCGGGGACCGCCTCATGATGCGTAAGCGTGGCGAGGCCGAACTTCGGCCGGTCGAAAGTATCGCGCAGGTTTATGTAGTAGATCGCAGGGCGTGAGCCATCGAGCGAGGCGTTCTGATAGTAACCGCCCGGCGCGCCGGCCTGGATGGCAGGCGGCACGCGGCGGACTTCGACGGGCGCCTTGGGGAGCGTGGCGAATTGTTCCGAAAGCCGGGCCTGCATCTTGACGATCTGCGCGTTGAGTTCGCCGAGCAGCGAAGCGCGGCCCTCGTCGGTGTTGGGATAGAGCTGGTCCGGCCTCTGGTTGAGCGCAACGAGGCGCTCCCCCACGGTGCCCTGGCTCATTCCCTGCTTTTTGAGGATCGCATCGATCCGGCCGCCGATCTCGGCCACCTGATCAAGGCCGAGGCGATGAATTTCCTCGCCGCTCATGCGAACCGTGGTCGCGGCCTCTGCCGCGGCGGTATAGTAGGCCTCGCCATCGGGCAGCCGCCAGCAACCGGCATCATGAACGGCTTTTGCGCGCAGTTCGTTCACCAATGCGCGCTGCCGGTCGAGCGCCGGGAACACTTTATCCTCGACGATCCGGGTGGCTTGCACCGCACGTTCCGGCGGCAGGTTCGCCTTGGCGAGTTTGGCCGCGAACCCCGTCACGAGCCCGGTCTCTCCGGCAGACTTGTCCCGAAGGGCGGCGAACTGCCTGAGCGTGGTGTCGAGAATATAGTCGGGGGCATAGACGCCCCGCGCAGCATCCTCGCGCTGTCTCTCGCTTTCCTGATCCAGAACGGTTGCGAATGCGCCGAGCCGTGCCAGATAGGCATCCGCGTCTTCGGCGCTGTTCACACGGTGCTGGGTGTCGAGAAAGTCAGGCACATCCTGATAGGCGCCTGTGAGCTGACTGATCAGATAAGGTGTGAAGCGGCCGCCGCTGGAACCGTAAGTGAAGCTTTGCTGCCCGGCGATGCTCCGTTCGAGCTGATAGGTGACGACATCGTAATCGAGCTTGGCATCAGCGCCGAGCCCGCTGCTGCCGATCGCCTTCACCGCTCCGAGTTCGGCGCGGGACCGGGCAAGTTCGCGTGCACTGTCTGCCGTCGAACGGCCCGAAAGCCGGGACTTGAGGGCGGCATTCGCGCCGCTGTCGAGCCCGAGCCGCGTGGCGCCTTCCGGGTTTTCTGCCAGGCGGTCTGCGAAAATCCGGTCCAGCAGGGCTCTGAGAGCAGCGTCGCCATTGCGCGATCCGTTGCTGGCGGCGGCCAGCCCGGCCGGCATGCCTGCGACCAGCGCTGCAACGCTGGCCTGGCCCAGAAACGAGCGACGATCCATGAAATTCCCCTTTGAAATCTGTTTTGAGAGCCGGATCGCGCGAACCTAAGCGGGGCAGCGAGGGCAATGCAATGGCATGGGCGCTCGCTGGATGAACTATGCCCCAAGGTCGTTTCCTGTGGCCGTCAGCGCACACCGCTGCCGATTATCGCAAATCTCGACCAGTCTGACCGCAGCAACCGGCTTGCCGCCGCCGCGTCGCTGGATTATCGGCGCGGGTTATGCACACGACCAACGAAATCCGCCGGTCCTTCCTCGACTATTTCGCCAGCAATGGTCACGAGGCCGTCCAGTCCGCGCCGCTCGTTCCTTATAACGACCCGACGCTGATGTTCGTGAATGCCGGCATGGTGCCGTTCAAGAACGTGTTCACGGGCCTTGAAACCCGCGCCACGCCGCGCGCCACGTCGTCGCAGAAGTGCGTACGCGCCGGCGGCAAGCACAACGATCTCGACAACGTCGGCTACACCGCGCGCCACCACACTTTCTTCGAGATGCTGGGCAACTTCTCGTTCGGCGACTACTTCAAGGAACAGGCGATCACCCACGCCTGGACCCTGCTGACCAAGGAATGGGGCCTTCCGGTCGAGAAGCTGCTGGTCACCGTCTATCACACTGACGATGAAGCCTTCGATCTGTGGAAGAAGGTCGCCGGCCTGCCCGAATCGAAGATCATCCGCATCCCGACGAAGGACAACTTCTGGGCGATGGGTGACGAAGGCCCGTGCGGCCCGTGCTCGGAAATCTTCTTCGACCACGGCGATCACATCTGGGGCGGCCCTCCGGGTAGCCCGGAGGAAGATGGCGACCGCTTCATCGAGATCTGGAACCTCGTGTTCATGCAGTTCGAACAGGCTGCGGGCGAGATCGTCGGCAATCTGCCCAAGCCCTCGATTGATACGGGCATGGGCCTCGAACGCATCTCGGCGGTCATGCAGGGCGTGCATGACAACTACGATATCGACACGTTCAAGGCGCTGATTGCCGCCTCGGAAAGCCTCACCGGCGTTGCCGCCGAGGGCGAGCAGCGCGCCAGCCACCGTGTGATCGCGGACCATCTGCGTTCCACCAGCTTCCTGCTGGCCGACGGCGTGCTACCGTCCAACGAAGGCCGCGGCTATGTCCTGCGTCGCATCATGCGCCGCGCCATGCGCCATGCTCATCTGCTCGGCGCGCGTGACCCGCTGATGCATCGCCTTGTCCCCGCGCTGGTCGCCGAGATGGGCCAGGCCTATCCGGAGCTCGGCCGCGCCCAGCCGCTGATCGAGGAAACGCTGGAGCGCGAGGAAGTGCAGTTCCGTCGCACGCTCGCCAATGGCCTCAAGCTGCTGGACGAAGCGACCGGCGACATGGGTGAGGGCGGCGAGCTCCCCGGCGAGACCGCGTTCAAGCTCTATGATACTTTCGGCTTCCCTTACGACCTGACCGAAGACGCCCTGCGTTCGCGCGGCATCGCGGTGGACCGCGCCGGTTTCGATGCTGCCATGGCCCAGCAGAAGGCTGCCGCCCGCGCCGCGTGGAAGGGTTCGGGGCAGGCCGCCGACAGCGAAGTGTGGTTCGACATCGCCGAGCGCGAAGGCGCGACCGAGTTCACCGGCTACGCCTCCACGACCGGCGAAGGCCAGGTCGTGGCGCTGGTGAAGGACGGCAAGGAGGTCATTTCGGCCACTGCCGGCGATCAGGTTGTCGTGGTTACCAACCAGACCCCGTTCTATGGCGAATCGGGCGGTCAGGAAGGCGATCGCGGTGCGATCGCAGGCGCGAATGGCCTGAAGATCGACGTTGCCGACACCGCGAAGCCGCTCGGCCGCCTTCACGCGATGAGCGGTACGGTCGAGGCAGGCACGATCAAGGTCGGCGATGCCGTGAACCTCACGGTCGATGTCGAGCGCCGTGACGCGGTTCGTGCCAATCACTCCGCCACGCACCTCCTTCATGCCGCGCTGCGCAAGCGTCTGGGCGATCATGTTACCCAGAAGGGATCGCTGGTCGCCGCCGAACGCCTGCGCTTCGACTTCTCGCACCCGACTGCCCTCACCGCCGAGGATATCGCTGCGATCGAAGCCGAGGTGAATGCGGAAATCCGTGCGAACGACCCGGTCCTGACTCGCCTCATGACGCCTGACGACGCCATTGGCGCCGGCGCCATGGCACTGTTCGGCGAGAAGTACGGCGATGAAGTGCGCGTTCTTTCCATGGGCCGCACGGCAAAGACCGAAGGCGGCGAGCGCACTTATTCGGTCGAGCTTTGCGGCGGCACGCATGTGCGCGCCACGGGCGATATCGGTGTGTTCCGTATCGTTTCGGAAAGCGCCGTTTCCTCGGGCGTGCGCCGTATCGAGGCTCTGACCGGCGAGGGCGCGCGCCAGTGGCTGGTCGCCCGTGAGGACGCGCTGAAGGGCGCGGCCGGGCTGCTGCGCACCACTCCCGAAGATGTCGAAACCCGCGTCGCCGCGCTGCTGGACGAGCGTCGCAAGCTCGAACGCGAACTGGCCGAAGCGAAGAAGGCGCTGGCGCTCGGCGGCGGCGGTGCCAAGGCTGAAGCTGCCGACGAAGAAGTGAACGGCGTGAAGTTCTCGGGGCAAGTGCTCGAGGGGCTCGATCCCAAGGAACTGCGCGGCCTGCTCGATCAGGCGAAGCAGCGCATGGGCTCGGGCGTCGCCGCGATCGTCGCGGTGAACGAGGGCAAGGCGAGCATCGCCGCTGCCGTCACCGAAGACCTCACCGGCACGATCAGCGCCGTCGATCTGGTCCGCAAGGGTGTGGAAGCGCTGGGCGGCAAGGGCGGCGGCGGCCGCGCCGACATGGCGCAGGGCGGCGGTCCCGACGGCGACAAGGCGGCGGACGCCATTGCTGCGGTGAAGGCCGTTCTGGCAGGATAGTTTTCACCTTGGGGGGCGGATGGGCATGAAAAAGGATAAGCTTGGCTATATTCTTGGCGCTGCGGGAATCTTCCTGCAGCCAGTCCTATTCGCGGAAGGGTGCCTGTTTACGATGGAGTGCACTATCGCGGGGTGCCGGTAGTTTGGAAGCTTCATTAAACAAGGGAACTTCGGGCGCTGACGCACCCGGCGCGATTATCGCCGAAATCGCGGAGGAACTCCGCTTCGCCGACTATCGCGGGAAGGTGGCGGACTATATCCCGCCGCTGGCTGCCGTGCCGGACACCAAGTTCGGGATCGCGGTGGTCATGGCGGACGGCGCGGTGCACACGGCGGGTGATGCCGAAGAGGCGTTTTCGATACAGTCGATTTCCAAGGTCTTTGCGCTGACGCTGGCACTGGGCGCGGTGGGAGATCAGTTGTGGAGCCGGGTGGGCCGTGAACCGTCCGGCAGTGCGTTCAATTCGATCGTCCAGCTTGAAACCGAGCATGGCATCCCGCGCAATCCTTTCATCAACGCCGGGGCCATCGTCGTCACCGACGTGCTGCTCGGGCGCCTGGAGCCGCGCGAGGCGATCGGCCAGATGCTGCGCTTCGTGCGCGAACTCGCGGGTGACGACGGCATCGTCATCGACGAGGTCGTGGCCGCCGCCGAGAGCGAGACGGGTTTTCGCAACCGCGCGCTGGCCAATTACATGCGGGCTTTCGGCAATATCCACGGCGATGTCGAGCGGGTGCTGGGGACCTATTTCCACTTCTGCGCGCTCGCCATGAGTTGCCGCCAACTTGCGCTGGCCGGGCGCTATCTGATGAACGGCGGAATCTCGCACGGGCACCGCGTCATCAATGAGCGGCGTGCGCGGCGCATCAATGCGTTGATGATGTCCTGCGGCCACTACGATAACTCGGGCGATTTCGCCTATCGCATCGGGTTGCCCGGAAAGTCGGGCGTTGGCGGCGGAATTCTTGCCGTGGCGCCGGGCACCGCGAGTATCGCGGTATGGTCTCCCGGGCTCAACCAGAGCGGCAATTCGCACCTCGGGCAACTGGCGCTGGAGCGGCTTGTTCAGCGGACCGGCTGGTCCGTGTTCGAGCCGCGATCGTTGTAGCCCTCTCCGTCTAGGCCCGCTCGGGCTGCTTCAACTGGCCTGACTTGAGCGCAGGTTTCTGCGCCAGGCCGCCCTGTTCCTTGATCTGTTCGCGGAATTCGTCGCGCTTTTCGTGGATCGAGGCGATTACCGGCCCCATGGCGACGCCGATCTCGGTGAGTGCGGCTTCCGAGAGTTGCAACGAGCTTTCGAGCGTTTCGGGCACCGCGTGCGTGGCGCCGGCGCGATAGAGCACGGCAGCATGCTCGGCGTCGCGGGCGCGGGCGATGATCGGCAGGTCGGGAAAATCGGCGCGCAGCTTGCGGACGATGCGCTGGGCGGTGACGGGTTCGTCCATCGTCAGGATCACCGCCGCCGCACCGGCTGCGCCGAAGCGCAGCATGGCATCGCCGCGACCGGCATCCCCGAAGGCCACCGTGTAGCCATGGCGGCGCCCGTCCGTGACGAGGTCGGTATTGCTGTCCACCGCGAGGTAGGGGCGGCCGTGACGGGCCAGCATGTCGGCCACCAGCCGTCCGACGCGCCCGAAGCCGATGATGAGGGTCTGCGGCTTGTCGGTCGCCTCGGCGGGCTGGTGCGGCGTTTCCACGCTGTCCACCTGTTTGGCGAGCAGCTTGCCGATCATCGACAGCAGCGGGGTGACGGTAAGGCCCAGCGCGGTGACGATCTGCCAGAACATCGCCGTGCCTGGCTGGATGAGCTGTGCCGCGCCCGCCGCGCTCAGCACGATCAGCGTCGTTTCCGAAGGGCTCGACATCAGGATGCCGGTTTCGGTCGCGGTGCCGCGCCGGGCGCCCATCATGCGCAGCAGCAGGCCCGTCACCGTGGACTTGAGCAGGATCACGCCAACCGCGGCGATCAGGATCGAGGTGAGGTTCTCCCACACGATCCGAAGGTCGATGCTCATGCCGATGGTGATGAGGAACACGCCGAGCGCGAGGCCCTTGAACGGCTCGATGATCTGTTCGACCTCGGTATGGTATTCGGTCTCGGCGATCAGCAGGCCCGCGACGAGCGCGCCGACTATAGGGGAAAGACCGGTCGCCCCCGTCGCCAGCGAGGCCAGGATCACCACCAGCAGGCTGGCCGCCAGGAACAGTTCGGGGCTCTTGGTGCGTGCCGCCTGCGCGAAGAGCGGCGGGAGCAGGTAGCGGCCCAGCACCAGCAGCGCGGTGACGACCAGCGTGCCCCAGACCAGCGTGTGGATCAGGCCGTCCATTCCCGCGCCCTTGGCGTGGGGTGCCAGTGCGCCCAGCAGGAAGATGATCGGCACCAGCGCGATATCCTCGAACAGCAGCATGGCGAGCGCCGCGCGGCCGACCGGGGTGGTGGTGTCGGTCATCTTGAGGACGAGCGCCGTGGAGGATAGCGCCAGTGCGAGGCCGAGCGCCATCGCGCCGGAGAATCCCTGCCCGATCGCGGCGAAGAAGAATGTGAGGGCGCTGCCGGTCAGGATCAGTTCCAGCGAGCCGAGCCCGAACACGAAGCGCCGCATCGCCCACAAGCGGCCGAACGACAGTTCCAGGCCGATCGAGAACAGCAGCAGGATGATGCCGAATTCGGCGAATATCTCCAGCCCGTCGGGGTCGGTTATCGTCACCCAGGACAGCCACGGCGTATCGAACACCAGCCGGCCGAGACCGAAGGGGCCGACCAGCAGCCCTACGAGGATGAACCCGATCACCGGGGTGATGCGGAAACGGTTGAAAACGGGAATCACGATGCCCGCTGCACCCAGGATAACCAGTGCATCGGACAAGACGGGAGAGGAGAGAGCGTTGCTGCCGGCCATATCGGTCCGACTATGGCAGGCACGCCGCGCCAGACAATGCCGAACTTCGCCGATTCAGCGTCTAAGCCGGGGAAGAAATGCCTTCCTGTCGCCTTGCCGTGCAACTTCACTTGGCGTTCAGCAAAGCGCTGGTTATAGACCCGGCCATGTTCGAACGCTCGCGCTTCAAGATCGCCCTTCTCGCTGCCGCCACCGGCGCGATCGTCCTCACCGCAGGATGCGCAGGCGGGAGGGGCGGAAACAAGGACACCGCCTACGTCGCGCGCGACGTCGATACGCTTTACGCGGCCGCGCAGCAGCGCCTGAATCAGGGCCGCACCAAGCAGGCCGCCGCCCTGTTCGACGAAGTGGAGCGCCAGCACCCCTATTCGCCCTGGGCCCGCCGCGCGCAGCTCATGAGTGCGTTCAGCTACTATGCCGCGCGTGACTATACGAAGTCGATCCAGTCGGCGCAGCGCTTCCTCTCGATCCACCCGGGCAACAAGGACGCGCCTTACGCCTATTACCTGATCGCGATCTGCTATTACGAACAGATCAGCGACGTCACGCGCGACCAGAAGACCACCGAGCAGGCCAAGCAGGCGCTGACCGACGTGATGCGCCGCTATCCCGGCACGCCTTACGCCGCGGACGCGAAGCTCAAGATCGACCTTGTGAACGATCACCTCGCCGGCAAGGAAATGACCATCGGCCGCGGCTACGAGGCCAGCGGCAAGTGGCTCGCGGCAACCCTGCGCTTCCGCAACGTCGTCGACAATTTCCAGACCACCAGCCATGCACCGGAAGCCCTCTTCCGTCTGGTCGAGGGATATCTCTCGCTCGGCGTGCCCGAGGAAGCGCAGAAGGCGGCGGCCGTGCTGGAAAACAACTATCCGAACAGCAAGTGGTACGCACGCGCCTACAAGCTAATGGAAAAGTACGCTCCGAAGAACGTCGCCGCCTGAGGCGCCTGCGGTGCGGCTGCCTGAGCGGTGGGCGCAAAGATGCGTGACGGGCGAATAAGTTTTCGCTAGAACGGATCGCGAACATGCTGAACCGCCTCTCCATCCGCAACATCGTGCTGATCGAAGCGCTCGACCTCGATTTCGCAAGGGGGCTGGGCGTTCTCACGGGTGAAACCGGCGCGGGCAAGTCGATCCTGCTCGATGCACTGGGCCTCGTGATCGGGAACCGTGCCGACAGCGGGCTGGTGCGGGCCGGCGAAAGCCGGGCGATCGTCACGGCCAGCTTCGAATTCGCAGAGCTTCCCGGCGTCGTTCGCAAGGTGCTGGAAGAGGCCGATCTCGAAATCGAGCCGGGCGAGCCGCTGATCCTCAAGCGCCAGCTCAAGGCTGATGGCGGCAGCCGGGCCTTCCTCAACGACCAGCCGGTGGGCGTTGCGCTGCTGCGCGAAATTGCGCCGGCGCTCGTTGAGATCCACGGCCAGCACGACGATCGCGGCCTCGTGAACGCGAAGGGGCACCGCGCCCTGCTCGATCGTTTCGCGGGCGGGGACGTTGCCGGGGTGGAGGCTGCGTGGAAGACCTGGCGCACCGCCCAGAGCGCCCTTGACGGTGCGCGCGCGCAAGTCGCCAAGGCGGCCGAAGATCAGGACCTGTTGCTGGCGCACCTTGCCGAGCTGGATGCGCTGGGTCCGCAGGAAGGCGAGGAGGAAGAACTCGCCCATGCCCGCGCCGAAATGCAGAAGGGCGAGAAGCTTTCCGACGATCTCGTTGCGCTCCAGCATCTGTGGACCGGGTCCGATTCGGCGCTGGCTTCACTGCGCGGCGCGTCCCGCCGGCTTGACCGTATCGCCGGCGAGCATCACCTGCTTGCCGAAGCGCTCGAAGCGCTGGACCGGGCGGTGATCGAGGCGAGCGAGGCGGAAGACAAGCTGGACCGCGCCGCCGAGGCCCTGGCTTTCGACCCCGACGAACTCGACCGAATCGAGACGCGGTTGTTCGATCTGCGCGCCGCGGCCCGCAAGCAGGGCTGCCAGGTGGACGAGCTGCCGGAAAAGATGCGGGAGATGCGCAGTGCGCTGGACGCCATCGAAGGCGGAGAGGAGCATGTCGCCGGGCTTGAACGCACCGCGCAGAAGGCGGCGCTGGCCTATCGCGAACAGGCCGAGGCGCTGCACGACCTGCGCCGGGCCGCCGCCAAGCGGCTCGACAAGGCGGTGGCGGCCGAACTCGCGCCGCTGAAGCTCGATGCCGCCCGCTTCCAGACCTCGGTGATCCGCGTGCCGGAAGACCGCTGGGGTTCGCATGGCATGGATGCCGTCGAATTTCTCATCAGCACGAATCCCGGCGCCGATTTCGCTCCGCTTGCCAAGATCGCTTCGGGCGGCGAACTCTCGCGCTTCATCCTCGCGCTCAAGGTGGCGCTGGCCGAAGAAGGCGGCGCCGCGACGGTGATCTTCGACGAGATCGACCGGGGTGTCGGCGGCGCGGTCGCCAGCGCGATCGGCGAGCGTCTGGCGCGGCTTGCCTCGGAAGGGCAGTTGCTGGCGGTTACGCACAGCCCGCAGGTCGCGGCGCGCGGGCGGCGGCACTACATGATCGCCAAGTCCAGCGAAGGCACCGTCACGCGCACCTCGGTGGCGCTGCTCGACGAGGGCGAGCGCAAGGAAGAGATCGCGCGGATGCTCTCCGGGGCGGAGGTGACGGCCGAGGCTCGGGCGCAGGCGGATCGGTTGCTCGAAGTTTAAAAGGCAAGCCCCGGGGGATGATCCCCCGGACCCTCGGAACTTCAACCTCGCCCGTTGTCTGTCCGTAGTACCCTCCGCTGCTTTTCCTTTTCTTCCCTTTGCACTGCAAGGCAGGAAGCCTAGTGTCCGCCCCGACAATTCCCCCAGACGGACCACATCCCATGCCCAAGTTCCTCCTCGCCTCCGCGCTGCTCGCCGCGACCAGCCTCGTTTCCGCTCCGGCCCTTGCGGCGGAACCGGCCTACGATCTCGCCGTGCAGAAGGCGAAGCTGGCGACGATCCCGATGGAGGTGGACACGAAGTTCCTCTCGGCCGAGGAGCGGGACGTGGTGAACCTCCTCATCAAGGCTTCCGACCTGATGAGCGAGGTCTACTTGCGGCAGCACTACGCGGAGAACCCGCAAGTGCGCCGCGCGGTCTCGATGAACCGCCGCGCCGACCGCGACCTGTTGGTCGAGATGTTCGACCGTAATTTCGGGCCCTGGGACGAACTGGCCGACCTGCACCCGTTCTGGGGCACCACGCCGATGCCGGAAGGTGCGGGCTTCTATCCCGAAGATCTTACGCGCGCCGATTTCGAGGCTTACCTTGCCGCGCACCCGGACCAGAAGGCGGCGCTGACCAGCCCTTACACGGTCGTCCGCAGGGACGGCGCGAAGCTGGTCGCGGTGCCTTATTCGGTCGCCTACAAGGCGTGGCTGGAACCGGCGGCCGGCCTGCTCGATCAGGCGGCGGCGCGGACGAGCAACGCCAGCCTGAAGAAATTCCTTTCGCTGCGGGCCAAGGCCTTCCGCACGGACGACTACTACGAGAGCGAACTGGCATGGATGGACCTGAAGGACACGCCCATCGAAGTCGCCATCGGGCCCTATGAGGTCTACACCGATCGTCTGATGGGCGCTAAAACGTCGTTCGAGAGCTTCGTGACGCTCAAGGACCCGGTGGAATCCGCTGCGCTTGCCAAGTACAAGGACTACTTGCGCGACATGGAAGCGAACCTTCCGATCGAGGATGCCTACAAGAACTTCCAGCGCGGGTTCGAAAGTCCGATTGCCGTGGCCGAACAGATTCGCGGCGGCGGCGACAATGTGCCGGGGCCGCAGACGGTCGCTTTCAACCTTCCCAATGACGAGCGCGTGCGCGAGGCCAAGGGCGCCAAGAAGGTGATCCTGTCGAATGTGCTGGGCGCAAAGTTCGAGCGTATCCTGAAGCCCATGGGCGCACTGGTGCTGGTGCCGTCGCAGGCGGGTCTGGTCGATCGCAAGTACATGCAGCTCGAAACGCTGTTCCATGAACTCTCGCACAGCCTCGGGCCGGGCACGATCGTCGTGAACGGTCAGACCACCACCGTGGACAAGGCGCTGAAGGAGCAGAACTCGGCAATCGAGGAAGCCAAGGCCGATGTCGCCGGGGTCTGGGACATCCTGTTGATGATGAAGAAGGGCGAGATTCCGGCATCCGAGCGTCCCCAGCTTTTCGCCACTTATGTCGCGGGCATCTTCCGCGCGGTGCGCTTCGGCGCGGTGGAGGCGCATGGCAAGGGCGCCGCGCTCCAATATGGGTACCTGCGCGACAAGGGCGCCTTCACTTACGACGCAGCGGCGCGGCGCTATGCTTTCGACGATGCGAAGATGGAGGCAGGGCTGCGCGACCTGCTGCACGACATGCTGATGCTTCAGGCCAAGGGCGACTACGAAGGCACGAAGGTCTTCATGGCGCGCTGGGCGAAGCTGGATCCCGAGGCGGAAGCCGTGATCGCGAGCATGGCGAGCCTGCCGGTCGATATCCGGCCGGTCTATCCCGAAGGCATCTGACCGCTGCCGGTCAGGGCCGCATAACCACATGGCCGAAGGGCTGGCCGCTGAGGATGAATTCGTAGGCTTCGGCGGCCTCGCACAAGGCGAACTCGTGCTCGATGGGAAGCTGGATGCCGCCCTGGCTTACGCGGGCCAGCAGGCGCGTGACTTCGTCGTGGATATCGGGCTCGCCCAGCGGGCCGGCGGGCGCGATGGCGAAGCGCCTGATCGTGGGGCCGCCTGCGCCTTCCTTGCCATATCCGATCGAGGCCAGACCGTTTCCGGCGGCTGAGATCGCGGCGTAGCGTCCGCCCGGTGCAACGAGACGGGCAAGCTGCGTGGACCTTTCACCGGCGCTGACGTCGAACACGAAATCGACGCCCTTGCCACCGGTCAGTTCCAGACATGCGGCCATCACGTCGTCCTGTTCGGGGTAGAGGGCGTGATGGAGGCCGAGTTCCCTCAGCCTGGCGCCGCGCGCCGGATCTCGGGATATTCCGATGACGGTGGCGCCCGTTTCGGCGGCGAGTTGCAGCGCGACGATACCGAGACTGCTGGTGATGTGATTGATGAGCAGGACTTCGCCGGGTTGCAGCTGGCCCCGTGCGAAAAGCGTCCCCTGCGCGGCGGCCAGCGTGAAAGGCGCGGCCGTCCCGAAGCCCGGATCGATGCCCTGGGGCAGGGGCCAGGTGGAAGCTTCCGGCGCGGCGAACAGTTCGGCATGGCTGCCCCAGCCGTGGCAGGCCACAACCCGGTCGCCGATGCGGAACCGGGTTACTTTCGCGCCGGTGGCGATGACGATGCCGCAGGCCTGGCTACCGGCAATGCCCGAAGGGGGGATCTCCGCAAGGCCGCTTTGATAGAGCGCCAGCTTCACCAGATCGATGGCTTCGATGGAAGCCAGCTCGACACGGATAAGCACCATGTCTGCCGCTACATCCGGTTCAGGTGCATCGCCAAAAGTCAGCATGGGACGTGCTCCGGGCCCGGAGTGAAAAACAGCCTTCAAACGATCCCCGCGTCTCTGGATTGAATTCGATCTTGTTGGACAACACTGTATAAAATCGATTGCACGTCAAGGCACTCCTGCGGGTAAACTGCTGCCATTATGGCTTATCTCTCAGTGTGATCGACGTTTTTCCACCGGCGCGAACCGGCAGGTAGAGCCCGCGTCCGCTGGCCTTGATGGTCCCTGTGTGCGTTTCGGTGACTTCGGCCCGGATCACGAATTCGCCTTCCCGCTTGTCGTCGATGGCGCGCGCGATCTTGCCGAGGAGGTCCCGGTAGTCGTTCTCGAAATTCTGCCCGAGCGCCGCGGAGAGCGTGCTGGACACGCCGGGCGTATTGGCAAGGGCCAGCAGGATATCGCCGCCCACCGCGTCCGTCGTGCCGCCGACATGGAAATCGGCGAAGTCCACCTTGCGCGAATTAGCGGCATTTACCGGGGTTGCGGTGATCCAGACCGTTCCATGTGCCGCCTTCAACCGTTCGGCTACGCCGCGGGCCGTGAAGTTTATACCTACCGCGATTCTGCCGCCGGTGGTTCCGTAGATGGTCGCCTTGTGGAAGGTGGCCATTACCGGGCCGATGTGCGGAACCGCGAACGGCCGCTGCGACCGCTTGACGAGCGCGCGCATCAGGACCGGCTCAAGCTCGCGATAATCGGCGATCACCGGGATGAAGAAAGCCAGCCGGCCGGCTTCCGCTGTCATCGGGCGCAGCGGGGGCAGGGGCGCGGCGGGCGGATCGGGCGGACGGTGGCCAACGAAGGTTTCGGTGAGCGCCTTGAGGCCCAGCCGCAGGACCAGCCGATGTCCATCCAGTTCGTACCCGCCGTACTGCAATTCCTGCGGCGTGATCCGCATCCAGACAGGCGGGTTCCTCTCATTCAGGGCGAGCGAGGTGAAGGCGGAGGCCCAGGCCCTTTCGATCTGCGGTCTCAGTTCCAGGCGGGCAAGCTGCCCGGGGAGAGTTGTTTCAAGCCGGGCGATCACCGGGGCGAGCTTGCGGTCCGCCGGTTCGGTGAGGTCTATGCGCTGGCCGAGGAAATCGAGATGGGGATGCTCGGTCCAGCTATAGCGGATGTCCACCGTGCCGCGCGGGGTCCAGTCCTGCGCGAGCGTGAGGCGGATCGTGGCGCGGGCCGTGGCATCTGCCGTTGCGGTTTCCCGCTTGAGGACGCCGGCGATATCCTCGGCGCGGACGACGGCGTGCAGCGGCATGGTCAGCACGATGTCGCGGCCCTTGCCGGTGAAGCTTACCGGACCGCGCGTGACTTCGCCGATGATGCGGCACTTGATGTCCGGGGTCTTGAGCTTGACGAAAGCCACCTTGACCTTCCTTGACGGAACGCAAGTGCTGTCCGGCCTGTCGATCGACCAGAGCCGGCGGGGAATCTCCCGCTCCAGCGCCCGGGCGAGTTCGCTTACGTCGGCATGGATGGGGACGGTGACGAGCGATGCCTGCGGTTCCATGCGAATGGCGTCGGTGGCGCGGGGCGGCGGCCCTTCATCGGCCCGGCGCTTACACCCCGCGAGCGCGAGCGCGAGGCAAAGCGCGAGCGTCGTCGCTCCCATGGCGCAGTGGCCCGCCGCACGGACCTTTCCTGTCCTCATTGCGCGAATGTCCCGGAAATTGTCCCCTCCGCACAGGACAATACGCGAGAATTGCGGCAGTTCCAATCACGGTGTGAAACGCAGGTAAGCCGCAATCCTGGAGCCTGTGTGGCGGTCGCGATAGCGGCCGGGGGCCAGGTCGTCCCCGATCGATGTCCCGGTATATCGCAGGCCCAGCGCGAGCCGGTCCATCTGCTGTTCGACGCCGAGATAATGGTCCCAGTAACTGCCGTCCGGGCGCAGGCGCTGGACGCGCATGGCGGCAAGAGCGGAATTCCGGGTGGAGCCGGTGCTGTAGCCGCCCCCACCATAGACGGTGAGCGCGGTGCCGGGAATGCCGACGGCAGCATTGGCTTCAAGGTAGAGATCGCTGCCGCCGATCGCCTTCTGCGAAGGCGCGAAGCTGGCGCCGAGGTCGAGACGGGCGGGGCCGATCGTGCGGGAGAGGCGCGTGCCGAGTTCGCCGTAGCTCAGGCCCGAGGCGCCGACGAAGACATGGCCGGTGGCTGCCGCGGAAAGCGTCCATCCGCCGCCGGAGTAGAGCGTCAATTCCGGAGACAGGGTGAGGCCTATGTCGGCGTCGCCGTGTCTTGCGCTGTCCCGCAGGCTGGCGGCGCCGAGATCGATCGAGACATCGGAGGACAAGGGCAGGCTGGCATCCACCGCCATGGCCGCGCGGCCGCCGCTCCAGCTCAGCCCGCGTGCGCGCAAGTCGCTGGTGGCCTCCAGCGAGACGCTGGCGGCGGCGGACTGGGCCTGGCTGTGGGCGGGAAAGACGATTGCGGCGGCCACGAGGGCCGCCGGGAAAGCGTATCTGGTCATCCCGACGCTCTAGCGCGGTTCAGTTCGCGGCGAAATCGCGTGCGGCGTCGATTGCGGCCAATGTATCGTGGTGGTCGGCGGATGCCAGTTCGCGGACGTGATCCGAAATCGCATCGGCCTTGCCCGCCACGAATTCGCCCCTCTGCCGGTCGTCGCGGCGGCAGTCTCCGGGTTGGCTCTGCGTGAAGGTCCTCGTGCCGGGAAGCACGGTGGCGATGGCCCTGGCGCCGCCCGCAGGCTGAATGCGCCGCTCGACCGAGACTTGCGCGGTAAGGATGCAGCGCCGGCTGCTGGTGCGGGCCGGGGGGGAGATGCCGATGGCCTTGGCGCGGGTCTCGATCCGGGTGACGTAATCGACCGTGTAGGCCGCGCCGCGATGCTGGACCTCGAGCGAATGGGCCGGAGCCGCGCGGGGAACTGCGGAGGCGGAGATGGCTGCGGTTGCGGCGAGAACCAGGAAGCTCAAGTGATCACCCTCTCATCTTTGCCTAAATAATAGGCATTAAATGCTTATTGTTTGGGCATCCTCGATAGCAGCGGCTATTGTCCCGTTCGTTTCCCGATCTTGAATTTCATTGTCTTTCCGGGCGGCCGAATTCGCGACACGCGGTTCAGTTTCGGGCGAAGAGCTGGCCAAGATCGGCGAAAGCCTTCATCTCGATGGCATTGCCGGAAGGATCGCGGAAGAACATCGTGGCCTGTTCGCCCGGCTGTCCGGCAAAGCGGATATAGGGTTCGATGCCGAACGCCATCCCGGCGTCGCGCAGACGCGCGGCGAGAGCCTGCCAGTCCTCCATCGCCAGCACGATCCCGAAATGCGGCACCGGCACGCCGTGTCCATCGACCGGATTGGATCCGGCATCGCCGCGCGCCATGTCCGGCACGTGATGGGCGACGATCTGGTGGCCATGGAAGTCGAAGTCGATCCACGATGCACTGCTGCGTCCTTCCCGGCATCCCATGACCCCGCCCCAGAATGCCCGGGCGGCGTCGAGATCGTGGACGGGAAAGGCGAGGTGGAAGGGGCGCAGGTTCATGGGGCGAGAGGTAGCGGGAATGCGCGCGCGCCCCAAATGGAAAAGCCGGCGATGCTTTCGCACCGCCGGCTTTCGCCTGGCCTTCGAAGAAGGAGCCGATCAGATGTGGATCGGCTTGCCCAGCACGGCCATGGCCGCTTCCTTGATCGCTTCCGAATGGGTCGGGTGCGCGTGGCAGGTGTAGGCGATGTCTTCCGAGGTCGCGCCGAATTCCATGGCCTGCGCGGCCTGGCCGATCATCGTGCCTGCCACCGAGGCGATGCACCACACGCCGAGCACGCGGTCGGTCTCGGCATCGGCGATCACCTTCACGAAGCCGTCCGGCTCGTGGTTGGTCTTGGCGCGCGAGTTGGCGAGCATCGGGAACTTGCCGACCTTGATCGCGCCGCGTTCCTTGGCGGCTTCCTCGGTGAGGCCGACGCCCGCGAATTCCGGCTGGGTGTAGACCACGCCCGGGATCACGTCATGGTTCACGATGCCGGTCAGGCCCGCGATGTTCTCGGCCACGGCAATGCCTTCGTCCTCGGCCTTATGCGCGAGCATCGGGCCGGGGATCACGTCGCCGATGGCCCAGACGCCGTCCACCTTGGTGGCGAAGTCGTGGTCGGTTTCGATCTGAGCGCGTGCGTTCAGTTCGATGCCGATCTTGTCGAGGCCAAGGCCTTCGGTGTTGGGACGGCGACCGATCGAAACCAGCACGACGTCGGCCTCGATCACTTCCGCGTCACCGCCCTTGGCGGGTTCGACAGTGACCTTGGCGGTCTTGCCTTCCACGGTCACGCCGGTGACCTTGGTGCCGAGCTTCAGGACCATGCCCTGCTTCTTGAAGATCTTGCCGGCTTCACGGCGCACTTCGCCGTCCATGCCGGGCAGGAGCTGGTCGAGGTATTCGACGACGGTGACTTCCGCGCCGAGACGGCGCCAGACCGAACCGAGTTCGAGACCGATCACGCCGCCGCCGATGACGACCATCTTCTTGGGAACGGAGGCCAGCTCCAGCGCGCCGGTGGAATCAACCACCACGCCGCCGGCATTGTTGATCTCGACGCCGGGAAGCGGGGTGACCGAGGAACCGGTGGCGATCACGATGTTCTTGGCGGTCACGGTCTTGCCCGCGACTTCCACGCTGTGCGCGTCCTTGAACTGGGCGTAGCCCTTCAGCCAGTCGATCTTGTTCTTCTTGAACAGGAATTCGATGCCGCCGGTCAGGCCCTTCACGGCGTCCTTGCGCTGGCCCTGCATGGTGTCGAGGTCGAGCTCGGGGGTCACCTTGATGCCCATCGCCGCCATCGCGCCGCCCTTGGCCGCCTCGAAGTATTCCGATGCGTGGAGCAGGGCCTTGGAGGGGATGCAGCCGACGTTGAGGCAGGTACCGCCCAGCGTCTCGCGACCTTCGGCGCAGGCGGTCTTCAGACCGAGCTGTGCGGCGCGGATCGCAGCGACATAGCCGCCAGGGCCGGCACCGATGACAAGGACGTCGTAATCGTAATCAGCCATTGTTCAGGCCTCCGTACGCTCGTGCTTCGCACTTTGGGCACGAGCGGAAAATAGTCATTTCAACTCAAGTGAAAACCCCGCCCGGCCAGATGTTTTTCAGGACGGGCGGGGTCTGCAACTCAGAGGTCGATGAGGAGACGGGTGGGATCCTCGATCGCTTCCTTGATCGTCTTGAGCGCGGTGACCGCTTCACGGCCGTCGATCAGGCGGTGATCGTAGGACAGCGCGATGTACATCATCGGGCGGATCACGATCTCGCCGTTACGGACGACCGGGCGATCCTCGATGCGGTGCAGGCCGAGCACGGCCGACTGCGGAGGGTTGATGATCGGGGTCGACATCAGGCCGCCGAACACGCCGCCGTTGGAGATCGTGAAGGTGCCGCCGGCCATGTCGGCCATGGTCAGCGTGCCTTCCTTGGCCTTCTTGCCGAAGTTCGCGATCGCCTTCTCGATGCCGGCGAAGCCGAGCTTGTCGCAGTCCTTCACGACCGGAACGACGAGGCCGTTCGGGGCCGAGACGGCGATCGAGATGTCGACGTAGTCGTGATAGACGATCTGGTCGCCGTCGATCTGGGCGTTGACCGCCGGGATGTCCTTCAGCGCCAGGACCGAAGCCTTGGCGAAGAACGACATGAAGCCGAGCTTGATGCCGTGCTTCTTCTGGAACACGTCCTTGTACTTCTCGCGCGCCTCGATGACGGCCGACATGTCGACGTCGTTGAAGGTGGTGAGAAGCGCGGCGTTGTCCTGCGCGGACTTCAGGCGCTTGGCGATGGTCTGGCGCAGGCGCGTCATCTTGACGCGTTCTTCGTTGCGCGCAGCCGGAGCGGCGGCGGCCGAAGCGGCGACAGGCGCCGAGGCGGGCTTGTTCTTGGCGGCTTCAAGGACGTCGTCCTTGGTGATGCGGCCGTCCTTGCCGGTGCCCTTGATGGTGGCCGGGTCGATGCCGTGTTCCAGGATCGCGCGGCGGACGGCCGGCGACAGGACCGAGGAACCGGCCGAACCTTCGTCGGCGGCAGCAGCCGCGGCCGGGGCGACGGCGGCAGCCGCGGGGGCCGGAGCCGGAGCGGCGGCGGCCGGTGCTGCGGCAGCCTTGGGAGCGGCGGCGGCGCCGGTGCCTTCCTCGATCGTGGCGATCAGCGCGCCGACGACGACGGTGTCGCCTTCCTTGGCGATCTGCTGGCCCATGACGCCCGCGTGGGGCGCCATGACGTCGATCGCGACCTTGTCGGTCTCGAGGCTGGCAATGGGCTCGTCAGCGGCAACGGCTTCGCCGGGCTGCTTCAGCCACTGGCCGATGGTGGCTTCGGCGACGGATTCCCCGAGGACGGGGACCTTGACTTCGGTGGTCATGATTTATCTCAAGCCTTCTGCTTGCGACGGAGTTCGGAACGAACGGAAAGATGCAGCGCATCGGCGACCAGCGCAGCCTGTTCGGCAACGTGGCGCTTGGCGAGACCGGTGGCAGGCGAGGCCGAGGCATTGCGACCGGCATAGCGCGGACGCGGCTGGGCGACGCCGGCTTCCTTGGCGGCAGCCTCGATCTGCGATTCGACGAAGAACCAGGAACCGTTGTTCTGCGGTTCTTCCTGGCACCAGACGACCTCTTCGAGGTTCGGCATGCGCGCCAGGCGCTTTGCCAGCGGCTCGCCCGGGAAGGGATAGAGCTGCTCGATGCGGATGATCTGGGTGTCGTCGATCTCGGCGGCATCGCGGGCTTCGAGCAGGTCGTAGAAGACCTTGCCCGAGCACAGGATGACCTTCTTGGTGGCCGCATCTTCCGAAGCCCTGGGGTCGGAGAGGATGCGCGAGAAGGTGCCGGTGGTGAACTCCGAGGCCTGCGACTTTGCCAGCGGGTGGCGAAGCAGCGACTTCGGGGTCATGATGATCAGCGGCTTGCGGAACGGACGGTGCATCTGACGGCGCAGAACGTGGAAGTAGTTCGCGGGCGTCGTGATGTTGCAGACCTGGATGTTGTCCTGTGCGCAGAGCTGCAGGTAACGTTCCAGACGGGCCGACGAGTGCTCCGGACCCTGGCCTTCGTAGCCGTGGGGCAGCAGCATGACGAGGCCGTTGGCGCGCAGCCACTTGGACTCCGCCGAGGCGACGTACTGGTCGATGATGATCTGCGCACCGTTGGCGAAGTCACCGAACTGGGCTTCCCAGAGCACCAGCGTCTTCGGGTCGGCGCTGGCGAAGCCGTACTCGAAGCCGAGCACGCCATATTCCGAAAGCGTCGAGTTCAGGACCTCGAAGCGGCCGTGGGGCAGGGTGGTGAGCGGCGTGTACTTGTGCTCGTCCTT
This sequence comes from Novosphingobium aeonii, assembly GCF_052279045.1. Lineage (NCBI taxonomy): Bacteria > Pseudomonadati > Pseudomonadota > Alphaproteobacteria > Sphingomonadales > Sphingomonadaceae > Novosphingobium > Novosphingobium aeonii. The sequence goes on along the minus strand of NZ_CP176832.1, from coordinate 3,039,354 downwards.
CTGGTCGACCCAGACGGAGTGACGCTGCGAGAAGGTGCCGCGTTCGCAGTCCTGGCCGGACAGGCGCACGTTGTAGCCTTCGGTGACGAGGCTGCCGAAAGCGAGAGCTTCCGCCGTGGCCCAGTCGAAGCCGTCGCCCGACTTGAACATCTCTTCCTTGGCCGCCAGCACGCGGGCCAGCGTCTTGTGGACGGTCAGGCCTTCGGGAACGGTGGTCAGGGTACGGCCGAGGCTGTCGAACAGCTTGGTCTCGATCGTGGTGTCGACGTTGCGGCGCGCGGTTTCGGGATCGGCAGGCTTGTGGAAGCCGCTCCACTGGCCGGAGAACCAGTCGGCCTGGTTGGCCTTGTAGGTCTTGGCCGCCTCGAACTGCTCTTCGAGATGCGCGGTGAAGTCCGCTTCGGTCTTCGCCAGGAAGGTGTCGTCGATGACGCCGTCCTGCTTCAGACGGTCGCCATAGATCTGGCTGACCGGCGGATGCTGGCGGATCTTCTGGTACATCAGCGGCTGCGTGAAGCCGGGCTCGTCGCCTTCGTTGTGGCCGAAGCGGCGATAGCACCACATGTCGATCACGATGTCGCGGCCGAAGGTCTGGCGATAGTCGATCGCCAGCTTGCACGCGAACGTCACCGCAGCCGGATCGTCGCCGTTGACGTGCAGGATCGGGGCCTGGACGCCCTTCGCCACGTCGGACGGGTACGGCGAGTTGCGCGCGAACTGCGGGCTCGTCGTGAAGCCGATCTGGTTGTTGATGATGAAGTGGATGCAACCGCCGGTGTTGTAGCCCTTCACGCCCGAGAGGCCGAAGCACTCCCAGATGATGCCCTGGCCGGCGAAGGCCGCGTCACCGTGGATCAGGACCGGCAGCACCTGCTTGTGCTTGGCGCCGGGGCCGATGTCGTCGCCGATGTCGTCGGCGATGGTCTGGTAGGCGCGGACCTTGCCCAGCACGACCGGGTCGACCGTTTCGAGGTGCGACGGGTTGGGCATCAGGCTCATGTGGACCTTGATGCCGTCGAACTCACGGTCGGCCGAAGTGCCGAGGTGGTACTTCACGTCGCCCGAGCCGCCCACGTCTTCCGGGTTGGCGGTGCCGCCCGAGAATTCGTGGAAGATGACCTTGTAGGGCTTGGCAAGCACGTTGGCGAGAACGTTCAGGCGGCCGCGGTGGGCCATGCCGTACACGATTTCCTTCACGCCCAGCGCGCCGCCGTACTTGATCACGGCTTCGAGCGCCGGGATCATGGCTTCGCCGCCGTCAAGGCCGAAGCGCTTGGTGCCGACGTACTTCTTGCCGAGGAACTTCTCGTACTGCTCGCCGCGGACGACGGCCTGAAGGATTGCCTTCTTGCCTTCGGCGGTGAACTCGATTTCCTTGTTCGCGCCTTCCATCCGCTCCTGGAGGAAACGGCGTTCCTCGACATCGGCGATGTGCATGTATTCGAGGCCGACCTTGCCGCAATAGTTCGCGCGCAGGATCTGCACGATCTCGCGAACGGTCGTCCATTCGAGGCCGAGCGCGCCGCCGACGTAGACCGGACGGTCCTGCGCGGCGCCTACGAAGCCGTGGTATTCGGGCGTGAGGTCAGCGGGAAGCTGGCGCTGGTTGAGGCCGAGCGGGTCGAGATCGGCTGCCAGGTGACCGCGCACGCGATATGTGCGGATCAGCATCATGGCGCGGATTGCGTCGGCCGCGGCTTCGTCTATGCGGGACTGGTCGACCTTCTGGCCGCCCTTTGCCGCTGCCTTCTCGATCTGGACCTTGAGCGCGCTGGGGTCGAGGCCCTGGGTCAGGTCGTCCTCGAATTCCGCTCCTACGAGCGGCCAGTTCTTGCGCTGCCAGCTCGGGCCGGCCTGCGGGCCGTCGAGGGCATCATCGGGGGTGAAGTCGAAACTTTCGTCGCCCATCGGGTGTCACCTTTTGTCGCGCCGGAAAACGGCCGGCGCTACCAAACTCGTTCTAGGACGATGGTCCCGATGGTGGGGGCCTCTTCGTCCGCATCGCGTCCGGCATCTCAAACGTGCCGGATCGCTCGTGGGTCCCGTGGCGGCGCGGGTCCGAAGACACGCGCCGCCCGCGGGGATAGTGTCAGGCGAGTTCCTTGAGGACTTCCACAAGGGTTTCACCCAGAAGCGACGGCGAGGCGGAGACGCGGATGCCCGCTTCTTCCATCGCCGCGATCTTGTCCTCGGCGCCGCCCTGGCCGCCCGACACGATCGCGCCGGCGTGGCCCATGCGGCGGCCCGGAGGCGCCGTGCGTCCGGCGATGAAGCCCGCCATGGGCTTCTTGCGGCCGCGCTTGGCTTCGTCCTTGAGGAACTGGGCCGCTTCTTCTTCGGCGCTGCCGCCGATTTCGCCGATCATGATGATCGACTTGGTCTCGTCGTCGGCCAGGAACAGTTCCAGCACGTCGATGAAGTTGGTGCCGTTGACCGGGTCGCCGCCGATGCCGACAGCGGTGGTCTGGCCCAGGCCCGCGTTGGTGGTCTGGAACACGGCTTCATAGGTGAGCGTGCCCGAGCGCGAGACGACGCCGACCGAACCCTTGGAGAAGATGCTGCCGGGCATGATGCCGATCTTGCATTCGCCGGGGGTCAGGACGCCGGGGCAGTTCGGACCGATCAGGCGCGACTTCGAGCCCGAAAGGGCGCGCTTCACGCGGACCATGTCGAGAACCGGGATACCCTCGGTGATCGCGACGATCAGTTCCATCTCGGCGTCGATCGCCTCGAGGATCGAGTCGGCGGCGAACGGCGGCGGAACGTAGATGCAGGTGGCGGTCGCACCGGTCGCGGCCTTGGCTTCGGCGACGGTGTTGTAGTTCGGCAGACCGATGTGGGTCGTGCCGCCCTTGCCCGGAGTCACGCCGGCAACCATCTGGGTGCCATAGGCGAGCGCCTGCTCGGTGTGGAAGGTGCCGGTGGCACCGGTCATACCCTGGGTAATGACCTTGGTGTTCTTGTTGACGAGAATGGACATAGGGGAATCCTAATTCCTGTTCCTGGTGTAGGCCGATTCCGGCTTGGGAAGCGCCATGGCGCAAATTCCGCGAAGTGCAACCGTCCAAGTCGTAAAATCAACGGGCCAGTAAGCCGAGCCCGGCCCGCTCCGGCACTTTGCCGGGCGGGCCGGGCCGGTCAAACGGATCAGGCCAGCGAGCCGTCGATCGCCTTGCAGGCGACCAGCAGTTCCTTGACCGCGTCGATCGAGACCTGGAGACCGGCCTTCGCCTTCTCGTTCAGCTCGATCTCGATGACCTGCTCGACGCCATCGGCGCCGATCACGACGGGCACGCCGACATAGAGGCCGTCGACGCCGTACTGGCCTTCGAGGTGCGCGGCACAGGGCAGGACGCGCTTCTGGTCGCCCAGGTACGATTCAGCCATGGCGATCGCCGAAGCGGCGGGAGCGTAGAAGGCCGAGCCGGTCTTCAGCAGGGCCACCACTTCGCCGCCGCCGTTGGCGGTGCGCTTGACGATGGCGTCGATGCGCTCCTGGGTGGTCTTGCCCATCTTGATGAGGTCGGGAACCGGGATGCCCTTGACGGTCGAGTATTCGACCACCGGCACCATGGTGTCGCCGTGGCCGCCGAGCACGAACGAGGTCACGTCGCGGACCGAAACGCCGAATTCCCAGGCCAGGAAGGTCGAGAAGCGGGCCGAGTCCAGCACGCCGGCCATGCCGACGACCTTGTTGTGGGGCAGGCCCGAGAATTCGCGCAGCGCCCAGACCATCGCGTCGAGCGGGTTGGTGATGCAGATCACGAAAGCGTCGGGTGCGTTGGCGGCGATGCCTTCGCCGACTGCCTTCATCACCTTGAGGTTGATGCCCAGCAGGTCGTCGCGGCTCATGCCCGGCTTGCGGGCGACACCGGCGGTGACGATGATGACGTCGGCGCCGGCAATGTCGGCATAGTCGTTGGTGCCGGTGATCTTGGCGTCGAAGCCCTCGACGGGACCGCACTGCGACAGGTCGAGCGCCTTGCCCTGCGGCAGGCCTTCTGCGACGTCGAAGAGGACGATGTCGCCCAGTTCCTTCTGCGCGGCGAGGTGCGCGAGGGTGCCGCCGATGTTGCCGGCGCCGATGAGGGCAATCTTCTTACGAGCCATGATGCTTGCTTGTCCTTCCCAGAGGCGGGATCGACGGACGAAAAGGCGGCCTGCTGTGTCCCGCTAAAGGCAGGTGCCGGTGTTCAACGAGGGGCGACCTACGCCCCTCAAACCGACATTGCAACCGTGAAAAGCCCGCGCAAAGGGCTGGTGGGGCAGTTTTTACTGATAATAGTTCGCAATTGCAATAGTGGGCGGGAATGCGCGGAAAACGGGCCCGGGAAGCGGGGTTCGGAGCCTGTTTTGCGCAACCCGGCGGGCGCAGATTGCATCCAAGTGTCTCGCACGGCGGTATGACAGGCAAGCGTCGGGGAGGGCGAGTCGCCTTGGAGGAAGGGCAGGCGGTCGCGAGTCACGGCGGCGGCGGCGAGACTGTCAGGCGTTCGTGGTGAGCCGTCTGGCGAAGGCTTCGGCCATGCGGTGATCGAGCTGCCGGCAGATGGCGATCCACCAGTCGCAGGCCGCGATGTCCCCCGCGAGGCGCGCGGCGGCGGCATTGGCGCGGGCATGGGAGGCGGCGGACAGGCCGTGGCGGGCGAAATGGCGCAAGGCTTCGGCGAAGATGCGCTCGTTCGCGGCCAGGGTGGCCGCATCCTGCTGCTGCGCGGTGGCGTGCCCCTCCGTCCGCGGCCGGCGCGTTCGGCGACGAGTGCCGTTGTCGTTGACCGCGCCGAGCGGCACGGATGGACACAGCGCTCGCACGATCACAGGACACGTCCCGCCTTTGGCGGCGGAGAAGCGGATTGCCATGGTATCGGGCCTCTTGTCTTCGGCGTTAGGGGGTGGTGCCGCGACCCCGTTATAGGATTGCAGGCGCTAAGCCTTAATGAGGGCGTATGGTTGCCGAAACCTTGAGAGGGGAATCGGGAGGTTTACTGAACCGGTTGCCCGATCCAGCGCCCGGAATTGGCATACTCGGGCCTGATCCCATGGGCCTCGGGCAGGTTCCTCGCCCGGTATAGCGCTTCGCCGCCCCGTTCGCGCACATCGCTGGCATAGGCAGGGACGGCGGCCTGCACGAGGGTGGCCGGAGCGGAGGCGGGCTGGATGGCGGTGTCCGGCCGGATCGGGGTTGCCGCCTCGAAGGCGCGCTGCACCGCGAGCGGGTCCAGCGCGGCGTTGGCGACCGCGCTGGCGGCGGAATCGTCATGGCGATGCGGCGCGGCGAGCGGCTCCCCGCCGAAGTAGGCGAAGCGGAAGGCCGAAGGGCTCCCCGCCGGTCCGCTCAGGGCATAGAAACGGTGCGCGCCGATCGTCGAGAGATAATGGAGGCTCGGCGCCCAGTAGGGATTGACCTGGACGGTGTGGTAATGCGTGGCCAGGCCGACCGGCGCGTAGACGTAGCCGGAAAGCGCCGCGCGGGCGACTTCCTGCGCACGCTGCCAGAAGAAGCGCTGCGGCGCGCGTGCCAGCGACCCGTCGCAGGTGAAGGAGAACTGGCAGCCGGTCGAGCGCTCGGAGCCCTGGTAGACCACGCCGCAGACGGTCTTGGGATAGGCGGGATGGGCCAGCCGGTTGAGTACGACCTGCGCCACCGCGCGCTGGCCGGCATCCGGCTCGCTGGCGGCCTCATAGTAGATTGCGGCGGTCAGGCACTGGAGCGCGCGGCTGCGGTCCACCCCGGAATTGTCGATGCGCAGCGCGCGGGCGACCGGGCCGGGGCCGGTCACGCCGTCATCGGCATCGGAATGAATGCCTTCGCCGATCCTGAGCACCGGTTCTTCGGCATCGAGATAGTAGAAGGCCGAACCGGGGAAGCTGGCTCCGGCCTGCTCGAAGGGCATCGGCAGGACCGTCTGTTCGGGCGACCGCGCATCGGCGATGGAGAATTGCTGCCAGGAGCCCGGCGAGGCGAAGGCGGGCAGTGCCACGGCGGCCAGTGCGGCGAAACCCAGCGACCAGCGCCGGCGCGCGCGGCGTGCGACATGTCGCCGGCCGCCGCGCGCGAAGTGCCCGCGGAAATCGCGCGGACGCGCTTCCCAGGGTTCGAGGCAGGCAGGAAGGGCGGCAGCGGTCACGAATAGTCCTCTTGGCGCGTCCTTTCGGGGGACGGGCGCATCTTGCGCCTAACCCGCTTTGCGGCGCGCGGCATCCCTGCAGATCGGCACGTCCCGAAGCGGTACAGGCCCTGCCGATAGCCTTAATGGCTTAAGAGAATCTTCCGGTTTTCCCGGCGGCGATACCTGGCGCGGCCTTTACCGGCACTGCTTGCCAATCCTCGCGCCGGACAGTATCGGCGCAAGCGACGTCATGGGTGGCCCGGAGCCGGGCCCCAGGATTGGAACCTGGTGGGAATTTCGGCGAAAGCCCGAAGCTGCCCCCGCAACTGTGACCGGGGAGCGCCCCCTCCACGCGATGCCACTGGGTCAAACCGGGAAGGCGGAGGCGGCGCGGCGATCCGGAAGCCAGGAGACCTGCCCTTGACGGTCGTTCCGCAGCCGGGCGGGGTGTCCCGGCATGCAGCGAGCACGCGCGCATGAGGAAAGGCGCGCGTCTCCGCCATGGACGGCAATGTCGTTCAAGGTTGGAGGAATTACCGTGAAGTATCTGTTTCTGCTGGGGACGGCCCTGTCCGTCGCCACTCCCGCGCTGGCGGACGAAGCCGCAAACGATAGCATCGCAGCGGACGGCATCGTCGTCACCGCGACCCGCACCGAGACCCCGGTGAGCGAGATCGGCCAGTCGGTCTCGGTCGTCACCCGCGAGGATATCGAGCGTACCCAGGCGGTCACCGCCACCGATGTGCTGGCCCGCCTGCCGGGCGTGACCTTCACCCAGTCCGGCGGCTTCGGCCAGCCCGCAAGCGTGTTCATCCGGGGCGCCGAGAATGCGCAGAGCCTCGTGCTTATCGACGGTGTGCGCATCAACGATCCGGGCGATGTCGGCGGCGGCTTCGACTTCGGCAGCCTGACCGTCGGCCAGTTCGACCGTATCGAAGTGGTGCGCGGCTCTTCCGGCGTTCTCTGGGGCAGCCGCGCCATCGGCGGCGTCGTCAACCTCATCACCGCGCGCCCGACCGAGCAGTGGACCGCGCGCGGCCAGGCCGAATATGGGTGGCGCGACCAGAAGCAGCTCGGCGCCTCGGCGGCGGGCAAAGTGGGACCGGTCGGCCTGACGCTGGGCGGCAACTGGCTCAAGGGCGACGGCTATTCCGCCTTCGACGAGCGCCTCGGCGGTAAGGAAAAGGACGGCTTCGAAAGCAAGAGCGCCAATGCCCGGGCCGAAGTGGAACTGGTAAGCGGCCTGTCCGCCGACGCCGGGACCTACTGGACCAAGGCCAACTACGATTACGACAACACCGGCGCCGATGCCCTGAACGTGGGCATGAAGCGCGACACGGTGGGCTATGCGAACCTTCGCTATAAGGGGCTCGACGGCCGCCTGACCGCGCGCGTGGGCTACGGCCTCACCGACACCCGCCGCATCTCGGACGACGCGGTCTTCGGTCCCTACACCACCAACGGCCGCGCGGACCGCTTCGAGGGGCAGGTTTCCTTCAGCCCGATCGACATGGCCAGCATCCTGCTGGGCGCGGAGACCGAGAAGCAGAAATTCTCGAGCGATTACGCGAAGGACTCGACCTCGATCGACAGCTACTTCGGCATGCTGACGCTGCGTCCGGTCACCGGACTGACCCTGAACGGCGGGCTGCGCTACGACGACAATTCGGACTTCGGCCACAAGACCACGTTCTCGGCCAATGGCGCCTGGGTGATCGGCGGCGGCGAAAGCGCGCCGATCCTGCGCGCCAGCTATGGCGAGGGCTTCAAGGCGCCGTCGCTTTACCAGCTCTATACCAATGGCGGTTTCCGCGCGCTCGATCCCGAGACTTCGAAGTCGTGGGACGTGGGCGTCGAGCAGCCCTTCGCGGAAGGGCACGGGACGTTCTCGGTCACCTATTTCGACCGCAAGACCAAAAACCTGATCGACTACGATCTGGCCGAATGGAACTACTACAATGTCGGCCGGGCCCGCGCGAAGGGCGTGGAACTGGGGATGCAGGTGAGCGACTGGAACGGCTTCGACATGAGCCTTTCCGCCACGTACCTCGACGCCACCAACGAGGACACCGGCAAGCAGCTGGCCCGCCGTCCCAAGACCAACCTCTACGCCAGCCTCGACAAGCACTGGTCGGACGGCTTCCGCCTCGGCGCGGACCTGCGCGTGGGCGGGGGGCGCTATGACGACGTGGCGAACACCTATTATCTTGGCGGCAATGTCGTGGTGGGCCTGCGCACGGCTTATGACGTGACGCGGAACATCCAGCTCTATGGCCGGGTCGAGAACCTGTTCGACGAGCACTACGAAGTGGTGCGGACATACGGCACGCCGGGCCGCGCGGCTTATGCCGGGGTTCGGGTGAAGATGTGATCCGAGCGCTTTCCCTGACACGGTCGGGACGGGGAAGGCGCAAGGCCCGCCTGCTCGCCGCCGCGCTGGCTCTTGCCGGCCCGGTGGCGGCGCTGGCGGGATGCGGGGGCGGCGATGCGGCCGACGCGCCCGGTTCCGCGAAGGCCAGTGGTCATCCCACGATCGTCTCGCTCAACCCCTGCACGGACGCGATCCTTGCCGAAGTGACAGGGCCGGGCCAGTTGCTGGCGATCTCGAACTACAGCCACGATCCCGAGAGCAGTTCGATGCCGATGGAAGCGGCGCGTCGTTTCAGGGCGGTTTCGGGATCGGTGGAGGAAGTGGCGAGGATCGGCCCGCGTGTCGTCGTCGCCAGCGCCTTCCTCGATCCCGCAAGCGAGGCGGCGTTCCGGCGGCTGGGGTTCGAGCTGGTCAAGGTTCCGATAGCCTCCGACCTTCGGGCCGCGCGCGAGCAGGTGCGCCAGCTTGCACGGCTGGCCGGGCATCCCGAACGGGGCGAGCGGCTGGTCCAGCGGATCGATGCGGCCGTGGCCCGAAACGCGCCGCCTGCCGGAATGCGGCAAATTCCGGCACTGGTGTGGGAATCCGGTGGACTGGTGGCCGGAGACCGGACCCTGATCGTTGACATGATGGAGCACACCGGCTTTACGAATATTGCCGGCGCGCGCGGCCTCTCCCAGGCCGATTATCTGCCCTTGGAGCATGTGCTGGCGGACCCGCCGCGCGTGGTCTTCGCGGTAGGCGATCCGCTCGCCGAGGAGGACCGAATGCTGCATCACCCGGCGCTTTCCGCGCTGACCAGTACCCGGCGTTTCTTGCTGAGCCGCTCCATCCTGTGGTGCGGGGGGCCAACCATTCCGCGTGCGCTCGACGAACTCGCGGCGGCGCGCCGGGCGCTGGCCTCGCCGGAGCCATTGGGCGATTGGACTGTTTCCCTCAGACCATGAACCTGCGTTTTGTCCTGCTGCTGGCTCTCGCGCTTTGTGTCGCGGTGCCTTTGTCGCTGCTGGCGGGCCGCGTTTGGATCAACCCTTTTTCCCCGGAACTTCAGAACGCATCGATCATCCTCGTGCAGCTGCGACTGCCGCGCGCGGTATTGGCGCTGGTGCTCGGCGCCGGGCTGGGCGCGGCGGGGGCGGCGATGCAGGGCTACCTGCGCAATCCGCTTGCCGACCCCGGCCTGTTCGGCATAGCGCCCGGCGCGGCGCTGGGCGCGGTGCTGAGCTTCTGGACCGGCTATGCCTCGGCGCCTTGGATGCTGCCGGTCTTCGCGCTGGTCGGCGCGGGCGGGGCGATGACCCTGCTGGCGCTGATCGCCGGGCGCGGCGGCGGTGTGGCGTTGTTCACGCTGGCCGGGCTCATGGTTTCCAGTCTTGCCGGCGCACTGATGAGCCTTGCCATCAGCCTCTCCCCGTCGCCTTTCGCGATGAGCGAGATCGTTACCTGGATGATGGGCTCGCTGGCGGACCGTTCATGGCGGGAGGTCTGGATTGCCATGCCGCTGACCCTGGGCGGCATCGGCGTGCTGATCTACGCGGGGCGCGATCTCGATGCGATGACCCTGGGGGAGATGGCCGCCCGCTCGCTCGGCGTGGAGCCGCTGCGGCTTCAGGCGCTGATGATCCTGGGCGTGGGCCTGATTGTCGGTTCGGGCGTGGCGGTGGCGGGCATCATCGGCTTCGTCGGCCTGATGGTGCCGCATCTCGTGCGACCGATGACGGACCGCAAGCCGTCCTCGCTGCTCGTGCCTTCCGCGCTGGCGGGCGCTTTGCTGCTGCTCATGGCCGACTGTCTCTGCCGCATCCTGCCGCTGACCGGCGGCGAACTGCGGCTCGGCATCGCGCTCAGCCTGCTGGGCGCGCCGTTCTTCCTGCGCCTGCTGCTCAGGATGCGCCAGGGCATGGTGGCATGAGCTTCGGCGCTGACAAGGTCACTGTCGCCGGGCGGCTGGAGGATGTCTCGCTCAACTGCCGCCGCGGCATGATAACCGCGATCTGCGGGCCCAACGGCGCGGGCAAGTCCACGCTGCTTTCCGTGATCGCGGGGCTGCTCAAGCCCGATGGCGGCCGCGCCGTGATGGGCGGGCGGGCGCTTTCCGCGGTATCGCTGGCGCAGCGCGCGCAGTGGATCGGCTACCTGCCGCAGACGCCGGAAGTGGCCTGGGATGTCTCTGTCGAAGTGCTGATCTCGCTCGGCCGCCTGCCATGGCGCGGTGCTCCGGCCGCCGAGACGCAGGAAGCGATCGAGGACGCCATCGCCGCGATGGACCTTCAGGACTTGCGCCACCGTCCGGTCTCCACCCTTTCCGGCGGCGAACGCGCCCGCGCGCTCATGGCCCGCGTGCTGGCTACCCAGCCCGGCTGGCTGCTTGCCGACGAACCTTTCGCCAGCCTCGACCTTGCGCACGGTGCGGCGCTGATGCAGCGCTTCCGCCAGCAGGCGCGGGCCGGGAAGGGCGTCGTCCTCGTGCTTCATGATCTGGCGACGGCGATGAACCATGCCGATCAGGTGCTGGTGCTGGCCAAGGGCCGGGTGGAGGCCGAAGGCCCGCCCGAGATGGCCCTCTCGCGCGAGGTCATCAGCCGCGTGTGGAACTGCCCGGCGCACTGGCTGGGCGACCCCGGCGAACGCGCCCTCTCGATCGGCGCGCCGGCACCGCTGGCGGTGGATTTCCGGCAGCAGTTCTAGGCGGGGTCGGAATGAAACAAAAAACGCCGCCCCGTTTCCGGAGCGGCGTTTCGTGCATGGATTATCCCGGCGTTACTGGGCCTTCGGCGCCAGACCGCGCGCTTCCAGCATCGGTTCGACCTTGGGGTCGTGCCCGGTGAAGTCGCGGTAGAGCTGGGCGAAGTCCTTGGTGTGGCCCTGGCCGAGGAACGACTTGCGGATGTGGTCGCCGTTGGCGCGGGTCATGCCGCCGTGCTTTTCCACCCAGTCCCAGCCGTCGTGTGCCAGCATCTCGGTCCAGATGTACGAGTAGTATCCGGCCGCGTAGCCGTTATCCCAGATGTGGCGGAAGTAGGGCGTCTTGTAGCGCGGCGGGATCAGGTCGGTGTTGAGCCCGGTCGCGGCCAGCGCCTTGGCTTCGAAGGCCATCGGCGGCTGCGCGGCTTCCTCGGGGGAGAGCTGGTGCCACTGGATGTCGAGCATCGCCGCCGAAAGCGTTTCGCCCAGGCCCAGGCCCTGGTTGAAGGTCTTCGCCGCCTCGATCTTGGCGATCAGGTCCGAGGGGATCGTCGCGCCGGTCTGGTAATGCTTGGCGTAGTGGTTGAGCACGGCGGGGATCGTCGCGAAGTTCTCGTTGAACTGGCTGGGGAATTCCACGAAGTCACGCGCGGTGTTGGTGCCCGAGAGCGAGGGGTACTTCTGGCTGGCGAAGAAGCCGTGCAGCGCATGGCCGAACTCGTGGAACATGGTCTCCACGTCGTCGAAGCTGGCGAGCGCGGGTTCGCCATCGGCGGGCGGAGCGATGTTCAGGGTATTGCTGACCACCGGCTTTTCGCCCAGCAGGTAGGACTGCTCGACGAAGTTGTTCATCCAGGCGCCGCCCTTCTTGTTGGAGCGGGCGAAGGGATCATAGTAGAAGATCGCCAGCGACTTGCCGTCGGCGTCGAACACTTCATAGGCGCGCATGGTCGGGTGGTAGACCGGAAGGTCGGTGCGGCGCTTGAAGGTCAGGCCATAAGTCTGGTTCGCGGCGTAGAACACTCCGTCTTCCAGCGTGCGCCAGACTTCGAAGTAAGGCTTGATCTGGCTTTCATCGAGGTCGTACTTCGCCTTGCGGACCTTCTCGGCGTAGTAGGACCAGTCCCACGGCTCCAGCTTGATGGCCTGTCCGTCGGCCTTGGCGGCGGCTTCGAGCATGGCGGCCTCGCGGTCCTGCGTGGCGCGCAGCGCGGGGACGAAGCCCTTCATGAACTCCATCGCCTGACCCGGCGTCTTCACCATGCGGTCGTACATCTGGTACGTCGCGAAGTCGGGCGCGCCGAGCAGCCTGGCCTTCTTTGCGCGCAGGGTGGCCATCTGGGTGACCATTGCGGTGGTGTCGTACTCGTCGCCGCCCGAAGTGCGGTTCACGCTGGCGTCCCACAGGATCTTGCGGCTGGCGCGGTTGTTGAGGCTGGTCAGCGCGGCCTGCTGCGTGGTGTTGCCCAGCGCCAGCATGAACTTGCCGGGATGGCCCTTTTCGGCGGCGAGCTTGGCGGCGGCGGCGATCTCTGCCTGCGAAAGCCCGTCGAGCTGCGCGGCGGTGTCGAAGATCGGCGCCTTGGCGGCGGTGGCCGTGGTCAGCTTCTGCGAGAAGGCGGTTTCGAGCTTGGCGATCTCGAGGTTCATCGCCTTCAGCTCGACCTTCTGTTCGGCCGAAAGCAGGGCGCCGCGGTGGACGAACTTGTCGTAAGTCGTCGCCAGCAGCATGGCGTCCTCGCCGGTCAGGGCCTTGCCCTGCGCGCTGTCGTGCACGGCCTTGACGCGGGCGAACAGCGCGTCGTCGAGGTAGATATCGTCGTTCAGCGCGGAAATCTGCGGGCTTACGGCGGTGTCGATCGCGTCGAGCGCATCGCTGGTGTTAGCCGAAGTGAGCTGGCTGAACACGTTGTAGACGCGGTCATAGAGCGTGCCCGCGCGCTCCATCGCGACGATGGTGTTCTGGAAAGTCGGCCTGGCCGTGTTCGCGGCGATCGCCTTGATCTCGGCGCGCTTGGCGGCAATGCCGGCCTCGATGGCGGGCTGCCAGTCGCTATCCTTGTACTGGGTGAAGTCCGGCGCGTGGAGCGGGAGCGTGCTGGGCTTCGCGAAGGGGCCGGCATAGGCCGGAGTGGCGGTGCCGGTCTTTGCGGTGCCAGTCTTTGCGGTGCCAGTCTTTGCGGTAGCGGTCACGGAAAATCCTCCAAGCAGCGCTGCGCCAAGCACGAAGGGGGCGGCAGCGGCCATGAGCCGGGTCTTCATCGTTGTTTTCTCCTGACTTCGGCAGCCGGTGGGGAATGGAGCGAAAGGGGAGCGGCTGCGCCGTGCCCGAGTGCTGCGAATTGGCTGCCGAGGTATCTAGGAGCAGGGTTGAAGCGCAGAAAACCGGGCCTTGCAAGCGCCGGTCAGGCTTTGGAAAACCTGTTGCTCAAAGGACGTATGCGACATTTCGCGGCGCATACGATTTCGCGCCGGAGCGCAATCAAGTTGCGCTCCGGCGCGTCGTACGGTCGCACCGACAGGGGGAATCGGGTCCGGTCAGTTGGACCGGAAGCGACCGTTGGACCAAACAAGCATGGGATCGGAATCGGGATCGCGTTCCTGCTTTTGCTCTTCGCGCTGGCGGTCCAGGATCAACGATCCGGTCTTGCGCGCGAAGCGACTGCGCCGGAACGGGATTTCGGCTCCGATATTCATTTCAGGCTCTCCTCTTTGGAGGAGGAACGCGGGTACGACGGGAAAGTTCCCGATGATCGGGCCAATTGATCGGACCAGTAATTCTCGAAGAGTTTCGCTTCAGGAAGACTGTAAAAGCGGGAAGGGCAGCCGGGTTCCCATGGCGGCGTCGGCCAGCGTATGCGCGTCGAGTTCGGCGAGAAAGGCGGCCATGGCCTTGCGCAGGATCCCGGTGAGGCCGCAGGCGCCCTGAAGCAGGCAGTTGCCGCAATCGGCGGGGCTCATGTTGGGTTCGGTCAGCCGCACGACTTCGCCCAGCGCGATTTCCCGTGCAGGGCGGCCGAGACGAAAACCGCCGCCCCGCCCGCGAACCGTCTCCAGCAGCCCGGCATTGCCGAGCAGGTTGACCACTTTCATCGCGTGATTGCGCGAGATCGCGTGCGCCTCTGCAACCTGGGCGATCGAGAACAGCCGCTCCGGCTCCACGGCGGCGTGGAGCAGGATGCGCAGGGCGTAGTCGGTGTGCGCGGTGAGGCGCAAGGGCGGTCTCCGGTTAAAATGATGCGCCGTATTTACATCTTTTCCCTTCGGCGTATAGATGCATCAACAATGCATCTTTAAAGGACGAATCGAAATGGCCGCTCCGCTCAGCGAACAGACCGTCGCCACGATCAAGGCAACCGCGCCCGCGCTTCAGCAGCACGGGGTCGCGATCACCACCCGCATGTACGAACGCCTGTTCGAGAATGCCGACGTGCGCGCGATGTTCGACCAGGCCGCGCAGACCTCTGGCGAGCAGCCGCGCCGTCTTGCCGCCGCGATCCTGGGTTATGCGCAGAACGTGGACAAGCTCCAGAACCTCACCGGCGCGGTGGCGCGCATGGTGCAGCGCCATGTCGATACAGGCGTGAAGGCAGAGCACTATCCGCTGGTCGCCGAAGCGCTGCTGCCCGCGATCCGCGACGTGCTGGGCGAAGCGGCAACCGACGAAGTGCTCGCCGCCTGGGGCGAGGCCTACTGGTTCCTTGCTGACATCCTCATCGGCAAGGAGGCCGAAGTCTACGCGGAGCGCGAGGCAGCCTGAACGGGCTGCAATAGTGACAAATGCCGTTCACCGCCCGAATTTTGACGTCGCGCCGGTGACCCGGTCTTGTTGCATCTGGACAAGTATTTGATCGGAGTACTAACACACCGCCAAACGGGGGTGTGACATTCCGATTCAGCATTGGCTGGCGGCAGCGGTCTTGGCGGGCCTTGCCACCGGCGTAAGCGCGCAGGACGCGGCGGGCCAGGGGGCAACCGGCGCGCAGTGGCCTGCGGCGCAACCTGCCACGCATGCGGGCCTTTCGGCCGCGCAGGTTTTCGCACTGGCCGAGCAGGCCCGCGCGGAAGGTGACTTCGCGACTGCGGAGACGGCTTATCGGGCCCTGTCGCAGGACCGGGATCTCGAAGTGCGGACAGAGGCGCGTTTCCGTCTTGGCCTGATGCTGGGCGACGATCTCAAGCGCTATGCCGACGCCGCGCTCGAATTCCGCCGCATCCTTGACGACAAGCCCGGCGCGGCGCGTGTCCGGCTGGAGCTGGCCCGGATGCAGGCCTCGCTCGGCAATTTCGGCGCCGCCCGCAAGGAACTGCGCGCGGCCCAGGCGGCGGGACTGCCGACCTCGGTGGAACAGCTCGTGCGCTTCTATACCCGTGCGCTCAACGCCCGGAAGCCGTTCGGCGGTTCGGTGGAGTTCGCGCTCGCGCCGGACAGCAACATCAATCGCGCCACCCGTTCCGACACGCTGGGCACCGTGATCGGTGACTTCACGCTGGACGACGAGGCGCAGGCGAAATCGGGCGTGGGCCTCAACCTTCAGGGGCAGGGCTACTTCCGCCTCGGCATCCAGCCCGGAGCCGACCTGCTGGTGCGCGCCTCGACCAGCGCCACGCTCTACCGCGAGCCGGACTTCAACGACGTGACCGTGGGGGTGCAGGCCGGCCCGCAATATGCATGGGGCGGCAACCAGCTCACCTTCTCGTTCGGCCCTTCGTGGCGCTGGTACGGCCGTGATCCCTACAGCATGACGATCGGCGGCAACGTAAGCTGGCAGCGCCCGACGGGTAAGCGCAGCCAGATCCGCCTCGACGGCGGGATTTCCCATGTCGACAACAAGCGCAATGCGCTCCAGACCGCCGATGATTTCACGCTTTCCGCCAGCCTCGACCGTGCCTTCAGCGCCCGGTTCGGCGGCGGCCTGCAGGTCTACGGCTTCCGCGAGGCCGCGCGCGATCCCGGCTATTCCCTCGCGAGCGGGGGCGCCTCGGTCTACCTGTTCCGCGAAATGGGCCGAACCACCCTGGTCGGCACCATGGCCTACAGCCATCTGGAGGCGGACGAGCGCCTGTTCCTCTACCCCGAGCGGCGCCGGGAAAACCGCTACAGCGCCAGCATCGCCGCCACCTTGCGCGCGCTGCACCTCGGCAGCTTCGCACCGCTCGTGCGCCTCAAATGGGAGCGCAACCGCTCCTCCATCGAAATCTACGACTACCGCCGCGTTGCCGCGGAATTCGGCGTCACTTCGGCATTCTGAGGGATAAGGACATGAAGCTTTCGCATCCGATATTCGTCACGTCGATCAGCGTCCTGCTCGCGGCATGCGGCGGCGGGGGAGAGGATGTCGCCTCGCTCCCCAAGCCGCCCACGGGCCAGGGGAATGCCACTCTCGCGGAGCTGCGCGTCAGCCAGGACTTCACGGCCTACTACGCGCAGGCGAACTATTCGCTGTCCCGCGCGACCGGGGCCGCCAGCGGAAAGAGTTCGGTCCAGGCGCCGACCGAGGTGCGTTACGATGCCGCGAGCCAGTCCTACACCCTCGTCGGCACGACGATGGGCACCACGATCTTCCGCCCGGCCGACAAGCTCGGCGATACGGCCGCGACGACGGGTTATCGCAAGATTGCCGGCAATACGCAGGAAGACTTCGTCCTGTTCAGGCCGGGCGCGGCCAATCCCGACATGGCGCTCACTTACGCCAGCTACGGCGCCTGGCAGAAGATCGTCGACAAGGGCACCGATCTCGACGTGAGCACGGCATTCTTCACTTACGGCGTGACGACCAGCCCCTCCGACATGCCGAAGTCCGGCTCGGCGACGTATCAGACCAGGATCGACGGCCAGTACGCCGATGGAACCGGTGCCTATGTGCTGTCCGGCGCCAGCAGCTTCGCGGCGAATTTCGCAGCCGGAACCGTCCGCTTCGAGATGAGCCCGACAGGCCAGCACGTGGTCGACGGGCGCACCAAAGTCTTCGGCAATCTGCAGCTCGATGGCATCATCAAGACGCCCAACCAGTTCTACAAGGGCAACGAGTTCGAGGCATCCTCGGATTTGAACGCGGCTTATTCCGCGGACCTGCACGGGTTCTTCTACGGCCCGGGTGCGTCGGAAATGGGCGGAGCGTTCACGCTGCGCCAGGGCCTCGGCAATCCGGAGATAGGCAACGGCTCGGGCGCGGTCGTCGGCCGGAAGAACTGAAAGCACAGGCTTGTATTCTCGCCGAGGCAAGACGTGGGTGGCTTGCCTTGGCATTCTGAACAGGGGGATTGTTCATGAAGACCGTACCCGTCGCCAAGTTGGCGACCATGACCTCGCTTACGGCGCTCAGTCTGTTGCTTGCGGCCTGCGGTGGTGGCGGCGACGTCAACAGCACGCCGACGCCTACACCCACTCCCACTCCCACTCCCACTCCCACTCCCACTCCCACTCCCACTCCCACGGCAAAGAACGACGATCTCATCGGGCCGCTGGTCTCGGAGAACTTCACGAACGACGCGATCCTTGGCAAGATTTCAGTCTCGACCAAGACGGGCTCCGCGACCCATAGCGCCGGGAAGACGGCGCTGACGATCGCCTACAATGCCGCGAACCAGAGTTACACCCTGACCGATGGCTCGGTCAGCCAAGCATTCCGGCAGGCTGATATCGATCCTGCCCAGTCGAATGCGGCCGTCACCACCTACAAACTGACAGCCAAGTCGACGACCGACTTCCTGACGCTGTCCAAGACAGGGAGCGGAGCCGGCCAGACGCGCTATGTCGGCGCCGGGTTCTGGCAGCGGGTGACCGAAGGCAAGTCGAGCGTTGATGGGCGTTTTGATGCTTTTGCTTATGGTGTGAAGACAGCGGCCGCGGATATGCCGCGCACTGGTGCGGCTAGTTATGACGTCAAGTTGCTGGGCGTTTCGGCGTCCAACATCAATATCCACACTCTCGCAGGCAGCGGTCGGCTCGACGCCGATTTCGCGACGGGGGCCATCCACGCCAACGTGCCTTTCTCCATGACGGAAAGCGAGACGGGGCTGACCGGCTATGGCAGCATTCTCATTGCCAATGCGATGATGAAGTCCGGGACCAACGGCTTTGCCGGCATTCTCGGGACCACCACGAACTACGAAACTGGCACAAGTACGTTTCAGGGATCGTTCTACGGACCAGGAGCGGCGGAGGTGGGTGCTACCTTTTCCAGCGCCTATGCCGATGAAGCAACGGTCGGTGTGGTCTGGGGTGGCCGAAACGACTATCCGCTCAACCAGCACGGTAGCATCTTAAATCCTGAAAACGCCACTTTCTTCCGCGTGCGCGGGCAGAGTGTCTCGCTTTCGCTTGATGGCAACGGAAAGCTCGTTTCGACGGGGCAGGCCAGCGGGTTGTTCGCGAAGTATGCGGCATGGGGCCGCGGCGGACTGTTTTACCGGTCGTCCGGACAGGTCCTTGCCCCGTTGCAGCGCCGCGACGTTGAGGCGACTTACGACGAGACGACAGCCTTCTTGGGGATGGGGCAAGAGGCTGCCGTGGTCGCGGGGCTGCAATATGACCGGACCGGGCCGTCGACGATCCTCGATGCCTATGTCTACGGTGACGAGACGGCCTCCTCGGCTGTTCCGCGAACCGGAACCGGACATTACAATGCCAGGATCGGTGGTGCCGTGCTGGAAACGGGACAGCAATTGCAGACACTGGATGGAACCGGACGTCTTGCAGCCAACCTTGGAACGGGCACGCTATCCGGTTCGGGCGATTATCAACTCAGTCTGTTCAGTCCGGCCAGCATGATCGTGCCGGCGGGATCAGTTTACAGCGGCACAGACAACGGGACCTGGACGACCAGCGCTACGATATCCAGCACGACGAACGCGATTGCGGGCACACTTTCTCTCGATGGTACGAAAGATTATACCGGCAATCTCGATGCGCGGTTCTACGGTGACGCAGGCGATCAGATCGGTGGTACGTTTCTGCTTTCGAGCACGACCGGCGGAAAGGCGAACGGATATCTGATCGGCAGCACCGACCCTGCCATTTCTCCCCCCACGGGCCTGGCCAACATTACAGGCACTACGCTGTTACATGGGATCGGCGCCGAGGTGGCATATAGGGTTACTATAAACAATGACTATTCTGATAATTTCGCGGGTGCGACGACCACCGATTACGCTGTGGAACTGTCGTCCGGCTCGCCTGTCGGAGCGATCCGGGTGACCCGCAATTCGGGCAGCGGCACATACGCCGCCATGCAAAGCTCCGATGTAGACAGCGCGACATCCAATGCTGAGCGTACGGTTTATCGATCCGGGGCGGTGAGCAGCGGAGGCTTCTCCAGCTATGCTGCGGTGGATCGCTATATTTTCGATGGGAAGGGCGGCAGGATCGCTCTCACCTATTCTGGCTTCGCGAAGTACGTGCTGGCGGGAGGCGTGACACAATCGGGCGCCGGAAACTATAACATGGGCTATATCGCCTATGGTCAGGCCACGCCCAAAGGCCTCATGCCGACCACTGGAACGGCGAGCTATACGGGCGTCGCACATGGCAGCGCGGTCATCTACAACAACGATATCAGGATCGACATGTACGACGTTTCCGGGACGTCATCTCTCTCCGCAAATTTCGGAACGGGCAAGATATCCGGTCAACTCGCCCTCAGCGGCACCAATCTCGCCAATGGACGCGATCTGAGTTTCGGGACTACGAGCTTCGCCGGCACTATCGGGGACGTGACCGCCGACGCGCAGCGCGTCGGTGGCTTTTCCGCCACCCGTGGTGGCGGGCTTGAAGGAACCCTCAACGGCATGTTCTTCGGGCCGAATGCCAACGAAGTCGGAGGCAACTTCAATTTCGAGTACTTTTCGCCCAGTGTGGGAGGTGGCACGGTCAGAGGTGCCTTCGTCGCGGCGGGTCGCTGATACCGGTTGTGAGCTTTCTGCCCTTCCGGTTCACCGCGTTCCCACACCGCGCTCGAACTGCGATTGCAGGTTCGCCAGCGTCGCCGGGCTGACCGGGGGCAGTTCCTGCGCCGCCTTGCCCTTGCGCAAGGCGGCGCGGTCCTTTTCGGGGGGCTCCACCAAGCGCACGCGCACGGCGGCCTTGCCCTTGTTCCGGATGCCCAGTTCTTCCGCCGCGCCTCTGGAAAGGTCGATGACGCGGGCGCTCTCGCCGAAGGGGCCGCGGTCGTTCACGCGCACCACGATGCGGCGGCCGGTGTCGAGCGAGGTGACTTCGACGTAGCTGGGCAGGGGCAGGGTCTTGTGGGCGGCCGTGATCCACCTGGGGCGGAAGCGTTCGCCATTGGCCACTTTGTTGCCGGATTCGCTGCCGTACCATGTCGCATAGCCGAGCACGTCGTAACCGGGCTGGGTGGCGGGCGTGTAGGTCGTGCCGCGCACCTTGTAGGGCGGGCCGACGCGTACCGGCACGTCGCTGACCGGGCGGAACTTGGTGCCGCCGCCGCAGGCTGCCAGCGTGGACATCAGGGCTACTGCGAATAAGGGCTTGAGCGCCCCCGTTAAACTGCCGCTCATGCGCCATCCCTAGCTTTGTGCATTCGGGGCTGTCCACTCCGTCCGACCCCGGAGCAGGGCATGTCGCCGGAACCGGAACCCCGTCAGCCCGGTTGTCCACCGCTGAAGGAGTGACGCATGTTCAAGTCGATAGCCGTGGCGGCGCGGGACCGGGCGCGGATGGCCGAAGTGTCGGCGGTGATCGTCCGGTTCGGTCTTGAGGCGCTGGCGGTGCGGCTGGGCCTCGGCGAAGGGGACGATGCGGGCCATGAGCCGCGCGACCTGCCAACGCGCACGCGCCGCGCGCTGGAGGCGCTGGGGCCGACTTACGTGAAGCTCGGCCAGATTCTCGCGACCCGGCGCGATCTGCTGCCGGATGCATGGATCGCGGCCTTCGAGCAGCTCCAGAGCGATGCGCCGCGCCTGCCGTTCGAGGCGCTGCGCGGTGAAGTGGAGGCCGCGCTGGGCGAGCCGCCGGAAACCGCGTTTGCCTGGTTCGATACCGAGCCGCTGGCGGCAGCCTCGATCGCACAGGTCCACCGGGCGGTGCTGAAGGATGGCACCGAAGTGGTGGTGAAGATCCGCCGCCCGGGCATTCGCGCGCGGATGGAGGCGGACCTCAGGCTCATGCGCCATCTGGCGGCCATGGCGGAGGCGCGCAGCGGGCAGGTGCGGCGGATGCGGCCCACGGCGATGATCGAGCAGCTGGGGCGCGAAATCCTCGACGAGCTGGATTTCACCGGCGAAGGGCGCAACGCCGACCTGCTCCGCGCGGACCTTGCCGCGCTGGACCGTGTCGAGGTGCCGCGCATCCATTGGGAATGGACCGGCGAGCAAGTGCTGGTCATGGATTATATCGCGGGCATTCCTCCGCGCGATCCCGAGGTCTTGAGGGCGGCCGGGATCGATCCCTCGCGCATTGCCGCGCTGGGGGCCGAACTGGTGCTGGAGATGGTGCTGATCGGCGGGCGCTTCCACGCCGACCCGCATCCCGGCAACCTGTTGTGCCTTCCCGGAGATCGGCTGGCCTTGCTCGATCTCGGTTCGGTGGGGGTGGTAAGTCCGCGCCGCCAGCACGAGTTCCTGACCTTCATCCTCGCCCTGCGCAGCGGCGATCCCGGCGGCGTGGCGGACATGCTGGCGATATGGTCGGAAAACGGGGGGATTTCGCGGGAGAAGCTGCTGCGTGCCTCCGAACGCCTGGTTGCCCGGCACGGCAGCGGGGCGCTGGTGCTGAACGCGATGGTGGCGGATTTCTTCCCGCTGCTGCGGCAGGAGGGGCTGGTTCTGCCGCCGGACCTCGTGCTGATCTTCAAGGCGATGGTGACGATGGACGGCGTACTGGCCGGAATCGCGCCCGGGTTCGACTTGTCCGAGGCGCTGGAGGGGATGCGCGGCCGGCTCGTCGCCTCGCGGATTTCGGGCCTCGCCGCGCCGGACAAGGTGGAGGCGGCGCTGCTGGAGCTTTCGCGCATTGCCGGGGAAGCGCCGCGATTCCTGCGCGCGGCCTCGGCGCGGATGGAGGCGCCGTCACCGCCCGCGCCTGACAACGGCACGGCGCGGGCGGTGAAACTGGCCGGGTGGCTGATCGGCGGCGC
This sequence comes from Novosphingobium aeonii, assembly GCF_052279045.1. NCBI lineage: Bacteria > Pseudomonadati > Pseudomonadota > Alphaproteobacteria > Sphingomonadales > Sphingomonadaceae > Novosphingobium > Novosphingobium aeonii. The sequence goes on along the minus strand of NZ_CP176832.1, from coordinate 3,017,092 downwards.
GGTGGTGTTCCATGCGCTCGCCGACCTGCTGGTCCACTGGACCTGACGGTTACTTGCGCACCGCGTCCGACTTGTCGCGCAGGCCCTTGAACTCGGAGCCGGGTTTCCACTGCGGCCACTTCGCCGAATTGGCGAGGTCGCGGCCGATCTCGCGGACCAGTTCCACGTCCTGCACCGCGCCTTCCATCTTCCAGTCGGGCGACCAGGCGTCGCAGGCCTGGTGGTAGCACTGGCCGGTATAGGCATCGATCCAGGCCTGCCCGGCCTTGACGCCGCCGTCCTTCAGGTCGGCCGCTCCGGCAAGGCCCATCATCAGCATGACCGGCACGCCGCGCTTGGCGAAGGAGAAGTGGTCCGCGCGGTAGAACAGCCCGCGCTCGGGCAGGCTCTCTACCGTCACGCGGCGGCCCTGGGTGGCGGCGACGCGCGCCATGTCGTCCTCCAGCGTGTCCTGGCCCTTGCCGATCACCGTCACGTCGTTAGCGGCGCCCGCGGTCTGGAGCACGTCGATGGTGAGGTTGGCGACGGTCTTCTCCATCGGGAACACCGGGTTGGCGGCATAGAATTCCGAACCGAGCAGCCCGCGCTCCTCCGCGGTCCACGCCGCGAAGACCACCGTGCGCTGCGGCGCCGGTTCGCTCTTCATGACGCGGGCGATGTCGAGGATGCCGGCAATGCCGATGCCGTCGTCATTGGCGCCGGCGCGGTAGATGCGGCCCTGCGCATCGGGCGCGCCCTTGCCGTAGGCGTCCCAGTGGGCGCCGAACATCACCACTTCGTCCTTGCGCGCGGTGCCGGGGATCTGCGCCAGCACGTTGTGGCTCATGACTTCCTCGTGCTTCACCGGCACTTCGGCGTCGAAGCTGACGCCCTTGAGCGTCACCGGCCGGAAATCCGGACGGCGCGCGGCGGCGGAGAGCTTTGTCAGGTCCAGCCCGGCAGAGGAGAACAGCCGCGTTGCCGCATCGGCCGAGAGCCAGCCCTGCAAGGCGAGGCTGGTCAGCTTGTCGGGCGAGCGCACGATGTCGTAGTTTTCGCCGCCCGGACTGGTGACGACGTTCCAGCCATAGCCCGCGCCTTCCGTCTCGTGGACGATCAGCGCCGCTACCGCGCCCTGCCGCGCGGCTTCCTCGAACTTGTAGGTCCAGCGGCCATAGTAGGTCATCGTCCGGTCGCCGAACTTTCCGGCGGCAGGCTCACCCTTTCCGGCGTGGAAGTCGGGGTCGTTGATGAGGAAGACCACGACCTTGCCCTTGAGGTCCATGCCCTTGAAATCGTCCCAGCCGCGTTCCGGCGCGTTCACGCCGTAGCCGACGAAGACCACGGGGGCGCCGGCGATGCGGGCGGTGTCATCGGGGCGCACGGTCGAGATGTAGATGTCCTTGGCCACGGTCACCGGCATGGCGCCCCTGGGGCTGGAGAAGGCCAGTGTCGCCGGCGTTTCGAGCCGGGTGTGCAGTAGCGGCACCTTCTGCACCCACTGGCCGTCCGGACCGGCGGGCTGGAGGCCGATATCCTGGAAGCGGGCGATGAGGTAGCCGATGGTCCGTTCCTCTCCCACGGTGCCGGGCGCGCGGCCTTCGAACGTGTCCGAGGCCAGCGTCTTCACATCGGCCACCATCCGCTCGGGATCGATCGCGTCCCTGGCGAGAGCGGGGTGGGCCGTGGCGGCAAGGAGGGCCGCGACCAGCGGGAGGGCGAGGCGGCGGGCGGAGCGGGGCGTGACGGTGGTGTTCATGCCCAGCGCTTTTAGGAGGCGGGGCCGGGGAGGCAAGCCCCGGCGCCCGGCGGCGCGCGCGGGCCGCCATTCTCCATCATCGTAGTTATACTTACGTCTTGATGGTTATTGTGGGTCTACCGGGGGCGGCGTAATTATACGTCAAATAAAAATGTCAGGGCCGCGAGTCTATTTCATGATGACTTGAGGGGAAACGGTCATGGCTGATGAATTCAAAGGGAATTCCGCGCCCTTGTCTGCGGCGGATTACGAAGCGGCCGCCAAGAAGATCGGTTGTTCGGTTGCCGCCATCCGGGCTGTATCGCAAGTGGAAAGCGCAGGCGGCGGTTTCCTTGCGGATGGACGGCCCAAGATACTGTTCGAACGGCACATCTTCCACAAACTGACGAAGGGCAATTACACCGCGGCCCACTCCGATATCTCCTGGCCCAAGCGCGGCGGCTATGTCGGCGGGGCAGGGGAGTATCCACGCCTCAGGCAGGCCATCGCGCTGGACCGCAAGGCCGCGCTCCAGTCGGCAAGCTGGGGCCGGTTCCAGATCATGGGCTTCAATTACGCTTCATCCGGCTATGCCGACGTCGAGGCGTTCGTGAAGGCGATGGTCGATGGAGAAGCGGGGCAGCTTGATGCCTTCGTCGGGTTCATCCGCAAGAACCGGCTGGACGACGAACTGATCCGGCTGGACTGGGCAGGCTTCGCACGCGGCTACAACGGGCCGGACTACGCGGCGAACGACTATCACAACAAGATGCGCCGGGCTTACGAGAGCTTCATGGCGGGCGGCGCGCGCACCGCCAATCCCACGCCGGTGCTGAAGCTGGGAGACAAGGGCCAGCCCGTGCTGCATCTCCAGCAATTGCTGGGATTGCCGATGGACGGCGATTTCGGCCCGGCCACCAAGACGAAGGTGATTGCGTTCCAGAAGGGCAAGGGTCTCTATGCGGACGGGATCGTCGGTGCGCAGACCTGGCTTGCGCTTCAGGCGCCTTCCTCTGCGCCGTCAGCCGCTGCCAGCCCCTCCGTCGATGCCGCGCTTTCACGCCAGCCGCTGCGCTTCGGCGACAAGGGCGAGGATGTCGCCTTCCTGCAGAAGCTGCTGAAGCTCCCCGCCGATGGCGCTTTCGGCTCGATGACGGCGCAGGCGGTGATGGATTTCCAGAAGTCGAAAGCACTCAAGGCGGACGGCGTCGTCGGCGCCGCCACATGGGCGGCGCTGCTGCCGTGAACGGCCATTGTCCGGGAGCTTGCCGTGCCGCCTGGAGGAAAGATCTGTCTCAGCGCTCGCAGCGGGAATAGTCGCCCGCGCGGCAGGCGGCGACATCGCGGCGCCAGCGGGCAAGGTCAGCCTCGTAATCGCGGCGGGCCCTGTCGTATTCGCGGGATTGGCGCGAATAGCTGCTGCCGCGCGGCGCTTCCTCCGCGTCCCCGTTCGCGTCCTCGTCGGCATAGTCGTTGCCGCCCCGGGCGCGGTCGTAATCCTTCCATCCGGCAGCATATTGCGCGTCGCGCTTGCGGACGTACTGCAACTGGTCATTGTTGAGCTTGCGAATGATCGCGCGATCGCGGGCGATATCCTCAGCGCTCATCCGGTCGTGAGGGTCGTCGGCCAGAGCCGGTCCCGCCGCCAGCACGAGTGTGCCGAACGCAATCAGAGCGCGCGCTCCCCTCATCGTAATCTCCATCCCTCGCTGGCTTTCCCGCGCTCTGGCGGGGCGATGGGGCGGATGCAAACGGCTATGCGACGAGCCGTTGCCCGGCGCGACGGAGCGGTTCAGGCGTGAGCCGCGCCGTTAGGCGGCGTGGGCGAATTTGCGGGCAAGAAGCCGCCGGCCGGATTTCTCCGGCCGGCGGAATCCCGATCCCTGGACGGCTCAATGGCTCCTTACGGCAACGATCGAAATCGCGCGGGTATTGGTCGCGATCCGGTCGGGCTGGCCGCGCGCGGCGATCCGTTCGGCGAACAGGGCATCACGCTGTGTGAAGGCCCTTTCCGAGGAATCGTCGCGGCACCGCATCATGTCGGAATATGCCGGCAGGTCGCGCATGTCCGCGCCGCCGCACACCTGGCGTACCGCGACGGTGAGGCGCCGCGTCAGCGAATCCTGACCGCTGGCGGTGGTGAGATCGAGGTCCCCGTAGCGGACCTCGCGGGTTGGCAGGTTCGAGTTGCGGACTTCCTTGACCACCACGTCCGCAAGGACGGGGGTGACAAGCGCGAACGAGGCCATGGCGAACATGGCGGTGGTGACGATTTTCGTGTGAATCCTGGTCATCTGCATTCTCCTGTTGCTCGAGAGTGCAGCCCCCGCACGCAGACCTTCGCGGATCTACGGGGCAGCGAACTGCTGGCGACCTCAATGGATGTGGAAAGTCGTTCCCAAACAGCCACAGGCTGTGGGGAGGGTGTCGACCTAAGTATAAATATGTCTATACTTTAAAAGGCCCCGCGATTATCACCCCGGCGTTCAAGGTATGCGCGTAAATTTACTTGTATGAGTAAATTGCCATATCGCAAAAGGTGAGTCGGTACTTTTATCGGGCGATCCTGCTATTGCGCAGAACCATGTCGCTTTCAAGTCATAACGCGGTCTCTGTCGTCGAACGGCATTTGCGGATCGACGGGCGACATGACAGGCCTGCCGCGCCCGGCGTTGCAATCGCGCAGGGCGTCCCCACATCGCGGCCTGGCATTTCGGCGAGGCGATCGGAGAGCGGCGCGGCTGCTTGCGCTTTGCGAACAAATCTGGAACACGTCACCTCCATGAGTCTCTCCCACATCACGGTGCGCGGTGCGCGCGAGCATAACCTCAAGGGCTTCGACATCGAGCTTCCGCGCGAGAAGCTGATCGTCATCACCGGGCTGTCGGGCTCGGGGAAATCGAGCCTCGCGTTCGACACGATCTATGCCGAAGGGCAGCGCCGCTATGTCGAGAGTCTCTCGGCCTATGCGCGCCAGTTCCTGGAGATGATGCAGAAGCCGGACGTCGAGCATATCGACGGCCTCAGCCCCGCGATCTCGATCGAGCAGAAGACCACCAGCCGCAACCCGCGCTCCACGGTGGCGACGGTGACGGAGATCTGGGACTACATGCGCCTGCTCTGGGCGCGCGTGGGCATTCCCTATTCGCCGGCCACGGGCCTGCCGATCGAGGCGCAGACCGTGTCCAACATGGTCGATCGGGTGATGGAACTGCCCGAAGGCACCCGCGCCTATCTGCTGGCGCCGGTGGTCCGCGGCCGCAAGGGCGAATACCGCAAGGAACTGGCCGAGTGGCAGAAGGCGGGCTACACCCGCGTCCGCATCGACGGCGAACTCTATGCCATCGAGGACGCCCCCGCGCTCGACAAGAAGTACAAGCACGACATCGAGGTCGTGGTGGACCGTATCGCGGTGAAGGACGGCATCCAGACCCGCCTTGCAGACAGCTTCGAACAGGCGCTGAAGCTGGCCGAAGGGCTGGCCTATATCGACCTCGCCGACGGCGTCGTTCCCGGCCGTGAGGAAGAGGGGAAGGGTGCGAAGAAGACCCTCAAGGGAACCGGCCTGCCGCCGAACCGCATCGTCTTCTCGGAAAAGTTCGCCTGCCCGGTCAGCGGCTTCACCATCGAGGAGATCGAGCCGCGCCTGTTCTCGTTCAACGCCCCGCAAGGCGCCTGCCCGGCCTGCGACGGGTTGGGAGAGAAGCTGCTGTTCGACCCGCAACTGGTGGTCCCGAACGAGCATCTCAGCCTCAAGCAGGGCGCCGTGGTGCCCTGGGCCAAGTCGAACCCGCCTTCGCCCTATTACATGCAGGTGCTCTCCAGCCTGGCCGAGCACTTCGGTTTCGACCTCACCACGCCGTGGGACGCGCTTTCGCCCGAGGTGAAGATCGTCATCCTCTACGGCACCGCGGGCAAGGCCGTGCCGCTGACGTTCAGGGACGGCAAGAAGGAATACACGGTCAACAAGCCGTTCGAGGGCGTGATCGGCAACCTCAACCGCCGCATGATCCAGACCGACTCTGCCTGGATGCGCGAGGAACTGTCCAAGTTCCAGACCGCGCAGCCCTGCGAGACCTGCGATGGCAAGCGCCTGAAGCCCGAGGCGCTTTCGGTGAAGATCGCCGGCAGCGACATCGCCGATGCCGCGCGCCTTTCGGTGGCGGATGGCTTCGCGTGGTTCGGGGAGCTTGAGGGCAAGCTGACCAGCCAGCAGCAGCAGATCGCCAAGGCCATACTCAAGGAAATCAACGAGCGCCTCGGCTTCCTCAACAACGTCGGGCTCGATTACCTCAACCTCGACCGCACCAGCGGCACCCTGTCAGGCGGCGAGAGCCAGCGCATCCGCCTTGCCAGCCAGATCGGCTCGGGCCTGTCGGGCGTGCTCTACGTGCTCGACGAACCCTCGATCGGCCTCCACCAGCGCGACAACGACATGCTGCTGGAAACGCTCAAGCGCCTGCGCGACCTTGGCAACACCGTGATCGTCGTCGAACATGACGAGGACGCGATCCGCACCGCCGACCATATTGTTGACCTTGGCCCCGGCGCCGGTGTCCATGGCGGCGAGATCGTGGCCGAAGGCACGCTCAAGCAAGTGCTGAAAGCCAAGAACAGCCTTACCGCCGCCTACCTCAACGGCACCCGCAAGATCGAGGTGCCGACCACCCGCCGCAAGGGCAACGGCAAGCAGATCGTGGTCGAGAACGCCCGCGCCAACAACCTCAGGAACGTGACGGCGGCCTTCCCGCTCGGCACCTTCTGCTGCGTCACCGGCGTTTCCGGCTCGGGCAAAAGCTCGCTCACCATCGACACCCTGCAGGCCGGCGCCTCGCGCCAGCTCAACGGGGCGCGCGTGGTGGCGGGCGCGCATGACCGGATCACCGGGCTCGAACACTGCGACAAGGTGATCGAGATCGACCAGTCCCCCATCGGCCGCACCCCGCGCTCCAACCCCGCCACCTACACCGGGGCCTTCACCCAGATCCGCGACTGGTTCGCGGGCCTCCCGGAATCGGAAGCACGCGGCTACAAGGCCGGGCGCTTCAGCTTCAACGTCAAGGGCGGCCGGTGCGAGGCATGCCAGGGCGACGGCCTCATCAAGATCGAGATGCACTTCCTGCCCGACGTCTACGTCACGTGCGAGGAATGCCACGGCAAGCGCTACAACCGCGAAACGCTGGAAGTGAAGTTCAAGGGCCACTCCATCGCCGACGTGCTCGACATGACGATCGAGGACGCGGAGGAGTTCTTCAAGGCCGTGCCGCCGATCCGCGACAAGATGCACATGCTGAACGAGGTGGGCCTCGGCTACGTCAAGGTCGGCCAGCAGGCGACCACGCTGTCCGGCGGCGAGGCGCAGCGCGTCAAGCTCGCCAAGGAACTGGCCCGCCGCTCCACCGGCCAGACGCTCTACATCCTCGACGAGCCCACCACCGGCCTCCACTTCGAGGACGTGCGCAAACTGCTCGAAGTGCTCCACCGCCTTGTCGAGCAGGGCAATTCGGTTGTGGTGATCGAACACAACCTCGATGTCATCAAGACCGCCGACTGGATCATCGACATGGGCCCCGAAGGCGGCGTGCGCGGCGGCGAGGTGATCGCCGAAGGTACGCCGGAGGATATCGTGAAGGTGAAGAAGTCCTTCACCGGGCACTATCTGAAGCCGCTGCTGGCCAAGTGATCGATCCGCCGCGCCGGGGATTGCTTGGCGCGGCGCTGTCGTTCCAGATCATCTTGAGTTGTTCGAAAGTCGACTTGCCGATCAAGTTCAGCAAGTTTGGCGGTGGCTTTGCGCCCATTACCGCCTCGGGCCGTCCAGTCGATTTCCCTAATAGCTGATGGGGTGGACGCCCCCGACAGCCTTTATGGCAAAGTGGAGGTGTTGAAGCACCACTGAGGAGGCGTCCGTGTCACAGGTTACCACAATCGGTCTGGATATCGCCAAGAACGTTTTCCATGCGCATGGCGCTGACGAGCGGGGTGCGATGGTTTTCAGCCGCAAGCTGACGAGAGCAAAGCTGCTCGAGTTCTTCGCAGGTCAGCCGGTATGCATAGTAGCGCTCGAGGCGTGCGGTGGCGCCCATCATTGGGCGCGTCAGCTACAGACGATGGGGCACGATGTGCGGTTGATCCCGCCATCTTACGTGAAGCCATTCGTGAAGCGGAACAAGAACGATGCGATTGATGCTGAAGCGATTGCCGAGGCTGCGCAGCGCCCAGGCATGCGCTTCGTGGCGGTGAAAAGCGAAGAGCAACAGGCCGCAGGGCTCGTGTTCCGCACACGTGACCTAGCGGTGCGGCAGCGCACTCAGTTGATCAACGCCATTCGCGGGCACCTAGCGGAGTATGGTTGGGTAGCACCGCGCGGCACAGCGCATATGACAATGCTCGCCGACCTGCTCGAGGATGAGGAAATGACTTCAAGTCTGCCTGCAGCGGCACGGCCCATGTTCAAGCTCATGGTCGACATGCTGGCCGATCTCGACAAGCAGGTTGCCGTGCTGGACCGTGAGATCGCACAGCGTGCCAAGGAGGATGAAGCAGCCAGGCGGCTAATGACCATTCCAGGGATCGGTCCTATCGCTGCGACCGCCATCATCGCGCTGGCCCCGCCGGTCGAGACGTTCCGTAAGGGTCGCGACTTCGCGGCTTGGCTTGGCCTCGCCCCCCGTCAGCACTCGACCGGCGGCAAACAGCGGCTCGGCAGCATATCGAAGATGGGCGAGCGGACGATCAGACGACTACTGATCATCGGCGGCAGCTCAATGGTACGCCAGGCATGCCGGTTTGGCGCGCCTGCCGGCTCGTGGCTTGAGCGGATGCTGGAGCGCAAGCCGCGCATGCTCGTCTCGGTAGCGCTCGCCAACAAGATGGCGCGCATGGTCTGGGCGTTGCTCACAAAGAACGAAGATTACAGAGCTCCGGCAGCGGTCGCGACGTAAGTCAAGGCAGCGGCCAGAGGCGTCGGGGACGTAGGCGGTCGAAGGAGGGTATGGCACAACAGTCGGCGAGACGGGGCTGGAAGAACCAGGGAATGGCAGAGCGCTAGCCAAGCGCGCATAGCTGAAATGGATCCGGTCCGCGAACTCCCATACTGGCCCGCAGCATATGGCGCTGCTCATCGAGGCCGGACAGATGACAGCATCCGACTACGTGCCAACAAACCCCGATTTACTGCTTGCATCCGAAGGGGCGTCCACAGATGCCGTTCTCGGACGCCAGATGTTGCCGACGATCCGGTCCGTGGCCGGGTGCACCGGGCGATCGGCATGGTTCGCCCGGTGCCGGAATGGGTGTCTTTGCGCGTCCCCGGAAAGCTCACTCAATATGCTGGGCGAACGCCAGATAGCGTTCGTGCAATTCGTCTTCCTCGCTCTGGCTGAGATTGCGGGCGGCCAGCTTGATGTCCACCCGCTCGATCTTGCCGCCCTTGAAAGCGAAGGGCGGCTTGTAGGCGTCCGATACCGGCGATCCGCTATCCGCCCCAACTCCGAAGGTGTCGATCCCGAACCGGCCCGCGACCGTCTGTTCGATGCGGCCCCGGGCTACTTCCTCACCATCCAGCAGCAGAACCGCCTCGCCGCCCTTGCCCAGCCCGCCGCCGTCATAAGCGAAGGCGACTTCGATGGTCGACGTGCCCTTGGGAAGCGGCTTGCTCGACACGACGTTCAGCCGGTCCTTCTCGAAGAAGTTGTAGTGGTACACCGGCTTGCCATCGAGAATGTAGATGGCATAGCCAGCCGACCCGCCGCCTGCCGCAAGCAGGACGCCCTCGGCTTTGCCCGAATCGTTGTCGACCACCACCTTGATCGAGTGCGACCGGTTCTTGGTATTGGGCGCAGCCGTTTCCGGCAGGCGCGCGGCGCCCTCGTAATAGGTGAAGTCGGTGCGGTTTGGATCCGCGCCGCCCGGTGATGGCTTCGGCTCTGCGAGGCGGCCGGACCCGCGGTCGTCGAGCGGGTAGACGTTGTATTTCTCTGCTTCCTCATCGAAGATCCGCTTCAGTTCCTCCACCTTCTCCGGGTGCGTGGCGGCCAAGTTCTTGGCCTCGCTGAAGTCCTCGTCGATGTTGTAGAGTTCCCAGACATCGTTTTCCCAGTGGCCCGGCGCGAAGTCCTGCCGCCACGGGAATGTGTGCTGCGCGCAGGCGATCCAGCCCTTGTCGTAGATCGCCCGGTTGGAGAAAACCTCGAAGTACTGGCGTTCGCGAACGGCATGGGCATCGGCGCCTGCGAATGTCGACTGGATGGAAACGCCGTCCATCGGCTTCTGTTCGACGCCGTTGACGTAATCCGGCGCGGGAATGCCTGCGGCGTCCAGCAGGGTCGGCACGATATCGATCAGATGGCAGAACTGCGGCCGCAGCCCGCCCTTGTCCTTGATCTTGTCCGGCCATGAAATCACCATCGGATTGCGCGATCCGCCGAAGTGGGAGGCGACCTGCTTCACCCATTGGAACGGAGCGTTGCCGCTCCAGGCCCAGCCCAGCGGATAGTGCGGCTCGGTATTCGGGCCACCGATCTCGTCATAAGCGGCCAGATTGTCCTCGATCGACGAGGGGATGCCGTTGAGGTTCATCACCTCGTTGACGGTCCCGGTCATGCCGCCTTCGGAACTCGCGCCGTTATCGCCGACGATATAGATGATGATCGTATTGTCCGCGTCCGGCAGTCCGTGCACGGCGTCGATCAGGCGGCCACACTCGTGGTCGGCGAAAGAGAGATAGCCAGCAAAGTTCTCCATGAACCGCGCGAACAGCTTCTTCTCATCGCCCGACAGGCTGTCCCAGTTTTGCACCCAGTCCGGCTTCGCCGTGAGTTCGGTGTCCTGTGGGATGATGCCGGCAGCGAGTTGCCGCTGATAGGTTTCTTCACGGACCTTTTCCCAGCCTTTGTCGAACTGGCCCTTGAACTTGTCTCGCCACTCGGCCGGAGCATGATGCGGCGCATGGGCCGCGCCCGGCGCGAAGTAGCAGAAATAGGGCTTATCGGGCGCGACCGACTTCGAATAGCGGATCCAGTTGATCGCGCGGTCGGTCATGTCGGTCTGAAAATGGTAGCCTTCCTCCGGCGACTTGTCGGGCTCCACGGCGACGGTGTTCTCGAAGAGGACCGGGTAGTACTGGTGGGTTTCCCCGGCAATGAAGCCATAGAAATAGTCGAAACCCATGCCGGTGGGCCAGCGGTCGAACGGACCGGCGACACTGCTCTCCCAGTCAGGCGTATTGTGATTCTTGCCGAACCAGCTGGTCGCGTAGCCGTTTTCTTTCAGAATGCGCCCCACCGTAGAGGTCGATTGCGGGATCATATTATTGTAGCTGGGGAAGCCGGTCGCCCATTCCGACAGGAACCCGGTGCCGCAATTGTGGTGATTGCGCCCGGTAATCAGCGCCGCGCGCGATGGACCGCAGATCGCCGTAGTGTGAAACCGCGTGTAGCGCAGCCCGCTCCCCGCCAACTTGTCCAGAACCGGCGTCGGCACCGGCCCGCCGAACGTGCTCGCCTGGCCGAAGCCGACGTCGTCCAGCAATATGAGAACCACATTGGGCGCACCCATGGGCGGCTGGGGCAATTCCGGCCATTGGCTTTCCGAATCCTGGTAGGTTTTGCCGACTCTGCCGGTGAACGGCGGCCGGGGAAGCGGAAGGCGGCTGCGATCGATCTCGGGCATGGGGCTGCTCCAATCCTTGCGAAGGAAGCCGCATTATGACGTGATTGACCCTTGCTGGTATCGGGGTTGTCCCCAGCGGCGCGAGCTGAAAGACCTGAGAGCGGCAGCGCACCAGCAGTGACAAATTGGCTCGCGCAACGGCTCAAACCGATGCGCTTACCCCACCTTTGCAATGGCAGCTATCTGACGTTTCAATCCGTAACCGGTCGGGAAGGAGTCGGCCCTTCGTAGTCTTTGATGCTCAACTTTCCTACACCTCCCCACATGCGATAAATGATCCGGTTCACCCCGGCGCGGCTGCGCCGGGGCTTTGGCTCCAGTCTTGGGGGTGAACCATGTCCGACCATTCAAACTCTTCGTATCCCACCGCTGCCGGGCGGGGGTGGATTCCGGGCTCTCGGGATATCGGGTTGCCGGGGGAGTCCTTTCCGCGCGGGCGGGGTGGGCGCTCGGCCGAGGGCGATCCCGGCTTTCGCCGGGACGACGAAGAAGATGGCGCTTCGGCTTGCGGCGCCTGGCCGGACGAAGCTCTCGGGGAGGGTGCTCCGGGGCGGCGGGGCGCGGCGGAAAGGGGCGGGGAGCGCGAGGGCGATGGCCCTCGCACTTCGCTTTCTTCTTCCCTGGCTCCGGATGTCTCGCCCGTGGCCGGTCACGATCCTTCCTTCCGCGCTTCGACAAGCTTGGGGCTCGCTGTGAGCGGCGATGGTCTTCCTCTCCCTCGGGAGGGGGAGCAGGGGTGGTCTCCTGCGCGGAAGGTGCGTTTTCTCGACCGGCTCTCCGGCAAGGGGGATGTGCGGGCGGCGGCTGCGGCGGTGGGGATGTCGCGGCAGTCGGCCTATCTGTTGCGGCGGCGGGACCGGGTGTTCGCGCGGGGGTGGGATGCGGCGCTGGTGCTGGCGCGGCGGCATGTCGAGGACGTGCTGGCGACGCGGGCGCTCGATGGGGTGGAGGAGCCGGTGTTCTATCATGGCGAGCAGGTGGCGGTGCGGCGGCGTTACGATGCGCGGTTGCTGCTGGCGCATCTGGGGCGGCTCGACCGGCTGGTGGAGGCAGATGCGGCGCGCTCGGGAGAGCGGGGCGGCGATCTGGCGGAGCGGTTCGACGAAGTGCTGGCGGTGGTTGCGGGCGAGGCGCCGGCGGAGCTGTTCGAGGTGGCGCCGGTGCGGGCCGGGCGGCCGGAGCCGGTCCTGCCGCCGTCGCGGGAGGTCTATGCCGACCGGGCGGGCGTCATGCTCCAGGACGAGGCCGATGCGGCGTGGGAGCAGGCTGTGGCGGCGGGCGAGGCGGGGCCGGAGGACGAGCCCGATCCGCGCGTGGCGCTCTGGCGCGAGGCGGCGGCGGGTGAGTGGGATGGCTGGCGTCGCCGCGCGGAAGGTGCGGTCGATGCGGTGCTGGGCGGGGAGGTGGCGCCGCCGATGGAGTTCAAGTCGGTCGGGGGCGGCTTTTCTTGCTCGGGACAGTGTAAAGCGTGTCAACCTGAGCGGCGCCGGGAACCCGATGCGGGGTGCGATGTTATGATGGGTGAAGGTCGGCGTGGTGCTTCCCCCACCCCCTCCGTTACCGCGTCGGCCTTCCCTGTTTCTGGCCCCGTTTCTGGTCCTGCTTCAGGGATTTTCGCGGATTACTCGTCGTTGGCGTCGTCGGAAAGGACGGCCAGTTCGACTTTGCCTGAGCCCATGCGGGCGATGCCGATTTCCTTCGCGGCGGCCTCGGAAAGGTCGATCACGCGGTTGGAGTGGAACGGGCCGCGGTCGTTGATGCGGACCATGACGGAATCGCCAGTGAGCGCGTTGGTGACGCGCAGCTTCGTGCCGAAGGGCAGCGAGGGATGGGCGGCCGTGAGGTCATCCGGGTTGAAGCGCTCGCCGCTGGCGGTGCGGGCTCCCCGGAGCGAGTGGCCATAGAAGCTGGCGGTGCCGCCCTTGATAGCCTCGAAGTCCTGCTCAAGCGATTGCGGCAGGGCGGCGACGGGCGTGGTGGCTGCGGGTGCGGCGACGATCGCGGCAGGTGCGGGTGCCTCGGCAGCGGCCTTTGCGGGCGCCAGCTTCGACTCGGCGATCGCCGAGGAGGCCGGCGCTACCAGCATGGCAGCGGTGGCTAGAGCAAAGCCGATCCGGGCAATCCGGCGGGCTTTATGCGGTTGGTTGTGCTTCCCCGTCATGGCGAGGAGTCCTACAGGCAGTTCGTCGCGCTGTGGACCCATGCAAAAGCGGCCCGTCGCACTTTGGCAACGGGCCGCCGGATGTCGTTAAGACGTTGAAAGGATTCGGAGGGCCGAATCCGCTGCCTGTTACTTCGCGTCGCGCTGGGCGAGCAGGCGGAGTCGCAGGGCATTCAGCTTGATGAAGCCGGCCGCGTCCTTCTGGTCGTAGGCGCCGGCATCATCCTCGAACGTGACGTGGCGTTCGGAGTAGAGCGAGTCCGCCGACTTGCGGCCGACGACCAAGGCATTGCCCTTGTAGAGCTTCAGGCGGACGGTGCCGTTCACGCGCGCCTGCGAGTGATCGATCGCGGCCTGCAGCATCTCGCGCTCCGGCGCGAACCAGAAGCCGTTGTAGATCAGCTCTGCATACTTCGGCATGAGCTCGTCCTTGAGGTGCGCGGCGCCGCGGTCGAGCGTGATCTGTTCGATGCCGCGATGGGCGCGAGCGTAGATCTCGCCGCCCGGCGTCTCGTACATGCCGCGCGACTTCATACCTACGAAGCGGTTCTCAACCAGATCGAGGCGGCCGATGCCGTGCTTGCGGCCGAGCTCATTGAGCGCGGTGAGCAGCGAGGCGGGGCTCATCGCCACGCCGTTGAGCGCGACGCCGTCACCCTTCTCGAAGTCGACAGTGATGTATTCCGGTGCGTCCGGCGCGTCTTCCGGGTTGACGGTGCGCGAGTAGACGTAGTCCGGGGTTTCTTCCCACGGATCTTCCAGAACCTTGCCTTCGGACGAGGTGTGGAGGAGGTTTGCATCGGTCGAGAACGGGCTTTCGCCGCGCTTGTCCTTGGGGACGGGGATCTGGTGCTGCTCTGCCCAGGCGATGAGCGCGGTGCGGCTGGTCAGGTCCCATTCGCGCCAGGGGGCGATGACCTTGATGTTGGGATCGAGGGCATAGGCCGAGAGTTCGAAGCGGACCTGGTCGTTGCCCTTGCCGGTGGCGCCATGCGCGACGGCGTCGGCGCCGGTTTCGTGCGCGATCTCGATCAGGCGCTTGGAGATCAGCGGGCGGGCGATCGACGTGCCGAGGAGATAGTCGCCTTCGTAGCGGGCATTGGCGCGCATCATCGGGAAGACGAAGTCGCGCACGAATTCCTCGCGCAGGTCGTCGATATAGATGTTCTCGTCCGGCAGGCCCATCAGCTTGGCCTTGGCGCGCGCGGGTTCGAGTTCTTCACCCTGGCCGAGGTCGGCCGTGAAGGTCACGACTTCGCAGTTGTACGTGACCTGAAGCCACTTGAGGATGACGCTGGTGTCGAGGCCGCCGGAGTAGGCGAGGACGACCTTCTTGATGCTGTCGGACATGGGCGCAGGCTCCGCAGGAAAGGGCATTGAGATTCGGGGGCGCGCCTATCAGCACGCGCCCCGCTGCGCAATGAAGGAAAGGTGCGGGGCTATGCGCCCAACAGTGCCGCTTCGGCCACGGGCATATAGTCACGGGTGAGCGGAAGGGCGAGGCGGCTGCGGGTGTACTGGATCTGATAGTTGCACATGCCGCCACTTTCGAAGGCTGCGGTGGCGCCGGCGAGGTAGAAAGTCCACATCCGGTAGAAGCGTTCGTCCATGAGGCTGACGATGGCTTCCTTGTTGGCGACGCAGCGCTTGTACCATTCCCGCAAGGTCAGCGCGTAGTGAAGGCGCAGGTTTTCGACATCCGTTGCGATCAGGCGGAATTTCTCGCTGGCTGCAACCGTTTCGCTGAGGGCTGGGATGTAGCCGCCGGGGAAAATGTACTTGCGGGTGAAGGCGTCGGTCGAACCGGGGCCGCCCATGCGGCCGATGGTGTGGAGCAGCATGACGCCGTCGTCCGTCAGCAGGTTGCCGACGGCCCTGAAGAACTGGCTGAACTGAGCCTGCCCGACATGTTCGAACATGCCGACCGAGACGATGCGGTCGAACTTGGCGCCGCGCGCGGCAAGGTCGCGGTAGTCGACGAGTTCGAAGGTGACCTTGTCGGTAACGCCCGCCTGCTCGGCGCGCTCGCGGGCGAGGGCGAGCTGTTCCTCGCTGAGGGTGATGCCCAGCACCGAGACGCCGGCGTTCTTCGCAAGGTAGATCGCCATTCCGCCCCAGCCGCAGCCGATGTCGAGCACGCGCTGGCCCGGTTCGAGCGCGAGCTTGGCGGCAATATGCGCCAGCTTGGCGGTCTGCGCCTGTTCCAGCGTGATGCCGGGTTCCGGCCAGTAGGCGCAGGAGTACTGCATGTGCTCGATATCGAGGAACAGGTTATAGAGTTCGTTGCCGATATCGTAGTGGTGCGCGATGTTTTTCTTGGCGCTGGCCGCCTTGTTGATGCCGTCTACCAGCGTGACGACCTTGCCTTTCAGCTTCTTGAAGGCGGTATGTTCATGGAGTTCGCCGCCCTTGTCCCACTTGGCGTTGGACCGGATCAGTTCGACCATCTCCATGATGTCGCCCTGCTCGATGACGAGTTGCCCGTCCATGAAGGCCTCCGCCGCGCCAAGGCGCGGATCGGTGAGGATGCGGCGTTCGCCCTTGGCATCGGTGAAGCGGATACGGACTTCGGGAAAGCCGGCGGCAGGCGTGCCGAACCGTTTCACGCTGCCATCGGGGCGGACAACCTCCAGAACGCCCTGGCGGACGCCTCTCTGGAGGAAACGATCGAGAATTCCCATTGCCATCAACCATTTGTGAAGGGCGCTTTGGCCCGGTGCAAGAGGGTTTCGCTTGCGAACTGCGCAAGCGAAGGCGAGGTATCGTCTACTGCCTTCCTGGAGTTTTCACTGGCGTGCGAGGAACAACACGTCACGCGGCTGGGCGAGGAGGTGCTGGCCGGAATCGACGTAAAGGGTTTCGCCGCTTTCCAGCCATCCTTGCGAGAGGAACAGCGCGGCCGAAGCCACGTCTTCCGGGGTGGTCTTGCGATGGAGGAGGTTCAGCCGGTGCGAGATTTCGGCTTCCTCCTCGGTCTGGTCGTGGCTGGCGAGGATCGCGCCGGGCGCGAGGCCGTAGATGCGGTCATCCTCTGCCATGCGCGCCATCGACAGCATGGGGATCGTGGCCGCCAGCGCGTGCTTGCTCATCGTGTAGGAGAAGAAGTCCGGGTTCGGATTGAGCAGCTTCTGGTCGGTGACGTGGATCACCCGGCGTCCGGTGCGTGCGCGGGCATGGGCGAGGAAGGCCTGCGCGAGCCGGGCCGGGGTACCGGCATTGACCCGCATGGCTTTCTCGAAAGTGGGCGGATCGAGCATGGTGGCCGTATCGAGGTCGAACATGCCCGCGCAGTTCACCAGCACGCGCCAGTCCGGCAGGCGCGCGGCGAGTTCCTCGACCATGGCGGGGCCGGCGTCCCAGTCGTTCAATTCGCAGCCCACGATTTCCGAGGACGGCAGTTCCTGCGCCAGCGCCTCCGCCTGTTCCCGCGAATGTCCGTAATGGATGACGACATGCCATCCCGCCGCGCCGAACGAGCGGGCGATGGCGGCGCCGATCCGCTTGGCGCCGCCCGTTACCAGCATGGCAGGCCGATCGCTCATCGCGGCATCGCCATGCCTGCAGGTTGACACGGTTTACACTGTTCAGAGAGAAATCCGGGGCCAGGGAAAAAGCCGGTCCGCGCCCTGGCGGTCGTTCCGGTCCGGTATTGGAGGTGACGCGGCGAAGGGGGCAGGCGAACGTTCATCGGGCGGCATAGGAGCACAGACTGAAGCTGTAGGAAAGAGACTGTTTGGAAATTGCCGCATGGCCGGCTTTGCCTGCGTCTGGACAGGCGCGGAGGAAGGCATACGATGGCGTCCATGTCGTTCCTCGCACTGCTCGCCGCCGCCGCGCTGTCTTCCGCACCTGCAGTGCCGCCTTCGGCCGCCCCCGCGGTTCAGGCCGATCCCCTGACCCGCGAGGTCGCCGCGCTCGATGCGAAAGTGTTCGATGCCTACAATCGCTGCGATCTGGATGCTTTCGCGGGATACTTCGATCCCGGCGTGGCCTTCTTCCACGATACCGGCGGCGCCACGTTCGATCGCGATACGGTGGTCGCCAATACCCGCAAGTACATCTGCGGCAAGGTTCGCCGGGAACTGTTGCCCGCCACGCTGCGCATCTATCCGATCAAGGACTATGGCGCGATCGAGGAGGGCGAGCATCGCTTCTGCGAACTGGCTTCCGGACAGTGCGAAGGGATCGCCCGGTTCGTGATGGTCTGGGCCCACCGGGCGGACGGCTGGCGCATCACCAACGTGCTCAGCTATGGGCACCGCACGATGACGGAGGAGGAACGCGGCGCGATGCCTTCACCCGGCAAATGACGGGACCGGGGCACCGATCGGGCCGGTCGCCCGCACAGTTGCCGGAATGCCGGTCAGCGCCTGGTGCCGCAGCGCGAAGTCGGCCTCGTAGAAGCTGTGGAGGAAGTCCAGCTGGCACGCGGTCGGACGTTCGCGGCATTCGCGGCTGCGGTTGAATTCCGGCAGGCTGGCAAGTTCCTCGCGGCCGAGCCTGCGCCCGATATCGCCGATCTGTTCATAGGGGATGAGGCGATCCACGGCCGGGCGTCCGCGGCCATCGAGCACGTACCAGCTCTGCGGGCGGAACACATGGTCGATGTCGAAAGGGGAACGTGCCTCGGCCAGATGGTCGATGGCGTCGTCAATCGTGTGAAATGTGCCGTAATGCTTCTGGAAGGGGGCCGAAATCGTCCGGTGCCGGGTTCCGCCGGAGCGGGCGTAGCGGAAGGCCGAGAGAAAGCGGTCCACCGGATCGCGGATGATCGCGAAACTGGGCAGGGCCAGAACGTCGGGCGCGCACCTGGCGTAGTAGATTGCCGAGCAGTGCTTCATCTGAGCGCCATAGAGCCGGTCGCAGATCGAGGTTCCGGCGTTCTTGGGGACATGGATGAACAGCAGGCGGCTGTCGCGGATGCGGTCCAGTCTGCGGCGGCGTTTTCCGTCCAGCCAGGGGCGCAGTCCATGGCGGGAAAGCCGCTCGGGAATGTCGCTGACGAGCTTCACGCCGAAAGCGGAGGCGAGGATGCGGTTGACGCCGGTGGTACCGGTAGTCGGTTCTAACTCGGGTGCCATGGGAGCATGGCCTAGGGCGATCGTGTCGCCCGGTGATTTCGAAATATTTCAGTGGTGGCAACCGTGCGGCGCGCCGTCGGGAGCGGCGGCGCGCCGTGGTTCCTGAGCGATCAGCGGCAGCGCGGACGCGAGTTGTTGCGGTCGATCTCGCGGCCCAGCAGGGCGCCGCCGGCAGCGCCGAGGATGGTGCCGGTGGCACGATCGCCGCGGGTGTCGATCGCGCGGCCGGCCAGCGCGCCGGCAACGCCGCCGATCAGCAGGCCGGTGGTGCCGTTGGACTTCTTGCAGCGGTAACGGCCGTCATTTCCGCGCCAGTAACGGATACCGTTGTCGGTGCGGTGATAGCGGTGGCCGTGGTTGCGCGCTTCGGCAACTTCGGTGACGGCGAAAGTCGCGGGGATGGTAAGGGCGGCCATGGTCGCCGCCACGATGGCTTTGCGCATCGGGAAATTCCTTCTCGGTTTAATGTCTTGTTACGACCGACCCCGGCCTTTCCATTGCGCGGCAAAACGAGGGATGAACATTGGCGTCAATTTGACGATACACGGCGAAGTGGCCGAGGGCGGCGACGAACGGCGCCGTCGCAACCCTCCATCCAGCTTTTGCCGCCATGGGTGCGATGACGCCTTGCCGAAAGTGCACAGCCTGCATATGGATCATATATGATTCGTATATTCGGAACGGTTTGATGGGTATCGTCAACATCGAGGATGAGCTGCACGAGCAGCTCCGCAAGGCGAGCAAGGCGTCCTATCGCTCGATCAATGCGCAGGCTGCCTTCTGGATCAGGATCGGCATGCTTTGCGAACTCAATCCGCAGCTCACGTTCCAGCAGATCGTCATCCGCGAACTGCGGGAAGCGGGCGTCGATCCGGGGGATCTCGCGCCGGGAGATGCGGCGCGCAGCAGCGAGCGCGTTCCATGATAAAGTCTTCCGACGAAGTCGAGATCATGGCCGAATCCGGCCGCCTGCTCGCCAGCGTCTTCACGTATCTCGACGGGCTGGCGCTGGCCGGACAGACGACGATGCAGATCAACGACCTTGTCGAGCGCTTCATCGTCGATGAACTGCACGCGCGCCCCGCCAGCAAGGGGCAGTACGGCTACGGCTTCGTGCTGAACTGCTCGCGAAACGAGGTCGTCTGCCACGGCGTCCCCTCGACGCAGGATGTGCTTTCAAACGGCGATATCGTGAACTTCGACATCACGCTGGAGAAGAACGGCTACATCGCCGATTCCAGCAAGACCTACTTCGTCGGCGAGGTTTCACCCACCGCCCGGCGGCTGGTGGAGACGACCTACGAGGCCATGTGGAAGGGCATCCGTGCGGTCCGCCCCGGCGCCCGGCTCGGCGATATCGGCCATGCCATCGAGAAACATGCCAAGCGCGCCGGCTACTCGATCGTGCGCGACTATTGCGGGCACGGTATCGGGCGGGAAATGCACGAAAAACCGGAGGTCCTCCATTTCGGCAAACCCGGCACCGGCCTGACCTTGCGGGAGGGCATGGTCTTCACCATCGAACCGATGCTCAACCAGGGGCGCCGGATGGTGCGGACGGAAGACGATGGATGGACCGTCGTCACCGTCGACGGGAAACTCTCCGCCCAGTTCGAACATACCGTTGCGGTAACGCGCGACGGTGTCCGGGTGCTGACACTGCGCCCGGAAGAGCGATTTGCCCCGAAGTTCTAATCCGTCAGCTTCCCGAACGGCAGCAGTTTGCGTGCGGTTGCGGCGGCCGACTTGCCATCGCCCTTGCGCAAGGCCGGCAGGATGGCGAGGGCGGCGCGTTTCATCAGCGTGTCGAGCGGCGTGGGGGTCGGCGCGGTGGCGGCGTCCTCGGCCCAGCGGCGGGCCTGCGCAACCTGGCCGTGGTCCTTGCGGATCTGCATCAGCGCCGCCAGTCCCGGATAGAAAGCGCGGTCTCCGCCAAGGGCGACGGCGCGGGAGAGAGCCGTCTCGCCGGCCTGCGTCTTCGCGCCGAGCGCGGTGCGGGCCACCAGGCCGCCCAACTGGTCGATCGCGTCGAGGTGCCAGCCGGCGATGACCATCTGGGCTTCGGCGTCGCGCGGGTTCTGTGCGGCGAGACGCTCGAAGATGCCGAGCGAGGTTCGCGCGTCCGACCGGCTCCGGGTCAGCTTCGCGCGGTAACCGATGGCGACGCCGCGCTGGAGAGTGGCCTCATGATCGCCGGGCCGCGCGGCCAGTATCTTGTCGGACGCGGTGATGGCCTGCCCGATCAGGGCGAGCGCCCTGGCCTTGTCCGGTGCCTGGAAGGCGGCGGCGGTCAGCAGTTCGCGCGGCGTATCGGCCATCACGGCAGCCGGGGCCGCAAGCGCGGACAGACCGGTCATGGCACTCACGGCGATCAACGTCGGACGGTACACGCGCACTCCTGACAGGACGGATGCGCGGCACGATGACCGAGGAATCACCCGGTGGGAAGCACTTATTCGGACCTAGAACCCCACGGCCTTGCGCACCGCCATCGGCTTGCCGCCGCGGCGCGGGCGCTCGGCTTCGACCGGGCGCTGGTCCGTGCCCCGCTCGAAGCGGAACTTGCCCACCGTCGTCGCCATGGCATGGGCCTGTTCGGTAAGCGCGCGGGCGGCGGCGTTGGATTCCTCCACCATGGCGGCGTTCTGCTGGGTATTGGTGTCGAGCTGCTGGATCTCGGTGGAAAGCTCGCGCATGGTCTGCGCCTGGGTGGTGGAATAGCGCGAGATTTCGTCCGCCATATGCGTGGTTTCCGCAAGACGGGCGATGATCTCGTCCAGCGCCGAGCGGGTTTGCGCCACGAGATCCACGCCCTGGTGAACGTCCTGGGTCGACTTGGTGATCAGGTTCTTGATGTTGTTCGCCGATTCGGTGGTGCGATGGGCCAGCGCGCGCACTTCGGTGGCGACCACCGCGAAGCCCTTGCCCGCTTCCCCGGCCCGCGCCGCCTCTACCCCAGCGTTAAGCGCCAGCAGGTTGGTCTGGAAGGCAATGGCTTCGATCACGTCGATGATCTGGGCGATCTCCGTGGAGGAATTCTTGATCTTGTCCATGGCGACGACTGCCGATTCCATCACCTCGCCGCCGCGCCGGGCATGGCCGGCCACTTCGGAAACGCTGGAGTCGACGCTCTTGGCGCTGCTGGCGGTCGTGCCGATGGCGCCGGTGACTTCGCGCACGCCTTCTGAAATGCGGGCGATCGTCGCGGCCTGGCTTTCGGTGCGAAAGGCGAGGTCATTGGCGGCGGCGCTGATTTCCTGCGCGCTGACTTTCACGCTGTCGGCGGAATCGGTGATCTCCACCACCAGCGAACCCACGTGGTGGCGCATGTTGTGGAAGTCCTCTCCCAGCTTCTCGTAAGCTTCGGGAAGGTCTCCAAGCTGGGCCTGGAGGTTGCCGGTGGCCATTTCTGACAAGGCTTCGCTCATGGAATCCAGCACGCGGTTGCGGGCTTCGGCTTCGGCGTCGAAATAGGCGCCGAGTGCGATCTGCATGTCGTGGAGCGCGGCCTTGACCAGCGTGCCGATCATCTTGCCCGTGGCGCGGCTGTTCAATGGCGAGATGAAGCGCCTCGCCATCATCGCCTCGATCATGTCCTCCAGCACCAGCGCATAGCTGGTGATGTAATAGTCCGGCGTGAGCCCTACGCGGGCATGGATGTTGCCGATCTTCTCGCTGCGCTTGGCGGCGTCGCTGTCGAACCGGCCGGAGAACATCTTGATCCAGTGCTCGTATTGCGCATCGGAGGCGCGGCGGCGGATTTCGGCATCGGGCAGGAGCTGGCTGAGCGCGGGGGACGATTCGATCCGCCGGTACAGGCTCTTGAGCGCCACCGGAGCATGCTTGCGGATCGCTGCGAGAATGCGCGGGAAGGTCCGGTAGTTGGCTTCGTCGAGCGGCGCGATATTGGCTCTGGCGGCCTGGCCGCTGCCGTGACCCGTGCTGTGCGAGGTAGCGCTCATGTGCTGTCTTCTTCCCCTGCGTTGCATGACGGTGCCTTCCCGGCACCGAGGAGCCGGGAGCATGGGAAGGGCTTTTAGAGCCGATAGACTAAGATGGTTTTCCGCACCGTTTAGGGGGTGACCCTAGGCTGCTGCATGGCGCGGTTAGTTCGCAATGGCGTGAAATGACAAATAATTAACTATCATGCATTACATGCACGCGAGGGTATCAACGGGGTAGGGTTCCATCCGCATGAAGAGTCACGGCTTGCGCAATGTCGCTGCCGGCACCGGATTATCGGTGCTGACCACCGTGCTGCTGTTGCAACTGGCGCACGTCGTGCCGGGGCTGGCCATGGCTGACCGTGCGGCGAGCGGGAACGCAGGGGGGCTGCTGGTGCTGGGCGTGGTGATCGCACTTGCCGTGTCGGCACCGGTCTGCCTCGTGCTGATGCGGCAGCAGGTGCGGATCGCGGCGCTGCACGGGGAACTGGCGCAGGCCTTCAAGCGGTTGGAGCGTATGGCCCGGGTGGATGGGATGACCGGGCTCACCAATCGCGACGTCTTCATCGAGATGACCCGCGAGGCGATGGAGGAGCGTGCGGGCTGGCTGATCGTGGCTGATGTCGATCATTTCAAGCAGATCAACGACGGTTTCGGCCATAGCGTGGGGGACCGGGTGCTGGTGGCCATCGGCGATGCGATCCAGGCCAATCTGCGCGCGGGGGACTTGTGCGGAAGGCTGGGCGGCGAGGAGTTCGGCCTGTTCCTCCATGCCCGCAGCGGCCGTGAAGCCCATGCCGCCGCCGAGCGCCTGCGCGGCACGGTTGCCGATCTCGCGGTTTCGACGTTCTCTGGCGGCAAGGTCGTGCCCACGCTCAGCCTCGGCGTCTCGGCAACGCACGGACTATCGCTGGCGGAAGCCATGCGCCGCGCGGACGAGGCGCTGTACGAAGCCAAGCGACAAGGCCGCAACCGCACGGTTTCCGCAGCGGAACCGTCTCCGGAGCATCATCTCCGGCTCGTCTCGGGTCACCTCTGACGGCAACCCTGACGTTTACGACCTGATAAAAAACGCGCCGTCCACGGGGACGACGCGCTTTTTCGTTCCTGTCCAGAGGCCCGGAATCAACCGATCAACGGCACTTCACGTCGCCCTTGTCGATCTCGCGGCCGAGCAGGCCACCGGCGACACCGCCGAGGATCGTGCCAAGGGTCTGGTCGCCGCTGCCGGCGATCTCGTGACCGGCCAGTGCGCCCGCGCCCGCGCCGATGATGAGGCCGGTCGTACCGTTGTCGCGCTTGCAGTAGTAGCGGCCGTCACGGCCGCGCCATGCGTGATCGTTGCGGGACATGCGGCGCGGCTCCTTGTAACGGCCGCGCGAATCGTAATCGCGGCGATCGTAACGGTCATGGCCGCGGCGATCGTGGTGCGGCGCGGCGGCCACGGGGGCGGCCATCGGCAGCACGAGCGCGGCCATGGTGAGCGCCAGCAGGGTCTTTTTCATCGAAGTTTCCTTCCTGGAATGGATCTTGTTGCTGTAACGGTCCGCCTGCGATCTTGCTCCTCAACCTTGAATGAACCGCAGAAAAAATCGCGAAGGGCCAAAGACGGGGCGAGGCTGTCCTGCGATGAAACGAGGCTATGCCCGAATGCCGGGATACGAAAGGCTACTCGAAAAAATGCAACTTGATCTGGTGGATGTGTTCGGCTCGGGGCCGCTCAGCGGGAATCCGCTGGCGGTCGTGCGCGGCGGGGAGGATCTCGACAGCGAAACGATGCAGCGGATCACCCGCTGGCTCGGCTATTCGGAAACGACCTTCCTGCTGCCGCCCACCGATCCGGCCGCGGATTACCGGGTGAGGATCTTCTATCCGGCGGGCGAACTGCCTTTCGCGGGGCACCCGACGCTTGGCAGCGCCCATGCCTGGCTGGCGGCAGGCGGCGTGCCCCGGACAGCGGGAACGATCGTGCAGGAGTGCGGCATCGGCCTCGTCGAAGTGCGGCAGGAAAGGGAAATGCTCGCCTTCCGCGCGCCGGCCCTGGTGCGGTCGGGGCCTTTGGACGCGGAGGATCTCGCCGAGACGATCAGGCTTTGCGGTGTTGACGAAGGCGATGTCCTTGCCGGGGTCCATGCCGCCAACGGGCCGGGGTGGAAGGTGCTCCACCTTACGTCGGCCGAAGCGGTGCTGGCGGCCGAGCCGGCGGCACGCGCGCCGCTGCATACCGATGTCGCGCTGCTTGGCCCCATAACGACGACCAGTGCGGCTGGCAGCGCGGCTGGCAGCGCGGCCCAGTGGGAGCTGCGGGCCTTCTTCGCCGATGCGAGCGGGCGCCTTTGCGAGGACCCGGTGACCGGCAGCCTCAATGCGGCGGTCGCGCAGTACCTCTTCGCCAGCGGGCAGGCGCAAGGGCCCTATGTCGCGGCGCAAGGGCGGAAGGTCGGCGCGGACGGGCTGGTCCATTGCCGCCGGGATGCGGATGGCGCGGTCTGGATTGCAGGCAAGGCTACCACGGTTTCGGAAGGCGGGGCACTGCCGGGGCCGTTCTGAGGAAATCTCGTCCCGGAGCGCGCCGGGACGAGTTTCACGATACCGTCGTCAGCCCGCCTTCTTCGGCAGTGCGATCTCCGCCGTGCCGGTGCACATGGTCTTGCCGTTCTGGTTGGTCATGAGGTGCTTGACGTGGACGAGATGGCGGCCTTCCGCGTCGACTGACTTCTCGGTCACTTCGGCGGTCTGGATCGTCACGTCGCCGGTGAGCGCCGGGCCGCGATAATTGGCGATGGAATGGACGACCATGCCATGCTCGCCCGCCCATCCTGCCAGGAAATCCGTGACCCACGAACCCATCGAGGCACCATAGCCGTAGCCGCGCGGCATGCCGATGCGGCGGGCGTATTTCGGGAACAGGTGTCCGCGCGAGGGGCCGTAATAGGCGCCGTCGGTGAGCGAGGGGTTGACCAGCATCATGTCCGGGTCGTTCTCGTACCCGGCCATCTCGCGCGTGAAGCCCAGCGCTTCGAGGTCATTCTTGCGCAGGTTCATCGTCCCCCAGGTGTTGACGATATAGGCGCGCCACTCGGTCGCGAAGCTGGCGATCGAGTGCGGGCCGAAGACGCGTTCGGGAAGCTGGTCTCCCACCGCCACGTCATCCCACCAGCGCTCCTTGTGGCCAAGGTCGTGAAGCATCTTCACCCAGGCGAACTTGCGGTCTTCGAGTGCGGCGATCGCCTCGTCGGTCCATTCCGGCTCTTCGAATTCGTCGGCCTTCACGGAATCGCCGCCGGCATGGGCGAGGTAGCGGATCGCGGTGGAGCGCTGCGTGGCGATCTGCTCGCCTTTATGGTTCGAATAGTTGTTGTCCCCGCGCTGGAAGCAGGTGGGGCCGAACCCGGTTTCCTTGACCTTGTAGTCGAAGGGGATGCGGGTGTTCGTCACCACGTCTCCGGCCTCGATGCGGGGGCCGTGGAACCACCATTCGTCACCGCCGAACAGCAGGTGCGAGTTCGGGATGCAGCCCACGCAGGCCGGTGCGGCGCCGTGGCCGTCGTCCGTGGCGATGGCGAAGCTCTGCGGCGCGACCAGGCGGCCCCAGCGGCTGGCCTCGAAAGTGGCCGGATCGAAGTGCAGCAGGTTGGCGTAATGCATGGCATGGACCCAGCGCCGGATGTCGTTGTTGGCGACAGGTTCGCGCATGGGCGAAAAGTCCATGGTCTTGCCGAGGTACTGGTCGATATCCGAAAAGTCGATCGTGGTGGTGCTCATGGCGAATGGATGTCCTGAAAATGCGGTGCGAAAAGGGTCAGGCGGTGCGGATGCCGGTGGCCTCTTCGGGCCGGAACACGGGGATTTCGGTTTCCGCCTTCATCAGCACCAGCGGCAGGACCCGTTCGGTCGAGGTCTGGTAGGCGGCGTAGAAGGGGTGGCAGTCCACGAAGAAGTCCCAGACCTTCCCGCGCTCGGCGCCTTCGGGTTCGCGCCATGTGCCCCGGAAGGCCTGCGTGGCGATCTGGAATTCGACTTCGGGGCGGGCAACGAGGTTGAGATACCATTGCGGATGCGTGTCCGCTCCGCCCTTGGAGCCGCAGATCACCACTTCGCCGCCGATATCCGCGTAGCACAGGGGGGTGATGAAGACCTTCCCGCTCTTGCGACCGGTGTACTTGACCAGGCAATGCGTGGCGAAGGCCCGGCCGCCGACGGGGGTGATGTCCATGATGTGCCCCTGCGCGCCGCCGGAGCCCAGATACATGTCGCGGTGTTCGGTAACCCAGTCGCGCCGCACGGCGCTGATCGCCGCTGCCGATTCGTCGCTCATGACGCGTTCCTCTCCTGATTTCGGCGGGAGGATCGCGAAAGGCGCAGGCAGGGTCCAGCAGCGATGGACCGATGCCGCGCAGGTATCACCGGGGCGTAGTCCGCGCCCCGGTGATCAGGTCATGACCCATGACCTTTCAGGCGTTGACCTGCCGGATCATCGGGGTCTGGTTGCGCCAGGAGTCCATCCAGTCGAGCACGTCGTCATAAGGCATCGGCTTGCAGATGCCGTAGCCTTGCCCGGCATTGCAGCCGAGCGAGACGAGCAGTTCCTGCGTCTCGGGATTCTCCACGCCCTCGGCCACCAGCGGGATGCCGAGGCTTTCGCAGAGCACCACGAGGCTGTTGACCAGGGACTGGTCGAAGCGGTTCTCGGTGAAGCGCGAGATGAACGAGCGGTCGATCTTGATCTCGCTGATCGCGAATTCGCGCAAGTAGCCGAACGAGGTGAAGCCCGCCCCGAAATCGTCGATGGAGAGCGGGATCTTGTGCTCGTGCAGGCTTTCGATCACCCGCTTGGCTTGCGAGGGGTTGGTGATGAGCGCGGTTTCGGTCAGCTCCAGCGTCACCCGCTCGGGGGCGATGCGGTGGCATTCGATCAGTTCGACCACGCTGTCCACGAAAGTCGGCCGTTCGAGCATCCGGGCCGAGACGTTGATGGCGATGGACGCGCCGTCCACCTTGTCTTGGATGCGGGCGAACTGGGCCAGCACGGTATCTAGGCACTGGTTGGTGAAGGTTTCCAGCAGGGGCGACTGTTCGACCGTGCGGATGAGCTGGTCGGCGGGGATGTTGCCGCTGCGCGGATGGCGCCAGCGGACCAGCGCCTCGAAGCCGAGCACGCGCCCGTCGCGAAGGTCGACCTTGGGCTGCCAGTGCCATTCCAGGGCATCGTGGGAGATGGCCTGGTCGATCTCTTCCAGCATGTCCTTGGGATCGAAGGCAGGTGCGGCGGGCAGATTCTCGCGGCTGGTCACGAGCTTGTCGAGCCCGCGCTTGGCCGCATACATCGCATCGTCGGCGGCGGAGAGCAGGCCGGTGGGGGCATAGCCGCGCTGCGGGCACATGGCGATGCCGATCGAGGCGCCGACATGGAGGATGCGGTTCTCGTGGACGATCGGCTGTTCGATCACGCGTGCCAGTTTCCCGGCAAGGCCGGTTGCGGTGTCGTAGTCGGGCACGTCCTGAAGCAGCAGCGCGAATTCGTCGCCGCCGAGCCTTGCCACCGTATCCACTTCGCGCAAGTGGCCGCGCAGCCGCCGGCCGATGGTGGTGAGCACGACATCGCCGGCGGCATGGCCGAAGCTGTCGTTGATCTCCTTGAAGCGGTCGAGGTCGATCATCATCACCGCGAAGGAACTGCCGTTGCGGCGCGCGCGGGCGCAGGCCTGTCCCAGCCGGTCGAACAGCAGGGTGCGGTTGGGCAGGTCGGTGAGCGGGTCGTGCAGGCTGCGGTGAGTGAGTTCCTCCTCGGTACGGCGCAAGTCATGCCGATACTTGCGCCAGGCGATCCCTTCCTCGACCGATGCGGCCACCCGTTCGGGGGAAAGCGCGCGCTTGGTGAGATACTCGGTCATGCCCGCCTTGATCGAATCCGCGGCGATCTGCTCGTCGGCATTGCCGGTGACGGCGACGATCGGGCAGTCCTGATCGACTTCGGCGCGGATGGTGGGAACGAGATCGCGCCCGTCCCCGTCGGATAGCCCGAAGTCGAGGAACACGATGTCGAGCGCGGGCTCGGCATGGCGGATGATCTGGAGCGCTTCGGCCTGCGAACTGGCCTCGATCACGTTGATCGACCTTGGCCCGCGCTGGAGCATGCGGATCAGCCGCTCCCGGTCGACGTCGTCGTCGTCCACCACGAGGGCGTGGATTTCGGTCTTGCCGTTGTGAGAATATTCCATCGTATTCGAGTCCTCCGGGGTTGGGCGACCGTGAGGCAAGCTCATGGGATCGTGTCGATCGGCCTGTTTCAGGGCAGGTTCTGGGTCGTTGCGTACTTGGTGATGAACTGGGCGAGCTGGGCGAACTGCGGGCCGACGGCGGACTTCACCATGTATCCGGCGACATGTTCGTCGTAGGCGCGTGAACGGTCCTGCTCGCGCGCGCTGGTGCTGAGGATGAAGACCACGGTGCGCTTCAGCTCGGGATCGGCGCGCAGGGCCTCCAGGAACTGGAAACCGTCCATGTTCGGCATGTTGAGATCGAGCAGGACGATCACCGGGGTGGCGAGCTGCTTGGCGGGATGGCGGCCGCGCAGCACGTCCAGCGCCTCGCATCCGTCTCCGGCGGTCTGGCTGCGGCACGGCACGCCGTGGCGGCGGAAGCTGCGCAGAACGCCTTCGAGCGCCACGTCATCGTCGTCCACGACCAGCACGGTGTAGTCGCAGGTGGTTTCGGGTGCGGGGCGGGTCTCATTCATCCTCGTGTTCCTTCAGGAGAATGCGCGGCCAGTGGATCTCGAACGAGGCGCCGCCGAGCGCGCCGGGCGAACGCACCGTCACCATGCCGCCGTGCGCGTTGATCATGCGCCGGGTGAAGGCGAGGCCGACGCCGTCTCCATTGGTGCCGGGCGAGGCGCGGTGGAACAGCTTGAAGATGCGCTCCTCGTTGCCGGGGGTGACGCCCTGACCGTCATCGTCGACCGTGAAGACCGAGAAGCGGCCTTCCTCGCGCATCGTGATGCGCACGCGGCCGGACGCGCCGCCGTGGTGCTTCACGGCGTTGCCGATGAGGTTGCGCAGCGAGGTGGAGAGCGGCGCGCGCGGGGCGACGATATCGCCGCCCTGCAGGTCCACCTCGATCGTGAAGCTGTCCGGCACCAGGGCGAGGGCGAGCGCCTCCTCCACCAGTTCGGCGGGGGAGATCGTCTCCATGTCGGTGTCGCGCACGCCGGCGCGGGCATAGCGGAGGAGATCGTCGATCATCTGTTCGGCCCGGTCGATCCGCAGGGAAATCCGGTCGAAGTTGTACTGCACGTCGTCCGGCAGTTCGAAACCGCTCAGGTCCTCGCGAATCCAGGTGACGAGGTCGCCGATGCCGCGCAGCGGAGAGCGCAGGTCATGACTGGCGACGTAAGTGAACTCCTCAAGCTGGGCATTGGTCTGCTGGAGCGCCGTCTCGCTGCGCTTGCGCGAGGAGATGTCGCTGACGATCGCCATGAACATCGGCTGCGCCGCGTTTTCCAGCCGGGTGAGGGCGATCTCGACCGGGATTTCCTGGCCCGAGCGGTGGAGCCCGGTGAGATCGCGGCCGGTGCCCATCATCCGCGATGCCGGCGCCGCGACATAGCCTTCGACATGTTCACGGTGCGCCGGACGGCAGCGGGCGGGCAGCAGCGTTTCGAGCGGCTGGCCGACCAGCTCCTCGCGCGGGTAGCCGAACTCGCTGGCGAGCGCGGAATTGACCTGGACGATGCGCTGGCGGGTATCGACCACCAGCGCGCCGAGCGGCAGGTTCTCGAAGACCTGGGAGAAGCGCTTTTCGGCGATGGTCTGGCGGGTCAGGCTCTGGAAATAGAGCAATGCGCGCTTGTCGAAGTCCCCCGGCGCGCAAGTCAGCGTCAGTTCCGCGGTTTGCCGGATGCCTTCCATCGTCTGGATCGGGACCACGCGGGACCAGGTGGGCCGGGCATCCGCCGGGGCGGCGAAGAACATGTCCAGCATCTGGCGCAGGACCTCGGCATCGTCTTCGGGCAGCCAGACGAAGGCCAGCGTCAGGCGCAGCGCGGCAGGGTCCGGTTCGCCGAGCAGGGCCGCGACCGCCTGGTTCGCCCAGGAGATGACGCCGGCTTCGTCGATTATCATGGCGCCGATCGGCGCATGAGCCAGCGCGGCGTGAACCTCGGCCTGATTCTGAAGCGCTATCGACACAGTCACTCCCTATTGCAGCGAATGGCCCGCTCCCCGCGAAGGGAGCCGGCGTAACGGTGCGACCGGGAGGTCGTGTTGCGTTCTTGAAACGACGCAGGATCGGCCTCCTGCGGCAATGATTAGGGGCAGCCCCTTTGCACCTGACGAAAGGTGCTTTCCGGGGATCTCCCTAGTTAACGATCATTAGCAACGATTGCGGTGTCAAATTGCCACGAATTTTCCGGCTTCGCGGTCCTTGCGGACCTTGAGCCCGTTAAACACCGAACCGTTCATCGTGATCCATACGCCTTCGGGTGCGGACTGGGTGCAGGCGAAGGCCATGCCGAGGTTGAAGGTGGCGTCGCTCTCGGCGAAACGTGCCGGGGCCAGCGCGCCGGTCAGCACCATGGTCTTGCCGGGGATGTCGGCAAGCACCTTGGCGGTGTCGGTCATGGTGTCGGTGCCGTGAGTGATGACGACATGGGTTTCCGGCGCGGCGGCGATGGTCGCCGCGATCAGCGCGCGGTCCTCTCCGGTGAGTTCGAGACTGTCCTTGCGCAGCAGCTCGACCACGCGGAACGGGTGGGCGACGCGCGCGACCTTGAGCAGCTTCTCGATCACGCTCTCGACGATCTGATATTCGCTGAGCGCGTCGAAGTACTGCTTGTCGAAGGTGCCGCCGGTGGTGATGACGAGAATGGGTGCCTGGGTCATCCCGCGCCTTTAAACCGGAAGGCGGGTGCGGAGCAACGTCCGAACACCGCCCGCCACCGGCCTTGCACTCAGCCTTTCGCCATTTCGCCCAGGGTCACATAGTCGATCTTGCCGGTTCCCAGCACCGGCAGGGCACCGAGCACCCGGATATCGCGCGGGATCATGAGCTCGGCAACGCCGTTGGCGCGGCCCCATTCCTGAAGCGCCTTGTGATCCGCGCCCCCGGCCGTGGTGTAGAGCACCAGTTGTTCGCCCTTTCTCGGGTCGGGCCGGGTGACGACCGCGTTCTCCGCATCGGGCCAGACTTTGGCGGCATAACCCTCTACCGCGGGAAGGGAGACCATTTCGCCCGCGATCTTGGCGAAGCGCTTGGCGCGGCCGCGAATGGTGACGAAGCCGATCTCGTCGATGGTGACGATGTCGCCGGTGTCGTGCCAGCCCTCGGCGGGCGGCTGGAGCACGCCGGGCTCGCTCGCCAGCAGGTAGCCCGCCATGACGTTCGGCCCGCGCACGTAAAGGCGGCCGCCCTCGGTGATGCCGGGCACTTCCTCGAGCCGCGCTTCCATCGCCGGCAGCATCCGGCCGACGGTGCCCGCCCTGAAGTGCATCGGCGTGTTTACCGCGATCACCGGCGCGCACTCGGTGGCGCCGTAGCCTTCGAGGATGCGCAGGCCGAACTTGTCGGCATAAGTACGCCGGGTTTCCTCGCGCACCTTCTCCGCGCCCGCGAAGATGTAGCGCAGCGAGTAGAAGTCGTAGCTGTGCGCCATGCGGGCATAGCCGGAGAGGAAAGTGTCGGTGCCGAACAGGATCGTGGCATTGGCGTCGTAGGCGAGCGCGGGCACGATGCGGTAGTGCAGGGGGCTCGGGTAGAACACCGTGCGGATGCCGTTCAGCAGCGGCAGCAGGGTGCCCCCGGTCAGCCCGAACGAGTGGAACACCGGCAGCGCGTTCAGCACCACGTCTGCGGGGTTGAAGTCGATCCGCGCGGCAAGCTGCGCGCAGTTGGACAGCAGGTTGCGGTGAGTCAGCACCACGCCCTTGGGCGCGCCTTCCGAGCCCGAGGTGAACAGGATCACCGCCGGCGCATCGGGAGAGACCTTGCGGCGGGCGTGGCGGCCATCGGCGGCGCGGGCGGAAACCATGTGCCAGAGCTTGGCGAAAGTGCCGATCTCGGCGGCCAGGTCTTCGAGGTAGAGTACCTTGCGCCCGTCCGCCTCCAGCGCGGCGACGGTGGCTTCCAGCTTGCCCTGATCGATGAAGGCGCGCGCGGTGACCACCGTTTCGATCTTCGCGGTGGCGCAGGCGGACACCAGGCTGGCCTGGCCCACGGTGAAGTTCAGCATGGCCGGAACCCGGCCTTCCGCCTGAAGCGCGAAGAAGGCCAGTGCCACGCCGCTGACGTTGGGCAGCAGCAGGCCCACCGCCTCACCGGGGCGGGTGCGGAAGGCGAGGCGCTCGCCCAGCAGTTCGGCGCCGAGGATCAGGCGGTCGTAGCTGAGCGGGGTGCGCTTGATGTCCTCCACCACCCTGGTCTTGCCGCCGTGCACTTCGCGCGCATCGCAGAGCGCGGTGAACAGGGTGCGGTCCGTGTGGCTGGTGTCGAAGATCATCCGGCTCATCTCGTCATAGAGACGGCGGCCGGCGATGGCGCGGCGCTGGCGGGCGGTCATCTCGCCCTCGATCGAGAAACGGCGCGCGGGCAGCACGTCGATCGAGACCTTGGGGAACCAGCGCTGGCGGACCTTGCCCTTGAGGTGGGAGAAGGGCGTGTACTGCGGCCCGTCCAGACGGACTGGCACGATCGGCGCGTCGGCCTTGTCGGCCACCATGCCGGGGCCGTCGAACACTTTCATCAGTGCGCCGGTTACGGTGATGCGGCCTTCGGGGAAGATCACCAGCGTCCGGCCTTCCTTTACGGCGCGGACCATCGCCTTGGCCGCCATCGGGTTGGTGGGATCGACCGGGAATGCTCGGAACAGCTTGAGGAAGGGCTGGATCCACCAGCTTTTGGCGATGGCGGTGTGGACCGCGAAAGTCGGCTTGCCGGGAAGGAACGCCCCCAGCAGCAGGCCGTCGAGATAGGAAAGGTGATTGACCACGACGACCGCCGGTTGGCCGGGCTTCGGCATGTTTTCCATGCCCGTTACCTCGACCCGGTAGAGCGCCTTGAGCACGGCCCGGATCACCGCCTTGAACAGGGTTTCGGGCAGCAGCCAGATCGAGACCACCGCCACCGCCAGCGTGGCGAAGCCGAGAACGCCGATGACGCCCGGCACGCTCATGCCGCTGCCCAGCAGCACCGCGACAACGGCGATGGCGGCCACGGTCATGCCTGCGTTGAGGATGTTGTTGGCGGCAATGACCTGCGAACGTTCCTCCGGCGCGGAATGGATCTGGAGGATCGCGTAGAGCGGCACGATGAACATGCCGCCGGAGAAGGCGATTACCACCAGGTCCGCGAAGATCTTCCACGATTGCGGATCGGCGGCGAACTGGCGAACGGTGGCGTCGATCGCAGTGGGCACGAACCCGCGCGTGGAGAGCCACAGGTCGATCAGGCCGATCGACAGCATCAACGCGCTGACGGGAACGTAGCGGGCGGAAACCTCGCCCTTGAGCAGGCGGTTCACCGTCATCGAGCCGAGCGCGATCGTTACCGAGAAGATCACCAGGAACAGCGTCGCCACTTCCTTGCGCGCCTGCAGCGTGTCGGAGACGAGGGGAACGAACTCGGTCAGCAGCACCGCGCCTGCCGTGAAGAACCAGCTTATGCCGAGCACCGCCAGCCAGATGCCCCGGCCTTTGTGCGCGGCGACCAGCACGGCCCAGGTCCCGCGCGCGATGTTCCAGTCGATCGGATGGCCGTCACGGCTGGGCGGCGCGGGCGGAACGGCCAGCGCGGCCAGCCAGCCCACCACCGCAAGGCCCATGGCGACCAGCCCGGCTTCCCACGGCACCACTTGCCCGGCCAGCAATTGCCCGCCGAGGATCGCCAGGAAAGTGCCGGCCTCGATCAGGCCGGTGCCGCCCATGACCTCACGCTCGGACAGGTGCTGGGGCAGGATCGAGTATTTCACCGGCCCGAAGATCGTCGAATGAAGACCCATCAGGAACAGGCTGGCGAGCAGCAGCGCGATCGATTCCAGCGCGAAGCCGAGGAGCGCGATGCCCATGATCCCCACTTCCGCCGCCTTGATCCAGCGCACGAGGCGGGCCTTGTCGATCCGGTCGGCAATCTGCCCGGCCAGCGCGGAGAACAGGAAATAGGGCAGCGTGAACAGCCCGGTCGCCACGACCGAGAGCATCCCCGCCTTGTCCGGCGCATCGCGCAGCAGGCCGTAATTGGCCAGCAGCAGCATCGCGTATTTCAGCAGGTTGTCATTGAAGGCGCCCAGGAACTGGACGCAGAACATCGGCGCGAAACGCCGCCTCGAAAGCAATGAAAAATCAGGTGCCGACACGCCTATCCCCCTCGGTTGCCGTGGACGTTTCCATGGGCTCGGGAAAATTCACAAGCGGTAAATGCCCGAAGGCACTCCCGCCGTGACGATCGTGTGACACAAAAATATACGGCGCTCAATTTAATTCTGAGCGCCGATCAATTTCCTCGCGCGGCGTTCAGTCCGCAGCTTGCGGGCAGGGGCGGCGGGGCCAGTCGATCAGGCCGATGAGATCGTCCACGAAGCCTTCGCGTTCCTTGAGGGTGGGGCGCGCGGGCCGCATCAGGATGTCGGAGCGAAAGCCCACCAGCGCTGAAACCGTAAGCTGGGTCAGCCGCTCTGCCTCTTCGCGGGTGAACTGGGTTTCGTAGAACGAGGTCACGCAAGCCCGGAATTTCGACGGGCCGCGTTCGTAGAACATCTCGTTGATCTCGGGGAACCGTTCGCCCTCGCTGACGACGAGCCGGAAGAGCTGCACCGAATTTTCGCGCAGCAGGCAGTCGAGGAAGCGCAGGCAGGCGCGCCGCAGCGCGGCGAACGAGAAGGTCTGCCCGGTGAGCACCTCGTTCACGTCCTGCGAGAAGCTGTCGACCTTGTTGTCCACCACGGCGGCGAAAAGCTCTTCCTTCGAGCTGAAGTGCGCCCAGAGCGTGGCTTTCGAGCCGCCCAGTTCATCGGCGATCGAAGACATCGTGGTGGCGGCATAGCCCCGCTCGAAGAAGGACTTCGTTGCAACTTCCACGATGGCGGCGCGCTTTTTCGCCTTGTTGAGTTCTCTCTTGCCCGGATTTTCTGTCATAGTGGTACTGGTCAGTACACTTTTCCGTTGACAGGCGCAAGCCGGGCTCCGATAAAAACTGTACTGATGAGTACGATCAATCTTCCCCGAGTCGCGGCAGCTTCGATGCTCGCCGTAGGCCTTTCGCTGTCCGCCTGCGCCGTGCCCGACCTCGGGCCGAAGCCGCAGATGCGGGCTCCCGCAACCCTGGACAGCGCCCGGTCGCTGGCGTCGCCGCCGGGCGCGGCGTCCGACGGGGCATGGCCGCAGCAGCAGTGGTGGACCGCCTATGGCGATGCCCAGCTCGATGCCCTGGTGGCCGAGGCACTGGCCAATTCGCCTGACGTGGCCGAGGCGCAGGCCCGCATCATGCAGGCGCGCGGCGCAACCCTGGTGGCCGGGGCTTCCACCCTGCCGACCGTCAACGGGCAGGGTTCGGCGGGCGGCACCAAGCAGAGTTACAACAACGGCATCCCGGCCGACTTCGTGCCCAAGGGCTGGAAGAGCACCGGCGATCTGGCGCTCTCGGGCGATTTCGACCTCGATCTCTGGGGCAAGTACCGCAAGGCGCTCGCCGCCGCGACTTCCGAGGAGAAAGCCGCCGAGGCCGATGCCCGCCAGGCCGAGCTGATGCTCTCCTCGAACGTGGTCTCCTCCTACTTTGACCTCGCCCGCCTCGTGGCGCGCGGAGAGGCGCTGAAGGAAGCGGTGAAGGCGCGCGAGGCGATGGTCACGCTCAGCGACCAGCGCAACCGTCAGGGCCTCGACAGCGAACTGCCGCTGCGCCAGTCGCAGTCGCTGTCGGCTTCCGCACGGGCCGCGCTTTCCGCCAATGACGAGCAGATCCTGCTGCGCCGCCACGCGCTTGCCGCGCTGCTTGGCGCCGGGCCGGATCGCGGCCTCGCCATCGTGCCGACCGCGATTACCAGCCTGCCGGTCACGCCGGTTCCCGCCGATGCCGGCATCGGCCTGGTCGGTCGCCGTCCCGACATCGTTGCGGCGCGTCTGCGCGCCGAAGGCGCGGGCAAGCGGATCGATGCCGCCAAGGCCGCCTTCCTGCCCGATATCTCGATCAGCGGCCTGTTCGGCCTCCAGTCGCTCGGCCTCTCGAACCTGTTCAAGAGCGGGTCCACTTATGGAAACGCCGGCGGCGCGATCAGCCTGCCGATCTTCCAGGGCGGCCGGCTCAAGGGCGAATACACCAAGGTTCGCGGCGCCTACGATCTTGCGGTGGCGGACTATAACGGCACCGTGATCGGCGCGCTGCAGGACGTGGCCGATGCGCTCGCCACGCGCAATGCGGCGGCCGAGCAGGAACAGGCCTCGGCGGACGCGCGGGACCAGTCGGCCCGCGCCTACGACATCGCCATGAAGCGCTACAAGGGCGGCCTTGGCAACTACCTCGACGCGCTGAGCGCCGAGACCACCGCGCTCGATGCGCGGCAGGCCGCCGTCGATGCCCATTTCCGGACCCTTGCCAGCGAAGTCGCGCTCAAGCGCGCGCTGGGCGGCGGTTACGAAGACAATTCAAGCAAGAAGGCTCCCGAGTAATGAGTGACGAACAAACCAATGAGCAGGGCTCCGGGAGCGTTCTCAACAAAAACAAGCGCAAGCCGCTCCTGATCGGCCTTGCCGTTGGCGTGGCGGCGGTGGGCCTGATCTATTTCGCTTATGATGTCTTCATCGGCAGCCGCTCGGTCTCGACCGACAATGCCTATGTCGGCGGCGACAATGCGCAAGTGACCCCGCTGACTTCGGGCTGCGTGGTCGAAGTGCTCGTGACGGACACCCAGCCGGTCCGCAAGGGGCAGCTGCTGTTCCGCATCGAGGATGCCGACCAGCGCATCGCGCTGGCGCAGGCCGAAGCCGAACTCGCCGCGGCGCAGCGTCGCTACGGGCAGTCGCTGGCGCAGAACCGCGCGCTCGGCGCTTCGGCGGACGCCAGCGACGCGCAGATCAATTCGGCCAAGGCCAGCGTGGCTTCGGCGGAGGCCACCCTGACCAAGGCGAAGACCGACTTCGCCCGCCGCCAGGCCCTTGTCGGCAGCGGCGCGGTTTCGGGTGACGAACTGACCACCGCCCGCCAGCAGCTGTCCT
The DNA here is from genome assembly GCF_052279045.1 of Novosphingobium aeonii. Lineage (NCBI taxonomy): Bacteria > Pseudomonadati > Pseudomonadota > Alphaproteobacteria > Sphingomonadales > Sphingomonadaceae > Novosphingobium > Novosphingobium aeonii. The sequence goes on along the minus strand of NZ_CP176832.1, from coordinate 2,979,317 downwards.
CGGCGCAGGCCGCCGCCAGCGAGGCGCGCGCCATGCTCGCCCAGATGCAGGCCGCCGCCGTCAGCGCCCGCCGTCAGGAAGAAGCCTCGGTCGCTCTCACCAAGGGCACCACGGACACCACCGCACCCGAAATCCGCCAGGCCCAGGCCAAGCTCGATCAGGCGAAGCTCGACCTCGAACGCACTGTCGTGCGCGCGCCGATCGACGGCGTGATCGCCAAGCGCGCCATCCAGGTCGGCCAGAAGGTCCAGACCGGCGGCGTGGCGATGACCGTGGTTCCGGTGGGCCACCTCTATGTCGATGCGAACTTCAAGGAGACGCAGCTCGGCAAGGTCCGCCCCGGCCAGAAGGCGACGCTCAAGTCGGACTTCTACGGCAGCGGCGTGGTCTACCACGGCAAGGTGATCGGCTTTGCGGGCGGCACCGGTTCGGCCTTCTCGCTGATCCCGGCCCAGAACGCGACCGGCAACTGGATCAAGGTGGTGCAGCGCCTGCCGGTTCGCATCGAGCTCGATCCCAAGGAGCTTGAGGCGCATCCGCTGCGCATCGGTCTCTCGATGGATGCCGAGATCGAACTGGCGGACGCCGACTGATGGCCAGCGCACCTGCTGCCGGAGCCGGAGCAGGCGAGGAAGGCACTCTGACGGGCGGGAAGCTGCTGATCGCGGGCTTCCTGCTGGCCATGGCGAACTTCGTCGTCGTGCTGGACATGACGATCGCCAACGTCTCGATCCCGCACATCGCGGGCGGGCTTGGCGTTTCGGTGTCCAACGGCACCTGGGCGATCACGTCCTACGCCGTGGCCGAGGCGATCTGCGTTCCGCTGACGGGGTGGCTTTCCGGCCGCTTCGGCACCTTGCGCGTGTTCCTCATGTCGCTGGTGGGCTTCGGCGTGTTTTCCGCGCTTTGCGGCATCGCGCATACTTTCCCGCTGCTGGTGGTGTTCCGCCTCGGGCAAGGGTTCTGCGGCGGTCCGCTGATGCCGCTTACCCAGACCCTGCTGCTGCGCATCTTCCCCAAGCACATGCACCCGCGCGCCATGGCGATGTGGGCGATGACCGTGGTGACGGCCCCGATCGCGGGCCCGATCCTGGGCGGCTACATCGCCGACAACTGGTCGTGGGAGTGGATCTTCTTCATCAACGTGCCGATCGTGATCCTGGTGTTCTTCGCGCTCGCCACGATCCTCAAGGGCATGGAGACGCCGACGCGCTCGCTGCCGATCGACATGGTGGGGCTGTTCCTGCTGATCTGCTGGGTCGGCGCATTCCAGATGATGCTCGATCTCGGCCGTGAGCACGACTGGTTCGGTTCGCCCTTCATCGTGGCGCTGGCCTGCATCGCGGTGATCTTCTTCATCGCCTTCGTGGTGTGGGAACTGACCGAGGAGCATCCGGTGGTGGACCTGAAGGTGTTCCGGCACCGGGGGTTCAGCGCGGCGACCTTCTCGCTGACCATCGCCTTCGGCACCTACTTCTCGTCGGTGGTGGTGATCCCGCAATGGCTCCAGACCTCGATGGGCTACACCGCCACGCAGGCGGGCGAGGCGATGGCCTTCTCCGGCGTGCTGGCGGTGATCGCATCGCCCTTCGTGCCCAAGCTGATGCAGCGTTTCGATCCCAGGCTGCTGGTGTTCATCGGCATCTCGTGGATCGCGATGTGCGCGGTGTTCCGCACCGGCTGGTCCAGCGATTCCACGTTCTGGGCGATTTCCTGGCCGCAGCTGGTGCAGGGTGTCGGGGTGTCGCTGTTCATGGTGCCGCTCACCACGATCAGCCTCAGTTCGGTGCGGCCCGACGAAACCGCATCGGCTGCGGGCATCGCCAACTTCGGCCGCACCCTGGCGGGCGCCATCGCCACCGCACTGGTCACGACGACCTGGGACGACATGTCCCGCCACAACAAGGCCGAACTGTCGGGAATGCTCAACGGTTCGGAGCAGACCGTGAACCAGCTTCAGCAGGCAGGCATGTCCATGGAGCAGGCGCGCGGCACGATCGACAACCTCGTTACCGCGCAGGGGACGGCGCTGGGCACCGTCCACGTCTTCGCCCTCTGCGCCATCCTGCTGCTGATCGCAGCCATGACCATCTGGATCGCCCCGCGTCCCCCGCGCGGTGCGAAGCCGGCTTCGGGCGGGCACTGATCCCTCGTCCCGCCTGAGGCCAGGAGAGCCGTCGATGCCATCCCCCCCGGCGTCGGCGGCTTTTCTCTGTCAGCCTGCGCCGCAACGGGCCAGCACGTCGGCCGCGAGATCCTCCAGCTTGAGTTCCGCATCCACCGCGCCCGCTTCGACCGCGGCGGCGGGGGCCTGCGGCACCGTGGCGCTCGCCCGGTCCTGCGCAAGGGTGCGGCAGCCCGCCGCCTGAAGCAGCTTGAGCCCCTTGGCGCCGTCCTCGCCCATGCCGGTCAGCACCGCGCCGATGGCGGGCATGCCGCCCCGGCCGATGGAGCCGAATAGCAGCGTGGCAGATGGACGGAAGCCCTCGACCGGATCGCGTTCGACCAGGCGAATGCGCGCCGGGGCGCCGGGTTCCACGATGACGTGGCGGCCGGGATCGAAAGCGATGTGGACCACGCCCGGCACCAGCTCGGCCCCGTCGGCAGCGGCCTTGACGGCGCAGGCGCTGTCCTTGTCGGCGCGGGCGATGAACATCTCGGCGAGCGCCGGTTCGGTCTGGAGCACGATCACCGTCGGCGGGCACGACTTCGGATAGTGGGAGAGCACTTCGGTCAGGGCGTCGACACCGCCCATCGATGTGCTGAAGGCGGCAAGCCGGCCATTGGCGACATAGCCGCCGTTGTTCTCGGCGGGCTTGGCGGCGCGGTGGCGGGGACGGTCCCTGACGTTGGAATTGGCGGCGGCAAGGACGATCTTGCCGAGCTTGCCCACGGTCTTGGCGAATTGTTCGGGCGTCGCCTTGAGCGGCTTGGGGAAACATTCCACCGCCCCCAGCTCAAAGGCTTTCAGTGACGTTTCAGTGCCGCTCTGTGTCAGGGCGGACAGCATGACCACGGGCATCGGATTGGTGCTCATGATCTCCTCCAGGAACTCGATTCCGCTCATTCCCGGCATCTCGACGTCGAGCGTGACGACATTGGGCAAAAGCTCGGCGATCTGGTCGCGGGCTTCGGCGGCGCTGGCGGCAGTGCCGACGACGCGCACGTTCTTGGACTGCTCCAGCACGTCGCAGAACAGCGCGCGCATGGCGGCTGAATCGTCGACTACCAGCACGCGGGCGTCATGCATGAGGGGGGCCTTCTCGTTTGCGAAAAACCGCATTGGGGCGCCCGCGATAGCGCCAAGGATGGAACGAAATCCCTCCATCCCGATACGGGACTCGCCTGAGCCCGGGGAAAACCCGCTGTTGGCATCGCGGCGGATAGGTGGATCGGACCGATCTTCTTTTGCGGGGCCCGACATGACCAGCATCATCCTTCCTGCCCGCTGCGACCGGGCCGCCGCCGAGGCGCTCTGGCCGGAACTGGCGGCGGCCATGGGCACCGAGCCCATGGGGATCGACGGTTCGGGGGTGGAGCATATGGGGCAGGCCATGTTGCAACTGCTGGTTTCGGCACGTCGCAGCGGCGGCGGGGCGGTGATCGCACCGTCTCCTGTCCTGCGCGATGTGGCGGAACTGACCGGCCTGACCGCGGAACTCTTCGAGGATGCCGCGGCATGAGCCCCGAGGAAATCCAGCAGATCTTCTTTGCCGAGTGCGAGGAATCGCTTGCCGCCGCCGAAGCCGGTCTGGCCGCCTGCAAGGCGGGCACCCAGGACGCCGATACGGTCAACGCGGTGTTCCGCGGTGTCCATTCGATCAAGGGCGGGGCAGGCGCTTTCGGCTATGCCGCGCTCCAGGCCTATACCCATGTCTTCGAGACGCTGCTCTCCGACGTGCGGGAGGGATTGGTGCCGATCGAACGCAAGCTGGTCGACCTGCTGCTGCGCGCGCTGGACACGCTTTCCGACCATGTCGAGGCCGCGCGGGAGGACGGTGCGCCGCCGGCCGATGCGGCGTTGATTGCCGAGATGGAAGCGGCGATGGCCAATCCGCAGCACGCCCACGCCCATGCGCCTGAGCCGGAACCCGCCGCCATGCCCGCGCCGGAAGCCCCGGCCGCCGAGGATTTCGCGCTCGACCTCGATGCATTGCTTGACGATCTCACCGGCGGGTTCGACCTGCCGCCGCGCGAACAGCCGCGCTGGCAGGTCCACATTCGCCCCCGCGCAGGTGCCATGCGCAACGGCAGCGAGCCGCTGCTGATGCTGCGCGATGTGGCTGCGCTCGGCGGCGAATGCCTGCACTGCGACATTTCGCACGTGCCGCCGCTGGACCAGCTTGACGTTTCGCAGGGCTATCTCGGCTGGAGCTATGCGATGCCGGGCGATGTCGCCGAGGACATGGTACGCGAGATATTCGACTTCATCGGCGAGGACTGCGTGCTGGCGATCGGGGAGGGCGAGGCGATCCCGCCTGTCGAACCCGCCGAAATCGCCATGCCCCCGGCCGAAGCGGCGGCGAAAACGGTCCCGTCCGAAGCGCCTGCCGGCAGGGCCGAGCCGCTGCCGGGGAAGGGCGAGCCCGCCGCCGCGTCTGCCGCCGGGCAGTCGATCCGCATCGATCTTTTCAAGCTGGACCGCCTGATCGACCTGGTGGGCGAACTGGTGATCGCGCAGGCCATGCTCGTGCAGCGGCTGGAGGGGGCGGGCGTCACCGCGAGCGAGGAACTCTCGCTGCTCGAAGGCCTCACGCGGGACATGCAGGAAAGCGCCATGTCGATCCGGGCCCAGCCGATCGCCAGCGTGTTCAGCCGGGTTCCCCGCATCCTGCGCGATCTGGCCGCGACCACCGGCAAGCATGTGCGGCTGGAAGTGCTGGGGGAAACCACCGAACTCGACAAGACCGTGATCGAACGCCTCGGCGAGCCGCTGACGCACCTGATCCGCAACGCGGTGGACCACGGCATAGAAAGCGCCGAAGAGCGGATCGCCGCCGGAAAGCGTCCCGAAGGCACGCTGACCCTTGCTGCCGAGCATCGCTCCGGCCGCATCCTCATCTCCATCGCCGATGACGGCGCGGGCATCAACCGGGAGCGCGTGCTGGCCAAGGCCATCGACAAGGGCATCGTCGGCAGCGACACGCAGCTTTCCGCCGAGGAGATTGACAACCTGATCTTCGCGCCGGGCTTCTCCACCGCGGAAGTCGTCTCGAACATCTCGGGGCGCGGGGTCGGCATGGACGTGGTGCGGCAGAACGTGAAGGAACTGGGCGGACGGATCACGATCGAGAGCACGCCGGGGCAGGGCACGAAATTCATCCTCACGCTCCCGCTAACCCTCGCCATTTCCGACGGCATGATCGTCAACGTCGGCGACCAGACCCTGGTGGTGCCGCTCTCCCATGTCGTGGAGAGCCTGCGTCCCGGCGAGAACGAGGTGCAGGGCATCGGCACGAGCCGTCAGGTGCTCAACGTGCGTGGACGCTTCATCCCGGTCATCGCCATGCACGAGGCGCTGGGCGCGTGCGGCGGCGCACCTTCGGCGGGGGCAGGCGTGCTGGTCGTCGTCGATACCGAGAGCGCCGGGCAGGCTGCGCTGCTGGTGGACGACATCCAGGACCAGCGCCAGTTCGTCATCAAGAGCCTGGCGACCAACTTCCGATCGGTGGAAGGCGTGGCCGGGGCGACCATCCTGGGTGACGGGCGGGTGGCCCTGATCGTCGACGTGGACGGTCTGGTTGCCTGCGTCCTGTCGTCTCCGGCGATGCCGGGACCGGAGGCGTCCGGCCCGGAAAGGCAGGCGGCGTGATGGCCACGAGCGCGATGACCGACCCGGTTCCCGGCGTCAGCCCGGAAATCTACAGCACCGCCGATTTCACGGCGGTCTCGCGGATCGTCCACGAGGCGGTCGGCATCGTCCTGCCGCACGGCAAGGCGATGCTGGTCTATTCCCGCCTCGCCCCGCTGGTACGCGCGGCGGGGGCGGTCACGTTCTCGCGCTATATCGAGATGATGCGCGCGAACGGTGAGGAAATGGGCAGGGCGGTGGCGGCGCTCACCACCAACCACACCTTTTTCTACCGCGAGGCGCACCACTTCGAGCATCTGCAGGGCGAGGTCCGCCCGCGCCTCGTGGAAAAGCTCCACCAGCGCGACCCCGTGCGGCTGTGGTCGGCGGGATGTTCAAGCGGCGAGGAAACATGGTCGATCGTCATGACCCTGCTGGGCCCGGACCGGGCGGCGGGAATAGACCTCGCGCGCCGCGACCTGCGCGTGCTTGCCAGCGACATCGCCCCGCACGCGCTGCAGAAGGCGGCGGGCGCGACTTACGCGGCCAAGGATCTCAAGCCGGTGCCGCAGGACTTGCGCAGGCTCTGGACGGCCGAGCAGCACGGACACGTGACGCTGGCCGAGCCGCCGCGCTCCATCGTTCGGTTCCGCGCGCTCAACCTGCTTGGCGAATGGCCGATCCGGGGCCGGTTCGACGTGATCTTCTGCCGCAACGTCATGATCTATTTCGACGCCGCGACCAACGAGCGGCTCGTGCGCCGCTTCGCCGAGGCGCTGCTTCCGGGCGGCCACCTCTACATCGGCCATTCCGAGCGGGTGACCGGATCGGCGGCGGACCTGCTCGAACTGGTCGGCCCGACGATCTACCGCCGGAGGGGCGCATGAGCATCCGCGTCCTCATCGTCGACGATTCCCCCACCATGCGTGCGATCCTGATGTCCCGGCTGCGAGAGCAGGGCGACATCGAGGTGGTTGCCGCCGCATCCAACGCCGCCGAGGGGCGCGAGATGATCAAGCGGCTCGATCCCGATGTGGTCACGCTCGACATCGAGATGCCGGGTATGAACGGGCTCGATTTCCTCGAGAAGATCATGACCCTGCGGCCAACTCCGGTGATCGTCGTCTCCGGCGCGACGCAGGAGGGCAGCGAGGTTACCGCGCGCGCCCTCGGCCTCGGCGCGGTGGACTGCTATGCCAAGTACGATCGCTCGGGCCGCCTGACGCTTCAGGATGGCGGCGAACTGGCGGCGATGATCCGGCAGGCTGCGCAAGTCCGCTTTCACCGCCCGGCGACCCGGGCCGTGGCAGAGGAGGGCCGCCGTTCGATCCGGCGCGACACGCGGCTGATCGCGGTCGGCTCCTCTACCGGCGGGGTCGAGGCGCTGCAGGTTCTGCTGCGCGATTTCGCGGAAGACTGCCCGCCGACGCTGATCGTCCAGCACGTCAACCCGCGCTTCGCCCCGGCCATCGCGCGCACGCTCGACCAGGTGTGCCCGGCGCGGGTGCAGGTTGCGGCGCAGGATATGCCGCTGCGCCATGGCAACGTCTATCTCGCCGCCGAAGCGGACTGCCACCTCACAGTGAAGGCGGCGATGAGCGGTGGGGGAGGCGGCGCGCTGCACGCAAGGCTGCGCCGGGGGGAGCCGGTTTCCGGGCACATCCCGAGCGTGGACGCGCTGTTCGCTTCGGTTGCGGCGGAAGTGGGAAGCGGGGCCGTAGGAATCCTCCTTACCGGCATGGGGCAGGACGGCGCGCGCGGGCTGCTGGCGATGAGCCGCGCCGGAGCACACACCATCGCGCAGGATGAAAGCACCTGCACGGTTTTCGGAATGCCGCGCGCGGCGATTTCGCTCGGCGCTGCCAGCGTCGTCGCGCCGATCGACCGCATTGCGCGTCATGCATTGCATCAGGCGGCCTGAGGCGATGCTTGACAATCGGCTGGACGGCATGAGCCATGTCACCGTGCTCCAGGGGCAGTTCCGCGTGAGCGCCTCGCCGGCGGACGAGTTCGGCACCGTGCTGGGCAGCTGCGTCGCCACCTGCCTCCACGATCCCGCCGCGGGACTGGGCGGAATGAACCATTTTCTCCTGCCCAAGCCGCTGTCCGGCACCGAACGGGGCGAGGTCGACGTGCATTACGGCGTCTACCTCATGGAAATGCTCATCAACGAGATGCTGCAGCAGGGCGGGCGCAAGGACAGGATGCGCGCGCACCTGTACGGCGGCGCCAACCTCCACCGGGGGATGCAGCGGATCGGCAGCGCCAATGCCGAATTCGCGCGCAGCTTCCTCCTGCGCGAGGGGATCGATCTGGTGCGCGAGGATCTTGGCGGCCTTGCCGCACGTCGCCTCGATTTCCGCCCGGCTTCCGGTCTCGTGCGCTGCCGCATGGTGGCGGCGGCCGATGCGCCCGAGCCGGTCGTCCAGCCCCCCGTTCGCCCGGCCGCGCGCGGCGAAGTCGAACTGTTCTGAAGAAACGAGGCTCCCTATGTCCCGTAGCACCCGCATCCTGACCGTAGACGACAGCGCCTCGATGCGCGCGCTGCTCAACCATGCGCTTTCCACCAATGGCTTCGACGTGGCGCAGGCGGATGACGGCCTTTCGGCGCTGGAATGGCTTGCGGTGAACGAGGTGGACGTGGTCATCACCGACATCAACATGCCCCGGCTCGACGGGTTCGGCCTGATCGAGAAAGTGCGCGGTGGAACCCGCCACCGCGACCGGCCCATCCTGGTTCTCACCACCGAAAGCTCGGACGAGAAGAAAGCCCGTGCCCGGGCCGCCGGCGCTACCGGATGGATCGTAAAACCTTTCGACACCGACAAGCTTGTCGCGGCAGTTCGCCGCGTCGCACATTGAGGACAGGCTCGCCATGCACCGCGAACTCATCACTTTCGAAGTCGCCGGACAGATCTTCGCGCTCGACATCATGGCCATCCGCGAAATACGCGCCTGGACCCCGGTGACACCCATGCCGCGTGTGCCGCGCTATGTCGCCGGCGTGGTCAACCTGCGCGGAACCGTCCTGCCGGTGATCGACCTCGCGGCGCGGCTCGGCTGGCCCGCCACCGAGGCCACTGCGCGCCACGCCATCATCGTCTGCCAGGTGGGTGGGCAGGCGCAGGGGCTGATCGTGGATTCGGTTTCTGACATCGTCGCGCTCCAGTCGGAAACCTTGCAGCCCCCGCCCAATGCGGGGCAGGACGAGGTGACGCCGTTCCTCGAAGGGCTCGTCGCCATCGACGAGCGAATGGTCATGGTGCTCGACCTGCGGGCGCTGAGCGAAACCGGCGGTACGCCGGGCGACGTGGCGGCGGCGGCCTGAGCGGATGATCCACCAACCGATTTTCGAGCCGCGCTTCATCGCCATGGCCGAAGTCCTGGGCGAACTCGGCGCCGAGATCGAAGCCCTGGGCGAAGTGTTCTGCCGTGACGAGACTTTCGTTGCGCGGCACTTGCGCGAGCTTCAGGCGATAGACCTTATCGCCCAGAAGCAGCGTGCGCTCGCCGCGATCCTTGCGGCCGGGTTCAGCGAAGTGGAGATGCGGCGCATCAATCTTGAAACCCTGCATGAACGCTTCTGCGGGTTCATGGACGGAACCGCCGAGACTTGCTGCGAAGTCCCGATCGAAGACACCGCCGGGTGCGATCCGCTGGGCTTGTGGGAGTGATGCGGCGGGACTAGTCCCGCCGCATGAACGACGCTCGCCGCCATGCTCCCGCCGTTGCCCGCAACCGCGATCCTATCCTCGCCGTACTACGCGGTGCGTTGCCATCGAGCGGCCTTGTGCTGGAGATCGCCTCGGGCACCGGCGAACATGCGGTATACTTCGCACGGGCCATGACCGGGCTCGACTGGCAGCCGACAGATCCGGATGCTGCCGCCCGCGCCTCCATCGAGGGCTGGCGGGAGACGGAGCGCTTGCCCAACCTGCTGGCGCCCCTCGAACTCGACGCTGCCGCGCAGGACTGGCCTGTCGGCAGCGCCGATGCGATCGTGTGCATCAACATGGTCCACATCAGCCCCTGGCAATCGGCGCTGGGGCTCATGGCGGGGGCGGGACGTTTGCTGACCGCGGGGGCGCCGCTCGTGCTTTATGGTCCCTACCGCCGCGAGGGACATGCGATCGAACCGGGCAACGCGGCTTTCGACGAGGACCTCAAGCGCCGCAATCCCGAATGGGGCCTGCGCCTGCTCGAAGACGTCGCGGATATCGCCGCCGTCAGGGGGCTCGATCTGGAACAGGTGATCTCCATGCCTGCCGACAACCTGAGCCTGGTGTTCAGGAAACGCTGAAGCTGCGCCTTGCGAGGCGGGGCAGCACCACAGCCTGCCCCAGCCCGCGAATGACGAAGAACATCGTGAAGGCCGCCCAGAGGCCGTGGTTGCCCAGCGGATGGAGCAGCCAGAGCAGCAGCGCGTAACCTGCCATTGCGGCCAGCATCGTCCCCATCATCGCCCGCGTCCACCCGGCGCCAACGAACACCCCGTCAAGAACATAGGCCGAGACCCCGAGCAGTGGCAGCAGGGTGAGCCATGGCGCGTAAACCGCAGTGGCCGCGATCACCCCCGGATCGGTGTTGAATGCGGCCGCCAGCGCCTTGCCTCCCACCGCGTAAGCGAGCGTGAGGGCAAGGCCCATCACGCCGCCCCATAGCAGTGCCGAGCGAACCGTTGCCGCGAAGCCAGCCCGGTTTCGCGCGCCGAGCGCCTCGCCGCAGAGCACTTGTGCGGCGCTTTCGAAGCCGTCGAGCAGGAGGGTGGCGAGCATGAAGAGCTGGAACAGGATGCCATTCGCCGCCAGCGTCAGCGGCCCGGCCTGCGCACCGGCACGGGCGAATGCGAGCAGCACGGCGGTGAGCAACAGGGTTCGCAGGAACAGGTCGCGGTTGAGTGCGAAAAGGCGGGCCAGTTCGCCGCGCCGCCACGTTGTCCGGCACCGGGCCAGGGCGAAGGCCGTGCCGGCTTCGGGGCGGCGCAAGACGATGGCGGCGAGAACCAGAAACTTGAACAGTTCCGACGTCAGCGTCGCGGTTGCCACGCCGGCAACGCCCCACTTCGCGACGAGGACGAGCAACAGGTCGAGCGCGATGTGCAGGATATTGGCGCCGATTTCCACCACGAGGACATGGCGCACCAGTCGCTGTCCGATCAGCCATCCCACCAGCACGCAGTTGCCGAGCCAAAGCGGCCCTGCCCAATAGCGGATGGCGATATAGTCCCCGGCGCTTTCGCGCAGCGGCCCCCTCGCTTCGAGCAGGTCGAGCCCGAACGGGATCGCCACGGGCATCAGGCAGAGCAGCAGCACCCCGATGCCCATCGCCACGGCCATGGCGCGGGTTAGTGTTTCCGCCTGCGCTTGCCGGTCGGCGCGACCGGTCCCCTGAGCCGTCAGCGCGACGGTGCTGGTGCGCAGGAAGTTGAACACGTTGAGCAGGCCCATCATGTACTTCGCGCCGAGTTCCACCGCGCCTTGCGCCGGTGCATCGCCGAGGCGGCCTATGGCCCACATGTCGGCCAGCCCGAACAGGGCGGTGGCAACGTTGGTGAGCATCGCGGGAAGCGCGATGGACCAGAGCAGCCGGGCCTGTCCCTTGCGCGGCGGAGTGGGGTGGGGGACGGTCGGCTGGGTCAAGAACGGGCTCGCTGCTGATGTACCCCGCGGCTAGCCCAGGCGTTCCATGCCCGCAATCGAGATGCGGCCGGGCGGCGCGGCGAATCACTTCCTCCTGCGTCGCCACGCGATGAAGCCGCAGCAGGGCATGCTGCATCCGCTAACAAGCGGTGCTTCATGCAGCATGGCATCGATAACCCTGCCCCGCAATTTTGCGGAACAGGGTTGTCAAAACCGAATATTTGGATGATGTTGCACCTGCGAAGTATCGGCGCGCCGGAAAGGAAGTAGACCTCCCTCCCGGCGCGCTCTCTCCCAACGCCGGTAAAGCCGCTAGCGGCCTTTCGCCAAGCACTCTGCAACAATTTCTCGCGATCTCAAAGCGGAATGGCATGATCCGCGCTCGTTTGTGCATGGCTTTTGCGTGCGCAACGATTGCATCCTCGGTGCTGCAAGGCCGGGCACGAGGCCTTGCCCGGCTGCGGCGGCGCTCGCGGCCCTGGACTCCGGGTTGACTCAAGTGCGCCCGTTTCCGTTCGATTAACCACAGGCACTGGGCGGTGTCCCGCGCGCGCAGCGGGCTGTCGGACGAAAACGGAGTTAACTGACCTTCAATCCCGGCCGCTCGCGTGACAGCCATGGGGAAAGCTTCAGAACTTGGGAGAAAGCCCATGGACGAAGAGGCCCCGGGTGAAGAGCTGCCCGGAAGCAAGGGGAAAGGATCAAACCCCCGGAGCAACCGGTCGTTGCAGGACTCGGGGTCGCGAAAAGCTGCCGGGGACAGATCGAAACCGGAAACGCGGCGCGGGAAAGGCATAGCCGAACGGCATCTGCAGACTGACCCTCGGGGCGCATCGGGGCAGCACGCGACGAAGCGTGTGCGGAAACTGGCGTTGGAGCGGCGTGGGCCTTCGATGGTTCCGGCTGCCAATGATGACGGGAACGCCAGTGGGGGCGCTGAAAGCGGAGCGGCGCTGTGTCATGATCGCGGATGGATCTGGACCGCCCCCAGGCTGTGCACTTGCGGCCTGCGCGCCGGGTACGGTGCCTCGCAGGATCCGCTGCTCACCCTGCTCCGATCCTTGATGCAGCCGGTAGTAAAGGGGCGCCGGGAGGCCGCAAGGGCCAAGCCCGTACTGGCCGGAAACGAGCCGGTTTCCTGTGCGAAGGGCCACGGGCGGGGGACGGGTTCACTTCGGCAGGCGCGGCCAGGCCGTGACGGTCATCATGGGAGTTCAGGGCGCGCCGCCGGACTGTGGGCGGCGAAGTCCGGGGAGCAGGCGCCAAGGGTCGTCCCGCGCGCTGCTCGTGCGGCGCAGGCCTGTCAGGAGGCCTGCGCCGCTTTATCCGTGGACGAAGCCTTCGCGATGCCAATGTCCTCTGGGCCGGAACCCCTCACAAGCGATCGTGCGCCGGCCATCTGGCGCGATGGCGCGCTTGTCCTGATGGAGGCGTGGGTTCGTGCCTCGGCCAATCGGTTTGCGGCCATGTTGCGGAGTGCCGCCCCGAATGCCGGCCCGCCGAAACGTAGGCCTGAACCGTCTCGGGTGGCTGTGCCGGCCATCGTCCGCGCCCACCGCGAGATCACCGCGCTGCGCGCAGAAAACGAAGGCCTGAGGCTGCAACTCGCAGCGATGGAGATCGCGCGGGATGCAATGACATGAAAAGGGAGCCGCACCGATTGGCGCGGCTCCCTTGGCTCGGTGCCCTTACCAGACCAGCGGCACGGCTTCGGGGCCGATCACGCCGCCGGGGCGGTACTCGATCCGGGTGCCGGGCTTGAGCGTGAAGTCAGGCACGCGCTTCAGCCATTCCTGCAATGCGATCTTCACTTCGAGCCGTGCAAGGTGCCCGCCCATGCAGCTATGAACGCCGACCGTGAAGGCGAGGATCGTCTTGCGGGGGCGGTCGAAGTTCACCGTCATCGGGTCGGGGAACACCTCAGGGTCGAAGTTGCAGGCAGGCAGGATGAAGGTGACGCGATCGCCCTTCTTCATCTGCACGCCGCGCATTTCATGATCCTGGTCAAGCACCCGGCCGGAGAAGGTCACTGACCAGCGGCGGAGCAGTTCCTCGACGATCCTGTCGATGTCCTGCGGACGGTCGATGATTTCCTGACGCTTCTCGGGGTTTTCCGCCAGCCAGGCCCAGATATTGTTGAGCGTGGCGAAAACGGTGTCGAGACCGGCGATGAACAGGAAGCAGACGAAGCCGAAGATTTCCTTGTCGGAAAGCGGCACGCCGTCTGGTTCCGCATGGGCGATCAGGCTGACGACGCCGTCGTCCGGGTTGGCCTTCTTCTCGGCGATGGCTTGCTTGAGATAGGCGGTGATCTTGGCCATCGACTGGCCCATGATCGCGCGGTCGTTCGAATGGAGCAGTTCCATTGCCCATTCCACGAACGTATCGCGCATGTCCTGCGGCAGGCCCATGATGTCGAGGAACACCGCAACCGGCAGTGGCCGCCCGAAGTCCTCGGTGAACTCACACTCGCCGCCTGCCGCGACCTTGGCCTCGATCTCGTCGATCAGGTCGTTCGCGCGCTGGTGGATCAGCCGTTCGAGCTTAAGCACGCCCTGCGGGCTGAACACCGGGTCCACGATGTTGCGGTACTTGCGGTGATGCGGGGGATCGATCTCGATCGGGATGAAGTAGAAATAGTCGTTCGGATCGCGCGGGAAGGGTGTGGCGCCTTCGTTCGAGAAGATCTGCGGATGGCGCAGACCGAACAGCGCGTCCTCATGCTTGGTGAGGTGCCACATGTTGCCCATCGGGCTGACGTCGTAATAGATCGGCGGCTGCTTTTCGTGCAGCGCGGCCATGAAGTCATGCGGGTTGGCCAGGAAATCGGGGCCGAAGGTGAGGCCGGACTGGCGGATCAGTTCGGGGGGGACATGATCGGGCACCTGGTCCATGCCGACATGGCGCGGAAAACTGGGCGGAACCGGGTTGGCGGCGTCGATAGGCATCGTTCTCTCCCTGTGTCCGGCTTCAGAACTGATGCTCGGGCATGTGCACCACGAGCCCGTCGAGGCTCTCGGTCATGTCGATCTGGCAGGAGAGGCGGCTGCTCGGCTTCACTTCGGCAGCAGCCGATTCCAGCAGTTCCTCCTCCGCCTGGGACGAAGGCCCGCCCACCGCTTCGGTCCAGTTCTCGTCTACGTAGCAATGGCAGGTGGCGCAGGAGAGGCCGCCGCCGCATTCGCCGGTGATGCCCTCTATTCCATTATAGACCGCACCGCGCATGACGTTTTCGCCGATCGCCACGTCCACGTCGGTCGTGTGACCTTCGTGATCGACATAAGTGACCTTGGGCATCGAACTCTCCTGTCCTTCATCCGTTGAGCGCGTTTCTGAGAACGCTGTTCTCCATTTTCTAGCCGCTCCCCCCCGGTGAAGTCAATCACCGGCGAGAACTTCGCAATTGCGGGCACTGGACCGGCGCGGACGGAGGGCCTAATCCATCGCCCATGGCCACTGTTCGACCGTCTCCCACCCAACTTGCCGAATTCGATGACGGCGAACGCGATCGGACGTGCCTGCTGATAGAGGCGGCGCATGACCTGCTTGACGAGGGCGGGCTCGAAGGCCTGACGATCCGGGCGGTGCTGTCACGCACGGGCCTGGCGCGGCGTGCCTTCTATGAGCGGTTCCAGAGCAAGGACGACCTCGTGCTGGCGGTATTCGATGCTTCGCTGCGGGCGGCGGCGTTGCAGTTCCGGGATATCTCGTCGCGCGCAGACAATCCTGTGGAGGCGTTGCAGGTTATCGTTTCCGGCATCGTCGTGGGCCAGTTGGGGCAGACGCGGAGCAGCGGCGCGCACTTGCGCAGCGCCGCGCTCAGCCGCGAACACCTCCGGCTTGCGCAGTCTCGCCCGGCCGAATTGCAGGCGGCGTTGCAACCGCTACTGGACCTGATTGCCGGCCATGTCGCCGAAGGCATCGAACAGGGGTTGCTCCTGCAGGCCGATCCCAGCCTGCAGGCACGGCTGATCTACAACCTTGTCTCGACCACGGTTCACACCGTGCTGCTTCAGGAGGAAGGCGGCGCCCCCGATCTTGCCGAGCGTGAAACGCTTGGGGTGGCAATCTGGGAGTTCTGCCGCCGGGCGATCGTAGTCTAGAGCGGTTCCACCCGTTCCAGCAGCCGGTCGATGTCTTCGGCGCGGGCGAGATCGGTGCCGGCGCGCAGCACGGCGGCGGAGCCGCCGGCCATGCCGCGGCGGAATGCCTCGAGTTCGCCGTCGCCCCGGCACAGGGCATGAACCATCGCCGCGACGAAGCTGTCGCCCGCGCCCACGGCGCTTGCCGCGTCGACCTTGAGGGCAGGCAGGAACAACGGCCCCTCGGCGCGCGCCAGGACCGCGCCTTCATGGCCCATGGTCACGGTGACGAACCTGGCCTTCTCCGCCTCGACGATTTCCATGGCCGCAGTCCCGATCGCGCCGACCGAGTCGAGCGTGCGTCCGGCATAATGCTGCAATTCGCTCTGGCTCGGTTTGACCAGCAGCAGCCCTCCGGCATCGATTCCGGCGACCAGCGCAGCGCCCGAGGTGTCGAGAACGACTTCGATACCGCGCGGGCGCAACAGGCGGGTGGCACGGGCGTAGAAGTCCTCCGGGACGCCCGGGGGGAGCGATCCGCTCATGACCATCACGTCGCAATCGGCTTCGGCGACGCGATCTAGGCATTCCCGCCATTCCGCTTCGCTGATTTCCGGCCCGGCGGGCGTGAACCGATATTCCTTGCCTGTTTCGTGTTCGAGGATGTCGGCAGCGATACGCGTGGACCCCGCGATGGGGATGCGGGTTCGGACCAGTTGGTGAAGGTCGATCAGGCCGTCGAGGGCAGGGCCGGTGGCGCCGCCGGAAAGATAGTAGCAGCGCGCATTGCCGCCGAGCCGGACGAAGACACGCGCCACATTGATGCCGCCGCCGCCGGGAGCGTAATGCTCGTTGTCGGTACGCATCTTGTTGGTGTGGCGAACCTTGCCGACGTCATAGGATGCGTCGATCGTCGGGTTCATCGTCAGGGTGGCGATGTTCTTCATCCAGCGGCTCCTTGGACGGCTCTGGCGTGGGTCACGGCTTCATGCCCTGCCTCGCGCCGGATCGCAAAGTATTCGCCGGATTCAGTGACAGTTGCGGGAAGGATCAGGCGGCGTCGAGCGCGCTCGATGGCTGCGATGAAAAGCGCAGCATCGTGCCTGGCTGAGGGCGGCCGAACAGGAAGCCCTGGCCTTGCGTGCAGCCTTCGGCCCGAAGGTATTCGCGCTCCACCTCGCTTTCGATCCCTTCTGCCGCGACGGTGAGGCCGAGGCTGCGGCCCAGACCGATCACTGCCCGGATCACCGCGCGCGAATTGGCCTCTTCGTGGAGGTTGAGGATGAAGGACTTGTCGATCTTGATCTTGGTGAAGGGGTAATTGAGCAGGTAGCTCAGCGATGAGTAGCCGGTCCCGAAATCGTCGAGCGAAATGCCGATACCGAAGGAGCGCAAGTTGCGGATGATCGCGGCAGGACGGGGGCCGCGCTCCATCAGCACGGCCTCGGTGATTTCCAGTTCAAGCCGGTCTGCGGCGAGGCCGGAACTGGACAGGGCGTTGATGACGGTGCCCAGGAGGTTTCCGTTGCGGAACTGGACCGGCGAGACATTGACCGAGAGGCGCACATCGTCAGGCCATTTCATGGCTTCGTGGCAGGCAGTCTGGAGCACGAAGCGTCCCAGCTTGTCGATCAGCCCGAGTTCCTCGGCAAGCGGGATGAACACTTCGGGCGAGACCTGGCCGCGCTCGGCGTGGTTCCAGCGAAGCAGCGCTTCGCAGCATTCGATGGTGTTCGTTTCGAGATTGAGCAGCGGCTGGTAATGGACTTCGAGTTCGCCGTCGCGGACGGCCTGGCGCAAGTCCTTTTCCAGCCGGCTCTTGGCCTGTGCGGCTTCGTCCAGCGCCATTTCGAAGGCGCGGCAACTGCCCCTGCGCTCGGCCTTGGCGGCATAGAGCGCAAGGTCCGCGAAGCGCATGAGCGTTTCGTGGTCGGTGCTGTCGAAGGGCGCGCTGGCAAAGCCGACGGTGGCGCCGATGTGCAGGGTGTTGCCGTGGACGTGGAAGGGTTCGGAAAGCGTCGCGATGATCGCCTTGCTCACGAGTTCGGCTTGCGTAAGGCTCGACCGGCGGAAGATGATCGCGAATTCGTCTCCGCCGATCCGGCAGAGCAAGGCGCCTGGCGGCACGAGTTCGCGCATTCTGCGCGCCGCGTCGGTCAGCAGGGCATCGCCGAAATGATGGCCGTAAGTATCGTTCACTGTCTTGAAGTGATCCAGGTCGATCAGCGCGAGAGTGACGGTTTCGGCAGGCGAGGCCGCGTCGAGCATGTTACGCAAGGTATCGCGGCAGTGCGAGCGGTTGGCGAGGCCGGTCAGTTCGTCATGGCGCGCCATGTGTTCCATGCGCTGCTCGATCCGGCGGCGCTCGGTCACGTCGAAGATCGAGACGATCGTCACTTCCACGCCATCGAGGAGCAGGCGGCGGGTGGAGACAACCGCTTCCACCACTTCGCCGTCGCGCCGCAGCATCTGCCATCCGGCATCGCGGGTGGGGTTCCTGGCGGCCAGCATTCTGGCGGCAGCAGCCCAGTTATCCTCGCCGAACAGCTTTCGGGCGTTGAGGCCCGACATTTCGGCGGCGGAATAGCCGAACAGGCGGCAGGCGGATTGGTTGGCGGTATTGATCCGGCCGGTGCCGGAATCGTGAACCAGCATGGCCAGCGGGTTCTGTTCGAACAGCAGCCGGAAGCTTTCTTCCTTCTGCTTGAGGTCGGTAATGTCGACGCGAAGGCCGATCGAGCCGCCGTCCTCCGTCTTGCGTTCCTCGATCAGGATGCAGCGGCCATTGGACAGGCGCTGTTCGTGACGGCTGGTGGGCTGCTGGATAAGCGCAAGGCGGTCGTTCAGCCATTCTTCCTCGCGGCCCATGGCTTCGGGATAGTCGCCGCGCTGGACGCCCACTCGCAGCGTATCGGCCAGCCTGGCGCCCGGTTCCAGCAGGTCGGCCGAGCGGCAGTAGATTTCCTCGTACTTGCGGTTCCACAGGATGTATCGGCCTTCCTCGTCGAGGAACACCACGCCTTGCGGCAGCACGTCGATCGCTTCGCGCAGTCGCTGATCCGCCCGCGAAGCAGCAGCCAGTGCGGCTTCGAGCGTTCCGGTCGGCAGGTCGCCGTCCGGCATCACGTATTCTTTCTCAGCATTTCCCAGAACCAACGACCAAGCCCCTGTGCTGAAATCACCTTATGCCACAAGACGTTAATTTTTCTGCCAACGCAGGGCGGAGCATTTGGTTGCCGATGGGGAGGCGCATTCGAAGATAAAGTTAACTGACACGAGAAGCCCGCCGCACCGGAGTGCGACGGGCCTTGGCTTTCCTCCCCAGGAAAACGCTTGAGTGGTTATCCGGTCCCGAGGGGCCGGTCGCGCGGGTCGCCGGCGTTATCGATGCCGGCGTTCCCTTGCGGATTTCACTGGCTCAGCGCCGACCCGCGGTTCCGAGGCGGTGGTAGAGGTTCGAATAAGTCGACGAGACCGGATCGTCCTCGTGTGCACGCATGTAGAACAGCACGGCTTCCTGAAGCAGCTTGAAGTCCTGGTTCGAAAGCACCGCGCGGGCGCGGGCCGGTTCGGTGGTCATGGTGGTCATAGTACCTTCCTTTCCTTGCTATGCGGGGATCTTCCCCAAGGGCCTGAGGCCGCGAACTGGTTCGCCCGCTGCCTCAGAGCGAACTGGTTCCCTCCGCTGCCTCAGGCAGCGAACTGGTTCATCGTGTTGTGCGTGCCGCCGGCCTTGAGGGCCGCCTCGCCGGCGAAGTATTCCTTGTGGTCATCGCCGATGTCGGAGCCGGCCATGTTCTGGTGCTTCACGCAGGCGATGCCCTGGCGGATCTCCTGACGCTGCACGCCCTTGACGTAGCCGAGCATGCCCGCCTCGCCGAAGTACTCCTTCGCCAGATTGTCGGTCGACAGGGCGGCGGTGTGGTAGGTCGGCAGGGTGATGAGGTGGTGGAAGATCCCCGCCTCGCGCGCCGCGTCCTTCTGGAAGGTGCGGATGCGCTCGTCTGCTTCTTGGCCCAGTTCGGTGCCGTCGTAGTCCACGCTCATCAGCTTTGCCCGGTCATAGGCGCCGGTGTCACGCCCTTCCGCTTCCCAGGCATCGTAGACCTGCTGGCGGAAGTTGAGGGTCCAGTTGAAGCTGGGCGAATTGTTGTAGACCAGCTTGGCATTCGGGATCACCTCACGGATGCGGCTGACCATTCCGCCGATCTGGCCGATGTGCGGCTTTTCGGTTTCGATCCACAGCAGGTCTGCGCCGTTCCTGAGGGATTCGATGCAATCGAGCACGCAGCGATCCTCGCCGGTCCCGGGGCGGAACTGGTAGAGATTGCTGGGCAGGCGCCGGGGCTTCATCAACTTGCCGTCGCGGCTGATGAGGACTTCGCCGTGGCCAAGCGTATCAGGCGAAACCTCCTCGCAATCGAGGAAGCTGTTGTACCGGTCGCCGATGTCGCCTGCCTCGCGGGTAAAGGCGATCTGCTTGGTCAGCCCCGCACCCAGCGAGTCGGTCCGTGCCACGATAAGCCCTTCGTCCACGCCCAGTTCCATGAAGGCGTAACGAACCGCGCGGATCTTCGCGATGAAGTCCTCATGCGGAACGGTGACCTTGCCGTCCTGATGGCCGCACTGCTTCTCGTCCGAGACCTGGTTTTCGATCTGGATGCAGCAGGCGCCCGCCTCGATGAACTTCCTGGCGAGCAGGTAGGTCGCCTCGGCATTGCCGAAGCCCGCATCGATATCGGCGACGATCGGCACGACGTGGGTTTCGTGGCTGTCGATCGCATGTTCGATCCGCTTGGCCTCGACTTCGTCTCCGGCGTCTCGCGCCTTGTCCAGATCGCGGAACATCATGCCAAGCTCGCGGGCATCGGCCTGGCGCAGGAAGGTGTAGAGTTCCTCGACCAGCGCCGGAACCGATGTCTTCTCGTGCATCGACTGGTCGGGCAGGGGGCCGAACTCGCTGCGCAGCGCCGCGACCATCCAGCCCGACAGGTAGAGGTAGCGGCCCTTGGTCGTGCCGAAGTGCTTCTTGATGGAGATCATCTTCTGCTGGCCGATGAATCCGTGCCAGCAACCCAGCGACTGGGTGTAGCGGGCAGGATCGGCGTCATAGGCGGCCATGTCCTCGCGCATGATGCGCGCGGTATGGCGGGCGATGTCGAGGCCGGTCTGGAAGCGGTTCTGCAGACGCATGCGTGCGACCGATTCCGGTTCGATGCCGTTCCAGGTGGGCTCGGTGCCGATGGTCTGGCCGGCTTCGCTGATCTTGCTCTGGTAGGTCACTGCCAAAAGTCCCCGTCGAAAGTGTTTGGGCGATGACCTTGAGTTAGGCGGCATTTGTGCAGTGCGAAACGCGCGGCGAAGTCCGGTTGTCAAACTTTACAGATATTCCTTGTAAAGATGTGTGGGCATGACAAGATTGCCGTCATGGCTGAATCGCGCCCTCTTTATCTCGGTCCCCGACTGCGCCGCCTGCGCCGCGAACTGGGGCTGACGCAGCAGGCCATGGCCGACGATCTGGAGATTTCGCCCAGCTACGTCGCACTGCTGGAACGCAACCAGCGGCCCGTTACGGCGGACATGCTGCTGCGCCTTGCGCGGACCTACCGGCTCGACATGGCCGACATCGCCGGAGACGACGGTGAGGACTACGCCCGCCGCGTGGGCGAGGTGCTGCGCGATCCCTTGTTCGCGGATATTGACCTGCCGCCGCTGGAGATCGCCGACCTTGCGATGAGTTTCCCCGGCATTTCCGAAGCGCTGCTGCGCCTGCACGGCGCCTATTCCCGCGAAAGCCAGGCGCTGGCGGAGCAACGCGCATCCGGCCCGGCGGCGGAGGAAAGCGAGCCCGTTCGCGAAGCGCAGCGCTTCCTTGGCCAGTCTCGCAACTATTTTCATGCGCTGGATGTTCGTGCCGAAGAGTTGGCTGCCGAAATCGAGCAGGCGGGAGGGGCTGCGGCATGGCTGGGCGCAAAAGGCGTGCGGGTGCGCTTCCTGCCGCCGGATGTCATGGTCGATTCCCTGCGGCGGTTCGACCGTCATAACCAGCAACTCCTGATCGACGACACGCTTGGCCCCGCCAGCCGGGCGTTCCAGATCGCCACGCACATCGCTCATACCGCCATGCGCAGCGATATCGTGTCGGTCGTGCGCGCTGCGGCTTTTGCGCAGACCACGACCGCCACGCTCGTGCGGCGCGCGCTGGCCGGTTACGCGGCGGCGGCGATCCTCATGCCTTACGGCCGGTTTGCCCGTGCCGCAGAGGCGCGCGGTTACGATATCGATGCGCTCGGCGCCCTGTTCGGTGCCAGTTTCGAGCAGGTCGCGCACCGACTGACCACACTCCATCGGCCGGGAGAGGAACGGGTGCCGTTCTTCTTCCTTCGCGTGGATGAGGCCGGCAATGTCTCAAAGCGGCTGGACGGCGCAGGCTTCCCTTTCGCGGCGCATGGCGGCGGCTGCCCCCTGTGGTCGGTACATCAGGTATTCCGCTGGCCGGGAGAGATACGCACCCAGTGGCTCGAACTGCCGGACGGGCAGCGCTTCTTCTCGATCGCGCGCACGGTGACGTTTGGCGAGGGGCGATATGGGCGCGCCAGGGTGACACGCGCCGTGGCGCTTGCCTGTGCGGCGGACGAGGCGGACAAGCTTGTCTATGCGGCAGGTGTGAAGGGTGGGACCGTGGCGGGAACGCCTATCGGGGTGACTTGCCGCCTCTGCCAGCGCGCGGAATGCGCCGCCCGTTCGGTGCCGCCGATCGGGCGGGACGTATTGGCCGACGACTACCGCCGCGCGGCGCAGCCCTACACTTTTGCCGAAAGCTAAAAATTCGCGATAGTGAACGTATATTCTCATATAGGGAATGACGCAGGGGCGATGCCCTTTGCCGGTAACTTGCCCAGCCCTGCCGCAAGCCGCAGGATCGCTCTCGACAGGGCATGACCCCAGCGAGAGGATGATCGGGCAGTGACCAGCGAAGCGTGCGCGGAAGATGCGCCGGGCAAGGCCCGCACTTTCCCGGAACTGATCCGGTCGGCCGCTCATGCCCATGGCGGGACATGCGCCATCACCCTCGAAACCGAGTCCGGTGTCGATAGCGCCACGTTCACCGGTCTAGACCGCGATTCAGCGGCCCTTGCGAAGGGTTTGCTGGCGCGCGGGGTGGGCAAGGGTACGCGCGTTGGTTTCATATTCGGCAATGGACCGGGGTTTGCCGTTACCTTGGCCGCGATAGCGCGGATCGGCGCCGTCGCCGTTCCGATCAGCACCATGATCCGCGCCAATGAACTGGTCCGCGTACTGCGCCAGTCCGACGTGCAGGGCCTGGTGGTCCAGCGCGAGATGTTGGGCAAGGATATGGCGGCGCGATTGGCCGAGGCGGTTCCCGAACTGGATGGGCAGGTGGCAGGGGCGCTGCTCATCCCCCGCATTCCCTATTTGCGCTGGATCGTTTCCGATGGAGAGGCGCTTCACGAGGCTATCGCGCCGACGGCCTGGCTGATCGAGGCCGGGACTGGCGTGAGCGAAGACCTGCTCAGGGCGGTCGAGAGCGAAGTTCATCCGACCGACCAGATGATCGAGATCTACACGTCCGGATCGATGGCCCTGCCCAAGGGCGTGCGCCACCTCCATGGAGCGGTCATGGCGCGTGGCCATTGGCTGGCGGGAATGCTGGGAATCAAGGCGGGCGAGCAACGCGCCGCGCAATTGCCGATGTTCTGGGTTGGCGGGCTGATGCTTTCGCTGGTGCCGAACTGGGAAGTGGGTGCGGTAACGGTCTGTACCGAACGCACGCTCAGCAACAGCCGCTTCGCCATGGGGAGCGTACTGGCCGAGGAGGATCTGGAACGCATCCGGGGGCCGCAACCCTGGTGGGGCCTCGGCATGAGCGAGACTCTGGGGCCATACGGCTGGGGGGATGAATTCCGCGTGCCCGGCCGCCCCGTCTGCGCGCCGATGGACCATTTCGCCCCCGGCTACGACATCCGCATAGCCGATGAGGAGGGCAATTCCGTAGGTGACGGCGAAGTGGGCGAGATGCAGGTGCGCGGGCTCGCGGTTGCACCCGCCCTGCACAAGATAGAGCGCGCCGATCACTATACCGCCGATGGTTACTTGCGCACGGGGGACATGTGCCTGGTCGAGGATCATGCCGACGGGCGCCGCATTCATTTCGTCGGGCGGGGTGGGGACATGATAAAGGTGTCCGGCTCCAATGTTTCTCCCGCCGAAGTCGAGATGGAGCTTCAGGCGCTTGGCGGAGTGCACAGCGCCTATGTCGTCGGCCTGCCGGACCGGGAGCGCGGAACGCTGCTGGCGGCGGCGGTGGTTCCGCGCGAGGGGGCGGTGCTGGACTTTGCCGCCATCGAAGCAAGGATGCGCGCCAGCCTTTCCGGCTACAAGGTGCCCCGTGCTTGGGTGGAAATGGCGCGTGAGGACGTGCCGCTGCTCCATTCCAACAAGGTGGCCCGGCGGGAGATCGCGCGGGTCGTGGCGGAACGGCTCCGGCGGCAGGGGTAGGGCGCTATTGACGAAGATCGGTGCAGGGCATACCCGACGAATTCGAAATAGCGAAAGTGCCCATGTCGCGTTCCTCTCCCGGCGTCGCCCGCATGGCCGCCATCCTGAATTTCATCGCCGACCATCCGGGGCAGGCCTTCGCGCTGACCGATCTCGTCCGCGCGCTCAAGCTCAGCCGCGCGACCTGTCACGCCTTGCTGACCGGCCTTGTCGACGTGGGCTACCTCTATCGTACCAGCGACAAGACTTACGTGCTGGGCCCGGCGCTGGCGGCGATCGGCCGTACCGCCGCCGAGCATTTCTCGCCGCTACAGGTAGTCCAGCCGGAGATGCGCAAGCTGGCGGACGATTTCGATGTCGTCTGCGGCGCCTATTTCCTCGAAGGCGATGTGATCCACTTGCGCGAGCGTGCCGCTTCGGTGAGCCATGTGGGATATCCGGTTCCGCTGGGTACGCGGATGCCGCTGCGCTGGGTGCAGGCAACGGCGTTCTACGCGCGCAGCCCGCGTGACGCGGACGCCGCCCAGGCACGGATAAACCCGTCCCCCACGGCCGAGCAGATCGAGCAGCTTGCCGGCGGCATGGCCTTCGTGCGCGAGCACGGCTTCATCGCGCTGACCCGCCGGCCGGACAGTATCCCGGGCGAAAACGCGATCGTCACCAACCTGGAAGATCCGCCAGTCCTGCCTGAAACCGCTTTGGACGATGCGCGCAATTATCCGTTGATGGCGATCATGGCGCCGATCTACGAAGCGAGGGACAAGGTCTCGATCTCGCTGGTGCTGGCCGGATTCAACGGCCCCATGACCGGTGTGGAAATCCGCAGGGCGGGCGATGCGCTCGCCGAAGCCTGCACCCGCATTTCGCGCTTCCTGATCGGACATCCCGAAACCGACTGACACCCCGCTCCACGCGGCTTTCCTTTCAGGCGAGGCTCGCCTCGCTTGACCGCATCCGTGCGGCATCTTACAAATACCGAAAATAAATTCGCGATATCGAACAATCGTGAATGCAGGTGGGAGTAGGACTGGATGTCGGACGTGATCGTCGCGCCGGAGACCCGGAATCTCGAACAACTGGCGGTGACGCTCGCGCGCTGGCTCGGTGCGCGCATGCCGCAGGCGGCAGATGTCGAAATCCGCGATGTCGCCTATCCGCGCGGGGCCGGGCAAAGCCATGAGACGGTCCTGTTCGATGCCTGCTGGCGCGAACAGGGTGCCGAACGCCGGCAGGGCTGCGTGGTCCGTATCAAGCCGCGCGCTTTCACGGTCTTTCCCGACGACCTGTTCGACGAGCAGTACCGGGTCATGCAAGTCCTGGCCGATGACGGACAGGTTCGCGTCGCCCGGCCGCTCTGGTTCGAGCCTGACCCGGCGCTGCTCGGCAATCCGTTCTTCGTGATGGAGAGGAAGGTCGGGCGGGTGCCGGTTTCGGTCCCGCCCTATGCCCGTGAAGGGTGGCTGCGGGATGCGAGCCCCGCGCAGCGCCGCGTGCTCTGGCGCAATGCAGTGGGGCAGCTTGCTGCGGTGCAGGCGGTTCCGCTCGGCTCTCTCGATTTCCTTGCCGGGCAGCCGGACGCGCCGCGCGGGCTCGATCAGGAATGGGCCAAGTACAATCGCTTCGCGCGCTGGTTGCAACAGGTCGAGCCGCTGCCCGTGCTCGACGCGGCGCTGGCGCGCCTTCGCTCGCTCTGGCCGGATAATCAGCCCGAGGGCCTCGTCTGGGGCGATGCGCGGGTCGGCAACATGATGTTCGATAAGGATTTCGACGTGGTGGCGGTGATGGACTGGGAACAGCCCTCGCTTGGCGGGGCTCTTCATGACCTCGCGTGGTTCTGCGTACTGGCGGAAACGATGCATGGTCCGCGCTCGGCCCACGGGGCTCCGCTGGAAGGCATGGGCAGCCGTGAGGAAACAGTCGCGCTGTGGGAGGAACTGACCGGAAAGTCTGCCGCCGAACTTGAATGGTATGAGGACTTTGCGAAGTTCAAGATGACGTGCACGGGTATCCGGCTTGGCCATCTGCGCGGTTCGCCGATGATGGATGCTTCGGCGATGGCTGCGAGATTGAAGGTGGGGTGAGGGCGCTGGCGAAGGGGGAGCGCCCGCTGCGCTCACCGCCCCTGCTTTCGTTACGTCAGCCCCAACATCCGCCGGCAATTGTCATGGATGATCGCCCGTACATCCGCCTCCGGCACGCCCTCGAAGTCACGCAGGATAACCTCGCGCGAGCGGGGGAAGGTGGTTTCCGAGTGCGGATAGTCCGATGACCACATGATGTTGCGGCCGCCCGGCAGGTCCCGGTTCAGAATACCGGCGCGGTCCTGGATGAAGGAACCGTAGACGTTGCGGTCCATGTACCAGCTCGGCGGGTTCTTGAGCGGGGATTCCGTCCAGAAGCGCTGCTTTTCCCAGGTGCGGTCGTTGTATTCGGCGTACCATGCGAACCAGCCGACACCGCTTTCCATCGAGCCTATGCGAAGGGATGGGAAACGGTCGAACACGCCGTTGTAGATCAGGATGCCGAGCGGTTCGGCCATGGCCAGCTTGCTCATCGGCATGTCGGGCAGGAAGAACTGCTTCTCACCGAAGCGCGGCACCCGGGCACCCAGGTGAAACGTGACGACGAGATCGTGATCGCAGATCGCTGACCAGAGGCGATCGAACTCCGGCTGGTAATATTGCAGGCTTCCCTTCGGATCGCCGGTAAGCGCGGAGACCTGCCCCGGTTTGAGCGCGGCGACGCCGGAACTGGTGTTCCAGGCTTCGGGGTTCTGGGGGAAGGCAGGCAGGTTGATGGCGCGAAAGCCCTTGGCCGCAAGGCGGCGGACGTGGGCAACGGTTTCGCCGACATCGCGCATCGGCACGTAGCCCACTGGATAGAGCCGGTCCGGTGCGGCGGCGCAGAAGTCCAGAACCCAGTTCTGATAGGCTTCGTAGCTGGCGACGTAGAGTTCGTTGTCGAACGAGCCGAGCGGCCCGCCGCCGAACAGCAGGGCGGCGCCCATGCCGTCCGCGTCCATGTCGGCCAGCCGCGTTGTGGGTTCCCAGACCTTGCGCTGATCGGCGAGGCGGCCCTTCATCTTGAAGTTCCTGCCTTCCCGCCCGGCCTGGTTGTTTATCATCATGAAGGGACGGCGGTTGCCTTCGAAGCAGATGTAGTCGCCGTCCTCGGCGTGCTCGATGAAGGGCGCGCGGTCCTTGAGCCGCGCAGGAAGGTAGTCCTTCCACATGTCGTGGGGGGGATCGATATGCGCGTCGGCATCGAAGATCGGGCCATAGGGCCAGGATGCGGCTTGGGCGCCTTCCGGGGCCGGTTTCAGTGCCAGATCGGCTTCGCTCATCTCCCGATTCCTTTTTATTCGCAATACCGAACAAATGATCGCAATTAAGAACTGTCTAGTCAATTGGGCGACTCGGTCCGGCTGATACGATCAGTCGCGCCGCAGGATCATCGCGCCGTATCCATAGCCCCCGTTCGAGACGATTGCGGTTCTGGCGCCGGGCACCTGCCTGCCGCCACCGCGTCCCCAGAGCTGGACGGTTGCCTCATGAATGTGGCCATATCCGTGAAGCCGTCCGGCGGAGAGTTGGCCCCCGCCGGTGTTCAGCGGCAGTTCCCCCCCGATCGCGATACGTTCGCCGCCGCGTGTGAAGCGGCAGGCCTCGCCGCGGGGAACGAGGCCGAGCGCTTCCATCCAGAGCCAGACGAAGATGGAAAACCCGTCGTACATCTGCGCGCAGTCCATCTCGCGGGGCTTCAGGTCGGTACGGGACCACAGCATGTCTCCGGCGCGGCGGGCGGCGGGCAGCTGGGTGAAGTCGCCTTCGTGCTGTCCGGTCCAGAGGCCGCCCACGGCCATGCCCATGGCTTCGATATGGAGGGGCGGGTTCAGCAGGTCTTTGGCGGCATCCCGGTGGGACAGCACCAGCGCGGTGGCGCCGTCGACGTGCGCGTCGCAGTCGAACAGCCGCAGCGGCGAGGATATCACGCGGGCGGCCATGTACTGGTCCAGAGTGATGGGTTCGCGGTAGATCGCGGAAGGATTGTGCGCGGCGTTCGCGCGGGCGTTGACGGCGATGGCGCCGAGTTCCTCTGCCGCCGCGCCGTAGCGTTCGAAGTAGGCCTGGGCGTAAAGCGCGAAAGTGTTGACCGGCGAGAGGGCGTTGAAGGGTACCGTCCAGGCATTGTTGCCATCGACGCGCTCCCGGCTGGCCGCCATCAGCGTGGAGCCGCGGGCGTGCTGCCGCGCGCTCGCCTGAGCCACGGTGCGGAAAATGACGACATGGCGCGCAAGGCCGCAGGCGATGGCGGTGATCGCGTTGAAGATCGGCGCCATGTGGCTGAAGCCTTCCGAGGAAGCGAGAATCCAGCGTGGAGCGATCCCCAGTACGGCAGCGGCCTCGGATGGGCTGACCGGCGCGATCCCGCCGCCTTCGGATGACTTGCCGGGATAGGTGGCGATGCCGTCGATCTCGCGCGGGGAAAGGCCGGCGTCGGCGATGGCGGCGAGACAGGCGTCGGCGGTCAGTTGCAGCGCGGTTCGCCCGGATGGACGTGCGATCTCCGATAGGGCGGCGCCGGTCACGCAGACGTGTTTTTCGGGAAGCAGGGTCATGCGGTCTCGGGTGTGAACAAGGGCAGCCAGATATCCTCGTGTCGTTGGAACACGACCGTGACAGGAAGTCCGATGCGAGCGGTCGCCACGTCGGCAAGAAGGTTGCTGAAAACGTAGAGCCCGCGTTGCTCGGGCAGTTCGATTGCACAGAACACGAAGGGCACTTCGAGGCCGGGCAGCCATGGTTCGTTGTTGATCGTGAAGCTGGCCAGCACGCCTCTGCCTGAAACCGGTTCCGGCGAGACATCCTCGCTGCCGCACTGGGCGCACCGGGGCAGGGGAGGGTGCTGCCATGTCCCGCAGGCGAGGCAGTGCTGTATACGCAGCTTTCCGTCTTGGCCCGATGTCCAGAAGAAGGCGCTTTCCGGTTCCAGCATGGGCAGTTTGCGGGGCAACATCAGAACACCACGCCCTGCACCTTCAGGTCGATGATTTCGTCTTCGCTGTAGCCCAGTGCGGCAAGCACGGTGTCGCTGTCCGCGCCGAGTTCGGGCGAGCGGTCAGAGGGCAAGGCCTCGCCTTCGAACAGCATCGGCACCGAAACCATCGGGATCGTGCTGCCGTCCGCGCAGTGCACCGCCTTGAGATAGCGATTGGCGCGAACCTGTTCGTCCTGCGCCAGTTCGCCGACATCCTGCACCACATCCCATTGGCCGTCCTGCCGGGCGAGGATCTGCTTCCACTCCGCGAGCGTTTTCGAGGCGAACAGGGAGGTCACTTCGGCATGACAGGCGGCAAGATTCCGGCGCCGGGCCTCGGCATCGGTAAAGCGCGGGTCGGCGGCAAGGTCGGGGCGGCCCGAAACCTCGCAGAAGCGGGCCCAGTAGCGATCCGCCTGCAACATGCACAGCGCAAGGAAGCGGCCGTCGCGGGTGCGGTAGTTGGCGACCAGTACATTGTGCGGGTGGGCCGCATCGGGGCGCGGGAACTTCCGCACCCCGTCGGCAGTGGCCTGGCAGATCAGCCGCTGCTGCGACCACATGGCGGCGGCCAGCAGGGAAACATCGACTTCGCCTGCCTCGCCGGTCATCGCGCGGCGGGCTATGGCGGCGCAGATCCCGCCGGCGAGCATGGCAGCGGACAAGGTATCGCCGAAGGCCGGGCCGGGCGGGCCGACCGGATGCGGCGCCTCATCCGCGGTGAGCGAGGATGCGATGCCGCCGCGTGCCCAGAAAGTGATCGCGTCGTAGCCTCCACGGTCGCTTTCAGGGCCGTTGGGGCCGAGTGCGCTGCCGCTGGCGTAGATCAGGTTCGAGAACGTGCGGCGCAGCGTTTCCGCATCGATCCCCATGGCGCGCCGGGCCGGAGGCAGCAGGTTGGTGAGGAACACGTCGGCATCGGCGAGCAGGCGATCCAGCACGGCGCGGCCCGCCTCCTGCTTGAGATCCAGGGTGACGGAGCGCTTCCCCCGGTTGTAGCTCTCCCAGGAATAGTCGATCGTGCCTTTGCCCGATAGCGAGCCGATCGTGAGGCCGCGCAAGGGGTCTCCGCTGGGTGGTTCGACCTTGATGACGTCCGCGCCGAGATCGGCCAGCATGCCGCCGCAAGCCGGCACGAATGCCCACATCGCGACCTCCACGACCTTGATGCCTTCCAGCGGCCTGCCCATCGGCGATCCTTCTCCATCTCGCGAATTTCCGCAGCTTTCCCGGTCATTCGGGACTATTTGCGCGGGCACGATAAATTCTCTATTGCGAATTATGTACCGAAATAGAGAATTGTACAAGCCGGACGGAACCGGCCACGGGAGAACAGACATGCCGGAAGCCGCCATTCGGAAGAGGCCGCAGCAGATTAGCGCCCATGTTCCCCGCACACTCGCGGAGGCGCTCGATCCTGCCTGGTTGACCACGGTGCTCGCCGGGTTCTCGGGCGGGAGGGTGGTATCCGGGGTCGAGACCGTCGAAGTGATCCGCACGGTCGCGACCAAGGTACGGTTCACCGTCACTTTCGAGGGCGGGGAGAGCGGCGCGTTCTGTCTCAAGGGCCTGCTCGACGTGGACGAGACGACCGCACGCGGCGGACCGACCTGTGTTCTGGAGGCTGACTTCTACGGACGGATCGCGCCGACCGTCGATCTCACCGTGCCTGACTGCGTGGCGACGGTGATCGACCGGGGGGGCAGGCAGGCGGTGACGGTGATGCTCGACCTGATCGGACAGGGCGCGACGTTCTGTTCCGCTCTGGATAGTTTCAGTGCCGATGACGCGGTGCTCAGTCTGGGGCAACTCGCACAGCTTCACGCGCGCAGCGACCTGCTGGAAGGGGCAGACTGGATCCGCCCGCGCGTTTCGCAACTGGCGGAGATGACCTACGTTACACCGGAAACGCTCCAGGAGCTGCTGGACGGACCGCGCGGCGACGGTCTTTCCCGGCAAGTCCGCAGCGCACCGCGCCTGATCGCGGGAATCCGGGCGCTGGCGGCCCGCGATGGACAGTGCCCGCAATTCCTCGTCCATGGTGATGCCCATGCCGGAAACGTCTTCCGCCTTGGCGGGGGGGTGGGCCTGATCGACTGGCAACTGCTTCAACGCGGCGGCTGGGCGCTGGACGTGGCCTATCACGTCAATGCGGTGCTCTGCGTGGATGTTGCCGAAGCCGAGGAGCGCAGGCTGCTCGGTGAATATCTCTCGATGATGCGTGGCCACGGCCTGGCAATGCCCGGCGACGAGGAGGCGTGGCGGCAGTACCGCGAAGCGGCGATCTACGGCTATTATCTCTGGGCGATCACCCGCCGCGTCGATCCGCCGATCATCGCCACTTTCGTCGATCGCCTTGGCAAGGCGGTTACTCGCCATGAAAGCCATGCCCTGCTGGGGATCTGACTGCCGAAAGCGGAAGGGCCACGCCGGTGAAGGCGCGGCCCTGCCGGGTCTCTTACATTCCGAAGTGGTACTTGAGGCTCATCCCGTACATGCGCGGTGCGCCGACCGATGCGGTCTCGAAGCCGGTGCCGGATACGAGGCCGGGGTAGAAGTTGTAGTACTTCTCCTTGGTAACATTGGTGGCGAAGAGGGCAAGATCGACCGGGGCTCCCGCGATATTGTTCCAGTTGAAGTTCAGGTTGAGCAGGTCCGTGCTCTGGATGCGGCTGAGGCTCTGGATATAGGCGACCGTGGCAGGGTCGGAGACCGCGCCGGTCTGACAGTTGGGCATGTAGGTATTGGCCGTGCCGTTGCAGCCGAAGTAGAAGCGGTTGGACGGATTGCCGAACATGCTGTCGGTGTGCGTGAATGTGGCACCGAACGAGACCGCACCCACGGATTCCGGCAGCGGCAGCGTGTAGGTGCCGGTTATCGTGACCTTGTTCCTGGGCGAAAGCGCCAGTGGATCGCCCTTGGTATAGGCCCCGGCCAGCACATAGGGAGACCCGGGTTCCAGCGAGAAGGTGTCGATCGAGGTCAGTCTCGTGTTCAGGTAGGTATAGCCCACCTGAAGCAGCAGCCCCGCGAACGGATTGAACGAGGCTTCCACTTCGACGCCCCAGATACGCGACTTGCCGGCATTGACCGGCGCAGCCGTGGGCGAAACCGGCGCCGCCACGCAGTTGCCGTTGGCGTCGACCGACTGGCAGGGGTTGGCGTTGAAGCCGAGCTGGAGCTGCTGGTTCTGGAAGTCGTTATAGAAACCGGCGACATTGAACGTGCCCGGCATGGAACCGTGCCAGCCGGTCTTGGCGCCGATTTCGTAGGCATCGACTTTCTCGGGCTCGAACACGGCAAAGGCCGAGGTCACGTTCGGTGCGATGCCACCGGTGCGGTAGCCACGGGCATATTTGGCGTAGATCAGAACGTCGGTCGTGGGGGTATAGTCGATATCGATCAGCCAGGTCGGCGCCTTGGATTTCTGCTTGATATCGCGGCGGCAGCCGTCGATCGCGCCGGGATCCTGCACGGGCGCATCGGGATAAGTGCAGAACGTGGCGAGGGGGCCTGCCGGGATCGGCTGGAATCCGGGGAAGCTCAGCGGATAGCCGGTAATCGTGGTGGTCTGGACGCTGGTGTTCTTTTCGCGATCCCAGGTGTAGCGGAAGCCGCCGGTGATCTTGAACTGGTCGCTCAGCTTGTAAGTTGCCTGCGCGTAAAGGCCGACGTCGTGGAACGAGGTCCGGCCCGCCGTGGTGTTGATCGCGCCTGCGTGAGAGGTGGGGTCGAAGGCGCCGCCGGAAAACACCGGGGTGATCGCGCCCAGATAGCCCAGGATGTCGTAGCATTCGCTGGCTGCCACTTGCTCCGGCCCGGCGCAGGACTGGATGACCGGTGACTTGGACCCGACCACGTCGAGCGGACGCACCGATTCCAGATAGGCGCCGGCCTGCCAGTTCAGCTTGTCGTCCGTGCTGCGGCCCTGGAGCTGGAACTCTTCGGTGAAGGTCGATTCGTCGGCAGTGCGATGGCCGGGAAGCGACTGGCTGCTGGCGAAGCCGAAGCGATAGCTCGGCAGGCCGATCGGAGCGATGGCGGGGCTTTCGAAGGCGGTGCCGAAGATCGGATTGTTGAACAGGTCGCGCAGTTCGCCATAGCTCACGATGTTCTTCACCGTCAGCGTGTCGCTGGCGTGCCAGGTCGTGGTGTTGATGATCTGCCATGTCGTCAACAGGGAGCGGGCGTTCGGAAGGTCCTGCGCGAAGTCGTAGAAGCCGCCGCCCTGATAGTTCGGACTGTCGGGATCGAGCTGTTCGGCGGCGAAATGGCCCAGCGAATAGGCGGCGTCGGCCGCAATGAGCTTCTGCGCGTCACCATGCGTGTCAGACCGGCTGTACGTCGCGATCGTGTAGTTCTCCAGATCTGGCGTCAGTTCGGCAACCACGCTGAGGCGCGCGGACAGGTAGTCGACATCGTTGAAGTCCTTCGGCCCAACGCCGCTGTTGTTCTTCAGGTAGCCGTCGCGCTTCATGCGGTCGACGCCGAGGCGAACCTTGAACGTCTCGGCCAGTGGAACGTTCAAGACGGCCTGGACGCGGCGCATGTCGTAATTGCCGATCGAGCCCTGGACGTAGCCCTCCAGCACATCGGTGGGCTTCTGCGGCACCAGCAGGATCGCGCCGCCCGTGGTGTTCCGACCGAACAACGTGCCTTGCGGGCCTTTGAGGACCTGGACGTTCTGGAGATCGAAGTAGGCGCCAGGACCGGCGCCGTCGCCTGACGGAAGGCCGTTCGATGCGCCGCGCGGGGAAACCACGTCGGCGAAGTAGACGCCCACGGCCGGTGCGGTGCCGATTTCCTGCACGAAGCCGCGGATCGCGAAGGACGAGTTCTGCGAGCCGAAATTGTTGTTCGCCGAAAGCGAAGGCGTGCTCGTCGCAAGGTCGCTGGCGCTCACCACGTTCCGATTGTTGAGCTGCTCCTGGTTGAACACGGTGATGGATATGGGAACGTCTTGCAGGCGCTCTTCCGTGCGGCGAGCCGTCACGATGATCTCGCCCGGATTGATGGTCGGCGAACTCTGCGCCAGCGCCGGCATTGCCGCCGTGGTGCCGCCAAGCGCAGCGCCAGCCATCAGCGCTGCCCTGAAATTCCTTGCAACCATGTTCGTCCTCTCCTCCGGAAACTGTGTTCTCAGTTGTCGCCGAATTGAACGCCGGGTAGCCGGTCATTGCCGGTCCGTGAGTTACTGCGGTTGTCCAGGGTTGGATAAAGGTGCGGAATTACGACCCGAACTGGGCGTGATCCCGTAATTCCCCAGGTGCCGTCCCTCCCAAATCCCGAGCCGTATTCGGCTTCACAGGTCTTTGCTTCTCAATCCCAAAAGTCCCGCCCGCGTTGATTTTGCGCAGATGGCCGAGACCTCTCTTATGTTTTCGTTCTTTCGTCCGTGCCGGCTTTCAGACCGGGCACGGGATGGAAAATATGCCTCGAAGAGAACTTGCGCAATTCTCTCCTGTAGCGGGTCAGCGCGCTTTTTCGGGTATTCGTTGCTGTAAGGTAACATTTGATGGCGCATCTTCGCCGACCGTTTCGGCTAGCAGCCCAAGAGTGCCCATCCAGGCAATTCTGTGTGCTATTCGGTCATAGGCGATACCGGGTCCGAAGCCATCATGATCGGGATCGGTGAAGGCGTGCCTGGCTTTCGCAAAGCGCGTGACCTGATAGCGGGCGCGGGCGGCACCGAGTTCTGCTTGCAGGGCCTCGACATCTTCTTGCGGGACATAAGGGTCTTCTCCGCCGGTCCAGATCGAGATTTCGGCCTGGATCGTATCCGGCTGGGCAGGCGCATCGGTGGCCAGCAGGCCGTGGAAGCTGGATATTGCCCTTACCGGCTCTCCGCTGCGTGCCAGTTCGAGCACGCATTTCCCGCCGAAGCAGTAGCCGATCGCGGCGATGCGTTCGGGGTCGACACCGTCGAGCCCGCGAACGTGCCGGAACCATGCGACGGTGCGGTCCCGCAATAATCCCGGGGCGGCCATGAGGGCTGCGAACTGCGCGCCTGCGGCTTCTCGCGAAGAGAGGTCGGCACCTGCCTCGTACATGTCCGCGCTCACCACCAGATAGCCCATTGCCGCCAGTTCCCGGATCGCGCGGTCGAAGCTGGGGCCGGGGCCGGTTGCGCCTGGAAACATCAGGACGGCGGCGCCGTTCCATCGGCCTTGCGGCCGTGCGAGGCGGCCCGACAAGCGCGTGCCGTCATGAATGCATGGCAGTGGTTCGAAGCCGGTCATCGGTTCGCTCTCTCCTCGCGCGTTTCACCCTCGTTTTCGAATCGCGTCGAATTGGTGAATTTATGTTCGCAAATCGAGAATGGCTTCAATCAGTGGTCATGTCAAAGCACAGCCGGACATTGCCAGGGATGGCGGCGGCGTGGCATTCGAAGGCATGACCGGGGCCGATCTGAAACCGGCGCGCAAGGCGCGTCTTGGCGCGATAGCGCTGGTGACGATCCTTCATCTTGCGGCGATCGCGGTGCTGATCAGGGCCTTTACCCCGGAGATCGCCGCTTCGATCGCGGGTAGAGTGACGCAGGCCTTCGACATCCCGCTCGACCCGCCCCGGCCTTCACCGGAACCTCGCCCTGAACCCACGCTGGCGGTGACGCCGGTGGCTCCGGCCGCGGAAGGCGGCGCAGGGAGCCCGGGAAAGCGGGCCGCGCCGCGCGCCGTCGCCGTGCCCAGGGCGGTCATTGCCATCAGGCCCACGCAAGCGCCACAAGTCGTGGGGAAAGGGACGGAAAATGCGTCCGGCGCGCGGGATCAGGGAGACGGAACCGGGGCGTCCGGTCAAGGAACAGGCACGGGGGCCGGCACGGGCGGCTCCGGGCGAGGGGGAGGCGGAGCAGCCTCGGGGCCGGTCAAGATCGGCGGCGATATCAATTCGGCGCGCGATTATCCCCGCCGGAGCCGTGATTTGCGATTGGGCTCGGAAGTCATCGTGTCCTTGAAGGTGGGGGTGGATGGACGTGTGAAGGGCTGCCGCGTCATCAGGGCCAGCCCGGATGACGAAGCCGATCGCATCACGTGCCTGCTTGCTGCCGAGCGGTTTCGTTTCCGTCCGGCCCGCGATGCTGCCGGCAAGCCGGTGGAAGCGGAATTCGGATGGCGCCAGCGCTGGTTCCTGAGGGATGCCGGGTGAGGGATCTTCCGGCTGCCTCGCCGCGTTGATCCGATATGGTGGTGTCGATCCTCGCGAGGCAACTCGTCATCCTTTAGCTGATCTGGATCTCCGGAAGCCCCGGATCGGACTAACCGAGCGAAGGCAGGGCAGCCTCTGCCCGAAAGAGATGTTGCCCCGGCAGGAGCTTTGGATGAAATCGAACCTGATCGACTCCGTTGCATTGATGGAAGGTGCTACCATTAACGCGCCCAATGACGCCGATTTGGCCCCTTCATCGAGC
The DNA here is from genome assembly GCF_052279045.1 of Novosphingobium aeonii. Classification (NCBI taxonomy): domain Bacteria; kingdom Pseudomonadati; phylum Pseudomonadota; class Alphaproteobacteria; order Sphingomonadales; family Sphingomonadaceae; genus Novosphingobium; species Novosphingobium aeonii. The sequence goes on along the minus strand of NZ_CP176832.1, from coordinate 2,942,840 downwards.
CCCATGTCCCAGATCGTTCCAGTTATTCTGTGCGGAGGCAGCGGCACGCGGCTTTGGCCGCGCAGCCGCGTTGCCAAGCCCAAGCCTTTCCTGCCGTTGGTGGGAGAGAGCACGCTGTTCGAGGCGACGGTGTCGCGCTGCCCGCCGGATCTGGGTTTCGCGGCGCCGGTGGTGGTGACGGGACGGCAGCACCTCGAACATGTCGAGGCGCAGCTTCATGGACAGGAAGGCGCCTCGGTGATCGTCGAGCCGGCCGCGCGCAACACCGCTGCCGCCATCGCGCTGGCCGCCTGCCGCCTGCCGGATGACGCGGTGATGCTGGTCTGCCCGAGCGACCACCATATCGGCCGCCCGGACGTGTTCGCCCGTGCCGCGGCTGCTGCCGCCGCGCTCGCCAGGGACGGCTGGCTGGTGTCCTTCGGCATCGAGGCGACCGCGCCGGAAACCGGCTTCGGCTACCTCAGGCGCGGCGAGGCGATCGAGGGCACGCCCGGTTTCCGCACGGCCCAGTTCGTCGAGAAGCCCGACCTCGAACGTGCCCGCGCCTTCCTGGCTGAGGGCAATTACGCCTGGAACGGAGGCATCTTCGCTTTCCGGGTGAGCGATTTCATGGCCGAACTCGCCGAGCACCGCCCGCAGATCGCCGCCAAGGTGCGCGAGGCCGTGGCGAAAGGCACGCTCGACGGCCACCGCTTCCATCCCGACGCGGCGACTTTCGCCGAAGTGGAAAGCGATTCGGTGGACTATGCGGTGATGGAAAACACCCGCCGCGCGGCGCTGGTGCCGGCCGACATGGAGTGGTCGGACATCGGCAACTGGCACGCCCTGCACGAAGCGCTCGATCGCGACGCCGACGGCAACGCGGCGCGCGGCGCGGGTGAGGCGGAACTGGTGGATTGCCGCAATGTCCTGGTCGACAGCGACGGCCCGCGCGTCTCGGTCATCGGCCTCGAAAACGTCGTCGTCGTCGTCGATGGAAACGACATACTGGTCACCACCGTCCAAGGTGTGCAAAAGGTCGGCAAGCTATCCGGTGCCGTCAACCAGTAAGGACAAGTCGATGAATGCTGCGCTGCCTATCCGCCAGGTTGAAAAGCCCTGGGGTAAGGATGTCCTGCCCGCGCCGTTCAAGGCGCCGGAGGGGAAGCGCATTGGCGAGATCTGGTTCGAACCGCCTGCCGCGCTGCCGGACCTTCTTGTGAAGTACATTTTCACGAGCGAGAAGCTATCGGTGCAGGTCCACCCGAGCGACGCGCAGACGCTCGCCAAGGGGATCGGCAGGCAGGGCAAGGAAGAATGCTGGTTCATCCTCGCCGCAGAGCCCGGCGCCACGCTGGGGATCGGTTTCAACGCGCCGATCAGCGAGGAGGACATGCGCGAAGCTGCGCTTGACGGTTCGATCGAGGGATTGATGACCTGGCACGAGGTCGTGCCGGGGGATTTCTTCTATATTCCCGCCAACACAGTTCACGCCATCGGTATCGGCGTCAGCCTGATCGAGGTGCAGCAGAACAGCGACATCACTTACCGCCTCTACGACTATGGCCGGCCGCGCGAACTTCACCTTGAAGAAGGCATGGCCGTCTCGAAGGGCGAAGTTTACGATCTGGCGAAATGGCACAAGCGGGTGGCGGCGCATGCCACTGAAACCCTGGTAGATGGTCCCCTATTCCTGCTCGACCAGGTTGAAGGGCGCCCTTCGGCCGAAATCGCCGGCCGTTATCCCGACGCCTTGCTGGTCATCCCGCGCGAAGGCACTGTCAGGGTTGCGGGCGAGGCCATAGGGCCGGGCGGCTGCGGCTTGGCAGCCGCGCTGGAGGACGTCGAATTTGCGGAAAACGGCGTCTGTCTGCTGGCCAGGGCCTGTGCAGTCTGAGGCGTGTTTGCCATACAGGACACCATGATCGTCCAGACCATCCAGTTGGCCCTGACGCCGGTGTTCGTCCTCGTGGCGATCGGCAATATTCTGAATATCCTCTCGACGCGCCTCGGCCGGGTGGTCGATCGTGCGCGGACCTTGCAGCAGCTCCATAACGAAACGCAGGGCGCCGAGCATGACATGGTCGTGCTGGAGATTCGCCTTGTCGACAGGCGCATCACGATCATCACCAAAGCCATCCGCTTCATGGTGCTGTCGGCCCTGGCGATCGGCACGACCGTGGCGATCCTCTTCCTGCAAGGGCTGGCCGGGCTCGATCTCCATGGGCTGGCCGCGGTGATCTTTCTGGCCTCGATCGTGCTTTTGCTCGTGGCGCTGGTGCTGTTTCTGCATGAAACGCAGGTCGCCGCTCAGGCGCTCAGCATCCCGCGCGACTATCTGGAACTGCATCGCACCATCTGATCTGCGCTCTCGCGGGTATCGTCCCTGCGGTTGGTGATTTTCGCTTTCCCTTTAGGCTTCTGCGCCGAGGGAGAGAATTGCCATGAACAAGCCGCGCGTGCCAGGGCAGGCCGGGGAATGGAAGTCGGGCTGGACGCTCGTACTTGCCTCGTCGATCGGATTTTCGTTCCTGTCCGTGCTGCTGGCGGGGACGGGCCTGTTCATGGAGCCGCTGTCGAAGGAATTCGGTTGGAGCCGCTCCCTGCTATCCGCCGGGCCAGGACTGGCGACTTTCATCACTGCAATTCTCTCGCCGTTCTACGGTGTCCTGATCGACAAGCTGGGATCGCGAAAGCTGGCCCTGCCGGGCCTCGTTGCCGTCATGGCGGCAACTTGCACCTTCGCATTTGCGAATGGATCGAAAGTGCAGTGGATCGCGCTCTGGCTGGTGTTCGGCGTGCTCCTTACCAGCATCAAGTCCACGATCTGGACCGCTGCGGTTGCCAGTGTGTTCGACAAGGGGAGGGGGCTCGCGCTGGGCTTTACCGTTGCCGGCACCGCGCTGGCGCAGGCGATCGTGCCGCCGCTCGGCAATTTCCTGATTGACGAAGTGGGATGGCGCGGGGCGTTCGTGTGGTTCGGGCTGGGCTGGGGCGGGCTGTCGCTGCTGCTCTGTGTGCTTTTCCTTTACGATGCGCATGACCGCGCGGCCAGGCGGGGCGAGACGGGCGTTTCGCGTGGCGGTGCCCATCTTCCGGGCCTGACCCGCAAGGAGGCCCTACGCAGCCGTCCGCTATGGCAAGTGGCGATCTCGACGTTCGTGGTCATGTTGCTGACCATGGGTCTGGGGATCCATCTTTTTCCGATCCTTACCGAATCGGGGATGAGCCGGACCAATGCAGCCTGGCTCAGTTCGCTGACGGGCGTTGCCGGGATCATCGGCAAGCTGGCGACGGGCGCTCTGCTTGACAGGTTCCGGCCCAACTGGATCGGCGGCCTGACCATGGGGGTGACGGCCGTGACCTTCTTCCTGCTGACCGTGGCGATGGGATCGACGGCAGCGATCGTATTCGCCTTGCTGGTCAATGGCTATGCCGCCGGCACCAAGATGCAGATCTGCGCCTATCTGACGGCGGGCTATGCCGGCATGCGCAGTTTTGGCGCGATATATGGAATGATGTCCGCCATCGTTGCGCTCGCCTCGGGTCTAGGGCCGCTGATAGCGGGCGCGATCTACGACTATTCGGGAGGATATGGTCCGTTCCTGTGGGCCGGGACGATCGGCTGCATTCTCGGCGGCGGGCTGCTGGTGACGCTGCCGGCCTACCCGCGCTGGGATAGCGCTGAGCCCGTGGACGAAGCGATCGCCTGAGCCACCCGAAAACGAAACGGGCCGGAAAAGCGTGTAGCTTTCCGGCCCGTATTCCATTCAGGTTCCGCGGTTCAGGCGGCGAGCTTGAACGGTTCGATCTCGCCCGAAAGGTAGAGCTTCTTGGCCTTGGCGCGGCTGAGCTTGCCCGAGCTGGTACGCGGCAGGCTCTTGGGGGGCACCAGTTCGACCACGCAGTTCATGCCGGTGATCGAACGCACCTTGTCGCGGATCAGGTCGCGCAGTTCGATGCGCTTTACCGGATCGGAGACGCGGCAGTGCACGAGGACGGCGGGAGCTTCCTCGCCATTGTCCATTTCCACCGAGAAGGCCGCGATGTCGCCATGGTTGAAGCCCGGCAGCTGTTCCACGGCCCATTCGATGTCCTGGGGCCAGTGGTTCTTGCCATTGATGATGATCATGTCCTTGGCGCGGCCGACGATGAACAGATAGCCGTTCGCCATGTAGCCCATATCGCCGGTGTCGAGCCATCCGTCGACAAGGCAGGCCTCGGTCGCTTCGGGATCGCGGAAGTAGGAATGCATGACGCTGGTGCCGCGGCACCAGACCTTGCCGATCTTGTGGTCCGCAAGGCTCGCACCGTTCTCGCCCCGGATCACCACTTCCATGTCGAGCACGGGCTTCCCGCAATTGACGATGGCGCGGTAGCGGGCCGGGCGGCTGAGGTCGCGCGGGCTACCGGAGAGGCGTTCTTCCTCGACCAGTTCGACGCGGATACCTTCGCCCGGGGGCATGATGGTGACGGCCAGCGTCGCTTCGGCAAGGCCGTAGCTGGGCAGGAAGGCAGAGGCCTTGAAGCCCGCATCGGCGAAGGCGTTGACGAAGTTCTGCATGACGTCCGGGCGGATCATGTCGGCGCCGTTGCCGGCCAGCCGCCAGCGCGACAGGTCGAAGCGGTCGTCGACATGGCTCTGGCTGGAAATGCGGCGTGCGCAGATGTCGTAGCCGAACGTCGGCGAGTACGAGATCGAGGTGCCTTCGTTGCGGGTGATGAGGTCGAGCCAGGCCAGGGGACGGCGGGCGAAGTCCTCGGTCTTGAGGTAGTCGCCCGAGACCTGGTTGGCGATCAGCGAGAGGAAGCAGCCGACCAGCCCCATGTCATGGTACCAGGGCAGCCACGAGATGCAGCGGTCGTTCTCGGCCAGTTCCATGCCGTGGCTGTGCGCGGCAAGGTTCGACATGAGCGAACGATGCGTGACCGCGACGCCGTGCGGGAAGCGGGTCGAGCCGCTCGAATACTGGAGGTAGCAGATATCGTCCGGGCTGGCCTTGGGCAGTTCGACTTCGGGGGCGTCCTTGCCCGCGAAGTCAGCCCAGGTGGCGTGGCCGCAACCCTGGCGTTCGGCCGCTTTCGCGGTCATCTCGGCGATCTCGTCGGGGCCGACGAGCAGGATCGGGTCCGAGCTGGAAAGCTGGACGGCCAACTGCTCGATATAGTTGTCCTTGCCGCCGAAGCTGGTCGGCAGCGGGAGCGGCACCGGCCAGGCGCCAGAGTAGACCACGCCGCAGAACAGTGCTGCGAAATCGGAGCCGGTTTCGGCGATGAGCGCCACGCGTTCACCCGGTTTCACGCCGCGAGCGACCAGCGCATGGGCGACCTTGATCGAATCCTCGCGCAGCGCGCTATACGGATAGACCTGCTTCAGCGTGCCGCGCGGGTCATGAAAATTGAATCCACGCTGGCCCTGCGCCGCATAGTCGAGCGCATCGCAGAAGGTGTCGAAATCGGCAAACCGGCGGGCAAGCGCGTCCCTGTTGGGGGTGGCGACAAGTGCTTCGCTCGTTTGCGGCACCATGTTGATGGTGTCGTTCATTTCGTTCTAACCCGTTGTTGTTATAACGTTTATCTTATCGGAACCGGGCGCTTCTAACCGGCGTTACATGAACCGGAGATAGCTGTTCCACATGCCAAGTTCCGCGCGCTCTCCCCATTCCGAGCCGACTGTGGCACGAATAGGGCAAGATGTCCGCCAAGCGTCACAATCCACAGCCCCTTACGGGACCCCGCCTGGAAGAATTGGCGCTGGCCTATGTCGCGCGTTTCGCCACTACGCAAGGCAAGTTACGCGATTATCTCCAGCGCAAGCTGCATGAGCGTGGCTGGGACGAGGAGGAACGGCCCGATATCGACCGGCTGATCGCGCGCTACGTGGAACTGGGTTATGTTGACGATGCCGGCTGGGCGCGGATGAAGGCGGGAAGCCTGCTGAGGCGCGGTTATGGGGCGCGGCGTGTGGGCGAAGCGCTCGGCCAGGCCGGTCTTGGTGAGGAACTGCGCGACGAGATGCGGCCCGATGCCGCGGCGGAGCGTCAGGCGGCGGTGGTGCTGGCGCGGCGGCGGCGGCTGGGGCCCTTCGCGCGGGATTTGCCAGATCGGCCTACGCGGGAAAAGCATATCGCGGCGATGCTGCGGGCCGGCCACCGGCTCGACATTGCCCGCAGGGTCGTAGAAGCCGACGATCCTGAAGCGGCCGAACAATGGGCCGAATCTGACTGCGGAGACTATTGAGTGCGCCTGACCCGTTGCTTCGTTTTCGCGTTGGCCGGCCTGATGGCGGCTACGGGATGCTCTCAGGGCGATGACAAGGTGGCGGCCGGTCAGGCGTCGGGCAAGCCCGCGGTTCATTCCGAATCAGGTTTGCCGGTGGTCCCGCTCAAGGTGCAGTCGGGCGGCAGAACGCACACGTTCATGGTCGAAGTGGCGCGCAGCGAAGCGGAGCAGGCCAAAGGGCTGATGTTCCGCACGCAAATGGGGGCTGACGAGGGCATGATTTTTCCGGAGCAGACGCCGCGCCGTGCCGCTTTCTGGATGCGAAACACAGTGATCCCGCTCGATATCATCTTCATCGGGACAGATCACCGCATCCTCAATATTGCGGCGAATGCGGTGCCCTACGATGAAACCCCGCTGCCGGCGAAGGGCGTGGCGATCGGCGTTCTCGAACTTAATGGCGGACGTGCGGCGCAACTGGGTATCAAGCCGGGCGATGAGATGCGCTGGTAGGGCAGCGGACGGCGGGGCAGGGGTCAGTCTTCCCCGCCCAATCGCTCGACCATGGCACGAACCGAACTGAGCTGCGGGCCATAGCGCGTGGCAAAGGCGGTTGACCCGGTATAGCCCCACCAGTCCCAGCAGCCCATCGGGTTGAACGGCAGGGGCTGGCTCTTCTCGACCTGAGGGTAGAGCACGATCAGCCCGTTGGTATCCGCCCAGTTATTGAAGCCGAGTTGGCCGTAGACATCGTCACCCACATATTTCGCGGCCTGACCGCACCCGTGGAATACGACATGTACCGCGCACTTCGCGCCGGATTTCCGACATCCGGCGGGGACGTAGAGGTAGCCGGTGTCGGCCATAGCGCTGAACGGGCTCAGGTAGGGACGCTGGTCGAAGCTGCGCACTTTGCCGGAGAGCGTTTCGGCGCGCGCGCTCAGAGCCTGGCCGAGTATCTGCGTGAGGATTGCGCCGGGCTGATCGTAAGGCTTGTCGTCCACCTTGCAGCGATTGACGTAGGGATCTGCATTGGCATCGCAGGCCCCGCCCAGGGCGATGGACAGAAATGCGTGCCCGGCGGGCAAGTCTGCGATGTAGGCGAGATTGGCCGGCGGGACATGCAGGTCGGTGTAGAAATCGTGCACGGCCTTCATCGTTGCCGAGCCCACGATGCTGTCGGCAGTGCCATGGAAAAGGTAGATGCGCTGCCGGGCGATGTGGGCGATCGGATCGATTGCGCCCAATCCCTGATACCAGTTTGCGGCCCAATAGCTTCCGCTTCCGGAAGGTGTACCCTTCATGCAGGGCAGGGTGGCTGCCAGCCCCATGAGGCCGCAGCCGTAAGGCCCGCCAGCAACGATGCCGGCGCCGATGGTGCTTGCCGAATAGGTCACGGCGTACTGCACGGCCATGAACCCGCCCGAGGACAGGCCCGAGACCGAGGTTCTTGCCGAATCGGCACCCAGCTTCGGCAGTTGGGTGAGTGGCGGCGGCGTGCGGGCTGCCGCAAGGCCGGCATGTGCTGGTGCGAAAGTCGCAAGCACAAGAGCGCAAAGGACAATCCGGAAGAGTGACCATGGAGGCATGCGAACATTCCCCTGTTCGATATGGCGCTTCGATATCGATCAAACGCAGCCTTCGGCATTTCTCCCGAAGGCACGGTGTTCCCCGGCTTGCCACATGTCCAGCCTTGAGGCGGCCGGGTCGTATCGGAAACGGAGGTACTGCCGAATGGCGGAAGCTCGTATGGCTGTTTTGGGCATGTCTCGCGCGGATGGAGCGAATATGCCCGGTGTCCGCTTTCAACACGCTTGGCATCCGCTGCGAACAGCGCTAACGCGCCGCTCATGGGAATCCTGTCCAAGATCTTCACCTGGTGGGACGGCGCCACCATCGGCACCTCGCTCTGGAGCTCGCGCAATGGCGAGCACGTCGGCACCGACGCGCAGGGCAACAAGTACTATCGTTCCAAGCGGGACAAGGTGCGTACCACCGAGGGCTATGAACGCCGCTGGGTGATCTATGCCGGCGCGAACGATGCCAGCAACGTGCCTTCCGAATGGCACGGCTGGCTGCACCATTCCTATGACGGCGTGCCGGAAAGCCATCTGGCGCCGCCGCGCATCTGGGAAGTGGACTATACGCCCAACGCCACCGGTACCGCCGCCGCCTATCGCCCCCAGGGCGCGCTCGAGCGCGGCGGGAAGCGTGCCGCCGCCACCGGCGACTACGAAGCGTGGTCGCCCGACGCCTGAGGGGCGCTGCCTTGAAGCCGGTTCATGCCCTCGCACCCGTTCTCGTCCTGCTGCCGCTCCTCGCGGGGTGCGGTAGCGGCGAACCTGCGCCCGAGGCGCAGGACACCAGCGTTCCCGATGCCATCGCGGGGATGCAGGCTGGACCGGCGCAAGCCGCCAAGGGGCAGCAGATCGGCACGCCGAACAAGGACCGCGTGGTCACGCTCGGCGTCCTCAACAAGCGCAACAACCTGACGCAGGACCTGGTGATGAAGCCGGGCGAGGCGCGCCGCATCGGCAACCTCGTCGTCAAGGTGGCCACTTGCGAGAAGTCACTCCCTTGGGAGCGGCCGCAGGAAGAGGGTGCGTTTGTGCAGGTCTTCGCCGAGGAACGCCGCAATGCCGCCGAAAAACTCGGCTGGCGCAAGGTGTTCTCGGGCTGGCTGTTCAAGAATTCGCCGGCGCTCAACGTCGTCGAGCATCCGGTCTACGATGTCTGGGTCAAGGCCTGCGCTATGACCTTCCCGGGTGAAGAAGCCTTGCCCACGGCAGAGGCATCCTCCAGCAATGCCGCAAAAGCCGCCGGCAGTGCGAGCACGGCTTCCGCGCCTGCCGCTGTATCTTCGCCGACCGCCGCGCCATCGGCCGTCGCTCCGGCTCCTGTCGCGTCCCCCGAGGCTCCCGTCGAGGATTGAGCCTGCTGTAATAGCGCAAGATAGCGCTTCTGCGGCATTTCCACAGCGCCCAGCGATGCAAGGTGCGGCGTCATGAACTGGCAGTCCAGCAAGGTCGCACCGGCCCGCCGCAGCGCCGCTACCAGCCAGCATAGCGCCACTTTCGACGAATCGGTCTCCCGCGAGAACATGCTTTCGCCGCAGAATACCCGGTCGAAGCCGACGCCGTAGAGCCCGCCTACCAGTTCGCGTTCGCTCGATTCGCGTTCCAGCCAGACTTCGATCGAATGGGCATGGCCCAGTGCATGAAGGCTTTCGTAGCTGGACTGGATGCGATGGCTGATCCAGCTTCCGCCTTCGTCGTCGCTATCCGGGCGGACGCGGCGCGGCGCGGCGCAGGCGTCCATGACCTGCGAAAAGGCGGCGTTGCAGGTGACCGTGAAGCGTCCGCGCCGCAAGGTGCGAGCGAGTGAATGCGACATGTGAAAGCCATCGAGCGGAAGAGTCGCGCGGAGGCGTGGCTCGATCCAGAAGATTTCCGGATCGTCGCGGCTGTCCGCCATCGGAAAAATTCCGCTGCGATAGGCCAGCATCAGGAGTTCCGGCTCGATCGTGGTGGGGGAGCGGGGGGCGTGCACGTGTTTATCCTGAAGGGTTTCTGCGGAATTCCATCTTGAGTTGGGGCTTCTCCACGTCAAATTGCAAGGGGCGGGAATATCTTGTCATCATGCTGCTGCACCCTCTTGTATTCCTCTCCATCTCCTTCTAGAGGCTGCCTCGCCCGCAGGAGTGTAGCTCAGTTGGTAGAGCATCGGTCTCCAAAACCGAGGGCCCACGGTTCGAGTCCGTGCACTCCTGCCAGCTTTTTATGAAAAGCGGCGATATCGCCCGCCCCGGAATACTCCGCGGCGGGCGTTTTGCTTTTAAGGGTTTTTGCGCGGCTCATTCCGGCATTTGCGATGAACGGGGAAGCACGATACCGTGTCGCCCTTGTCAAACGCGGTGCTGTGACTAGGAGGGCCGCGTTTGGCGAATCGGGCATTTGCGCGGCTTCGGTCGACAGTGCGGCCCAGATTCGTTCGGCAACTTGCTCGGGAAAGAATCAGCGTAGATGCACGGAACCGCGCGACCGCAGACGGAACAGATCGGTCTCACACGGGCCTCATGGCGAGCCCGATGGCAACGCCTCGCCGAATTGCTCGGAGGGGACCGGGCGCTGTTGCTGGGCGTGCTGCTGGCCGCGATCGCGGCCTTGCCGGCGCTGGTTGCCTGGGCTCCGCAGATGACGGACTATCCCTCGCACCTTGCGGGATACAAGGTTGCGCTGGACCACGGCCAGGACCCCTACCTGACACGCTATTTCGTGTTCAACTGGGAGTGGACGGGGAACCTCGGCGTCGAACTGCTGATGGTGCCGATGGCGCCGCTCTTCGGTCTTGAGCAGGCCGGGCGAATCATCGTGGTGATGATTCCGTTCCTTTCGGGCCTGTCGATCATCGCGGTCTGCCGCTCGCTGGGCCGCCGGGTCGATGTCGGCCCGATTCTCGCCTTCGCGATGATCTGGTCGCCCTCGCTGCTGATGGGCTTCCTCAACTATTCGCTGTCGGTGGCCTTGGGGCTGCTGGCATTCGCGCTCTGGATCAGGCTTGAAGACCGGCCCTGGCGCTGGGCCGTGATGGTGCCGATCGGCTTCGTCGTCTGGCTCTGCCACGTTTCCGGCTGGGGCGTGATGGGCGTGCTGATGTTCGGCTATGAATGGAGCCGCCGCCGTAACTGGCTGGACTGGCGGCCCTTCATCAAGCCCTGGCCGCTGATCTTCCCGCTGTTCCCGATGCTGCTCGGCGTAGGCGCGAATTCCAAGGTTTCCTACGGGCGCTACGTCCTCGATTACAAGTTCGGCATCCTGTACAAGGCGATGCGCAGCTATGACTATTGGTTCGACATCGCCAGTGTCAGCGCGGTTGCCACCTTGCTTGCAGTCGCCATCTTCCGTCGCCATTTCGACGGCAGGTTGGGCTGGGCAGCGGTCATCCTGCTGGTACTGACGCTGGCGGTGCCGCGCCAGATCTTCGGCGGCGATTATGCCGACTATCGTCTCAGCACGACCGCGCTTCTCGTCGCCTGCCTGGCGATCGACTGGAGCCTGCCACGCTGGGCGATCGTGGCTGCGGCTTCGCTGTTCATCTCGCGCACCGCTGTTACGACGGTCGTGTGGTATCAGGATGCGCAGACCGCGCGGCAACTGATCGCGGCGCTGGACCAGGTGCCGGAGGGCGCGCGAGTCGCTACGGCCGTCGCCATTCCGCGCGTCCAGTGGCGTTTCGGTCCGTTCGAGCACTTCGGCTCCTATGCCGTGGTCCGCCGCAGCGCGATGGAGAATTCGAATTTCGCGCTCCCCGACGTGCACATGCTGTCTATGCGCGATCTTTCCTATCGGTTTGCCGATCCGAGCCAGCGCATCCTCTATTCGCCGCGCCAGCATATCGACCTGCGCAAGTTCGCGCCGGCCCGTCATGCCGAGTACCTCTGGTATATCGGCAGGATAAAGCCCGTGGCGCTGCCGGACGGCGCGCGTATCCTCTACTCCAGCCCCAACTCGTTCCTGGCGCGCCTGGCCGATCCGGCGGATATCGCCAACTAGATCGTCCGGCGATGGGAAGGGCGACCCTTGCAAAATGCAGGGAGCGGGGCTAAGTCCGCGGTTCCTTCCGATATGCGGATCACGAATTGCCCCTCCCGGCCTCGGCCGGGGCGGCGATGGCCCCTATCCGGAAGAAACGAGACACATTTCTGCTCAGGCAGCAGGCAAGACGCGAGAACGACTGAAATGGCCAAGACCAGTCCCGGCGAATTCATCCGGCAGGTGCGTAACGAAGCCTCCAAGATCTACTGGCCCTCGCGCCAGGAGACGGTGACGACGGGGATCTTCGTCGGGCTGATGACTGTCCTGCTTGCGGTGTTCTTCCTTGGCATCGATGCGCTGTTCGGCTGGATCGTCACCTCGATCCTGTCGCTGCTGTGATCGCCTGAACCAGACAACGAAGAGAGAACCATGGCCCGCTGGTACATCATCCACGCCTACTCCGGATTTGAGAACAAGGTGAAGGAATCCATCCTCTCGGAAGCCGAGCGGATGGGTCTTTCGCAGCTCGTCGAGGACGTTCAGGTCCCGCACGAGACCATCACCGAGGTCAAGCGCGGCAAGAAGGTCCAGGTCGAACGCAAGACCATGCCCGGTTACGTGCTCGCCAAGCTCGCGCTGAATGACGACGTATACCACCTCGTCAAGAACACCCCGAAAGTCACCGGCTTCCTGGGGTCGAGCGGCAAGCCGCAGGCGATCAGCGAAACCGAGGCCGCGCGTTACTTCGGCGCCGCCGAAGCCGCTGCCGCCGCGCCGCGCAAGCAGATCAACATCGACTATGAGATCGGTGATTCGGTGAAGGTTCTTGACGGTCCCTTCGCCAGCTTCAACGGCCTGGTCGAGGAACTCGACTTCGACAAGAACAAGGTCAAGGTTGCAGTCTCGATCTTCGGCCGCGCCACGCCGGTCGAGCTCGATTTCGAGCACGTCGAACTCAGCAAGTAATCGGGGCCGGGCTTTCGGCCCGGCACCTCGCTCAAAGCGCCCCGCTCGCCGTCAGGCCTGCGGGGCGTATTGCGTGAAGCGTACAAGGCTGCGCTCGGTAAAGCCAAGCCGGCGATAGAGCGCGCGTGCAGTCGCGTTGTCGGTGTAGCTGTGAAGCACCGGTCGGCGCCCTTCCGCCCGGATCGCCGCCACCACGCGCCGGGAGAGCAGGGCGGCGAGGCCTCGTCGGCGTCCATCCGGATGAGTGCAGACGGCGCTGACTTCAATATGATGGCGGGTGCGCATTCGCTGGCCTGCCATCGCGAGCAGTCGCCCGTCCTCACGCAAGCCCCAGAACCGTCCCAGGTCACCGGTACGTGCCGCGAAGGGGCCGGGCTCGGTCAGGGATGCCAGGGCAAGCATTTCCGGATAGTCGCTTTCGCCGAGAGGCACGATGCGGGGATCGGCGACGGCGTGCTCCACCGCTTCCAGTGCAGCCTCGTCACCGGCGAAGACCATTTGCACGCCTTGCGCGCCGCGCACGATCTCGAGGTCCGGGATGATCGTGTCCTCGGCGACCCGGCTGCGGGCGAGGGCTAACGGGCCTGTAGTGCGCACAAGGTCGGCGAATTCGGCCAGGCATTCCGGGGAGAAATCGCGTACCGCCGCAAGCGGGCCGATTTCGGGGCGGAAGCGCCGTGCGTTCGCGGTTCCGATCGCAAAGCCGGCTTGCTCGCCCTCGAGGGCGTTCCAGATGAGGTTGTCGAGTTCGTGCCCGTGGTCACGGTCTCGGCCGGCGTCCTGTTTCTCGTGCATGCTGGCTTTCTATGGCGGTTGCACCGGGCGAGAGAAAGCCGGAAATCCTGCCCTTTCCTTTTATCCCGATATCGTTTAGGGGCGCGCACTTCGGATCGGCCTCGTGCCGGTGCGATTCCCTGCGGGAGGATGCTCCAGCGTCCGTAAGACCGCTAAACATGAGCATCTGCCGTGCAGGTGTGAAAGTGTGAAAGGAGTGGCCAAATGGCCAAGAAGATCGAAGGTTACATCAAGCTGCAGGTCAAGGCTGGCAGCGCCACGCCGTCCCCGCCGATCGGCCCTGCGCTGGGTCAGCGCGGCGTGAACATCATGGAATTCTGCAAGGCGTTCAATGCTGCCACGCAGGAGCTCGAAAAGGGCATGCCGATCCCCACCATCATCACGGTGTATGCGGATCGCAGCTTCACGTTCGTCACCAAGACCCCCCCGGCGACCTTCCTCATCAAGAAGGCCGTGAACCTGAAGTCGGGCTCGAAGGAGCCGGGCAAGATCAGCGCCGGTACCGTCAAGCGCTCGCAGCTTGCCGAGATCGCCCAGGTCAAGATGGCCGACCTCAATGCCAACGACATTGAAGCCGCCACCAAGATCATCGAAGGTTCGGCCCGCGCGATGGGCCTGCAAGTGGTGGAGGGCTGATTCCATGGCCAAGGTGACCAAGAAGCAGAAGTCGCTGACCGAGAAGCTCGGCGAAAACCTCAAGCACTACCCTGTCGCTGAAGCGCTGCAGACCCTGCGCGACCTGAAGACGACCAAGTTCGACGAAACCGTCGAAGTCGCGATGAACCTGGGTGTTGACCCGCGTCACGCTGACCAGATGGTTCGCGGCATGGTTTCGCTTCCGGCCGGCACCGGCAAGACCGTTCGCGTCGCCGTGTTCGCCAAGGGCGACAAGGCTGCGGAAGCTCTCGCCGCCGGCGCCGACAAGGTTGGTGCGGAAGACCTCATGGACGACATGCAGGCCGGCAACCTCGACTACGACCGCGTCATTGCCACCCCGGACATGATGGGCGTCGTCGGTCGTCTCGGTAAGCTGCTGGGTCCGAAGGGCCTGATGCCGAACCCGAAGCTCGGCACCGTGACCCCGAACGTCACGCAGGCCGTGAAGGACGCCAAGGGCGGCCAGATCGAGTTCCGCGTCGAAAAGCAGGGCATCATCCACGCCGGCATCGGCAAGATGTCGTTCTCGGACGCCGACCTGCTGACCAACTTCAGCGCGTTCGTCGATGCGATCGTCAAGGCCAAGCCCTCGGGCTCCAAGGGCAAGTACGTTCGCAAGATTTCGCTTTCGTCGTCGATGGGCCCCGGCCTGAAGATCGACACGACCGAAATCGCTGGCGCCTGATAGGCACCTGATCCTTCGGGATCATGCGAAACGGATAGAAGGGCCGGAGGGAAACCTCCGGCCCTTTTTTCGTTGCGGCGATCCTTCGGCAGGGCGCTCCTTCTTGCACCGTTCCGCCGAGCGGTGTATTTCGTGCTGAACAACTGTTCAAAACGATAAACTGGAGAGCGTGCCGCCATGGCCATCCGATTCGAGGACATCAAGGAACACATCGGTTCGCGTGTCGTATGGGACGACCGAGCGGACATCTTCACGCCGGAAGCGGCTGAGGCGATCCGGGCCAAAGTGGAAGAGCGTACCGTCGTGGTCTTCCCCGAACTGAACCTCACCGATGTCGAGCAACTTGCCATTACCGACGCGATGGGCGGGACCGTGAAGTTGACCGCGCGCAACAACGTCCAGCAGAACGACGAAAACGTCTATCAGGTCACGCTGGATGAGAAGATCAATCCTCAGCCGGAATATGTGCTGGGGACGTTCTTCTGGCACATGGACGGGATCACCGTGGACATGCCGCCGCCTTTCGCCACGCTGCTGTCGTGCCGCATCGCGCCCGCCATCGGCGGGGAAACCGAGTTCGCCAGCACTTATGCCGCATACGAGGGCCTGCCCGAGGAAGAGAAGCAGGCGCTCGAAGGGCTCAAGGCCGTGCACTCCGTGCGCGCCAGTCTGTCGCCGATCGCCGATGCCATTCCGGAAAAGCATCGTGAGCGCGTGCTCGGCATCGGGCTCGTCAAGGAGCATCCGCTGGTCTGGACACACGGTTCCGGCCGAAAGTCGATGGTGATAGGGACTACTGCCGATCATATCGTCGGCATGGAGGTTCCGGCGGGCCGGGCGATGCTGATCCGCCTGCAGGAATGGGCGGCGCAGCCGGCGTTTTCCCTGCGCCACAAGTGGACCAAGGGCGATTTCGTGATCTGGGACAATACCGGGGCGATGCACCGGGCCATTCCCTATGACAAATCGACCGGCCGCATGATGCACCGTACATCGATCGCCGGCACTGAGACCGTGGCCGCCTGATCCGGGTCAGGCGTTCAGGAACGCCGTCCCGAATACCCGCTTTGCCAGGGCAGGCGGGTCACGGGCGGCGTCAGGGCTCCAGGTTGGCCGCCGTATAGCACTCGACCAGATAGGCCAGCGGCCGTCCATCGGGCAGCAGCAGCATCGCCTGATGGGTGGAAATGGTCTCGGGCGGGCAGTTCGCGGCCGTACCGGCTACTGTCGAGAGCGGCTTGCGGCGGAATTGAAGGGCGGCCACCGCCTTGCCGAAGGGGATATCGGTGGACCCCAGCGCCGCGTTCATGGCCGGCGTCAGGCGCTCCGGGACATACCAGTTCCATGCCACTGACAGGACCTTGGCGCCGCAGTTCAACCGAACATTGCGCAGGCTGACGGTGTCGCCATGTCCGATCGCCAACACCGTGCGAATGTCGTCCGGTGCCGGCTGATCCGCTCCCTGGACGAGGTGCGCCGTGATCCTCGCAGGATCGCCCAATCCTCGTGCGGCACACCATTCCTCCAGCGCCAGCGTGGCGCTGTCATGGCGGCTCAGCACAGCCTCGAATGCGTCCAGCGTGGGCGCGGCAGTCAGGGAAGGGGCAGGAGTGGCCATCAGCGCAAACGCGGCGGCAAGCTCAAATGCCACCTGGCACCGCGGCTCGGCCCATCGCTTCGAGGCCCTCGACCAGCGCGCGTGAACAGGCGGCGAGATCGTCGGCGCTGACGGAGCGGATCACGAAGTTGGCGCCGGTCTTGCCTTCCGCCCAGAAAGGGTAGGAGCCGATCTGGCAGCTCTCATGTGTCTTCTCGGTCTGCCGGAGCAATTCGGCGACTTCGCTTTCGCCCACCCAGCAGCCGATGGTCTCGGACAGCAGCGGCGCTCCGCCTTCGAGCTGCCCGGACAGGGCGTCAAGCATTCCGGCCGTTATGCTCGGGACGCCTGCCATGATGAAGACGTTTTCGTAACGGATGCCCGGGGCGCCGGTGTAGCGGTTAGGGATCAGGCTGGCGCCTTCCGGCGTGCGTGCCATGCGCAGCCGTGCCTCGGTCAGTCCGCCGCGAGTCTCGTAGTAGCCTTCCAGGATTGCGCGCGCTTCGGGGTGTACGCTTGCCGGTACACCCAGGGCCTCGGCGATCGCGTCCACCGTGATATCGTCGTGCGTGGGACCGATTCCGCCGGTTGTGAAAAGGTAATCGTTGCGGGCGCGAAGGACGTTCACCGCTTCGACGATCGCGGCAGTGTCGTCCGCGACGACGCGCACTTCCTTCAGGCGGATACCTTGCACCTGAAGCCAGGTTGCGACTTGCGCGATGTTCTTGTCGTGCGTGCGACCCGAAAGAATCTCGTCACCGATGACGACGAGGGCGGCTGTGTAGATTCGCGAGGATTCGGCCATGGCGCATGGCTAGGACAAAGCTGCGCGCGCCGCCAGTCGTGCATTTGCTTCTCTTTCGCACGCGCGGGACCGGGGCAAAAAGAAAGGGCCGATCCGAAGACCAGCCCTGAAAAGTTTTGGGAGAGGATGCCTGAAAGGCCCGATCCTTATGATCCCGGACACGTTTTGCTGCAAATGCGAAAAACTTTCCTGCTGTTGCGTGACATGCAACCAATCGCTCAGGCGCTGGAAAACCGGCATTCCCATCGGCTTCAGGACTTGCCGGAATTGCACATGAAGAAGGGCAAAGTGAACGATGCCGAGGCGCTCGTTCCTTGCGGCTGATGCACGAGGCATGATCGAATCTGGATAAGGGTTGCCTGTCCTCAGGCCTCTCGCGTTCTCGCACGCACTTCTTGGTCGGAGAGCGATACCGATCGCCAGGCAAGGAAAGCGGGCAAAAAAATGGGCCGGTCCGAAGACCAGCCCTTTGAAAGTTTTTGGGAGAGGATGCCTGAAAGGCCTGCTCCATATGCTCCCGACACCGATTCGCCGCAAATGCGAAAAGATTGGGCAATGTTGCAAGGCGTGCAACTCAGGCGTCTGCCACCGATGTCGTCAGCCGGTAGTGATCGCTCCATAAAGATCGTGCTCGTCGGCATCCTCGATGAGAACATCAACGATATCACCGACTTGCATGTCCTTCCCGGCATTGCGGAGGAAGACGTTGCCGTCGATCTCGGGGGCGTCGGCCTGAGAGCGGCCGGTTGCGCCGATGTCGCCATCCTCGTCCGCTTCGCCCACTTCGTCGATGATGACGGGCAGGATGCGGCCGACTTTACCCTGGAGCTTGGCCGCGCTGATCGCGGCGGTCTTCTCCATGATCCGGGCGTAGCGTTCTTCCTTGACCTCTTCCGGCACGGCGTTCGGCAAGTTGTTGGCGCTGGCGCCTTCGACCGGCTCGAAGCGGAACGCGCCGACACGGTCGAGCTGCGCTTCGTCGAGCCAGTCGAGCAGGTACTGGAAGTCCGCCTCGGTCTCACCGGGGAAGCCGACCACGAAGCTGGAGCGGATGGCGATATCCGGGCAGATTTCGCGCCACTTGCGCAGGCGATCAAGCACCTTGGCTTCGTTGGCCGGGCGCTTCATCGACTTGAGCACCGAGGGTGCCGCATGCTGGAACGGAATGTCGAGGTAGGGGGTGAGCAGCCCTTCCGCCATGAGCGGGATCACCGCGTCGACGTGCGGGTAAGGGTAGACGTAGTGCAGGCGCACCCAAGGCTTGCGGCCTTGCGAATCGCTCAACTGGCCAAGCTCGCGGGCGAGATCGGTCATGTGGGTGCGGACCTCGTGGTCCTTCCATGTGCGCGTTTCATGGCGCACGTCGACACCATAGGCCGAAGTGTCCTGGCTGATGACCAGCAGTTCGCGCGTGCCCGCCTGCACGAGCTTTTCCGCCTCGCGCAGCACCGCGTCGATGCGGCGGCTCGCCAGCTTGCCGCGCAGGCTGGGGATGATGCAGAAAGAGCAGGCGTGGTTGCAGCCTTCCGAGATCTTCAGATAGCTGTAGTGGCGCGGCGTCAGCTTCACGCCCGCTTCGTCGTAGATCTGCGGGATCAGATCGACATAGGGCGAAATCTCGGGCGGGGCGGCGTCGTGCACGGCCTCGACCACGGCTTCGTACTGGTGCGCGCCGGTTACGGCGAGCACGTCCGGGAAGCGCGCGCGGATGACGTCGGCCTCGTTGCCCATGCAGCCGGTGACGATCACGCGGCCGTTTTCGGCAATGGCTTCACCGATCGCAGCCAGGCTCTCTTCCTTTGCGGAATCGAGGAAACCGCAAGTGTTGACGAGCACGACATCGGCGCCGGCATAGTCCGGGCTCATCGTGTAGCCGTCGGCGCGCAACCGGGTGAGAATGCGTTCGGAGTCGACAAGCGCCTTGGGGCAGCCGAGGCTGACCATGCCGACCTTGGGCGGAGAGGGGATTTCAATAGCCATAGGAATGGCCGGCCCGATACGCTTATTACGGCCAAGAGTCACGAAAAACGAATCATGCCAGCACTGCGGCCCCGCCGATGCGCTTCACGATCTCACCGCGGCCTTGCGCCACGGCAATGAGCCTGCGCAAGGAAGGTCCTGTTGGAAAAAGGAATGTGGCAATGGGTCCGGTAAACTGGTTGGCCGTGGTTCTCGCAGCAGTGCTCGCCGTGGTAGTGGGCTTCGTCTGGAACGGACCGCCGTTTCAGAATGACCGCCGACTGGCGCCGGGAAAATCGGAACGCGCGGGGAACTACGGAATCGTCTGCTTCGTGTTTCTCGTCAGTTCGATCATGCTCGGGCACAACTTCGCGCGGATCGGCGCGGAAACGCTTGCGGCAAAGCCCTGGCTCTATTTCATGCAGACCGGCGGCGTCGCCATTGCTTTCGTCTTGCCCGCGATCTGGCTGACGCATGTTCGCTACCGTGCCGAGCCGATTCGCCGTGTGATGGACTGCCTGTTCTGGCTGGTTGCCTATCTGGCGATGGGGCTGGTGTTCTGGGCGCTAGGTTGACGGCTCGTCGTCGCTGCTCTTCGTCGGCGTGATCTCGACCACGATATCACCCGGTTGCAGGGACTGCGCCTCGTCTTCCCAGAAGCCGATCGTGCGGTTTCCGCGATAGATCCTGAGGCCCTTGCCGCCGGTCGCAAGCTGGTCGAGCGAACGGCCCACTTCCGACGGTTCAACCGGTCTTTCGACAAGCTGGACGCGGCCTGCCACCGAAGCGAGGTCGGAGAAATAGTCCGCCACATGCTGCCCATCGGCCGAGCCGGCCAGCAGGAGGCCGGTGAAGCGAACCGGATTGATGACGTTGTTCGCCCCGGCCTGCCGGGCGAGCAGTTCGTTGTCGTCGGCGCGGATGACAACCGTGATCGGCACCTTGGGGGCAAGGTGCCGGGCGGTAAGGACGATGAGCACCGAGGTATCGTCTCGTCCGGCTGAGACCAGCACGGTTCTTGCCGTGGTCACGCGCACCGCGTTCTGGATCTCGTCGCGCGTGGCGTCTCCCTGGAGGACGTTGCAGCCCATCCTTTCGGCTTGCGCAAGCCGGGCCTGTACCGGATCGACGACAACGATGCAGGCCGGTTCGGTTCCCCGTTCGACGAGTTCCTTCACTGCTTCCGAGCCGCTGACGCCGAAGCCGAGCACGACGATGTGGTCTTCCAGCCGTTCCTGGATGCGCTTCATGCGCCATGTCTCCCAGCTGCGCTTGATGATGAAATTGTAGGCGGTGCCGACGAAAATGGTGATGACGGCGAGCCGGATCGGCGTGACCAGTACGGCCTCGATCAGGCGGGCACGATCACTGACGGGGGCGATGTCTCCAAAGCCTGTCGTCGTGATCGAGATCATCGTGAAGTAGACGACATCAAGGAAGCTGACCTGCCCGTCATGGACATCGTGGAGGCCCGCCCGGTCGCTCCAGTGGACCATGATGACGACGAAGATCAGGAAAAATGCGCCGCCCAGCCGCAGGGCCACGTCGGCCCACACCGGAACCGCCAGCGAGCGGCGCAGCGGCTTGAAAACGGGCGCCTTTGGCGGATTGGAGGCAGAGCGTCTCTTCGACATGCCCGGCGAGCTTACGGAGCCTTGGGCAGCTCGTCCAGCGGGTCAACCGGCTTGCCGTCCTGCCGGACTTCGAAGTGCAGTTCGTTGCCCTTGGCAAGGCCGGTGCTGCCGACCAGGCCGACGCGCTCGCCAATGGCGACTTTCGCGCCTTCCTTCACCGTGACCCGGCTGAGGAAGGCATAGGCGGTGAACCAGCCCTGGCCATGATCGATCACGACGAGGTTGCCGAACTGCTCCTTCTCCATTCCGGCGAACCGGACGGTGCCGGCGGCGGCGGCGCGGACCATCGTGCCTTCAGGCGCCTTGATGTCGAGCCCGTCGTGATGGTCGGCGCCGGTCGCGAAACCGCGGCGCACGGGGCCGTTCACCGGCCAGGCGAAACGCGCTGTCCCGGTGGACGGCGCTGCCTTCGGCGGGGGCGGCGCTGTGACCGCGGTGACGGGGGCGGCGCTGGTCGCGGGCGGATCGAGCAGGGTGGGGATCAACAGCGACTGCCCCGCCTTTACCGGAGCCGTTGGATCGAGGCCGTTGGCGAGGGCGATCTGCTCCCATGGCACGGCATATTTGTAGGAGATCGAGAAGCCGGTATCGCCTGCCTTTACCGCATGACGGCGGGTGCGCGGGATTTGCAGCTTCTGGCCCAGGCGCACATTGTAGGGCGGCTGCAGGCCGTTGGCCTCGGCGATCAGGATGCGCGGTACTTGGGCGGCGAGTGCGATGCTGCCGAGCGTCTCTCCGGGCTGGACGACGTGGACGCTCTCCTGCTCGGGCGGCCCGGCAGCGGCGATGGCGGCTCTTGCAGTCGAATTTGCGGCGGCTGCGGCCTTCTTTGCCGGCGCTGCCGGGTTCGCCGCGCTTTTGGCGGGCACCGGAGCGGCCTTGGTCGCAGCTACCTTGGCGCGAGGGATCGTCAGCTTCTGGCCGAGCTTCACGACGTAAGGAGCCTTGAGGCTGTTTGCGCTGGCCAGCGCCTCGGCGGAAACGCCCGCACGGTTGGCGATGCCGTTCAGCGTCTCGCCCGCCACGACGACGTGCACGGCCTCGCTTTCTTGCCTAGGGGGCGCGGCGAAGGCGGGCGCGATCGGCAGCGCGAGCGCCGCCAGCAGGAGAAGGGACTTCCGCATCATGCTTCGAAGCGGCTCGCGATCTCGGCCAGCGATGCGTCGTGCGTGAGGTCGAGTTGGAGCGGCGTTACCGAGATATAACCCTCGGAGATCGCTTCGAGGTCGGTGTTGTGGCCGGCCGTATGCTCGATGCCGTGAAGGCCGAACCAGAAGTAGGGGAACCCGCGAGGGTCCACGCCTTCGACCACCGAACCGCGTGCATAATCGTGAAAGCCCTGGCGGACCACGCGGATGCCCTTGACCTCGGCCCCGGCGACGGGCGGAAAGTTGACGTTGACCAGCGTTCGCGGCGCGAATGGCGCATCGAGCAGGGGCTTCAGTACCTTTGCGCCCCATTCCTCGGCAGCGGAGAAGCTGACGTTGTTGCCGTGCCCTTCGCCCGCATAGACCTGGCTCAGCGCGATCGAGCGGATGCCTGCGAGCGCGCCCTCCATCGCGGCCGAGACGGTGCCCGAATAGGTCACGTCATCGCCGAGGTTGGCCCCGCGGTTGACGCCGGAGAGGATCAGGTCGGGCGGTCCGGGCATGGCCTTCTTGATGCCCATGGTCACCGAATCGGTAGGCGTGCCGGTGACAGAGAAGCGCTTGGGCGCGTGTTCGCGCATGCGCACCGGACGACCGAGCGTCAGCGAATGGCCGGCCCCCGACTGTTCCTCGCTCGGCGCGCAGATCCAGATATCGTCCGAAAGCTGCGCGGCGATCTTTTCAAGAACGTAGAGGCCGGGGGCGTTGATGCCGTCGTCGTTGGTGAGCAGAATGCGCATGGTGTCTTTCTCGCAATGTGGCGCGGGCTTGGTGGTCCAAGCGAGGCGCCGGTCCATTCATCCTTCGACAAGCTCGGGATGAGCGGAGGGGAGGCTCGGCCTGCGTGAAATGGGAGGATGCCCCACTCAAATCCGCTCAGGCCGAGCTTGTCGAAGCCCCTTAGAAGCGGGGCTCCAGCTTTTCGATCCCGCCCATCCAGGGCTTGAGCGCCTCAGGCACCAGTACCGAGCCGTCCTCCTGCTGGTAATTCTCCAGCACGGCAACCAGCGTGCGGCCCACCGCGAGGCCCGAGCCGTTGAGCGTGTGCAGGAACTCGGTCTTCTTGGAGCCTTCCGGCTTGAAACGTGCGTTCATGCGGCGGGCCTGATAGTCGCCGCAGTTCGAGATCGAGCTGATCTCGCGGTAGGCCGCCTGGCCGGGCAGCCAGACTTCGAGGTCGAAGGTCTTCTTCGCGGTGGCGCCCATGTCGCCCGAGCAGAGCAGCACCTTGCGATAAGGCAGTTCCAGCGCCTGCAAGATCGATTCGGCGGCGGCGACCATGCGCTCGTGCTCGGCTTCCGACTGGTCGGGCTGGCAAACGGTGACGAGTTCGACCTTCTCGAACTGGTGCTGGCGGATGAACCCGCGTGTGTCGCGGCCCGCAGCGCCCGCTTCCGACCGGAAGCAGGGGGTGAGCGCGGTCATGCGCAGGGGCAGGGCGGCAGTATCGACGATTTCGTCCTGCACGGCATTGGTCAGCGAAACTTCGGCGGTGGGGATCAGCCAGCGGCCATCGGTGGTCTTGAACAGATCTTCCGCGAACTTGGGAAGCTGGCCGGTGCCGAACACGGCCTCGTCCTTGACCAGCAGCGGCACGATGCATTCCATGTAACCGTTGGTGCCGGTCTGGGTGTCGAGCATGAACTGCGCGAGCGCGCGGTGGAGGCGGGCCATCTGGCCCTTCAGGAACGTGAAGCGGGCGCCGGAAATCTTCGCGCCTGTCTCGAAGTCGAGACCGAGCGCCGGACCGAGATCGGCGTGTTCCTTCGGCTCGAACGCGAACGTGCCGGGCGTGCCCCACTTGGCGACTTCAAGGTTCTCGGTCTCGTCCGCGCCGTCCGGCACGTCGGCTACCGGGATGTTCGGCAGGGCGGCGAGCGCATTGTGCAGCTGCGCCGAAAGGTCTTTCTCCTCGGCTTCGAGCGCGGGGAGGGTGTCCTTGAGCTGGGCGACTTCGGCCTTCAGAGCTTCGGCCGTGGTGCTGTCGCCCTGGCCCATGGCCTTGCCGATCGCCTTCGAGGCCTCGTTGCGGCGATTCTGCCCTTCCTGCATGCGCGTGGCGACGGAGCGGCGCTGCTCGTCGAGGGCGAGGATTTCGGCGGCCACGGGGGCTACCCCACGGCGGGCGAGGCCGGCGTCGAATCCTTCGGGATTCTCGCGGATCAGGCGGATATCGTGCATGGCGCGCGCTATGCCGCCTCATGCCCGCACAAGCAAGATTTGTGCGGCCCGTTTCGACCGGAGTTGCATCGTGTTTTTGGGGAAATGTCCGCCTTTTTCAGCCATCCCGGATATAAGGGATGGTGGGCGCGGCAGGGATTGAACCTGCGACCCCACCCGTGTGAAGGGTGTGCTCTACCACTGAGCTACGCGCCCGCTGCTGGACTGTGTCCGTTGCGGAAGCGCGCCTCTAGATGAGTCGGATCGAATTGACAAGCGCCCATCTCCATTTAAATCGCGAGACATGACCGAAGAGACAAAAACCGGCGCCGACGTGCCGCCCGACCACCTTGCGATCAACCCGAAGAGCCCGTTCTTCGACGAGGAAAAGCTGCAGCGCGGCGTGGGCATCCGTTTCAAGGGAACGGTTCGCAACAATGTCGAGGAATATTGCATTTCCGAAGGCTGGGTGCGCGTTCAGGCCGGCAAGACGCTGGATCGCAAGGGTAATCCCCTGACGGTCAAGCTCGCAGGGCCTGTCGAAGCCTGGTATGAGGATCTCGGCGAAGACGCGCCTGTCGCCAAGGCCTGATGACGCATGATCGGCTGTCCGAAACGGGCGGCCGGTTCGCGGACCTGTCAGTAGTTTCCGGCGATGATGTCGCCGATAGGGTCGCTTCGGCGGCCCTTTTTCCTGGCTTTCACCCGTTCCCGGGGGGCTGCGGCCGCATCGGCTGTCTGGAACGCTCCGTCCTGCACCGTGCCGGGACGGGCGTTGTAGATGAAGCCTGTTACCGGCCAGTGCGTGTTGCCGAGATTGTGGATCGGCGCATACCAGACCCGCACTTCGCTCCAGTCATTCAAGGGAGATACGTCGAGAACGGTAACGTTCTTTTCGATCCGCCCCCGCTGCCCCTCGATGGGCGACCAGTTGGCATGGCTCACCAGGATCGTGCGCGAATCGACGACCTTGCTGACCGTGGCGACATGGCCGAGCTGCGAGCCTGCGTAAGGTTCCATCGCCATGACCGCGCCGATGCGCGGTGCGCGGCCGGTGGCGTAGCGACCCTTTGCCTGCTTCCACCAGGTATGGGCGTCGCCGTATATCTGGATGCCGGAAAGCTGGCGTGCATAAGGCACGCATTCGAGGTAATCCGGGCCTTTGGCGGCGGCGGAGCGGTCGTCGTCCATGCCGGCCAGGGCGTCGTCGATCGCGGAGCGGGCGCTGGCCGGAGAGGAGGCCGCGGCAGCCAGGCTCAACATGATTGCTATCGGATAAACCTTCATGTTTTCCAGATTTGCCCGATACGGTTAGGGGATTCCTTCGGCACATGGTTAACGCCGAAGTAAGAATTTGTTCCCGGGCTTCCCTGTTGCGCTGCGAAAATGCAGACGTTTCCATCTGCGCCGAATTCCCCTAGGGGCCGGAATCCTTTATCGAGTTATCAACATGCTTCCTCAGGTGATCATCATCGGCCGACCCAACGTCGGCAAGTCCACGCTGTTCAATCGGCTCGTCGGCAAGAAGCTCGCGCTCGTCGACGATCAGCCGGGCGTGACGCGCGACCGTCGTTTCGGCGACGCCGAGTTGCTCGGCCTGAAATTCCAGATCGTCGACACGGCGGGCTGGGAAGACGACGAGGCCGAAACCTTGCCCGGCCGTATGCGCAAGCAGACCGAAGCGGCGCTGGAAACCGCCGATGTCGCGCTTTTCGTGGTCGATGCGCGCGCCGGCCTGACGCCGCTCGACGAGGAGATCGGCCAGTGGCTGCGCGCCTCGCCGGTGCCGGTGGTCCTGCTGGCCAACAAGGCCGAAGGGCGCGCGGGTGAGAGCGGCGTCCTCGAGGCCTATTCGCTTGGCCTTGGCGAGCCGATCACGTTTTCGGCCGAACATGGCGTGGGCATGGCCGACCTGTTCGAATCGCTCCTGCCGCATCTCGATCCGCTTCAGCCCGAAGAGCCGGAATTCGAGGAGGAAGTTGACGAGGAGGCGCTGCTGCGCCGTCCGCTCAAGCTTGCCATCGTCGGCCGTCCAAACGCGGGCAAGTCCACCCTGATCAACCGGATTCTGGGTGAGGACCGGCTGCTTACCGGACCGGAAGCGGGCATCACCCGCGATTCGATCACGGTGGATTGGGAATGGACCGATCCCAAGACGCAGGAAGTCCGCCAAGTCAGCCTGATCGACACCGCCGGCATGCGCAAGCGCGCCAATGTCACCGAGAAGCTGGAGCGCATGGCCGTGGCCGACGCGCGCCATGCGATCGACTTTGCAGAAGTCGTCGTGCTGCTGCTCGATGCCACGCGCGGGCTGGAGCACCAGGATCTCACCATCGCCTCGAAGGTGCTCGAAGAAGGCCGTGCGCTGATCATCGCGATCAACAAGTGGGACGTTGCGGAAGGCGCCTCTGCGCTGTTCAACGGCATTCGCGGCGCGCTTGACGATGGCCTTGCCCAGGTGCGCGGCGTGCCGCTGCTGGCGGTTTCGGCGCGGACCGGAAAGGGGCTGGACGAACTCATCGCCGCCGGATTCTCGATTCGCGAGGCATGGAGCAAGCGTGTGCCCACAGCGGCGCTCAATCGCTGGTTCGACGATGCGCTGTCGGCCAATCCGCCGCCGGCGCCGGGCGGCAAGCGCATCAAGCTGCGCTATATCACGCAGGCCAAGACCCGCCCGCCGGGCTTCGTGCTGTTCGGCACCCGGCTCGACCTGCTGCCGGAAAGCTACCGCCGTTACCTGATCAACGGCATCCGCCGGGAACTCGGGTTCGACGCGGTGCCGATCCGGCTCAATTTGCGGATGCCCAAGAACCCGTTCGCCAAGTAACGAAAAAGGCCGCCGGAGATCGTCTCCGGCGGCCTGTTTCGTATCAGGAGGGGTGCGCTGCCACTTCGGCTTCGGAGCTGGGGGATTCGGCCTGTCTTTCCTCGACTTCCACTTCCTCGATGTCGATCGCGTCGGGTTCCAGCAGGCCGTCGCTGTTCTTGATCTCGCGCATGAGGTTCCACACCGCGATGAACAGGGCCGCGATCACCGGGCCGACGATGAAGCCGTTGAGCCCGAAGATCTGCAGGCCCGCCAGCGTTGCGATGAGCACCACGAAATCGGGCATCCGGGTATCGCGGCCGACCAGGATCGGGCGCAGGATGTTGTCGATCATGCCGATGATGAACATGCCGCAGAAGGCCAGGACCGCGCCTTGCCAGACCTGCCCCGTCGCGAAGAGGTAGCCGGCCATGGGCACCCAGACGAGGCCGGTGCCGACGGCTGGCAGCAGCGAGAAGAAGCCCATCATTACGCCCCAGAGCAGCGATCCCTCGATGCCCAGCAGCGAGAAGATCGTACCGCCCACCACGCCCTGCGCCACCGCGACAACCACGGTGCCCTTCATCGTTGCGCGCACGACGACGATGAAGTTGCTCACCAGCCGGTCCCGCAGATGCGGGCGCAGCGGCATGGCATCGCGGATCAGGGCGCCGTACCGGTCGCCGTCGCGCAGGAGGAAGAAGGTGAGGTAGAGCATCACGCCCAGCGCCGCGAGGAAGCTGAGCGCGCCTTGGCCCACCGAAAGCAGCCTTGCGGCGAGCCCTTGCAACCCGTTGGCGATGCCCGCGCCGAACTGGCGGCGAAGGTTCTCGAAATCGGTGAGCCCGTAGCGGTCGATCATCCGTTCCAGCGAATCGGGCAGGGCCGCGCGGAACTGTTCGAGCATGTGTGGGACATTGATCTGCCCGTCCCGGACCTTTTCGTAGATCGTCGAGACTTCCTGCACGAGGCTGGCGCCCAGCAGCAGGGTGGGAATGATGAAGATTGCCAGCAGCATCAGCAGCATGAGGCCTGCCGCCAGATTCTTGCGGCCGCCGAGGTGGGTGGCGAGCCTGGCGGTCAGGGGCTGAAAGAGGATCGCGGCGACCACGCCCCAGAGCACGGCTCCGAAATAGGGCAGCAATAGCCAGGCGAATGCCGCGGTGACGAGAATGACGAGGACGCCGAAACCGTAGTCCTCGATGGTGTAAGGTGGCCGTTCAGGTTGCTCCATGACCCTGTCTTAGCACGATTTCGGGAGAGGCAATCCCGGTAGGCATCCTGACTGGATTTTTCATCGGCTCTGCGCGACAGAGTGTCATCCTACAATTCGAGCGGGGAGCTCTCCATCTTGCCCAGATCTCTGGCCTATCGCGCCTTGCCCTTCCGGCTGGCTGTACTCGCGCTTTCCTGCGCGGCTGTTCCGCTTTCGCCCGCGCTGGCGGCGGAGGACACCGCGGCCAAGGGGCCCGAGCGCGGGTTCACTCCCGACGATCTCTTCAAGCTGTCCGGCGTTACCGATCCGCAGATTTCCCCGGATGGCAGCCGCATAGCCTACGTTCGCGCCGCGGCCGACGTGATGACGGACAAGGTCGTTCCTTCGATCTGGCTGGTCGATGCGGCAACAGGGGTGCAGCGGCCTCTCGTCACGGGTGCGGGCGCGCACTTTTCGCCGCGCTGGTCGCCGGATGGCAAGCGGCTCGCCTTCGTTTCCAGCGACGGAACCGGCGCGCCGCAGCTTTACGTGCTCTGGCTGGACAGCGGCGCGAAAGTGAAGGTGACGGGACTTCCTGACAGCCCCGGCGGTCTTTCCTGGTCGCCCGATGGCCGCCAGATCGCCTATACCATGCGGGTGCCGGGCGAGGGTGCCAAGATGGGTTCGCAGCCGGCGAATCGGCCGGAGGGTGCGCAATGGGCTGAACCGCTCCAGGTGATCGACCGCGTGACTTACCGTTTCGACGGCGGCGGTTATGCGCAGCCCGGCTATGACCACCTGTTCCTCGTCTCCGCCGAGGGCGGCGCACCGCGCCAGCTCACTTTCGGCGATTTCGACGATGGCGGGCCGCTGTCGTGGACCCCGGACGGAAAGCGTATCCTGTTCAGCGCCAATCGCCACGAGAACTGGCAGCGCGACATCAACAACTCGGAAGTCTACGCGCTCGACCTCGCCAGCGGCGCGGTTACGGCGCTGACCTCGCGCAATGGGCCCGACGCCGGCGCGGTGGTTTCGCCGGATGGCAAACATGTCGCCTATGTGGGCTTCGATGACGTCAACCGTTCCTACGAGAATTCAGACCTCTACGTCATGAATATCGACGGCACCGGTTCGAGGTTGCTGACCAAGAGCTTCGACCACTCGATCGATGCGCTCGATTGGGCGGGCAATTCGGCGATCATGGTTCAGTATGACGATCACGCGAAGACCCATGTCGCGCGGGTGGGGCTGGACGGTTCGATCAAGAACGTCGTCGAGGGGCTGAGCCCGGGTGATCACTTCGACCGTCCCTATACCGGAGGCGCCTTCAGCGTGTCCGGCAACGGGCGCATCGCCTATACCTCGGGCACGGCCCAGCGGCCTGCCGACCTCTGGGTGTCGGGCGGCGGGGCAGGGCGCAAGCTGACCGACCTCAACGGCACATGGATGGATGCGAAGGCATTGGCGCCCGTTCGCAAGCTTGCCGTGACCGCGCCGGACGGCCGTTCCATCGATGCATGGCTGGTGACGCCGCCGGGCCTGGCGCCGGGCAGGAAGGCGCCGCTGATCCTTGAAATCCATGGCGGTCCGAACACGGCTTATGCACCGGGCTTCTCCACGGATTACCAGCTCTACGCGGCGCACGGCTATGCGGTGCTCTATACCAATCCGCGCGGGAGCACGTCCTACGGCGAGGAGTTCGCCAACCTGATAGACCGGGCTTATCCCGGCACCGACTACGACGACCTCATGGCGTCGGTTGACGCCGCGATCGCGGACGGGGTGGCGGATCCTGACAACCTCTTCGTCACCGGGGGATCGGGCGGCGGCGTGTTGACGGCGTGGATCGTCGGCAAGAATGACCGTTTCAAGGCCGCCGTCACGCAGAAGCCTGTGATCAACTGGATCAGCGAAGCCCTGACGATGGATGCCACGCCGTTCACCTCGCGTTACTGGTTCGACAAGAAGCCCTGGGAAGATCCCATGGAATACTGGCGCCGCTCGCCGCTGAGCCTGGTCGGAAACGTCAAGACGCCGACCATGGTCGTGGTGGGATCGGACGACTATCGCACGCCCGTCAGCGAGGCTGAGCAGTATTACGCGGCGCTGCAGATCCGCGGCGTGCCCACCGCGCTGGTCAAGGTGCCGGGGGCGAGCCATGGCGGCATTGCCGCACGGCCCTCGCAATCGGCGGCGAAAGCCTCGGCGATCCTTGCGTGGTTCGACAAGTATCGCACCGACAAGGCCGCTGCTCCTGCTGCTAAGGCCGAGTAGACGAGAGTTCGGCGGCCAGCAGGGCAACCAGCTGCGCCGCCGGCAAGGCGCGGGACAAGGGTGCGCCCTGTCCCGCCCATTGCGCGCCGAACAGGGCCTCTCCTTGGCTCAGGGCAGCGGCGTTGAGCGCCTTTCCGGCATGATAAGTGCGCGGATAAGCCGGAACCGGCGGAAGATTCGCGCGCTGCCCAAGCTCCGTGAAGCGATTGGCGAGGCACCGCGCCGGACGGCCCGAGATCGCCCGGGTCATCACCGTGTGCCATGCGGCATCGGAGGCCAGCAGTGCGCGGTAGCCGTCATCGGCGTTGCTCTCAGGGCAGGCGACGAAAGCGGTTCCGAGCTGCGCGGCCACTGCGCCGAGATCGAGGGCGGCGCGAATGCCGCGGCCGTCCATGATCCCGCCCGCTGCGATCACCGGCAGTTTGCCCCATGAAACGAGCAGGCGTGTCAGCGCGCAGGTGCCGAGCCGGTCGTCCGGCGCATCGGGGGTGAACATGCCGCGATGTCCGCCGGCCTCCCACCCTTGCGCAACGAGCACGTCGATCCCGGCGCTGCGCGATAGTTCGGCCTCGGCCAGACTGGTGACGCTGCCGAGCAGAAGGCATCCTGCCCGCTTCAGCGCATCGATCGTGGCGGCTTCCGGCAGTCCGAAATGGAAGCTGACGACCGCTGGCCTGGCCTCAAGGACCACATCCACCATGGCCGCGTTGCCGGCGAAGCTTTCGTAGATCGTTTCCAGCGCGGTGGGTGGCTGGGCACCGTACAACGCGAAAGTGGGGGCCAGCGCTTCGAGCCAGGCCTGCTCTCCAGCAGGATCGGGCCGAGATGTCTCGTGAACGAAGAGGTTGAGGTTGAAAGGCCGGGCCGTGTGGCTGCGCAACTGGGCAATCTGTTGCCGCGCCGCTTCAGGGCCGATGGCGCCGAGGGCAAGTGAGCCCAATGCACCGGCTTCGCAAACCTGAGCGGCGAGCGCGGGGGTCGAAGTGCCCGCCATCGGTGCCTGTATCAGGGGGATCGAAAGCTGGAGGCGCGCGAGAAAATCCATGCGGTCTTGCGCGCCTCCGGTTTCGGTCAGTCCTCGGCCGGCTTGCTCTGGAGCTGGCAGTAGTTCTGGATGCCCATGCGTTCGATCATGTCGAACTGCTTCTCGAGGAAGTCGACGTGCTCTTCCTCGCTTTCGAGAATGCGGGCGAAAATCTCGCGGCTGACGAAGTCCCGCACGGTTTCGCAGTGTGCGATCGCATCCCGGAGCAGGGGGATGGCATCGTATTCCAGCGCGAGATCGGCCTTGAGCACTTCCTCGACGCTTTCGCCGATGCGCAGCTTGCCGAGCGCCTGGAAGTTGGGGAGGCCATCGAGATAGAGAATGCGATCGGCCAGCACGTCGGCGTGCTTCATCTCGTCGATCGATTCGTGGCGTTCGTATTCGGCCAGCTTCTTGATGCCCCAGTTGTCGAGCATGCGGTAGTGCAGCCAGTACTGGTTGATCGCAGTAAGCTCGTTGAAGAGCGCCTTGTTGAGATAGTCGATGACCTGCTGGTCGCCCTTCATGGGGGGATGCTCCTGAATTTGTTCGGGCGGATTATGGCCCCTCCGAACTGACAAGGCAAGCAGGCGCGCGAAAACACCCGACAGAAGCCGGGTTTGACCGCCTTGTTACAGGGTCAGGCTGCCGCGCTCAGTGGCGCGTTGGCGGTTGCCGATTCCTCGGCGATAATATCTTCGGCTTCGTCCAGGCACTGTCCGCACTGCGGCGCATGTCCGAGAGCCCCGTAAAGCGCCGTGGCATCGCCGCGGCAGCAGCGGGCAACGGTACGCAGGTCGGTCTCACGAATGGCATTGCAGATGCAGACGTACATGGTGCGAATCCTCTTGGGAGACCATCATATGCAAATGCAAATGGATCGCAATAGCGTTCTTCATTTGCCTTTCAAGCCGTTGCGGGGAGGCGATTTTTCAACCGTTTTTGCAGTACGAGAGACCTCCAGAGCAGCTCCAGCGGGCCTCTTTGGAAGCGACTCAGCCACAATTCGCTCCATCCCAGCATGCCCGTGCAGCCCATCGCCACGACGAGCCATTGGCCCAGCGGACCGACCTGTCCGTAAAGCCCCAGTCCCCATCCGTAGAACAGCCAGCACATCAGCAGGCTGGTCCCGATATAGTTGCTGAAGGCGACGCGCCCTGTCGCCATGAGCCGTCTTCCCAGGCCGGTGCGGGTCAGGCGCGGAGCGGCCAGTATCAGCAGGGATGCGTAGCCCAGCGCCGTCAGCAGGTGCGGCACGAACAGTCCTTCGCCCAGCAGCGCGGCCATGGCGATCGGCGGGAAGTGCCGGGACCAGCTCCACCAGAGAACGGCGCTCGTGAGAGCGAGGCCGGTCGCGCCAGCGCCAAGGCCCAGCGCGCATATCCTGCGGCGGGGCCATGTGCCGGAGAAGAAGCCGCCGCGAAGCAGCACGACGCCGATGAGCATGAGCGGCAGCACTTCGCTCCAGGCGTGGGCCGTCATCCGGAACAGCCAGAACGGATCGCCGCGCAGCTTGGTCAGCGCGATATCGGTGAAGTCCGAGTGGTACAGGAGGGCCTGCGCCGCGACATTCTGGCGGTAGAGCTCCAGCCGCGCGAAGACGTCCTGTTGCTGGGAGAGGCTGGCGGTTCCCAGCCTTACTGCTTCTTCTGCGCGAACGAGCGGGAGCGTGGACCAGAAGTCGATGGCCATGGCGGTGAGGGAAATACCTGCGGCAATGCCGAGCAGAACAGGGCCGGAAAGGCGCCGCAGGAACAGGAGGGCAAGGCCGCAGCAGGCGTAGACGAACAGGATGTCGCCCCACCAGAGCAGCAGGTAATGCAGGGTGCCGAATACCATGAGCCATGACAGGCGGCGCACCTGGATCACGTCGCCGTCGCGTCCTGCCGTATCCATGCGTTCGCATTGCAGGGCGATCCCGGCGCCGAACAGCATGGCAAAGAGTGCCCGCATCTTTCCTTCGAAGAACAGGAATCCGAAGCCCCACGCGGCTTCGTTGGCGAAGTTGCTTGGGGAAGGAAAGTCCGGCGATAATGTGCCGATGGCAGGCCCGGCAAAGCCGGACACGTTTATCGCGAGAATGCCGAGAATGGCTACGCCGCGGATCAGGTCGAGCGTGACGATGCGGCCGCCGCCGGGTGCGGGCGGTGTTTCGGGCGCACGGTGGACTGCACGGGCATGTTCGCCCGTGATCGTTTTCGGCATTCCTCATTCTCCCGGCCGGGAGAGTAAGCGATCAACCGTTTCGAGTCGACGGTGAGCCGAAGACTACGAGGTGACGATGCATTCCTTGCCCGAAGCCCTGAGCGCCCCGCAGGCCTTTTCCGCCTGTGCCTTGCTGGAAAAACCGGTGGCATAGAGTTTTGTCAGCTTGCCTGCGGGCACCAGTTGGCGCCGGCTTCCTGCCATTTCCGGGCGGCCTGAAATGGAGGCCCAGAGTTTTTCGGCATTGCCGGACACGCCAAAGGCGCCAAGCTGGAGCCGCCAGGAGCCACCGGCCGCGGCGGCCGGTGAAGTTTGTGGTTTCGGAGCTGGCGCTTTCGGAGCCGGCGCTTTCGGCGGCTGGGCCTTTACGGGCTCGGCCTTGGGCACCGGAGTTGCGGCGGCGATGCGCGATGGCGTGGAGGTGGCGGCCGGGCGGGGTGACGGGGCGAGCGTATAGTCCGCACCGGCATTGGCGGGTCCGTTCACCGCAGCCACCCTGGGAAGCGTGGGCGTGGGCGCAGCGCGCGCCGGGCTGCCAAGTTCGGCGCCCGCCGTCTGCCTGGCGCGATTCGCCTCGGCCTCACTGGAAAGCTGGGCGGCGAGCTGGACGCTTTTCTGGCGATCTTCCAGCGGGATATGCTCATCCATTTGCGCCAGCGCATTGGCGGCCTGGGGCAGTCCGGCTTGCCGGGCAAGGCTGACGAGCGCGTAAGCCCGGACCCAGTCCTTCGTCGCGACATCCCCGTTGAAATGCGCAACGCCGAGAATGTATTCCGCCCGTGCATCGCCCCTCGCGGCGGACGCCTCCAGATAGGGAAGGGCCTTCTGGCGCTCGCCCCGCTGGAACAGCATGAGCCCGTAAGTGTCGGCCGCCTGGATGTGGCCCTTGGCCGCTGCCTTGCCGTAGAGATCCTCTGCCTTGGCCGGATCGAGCGGAACGCCGCGGCCCATCTTGTAGGCCTGCGCCAGGTTGAATTCGGCGTCGGCGTCACCCTTGTCGGCAAGGGGTTTCCACTGCTGGACGGCGGCCTGGTAGTTCCCGGCGGACCAGGCATCGACTCCGGCCTTCACATCGGCCAGCGCCGGTGTGAAGGCGATTCCCGCCAGTGTGCAGCCGCACAGGCCGAGCCGAAGGGAGCGTAGATTTTTCCGCACGTTGCTTTGGCCCCAATTTCGTCGCCGGGTCCCGGTCATGGTAAGCGAAGGTGTTCGCCGTTCCATCCGAAGATCCTGGAAAATGCCCATGTAAGGGCGAAAGTCGCGTTAACCTCGATGGTAAAATAAATGTTGCGGCCGCGTCTGCCCCACCGCGGCCAACGGGGCGGACGCGGCATGGGAGAGGCCGGAACGGTCCCTCGGGATTAACCCTAAATTAGGAACGATCTGCGATCCAGCCTCTTGTGGGTCGCCGATTTTTTCCGGCGGCGTCCTCGGGGGGTAACGGCTTTGCGCGTACTGGCATTGGCATCGCAGAAGGGTGGTTCGGGCAAGACCACGCTTTCCGGTCATCTCGCCGTGCAGGCGCAGCGTGCCGGAGCTGGCCCCGTCGTCCTCATCGATATCGACCCGCAGGGCTCGCTTGCCGACTGGTGGAACGAGCGCGAGGCCGAATATCCCGCTTTCGCCCAGACTACCGTGGCCCGTCTCGCCGGCGATTTGCAGGTGCTGCGCCAGCAGGGCTTCAAGCTCGCCGTGATCGATACGCCGCCGGCGATCACCATGGCGATCCAGAGCGTCATTTCGGTGTCCGAACTGATCGTGGTGCCGACACGCCCCAGCCCGCACGACCTGCGCGCTGTAGGGGCGACCGTCGACTTGTGCGAACGTTCCGGCAAACCGCTGATCTTTGTCGTCAATGCGGCCACGCCCAAGGCCCGCATCACTGCCGAGGCTGCCGTCGCGCTGTCGCAGCACGGGACGGTCGCGCCGGTCACGCTGCACCAGCGGACGGACTTCGCCGCCTCGATGATCGATGGCCGCACGGTCATGGAAGTCGATCCCAACGGGCGCTCGGCACAGGAAGTGACGGCGCTGTGGAACTACGTTTCCGACCGTCTCGAACGCAATTTCCGCCGCACCGTCTTTTCCGCGCCCCAGCTTGCCGGACAGACGGCCACGCCCGGTGCGCCTCGTCCCGTCGGTGGCTTCGGCCGCCGTGTTGCAGGGTCCTGACGATGACCGGAATGAGCGAACACGGCTTTGCCTCGCTGACGCCGGGCCTGCTTGCCCGCAAGGGCCGCGCCCGCCCGGCGATGCGCCGTCAGGACGCGGCGAACTTCGGAATTGGCGGATTTCCGGTCGATACCGCACGTATCGAGGATCTCGGCTGGAACGACTGGGGCCAGAGCGAGGGCGCTCGGAACGATCCGGAGCGGTGCGATCGGGAACTTGCTGGTCTGCCGGAAACGGCGCCGCTGCCCGGTCCGAGCACCGAACTGCCTGCCAGCGCGCCGGTGCCTGACGTGGTCCGCCAGATCGAGGCGATCTCCGAGCGCATGAATCGCGGCGCCCTGCCGACGCGTTCGTCCGGGCTGGAAGGTCGCCGCGCGGCCTTCACGCTGCGGCTTGATGCGGAACGTCACTTCCGGCTCAGGATGGCCGGTGTGCTGCTGAACCGCAGTGCGCAAGTCCTCGTGACCGAGGCGCTCGACAAGTTCCTCTCCGAAATGCCGGAAATCGCGCCGCTGACCGTCACGGTCGGCGGGCGAGGTTGATGCCGGGCCAAAGGGTCGATCCGATGAACCGCCTCAACATTCGTGCCCGCAATGCCGGACTTGCCGTCTGCACCGCGATGGCCGCCGCGCTCCTCGTGAGCTGTGCGGGGCAGATGCCGCTAGCGGCGACCGGAGCGACTGCCATTTCAGGTGACGCCGAGGCCGGTCGGAGCCCCGACAGGGATCTCGCCCGTGCCGAACAGCGCGTGGCCCGCTCCCCGCGCGATGGTTCGGCCCGCGCCGCACTGGCGCAGGCCTATCTTTCCGCGGGTCGGTTCGATTCGGCGGCGACTACGTTCGAGGATGCCGTTGCGCTGGGCGACCAGAGCCCCCGGACGGGGCTCGGCACCGCGCTTGCCTATATTGGCGCAGGGCGTTCCGCCGAAGCGACGGCAGTGCTGGCACGCCTTCACGACCGGATTCCCGCCAGCGACTATGGCCTTGCCATCTCGCTTGCAGGGCAGCCTGCCGAAGGCGTCGCCGTGTTGACCGACGTCGTGCGCGGCGGCGAGAATACACCCAAGGCCCGCCAGAACCTCGCCTATGCCTATGCGCTTGACGGGCGTTGGAGCGAAGCTCGCCTGATCGCTTCGCAGGACGTTCCGGCGGACCAGCTCGATGCGCGCCTCGGCCAGTGGGCCGCCGCCGCGCGGCCCGACCAGTCCCGCGCCCGCATCGCCGGCCTTATCGGCGCACCGCTGCGCAGCGATCCGGGGCAACCGGCCATGCTTGCGCTCGATACGCCTGCGGGCAACGTCCAGATGGCGCGTGTGGAAGCGCCCGAACCGGCGCCTGCCGCGCCGACCGGCGAATTGCCGCCCGTCCAGACCGGCGAGAGCTTCTGGGGCACCAGCCGTGCCGCCGAAGCGGCACCCGCACCGGTAGCCATGCCTGCCGCGCCGGTTCGGATGGCTGCCGCGAATCCCGCTCCGGTCCGCAAGGCAGTGCCTTCTCGCAAGCCGCAGACTGTGAGCTCAACCCAGGCTACGCATCTTGTCCAGCTCGGTTCCTTCCGCACGATGGACGGTGCCCGCCGCGCCTGGGGGATCATCCAGTCCCGCAATCCCGCGCTCAAAGGCCACGGTCTTCGCATTACCGAGGCGAAAGTGAACGGGCAGACCTATTACCGCGTCGCGGCCGAAGGCTTCGACCAGCGCGCCGCCCAGTCGGTATGTTCCAGCGTGCGACAGGGCGGCAATCCCTGTCTCGCCTATGCCCAGCAGCGGCCGCTGCCGGGCGGCGTCGGCACCAACCAGATGCGCCGCGCCGAGCTTTAGAGTTTCCGCGAGGCCCTGGCCTCGCACCTGAGTTCCATGTGAACTAAACGGCTCCTGTCTTCGGACAGGAGCCGTCTTTTTTTGGTTTCAGGGGAATTGGGGGCAGGGGCCTAAGCAGATACTTGGGGCCCGCCTATCCCTTACTTCGCCTTCACGGCAACGCCGCCCTTGAACAGCGCCAGCACGCGGCCCTGCACGGGTTGCTTGTCGAACGGGGTGTTTCCGGCAGCGGCCGCCATCTTGTCCGAATCGACGATCCACGGCCGGTCTGCATCGACGATCGCAATATCCGCTTCGGCCCCGATTTCCAGCTTGCCCGCATTGACGCCGAGGAGCCTTGCCGGATTGGTCGCGATCAGTTCGAAGGCGCGCGAGAGCGAGATCACACCGTCGCGCACGAGATTCATCGTCAGCGGCAGCAGGGTTTCGGCGCCGGCCATGCCGGGGGCGGAATCCGCGAAGGGCAGGCGCTTGTCCTCGGGGCCGCGGGGGTCGTGGCCGGAGGCGATCACGTCGATCGTACCGTCGCCGATCGCGGCGATCACGGCCTTGCGGTCGTCTTCCGAGCGCAGCGGGGGCGAGAGGTGCGCGAAAGTCCGGAAGCCCGCCAGCGCGAGGTCGGAGAGCATGAAGTAGGCGGGCGTGACACCCGCCGTGACCCTGAGCCCGCGATCCTTCGCACGGCGCACGAGGTCGAGGCCCCGGGCGGTCGTGACCTTGCGGAAGTGGATCGCGGCGCCCGCCAGTTCGGCAAGGGCGATATCGCGCGAAATGGCGATGGCTTCGGCTTCGGCAGGCGCGGAGGGCAGGCCGAGGCGGGTTGCCATCTCGCCCGAGGTGGCAACGGCTTTGCCCGTGATCCCGGCATCTTCCGGGTGCGAGAGCACGACCATGCCAAGCATGCCGGTGTACTGGAGCAGACGGAGCATCGTGCCCGAATCGCCGATCCATTGGCGGCCGGTGGTCACGGCCTTCGCACCGGCGTCACGCATCAGGGCGATTTCGGCAAGCGCCTTGCCTTCAAGATTCTGCGTCGCGGCGGCGAGCGGGTGGACCCAGAGGTCCGGCTTGCCCGACTGGGCCGCGAAGCGAACACGCGCCGGCACGTCGAGCGGCGGGTTCTGGTCCGGCATCAGTGCGGCGCGGGTGATCCCGCCGAAATGGAAGGCGGGCTTGTCGATGGCAAAGACGCCGATATCGACGAGGCCGGGAGCGATCAACTTGCCGCGGGCGTCGTGAACTTCGTCGCCGGGTTGCGGGGCCACGTTGGCGCCGAGGGCGGTGATGAAGCCGCCTTCGCTGCGCAGCGCGCCGGCGGTTACGGTGCCATCGGGCAGGATCAGCTTGCCGCCGGTCACGGTCAGGGGCGCGTTGTTGCTCATGCCCAGCCCTCCACACCGCGTGCCCGTCTGGTCAGAACTTCCAGGCAGGCCATGCGCATGGCGACGCCCATTTCCACCTGGGTGGTGATCTGCGAGCGGCCGACGAGGTCGGCGACATTGCTGTCGATCTCGATGCCGCGGTTCATCGGGCCGGGGTGCATGACGAGGGCATTGCCTTCCGCTTTGGCAAGACGATCGAGCGAGAGGCCGTAGAGGTGGCGATATTCGCGGGGCGAGGGGATGAACTGGCCTTCCATGCGTTCGAGCTGGAGGCGCAGCATCATCACCACGTCGGCACCTTTCAGCGCCGCGTCGAAATCGTGGAAGACCTTGACGTTCATTCGCTCGATATCGGCGGGCAGCAGGGCGGGCGGCGCGCAGACGCGCACCTCGGCACCCAGTGAATTGAGCGAGAGGATGTTGGAACGGGCAACGCGGCTGTGCAGGATGTCGCCGCAGATCGTTACGCGCAGGCCGTTGAAGGCGCGCTTGGCCTGGCGGATCGTCAGCGCGTCGAGCAGGGCCTGGGTGGGATGCTCGTGCTGGCCGTCTCCAGCGTTGAGCACGGGGCAATCCATGAGATCCGAGATGAGATGCACCGCGCCCGAGCTGGCGTGGCGGATGACGATGGCATCGGCGCGCATGGAGTTGAGGGTCATCGCCGTGTCGATCAGGGTTTCGCCCTTCTTCACGCTGGACGTGGCGACCGCCATGTTTACGACATCGGCGCCCAGGCGCTTTCCGGCGATCTCGAAGCTCAGCAGCGTACGCGTCGAGTTTTCGAAGAAGGCGTTGATGATCGTCAGGCCGGAAAGCAGGTCACGGCGCTTCTGCGTGCCCCGATTGAGATCGACCCATTGCTGGGCCTCGTCCAGCAGGAACATGATCTCATGCGGGGCGAGCCCGCCGATGCCCACGAGGCTGCGATGCGGGAAGGCTGCGGAGCCTTCCGGGTAAATGAATTCTGGTGCTGTCATCGAAGACAAGGCCTTAGGCTCGGGTGGGGGTGGGCTCAAGGTGTATTTTGGGTCGGCGGCCTATCTCTTGGGTACAAGGGCTTTGCTTGCGGGTTTCGCACGGACGGGAACTTGGGCGGTATCGGTTCCTTCCCTTTCGCTTGCTCTGGCCGCGCCGCCGTTCGGGCGTTATGGCATGGGGATCGAAAGGCTGGTGAATTCATGACGTTCGCGCGCAAGATCTGGAAACTGCTGGTGGGCGTGAAGGATGCCCTGGCGTTGATTTTCCTGCTGTTGTTCTTCGCGCTGCTCTATGCCGCGCTCACCGCACGGCCTTCGGCGGGCAAGATCGAGAACGGCGCGCTGCTCCTCGAACTCGACGGGAACATCGTCGAGGAGAAGAGCAACATCGATCCGCTCAAGCTGCTGATGAGCACCGAGGCACCTGCCGGAGAGTATCAGGCGCGCGATATCGAACGGGCGTTGGCGCTGGCGGCAACGGATTCGCGGATCAAGGTGGTCGTGCTCGATCTGTCGCGCTTCCTCGGGGGCGGCATGGTGCACATCGAGGAGATCGGAAAGTCGCTCGACGCGGTGCGAAAGGCCGGCAAGCCGGTGCTCGCATTCGCCAATGCCTATGCCGATGACGGCGTCCAGCTGGCGGCCCATGCCAGCGAGGTCTGGGTCGATCCGATGGGCGGTGCCTTCGTCGCCGGGCCGGGTGGGAACCACCTCTACTTCAAGGGCCTGATCGACCGCTTCAAGGTCAACGCCCATGTCTACCGCGCCGGCACCTACAAGAGCTTCGTCGAGCCCTATATCCGCAGCGACATGTCGCCCGCCGCGCGTGAGGCCTATCAGGATATCTACGGTGCGCTGTGGAGCGGCTACAAGGCCGACATCGCGCGCGCCCGCCCGCAGGCCCGGCTTGACCAGATGACCGGCGATCCGATCGCCTGGGCCAAGGCCTCGGGCGGCGATTTCGCACAGGGCGCCAAGGCTTCGGGTCTGGTCGACCGTATCGGCGACCGTACCGAGTTCGAGAACCGCGTCGCCGAAATCGCGGGCAAGGACGAAAACGGCGACTTGCCTTACAAGGCAACCCGCCTTCAGCCGTGGCTCGCCGCGAATCCCGAGAAGGGAGAGGGCGCCAAAATCGGTGTCGTTACCATCGCGGGCGAGATCGTCGATGGCGATGCCGGACCGGGACAGGCCGGGGGTGACCGTATCGCCGACCTGCTGGACGACAATATCGACGAGGGCTTCAAGGCGCTCGTTGTCAGGGTCGATTCGCCGGGCGGCTCGGCCATGGCGGCTGAGCGGATTCGCCGCGCGATCGAGCGCTACAAGGCGCGCAAGATCCCGATCGTCGTATCGATGGGCAACATGGCGGCCAGCGGCGGCTACTGGGTCGCGACGCCCGGCCAGCAGATTTTCGCGCAGCCCGAAACGATCACGGGCTCCATTGGCGTCTTCGCGGTCGTGACCAGCTTCGAGAAGACGCTGGCGGACTACGGCGTGACGAGCGACGGGGTGACGACCACGCCGCTTTCCGGCCAGCCTGATGTTTTCGCGGGCTTCACGCCCGAGGTCGAAGGGATGTTGCAGGCCTCGATCGAGAGCACTTATCGCAAGTTCGTCGGCCTTTCCGCCGCCGCCCGCAAGACGACGCCGGAAAAACTTGACGCGATCGCGCAGGGGCGGGTCTGGCCGGGCGAGGAGGCGCGCCGCATCGGTCTGGTCGACAAGATCGGCAATCTCGATGCGGCCCTTGCAGAGGCAGCGCGCCTTGGCGGTGTCGGCAACGGCAAGTTCCAGGCCGTCTACCTCAAGGGCGAGGAGGATTCGATCACCCGCTTCGTCAATGGCCTGACCTCGAAGCCGCAGCAGGCGCGGCTGGGCGGAATGGGCGCCTACGATTTCGCCAGCCTGGTTTCCCTGCGCCGGGACCAGCAGGCGGACCGGGCCATGCAGCAACTGACCGCGATGCTCTCTACCCGGGGCGCGCAGGCCTATTGCCTGGAATGCCCGGTGGTGACGGGCTCGGCACAGCCGCGGGGCGCGAAAGCTATCTCCCTTCTGGAGACGTTCTCGCGCCTTGCCGGGCGCGACTGAGGTTCAGTCCGGAGGAGGCATTTCGATCGGCCCGGTTTCGGGCCGGTCGAAATCCGGACCGGTTTCGGGGATCTCGGTGGGTGCGTCCGGCTCGCCGGGGTCGGCCGGGGGCACAGGCGTTTCCGGCGGGGTGTCACCGGGATTGTCGGCTGGTTGCGTGGCCATCGATTACCTCTCATTTCTGCACTGTTCCATCCAAGGTGGGCAGCGTGCAGGGCAGGGGCAAGACGGCGGAAGACGGGGTGGCGGCAATCCATCCCGCAGCGGGAACGCCGCAACGGACTTGCACATAGCGCGACTCGCGGCGCTTGCCCTTTTCCGCGTGTCCTTATAAGGGCACGTCCCTTGAGTTTCAGGCTTGATCTTTGCGGGCGTGGCGGAATGGTAGACGCGCTGGTTTTAGGTACCAGTATCGAAAGATGTGGGGGTTCGAGTCCCTTCGCCCGCACCATTACGCCGCCCTGGGGGAGATAAGTCGCGAGAATTGGCCCGTAAGGCCCGTTGAATTGCACAGGAAGGCATTTGAAATGCAGATCGTCGAAACCACCAACGAAGGCCTGAAGCGCGCCTACACGGTGACCATTCCCGCCACGACCATCACGGCCCGTGTCGAAGGCGAAATCAAGAAGATCGCCCCGCAGGTGAAGATGCCCGGCTTCCGCGCCGGCAAGGTCCCCGCCAATCTCGTCAAGAAGATGCACGGCGAAGCGATCCACCAGGACGCGCTGAACGCGGCTATCCGCGAAGCCATGGACAAGCTGGTCGCCGATCACGCCCTGCGCCCTGCAATGAACCCCGACGTCGCCCTCGGCGAGGGTTACGAGCAGGGCAAGGACGCCGAGCTGACCGTCAGCCTCGAAATCCTCCCCACGATCGCAGCCCCCTCGCTTGACGGCCTCAAGCTCGAGAAGCTGGTCGTGCCCGTCGCTGAAGACGCCGTGACCGAAGCGGTCGAGCGCATTGCCTCGCAGCAGCAGCGTTTCGAGACCAAGGACGGCGCGGCTGAAGACGGCGATCAGGTCATCATCGACTTCACCGGCAAGCTCGACGGCGTCGAGTTCGAAGGCGGCAAGGCCGAGAAGGCCCCGCTGGTCATCGGCGCCGGCCGTTTCATCCCCGGCTTCGAAGAGCAGCTCGCAGGCATCAAGGCCGGCGAAGAGCGCGTCATCACCGTGACCTTCCCCGAGGACTACCAGGCTCCGAACCTTGCCGGCAAGGAAACCACCTTCGACATCGTGGCGCACGAAGTGAAGGCTCCCGCCGAAAGCAAGATCGACGACGATTTCGCCAAGGAACTGGGTCTTGAGAGCCTTGAGCAGCTCCAGGGCCTGCTCAAGGGCCAGCTCGAGCAGGAAACTGCCGGCCTTACCCGCACCGCGATGAAGCGTCAGCTTCTCGACCAGCTTGCCGCCGGCCACGACTTCGACGTGCCGCCGACCATGGTGGAAGCCGAATTCGCGCAGATCTGGCAGCAGCTCACGCACGAAGCCAGCCACGAGGAAGACCCGGAAGCCGCTCTCGCCGAGATCGAGGCCGAGAAGGACGACTACCGCAAGATCGCCGAGCGCCGCGTGCGTCTTGGCCTGCTCCTGTCGGAAATCGGCCAGTCCAACGGCGTCGAAGTGACCGCGCAGGAAATGCAGATGCTCGTCGGCCAGGCTGCCCAGCAGTATCGCCCGGAAGATCGTCAGCGCTTCTTCGAATATGTCCAGCAGGACCCGATGATGGCCGCCCAGCTGCGCGCGCCGCTTTACGAAGACAAGGTCGTCGATTTCCTGATCGAGAAGGCCGAAGTCACCGAGCGTGAAGTGACCCGCGACGAGCTCCAGGCCGCCATCGAGGCCGACACCGACGGCGAAAAGACGGTCGAAGCCAAGAAGCCGGCCAAGAAGGCTCCGGCGAAGAAGGCTGCTGCCAAGAAGGAAGAGGCCGCCGAGGAAGCTCCTGCTGCCGAGGAAAAGCCGAAGAAGGCTCCCGCCAAGAAGGCCGCTGCCAAGAAGGATGAGGCTGCCGAAGCCGATGCCGAGGCAAAGCCGGCCAAGAAGGCTCCGGCCAAGAAGAAGGCTGCCGCCAAGGAGGATTGATCTCCTTTCGGCTTGATTTCGTGAAGCGGCCCGGCGCAGGAGATG
The DNA here is from genome assembly GCF_052279045.1 of Novosphingobium aeonii. Taxonomy (NCBI): domain Bacteria; kingdom Pseudomonadati; phylum Pseudomonadota; class Alphaproteobacteria; order Sphingomonadales; family Sphingomonadaceae; genus Novosphingobium; species Novosphingobium aeonii. Next base: position 2,898,622 of record NZ_CP176832.1, on the reverse strand, counting down.
CGCCGGGCCGTTTTTCGTATGGCCGATGCCTTCCCATCCCGCCCGCCTGCCTGCCGCGTGAGGACGTTATCCCACATCCATCCGCGTTAGATCGTTAAAGCCCTTGAACATCGGCGATGGGCACGCGACATAGGCGGTCCAAACCAGAAGAGGACTCCCATGCTCGACCTGTTTGGCGCCACGGGCGCCCAAGGAAAGTTCACTACCGATCCCGTGACCGGCGCGCTGGTGCCGATGGTCGTCGAGCAGACCAGCCGCGGTGAGCGCAGCTTCGACATCTACTCGCGCCTCCTGCGCGAACGCATCGTCTTCATCACCGGCCAGGTCGAAGACCACATGGCGTCGCTGATCGTCGCGCAGCTCCTGTTCCTCGAGTCGGAAAATCCCTCGAAGGACATCTCGATGTACATCAATTCGCCGGGCGGCGTCGTTACGGCGGGCATGGCGATCCACGACACGATGCAGTACATCAAGCCGCGCGTGTCGACCGTGTGCATCGGCCAGGCCGCCTCGATGGGCAGCTTCCTGCTGGCCGCCGGCGAGCCCGGCATGCGTATCGCGCTGCCGAATGCCCGCATCATGGTGCACCAGCCCTCGGGCGGCGCGCAGGGCATGGCTTCGGATATCGAGATCCAGGCGCGCGAAATCCTGCGGATGCGCAAGCGCCTGAACGATCTCTACGTGAAGTACACCGGCAAGTCGCTCGACGAGATCGAGAAGGCGATGGACCGCGACACCTTCCTCGAAGCCGAGGAAGCGCTGGCGTTCGGCCTCGTCGACAAGGTCTTCGAAACGCGCCCTGATGGCGACAAGCCGGCCGACGCCTGAGCATGACCGGAAGGGTGGGGTCTTCGAACCCCGCCCTTCAGTCCTCTTGAAGGATTACGGGGGCAAGGGAATCGGCCTAGGATTGCAAAACCGGTCCGGAGCAGGGTAGACTGGACGAGTCGCCTCGAACGGGCCTAAAGACGGAAAATGACGAAATTGAGCGGATCTGACGCGAAAAGCACCCTCTACTGCAGCTTCTGCGGCAAGTCGCAGCACGAAGTGCGCAAGCTGATCGCGGGACCCACGGTCTTCATCTGCGACGAATGCGTCGAGCTTTGCAACGACATCATTCGCGAAGAGACCAAGGCCGGGATCGCGGGCAAGAAGGACGGCGGCGTGCCGTCTCCCCGCGAAATCTGCGAGACGCTGAACGACTACGTGATCGGGCAGGAACGTGCCAAGCGCGTTCTGTCGGTAGCGGTGCACAACCACTACAAGCGGCTGAAGCACAGCGGCAAGCAGGGCGACGTGGAACTTTCCAAGTCGAACATCCTGCTCGTCGGGCCGACCGGTTCGGGCAAGACGCTGCTCGCGCAGACGCTCGCCAAGACGTTCGACGTGCCCTTCACCATGGCCGACGCCACCACGCTGACCGAAGCCGGTTACGTGGGCGAGGACGTGGAGAACATCATCCTCAAGCTGCTCCAGGCTTCCGACTACAACGTCGAGAAGGCGCAGCACGGCATCGTCTACATCGACGAAATCGACAAGATCAGCCGCAAGGCCGAGAATCCGTCGATCACGCGCGACGTTTCGGGCGAAGGCGTGCAGCAGGCGCTGCTCAAGCTGATGGAAGGCACCACCGCTTCGGTTCCGCCGCAGGGCGGCCGCAAGCACCCGCAGCAGGAATTCCTGCAGGTGGACACGACCAACATCCTGTTCATCTGCGGCGGCGCCTTTGCGGGTCTTGAAAAGATCATCGCCGACCGCCTCCAGAAGCGTTCGATCGGTTTCGGCGCGCATGTCGCCGATCCGGACAAGCGCCGCGTGGGCGAACTGCTCCAGAAGGCGGAGCCGGAAGATCTGCTCAAGTTCGGCCTGATTCCCGAGTTCGTCGGCCGTCTCCCGGTCATCGCGACCCTCAACGACCTCGACATCGAGGCGCTGGTCAAGATCCTGAAGGAACCGCGCAACGCTCTCATCAAGCAGTACGCGAAACTGTTCGACCTCGAAGAAGTCGAACTGACCTTCACGGACGAAGCGCTTGAAGCGATTGCCCAGAAGGCCATCGATCGCAAGACCGGCGCACGCGGCCTGCGCTCGATCGTGGAAGGGCTGCTGCTCGACACCATGTTCGACCTGCCGACCGAAGGCGACATCGCCGAAGTCGTTGTGGACAAGGACGTGGTCGAAGGCCGCAAGGAACCCGTTCGTGTGCTCAAGGGCGACAAGACCGAAGCGGCTGCCTGAGGCAGTCGCGATGGCTTGAACTCTTCAAGTTCAGCCCTCATGAAAAAGGCCCGTCCGGTTGTTCCGGGCGGGCCTTTTCATTGGAAATGAACCGCTGCCGTCCTTTCGGAGGGGCAGCGGGGCTGCAGATCAGCGGCTTCCCGGGGCTGGGGCCGGTGGGCCCATGCTGCCGCGGCGGCCCTGGGCCATCGCCTCGCCCTTGTTGATCGTGCGCATGACGGTACCGTCACGGGAAATCGTCATCGATTGGGTCTCCGTCGTCCGGAGCAGCCAACCCTTTTCGCTCTTCACCCAGGTATCGTGGGAGATCGAAGTCATCCCGAACGTATGCGTTTGCCCGTCGCGCCCTTCACGGGTGTCGCTGGCGACCTGCTGCTGATCGACCTCGGCAACATCGCCCTTGAGCGTGACCGACTGCACGGTAGTGGCTGATTTGCGGTCCGGGTCCACCGGAACCATCGTCAGCCCTTCGATCATCTGTTCGGCAGACATCTTGTTGCCGCCAAGATCGGTGCGTACGAAGTCGGCGGCGAGCAATGGCTTGATCTGCGCAGGCTCCCGGGAATCCATGGCGACGCGAAGTTGCTCATAGCGCGCCTCGATGTCGCCTTTGGTATCCGCCAGGGCGATGCCCGGCACGAGCGCACAGCCCAGCGCGGCGGCCAGCAGAATTCGGGAATTGGAAAGTCGGGTCATCCTGATCGTGTCCCATGTCGCGGAGGTCTATCGTCTGGAGGGACAACTCCTAATCGCCGGCCGCGTTGCCGCAATCACGATATTGTACCCGATTGTCGCGGCCCGGCTTGGCATGGGCGGCGCACCCGCGCACCCTGCCGCAAAACGAAGAGGAGGGGCCATTGACCGGGCGTATCGCCGTTTCGCGGATCATTCACACGATCCATGCGACCACCGACATCTATACATGCCGATTGCTCTACCAGGATGCACTGGGCGGGCTGGTCTTCGCGGAAAACTACTTCCCTGCCGAAGACCGCGATGCGGTGCTGCTTTACGTGACGGATCACATGGTGGAGCCGATGGCGCCGCGCCATCCGGAAGACCTGACCAAGCCCTATGCCCGGCAGGCCGCGCGGATCGGGCAGGCGTTCCATTCGTTCGAGATCAAGGTGGCGGACGGCAAGGCAGCCAGCACGGCCTTCCGCGAGGCCGGGTGCACTGTCGCCAGCGACTATGGCGTGTTCTTCTTCGTCCGTCCCGAATCGACCGGCGGCGTGCTTCTGGAAGTCTGCGAACTGCCGATGCCGAACGATCCGTGGGATCGCGGCAACTGGGACCCGCGCGTCGGGGCAGGGCACCACTGCACCGTGACGGGGCTGGACCACATCGCTTGCGTAACGAGAGACATGGCCTCGGCCCTGCATTTCTTCACCGAAATCGTCGACGGCGAAGTTCTGGAAGACACGCGGACCACGATGCCGCAGCCGGCGCGGCGCGTGCTGCTGCGCGTCGGTGACACGCGGGTCGCGTTCATCGCACCGGACGATGCGGAGGCAGGGCCGCTAGGCGCGTTTCTGGCGAAGGAGCAGAACGGCATCTACGCGCTGGTCTGGAAGATCGCCGATGAAACGCGGGCCCGGTCGCATTTCTCCGAAAAACTCAAGCTGCGCCTGACGCATTCCGGCTGCGTTTCATCCGGCTTCGCGATCGACCCAGACGATTTCCTCGGTGCGCGGCATGAATTCGTGAGCTAGACGACCGTCTCGCTCGCCAGTGCGCACGGGGAATCGAGGTCGGTTTCGATCTGGACGGTCGGGTGGCCGATGCCGAAGCGGTGCTCAAGATCATGGCTGAGGGCATGGAGGAAGCCGTCGCCTCGCTCGGCCCCCGGCATGACGAGATGCGCGGTGAGTGCGGTTTCGGTTGTGCTCATCGGCCAGACGTGAAGATCGTGGACGCGCGTCACGCCGGGCTGGCTTTCCAGGAACGTGCGGACGGCGGCGATGTCGATGCTTTCGGGCACGCCCATCATTCCCATTCGCAGCGATTCGCGCAGGAGGCCCCAGCTCGACCAGGCGATGACGGCGGTGATGATGAGCGAGGCCAGCGGGTCGACGAGTTGCCAGCCGGTGAACATGATGACGATGCCGGCGATGACCACGCCAGCCGATACGGCGGCATCGGCCATCAGGTGGACGAATGCCGCGCGCAAGTTGAGGTCGGACTTGCTGCCCTTGGCGAAGAGGAGCGCCGACAGCGCATTTACCGCGATGCCGATCGCGGCAACCACGATCATCGTCGTGCCGCCGACAGGAGCCGGTTCCGCGAAGCGCCGCACCGTTTCGACCAGGATCGCACCGATCGCGACCCACAGCAGCGCGGCGTTGGCAATTGCCGCCAGTATGGATGAACTCTTGAGGCCGTAAGTGAACCGTTCCGATGGCGGACGGGCCGCCAGCACACTGGCCGCCCAGGCGAGCAGGAGTGAGAGGACGTCGGACAGGTTGTGCCCGGCGTCTGCAAGCAGTGCCATCGAGCCGCTGATGAGCCCGGCCGCACCTTCGGCGATCACGAAGCCGACGTTCAACGCTACCGCAATTGCGAAGGCCTTCCCGGCATCCCCTGGGGCCGGGGGGGCATGGTGGTGATGTCCATGCGAATGGCCGTGACCATGCGCATGGCCATGTCCGTGGCCATGGTCATGATCGTCGTGAGCGTGGTGATTATGCGCGGTTCCCATGGCGATGGCTTCGCATGCTCAGGGCCTTATCAGCAAGCTATGACGTATCATTACACGGATCGCTCGACTCGTCCCGCTTTCGCAGCACGGACCGGGATCTGCTGTGACGTGACATTTATGCCGCACCGCAAATCGTCATATTGGCGTTTAAGATATTGAATATATGTGATAAAATGCTGTCTGTGACAAATTAACTCTCATCACGTCAGAAAATTGCGCGTTGCGGATCAGAAATGAATCCCGTGCGTCAGAAGATTGTCATATTGCCCTGCTCTTAGCAGCCGCAGCAATCCTGCGGCGGGGCAACCTCTCCGCATTTTCGCGCAAACCCATTCTGAAAAGCTCAGGGGGCTAAAATGAAGTTCCAATCGATTCTCTCCACCGCGACCAGCACGCTTGCCGTTGGCGTCGCATTCCTGGCGGCTCCCGCCTTCGCCCAGTCGACCGGTTCGCAGGACTTCGATAACGAGATCGTCGTTTCCGGCAGCACCGACCGTGGCGTCGCCGGTATCGAGATCCCCGATTCTCCGAAGGCGAAGCAGGTCCTGACACAGGAACTGATCTCGCGTGGCACCCCCGGGCAGACGATCAACGAAACGATCAACCTGATCCCCGGCGTCAACTTCCAGAACTATGACGGTTTCGGCTCTTCGGGCGGTAACCTGATGATCCGCGGTTTCGACGACACGCGCATCTCGCAGACCTTCGACGGCCTGCCGCTGAACGATACGGGCGGCTACGCGCTCTATTCGAACCAGCAGCTTGACCCCGAACTGATCGAGCAGGTCAACGTCAACCTCGGCACCACCGACGTCGACTCGCCGACCGCAGCCGCTTCGGGTTCGACGGTGAACTACCGCTCGATCAACCCTTCGGAAGACTTCGGCGCCCGCATGGTCGGCACCGTGGGCGACCAGAACAAGATGCGCGTGTTCGGCCTGATCAACACCGGCAACCTGAACTCTTCGGGTACGCGCGCCTGGTTCTCGGCTTCGAAGGACACCTACGACGCGCTCTATGGTAACTTCGGCAAGATCGACAAGACGCAGTTCAACGCGAAGATCTACCAGCCGCTCGGCAGCAACGGCGATTTCATCTCGCTGGCCGGCCACTACAACTACAACCGCAACAACATGACGTCCGACTGGACCATGACCACGGCAACCCCCTTCTCGGCCGGCGGCATTCCGCTGAACAAGAAGCAGCGCGATGCCTATGAAGTCGCGCGTTGCACCATTCCTGCAGGCGTGGCCGGCGTTACCGATACGGCCTCCAGCTGCGGTTCGGCCTGGGAATACCGTTACAACCCCTCGAAGACCGCGAACGTTCGCCTGAACTCGCGCTTCACGTTGAGCGACAAGCTGACGCTGAGCGTCGACGGTTCCTACCAGTACACCTCGGCCAACGGTGGCGGCACCGTGATCGGCTATGAAGGCACCACCACTGCTGGCCTTTCGGGCTACATCGGCGGTTCGCCCTACTTCGGCGGCGTTGACCTCAACGGCGACGGCGACATCGGTGGCGGTGACGACGTGCGTGGCGACGCAGTGCGTCTTTCCGCTCCGAGCCAGACCGAAACCAACCGTATCGGTGCCGTCGCCTCGCTGCGCTACGACATCGACGACAACAACCGCGTTCGCGTAGCCTACACCTACGACCGTGGCCGCCATCAGCAGACCGGCGAAGTCGGCTTCCTGAAGGCCAACGGCGAGGCCGTGCACTACTTCAACTCGAAGGGTGGCCTGACCGACGTGGACGGCAACATCCTTCAGAAGCGTGACCGCCTTTCCTATGCGATCCTGCATCAGGTTTCGGGCGAATACTCGGGTGACTACGTGGACAACCGTCTGCATGTCGCCGTTGGCGTGCGCGTTCCGTTCTTCCGTCGTAACCTGACGCAGAACTGCCTCACCACCAGCGTGAGCGGCAACGTGAACTGCTTCACCACCAACACGACCGACCAGCAGGCGAATCTGGACGCAAACACCAGCTTTGCTGGCCCGGACAACCGCGTGTTCAACTACAACCGCGTGCTGCCGCAGGCAGGCTTCACCTTCGACGTCGCGCCGAACGCAAGCCTGTACTTCAACTACTCGAAGGGCCTTCAGGTCCCGGGTACGGACAACCTCTATAACTCCTTCTTCTTCGACGAAGGCGTTGTTAAGCCGAAGCCCGAAACCTCGGACAACTTCGACGGCGGCGTGCGTTATCGCAGCGGCATGATCCAGGCCTCGCTCGGCGGCTGGTACACGAAGTTCTCGAACCGCCTGTCGTCGGCTTATGATCCGTCGGTTGACCGCACGACCTACACCAACCTGGGCACCGTGGACCGCTACGGCATCGACGGCACCTTCGCCGTCGCTCCGAGCACCCACTTCAAGGCCTATGTCTTCGGTTCGTACCTCTGGTCGAACATTCGCGACGACGTGGCGACCGGTGCAACCTCGGTCGCCGAGACCGGCGGCAAGATGGAAGGCGGCGTGCCGTCCTACAGCTTCGGTGGCCGTCTCGAAGGCAACTATGGTCCGCTTTCGGTCGGTACCGAGCTGAAGCGTACCGGTTCGCGCTACTACAACAGCCTGAACACCGCCGTCGTGAACAGCGCCGGCGACCAGATCTGGACTGCAAAGATCCCCGGTTACACCATTGTGAACCTCGATGCGCGTCTGGACCTCGGCTTCCTGGGCATGGGCAAGGACACCTATCTCCAGGCGAACGTGACGAACCTGTTCGACAAGTACTACATCGGTTCGTTCGACGATGCTGGCGTCGTCGCAACCAACACGACCTTCGCATACCTCGGTGCGCCGCGCACCTTCTCGGCCTCGATCAACTTCCAGTTCTGATCGAAACCACCGGGTTTGAAAACGACGGGGGAGGAAGCGCAAGCTTCCTCCCCTTTCGTTTGTGCGGTTGCCGGGCAGCATGGTCCTGAAAAGCGCCGGTGATCGGCGCGGTGCGCGTACGCTTTCCTACATCCCTTCAGGGGCGCTATGCCTGAGCGGATGACAAAGCGCCCACTTGCTCAACTTTCGATGATGGTGGCTGGGAGAGGCTGGTGCCTTGGGTCGTATCAGCGCGCGGGAATGGCGCCTGAATCCGGCAGGCACGGGTCGTCAGGCTGCCTCACGGCGGCAGGAGAGTTTTTTATCCCAGGACTGTGTCAACCGTGTCAACCTGCGCCCTGGCCAAGGGCTTACTCGTAGACGCAGGAATCGAAGCCTTCGCGCTTCACGGTACCGATCCGTGCGGCGATGGTGTTGCCGTAGCGGCGGGTGAAGCCCGAGGGGCTTTTCACGCTGCGGGTCTTGGGGCTGGGCAGGGCGGCGGCCATGCGGCCGGCCTCGGTCGTCGTCAGGTTGGAGGCGGACTTGCCCCAATACCGCTGGGCGCCGGCCTCTACGCCGTAAGTGCCGATTCCGGTCTCCGCGACGTTAAGATAGACCTCCATGATCCGCCGTTTGTCCCAGAGGTTCTCGATCAGGAAGGTGAACCAGACCTCCAGGCCCTTGCGCAAGTAGCGCGTCCAGCCGTCACCCTGCCAGAGGAACACGTTCTTGGCGGTCTGCTGGCTGATGGTCGAGCCGCCGCGCAGGCGCCCGCCGGTGGCGTTGCGCTCGAAAGCCTTCTCGATCGCGGCGGTGTCGAACCCGTTGTGCGTGCAGAACTTGCCGTCCTCGGCAGCGATCGCGGCGGCGACCATGTTGCGGTCTATCCGGCTGAGCGGCTGCCAGTCCTTGGTGATGCCATTGCCATCGACCAGCATCGTCACCGTCACCGGAGGGGGCACGAAGCGATAGAGTACGGTCAGCCCCACGCTGATCGCGACGAACCAGAAGACGGTCTTGGCAAGAATGCGCAGCAAAGGAAGGAAGCCCCACGTTCCGATTGTCCGGCGCGCGGGAGTGCCGCCGTCCGGGCCCTGACTAGCGAGGTTGCGCGGTGCGGGAAAGATGCCTGCGCGTTCAATCCCTCGCGTCGAATGCGGCGCGCGCGGAAGAGACCGTTTCGAGGTTGGCCTCCGCCCAGAGCCAGACACCGCAGAACGCCTCGCCCAGACTGTGCCCCAAAGGCGTGAGGCGATAATCGACGCGGGGCGGAATGACGGGGTGAACCGTGCGGTGGACGAAGCCGTCGCGCTCCATCTGGCGAAGCGTTTGCGTGAGCATCTTCTGACTGATGCCCGGCACGATGCGGGCGAGGGCGGTAAAGCGCGATTCGCCTTGTTCCTCAAGCGCTTCAAGAACCAGCAGGGTCCACTTGTCGGCGACGCGCCCGATCAATTCGTTTACGAGTGCATCGACGCCGGGTGTCGAGGAATAGCTTGTGACAGGCGGATTTTCCATTTCTTACTTTCAGGTGAGTACGGCACATTCCGGTGCCTACTTTCCAAAAGAGAGTATTGGACTACATCGCTTTTCGCAATCTCTCGTCACAGGAGCTTTCCCATGAAGATCAGCGGCAACACCATTCTTCTCAGCGGCGGCGGTACCGGCATTGGTCGTGAACTGGCCCAGCGCTGGCATGACGCGGGCAATGTCGTGATCGTGACCGGACGCACGCTGGCCAGCCTTGAGGAAACGGCAAAGGGGCGGGAGAATATCCATCCGGTGGTGCTGGATGTCGCCGATCCGGAAGCGATCAGGTCGTTTGCGGCAGGCTTGCTGGCGAAATTCCCGGCGCTCAACGTGCTCGTCAACAATGCGGGCGTCATGCCGCTGGAGGATACCTCGGTCCCCCGTGATCTTTCGCGCGCCGAAGCCTGTGTCGTGACCAATCTGCTGGGCCCGATCCGCATGACCGACGCCTTCATCGGCCATCTTCGCGAACAGGCGGATGCGGCGATCGTCAATGTGAGTTCGGGTCTGGCCTTCGTTCCACTGGCTAGCGCTGCAGTTTACTCTGCGACCAAGGCGGCCATCCATTCATGGACCGATTCGCTTCGCTTTGCGCTGTCCGGGAAGGTCGAGGTGATCGAACTTGCCCCGCCTGCCGTGCAGACGGAACTGACGCCGGGGCAGTCAGACCGTGAGGGTTACATGCCGCTGGGTGCATTCATTGATGAAGTGATGGGCCTTTTCGCAAAAGTGCCAACGCCGGAGTTGATCGGTGTCGAGCGTCTCGCGTTCTTGCGAAACGCCGAAGCGGAAGGGCGCTATGCCGATACGTTCGCCGCGCTCAATTCGTCGCCGGCGTAATCATGGCCCCGCCGCCCGACTCCATCCGGGCGGCGCTCCTTTGCTGGCCAGTAACCCGGACCGATGCTATGAATGGCCATGTTGCGATGCAGCATGGGTGAGAACATCTAATGGCGGTTCACTCTCTCGACCTTGCGCTGCAAGGAGGCGGCGCCCACGGTGCCTTTACCTGGGGCGTCCTGGACGCACTGCTCCAGGATGAACGTCTTCAGTTCGGTGCGGTCAGCGGTGCCAGTGCCGGTGCCATGAATGCGGCAGTGCTCGTTTCGGGTCTCGTTTCCGGCGGGCCGGAAGGAGCACGCGAACGGCTGCGTTCTTTCTGGAAAGACCTGAACCGGACAGGCCGCGAGGCAGGGCCGCTGATCCCCATGATCGAGGCCTTTCCGCAGACTTCACGCGCGATGTCTTCATGGTGGAGTACGGTTTTCGGTGATCTCGGCATGGCGCATGCCTCGCCGGAACTGGGCCGTGAAATGCAGGAGATCCTCCGCAAGGTCATCGAGGATCATGTCGATTTCACTGCGATATCGAAGGAAGAGGCTCCGCGGATCTTCGTTTCGGCAACCCATGCCGAGAGCGGCGCGGTGCGGATCTTCCGCAACGAGGAGCTGACGGCGGACGCCTTGCTCGCTTCCGCATGTCTGCCGCTGTATTTTCCGCCGGTGACGATCGAGGGCAAGGATTACTGGGACGGTGGCTACAGCGCCAACCCGCCGCTCGTCCCGCTCGTGCGGGAAAGCCCGAACGACGACCTCCTGCTGATTACCGTCAATCCCCAGCTTCGCGACCACACTCCGCGCAATGCCGCCGCGATCGTGGACCGCATAACCGAGATCGGCTTCAACCAGTCGATGCGCAAGGAGTTGCAGGGGCTGTTCCTGCTCAAGTCGTCGATCGGGCATTACCGGGCTGGCGAGGGACTCATCGCGCAAGTGGAGCGGTTGCGCCTACATGAAATTCATGACGAGCCGACACTGGCGGCGATGCCGGCGCAGACCAAACTGCTGCCGGTGCGGCATCTTCTGCTCAAGCTGCGCGATGCGGGGGAAGCGGCGGCCAAACGCTGGTGCGAGACGTCGATCAAGCATCTCGGCAAGCAGAGCACGGTCGATCTGGCGGGGCGTTTCGGTTTCGGTCTGACCTGACCTTGCATCCGGGATCGAGCGGCGCCGGCACAAGCAAAACCGGGCCGTCCTGCGGACGACCCGGTCATGCATTTCCGTCAAATGGCGATCAGCCCGCGGGCAGCAGCTTACGATCGCTGGCGATCCGGTTCATCGCCTTTTGCAGCTTTTCGAAAGCGCGCACCTCGATCTGGCGGACGCGCTCGCGGCTGACATGATAGACCTGGCTCAGCTCTTCGAGCGTCTTCGGGTCCTCGGTCAGGCGGCGTTCCATCAGAATGTCACGCTCACGCTCATTGAGGCCGTCCATCGCCTCGACCAGCATGGCGTGGCGAACGGTCGCTTCCTCGGCGTCGGCAACGGTTTCGTCCTGCAACGGGCGATCGTCCGCAAGGATATCCTGCCATTGGCCTTCGCCTTCCTCGCGCAGGGAGACGTTCAGCGAAGCATCGCCGCCCATCATCATGCGCCGGTTCATGTTGACCACTTCCTGCTCGGAGACGCCGAGCGTGGTTGCGATCTTGGCGACGTCGTCAGGGTGAAGGTCGGAATCCTCGTAGGCGTCGAGATTCTTCTTCATCCGGCGCAAGTTGAAGAACAGCTTCTTCTGCGCGGCGGTGGTGCCCATCTTCACGAGAGACCACGAACGCAGGATGTACTCTTGAATCGAAGCCTTGATCCACCACATCGCATAAGTGGCGAGACGGAAGCCCCGATCAGGTTCGAACTTCTTCACGCCCTGCATCAGGCCGATGTTGCCTTCGGAAATGAGTTCCGAAACCGGCAGGCCATAGCCGCGGTAACCCATCGCGATCTTCGCGACGAGGCGAAGATGGCTGGTCACGAGCTGGCCCGCTGCGGCGGGGTCCTCATGCTCCTTGTAGCGCTTGGCGAGCATGTATTCCTGCTCGGGCGCGAGAAGCGGGAACTTGCGGATCTCGGACAGGTAACGGTTGAGGCTCTGCTCACCGCCCAGTGCCGGCACCGCCGGGAGATTTCGTTCCTTGCTCACAATATCCGTCCTTTCCGGTCGGCCCGCGGTCGAAGACCCTTGCGAGGCGTCTTAGCTTGGGGCCACCTTTTCAAGATAGCACATTTATCCGATTTCAGTGTCGCAGTTCATCGATCAGTGTCCGCATGTCGTCGGGAAGCGGGCTGACGAGATGAACGTTCTCTCCAGTAACGGGATGGACGAAGCCAAGTTCCGCGGCATGAAGTGCCTGACGGGAGAAACCGAGTCGCTGGAGAATCGGACGAATCGCTGGAGGTGTACGACCATATACAGGGTCCCCCACTAGCGAATGTCCGATTGACGACATGTGAACGCGGACCTGATGCGTGCGTCCCGTCTCCAGGCGGCATTCCACCAAACTCGCGGTCTTCAGCGATTCTATGGTTCTGTAATGCGTGACCGCATGCTTGCCGCGACCATCCTCGACCAGCGCCATCTTCTTGCGGTTGGAACTGGACCGGCCGATTGCGCCCGTTACCGTGCCCGCCAGCGGAATCGGCCTGCCGGACACGACGGCCCGATAGACACGTGCGATCGAATGATCGGCGAATTGCGCGGCCAGCCCCTCATGCGCCTTGTCGGTCTTGGCGACGACGAGCAGGCCGGACGTGTCCTTGTCGATCCTATGGACGATTCCCGGACGGGCCACGCCGCCGATCCCGGAAAGCTGGCCCCGGCAGTGATGCAGCAGCGCATTCACCAGCGTGCCGTCGAGATTGCCTGCGGCAGGATGCACGACCAGCCCCGCCGGCTTGTCTACCACGATAAGGTACTCGTCCTCGAACACGACGCTCAGCGGAATGTCCTGCGCCACCGCCTCGGCGGCGGCGGCTTCCGGCACATCGATGGCGAAGGCTGTGCCTCCGGCCACCTTGAGCGAGCCCTGCGAAACCGGTTTACCGGCAAGCGAGACCCGGCCTTCGGCCATAAGCGCCTTGATGCGCTCGCGTGAAAGTCCGCTCGCCTCGGCCAGCGCCTTGTCCAGCCGGCCGCCATCGTTGCCGATCGAACCCTGGATGATGTTTTCGTAAGCCCCCATTGCCTGTAGGATTTGGGGATGAATGTCGAAGTGACAAGTGACGTGATCGCAAGACTGCGTGAAGAATCGTTACGTGCCCATCCGGAGGAGTGCTGCGGCCTGCTCCTGGGCGAGGGTATGCGGGTCGATCGGGCGATTCCGGCGGCGAATGTCGCCGCTGAACCCAACCGTCATTTCGAGATCGATCCCTCGGTTCTGCTCGCCGCCCATCGCGGAGCAAGGCAGGGCGGTCCGCAGGTGCTGGGCTATTATCATTCCCATCCCGTCGGCCATCCCGTGCCATCGGCCACTGATTGCGAACATTCCACCGGGGATTCGCGCGTTTGGGCGATCATCGCGGGCGGGCAGGTTGCTTTCTGGCGCGATACCGGGAATGGATTTGCGCCGATACCATGCCGTATTGTCGGATGAACGTTCGGCAACGGCCTGAACTTGAATGATTACTGCAAAGGGAAGTCCTCGATCCATGACGACGAGCTCGCTCGAACTTGCCAGCCTGCTGTGTTCGCGACTGTGCCATGACATGCTCAGTCCGGTGGGCGCGCTGACCAACGGGTTGGAGCTGCTGGCGGATGAGAAGGACCCGGAGATGCGCCAGCGCTGCTTCGAACTGCTCGACCAGAGCGCTCGGATTTCGGCGGACAAGCTGAAGTTTTTCCGCCTCGCCTTTGGCGCTGCAGGTGGCTTTGGCGACATGGTTCCCGTCAGTGAGGCCCGCGCGCTGATCGATGCGCTCGTTGCCAACAATGCCCGCATCGTGCTGAATTGGGCGCTCGCAAGCGAAATGCTGCCCAAGCCTGCGGTCAAGACGCTGCTGAATTTCGGCCTGATCGGCATCGAGGCGCTGCCGCGCGGCGGTACGCTGGAACTGGCCGCCGAATTTCGCGACGGCGTCAGCGAGATCGTGGTGCGCGCCGTCGGGCCGCGCATCGCCTTCGACCGCGATATCGGCCGCGCCCTTGAAGGGGCGCTGCCCGAGGGCGATCTTTCGAGCCGGACGGCGCCTGCCGCGATGATCCAGCAACTGGCGCACAGTCAGGGTGGCCGCCTGCAATATGCCCTGGCGGAAGATGCTCTCGTGCTTGGCGCCGTGTTGCCGGGGGCCTGATCGGAAGGAGGCAGGACGATGAACCGATGGTTGGTCAATCGCATCGTCAGGTCGCCGAACTGCAACGAGCGCAAGCTGCCGATCTCGATGGTCGTGCTGCACTATACCGGCATGAAGTCGGCCGAAGAAGCGCTCGAGCGGATGTGCGATCCCGAGGCCGAAGTCTCCGCGCATTACATGATCGACGAGGAGGGCACGGTCACTTCCCTCGTCCCGGAGGATCGCCGGGCATGGCATGCCGGGCGATCATACTGGCGCGGCGTGACCGACGTGAATTCCGCTTCGATCGGCATCGAACTGGTGAATCCGGGGCATGAATGGGGATATCGCCCATTTCCCGAGCCGCAGATGGACGCTCTCCTGCCGCTTCTGGCGGACATCATGGACCGTCACGACGTTCCTCGCGCCAATGTGGTCGGCCACTCCGATATCGCGCCTGCCCGCAAGCAGGACCCCGGCGAGTACTTCGACTGGGCGAGGCTGGGCGAACTCGGGCTCGCGCTGGAGATCCCGGCGGCGAAGATGAACCTCTTCTACGACAACCCTGGCGCTTTCTATCTCGCCCTCGAACGCTTCGGTTATGACATCACCGATGGCCGCGCCGCGGTTACGGCGTTTCAGCGGCGTTGGCGTCCGGAATTGATCGATGGCGAGATCGATGGAGAAATCGGCGCAATTCTGTTGGAACTCCTGTTGGAGCGTGACACCGGCCGTGCTAGGTGACCGCTCGCACCGGGGAGCCGGGCAGCCGCGGGCGTCTTCTTGACGCGCGAGGAAAGTCCGGGCTCCACGAAACAAGGGTGGCGGGTAATGCCCGCCGGGCGAGTCGGGTTTTCAGGCCCGGCGAAGCTTAGGGAAAGTGCCACAGAGAGCAGACCGCCTCGCCTCGCAGGGTTCGCCCCTGAATGGCAGGTAAGGGTGAAAGGGTGCGGTAAGAGCGCACCGCGCTTCCGGTAACGGAAAGCGGCATGGCAAACCCCACTCGGAGCAAGACCGAATAGGGGCTGCGCGCTGTCCACGCTACGAAAGTAGAGCGGCGGCGGGTCTGTTTCGGACCCAGGCAGCCCGGGTTGGTCGCTTGAGCGGCGCAGCAATGCGTCGCCTAGAGGAATGGCTGCCGCCGCGGCGTAAGGTCCCTCCTTGGGGAGACCACGCCAGGAACAGAACCCGGCTTACAGGCTCCCCGGTGCGTTTCTCCCCTTGCGGGGCGGGTCAGGCCGCGACTTGGACGGAGATTCCGCTCTCGTTTTCGCACGCCTGGATGAACCAGCGCTCGCTGCCCTGAAGTCCGATAGCCGTGAGCCGCCCATGCACATAGGCGCCCGTGTCGATGCCCACGCGATTGGCCCGCATTTCCGGTTCCTCGGTGATGGTGTGGCCGTGGACGATGAAGGCCCCGAACTCGCCATTGTGGCTGAGGAAGGGCTCGCGAATCCAGCGGCAGTCGTGACCCAGTTGGTGCTCCAGCGGAGTATCCGGGCGAATCCCGGCATGGACGAACAGATAGTCGCCAAGCCGCACCATCTTCTGGAAGCTGTCGATGAAGTCGAAATCGTCCTGCGGGATGACCTCGATCATGGCGCGTTGAAGATCTTCCAGTTCGGCTTCCATGACGAAGGCCGGATCGAGGCCGTAGGAAAGGATCGTCTCGCGGCCGCCGAACTTCAGGAAACTGCGGAAGGCATCGAGCTTGCGCGCCGCCACCAGAAGCATTTCCTCGTGATTGCCCTGGATGAATTCGACGCGGCGCTTGCTGGCCCATTGCCGGGCGCGCGCAATGACGCCGGCGCTCGCCGGGCCACGGTCGATCAGGTCGCCCAGCAGAACCACGATGCTTTGTGAACTGTCGCGGCCGGCGTTGTCGCGCTCGATCGCGTCGATCAACTGCTCGAACAGGTCGAGTCGGCCGTGGATATCGCCCACGGCATAAGCACGTTGTCCCGGAGGGATGTGAGGAAGCCGCACTTCGGCGGGCCGGCTCAGGAGATTTCTGATTTTCGCAAGCATTAGATACCCGCTCTATTACGAAGACGAACATTAACAAACAAGGAACAGGCGGCAGGGAGGATTCCGCATGGGCCGGACCGTGCCTGATGCGGTCGCAATCATGACCGCCAAGCGGGCAGTGGCAAAAAGTCCACACAACATTGCCCGAATGTTGCCCATCTGAAATTTTTCTTGTGCCGTTGGTTGGTGCGGTGCAGCAATATTGTGCTGCCGCAATCGGGCCCGGGAAGAGGATCGAGGCGGCGGAGCAGGCTGGGACGAGACACCAAAGAAGAATTTAGTGAGGGAATGACCATGCTTATGTCCGTCCGTGGCGCTATCGCCGCCTCTCTTCTTGCGGGTACTGCACTCGCAGCAACTCCGGCTTTCGCAGACGAGGCGGACGCCCCCTCGGAAATCACCGTTACCGGCAACGTCGCGCTGACCAGCGACTATCGATTCCGCGGCGTTTCGCTCTCGGGGGGCGATCTTGCGGTCCAGGGCGGCATTACGGTTTCGCATCAGAGCGGCTTCTATGCCGGTATCTGGTCGTCGTCGCTTCACAGCAGCGAAGTGGACGTCAACGGTGACGGCATCGGCGACGGTTCGGTCTACGGAGACCAGGAACTCGACCTCATGGCAGGCTGGACTGGCGAAGTGACCTCGGGCCTCACGCTCGATGCCGGCCTCCTTTACTACGTCTATCCGAGCGGCAAGATCGGCGATGCCAACTACTGGGAGCCCTACGTCTCGGTGAGCGGCCAGGCCGGCCCGGCGAAGCTCAAGGTGGGCGTGGCCTATGACTGGAAGCAGAAGGGCCTGCTCGACAACAATGGCGACAAGTCGGACAACTTCTACGTTTACGGTAACGTCGACGTGGCCATTCCCAACACCCCGGTGACCGTTTCGGGCCATATCGGCTACACTGACGGCGTGCTGTCGCCCTGCTACTACTGCACCGGCACGGGCACGTTCAACGACAAGACCGGCATCGATTATTCGATCGGCGCCTCGATGACGCTGTTCGGCCCGCTTTCCGCCAGCCTCAGCTACGTCGGCGTGAGCGGCGCGGCGATTGACAGCTACACGGACGACACTGTCGTCGCGACGCTGACCGCGTCCTTCTGAACCATCGCATAGGTTAACGCGTTTTGCAGGAGGACCCGCCCGGAGCTTTCCGGGCGGGTTTTTCGTGCCTCTGTGAGAAGGCGGTCAGCGGAGATAGAAATCCACCGTCGTGACAACGCGGACTTTCTTGTAGGGCGTGTCCGAAACACCCCAGCCGCCGCCGGAATCGCCATCCCGCGCCTCTACGGTGAAGTATCCCTGAGTGGCGCCCTTGATGGAGCCGACTTCCGCCCCGCTGTCATTGGCAAACTGCTCCGCGGCGGACCGTGCGTCCTTGGTGGCAGCAGCGACCATGGGCGGCTTGATGTCGTTGAGCTTGGTGAATCTATAGGCCATCCCCGAACCTTCTTCGAGAATGACGCCGCGCCGAACGAGTTCGAACTGACGTCTTACCGCGTCCTGCGCACGCTTGATGTCCTGACTGCGCAAGGTCATCCGCTGACGGACGGTGAAGCTCGCGATGCCGTTGTTGTCCTTGGACTGCGAGACATTGGCGCCCGTCGGCTGGATGGCATCTGCGGGAAAGCCGAGTTCCTTGAAGAAGGTGCGAATCTGCGCCGTATCATTCTCGACGCTCGCCTGCGCTCCGGCAAGGTCGTTGGCGGTGGCCGAGTAGGCGATCGTCCAGGTGGCGAGGTCGGCGGTGACGTCCCGCTCCGCCAGGCCCCGCACGGTAACGGAGCGGTCTGCCCGGTGCGCGCGCTTCAGGCCGTCTCCCAGCAGATAGCCGCCAGCGACAACGCCGATGGCCAGGATGGTCGAGGCGAGAAGCCATCGTCTGGTAGCGGATTCGGCCAAGAAGGTGGTAGAGTGATGAGGGCTCTCTGGGCTATCGTCGGTCATCGCAGCTTCTCCCTGAAGTCCCTCGGAACATGCCGTCAGACGGCTGTATCGTCCATGAACCGTTCTCTACATGCGATGAATTGAAGGAATGCCCGTGACCAAATATCTCCACACCATGATCCGCGTAAGCGATCCGGAAGCCACGATCCGCTTCTTCGAACTGATCGGCCTTCAGGAAACCCGGCGTTTTTCAAGCGAGCAGGGGCGCTTCACGCTGATCTATCTTGCAGTTCCGGGCGAGGAATCCGAGGTCGAGCTGACGTATAACTGGCCGGCCGAGGATGGTTCCGCCGAGGAGTATTCGGGCGGGCGCAACTTCGGGCATCTCGCGTTCCAGGTCGACGATATCTACGCCACCTGCCAGACCTTGGCCGACGCAGGCGTGGTCATCAATCGTCCGCCTCGCGACGGTCACATGGCGTTCGTGCGCACGCCGGACGGCATTTCCGTCGAACTGTTGCAGGATGGCCGGCTGGATCCCGCCGAGCCATGGGCGTCGATGCCGAACGTCGGCGTCTGGTAATTGGGCCTGATCCCTGCCCGTCAGGTGGGCGGGCAGGGATCAGGCCGAGGGCGCTTTCGCGAATCGCAGGATCACGAAGCCCAGAAGGGAAGAGGCCAGCGATCCTGCCAGCACACCCAGCTTGGCTTCATCCACGAGCAGAGGCGTAGTCGGGAAGGCGAGGGCGCCGATGAACAGGCTCATGGTGAACCCGATGCCGCACAATACTGCCGTCCCCCAGAGTTGCAGCCAGCTTGCACCGGCGGGGCGCGGGGCGATGCCCAGGCGGTGCGCCAGATAGATCGCCGCGAATACGCCCGCTTGCTTGCCGATGAAAAGGCCCAGGCCAATGCCCAGGGGCACCGGGGCGAACAGTCCTGCCATGCCGATTCCGGCCAGTGCCACGCCGGCATTGGCAAAACCGAACACAGGCACCACGAGATAGCCGATCCATGGCGCCAGCGCGTGTTCGAGGCGCAGCAGCATGCTGTCTCCGTGCTGTGTTCGCAGCGGGATCGTGAAGGCGAAGAGAACCCCGGCGATCGTCGCGTGAATGCCGGAGTTGAGCACGCAGAACCACAGGCCCAGGCCGAGCGCCAGATAGAGGCTGATGAACTGGATGCGTGCGCGATTGACTGCGAGAAGCGCTGCGAACAGGCCGATCGCGGCCAGCGCCCAACCCAGTTCGATCTGCGCGGTATAGAACAGCGCAATGATAATGACAGCGCCCAGATCGTCGACGATCGCGACCGTCAGCAGGAACAGCCTCAGCGAGGATGGTACCCGCCGGCCAAGCAGTCCTAGCACTCCTACGGCAAAGGCGATGTCCGTGGCGGCAGGGATGGCCCAGCCCCTCTGTTCGGGTTGTTGGGTTCCGGCGGTAATGAGGTAGATCAGCGCGGGCATCGCCATGCCTGCCGCCGCGGCGAGTACCGGCAGGCGGCGCTTTTCGGGGCTCGACAGTTCACCGCCGAGAACCTCGCGCTTTATTTCCAATCCGACCACAAAGAAGAACAAGGCCATCAGTGCGTCGTTGATCCATGCATGAACAGAAGTGAGCCTGGAGATTGGAGTCCAGGGAAGCTCATGATGGAAAAGGGCGTGATAGCCATCACTCAGAGGTGAGTTCGCGGCGGACATCGCCAGTACGGCCATGATGATCAGTAGGATGCCTGAACCTGCTTCACCGCCCATTAACTTTATGAAACGGCGCGCCAATTCATTGGCGTAATGTCTATCCATTCTCATAAACCATGTCGTGAGTGAGTTCCAGGCATCGCCGGGAGGCATGGACCTGCCTGAGAAGAGGTCCGGTAATTCTGATTCCAAGGAGGGGCACCGTGGAACCGGCGGGCATGTTTCAGCAAGGAATTTATTGCCTGCATCTGGTTGAGCAGGAGCTTTTGTTGTTCGCTGCCTTCTGGGTTCTGGTCGGTACGGTCGATGAAATGGCCGTGGATTGCTGCTGGGCCTGGTTCAGACTGTCCGGCCGGGCGAGTACGGGCCGGATTTCCCTCGAGGTCAGCCGGGCGCCGTTGAAGGGACATGCTGCGGTTCTTATCGCTTGCTGGCAGGAAGAACAGGTCATCGCCCATACTATCCGCCATGCCCTTTCCGCGTGGCGGCAAACCGGTTTCACGCTCTACATCGGTTGTTATGGCAACGATTCCGCGACAGTCGCGGCCGCGATGTCGGGGGCGGGGGGTGACAACCGCGTCAGGGTCATCATTCATGACCGCGAAGGCCCGACTACCAAGGCGGATTGCCTGAACCGGCTCTATCATGCGCTGTGCGAGGATGAGCGACGTCGCGGATGCCGCTACCGCAGCGTGCTGCTCCACGATTCCGAGGACATGGTGCATCCCGCGGAGTTGGCCGTTGTCGACGGGGCGCTCGCCAAGGCTGATTTCATTCAATTGCCGGTCCGGCCCGAGCCGCAGGTCAGGTCGCGATGGGTCGGTGGCCATTATCTGGACGAATTCACCGAGGCTCATGCGAAATCACTGGTGGTCCGGGATGTGCTGGGCGCGGCGGTGCCGGCAGCCGGCGTCGGCTGCGGCTTTGCTCGGGATATCCTGGAGCGGATCACGCGTCGGCGCCGGGCTGAAGGCAGCGCCGGACCTTTCGCTGCCGAGTGCCTGACCGAGGATTATGAACTGGGTGTTCTCGTCTGGCGGGAAGGCGGCCGTGCCCGGTTCCTGCGTGTCCGGGATGAGAAGGGGCAACTCGTCGCCACGAGGGCTTATTTCCCCGCGACTTTCGAGGATTCGATCCGGCAGAAGACGCGCTGGGTCCACGGAATTGCCTTTCAGGGGTGGGATCGCCTTGGCTGGAGCCGTCTCGCATGGCGCCGTCCGGGGCGCGTGGGCAAGCTTGCCGATGCCTGGATGGCGATGCGCGATCGCCGCGGCCCGCTGACGGCAATCGTGCTCGCCAGCAGCTATGCGCTGCTCATTGTCGAACTGCTGCTCGGGATCGTGCGGGTGGCGGGATTGGCGGATGAGATACCCGTCCCGAAGTCGCTGAACCCGGTACTGACCATCTGCCTGGCCAGTTTCGTCTGGCGTTGCGGCGTGCGTGCAGGCTTTACCGCGCGCGAGTATGGTGCGTGGGAAGGTGTCTGCGCGATACTGCGCATTCCCGTGGCGAACCTGATCGCCATCTTCGCCGGGCAAAGGGCCCTGGCATCCTACATACGCACGCTGAACGGCGGAATGATCGTCTGGGACAAGACCCGCCACGATGCGCACCCGGCCGCGATGTCGGTAGCCGGAGGGCCGGTCCTGTGAGTGCCTCGACGCGCGTTCGCGGGCAGCCGCTGGTGGCTCTGCTCGCGGTTCTTGCAGGGTGGGCCGGAGGCCGGATCTCGACATGGGAATCGCCCTTGCAGCTTGCATCGCCTGCGGCCCAGCAGGCAGAGGCTGCCGTACCAGGGCCGCAGACGGAAGGGGGCTTCTTCCTCGACCAGAAAGCCGGACCGCAGAGCCCGCCACTGAGTGATCAGGACTACTATTCGGGCAATGGATACGGGCCGGACGCGTTCGGCTATATGCCTGCGGGCATGGTTCAGCCGAGTAACGGGTACTTTCAGGCATTATGGCCGGCTTCGCGCCGCCGACCGAGATCGTCAGCAATCGACCCTCGCGGTGCATGGTACGGTCCTAACGGGAACTCGGCCGAACCCGGCGGTTGGTATGGCATTGACCGCCTGACCGATCGTTACCCGACAGGGCAGCAGTTCCCAGCGGATCATGGCGAGGGCGGACTGACGTTCGATCGGCGAGAAGGACTTCCTGCCGGATTTTCCTCGCTTTCGAGCTTCGCCGCCCAGCCCTATCCGTCCGGTTCGGTTGCGACAGGGCCGATCGCAAGCCAGCTCAAGCCCCGGCGCTGGTCGGCCGACAGTTGGGCGCTCATGCGCAAAGGGGGCTCGGGGCCGCTGGTGATCGGCGCCATGCCCGCGACTTACGGGGCAAGTCAGGCGGGCGCCGTGCTGCGCTACAGACTCGCCATGCGCGCACGCTACAATCCGGTCATCTATATGCGAACGACGTCAACCCTGGGACAGCAGATGCGGGAAACCGCTGCCGCAGTCGGATTTTCCGCGCGGCCTTTTCCGTCAATTCCTGTGATCGGCGCAGTCGAGGGAAGGCTGACGGAGCAGGCCGGGCGGCGGCGACTTCAGCCCGTGGTAATGGCGGTAACCGAATTTCCGACTTTCAGGATGCCTGCCGATTTTCGCGGAGAGGCCTACCTGCAGGCAGGCTATGTCGCGGGGAAGTTCGCCACGCCCTTTGCTGACGGGCAAGTCCGTGTGGATCGCCGTCTGCTGCAGCTCGGACCGGTTGAGACGAGAGTCGGTGCCGGTCTGTGGGGCGGCGCGCAGAGAGGGGCCGGGCGGCTTGATGCAGGGCCATCGGCAGCGGTTGCATTCCCGCTTGGCAGAGGGACTTTCGGCCGCCTAGCCGTCGATTGGCGGTTTCGTGTCATCGGAGATGCGCAGCCGGGTTCGGGGCCTGCGCTGACTCTATCCGCAGGTTTCTGATTCCCGGCTTTCCTCGGACTTGATGCTGCGGTAGCGAGAGGGGTGGAATGGATGTCTATCTCCCCATAGCCAATCTCTCGGTCAACGGGATCATCATCGTTGGACTAGGAGCGATCACTGGCCTGCTTTCGGGCATGTTCGGCGTGGGCGGCGGGTTTCTCACCACGCCGCTGATGATCTTCTACGGCATCCCGCCCACGGTGGCGGCCGCCTCGGCGGCCAGTCAGGTGACGGGGGCAAGCGTTTCGGGCGTTTTCGCCCATACCCGGCGCGGCGGCGTGGATTATCACATGGGCACGGTCATGGTTGCCGGGGGCATCATTGGCACCGGTATCGGCGCCCTGCTGTTCAGCCTGCTGCAGCGGCTCGGCCAGATCGATACGGTCATCAATATCCTCTACGTACTGATGCTCGGCTCCATTGGCGGTCTGATGGCCAAGGAGAGCATCCAGACCATCCGGGCCGAGCGTTCCGGCATTCCCATCGCGGCAAGAAAGCGGCGGCACCATCCGATGGTTGCAAGCTTGCCGATGCGGTGGCGGTTCTATCGCTCGGGTCTCTACATCTCGCCTTTGGCACCGCTCCTGCTGGGAATCGGCACAGGCATCCTGACAATGCTGATGGGGGTCGGCGGCGGCTTCATTCTCGTGCCGGCGATGCTCTATATCCTGGGCATGAGTGCCAACGTCGTCGTGGGCACTTCGCTGTTCCAGATCCTGTTCGTCACTATGGCCACCACGATGATGCATTCCATGACCACACATGCGGTGGACATCGTGCTGGCCTCCCTGTTGCTGCTGGGCTCGGTGACGGGCGCGCAACTTGGCGCGCAGTTCGCCCAGAAAGCCAGTCCGGTGAAGCTGCGCCTGGTGCTTGCCATCATCGTGCTGCTGGTTGCCGGACGGATGGCCATCGGGCTGGGTTACCGTCCGGATGAGATCTACACGGTTGCCCCCCTGTGAAGGACCGGCTTGTTTCGGCAGGTTTCGCACTGGCCGCATTGGTCATGCTGGGAGGTGCCCGGGACCCCATCCTCGTACCTGAAATATCGCAGCACGAAGTAGACCTGCAACAGGGGTTCACCGGAACCGAACTGCTGCTGTTCGGTGCTATCCTGACGCCGGAAGGGTCGCGCGCGGCGCAGGACTACGACATCGTCATCGTGCTGAAGGGGCCGACGCAGTCGATCGTCCTGCGTGAGAAGCAGAAGGTCGCGGGCATCTGGATCAATGCCGACAGTACGGAGCTTCGCTCGGCACCTTCCTATTATGCGTTCGCTTCTACCCGGCCGATCAAAGATATCGTCGACGACAAGACGGCGGCGATTTACGAACTCGGCCTGAAGTGGCTGCAACTTTCGCCGATCGGCGCCATCGATCCCGCTGAGCAGACCCGCTTTTCCGATGGGCTCGTCGATCTCAATCGCCGCAATGGCCTGTATCGCGAAGAGGAGGGCGGGGTGAAGGTGAGTGAGCAGGTGCTCTATCAGGCCCGCATCGGCCTACCCTCGCGAGTGCCGACCGGGACTTATACGGCCGAGACTTTCGCGATTTCAAAGGGGCGTGTCGTTGCTTCGGCCAGCAGCCAGGTGCAGGTCCGCAAGCAGGGTTTCGAACTGGCCATCGCCGACTTCTCCGAAAATTACGGCTTTGCCTATGGCTTGCTGGCGGTCCTGGTGTCCGTGGGCATGGGTTGGCTTGCCGGACGCCTGTTCGCCTTGCGTTGAGTTTGAGCGAAGCAAGGGCTTAGCCGGAAATTAACTGTGCCGGACTAGCCATGCCCGACGAATTTTCTGTTCGGGGGCTTGATGAATCAGATGCGAGTGGAAGGCTTCGATCCCGCGCGGACGTCGCAGGGAGAGCAGCTTGCGCCGAATGCGGCGCGAAGCGATACCGGTCGGGAGCCGATCGGTGTGGTGCTCGAGATTTCCGGCGCCGGAACCCGCATCGCCTTCGACCTCAACCGCCTGGCCGAAACGGCGCAGGATAACGATCCCTGCGTTGCGACTTCGGGGCAGGTGGGGAACCAGATCAAGATCCGCGTCGGTCGCGGCTGGTTGCTTGCCAGCGTGCGGAACCAGAAAAGCGACAACGCCATTCCCGGAGGCATCGTCGCCGAGGCGGACTTTCTGGGCGAGGGCCTGGAAGAGCGTCTGACCGGGCGGATCCATGGTTTCAGGCGCGGTGTCACCCGCTATCCCACTCCGGGAGCATTGGTCTATCCCGCGAGCACTGACGATTTGCGGCAGATCTACGCCAGTGACGGGCGCAAAGCGATCCAGATCGGCAATGTCTATCCGACCAACGACATTCGTGCCGGGCTCTATGTCGACGCTCTGCTGGGCAAGCACTTCGCGCTGTTGGGATCGACCGGTACCGGCAAGTCCACTGGCGCGTCGCTGATTCTGCACCGTATCTGCGAGCAGGCGCCGGAAGGCCATGTCATCATGATCGACCCGCATGGCGAATATGCCGCGGCCTTCCGCAATACGGGTGTGATCCTCGACGTTTCGAACCTGCAGATGCCCTACTGGTTGATGAACTTCGAGGAGCACTGCGAGATATTCGTCACCTCGCATGGCGATGACCGGCAGCTCGATTGCGAAATTCTCGGCCGCTGCCTGATGGAAGCGCGTTTGCGAAACCGGCTCGCCGAGCAAGTGGGCAAGATCACCGTGGATTCGCCGATCCCCTATCTGCTTTCCGACCTGTCGGTCATTCTCGGCAATCACATGGGCAAGCTCGACAAGGGACATTCCAGTGCCCCTTACTTGCGGCTCAAGAACAAGCTCGACGAGCTGAAGGGCGATCCGCGCTACCAGTTCATGTTCTCGGGCATGCTGGTGGGCGATACGATGACGGAGTTCGTCTCCAAACTGTTCCGCCTGCCTTCGCGCGGCCGGCCGATCTCGATCATCGACGTTTCCGGCGTGCCTTCGGACATCACCAGCACCGTGGTCGCCGTGATAAGTCGCCTGGTGTTCGACTTCGCCGTCTGGGCGCGGGAGGAGAAGACGAGGCCGATCCTGCTCGTTTGCGAGGAAGCGCATCGCTACGTTCCCAGCGAAAAGAACGCCGACGGTTCCTCTGTCGGGCGCATTCTCTCCCGCATTGCCAAGGAAGGCCGCAAGTACGGCATCTCGCTGGGCCTGATCACCCAGCGTCCGTCCGACCTTGCCGAGGGCGTGCTCTCGCAGTGCGGGACGATCATCTCGATGCGTCTCAACAACGAGCGTGACCAGGCCTTCGTCCGGGCGGCCATGCCGGAAGGCGCGCGCGGGTTCCTCGATTCGATTCCGGCACTGCGCAACCGCGAATGCATTATCTGCGGCGAGGGCGTGACGATCCCGATCCGCGCCTCGTTCGATGAACTCGAGGAATTCAAGCGCCCGGCCTCGGCCGATCCCTCCTTCACCGAGCTGTGGAGCAGTTCGGGCGGGGAGGAGGAGATGGTCCTGCGCACGGTACAGCGGTGGCGCGCGCAGGGGCGGTGACGGCTACACCGTGAAGTCGGCGCGCCACTTGCCCCAGCGGTAATAGCCGACGGTGAAGGCCACCGTCAGCACCGAACCGACCGGATAGGCCCACCACACCGCCTCGCTGCCGATGAACGGGCGGGCAAGGTAGTAGAAGCCGAGGCGGCCGGGATAGAGGCCCAGGAACATGATGACGAGCGGGGCCACCACCGCGCCATAGGCGCGCATGGTCCCGGTCAGGATCATCGTGATCGAGACGATCACGAAGCTGGCCGTGCAGACGAGCTGGATGTGCTCGGCAATGGGCATGGCCGGGCTGTCGCCGCCGAGGAACAGGGCGAGCAGGGGCCGGTCGAACGCCACGATCAGTGCCGCCACCAGCGTGGAGAAGGCGAGATTCGCGACGAGGCCCACCTCTGTCACCTTGCCCACGCGCTTGTGGTCGCCCGCACCCAATGACTGTGCCACCATGGCGCTGACCGCTGAGCCGATAGCGAAGGCGGGCATCTGGAGGTAGTTCCACAATTGCAGCGAGGCGCCGTAGGCGGCCGCCGCATCCAGGCCTTCGCGATTGACGAGGCTGACCATGATGAGGCCGGCGGAAGAGACCAGCAGCATCTGCGCGCCCATCGGCAGGCCTTTGAGGATGACATAGGCCAGTTCGGCGCCGCGCGGGGCAAGGTAGCCCAGTTCCGGGCCGCGCAGGCGCATCGGCAGGTCCTGCCGGTAAATGCGCCAGAGCTGGTAGATGAGCCCGGCAAAGTTCGCGAAAGCCGTCGCCATGGCGGAGCCGGCGATGCCGAGCGCGGGGATCGGGCCGGGCCCGATGATGAGCAGCGGATTCAGCACGATATCGAGCGCAACTGTCAGGATCATCGCGTAGAGCGGGGTCTTGGAATCGCCCGCGCCGCGCATGCCCATCGAGACCATCATCGACATCGAGCCGAGCGGGATGGTCACGAAGATAACGCGCAGGTACGCGAGCGCCTCGATCCGGCTGGCGTCCGGCGTGCCCAGCGAATGGAGCAGGGCGTCCGCGCCAAGCCAGCCGCCGAGGCCGCAGAGCCCCGACAGCAGGAAGCAGAAGCCCAGGCCCGATCCGAAAGTCTTGCGCGCCGCGTCGATATCGCGCGCGCCGAAGTGCTGGCCCACGCGTACCGTCGTGGCCATGCCGAAGCCGAAGACCAGTGCGAACAGCAGGAACATGATGACATTGGCATTGGCCGTTGCCGCCAGCGCCGCTTCGCCCAGCAGCCGACCCACCCAGATCGCGTTGACCGATCCGTTCAGGGTCTGGAGAACGTTGGAAATCAGCATGGGGATCGAGAAGAGCATCAGCGTCTTCAGGATCGGCCCTTGCGTGAGGTCGCCTTTCATCCGCGCCATTTGCGCCGGGGTAGGTGCTTCCTCGGGTTCTGTTTCCCCGGTCGGGATCGGCGATGCCTCGTTCATTTGCCCCTCAAGTTCCCCGCGTATCGCCCCAGATATGAATGTGCAGGCGGTCGGTGAAGCGATAGCCTTCCTGCGTGCAGATATCCGAGAGCCAGCCTGACCGCTGCCGGATAACATCGCTGGAGCGACCCTCGGGCATCAGGAATATCCGCTCTGCGGGAATGGCGTAGCGCTGCTGGAGCGCGCGGACCTCGTCCACGTCGGCAGGTTCGGCCACCACGAACTTGAACCATGCACGCGGTTCGGCCGCCCAGGCCGCCAGTCGTTCCGGCACCAGCGCGAGCTCGGCCGGATTGCCGCTGTGCGAAAGTTTCGGGCTGACGTTGTACTGCTGCACCCGCGCATCGAGCGCCGCATGCGGGGCCACAGATCCGTTGGTTTCGATTTCGACATGCATCCCCGGCCGCGCTTCGTCCAGCGCGACCAGCATCCGCGCCAGTTGCGGGCCCTGAAGCAGCGGCTCGCCCCCGGTCACGACAAGGCGATCTGGCGGCAGGTCGGCCACCATGCGCGCCACGTCGGCCTCTTCGGCCATGACCTGATTGGCCTTGCGTTCGAAAGCCAGATCGTCGCGGTGGAAGCGATTGTCGCCCGTGAAGCGCCATGTGTACGCGGTGTCGCACCACTGGCAGGCGAGATTGCAGCGCGACAGCCGGACGAACGTGCTCGGCCGCCCCATGCTGACGCCTTCGCCCTGAAGCGAAGCGAACACTTCGGGTTTGCCGGGAGTGGTGGTGGCAAGGGCAAGGGTCACGGATCGTCTCGGTGTAAGATTACGATTTTGAGGGGCGAGGTTGACACAGTTTACACGGTCCAGAGGGAAAAGTGTCACCTTGCGTCGAGGGTGTCACCTTGTGGCTGGTTTCGTGGAGAAAGGGTAGGGCGTTCACGCGCGCGAAAGTGTCAGATGCGTGAGGTGTAGGAAAACGAAAAAGAGAGAAGTCCTGGGGGATGATCCCCCAGGCCCTCGGAATGTCTGCCGGAATGTCTGCGTCGTGACCGGCCTCGCCGTTGCGCGCTCATTGAGAGCCGGGAGACAAAATAGCCTGCGGCAGCAAAGGGCACACAATGAGGCTGCGCGCGTGCCCTGGACGGTATTGGGGGGGGGCAGGGGGTCTAGACCCCCTGCCTTAACCCTTACTTCTTCAACCCAGTCGCACCAGCGCCGCGGCCAGACGCTCGGCCTCTGCGGAGTGATGGGCATGGTCGGCACGGGCCTTATCGATGGCCTCCGGCTTGGCCTTCTCTACGAAGGCCGGGTTGCCCAGGCGCTTGTCGAGCGAGTCCCGTTCCTTGACCGAAGCGGCCATGGCTTTTTCCAGACGGGCCTTCTCCGCGGCGATGTCGATCACGCCTTCCAGCGGGATCGCCAGCGTCGCATCGCCCGCGCCCACCTGCATGGCGGCACCGGCTGGAGCCGCTTCGAACACGATTGCATCCAGACGCGCCAGACGGTCGATAACGGTGCCGTTACGCCCGATCACCGCGCGGGTCGCGTCCGAGGGATTGGCGACATAGGCGGTAAGGCGCGCGCCCGGCGCGATGCCGAGTTCGGACTTGGCGCCGCGCAAGTTGCCGATCAGCGCGATCAGCCATTCGACTTCGGCCTTGGCCTCGGCGTCCACCGAGGCTTCCGGCGCGGGCCATGCGGCAACGATCAGGTCCTGTTCGCGCGCGCCCATCTTGCTCCACAGCTCTTCGGTGACGAAGGGCATGAAAGGGTGGAGCATGACGAGGATCTGGTCGAGCACCCAGCCGGCGACGGCCTTGGTTTCCGCGTCGAAGTTGCCCTTGATCAGTTCGATGTACCAGTCGCAGAACTGGTTCCACACGAAGTGGTAGATCGCATTGGCAGCCGCGTCGAAGCGCAGGTCGGCCATGGCCTTGTCCAGCGCGGCAACGGTTTCGACGACTTCGCCGATGATCCACTTGTTGACGGCGGAAGTGGCTTCAGGCGCCTTGATCGAGGTGCTGGCGACGATGCCGTTGGACTGGCAGAAACGCGCGGCGTTCCACAGCTTCGTGGCGAAGTTGCGGTAACCTTCGACGCGCTTTTCATCCATCTTCACGTCGCGGCCCTGGCTTTCCATGGCAGCCATGAAGAAGCGCAGCGCGTCGGCGCCGTACTTGTCGATCAGGCCCAGCGGATCGACCACGTTGCCCTTGGACTTCGACATCTTCTGGCCGTCGGCAGCACGCACCAGACCATGGAGGTAGAGCCGCTTCCACGGCACTTCCTTCATGAAGTGAATGCCCTGCATCGCCATGCGCGCATCCCAGAAGAACAGGATGTCGAAGCCGGAAACCAGCAGGTCGTTCGGGTAATGCTTCTTCAGCAGCGGCGCGTCTTCATCGGGCCAGCCGAGCGTGGCGAAAGGCCAGAGCGCGGAGGAGAACCAGGTGTCCAGCACGTCCTCGTCGCGGGTCAGCTTCTTGTTGCCGGCCTGTGCCTGTGCTTCTTCTTCGGTTTCGGCGACGAAGATCTCGCCGTCCTCGCTGAACCACGCCGGAATGCGGTGGCCCCACCAGAGCTGACGCGAGACGCACCAGGGCTGGATGTTTTCCATCCAGTTGAAGAAGGTCTTTTCCCAGCTCTTCGGGACGATCTCGATGGCGCCTGAACGCACGGCTTCCAGCGGCGGGCCGGCCAGCGTCTGCGCATCGACGTACCACTGATCGGTCAGCCAGGGTTCGATCACCACGCCGCTGCGGTCGCCGAACGGGGTCTGGATCACGCGGTCCTCGACCTTTTCGAGCAGGCCGTCGTCTTCGAGGAACTGGACGATCGCCTTGCGCGCCTCGAAGCGGTCCATGCCGATGAACTGCGAAGGCACGAGGCCGTCCTGCGTCTGGCAGACCTTGGCATCGGCATCGAGCATGTTGAGCATGTCACCGGCCTTAAAGCCCGCGCGCTTGCCCACCTCGAAGTCGTTGAAGTCATGACCCGGGGTGATCTTCACCGCGCCCGAGCCCAGTTCGGGATCGGCGTGCTCGTCCGCGACGATGGGAATCTCGCGGCCGGTGAGCGGCAGGGTGACGGTGGCGCCGCGCGCCAGCAGTTCCTTGTAGCGCTCGTCCTCGGGATTAACCGCCACGGCCATGTCGGCCAGCATCGTTTCCGGGCGGGTGGTGGCGACGTGGATATGGCCCGAACCGTCCGAAAGCGGATACTTGATGTGCCAGAAGTGGCCGTTGGTCTCGCGC
Source organism: Novosphingobium aeonii (assembly GCF_052279045.1). Classification (NCBI taxonomy): domain Bacteria; kingdom Pseudomonadati; phylum Pseudomonadota; class Alphaproteobacteria; order Sphingomonadales; family Sphingomonadaceae; genus Novosphingobium; species Novosphingobium aeonii. The sequence continues at coordinate 2,867,570 of NZ_CP176832.1, read as the reverse complement.
GTTTCGACCTCAAGGTCGGAAATGGCGGTGCGGAACTTCGGGTCCCAGTTCACCAGGCGCTTGTCGCGATAGATCAGGCCCTGCTTGTGCAGGTCCACGAAGACCTTGACCACGGCCTTGGTGAAGTGCGGATCCATCGTGAACTGCTCGCGGCTCCAGTCCATCGAGCAGCCGAGGCGGCGCAGCTGACCGGTGATGGTGCCGCCGGATTCGGCCTTCCACTCCCAGACCTTCTCGATGAACTGTTCACGCGTGTAATTCGCGCGCTTGTCCTGTTTCGCCTCCATCTGGCGCTCGACCACCATCTGGGTGGCGATGCCGGCATGGTCGGTGCCGACCACCCAGAGAGCGTCCTTGCCCTTCAGGCGCTCATGACGGATCACGATGTCCTGCAGCGTATTGTCCAGCGCGTGGCCGATGTGGAGCGAGCCGGTAACGTTCGGCGGCGGGTTCACGATGGTGAACGGCTGCGCGTCGGCGCGCTCGGGGCGGAACAGCCCTTCGCTTTCCCAATGCTGGTACCACTTCGCCTCGATCTGGGCGGGGTCGAAGGTCTTGGCCAGCCCAGATTCGGGCCCAGCTTCGAGGGTGCCTTCGGGTGCGGTTTCTGGAGTGTCGGTCATGGCGCGGCGCTTTGCCAGTGCGGCGCTTCGCGCGCAAGTCTCCGTAAGTTCACCCGCGCAGATGCGCGCGCGAGGCAGATTGCTCCACTACGGTTGCAATTGCGAAATGAACAATCTGCCGCACCGGGGGAACCCCTTGCCGGTACAGGCATTTTCCCCCAATACGAGCGCACATGCGGGAATGGGCTGAATTCACTCTGTCGGAAAGCGACCAGGATGGCGTCCAGACCGTGGCGCTGAAGGGGCCCTTGCGCGTTCATTCGCTGGGTAACCTCGGGGCCAAGCTGGCCGCGCTGCACGGGCCGTTCGCCCGGGTGGACATGTCCGGCGTAACCGATATCGACACGACGGGCGCCTGGCTCGTCTGCCGCTATGCCAGCGAGCATGACCTCGAAGTGATCGGCCAGAGCGAGCAGGCGAAACGCCTGTTCGCCGCCATCGGCAAGGTGCCGGAGGAAGAGGCGGACATCGAACCGGAGCAGCCGCTGCTGCTGCGCACGGTGGGCGAACTCGGCGATCTCGTGGTCGGCTGGGGGCACGGGCTGATCCGCTCGGTGGGTTTCCTCGGCGAACTGATCTCGGCGCTGGGCACCGCCATCCGCCATCCCTCGCGGCTGCGCGGCACGGCGCTGGTGCATCACATGCAGCATGTGGGCATCAACTCGCTGTGGATCATCGGGTTGATGAGCTTCCTGATCGGCATCGTCATCGCCCAGCAGGGCGCGGTGCAGCTCGCGCAGTTCGGTGCGGAAATCTACACCATCAACCTTACCGGCCGCCTTGCGATGCGCGAACTGGGCATTCTGATGACCGCAATCATGGTCGCGGGGCGATCCGGGTCGGCCTTCGCCGCGCAGATCGGCACGATGAAGCTGACCGAGGAAGTGGACGCCATGCGCACCATCGGCGTTTCGCCGATGCAGGCGCTGGTCGTTCCGCGGGTGCTGGCGGCGATGCTGATGATGCCGCTGCTGGGGTTCTATTCCACCGTTCTGGCGATCATCGGCGGCGCCTTCATCGCCAATTTCGCGCTCGACATTCCGTTCTGGACCTTCCTTCAGCGCACCCAGGAAGTGGTGCCGATCACCGATGTGTGGGTCGGGCTGATCAAGGCGCCGGTCTTCGCGCTGATCGTCGCGCTCGCCGGTTGCTACCAGGGCATGCAGGTGACCTCCAACGCAGAGGAAGTCGGCGCGCGCACTACCCAGGCGGTGGTCACGGCGATCTTCACGGTGATCGTGCTCGACGCCTTCTTCGCCATCTTCTTCACCAAGATCGGCTGGCAATGAGCGAAACCGCAAGCCTCGAGGCCGAACGGCCCATGCCGGGCGACAATCCCGCCGACGAATTTCCCATCGTCGTCGAGGGGCTGCGCAACGTCTTTGGCGAGCATGTCATTCACGACGATCTCTCGCTCAAGGTCCGCAGGGGCGAAATTCTCGGCGTCGTCGGTGGTTCGGGCACCGGCAAATCGGTGCTGATGCGCTCGATCATCGGCCTGCAGCAGCCTGCCGAGGGCGAGATCACCGTGCTCGGCCACCGCATGGGCGATTCCACCGACGAGGAAGGGATCGACTTGCGCTCGCGCTGGGGCGTGCTGTTCCAGGGAGGGGCCCTGTTTTCGACCCTGACCGTGGGCGAGAACGTGGAAGTGCCGCTCAAGCAGTTCTATCCCGAGATCGACGATACCCTGCGCAGCGAGATCGCCCGCTTCAAGGTGCGCCTCGCCGGGTTGGCCGAGGAATCGGCCTTCAAGTATCCGAACGAGCTTTCGGGCGGCATGAAGAAGCGCGCCGGCCTCGCGCGGGCGCTGGCGCTCGACCCTGAACTGCTGTTCCTCGACGAGCCGACCGCGGGCCTGGATCCGATCGGTGCGGCCGCTTTCGACGGTCTGACGCGCGAACTGGCCGATACGCTGGGCCTGACGGTGTTCCTCATCACGCACGATCTCGACACGCTTCACGCCATCTGCGACCGCGTGGCGGTGCTGGCGGACAAGCAGGTGATCGCCGTGGGTACGATCCCCGAACTTCTCGCGCTCGATCACCCGTGGATACAGGAATACTTCAACGGCCCGCGCGGCCGTGCCGCGCTCGGCGCGAAGGACGAGATTTCGATGCAGCATGACGCGCCGGTCGCGCAGGACGGTCCCGCCCCCGAGGCGCCGACCCTGAATACTACCAACGAAAGCGGGGCATAGGGCACACAGCATGGAAACACGGGCCAATCACATATGGGTCGGAGCCGTCACGCTGGTGCTGCTGGCGACGCTGGCGGCGTTCATCATCTGGATCGCGCGGATCAACGACACCGCGCGAAACGAGTATGACATCTTCTTCAAGCAGTCGGTCGACGGGCTCGCCAAGGGTTCCGGCGTCGATTACGCGGGCGTGCCGGTCGGGCAGATCAAGGAGATCGAACTCTGGCCGCAGGACCCCAGCTTCATTCGCGTGCGCGTGAAGGTGGACAAGAAGGTGCCCGTCACCGTCGGCACCACTGCAACGATCCAGGGCAGCTTCACCGGCGTGGCCGACATCCAGCTCGAAGGCGCCGTGAAGGGCGCGCCGCTGCTGACCGAGCCCGGCCCGGAAGGCGTGCCTGTGATCCCGACCAAGCGCGGCGGCCTGGGTGAAATCCTCTCCAACGCGCCGCTGCTGCTCGAACGGCTGGCGACGCTGACAGAAAACCTCAACCTTCTGATGTCCGAAGAGAACCGCCGTTCCATCACCGGCATTCTCAAGAATACCGACAAGATGACGAAGGATCTCTCGGCCGCGACGCCGCAGATGAAGCAGACGCTGGCGGAACTTCAGGGAACGCTGAACCAGGCCACCAGAACGCTGGTCGCGTTCGAGGGCGTGGCGGGCAAGGCGGACAGCCTGCTGGGCGATCAGGGTAATTCGCTGGCGGCCCAGCTTCGCGAGACGCTGGGTGCTGCGCAGAAGTCGATGGAGACCCTCGACCAGACGCTCCAGCATGCGCAGCCTGCCTTCGACCAGGTATCGCAGCAGACGCTTCCTGCCGCCGAAGCCGCGATCCGCGATCTGCGCGCCACCAGCAAGGCCCTGCGCAGTGTGACCGAGAAGATCGACGAGCAGGGCGCCGGCGCCCTCATTAAGGGGCAGAAGCTGCCCACCTACAAGCCATGAGGGCGCCAGTCGTGAACGGGCGTGCTTCGGCCGGGAAGAAGACAACGGGAAAGACGATGGGAACCGCGATGAAGCTCCGGCACAAGACCCCGATTTTCGGCGGCGCGCTAGCGGCCGTGGCGGCACTGGCGCTTTCCGGTTGCATCAGCCTCGCGCCCAAGCCGCCCGAGCTGCTGTTCCGTCTCACTCCGCAGGACAAGGCTCCCGCAGGGTCGCAGGCCACGGGGCGGATTACCGATGCCATCGTCGTGCTGGACCCTGAGGCGGATCGCAGCCTCGATGTGCTGCGGGTTCCCGTAAGGATAGATGCGTCGAGCATGTCCTATCTCAAGGATGCCTGGTGGATCGAGAAGCCGAGCCGCCAGTTCCGCTCGCTGCTGGCTGAAACGCTGCGTGCCGATACCGGGCAGCTCGTGGTCGAAGGCGGCGATTTCGAAGTCACCGGCAAGACCCTGATCGGCGGGCGCCTGCTCGACATGGGCTACGACGTCGCCACTTCCTCGGTCGTCGTGCGCTTCGATGCAATCCGTACCGAACGCAACGGGCCGATCGTGACCAAGCGGTTCGAATCGGTGGTGCCGGGCATCAAGCCGGAAGCCGCCCTCATCGGGCCGGCTATCAATCAGGCTGCCAACGTCGTGGCGAAGGACGTTGCTGCATGGGTGAAATCCGGCGCCTGAAGGTGCCGGTTTCAAGGATTGCGCAGGAAGAGTTCGTCCTGAAAACGCGGGACTCTGTGCGGAATCTTTCCGAAAGTGACAATATCTGTAAGGTATTGTGCATCTTGGGATCGTCCGTGCGCGTTTTAAAGGGCTATTGAAGATTTAATTTTCTGTCGCGGTTTCCGCCTTTACAATAGCGCCTGCGAAAGGCGGATTTCCGCTACTTTACCTTGTTTTTCGAGTTTCTGGTTGTGGCTGTCATGCCACAATGACAGTTTTATGACGATGCTGTGCAAGCATCTGTATTGAACCGGTTTCCCGGCCCTGTATTCGGCCCCCCGATCCCGCCGCCACGAATGCCGCGGGGCAAACAGAATGCAGGAGCATACGCATGAACAAGATCGCCCTTCTCGGCGCTGCCGCCGCCCTTTTCGCCGTTCCGGCCGCCGCCAATGCGCAGGCCTACGTTCAGGCACAGACCGGCCTCGACAGCGTTTCGATCGACGGCGGTTCGTCGGAAGGCCTCACTTACGGCGTTGCTGCCGGTTACGACTTCCCGGTTCGTGAAGCGCTGTTCTTCGGTATCCAGGCGAGCGTATCGGACAGCACGACCAAGGAATGCGCACGCGACGTCATCGCTCTGGGTGACAAGCTCTGCGTCCGCGCCGGGCGCGACCTTGCCGCTGTTGCCCGCATCGGCACCAACGTTGGCGAAACCAGCAAGCTCTACGTCCTCGGCGGCTACACCAATGCCCGCCTGCGCGTGACCTATACAGATGGCACCAACAAGGACAGCGACGGCACGAACCTTGACGGTTTCCGTCTCGGTGCCGGCTTCGAGCACAACTTCGGCGGCAACCTGTTCGGCAAGGTCGAGTACAACTATTCGAACTACGAACAGGGCTTCAGCCGTCATTACGGCCTCGCCGGTCTCGGCGTGAAGTTCTGATCTCAAGAAGAACGGGACCGCGCGGAGGCAACGCCGTGCACCGTTCGGAAGACCCGCTCCGGTTAGTCCGGGGCGGGTCTTTTCTTTGGAATAGCAGCGAAGGGGGCGCCATGAAGCCCGGGGCAGGCCCCGGCGTCTTGTGCCTACCTCAAAAGTTCTGCCAGTCGCATGGCCAGCTTGAACGCCTCGAAGCGCGCGGCGCGGTGCTCGGCGGCTTCCCAGTCTTCGCCCCAGAGCTCGACTTGCCAGTCTTCTTCCAGGTTGGCGGCTTTCCACAGCGCTTCCGCATCGGCGCCCGGCCGGATCGCAGCCATGGCGATCACCAGCGAGGCGGCGAGGCTGGAGAGCATCTTGAGCGCGGCCAGCGAGAAGTCGCTCTCGGCGGCAAGGGCGAGTTCGATGCGGGCCAGCGTCTCGGCTGGCTGCGGCTTGGGAATGATCCCGGAGATCCGCGTGAAGTGCACGTCGTAGCGGGTTTCCGCTTCGACAAGCAGGGGCTCCCACACGGCCAGCTGGCGCTCGTGAAATGCCTCGCCCGGCTCGGCGCGGTAGCAGAGCGTGTCCGTCTCGGCATAAGGCAGGAGATCGCGGATCGTCTGCTCGCGGTCGTCCGAAACCGCATCCACGGCAAAGTCGGCCAGATCGCGCAAATAGAAGCTCCGCGCGTCGATCTGTTCGCCTTGCGCCGCCCACTCGGCGGCAAGCGCTTCCGCGAGCGCCCTTGTCGGCACGACCTGGGGGCGGCCACCGGCGGTCTTGATCGGTCGGCCGTCCAGCAGCACGCGCCACGCCTGCCCGCCTACGGTCTCACCGATCGAGGCCTCCTTGTAGAAGCGCTTCATTTCGGGCTCCGCCACTTGCGCGCCAGCACCTTGGGGATGACGAACACGTCGATCAGTCCATTGGCGATCAGGAGGTATCCAAGCCAGAGCGGCGCGGCGAGCTTTTCGGCGCCGATCGCCATGCCCGCGATCACGCAGGCGACGCCGAAGATACGCACGAGCTGGATGGTGGCGAAGCGGGCCCTCGCCGGATCTTGTTCGGTCATGCCAGGAGGTACTCCGCAAGTTCGCCCGGCGCTGCGACGACCTTCTCGGCGCCGGCCTCGGTCAGTTCGCGCGGGTGGTGATAGCCCCAGTCCACGCCGACGGCGCGGGTTCCGGCGGCTTTCGCCATCTTCATGTCATAGGCGGTGTCACCGATCATCACCGTTTCGCCGGGCAGGGCGCCCGCATCGAACAGTGCTTCCTCCAGCATCGCGGGATGCGGCTTGGAGGGGTGGCGATCCGCCGTCTGGAGGGTGACGAAGAGGTCGGAAATGCCGTTGGCCGCAAGGCAGTGGCCCAGGCCCCGGTCCGACATGCCGGTGGCCACGCCAAGCGTCCATCCGCGCGCGTGAAGAGTGCGCAGGCAGTCCTCGATGCCGGGAAACAGCGGTTGCGAGACGCGCCCTTCCTCTCGTGCCTGTCGGAATGCGACCTTGTAGGCTTCCGCCATCGCATTTTGCTGCTCTTCGCCGCTATCGGGCAGGAGCTGCCGGATCGCCTGCGGCAACGAGAGGCCCACCGCGCGGCGGATCAGGCCGCGCGAGGGAGCGGGCAGGCTGAAGCGGGCGAAACTCGCTTCCATCGCCTCGCAGATCGGTGCCTGCCCGTCGACCAGGGTACCGTCGCAGTCGAAGACGGCGAACTTTACCGCCGCGGTCACCGCTTTCCTCGCGGACCGGAAGGCCGTCCGCCGGAAGGTGCCGAGCCGCCGGGTTTACGCGAGGCGGGGCGGGCAGGCGCCGATCGGGCTGCGCCGGGGCCAGTCTTGCTGCCGGGACCGGTCTTGCCGGGTTTTCCGCCGGGCTTGCCTGCGGACTTTGCGCCCGGGCGCGATGCGGTCTTGCCCGAGGGCTTGCCGCGTGAGGGACGGTCGGAAGGGGTATCGCGGCGCGAGCGGCGCTCACCCCGGCGTTCCTTGCGATACTGCTTGGCGTGAGCCTTGGCGGCGCGCTTCTCGTCGTCCTTGGTGAACTCCGGCGCGGATTCGGGCAGTTCCGCGCCGTCCGCCTCGTCGAAACCGAGCGAGGCCAGCGAATTGGCGAAATGCTCGGGCAGGGGGGCGGTCACGTCCAGCGGGGTGCCGTCCGGGTGCTCGATGATGAGCCGGCGGGCGTGGAGGTGCATCTTGCGGCTGATCGTGCCCGAAAGAAACGCTTCCTGCCCGCCATACTTGCCGTCACCTACGATCGGGTGGCCGATTGCCGCCATATGGACGCGCAACTGGTGCGTACGGCCCGTCAGCGGGTGCAGTTCGACCCAGGCGGCGCGGTTGCCGGCACGGTCCAGCACGCGGTAACGGGTGCGGGCGGACTGGCCGCCTTCCTCATCCACATGCATCTTCTCGCCGCCGGTGCCCGGCTGCTTGGCGAGCGGCAGTTCGATCATGCCGTCGTTGATGCTCGGCACGCCGACCACCAGCGCCCAGTAGATCTTCTTGGCGGTGCGCCCGGAAAAGCGCTTGGAGAAGAACGCCGCGCTTCCGGGCGTGCGGGCGATCAGCAGGACGCCGGAAGTGTCCTTGTCCAGCCGGTGGACGAGGCGGGGGCGCGGGCCCTTCTCCGCATAGGCGTCAAGCAGGCCGTCCACGTGCTCCTTCATGCCCGATCCGCCCTGCGTGGCGAGGCCCGGCGGCTTGTTGAGCACGATCGCCGAGCGGTCCTGCGTGAGGACCATCGAATCGGCGAGTTCGATCTCTGCTTCCGTCAGTTCGCGGCGCGGGCGCGAGCCACCGAGGCCGGGCTTGGCCTCGCCGCCCGGCGGCACGCGCAGGACCTGGCCCGCGACGAGCCGGGTGTCGACATCGGCGCGCTTGCCGTCGACACGGATCTGTCCGGTGCGCGCCCAGCGCGACACCATCGCGAAGCCGACTTCGGGCAGGTGGCGCTTGAACCAGCGGTCGAGACGGATGTCTTCGTCGTCGCGGCCGACGGTGAACTGGCGGACGGAATCTGAATTGTCGCGGCTCATGCGGCGACTCCCTTCGTGATGGAAAAGCCGGCAAACAGCGCGGCGAAGCCCGCGATCAGCGAGATCGCGACATAGAAAGCCGCAAGACCGAGCTGCCCGCGCATGGCAAGGGCAATGGTGTCGAGGCTGAACGAGGAAAAGGTGGTGAAGCCGCCCAGCACGCCGACACCGATGAGCAGGCGGGCAGTCTCGCCCTCTGCGGTGTGGCGCAGGAGCCAGCCTGCCAGCAGGCCCATGGCAAGGCTGCCAAGGACATTGACGGTAAGGGTGCCATAGGGAAACGCACCGGCTCTTGCCGGGCCGATCACGGCGGTCCAGCCGAGGCCGGTGAGAAAGCGCAGCCATGAGCCGACGCCGCCGCCCAGCGCCACAAAGAGCGAGGAGGCTAGAAAGGAAGGTTGGGACATTGGGCCGCCTTAGCCGTGAATGCGCGGATTTCCAATCGTTCCATCCGACCGGACGGCACGCGGCCCTTCTATAAGTGTCATTGGGTGCGACCCCACTCCGCAAGGAGACATAATGATGCAGATATCATCTTCCACAAGCGCGCTGAGCACGCTGTTCAATCCGAGTCAGGACATGGAGGACAAGCTGGCCTCCGCCGTGAGCAACGGTTCGGTCAGCGACAGCGATGCCGCGGCGCTCGAATCGGCGCTCGATTCGATCGACGACGCGCTCGGCACGGCGTCTTCGGGCAGCAAACTCGACCCTTCCCAGATGAAGGATCGGATCGATTCGCTGATTTCCGACCAGGTGGAAAACGGCACCCTGACCGAAGATCAGGCCTCCACCCTGCAATCCCTGTTCGCGCAGGGCGCGTCGCAGGATGGCGGTGAGGCCGGCGGAGCCGGCGGCCCCGGTGGACCCGGCGGCGCGGGTGGTCCCGGCGGTCCTCGCGGTGCCGGCGGTCCGCCGCCCGGCGGTTCGTCCGTCGAGGAAACCGACGAGACGGAAGAGACCGAGGAAACGGACGACACCGATGAGACGGACGACACCGATTCCACCGATGACACGGAAGAAGCCGATGAGGCCGATGCCACGCTGGCCGCGGTCCAGGCCTTCATCGAGAACCTGAAGGCCCAGCAGGCCGAAGGCGCGACCTACACGGCTTCCGCGGCGACTTCCGCCACCGTTTCGGCAGCAGGTCTGATCGTCGATCAACTGGCCTGACGCGCGGGATTGGTGTATGAGTACCCTCCATCGGGGAGTCCCACCCTCGGTGGAGGGCGCATTTTGGCCGATCTTTCGCCAAGATTGCTTGCCTTCCGGCCTCGGCGATGCTAGCGGCCCCCAACTTCGAGCCGACCCCGACAGGGATTCGGTGCAATTACGTTTTTTCTTTCAAGGTGCCTTCCGCGTCGGAATGCGGAATTCGTGCCTTCGATTTGTGAGGTGTGTCGGTTTATGCAGATTCTCGTCCGCGACAATAACGTCGATCAGGCTCTTCGGGCTCTCAAGAAGAAGCTGCAGCGTGAAGGCGTCTACCGCGAGATGAAGCTGCGTCGTCACTTCGAGAAGCCCTCGGAAAAGCGCGCTCGCGAAAAGGCCGCTGCTGTGCGCCGCGCCCGTAAGCTGGAGCGCAAGCGCATGGAGCGTGACGGCGTCAAGTAAGATTGATGTCGGCCCCGTCTCCGGGCGGGGTTTGCGGCATCCGTTTTCTCGTTTCCGAGCGAGGAGCGGGGAAATGCCGCGCTACAGTCAGGATCGTATGATTACGATTGTGATTGGCACATCTTAAATTGCTCGGCTTGCGGCTTGAACCCCGCTCCGGCTTGAGCCATGAGGGCGCGGAAATACCATCCGCGCCCTTTGTGCATCTGCCGTGCAGTTACCGCGCAGCTGTACCCGCCGGGCGAACCCGAACGAGGCCCTAGACCATGACTGAGATCACCCGCGTTCCGCTGCAGCCGATTGCCAAGGGCTCGCTGACCAAGATCTGGCTCGGCGTTGCCGCAGTCGCGCTGGCCGCCGGCGGCGTCGCCTATGCTGCCCTGCCGCCGCAGGTCCACGTCAAGACGCTGACCGCCGGTTCGGGCGAATCGCCGACGATCGCTGACGTCGTGCTCATCAACTACAAGGGCACGCTGCCGGACGGAAACGTCTTCGATCAGGCGCAGCAGGTTCCGATGGCCCTCAATGAGGTGATCCCCGGCTTCACCAAGGCGCTCGTCAAGATGCAGCGCGGCGGCAAGTACGAGGTCGAGATCCCGGCCAAGCTGGCTTACGGCGACAAGGCGGTCGGCAAGATTCCGGCCAATACCGACCTGAACTTCGAAATCGAGCTGCTCGACTTCAAGAGCCGCGCCGAGATCGAGCAGCAGCAGCGCCTGATGCAGCAGCTCCAGCAGATGCAGGGCGGCGCACCGGGCGGTGCCATTCCCGGCGGTGCGATTCCGGGTGGCGCGATTCCCGACGGTGCCGTTCCGGGCGCCGAAGGTCCGGCACACTGATCGCCGCCATGATCCGCACGTTCCGTCCGGCGCTCCTGGCGCTGGCCGTCGTCCTGCCTGTTGCGGCTTCGGCCGCGGCACCGGGCCAGACTGCACCTTCTCCGGCTCCTGCGCCCGCACGCCAGGTCGTGGTCACCACGCTGACCGCGGGGCAGGGCGCCAAGCCTACCCGCGAAGACTATGTGCTGGTGAACTACAAGGGCATGCTCAAGGACGGCACCGTGTTCGACCAGAACGAACAGATGCCGATGGCCGTGGGCGAAGTCGTTCCCGGCTTTGCCGACGGGCTCGTGCAGATGCAGCGCGGCGGCAGCTACCGCATCCTGATCCCGGCGGAACTGGCTTACGGCGCGGAAGGCGGCGGGCCGATCCCGCCCAATTCCGACCTCGTCTTCGAAGTGACCCTGCTCGACTTCAAGACCCGCGCGGAACTCGACGCGATGATCGCCGCGCAGCAAGGGCAGGCGCAACCGGCCCAACCCGGCTCGCAATGAGCCGGGCCGGACGCACTCCCGGAGGCGTCCATGCTTGAAGCAATTTCGGACGGGTGCTAGCTGCCCGATCCTGATCTCCCGGCGCGTGCAGAGCCGCGCCGGTCAAACTGAAGGAACGCCATGTCGGTCGATACCGCAACCGTTGCGAAGATCGCCAGCCTCGCCCGCATCAAGGTGAGCGAGGCCGAAATCGAGGCGATGGTCCCCGAACTCAACGGCATTCTCGCCTGGGTCGAGCAACTCGGCGAAGTCGATACTTCGAACGTCGAGCCGATGACCGCCGTCATCCCCAACACGCTGCGCCTGCGCGACGACGTGATCGACGCCGATCCGCTGACCGGCGGCGACAAGCGCGATGCCGTTCTGGCCAATGCTCCCGCCGCCGAACACGGCTTCTTCGGCGTGCCCAAGGTGATCGAATAATGACTGATCTTACGGAACTCGGCGTTGCGCAGATCCGCGACGGTGTGGCCGGCGGCGATTTCTCCGCCGTCGAAGTGGCGGAAGCTTTCAACGCCAATGTCGCCGCCGCGCAGGAAGCGCTGAACGCCTTCATCATCGCCACGCCTGAAAAGGCCATCGAAGCGGCAGCTGCCACCGACGCCAAGCGTGCGCGCGGCGAGGCTCTCGGCAAGATGGGCGGCGTGCCGATCGGCATGAAGGACCTGTTCGCCACCTTCGACGTGCAGACGACGGCCGCCAGCCACATGCTGGAAGGCTTCAAGCCGCAGTACGAATCGACCGTCTCGCAGAAGCTGTGGGATGCCGGCGCAGGCATGCTGGGCAAGCTGAACCTCGACCAGTTCGCCATGGGCTCGTCGAACGAGACCAGCTATTTCGGCAATGTGATCTCGCCGTGGAAGCGCAACGATGGCGGCAACGCCGCGTTGGCGCCGGGCGGTTCCTCGGGCGGTTCGTCGTCGGCTCTCGCCGCGCGCCTCTGCCCGGCGGCGACCGGCACCGACACCGGCGGCTCGATCCGCCAGCCCGCCGCATTCACCGGCACCACCGGCATCAAGCCGACTTACGGCCGCTGCTCGCGCTGGGGCGTGGTTGCTTTCGCCAGCTCGCTCGACCAGGCGGGCCCGATGGCCCGCTCGGTGCAGGACTGCGCGATCATGCTCGAAGCCATGGCCGGTTTCGACGCCAAGGATTCGACCAGCCTCGACATGCCGGTGCCGAACTGGGAAGCCGCGCTCTCGGGCGACATGAAAGGCAAGAAGGTCGGCATTCCGAAGGAATACCGCGTCGATGGTCTGGACGACGATGTCGCCAAGTCGTGGGACGACGGCATTGCCTGGCTGAAGGATGCGGGCGCTCAGATCGTCGAGATCTCGCTGCCGCACACCAAGTACGCGCTGCCGACTTACTACATCATCGCGCCTGCCGAAGCCTCGTCGAACCTCGCCCGCTATGACGGCGTGCGGTACGGCCTGCGCGATCTGCCGGACGGTGCCAACCTTCAGGACATGTACGCCGCGACCCGCGCCGCCGGTTTCGGCCCCGAGGTGAAGCGCCGCATCCTGATCGGCACTTACGTGCTCTCGGCCGGTTTCTACGACGCCTACTACACGCAGGCCCAGAAGGTCCGCGCGCTGATCGCGCAGGACTTCGCCAAGGCCTTCGAAGAGTGCGACGTGATCCTTGCGCCGACCGCGCCTTCGGCCGCCTTCGGCCTTGGCGAGAACGTCGACGATCCGCTGAAGATGTACCTGAACGACGTCTTCGCGGTGCCCGCCTCGCTCGCGGGTCTTCCGGCGATGTCGGTCCCGGCCGGCCTCAACCGCCAAGGTCTGCCGCTGGGTCTTCAGGTCATCGGCAAGGCTTTCGACGAACAGGGCGTGCTGAACGCCGGTCTCGCCATCGAGGCCCGCGCACAGTTTGCCGCCAAGCCGGAAAAGTGGTGGTAATATGAGCACTTATCGCATCCAGGGCGCCACCGGTGACTGGGAGGTCGTGATCGGCCTCGAAGTCCACGCGCAGGTCACCTCGAACTCCAAGTTGTTCTCCGGATCGGCGACGGCATTCGGCGCAGAGCCTAACAGCCAGGTCTCGCTGATCGACGCGGCGATGCCGGGCATGCTGCCGGTTCCGAACCGCGAATGCATCCGTCAGGCCGTGCGTACCGGCATGGCGATCGACGCGCAGATCAACAAGTGGTCCCGCTTCGACCGCAAGAACTACTTCTACGCCGATCTTCCGCAGGGCTACCAGATCAGCCAGCTCTACCACCCGATCGTGGGCGAAGGCTCGCTGACCATCGAGGCGGACGAGAAGGCGGGCATCCCGGCCGACAAGGTGATCGGCATCGAGCGCATCCACGTCGAGCAGGACGCGGGCAAGCTGATGCACGACCAGCATCCGACGATGTCCTATGTCGACCTTAACCGCTCCGGCGTGGCGCTGATGGAAATCGTCAGCCGCCCGGACATGGCTTCGCCTGCGGAAGCAGGGGCTTACCTGTCGAAGCTGCGGACGATCCTGCGCTATGTCGGCTCGTGCGACGGTAACATGGACCAGGGCTCGATGCGCGCGGACGTCAACGTCTCGGTGCGCAAGCCCGGTGACGAACTCGGCACCCGTACCGAGACCAAGAACGTCAACTCCGTGCGCTTCGTCATGCAGGCGATCGAGCACGAGGCAAACCGTCAGGTGGACGTGCTGGAAGGCGGCGGCAAGATCGTGCAGGAAACGCGCCTGTTCGATCCCACCACCGGCTCGACGCGTTCGATGCGTTCGAAGGAAGATGCGCACGATTATCGCTACTTCCCCGATCCGGACCTGCTGCCGCTCGAACTTGACGATGCCTTCCTTGAGGCCTGCCGCGCGAGCCTGCCCGAACTGCCGGACGCCAAGCGCGCCCGCTACGAAGGCGAACTGGGCCTTTCGGCCTACAACGCTGCCGTGCTGACCGCCGATGTCGATACTTTCGCATGGTTCGAGGCGCTGCTGGCGGAGACGGCTTCGGCACAGGGCAAGGCTCCCGCTGACGTTGCCAAGCAGGCTGCCAACTGGCTGATTTCCGAATTCTTCGGCGCGCTCAACAAGCAGGGCAAGTCGCTGGAAGAATCGCCGATCAGTCACGAACAGGCGGCGGAGCTTCTGGCGCTGGTGGGCAAGGGCACGATCTCGGGCTCGATCGCCAAGCAGGTTCTCGAAACGATGTTCGAGACTGGCGACAATGCCGGCGTCATCGTCGAGCGCGAAGGCCTGAAGCAGGAATCGGACACCGGCGCCATCGAGGCCAAGGTGGACGAGATTCTCGCCGCCAATGCCGACAAGGTCGCCCAGTACCGCGAAGGCAAGGTTGCGCTGTTCGGCTTCTTCGTCGGCCAGACGATGAAGGCAATGGCCGGCAAGGGCAACCCGCAGGTGGTGAACGAGATCCTGAAGGCCAAGCTCGGCTGACGCAGGGTATCATAGACATAAAGAAGGGCCGGAAAGCGCTGTGCTTTCCGGCCCTTCTTCGTTTGAAGCGGCTTACTTCGCGGCTACCTTCTTGGGAGCGGCGGTAATGGCGTTGTGTGCATATTCGACGAAGTTCTTCTGGTAGACGGTACCCAGCTCGCCAAGTGCCGCAACGGCGTCCTCGCCTTCTTTCGGCGGGAACAGCGACAGGCCATTACCGCCCCATGCCTTGTATTCCCAGGTGATCTTCTGGGCGGCATCGAACCGGCGATACATGAACAGCGTGCGCAGCGAGCGGCCATAGATTGCCGCCTTCATGTAGAACACATCGGCGACGATGAGTTCGGAGTAGCATGCGGCGGCCGAATCCGAGCGGCGTGTCTTGATCTTGTTCATCGTCTTGCGTTCGAGCGGCTGCTCGTGACGAATGATGGTGGTGCCCGGCGTCAGCGGCAACAGGGTGCGCAGATCCATCGCCACGAGTGCGTCGAGCTGCGAGGGACTGTCGAGTGCGCTTGCCATCAGCGACTGATTGCTCGAATCCCGGTCGGCATGCAGCGCTGCATCGAGCAGGCCGCCGCCAAGCAGGCCTGTGGTCTGGGACCGCATGCGTTCGGCCGGCCATAGATGCAGTTCGCAACCGTCCGCAGCTGCCGCAGGCTGCAGTCCGGGTACAGGGGCTGTTGCTGCCGCAGGGGCTGCTGCGTCCTGCGCGTGAGCGGCAGGCGCAAAGACCAGTGCCGCGAGCAGACATGCACGCGAGATCATTTTCATTACAGTCGCACTCCGTAGTTGAATGGGTCAGCGTTTCTTTTTCGGCGGCGCCGCCAGCGCCTTGCCGAAATCGTGGATGCTGATGGAATAGGCGGACGCCAGTTCGGACACGATCGCATCGGATGACCTGTCGATAGCCTTGTCGGCAATGCGAACCGGCACCTGGATATAGGTGCCGAAGCTGCGGCCGGACACGTCACCATCGAATTGGCGGAAGCGGTAAAGGATGTTGAGCGCTTGCGTGCCGGTGAAATTCTTCTGCAGGACGAGGTCGTCGATCATCAATTCGGCGTAGCAGCGCGGCGTATCCAGTGCGTGGCGGGCAAGGCCGGTGCGGATTTCGCGGCTGGACAGCGGCGTTTCGTGGATGACCGTGCGATATCCGGCGAGGCTGAGCGTGGCGGCAAGATCTGCCAAGCCGAGTATCTTGACCTGTTCGCCCGCCGAAAGCGGTTCATGCGGTACATTCTCGTATCCGTCGCGTCCCTTGGCTGCTCCGTCCACGGTGCCGCCGTGTGCCCAGCCGTAATAGACCGAATGGAAATCGTGGCCCGGCCAGACATGCAGTTCGCAAGCAGCAGAAGCGGCAGCAGGCGCGGCCAGCGTTTCAGGTATCTGGGCCTGCGCGCTCGCCGTCGCCACGAAAGGCTGCACGCAACAGGCGGCCGCGAAAATCGCGTGCCGAATAGTGGAACTCATCAAGTTTAAACCCCCGGCAAGGTAGCGGCCGATGTTCCCCAACGTCGGTCTTTCCTGCGCGATCAGCCAATATTGGGCCTGGTGCAAACTGGCAAGAGACTTGATGTTAAAGAATAGAATTCAGCTCTGCCGCGCGGGGCGATCATGTGGGAATGGCAGCGGCCATGAAAAAAGGGCAGCCATCGCTGGCCGCCCTTTTTCTTGTCTGCGGGTTCGCCGGTTCAGGCGATTTTGTTGCCTTCCAGCTTCATCGTACCGAAAAAGCCGGCTTTGATCGTGCCGGTGAGGTCGGTGCCGTCGACCGTGGCCTTGCAGTCGAGATCGATCGGCATCGGTGAGGTCATCTTCATCTTCCAGCTCAGCGTGTTGCCGCTGATCTTGCCGTCCCGCAATTCCATCGTGCCGAGGTCGCCGGTGATCTGGCCGGTGAAGGTGTCACCTGCCGGAATGATGGTAAGCGTGCCCTTCTGATGCCCCATCGGGGTCTTGGTCGAACATTCGTAAGTTCCGCCGAGCAGCGACATTCCTGGTCTCCTTATTCTTGGCCTTCGGGCGCTGCCGGTGCCGCGCGCACTTCGACGGGCAGGCCGAGGCCCTTGAGTTGCGGTTCAACCACCTTGCGATCGCCCACGATCACGAACGTCAGGCCGTTGGGCTGGAGATATTGCGTGGCGGCAGCGCCGATCGCCTTGGCGTCTATCGTGCGATACCTGGCGGCAAGGCCGACGTAATAATCTTCCGGGCGGCCGAGACGGTCGTTCTTGCGGATTGCTGCCTGCACGGCGGCGTCGGTTTCGAACAGGTTGGGAAGCTGCCGGATCGCGCCTTCGGTAACGCGCTGGAGTTCCTCCGCGGTTACCGGCCTGCCTGCCGGAAGCGCGCCCATGTCGGCGATGATGGCCTTGATCGCCTCGCCGGTCTTGTCGGACTGGACCGGGGCCGCGACCTGGACCGAGCGTGGGCCGACGGGCTGAGCCACGCCGCTATGGACGCCGTAGCTCCAGCCCTTGTCCTCGCGCAGGTCCTTGTTGAGGCGCGAGAGGAAGCCGCCGCCGAGCACGTCGTTAGCCAGTTGCAGGGGTTCCGCGTCCGGGGTCTTCCCGGTCATCGGCAGGACGCGGCCCGCCACGATCACGGATTGCGGCGAATTCGGCCGGTCGATCAGGACGATCCGGCTGCCGGTGGCGGCGGGCACGGCGGTGTCGAGCGGCTTTACGGGTTTTGGCACGGCCGGGGCCTGCCACTGGCCGAAGGCGCGTTCCAACATCGGCTTCAGTTCGGCCATCGTCACATCCCCCACCACGGTGATCCGGGCGAGATCGGGGCGCAGCCACTTGTCATGCGCGGCCTTGAGCTGGGCAGGGGTGAGCGCGGCGAGCGAGGCGGCATTGCCGAGGCCGTCCGAGGGCTGGGCGTAAGGGTGGTTCCCGAAGAGTTCGCTGCCGAGCGAGCGGGCGGCGAGATCGTCCGGCGTTGACAGCGCCTGCGCCAGTTCGGCTTCCGACTGGGACTTCACGCGCTCCACTTCGGACGGGCTGAAGGCGGGATCGCGCACGATCTGGGCCATGAGGTCCAGCGATGGCGAGAGATTGGCCGAGAGCGCCGAGAGCGTCACGCTGCTGGTGTCCAGCGAGCCGTCGATCGAAATGCTGGCGCCGAGGCGTTCCTGCGCTTCGGCGATGCGGGTTGCGTCGAGCTTCGAGGTGCCCTGGTCGAGCATGGCCAGCATCAGCCCCTGCGTGCCCGGCGTATCGAGCGCATCGGCGGCATAGCCGGCGTCGAAATCGAGCGAGAGCACCAGCTTGGGAACCGCGGTACGGCGCGCAAGCGCCACCGGGATGCCGTTGGAAAGCGTCGTGCGCTCGATCGCCGGGAAAGTCAGTGCGCCGATCTGGCCGAGTTGCGGGAATTCGCGCTTGGGTCCGGCGGCGAGGGCAGGCGCCTTGGCCTTGGGGTCCGGGCGGGGTGCGGGCTGTTTCGCCTCGTCGCCCCAGCCGCCCATGGCATCGCCGCTTTCGGTGCGGGCGCCGGGAACGACGTCGAGGGCATAGACCGGGCGCGAGAGCCATTTGTTCATTGCCGCCTTGACTTCCGCCGGGGTGAGCGCGGCCATGCGGGCAAGGTCCTGCTTGTACTTGGCGGGATCGTCCGAATAGACCTGACCCTCGGCCAGGGTGGCTCCCTTGCCGCTGAAGCCGCCGACGCGTTCAAGGCCGCCGATCTCGCCGGAAAGGGTGCTGACGACGGCACGGCGCACTTCATCCTCGGTCGGCCCGTCGCGCAAGCAGTCGGCGAGGACCTTGTCGAAGGCGGCGTTGGCCTTGGCGCGGTTCACGCCGGGCTTCACGTCCATGGCCATGGTGAGCATGCTGAGCTGCTGGAACACCTGCGAATAGGCGGTCACGGCCACCGCAAGCTGCTGTCCGCGTACCAGTTCATTGTCGAGCCGCGAACTGGCAAGGCCGCCGAGCACCCGCATGCCGATCTGGAGCGCGGGGGTATCGGCATCGTTCAGGCCGGGAGCGGTCCAGTTGCGGGTAAGGCGCAGGACCGGCACCTGGTCTACGATTTCGCGCTTCACCGGCGCCGAAAGCGTCACGGGTTCGGCAGTGACGGGCTTGATCTCGGGGCCGCGCGGAATGTCGCCGAACCATTTCTCCACCTTGGGGCGGGCGGTGGCGGCGTCGATGTCGCCCGAGAGCACGAGCACGACGTTGTTCGGGCCGTAGTGGTCGGTAAACCACTTGCGAACGTCCGTGAGGGTGGCGGCGTCGAGGTCGGCCATCGAGCCGATGGTGGAGTGGCGGTAGGGGTGGCCCACCGGCAGCAGGCCTTCGGCCTGGGCATATTCGAAGAGGCCGTAGGGCTGGTTGTCACCCTGGCGCTTCTCGTTCTGGACGACGCCCCGTTGCTTGTCGAGTTTGTCCTGGGTGACTGCGGGCAGCAGGTGGCCCATGCGGTCGCTTTCCATGAACAGCGCAAGGTCCAGCGCGCCCGTGGGCACGGTTTCCACGTAATTGGTGCGGTCGTACCAGGTGGAGCCGTTGGTGGGCGTGGAGCCCGCGCCTTCCAGCGGCACGTCGAAGTCCGGCACGTTGGCCGATCCGCCGAAGAACAGGTGCTCGTAAAGATGCGCGAAGCCGGTCTTTCCGCGCGGCTCGTTCTTGGAGCCGACCTTGTAGTACGCCGTCACCCCGACGATAGGGGCCTTGCGATCGGTGTGGATGATCGTGGTGAGCCCATTGGCGAGCACGAACTTCTCGTAAGGGATGTCCACCCTGGCGACGAGTTCGGCCGGGGAGGCCGGTGCCGGGGCGGCATTCTCCGACGGTGCCGGCGGTGGCGAGGCGACACTGGCCGTGGGGGCGCTGGCGCAGGCGGAGAGAGCGAGGGCGGCGGCGAGCGCAATGGCGCTGGAACGGGGAGCAAGTCGCATGGCCAAAGGTCTAGCACGTTGTTCGGCAAGGACCAGCGACAAAGGCGATGGGATGCAAGAGGGGCGGCGGGAAGAGAGAGGTCGTCCCGGATCGGGTCCGGGACGACGGACAATTCCCCCCGCCGTTGATTACCCCCGCTTGAAGATCTGGCCGGAATCGAAGCGGGTGATGCGCCACTCCCCGTCGCTGTCGCGGCGGCATTCCATCTTCACGTCGGCGACTGCCAGCGGATCGCAGTATTTCTCGAACGGAGCCTCGCCCACGGCGGCGAAGAACACCAGGAGATAGCCGACTTTCGCATGGTCGGCATCGTCGAAGGAAACCCGCAGCGAAGTGATGATATGGCGCATGGTCATCAGGCCCGCGCCTGCCCGCAGCGCTTCGGCGCGGCCTTTGTAGAAGGTCTCGACCGCGGGCAGTCCCTCGCGCCATTCGCCGCCGACGTTGTAGGCCACATCCTCGGCCAGAACGTCGGCGCTGCGCATTTCGAGGCCGTTGTGAATGTCCAGTTCGTCGCCCCATTCATAGACGACCTGCTTGATGGCAAGCACGTCCGCTGCCTGCTGGGGAGTGAATTTCGCCACGTCTGATGCCTCTTCCCATTGGTTTTCGGGTCTTGTCGGGAGAGGCTAGGCAAGGGCAACCTTCGCGCCAAGCGAATGCGCAACGGCAGGCACGTTCAACGCCACGGCGACGTTTTCGAGGGGGTGGCATTCCGCGCGGCGCTTCCCATCTTGTGACAAGCCGGTTCCGGCTCTTGAGAATCAACGCTTTCTTCCCATCTGCGCGCCATCAGAATGTGCCGCGCGAAAAATGTCATGGCACACCTTGTGTTGCAAATGTGCAACACTATATGGTCGAGATCAGGAGGCAATTCATACCATGAATCTCGAAAAGTTCACTGACCGGGCCAAGGGTTTCCTTCAGGCGGCGCAGACTGTTGCGATCCGCATGAATCATCAGCGCATCAGCTCCGACCACATCCTCAAGGCCCTTCTTGAGGATAGCGAGGGCATGGCTTCCGGCCTCATCCAGCGCGCGGGCGGCAATCCGGCCTTCGCGGTGCAGGAAATCGACAAGGCGCTCGGCAGGATTCCCACGGTTTCGGGCAGCGGTGCCCAGGGCGCTCCGGGGCTGGACAACGATGCCGTGCGCGTGCTCGACCAGGCCGAGCAACTCGCCGCCAAGTCGGGCGACAGCTTCGTCACCGTGGAGCGCATGCTGCTCGCGCTGGCGCTGGCCACCACGACTTCGGCGGGGCAGGCGCTCAAGGCCGCCAACCTCACGCCCCAGGCGCTGGAGGCGGCGATTTCCGAACTGCGCGGCGGCCGCAATGCCGACAGCGCTTCGGCCGAAAACGCCTATGACGCGATGAAGAAGTATGCCCGCGACCTCACGCAGGCCGCGCGCGACGGCAAGCTCGACCCGGTGATCGGCCGTGACGAGGAAATCCGCCGCACCGTCCAGATCCTCGCCCGCCGCACCAAGAACAACCCCGTGCTCATCGGCGACCCCGGCGTTGGCAAGACCGCCATCGCCGAGGGCCTGGCGCTGCGCATCGCCAATGGCGACGTGCCCGACAGCCTCAAGGACCGCAGCCTCATGGCGCTCGACATGGGCTCGCTGATCGCGGGCGCCAAGTATCGCGGCGAGTTCGAGGAACGCCTCAAGGCAGTGCTCGACGAAGTGAAGGGCGCGGACGGCCAGATCATCCTGTTCATCGACGAGATGCACACGCTGATCGGCGCGGGCGCTTCCGAAGGTTCGATGGATGCGGGCAACCTGCTGAAGCCCGCCCTCGCACGCGGCGAACTGCACTGCATCGGCGCGACCACCCTCGATGAATACCAGAAGTACGTCGAGAAGGACGCGGCCTTGCAGCGCCGGTTCCAGCCGGTCTTCGTGGGCGAGCCGACGGTGGAGGACACGATCTCGATCCTGCGCGGGCTCAAGGAGAAGTACGAGCTGCATCACGGCGTGCGGATCACCGACGGCGCCATTGTGGCGGCGGCGACGCTCTCCAACCGCTACATCACCAACCGCTTCCTGCCGGACAAGGCGATCGACCTCATGGACGAGGCCGCCAGCCGCATCCGCATGGAAGTGGAGAGCAAGCCCGAGGAGATCGAGAAGCTCGACCGCCGTATCATCCAGCTCAAGATCGAGGAAATGGCCCTCGGCAAGGAGACCGACGAGGCATCGAAGGACCGCCTTGCCTCTCTGCGCGAGGAACTGGCCAATCTCGAACAGCAGTCGAGCGAACTGACCACGCGCTGGCAGAACGAGCGCGACAAGATCGCCGCGGAAGGCAGGATCAAGGAGCAGCTCGATGCCGCGCGCGTCGAGCTCGATCAGGCCCAGCGGACAGGCGACCTCGCCAAGGCGGGCGAGCTTGCCTATGGCACGATCCCCTCGCTGGAGCGCAAGCTGTCCGAGGCGCAGGCCCAGGCCGGAAACGCGCTCCTGCGTGAAGAGGTGACCGAGGACGACATCGCCGGCGTTGTTAGCCGCTGGACCGGGGTTCCGGTGGACAAGATGCTGGAAGGCGAGCGCGAGAAGCTCCTCAAGATGGAGGACGTGATCGGCGCGCGCGTGATCGGCCAGAAGGATGCGGTCTCGGCCGTTTCCAAGGCGGTGCGGCGCGCCCGCGCCGGGCTTCAGGATCCGAACCGACCGCTGGGCTCGTTCCTGTTCCTCGGCCCGACGGGTGTCGGCAAGACCGAGCTGACCAAGGCGCTCGCGGGCTTCCTGTTCGACGACGACAGCGCGATGGTCCGCATCGACATGAGCGAGTTCATGGAGAAGCACGCGGTGTCCCGCCTGATCGGCGCGCCTCCGGGCTATGTCGGCTACGACGAGGGCGGCGTTCTGACAGAGGCGGTGCGGCGCCGGCCTTATCAGGTCGTGCTGTTCGACGAGGTCGAGAAGGCGCACCCGGACGTGTTCAACGTGCTGCTGCAAGTGCTCGACGACGGACGCCTGACCGATGGGCAGGGCAGGGTGGTGGATTTCACCAACACCCTGATCATCCTGACCAGCAACCTCGGCAGCCAGTACCTGACCCAGCTTGACGAAGGGCAGGACGTGGACACCGTGGAGCCGCAAGTGATGGAAGTGGTGCGCGGGCATTTCCGCCCCGAATTCCTCAACCGTCTCGACGAGATCGTGCTGTTCCACCGCCTCGGCCAGGAGCACATGGGTCCGATCGTCGATATCCAGGTGGCGCGTGTCCAGAAGCTGCTCAAGGACCGCAAGATCGTGCTCGACCTGACCGACGCGGCCAAGCGCTGGCTCGGCCGGGTGGGCTACGATCCGGTCTACGGCGCCAGGCCCTTGAAGCGGGCGGTCCAGCGCTACGTCCAGGACCCGCTGGCAGAGAAGCTGCTGGCAGGCGAAGTGCCGGACGGTTCGCACGTCCACATCGACGACGGCGACGGCGCGCTGGCGATCAGCGTGGAGTAAAACGAAAAGAGGGTGCGAGATTGATCTCGCACCCTTTTCCTTACAATCGTTGCGGCAGGTCAGTTGACCCGATGTGCTTTCAGCGCTCGGCCGCCCTTGAAGCGGACCCAGTAGGACCCGAGAGCGG
This sequence comes from Novosphingobium aeonii, assembly GCF_052279045.1. NCBI lineage: Bacteria > Pseudomonadati > Pseudomonadota > Alphaproteobacteria > Sphingomonadales > Sphingomonadaceae > Novosphingobium > Novosphingobium aeonii. The sequence goes on along the minus strand of NZ_CP176832.1, from coordinate 2,844,322 downwards.
CGGCTTCCAGTTCAACGTCGTCGCCCACCTTGGGCATGCGAACCGTGCCCAGTGCTTCGTTGGTCTGCCACTGTGCTCCGTCTGCCAACGTGAAGAGCAGCTTTCCGCTGGCCGCTCCCCGGACCGAGGAAAGCGTGGTCTTGATGAGCTTGACCTCTTCCTCGCCGCTTCTTTCCCCGCCCCCGAAAAGATCGACGCGAGGAAGGGTGAAGCCGAAGAGCGAGCGGCGGACTTCACGAATGCCTTCCTTGTCCACGACCTTCACACTGCCGGTTTCGATCGCTCCCAGCAATATTCGGCTTTCGCGATCGAAGCAGGCGAGGCGTTCGCCGGAATCGGCGATTGCTCGACACGCCGCAAGCTTGGCCACATCCGGAGGAAGCGCTCTGTCGGAATCCTTGGCCTGCGCTGGACATGCGGCGAAAGTCGCGAGAAGTCCCACCGCGCCAATGGCCGCGCTGGGCAGAAATCGGTGTGCCATGCTGGAAACAGTCCCCTCGGAATTCTTCACCCGACCCTAGCGGGCGACCGCCGGTTTGCAAGCGCGGCTCGGCCGGATGCGCTTGCCTGGGTCGGGAGAGCAGGTGTTTCAGCGCTGGCCTTACTGGCCGCCGGGGCGACTGCGGCTGTAATCGACGATGTCCCTTGCCGCTTCGCTGCCGCGTTCGCGCAGGCGGCGCCATTCACCGACGGGCTTGCAGACACGTTCTCCGGCGAGGCGGCTGCCGGTAACCTTGATCATGCGGCACTTGATGACGTCATCGGGGTCGGTCAGCGCATTCGGTGCGGCTGCCACCGGTGTTGTTGTTGCGGCGGCTGGTTCGGCGGCCTGCGCAGCCGCGCTGACACCGAGGCAGCCGAGCAAGGGAAGTGCGGCAGTAGCTAGAACGATTCGGAACATGTGGAGATCCTGATTTTCATCTAAAGGCAAAGTACCGCGAGCAGCGTTGCGGCGCAAATGAACTGTCGCGGCGTTCCAAGCGGACTTAGCGGCCGATATCGTGTTCCTGGGGAGAAAGTCCCAGTGAGTCCGCTACATCGCAGAACTCGATGATCGCGTCCTGTTCAACCTGCGAAAGGTGAGGGTTCCAGGCATCGAAGATCAACAGGATTCTATCCTCTTCTCCGTGGTTCCATGCTTCGTGGTCGATCGTGTCGGAGAAAGCGAAAGGCTTTCCCTCGATCCATTCCCGTTCTTCGCCGCCCACGCGAAAGCCGCATTTTGGGGGTACTACGAGCGGCAGGTGGATGATCGCCCGGGTGTTGGTTACGCCTGTGTGTGGCGGGATGACTTTGCCGGGTTTCAGGACGGAGAAGAACGCGGTTGGCGCGCGATTGGGAATGCGGGCCATCGGAACCGCGTCAAGCGCCGCGAAGGTGGCAGGGCAATGCTCTGCAAGTGCCTCGTTGCGGGTGCCGTATTCCCAGAGGAAGCAGGCGCTCCAGTCAAGCTTCCCGTCGAGCACGGCCCATGGGCCAGCATGGCCGCCCTTGGGCATCTGGACATACGGCCTGAAGAGATGCCGGCAGTTCGCAAGCACATGAACCGCTTCTGCGCGAATCTTGTCAGCCTGGGCGGCGAGCTGGTCGAACCATGGGAACAGATCGTCATCGAAGAACTCGTCCGCTGGCAGAAATGGGTAATGCAGCCCCGAACAGCGATCGTTGAAGATCTGGCGCTTGCCGGTCGCTGCGTCGAGAAAGGCGCGGGCACGGCGCGCGTCGCGGCCCTGAAGCATTTCCAGCCTGCTGGAGACGCGGGTTTCCATGCCCTGTGTCAGCGTCGCCTGAATGCCGGCGATCACCCGCTGGCCTTGCGCCACTTCCTCTGCGAGCAGGGGCGGCAGTTCTCCGATCGCCTGACTCATTTGAATGACGGCGTGCCACGCGGAGAGGGCTTGCGATTCCTCACCGCGTCGTGTCCGCAATTGGGCGGTGCGCAGCCAGGCAATGAAATCGCGCGCGTCCAGCGCGATCGCGGCCTTCAGCGCCGCAATTTCGCCTTCGTCGTCTCCCGCCGCCCTGCAGGCCGTCGCCAGGTTCCGTTGCAGCGCGCCTGATTCCGGGTCGGCCTCTGCTGCGACCCGATGACAATCGATTGCGGTGGCAAAGTCGCCACTTCGTAACGCTGCAAGGCCTCGCGCGTTGGCGCTTGCCGCGAGTTCGTTGACTTGGGAATCCCCCATTGATGCCCCCTGAATTTACCCCTTGCCCTCGATCTTGCCATTGCCTCTCGGACGTAGCAAGAAGGCCGTCATGACGCTGTCAACAGATATGCAGGTTCCCGAGGCGGCCTGGCTCGCCCACCGTTACGATCCCGCTCAGGACAGCTACCAGTTCCGCCGGATCGAGCGGTCAGGGCGCCAGCAGGTCCCGTTCCTGACTGACGAACATCTGGGGGTGGAGACAAGCCCGGTCGTCATCCGCCGGCAGGCACTTGCCGACTGGGATCGGGCAGCGGGATGCCAGCCGCATTTCATCTTCCATTCGGCATTCTGCGCCTCGACCATGTTGGTCCAGGCGCTGGACCTGCCCGGCATCGCGGCGGGGCTTTCGGAGCCGGTTCTTCTCAACGACCTGATCGGATGGCGTCGCAGAGGCGCAGACCCGAGACAGATGGGGGAAGTGGCGGCGGATATGCTGGCGCTCATAGCCCGCCCGTTCGTGAAGGGAGAGCGGACGGTGATCAAGCCGTCCAACATCGTGAATCCGATCATTCCGGCGCTGATGAACCTTGCCCCTGATTCAAGGGCGGTTCTTCTCTATGCTCCGCTTGAGCCGTTCCTGCTTTCGGTCGTGAGAAAGGGATTGTGGTGCAGGATCTGGTGCCGGCAGCTTGCGAAGGGATATCTCGTAGATCGTTACCTGGATTTCGGTTTCAGTCCCGAGGAACTGTTCCTGCAAACCGACCTGCAGATCGCCGCATTGGGCTGGCTCGCGCAGCAGCGTCATTTCGCGCAAATCGCGGCTCAGATGCCTGACCGGGTCGCCACCCTGGATAGCGAGGCCTTGACGCGTCGCCCCGTGGATTCGGTGGCGGCGGTCTTGCGCCATTATCGCCTTCCGGTGCCTGACCGGGACGTGCTGGCCGGTCAGCCTGCCTTGCACCGCGACAGCAAGAGCGGGGACGCATTCTCGGCCGGGCAGCGCCAGCGCGATCAGGATACCGCGCGCATGGCTCACCGCGATGAAATCGGGACAGTCCTGGAATGGGCGTCCACGATTGCCGCGGCTCAGAATATTCCGCTGGAACTTCCAAACGCCCTGAATTTCGGCTGATTGCCGATGGCGCGGCGGCCGCCGCCTGCACGTCCAGGGCTATAGCCTTGGCGTAGGCCGCGGTGCGCACCTGAATTCTCGCGCTTTCATGTGCCGCAAAGAAAAAGGGGCGGACGTTGCCGTCCACCCCTCAATCTCAAATCGTCGGTAACGATTAGAAGCGCAGCTTTGCAGCCACGGCAAAGCGACGGCCCAGAGCGTCGTAGGTCGACGGGTAGGTGTTGCCGCTGTTGTATGCGGTCGAACCGATGTTCGAGCCGACGATCGGCGGCTTCTTGTCGAACAGGTTCTGGATCGTGACCGTGAACGTGACGTTGTCGGTCGCGTTGAAGCGGGTCGTCAGGTCGAAGTAATCGAACGCCTTGATCCGGTTGAAGTCGACGTTCTTGCCGGCAAGCGCGCCGACGTCGTCGCCAAGGGTGCCCTGGAACGCTTCGCCGAAGTCTTCGTACTTGAAGCTGTCGATGTGGCGCCACAGCAGCGAGACGTCGATGTTCTCGAATGCCAGGGTCGTACGGGTCGACCACTGCCACTTCGGCTGAAGCGAAGCGCAGTTTTCGGAGTAGAGGCCGACGCAGTCACGTGCAACGCCAGTCGGCGAGGACTGGAACACGCTCTTGTCGGTCCAGTTGCCGTTCAGCGCCAGGATCAGGTCCGCGAAACCGATGTTACGGCGATAGTTGGCCGTGAAATCGATACCGGCGGTCGACAGCTTGCCCTGGTTGCTGAGGTTGAGGGCAAGGCCCGGCGTGGTGGCCGGATCGCCGCTCAGGCCGCCGTCGAGCGGGTTACGCTGGATGGCAAGGCAGGCAGGGTTGGTGACGCTGAGGTTGTCGAAGCAGGCCGACATGGCGTCGCCCGGCGTCGGCGTGGTGATCGCGTCCTTGATCTTGATGTTGTAGTAGTCGACCGTGAGCGACAGACCGGGAACGACGCTGGGCTGGAAGACGACACCAAGGGTCCAGGAGTCCGACTTTTCGGGCTTCAGGTTGATGTTGCCGCCGCCCGTGTAGTTGGCCTGGCCGGCTGCCGGCTGGAAGATGTTTCCAACGTTGGCGGCAGTCGCACCCTGAGCGATACAGACGTCACGAAGAACGCCGGTCGGAGCCGAGCGGCCCGGGATCGCGCCGCCGGTGTCTGTGAAGGTGGCGCAGGGATCGTCCGACAGGTTGGTGAGGGCGGTGGTGACCGGGTAGAACAGCTCGTAGATGTTCGGGGCGCGAACGGCACGGCTGTAGTTACCGCGCAGCTTGATGTCCGAAACCGGACCCCAGACGCCGCCGACGGTCCAGGTCGTGGTATTGTACTTCGGGCTGCTTGCAGCGTCGACTTCGTAGTGCGACTGGCGGACGCCTGCGTTCAGCGAGAGTTCCTCGAAGAACGGCTTGTCCTGAACCAGCGGAACCTGAAGTTCGCCGAAGACTTCGTAGACCTTGTAGCCGCCCTTGATGTTCGGGGCCGCGCCGCCGGCACCGCCGAGGTCGCCGGTCTGGGCAAGCGTGTCAGAAGCCTGGCTGGCGTTGTATTCGCGGAATTCGACACCGGCCGCGAACGAGATCGGGTCGGAGGCGAACGGCGAACTGACGCCGATGTTGCCGCTCAGTTCCGCAGTGGCCTGGGCCAGCGAGAAGCGGTTGATGACAGTCGATTCCTCGGTGAGGAAGTCGATCTGCTCAGCCGTGAGCGTGGTGGCATCCGGGGTGAACCAGTTGACCGGGATACAGCCATCGGTCGTGCCTTCGAGGCAGGTGGAGCTGTTGGTCGCCAGCAGCGAGTCGCGAATGCGGCTGTTGAGCGTGTAGCCCTTGATGGTCTGGATGTTTTCGGATTCGCCATAAGCGCCCGAAACGTCGAACTGGATGTTGCTGGTTACGTCACCGCGAATACCGGCACGATAGTCGAACATCGTGGTCTGGTAGTCGGAGATACGCGGACCGACTTCGACGGCACGACGGTACATCGAGGTCGTGGCGGTGCGGTAGTTCGGGTCGTTGGGATCGGTTGCGGCGGCTGCGAGGGCGCAGGACGCAGCGTCGAGGCCGGCGATCGAGCAGAACGAGCTGCGCAGGCCGTCGTTCAGGAACGGGTTCGAGATCGGAATGTCGACCGAGATGCCGAATGCGCCCGAGGGGGCGATGACCGTCGAGACGGTCTGCTTCGAGAACATGCCGCGGCTGTAGATCTCGATGTTGTCGGCAACTTCATACTTCGCGGAGCTGAAGATGTTGAAGCGTTCGAACGGCGTGCTGAAGATGTTCGACGGGTTGAAGTTGTAGGGCTGGTAGTAGGGAACCAGGCTCTGGCCGTCAGGCGCGATCTGCTGGGCGCCGAAGCGGGTCGGAAGGGTCGTGCCCGAACCCGAGGCTTCGCCCGAGAAGCTGTCGACGTTGTAGACCGAGTAGCCGCGCTGGCCCTGGTAGACAGGGTCTGCCTGCTGATAGCCGATGCCCAGGATCACGTGACCGCGGCCATCGTCGAACGAGGCGCCGGTCGACAGGTCGGTACGGAAGGTGGCGCCGTCGCCCTGTTCGGTGATCTGGTAGCTGCTGTTCAGCTCCAGGCCTTCGAATTCGTTGTTGATGACGAAGTTGACGACGCCCGAGATGGCGTCGGCACCGTAGGTGGCCGATGCACCGCCGGTCAGGACGTCAACGCGCTCGACGAGGGCGAGCGGGATGTTGTTGAGGTCGACACGGCCGACCAGTTCGGCGGGGACGATGCGCTGGCCGTCCAGCAGGACGATGTTGCGGTTCGAACCGAGGCCGCGAAGGTCGACGTAGCTTGCGCCGCCGTTGCCGTTGTTGACCGCGGAACCGATCGACGGGACGATGCCCGGAATTTCGCGCAGGACTTCTTCGGCAACGTTGTTCTGGGCCAGCTGGATCGTGTCTGCGGTCGTGACGTTGACCGGGGCAGCTTGCGTCAGGTTCGGGTTGTTGATGCGCGAACCGGTGACGACGATGGCTTCGCTCGCGGGTGCTTCTTCAGTCGCCGCGTCCTGCGCGTAGGCGCCGGTTGCGGTGAACGTGAAGGCGGCAACGCACGTTGCGCTCCGGAGAGCGGCCTTCTTCAGAGATGTTTTCACTTTTGTGTCCCTTGTTGCTTTCGTCCGCCTGTCAGGTGCGTGACCAATCCTGATGGGCGAGCCGGATGCCAGCAGTGGGTGTGTATGCACATGCCCCTGCCATGTCGGAGGTTGTCGCGGCAGGCGATCCGGCTTTCAATCCCCTTCGCCGCGTTGCGCAAATTGTCTCGGAGGCTGTGATCTTGCTGCAACAGTGCTACGGTATTGCACGCAGTTTGCAGTCTTGCCCGGAAGAATTCAGGTGTTTGCCGAGGGAAATGCAATGTTGCATTTCGGCATGTCGGGTGCCGCAAAATTGCTCTGCGTATCGCTGCGGTGAAATCGTGTTGCGTGCGGGTGCTGCGCCGCATCGAATGGATTGACCGCATGAGCACCGGCTTTTAACCGGGTGCTTAAATCGGCCGGATGGCCCGCTGCCGGGCTATTGTGACGCGGAATTAAGCATTTGGTGCCTGGAAAGTAGGCACGGGCGAAAGGGATTGTGGATGAAACTGGATAGCAGCATGGCCGCGGTCGTTACCGGCGCGGCGTCCGGGCTGGGTGCCGCCACTGCGCGGGCGCTTGCGGCGCAGGGTGTCAAGGTTGCGGTGTTCGACCTCAACGTGGAGGCAGGGGAAGCTGTCGCCGCGGAGATCGGCGGCGTGTTCTGCGAGGTCAACGTCACGGACGATGCCAGCGTCGACGCAGGCTTCGCCAAGGCGCGCGCCGCGCATGGACAGGAACGTATCCTCGTGAACTGCGCGGGCATCGCGCCGGCCGCCAAGACGGTGGGCAAGAACCGCGAGACGGGCGAACCGCGCGCGCATGACATGGCGCTTTTCGAGAAGGCCATCGCCATCAACCTCGTCGGTACGTTCCGTTGCATCAGCAAGTCGGCGGCGGGCATGGTGACGCTCGATCCCCTGGACGAGGCCGGTTCGCGCGGAGCCATCGTCAACACCGCGTCGGTCGCGGCGCAGGACGGCCAGATCGGGCAGGCGGCCTATGCGGCATCCAAGGGCGGCGTCCTTGCCATGACCCTGCCGGTCGCGCGCGATCTCATGGGCGAGGGTATTCGCGTCAACACGATCCTGCCGGGCATCTTCGAGACGCCGATGATGGCGGGCATGCCGCAGCAGGTGCAGGATGCGCTCGCGGCGATGGTTCCCTTCCCCAAGCGACTGGGCAAGCCCGCCGAATATGCCAAGCTGGCGCTCTTCATGCTGGAGCACGACTATATGAACGGCGAATCCGTCCGCCTCGACGGCGCGATCCGACTGGGGCCGAGGTAAGGGCCGCAAGGGCGCGCGGGCCGATGGCGCAGGGCACTTCCTCCACCGAATCCGGCACGCCGCCTCCCGGCGCGCGGGCGCAGCTGCTGGAAACGGCCAGCGCGATCATGCGCGATGGCGACGTGATCGACATCTCGCTGTCCGAACTGTCGCTGCGCTCGGGGCTCAATTCCGCGCTGGTGAAGTATTACTTCGGCAACAAGGCCGGGCTGCTCAAGGCGCTGCTCGACCGTGACTGGCAGGCCATCGTCACCAGCGTCGACGCGCTGCTGGCGAAGGACGGCTGGTCGCCCGAGGCCAAGTTGCGGCGCCATCTCTGGAAGGTCGTCGATACCTTCTACGAAGTGCCTTATCTCAACCGCCTGACGATGCGGATGGTACGCGAAAGCGACGATGCCGAGGCGCGCCGCATCGCCGACTGCTATCTCTCGCCGATCTACCGCGCCTATGAACAGCTCATCGGCGACGGGGTGCGGGCGGGTGTCTTCCGTGAAATCGATCCGCAACTGTTCTACTTTACCGTGACCGGGGCGGTGGACCGGTTCTTCTCGGCGCGGCTGGTGCTGAAGCATTGCTTCGACCAGGACACATTGACCGAGGAACTGCGCGACCGCTACCGCGAGCACACGATCGACATCATCATGGCAGGTATCCTTGCGCGCTGAGAAAAGCAGCTTCTGGCACATCGGCATCATCGGCGGCTCCGGCCTGGCTGCCGGCATCGAACTGGAGGATGCGCAGGAGATCGCCGTCTCCAGCCCCTTCGGCCAGGCGTCCGGCCCGGTTAAGACCGGGCGGCTGGGCGAGGTGCGCTTCACGTTCATCACCCGCCACGGCGCCGGCCATGCGATACCGCCGTCGGCCGTGAACTACCGCGCGAATATCGACGTGCTCAAGCGTTGCGGCGTGACGGACGTTCTGGCGCTCTCGGCGATCGGTTCGCTGCGCGAGGAGATGGCGCCGGGCCATATCGTCATGGTGGACCAGTTCATCGACCGCACGGCGGGCCGTGCCGGCAGCTTTTTCGGCACCGGCCTTGTCGCGCATGTCAGCCTTGCAGATCCGACCTGTCCGCGGCTTTCGGCCATGGCCGGGGCGGCGGCGGAGCTGGCGGGCGCGCACGTGCATCCGGGCGGATGCTACCTTGCCATGGAAGGGCCGCAATTCTCGACCCGCGCGGAAAGCCGCATGTATCGCGGCTGGGGTGCGGACGTCATCGGCATGACCGCCATGCCCGAGGCGCGACTCGCCCGTGAGGCGGAACTGCCTTACGCCGTGCTGGGCATGGTTACCGACTACGATTCATGGCGCGAGGAAGAGGCCGGCGTCGAAGTGAGCCATGTCCTGGAGGTCATGCATGCCAATGCCCGCCTGGCGCGTCACGCGCTGAGGGCGCTGGCTGCCAGCCTGCCTGCGCGGCGGGAGCCGAGCCCGATCGACACCGCGCTCGAACATGCGCTCATAACCGCTCCGGAAGCCCGCGATCCGGCGCTCGTCGCCCGGCTGGACGCAGTGGCCTGCCGTTTGTTCGGCGAGCGGGACTGACGCCGCTCGGCACCGCCATCAGTGCGACGGCGGCGGGTGCGGGTCTCCGCCGGAGAATGCGTCCGCGATCGAGCAGGCCGCCGGGCCGAGGATGACCACGAAGAGCGTGGGCAGGATGAACAGGATCAGCGGAACGGTCATGATCGCGGGCAGGCGCGCGGCCTTCTCCTCGGCGCGCATCATGCGTTCGTTGCGGAATTCTGCCGAAAGCACGCGGAGCGCCGAGGCGAGCGGGGTGCCATAGCGCTCGGTCTGGATCATGGTGGTGACGACGCCGCGCATCGCGTCGAGATCGACGCGGTAAGCGAGGTTCTCGAACGCCTGCCGACGCTCGGTGAGGAACGAGAGCTCGATCGAGGCGAGCGAGAACTCCTCGCCCAGTTCGGGGTAGGCGCGGCCCAGTTCGCGGGCGACACGGTCGAAGGCGGCGTCGACGGTGAGGCCCGCCTCCGCGCAGATCACCAGCAGGTCGAGCGCGTCGGGCAGGCCCTTGCGGATCGCATCGGTCCGCTTGGTGATCATGTTCTTGATGAAGATGTCCGGGCCCTTGTAGCCGGCGATCAGCATCGCGGCGAAGCCCATGAACTTCTTGAAGCTGCTCCATTCGGGAAAATAGTCGATCGCGTAGATGACCAGCGCGGCGGTGCCGCCCATCACGATCGGTGCGACGAGACGGGCGAAGACGACCGCGACGGCCCATTCCTTGTTGCGGATGCCCGCTTGCGCCAGCTTCTGCTCGATGTCGCGAAGCTGGCTGTCCTGAAGCACCTTGAGCGAGCCGAGGAAGGCGCCCATGCGGTCGGTCGTATCGTTGCGGCGGACCACGCTCTGGCGCTTGCGCGGGGCGGTGGCGATCCCGGCCTTGAGCGCTTCGCGGCGCTGGTTCAGCGCTTTCACGCGCTTGGCCATGGGATCGCGCACGGTGACCGCGGCATAGATCGCCAGCAGCACCGAGGCGGCGGCAACGATGGCGAGCAGCGTGCCGACGAAGATCACGTCGAAGCCGAGGAGCGTCGGACCGGCGGGTTGGTTTGGCATCTTGCCTGCTATCCTTCGCTCAGATCTCGAAGCTGACCATCTTGGCCATGATGAAGGCGCCGATCCCCATCCACACCGCGCCGCCCATGCCGGCGACCATCAGGCGCTCGTCGATGAAGAACTTGCCGATGTAGCCGGGGTTGATCCACCAGATCATGCCGAAGACGATGAAGGGCAGGGCGCCGACGATATAGGCCGAAGCCTTCGATTCCGAGCTCATCGCGCGGATCTTGAGCTTCATCTGGGCGCGCTTGCGCAGTACGTCGGCAAGGTTCGCAAGGGTTTCGGCGAGGTTGCCGCCGGTTTCCCGCTGGATCGCCAGCGTGATGCAGAAGAAGTTGAATTCCGGGATTTCGAGCCGATCGGCGGTTTCCTGGAGGGCGTCCTCCATGGTCTTGCCGATCTTGATGCGCTCGGTCACGAGCTTGAATTCCTGGCCCACCGGGCCGGGAATTTCCTTGGCGACCACGCCCAGCGTCTCGGTGACGGGCAGGCCGGAGCGCAGGCCGCGCACGAGCAGTTCGATGGCGTCTGCGAACTTGACGATGAAGCCGTTGGTGCGCCGCGCGATCAGCTTGTTCAGCACGAAGTGCGGCACGCCGCCGCCGATGAACAGGCCCACCGCCAGCGCCAGCAGCGGGGCGCCGGACTTCAGAAAGACGAGCGCGGCGACGAACAGGCCCACTCCGGCCGAAACGGAGATGTACTGCTTCAGCGTCCAGCTCCTGCCGGAGCGGTGCAGGCGCAGGGCCAGCGCGTCGATCCGAGAGCCCGAGCCCGCCGTGCGGTGGACCTTGGGCTTGCGGGCCGCCACGGCCTTGCGCATCTGCGCTTCCATCCGGTCCGTCGCGCTCTGCGAATGGCGATAGCGGACGGCCTTCAGCCGGCGCGACGATTCCTTGGCCGGAGACGGGCCGGAGAATGCCGCCAGGATGAGCCCGATCATGCTCAGCAGGCCAACCGCCACCAGCAGAAGCTGCATCATGTTCATCTACGCCCGCCTTCCGTGAACCGCGCGCCTCAGCGGGCGGCGGTTTCCTTCCGGGCGGCCTTGCCCATGAAGGACTTGAGATCGAACTTGCCGAGCAGCGACGTCTTGCCGGCGGTGCTCTTGCCGGGCTGCGCCTTTCCGGCAGAGGCCAGTTCCGCCGCCTCGCCGCCTACCTCGATGATGAGGCGCGACAGGTCGCGCATCGCCGCACCCGCCCGGTTCGAGCGGTTGGCATCGGCAAAAGTCTGGCCGAGCTTGGCTGCCATCGAGGCGGCCTTGAGGTCATAGGGGATCGAAAGCTGGATCGGCGCCTCGATCGAGGCCTCGAAATCGGCGCGGGTGATTTCCGCAAGGCTCGGCTGGACCTTGTTGGCCACCAGGATCACGCGGGCCTGCGGCGCATTCGCCTTGAGCCAGGACAGGATGCGGATCGTGTCGCGCGCCGAGGCGAGGCTGAGTTCGACCACCAGCACCACCACGTTCACATTGGCGACGAGCTGGGGGAAGTTGATCAGCATGTTGCGCGGCATGTCGATCACGGTCATCTCGAAGGCCTGCCGGAACTCTTCCTCAAGCTGGAGGAAGGCGGCGCCGTCGGTCATCAGCGGGGTGCTGATCGGCGCTTCGGCCGAAAGCAGCGCGAGATTGTCGTTGGCCCGGATCATGGCGCGTTCGATGAACAGGCCGTCGATGCGGCTGGGGTTCTCGATCGCGTCGGTCAGGCCGCGGCCCGGTTCGAGATCGAGGCAGAGCGCGCCGGTGCCGAAATGGATGTCGAGGTCGAGCAGGGCGGTCGGCAGCTTGTTGTCGGCGCTGAACAGCCATGCGATCGAAGTGGCCAGCGTGGATGCGCCGACACCGCCGCGCGTGCCGATCACGGCGGTGGAAACATGGGTTCCGGCGGAACCGGCCTCCGACGGGCGCGGTGCGGAGAACACGGCCTGCGCATGGGCCAGCGCATCGCGCACCTGCCCGGGCGAGAGGGGCTTGAGCAGGTAGTCGTGAATGCCGCTGGCGAGCAGGTCGCGGTAGAGGCGCACGTCGTTGACCTGGCCGATGGCGATCACCACCGTGCCCGGCTCGCAGACTTCGGCCAGCGCGTTGATGTCGTTCAGCGGATCGCCGCTTTCCGACAGGTCCACCAGCAGGATGTTCGGGCTCGCCGTGATCGACAGGGACTGGACCGCGTTGCGCAGCCCCCCCTTGTTGCACTTCTCCGGCTGCCAGCCCATTTCGAGGGCAATCGGGCGCAGCACGTCGAGCGAGGCCTCGTCGCAGAGATAGGCGGCGAAGGGGTCGCGTCCGCTCGGGCCACCGGATTTCCAGGGTGCGTTCATGACTCAGTTGTCCTTGCTGGAAGTCGCCTTGACGGTGGCCCCGCCGGTTGGCGCCGCGTTACGATAGGCGTCGATCGCCTTGGATGCGCTCATCACCGTGGTCTGGCCGGTCGTCTGCGCGCCGTGGAGCAGGTCCTCCGGGTTGGCGATCATCGCGGCGAGATTGGAATTGGTGGCGCAGCCGTAATTGCTGGTGAGGCCGTTGTTCGGATTGAAGTCGCTCTTGGCAGACCAGTCAGGGCAGCCGGGCACCGACGCCCGGGTACGGGCCACCACGATGCGTGCGCTGCCGGCGGTGACATATCCCTCGGTAACGGGTGTGCCCTCGGCCAGGGTCAGGCCGTAACGTCCGGCCACGGCTTCCACCGCGCTGCGCACGGCTGGATTGCGCGAGGGATCGTCGATGAAGACGCGGTCGCCGTACTTGAGTCCCATCGCGTCGAACCAGCCGGCAAGACGGCTCTGCTCGCCCTGTGCCAGCCCGCTGTCGCCCGCTCCATTGCCGTTCGTGGCGAGGTCGAGCGTGTAGTTCACTTTCTCGACGACCGGCTGGTGCACGCTGTTCATCGAACGGTTGGTGGCCATGCCGCCGCAACCGGCTACGAGCAGGCCGAGCGAGAGGGCGATCGAGCCGGCGACGAGGCGCCCGGACCGCGCAATCTGGATGGACATCGGGTTCATCTTTCTCACTTCAGGCTGAAGCCGGGCTGGGGGGCGGTGCCAGTGGCGGCGGAGCGCTTCGACTTGCCCTGTGCAGGAGCGGACCCGTCGGCATCGCCGATTCCCGGCGCTGCTGCTGCGGCGGGCTGGCTGCCCTTGCCCTTGCTCACCCCATCGCTCTCCATGTTGCCGAGGAGGCGTTGCAGGTCGTTCGGCGCGTTGAAGCCGTCTGTCGGCAGCACGATCTGCGAGGCGTCCACCGGGTTGACGAGATAGGGCGTGACGATGATGACCAGTTCGGTCTCGCCGCGTTTGTAGCTGGTCGAGCGGAACAGCGAGCCGAGGATCGGCAGGTCGCCCGCGCCCGGCAGCTTCTGGATGGTGTTCTGCGAATTGTTGCTCAGCAGGCCCGCGATCATGAAGCTCTGGCCCGAGCCGAGTTCCACGGTCGTCTCGGTGCGGCGCACGGTGAGTGCCGGCACTTCGTACCCGTTGAAATTGACCGCGCCCTGGCTCGAAAGCTCGGAAACCTCTGGGCGCACGCGCATCGAGATACGGCCGTTGGCCAGCACCGTGGGCGAATAGCTGAGGCTGACACCGTACTTCTTGTATTCGATCGAGGTGGTGCCGAGGGCCTGGCTGATCGGGATCGGATATTCACCGCCCGCCAGGAACTCCGCCGTCTCGCCTGAAAGGGCGGTGAGGTTGGGCTGGGCGAGCGTGGTGACGAGGCCGATGGTCTCGCCCGCGTCGAGCGAACCGAGGATGTTGACCCCGAACAGCTTGCCCGCTGCGGCAAGAGTGGAACCGGTGGTGATCGGATTGACGCCGGAAGCGCCGTCGGGCGGAGTGGCTGTGCCGAGAGATCCGCCCGGGACATGCTGCTCGAACCATCCGCTGCGGCCCTGGCCGACGCCGAACTTGAACCCGCCCGTGCTGTCCACGGTGGTCAGGTTGGTCTGGAGCGACTTCACCAGCGAGCGGCTGACTTCGGCGATGCGGACCTGGAGGTTGACCTGAAGCGGGGTCGCCATGCGCAGGCGGCTGATGACGTTCGAATCCTTGCCCGCGTAGGCCTGGACGAGGCGCTCGGCCTCGGCCGCGTCTTCCGGGGTCTTGATCGTTCCCGTAAGCAGGAAGGTGTTTGAGCCCATCGTGGAAACGCCGATCTTTGCCTCGGGCATGGCGAGCCGCAGCATGGCGTCCACGCTGTCGAGGTTGGAGCCGACCCGGACGGTTGCCGACCAGATCACCGCGCCCGCCGAATTGCTGGCGTAGACGGTAGTGGTGCCTCCCGCCTTGCCGAAGACGTAGAGCTGGCGGGCGGATTTGACCTGCACGTCGGCCACAGCGTCATTGGCGACGAAGACGTCGGCCATGGCGCCCGGCACGTTGACGAGCTGGCCGTTGCCGATCGAGAGCGTGAGATCTTGTGCGGGCTGGACGACGGACTGGGCGCTGGCGGGCGTTGCCGCGATCGGCGAGGCCAGCGGCGCAATCGCGCAGGCGGCGACCAGCATGGACTTGAGAAGGCGCGTCTGCATCGTGTGATCCTTCGTCGGATGGATGCGGCCAATGGCGGTGAGGGCAGGCATCAGCGGCTGCTCACGGGGACTTCGACGGTTTCCTTGCCGCGCGTGACGCGGACGACGGGCCCCGTGCGGACCGGCGCCGCCGAGGACGGGCCCTGCGGCGCGCTGGCGACAGTGACCGTGCGCGCGGCCACTTCCGTGCTCGTCGCCGGGCGGCTGGAGCGCTGGAAGCGGGAAACGTCGCCGCCGGTCATGTAAGTGGAGATCCCTTCGAGCGGGCGCTCCATGGCCTGCTTCATGATCTTCTCTTCCTGCTCGCGGGTCGCGCCTTCGGGCACCTTGATGTCGCCGCTGGCGAGGATGCGCTCGAACTCGCCCTGGTTGTCGGCTATGGCGCGCAGCGAGAGGCTGAGCGTGCCGATCTCCTGCGCCACGGCGACTTTCTCGGCGATGCGCGGCGTGACTTCGAGCGTGACGGTGCTGAAGGCGTGAACCACGGTCTTGCCGTCCACCACTTCGTTGTCGGTGGCCTGGTCGGTGGCGAGCACGCGCAGGTTGCGCAGGATCGTTTCCGAGGCGCGCAGGGCGTCGCCGCCGTCGCTGCCGCGCACTTCCTGCGTCAGCACGAGGTCTACATGGTCGCCGGGAAAGACGAAGCCGCCCACGCCGGTCTTGGCGGATACGGGAATGGTCACGGCGCGCATGCCGGGGCCGAGCGCGGCGGCAAGGAAGCCGCGATCGCCCGGCGCCACCAGCGCGCCCTGCGTCACCGGCTGGCCGGCGGTGATCTGGAAGCGGACGACGGTGCCGAGCAGCTTCTGCATGTCGGATTCGCCGTCGATGAAATAGGCGTCCTTCACCAGTTCCTTCGGCCAGTCCTGATAGGACACGGCGTCCGCGGTGATGATCGTGCCCACCGGCAGGGCGCGCTGGGCGACGAGGACCTTGGGGCCGGTCGGCTGGGCCTGCTGGGCGGCCTCCGCCTGGGGCGCGGCTGCCCCGGCGAACATCGAGCGGGCTGCCATCGCGGTCACCACTGCAATCAGCAGCGCGGTGGCCAGCAGCACCAGCTTCTTCCTATCCATGCTTATGCGACCCCTTCAGAATACCCGAGTCCCGAAATCCTTGAGCAAGTCCCTGCATTTTCATCCGGATTGGTTAAAATCGGGTTCATCCAACAAGGCTGGTGGAAAGCGCCTGCTCTCCCATCACCCAGAGCGCGGCCGCCGAGATCGCGACTCCGTAGGGAATGGGGAGGCGGGACTTCTGGCGGCGCATGATGTGGCGGAAGCCCGACAGGAACAGCGCAGCCACCGCGAGCGCGGCAAGGGCGAGCATCCAGCCCTGCGGGACCGCCGCATGGATTGCGGAGAGTCGTTCCGGCGAAACCACCGGCCGATGCACGGCAAGGGCATAGACGATGGCCCCCGCCGCCCAGACCCAGCCGAGCGCGACGAGCCAGCCCAGCGCGTCCCGCAGCTTCTCGCCGGGAACGCGCTCCATGTTGAAGGCGGCCATGGCGATCGAGGCGCCGCCGCCGATCATCGCCATCAGCACGATGAGCTGCCCGAAACTGGCGGGCACGAACCACAGCGCCAGCGCGGCGAGCAGCTTGACGTCGCCGCCGCCCATCTGGCGCAGCGCGAACAGCACGCAGGCCAGCGCGAAAGTCACGGCGGCAAGGCCGATCTGCCATGCGATGTCGGCCCAGCCGAAACCGGCGGCCCACCACCACAGCGGGGCGGCAAGGGCAATGGCGAGATTGAGCCCGTTGCCGATCTCCCGCCGCCTGATATCGGTGAAGGCGGCGCGCAGCAGGGCGATTGCCAAGGCCAGCAGCAATGCATACGAAAAGGCTGTGCCCGGCATTCGTGAATTCCCCTTTGCCCGTGCCACGATCTAGCGGATACCGCTTACCAAACAGTAACCACTGTGCTGAGGCCGAATTCGCCACGTGACCATTGAAACCCTTGAGAACAAGCCCGTTTCCCCAGAGCCTGCAAGCGCCGCGCGCGCCCGCCGGGCGATCCCGGAAGATGCGGTGGAAAGCCGCTGGAACGGTCCGTCCGGGCCGGAACCGCTGCGCCGGATCGACTGGCCGGCGCCGTCCGCTCCCCGCGGCTCGCTGCTGTTCCTGCCCGGGCGGGGCGACACTTACGAGAAATGGCTCGAATCGCTTGATCAGTGGCACCGGGAAGGCTGGGCGGTCAGTTCGATCGACTGGCGCGGACAGTCGCTGAGCGGGCGGCTGGGTTTCGATGCCACGACCGGGCACGTCGCCGATTTCGGCCTCTGGATAGACGACCTTGCCGCTTTCTGGAGCGCCTGGGCGGCGGAGCAGCCGGGGCCTCATGTTCTCGTCGGCCATTCGATGGGCGGTCATCTCGCCATGCGGGCGGTGGCGCAGGGCAAGGTCGCCCCGGACGCGCTCGTGCTGTCCGCGCCGATGCTGGGCATCCATCCTGCATGGCTGCCCGCGAACCTGCTCCATGTCGCCGCGCGCGGGCTTGCGGCGCTGGGCGATCCGCGCCGTCCGGCATGGAAGCATAACGAGAAACCGGGGCTGTTGCCGCAGGCCCGCTCACGCCTGCTCACTCATGATGACGACCGCTATGCCGACGAGGCATGGTGGCGCCGCGAACGGCCGGGAATCGCGATGGGCCCGGCAAGCTGGGGCTGGATCGAACGCGCGCTCGCCTCGATACGCCTGCTGGAGGGCAGGGGCGTGCTTGAGGCGGTGGACGTGCCGGTGCTGCTGCTGGCGACACGGCATGACGGGCTGGTGTCCTGGCCCGCGATTCGCCGTGCCGCGCGGCGTTTGCCGAGGGCCGAACTCGTCGCCTTCGGGGGCGAATCGCGCCACGAAATCCTGCGCGAAAGCGATGTCGTGCGAGACCGGGCGCTCTCTGCCATACGGGACTTCCTGAACCGGACTGCGCCCGCTAGGGGCTGAAACCCTTATGGATGCGAGGTTCGATATCGTCATAGTGGGCGCCGGCATGGCCGGTGCCTCGCTGGCCGCCCGCGTGGGCGCGCAGGCACGGGTGCTGGTGATCGAGGCCGAGGAAAGCCCCGGTTATCACGCCACCGGACGCTCCGCCGCGTTCTGGACCGAAAGCTACGGCGGCCCGCAGGTCAAGCCGCTGACCACCGCCTCCGGCCCGGAACTGCGGCGCCTTGGCGTCCTCGCGCCCCGCGGCGCACTCACCATCGGGCGCGGCGGGCAGGAGCGCGAGATATCCGATTTCGCCGAGACATATGGCGCGGTCGGCATCGATGTCTCGGTGCTGGGGCGTGCGGAAATCGCGGCGCGCATACCCGATCTGCGGCCGGAATGGACTTGCGGCGTGCTGGAACCGAGCACGTGCGACATCGACGTTGCCCGCCTGCACCAGCACTATCTCGCCGCCGCACGCAGGGCCGGCGTGGACCTGTGGTGCCGTTCCGGCCTCGCCGCTGTCGAGCGCGTTTCCGGTGGCTGGGCGCTCTCACTGGCCGACGGCCGCCGCGTGGGCTGCGACCTGCTGGTCGACGCCGCCGGTGCCTGGGCCGATCCGGTGGCGGAGAAGGCGGGGGTGCGCCCGCTCGGTATCGCGGCCTATCGCCGCACGATAGCGCAAGTCGCAATCGAACCTGCCGCGCCAGACAGCCTGCCGCTCGTTCTCGACGTTTCAGGCACGTTCTACTTCAAGCCCGAGAGCGGCCGCCTCTGGCTGAGCCCTCACGACGAGACGCCCAGCACCCCGTGTGACGCCGCGCCCGAGGAACTCGACGTGGCGCTCGCCGTCGACAGGTTCGAGCAGGTCGTGGATCGCCGGGTTCGCCGTGTCGAGCATCGCTGGGCGGGCCTGCGCTCCTTCGCGCCGGATCGCTTGCCGGTCTATGGCTTCGATCCCGGTGACGATGCGTTCTTCTGGTTCGCCGGGCAGGGCGGCTTCGGGATACAGACCGCGCCCGCCGCTGCGCAGCTTGGCGCCGCCCTGCTGCTGGGCGCGGCCGGAGGCGAGATCGAGCCCGCTCCGTTCGCGCCCGGCCGGTTTCGGCGGCGATAGTCGGCCGGCCTGTTTTCCCTTTCCACTTCGCGGGGAAACTTGCACAAGTGCGCACAGGGTGTGTTCCTGCAAGGAGACCTGAGATGGCTCATCGCTTTGAAATCCGCCAGAACAAGGCGGGCGAATATGTTGCCTACTTCCTCTACAATTCCGAAACCATGTTCTGGACGGAAGGCTATTCGAGCAAGGCTTCCGCGAAGAACGCGATCGAATCGATCAAGAAGAACGGTCCCCCGGCCGACGTGGTCGATACGACCACGGGCTGATCCTCACTCGTTGTTTTCGGCCTCAGCGCCGCGCTCGGCGGGTTTCCTGCCGGGCGCGACGAAGTGCCATGCCAGCAGCACCGGCTCCAGCACGGCCATGCCGACGAAGATGCTCGCCAGCCGGTGGACGGCGGGCATGATCCGGGCATCGGCGTAGGAATCGGGCACGAGCACGACCAGCACGGCAAGCGTGAACTGCAGGCCCAGGTAAGTGACGTTCGGGAGGCCGTTCTCAATATGGCGGCCGATGACGATGCCAAGGCAGGTGCCCGCGATCAGGACGGGCGTGCTGCCCTGTGCCAGCAGCAGCACTGCAAGCGAAAGGCCGCCGCCCGCCAGGCAACCGAGCGTGCGCTGGAACAGGCGCCGCGTCACCGGCACGAAGCCGCTCGCGCCGATGCCGGTTACGGGAACGATCATCACCGCCATCACGGTCACGGCGGCCTGCGCCATCTGCGGCATCTGGAACAGGGCGTGGAGCACCGGCAGCACGGCGATGGCGATACCGGCCTGCGCTGCGTGGCGCGCGGCGTGGGGGTGCCATTTCATCCGGTCCGGCGCGGGTTTGCGGCCCGCCAGCCACTTCCTGCCCGAAAGCGTTGCGGCGGAAAGGCTGACGATCACGCAGGCCACGGTGCCCGCGATCACCTCGAGCATCCGGGTCTGCGCGAAGTGGATGGTGTCGAGGTCGGGATGTTCGAGCTTGTCCAGCAGGATCATCTCGAACGTCAGTCCGAACAGCAGCCATGCATAGGCGCGCCGGGCGGTAATCATGCCGTAGAGGCCCACCGCGCCCACCAGCGCCGCGCTCGCCATGGCGAGCGGCAGGGAGTGGGCGGCATAGGGCACGATCGCCAGGGCCAATAGCGATCCGATCGCGGTTCCCGCAATGCGCAGCACGCCGCGCAGCAGGGTTTCCGCAGTCTCGCTCTTGAGCAGGACGAAGGCCGTGAAGGCGGCCCACGCAACCATCTGCGCACCTATCAGGTGCGCGATGAGGATAGCCAGCATGACCGAGGCCACGCAGGCCCATTCGTCCGCCATGCGCGGACCCGGCGTCACCAGCGCGCGGGCTTCCCGCTTGAGCGCGTCCGCAAAGCCGCGAGGCGCTGTAAGCCGGTGGTCGAAGGCATGTGGCACGCGCCGGGATTAGCCGCGCTTCACGGCGCTGACAACCATTCGACGGGGAGCGCTATCTTCGTTCAGCAGGGAACTGGGACTGGCAGGCATATGCCGGATTGTCGACGGCCTTGCGAACCTCGAAGACAAGGTTGGTGAAGGCGACCGGATCGGTAACCGGATTTCCGCCTTGCGGCACCGAGACGGAACCCCCGCTACACGCCATCTGGAGCCGGAGCCGCTGTGCTTCGTCGCTTTGCTCCATGGTGATGATGGAGGCGAGGATGGAGGGAAGCTTCGAGGACTGCTTCAGACCGTTCATGGTGAATTCGGCATAGTGGTCATTGTTCTGATCGAACAGGACCAACTGCGCGGCTGTCGCCGTTGCCGCCTCCGGCGCCTTGCTCCTGGATGTGGCAGACCCCGTTCCCTCGGCGCTGATCGTGGCGAGATGCGATTTCGTGCGATAGTAGCCTTCGGCGACCAGCGATTGTGCGGCCGATGCTCCGCCGTCTCCCAGATTGAGCTTCACGTTGCCGTTGATCGCCTTCAATTCCGGCAGGCCCGACTTGTAGCTGATGCGGGCGTTGGGGCGTGGATTGAGACAGGCTGCGGCGAGCATGTCGTTCATCTCCTTCGCTGCCGCGAGGATCGCGGGCGAAGGGTCGATTTTGCCTTCCTTTACGGAGCGGTCGACCTTGCGAAAATTGATGACTTGCGGGCATATGGCGGGGGGCGTGACCGGTCTCTTGGCGAGGCTTCGGCGCCAGCGCTCGAACGCGGCCGACATGCGGCCCGAGGCCGTCTGATAGTAGGCCTGAGTGACAGTGGGTTGCATGTCCAGAGCGCAGAGCAGTGCGCTCTCGGGGTCGAGATCGTCGGTCTTGCAATTGGCCGGACTTCCATTGGCATCTTTCAGACTGTCAGGTGCGATGCCGATGATGGATGCGGAGAATTGCGTGATCCCGGCCTGGCCGGCGGCGTTGGCGGGCAAGCCGAACAGTACGCCGTTGCCGTCGATCCGTGCGTCGCGCTGCTTGGCGAAGAGCACGTAACCGAAACCGATCTGATACTCGAGCTGGACACTGTCGACCTTGCGGATCACTTCGGTGTAGTGGAGTTCTTCGCCGGTTCCCCAGAACGTCAATCCGCTGCCGACGCCGAGGAATCCGGCGCTGGCCGACCGTTCCCGGTTGCTTCTCGCATAGCGCTCGAAATGATCGAGGCATGTCTGGCCGGAATTCGCGCAATCGCGCCTGATCGCGGCGATTTCCAACTGCCAGCCGTTTTCGGGACCTGCTTCCTCCAGCGTGGTGGGCGAGGCATCACGGGCCACTGCCGGAGCGGTTGCAAACGTCAGGCCCAGCGCGAAAACGCCGCGCGGCAGCCAGCGTACAGATTTACGATTCATGATTCGATCCCCCCTCAGAGACTGGGAGGATCATATGGAGAATAGAGACAAGCGCCAGTCATAAGCGCTTTGTCGATGCTGCCTAAGGGGGTTATTCAGTATTATCCGGCCATGCGTGCTTGTGCGCTACGGGACTGTTCGCTTTTTTCGGACCTGCGCGAACATCGAGCTACTTGCCTGCGGCGACCGCCGCGTCACTGGCGAGCTTGTCCACGCGCTCGTTCTCGGCGTGGCCGGAATGGCCGCGGACCCATTCCCACTGGACCTTGTGGCGGGCGACCGCCTCGATCAGGTCATGCCAGAGGTCGGCATTGCGGACCGGCTGCTTGCTGGCGTTCACCCAGCCCTTCTTCTTCCAGCCGTGGACCCACTTCGTGATACCGTCGATCACGTATTTGCTGTCGGTCTGCAGCGTGACTTCGCACGGCTCGGTCAGGGCGTTCAGGCCCTTGATGACGGCGGTCATCTCCATCCGGTTGTTGGTGGTGTCGGGTTCGCCGCCGGACATTTCCTTCTCGTGCTGGCCCATGCGCAGCAGTACGCCCCAGCCGCCGGGGCCGGGATTGCCCTTGCAGGCGCCATCCGTGAAAATCTGTACTTGCTTCATGCGCCGAATATCCCGGAATTGGCCGGATCTGCATAGAACTGAAGTCGCCGTGCGAAGGCCATCGGGTCCTTCGGGGTGACGAGGGCGTCTTCCGGCGTGTTCAGCCAGTCGTAGGCGCGGGTGGCGAGGAAGCGCACCGCCGCGCCGCGGGCCAGCACCGGCAGGCTTTCGCGCTCTGCCGGGGTGAGCGGCCGGACGGCCTCGTAACCCTCGATCAGCGCAAGGGACAGGTCGGGGCGGAACTGCGTGCCGTCAGTGCTGAAGCACCAGGCCGCATGAGTAACGGCAACATCGTAGGCTAGCAGGTCGGTGCAGGCGAAGTAGAAGTCGATCAGGCCCGTCACCTTGTTGCCCAGCATCAGCACGTTGTCGGGGAACAGGTCGGCATGGATCACGCCGGCCGGAAGGTCCGCCGGCCATTCGCGCGCCAGCACGCCGAGTTCGCGTTCGACGAGGCGGCCGAGTTCGGGGTGGATCGATTCGAGCCCTTCGGCGCCGCAGTCTCCCAAAAGCTGCTGCCAGGCCGGCAGGTCGAGCGAGTTGGTGCGGGCCTGGCCGAAGTCCGCCGAGGCGAGGTGGATCTGCGCCAGCGCCGCGCCGACCGCGCGGGCCTGTTCCGCCGTCGGTTCCGACACCGAGACGCCGGGCAGGAACTCGATCAGGGCCAGCGCCTTGCGGCCTTCGCCTTCGCCGATGAAGCGGTGGCTCGCGCCGTCGCGGTCATGCATGGTGCGGGGGACCGGGCAATCGCGCGCGGCCAGATGGTCGAGCAGGTCGAGGAAGAAGGGCAGGTCGGAAATGTCCGTCCGGCTCTCGTATACGGTGAGGATGAAGCGGCGGGCGCTTTCGCCGTGCTGCGTCTCGATCAGCCAGTTGCTGTTGGACACGCCCTCGGCGATGCCCTTGGCGGAGATCAGCGAGCCGACGTCGAAGGTCTCGACGATCGCGGACATTTCTTCCGCGCCGAGTCGGGTATAGACAGCCATTGATGTGGATCCTTCAGCGGGCGAGCTGGCGCGGCAGCTTGAACGTGATGGTTTCCTCTGCGGTCACCCGTTCCTCGGATTCGACCGTGCGCAGTTCCTTGATGCGCGCGATCACTTCGTTCACCAGCGCTTCCGGCGCCGAGGCCCCGGCGGTGAGGCCCAGTGTGGCGATGCCCGTCAGCCATTCCGGAGCGATGTCGCTCGCGCGCTGGATCATCTGGCCGCGCGAACCAGCCCGCTCCGCCACTTCGACGAGGCGCAGCGAGTTCGAGCTCTTGGGCGAGCCGATCACCAGCACCATCTCGCAGTCCGGCGCGATCTGTTTCACCGCGGTCTGGCGGTTGGACGTGGCGTAGCAGATGTCTTCCTGCTTGGGTGCAACGACATCGGGGAAGCGCGACTCGATGGCGGCGATGATCGCTGCGGTATCGTCCACCGAAAGCGTGGTCTGTGACAGATACGCGAGTTCGACGCCTTCCGGCACCTTGACCGTGGCGACATCTTCCACCGTCTCGATCAGCGACATGGTGCCTTCGGGAACCTGCCCGAAGGTGCCGATGACCTCGGGGTGGCCGGCATGGCCGATGAAGAGGATATGGCGGCCGTCCGCGATCTGGCGTTCGGCCTGGCGGTGCACCTTGCTGACCAGCGGGCAGGTCGCATCCAGCCATTCGAGGCCGCGCGCGGTGGCTTTTGCCGGCACCGACTTGGGCACGCCGTGGGCCGAGAAGATCACCGGCACGCCGTCCGGCACCTGGTCCACGCTCTCGACGAAGACGGCGCCCTTGTCCTTGAGATTGTCCACCACGAACTTGTTGTGAACGATCTCGTGGCGCACGTAGACCGGCGCGCCGTAGATTTCGAGCGCACGCTCGACGATCTCGATGGCGCGATCGACCCCGGCGCAGAACCCGCGCGGGGCGGCGATCAGGAGGCGCAGGGGCTGCTCCGAACCGGACGGCACGGGCGCGGACGTAGGCGATGGAAAGGGCGCGTTCATGAATGGGCCTCTAGCGCTTTGCCGCTTGCGCCGCTAGGGCAAGCCGACGTCTTCGAGGAACCTCACGATGAATGCACGCCGCCTGACTGCCACTATCCTCTGCTCCGCCGTCGCGGTGACCGCGCTGAGCGGCTGCGCCAAGAAGGGCGAGATCGTGGTCGATTCGGGTGTGGGCATCACGGCGGTCCGCTCGACCTGCCCGGCGGTCGGCATTCCCGAATATACCGGCGATATCACGCTGTTCCGCGCTCCGAACGATCGCACCGCAGCCAATATCGACGTGGTTGCCGCGATGACCAACGTGCGCACCCAGTGCAACGACCAGAGCGGGGACAAGGTTTTCGCCAAGGTGGACTTCGACATTCTCGCCCGCCGCAACGACACGCAGGGCGCGCGTCAGGTGACGCTGCCCTATTTCGTCTCGGTGCTTCAGGGCGGCACTGCCGTCATTTCGAAGCGCGTCGGCCAGGTGACGGTGAACTTCGCTGACGGCCAGGACCGCGCGCAGGCGCACACCACCGCTTCGGCCTATATCGACCGTGCCGCAGCAACGCTGCCCGCCGATATCCGCGAGCGTATCACTCGCAAGCGCAAGGCCGGCGATACTGACGCGGCCGTCGATCCGCTGTCGGATCCCACCGTGAAGGCCGCCGTCGCGCGCTCCAGCTTCGAAGTTCTGGTGGGCTTCCAGCTTGACGAAAAGCAGCTCGCCTACAACGCCACGCGTTGATCCGGGGCTGATGACCGCCGGGGGCATTGTCTCCCGGCCGGCCATTCAAACTCCATGTAAACGTCCGTTTGCGGCGTTGTTAGGCCGGCTCAGTCCGGATCGAGCCCCATGGCCCGTGCGATCGCCCGCCGTGCGCCGTGCGCCATGGTTTTGCGGTTCGTCCGTTCTTCCCCGGTCAGCGGCGGCAGGAAATGCAGGGTGAGCGGGATCGGCCGCCAGCGGGCCAGGATGTGCAGCGCATTGTCGAGGCCGGGTTCGTCTCCCACCCAGGCGATCTCGCGCGCTTCCGGGCCATAGTCGAGCCAGACCGGCTGCACGGCGACGTGCCGGTCGTGGCCTTCTATCGCGGAGAGCAGCGAGGATTTGAAGGGCAGCAGTTCGACGCCGCCCGATGTCGTGCCTTCGGGGAACACAGCCAGCGCGCCGGTTTCGTGCATGGCGGCGCGAATCTGCTCGATCTGGATGGACACCGTTGCGCGCTGGTGGCGGGCGATGAACACGGTGTCGTTAAGTTCGCAGAGCCAGCGGAGCGGGCCGAACCCGGCGAGGCCGTCATGCGCGACGAATGCGGTGCCGGTGGCGCCTGCAAGCGCGGGAATATCTAGCCAGCTCACATGATTGGCGATGAAGAAGCTGCCGGGGACGGGCAGCGCGCCCAGTTTCCTGATGCGCAGCCCGCAAATTGTGCCGACCGTGCGCAGGAACAGGCGCGGCACCGGATTGTGTCGGGTGATCGGGGCAAGGGCGTAATAGGCGGGAATGCAGAGCGTGAGCAGCAGCAACAACGCAAAAAGGCGGACCGCGACCAGGGCCCAGCCCCGGGGTGCGATCCGCCTTTTTGAAAGCAGGTCCGGGGCCGGAGCCTCGGCCGTCACTTGCGGGTTTCGCCGTCCTCGCGCTCGATACGGACGCCGAAGAGTTCCATGCGGTGGTCGACGAGGCGGAAGCCGAGCTTTTCGGCGATCTGGCGCTGGAGCGATTCCAGTTCCGGGTCGACGAATTCGATGACCTGGCCGGTTTCCACGTCGATCATGTGATCGTGGTGTGCTTCGGGCGCGGCTTCGTAGCGGGCACGGCCGTCGCCGAAGTCGTGACGGTCAAGAATGCCGGCTTCCTCGAAAAGGCGCACGGTGCGGTAGACCGTGGCGATCGAGATGCCCGGGTCCAGCGCGGTTGCGCGTTCGTGGAGCTTCTCGACATCGGGGTGGTCGGTACTCTCGGAAAGAACCTTCGCGATGATGCGGCGCTGTTCGGTAATCCGAAGGCCGCGTTCAGCGCAGAGGGCTTCGATGTCGATTGGTTGATGCACGTTTGACCTGTATCAATGAAAAGGCACGGCCACCTAGATAGGCGGCCGTGCCCTTAATCACAACCTTCGAACGCCCGTTTGCCGGGCGTAAGTCGGCGCGGCCTGAAATCAGGCGGCAGCCTTGGGCTTGCGGCCGCGGCGCGCGTTGGGCTTGCGGCCCAGGCCGATCTTCTTGGCCAGTTCGCGACGCTTCTCGGCGTAGTTGGGGGCAACCATCGGATAGTCGGCGGGCAGGTTCCAGCGCGCGCGATATTCTTCCGGGGTCATGTTGTAATGGGTCATGAGGTGACGCTTGAGCATTTTCAGCTTCTTGCCGTCCTCAAGGCAGACGATGTAGTCGGGCTTCACCGAAGCGCGCACCGAAACGGCGGGCTCGGGCTTTTCTTCCTCGACGACGGGCGTACCGCCAAGTCCGGCGAGAGCGCCGTAGACATTGGTGATGAGCGTGGGCAGGTCTTCTACGTTGACGTTGTTGTTGCTGACATGAGCTGCAACGATGTCGGACGTGAGCGTGATCAACGTCTCGTTGGCATCAGCCTGAATGATTTCCATTTTACGACCTCTTTTTTGCGACCATTACTGGATCGGGCGAGCCTTTTAGGCCTGCCGTTTCGCCTTGGACCATTTCAATCTGGAATACAAGATCAATTACAAGTCGTTCCTAATTGTGACAATTGTAACGAAATCAATCCGATTAATACTGTTAGATTCCGTCAGTCTATGTCGCAAGCAAAGGTCAGTGCATCGATTCTCTCGCCGTTCGGTGTACGGTAGTAATCTTTCCGTTCGCCGATGGCATAGAATCCGAAGGTTGCGTAAAGAGACTCTGCCGAGTTTCCTCTTCTCATTTCAAGTAGAAGTCGTTTAGCGCCCCGTGCTCCTGCGGCAAGTCTAAGTGCGTCCAATATGGATCGCCCAAGTCCTTTCCGGCGGAACTGCGGATCTACTGCGAAAAGCAGTAACTCTTCTTCTTCGTAGCCCGTTCGCGACAGTGAAAATCCGGCCGCGATTTCCCCTTCCGTCAGGGGTTTTCCTTCGGGCGAAACGAGGAAATAGTGACAATTTCCCAGAGTGAGCGCGTCTTCGACCTGGCGCCTGTTCCATGCCTCGCCCCAGGCCGGGTCGAACGCCGTGGCCATCACGGCCATGATCTGGTCGAGATCGTCAAGCATCCGGGATTATCCTTGCGGTCCGGGAAGGCCGCCGGGCAGCTTGGCGTCGGGCGCGCGGCCATAGAGGGGGCGGGTGTCGGCGGTCAGGGCATGGGCGGGCAGGAGCGGGAAGGCGCGGGCATCCGGCCAGATGGCGAGGGCGGTTCCGTTTCCGCGCGCGGCGACAAGGGCCTGCGCCTGCGTGCCGGCGACCACCTCCTCGGCAACTGCGGCAGCCGCCGCGTCGGGACGCAGCGAGGTGAGGGGCCGGGTCACGCTGCCGTCTTTAGCGAAGCCTTCGATGAACCATTCGCCGTGGCCACCGGTCATCGCCGTTGCCACCGGAACGACCCCGGCCTGATCGCGCGCTATCGCCGAGACCATGGCGAGGGTCGAGTATCCGATCACCTCGGAGCCCCAGGCAAGCGCCAGCGCGCGGGCGGCGGCCAAGCCGACGCGCACGCCGGTGAAGCTGCCGGGGCCGAGCGCCACCACGATGCGGGCGGCGCGGCCGCGATCGGGAAGCTGTGCGATCATCGGCACGAGCGCTTCGGCATGGCCGCGCCCGAGCATCCGAAAGTCTCCCGCGAGAAGCGCGCCGTTCTCGAACAGCGCAACCGAACAGGCTTCGGTAGCGCTGTCGATCACCAGTGTGCGGCCGTGGAACGGCTCTGCGGTCGTCTCCGTCGTCACGCCTTCGTCATCCCTTTGGGTTCAGGCGGCGCGGACTTCGGTGACTTCGGGAACGTAGTGCTTGAGCAGGCTCTCGATCCCGTGCTTGAGCGTGGCGCTGGACGAAGGGCAGCCCGAGCAGGCGCCCTGCATGGCGAGATAGACCACGCCATCGCGGTAGCCGCGATAGACGATGTCGCCGCCG
This sequence comes from Novosphingobium aeonii, assembly GCF_052279045.1. Taxonomy (NCBI): domain Bacteria; kingdom Pseudomonadati; phylum Pseudomonadota; class Alphaproteobacteria; order Sphingomonadales; family Sphingomonadaceae; genus Novosphingobium; species Novosphingobium aeonii. Next base: position 2,816,076 of record NZ_CP176832.1, on the reverse strand, counting down.
TCGTTGGCCACGGCCGGGCGCACGCGGGTCTCGATCAGTTCCTTGATCTGCTCGACGATGTCGGCATCGGCGGGATCGTCGCCATAGTCAGCCTCGTCCTCGGCGGGGACCGAGAAGCCGCTGGCGTTGCCGCCCGCGAACAGCGGGGCTTCCGACACGAAATGATCGAGCAGGATCGAGACGACCTGCGGCTTGAGATCAGACCATTCCGAGCCCGGCGCTGCCGTGACCGAAACGAAGCCCTGGCCGAAGAACACGCCGGTCACGTCGCCAAGGTCGAACAGGGCCTGCGCCAGCGGCGAGACTTCCGCGTCCTCGGGCGAGGTGAACTCGCGGGTGCCTGCCGCCATGACCTGCCGGCCGGGCAGGAACTTGAGCGTGGCGGGATTGGGCGTGGCTTCGGTTTCGATATACATGATGCACGCGATTTAGGTGTTGCTGGCAGAGGGTCAAGTCCACAAGCAGCAATTGACTTTGAATGAGGCGGGAACAACGCTGCGACTTGGCGCTTTCTAGGCCGCTACTTTGCACCCCTGCGGGGCCGGGGAACAGTCTCGCGCTATTCACTGGCCCTTAATCGAACCGGAACCTATACCCCTCCCGATGACGAAATCTTCGCGCGCCGCCCGCTCGCTCGCCTGCCTGCTCCTGCTGGCTCCCCTCCCGGTTCAGTCCGTTCTTGCGCAAGTGCCCGGCGCTGCCGCGCCCGCGCCGGAAACCCTGCCGGGCGACAGCGATCCGTGGCTCTATCGCGGCAGCGACATTCCCCGCGATCCCGAATGGCATTTCGGGGAGCTTTCCAACGGGCTGAAGTATGCGGTGCGCCGCAACGGGGTGCCGCCGGGGCAGGTCTCGATCCGTATCCGCGTCGATGCCGGCTCGCTTTACGAGACCGATTCGGAGCGCGGCTACGCGCACTTGCTGGAGCACATGCTGTTCCGCCAGTCGAAGTACATTCCCGAGGGGACGGCGATTGCCGCCTTCCAGCGCCTCGGCGCGACTTTCGGCAGTGATACCAATGCGGTGACCTCCACCACGCAGACCGTGTTCAAGCTCGATCTGCCCAATGCCACGCCCACTTCGCTGGACGAGACCTTCAAGCTGATGAGCGGCATGGTGACCGCGCCCACGCTTTCGGCCTCCAACCTCAAGTCCGACCTGCCGATCGTGCTGGCCGAGATGCGCGAGCGCGGCGGCGCCGCCAAGCGCGTTCAGGACGCCATGCAGAAGACGCTCTACGCCGGGCAGCCGCTTTCGGCGCGTGAGCCGATCGGCACTGTCGAAACGCTGACTTCGGCAACCCCGGATTCGGTGCGTGCCTTCTACTCGCGCTGGTATCGCCCGGACAACGTCGCCGTGATCGTTGCAGGCGATGCCGATCCGGCGACGCTGGAAGGCTACGTGAAGAAGTGGTTCGCCGACTGGAAGGCGACCGGCAAGCTGAGCGCCGCGCCCAGCTTCGGCGATCCGGCGGCGCCCGCAGGGGCCGATCCGAAGAACCCGGTGGGCGAGACCAAGGTCCTGATCGAGCCCGATCTGCCGCCTTCGCTGATGTATGCGATCCTGCGCCCCTGGCGGCAGGTGACGGACAACGTGGTCTACAACCAGGGCTTGATGGTCGATTCGATCGCGCAGGCCATCATCAACCGCCGCCTGGAATCCAAGGCCCGCGCGGGTGGCAGCTTCCTGTCGGCCTCGGTCAACCAGGACGACGTCTCGCGCTCGGCGGACGCCACGTTCGTCTCGGTCACGCCGCTGGGCGAGGACTGGCAGGCGGCGCTGCGCGACGTGCGCGGGGTGATCGCCGATGCGATGACCAAGCCGCCGACGCAGGCCGAGATCGACCGCGAGGTCGCCGAACTCGACGTTGCGTTCCAGGTCCCGGTCGAACAGCAGCGCATCCTGCCCGGTTCGAAGCTGGCGGACGACATGGTCAACGCGCTGGACATTCGCGAAACCGTGGCGGCGCCGAACGACGTGCTGCGCATCTTCCGCGAATCGAAGCCGCTGTTCACGCCGGCAGACGTGCTGAAGCATACGCAGCAGCTCTTCAGCGGCTCGGTGACGCGGGCGATCTTCACCACGCAGAAGCAGGGCGGCGCCACTGACGATGGGCTGCGCACCGCGCTGCTCCAGCCGATCCGGCCCGACGCCTCGATCCGCACCGCGGTCAACGAGAAGCCGGTGTCGTTCGAGAAGCTGCCCGCCATCGGCGCGCCCCACAAGGCGACCGCACAGGCGCCTACCGGCCTGCTCGACATCGAGCAGCTCACTTTCGCGAACGGAGTGAAGGCGCTGCTCTGGCCGGTTCAGGAAGAGCCGGGGCGTGTCACCGTGAAGGTCCGGTTCGGCGGCGGCAAGCGGTCGATCGCGCCGCAGGATGCCCCCTATATCGCGCTTGGCGAATTCGCGCTCGTCGGCTCTGGCCTTGCCACGCTGGGCCAGGAAGACCTCGACCGCATCTCGACCGGGCGCAAGCTGGGCTTCGATTTCGAGGTGCAGGACGCCAGCTTCCAGTTCCAGGCGGAAACCCGCCCGCAGGACCTGGCCGACCAGCTCTATCTCTTCGCTGCCAAGCTCGACCTGCCGCGCTGGGACCCGCAGCCGCTCGTTCGCGCCAAGGCTGCGGCGAAGATCCAGTATGCAACTTATTCCACTTCGCCGCAGGGCGTGCTGAACCGCGATCTGGAATTCTACCAGCGCGGCAAGGACGCCCGCTTCGCGACGCCCACGCCGGGCGAGATCGAGAAGACAACGGCGGCCGGCTTCAGGAAGGTCTGGAGCAAGGCACTGGCGAGCGGCCCGGTCGAAGTGCAGATCTATGGTGACTTCGACAAGGCCTCCACCATCACCGCGCTGGAGAAGACGTTCGGCGCGCTCAAGGCCCGTACGCCCGCGCCGTCGACGGCCAATCTCGCCGAAGTCTCGGTGCCCAAGCCTTCGGACGTGCCGGTGGTGCTGCATCACCACGGCGACCCGGACCAGGCGGCGGCGGTGATCTCGTGGCCTACCGGCGGCGGCGCCATGGGCATTCGCGAATCGCGCCAGCTCGAAATCCTGACGCAGCTCTTCACCAACCGCCTGCTCGATGCCGTGCGCGAGAAGCTGGGCGTGGCCTATGCGCCTTACGTCTATTCGCAGTGGCCGGTGGACATGGCGGCGGGCGGTTCGATCACGGCCATGGCGCAGCTCGATCCCAAGTCGGCGACGGTGTTCTTCCAGACCGCGGACGAGATCGCCCAGGACCTCATCAACAATCCGCCCACCGCGCAGGAACTGGCGCTGGTCACCGAACCGATGCGCCAGCAGGTGACGCGCGCGGCTTCGAGCACCTCGTTCTTCATGGGCCAGCTCGAAGGTGCGACTTACGATCCCTCGCGGATCGGCACGGTCCGCACGATCCTCTACGACTATACCGCCACCACGCCGCAGCAGATGCAGGCGCTTGCCGCCCGCTACCTCGGCAAGAACAACTCGTGGCGGCTTGAGGTCATGCCGGAAGGCAAGAGCTCGGGAACGGTCGCGGTAAAGTAGGAAAAGCAGGGCGGGATTGTTCGCAAGTTACGCGGGCAATCCTGCCGCCTGTAACATTGTTCCGTTACGCCGGGGCGCTGTGGCGCAATCGATCACCGTGATCGCCTAAACCGGCTTTGCAAAAATTACCGGGGGAGGCTATGGCGCGCCTCTTGTTTGCGGTTCTTGCCGGTTTGGCCCCATGCATTCGGCGCGGGGAGAGAAGGCAAAGGAACCGCCAGGAGTACGTGACGTGGCTAGCAATTGGACCCCGGAAAGCTGGAAGGCTAAGGAAGCCCGCCATCTTCCGGTATATGGCGATGCGGAGAAGCTGGGCGAGGTAGAGGCCACGCTTGCGAAGTTTCCGCCGCTGGTCTTTGCGGGCGAGGCGCGCGAACTCAAGAAGGACCTGGCCGAAGTGGCTGCCGGTCGCGGTTTCCTGCTTCAGGGCGGAGACTGTGCGGAAAGCTTCGCCGAGTTCAGCGCCGACAATATCCGCGACACGTTCCGCGTGCTTCTCCAGATGGCGGTGGTGCTGACTTTCGCCAGCAAGCAGCCGGTGGTGAAGCTGGGCCGCATGGCGGGCCAGTTCGCCAAGCCGCGTTCGGCGCCGACCGAGACGATCGGCGGACTGGAACTGCCCAGCTACTTCGGCGACATCATCAACGGCATCGAGTTCGAGCCGGAAACCCGCCGCAACGATCCCGAACGGATGCTCAAGGCCTATGGCCAGTCGTCCGCCACGCTCAACCTGCTGCGCGCTTTCGCGCATGGCGGCTATGCGAACCTGCGCCAGGTCCACCAGTGGACCATGGAGCACATCGGCCGCAGCCCCTGGGGCGAGCGTTTCTCGCAGATGGCCGACCGCATCAGCGAAGCGCTGGACTTCATGGCCGCCTGCGGCGTGGACCCGACCTCGGTTCCGCAGCTTCAGGGCACCGATTTCTACACCAGCCACGAGGCGCTGCTGCTTCCTTACGAGGAAGCGCTGACCCGGCGCGATTCGCTGACCGGCGACTGGTACGACTGCTCGGCCCACATGCTGTGGATCGGCGACCGTACCCGCTTCGAAGGATCGGCCCATGTCGAGTATCTGCGCGGCGTCGGCAATCCGATCGGCATGAAGTGCGGCCCCAGCCTCGAGCCCGACGCGCTGCTGCGCATGCTCGACACGCTGAACCCGGCGCGTGAACCCGGCCGCATGACCCTCATCAGCCGTTACGGCTATGACAAGGTAGAGGCCGGCCTGCCCAAGCTGGTGCGCGCGGTGAAGGCGGAAGGTCATCCGGTGGTGTGGTCGTGCGATCCGATGCACGGCAACGTCATCAAGGCCGACAGCGGCTTCAAGACCCGCCCGTTCGACCGCATCCTGGCCGAAGTGCGCGGCTTCTTCGCCGTTCACCGTGCCGAGGGCACCCATGCGGGCGGCATCCATATCGAGATGACCGGCCAGGACGTGACCGAATGCACCGGCGGCGCCATCGCCATCACCGACGAGGCGCTGAAGGACCGTTATCACACCCACTGCGACCCGCGCCTCAACGGTGCGCAGTCGATCGAACTCGCGTTCGAGCTGGCGGACCTGCTCAACCTCGAAGCGACCGAACGGCAGAAGCAGGCGGCGTAAGGCAGCCGCTCAGGACAAGATCGAAAGGGCAGGGGAGCCGGGGCTCTCCTGCCCTTTTGCTTGTCCGCAGGCCGTTACTTCGGGGCTGCGGCTGCCGCTTTCGCATCGGCGGATGCGTGGGCCAGGCAGGGAACGCTGTCAGCCGTCCAGTCTATCTCGTAAGTGGCGGGCACGTTCTTCGTGCCGCTTTCCACGGTTCGCGATGTTTCGGGGTTATAGAAGATCCACGCCATGCTGTTGTCGAAGGCGGCGATGCGCGCATTGTCCTTCTTCGCGGTCGCCGCGTCGATTTCCTTCTGCTCCACGCGTGAGCCGCGGATCATGCGAATGGCGCCGTCACGCTGTTCGAAGGCGCGGTAATAGGTCCGGCCGAACAGCTGCGTGTCATAGCCCTTCTTGAACGTCCATCCCGCCGGACGGGCCGTGGACGGCAGCCGAACGGTCGTTACCCGGCAGTCGAATTCGGGCTTGTTGGCGTAAGGCAGTTCCTGATCCTGATCGGCCGAGCGCGTGCGCCGTTCGGGCGGGCTGAAGCCGCCTCCAGGCAGGGCGAGCGACCTTGATCCGTCCCCGTCGTCATCCCAGTCCACCGAACCGGTGCCGCTGATGGTCAGCACGCTGGCCTGCGCCTTCTGGTCGTAGCGCCACTGGACATCCTCGATCGCCTGCCAGGTGCTGCCGACCAGTTGCTGGCGGAAGCTGCCGAGCATCTGGTCGTGCGCGAGGCCGGAAAGCTGCATTTCCTGCTGCAGGCCCTCGATCCCGCGGGTGATCGTGGTGTTGGTGATCCGGGCGGGTTCATCGAAACCGGCCCTTGCGTCGATCTCGTAAAGGGTGATCTGGTCGGGCCTTTGGGCGGGCTGCCACGCGAGCTGCTCGATCGAGCTGCCCTGTTCCGTAAGCGGCAGCACCCACTGGTAAGGCATGATCGGCGTGGTGGAGGGCGGCACCACCGGCGGCAGCGTGCCGTCCAGCCAGTAGACCGCGCCGTCTATATGCGCGCGCACGATGACGTGATCGAACAGGCGCGGGCTCGGCAGCCGCTGGTCGAACCCGTCGTCCCCGCCGCCGGTGTTGACCAGCACGGCTTCCGCCTGGATGCCCAACTGGCCCAGGAGCGCCAGCAGCAGCGCTGTCTTGCCCTTGCAGTCGCCATAGCGGCGCTGCCAGGTCTCGTCCGCGGTGGCGGGCACGAGGTTCCCGTTGCCGAGGCCGACGTAGATATAGCGCACGTCCTGCTGCACCAGCTTCAGCGCCGCGCTTGCGCGGTCCAGCGGCAGCGCGTGGGCTGCGGCGATGCGGCTCGCCTCGCGCCGGAGCGGCGAAGCATCGGGCAGCTTCGCGGCCTTTGTGTAAAACGGCGCGAAACGCCTTGAAATTCCTGCCCAATCGGCAAAGTCGCTATATTCGACCACACGCTGCCAGAGATAGCGGGCCGGAGCATCCTTGGGCGGGACGATGGTGGCCGGATTGTCCAGCCGGACTTCGAGCGCGTGTTCGCTCTTGCGGGCGAAGGCGTTCATGTCGGGCGTCATGCGCAGTTGCGGTTCTGCCCGGTCTTCCCAGCTGAGGCCCAGCAGGAAGCGGCCCGGCACCGGGCTGGGCGCGATCAGCAGCATTCCCGCGTCGCTGGCGCCCAGCGTGGGATCGGTCGTGCGGATGGTGAGGGCGACTTCCAGTTCATCGCCCACGCGCAAGTCGGCGATGCGCAGCACCGCGGTCAGGGTGCCGTCCAGCTTGGCCGCTTCGAGCTGGTCTTCCCGGCGCAGGATCTCGAACGCGGCGGTTTTCAGCACGTCGATGACTTCGCCATCGCGGTGGATCCGGATGGCGTGCACGGTGGGCGCGCCCGCCGCCGGGTTCCAGGCGATGGACAGGTTGCCGAGTTGCAGGGCGCTGGGGTGCAGGATCCTGATGCGATAGCCGGTGTATTGCGCCTGCCCCTGCTTATCGAGATGGATCAGGGTATCCTGATGGCGCACGAAGACGGCGCCGGTGGCGTTTTCCGGCACGGGCAGGTCTTCGGAGGGTGAAACCCAGCGAGGAACGGGGCCGCGCTGGACCTGATCGTCGCGAGCGAAAGCCGGGCCGCAGACAAGCGCGGACGCCAGAAATACCGAAATCGGAAAACGCACATCAACCCCCGTGATTACACCTCATAATGTCCGGTATTTTCGGCAAGGCAAGACTATTGCCGGATGAAAATTCGTTTTTTAATTCAATTGGATAGCCTTGTTTCATGGGCTGTTGCAGTTCTTGCCGAAACTGTCGCGCGCGCGCCTGCACCTCGCGGCCGGGCGCGCAAGGCGGGGGCAGGGCAGGCCCGGCGCTGCTGTTTCGCGCGGCCGCTCGTCTTCACGCTTGACCGCCGGAAATGCACGGGCCACCAATCGGGCCCATGACAAAAAGCCTTCGGATCGCCGCGTGCCTTGCAGCCGCGCCGCTTGCACTCGCCGCCGCCCAGCTTTCCGCACAGGACAGCGCCCGCGCGCCCACCGACACCATGATGAACGAGCAGGTCGAATCGTACGACTGGGTACGCCCGCAGGCGGACTACATCCGCCGCGAGGTGATGATTCCCATGCGGGACGGCAAGAAGCTCTTCACCGTCATCGTCATGCGCAAGGGCACGAAGGACGGTCCGATCCTGCTCAGCCGCACGCCCTACAACGCCGGCGGCATGACCAGCCGCAACCGCAGCCAGAAGATCGAGGAAATCCTGCCCGTCATGGACGCGGATTTCGTCAACGACGGTTACATCCGGGTCTATCAGGACGTGCGCGGGCTTGACGGTTCCGAAGGCGACTACGTGATGAACCGGCCGCTGCGAGGCCCGCTCAACAAGACAAAGGTCGATCACGCCACCGACGCTTACGACACCATCGACTGGCTGGTGAAGAACGTGAAGGAGAGCAACGGCAAGGTCGGCATCACCGGCTCGTCCTATCTCGGCTTCACCTCGCTCATGGCGCTGATCGATCCGCACCCCGCGCTCAAGGCCGCCGTGCCGCAGAGCCCGATGGTGGACGGCTGGATGGGCGACGACTGGTTCCACAACGGCGCCTTCCGCATGTTCGGGTTCGACTACGACCTTGGCCAGACGGTCAAGAAGGGCGGCGGCGCGGTGCCCAAGGGCACGGGGGACGAGTACCAGGCCTATCTCGATGCCGGTTCGGCCATGGAATATGCCAAGGCATACGGCCTCATCGACCTGCCGGTGGTGCGCAAGGTGCTGGAGCATCCCGGCTACGATGCCTGGTGGCAGGGGCAGGCGGTGGACAAGCTGCTCGGCGCGCGCAAGCTGACGGTGCCGACCATGCTCGTGGTGGGACAGTGGGACCAGGAGGACAGCTACGGCGCCCCGGCGGTCTACCAGGCGCTCAAGGCGAACGGCACGCCGGACGACATGGTGAGCCTTGCCATCGGCCCCTGGCGCCACTCCCAGGTCAACTACGAAGCGCGTGAGCTTGGTCCGCTCAAGTGGGAAGGCGATACCGGCGGCCAGTTCCGCCAGCGCTACATGAAGCCCTTCCTCGACTGTCACCTGAAAACCGTGGCACCGGCCTGCAACACGCCGCCGGTGATCACCTATGCCACCGGCGCCAAGGGCGACAAGGGCGGCTGGGAAGTGTCGCAGAAGTGGCCGGCGGGCGATTACACGCCGCTCTACCTTGCGGGGAACTACGGCCTCTCATGGAGCAAGCCGGCGGCGGGCAGCGACAGCTACGTCTCCGACCCCGCCAAGCCGGTGCCGATGCTGCCGCGCCCGGTGCACATGCAGGGCGAGGAGTGGAAGACCTGGCTCGTCCACGACCAGCGCTTCGTTGACGGCCGCCCGGACGTGCTGAGCTATACCACCGGCACGCTGGACAAGGCGGTCCACATCAAGGGAGCGCCCAAGGTGGAGCTGCACGCCTCCACCAGCGGGCGGGACAGCGACTATGTGGTCAAGCTGATCGACGTCTATCCGCAGGAAAACTCGGCCAATCCGGAACTGGCGGGCTACCAGCTCGGCATCGGCATCGAGATCTTCCGCGGCCGCTACGTCCACGGCTTCGACAAGCCGCAGCCGCTGGAGCCGGGCAAGGGCTATACCTTCCAGTGGTCGTTGCCGAACGTCGATCACGTGTTCCTGCCGGGCCACCGGATCATGGTGCAGGTGCAGTCCAGCCTGTTCCCGCTCTATGACCGCAATCCGCAGTCCTGGGTGCCCTCGATCATGGAGGCCAGGGCGAGCGACTATGTGAAGGCGACCGAGACGGTGACTTATGGCGGCGATGCGGCCAGCGCCGTGTGGCTGCCGGTGGCGAAGGACTAGGAGCAGGTTCCGGGGGTGCGGGGGCGATGGCCCCTGCATTCCTCCCGCTTCAGCTTTCGCCGAACAGTTCCCGCTGCGAGGCCTCGATCTCCTCGAAGTAGCGGCGGCGCGCGTGGCGTTCGGTCACGACGCCAACGACATTGCCGATACCGTCCACCACCGCCAGTTCGTCGGCCACGGCCACGTCGAAGGCCTTGATCATCGCGCGGATGTCGGTGGTGGGGGAAAGCGTGGTGCCCTTCAGCGTCGCCAGCCCGCCCACCGCGCTGTCCTGCGCCAGTTCGGGGTTGTAGGCGGCGGAGGTGGTGACGATCCCGGCGTAGTGTTCCTCCTCGTCCAGCAGGATCGCCTTGCTGGCCGAGCCGAGCGGCACGCGGGCGCGGAAATCGGCGATGGAAAGGGTTGCGGGCACCGAGATCCAGTCCTTGCGCATGATGCGCCCGGCGGTGAGGCTGAGCATCCAGCCGATATCGCGCGGGGAACGGATGATCGAGCCGCGAATGTGCAGGCGCCAGGTGGAGAACGAATAGCCGAACATCTCGCGCGTGAAGGCGCTGGATACGAGCGAGGCGGTCAGCACCACGCCCATCAGCGCGAAGTCGTGCGTGGTTTCCAGCATGAGCATCGCCAGCGTCATCGGGCCGCCGACGATGGAGACGGCCAGCGCGCTCATGCCGACGAGGGCGGCTTGGGTGGGGTCCAGCTCGATGCCCAGCGGCAGCATCTGCACGGCGGCGGCGAAGATCAGGCCGACCAGCGATCCCAGGAACAGCGAGGCGAAGAACAGGCCGCCGCGAAAGCCGAAGCTGAGCGAGATCACCGAGGCGGCGATCTTGAGCGCGAGAACCACGAGCAGGAACTGGATCGCCGGCTGCATCACGAGATTGAGATGCATCGCCCCGTGCCCCGCCGAAAGCGATTGCGGCGATACCCATGCGAGCGGCATCAGCAGCAGTCCGCCGACCAGCGGTTTCCAGCGCGTGAAGCGGGTGAAGCGCTGGACGTGAAGCTCGGTAAACGTCACCAGCCGCATGACGAGGATGCCCACCAGGGCGCAGACCAGCCCGAGCACGGCATAGATGAAATAGTCCCCGGTGGTCAGCTCATGCGTGCTCGATGCGGCGATCAGGTAGGGTTCCACGCCGAGCTGGCGCGTGATGAACGCGGCGCCGAGGGCGGCGGCGATGACCGGGGCGATGGCGGCGGGGGTATAAGTGCCGATCACGATCTCGAAGGCATAGAAGGCGCCCGCCAGCGGTGCGCCGAAGGCGGCGCCCACGGCCGCGCCCGCGCCCGCGCCCACCAGCGTCCGCATGTCGGCGCGGCGCAGCTTGAACCACTGGCCCAGCACCGAGGCCACGCCGCCGCCCATCTGCGCATAGGCCGCCTCCAGCCCGACCGATGCCCCGGCGCCGTTCGAGATGATCGTCTGTGCCGAGATGATGAGATTGTCGATGAAGGGAATCCGGCCGCTGTGCAGGGCATTGGCCTCCACCACGTCGATCGGCGCGCGGCGGCGGCGGCGCAGCAGATAGCCGATGCCGATCAGCACGAGTCCGCCGAAGGGGAGTGCCAGCAGGCGCCAGGGATGGCGGATTTCGCCGATCGCGCTCAGCCGGTTGCCGGTGACGCCGTAGAAGAGCTGCTGGAGGGCATGGGCGAGGAACCCTTGCAGGTTGGTCAGCCAGCCCGCCGCGATCCCGGCCAGAACGGCCAGCACGATGAACGCCAGTTCGCTTTCGCGCATGCGCTGCCGCTGGCGGATGACCAGGGCTTTCAGGGCGTTAACGGCGGGACGTCGCATCGATCGTCGATTGGGCCTGCGCGCGCGGCGCTGTCAAGGCGGGTATCGGGAGGGGAAGGAAGAAAACGCGAAGGTGGCGCGCAGCCGGGCGGCCTCACGCCCCGAAGTAGCCCCTGGCCCGCGCCGTCTCCAGTTCCGCTTCGAGATAGTCCCACAGCGCGGGCGCGCCGCGGCTGATCTGCGGCTTCAGGCGCTTCACGACCCGCTCGTGGCTGATCCCGTTCTCGCGCCAGCTCTGCCCCTCGTTGCGCAAGTTGAGCAGGGCGGGCATCGCGCGGTCGATGGCATGGGCGAAGCGGGCCTCGGCGGTCCGTTCTTCCTCGAACTCGGTCCAGAGGCCGCGCAGGTAATCCGCCTCGGCATCGGGCAGGATGCCGAAGATCCGGTCTATGGCCGCGCGCTCGGCCGCCTTGCGGTCCGCCAGGCCTTCCTCGAAGAACACCATGACATCGCCGGTCTCGATCTCGCCGATATCGTGGACCAGCAGCATCGCCATGACCCGCGAGATGTCCGGCGTTCCCGAGGCATGGGGTGCGAGCGCCACGGCGAAGAGCGCGATCTGCCAGCTATGCTCGGCCGAATTCTCGTAACGGTCGAGGCCGATGGGCTTCACCTTGCGGGTGACGGCCTTGAGCCGGTCCAGCTCCATCACGAAATCGATGACGTTCTGCATTGTCGCTGGGCCCCCTTACCGACCGGATGGCCGCTCTGGAGGCTTGTCCGGCGATTCTCAAGCGGAAGCGGTCATTTCGGCGGCATGCGGATGCCGCCGTCAAGACGGATGCACTGGCCGTTGAAATAGGTGTTGCGGGCCAGTTCCATCACCAGCGAGGCGAATTCCTCGGGATTGCCGAGCCGCTTGGGGAAGGGCACGGCCTTGCCGAGGCCATCGTAGACCGCCTCGTTCATTTCCTTGACCCGCAGCATCGGCGGCGTGGCGAAAGTGCCGGGAAGGATGGCGTTCACCCGGATGCCGAGGTCCATGAGATCGCGGGCCATCGGCAGGACCATGGCGTTCACCGCGCCCTTGGCGCCGCCGTAGGCGACTTGCCCGACCTGCCCGTCCTGCGATGCGGCCGACGAGGTGAACACGATGCAGCCGCGTTCGCCGTCGTCATTGAGCGGGTCGGCGCCGGCCATGCCCAGCGCGGCGATCGAGGCGACGCGGTAGGAGGCAGTGAACACGCCTTCGGCCGTTCTGGCGATCTGCTCGGTGGCGGCGCGCTTGTAGCCGCCGGTGGTCTTGTCGAACGAGACGGTCTTGCCGCCGCCGGCCACGACGGCGCAGTGGACGACGATCCGTTCCTGCCCGTGAGCGGCGCGGGCCCTGGCGAAGCCGGCTTCCACGCTTTCCTCGTCAAGGATGTTCACCTTGCAGAACACGCCGCCGATCTCGGCCGCGAAAGCTTCGCCCGCTTCCTCGCTGATGTCGAACACGGCTACTTTCACGCCGGCATCGGCAAGGGCCTGAGCGCTGGCGCGGCCGAGGCCCGAAGCGCCGCCGGTGACGACTGCGGCGAGGGTATTGTCGATCTTCATGAAGCAGGCTCTCCCGAGCGGGTTTGATTCGTGTTTGGCCCAAGGGCTAGCGCAATTCGCGGCCGGAAAGGTGCGATCGAATGCGGTCGGCGCGCAAGTATCGCCCCTGCGCACTTGATGGGCGCGGCGCGGCGGCGCCTTGCGTCCACTGCCGATGCGGCTGCACCTACGGACAGGCGCCCGCCGCGTCGCGGGTGAAGATCGCACGGGACGGGTTCGGCACTGCCGCAAAGGGCAGGCCGCGAGAGATCGGAGAGAGAAATGGCCGAAGGCGATGTGTTCCTCGACACCAGCGATGTCGATCGGTGGGTCGGCAAGCCGGTGATTTTCGCCGAGTTCTGGGACCCGTGCAACGCCACGGACATCCGCCGCTGGGCGCAGGCGATGGATTACGCCAATCCCCTGCACTGGGACGAGAATTTCGCGCGGGCCAGCCGCTTCGGCGGTATCGTCGCCCCGCAGAGCTTCACCGTCGCCATGGACTACGGCCACGGCTGCCATCCTTCCTGCGTCGGCCGGATTCCGGGATCGCACCTGATCTTCGCGGGGGAGGAATGGTGGTTCTACGGCAATCCCGTCCGCCCCGGCGACAAGCTCGTGCAGGAGCGCAGCTTCGCGGGCTATCGCATTGCCGAGACAGGCTTTGCCGGGCCGACGATGTTCGCCGATGGCGATACGGTCCACCGCAACCAGCACGGCGCGCTCGTCGCCAAGGAGCGGGCGACCTCGATCCGCTACCTCGTGGAGGAGGCGAACAAGCGGAAAGTCTACGACAAGGAGAATCGCGCGCCCAGGTCCTGGACAAGGGAGGAACTGGACGAAGTGGCGAAAGTGCGGCTGGACTGGATCAGGTCGGGCCGCGAAGGCATCTCGCCGCGCTGGAGCACGGTCAAGGTGGGCGATACTTTGCCGCGCCGGGTGATCGGGCCGCACAGCCGCGTCACTTTCGCGCTCGAATGCCGTGCGCACCGGCAGAACATCTGGGGCACCTGGCGCTGGAACGCACCTGAAGGCGTGCACGATCCCGCCCAGGAAGACGCAGGCTTCGGCGGCGACATGAGCTACGACTTCGAAGCCCGCAAGATCGATCCCCGCCAGGGTGACGGCCTGTTCCACGGGCCCAGCTCCGGGCACATCAATCCCGAGAAGGCCGAGAAGGTCGGCATGGGCGGTGCTTATGGCTACGGCTCGTCGATGAATGCCTGGCACCTCGATACGGTGGCCTACTGGTCCGGGCACGAAGGCTATATCTGGCACTCGAAGACCCAGTTCCGCAGCCCCGCTTTCGAAGGGGACGTGACTTACGTGGATGCCGCCGTGATCGACAGGCAGGAGACCTCCGAATTCGGGATGCCGGTGGTCACGGTCGAGACGCGGATGACCACGCAGGACGGCAACACCATCCTCAAGGGCACCGCGACGGTATCGTTGCCGCTCTGACCGGGAGGACGACCATGGCGGACCGTGAGGACATCGTCGAAGTGCTCAATCTCTACGGCCTCGCCATGGACACCCGGCGCTGGGATCTGTTCGGGCGGGTGTTCACGGCGGACTGTGCGGTCGATTACGGGCCCGGTTCGTGCTGGAACGATCTAGGTGCCTTTCAGCATGCTTTCGGTGCCTTTCACGAAATGTTCGATGCAACCCAGCATGTGATGAGCAATCACCTCGTTCGAGTGGAGGAAGATAGAGCTTTTACAGTGACATATGGCCAGTGGCGGCTCATCCGTCATGCCGCTGGACAGCCGCCGGTGTGGGACGGCAGCGGCTACTACGACGATGAACTGGTCCGCACCGAAAACGGCTGGCGCATCGCCCGGCGGACCTGCCGGGTGCTCTACTGGACGGGCAATCCCCGCGTCCAGATGCCCGAGGGCGACATCGCCTTCGAACTGGACCTCGCCGCGCTCCACGAGGAGGAGCGGGCAGGCCGGATCGGCTATCTGCCGACCTGACAAGGGGGGCGGACGGAGCCCCTCGCGTATCGCCGGGCCGGATTTGACCTCCGCAAATTGGCGTCCTGCCGGCGATCGGGCTATCCAGCGCAGACAAGAGAAATGTGAGAGGAACGCTGCCCGCAGGGGCGCGTAAGCTGGGATGTGGGCTAGATCGCACGATGCTCAAAACAGCGGGTACAGCCCCCTGAAAGCGCAGTCCGCGCAGGCTGACGGCCGGATCATGCCTCACCGATTCCGGCGCGTTTTCGACCGCCTTTCGAAAAGCCATTGGCGAAAGCCCGCGGCGGTTTCGAACGCGCAAGATGCTTTCGTGGCATGGCGGCCTGGGCCTTCGAACGCAGGGATGCCGGGTGCGGAATATGTTCGCAAAGGTGCCGGTTCTTTGCGGATGTGACGTGAACCACGCCTGGAATGTCCCGAACCGGCAGCAGCGATGGACAGGCGATGCCGCCTGCGCGAACTGCCGGTCGGGGACTGCCCGGGAACCAGAACAATTGCCATCAGGCACGAACGGGAAGGAGCCACGGTGACGTATCTTGCGGAGTTGAGATCGAATTGGCGACCGTTGCTTGCCGCAACGGTCGGCGTGGGCACGGGTATGTCGCTGGCGGGGACCGTCACCAGCGCGATCGCGCCCAGCATGATCGCCGCCAACGGGTGGAGCAAGGCGGACTTCGCGATGGTGGGAAGCCTCGGGATCGTCAGTTCCCTGGCATTTCCGTTCATAGGCCGGATCGCCGACGTTCTCGGTGTCCGGTGGACGGCGCTTATCGGGCAGGTGACGCTGCCGCTGATGTATCTGGCATACAGCCTGATGGGCGGCTCTCTACAGACCTATATCGTGATCTTCCTGATCCACAGCGTGGTGTGCCTTACCACGACCTCGACCGTGTATACCCGGTTGCCGGTCCAGTGCATTTCCGCTGCGAGAGGGGCCGCCCTTGCCATCGTGGCATCCGGTCCCGCGCTCGTGAGTGCGATCGGCGGCCCCCTGCTCAACGCTTACGTCGAGGCGAACGGGTGGCGCGCCGCTTATCAGTTGCTGGCGATCTTCGCCGTGGTGGCGGGCACGATCACATTCCTCCTCATTCCCGCGGAAGCGGACCGGCAGGCAGGTGCGCGCGCGCCCCGGCGGCCTGCGCGCGAGGATTATCCGGCGATCTTTCGTGCACCCGCATTCTGGATCCTGCTGGCGGCCATGCTTCTTTGCAACATTCCCCAGGTCATCATGCTGACGCAGCTCAAGCTCGTGCTGCTCGACAACGGCGTGACAGGTCGCGGGGCGTCGGTGATGATCAGCGCGCTGTCCATCGGGATGCTTGCGGGCCGCCTGATCACGGGTGTTGCGCTGGACCGGTTCAATCCGTTCGCGATCTCGTTCTTTACCCTTGCCCTGCCGAGCCTTGGACTGTTCATCATCGCCTCAAGCCTTGATGCCCCCGCGGTGTTGACGGGGGCGGTCTTCTTCCTGGGCTTCGCATTCGGTGCCGAGGGCGACATCATCGCCTTCCTCGTGGCGCTGTGCTTCCCCATTCGGATCTATGGTTCCGTCATGGGGCTGATGACCGCGACGATGTCGGCTTCCGCTGCGATCGGCGCCGTGGGGCTGAGCATCATTCTGGCACGGACCGGCGGCTACAGCACCTTCCTGGTGATTGCCGGTACTGCGGTACTGGTGGGCGCGTTCCTGCTTTTGACCCTGGCGCGGGCTCCGCGACCGCTAGATCTGGAAGGATGCCCGGCATGACTAAAGTGATGGAGGGCATTCGCGTCCTCGAAGTTGCCCAGCACACGTTCGTGCCGGCAGGCGGGGCCATTCTCGCCGACTGGGGCGCGGATGTCATCAAGATCGAACATCCCACGCGCGGGGATGCGATGCGCGGCTTCATCAACATGGGGGGGATGAAGATCAACCCGCTGCGCCATACGATGATGGAGCATCCCAATCGGGGCAAGCGTTCGGTCGGCGTCGACATCTCGACGCCTGAAGGGCAGGAGGTCATCTACGAACTGGCCCGAAGCTGCGACGTCTTCCTGACCAATTATCTGCCCTATCTGCGGCAGAAGCTGAAAATCGATATCGAGCACATTCGCGCGGCCAATCCCGATATCATCTACGCCCGTGGCAGCGCCTATGGCGACAAGGGCCCGGAGCGCGACGTCGGCGGTTTTGACGGCACCGCGTTCTGGACCCGAAGCGGGGTGGGCTGGTCGATGAGCCCGGGAGAGCTTGAGGGGCCGCTGTCCCAGGGCATTCCGGCCTTTGGCGATTCCACGGGCGGCATGAATCTCGCCGGCGGGATCGCCGGTGCGCTGTTCCATCGGGAGCGAACCGGCAAGCCCAGCGAAATCGACGTCTCACTGCTGTCCACCGCCTGGTGGTCGGCGGGCAGCGCGCTCGATATCCAGCTTGAGAACAAGCGGGCGATGCGTGTCGGAATGCCGCGTTCGGGTTCCAATCCGGGCAATCCCTTCATGGGTAACTTCGCCACGTCCGACGGCGGGACCATCAATTTGTGCACGCTCATTCCGGGCCCGCATATCCGCAGCCTGTTCGAACATGTCGGCGTGCCGGAAGCCGCGGACGATCCCCGCTTCTCGACGGCGGAAAAGCTGCTTGAAAACTGGGAGGCCGCCGGCGAGATCATCAACGCCCGGTTCAATGCCATGCCGTTCGCCTACTGGCGCGAGCATCTGAAGACCTACACGGGCCAATGGGCGCCCTACCAGAGCCTGCTGGACCTCGCGCATGACGAGCAGGCGCTGGCCAACGACATGCTCTTCGAGGTCGAGGCCATGGACGGCGGCGATCCCATCAAGCTCGTTCGAGGGCCGGTGCAGTTCGATCATGCTCCCGTCGACACGATCCGGGCTCCGCAGGCTTCCGAACATACCGAACTGGTGCTGATGGAGATCGGGCTGCCGTGGGACCGGATAGAGGAGCTCAAGGCATGCGGCGCCATCGCATGACGGCCGGTGCAGCCGTGCTTCCAAGCTGAACGGCTGCCGTGAGCGAAGCGGACTTCGAGCGGCTGAACACCCCGCTGTTGCGGCACTTCACGGCGCTTTTCGGCGAACTGGGAGGCGATCTCCCCGCGCTACTCGAGGAAGTGGAGATTGTGCCTCGGGATTTTTCGGAAGGTTCCGGAAGGCTGACTTATCGGCAGGCGATCCGCTTGCTCGACACGGCGGCGAGGAGGCTGGATTGCCCGGATCTGGGCATGCGACTTGCGCTTCGCCAGCGCGGGGGAGCGGTTTTCGGCCCTCTCGGCAACGTAATGCGCAATTCCAGAACGTTCGGCGATGCAGTGCGGTCCGCCTGCGAGCACAGCGGGGCACACAGCCGGGCCGTGCGGGTCTGGCTCAGCGCCCATGCGGAGCCCTCGGCCACCTTCGCGGGCCATGAACTGTTGCTTGGCGACACGGCAAATCGCGCGCAGGCCATCGAGCAGGTCCTGCTGATCGGGCATCTCGAAGCGATGGAAATGACGGGCGGCCTATCGCGGGCGCGGCGCGTTTGCTTCCGCCACGAACCGGTATCCACGCGCTCCGCCTATCGCCGGAATTTCGGCTGCGAGGTGCTGTTCGGGGAGCCGGCCGACGGTCTTGTGTTCTTCGACGAAGACCTGACACGCCCCATCCTCAGCCAGGACGAATATGTCTATCGGGACATGCTGCGCTACCTTGAGGAGCATTTCCCCAAGCGCCAGCTTCCCGTCGATGCGGAAGTTCGCGGACTGGTGCTGCGATCGCTCGCCCTGGGAGACAGTTCGACGGACAGCGTGGCCCATGCGCTCAATCTTCACGCCCGCACGCTCCGCCGCCGGCTTCGCGAGGAAGGCCTTGGTTTCCAGCAGGTAAAGGACAGCGTCCGGCGCGAATTGACCTGTTACTACCTGGAGCGGACGGACCTCGATTTTCGGGGCATTTCGGAAAAGCTGGGCTTTGCGGAACAGTCCATCTTCTCGCGGAGCTGCCGGCGCTGGTTCGGCAAATCGCCCACCGGATTGAAGGACGAGTTGTGCCGGCGCGAGAGGATGTCCGGATAGGTCAAGCCAAACGCCGCCAAGTTGGCGCATGAACCGTTACACAAAACGACGGGACACGCTGCCGGCCTTCACGGGCATGGCGGCGAATGGAAGGGGGAAAGCCGGGGGCTGCCTGAGAAGCAGCCGATATCCCGACCATCCCGAAATGCGGAGGCGCAACCGCAAGTCCCGATCAAGACGTTTCGTTGCCTCGATCGGCCGCAAAGGCCGACGGGTTTGATTGTACCAGGGGAGGATGAGGAATTGGCAATCAATTACAAGTGTTCGGTCGGGCGTCTCGCGCTCTGCGCGGCTTCGGTCGCTGTCATGCCGGCAGCGGCAATGGCCCAGGCCGACGCGCCGCCGCCCGCGCAGGACCAGTCGGCTGCCGACCAGGTGACCAGTGAACCGATCGTCGTGATCGGTACTCTCATCCGCGGCATCGCCCCGGCCGGCAACAATGTCATCGACATGAGCGCGGAACAGATCGCGGCCACCGGCGCTGCCACGACGAGCCAGGTTCTCAGCTCCATTCCGCAAGTCGGCAATTTCTTCAACGGACTGCCGGCCGGCGTTTCGCAGCAGCCGGGCGCCAATGGAAGCAACCCGATCAATCGCCCCAACCTTCGTAGCCTTCCCGGCGCGAACACCAGCGGCGGCGCCCAGACGCTCGTGCTGTTCGACGGCCAGCGCGTTGTTGGCGCGGGCATCCAGCAGGTTGCCGTCGATCCCGACATCATCGCGCCGGGCGTGATCCAGCGCGTGGAGGCGATGACGGACGGCGGTTCTGCCGTCTATGGCTCGGACGCGCTCGGCGGCGTGATAAACTTCGTGTCGCGCGATCGTTTCGACGGCGTCCAGATGGATGCGCGATATGGGATCGGTGACGATTTCCAGTCGGTCGAGGCGAGCGGGATGGCCGGCAAGGACTGGGGCTCGGGCGGCTTCTATGTGGCCTACGGCTATTCCCACCATGACAGCGTCTTTGGCGCCGACCGGGACTGGGTGAAGCAGGTCGACTGGAACACCGGAGTGCCGACCGGCCGCAACTGTGCGGCGCCCAACGTGACCATCGGAACGACCTCCTATGTGCCTTCGGGAGGCGGGATCACCGCCGGCGGTCCCAATTCCTGCGATTTCTCCGACCCTGTCGCCATCTATCCGACCACGACTTTGCACACCGTGTTCGCCCGTCTCAACCAGCGCCTCTCGGGCGGGGTGCGTTTCGACGTGACCGCGCTTTATGCCAATCGTTCGATCGAGCAGATCGGCGGGACGCTGGGAACGGGAGCGCTGGGCACCGGCGCTGCGGGTCAGGCCACGCTCGCGGCAAGCTCTCCCTTCTACCGTCCGACCGGCGACGCCAATGACGGGCTGCCTCAGGTCGTCCGGTATGACTACAGCCCGCTGTTCGGAACCGCTTCGTCCACGCAGAATACCGACCTCGAAACATGGCGGGTTGCTCCCTCGATCTCGGTGGAGCTGGGCTCCGATTGGGAATTCAGCGGGCTGTTCAGCTATGGCCTTGCCACGACGTCGTTCTCGAATGCGCAGATCAGCGCGGCGGCACAGTCTGCCGCTCTGGCCGGGGGGACGCTGAATCCCTACGATGTGGCTGCAACATCGCCCAGCGTGGCTTCGGGCCTGCTTCGCTACAACAAAGGCACCGGCCGGAACGAACTGTTCGATTACAGGGCCATCGTCAACGGGCCGCTGTTCGAACTTCCTGGCGGCACGCTGCGCGCGGCGGCCGGCTACGAACACATGCAGGACAACTTCAACAGGCGGTCGACGAATGCATCGACGTATCTGTTGCAGGACCCGACGAGCTACACCCAGAAGGTGGATTCGGTCTTCGGCGAGCTTTCGATCCCGATCGTCGGCGATGAAAACGCCATGTCGTTCATCAACGAACTGACGCTTTCGGCCTCGGCACGTTACGACAAGTACAACGACTTCGGCGACACCTTCAATCCGAAGTTCGCCGCAACCCTGCGCCCGGTCGAATGGATCGCGATCCGGGGGAACTGGGGCAAGTCCTTCACGGCTCCGTCGCCGGTGGACCAGCTTGGCGTCATGGCCTCTGCCGTGGCCACGGTGCCCGCTGCATTCCTGCGCACGCCGCCCGGCGTAACCGCCGCTCCCGGTGAAATCGGGCTGTTCGTGTCGGGTACCGCTCCCGGAATTCAGCCGCAGAAGGCGACGAACTGGTCTGTCGGCGCGGAGATCGAGCCGCCGTTCCTGCCGGGGCTGACGCTGAACGCGAGCTATTACAACATTGACCTCACGGGAACGATCGGGAGGCCGGTAACCGGAGCTGACCTCAGCGACTACTATGCGAACTTTCCGCAGCTCTATTCGGTTCGCCCGAGCGGCCAGGAACTGGCGGCCTATCTGACGCAGTTCGATCCGGCCAACTTCAACTTCACGGTGGCGAACCCGACCTCGACCGGTCAGGCGATCATCACTTCGGGCGGTACGAACTCGCCCGTGCTGGTCTCGCTGGACACCCGTGCAAGGAACCTGGGCACCGCGAAGCTCGACGGCCTCGATTTCTCGGCCAACTACGTGCTCGATACCCGCTTCGCTTCCTTCGATGCGAGCGTCACGGGGAACTACCGACTTTCGCAGAAATCGCGCGCCTTGCCTTCGCTGCCTGTCGCCGACGATCTGGCCTTCAACACCCCGGTGTTCCGCATCCAGGGAACGCTGGGAACCCGGATCGGCGGGCTGCGCGCGCAGGTCATCTGGAACCACACCTCGGGATACAAGCGGGGCACGGTCGAATTCGGCCAGACCCGGGTTTCGGCCTTCGATGCGATCAACCTGTTCTTCAAGTACGACGTGAAGTCCAAGTCCGCCTGGGGGAGCGACCTGTCGTTCACCCTGAACGTGCAGAACCTGTTCGATGTGTCGCCGCCCGAGTTCCGTTCGGCAGCCGGTCTGGGCTTCGATACCACGCAGGGAAGCGCCTTCAGCATCGGGCGTATCGTCCAGTTCGGCGTCAGCAAGAAGTTCTGACCCTCACAGGGCCGCTCGGGCACTTTGCCCGGGCGGCCCGAAGGTCGATGCCCCGACCTTGCGGGTTCATCGCTGTTTGCAGTCGTTGCTGTGGAAGCAATAAGTGACGACGTAGCCGATGTGATCCGAAAGCGCATCGGCCCCGGGATGGGCGCCGAACGGTACGTCCATGGCCCCGAAGGCGAGCTTCGTGGCAGTGCCGGAACGGTAATATTGCTTGTCCTTGCCGCGCTTCACGATTGCCGCAAGTTCCGGCCGCAAGGTCGTTTCGGAACCCGGCAGCCGGGACGAGGCTTCAGCGGTGCCCAGTGCATCGCCGATCAGGCTTTTCGCTCCGGAGATGCGGTCCGGGTCGTGGCCGACATTGAAATCCCCGGCGAAAACCAATGCCTGGCTCGCAGGAACCTGGGCGTGGATAAATGAGAAGGCAGCGGCCAGTTGCAGCCTGTAGGCCTGGTTGGCCCGATCGACCGAGACGCCTGAGGCGCGGCGGGAGTTGAGATGGGTATTCGCAACCGCGACGGGTTGCGCCTGCCCCGGAACCCTGACCCAGGCCACCAGCAGTCCCTTGGAGGCGAGACAGTCGAAACCCGCGCAGAGGGACGCGGGAAAGGCCATCCGTCTTGCAGCGATAATCGGGTAGTCCGACATGATGACGAGGCCGCTGTCCACCCATTTGCCCTCGGTCTCGCCTCTGGTCCACGACGCGCCGTTCGCAAGATTGGCGGAGGCCAGCCTCTCGGAGCGATCCGATGGCTTGCCGAGAGCTTCCGAGGGCTGCGGTCCGATCGCGATCCACTTGTAACCGGCGCGAGCGGCGATCGCCTTGGCTTCGGGGACGAATGCTTCCTGCAAGGCCACGACATCCGGTTGGCGGCCGCTCAGCCTGAGGCTTCCAAGCTGCTCCGCGATCTTTTCCAGCGCGGCCGGGCGGCCCAGCGCGGCGGGGAAGGGCAGGCCCTTCACATTGTAGGTCATGACGGAAAGTGTGCCCGGCGTTCCCGAAGCAGCTTTGGCTCGCGGCTGGTAGACAGCGGCCGGAAGGGGGCGGGCGATGTTGGAAGCGGAAAGACCGGCAACCATGGCAAGGGTGATGAAACCAAGTCGGTACACGCAGGAGAACTCCAGCTTCGATCTCGCCTAGACGCCGGGAACCCGCATTTCCCGCATCACGCATTTTCAGGTGCGGGTTCGGGCTCGCACCGGAGTCTCTCCAAGGTCCCGCCGCTCGGGACGGGGAACGGAGCTCCAGTCATGAGGCGATCCAAGATGACCGGCGTTGCATGCGCATTGCTTGCGATGGGGCCGAACATTGCCGAGGCGCGGACCGAGAAGGTCTGGGGCATGAGCGGCGCGCGCTATCTGCCGCAACTCGTCGAGTGGTCGCTGTCTGATATGTCCATGCCGGATCAGGTGAAGGTCATGCGCCTTGAAAACGATTCCGGCGATGCGGGCTGGCGTTTCGACCTGCTGGCGATCCGTTCGCTCGATCCGGTAGAGCTTCCCGGCGATCCGGACGGGGCGCGGTTCCGGGGGCGGCACATGAGCTTCAGCGCCTGGCATTCGCTGGGAGACAGCAGTATTCTGCGGCTGAACGGCGTTGCCGGCCGTGTAAGCCGGCGAAGCGGTTCCGGCATCCTGCTTCCGGCCAAGACCCGCGCCGGATATGCGGCGGCGGAACTTTCGCTGGATCATGGGCGCGACTGGTCGGTTTCGGCCGGCATCTACCGGCAGGGCGGCTGGGGCGGGCGTTCGCTCGAAAACGACCTCCTTCGCATGACCAACGGCGAGCCCGCGGCAGCCATGGGTGTTCACGCTGCCGCCCGCGTCGCCGTTTTCAACGGCTCGGGCGAGCCGCGGACCTGGCTCGGGCTCGACGTGCATTCCGGTAGAAGGGCGGCGGGCCTTGGGCAGGCACTGCGAGCCGGCAGCGATGTCAGCCTCGTGCTGACGTCCAGCTTCTGAGGGTGCCATGACGGTCGCTGGAAGATCACCGGAACATCTGCTTTACCTGAGAGAGGAAAGAGCGCTTGCGCAGGAAGGACGGGCTATGACGTCGCTCGGGCAGGAGGTGCCTGCCGATGGAGGACTACGGCAGGTATGCCTCGCCATGCGGGGCGAACTGCGGCGCTTCCTGCTGGCCCGCCGGGTAAGCGAGGCGGATGTCGAGGACTTGTTGCAGGATCTGTTCCTTCGCCTTGAAACCACGGTGACGGGGCCGGTCCGCGCACCGCGCGCCTATCTCTACCAGATGGTCAACAACATGGCTCACACTCGGCGGCGCACGGAAACGCGCCGCCAGTCCCGCGATGCGGGCTGGATCGACGCGCGGGACGGCGAGGAACAGGCCGATGCCGCGCCCGACGCCGAAGCCACGCTCGTGGCCCGTGACCAGCTGGCCCGCGTGGAAGCCCGGCTTGCCCAGTTGCCGGAGCGGACCGCCTACGTCTTCCGCCAGTTCAGGATCGAAGGCGCGTCGCAGAAGGACATCGCGGGGCATCTCGGGATAAGCCTGAGCGCGGTGGAAAAGCATTTGCAGCGCGCCTATCGCGCGGTGCTCGAAATTCGCGCCCGGCTGGACGATGCAGCCGGCGGGGCCGGAAGAACAGGAGGGTTCGATGATTCGTCCCGATGACGAGGGCATTCATGGGCAGGCAATCGCCTGGCATGTGCGGCTCGCCGATGCGAGCGAGGAGGACTGGGGCGAGTTCGCCGCCTGGCTCGAGGCGGATGCGCGCCACAACGATGCCTACGAGGCCGTTTGCGACGAGGATCTGGCGCTCTCTCCCGCCGTGGCTTTGGCGAGGCAGGAGAATTTTCGGACAGAGGCGGAAGCCGGGCATCGGGATGCTGCCGTCTCGCCGATCGGCGCGCGGCGGCCCGGACGCTGGATGTGGCCGGCCATGGCGGCGACCGTGGCGCTTGTCGCCGCCGGGTCATGGATGGCCGTGGGAGGATGGGACCGGTCCTACACCGTGACGACGGCGCCGGGCGAAGCACGGACGATCGCGCTATCCGACGGCAGCAGGATCATGCTGAACGGCGGCACCGAACTGGTGCTGCGCCAGTCCGACCCGCGCGTTGCCGAACTCAAGGCCGGGGAGGCGCAGTTCTCCGTCCGTCACAATGCGGAAAAGCCCTTCACCCTGACCGTCGGTTCGCAGCGCGTGGTCGATGTGGGGACCGTGTTCAACGTTCGCTCCGGCAGCGGCGGGGTGCAGGTGGAAGTGTCCGAAGGGGCGGTCCGGTTCGAGGACGGCATTACGCGCCTTCGCCTCAATGCCGGCGATACCCTGAAGGCGAGCGGCGACAGGCTGATGGAAGGAAGCAAGGCCGCCGCCGACATCGGCGCATGGACGCGCGGCAAGCTGGTCTACCGCGATGCGCCGCTCGTGGAAGTCGCGGGCGACATTACCCGGGCGCGGGGGATTGCCATCGAACTGGGCCCCGATCTATCGAAGACAAGTTTCACGGGCGTGATACAGCTGGACGGGGACAATGCGGCGCTGCAACGGCGTGTCGAGGTCCTGATTGGTGCGAAGGTGACCGAAACTGCCGATGGTTGGTCGATCACACGTTAACCGGTTCCTTCCCGCTCTATTGGCGGTCGCCGTCAACACGATGCAGGCCGCTCCGGCGCTGGCAGCGGAGACGCATGTTTTCGCGGTGCCGGCGGGGCGGCTTTCGGACGCCTTGCTGGCCCTTGCGCAGCAGGCGGGAATCTCGATCGCGCTCGGCGATCCCAGGCTGGATACCCTGCGTTCGCGCGGGATTTCGGGCCGTCACGATGTAGCCGAGGCGTTGCGGCGAATTCTCGCCGGAAGCGGGTACGACTTCGTCTTCGTCGATTCCCGTACCGTGCGGCTGGTGAAGCGCGCCGCTGCGCCCGCCATCGCTCCCAGGGCGCCGCGCATGGGGGCGGCTCCTGCTATCCGGCCAGTGCCTGTCCCGGAGGTGGCGGGGCCGGACATTCTCGTCACGGCGACCAAGCAGCGCCTTGGCCTTGCCGACTATCCCGCCAGCCTGGCGGTGGTGGAGCCTGACCGCGAGGAACTGGCACGGGCAGGCGGGCGCGGAACCGGCTATATCCTGGGCAAGCTGCCGGAGCTGTCCTCGACCAATCTGGGGCCGGGCCGGAACAAGATATTCATCCGCGGCATCGCCGACAGCAGCTTCAACGGCACCAGCCAGTCTACGATCAGCCAGTATCTGGGCGAGATGCGGCTGATCTACTCCGCGCCTGACCCCGATCTTGCCTTGCATGACATCGCCCGCGTCGAAGTGCTGGAAGGGCCGCAGGGCACGCTCTACGGGGCGGGAACCCTTGGCGGCATCATCCGCCTTGTCCCGACGCCGCCCGATCCGGGAAAGACCTCGCTCGAAGGGGCGTTCGGCGTCCGCCTCACGCAGGACGGCGCGCCGGGCGGCGACGGGGCGCTCGTGGCGAACCTGCCGCTGGCAAGGGATCGACTGGCCCTGCGCGCCGTGGTCTACCGCACCGTCGACGGCGGCTATATCGACGATGCCGCGCGCGGTCTGAGGGACATCAACCGCAACGTCATGACGGGGTTTCGCGCGGCGCTTCGCTGGCAGCCGGATGCGGCATGGACGGTGGATGTCACTCTGGCCGGACAGGACCTCAATTCCCGCGACGGGCAATATACCCTGCGCGGAGAGCCCGATCTGGTTCGTTCGTCCGCGATCGCGCAGCCGTTCGACAACGACTATCGCCTGGCCGGCGTGACCCTGTCCCGCGATTGGGGTGAAACCCGGCTGACTTCTGCCACCGGCTATGCCCGGCAGAGCATCGACACCGTGTTCGATGCCACCACCTCCGCATCGCCGCAGATCCGGCAGTACGAGGAGGATGTCGCGGTAAAGCTGCTCTCGCACGAGACGCGGCTGAGCGGGAACTGGGGCAATGGCGGGACATGGCTCGTGGGTCTGGGCCTGGTCAACAATATCGACCGTGCGGTGCGCAGGCTCGGCGCGCCCGGTGCGCTGGACACGCTCTCCAATCTCGCCAACACGACACTGGATGCGGCAGCTTTCGGCGAGTTCGGCATTCCTCTGCGGCGCAATGTCCAGCTCACGCTCGGGGGGCGGTTCAGCTACGTTCGCCAGACCAGCGAATTCATGGGGCAGGGTGGCCTCGATTTCGAGCCGGTGCGCCGCCAGCAGCGTTTTCTGCCCTCCGTTGCGTTGTCATGGAAGCCGGGAGCAGGGGTGCTGGCCTATGGCCGATATCAGCAGGGCTATCGCCCCGGGGGTCTTCAGGTAACCGGCTCCGCGGCCGATCCCAGCGCGGATCGCTTCGTGTCCGACCGCATCCAGACGGTTGAGCTGGGCCTGCGCTTCGGCATGGAGAAGGGCGCCCGCCTGTCCGGCAGCCTGACCGCTTCGCTCGCTCGCTGGCGGAATATCCAGGCCGATCTCGTTGCCATAGACGGGCTGCCCTACGTGGCGAACATCGGTTCGGGCCGGGTAGGAAATCTGGCCTTTTCGCTGGCCTGGCGCCCGGTGGACGCCCTGTCGCTGGAGGCGGCGGGTTTCCTCAATTCCAGCAGCCTGTCCGATCCCGCCCCGGGCTTCGACAACATCAGCGACCGAGACTTGCCCAACGTCGCCGACCAGGGATGGCGCACGGCGGCCAAGTTCGTCCATTCGCTTGGCTGGGCGGACCTCACGCTCGATACGGCGATACGCCATGTCGGGCGTTCGAAACTGGCGATCCTTTCCCCCTTCGCGCTGACACAGGGGCGTTACTACGACCTCTCGGCGGGCGGCCGGCTGTCATTCGGCCGCTGGGGGCTGTCGCTCGACCTTGCGAACATTCTCAACGACCGGGGCAACACTTTTGCCTTCGGCAATCCCTTCACGGTGGCTCAGGGTCTGCAGCAGACACCGATGCGCCCGCGTTCCCTGAGGATCGGCGTCGATGCCCAGTTCTGAACTCCGCAATAGCGCTGAGACCCGGCGCCTGCTCGTCTCGATCCACGATGTCGCCCCTTGCTTCGAAAGCGAGGTGGACCGGCTTGTCGAGATTCTGGAGGCCCGGCTGGGCGCGGCGCGTTTCGCCATGCTGGTCGTGCCCGATCACTGGGGGCGGGCATCGCTTTCGCAAGCGCCGCGTTTCCAGGCACGGCTAAGGGGCTGGGCCGAGGCCGGGGTCGAGATGTTCGTTCACGGCTGGTACCATCGCGACGATGCCGTCCACGGCGGCGGGGCGGGCTTCAAGGCGCGCCACATGACGGCGGGAGAGGGCGAATTCCTTGGCCTTTCCCAAGCCGAAGCCTTGCGGCGAATGCGCGACGGCAAGGCCCTGCTGGAAGACATCGTGGGCATGCCGGCGGCCGGTTTCATCGCTCCGGCCTGGCTTTACGGGCCGGGCGCGATGGCGGCGATGGAAGAATGCGGTTTCGCGCTGGCGGAAGACCATTTCCGCGTCTGGCAGCCGGGCAACGCGGACCGGCCGCTCGCGCGCGGCCCGGTCATCACCTGGGCAAGCCGCAGCACCATGCGCACGGCCTCTTCGCTGTTCTTTGCCGCGCTCGCCCGGCGGGCCATGCAGCGCCAGCGCGTGGTGCGCATCGCCGTCCATCCCGGAGACGTGACGAAGGCGTCATTGGTGCGCAGTATCGATCGCACCCTTGCCGCATTCTCCGCCGGGCACGTTCCGGGCCGCTACGCCGAACTGCTCGCCTGAAAAAATCCTCCGGGGCGCAGTGTGGGTCCGGAGGAATGCCGGAGTCATATCGGCATGACCGAACCTCTCAGGATCGTCCTTCCCATTCACAGCTTTGAGCCGGGCGGGGTTGAGCGCGTCGCGCTGAACCTGGCCCGGCACTGGCAGGACGCCGGGCACGACGTGGTCGTCGTGCTGGGGCGAAACGAGGGCCCGGACCGCGCCTGCGCGCCGCCCGGCCTGCGGTACTGGAGTTGTCGCAGCTTCATCCCCACCGCGCCTTTCGAAACGATCTGGATGATGTGGTGCCTGTGCCTCTATCTGGCGCGGGGCCGGGCCGATGTGCTGTTCTGCCCCGGCAACACCTACACCGTGGTCTGCGTGGTGATGAAGCTGCTGCTGGGCGATCGCTGCCCGCCGGTTGTGGTGAAAGTGAGCAACGACCTTGTTCGCGCCGACAAGCCGCTGCTCCGCCGGCTGTGGTACCGGCTCTGGCTGCGCCTGAACGGACTGTTCCTCGATCGCTTCGTGGCGCTGGCCGAGCCGATGTTCGACGAAGTCGTCAAGGGCATGGGCGTCGCCGCGCATCGGGTGACGACGATCCACGATCCGGCGCTGGACCGGCGCCGCTTCGAACGGTTGCAGGCGATGCCTCGAGAGCGCGCGGCGGGCCGGGCGCTGCGCTACCTCGCGGTAGGGCGGCTGGCGGCGCAGAAGAATGTCGAGATGTTGCTGATGGCTTTCGCCTCGGGGTTCAGGCCGGGTGACCGGCTCACCATCGTTGGCGCGGGGCCGGAGCTTGGCGCGTTACGGCGGGTCGTGCGGACCATGGCGCTGCGGGGTATCGTGACGTTCACCGGCCACCTTCCGTCTCCAGACGAGCATCTCCGGACCTCGGACTGCCTGCTGCTCTCCTCGAACTACGAAGGGGTGCCCGCCGTCGTGATCGAGGCCATCGCCGCGGGCCTGCCGGTCATCGCCACCGATTGCTGCGCCAGCATGAAGAGCTTGCTGGGGGGCGGCACGCGGGGGGTGCTGGTGCCTGTCGGCGACGTGCACGCCATGGCGCAGGCCATTGCCCGCCCGGAACGGCTGCCTCAGCCGGGCCCCGGCGAACGGGCATATGCTGCACGGTTCTCGCTCGAACTGGCCGCAACTTCGTATCTTGCGGTCATGCGCGAGGCCGTTGCCGTGTCCGATCAGGTGCGCACCGCACTCCTCCCGGAGCTGCTGCGTTAGGTCGCGGCCCCACTCCCTTCACAAGACCCGAGGACGATCCGTTTGCTCCCATCTGCCATGCCTGCTGCGCCGTCGCCGCGCTTTCCCCCGCTCCAGGCCCAGGACAGGGCTTCGCGTTTTCGCATGGCGGCCTTGTTGCCGCTGCTGTTCTCGGTGCTCGTGGCGCTGGCCGTGGTGCTGGCGATGAGAGGCATGGACCCGGCGCGGATTTACGCCATGGTCCCGCGCGCGCCGTCCTTCTGGATCGTGTTCGCCGTGTTCTACCTTGCCGGACCGCTCAGCGAATGGGCGATCTTCCACCGGCTCTGGAACCTGCCCGCAGGCGGACTGGTGCCGCTGCTGCGCAAGCTCGTGTGCAACGAACTGCTCTTCGGCTATCTGGGAGAGGCCTACTTCTACACATGGGCGCGCCGCCGCCGCGCGATGACCGCGGCGCCGTTCGGCGCGATCAAGGACGTGGCGATTCTTTCCGCCATGGCCGGCAACGGGGTGACGCTGTTCCTGCTTCTGGCGGTGGTGCCGTTCGTTTCCGCCGGCGATCTCGGGCTGGAGAACGATTCCGTCCTCGTCTCGCTGGGCGTGGTGCTCGTCACCTCGATCGCGGCGATGTTCCTGCGCCGACGCATCTTTTCCCTACCGCGAGAGGAACTGGGCGCGATCCTGGGCATCCATCTGCTGCGCATCGCCGCAACCACGATCCTGTCCGCGGTGCTCTGGCACATGGTGCTGCCGCATGTGCCGGTGGCCTCATGGCTCCTGCTTTCGACCCTGCGCCTGCTGGTTTCCCGGCTGCCCTTCGTGCCCAACAAGGACGTGGCTTTCGCGGGGCTCGCGGTCTTCACGCTCGGGCATGAGACAAGCATCGCCGCCCTGATGACGATGATGGCCTCGGTGATCCTGCTGGTCCACGTGCTGCTCGGCCTCGCGTTGGTGGCCCTGGATGTCCTGCGCCATGTCTCGGGCCCCGCCGGAGCGGAGGAAGCAGGGCACCCATAAAAAATCGAGGCGGCGGGATGCGGGTGTGCTGCCGGTGCGGAGTCCATGCACCATGCGCATAGGATTCCTGTTCAACCACGACCAGATTCACCAGGTCGCCCACAGCCTGCCGATTGCCATGGCCATGGCCGATCAGGGTTTCCCGGGCGAATTGATCGTTGCGACCACGAACGCGGCCCTCGCCGCCGAAGTGCGCCGCCTGGCCGGTGACTATCTCGGCAGGACGATCCGGCATGTCGAACTGGGCCCTTCCACGCTGTCGCGCAGCATGGACGCCTTGCTGGGGCGCGTCGTGCCTGCCGCCAAACTGCTCATCTACCGCGACAATCTCCCGTTTTTCCGCAGTCTCGACGTGCTTGTGGTGGCCGAGAAGACCTCGCTCATCCTCAAGAAGCGCTACGGCCTTCACGATCTCGCGATCGTTCATACCAGACACGGCGCCGGAGACCGGGCGATCGGCTTCGACAAGGCCAGTGCCTGTTTCGATCATGTGCTCTGTTCGGGCACGAAAGTCCGCGACCGCCTGGTGTCCGAAGCCCGGGTCGAACCCACGCGGATCAGCATCGTCGGCTATCCCAAGTTCGACGTCCTGCCCAGCCGGATCGCCAGACGCTTCCTGCCGGCGGGGGAGCGCGTGGTGCTCTACAACCCGCATTGCTCGCCGCATCTGTCCTCGTGGTATCGGCACGGGCACGGCGTTTTCGAGCATTTCCTGAACGACGAGGGCAGCGGGCTGGTCTTTGCACCGCACGTCATGCTGTTCCAGCGGCAGTTCGTCGTGGCCATCGACAAGCTCAGCATCGAAAAGGCGGGGGCCATTCCGCAGCGCTTCCTGCGGGGCGAGAATATCAAGATCGACCTCGGCAGCCGCGCCTCGACCGACATGACCTATACGCTGTCCTCCGATATCTACCTCGGCGATGCCAGCAGCCAGGTCTACGAATTCATGCTGCGCCCGAGGCCCTGCATCTTCCTCAACAGCCACGGGCACGAATGGCGCGGCGATCCCAATTTCCTCCACTGGACAGCGGGCGAGGTCATCCGCAAACCGGACGAGCTGCCGGCCGCGATCGACCGTGCCGAGCAACTGCACGAGGAGCACTATCGCGCGGTGCAGGAGCAACTTTTCGCCAGCAGTTTCGATCTGCAGGACACGCCGTCCTCGGTTCGCGCCGCCATCGCCATCGCGACCTTCGCAGAGCATCGGTCGCCGTCCTTCCGCCCCATGAACCGTCTTTCGGCATGAAGCCGCTCGACGCATTCTTCTGGCGCCGCGCGGCCGGTGAAGGGCCGATCCGCAGGCAGGACAGCCCGGTTCGGCCGGAGGCGTTGCCCGGCGGCATAGTGGGCCGCATCTTCGCCTCACTCGGCATGGTCCTGGGCGGGAAGGCCGGCGCGGGGCTGGTCAGCCTGGCCTATCTGCTGCTGGCGACGCGTTTCCTGGGGCCGACCGAATATGGCGTGCTCGTGCTGGTCCATGCCTATATCACCACGGTTTGCGGCATCGTCGAGTTTCCGTCGTGGCAGGCCATCGTGCGGTATGGAGCCGAGGCCCAGCGGCAGGAAGATCCGCATCGCCTCGTCCGCCTGCTGCGCTTCGGGGCGAAGGTTGAGCTGGTCGGCGGCGTGCTGGCGATACTTTCCGCGGCTCTGCTGGTGCCGCTGGTGGGCGGGCATCTCGGCTGGCCGCCGAAAGCCATGGCCTTCGCACCGTTCTATGCCCTGGCCGTGCTGGGATCGGTGCGCTCTACTCCGGCGGGATATCTCCAGCTCTGCGGGCGTTTCGACCTGCTGGGACTGCACAATCTGGTGCAGCCGCTCTTCCGACTTGGCGGCGCGCTGATCGTCATTGCCTGCGGCTGGGGTATCCGCTCCTTCCTGTTCGCATGGCTGGTCGCCGCGCTGGCCGAGTTCGCGCTCATGTGGGGCATGGGGATATGGCTCGCCGCCCGCAATCTCGGCGCGGCCTTGCCGCATCCTGCGGGTAGCGCCGCGCCCGGCGGCGCGGCGCAGGAGAACCCGGGAATCTGGCGCTTCCTCATCGCCAGCAATGCCGACGTGACTCTAAGCGAACTGGCGGGAAGAGTGGCGCCGCTGGTGGTGGGCTGGGTGCTGGGACCGGCGATGGCGGGGCTCTATTCGGTCGCGCAGCGCGCGACCGTCATCATCGCGCAGCCGGCCCAGATACTGGGCAATACCGCATATGCAGAACTGGCCCATGTGGTTGCCGATGGCCGGGGCGGCGAAGCGCTGCGCCGGATATTGCGAAAGATCGTGACGGTCGGTCTGGTCGCGGCAACGCCGGTGGTGCTGGTCGTGGCGGTGTTCCCGCAGCAGATCCTCCAGCTCCTTGCGGGCCGGGCCTTCACCGAGGCTGCCGGCGTGATGATCGTGCTGGTACTGGCCCGGGCGATAGCGCTGATCGGACCGCCGTGCAGTTCGGCCATTTCCGCGCTGGGCCATCCGTCGCGGTCGATGGCCGCGAACCTTTTTGCAAGCCTCGTGTTCCTCTCGGCCATGCCCTGGCTGCTCCAGCGCTACGGGCTGATGGGGGCAGGTATCCAGGCACTGGGACAGGCCATTCTTGCCAGCGGGCTGCTCGTGCTGCTCGTCTGGCGCAGCAGCATGGGCCGCTAGGACGATGCGGATCGCCTATATCATCAATTCGGTGGAAGGCGGCGGCGCGGCGCTGCCGGTGCCGTCGATCGCGCGGGTGCTGGCAGAGGCCGGGGCCACGGTTCGCGTCTTCGCGCTGACCCGGCGGGACGGCAGGGCGCTTGCCGCGATGGAAGCCGCCGGGCTCGCCCCCTGCGTGCGTGACGGCGGCGACAAGGACCACGCACAGGCGCTGCGCTGGCTCCTGCGCGAGTTGAGGGCATGGCACGCCACGCACTTGTGGACCTCGCTGAGCCGGGCGACGGCGCTGGGCCTGCTGGCCGGCCCGAGGCTGGGCCTGCCGGTCGTCTGCTGGCAGCACGCTGCCTTCCTCAAGCCGTGGAACCTCCGCCTGCTGCGCGCGCTGCAACCGCGGGCGAGGCTGTGGGTCGCGGATTCGCAGACCGTTGCCGGGTTCATGAAGGACCGGCTCGGGATAAGGCCGGAACGGATCGCGACCTGGCCGATCTACGCCGTCGATCCGCGAATGCCGGTCGCCCGGGCCTGGCAGCCGGGGCAGGTGCTGCGGATCGGCAGCCTCGGCCGGCTTCATCCGGTAAAGGGCTACGATGTCCTGATCGAGGCGCTGGCGCGGTTGCGGCAGAACGGCTTTACGGCGCCGGTGCCCTGGACGCTGGACATCGCCGGCGAGGGAAGCGAGCGCGGCGCGCTGGAGGCACAGGCGAAGGCGGCGAGGATCGGCGACATTCGCTTGCCGGGCTATGCCGAGGATCCAAAGCGATTTCTGGCAACGCGGCACCTCTACGTGCAGCCTTCCCGTTCGGAAGGGTTCTGCATCGCGGCGCATGAGGGGCTTACCGCAGGCCTTCCCGTCATCGCCTCCAGCGTGGGCGAACTGGTCCATTCGGTAAGGCCTTTCGAGACAGGCTGGCTCTGTCCGCCGGAAAGCCCCGCCGCGCTCGCCGAGAACCTGCGTCAGGCGCTGAGCTATCCCAGCAGGCTGGCCGACATGGGGCAGGCAAGCCGCCGGGATATGCTCGCCCGCTTTTCTCCGGCGAACTTCGCGCGCGCGGGGACTGCTATCTGCGAGCGTATCGCCCCGCCGCCCGTTTGAGATCGAGCGCCATGCCCGCCAGCGAACGGTCGATGGTCTTCACATCGATGAGGGTGACGGCGCCGCACGCGCTCAGGGTATGCATGCCTTCGTACCGGCCCGAAGGACCGGAGGGGATCGCCATCGCATCGCCTGCTTCGGCCGAGAATCCGGTCTCGTCGAGGCGATCGATCCAGAGCGGACGGATCGCGCCGCCGTAAGTCCGCATGCAGTCCTGCGTCGGGAGCATGATGCGCCCCTCCACGACCAGCGGGGTTCCGCCGGGGCGCGAGGATTGCCGCCCGCGTCGCACCGGATTGCCGGGGTGCGGCGTCCACCGGCCCGTGAGTGTATCCGCCCAGGCGACGTGAAGCGTGCCCAGCTTGGTGTCGCGACTTTCGGCCGACGAATAGAACAGCCACCATCGGCCCTCATGTCGCAGGATCGATGCGTCGACTGGCAGGCAGTCCACCTCGATCGTGCATTCCGGGCGCCAGCGGTCCAGCGCGTCATCGCCGCGATAGAGCGTCAACTTGCCCGAGCGATGCGCCTCCGGCAGCATCCAGACCGCGCCTTCGCCCTGAAAGACTTGCGGATAGGACAAGTGCCAGGGCTCCTCCAGCACCAGTCGGCGATCGATCAGCGTGAAGCTCCGGTCGAACGTCAGCCGTTCGATCACCCCGTGACGTGTGCGGTAATCGTATTGCTCGGCAAAGACGTGAAGCCGGTTGCCGTCGTCGAAGCCGAAAGGGTCGGCCAGGAAGGTGAACGCGGGTTCCTGCGGGAACCACACGATGTCCGCTGCGGCATAGTCCGCCGCGAGCACCCGGCTTGCCGGGTGCGGCAGCAATCCGCACTGCCAGATGTCCTTGCGTCTAGGCATGGGCCCTCATAGCTCGCTGCCCGGCTTCGGCAACCGTGCATGTTCCATCAGAATTTCACCGGAACCGCCGGAAAGCTGGAACCTCACGCTTATTCGCAGGCCGGGCCGATTGTCCTCCAGCAGAAGCGGGGCGTCATGCAGGGCCGCGATGGCGCGCACCAGCGACAGGCCGAGGCCGGAACCCGGTGTGCTGCGGCTCGCGTCCAGGCGGTAGAACCGGACCAGCACCTTGTCGCGCTCCTCGGGCGGGATGCCGGGGCCGTCGTCGGCCACTTCGGCAAGCACCGATCCGCCGCGATGCGCGACGCGCAGGGTCAGCCGCGTTCCCGGCGGTGTGTGGATCAGCGCGTTTTCCACCAGGTTGGTGAACATCTGGGCCAGCAATTCGCCATCGCCCAGCACCGCAAGTCCCGGCTCGATGCAGGTCTCCAGACGCTTGCCGGCATCTTCCGCGACCGGCTCGTAAGCCAGCCCCACCCGTTCCACGATCTCGCTGATGTCCACCGGGGCGAGCCTGCCGCGTCCGGCGCCGCCCTCCAGCGTGCCGATGCGCAGCAAGGCCCGGAAGATGGCGAGGATTTCGTCGGTCTGCTCCAGCGAAACGTCGATGCCGGCATCGTAGGCATCGATCGTCTGCTGGCCGCGTAGGGCCTCCAGCTGCTGGCGGAGACGGGTGAGAGGGGTTCTCAGGTCGTGCGCGATGTCGGTAGATACCTGGCGCAGGCCCTCCATCAGGCCCTGGATGCGGTCGAGCATGAGATTGAGGTTGCTGGACAATTCGTCGAACTCGGGCCCCATGCCGATGGCCGGAAGCCGCTCGTCCATGGCCCCGGCCATGATCCTGCTCACCGAAGTGTTGACCCCGTGCAGACGGCGCACGAACAGACTGCCGACGAAGTAGCCTCCGACCAGCGCGAACAGGGTAATGCCGACCCCGCAGGCCAGCGTGAACGCCCGCAGCCGCGCCATCAGCGCGCGGACATCGAACGTGTCCGTGGCAACCACAAGATGGAGCCCGTCCGGCAAGGCTGTGCCGAGGGTCTGGAAGGTTTCCATCGCCTCGCCCCGCACGGCCACGTTGACTTCCCGGACGCTGAGCGTGCCGCGCCCGTCGAGCCGGACGCCGGAGGGCAGGTCGCCCGCGATCCGGATGCCGTCGCCGCGCACCAGGCGGAACCGGAACTGGGGATCTTTGCCGGTGTGGGAATGGCGGCGGATGGCGTCGGTGAGGCCGGAAAGGCCGAGTGCCCGATATTCCGATGCCAGCACCTTGGCTTCGTTGCTGAGAGTCCCGTCCGTTGCCGCGACGGCATAGCCTTCGATCTGGCGCTGCACCGCCACGAGCACGAGCAGCGAGCCCACCGCGAAGACGGCGGCAAACAGCACGGCGAAGCGGAACGCCCCGCTGCGCAGGACATTGCGGCTAAGCGGCTCAGCCACCGTCGATCCGATATCCCGCCCCCCGGACCGTCTGGATCAATTCGCGATCGAAGCCGCGATCCACCTTGGTGCGCAGCCGGCTCATGTGGCTCTCTATGATGTTGCTGCGCGGATCGAAGTGGAACGACCAGACGTTCTCCAGCAACATCGTGCGCGTCACCAGTTCGCCGGCGTGGCGCATGAGGTATTCGAGCAGCTTGAACTCCTGCGCCTGCAGTTCGATCTTTCCGCCCGCGCGCATCACGGTGCGGCGGATCAGGTCCACTTCCAGATCGGCGACTTTCAGGACCGCTACGGCGTCGGGAATCGGAGGTCGCCGCAGCAGCGCATTGAGGCGCGCCACCAGTTCCGATACGGCAAACGGCTTCACGAGATAATCGTCGGCACCCGCTTCGAGGCCCTGGACCCGGTCGTCCACGCCATCCATCGCCGTCAGCAGCAGGACCGGCGTGCGAATGCCGGCGGCACGCAGCGCCTTCATCACGCTGAGGCCGTCAACGCCCGGGACCATGCGATCGAGCACCAGCACATCGTACTGGCCGCTCGTCGCCATGAACAGCGCGTCGGCGCCAGAGCTGCAGCCGTCGATCACATGGCCCGCGGATTCGAGCGATCGTCCGACGTGCCTTTGCAGCTCTTCATCATCCTCGAGGAAGAGGATTTTCATCTCGGCCCGTTCTCCGCGGCAGGTACTTGTATCGCCTCCATTATGGCGCACACTCGGCATCGCCATGCAAGTTGGGAATTCCTAACATTCGGCTCACCTTGGGCGAATGTACCTGCTCTTATTACGCGTCCGAAGGTCTTGCCGGAGGTGATTGGCGATAATGGCATGCAGCGCATCGAAGATCGTCCTTGCGGAACAGGCATAGCGCCGTGGCACGCTCTTTCGCCGCCATGCGTCCGCATCCCCTTGGTCCCGTCCTGATCCGGGGCGCGATGAAGGTTCTGATCGGCATCGCCGTGGCCACGGTCAGCGGCTGCGCGCATTACACGCCGCTTCCGCTGCCGACTTCGGCGCCGCTGGCAAGCGATGTGCAGGGCCTGTCCGGCGAGGCGCCGTCCGCGCCGCTTTCGGTGAACGAGGTGGCATTGCTGGCGCTGGCGAACAATCCCGATCTCCAGGCCGTCCGGGCGGGCAGGGCGGTCGCCTCGGGGCAGACGAGGCAGGCGGGCCTGCTGCCCAATCCGTCGTTGTCTGCCGCCTTTCTTCCGCTTCTGTCCGGTGCGGGCACGGTGCCGGGCTGGAACATCGGCATCGCGCAGGACATCAAGGCGCTGATCACCTACAAGTCGCGGCGCCGCGCCGCATCGGACAGCGAGCGGCAGGTCGCCGCAGACGTGGTCTGGCAGGAGTGGCAGGTTGCCGGAAAGGCCCGCCAACTCGCGGCGAGCCTGATAATGGGCGCGCGCAGCCGCCCGGTCTACGTCGAGGCCTATGAACTGCTCCGCAGCAGGAACGCCCGGCTGGAGACCGCGCTGGCCGCGCGGACCGTGACCTTGAGCACCGTCGCGCCCGATCGCGTGGCGCTGCAATCGGCCCGCGCCGCGCTCGATGCGCTCGATCAGAACCAGCTTGCCCTGCGCCATCAGCTCAATGCCCTGCTCGGGCTCCGGCCCGATGCGGTGATCGCGCTGGCGGACAAGGCGGAGCTGCCGCCTTTCGATCCTGCGCAAATCAGGGCGACCCTTGCCGACCTGCCAGGTCGGCGCCCGGATCTGCTCGCCCTGCGCATGGGCTATGCCTCTGCTGACGAGTCCGTCCGGCAAGCCATCCTGTCGCAGTTCCCGGACTTCGTGCTGGGCGGCAGCGCGGCGAGCGACAATTCCAAAGTGGTCAGCGGCGGCCCCAACGTCACCCTCGGCCTGCCGATCTTCGACCGCGGGCAGGGCAACATCGCCATCGCCAATGCGACGCGGGCCAGGCTTCATGCCGAGTATGCCGCGCGTCTGGCGGCGACTGTCGGCGAAGTCGGCGCTTTGCTGGCGGAGACGGAACAACTCGCGGCCCAGCTCGAAAATGTGCGCCGCGACCTTCCTGCCGCCCGCATGGCTGCGGAACGGGCAAGGACCGCTTTCTCCGCATCGAACCTCGATGAGCGCGCCTACCTCGATCTCGCCGCGAACCGCTTCGCCAAGGAACAGGAAGCGATGACGCTGGAAGCTGCCCTGCTGGACCGCAAGATCGCGATCCTGACGCTTACGGGGGCCGGGCTGCCCACTGCCGACCTTCCCTCGGAGCCCGCCCCGGAACCCGGAGTGAACCCTTGAAAATCATGCATTTCCCGATTGCCGCTACCCTGCTGGTACTCAGCGCCTGCGGGAGCGGCCCTTCGGAGCCCGACAGGACGCCAAGCGTCCTCGTCACGGTCGTGCGGCCGGTGCGCGGGGCGCTTCCAGCCACGATCACCGCCTATGGCTCCGCCTCGCCGTCCGAGGCGGGTACATCCTCCATCAGCATGGCGCAGCCCGGACAGCTCACTTCACTGGCGGTGACGCAGGGCACTGCGGTGCGGGCGGGGCAGGTGCTGGGCACCTTCGCCGTCGCGCCTTCCGCAAGGAGCGCCTACCTGCAAGCCGCCGATGCCCTTGCGGCGGCAGAGAAGCAGCGCCGCTCGGCCGCGCAGCTCCTGTCCCAGCAACTTGCGACGTCCGACCAGCTCGTCCAGGCAGACAAGGCAGTTGCCGATGCGCGCACCGCGCTGGCCGCGCTTGCGGCCGAAGGCGCGGGCAGGTCGGTTCAGACGCTCACGGCGCCGTTCGCCGGTATCGTCACTTCGGTTACGGCCGCGAGCGGCGATCGCTTGCAGCCCGGCGCTGCGATCATGACCCTTGCCCGTCAGGGCGGAATAGTCGTGACCGTCGGCATCGATCCCGCGGAGCGGGGCGGCGTGGCTCCCGGGCAGGCGGCCAGCATGAAACGCCTTTCGGGCGGCGGCGGCATCGCCGGAAAGGTGGTGCGGGTGGACGGCATGCTCAACCCGAAGACACGGATGGTCGATGTAGACCTCGGCTTCCCGGCCGGTGCGCTGCTGCCGGGAGAGGGCATGGAAGTTGCCATCCGCACCGGCGACGTGGCGGGATGGGTCGTGCCTCATGCGGCGGTCGTCACGGCAGGAGGCCCCGCGCGCATCTTCCAGGAGGCCGGTGGCAAGGCCAAGGCCGTGCCGGTGCAGGTCCGGCTTTCCTCCCCCGAGGGTGACGTGGTGGACGGGCCGGTAGATCCCCGTCGGCCGATCATCGTCGAGGGGGCCTATCAGGTGAACGACGGCGATGCCGTGCGGTGGGGGCGTTGATGCTCGAACGTCTGCTGCGCTCGCAATCGCGCGCCTTCGTGCTGGTTGCGCTGGCGATGGCGCTGGCCGGGCTGATCGCGGCGTTCTCGCTGCCGATCGGGTTGTTTCCGCAAGTCTCGTTTCCCCGCGTCGTCGTCGATCTCGATGCAGGCAGCCGTCCCGCCGACCAGACCGCGCTGACGGTGACCCGTCCGGTGGAGGAAGCCATTCGCGCGGTGCCCGGTGTGCAGGACGTGCGCTCGGAAACCAGTCGCGGTTCGGCGCAGATCTCCATCGACTTCGGCTGGGGCCGCGACATGGTGTCGAGCACGCTGATGGTCGATTCCGCCATCGCCCGCATCCTGCCGACCTTGCCCGCCGGAACACAGTACGACGTGCGCCGGATGGACCCGACGGTGTTCCCGATCATCTCCTATGCGCTGGTTTCCGACACCGCCGATCCGGTCGCCCTGCAGGACTTCGCGCGCTATCAGGTCACGCCGCTGCTGTCCTCGATCCCCGGCCTTGCCCGCGTGGGTGTGCAGGGCGGCGAGACTGCCGAAGTCCAGGTTCTGGCCGATCCGCAGCGCCTTGCCGATCACAACCTCGCCATGGCGGACCTTGCAGCCGCGATCCGGGGCGGCAACGTGCTCAGCGCGGTGGGCCAGGTGCAGGATCGCGGCCGCCTGTCTCTGGTGATCGCCGACCGCAGCGTGCCGGGCGCGGATCAGGTCGGCAATATCGTCGTCCAGTCGGACCCCGCCGGAATCGTCCGCGTGCGCGACGTGGCGACCGTCCAGAACGGCACCGTGCCGCAATGGCAGCGCATCGTCGAGGATGGGCGGCCGGCGGTGCTCTTCAACATCTATGAGCAGCCGGACGGCAATGCCGTGCAGATCGCGCGGGAAGTGCAGGCCAAGCTGGCGACCCTGAAGCTGCCTGCAGGCGTCAGGCTGGTGAACTGGTACGACCAGAGCGAACTGGTCACGCAATCCGTGGCGAGCGTTCGCGACGCGGTGCTGATCGGCCTGGTCCTTGCCGGGCTGGTGCTGCTCTGGTTCCTGCGCAGCTGGCGCGTGACGCTGGTGGCCGCGATCGTGGTTCCCGCCACGCTGGCGGCCACGGTGCTGGTGCTCAGTGCGCTCGGAATGTCGTTCAACATCATGACGCTGGGCGGCATCGCGGCGGCTGTCGGCCTGCTGATCGACGACGTGATCGTCATGGTCGAGCACATCGCCCGGCGCGCCGGTGCCAGCGGCAAGGACGGCGCGGTGGCGGGCAAGGATGCAGTGTTCCCCGCCGCGCGCGAATTCATGGCGCCGCTCACCGGATCGAGCCTGGCAACGCTGATCGTGTTCCTGCCACTCTCGTTCCTGACGGGCGTGACCGGGGCCTTCTCCAAGGCGCTTTCGGTGACCATGGCCGCCGCGCTTGCGATCTCATGGGCGATGACGGCCTTCGTCGTGCCGGTGCTGGTCCACCGGCTGGTGGACTTCGGCAAGTGGCGCGATCCGGGCGAGGCGGGAGAGGGGCGCCTGGGACGCGCGCACGACCGGACGCTCGATGCGCTGGGGCGCAGGCCGTGGCTGCTGGCCGCTATCCTCGTGCCGCTGCTGATCGTGGGATATCTCGGCTACAGCAATGTGCCCACCGGCTTCATGCCCCGGGTCGACGAGGGCGGTTTCGTCATGGATTACTACACCGCGCCGGGAACCTCGCTTGATGAAAGCACGCGGCAGATCGCGCAAGTCGACCGTATCCTGAGCGGCAATCCGCAAGTGCTCACGTTTTCCCGCCGCCTCGGCACCGGGCTGGGCGGGGACCTTGGCCAGAGCTACCACGGAGACTATTTCGTCCGCCTGAAGCCCGGCCATGCCACGCCGACCGAGGAACTGGCCGCCGCCGTCGCGGACGAAGTTTCCATGAAAGTCCCCGGTGTCGAGGTCGAAGTGGCGCAGCTCATGGAAGACCTCATCGGCGACCTGACCGCCGTGCCGCAGCCCATCGAAGTGAAGCTGTTCTCGTCCGATCCGTCGGTGCTCGACGATCAGGCGAAGAAGGTGGCTAAAGTCGTTTCCGGGATTTCCGGCGTGGTCGAGGTCAAGGACGGCGTACAGCTTGCGGGCGATGCCATCGATGTGGCCGTCGATCCGGTGCGTGCCGGAATGGAAGGCGTCTTGCCCGCCGACGTCGAGACCCAGCTAGCAGACGCGCTCAGCGGCACCGTCGCCACAACGCTGCCCCAGGCGAGCAAGACGGTCGACGTGCGGGTTCGCCTGCCGAATGCCACGACCATGAGCGAAACCGAACTCGCCCGCCTGCCGATCCGGGCGAGCGATGGACACCTGTTTCCGCTGTCGCGCGTGGCCAGCCTGACATCGGTCGCCGGCCAGCCACAGATCGCGCGTGAGAATCTGGAACCGATGGTGGCGGTGACGGGCCGCATCCAGGGACGCGGCATCGGCGCGGCGGTTGCCGACGTTACCGCCGCGCTCGACAGGCCCGGTGTTCTCGCGCCCGGGGTGCGCTACGAGATGGGCGGGCTCTATCAGCAACAGCAGATCGCTTTCTCCGGGCTTCTGCATGTCTTCGGTGCCGCTCTGGTCGCCGAATTCATCCTTCTGCTCGTGCTTTACCGGCGCCTTTGGCTGCCGGTCATCATCATCGGCTGCTCGTTGCTTTCGACGACAGCGGTCTTCACCGGGCTGTGGCTTGCCGGGGTGGATCTCAACATCACCGCGCTGATGGGCATGACCATGATCATCGGTATCGGCACCGAAATGGCGATTTTCTACGTTTCCGAGTTCGAGGAGATGTCCCGTCACATGCCGCCCGCAGATGCCGCGCGCGAGGCGAGCCGCAACCGTGTGCGCCCGATCACGATGACGACGCTGGCCGCCATTCTCACGCTGCTGCCGCTTGCGCTGGCGATCGGGCAGGGCTCCGGCATCCAGCAGCCGCTGGCCATCGCGATCGTCTCCGGCCTGCTGCTGCAATATCCGCTGGTCCTGCTGGCCATGCCGCTCCTCGTGCGGCTGACCTTGCCGAAGACAGGAAACGGGCCGGGACGCAAACATTGGGAATTTGTATAGGGACGTCCAGCGCCGCCCAATGCGCGCCGGGTAAGCGTCGGCCATGCGCCAGCTTGCCTATCTGACCCTGCCGATCGCCCTTGCGGCCTGTAGCAAAACGGATTCGCGGAGCTCCGCGCCGCCATCCCATGCCGAACTGATCGCTCATGAAAGCGAATTGCTGAAGTTGACGTTGACGCCGGAGGCGCAGCGCCGGCTCGGCATTGTCACGGCGCGGCCGGGAGGCGGCGCGGCCGGGCAAGTCCGGCAGGTGACCGGCGAGATCGTGGTTCCTCCCACCACGGCCAACGGGGTGCCTACCAACTCGCTCACCAACCTCCAGCAGGTCGGCGCGCAGCAGGCGGCGGCCGATGGCGAAGTGGCGCGAACCGAGGCTCAGGCGCGACTGGCGCGGATCGCCCTGACCCGCGCCGAAAACCTCGTGCGGGAGGAAGCAGGAAGCATCCGGGCGCGGGACGAAGCGGCGGCGGCCTTCGCGGCAGCGCAGGCCGGGCTTGGCGCCGCACGGCAGCAGAGAGCACTGCTGGGGCCGGCGATAGGATCGCTCGGCAATCAGTCCGTTCTCTGGGTGAGGGCCTCGGTCTTCGCCAGCGATGTCGGCGCGATCCAGCGGGGTGGCTCCGCCACGGTTCGGGCGCTCGGCGCGGATGCGGTGTCGCACAGCGCACGCCCCGTCCAGGCCCCGCCCTCCGCCGACGGAACGGCCGGCACCGTGGATATCTATTACGCGCTCGGCAACGACGGGCGCAGCTTCCGTGTCGGGCAGCGCGTGGCGGTGGACCTGCCGCTTTCCGGCAGAACCCAGGGTCTTTCGGTCGCCTCCTCGGCTATCGTTCGGGACATCTACGGCGGGGAATGGCTCTATCGGCGGACAGGCAAGGACACTTTCGTCCGGCAGCGCGTCGAAGTGGCGAGTGAAACCGGCGGCACCGCATTGCTCGCGCGGGGGCTGGAGCCGGGCGCCGAAGTCGTGACGGTAGGCGCGGCAGAGCTGTTCGGCACCGAATTCGGGGCGGCTCACTGATGCTGGCCGGTCTTGTCCGTTTCGCGCTGGTCCAGCGCGTGCTCGTGCTTGCCCTGGCCGCATTGCTTGTCGTGCTGGGCGTAAGGGCGGGCCGCGATGTCCCGCTTGACGTCTTTCCAGAATTTGCGCCGCCCATGGTCGAAATCCAGACCGAGGCGCCCGGCCTGTCCACCGAAGAAGTGGAAAGCCTTGTCACCGTGCCGATCGAGACCGCGGTCAATGGCGTGCCCGACCTGATGACGCTGCGCTCGAAGTCCGTGCTTGGGTTGTCCTCGGTGCAGATCCTTTTCGCGCGCGGGACCGATGTGATGCGCGCGCGCCAGATGGTGGGGGAGCGCATCGCGCAGGTCCAGCCCCGCCTGCCGGTGGCGGCGCGCCAACCGGTGCTCATGCCGCCGCTCTCTTCCACCAGCCGCGCGATGAAGATCGGGATCACCTCGGCCAGGCTGGATCAGATGAAGCTTTCGGAGCTGGTTCGCTGGACCATCCGCCCCCGGCTGATGGCGGTCCCCGGCGTTGCCAATGTCGCCGTCTGGGGCCAGCGCGACCGCCAGCTTCAGGTCCTCGTCGATCCGGACCGGCTTCGCGCCGCGGGCGTCACCCTTGCCGAAGTGC
Source organism: Novosphingobium aeonii (assembly GCF_052279045.1). NCBI lineage: Bacteria > Pseudomonadati > Pseudomonadota > Alphaproteobacteria > Sphingomonadales > Sphingomonadaceae > Novosphingobium > Novosphingobium aeonii. The sequence continues at coordinate 2,771,310 of NZ_CP176832.1, read as the reverse complement.
GGGCTGCAGCAGGAGACGCGGTTCTGGTGGGCGGCGGCGGCTTCATCGACACGCCGAACCAGCGTCTTGCCGTTCAGCAGGGCGGCATGGTGCAGGACGCCGCGCAACTGGGGCAGGCCATCGTGCGCCAGTCCGGCAATGCGCCGGTGAGGATTGCCGATGTCGCCCGCGTGGTGGACGGTCACGCACCGCCCATCGGCAACGCCATCATCGACGACGTTCCCGGCATCATGCTGATTGTCGAGAAGCAGCCGACCGCCAATACGCTGGAACTGACCCACGCGGTCGAAGCCGCTCTTGATGAACTGAAGCCGGGCCTGACGGACGTGAAGGTCGACACGACCATCTTCCGTCCCGCCACGTTCATCGAGCGTTCGATCGACAACCTGACACGGGCGCTGCTGATCGGCTGCGCACTGGTGGCGGCGGTCCTGTTCCTATTCACCAGGGACTGGCGGCAGGCGGTGATCAGCCTCACGGCGATTCCGCTTTCGCTGCTTGGCGCGGGGCTGGTGCTGCTGTGGAGCGGGGCGACGATCAACGTCATGGTGATCGCCGGGCTGGTCATCGCGCTGGGCGAAGTGGTGGATGATGCGATCATCGACGTGGAGAACATCGCCCGGCGGCTACGGCTCAACCGCGAGGCGGAAGATGTCAGGCCCGCCTTTGCGGTGGTGCTCGCCGCCTCGCTGGAAGTGCGCTCGGCGGTCGTTTTCGCCTCGCTGATAGTGATGCTCGTGTTCCTGCCGATCTTCTTCCTCGGCGGCGTGGCGGGCACCTTCTTCCAGCCCCTGGCGGTCGCCTACGTACTTGCGATCGCGGCTTCGCTGCTGGTTGCGCTGACGGTGACACCGGCGCTCTGCCTTTTGATCCTTCCCAACGCTCCGGTGACGCAGGAACGCGATACCCGCTTCGTACGCTGGCTGAAGCGCGGCTATTCCGGCGCGTTGCCCTGGGTCTTGATGCGCTCGCGCATGGCGGGGGGTGTCGTTGCAGGAGGACTGGTGCTCGCGGGGCTGGGCTATGCGGGGTTCAAGGACCAGTTCCTTCCCGACTTTCGCGAGACAGACTTCCTCATGCATTTCGTGGAGAAGCCGGGCACTTCGATCGAGGCGATGGACCGCATCACCATGCGTGCCTCGAAGGAACTGCGCGCGATACCCGGTGTGCGCAATTTCGGAGCGCATATCGGCCGTGCCGAACAGGCTGACGAGGTCGTCGGGCCGAACTTCACCGAATTGTGGATCAGCCTTGACGAACAGGCCGACCATGATGCGTCCGTTGCCCGCATCAAGCGCGTGATCGACGGCTACCCCGGCCTGTTCCGCGACGTGCTCACCTATCTGCGCGAGCGTATCAAGGAAGTGCTCACAGGCGCGGGTGCCACTGTGGTCGTGCGGATATACGGGCCCGATCAGGCGGAACTGCGCGCCGCAGGTGAGCGCGTTCGCGATGCCGTGGCGGGGGTGGGCGGTGTTTCCGATCTCAAATTGGAAAGCCAGGTGCTCGTGCCTCAATTGCGCATCCGACCGCGCCCGGAGGAGCTGGCCCGTCTGGGGCTGACCGCCGGCGAGGTGCGCCGTCAGGCCCAGACGCTTGTGGCGCAGCAGAAAGTGGGCGAGATCTACCGGGACCAGAAATCGTTCGACGTCACGCTCTGGGGCGAGCCCCGGGTTCGCGGCTCTATCCACGCCTTGCGTGACCTGATGATCCAGTCGCCCGCCGGAGCACCCGTGCGCCTTTCGGACGTCGCCGAGGTGGAAGTGGTTCCCGCGCCTAACGAGGTGAAGCGTGAAAACGGCCAGCGCCGCCTCGACGTGACCATGAACGTTGCCGGAGCGGACCTTGGAACGGTGGCGCGCGGGGTGGAGGCTGCCGTTGCCAAAGTGCCCTTCGCCGCGGGTTATCATCCCGAAGTGCTGGGTGAATACGCTGCCTTGAAGGAATCGCGCCAGCGGCTCTGGACGACCGGCGCGCTCTGCCTTCTCGGCGTGCTGCTGCTGGTCTGGATCGAGTTCCGCTCGCGCCGGATCACGGCGCTGGTCGGCGTCAGCCTGCCTTTCGCGCTTGTCGGGGGCGTCGTCGCGGTCGCGCTCACCGGTGGGGTGCTGTCGCTGGGCTCGCTCGTGGGCTTCGTAACGGTGATCGGCATAGCGGCGCGCAACGGCATCATGCTGCTTTCGCATTACCGGCATCTTGAACGTGAGGAGGGCATGGCATTCGGCCGCGAACTCGTGCTGCGCGGCGCCGAGGAAAGGCTGGTGCCGATCCTGATGACCGCCGCCTGCGCCGGTCTGGCGCTGGTTCCGCTGATTGCGGCGGGCAATGCCCCGGGCCACGAGATCGAACATCCCATGGCCATCGTCATTCTTGGCGGGCTGGTATCGTCGACCTTGCTCAATCTCTTCCTGATGCCCGCGCTCTACGCAAGGTACGGCCAGGAACGCGCAGAAGGACCGGTCCGGGGCGCGGAGGTATCGGCATGATCTTGCGCCTTCCACTATGGGCCGGTCCGCTCGCCGCGCTGGCCGTGACCGGATGCATGGCCCCTCCCGCGCCGATCAAGCCGGAAATTCCGCCAGCGGCTGCCGGCCGCTTCGCCGATCTCCCGGTCGCGACGCTCGACCCGGTGCCCGAAGACTGGTGGCGCCTCTACGAGGATCCAGCACTGGATTCCCTCGTCGAAGCCAGTCTCCTGGCCAATGCCGATCTGCGCGTCGCTTATGCCAATCTCGAAGGCGCGCGCGCGGCCTCGAGATTGGCGCGCGCTGCGCGGCTTCCCACCACGACGATCGAAAGCGCGCTCACCGTCGACGATCCCGGCAACCAGCCCGGTGCGGTGTCCGTTCCGGCGAGCGACTGGGATATCGCGGCGACCGCAAGCTGGGATATCGACCTGTTCGGTCGGCTCCGGTCCGGCGCGCTCGCCGCCAGCGCCGATGCCGAAGCGCAGGCGGCGGCGCTTGATGGAGTCAGGGTTGCGGTCGTGGCCGATACGGTTCAGGCCTATCTCGAATCCTGTGCCGCCTCGCAGGCAATCGCAGAGGCTGGGGCGGTGGCAGCAGCGCAGGAGCGCTCGCTTGCGCTGGTTCGCGAACAGTTGTCGGCCGGGGAAGTCTCGCCGCTGGAAGTTTCGCAGGCAGCCACCCTGGCTGCCTCGACCAGAGCGGGTATCGCGCCGTTCGAGGCGGCGCGCGCGAATGCGCTCTATCGGCTCACCACGCTGAGAGGTCGCCCCCCCGCCGAGGCGCGCGTCGATGGGCCGGGCTGCACGATGATCCCGCGCCTGAAGGTGCCGGCGCCGGTCGGGGACGGCACTGCACTGCTGCTCCGCCGGCCCGATGTGCGCGAGGCCGAACGCAGGCTGGCAGCCTCTGCCGCCCGGATCGGCGTGGCGCGCGCCGACCTCTATCCCCGCGTCAATCTGGGCGGGGCGCTGGGCCTGCTCTCGGGCGGTTTCGACGCGGCCATATCGCCGCTGATAACCTGGGCCTTTCCCAATCAAGGGCCGGCACGGGCGAAGCTTGCTCAAGCCCGGGCTGCGGAGCAGGCCGCCCTTGCCGGCTGGGATGTAGCGGTCCTGAAGGCGCTCCGGGAGGTCGAGACCGCGCTTGCCGCCTACGATGCCGAACTGCGACGCAATCGCGATCTCGGGGCTGCGGCAGATGAGGCACGCGCTTATGCCCGCCGGTCCGCGGCGCGCGTCCGGCTGGGCGATGCGGCAAGCCTGCTCCAGATCGATGCCGAGCGCACCCTGGCTGCCGCGCGCCTTGCGAAAATCCAGAGCGATCTTGCGGTCGCCCAGGCGGAAGTCGCGCTCTTTCGCGCGCTCGGTGGCGGCTGGCGTAGCGGGTCGCAGGCGCGCTAGGCTGCGTCCATGCGAATCCTGATAGTGGAAGATGACGAAGAAACCGCCTGCTTCATCGCGAAGGGACTTGAGGAAGCCGGGCAAGCCGTCGTCCTGAGCCGCGATGGGCGCGATGGGCTGTTTCAGGCGACCGGTGGCGGATTCGATGTCATTGTGCTCGATCGCATGCTGCCGGGGCTCGACGGGCTTTCGTTGCTCAAGGCGCTGCGCGCGGCGGCGGACGCAACGCCGGTCCTGATGTTGACCGCGATCGGCGGAATTGCCGACAGGGTGGACGGGCTGGAGGCCGGGGCTGACGATTATCTGGTGAAGCCCTTTGCCTTTTCCGAACTCGCCGCGCGGATCAATGCTCTGGGCAGGCGGCCGCAGGCCCGGATGGAGGGGCACTTGCTCGCTGTGGGCGACATCCTGCTCGACCTCCATCGCCGCACGGTCGAACGGCGGGGAAGCCGCATTGCCTTGCAGCCGCGCGAATTCGCGCTGCTGGCCGAATTGATGCGCAATCCCCGGCGGGTGATGACGCGCACGATGCTGCTTGAACGGGTGTGGGATTTCGATTTTGATCCCAAGACGAACATTGTCGAGACCCACCTCAGCCGCTTGCGATCCAAGCTCAACGCCGGGTTCGAAGAGGATGCCATCGAGACGATACGCGGGGCCGGCTACATGATCCGGGGCGGATAGATGCTGCGGAACCTCTGGCGAACCACTTCAGGGCTGGTCGGGATCGTCGCCGTCGCATTTGCGCTTGCCACGCTAGCGATCGGCCTCGCGGCTTACGAAGTCACTCACGAGGCGCTGGAGCAGCAGCTCGACCATCGTATCGCCACTGAAACCGCCGGGTTGCTGGCGGAAGCACATTCCAGCGGACTCCCGGCGCTCGCCGCTGCCATCGGTCGCCGCGAAGCCGCGCGGTCGACCTCCAGCCTCGAGTACCTGCTGGTGGACGAAGCCGGTGAAAGACTGGCGGGCTCTCTCGATGCCCCGGTTCCCGGAAAACAGGGCTTCGAGGAGTTTCTCCACTATCGGCGGCAAGGGCAGGGCTACCTTAGCGAGGATGCCATCGCACAGGCCCTGACAACTGCGGTTCCGGGCGGCACGCTCGTGATTGCAGCTGATCGCTCCGACCTCGACGAGATCGACCGGACGCTGGCCGCGCTGTTCGCAAGCTCGCTCGCGGCCATGCTCATCCTCGGGTTGGCGGCGGCGGTCCTGATCGGTTGGATTACCCGGAGACGCCTGAGCCGGATCGATGCGACGGCACAGGCGATCATCGGCGGCGATCTGGCCCGGCGCATTCCCCGGGACAATTCCGGAAGCGAGTTCGATCGGCTGGCCGGCACGCTCAACCGGATGCTCGACCGGATAGAGAGCCTGATGGAAAACCTGCGACAGGTATCGAGCGATGTCGCTCACGATCTGCGCACGCCGCTTACGAGGCTCTGCAACAAGCTCGATGAAGCGGCGCGCGAACCGGAAGCGCGAATTCGCGCAGATATCCTCGACACAGCGCGTGCGCAGGCGGGCGAATTGCTCGAACTGTTTTCGGCCTTGCTGCGGCTGGCGGAAATCGAGGGCTTGTCCGACCGGCTTCCGCGCCGCCGCGTGGATATGTCGGTGCTGCTCGACCAGATGGCAGAGAGCTACCGCCCCGACATCGAGGACAGCGGCCGCACTCTCCAGGTTGATTTCCCCGCCGGACTGGAAATCGAAGGCGACCGCCGCCTTGTGAGCCAGGCAATCGCCAACCTTCTCGACAATGCCTTGCGTCACACGCCGGGCGGCACCGCAATCTGCATGACGGCCAGTTCCGGCGACGAGGGCATAAGCGTCGAGGTCGCGGATAACGGTCCCGGTGTGGACGAGGTCGAAGGACAGCGCCTGTTCGAGCGGTTCGCCCGCAGCGAGCAGGCGCGGTCCAGTCCGGGGCATGGGCTGGGCCTGAGCATGGTTCGCGCCATCGCGCAGGCACATGGCGGGCGGGCCGAGTTGAGGAACGGCGCTCCCGGTCTTGCCGTGGTCCTCCATTTCCCGCCGATATGAACGATCTCAGCCTGTTTTCGGGGCAGGAATTTCCGGCGAAGCATTCATGCCCCGCCGGAGAAAACCGGGTGAGGGTCGGCCTTAGAAGTGGGTCGAAAGGCTCAGCTTGACGCTCGGCGGGAGCCCCTGGGCAAGAAGGCTCGAGCCGGTCGACGCCCAGTAGCGCTTGCCTGTCACGTTATCCGCATAGACGCGGATCGTCGTCGGGCTTCCGGCAAGGTCGAAGTTGTAGCTCGCTCCGAGGTCGAAGGTCACGTAGCCCGGCACGAAAGCCTGGTTGAGCGCATTGACCGCGCGGCGGCCGACATGGAACATACCGGCCGAGACCCGCAGGCCCTCGATCACGGGGACGCGGTATTCGGCGAAGATCGAACCCGAATACTTCGAGACATTCTCGATCAGCTTCCCGACAACAGTAGCGTTCCCGGACTTCTGCTGGGCGTCGAGATAGAGGGCGCTGGCGGAGATCGACAGGCGCGGAAGCACTTCACCGACTGCGCTTACCTCGATGCCCTCGTACACGGCCTCGGCATCCTGGACGAAGTAGTTCGCGCTGTTGAGGTAGGCCGAGGGACGCTTGATGTGGAAATAGGCGGCCGTCATCAACATGCCCCGGATCGGCTCGACCTTGAGGCCCACTTCCTTCTGCTTGCTGACCGCCGCCGGGAGGATTTCACCCGCATTGTTGGCGATCTGCTGCGCGATCGGTCCGGGTTCGAGGCCTTCGATATAGTTGGCATAGACATTCGCCCAGGCCACCGGCTTTACCATCAGCCCGTAGGACCAGGTTCCCGGCTTGATCTTGTAGTCCGAGGTGCGGCTGACATCGCTGTAGTCGGTCTTGCGATAGCCGATGGTCGCCTGAAGCCAGTCGCCGAGCGAGGCCCTGTCGAAGATGTAGACGCCAAGGTCCTCGACCCGCGACGGGTTGGGAATGATACGTGGCGGCTTTGGCTGCTGCGGAATGGCAACCGGGTCGTAAAGGTTCTGGGCAAAGCTGTATCGCACCGCCGTCGGCACATTGCTGTCGCGCGTGTAGTACGATACGCCGACCATGACATTGTGCGTGATCGGTCCGGTCTGGAACGAGCCGGAGACATCGCTGCGATAGATATTGTTCTTGTAGTCGTTGCCGCTGGTCATCGCCACGGAGACGGTTCCGTCCCCGGTGTCGAGATTGTAGCCGCCGAAGGAGGAATAATAACGGCTTCGCGTCAGGTAGGATTGGCCGACGGCGAAGGCGATGCGCCAGTTCTGCGCAAAATCGTAATTCACGCGCGCCAGCAGGTTCGTCGAATGCCCGCGACCCTGCATCCATGACGCGCCCAGGTTTTTCGAAGGGGACTGGAGGGGCGGAAGCGCGATGGCTCCGTTCACGGCGGCGGGCAGGCTGAACTCCGTCGGCTCGGTCACGGACTTGTAGTTGTATTCGGCGTCGAGCAGGATTTCGAGGCCATCGAGGGGGCGCCAGTCGAACGCTCCCGAAATGAAGCGTCTGGCGCCGGAACTGCGCTTGATCCCGGTTTCGATCGAGGATGTCCCGGCATTTACCCGCAGGCCCGCCGATCCGAAGCTGCGGCTGACATCGAAGTTCGCGCCGACGGATCCGTTGGAATCGCCCATGAAGTCGATACGGTTGATCGGTGCATTCTCAGGGCGTTCGGTCACAAGATTGACGATGCCGGAAGGGGTTGCGAAGCCGTAGTAGAGCCCCGCCGCACCCTTGAGGACTTCGATGCGGTCCTTGCTCTCGATCGGTTGCTCGATCAGGTTGACGATCGGCAGGACGCCGTTCCAGCGCACGTTCGTGAAGTTGTTGAGAGTGATGCCGCGGATCGCCAGGTTGCTGTAGATGGCACTGTTGATCTGGGCCTGCGTGACGCCCGGGGTGTTCCGCACGGCGTCGATCAGGGACCGGGCCTGCTGCGCTTCCAGCAAGTCCTTGGTCATGACTGCGATCGTCAGCGGCGTATAGCGCAGGCGTGCGTCGCGGAAGGTGCCGGCCTGCACGAAATCCGCGCTGAAGCTGTCTCTGCGGTCTGCTGTGACAACGATATCCTGGGCGGGAGCGCTAGTTTCCTCAGTGCCTTGAGCCGCTGCGACACCGGGCATCGCAGCGAGGGCAATCGCCGGAATCGATGCGCCGACAAGGGCCATGCAGATCCCGGGCCGAGCACGCGTGACTGATGACAAAACTAATCTCCCTGAACATCAAACTTATGGTCGCGCAAATACGCAAATGCGAAACATTTGCAATAGTGCCGTCGCGAAACGTCTCGGCATTTCGCGGTCGGCGGTGTTCGGGAAGGTGGTTGCGCCGGTCGGCAGTCCGAGGGTGCGCGGATATGAGCCCGGCCTTGTCTGGCCGGTGCAGGGCAGCAGTTTGCTGTGGGCGCCGCTCGCATTCTGAAACGCGATCAGGTGATGGGGCGCGAGGGTTTGATTTGGGGAGACGGAACTTAAAGCTCAACGCCGCTAATGCCGAATGGAGGACATGCCGCATGATTGGCATATCATAACTTCAGCAGAACTACCTGGCTGGGGCGGCAGGATTCGAACCTGCGAATGCCGGTACCAAAAACCGGTGCCTTACCACTTGGCGACGCCCCAGCAGGGAATGCGCGCTTAGCGGCTAATGCGGGCGCTGAAAAGCCCTTTGAAGAGAGTTTTCCAGCGCCGGCATTTCAGCAGGCTCAGGCCTTGAGAACAATGTCGATATCGGCGGCGGAATGCCGTTCGCGGACCATGCCTTCACCGTTGCGGTTTACGATCCGGCCGCGTTGAACCGGCGTGCGGGCGCCGACTTCCTCGCCCCAGCGCATCAGGTTTTCGTAGCTGGCAACGTCAAGGAAAGTCGCCGCATCGCCATAGGCGTCGCCGCGCACGAAGCCGCCGAACCAGCCATAGGCGGCTATGTCAGCGATAGAATATTCGCTTCCCGCCAGATAGCGCGACTCGCCGAGGCGCTTGTCCGCCACGTCGAGGATGCGCTTCGTTTCCATGGCATAGCGATTGATCGGATATTCGAACTTCTCGGGTGCATAGGCGTAGAAATGTCCGAAACCGCCGCCGATCAGCGGAGCCGTCGACATCTGCCACATCAGCCAGGACAGGCACTCCGCGCGCTCGGGATAGTTGGCCGGCACGAACTTGCCGAACTTTTCCGCAAGATAGAGCAGGATGGCGCCCGATTCGAAAATCCGCACCGGCTTGTCTGCGGAATAGTCCAGCAGGGCGGGGATCTTCGAGTTCGGATTCACCGAAACGAAGCCCGAACCGAACTGGTCGCCTTCGCCGATATTAATGAGCCAGGCGTCGTATTCCGCCTCCGCTACCCCTGCGGCAATCAGTTCTTCCAGCAGGATCGTGACCTTTTGCCCATTGGGAGTACCTAGCGAGTAGAGTTGCAGGGGGTGCTCTCCGCGTGGCAGTTCCTTGTCGTGCGTCGCCCCGGAAACCGGACGATTGATGCTCGCCCATTCGCCGCCGTTCCCCTTGTCCCAGGTCCAGACTTTCGGCGGCGTGTAAGTGGGATCGGACATGAGCAACTCCTTGATGTCGTGGGGGCTGATCTAGGAATGGCCTTCTCGGGCGGCAACCCCGATGCGGCTGATTGCGACCTTTGTGCTGTGGGCGACACAATAGTCCGAAGAGATACTCGACTGTCGGTGATTTCGATTGTAAATCAATCAGCTAGTGGTTTTATACGGCACTCGGCAAAACGGCGCCGGCAAACTGGCAGGAGGCGAATGACTAAACCGATCGACGCACCGGGAACTCCGGCGGGCCGGCGGCAGCCTTCGCGCCGCCGCAACAAGGGCTTCGAGGAAACCCATGGGGTCCTGATCGACACGGCTGTGCGGCTGATGTCGGAAAAAGGGACCGAAGCGCTTTCGCTGTCCGAAGTTGCGCGCGAAGCGGGTGTTAACCGCACCACCGTCTATTACCATTTCGACAGCCGCGATGCCTTGTTGGTGGCGGTTCGGGAATGGTCGGCAAACCAGTTGGCGGCCGCATTCGCACCGTCCGACACGGCAGAGAACCGCACCCGCTTCATCACCCGCTTCGTGCTCGAAAATCCCGAGGTGATCGCGCTCTGGACCGAGGAATTCCTCGCGCCGGGCCGTATCGGCAATCGCTACCCCCATTGGGATGCCCTTGTGGACGGGTTACGCGAGCAGTTCGCGGAGATGGGAGAAACGGACATCGACGCGGAATCGTTCAGCACATTGCTGCTGACATGGGCGATGATCGGGCCGCGCGTCTATCGCAATAGCGTCCGGCCTGACCTGCCGCTGGACGATGTCGTCGAACGGCTGGCGAAGAGCCAACTCGCCATGCTGCGCCTGATAGGCGTTACGCCAGGCCGCGATATTACGACAGATGTGTTGTAAGAATCGATAGGCCACCATATCCTGCTCCCGACAAAAGCAAGGGAGAGGATGCAATGAACGGGCAGGACGCGGCCTTCGAGCCGGTGGGCAAGGACGAACTGGCGTGGCTTGGCACGCGGCCTGTGCCCGCCGCACCCTACCACGATCCGGACTGGTTCGAACTGGAGCGAGAGGCGGTGTTTCGCCGTAATTGGCTCCAGATCGGCCATGTCTGCGAGGTTCCCGATCGTGGCAGTTTCATCCGCCGCGAGGTCGAGGTGCTCAAGGCGTCCATCCTCGTCACGCACGGCAAGGACGGGGTGATCCGGGCTTTCCACAATGTCTGCACGCATCGCGGCACCCAGTTGGTCGATGCCTGCGAGGGAAAGCAGAGCACCTTCAGTTGCCCCTATCACATGTGGACTTTCGGGCTGGACGGCGGACTCATCTCCGCGCCGGATTTCGAATCCTTCCACGTTTCCAAGTCGGATTGCGCTTTGCCCGGCCTGGCCTGCGAGGTGATTGGCGGCCTCATCTTCGTTCACTTCGGAACGCCCGCGATGAGCCTGCGTGAGGAACTGGGACCGCTTGCGGAAAAGCTGGAGCAGATGCCGGTGGGCCGCGCCACCACCTTCTCGGAATATGTCTACGAGATCGACGCGAACTGGAAGCTGACGTTCGATAATTTCCAGGAAAACTATCATCTGCGCTTCATTCACCCTGCTGCCGCGCAACCGGTTTGCAGCGCGGACAATCCGTTCGGTTATCCGGTCTCCTACGATTTTCATGGGGCCCACCGAGCGCAACGGATCTGGACGAACCCGAATATGCCTCCCCCCGCGCCGATACAGGGCGAGGCTTTCAGGCGCGGCGGGGTATCCGCCATGGCGGATGGTTTGTTCGGCGCCGAAACCGTGAAGGACTATCTGGCGCTGTTCCCGAACTTCTTCCTGTTCGGCTCACCGGTGCAGCATTTCTCGCACGTGGTCATGCCGCTCGCCCATGATCGTTCTCGTGGGGTTATCCGGCTTTACTGGGTGGGGGAAGACGAGAGTGCGAGTGAGCGGTTCGCTCGTGAATATGTCATGGCGACGGCCCGGGATGTTCATGCCGAGGATAGATCGGTGATCGAACGCGGGCACAAAGGGCTCGCCAGCGGGGCCTTGCGGCATATCCATTTCCAGTCTCAGGAATCGCTTTGCCGGCACCTGTTCAACGAGGTCGAGCGTATGGTGCAGGCCTTTCGCGCCGAGCGGCTGGAGGTGGTGCGATGAGCGTATCGCTTCCGGCGGGATTCGCGGTGCTGGAACCCTTCGTGTCGCAATGGGCCATCGGTGGCTCCGCCGCGCGTGCCGAGCAACGTGGCCGTTCTTTGAAAGAGCAGCGTGAGGCGTTCTACGTGGCGGCCAGCGCGCATCTTGGCGCCGCTCTCGATCATCTCGATGCGCGCGGGCTGCACGAGTTCGATCAGGCGGATGACAGGCTGATGAACCTCATGCTGAGCCTTGCGCACGTTGCGCTGGCGGAAGAGCTTCAGAAGGACGCCGAGGCGACACATGCCACTTTTCGCAAGTTCATGGAGATCACGCGGACACCGGCAGGGGCTTGAACGCCGAGGCCGACGATGTCCGATGCAATCGGCGCGCCAACCGCGAGAGCGGGGCGCGCCGGAAAGGTAGAAGTAAAGCATCAGGGAGAATGGCTCCCCGATGCTTGCTTCATGTTCAGGAGACCTTGCGGATCCAGCCATGCGTATCGGCAGCTTCGCCACGCTGGATCGAGACCAGGCGGTTCTTGAGCTTGGCGGTAAGCTGGCCGGGGCCGCCCGAACCGATGGTGAATTCACCGTCGCGGCCCGAAACCTTGCCGACCGAGGTGACCACGGCGGCGGTACCGCAGGCAAAGGTTTCGATCAGCTTGCCTGAATTCGCATCGTCGCGCCACTGATCGAGGCTGTACTTGCCTTCCTCGACCTTGAGGCCTTCCTCGCGGGCGAGCTGCAGCAGGCTGTCGCGGGTGATGCCGGGCAGGATCGTGCCGGTCAGCGCTGGCGTGAGCAGGGTGCCGTCCTCAAACACGAAGTAGAGGTTCATGCCGCCCAGTTCCTCGATCCACTTGTGCTCGGCAGCATCAAGGAAGACGACCTGGTCGTGCCCGCGAGCGATGGCTTCGGCCTGGGGGACGAGGCTGGCAGCGTAGTTGCCGCCGCACTTGGCCGCGCCGGTGCCGCCGGGGGCGGCGCGCGTGTAGTCGGAAACCCAGATCGAGACGGCAGGCGCGCCCGACTTGAAGTAATTGCCTGCCGGGCTGGCAATGACGATGAACTTGTACTGCTTGGCCGGGCGCACGCCGAGGAACGCCTCGGTGGCGATCATGAAAGGGCGCAAGTAGAGCGAGGCGCCTTCGCCGTCCGGGATCCAGCTGCGATCGATCTTCACGAGGCGTTCGATGGCTTCGACGAAAAGGGCCTCGGGAAGCTCGGGCATGGCGAGGCGCTGGGCCGACTGGTTGAAGCGCGCGGCGTTCGCCTCGGGGCGGAACAACGCCACCGAACCGTCGGTCTGGACATAGGCCTTGAGGCCTTCGAAGATTTCCTGCGCGTAGTGCAACACTGCTGCCGCGGGATCGAGCGCAATCGGCTGGCGCGGGCCGATGACCGCGTCATGCCAGCCTTGGCCTTCGGTCCATTCGATGACCACCATGTGATCGGAGAAGTTCGTGCCGAAACCGGGGTTGGCAAGTACGGCCTCACGCTGTTCCGCGCTGGCGGGCGAAGGGTGGGGCAGGGTGGTGAAGGTCAGGCCGGCATCGGCGAGAGTCGCCATCGAACGAAATCCTCTTGTAGACGTTCCGGCTCCGTTGAATGAAAATTACACTCAAGGCAACCGAAAAGTAATTTTGATACTCAATTTTATAGTATTACCACGCTGCAGCGGGCGGAGCCATGGCATGGGCCGTCCGCAGATCGGCGGGAAAACTGTCGCGGAACGGCCTTAGCCCCGGAAAACCCGCAAGTGCCAGTGCGAAATTCGCTTGCCGCGATGCGGGGAGGATAAGCCGGAGGCGTGACCTTGCGAGGCGACAGCCCGAGAAACCCTGCCCGGAGACGGCGTTCGACCTGCGGGAATCAATACGCGCCATGCAAATGAGAAGGGCCGCCCCGGTTGCCCGGTGCGGCCCTTCGCATGGTCAGCGGCCGGGAAGTGCCGCCAGCGAAAGCCTTTATCGCTTCATCAAAATTTAGCGATAATGCCTCGCGACGGAAATTGCCGACCTCTCTGCTGAACCATGAGACATCGGATCACCTCCTTTCGCGCTGTTGAGCCAAGGTTGCCGCACTGAAGCGGCCGGACTTCGGTAACTCTCGGGCGCGTTTCCCGGGGCCCGTCGTCCTGAGAAAATTTGTGTCCGATTCCGCACCGCACAACAAGTCTTGAATTCATATTTTTTGCGGTCATTATCGACGCTTCGGGTGAGTTTTCCCCAGCCTTCGCGCCGCTTTGACGGCTCGATTTCGGGGGCTGGAAAGTGCGGCCCGAATGCCCTTGAAATGACGTGAAAACATTCCGGAAGGGCGAGAAGTTATGGGCTATTTATCCGCCTTCTCGCCACGATTCCTGTTCAATTTTGCACGTTGCGCTCTCAGCGACAGTCCTCGATGACGCGCGAGATTTCGGTCCAGCTCGGGATGTAGAGCGGCGCCATGCCCTGGACTTCGGCGGCAAAGCGACCGCGGCTGAAGGCCATGGCGTCAAGCAGGCGGTCCCGTGCCGGCAGGTCCACCTGAACGCCGCCGTTCACGGGCGATGCCGTGAGCACGCGGCTGGTGTCCGAGGTGGAGATGGAAAGCGGTACCGAGCCGTTCGCCGCGCCGCTGCGGAACAGTGATACCGTGGCCGATCCTCGATTGCAGCGTATTCCGAAAGTGCCATTGGCGAAGCTGGCGATACCTGGCGAGGCGATGCTCCAGTCGCCCGGTGTCTGCGGGGCGTCTCGCCAGTCTGCGGCAGGCGGGGCTGTCGGAGCGGGAGGCGCGACGGGGGCAGGCGCCGGGCGCGGTGCAGGCGGCGGGCTGCTCGGCGCTACGCAGCCGGCGACCATCGCCAGCGCGGCGAGCGGGGCGAAAGCGAGTTTCTGGGGGAACGCGGAGAGAGCCGGGCGTCGGCGCGGATTTGCCTTCATGAGCCCGGTATGGAATGAGGCGCGCTTCATCTCAAGTATGCAAAGCCATGACTGACCCGTCCGAACCCCGCTCCGTCGAAAAGAAAGCTCCGCATTCCAAGGGGGCATCCGCAAAATTGCGTGTCGATCAGGCGTTGGTGGACCGCGGACTTGCCGAAAGCCGCACGCGTGCGCAGGCGCTGGTGCTGGCAGGGCTGGTGTTTTCCGGCGAGACCAAGATCGCCAAGCCCGGGCAGAGCCTTAAGGCCGACGCGCCGCTTGAAGTGCGCGGGCGCGATCACCCCTGGGTTTCGCGTGGGGGCATCAAGCTGGCTCATGCGATCGAGCATTTCGGCCTCGACCCGGCGGGGGCTGTCGCCATGGACATCGGCAGTTCCACGGGCGGGTTCACCGACGTGCTGCTCAGCAATGGCGCTGAGCGCGTGTTTGCGGTGGATTCGGGCACCAATCAGCTCGCCTGGAAGCTGCGTCAGGACCCGCGCGTAACCGTGCTGGAACAGACCAGCGCCCGCGTGCTCACGGCGCAGCAGATCGATGCATCGTGCAACTGGGTCGTCTGCGATGCGAGCTTCATCGGGCTCGCAAAGGTTCTCGAAGTACCGCTCCGCCTTGCCGCACCCGAATGCAGGCTGGTTGCGCTTATCAAGCCGCAGTTCGAAGTCGGACGGGGCGAGGTGGGGAAGGGCGGAGTCGTGCGCGACCCCCTGTTGCACGAGCGAGTCTGCAACGAGGTGCGGGACTGGCTCGAAGGCGATGGCTGGGCGATCCAGGGGATCGTCGAAAGTCCGATCAAGGGCCCGGAAGGTAACGTCGAGTTTCTCGTTTCGGCGCAACGTGGATGAATTTCGGGATATCAGGTGATTGCGCGCCGGGCAGGCTCGTTACACAACTTGCCGGAATCCACCGCCTGATGTCGCGGTTTTCCTGATTCGGGAGTTGCTAGGGGAATGAACCTGATCGCTTCGTCGGGCCAGTTGCGCGCCAGCCTGCTGCGCTGGTCGCTTGTGCTCGTCCCGCTGGTCGTGCTGCTGGGCTTCATCTCGGGCAAGGTTTCGCAGAGCGGGCCCGGCAATGCCTGGTTCGATGCATTGGCAAAGCCCGCCACTTATCCGCCGCCCATCGCCTTCCCGATCGTCTGGACGCTACTCTATGTGTTGATGGGCGTGGCGCTGGCGATGGTCTGTTCGGCGCGCGGCGCGCGCGGACGCGGGCTGGCGGTGGCCGCGTTCGTCCTGCAGTTCGCGCTCAACCTGGCGTGGAGCCCGGTGTTCTTCGGCGCCCATCAGATGACCATCGGACTCGCGGTGATCGCGGCGATGGATTTCGCGGTGCTTCTGACGATAGCGCTGTTCTGGCGGATTCGCCCCGTCGCGGCGCTGCTGCTCGTGCCCTATCTCGTGTGGATCTGCTTCGCGACATACCTGAACTACGCGTTTCTTGAGGCGAATACCTCTCTCGATGGTGCTGAAGGGCCGCGGGCGGTGGAACGCTTCGAGATTTGAGCAAAGGGCTCTTGCGCGGCTTCGCGCAACATACCAAATAGGCTCCCATGCAAAGCGAAAACCCTTTCGTCGCCGACTTCGTCAAGATGATGAACAGTGCCGCCGGCACGCTCGCCGGCGTGGGCCGGGAAGCCCGCGACAATGCGCGTGAGCGCTTCAAGGAATTCATGGGCGACATGGACTATGTCACCCGTGAGGAATTCGAAGCGGTAAAGGAACTTGCCGCCACCTCGCGTGCCGAAGTGGAAACGCTCAAGGACCGGATCGCCGCACTCGAAGCCAAGTCCGGTTCGTAGTTCCGGCCCCGCGAAGGCCGGGTCGTCCCACGCCTTCTCGCGTTTCGTTTCCCTGATCGTGCGTCGCTGTAGCTGAGGCCCTGCAAGCCGCATCATGCAGCTTCGCGCTTCCGCCATCGTTTGTGCCTCCCGGCCTCACGGCGAAACAGCCGCCATCGTTCGCCTGTTGACGGCGGAAGCGGGTCTCGTCGCGGCCTATGTCGCCGGAGGCAGGGGGCGTGAACTGCGGCCGGTGCTGATTCCCGGCAACGGCGTCGAGGCGGAAATCCGCTCGAAAAGCGATAGTCAGCTTCCTTTCGCCCGCATCGAACTGGTTTCCAGTCGCGGCCCATGGCTGGGTGAACCGCTCCCCGCCGCCGCTATCGCCTGGGTCACGGCGCTTACCGCCACCTGCCTGCCCGAGCGCCATCCCTATCCCGCGCTTTACCAGGCGCTTGGCGCGCTGCTGGAGGCGATCTGCGTTGCCCCCTCCGCCCGGGGCTGGGCGCTGCCGCTCCTGTCCTACGAAGTCCTCCTGCTGCGCGAGCTTGGCTACGGCGTGCCGGTTGCGCGTCCCGAGGATGACGACTGGGGGGCGATACTCACTACTTTCGACCTGCTCGGCCGCGAACTGGCGCGCTATCCGCTTGCCGATCGGCGTGGAGACGCTATGGGGGCGCGCGTCCTGCTGCGTGAGCGGCTGGGGCGGATTCACGGTTGACGCCAAGCGGAGAACGACATGCGCATTGCGGTATTTGCAGGAGACGGGATCGGTCCCGAGGTCACCGAGCAGGCAGTGCGCGTGCTTCAGAAGCTCGATCTTCCAGGCCTCGAACTCGTCGAAGGCGATGTCGGCGGCGTCGCCTATCGCAAGCATGGCCATCCGCTTCCGGCCGAAACCCTGGAAATCGCGCGTTCGTCGCAGGCGATCCTGTTCGGCGCGGTGGGCGATTTCTCGTGCGATCATCTGGAGCGTCACTTGCGCCCGGAGCAGGCCATTCTTGGCCTGCGCAAGGAGCTCGGCCTCTTCGCCAACTTGCGCCCGGCGCAGGTTTTCGCGGGCCTCGAGGACCTGACCACGCTTCGTCCCGAAGTCGCCAGCAAGATCGACCTGCTGATCGTGCGCGAACTCAACGGCGATGTGTACTTCGGCGAGAAGGGCATGCGCACGCTGGAAGACGGCCGCCGCCAGGGCTGGGACATGATGTCCTACGCCGAGGATGAAGTGCGCCGCATCGCGCATGTCGGCTTCACGGCGGCAATGGGGCGTTCGAAGAAGCTTTGCTCGGTCGACAAGGCGAACGTCCTCGAGACCTCGCAGCTCTGGCGCGATGTCGTGATCGAGGTCGCCAAGGAATATCCCGAGGTCGAACTCAGCCACATGTACGTCGACAATGCGGCGATGCAGCTGGTGAAGAACCCCGGCCAGTTCGACGTGATCGTCACCGGCAATCTGTTCGGTGACATTCTTTCCGACCAGGCCTCTATGTGCGTGGGCTCGATCGGGCTGCTGGCTTCGGCCAGCCTTGCCGAGGGTACTTACGGCCTTTATGAGCCGATCCACGGTTCGGCGCCGGACATCGCGGGCAAGGGCCTTGCCAATCCGATGGCAACGATCCTCTCCGCGGCGATGCTGCTGCGCCATTCGCTTGGCCTCGAAGTCGAAGCTGCCCGTATCGAGGCGGCCGTGGCGAAGACCCTGGCGGACGGCATCAAGGGCGGCGATCTGGGCGGTTCTGCGGGAACGCGGGAAATCGGTGACGCGGTCGTCGAACGCCTGTAAGGTCCCGCGACCTTAACTGACGATAGATTTTTATTCAGGTTTTCCACCTAGTACGGGGCGCATGAACATTACTCGTTCGGATCTCGCAGAGGCGCTCGACGTCGCAGCCAAGCCGCTTGAGCTGGCCATCGTCCTGCCCACCTACAACGAGCGCAAGAACATCGCGACGATGATCGAGCGGCTCGACGCCGCGCTCAAGGGCGTGGTGTGGGAGGCTGTCTTCGTCGATGACAACAGCCCCGACGGCACCTCGGACGAGGCGCGCCGCCTGTCGCTGGAAGATCCGCGTGTACGCTGCATCCAGCGCATCGGTCGGCGCGGCCTTGCCAGCGCCGCCATCGAGGGCATGTGCTCCACCGCCGCGCCAATCGTCGCGGTGATGGATGCCGACCACCAGCATGATCCCGAATTGCTGCCGCAGATGCTGAAGGCCGTGACTTCGGGCGAGTACGACCTTGCCTATGCCTCGCGCTTCGCCGAAGGCGCCAGCACCGAGGCATGGGGTCGTCCCGATCGCGTCAAGGCGTCGGGCCTTGCCAACCGGATCGCCAACAAGGTGACCGGCGTCGAGCTGACCGACCCGATGAGCGGCTTCTTCATGCTGCGCACCGAGACGCTGCGTGCGGATGCCCACCGCCTGTCGGGGGTGGGCTTCAAGATTCTTCTCGATATCCTCGCAACTGTCGATCGTCCGCTCCGCGTCAAGGAGTTTCCGCTCCATTTCGCGGCGCGAGCCGAAGGCGAAAGCAAACTGGACCAGACCGTCGTGTTCGAATTCCTCGTGGGCCTTTACGACAAATGGCTGGGCCGGATCATTCCGACCCGTTTCGCGCTGTTCGGCACCGTTGGCGCCTTGGGCGTGCTGGTGCAACTGAGCGCGCTGTGGATCATGCTCCACCTCGTGTTCGCCGAGCGCTTCGTCTACGGAAACTGGTCGGAGAGCGCGACATTCAACATCGCGAACACCATTGCTGCGGTCGTGGCGATGACGTTCAACTTCGTGTTGAACAACGAACTGACTTATTCTGACAAGCGCCTGCGCGGCTTCGGCCCGCTGATGCGCGGCTGGGCCCAGTTCGCGGTGACCTGCTCGCTGGGCCTGTTGACCAACATCGGTTCGGCCGCCGTGCTCAAGACCATCGGCATCCATGCCGTGGTGGCAGTCATCACCGGCATCGTGCTGGGTTCGGTGTGGAACTTCGCACTGTCCTCCAAGTTCGTCTGGGGCAAGTACTGAGCGTGAATATGCCGCGGCACGCGGTGCCGCGCAGTCAGGTTCTGTGGCTCGTGCTCACGAGCGTAGCGGCGTTGTTCAGCTTGCTTGACACGCCGTTTCCGCGTCTGGCGCCGATGCAGAATCTTCCCACTCTGGCGATTCTCGGCGCGATCTTCTGGTCGTTGCGGCGGTGGCCTCTACCGACCAGCGCCGTCGCCTGCATCTGCCTGTTCCTTGTGCTGCACACGATCGGTGGGCGTTACGTCTACTCCCATGTCCCCTACGAGTATTGGGCGCGGGCGCTCGGTCTGCCGTCGCCAGCGGCGACGCTGGGCCTGGAGCGCAACGCCTGGGACCGGCTCGTCCATTTCAGTTTCGGTGCGCTGTGGGTCCATCCGATCTCGGTATGGCTCGTCCGGCATAAGGGGCTGTCGCTGTCCCTTGCCACTTATATCTCAGTCGAGTTCGTGCTGGCGGGCAGCGCTCTCTACGAGATATTCGAATGGCTGCTGACGGTGTTCATGGCCGGCCCCGATGCGCTGGCCTACAATGGACAGCAGGGCGATCCCTGGGACCCGCAGAAGGACATGGCCATGGCAGGGCTCGGGGCGGTGGTCAGCGCGTCGGCCCAAGCAATCCGGTTGCGGCTGCGGGCCGATCTCTGAGGATCAGCGCCAGTTCGGCAGCCACATCCAGAAATTGTAGAATTCCTTGGTGGGCAGCGGGGCACCTGAAATGATCGGGTAGAACAGGACGAACATGCCGACGGAGCCCCACATGGCTATCGTTCCGGCACGGCGCCACTTGTCGCGGCGATCCCACAGGGCATCCAGAGCGAATGCGAGAATGGCCATGAGGAAAGCGCCCGGCAGCAGATAGTGATAGTAGAACTGGATGGGCTTGCCGTTGACAATCCACATGCCCAGCGTCCCGGCATAGAGCGCGATGAGCACCGTGAGCTCCGATCGGCGGCGGAACGTCGCGGCCCAGATGCTCCAGATCAGGGCGAAAAGTCCCGCGATCATGGAGAACGGGTTGCCGAGCATGACGATGCCATGCTGACGCCCGTCGATACTCTCGAACTGGTACCAGATCGGCCGCCAGTCGACCATCCACTGGTACCACTGGCTGCGATAGGGGTGGAGCTTCTTCACGCTGTCCTGCAGCGCTATCATGTGGCGGTGCTGTTCGATGAAGCCCCAGGGCGAGACGGGACGAACGCTATAGAACATCGCGGGCAGGTAGGTCGCCCAATAGACCGCCAGGGGTAGCAGGCCGAGCCAGAACCCCGCCTCGATCAGCGATATCCCGGGAATCGGGCCTGCTTTCCTGCTGCCGACGATCTTCCAGCCATTCTCCCGGATGCGCAGGGCCAGGAACCAGAGCCCGGGAATGGCAAGCGCCGGCGCGCTGCTCCACTTGGCGCCCAGCGACAGCCCCAGCGCGATCCCCGTCATCGCCAGCCGCGCCCTCGCGGCTCCTGCCGAACCCGATCGAAGCGCGGCGGCGAACTGCCAGAGGCCGACCATGCAGAGCGACGCCTCCACCATGTCGAGCATCGCGATCCGGCTTTGTACGAACCATGTGAAATTGGTCGCGAGAAGCACCGTGGCGGTGATCGCCGCGCGGCGGCGGCCGGAAATGAGCCAGATGAAGCGCGAAAAGGCCAGCAGGCCCAACGTTCCGAAGAGCACCGGGCCGATGCGCCATGCAAAGGGCCGGTCGCCGATGAGGGCGATGAACCCGGCGATCACTTCCTTGGCGAACATCGGATGCTCGCGATTGGCGGGAACCATGTCCAGCAGCTTGAGCGCTGCGGGAACGTAATGGATCTCGTCGAAGTAGTACCGTCCCGGCTCGGAAATGCGGAACAGGGCGAGGGCCAGGAACAGGCCCGTTACGATCAGGCTCCAGCCGATCGGGTCTCGGTCATTACGGGAAACGGTCGGCATCGGCTCGGCGGAATAGGGAGGAAAGCGAGCGACTGCAAGGCCGGCTGAGATGGGGTTGAACGGCACCTAGACTTGCACTGCGTCGCTCACGATCCTAGAGGCATGGCCCATGAAACGCACCACCGGACAGGACCGCACCAAGACCCGCAACTGGCGCCCTGCCACCCGCGCGATCCGCGGGGGCACCTGGCGCTCCGAAATGGGGGAGACCAGCGAAGCGCTGTTCCTCACTTCGGGCTACAGCTACGACGACGCAGCCACGGTCGCCGCCCGCTTCATGGGCGAGGACGACGGCATGACGTACTCGCGGTTGCAGAACCCGACGGTGCAGATGCTGGAAGAGCGCATCGCGCTGCTTGAGGGTGCCGATGCCTGCCGCACGCAGGCTTCCGGCATGGCCGCGATGACGGCGGCGCTGCTGTGCCAGCTTTCGGCCGGCGACCACATGGTTTCCGCGCGCGCTGCTTTCGGTTCGTGCCGCTGGCTGGGCGATAGCCTGCTGCCGCGTTTCGGTATCGACGTCACCGTGATCGACGCGACCGATACGGCTGCATGGGAAGCGGCGATCCGGCCTAACACCAAGGTGTTCTTCTTCGAATCGCCCGCCAATCCGACGATGGACATTGCCGACATCGAAGGCATCTGCGCGATCGCCAAGGCGCACGGCATCACTACCGTGGTCGACAATGCGTTCTGTTCGCCGGTTCTCCAGCGTCCGATGGAGTTCGGCGTGGATGTCGTTGCCTATTCGGCCACCAAGCTGATGGACGGGCAGGGCCGCGTTCTGGCGGGCGCCGTTTGCGGCACCGAGGAATTCATCAACGACAAGCTCCTGCCGTTCCAGCGCAACACCGGGCCCAATCTTTCGCCGTTCAATGCCTGGGTCGTGCTCAAGGGTCTCGAAACGCTTGACCTGCGGGCGAAGAAGCAGAGCGAGAACGCGCTGAAGGTCGGTGAGTTCGTTGCCGGCCGGGTGCCGCGGATCCTGCATCCCTGGCTCGACAGCCATCCGCAGCAGGCGCTGGCCCGCAAGCAGATGGATGCCTGCGGCCCGATCTTCAGCTTCATCGTCGATGGCGGACGCGAGCAGGCCCATGCCTTGCTCGACGCGCTGGAACTGGTCGACATCTCGAACAACATCGGCGACTCGCGCTCGCTGATGTGCCACCCGGCATCCACCACGCACCACAACATGGGGCCGGAAGGCCGCGAGGCCATGGGCATCTCCGAGGGGATGCTGCGCATCAACGTGGGCCTGGAAGATGCCGACGACATCATCGAGGATCTCGACCAGGCACTGACCAGGGCGGGGCTCTGAGGCCTGCAATACCTTGCTTTTCGGGCGGTGAATCGGCCGGATATGGATGTTGTTTCCTGTCCGGCCGGCGCTTCGCCGGAATGTGGCCAAAGGTGATCGCATCCGGGACAGGGGTGGCCGCCTAGCCTGTTGTAGGCATCCCGATTCGTCGTTAGGCTGGCGGGTGTTATGAAGGAACTGTTCCAGCATACCGCACTGACCGACGGCGTGACTGTCAGGGTCGCCGTGAATTTCCTGCCCGAGCAATCTCGGATTGAGGCGGGCAAGTGGTTCTGGGTCTATCACATCCGCATCGAGAATGATTCGGACGATACGCTCCAGCTTCTCACCCGGCACTGGCGCATCACGGACGGAAACGGCGATGTCAGCATCGTCGAGGGTGAAGGCATCGTCGGCGAACAGCCGGTCATTCGCCCCGGCGCCAGCCACGACTACGTGTCGGGCTGCCCGCTTTCGACCCCGCAGGGCTCGATGGAGGGATACTACACCTTCACGCGAAGCGACGGCGAGCAGGTGGAGGCAGCAATTCCCTTCTTCCCGCTGGCCGCTCCCGCAACGGCGGGTTGAGGCATCGCCTTCGCCGGGATTGCGGCATCGCCTTCGCCGGGATTGCGGCATCGCCCTCGCCGGGGTTGCGGCAGAACATTCCCGACGGCCAATACATTCCAGATGCCCATTGCCCGCTATGGCGACTGCGCATAGGGAACTTCCATGAAGCGCACGCACCTGCCCCTCAATGCCCTGCGCGTTTTCGATGCAGCGGCACGCCACCTTTCCTTCACCCGCGCGGCCGACGAACTGGCGGTGACTCCCGCCGCCGTCGGTCAGCAGATTCGCGCCCTTGAGGATCTCCTCGGCGTGGTCCTGTTCCGGCGGACCAGCAAGGGTCTGGAGCTGACCGAGGAAGCGGGAGCGGGCCTAGCCGCGCTCAGGACCGGTTTCCTGCATTTCGAGGATGCCGTGCAGGCCATGCAGGCCGGGCAATCCAGCCATGTCTATACCATCGCCGCCCCGCGCGAATTCTTCGCCGCATGGCTGGCGCCGCGCCTTGCGCAGTTCCGTGCCGACAATCCGCAGGTGCGCTACGTCATCGTCGATGGCGAACTGACCGATTTCACCGAGGCCAACCTCGATCTCGCCGTCCGCTGGACCGATGGGCCCGGCGAACTGGAAGGCGCTGCACTGGGCGCGGCCGAATGGGTCGAAGTCGGTGTGGGAGACTGGATCGGCTGGCCGGGCGATCCCACGCCCGGCGGCGAACTGGGCCAGGAGAACGAGGAGGCCAAGCCCGCGATCGCCGTCAGCGATGCCGGTCAGGCGATTGCGGCGGCGCGTTCCGGGCTGGGCCGCGCGCGCGTTCCGGGGCTGCTGGCGCGGGGCTTGATGGGGGCGGACGAACGCGCCGCCATTCAGGCCACCGTTCCGTCCCGGCGCGGATACTGGCTGGTGGCGCCGCTGCCGCAATGGCGGCAGAAGAAGGTCAAGGCGCTGGTCGCGGCGCTGACCGGCGAAGCCGGGGCCGAGTGAGCAGGCCGATCCGCATTCCGGTGATGGCGGTCAGGACCATCCTGCCGGAACGCGGGATCAAGGGGAGGGAGCCCCGCCCGGACGGGCAGGGCTCCGGCCGCTATCAGAAGCCGAGATCCTCGATCTTCCCGTCGAAGTTGCCGCCGAGCTTGTGGATGGCTTTGGCGAGCTTGTCCTGCGGCACGCCTTTCAGATAGCCGTCCACGATCCGCTGGTAATTGCTGATCATGCCTTCGACGTCCTTGGACAGGCGCATGAATTCAAACCCGGTGGCGTGCAGCCCCTTCTGCTGGATGGGGATGTTGCCATAGTCCTGCCGCGGGATCGGCGGGAATTCGGGGCTGTTGTAAGGCAGGTCGACCGGCTCCATGACGGGCTCCGGTTCTTTGCCTTCCGGGCAGTAAGTGAGCGACCAGATCTCGAAGTAGCAGCTTTCCGGGCCCAGCGGGCGAATGCGGTAGGCCGACATCGAGGTGAAGTACGGCAGCAGGAAGTAGTGCGGGAAGAGGAATTCCACCGCATTGACGGGGTGCGTCTGCGACAGCGTGCAAAGATCGGGCACCGGCTCGCCGCGTGCTTTGAGCTGTTCCGTGATCTGGTGCATGACGATGCCGAGCCAGTGGAACATCGCCATGTTCTGGTCTTCGGGCAGGCCTTCCTCGATGCCGATGAGGCCGCGGGCGATTTCCACTTCCTTTTCGTGGACCATGCCCGCCATGCCTTCGCTGAGGAGCGCCATCGAGTTGACCTGCAACTCCTGGTTCTCGCGATAGGAGAGGTGGGCTTCGGCCATGATCGGAACCGGGCCGCGCGGGGTCTTGTACATGGAATCGTACATCATCGGCGCGGCGTGCTGGAGCTGCGGATGCGTCTGCATCACGTGGTAGCCTTCCATGAAGGCTTCCATCGCGATCTTCCAGTTGGCCGGCAGCACGGCGCCGTAGCACCATTCGGCCCGCATCTTGTCGAGCCCGCGCGCTTCGAGGTTTTCGGCGATCGGGCCGAGCGATTCCCGCACGGAAGGTGCGTCATGGTCATGATTGATCCATACGCAGCCGATGAAAGTCTCGGCGCGGCAGGGGATCAGGTTGATGTCGTCTTCCTGGAGCTGACGCTCCGAGAACATGTGCTTGCCGTAGACCTGCGTGGATTCGCCGTCCATGTTCCAGCGCCAGCCGTGGAACGGGCAGACGAAGCCGGACTTCGAGCAGTTGCCATGGGCATTGCCGGTGCCGCCCGCGAAAGGCACGCCGCGATGGCGGCAGGCGTTATGGAACGCCTTCACGCCGCTGGCGGTGCGCACGATGATGACGGACTTGCCGACGTTCTCGTACTCGATCCAGTCGCCTACTTCGGGGATCTGTTCCTCGCGGCAGGCCATCTGCCAGACGTGAGGCCACAGATGGTCAAGCTCCGCCTGGTAGAACTCGGCGTCGTAGTAGCGCTTGACCGGGATCCGTTCGGGATCATCGATCGGAAACGGGACGGACCGCAGCCCGCCGTCGACAGATTTAAGCACTCCGACACCTCTCAGATGGTTCTTCATTCGTGTTGAACGAATGTACAACCGTGGGCGAGGCAGGCAATGGCCGGGCGCGTCCCGAGCATCGTGGACGCGCTTTTTGAAACGAGGGATCGGGGGCGGTCGGGAGGAAGGGGCGGGCGCTCCTTGCTGGCGGCGCCTGCCCCGGTTTCGCTGGCCTCTTGCGCTAGCTCCGGTTCGGATCGAGCGCAGAGGCGGAGCGCCGTGACGGTTGAGCCATGCCGCGGTTCTCCATCGCCATGAGCGCGGCGATGCGCTTCTCGGTTGCCGGGTGGGTCGAGAACAGGTCCGATACCGAAGTCGGCACGATGTAGAGCTGGGCGGCTGCCGGGTTGCGCTCGGACGCGGCGTTCGGGACGGCTTGTGCAGGGCCTGCGATCCTGGCCAGCGCCGAGGCGAGGGCGCGCGGGTTGCCGCTGATTTCGGCGCCGGCCTTGTCCGCTCCGAATTCGCGGGTGCGGCTGATCGCCATCTGCACGATCATCGCCGCGAAAGGCGCCATGAACACCGCTGCCATGGCGGCGAGCGGATTGGGCCGATTCTCGCCGCTGCCTCCACCAAGGTGGCCGCCGAAGAACAGGCCGAAGTTGGCGATCATCGAGATGGCGCCGGCAATCGTCGCCACCATGGTCATGATGAGGGTGTCGCGGTTCTTCACATGGCCAAGCTCGTGAGCCATGACCGCGGCCACTTCCTCGCGGTCCAGCATGTCGAGCAGGCCGGTCGTCGCGGCTACGGCGGCGTTTCGGGGATTGCGGCCGGTGGCGAAGGCGTTCGGGTTGGGGCTCTCGACCAGATAGACGCGCGGCATCGGCAACTGCGCGCGGCGGGCCAGCCCGGCGACGAGATTGTAGAACTCCGGCGCGGTGCGTTCGTCCACTTCGCGCGCGTTGTGCATCCTGAGCACGATGCTGTCGGCGTTCCAGAAGGTGAACAGGTTCATCCCCGCCGCCACGACCAGCGCGATCGCCGCGCCGCCGCTGCCGCCGAAGATATAGCCCAGCCCCATGAACAGCGCCGTGAGCGCCGCCAGCAGCATGGCCGTCTTGAAACCGTTCACTTCGTCAAACTCCCTGAAATCGTGGAATGCGGGATCTGGGTATCAGATGCCGGCTTTCAATATCCGGAACGCGCCCTGCATCGCCCGCGCGAATTGCTTCGTCCTTTGCGCCTTGGGTGTCCCCAAGCGCGGCAATCCCCCCTAGGACCGCCGGAAAGAGGCTTTTTGGGAGTTCACAGGCAATGGCGTTCAAGACCCGCGTCACCGAGATGCTCGGTATCGAGCATCCGATCGTGCAGGGCGGCATGCAGGGGGTGGGTCTGGCCGAACTTGCCAGCGCCGTGTCCAATGCAGGCGGCCTCGGCACGCTGACCGCGCTCACCCAGCCCAGCCCGCATGCGCTGCGCGAGGAGATCGAGCGTTGCCGGTCGATGACCGACAAGCCGTTCGCCGTGAACATCACCGTGTTCCCGACCATCCTTCCGCCCGATTACAAGGCCTATGCCCAGGCCGCGATCGACGGCGGCGTGAAGATCATCGAGACCGCCGGCACGCAGCAGGTTCGCGAAATCTGGGAGATGGTGAAGCCGCACGGGATCACCGTGCTTCAC
The DNA here is from genome assembly GCF_052279045.1 of Novosphingobium aeonii. Classification (NCBI taxonomy): domain Bacteria; kingdom Pseudomonadati; phylum Pseudomonadota; class Alphaproteobacteria; order Sphingomonadales; family Sphingomonadaceae; genus Novosphingobium; species Novosphingobium aeonii. The sequence continues at coordinate 2,744,117 of NZ_CP176832.1, read as the reverse complement.
AAGTGCACCGCCGTGCGCCACGCGCTTTCGGCCGAGAAGCACGGCTGCGACATCATCTCGATCGATGGTTTCGAATGCGCCGGCCATCCGGGCGAGGATGACATTCCCGGCCTGATCCTGATCCCCTCGGCGGCGGACAAGGTGAAGATCCCGATGCTGGCCAGCGGCGGTTTCGGCGATGGGCGCGGTCTCGTCGCGGCGCTGGCACTGGGGGCGGAGGGCATCAACATGGGCACCCGCTTCTGCGCCACGCGGGAAGCGCCGATCCATGACAACGTGAAGGCCAAGTACGTCGAGAACGACGAGCGGGGCACCAACCTCATCTTCCGCAAGTTCAAGAACACCGCGCGCGTCGGCAAGAACGACGTATCCGACGAGGTCGTCGAGATTTCGGCGCGGCCCGATGCGGTCTTCGACGATATCCGCCACCTCGTGGCAGGCGCCGTCGGGCGCGAACTGCTCCAGAGCGGCGATCTCACGAAGGGCATCTTCTGGGCCGGAATGGTGCAGGGCCTGATCCACGATGTTCCCACCTGCAAGCAACTGATCGACAGGATCGTTGCCGAGGCCGAGGAAATCGTGAATGGCCGTCTCGGAAAGATGCTGGCCTGAGCCGGTACGGATTACGGAGCGATGCCTGAAATGACCTACGAGAAAGTCCTCTACAGCCTCGAAAACGGTGTCGCGCGGGTTTCGATGAACGATCCCGCCACCCGCAATGCCGGCTCCGCGCAGATGGGCGAGGAATTGTTCGACGCCATGACCCGCGCCTCGTTCGAGGCACGGGCTGTGGTGCTGACGGGCGAGGGCAAGGCGTTCTGCTCGGGCGCGAATCTCGGCGATGCGTCCGACATGCTGGCCGATCCGCGCCGCGACGTGGGCACTCTGCTGGATCGTCACTTCAATCCGGTCATCATCGCCATGCGCAACATGGAGCAACCGGTCGTCACCGCCGTTCGCGGCGCGGCAGCGGGCGTGGGCGCGGGCCTCGCCATGGCGGGCGACCTGATCCTCTGCGCCGAAAGCGGCTTCTTCCTTCAGGCCTTCCGCCACGTCGGCCTTGTGCCCGATGGCGGTTCCTCGTGGCTGCTGACCCGCGCGGTGGGCCGCGTGCGCGCCATGGAAATGATGCTGCTGGGCGAGCGTCTCCCTGCCGCCAGGGCGCTGGAATGGGGCCTCGTCAACCGCGTGGTGCCTGACGAAGACCTCGATGCCGCTGCCCTCGCGCTGGCGGGCGAACTGGCGCAAGGTCCGTGGTCGCTGCGCCGGATCAAGCAGGTCGCTTGGGCGGCGACCGACTGCACGCTGGAACAGGCCCTCACCAACGAACGCCTCGGCCAGCGCGACGCCTCCCGCACGCAGGATTTCGTGGAGGGCGTCACGGCCTTTGCCGAAAAGCGCAGACCGGTGTTCAAGGGGCGCTGAACGCGGGCACCGTTTATTGGCCGTTGTTTCAGCTTGCGCTGGGATGGCGGCTTACGCCCCGTTGCGGACATCGAAGTGCGGGAGGGTTTCTCCGCCATGACTAAAGGCGTCCGAGATTGTTTTCGAAAAGGACCGATGCCATTTCCATAGCGGATACATTGAACATCGAGCGGCGTGCTAGCCTGAACCAGCCTAAAATCTCGCTGGCGAGATCCACATGAACGCCGTCTTCAACATCGTGCAACGGCATCTTCGGCAGTTGATCAGCGTAGGTTACAGCCATCCTCACGTCATCAAAAAAGCCCGAACGGGCAAAGGCAAATTGCTCAGAAAGCGGCCCTATTGTGGTGAAGTCGAAACCGTCAGCGGCCAGTTTTCGGCGAAGCTTTGCCTTGGAAATCTTGGTCATTTCATATGCAGATAGCAGCGCGAAAGTAGCGGCTTGCTTCTCGATATGAGTCGGATAGGGCCGGGAGTTAGCCTGATTTTTGACGCCCCATGACGTTATCAGCGCCTTCCCGAGTTCTTCTATAGCGAAGATGGAGAGCATCATAGCCGACGGGGCACGCTCATTGTCGGCCATCAGCTGCGCGTCTGAAGCAAGCCTCTCCGCGTTCTCAATTGTCTTTTTGAAGAAAGCTAATTCTTCAGGGCTGGCAAGCTTTCGCGACATGGACATTTGTGACTGATAATTGGGGCTACACGCAAATCAAACAGAGTCTCGGTGCCGGAGAGCATCTCCGCCACCGAGGTCTGCTTTCCACCCTTCATCGCCTTTCCGGGGCGCCGATCGCATCGTTTGGCGAGGTAAAGCCGCCCGACCGTTTTCAGGCAGTCCAAATCCGCGGCTTTAGCGGCGATGAGGGGTGGTGAGTGGACGTTAGCTTCCGACCTTCCAACGATCACCGAAAATTGCTGCCAGCTCCGCCAAATGCCAGAACTGCGGTGAAAATCGTCTGGAGCCAAAACCCAATTGGATGATCAATCCTCGGAAAATTAGATATAAATAAAAATCATATTAAATTCAGGCTGAGTGCTTTGATAGTACATTGGTTCGCTAATTCTGTTCAGCATGAAGGTCACCTCCCCGGCTTCGGGGTCGACGCTCATCACGGCCAGGTCGTATCCCGCAACATTAAGCAGTGGAATAGGCTTACCTGTTCCATATGCGACGTTCAGTTTATCTTTGAAGGGGCTCTCGGCGCCGGTCCTGACATCCCATAAACTAAACTTACCCCACGACGTTTCCTTTCCGTCGCGCATAGGGCGTAGATAGATCAGGAGATTGTTGCGGTCAGCCTCGATCCGCTTAAGCGTGAGATGGAATTGCTTCCCTTCTGCGTCTGGAGTGAGTTCCAGCGTATGGAACGGCACTGGCTCGATCTCGCGAGCGGCTTGCAATTCCTTGGACTTCGCCCCCCCAAGAAAAACATGGTCGAGCAGTCCGTCGGCGTTCTCGTCAGCAAAGCAGAAACGCACATACTGTTCCACATTTGAGAAGACGCTAGCGACCAGCTGGTATGACAGATCGTTGTGGGCCTTGATCTCCGCAGAACAATAATAGTGGTCGCTATTAAGCCCAGTTCGCTTCGCGGAGGCCCCCGTGGCAGCAAATCCTTCCAAATCGAGATCTGTACCAACGTCTTGGACGAACCTATCGATCGAGACGGTTATTTTACGATCAAGGCGGCCCAAATTCCAACGCATAAACCGGCTAGAAGCGATAGATTCCCCTACCTTGATCTTAAATGGCGTACCAACCGGGGAATTGGTTTCCATTGGCACGAGCACGGATCGTGCAGATTGCAGCGGCAATCGCCCTGCCGTTAGGGTCGTCAAAAGCGCAAAGAGCCCCAACGCCTTGACCAGTTTCGATCGACGCCCCCAACACACCAGCATTGCCATTACCCCATGATGATATTGATTCCGACTCTAGCTAACAGCAATGGTTCCATGCTCCAATTCGGTTTGTTCCATTCCCCCACACATAACTGCACTCGTCAAAGACGATCGAATAAAGATCATATGTAGAATTTGGGTTAGCCGAATGGTGCTCGACTGACGCGGAGATGAGAGTTTGTATATCCGGCATGGGGCGTGTCCGGAATGGCAGGAAATCTCCTTTGTCGGCGATGCGCTATACCGAAGGCGATGGGCAGCTATCTGCCGATGTGAGCCGGTGAGACGCCTTTTTCGCAACCGGCCTCCACGTTGTCATCCTGAACTTTTGTCAGGATCCATGTCTATACCCATGCTTGTTGTTGGGCATGGAAACTTGCCCTCGGTTTGGGCGATTTGGCGGCGAAGCTTTCGGTGGGATGGATCCCGAAACAAGTTCAGGATGAGGAACTGCGCGACGGCACCTTGCCTTCGCAACAACCATCTTCGTCATCCTTGCGCCGGCGGGGATTCCGCTATTCCGACGGACGCGGCGCGGTAAAAGGCTGCGGGTTCCAGCCTGGGCGACGGAGTTTGAGCGTTGGGCAGGCGTCTACCCAGCAAGCCCTCAGATCGCGCCCACTTCCCGCAATTCCGCCATCCTTGCTTCATCGATACCGATCTCCGCCAGCACTTCGGCGGTATGTTCGCCCAGCATGGGCGGGGCCATGCGGATGGTTGCCGGGCTGGCTGACATCTGGGCGAGCGGGCTGGCGATGAGGTCCACCGAACCGCTTTCGGCCCAGGCGTGCGGCGTGGCGGCGCGCAAGTTCCGGTGCTTGACCTGCTCATCCTCCCACACGTCCGCCAGTTCGTTGTAGCGCGCGGCGGGGATGCCGACGCCGTCGAGCATGTCCTGCATCCGGGTGACGGTGAAGCCCGCGCTCCAGGCGTTGATGAGGTCCATCAGTTCGGCGCGGTTGGTCTTGCCGCGCTTCAGGTTGCTGTCGAAGCGCGGGTCGGTGAACAGTTCGGGCTGCTCCATCAACACGGTCAGGCGGCGATAGTGCTCGTCGGTGCCGGCGGTGAGGTAGATGATGCCGTCGGCGCAGCGCATCAGGTCTGCCGGGCCGCCGCCGTTGCCGCCGTTGCCGAGGCGGGGAGGGGCCTGCCCGCTGATGAGGTAATCCTGCATGATGTGGCTGACCATCGCCACCGAACTGTCGAGCAGGGCGATGTCGATGAACTGGCCCTCGCCAGTTCGGTTGCGGTATTGCAGCGCGCCGAGGATGGCGAGGGCGGTGTTGTGGCCGGTCACGAAATCGACGAGGCTGGGTCCGGTCTTGAGCGGGCCGCCGCCGGGCTGGCCTTCGGGAAGGCCGGTGACGGCCATCATGCCGCCGGTGGCCTGGAACAGCCCGTCATAGCCGGGCCGCGCCGCCATCGGGCCGGTCTGGCCGAAGCCGGTCACCGAGCAGTAGATCAGGCGCGGGTTGATGGCCTTCAGGCTCTCGTAATCGAGGCCGAAGCGGGCCAGATCGCCCACCTTGTAATTCTCGATCAGCACATCCGCCGTCTTCACCAGCTCCTTGAGGATGGCCTGACCTTCCGGCTTGGAATGGTTGAGCGTGATGGAGCGCTTGTTGCGGTTGGACACGGTGAAGAAGCTGGAATGGCGGGTCTCGATCCCGTCCTTGCCGGGCACCCACGAGAAGCCGTAGCCGCGCCCGTCGTCCCCCACGCCGGGGCGCTCGATCTTGATGACGTCGGCGCCGAGGTCTCCGAGGATCTGCGCGCCCACGGGGGCGGCGAAGACGCGGCTCATGTCGATCACGCGGATGCCGGCCAATGCCGCCTTGGCGGCGCTCTTGTCGTTGTTGCTCATCGTCCGAACCTAGTCAGAGCGGAGAGGCGGGCCAAGGCGGGGGGCGGCGCTTATCGCAGCGACGATCAAGGCGGCCTGCCGCCCAAGTCAGGGCTTATCCCGCCCGCCAAAGCCGGTTAGCGCGGGCGCAACGGACACATGAAAAAGGGACTGGGCGAGATGAAGACGGCCATCATCACCGGGGCAGGCAGCGGCATCGGCCTTGAAACCGCAAAGATACTCCATGGCGAAGGCTTCGCCATCGTCGGCGTCGGTCGCAGCAAGGACAAGCTGGCCACGCTGGAGGCAGAGATCGGCAACCCCGACCATGTGCTGGCGATATCGGCGGACCTTACCGACCCTGCCGCGCCCGCGCGGATCGTGCAGGCCGCGCTGGACCGGTTCGGCCGGATCGACGCGCTGGTGAACAATGCCGGTGTCGGCAGTCCGAAGCCGCTGGACGAAACCGACGACGAAACGCTGGACGATTTCCTCGACATCATGCTGGTGGCTCCGTTCCGCCTGTGCCGCGATGTGATCCCGCACCTTTCGCAGGGCGCGAGCGTGGTGAACGTCACCAGCACTTTCGCGCATATCGGCGGGCGGCGGGGCGGCGCCTACTCGGCGGCGAAGGGCGGTCTCAAGTCGCTGACCGAACACATGGCCTGCGAATACGGCCCGCGCGGCATCCGTTCGAACTGCGTGGCGCCGGGCGTGACGATGACCGACATGGTGCGCCACCGTTTCGAGGATGAGGGCTTCAAGCGCGCCAATGTCGAAACCACGCCCTATCCGCGGCTTGCCCAGCCCGAGGATATCGCTTCGGTGATCGCGTTTCTCTGCCTTCCCGGCAGCGAGATGATCAATGGCCAGTCGATCGTCGTCGATGGCGGCTGGACGGCGACGAAATACCTCTCGCCCCGCGTCACCCGCACCACATGGGTCGAGCCTGACGGAGAGTAAGCGGGATTAAGGCGCGGTGCAGACCACGTTTCCGCCGCGCCGTTTCGCCTCGTAAAGCGCCGCGTCGGCCCGGTGGAACAGGGCTTCCGGATCGACGCCCCCGGCGCTGTCGGGGAATGCCATGCCCGCGCAGGCGCCAAGCGGGAGGTAGCGTTCCTGCCAGATCACGGGAGAGGCCAGGGCGCTCATGCGGTGCCGCACGCATATCTCGAGCCCCATCCGCGATCCCGTGCGGCCCAGGATCATCGCGAATTCGTCACCCCCGATGCGGGCGATGAGCCGGGCTTCGGGGAACGTGGCGCGCAGCCGGCGGGCGAAGCCGGTCAGGCAAGCATCGCCGGCGGCATGGCCCCACCTGTCATTGACGGCCTTGAAGGCGTTCATGTCGAACAGCACGATGGCGCCGATGTCCGAAAGGCTATCGTCACCGGCGGGTCGGTCGAGGAATTCGGACTGGAAACGGGCGCGGTTGGAAAGGCCGGTCAGCGCGTCATTCTCGGCCATCTGGCGAAGCCGTTCCCAGCGCAGGCGTTCCTCGGTGATGTCCTGCTTCATGCCATAGAGACTGACGGGGCGGCCGTTCTCGACGCGGGTTGCCGCGGTCAGGCGCATCCAGCGCAGTTCGCCGTCGGCGCGCCTGATCTGCGCTTCCATCGAGAATCCAGAACGCGCGGCAATGGCCTGCGAGCGTAGCCGCTCGAGCGTGGCGCGCGAATCCTCGGCGTAGAATTCCAGCGTTTCGCGGCGGTCCATCTGGCGGTGGAGCGGGGCGCCGAAGATCTGGAACACACCTTCCGTCCAGGAAAGCTCTTGCGTCCGCAGATCGCAGGACCAGGCGCCGATCGATGTCAGTGCCGCTGCCTGCGCGTATAGCTGCGCCGGATCGCTTGCGATCATGCGGGCAGCGCCGGGCGCGGGGGTCGTGCGGGACTGGATGACGGCGTGATCCAAAAGGCGGGAACCTCGGGGGGAAGAGGGTCGCGCTCCGTTACGGGAGCTTGGCTTAGGGGTAAGCACTTAAGGTAAAAGGAATACTAAGCATAGGGTCTTGAATGGTCTCCGGGGGGCATCATTCATTGCCGTTTCGCCAACGGCGATGCTCCCTCCCGGTCAAGCTGGCGCGGTTGTTCGCCGGCCGCCGGGCGCCGATAATGCCGCCTCAATCGATCGGGAAGAGGCGATGATCCGGGGCATCCATCATGTCGGCGTGAACTGCCGCGACCTTGCGCGAATGACGCGTTTCTACTGCGAAGCCTTCGGTTTCGAGCCAGTGGACGAAGGGTTCGGCTGGGCGGACGAGCCGGTGATGGACCGCATCGTCGATGTGGCCGGATCGGCGGCGAAGGGCGTGATGTTGCGGGCGGGGCAGTGCTATCTCGAACTGTTCGAGTATTCCGCTCCGCCTTCCGACATCGCCCGGCCGCTCAGGCCCAACGATCGCGGCTATACGCATTTCTGCATCGATGTGACCGATATCGAATCGGACATTCTCCACCTGAAGGCCTGCGGCATGACCTTCGGCGACCGGGATTTCGTTGACGTGGGCCATGTAAGCACGATCTACGGCTACGATCCCGAGGGCAACGTGATCGAGGTGCAGCAATGCATGCCGGGCAACGGCTTCACGCTGGAGGAACTCGGCCAGGGAAATGCGCTGCGCGCCCGGGCGGAATGAGGGGATCGGAGCCGATGCCTTCCCCGGTGTAGCGGCTGACCGAGCCGCGCAGGCTGAGGTCGGCCGCGAAGGTGTGGCGGGCGATTGCTCCGTCCGTGATCCGGGTGAGCGCCTCTCGCGCGATGGCGGCCCAGGGGACGCGCATCGATGTGAGTGGCGGCAGGGTCCGGGCCGCCAGCGGCGTATCGCCGAACCCCACGACCGAGAGTTCACCCGGCACCGAAGTTCCGGTTCGCGCGGCGGCATGGAGAACGCCGGCCGCCATCTCGTCGTTGCAGCAGACGATCGCGCTGGGGCGGGGGCTGACGTCGAGCAGGAGCAGGCCCGCCTCGATCCCCGATTCGAAAGTGCCGTTCCCGGAAACGACGAGGGGCGGCCCCCTTCCGCCCCGGTCCGCCATGGCATCGAGGTAGCCCTGTTCGCGCAGGCGCGGTCCGGGCGAGGTTTCCGGTCCGGCGACAAGGCCGATGCGGCGATGCCCTTCGGCCGCCAGCCAGTGCACGAGTTCGGCCATCGCCGCGCGGTCGTCACAGGCAAGGCCGGGTTCGCCGGGCCGGGAGCAGGGCACGCCCGCCGCTGCGCACATTTGGGCAAGGGCGGGATCGGACGAGAGCGGCGGCAGCAGGATCGCGCCGCTCGGGCGGTGAGCGGCCAGGAACCGCTGCAATCGCTGTGCGGGATCGGCGGCGAGCAGATGGACGGCCAGGGCCGGGCCACCGTCCTGAAGTTGTGTGAGAAGTTCGGTTTCCATCACGCTGGCAAGGGCGGGGTCCGAGCCGTCGTGCAGTAGGACGATGAGCGCGGGGCGAAGCCCTGCGCTGGCCGGTTGGCGATGCGCGAAGCCCAGTTCCGCCATCGCCGCCTCGATAAGGCCGCGCGTATGTTCGCTGATGGTTGCAGAGCTGTTCACCAGGCGGCTGACGGTCTTGCGCGAAACCCCTGCGAGCCGGGCGACATCGTCCATGGTGGGGCGCGAAGGAGGTGGCATCCGGCCATCATGGGAGGGCTGCGCAGACCCCCCAAGCACAATCCGCCCCGATCCGGATCGGTCGCCCGGCAATGCCCCTGCGACGACCTGATACAACCCCGTTATTGCGGAAAACGGGCGAAATCCCTAAGTGGGCCGTGCTTCCGCACTGGCGGATCCGCCCACCCCACCGGAGAATGATGAAGCCCGTCCCGTCGCAACGCCACTATGGAATGGATTGGCTGCGCGTCGGCGCGTTTGTTCTGCTGATCTTCTATCACGTCGGCTTTTCGTTCACGCCGTGGGGCTATCAGACCCCCACGCGCGGTGTCGTGGCGTGGGCCGAGATCCCGCTGCTCGGCCTGAGCGCATGGCGTCTGGCGCTGCTTTTCGCGATCTCCGGCTATGCCAGCGCGGCGCTACTCAAGAAGGACGGCAACAACCGCGTTTTCCTGAAAAGCAGGGTGCTGCGCCTTGGCATTCCGCTGCTGTTCGGGTTGACCGTGGTGGTGCCGCCGCAGCCCTACATGGGGCTGATCAACAGCGGCTACGCGCATGGCTACGGCTATTTCCTGCTGCACGACGCCTTCAGCTTCCGGAAGGTGGGCTATGAAAGCCTTCCTGCGACGATGCACATGTGGTTCGTGATCTACCTGCTGGTCTACACGCTCCTGCTCTGCTTCGCCCTGATGGCCTTGCCCGATGCATGGCGTGCCAAGCTGCAAAAGGCCGCGGAGCGCGTGCTGTCCGGTCCGGCCCTGCTTCCGGTGGGCATCGGCCTGATCTTCCTTGTCCGCCTGATCCCTTATGGCTGGACCGACATCCACAACCTGCTGCAGGATCGGGCCGCGCATCTGCATTACGGCGGGATGTTCCTGTTCGGCTTCCTGCTTCGCGGATCGGTGCCGATCCAGCAGGCGATAGCGCGGCAGTGGAAAGTGGCGCTGGTGCTGGGGATCGCGGGCTATGCGTGGGTGATCCGGGATTCGCTGCTCTATCCGGGAAATATTCCGACCCCGGCTGCCTGGGAGCAGCCGCTTTCCTTCGCCAAGTCGATGCAATGCTGGGGCACCGTGATCGCGCTGTTCGGCATTGCCGACCGGTTCTGGAACTTCGACAGCCGCTGGCGCGTGACGCTGGTGGAAGCGGTCTTCCCGATCTACATCGCGCACCAGACGGTGATGGTCTTCGTGAGCTACGGCCTGCGCGACATGGGACTGACCGCGCTTCCGGAATTCCTGACTCTCTGCCTCACCGTGGCGGGCGGTTCCTGGCTGTTCTATCTCCTCGGGCGCGAAATCGGCCCGCTGCGCCCCCTGATCGGGCTCAAGCGGCACCGCACCCGCAAGCCTGTAGGTGAAAAGGAACCGGCGCTGGCCTCGATCGGCTGAGTTTCGGTTCTAGCGTGCTTCGGCAAGTTGCCGGTCTCGCCCCCGCAGGACATCCCCGACCTCGCAGGAGGAGAGCCCGCGAGGTCGGAGTCTACAAGTCAATCGCGCGCCAGCAGCAGCGCTGCCGCCATCGGGCCGCCGCCCGAGGTGGCGACCGCGAGCTTGGGGTCGCCGCCGATCTGCCGTTCGCCGGCTGCGCCGCGAAGCTGGGTCACGGCCTCGTGCGCGAAACCGAAACCGTGCAGCCGGCCCGCGCCGAGCTGCCCGCCGAACGTGTTGAGCGGCAATTCGCCATCGCGCGCGATGCGCTTTCCACCTTCGATGAAGCGGCCGCCTTCGCCCTTGGGGCAGAACCCGAGCCCTTCCAGCCAGGTGATCGGCAGGAACGCGAACCCGTCGTAGAACTGCACGGTATCGACATCGGCCGCCGTGTAGTCGGTGCGGGTCCAGAGATCGGCGCCGGTTTCGTAGGCGGCGAATTCCTCGACCTGATCCCACGAGTAGCGATCCACCGAACCGGACATGGCGGCGATGCGGATCGGCGTTGCCGTGACTTCGTCCAGCGCGTCACCCGCCGAGACGATGACGACGGTGGAAGCGTCCGAGAAGCGGTCGCAATCGTAGAGGCACAGCGGCGTGGTGATCATCCGCGCCGACATGTACTTGTCGAGCGTCAGTTCTTCCTTGGTGATCGCCCGGGCGCGCGGGTTGGCCATGGCGTTCTTCGAACCGTTGATGGCGATCTGGGCGAGCTGTTCGCGCGTCATGCCGTAGCGGTGCATGTGCCGGGCCGCGTACTGCGCCGTCCAGCAGGCTGCCGATGTGGCCCAGAACGGGCTGGTCCACTGCGAGGACCCGGTGACGGTATCCTGCTTCGCGCCGGACATGTACTGAGCCGGATCGGCCATGCCGCCCGCTTCGTAGACCGTGCGGAAGCAGATGACGTGGCGGCAGACCCCCTGCTTCACAGCCATGGCCGCCATGCCGATGGCGGAGAGCTGCGCGGGCTGTTCCATCGCGCCCATGTGCCACTTCGACTTGATGCCGAGCACTTCGATGAGGTCTTCGCTGCCGACCGGGGAGAAGGCGGTATAGCCGTTCATCTTGCCGGGGTAAGTGAAGACGCCGTCGATCTGGTCGAGCCGGAGCCCGGCATTGTCGAGCGCTTCGCGCACCGCATCGACCGTGAGAAGCAGCGGATGGCGCGGCAGGCGCACGCCGACTTCGGACTGGCCGACGCCGGTGATATAGGCTTCCTTGCCGGCCATCAGGCGACTTTCTCGAAGAGGGGATAGAATATGCCGTCCTGTTCCTCGAATGTGACGCGAACCTTGTCCTCGAAGTCCACGGTTTCCACGGGGCTACCGACGATGTTGGTGGTGAGAAACACGCCGGGCGCGCCGTCCAGCTTCACGCGGGCGATCACGTAAGGCACTTCCAGCCCCTTGGCCCAGGGCTGGTGGTTCACCGTGAAGCTGTCGATCGTGCCGGTTCCGGGAACGGCGTGGGGGGCAACGTTCTCCGATTGGCAATGGCGGCACAGAATGCGCGGCGGATGCGTGAATTCTCCGCAATCGCCGCAACGGGTGATGTTGAGCTGTCCTTGGCCACCGCCGGTCCAGAAGGCGGTGTTTTCCTGGTCCAGCTTGGGCTTGGGCCTGGGTGGATTCATGTCGGGTCTCTCCCCTGTTTTGCCGGGACAGTTCGGTGTGGCGGGGCTTTGCGTCAAGGCGAGCGGGGGATTGATCGCGGGGGCGCGCGCGATCCTTTCCCCGCATTCACCGCTCAGCGCAGGCCGGGCATGATCTCCTCGGCGATCCACTGGGTGTAATCGCGATAGGCCTCGATTCCGGGCAGATTCGGGATCGGGATCGAGCTCCAGGTAACGCCCCATTCGGCCAGTTGGCCAAGCCGGTCCAGAAGCTGCTGCCCGGTCTGGCCGGGCCGGGCGGAAGGGTCGTGCTGTACTTTGTGCCCCTCACCGACGCGCGCTGTGGAAATGCCGTAGAACACGTCGGCAAGCTGGCCGTTGTAGTCCGGCTGCGAGCGGATGAAGTCGATCCTGTCGGGGATCGTCTCGGGCTTCGTCAGGAACGGCCACCAGCCTTGCGCATAGCGCGCGGTGCGCTTCAGCACGGCATCGGCATCGCCGCCGAACCACACCGGGATATGCGGTTTCTGCACCGGCTTCGGTTCGAAAGCGACATCGCGGAAGGAGACGTACTTGCCCTCGAATTCCGGGTTTTCCTGGGTCCAGAGCGCGAGGATCGCCTGGATGTATTCCTCCGCCATGGCGCCGCGTTCGTGGAAGGGGATGCCGAGCAGGGCGAACTCCTCCTCCAGCCAGCCGACTGCGAACGTGATCGTCACGCGGCCGGAAGAAAGCCAGTCCATCGTCGCCAGCGCCTTGGCGGTGACGATCGGGTGCTGCGCGGGCAGGATGGCGATGCAGGAATTGACCCGCACCCGCTCCGTGGCCCCGGCAAAGTGGCTCATCGCGGTATAGGCGTTGAAGTAGAATGGGCCGGAAAGATCGACGTGGGCTTTCGGGATCACGTGATGCTCGGGCACCGCGATCATCTCGAACCCCAGCTTTTCCGCCCATTTGGCGAGCGCGGTCTGGTCCGCGCCGGTGACGGCCAGTTCCCATGGCTGCATCGTTGCCTTGAGTTCGAGCATGTGCGGCATCGCGAATGCGAGTTTCAAGAATTCACCCTTCAGTCGATCACTTTGCGGGCTATCAGATCGTCCATTTCGCTTTCCGACAAGCCCAGAAGCTCGCGGTAGACATAGCCATTGTGCTCCCCGAGCAGGGGAGCGCCGCGTTCGACCTGCGGGCCTTCGGGGCTGATCCGCCATGACGGGCCGATGATCGGACGGGTGCCGTTGCGGTGATCGCTGACCATGCGGAAGGCGTCGCGGCCCCAGAGGAAACCGTCCGAGCAGAGGTCCATCGAACTCATCGCCTTGAACGCCGGAACGCCTGCGTTTCTGAGCTTTTCGGCAAGGTCTGCGGCGTGGTGCGGGCGGGTGAGCGCGGAGAGTTCGGCATCGAGTTCGGCGCGGTTGGTCAGCCGGTTCGCCAGCGTCGTAAAGCGCGGATCGGTGGCGAGGGCAGGGGCGCCCAGAGTGTTGCAGAGTGTGCGCCATTCGGCCTCGTTCGCCACTGCGATACTTGTCCAGTCGCTCTCGCCGCAGGAGTAGAAACCGTGCGGGGCCATCTCCGGGTGGTGGTTGCCGTCGGCCTTGGGCACGTCTCCGGTGACGCTGGCGGCGAAGAGGCTGTCTCCGACGAGGCTGGTCATCGCCTCCACCGCCGACAGGTCGATGAACTGGCCTTCGCCGGTGCTCTCGCGGTGGTGGAGCGCGGCCACGCAGGCGAGTGCGGCCAGCGCGCCGGCGGTGGAATCGCCGTAGCGGATGTTCATGCCCTTGGGCGTCTCGCCCTCATGCCCCACCAGCGCGGTGAGGCCGGAGAGCGCGGCGAAGCAGGGGGCGTAGCCGGTCTGATAGCCCAGCGGGCCGTCGCTGCCCCACATCTTGATCGCGCACTGGATGAGGTCCGGCTTGATCGCCTTGAGGCTTTCGTAATCGAGCCCGGACCGTTCCATCGCGCCGGGGCGGATGTTGTCGATCAGAATGTCGGTCTCGGCGATCATGCGCTTCACGAGGTCCAGCCCCTCGGTGGTCTTCATGTTGACCTGAACCGAGAGGATCTCCTGATTGATCGACAGGAAATAGGGCGCGGCGTCGATGTCCACGCCGCCATAGGCGCGCATCTCGTCGAGGTTGGAGCGGGATTCGATCTTGATCACTTCCGCGCCGAGGTGGGCGAGCAGCTTGCCCGCGTAGGGGCCGGCCCAGACTTTGGTGAGTTCGACAACGCGGATGCCGGCAAGGGGGCCTTTCCGGTCAGGAAGCGGCATCGAGGATCTCCTCCTGATCGGCGCCGAGACAGGGTGCTGCCGCCTTCACCGAAACCGGCGTGGCGCTCATGCGGTAGGCGGCGGTGGGGTAGGAGACGTCTCCGAACGCCGGATGCACCGCCTGCTGGAAGAAGCCGCGATGGACGAACTGTTCGTGGCGGGGCAGGTCATTCGCGGTCTGGACCGGCACCATGGCGACGCCCGCCTTCTGTGCGGCCTCGGTAATCGGATGCTTGTCCTGCCGGGCGATCCAGCCTGTGAAGTGTTCGCGGAATTTCGCGACATTGGGCGCGGTGCAGTCGAACTCCAGCCAGTCCTCCCGCAGTTCCTGCGTCCAGTCCGGATCGCCCATCAGCGCGCAGAGGCCCTTCCAGTGCGCGCGGCTGGTCATCAGCAGGAAAACATGCCCGTCGCGGCAGGCAAAGGACGTGCCGGGGCCGCCCATGTCGTAGGCGGTGCGCGCGTCGCTGGGCTCCGCCTCGCCCGCCAGCATGCGGTCCAGCACGCAGTCGATGCGGTTCAACTGCACTTCCACTTCGGAAATATCGACGAACTGGCCCTGACCTTTGCGGCGCAGGCGCAGCAGCGAGGCCATGGTGGCCAGCGCGGCGTCGATCCCGGCTTCGTAGTCGGAGAGGAACCGGCCTGCGCCTTTCAGCGGCGGCTTGTCGGCAGGCGTTTCGCTGGGGCTGTGGTAGGCCCAGCCGCCCGCCGCGATGACGTTGATCGGGCGGGCGGATTGCCAGCCTTCCGGCGCATCCTGCCCGAACGGCGTGACCAGCGTGTGGACCAGCGCGGGATGCGCGGGGGCGACCGCTTCGGGCGTCAGGCCCATCGCCCGGCACCAGCCCGCGTCGTGATCGTCGATCAGCGCATGGGCGCGGGTCAGCAGGCGGTCCAGCACCTTGTGATCCGCGGCATCGGCAAGGTTCAGCACGACCGATTTCTTGTTGGTGTTGAGGTAGGCGAACAGCGTCGATTCCCCCGCCGCGAACGGCCCCATCGCGCGCGTCGGAGCGCCGCCGGGGCGTTCCACCTTGATCACTTCGGCGCCGAGATCGGCCAGCAGCTTGCCGGTATATTCCCCGCTCACCCGCTCGGCGACCTCGATCACGGTAAGCCCTTCAAGGGCGCCTCTACTCGTCATAACGATTGCCCGTCGTCGATCGTGAATGTGGCGCCCGTCACTTGCGCGGAGGCGTCGGAAAGCAGGTAGAGCAGGGTGGGCGTCAGCGCCTCGGCATCGAGCAGGCGGCGGCGGTGGAGGGCGGCGATATCGGCTTGTCCGCGCTCGCTGGCGAACCAGTCGGTGTTGATCTCGGTGGCGATCCAGCCGGGTTGCAGGGTGTTGACGTTGATCCCCTGCCGTACCCATTCGCGCGCCAGTTGCCGGCCCAGGTGGGCAAGACCCGCCTTGGTGGCCGCATATAGGGCATCGCCGGTGCCGTTCTGCAGCGCGGTGATCGACCCGATCAGCACCACGCGCCCGCGTTGATGCTCGCGACTGCCGCCCGCGATCAACCGCCGTCCGGCCTCGCGCGCGACCAGCATCGCGCCGAGCAGATTGGTATCGAGCACGCGGCGCAGCCCGTCTTCCGGCACATCGGTGGAACGGCCGCCGGTGCCGACACCGGCATTGCAGATCACGCCATCGATCGTGCCGAACCGGGCCTCTGCCGCATCGAAGGCGGAGCGCACCGAAGCCTCGTCCGTCACGTCCAGTTCGACGGCCAGTGCCTCGCCCAGTTCCGCCGCCAGCTTGGCGCAGCGGTCCACCCGCCGCGCGCCCAGCACGACGCGTCCGCCCGCAGAGGAAATGGCGCGCGCGAAACCGGCGCCGATCCCGGAGGAGGCGCCGGCGACGAAAACAGTGCGACCCGATAGTGAAAACGTCATCAGCGTTGAAGGGCCCTAAAGTCAGGTTGATAGGGCGGCAGCGCCATGTACTTGTCGATGGTCTGTTCGAAGTGGCGCACGCGCACTTCCTGATAGTCGCCCAGGGTGATGCCGGGCTTGGCGCTGGCTTCCAGACCTTCCTGCTGGGCGTAGAGGTTGTCGGTATCCTGATCGAGGATATGGCCGAAACCGGGGTCCATGCCCTGCGCTTCTGCAAAGGACTGGTGATCCTGAAGGATCTCCACCTCGGCAGTCTCTACCTCGCCGCCGTCCTTGGGCTTGGGCCGCATGAACATCACTTCGTAGATCGTGCGGCGATGGTCGCGCGCGTCGGGGCGGAAACGGTAGATCATCGGCAGCGAGATGCCGGGGAACAGGAACAGGTTCGGGAAGAACGTGTAGCTGTAGGTATCGAGCAGCTCGGTATCCGAAACGTGGCTGAGATCGGTGTTCGTTGCCGTTTCGAACATGTCGCGGAACATGTCCGCCATCACTTGCCGCGCGCGCTCGCCCGCCTTCAGTTCGGGCTTGCTGCCGCCCAGCGAGGAACTGTCGCCCAGCGTGAAGTTGGCGATGATGTCCGCCTCGCTGTACTTGTCGCGCAGTTTGGGGCTGACCACGCCGAGCGTGGAGATGAAGCGGTCCACGTGATCGCCGTAGACATCGTACTGAGAGTTTACGTCGCCATTGGCGGGCGCGACTTGCGGGTGCGTGTCGCCGACGTGATAGGCCTCCATGAAGGCCTCCATCGTCAGCTTCCAGTTGGCCGGATAGCTCTTCTGGACGTGGAGGTAGATGTAGCGATCCTCCAGCTTCCACGCCTTGAGATGAGCGAGGGCCTCGGCGCCGAGGTACTCCTCAAGGCTGGGCGCGGCGGGGTCCATGTTGATCCAGACGAAGCCGCCCAGCCGCTCCACCCGTGCTTCGGGCAGGCACATCTTCCGCGTGGCGACATGGGCGAAGTCCCACTTTTCAGGGATTTCCTTCAGCGATCCGTCGAGGTTCCAGGTCCAGCCATGGAACGGGCACTTCAGCTTCGCCGCGAAGCCCGCCGTGCCGGAGGGCTTGAGCTTGGTGCCGCGATGGAGGCAGGCGTTGAAGTAGGCGCGGATCTCGTCATCGTCACACCGGGTGACGATGAAGGAGTACGATCCGATATCGTAGACGTAATAGTCGCCCACTTCGGGAATGTGATCCTCACGGCAGGCCATCTGCCATGTGCGCGTCCACATCCGCTCGAACTCGCCCTTTGCGAAGGCGGGGTCGGTGTAGCGTTCCTTGGAAACGTCCTCGCTGCCGAGGTAGTGGTAGCTTTCGCTGGCCGCCCAGGCAGGCGCAGCGTTGCGGTCGGCGGCGATGATGTCCTGCGTGGATTCGGCGGGGCAGCGGGCCTCGCCGGGCTGCAGCGTTCCGGTGGCGACGTTCATTCCGAGGCTCCTTATTCCGCCGCTTCGAGCGTCGGCGTGCTCGCATGTGTTGCGAGGGCAGGGCTGATTTTCTGGACCGCGCCGTCCTTCATCACGAAGGCGACCTTTTCCGGCCCGGCTAGGATGGAAATGTCCGCAAGCGGATCACCGTCGACCAGGATCAGGTCGGCCAGATTGCCCGGCGCCAGAGTGCCGAGTTCGCCGCCGTATCCCATGGCGAGGCCGCCGTTGCGGGTGGCGCAGACCAGCGCCTCGGCCGGGGTGTAGCCGTAGAAATCGACGAAGGATTTGAGGTCGCGCCCCTGCGTACCTTGCGGGCTCCAGCCGAAGCCATAGTCGCCGCCGATCAGGTGGCGGATGCCACGCTTGCGCAGTTCGGTGTGCGTCTTCACCGAGTTTTCCAGCAGATCCGGAATGTTCATGTAGCCGCCCAGTTCGGGGGAGAGGCCATGCGCCGAAGCCTCGCCCGCCATGATCTGCGCGAAAAGGCCGACGGTGGGCACCACGAAGATGCGGTCCCGCGCCTCCTCCATCATGTCCAGCAGCTCCTCGTCCACGTATTCGCAGTGGAACAGGCCGTCCACGCCCGCCCGGACGCAGTGCTTGGAGCCTTCGATGGAGCGGGTGTGGGCGTTTATCTTGCGGCCATAGGCATGGGCCGTCTCGGCGGCGACGCGCACTTCCTCGAACGTCATCGGCGTCGTGTTGCCGGGGGTGCCGGGGTAGAACGGATCGCCCGAGACATCGAGCTTCACATTGTCGATCCCCTCGCGGCAGTGGAGGCGCACGGTCTTGCGCATCTCTTCCACGCCGTCGACGATGGCGGAGGGGCCGATCCGCGGATTGTGGAGCTTGCTCTCATCCCCCATCGCGCCGGTGACGGAGATTTCGAGGCCGCCCGCACGGATGCGCGGGCCGGGCAGACGGCCGGCGTTGACCTCGTCCCGCACGGCGACGGCCAGTTTCAGCTTCGCTTCGGACGCACCGTAGGCAGAGGTAAAGCCCGCCTCGATCAGCGCCTTGGCCCCGCGCGCGGCGGTGAAGACCTGCGTTTCGGGACAGGGGGTGATCAGATCCTCGGTCGCGCAGACATTCTCGAACGAGAGGTGCGCGTGGCCTTCGACCATGCCGGGCATCAGGAACATGCCGCTGGCGTCGATCGTGATGTCGTCCGGCTGCGCGACGGTTGCGGTGCCGACTGAGGTGATACGGTTGCCCTCGACCACAAGGTCGCCCTTGATCGTGCTTTTGCCCGTCCCGTCGAATATCGTGGCGTTCTGGATCAGTGTCCGTCCCACGGTTTTTCTCCTTCTGGCCACGGGTGTTCTCGTGGCTCTTGGGGAGGCAGGTTAGGAGGGAGGTGCGGCGCGGCAAATGACGGGCCGGGCAGAGGGCTTGTCCTGTACCGGAAGGCCCGGCGGCTACGTGGTGGCGGTTTTCCTGCTGGGGCAAGTCGCAAGGCACGGGGAGCGCTTTGCGCGGCCTCCCGGCTGCGGCATCACCTATGAAAACCAAACGAAGAGGACCGGGCCGGACTTATGGGCAACCTTCATGTCACCATGACCGACATCGACGGCGTGAAGCACGAATTTTCCGATGTGGATGAGGGCGTGAGCCTGATGGAACTCGGCCGTGGGCGCGGGGTTGCCGGGATCATGGGCGATTGCGGGGGAGGCTGCGCCTGCGCGACCTGCCACGTCTACATTTCGCAGGACTGGTGGGACGAAGTGGGTGAGCCGGACGAGGTGGAGTTCGCCATGCTCGACATGGTGGCGGACGTCATGAAGGACACCAGCCGCCTGGGCTGCCAGATCAGGATGAGCGATGATCTGGACGGCTTGGAAGTCACCGTGGCGCATGCGTCGGGGTACTGATCCTTCCCCTCGGGGCAAGCCTTGGTTCGAGGGCGGGCATGGTTGGCCGTCGCCGCGCGGTCCATAGAACATGACAAGAGGCGGCACGAACCGCTGCATCAATTCACGGGACAGGGTACATGGCAACGTCAACGCAAATTGGGGCAAGCGAAGACCGGATCAGCGCGCGGCGGGAACTCACCGCCGAAGAGCAGGCGCTGCTGGGCAGCGGTTCGCTGGCCGATACCGCGATCCAGGCGCAGCCGAACCCGTTCTACCGCGTCATGCGCCACGGCGATCCGATCCACTATGACGAGCGGCTCGGTTCCTGGCTGGTGACGCGGCACGAGGATATTGCGCAGATCCAGTCCGACCCGGTGACCTTCTCGGTGAAGCACGGCTATTCCGAACAGCAGGCGCGCGGGATGCGGGAGGAGTTTCAGGCTTACCTCGAAGAGCATGGCGGGGGCTATTTCCCGGACGCGATCATGTCCGATCCGCCCTATCACACACGCATCCGCAAGCTGATGGAGCAGGCCTTCACCGCGCACCGCGTGAAGGAACTGGAGCCGCGCATCACCGAAGTGGTGCGCGGGGTGATCGCCGATGTGGTGGCGCGCGGCGATGGCCGGTGCGACGGTGTGAAGGACATCGCGATCCCGCTGACCATCCGGGTGATCGTGGAGCAGCTCGGGCTCGATCAGGGCATGGAGGAGCAGATTTCGCGCTGGTCGGTCGCGGTCACCGCGCAGATCGGCGCGATGCAGAGCCGCGAGACGATGCTGGCCAATGCCGCGCAGATCGCGGAGCTTCAGCAATACCTGATCGCCAAGATGAGGCAGCGCGAGGGGAACCCGTCGGAAGACATGCTTTCCGATCTGGTTCATGCGCAAGTTACCAATGAGGATGGCGGCAAGGAGAAGCTGACTTTCGCAGAGGCTGTCTCGCTGGTGCGCGCCACGCTGATCGCGGGCAACGACACCACTGCGACCGCCATCGGCAACCTGTTCTACGTCCTCACCACGCGCCCCGGCATGGCCGAACTGCTGGAGAGCGTGGCGGACGACGATCGCCAGCTGGGTCGCTTCGTGGAGGAGCATTTGCGCGCCGAACCGCCGGTGCGCGCGCTCAGCCGCATGACCACGCGAGAAGTCACCGTGAACGGCACGACGATCCCCGCCCATGCGCATATGCTGCTGGTCTACGGATCGGGCAACGATGACGAAACGGTGTTCCCGGAGCCGCGCAAGTTCGACCTGACCCGCCCCAATCTCGGCCGCCACGTGGCCTTCGGCGGCGGCCCGCACCGCTGCATCGGGCTGGCGCTGGCGCGCATGGAAGTGAAGGTGGCCGCGCGGGAGATCGTCCGGCAGATGAAGAACCTGAAGCTGGCCATTCCCGAAAGCGCGATCCGCTACACGCCCACCGTCGCCACGCGCACCATCGAGTCGCTGCCGATAACTTTCGAGGCGCGCTGATGGAACTTGCGGGCAAAGTGGCCGTCGTCACCGGCGGCGCCAGCGGCATCGGCCGCGCCACCGTGGAACTGTTCGCGGCGGAGGGGGCAAAGGTCGTCATCGCCGATATCGCCGACGAGGCAGGCGCGGCGCTGGCGGAAAGGCTGGGCGTTTCGGCGGTCTACCAGCGCACCGACGTATCCGATCCGGCGGCGGTGGAGGCGATGATCGAGGCCGCCGTCTCCCGCTTCGGCGGGATCGACGTGCTGTTCAACAATGCGGGCATGTCCTGCGGCGCGTTTCCCAGCTTTCTGGACGATACGCTGGAGGATTTCGACCGGGTGATGCGCGTCAACGTGCTTGGGCCCATGCTGGGCACGCGCAATGCGGCGCGGATCATGGCGAAGGCAGGCCCAAATGGTCAAAAACGGGGCGGCGTGATCCTCAACAATGCCTCCATCGCCGGCACGCTCGCAGGCCATGCGATGATGACCTATCGCGCGTCGAAGGCGGCGCTGATCCAGTTTTCCAAGTCCTCCGCCATCGATCTGGCGCGGCACGGCATCCGGGTGAACTGCATCGTGCCGGGCCATGTGCGCACCGAATTGTCCTCGTTCGGAGAGAAGGGGGCCGAGAACGGCCTTGCCGCGCGGATCGAGGAGGGGGTGAATGCGGTCTACCTCTCCAACCAGCTCATCAAGCGGCGCGGAGAGCCGGAGGACGTGGCGCAAGTGGCGCTGTTCCTCGCCAGCGACCGTTCGCGCCACATGACCGGCGCGGTGATCCCGGTGGAAGGCGGCGTGACCGTGGGCGATCCGGTCAACCATCTGGAGCAGATATTCGACGCTCGCGCCGCGGCATTCGCGGCGATGGAGCGGCTCGACGGCTGAAGACCCCGAAGACGGGGCGAAGCATTGGAAGCGGTGGTGTGCCGCTTCCCGGGGAGGAGAGGGACCATGAGGAACTGGCTGAAGGCCGCGCTGGCGGCTGGAACGGTGCTGTCTGGAATGGAGGGCGCCTATGCACAATCGCAGCAGGCATCGCCGGGCGGCGTTACGATCCACGAAGGCGATATCGTCGTCACCGCGCGGCGGCGTGACGAGAGCCTGTCCACCGTGCCGGCGGCGATCACCGCCCTCAATGCCACCGATCTGGTCGAGCGCGGGGTGAAGACCGATTCCGACCTGCAACGCATCGCGCCGGGCCTGACGATCCGCCAGACGCAGGGCAACAACTCGCTGACCTATTCGATCCGTGGGCAATCGGCGGATACGTTCTCGGGTTCGCCCTCGGCGGTGATCGCCTACCTCAACGAAGTGCCGCTGACGATCAACAGCGCCTCCTCGTTCTACGATCTCGAGAACGTGCAGGTCCTGAAAGGCCCGCAGGGCACGCTGTTCGGGCGCAATGCCACCGGCGGCGCGGTGCTCTACAATTCGGCCAGGCCCAGCGACAAGCTGGAGGCGGCGCTGACCGGCCGGGTCGGCAATTACGGCATGTGGGAAGGCGAGGGGATGCTGAACGTGCCCCTGCTGGCGGACAAGATCCTGCTGCGCGGCGCCTTCGACGTGATCCGCAAGGACGGCTACATCCGCAACCTGCTCAACGACGAGCGTCTGGGCGACATCCGCCGCGACAGTGGCCGTGTGACGCTGACGGTGGAGCCCACCGACACGATCAGCAACACCACCATGCTGCAATATACCAACACGCGCGGCACCAATACCGGTGCGTCCTACACTTACAGCGTCTATTCCTGCGGCCAGACCAACAACGGCTTCGCGCTGACCTGCGGGGCAGGGCTGCTGTTCGGGCCGACGCTCGATTCCGTCGCCGGACCGGGCGCGTGGGAGGCTTATCTCGCCGCGCATCCGGATGCCTATGCGCCGGGCCTGATCGACTACGTGAACGAACAGCGCCGCATCGGGCCCTACAAGACGCGCCATCCCGGCGGGGCCAGCCACCATGGCAAGGACTGGTTCCTCACCAACACCACCGAAGTCGACCTGAGCGACAGCGCCAAGCTGCGCAACATCTTCGGCTGGTCGGATTCGAAAACCCGCTCCGAACAGCCGCAGCTCGGCGCGCCTTTCGTGACGATCCTGACCGCCAATGCCGCTGCGGGCGAATTCGGAAACCAGCTGAAGGTCCGCTCCGTCTCCGAGGAATTGCAACTGGTCGGCGATGCGATGGATGGCAAGCTGGACTACATCTTCGGCTATTACTTCCAGAAACAGCGCAGCGACACGCTCTGGCCGCAGACCTATTTCGATGTCTCGCCGATCATTCCGCCCAGCTACGTCACCAACAACTTCCGCATCCGCAACCGGACCAATGCGGTCTACGGCCAGGTGTCCTATGCCGTGTTGCCGGACCTGAAGCTGACCGGCGGCCTGCGCTACACCTGGGAGCGGGTCTCGATCGCCCAGTTGCCCGGCGCGACCTATACTTACGGCGCGCCGGACCAGAAGAAGACCTTCTCCGATCCGTCATGGGAAGTGGGGCTGGAGTACAAGGTTTCGCTGGAGTGGTTCGCCTATCTCAAGACGCGCGGCAGCTTCCGTTCGGGCGGCTTCAACGGTGCGGCCCCGCCGGTCAACGCGACGGCTACCGATGGCGGCAACCTGTTCAATTCCGAACATACGCAGGATATCGAAGGCGGCCTGAAGTTCGCCGGTGACGTGATGGGCCGCCCCGCGAACTTCGCCAGCGCCGTGTTCATCCAGTGGGTGCAGGATGTGCAGCGCGTGGAGTTCCCCGATCCGGACGGCCCCGGCGGGCTCGCCTCGATTGCGGTGACCGCCAATGTGCCTTCGGAACGCATCTGGGGCTTCGAGGTGCAGGGCAATCTCCGCCCGGCCCCATGGCTCGAACTGGGCGGTTCGGCGGCCTATACCAAGGCGACGTTCACGAACGGAAACATCGAACTGTTCGGCACGCCCTATTCCTATGGTCCGGTAGGCGATACGCCCGAATTCTCCGGAACGGCCTATGCGCAAGTCTTCCTGCCGGTGGGTGAGGAGGCGGGCGAAGTCTCGCTGCGCGGCGACCTTTACGGGCAGACGGCGCAATACTTCTCCAATGCGGCCAATTCGATCGCGCCGGGTACGAAGCTGCGGGGCTATGTGCTGGTGAACGGGCGGCTCGACTGGAACGGGATCATGGGATCGGACTTCTCGGCCGCGCTCTTCGTCAAGAACGTGACCGACCAGGCCTATTTCGTCGGCGGCATGACGCTGGCCGCAGCGCTGGGCCACAATGCCGCCGCCGTGGGCGAGCCGCGCACTTACGGGCTGGAGATCCGCTACCGGTTCTGAACGAAGGCGATGATTTCTCCTGCCAGCCTGGCGGGAATTTCGAGGTTGAGCAGGTGGCCGGCACCTTCATGGTCGATCCGGGACACCTGTTCGCTCGCGGCATCGATCAGGGCGGCCATGAGCCGGAAGTCCTCGGTGTCGTGGCTGCCGGTCAGCAGCAGGGTCGGCGTGGCGAGATCGGTCAGCCGCTCGGCCTCGGGCAGTTCCGGGCGCTGGTCGTCCTGTATCCATTGGCGGCCGTGAAAGGCTTCTATCCCGGCGCGGAGCCGCTGCGATCCGGCGCTTTCGCGCGTGGTTTCGAACAGGGGGTGATTCCACCAGAGCTCCCGGGCGGACGCGATATCGCCGCCCCGTGCGGCGCGGCCGATCGCTTTCCAGCGCTCGACCCAGTCTGCGCTCCAGGACCAGCCCAGCATGAGCGGGCTGACCAAGACCAGCCGCCGCACGCACTCCGGGTGGTTCAGGGCGAAGTTCAGCACGGTGCCCCCGCCAAGCGAGAGGCCGCACAAGTCCGCCCGCGCAATGCCGAGGGTGTCGAGCAGGGCGAGCAGGTCGTCCGAATGGGAGAACGGCACGCCGGGAGCGCCGGTGGAATCGCCGAAGCCGCGCTGGTCGTAGGCGATCAACGGAAGGTCGGCGGGCAGGGCGGCCACGATCGGCTCCCAGTCGTGCCGGGAGCCGCCGAAACCGTGGACCAGTACGAGCGGCGTCCCGGTTCCCTCGCGGCGGTATCCCGAAAGCGTGGCTCCGCCGGTTTCGATGCTGAAGTCTTGCGTCATGCGCAGGAGGCTAGCGCCCCCGCACGCATGACGCACTGATCAAATCAGGCAGAGCCCATGTAGCGGCCGCCATTGGTGCTGATCGTCTGCCCGGTCATGTAGCTGGCTTCCTCGGAGGCGAGGAAAGCTGCTGCCGCCGCGATGTCCTCGACCTTGCCGAGGCGCTTGACCGGGAGGGACTTGCCATAGGCCTCCGCGTCGATCGGGGCTTGGCGCAGCATCGGCGTGTCGATCGAGCCGGGCGGGATCATGTTGGCGGTGATGCCGGTGCCGCCCAGTTCCATCGCCAGCGCCTTGGTCATGCCGAGCAGGCCGCCCTTCGACGAGACGTAGTGGCTTTGCGCAAAGGAGCCGGACTGGGTGGAAGAGGAAGTGATGTTGATGATCCGCCCCCACTGCGCCGCCAGCATGTCCGGCACGATTTCCTTGGTAACCAGCCACGGTCCCTTGAGGTTGATGCGGATCACCTTGTCGAACTCGTCCTCGCCGATATCCAGGAAAGGCGTGAAGGGTGCGATGCCGGCATTGTTGACGAGGATGGTGATCGGGCCGAACGTGCCGCGTGTTTCGTCGGCGGCGGCCTTGATCGCGGCCTTGTCCGAACAGTCGGCGGTGATCGCCAGGGCCTTGCCGCCGGCTTCCTCGATCAGCCGCACCGTTTCGGCCGCGCCTTCGGGATTGAGGTCCCATACGGCGATGGCGGCCTTGTCCTCGGCAAGGCGCAGCGCGATGCCGCGCCCGATGCCCGAGCCGCCGCCCGTGACGACGGCGACCTTGCCTTCAAGCGAACGTGTCATGAAATTCTCTCCCGCGGATGCACTCGATTTGCGCTGAACGGGTGAACAGCGAGCGCCCCGGGAGTCAAGAACCCTTGTTACATGCGTTCGGCGAAACCGCCGTAGCGGCCTTTGTGGAACAGCATGGGATCGTTCTCGCGCACTGCTTCCATGCGCAGCACTTCGCCCAGCACGAACCAGTGATCGCCCGCTTCGGTTACCGAATAGAGCCGGCATTCGATTGCGGCGATCGAGTCCGCGATGATCGGCAGGTTATGGTCCGATACCGTATATTCCACGCCGACGAACTTCTGGTCGCCCTTGGCCGTGACGGCCCGGCAGACGTCTGTCTGGTCGCTGGCCATGACGTTGACGCAGAAATGCCCGGCTTTCTCGATCAGCGGCCAGGACGAGGACTTCCTGTCGGGGAAGAAGCCGACCAGCGGCGGATCGAGCGAAACGGAGGTGAACGAGCCGACGACCATGCCCGCGGGCTTGCCATCGTCGAGCGCGGTGATCACGCAGACGCCGGTCGGGTAGCTGCCCAGGACCTTGCGGAACTCGGCCGGGTCGATGGTGGTCGTGGTCACTGGGTCTGTCATCCTGTTACTGCGATGTTGCGACGCATCATGGCTTGAGAACTCCCTCCATCCGTCGGGCGGTTTCGTCAAGCCATTGGCGGAAGAGCGTCACCCGCGGAAGCTTGCGGATATCCTGGTGAGTCACGAACCAGAATGCGCGGGTTATCCGGCATTCGGGCAGGACCTGAACCAGTCTCGGATCGGAATCGGCCATGAAGCAGGGCAGGACGCCCAGCCCGCCGCCGCTGGCGACGAGACTGTGCTGCGCGGTGATGCTGGGCGAGCGGATCGCCGCCTTCAGGCCCGGCTGGATCTCGTCGAGATAGCGCAGTTCGGGCGAATAGAGCAGGTCGGGAATGTAGCCGACCATGGCATGGCCCTCCAGCAGGTCGGCCGGGCGCGCGGGGCTGCCGTGGGCATCGAGATAGTCCCGCGTCCCGTAGAGGGCGAGCGTGTAGTCCGACAGCTTGTGCGCCACCAGCGGCCCGGTGCGGGGGCGGGAGAGCATGACAGCGACATCCGCCTCGCGGCGGGTCGGGCTGAGGAACCCGCTGCTGGCGACGAGATCGATGGCGAGGCGCGGGTGTTCAGCCTGGAATCCGGGCAGGTGCCGGGCAAGGAACCAGCAGCCGAATCCCTCGGACGTGCTGATGCGCAGGGTGCCGTAAAGGCCGTCGCTGCCCTGGGCGGGTTCGGTGATCCGGCCGGCCGCGCTGGCCATGGCCTCGACCGAGGAGAGCAGGGTTTCGCCTGCCTCGGTCAGTTCCTGGCCGCTGCGGGTCTGTTCGAACAGCGTGGTGCCGAGCGCGGCTTCAAGGCGGCGCAGGCGGCGCCCTACGGTGGTGGGGTCCACCCCGAGCAGCCGTGCCGCTCCCGCCAGTTGCCCCGCCCGGGCGATGGCGAGGAAGGCCTGGTAGTCGCTCCAGTCAATGGAATGCATCGTCAAGGTATCGTCACTGCGGAGAATTGTCCGTCCGGCTGCAAATGTGCAGTTATCGATGGCGTATTTTCAGCTTGCCTGCAAATCGGACCGGGACCACCTACCCCTCAAAGAGCGCTTGCGGGCGTTCGGGGAAAGAAATTGCGAAAGGATGAGGAATGCGGCTGATTGACCACTTCGTTGTCGGCGGAAGCGGCGGTTCGGCCGCCCGTCTGGGTGACGTCTTCAATCCCAGCACCGGGCAGGTCCAGGCCCAGGTCCCGCTTGGCGACAAGGCGCTGCTCGACCGTGCCGTGGCCACCGCCCATGCCGTGCAGCCCAAGTGGGCCGCCACCAATCCCCAGCGCCGCGCGCGCGTGCTGTTCAAGTTCAAGGAACTGATCGAACAGAACATGCAGTCGCTTGCCGAAATGCTCGCTTCCGAGCATGGCAAGGTGGTGGACGATGCCAAGGGTGACATCCAGCGCGGCCTTGAAGTGGTGGAGTTCTGCTGCGGAATCCCGCACATGCTCAAGGGCGAATACACGCAGGGCGCCGGTCCGGGCATCGATGTCTATTCGATGCGCCAGCCGCTCGGCGTTGGCGCGGGCATCACGCCGTTCAACTTCCCGGCGATGATCCCGCTGTGGATGTTCGCCCCGGCCGTGGCGGTGGGCAACACCTTCATCCTCAAGCCGTCCGAGCGCGATCCTTCGGTGCCGAACCGCCTCGCCGAACTCTTCATCGAAGCCGGTGCGCCGGAAGGCGTGCTGCAGGTCGTCCATGGCGACAAGGAAATGGTCGACGCGATCCTCGATCACCCCGGTATCGCCGCGGTCAGCTTCGTCGGGTCGTCGGATATCGCGCAGTACGTCTATTCGCGCGGCGTTGCCGCCGGCAAGCGCGTGCAGGCGATGGGCGGCGCGAAGAACCACGCCATCGTCATGCCGGATGCGGACATGGATCAGGCCGTCAACGACATCATGGGCGCGGCCTATGGCTCGGCGGGCGAGCGCTGCATGGCGCTGCCGGTCGCTGTCCCGGTGGGTGATGAAACCGCCGAAATCCTGCGCGAAAAGCTGGTCGCCGCGATCGACAAGCTCAAGGTCGGCGTGTCCAACGATCCCGAGGCCCAGTACGGCCCGGTCGTGACTGCGGTTCACAAGCAGAAGATCGAGAACTGGATCCAGACCGGCGTCGACGAAGGCGCGGAACTGGTCGTCGATGGACGCGGTTTCTCGCTTCAGGGTTATGAGGAAGGCTTCTTCGTAGGCCCGTCGCTGTTCGATCATGTGACGACCGAGATGAGCGCCTACAAGGAGGAGATCTTCGGGCCGGTGCTTCAGATCGTCCGTGCCAAGAACTTCGAGGAAGCCCTGGAGCTTCCCACGAAGCACCAGTACGGAAACGGCGTCGCCATCTTCACCCGCAACGGTCATGCCGCGCGCGAGTTCGTGCAGCGCGTGCAGGTCGGCATGGTCGGCGTGAACGTTCCGATCCCGGTGCCGGTCAGCTATCACAGCTTCGGCGGCTGGAAGCGTTCCGCCTTCGGCGACCACAACCAGTACGGCATGGAAGGCGTGCGCTTCTGGACCAAGGTGAAGACCGTGACCCAGCGCTGGCCCGATGGCGGCGCGGGTGACAGCGCCTTCATCATCCCGACCATGGCCTGAGGCCGACTGGCGGAACATGGGGGCTTGCGCGGGCGTTGCCCAGGCAATGCCCGCGGAACGAAAAGGACGTTTGATGATGCAGATCAGGAACGCACTCGCCCCCATGGCCGCAGCGGCGCTGCTCTTCGGACTTGCGGCCTGTTCGAAGGAGCCGGCCGAGCCCGCCGCGCAGGAAACCGGAACCGCCGTGCCGCAGCCCACGCCGAGCAGCGCTGCCGCCACCGGGCCAGCGGTGATGCCCACCGCCATTCCCGGTGCCCTGCAGGGTCGCTGGGGGCTCGTCGACGCCGATTGCACCAGCACCCGGGGCGACGCCAAGGGCTTGCTGACGATCAGCGGCGATACGCTGACCTTCTACGAATCGGTGGCGAAGCTGGCGACGATCAGGTCCGGTTCGCCTTCCTCGTTCAATGGTGAATTCGCCTTCACCGGGGAAGGGCAGAGCTGGAACCTTGACGTTGCGCTGACATCGCCCGACGGCGGCAAGACATTGATCCGCAAGGATACCGGACCGGACGCGATGCCCGGTCCGCTCACTTACACAAAGTGCCCCTGAGGGCACCTAACCGCACCTGACAGGGACAGAGATGACCGAACAGTTTGGGCTGACCGAGGACCAGCTTGCGATCCAGGAGACTGCGCGCAAGTTCACCGCCGACCGCATCACGCCTTACGCGGCCGAGTGGGACGAGAAGCACCATTACCCGGTCGATGTCTGGAAGGCCGCCGGCGAACTCGGCTTCGGGGCGATCTACGTTTCGGAGGAAAGCGGCGGCATCGGCCTCGGCCGTCTCGACGCGGCGCTCATCATGGAGGCCATGTCCTACGGCTGCCCGGCGACCAGCGCCTATATCTCGATCCACAACATGGTCGCCTGGATGATCGATACTTTCGGTGACCAGCAGCTCAAGGACCGCTATCTTCCCGATCTGGTGACGATGGAGAAGATCGGCTCCTATTGCCTCACCGAACCCGGCTCCGGCTCGGATGCGGCGGCGCTCAAGACTTCGGCGCGGCTGGACGGCGACCATTATGTGCTCAACGGCACCAAGCAGTTCATCTCGGGCGGCGGCTACAATGATGTTTATGTCGTCATGGCCCGCACCGGCGATCACAAGTCGCGCGGGATTTCCTGTTTCGTGGTGGACAAGGACACGCCGGGTGTCTCCTTCGGCGCGCCTGAGAAGAAGCTCGGCTGGAACGCATCGCCCACCGCGCAGGTGATCTTCGAGGATGCCCGCATTCCGGTCGCCAACCGCGTCGGCGCCGAGGGCGACGGCTTCAAGTTCGCCATGGCCGGGCTCGACGGCGGCCGCCTCAACATCGGCGCCTGTTCGCTGGGCGGCGCGCAGCGCTGCCTCGACGAGGCGGTCCAGTACGTGAAGGACCGCAAGCAGTTCGACGTGGCCCTGGCCGAGTTCCAGAACACCCAGTTCCGCCTCGCCGAAATGGCGGCCGAACTGGAGGCAGCCCGTGCGCTGCTGTACCTCGCCGCAGGCAAGGTCACCGCCGGATCGCCCGACAAGACCCGCTTCGCCGCCATGGCCAAGATGATGGCCAGCGACACCGGCTCCTCGGTGGTCGATCGTGCGCTGCAACTGTTCGGCGGATACGGCTATCTTCGCGACTATCCCATCGAGCGGTTCTGGCGCGACCTGCGTGTCCATCGTATCCTCGAAGGAACCAATGAGGTCATGCGGATGATCATCGGCCGCGACCTCCTCAAGTAAGGGGCCCGAGGACATGACGACCGACCTGTTGAGCACCGAAGCCCTTGCCCGGGAACTGCTGACCCGCCGCGAGGGCGTGGCGGGCGTGATCTCGCTCAACCGACCCAAGGCGATCCATGCGCTGACTCTGGGCATGTGCGAATCGATGCGCGAATCGCTTGGTGAATGGGCCGGCGATCCGGGCGTGAAGGCCGTGATGATCGAGCATAGCGAGGGGCGCGGTTTCTGCTCGGGCGGGGACATCAACCTGCTGCGCCGTTCCGCGCTGGAGGATCACGGCGCGGCGGGGCGCAGGTTCTTCCACGAGGAGTACCGGCTCAACCACCAGCTCTTCACTTACGAAAAGCCGGTGGTTGCCTTCATGGACGGCGTGACCATGGGCGGCGGCGTCGGCATCTCGCAGCCGGCGCAGTTCCGCGTGGCGACCGAACATACCCGCTTCGCGATGCCCGAAACCGGCATCGGCCTGTTTCCCGACGTCGGCGGCGGCTGGTACCTTTCGCGTCTCGACGGCCGCCTCGGGCAGTTCCTGGCGCTGACCGGCGCCCGGCTGGACGGTGCGGAGTGTCTCTGGGCGGGCCTTGCCACGCATTATCTTTCCAGCGAAGCCCTGCCGGAAGCCAAGCGCCGCATCGCGGCCGGGCATGAAATCGGCGGCGTGCTCGGCGCCCTGTCGGTCAAGGCGCCGGAACCCAAGATCGCCGCGCACGAGGGCCAGATCCGCAGGCACTTCGCCTTCGACACGCTGGAGCAGGTGCTGGCCTCCCTGGAATCCGACCAGAGCGAGTGGGCCGCGCGCGAGCTTGCCACCTTGCGGACCAAGAGCCCGCAGGCCTGCAAGGTCTCGCTGCGCCAGCTCGCCACTTCGCTGACGCTGGATACCTTCGCCCGGAACATGGCGATGGAATACCGCATCGGCAGCCGGGTGATCGTGCTGCCCGATTTCGCGGAAGGCGTGCGCGCGGTGATCGTGGACAAGGATCATGCGCCGAAGTGGAATCCTGCGGCGCCCGAAGATGTAACCGAACCGATGCTGGACGCGATCTTCGCGCCGCTGCCCCAAGAGGAGGAATGGAAGCCCCTATGAGCTATGAAACGATCCTGGTTGAAACGCGCGGCGCCGTCACTCTCATCACGCTCAACCGCCCGCAGGCGCTCAATGCGCTCAACTCGGTGGTGCTGGAAGAGCTGATCCGGGCCTTCGCGGCGTTCGAGGCGGACAAGACCCAGGGCTGCGCGGTGATTACCGGCGCGGGCGAGAAGGCCTTCGCCGCAGGTGCCGATATCAAGGAAATGGCCGACAAGCCGGGCGCCGAGTTCTATTCGGAGGACTTCTTTGCCGGTTGGACCAGCCATCTGGTCAAGGCCACGCGCAAGCCCTGGATCGCGGCAGTAAACGGCTTCGCGCTTGGCGGCGGGTGCGAGGTGGCGATGATGGCGGACTTCATCATCGCTTCGGAAAACGCGAAGTTCGGCCAGCCCGAGGTGAAGCTGGGCGTGGCGCCGGGCATGGGCGGTTCGCAGCGCCTGACCCGCGCAGTCGGCAAGTCCAAGGCCATGGACATGTGCCTCACCGGCCGCCTGATGGACGCCGCTGAAGCCGAGCGTTCAGGCCTCGTCAGCCGCGTGGTGCCGCTGGAGCAGCTTCTCGACGAAGCGCTCAAGGCCGCCGCCGCGATCGCGGCCATGCCGCCGCTTGCTGCGATGATGAACAAGGAACTGGTCAACATGGCCTTCGAGACGACGCTGGACACCGGCCTCGTCATGGAGCGCCGCATGTTCCAGGTTCTCACCGCCACCGAGGACAAGGCCGAAGGCATGGCCGCCTTCGTCGAGAAGCGTCCCGGAGTCTGGAAGGGCCGCTGACGCCGTTCCTGCTCGTCCAAGGTTTGCACAAGGGCGCAACCCGATCCCGTTCCGGCCCATATCGTTCCGGCCGGCGGCGGGATTACAGGTTGCGACCCAGGGAGAGAATGTCATGAAAATCGCCTTCATCGGACTCGGCAATATGGGCGGCGGCATGGCTGCCAATCTCGTGAAGGCGGGCCATGAGGTGCGGGCCTTCGACTTGTCCGCCGAAGCCGTAGCCAAGGCGGCGGAACAGGGTTGCGAGACGTTCGCCGCGGTCTCCCAGGCCGTCGAAGGTGTGGATGCGGTGGTGACGATGCTGCCCAACGGGGCGATCGTGCGCTCGGTCTATACGGCCGAAGTCTTTGGCCATGCTCCGCGCGGGGCGCTGTTCCTCGATTGCTCGACCATCGACCTCGAAACCGCGCGCGAGGTGGTGGGGCTGGCGCAGGCCGCCGGCTACGCGATGGCCGATGCCCCCGTATCGGGCGGCATCGCGGCGGCCAATGGCGGCACGCTGACCTTCATGGTCGGCGGCAGCTCAGACGTGTTCGAGCGCGCGAAGACGGTGCTCCAGCCCATGGCCAAGGCGGTGATCCATGCCGGGGATACCGGTGCGGGGCAGGTCGCCAAGATGTGCAACAACATGCTGCTGGCGATCCACATGATCGGTACCTGCGAGGCGCTGGCGCTGGCGGAAAAGGCCGGGCTCGATCCGCAGACGTTCTACGAGATCAGTTCCAAGGCCACGGGCTACTGCTGGTCGCTGAACGACTATACGCCGATGCCCGGCGTCGGCGCGGCGAGCCCGGCGGACAACGGCTATGCCGGGGGCTTTGCCTCCGCGCTGATGCTGAAGGACCTGCGGCTGGCGATGGCGGGCGCGGAAACTTCCGGCGCCGCGGTGCCGATGGGCGAACACGCGACGAAGATCTACGAGGCCTTCGTGGAGGCGGGGAACGGCGGTAAGGACTTCGGAGCGATCTTCACGACGCTGTGAAATCCTCCCTGCTGTCCTCGTCCTTCTTCCTCTCCAGCACGAAACGGGGCACGCGCAGGCCCTTGGTCCGCCCGGTCAGATGATACTGCCGGCAAAGCGCGCAGCGATAGGGCCGCAAGGTAACGGCCGCTTTCGCTGCCGCTTGCAGCGCTTCCGCCTCGGCGGCGTAGCGCCGCTTGCGCTGGCAGACGCCGAAGCGCGTTCGCATGGGTTCAGCCCAGCAGCCGCGCGCCCAGCAGCATGAGCAGCTTCACGTCGATGGCATAGCCCTGCGTGCGCCACGCCGCGATCGCCTGTTCGATCCCGGCAAGGGGCACGCGGTGAACGACGATATCCTCGCTGTCCACGCCGCCGCCTTCGCCCACTTTCACAAGGTCATGCGCGCGGAACAGGGTGAAGCTTTCGCTGACCATCCCCGGCGAGGAATAGAATTCTCCCAGGTTTTCCATGCGGCCTGCGTGAAAGCCGGTTTCCTCTTCGAGTTCGCGGGCGGCGGCGACGCTGGCGTCCTCGTCGGCGCTGTCGTCATGGTCGCCGACGAGGCCGGCGGGCAGTTCGATGCAGCGCTTGCCGAGCGGCACGCGGTACTGGTCGACGAGGATGACATGATCCTCGGCGTCCACCGCAAGGATCACGGCAGCGCGGATGCCGCGCGCGCGGCTGACATATTCCCAGCGGCCGCGCTTGCGGGTGGTGATGAACCGGCCCTGCCAGATCACTTCGTCCGGCGCGTCGGCATCGGGCGGCAGGGGAAGGGCGGAGATATCGGTCATATTTCGATCAGCCTGTCGGGAAGTTCGTTCACGTCGTCATCGGCGCGAGGGAAGTGCTGGGAAAGGATCGCGCCGACTTTGCCGACCGCCACGATCATGCCGTCGCAAATGCGGCCTTCGCCGACATGGGCGAGCATGGCCGACATCGCCTTGCCCCAGACTTCGGGGTCGACCTTTTCGGCGATGGCGCGATCTGCGACGATCTCGGCGCGGTGCTCGCGCATGGAGAGGTAGATGAGCACGCCGGTACGGCCGGTGGTGCGCTGCTCGGCGCCGATGCGGAAGGCGCG
The DNA here is from genome assembly GCF_052279045.1 of Novosphingobium aeonii. Lineage (NCBI taxonomy): Bacteria > Pseudomonadati > Pseudomonadota > Alphaproteobacteria > Sphingomonadales > Sphingomonadaceae > Novosphingobium > Novosphingobium aeonii. The sequence goes on along the minus strand of NZ_CP176832.1, from coordinate 2,709,709 downwards.
AACGGCATGGGCATGGACGCGCATGGTCTTGATCTGCGGCGGAACCAGCCAGAACTTGAGCGGCTGCCAGAACTGGAGCAGCAGCATCGCCCCGAACTTGATCGCGGCCACGCCAGCCGCAAGGCCCAGCAGCATGCGCGGGGTCCACTCGTGGCCCCAATCGGCCAGCAGGCGCTCGTAAAGGCCCATGTAGAAGCCCGGCGCGATCACCAGCGCGCCCAGCGCGAGGAAGGCGACGATCGCCGACCATGCGAGCGCGACGTCGGTATAGCCGTCCGAACGGTCCGCCAGAACGGTGACGATCTCGCCGGCGCTGTGCATTTCGGCCTCGCCCACGGCCGCGCTGATGCGGTCATGGTCCTCGGCGGAAAGATAGACGGGTGTCGGCATAGTCTCAGTCCCCCTTACCAGCTTCCGCTCGCGCCGCCGCCGCCGAAGCTGCCGCCGCCGCCCGAGAATCCGCCTCCGCCTCCGAAGCCGCCACCGCCGCCCCAGCCGCCACCGCCGCCCCAGCGGTCGTCGTCATCGTCGTTGCCGAAGCCGCCGGGCATCCAGATGATCGGGCCGCCGAAGCCGCCCCGCCGCCTGCCGCCGCCGCGCGCTTCATTGACCATGGGCATGACCACGAAGAAGACGATGATGAGGATGAACACGATAACGCCGAACGGGAAGCCGCCGCCGCTGTCCTTGCGCGCGGCATCGGCATCCGCCGCTACCTTGCGCGCCTGGTCGGGCGGCAGGGTGAGCTGCTTGACGAGAGCGTCGGTCCCTGCCTCGATACCGCCGGGATAGTCGTCGGCCTTGAAGCGGGGGAGGATGTCGTTGTTGACGATGAGGAACGAGAGGCCGTCGGTGATGATCGGCTCAAGGCCGTAGCCGACCTCGATCCGCACCTTGCGCTCATTGGGCGCCACGATCAGCAGGGCGCCGGTGTTCTTGTCCTTCTCGCCGATGCCCCAGGCACGGCCGAGTTGATAGCCGTAGTCGGAAATCTCGTAGCCCTGAAGGCTGGGCAGGGTGACGACCACGAGCTGGCGGCCGGAGTTCTTCTCCAGCGCGTCGAGCTTCTGCGTGAGCCGGGCTGCGACTTCGGGCTGCAGGAGATGGGCATCGTCGACGACGCGGCCGGTCAGTTTCGGAAACGTGGGCTCGGCGGCTGCATGCTGGGCAAGCAGCGCGCCGAACGCCAGGAGGATGGCCGCAAAAACGGCCCTGAAACGTGTCACGTTATCAGATCTTGCCTTCGAGGCTCGGCGCGACGTCCGCCCCCGGGGTGGCCGCCTGATAGGGAACCAGCGGGTCCGCGCCGCGCAGCTTGGCGCCGATCATGGTCGGGAACGTGCGGACTTCGGTGTTATAGTCCTGAACCGAGGCGTTATAGTCGCGCACGGCGATGCGGATGCGGTTTTCCTGGCCCTCGATCTGGGTCTGGAGCATCTGGTAGTTCACGATCGACTTGAGGTCGGGATACTGTTCGACGCTGACCAGCAGGCGCGACAGGCTCTGGCCGAACTGCGATTGGGCGGCCTGGAACTGCTGCATCTTGGCAGGATCGTTCAGGTCTTCCGCATTGACCTGTACGCTGGTCGCCTTGGCGCGCGCCTCGACCACGCCGGTCAGGATTTCCTTCTCCTGCGTTGCGGCGCCCTTGGCCACGGCGGCGAGGTTGGGAACGAGGTTGGCGCGTTCCTGGAAAGCGGCCTGGACGTCGGCCCACTTGGCCTTGGCGGCTTCCTGCTTGGTCGGGACCGAGTTGAAGCCGCAAGCCGCCAGCGAAAGCGCTGCCGCAAGGGCCAGCACGGCGCGGCTCTTGCGGGCCAGGTTGGAAAGGGTCATGCGTGATCCTCCTGATCGGCGCGGCCAAGGAGCCACGCCTGTTGTCCGCATAGATAGCAGGCGGAGGTCCCGGTTCAAGGACAGTCGCATTGCGCGGCCGCGATGAACATCGCGGCGCAACCTATTGTTACAGGACCGATTGTTACAAAAGGTCCGATGTGGCAGGTTCCCGCAGCCGGCCGTGGACGGAACAGGATCGAGGGGAAAACGACCCATGCTTCAGGAATTCAAGACTTTCATCGCGCGTGGCAACGTGCTCGACCTCGCCGTCGGTGTGATCATCGGCGCGGCTTTCGGCAAGATCGTCGCCTCGCTGACCGACGACGTCATCATGCCGTTTATCGGCCTCATCACCGGAGGCATCGATTTCAGCAACAAATTCGTCGTGCTGGGCACCGTTCCGGCCGGCTATACCGGCCCCATGACTTACGCAGGGCTCAAGGCGGCAGGTGTCGCCATGTTCGGCTATGGTGCGTTCCTCACGGCGATCATCAACTTCCTGATTCTCGCTTTCGTCATCTTCCTGATCGTGCGCCAGGCCAACCGCCTGCTGCCCAAGAAGGAAGAGCCCGCGGCGCCCACCGGCCCCACCGAAGTCGAACTCCTGGCGGAAATCCGGGACGCGCTGAAGAAGGACTGAGGCTGAAAAATCCTCTGTGAATTGCAGAAGGGCGGGGTCATTCCCGCCCTTTTCTTTTCCGGCCGGCGCCCTATATGAGGTTCCGCCGGTTTCGACCGGATATGATGATAAACTGCGCCGTATAATAGGCACAGCGGACCCGGGGGCGGTACCCGGCGGCTCCACCATCACCCGTTCCTTCGGAGTTTTCCGGCGGGACAGCCCTGTTGTCGCAGGGGTGATGACGGGGCCGAACTAGGATCGACGTGTGTTGAAAAGCGGTGTTTTCATTCGGGCTGAGTAACCCGTTCAAGGCTCAAAACTCACAAGTGCCAACGACAACGAAGCACTCGCTCTCGCCGCGTAATTCTAGGGGCTAACGCCCTGACGTTACAAAGCTAAAGCGCGGTTGGACCCACCGGGCAACAGAAGGGATTCCAGGGGTTCGGGGTGTACCTTGCAACAGAAACACCCCACCTTCCCGGCCTGAAACATGCAGGCGGGCAACCTTGGAGAAGGGGAAGCGGAATGGCTTATTCCGGCAGTTGCCATTGCGGCGCCGTGTCCTTCACCGTCGATGCCGATCTTCCTTCCGAAGCGATGAGCTGCAATTGCTCGCATTGCCGCCGCAAGGGTTTTCTCCTGACATTCGTGCCCGAGGATGCGCTTGGAATTTCCAGCGGCGAGGACGCGTTGCGGGAATATCGCTTCTACAAGCACAAGATCGTGCACCGTTTTTGCACCACCTGCGGGTGCCAGCCTTTCGCCGGTGCGCAAGGGCCGGATGGCACGCCGATGGCTGCCATCAACTTGCGCTGCGTGCCCGAGGCGGACCTTGGCAAGCTGGCGATCAGGCCGGTGGACGGCGCGAGTTTCTGAGATTTCCCGTCAGGCTGCGTCCGGCCTTGCCTGTCCAGCGATCTGGCCCGGAGCCTGAGCGGTTATCAGGGCAGGGGCACCGCTGTCCTCCGGTTCGGATGTGGTTTCGAGCTTGGCCAGTTCGACCTTTGCGGCGTTTTCGGCTTTCTCGTACTTGATGCAGTCGAGAATTTTGGCGCCTGCCATGAAGACGGCGCCCGTGCACGCCAGGAACAGCAGCTTCCCGCCCCAGCCGGGAAAGCGCGTGATGTACACGCTGCCGCGTTCCACGGCGCCAAGCGCAAGGGCGTAGATGATCATGAACGCTTCCCAGCGTGTCTTGATCACGAACAGTCGGCTGAGTTTCTGAAATATTCCCGGTTTTCGAAACATTCCCATCCTCACGTCCTGCCCGGCTTGCGAAAAGGCCCGCCTGAACCAGGGGCAACCCACTGGCGCCGCCGGGCGCCATTACGTTATCCGGTTCAGCAACACCCGTGCCAACCGCGTGTTCCCGCGCGGCTTTCGAGCAGGGTGAATGTCCTATGTAAGTTATTCCGACGCAAGCTGTAAGCTGATCCGACGTGGTGCCACTTTGGACCGTAAATGGCGCATGTTGCCATTCCCGCCGGGATGCGGCATAGGATAGGCATCCTCCCCAGGACAGTCTTGAAAAGAATTGTCACGGTCGCCGCTCGCCCGATGGGCCTGCGCGCGCAAGGAATGCGAGGAATGATGACTGACAGCGTTGAACGTTCGGGCCTCCGGGTCGACGCCGCACTGGCGCGCTTCGTCGAGGATGAGGTTCTGGCCCCCATCGGGCAGGATGCAGGTTCGTTCTGGCTCGGATTTGCCGATCTGCTGGCCAATTTCGCGCCGCGTAACCGGGCCCTGCTCGAAACGCGCGATGCCTTGCAGGCCCGCATCGATGAATGGCATGGCGCGCGCGCCGGCCAGCCGATCGAACAGGAAGCCTATCAGCAGTTCCTGCGCGAGATCGGCTATCTCGTGCCCGAACCGGGCGATTTCACCATCGGTACGCGCGGCGTCGATGCGGAAATCGCGACGATGGCGGGGCCGCAACTGGTCGTTCCCGTGCTCAATGCCCGCTTCCTGCTCAATGCCGCCAATGCGCGCTGGGGCAGCCTTTACGATGCCTTCTATGGTACGGACGCGCTCGATGCCGCTCCGGCGCAGGGCAGGGGCTATGATCCGGCTCGCGGTGCCGCAGTGATCGCGGCAGGGCGTGCATTCCTCGATCAGGCTCTGCCGCTGGCATCGGGAAGCTGGGTGGATGCCACCGGTTTCGAAGCAATTCTGGCCGATCCGGCGCAGTATGTTGGCCAAACGGCGCAGGGGCGGCTCTATCGTTCGAACGGCCTTGCCATCGAGATCGTCGTCGATCCTGAAACCGAAGTCGGCCGGTCCGACAGGCTGGGCATTTCCGACATCGTTCTCGAAGCGGCGCTCACGACTATCGTCGATCTGGAGGATTCGGTCGCGGCGGTCGATGCCGAGGACAAGCTCGCGGCCTATGCCAACTGGCTGGGCGTCATTCGCGGCGATCTTGTCGAGACTTTCGAGAAAGCCGGGAAGGTCCAGACCCGCGAGCTCGCCGGCAACAGGCAAGTAACCACGCCTTCCGGCGAAGCGTTCGAGCTGTCGGGGCGGAGCCTGCTGTTCGTCCGCAACGTCGGCCACCTCATGACCAATCCGGCTATCCTCCTGCCTGACGGCTCCGAAATTCCCGAGGGGATCATGGACGCGGTGCTGACCAGCGCCATCTCCGCGCAGGACGTGAAGGGGCTGACCCGCTTCGGGAACAGCCGCGAAGGCTCGATCTATATCGTCAAGCCGAAGATGCACGGGCCGCAGGAATGCGCCTTCACCAATGACCTGTTCGACGCGGTCGAAGACCTGCTGGGCCTGCCGCGCCACACGATCAAGGTCGGCGTCATGGACGAGGAACGGCGCACTTCGGCGAACCTGGCGGCCTGCATCCATGCCGTGAAGGACCGTATCGTCTTCATCAATACCGGATTCCTCGATCGCACCGGGGACGAGATCCACACATCGATGCGGGCCGGGCCGATGATCCGCAAGAGCGCGATCAAGGGATCGGCCTGGATACAGGCCTATGAGAAGCGCAATGTCGCCATCGGGCTGCGCCACGGGCTTTCCGGCATTGCGCAGATAGGCAAGGGCATGTGGGCCGCGCCAGACATGATGCGGGACATGCTGGAGCAGAAAGTGGGCCACCCCAGGACCGGCGCCAATACGGCCTGGGTCCCGTCACCCACCGCGGCCACGCTCCACGCAATGCATTATCACGCGGTGGACGTGTTCGGCCTGCGCAAGGAAATGGAAGGCGCAGAAATTCCCTCCCTTGATCTGCTGTTGCAGGTGCCGCTGGCAGATGGCGCGAATTGGTCGGAGGAAGAAGTTCGCGAGGAACTGGACAACAATGCGCAGGGGCTGCTGGGCTATGTCGTACGCTGGATCGATCAGGGTGTCGGCTGTTCCAAGGTTCCCGACATCGATGACGTGGGGCTGATGGAAGACCGCGCCACGCTGCGGATATCCAGCCAGCACATCGCGAACTGGCTGCTGCACGGCGTCTGTTCCGAAGCGCAGGTGCTCGATTCGCTGCACCGGATGGCGGAAAAGGTCGATGCGCAGAATGCCGCCGATCCGCTGTATGAACCGATGGCGGGCAATTGGGATGCTTCGCTGGCATTCCGCGCCGCCTGCGACCTCGTGTTCAAGGGCGTGGCCCAGCCCAACGGCTATACCGAGCCACTGCTCCACGCATGGCGCCGGAAGAAGAAAGTACTGGTTTCGGATAAGTTTTTCGCTGCAGCCTGAACCGATCTTAACTTTAAATTGAGCTATTCCCTCCTAGCGTCTAACGGGAAAACCGGGTCGCTAGGGGGGCTGGCGTGAAGGAAGAAAAGATCAGGCGCGCGCGTACGCGCGCCATGGTTCAAGTGCGTGTTTGCAGTGAACGTGGGGAAGGCGAGGCATTCGTGCTTGATGCCAGTTCGCACGGTATGCGTCTGACCATGTCGAAACCGCCTGAGCGGGGGGAGCGTGTGCGGATGGTCGTCGGAGGGCAATCCATCTCCGGCGAAGTGCGCTGGCGGCTGGGCAACCGGTGCGGCGTGGCCCTGCGTGAACCGATCAGCGTGATAGCGTTGATCGAGGGCGGAGATATTCCCATCACGCTTTCCGCGGCTGCCGCCGCGCGTGACAAGCGGCAGGGCCTGGCCGGCATCCTGGCTTCAGACGGGCCGCTGCTGGGCCGGGTTCTTCAGTTCGCCCTGATCGCGGCGGTGCTGGGCTGCGGAGCCCTGATGGTTTCCCATTTCGTCACGGCGAGCATCGGCTCGCTGGAAGCGGCGCGGGAAACCGTGGCGGGCGCGGGCGATCTTTGACGCTGGGCGTCAGGCGCGGGTCAGTTCCCGCGCCACGCTCACGAATTCATCCACCGAAAGCGTTTCGGCGCGGCGCTGCGGGTCTATCCCGAGGCGGTCCAGCGCGTCGAGCGCCCCCGGCACGCCCTTGAGGCTCTGGCGCAGCATCTTGCGGCGTTGCCCGAAGGCGGCTTCCGTCACGCGCTCAAGAATCCGCATGGAAACGCCTTCCGGCGCATCGCCGGGTTCGACATGCACGATCGCGGACATGACCTTGGGCGGGGGCGTGAAGGCACTGCGATGGACCTTCATCGCCAGCTTCGCCTTGGCGCGCCACTGGGCCAGCACCGCGAGGCGTCCGTAAGCCGAGGTGTCCGGCTCGGCCACGATGCGGCGGGCGACTTCCTCCTGGAACATCAGCGTCAGCGAAGACCATTGCGGAGGCCAGCTTTCGCCGGAAAGCCAGCCGATGAACAGCGCCGTTCCGACGTTGTAAGGCAGGTTGGCGACCACGGCATAAGGCCCGTCGAAAAGGTCGGCCGGGGCGATCTTCATCGCATCGCCTTCGATCACCTTGAGTTTGCCGGGAAACGCGGTTTCCAGTTCTGCGAGCGCGGGCAGGCAGCGGCGGTCCATTTCGATGGCGGTCACGGTTGCGCCGGCACGCAGCAGCGCCCGCGTCAGCCCGCCGGGGCCGGGGCCGACTTCCAGCACCTGCTTGCCTTCCAGCCCGCCGGGGATCGCGGCAATGCGATCCAGCAACTGTTCGTCGAACAGGAAATTCTGCCCCAGCGCCTTCGACGCCGAAAGCCCGTGCTTCGCGATGACTTCGCGCAAGGGAGGTAGGGTGGTCATTTGCTTGCTCTCCGGCCGGCGCATTCGCCGGCCATGCGCAGCGCCGCGATGGTGGCGCCGGGGCTGGCCACGCCCTTGCCGGCGATGCCGAAGGCGGTTCCGTGATCGGGCGAGGTCCGCACGATCGGCAGGCCCAGGGTGACATTGACGCCCGCATCGAAATCGAGCGTCTTGATCGGGATAAGTGCCTGATCGTGATACATGCAGAGCGCCACGTCGAACTTCTCGCGCTCATGCGCGGCGAACAGGGCGTCGGCGGGGTGAGGGCCGGTTACGGCAAGCCCCGATTCGCGCAGCGCAGCGATAGCGGGGGCGATCGTCTCTATCTCCTCGCGGCCCATGCGGCCGTCTTCCCCGGCGTGGGGGTTGAGCCCGGTAATGGCGATGCGTGCGGGAGAAAGCCCGAAATCGCGGCCAAGGGCATGGGCGACGATCCGCGCCTTGCTCTCGATCAGATCGCGGGTCAGCAGGGTGGGCACCTCGCAAAGTGCGACGTGGACCGTCAGCGGGACGGTGCGCAAGTTGGGCCCTGCGAGCATCATCACCGCGCTTTCATGCGGAATTCCGCAGGCGTCGGCGAGGAATTCGGTCTGGCCCGGCTGGGTAAAGCCGATCTCGGCGAGCCGCGACTTCGCGATGGGGCCGGTGACGACGGCGCCTGCCTCGCCCGAGATGGCAAGCTGCGTGGCACGGGTGAGGGAGTGCAGCGCCAGCGCGGCGCCTTCACGATCGGGCGCGCCGAACGATGCGCCGGCATCCTCGCTTCCCAGCACCGGGAGTGCTTCGCCGAAGAGGTCTGCGGCCTCGGCCGGCGCGGCGATGCGCGCTACGGGAAGGTCGATCCCCCGGCTGCGCGCGGCGGCGACAAGCACGCCCGCGCCGCCGGTCACGAAGAAGGGCGAAAGTCCGGCCTCATGCCGCCGGGACCAGGCCTCGGCGAACAGTTCCGGGCCAACGCCCGCCGGGTCTCCGAGCGAAACCGCGAGGGGCGGCGCGCCGTTGGAACTGGCCGCCATGCTTGCCGCCCCTGCTATCGTCAGTTGTATTCGATCACCGCATCGCGGCGAAGATCGCGCAGGTACATCTGCGCGCGCTTGTTGATGCGGTCGTCTTCGAGCTGCGACATGACCTGGTCGAAGTTCGGACCCGAATCGACCTGCTGCGGATCGTCGCGGCCGCAGAGCATCAGGATGCGCACACCCTCGGTCAGCGAGCCGAACGGGGGCAGGGTCTCGCCGGGCGAGAGGTTGAGGATCGAGGCCTGGATCGGGCCCGGCAGGTCGCGCGCCTTGACCTGATCGTTGGCGACGACCTGTGCGCCGATCGTGGCGGCAACCTTGTCGACGTCACCGCAGCCCTTGGCGGTCTGGATGGTCTTGGCGAAGCTTTCGGCCCTGGCATTCGCCTGTGCTTCGCTAATGCCCTTCGGGAATTCCATCGAGATCTGCTTGAGCGCGAGCAGCGCGTCGCGCGGATCGGCGGTGAGCACCTGACGCTTGTCGATCAGGTAGAGGATCGAATAGCCGCCGGGAATCTCGATCGGACCGGCGAGCTGGCCGGCCTGCATGTCCCGCGCCGCGGTGCCCAGTTCGTTGGGCAGCTGTGCAAGGCGAATCCAGCCCAGATCGCCGCCGACCGCAGCCGTCGAAGCCTGCGAGTACTGACGCGCATAGGCCACGAAGCTGCCACCCTGACGGAGCTGCTGCATGATCTGGTTGGCGTTGTCGAAGACCTGCTGCTGCGAATCCGGCGTGGCTGCGAGATAGATTTCGCCAAGCCGGTATTCCTCGGTGCCCTTGGCGGCCTTGAGGCGATCGATCACTTCGTTCACTTCGTCGTCGGAGACGTTGACGAAGGGCTGGACGTTGCGCTGGAGCAGGCGCTGCCACGACATTTCGCCGCGGATCTGGCGCTTGAGCGAGTCCGGCGAAGAACCGACACGCTTGAGATAGGCGTCCATCGCCTGTGTGTTCTGGTTGAAGTTCTGCGAGGCGACGCGGGCGTAGGACTGTTCGACTTCGGCGTCATCGACGGCGACGTCGGCGGCCTTGGCCTCCTGGATCTGGAGCGTTTCGTCGATCAGGTTGCGCAGCACCTGGAGGCGCAGGCGCTTCTGTTCTTCTTCGCTGATCTTGCCCTGGTTGGCGGCGAGGATCAGGGCGAGGCGCTGGTCGACGTCGGTGCCGGTGATGACGGCGCCGTTGACCACGGCAGTGGCGCGGCGGACGTTGGGATTGTCGTTGCCGAAGATCTTCACGTCGTCAGGGATGACGATTTCGCCCTGGGGGGCGGACTGGGCGAAAGCAGCGCTGGACGAAAGTGTCGCTACCCCGGTGCCGCAGGCGACCAGGGCGCCGCAGGCAAGAGCCGCGCGCTTGATGAACTTGTTGCCTTGGATTGCTTTCACCTTGACCTGTATCCCGTATTCGACCCGTACGGCCGACGCCGCTCGATGGAAAAATTCGCCGAGGGGCATCTCTTCGGCCCTATGTCGGCACGCGGCTTAACCGAAACTGAGCACGTCCGATAGTCGCTTTGCAGCACGGTGCCAACGCCCGCGACGTTCCGCGTCCACCATGGCCGGATTTACCACGCGCCGATGTTCTTGAGCGCGAAGCCGAGCTGGAACGAGTTGCCCTTGCGGGCGTCTCCGAAGGTCACGTAGTCGCGCCGCCAGGTGAACGAGACCTGGAGGCAATCGTCCTCGTAAGCCATGCCCACGCGGGTGCGCAGGGGCTGGAAACCGTCGGAGCCGTAAGTCGGGTCTTCGTTGCGGTCGGTCAGGTTGACCACCGCGGAGCCGAACATCGACCAGTAGTTGGCGAAGGCGACGCGGCCGGCGGCGCGCACTTCCTCGCGGTCCTTCAAGTCCTCGATGTCCATCGAGATGTCGCGGTTGAGCTTGGTATAGCCGAGTTCGAGGTAGGTCTGGTTGTTGCCCAGCGCGATGTCGAACTCGTTGCGACGGACCGCCAGCGTGTCCTTATCGACGCGGAAGCGGTGGATGATGTTGAAGAAGTTGCGATAGCGCAGTTCGGTGCGGCCGACGATATCCGAGGTCTTGCTGGTGAGGCCGGTGCCGTCAGGCAGGATCGAGGGCTTGTTGCTCAGGCGGACCGACTGTCCGATGGTGGACTTGATCCGCCAGCGTGGACGTTCGAACATCCAGTCGAACCCGTAAGTGACGCGCGCGCCGTCCTCGAACCGGTCATAGCCGGGGAAGCGGTTGAGCGCGAAGAGGTTGGAATCCTCAAGCTCGATCGCGCGCGAATCCTCGTTCGGGATCGCCAGGTTCTTGACCGGCGGCGTGGCGACGAACTGGATGCGCGGGGTCAGCACCTGGCTGCCGCCGAACACCTGCCCGACCAGCGGCCACTTCACGTCCACCGCGGCGAGTGCGATCGCGCGGCCCTGCCACCCCGCATTGCCCCGATAGAGCGCGGTGGTGGTCAGGTCGTTTTCGTCCGAGTGATAGACATCGCCGCGCACGAGGCCGGTGAAGGTCACTTCTTGGCCCAGTCCGGTGATCTTGCGCAGCGACCACTGGGTGCTGGCGAAGGCGCGCTGGGTATCCTGACCGTCGACGCGGGTGACGGCCATGGTGTTGACCTGCGTCTCGATCTTGCCGCCGAGCAGGGGGTCGTCGAAGCGGTGGCGATAGTCCAGCACCGGTAGGGCGACCGGGATCATGCCCTGGTCGCGGCTCGATTGCAGGGTCTGCGTCGCGTAGCCGGCGAAGGAGAAGTAGCTGTCCTGGTCGATCCGCTCCAGTTCGACCGACGAACGCAGGCGATCGTCGCGCGAGATGTCGTAGCGGCGCACGAAAGTACGGTCGGTCGCGCGGCGGATCGAGGCGGTGATGCTCCAGTTCTCGTCGAGCTGGAACTTGCCGTTGGCGAAGATGTATCCGCGGAAGGCGCGTTCGCGGTTCGGGTCGGGATTGCTGCTGTTGATCGGTATGCGGTTGCTAGAGGTCGCATAGCCGGTGATCTGGTAGGCGCCGAGGTCCGTCAGGGCGCGGTACTGGAACGAGGCCATCGGCGCGGCCTTGGTATAGGCGTGAAGCGAGCCGGTGAGGTCGCGGTTTTCCGCGATCTTCCAGTAATAGGACTGTGCAACCTCGATGCCGTTCGACGGGCTCGACCGCAGGTCAGGCACGAGGAAGCCGGAAACCGCGCCGCCATTGGTGCTGACCGAGAGACCGAACAGCGGAAGCTGCACGGCGCCGAACAGTTCGAGGCGGGCATCGCTGAACCGCACGCGATTCTGCGTCTCGCTGTAGACCACCGTCTTGGCGACGACGCGCCAGGTCGGGGTCTTGGGGCAGCCTTCGTCGTTTTCCACCGCGCAGCCGGTATAGGCGGCGTGCTGGAGCACGACGTCGCCATTGGCGATGCGCTCGCCCTTGTTGGCGGCGAGGCGGCCGCCCTGACGCATGACGAGAAGCAGGTTCTCCATCATGCCGGTCTTCAGTTCGTCCGTCAGCTCGACACTCTCGGTGTAGAGCTGGTTGCCGTCCTGATCGACCATGCGGACATTGCCGCTGCCCAGGATCTGGCCGGTCTTGCGGTTCCATGTCACCTTGTCGGCCCGGACGGACTGCTTGTCCTTGCGCAGCACGACATTGCCGGTGGCGGTGACGAATTCGTCGTTCTGGGCATATTCGACGGTGTCGGCCTCGAAGGCGATCGGCACGGTATCGTCGGTAGAGGCGGGCGGGGCGGCGGGCGCACCCTCGATCGGCCCGGTATCGACAGGACGCGAAAGGTCCTGTGCCCAGGCACCGGCAGGCAGGCCGATGCAGGCGATTCCAAGGGCGAGCGCGCGCAGCGAAATAGGTCGCAAGCGGCGATCGGGGGCTTGCAGCGGAGACGGCGCGGCAGGGAGCATCACTTGCCTATCGCACCGCCTGTGCCTAACTGCAATCCGCTGTTGCGGTGAAGCGCACAAGTTCGGCGCTCGCCCACGTGATTCAGGAGATCCCATGAATATCCAGTTCCTTGACGCCGCTGCCCCCGCCCCGGCGCGTCTCGTCGCCCGCTTCGTGAATCAGGATTCGATTCCGGCTGATATCGAGCAGGTTCTTGTCGAAGGCGCGAAGGCTTCGCGGTTCGCGGGCAAGGCTGGCCAGGTATTCGAGGGCTTCGTGGAGCGGGACGGCAAGGTGGTGCGCGTGGCGCTCGCCGGGATCGGCGCGGCGGACGGCAAGGACCGCAAGGGCGCGATCGAGCGCGCGGGCGCAGGCATCGTTGCCCGTTACCTGACCTCGGGCGAGACGGCGGTAACGCTGGACCTTACCGGCGCCGGCCTTTCGGCGGACGAAGCGGCGGGCGTGCTGCTGGGCGCGGTCTTGCGCAGCTGGCGCCTCGACACCTATCGCACCAAGCTGGCCGACGACGCCAAGCCGAGCCTTGTGGACATTGCCGTGGTCGGCGCGCCGGAAGGCACCGAGGCGGTCTGGGCGGTGGAGCAGGCCATCGTCGAGGGCGTGTCCTTCACCCGCGAACTCGTGACCGAGCCGGCGAACGCGATCTATCCCGAAACCTTCGTCGCGCGCTGTGAGGCGAAGATGGCGGGCAGCGGCCTCAAGGTTCGCGTGCTGGACGAGAAGGAAATGGCCGATCTCGGCATGGGCTCGCTGCTCGGCGTGGCGCAGGGCTCGGTGCGCCCGGCGCGCCTGCTCGTGCTGGAATGGCTCGGCGGCGCTGACGGCGAAGCGCCCGTGGCCTTCGTCGGCAAGGGCGTGACCTTCGACACCGGCGGCATCTCGATCAAGCCTGCCGCCGGCATGGAAGACATGAAGTGGGACATGGGCGGCGCCGGCGCCGTTGCAGGCACCATGCTCGCCCTCGCGCTGCGCAAGGCGAAGGCCAACGTGATCGGCGTGTGCGGACTTGTGGAGAATATGCCCGACGGCAATGCCCAGCGTCCCGGTGACGTCGTCACCTCGATGTCGGGGCAGACCATCGAAGTCATCAACACCGACGCGGAAGGTCGCCTGGTGCTCTGCGACGCGCTGACCTGGGTGCAGCGTGAATACAAGCCCGCCAAGATCGTCGATCTCGCCACGCTGACCGGCGCGATCATTCTCAGCCTCGCCCATGAATATGCCGGGCTGTTCTCGAACAACGACGACCTTGCCGGCCAGCTCGCCGCCGCCGGCGACGCTTCGGGCGACCGCCTGTGGCGGATGCCGATGGGCCCGGCCTACGACAAGATGATCGACAGCCCGATCGCCGACATCAAGAACGTCGGCCCGCGCTTCGGCGGTTCGATCACGGCGGCGCAGTTCCTGCTGCGCTTCATCGAGAACGACACCCCCTGGGCGCACCTCGACATTGCCGGCACCGTGTGGACCGACAAGCCCGGCGCAACCTGGGACAAGGGCGCCTCGGGCTTCGGCGTGCGCCTGCTCGACCGCTTCGTGCGCGACAACCTGGAAGCGTAATCGGGAGGCGGGGAGCGCGACATGCGCGTGGATTTCTACCAGCTCAGTCGCGACCCTGCCGAAAGCGCGCTGGCGCTGATCGCCGGAAAGGTCGCGGGGAATGGCGAGCGCCTGCTCGTCGTCTCCGCCGACCTCGGCCAGCGGCAGCGCATCTGTCAGGCTCTCTGGTCCGTGGGGCCGGAGAGCTTCCTTGCCAACGGCTTCGCGGGCGAAGGCAGCGAGGATCGCCAGCCGATCCTCCTGTCCGACGTGGCGGAGCCTGCCAATGGCGCGAAGTACATGGCGATCGCGGACGGCCAGTGGCGCGAGGGCGAGGTTCCGTTCGAGCGCACGTTCTTCCTGTTCGACCAGTCCACGCTCCAGCATGCGCGGGAAACCTGGCGGGCCTTGCGGGAACGCGAAGGCGTGGAACACTACTACTGGAAGCAGGACGGCGGGAGATGGGTTCAGGCCGGATGATTCTCCGCCGCTATCCCTGACCTTCACGACGCCTAATTCTTGCGGAGCGGCGCGTTCCCGGCTAGGGGCGCGCGCAACAATTCAAAACCCTTACTTCGCAAGGAACGTATCATGGCGGTTACCCGCACCTTCTCGATCATCAAGCCCGACGCGACCCGCCGCAACCTGACCGGCGGCGTGACCAAGCTGCTTGAGGAAGCCGGCCTGCGCGTCGTCGCCTCGAAGCGCATCCAGCTCTCGCAGGAGCAGGCTGAAGGCTTCTACGCGGTCCACAAGGAGCGTCCCTTCTTCAACGACCTCGTTTCCTTCATGATCTCCGGTCCGGTGGTCGTGCAGGTTCTCGAAGGCGAAGACGCCGTGAAGACCAACCGCGACGTGATGGGCGCCACCAACCCGGCCGAGGCCGCCGAAGGTACCATCCGCAAGACCTTCGCCGAATCGATCGAAGCCAATTCGGTCCACGGTTCGGACTCGGACGAGAACGCGGCGATCGAGATCGCCTACTTCTTCAAGCCGGAAGAAATCGTCGGCTGAAGCACCCGCTTCGCGACATGATGAAAAGGCCGTCCGAAAGGGCGGCCTTTTTGTTTTTGTGCTGGCACAATTGCTTGGTATCCAGGCGGGCGTGAAGATCGGCGGGGCGAAGCGGCTCTAGGCGGCTTTTCGATTTGGCCACTGCCGGTTCTGCGTTAGGCTGTCTCTCGGAGAGGAGAGCGAGAATGCAAGGCATGGGTACGGCGGACGAGGTCTGCCCGTTCGAGTTCAATTTCGACGAGAAAACCTTCAAGGTCGGCGATACGGTCAGCTACCGCGTCGGCGGGAGCCTGGAAGGGTTTCCGTTCGTTGGCACGCTGGTCGAAGTGCATGATGACCATGTCGTGATCGCCGGGGATCCCCGCGAGCCTGACAAGCGTTATCGCGGCACGCGCGAAAGCCGCCCGCAAGTGGACTATTCCGAAATCTGACGATCAGTGCCGGTCCTTGATCCCGCTCAAGGTGGAGTTGGGCGGAACAGGGCAGGTTCGGTCAGGTTGGGGAAGCGGTACCATGCTGCCGAGGCGTATCGCCCCAGCTTTCCGTGTGTTTTCGAGCGAAGAGGATAGCCGATGTCCCACAAAGCCCACGAACTCGCCGCCGAATTTCCGGACGATCTGGAAGTTCTTCACCACCTGAAGGCAACGCGCGGACATTTTGCGGTTCTTGCCGACCGCTACGACGAAGTGAACGGCGCGATCCACCGGATCGAGGCCGAACTGGATGCCGCGTCCGACACCCGGCTTGAGGAACTGAAGAAGGAGCGGCTCTGCCTGCTGGACCAGCTTGGCCGCATGATCCGCGATGCAGGCTCCGTCGGCGTCTGACGCGGCCGTGCCGGGGCCGGAGCCCGGCGCACCGTTCAATCCTTGCGCCGCAGGGCGCCAAGGTCGATCCCGTGCTTGTTGACCTTGTAATAGAAGGTCTTGCGCGGCAGATCGAGCGAGCGGATGGCCGCGCCGATCTCGCCTCCGGCGGCCTGCACGGCGGCAACGATCTCATCCCGTTCGAAGGCATCGACACGCTCGGTCAGCCCCTTGTGCCGGGCGGCTGATGGCGTGGGCGATGGCTCGCCGAGGCCCAGCACGAACTGTTCCGCGAAATTGGCGAGTTCCCGCAGGTTGCCCGGCCAGTCGTGCCGTTCGAGCATCGTGCGCACCGGCGCGGTGACGGGAGGAAGCTCCCGGCCCATGCGGCTTGCGGCATCTCCGGCGAAACGGGCGAAAAGGGAGCCGATATCCTCGCGCCGTTCGCGCAGCGGGGGGATGCGCAGGCGCATGGCCGCAAGGCGGTAGAACAGCGGGGGCAGCAGCGACGGCGGCGGGCCTTCGGCGGCATCCTGGCTGGTGGAGATCACGCGCACGTCGATCGGCGTCGCCTCGCCGCGATGGCGCAGCACGCGCTGTTCGATGAAGGGCAGCAGGCGCTCCTGCAAATGCGCAGGGGCGCGGTCCACGTCGTCGAGATAGAGCGTGCCGCGATGGGCCGCGGCGAGCCCCGGTTCGGCCAGCCCGTTTGCCGCGAACAGCGGTTCGGCCAGCGCCTCGGGCATGGCGGCGCAGGCGATGGGCAGGAAGCGCTGGCGCGCCCGCTTCCCCGCGCGGTGAACGAGGCGGGCGAACAGGTCCTTTCCGGTGCCGGTCTCGCCTTCGATGAACAGGTCTATGTCGGCGTTGGCGAGGACGGGGATCATTTCGCGCAGGCGGCGGATGGCGGGGCTTTCGCCCAGGAACACCGGGGCGTCGGTATCCTGCGCCATGGCGCGCAGGCGCCGATTTTCGAGCGTAAGCCCGCGCGCGGTGGCAGCGCGCGTGACGGCGGCGATCAGGGTATCGGGTGCGAATGGCTTGGTGAGGAAGTCCCATGCCCCCGCTTTCAGCATCTGCACGGCCATTTCGATGTCGCCGTGGCCGGTGACGAGCACGACCGGCAATTCCGGGTCGCGCTCGTGAAGCTGGCGGAACAGGTCTATCCCCGAGACATGCGGCATCCGGACATCGCTGACGACCACGCCGGGCCAGTCGGCGGTGAGGGCGGCGAGGGCGGGGGGCGCAGCGGCGAAGAGTTCGACCTCGAACCCGGCAAGCCTGAGCAGTTGCGCGGTCGAGCGCGCAAGGTCTTCGTCATCCTCCACAAGGGCGACACGCCGAGGGGCGAGGGGGGCAATGGTCATCAGGCCAGTCTCAATCGAAGCTCGAAGGCGGCCCCGGTTTCGCCGGGTACGAGGCGCAGCGTGCCGCCGAATTCTTGTGCGATATCCTGCGCGATCACGAGGCCAAGGCCGAGCCCTTCGGCGCGGCTGGTGGCAAACGGGGTGAACAGGCGGTCGGCGATCTCGGGCGCGATGCCGGGGCCGTTGTCGGCCACGGTGAGGCGCAGGATCCCGCCATCCACGGCGAGCGTGAGCGTGATGCGCGGGTCCGGGCGGCCAGCCAGCGCCTCGGTGGCATTCTGGAGCAGGTTCACGAGGATCTGCTCCAGCCGCACCTTGTCGCCCCGCACCTTGAGGTCCGCGGGAATCTCAGGGGTTTCGAAGGACAGCGCGGCGAGGCGTTCCTTGAGCAGCAGATGCGCGCCGTCCAGCACTTCGGCCAGGGGCACGGCGCCTTCGCCGCCGCTGCTCTTACGCGCGAACCCGCGCAACTGCGCGGTGATGACGCCGATGCGCTCGGCCAGACGGTCTATCGCGGTGAGGTTCTCGCGAACGTCGGCGGCGGCGCCGAGGTCCAGCAACTGTCCCGCCGAACTGGCGTAATTGCGGATGGCGGCAACGGGCTGGGCGGTTTCGTGCGCGACGCTGGCGGTAACCTGACCCAGCGTGGCGAGGCGATTGGCGAGGCGCAGTTCCTCGCGCAGGAGGGCGGCGCGCTGTTCGAGCGCGGCACGTTCTTCCATTTCCCGGCGCAGTTCCGCTGTACGTTCGGTGACGGCGGCTTCGAGCAGCGCGGTGCGTTCGCGGCGGCGGCGGCTTTGCTGGGCCAGCCACCAGAGCGCACAGACCGCGACCAGCGCGAGCGTTGCCGCGACGGCCTGAGCGCTGCGCATGGGCGTGGTAACGGCGACGCGGATCGGCAGGGCGAGGTTGACCCGCCACTG
The DNA here is from genome assembly GCF_052279045.1 of Novosphingobium aeonii. Classification (NCBI taxonomy): domain Bacteria; kingdom Pseudomonadati; phylum Pseudomonadota; class Alphaproteobacteria; order Sphingomonadales; family Sphingomonadaceae; genus Novosphingobium; species Novosphingobium aeonii. Next base: position 2,691,591 of record NZ_CP176832.1, on the reverse strand, counting down.
GTCGCGGTTGGGCGGGCTGGTGGCGAGAAGGAGCCGCGCCCTCCGTCCCGGAATGCGCAGGAATCCGTCACCATCCGTGCCGTAAGGGGCCGTGGTCAGACCCGGAATGCCGATATCGCCCGCGATCGCCTTCTGCCGGGCGGGATCGATCGGACGGGTCATGGCGAACCGCCAGTCGGCCCGGCTGGCGACCAGGATCACGCCATCGCGGTTGGTCACGAAAGTCTCGCCGCCCGCGGTGCGCCATTGGGCCTCGATCCGGTCGAAATCGAGCTTGATGACGATCACGCAGTCCCCGGCCGCCTTGCGCGCGAGGTAGAGCCCGGCGCGATGGCTGACAGTGCCGAGCGCGAACTGGGCGCCGTCGCCGTGCCTGCGGGCATCGCGGTAATAGCGGCGGAAGCGATAGTCGCGGCCGACGAAACTGTCCGAGCGGCGCCAGTTGCTGGCGGAAATCGCGAAGCCGTCGTCACCGACGAGGTATATGGCCGAGGCCCCGATCTGGGTTGCGAAGGCTTCGAGCTTGGCATTCAGCCGGCGGTCCGCGCCGGCCTCGCCACTGGCGGCGGCGATCACGTCGCGGTCGTCTGCGAGGGTCTGGGGAAGCAGGCGGAAGCGGGCGATCTCGCTTTCCAGCAACGACTGGCGCAGGCGCGCGTCGGCTTCTACCGATGCTGAGAAAGCGGTGGTGGCCCGCTGTCTCACGATCTCACCCGCGATGCCGCCGGCGATCAAAGCGGCAGCGATTGCGGCGAGCGTCCAGTAGAGGGTGTGGCGGCGATTCACTCCGGCAATCTAGGCCCGGCCGCAGCGATGTGCAACTTTCGGCACATCGCTGCACTGCAATGTGCCGATTTCTGCTCGAAAAGCAGGGCGCTTCCGTTCGCACATCCCCGCAAATCAGGCATTTAGGGCGAGTGCAAAAATGTCTTTGGCCGCAGCGTGGAATCGAACAGTCTCTGCCCAGCCCGCGATAAGCATAAGTCTTGCGCGGGCAGAGAGAGGAAGAAAGGCCTGACCATGCACACCACCTTGCCCGATACGCACGAATCGTCCGCGCCAAAGCGCTGGTACGGTCATCTCTACGTGCAGGTGCTTATCGCCATCGCGGCGGGTGTGACGCTCGGCCACTTCTTTCCGGCCACCGGCGAAGCGCTGAAGCCCCTGGGCGATGCCTTCATCAAGCTGGTCAAGATGGTGATCGCCCCGGTCATCTTCCTGACCATCGTCACCGGCATCGCCTCGATGCGCGATCTCCGCTCGGTCGGGCGCGTCGCGGGCAAGGCGTTCGGCTATTTCTTCTTCTTCTCGACCCTGGCGCTGATCGTCGGGCTGGTCGTCGCGAACGTCGTTCGCCCCGGCCACGGCCTGAACATCGATCCCGCCTCGCTCGATGCCTCGAAGGTCGCACTTTACTCCGAGAAGGCACACGAAACGTCGATCACCGGGTTCCTGATGGAAATGATCCCGGACACTTTCCTCTCCTCCATGACCGAGGGTAATATCCTTCAGGTCCTGGTGATCGCCATTCTCTTCGGCATCGCGCTCGCCATGCTGGGCGACCGGGGCGCGCGTCCGCTCTCGCTGCTCGAAGACGTGTCGCTGGTGTTCTTCAAGCTGGTCTCGATCGTCATGAAGGCTGCGCCCGTCGGTGCCTTCGGCGCGATGGCCTTCACCATCGGCAAGTACGGCGTCGGCAGCCTCGCCAACCTCGTGGGGCTGGTGGCGACGTTCTATCTCACCTCGGCGCTCTTCGTGGTCGTGGTGCTGGGCCTTGTCGCGCGGTTTGCCGGCTTCTCGATCTTCTCGCTGATCGCCTACCTCAAGGCCGAACTGCTGCTGGTGCTGGGCACCTCCTCCTCGGAAAGCGCGCTGCCTTCGCTGATGGAGAAGATGGAGCGCGCCGGTTGCCCCAAGAGCATCGTCGGCCTCGTTGTGCCGACCGGCTACAGCTTCAACCTCGACGGCACCAATATCTACATGACGCTGGCGGCGCTGTTCATCGCGCAGGCTTGCAACGTGGAACTGACGCTGGGCCAGCAGGTGCTGCTGCTGGGCGTTGCCATGCTCTCGTCCAAGGGTGCGGCGGGCGTCACCGGCGCGGGCTTCATCACGCTGGCCGCCACGCTCTCGATCGTGCCTTCGGTGCCGGTCGCGGGGATGGCGCTGATCCTCGGCGTGGACCGCTTCATGTCGGAATGCCGCAGCCTGACCAACTTCATCGGCAATGCCGTGGCAACGGTTGTGGTCTCGCGCTGGGAAGGCAAGCTGGACACCGAGCGCTTCAAGGCGGTGCTCGCCAATCGTGAGCCCGCCGCCGCGGTGAGCCCCGTGCTCGTCTGACCTGACTGCACCCGGGGCGAAAGCCCCGCACAGGAATCACGGACATGAAGACGAAGTTATCGCGGCTGCTGGCCGCCACCCTTTGCTGCGCCCCTTTCACGGCTCATGCCGAAGAGGCCCGGACCGCGAATTCGGCCACTTCCCCTGTCTATCCGGTATCCTCCAACGGCGACGGCGCCGTCACCAACGGCTACAGCATCTCGCGCTGGGCCGAGGACTGGCGGGGCATGGCCGACAAGTCGAAGCGGGACGATCCGCTCGACCGGCTGAAGTTCCTGCCGCTCGGTGCAGACGGCGATATCTACCTCACGCTCTCGGGTGAACTGCGGTTGCGGGTGAACCAGACCACCAATCCCAACTTGCGCGAGGCCGAGGCGCAGCGGCAGGATATCAGCCGCGTTGTGGCGGGCGCCGACCTTCATGTCGGCCCGCACTTGCGCTTCTACGGAGAGCTGGCGCATGCCGGGATCGGCGGCCGGAATATCGGAACGCCGGCCACCAGCATGCGCAACGGACTTGTCGCCCAGCAATATTTCGCCGAGGCGAGCGGCCAGATCGCAGGGCTCGACGTGGGCGTGCGCTATGGGCGGCAGGAATTCGTCGATGGGCCCAACCTGCTGACGTCGCAGCGCGACAACAACACGGTCCACTACACCCTGAACGGCGTGCGCGCCTGGGTGAGGGGCAAGACGCTGCGCGCCGACGTCTTCGACCTGCGGCCCACCGCCTATGGCGAGGACGGCATCGGCGACGATCGCAGCGATCCCGAACGCCGCTTCTCCGGGGTGACGCTGGGCTATGCCGTGCCCAAGGCTTTTCTGGGTGATTCGAAGATCTTCGTCGATCCCTTCCTCTGGCGGCGTCAGAACGGCGTCGGCACATGGGGAGGGCGGATCGGCCCGGCAACGCGCTGGTATGGCGGGGTCCACGTCTACGGCGATGCCGGGCCGGTTCAGGTCGACTGGACCGTCAACCATCAGTGGGGCGAGTTCATCGACCAGAAGATCGATGCCTGGCAGGTGTTGCTGGCCCAGTCCTACCGGCTGGGATCGGCCAAGGCAGCGCCCCGCATCGGGTTCAGCGCGGACTATGCGAGCGGCGGCGGCGGCTATGGCGACGGGAAGCTGCGGGACGCCTATTCGCCCTTCGGCAACAACATCTACTTCAGCTATCAGCTCTACCTGACGCCCAGCAACATTCGCGCGATTGCCCCCACTTTCAGCTTCTCGCCGCTGAAGAATGTGAAAGTGAATGCCGAATACCGTTTTGCATGGCGTGACAGTGTCACGGATGCCGTCTATCGGGCGAACGGCCAACCCTTTGCCGGCACCCAGAACGGGCGGGCGCGCAAGATCGCCGAACTGGCCCGCCTTCAGGCGGTCTGGACGATCTCGCCCCGCGTTTCGTTCACCGGGCGCTACGAGCATCTCGAAGCCGGGCCCGCGCTGACCGATGCGGGTTACCGCAGCTCCGATTTTCTCGCGGGCTGGCTGAGTTTACGATTCTAGGAAAGGTCGCAGATGTCCCCCACCCGTCACGCCGCAGCCCGCGCGCTGCTCTCCGATCCTCTCACCAACAAGGGGACCGCATTCACCGCCGAGGAGCGTGACGAGTTCGGCCTGCACGGTCTGCTGCCGCCGCATGTCGGCACGCTCGACAGCCAGATCGAACGTCGCCGCAAGGCACTGGAAGAAAAGGAAAGTGACTTCCAGCGCTACGCCTTCCTGCGCGAGCTTCAGGATTCGAACGAAGTGCTGTTCCACGCGCTGGTCCAGAGCGACCTGCCGCGCATGCTGCCGCTGGTCTACACGCCCACCGTGGGTGAGGGTTGCGAGCGCTTCAGCGAGATCTGGCGCCGTCCGCGCGGCCTCTTCCTGAGCTATCCCAACCGCGACCGCATCTCCGATATTCTCGCCGATCCTGCCTATGACCGGGTGAAGGTGATCGTCGTCAGTGACGGCGAACGCATCCTCGGCCTGGGCGACCAGGGCGCGGGCGGCATGGGCATCCCGATCGGCAAGCTGGCGCTCTACACCGCCTGCGCGGGCATCCATCCTTCCGAAGTCCTGCCGATCCTGCTCGACCTGGGCACCGACAACCACGCCCGCCGCGAAGATCCGCTCTATGTCGGCTGGCGCGCGCCGCGCGTGCGGGGCCAGGACTACGACGATTTCGTGGAGGCCTTCGTGAGCGCCGTGGACGATCGCTTCCCCGGCGTCCTCCTCCAGTGGGAGGATTTCGCGGGCAAGAACGCCTACGATCTGCTGGGCCGCTACCGCGACCGTCTGCTGAGCTTCAACGACGATATCCAGGGCACCGCCGCCACGGCTGTCGGCACCCTGCTGGCGGCGATCCGCAAGACCGGCGTGCCGCTTACCGAGCAGCGCGTGGTCCTGTTCGGCGCGGGCGCGGCAGGCAGCGGCGTGGCCGAGATGCTGGTGCAGGCAATGATCGCCGACGGGCTGGACGAGAAGGAAGCGCGTTCGAAGATCTGGGCGGTCGATCGCGACGGCCTCATCCTTTCCGACATTCCGCGTCTGCCGCCGCAGCAGGTCAAGCTGGCGCGCGATCCGGCCGAGATCGCCAGCTGGAACGCGGGCGGGCAGAACATGATCTCGCTTCAGGAAGTCGTGGCGAACGTCCACCCCACGGTGCTGATCGGCACGTCGGGCCAGAAGGCTTCGTTCAGCGAACGCACCATCCGGACCATGGCCGAGCATGTCGAGCGTCCGGTGGTCTTCCCGCTGTCTAACCCGCTGTCGCGCGCCGAGGCGCATCCGGCGGATATCCTCGAATGGACCGGCGGCAAGGCGATCGTCGGCACCGGCAGCCCGTTCGGCACGCCTGGCGTCACGCAGGTCAACAACGTCTATGTCTTCCCGGGCGTGGGCCTCGGCGCGCTGGCCAGCGGGGCCACGGCAATCAGTGACGGCATGTTCATGGTCGCGGCGCGCCGTCTGGGCGAGCTGAGCCAGGGCGAGAACGGCCTGCTTCCCGCCGTTACCGAGCTGCGGGACGTGGCGCTGGAGATCGCCGTGGTCGTGGCCGCGCAGGCACAGGCCGAGGGTCTCGCCACGGCGGCACCCGAGGAACTGACCCGCGAAAGCATCGCGCAAAGCATGTGGCAGGCTGTCTACAACTGAACCTGACACCATACTGAAAGGCACTGAACATGGCCCTGGCGACCGATACCCTGAAGGCAGGCCTTCTCGGCTACGGCTATGCCGGGGCCACGTTTCATGCACCGCTGATCCGGGCGGTGCCGGGCCTCGATCCGACCCATTTCGCGAGCCGCCAGCCCGATGCGATCCGCGCGCATTTTCCCGATGCGGCGATCCATGACGATCCGGCGGCGGTGCTCGGCGATCCTTCGGTCGATCTCGTTGTTGTCGCCACGCCGAACGCCACGCATTTCCCGCTGGCGCAGGCGGCGCTTCGGGCCGGCAAGAGCGTGGTCGTCGACAAGCCCTTCACGCTGGACCTTGCCGAAGCCCGGGCGCTGATCGCGCTGGCGGAGGAAACCGGCGGGCAGCTCACGGTCTTTCACAATCGCCGCTGGGACAGCGATTTTCGCACTGTACGCAAGGCCGTAGATGCAGGGCTGGTCGGCATGCCGGCGCATCTTGAAATCCACTTCGACCGCTTCCGCCCGCAAGTCCGGGACCGCTGGCGGGAATCCGGCGGTCCGGGAGGCGGCGTGTGGTTCGACCTCGGGCCTCACCTTGCCGATCAGGCCCTGCTGCTGATGGGGTTGCCGCTGCAGGTGACCGCCTCTCTCGCCCTCCAGCGCGAGGGTGCGCGCAGTGACGACTGGGCCCATGTCGTGCTTGGCTTCGAGGGAGACCGGCGCGCCATTCTCCATGCCTCGATGCTGGTGGCGGGCGGGGTTCCGCGCTTCATCGTCCACGGCACTGCGGGCAGCGCGGTGAAGCAGGGGATGGACGTGCAGGAAGGCCAGCTCCTTGCCGGCATGGCGCCCGGAGCGCCCGGCTGGGGCATCGATCCCGATCCGCTGGTGATCTACAATGCCGAAGGACAGGCCAGCCGGGTTCCGGCCGAGCCGGGCGACCAGCGCGAATTCTACCGCCTCGTCGCCGAGGCCATGCGGGGCAGGGCGCCCAACCCGGTCCCGCCGATCCAGTCCCTGGCGGTCATGGCGGTGATCGAGGCGGCGCAGCAATCCGCTGCCGAAGGGCGCACCGTTGATCTGCCGCTGACCGAGGCGGAACGACAGGCCTGGGCCGCCAGCTTCCGGGACTGACGCGCGCCGGGGCTCCAGCCGAATTATCGACAGGCGACCAGACGGACGGACCGGCGTTTGGCGGACCGTTCGCTTCGCGGATGCTGGCGGCAGGGTCGCCGCGTCAGGGGGAGTGTCGATGATCGGGAACGTTCGAAGGCGGGTTGCATTGGGAATGATCGGCAGCGGCTCCATTGTCGGCACGCTGGGGCCGTTTTCGCACTCGGCCGGGGCTGCATCGCCCGCCGCCGTCACGCCGGGGGCCCCGCCACGGGAAAAGGCCGGCCCCGCCGCGATGAAGCAGTCCGCGGCGATGCGGCGCGCCTATGCCGACGGTCCATATGGCCAGATCCATTATCTCGATGCCGGAACCGGGCGGCCGCTGGTCATGCTCCATCAGGCGGTGATGACGGCCAACCAGTTCGATTATGTCTTCGCGCCGCTGATTGCGCGCGGGCTGCGGCCGATCGCCATCGACATGCCGGGGTTCGGTCTTTCGGATCGCACGCCGTTCGAACCGGCAGTGAGCGATTATGCGCCAGTCGTTCCGGCGGTGCTCGATGCCCTGGGCATAAGCCGCGCTGCCGTGGTGGGCCATCATACCGGGGCGCTTGTGACCAACGAGGTGGCGATTCGCTATCCCGAGCGGGTGAGCGCGAACATCCTTTGCGGCCCGCTTTTCATCAGCGACGAACAACGCGCCGCGCTGATCGCCGATATTGGCGGGCGGGAGCGGGCCTTTCGTGCCCTGCCTCACGCCGCGCACATGAACCTCCTTGCCGAAGCGCGGGAGCGCTATGCCAATGGTTCGATCAGCGCGGAGCGGATCAGCGACTATGTCGTCCAGGCCATGCTGGCGGTGCAGCGCGGCGCTTACTGGTACGGCCACAATGCGGGGCTGAACTACCGGCAGGAAGAGGCGCTGATGAAGATCACCCAGCCGACCCTGCTGCTCACCAATACCGGGGACATGCTCTATGCGTCCGCGCTGCAGGCGAGGAAGATGCGGCCGGATTTCGCATTCACCGAACTGGAGGGCGGCGGGATCGACATCGTGGACCAGCAGCCCGGGCCATGGTCCGCGGCGATCGCCGATTTCCTCGCCGCCGCCGCTATCGACTGACCGGCGCGGGCGGGCCTAACCCTCTACCTGCTCGGCCAGTTCCAGCCAGCGCTCTTCAGCCGCTTCCTTTTCCCTGTTCGCCTTTTCGATGGCGGCGGTGAGGGCCGCGAACTTCGCCGGGTCGCGGGTGTAGAGCGCGGGGTCGGCCATGGCGTTCTCGTCGCGGGCGATGGCCGCTTCCAGTTCCTCGATCCGCTTGGGCAGCAGTTCGTAGTCGCGCTGGTCCTTGTAGGAGAGCTTACCTTTCTTCGGCGGCATCGGCGGCGGCGGGGCGGCATTCTCGCCCTTCGCCTTGGCTTTCCCCGCGCTCGTGCGTTCGCGGCGCTTGGCCTCCCAGTCGGCATAGCCGCCCGCGATCACGTCGATATGCCCCGAACCGTCGAGGCCGAGAGTGACGTTGACGGTGCGGTCGAGGAAGTCACGGTCATGGCTGACGATCAGCACGGTGCCGTCGTAATCGGCGATCACTTCCTGGAGAAGGTCCAGCGTTTCGAGGTCGAGGTCGTTGGTCGGTTCGTCGAGCACCAGCAGGTTGGAGGTGCGGGCGAATTCGCGGGCGAACAGCAGGCGCGAGCGTTCGCCGCCCGACAGCGTGCCGACTTTCGCCTCGACCAGACCCGGATCGAACAGGAAGTCCTTGAGGTAGCCCTGGATGTGCTTGCGCACGCCGACCACGTCGATCCAGTCACCCCCTTCGGCCAGCACGTCGCGGATGCGCATTTCGGGGCTCATCCGGCTGCGCTGCTGGTCGATCACGGTGGCATCGAGCGTGGCTGCGCGCGTCACCTTGCCTTCGTCGGGCTGAAGTTCGCCCATCAGGATCTTGAGCAGCGTGGTCTTGCCCGAACCGTTCGCGCCGACCACGCCGATGCGGTCGCCGCGCTGGATGCGCAAGTTGAAGTCCTTGATGACCGTGCGCTGGCTATCGCCTTCGCCGAACCGCTTGGTGACGTGTTCGGCGACGATGACCGACTTGGTCTTGCTGTCGTCCGCCACCACGGCGAGCTTGGCCGCGCCTTGCGGGCCCATCATCGAGGCCCGCTGGGCGCGCATTTCCCAAAGCTTGGCAAGGCGGCCCTGGTTGCGCTTGCGCCGCGCGGTGACGCCGCGCTCCAGCCAGTGGGCCTCGATCTTGAGCTTGGCGTCGAGCTTCTGGGCGGCGCGCGCTTCCTCGGCGTAGACTTCGTCTTCCCAGGCCTCGTAGCCGCCGAAGCCGATCTCGCGGCGGCGCAGGCCGCCCCGGTCCAGCCAGAGCGTGGCGTTGGTCAGGCGGGTCAGGAAAGTACGGTCGTGGCTGATGACCACGAACGCGCCGTTGTAGCGCTGGAGCCAGGATTCCAGCCAGTCGATCGCGGCAAGGTCGAGGTGGTTGGTCGGCTCGTCCAGCAGCAGCAGGTCGGGTTCGGAGGCGAGGGCGCGGCACAGCGCGGCGCGGCGGCGCTCACCGCCCGATGCGCTCTTCGCTTCGCGTGAAAGGTCGATGCCGAGCTGGTCGGCAATGGCTTCCACTTCGTGCTGCTGGGGCGCATCGTCGCCGTGGATGGCGAAATCGAGCAGGGTGTCGAAGCCGGTGAAGAACGGGTCCTGCTCCAGCGTCACCACGCGCGTGCCCGGCTGGACGGAGCGCGTGCCCTTGTCCGCATCCACCGTGCCGGCGATCAGCTTGAGCAGCGTGGTCTTGCCCGCGCCGTTGCGGCCGATCAGGGCCAGCCGGTCGCGCGGGGCGATGTTGATGTCGAGATCCTGGAAGAGCCAGCCGGAGCCCTGGATGAGGCCGAGGTTTTCCCAGCTGAGAATTGGTGCAAGTGCCATGGCTGCGCGCCCTACAGGGCAGAGCGGGGGGCTGGCAAGCTGGCGCGCAGGAAAGCGTGGATGTGGGATTTGGGCAACAGGCGCTTGCTCCTGCCGCCTTCCGGCCACATTCAGGACTTGTTCAAGGCGATGGGGTTAGGCAGCAAGTCGATATGAACAAGTCCCTTTCCCTTCTCTTGGTCCCGGTCACGCTGGCACTCGGCGCGTTCGGCATGGTTGCGCCTTCGCTGACCGCGCATGCCGCCGATCCCGGCGGCGAGCAGGGCGAGGTGCGCCGCGAACGCAAGGCCGGCAACGTCCGCCCCTTGCGCGAAATCGAACGTGAAGTGCTGCCGCGCATGTCCGGAATGCAGTACCTCGGCCCGGAATACGATCCCGCCGCCATGGCTTACCGCCTGAAGTTCATCCAGAACGGCAAGGTCTATTTCGTCGATGTCGATGCTCGCACCGGGCGGGTGATCGGGCAATCGCGATAGAGGTGCAGCGCTGAAATGTGGATGAACCGATCTTGTTCATCTTTACGTTCAGGTTGAAGCGCCTACAGATGAATTTGCAAGCGACGCCGGGGAACCTTGGAGTTTTCCGTCGCTTGACGCTTCCGGGCATCCGCCCCATTTCAAGCTCGCTCATCTTAGGGAGAGACCGAATTGCGCATCCTGATCGTCGAGGATGAACCCACGCTCGGCAACCAGCTCAAGACCACGCTCGAACAGACCGGCTATGCCGTGGATCTGTCCGTCGATGGCGAGGATGGCCATTTCCTGGGGTCGACCGAAGACTATGACGCCGTGATCCTCGATCTCGGCCTGCCCGAGATCGACGGACTGACAGTGCTCGGCATGTGGCGCCGGGAAGGGCGGAACTTCCCCGTCCTCGTGCTGACCGCGCGCGATTCCTGGTCGGACAAGGTGGCGGGCCTCGATGCGGGGGCCGACGATTACCTCGCCAAGCCCTTCCAGACCGAGGAACTGATCGCCCGCCTGCGCGCGCTGATCCGCCGTGCTTCCGGCAATACCTCCAGCGAACTGACGGCCGGCGACGTGCGGCTGGATACGCGCTCGGGCCGCGTCACGCTGGCCGGTGAACCGGTGAAGCTCACCGCGCAGGAATACAAGCTGCTGTCCTACCTCATGCACCACAAGGGCAAGGTGGTCAGCCGTACCGAACTGATCGAACATATCTACGATCAGGATTTCGACCGCGATTCGAACACCATCGAAGTCTTCGTGACCCGCATCCGCAAGAAGCTGGGCGCCGATGTCATCACCACGATCCGCGGCCTCGGCTACAGCCTCGACGATCCTGCGGAACCCGGCCGCGGCTGAATCGTCCGCCACGGCGACCGAGCATATGCAAGACGGGCAGAATCAGACAGGAGAAGCCCAGGCCGGGCCGCACGTGAAGGCGGCCAACACGGGCTCTCTCGCGCGGCGCATGATGCTGATCGCGGCTGGATGGATCTTCATCCTGCTGCTGGTCGGCGGGCTCGCGCTCGACCGCACGCTGACCGGTCTCATCACCCGCAACTTCGACGAACAGCTCGGCTACATGCTCACCGGCATGATCGGCTCGGCGGAAATCGGGCCGGACGGGGAGGTCTTCTTCATCCGCCCGCTCGGGGACCAGCGTTTCCTGGAGCCGGGGTCGGGTCTTTACTGGCAGATTCGCGCCAAGGGGCATGAGGATTTCCCCTCGCGCTCGCTGTGGGACCGCAGCCTCAACGTGCCCGAGGACCATTTCGACGCCCAGCCGCACGTCTATGACAGCACCCAGTTCGCAGGCGAACCGCTGCGCGTGATGGAACGCTCGATCATCCTGCCCGGCAGCGATACGAAGTGGATGTTCACGGTGGCGGCGAGCCGCGTGGACCTTAATGACCAGATCAAGATGGTGCGCGGCATTCTCGTCTACAGCTTCGTGGCACTCGGCTTCGGGTTGCTGCTGATGGCGGGGATGCAGACATGGTACGGCCTGTTCCCGCTGCGCCACGTCCGCCGCGCCATCCAGAAACTGCGCACCACCGGCGCCAGCCGCGTCACCCAGCCGCTGCCACAGGAAGTGGAGCCGCTGGTGGAGGAACTCAACGCGCTGCTCGCCCATACCGAGCGGCAGGCAGAGGAAGCGCGCATGCATGCGGGCAATCTCGCCCATGCGCTCAAGACCCCGCTGACGGTGGTGATGAACGCGGCGACGGCCAAGGCGCCGGACCTGTCGGACACGGTGATTCGCGAGGCCGCGGTGATGCGCCGGCAGGTCGATCATCACCTCGCGCGGGCAAGGGCCGTGGGCCGCCGCGCCGTGGGGCAGTCCCGCGCCGAAGTCTGGCCCAGCCTTGAGGCGGTGCTGCGCGCGGTGGAGCGGCTCTACGACCAGGCCCGCCTCGATCTCGACGGCAATCACGAGGCCGTGGTGGCCCTGGAGAAGCAGGATCTCGAGGAAATTCTGGGCAATCTCATAGAGAACGCCGCGAAATACGGCGGCGGCAGCGTCTTCGTGACCGTCGATCCCGATCGCGCCGCCCCGCTTTGCGAGGTCTGGATCGAGGATGACGGAATGGGCATTCCCGAAGCGGAACGCATCCGCATCTTCGATCGCGGCGCCCGCCTCGACACCGGAAAGCCCGGCACCGGCCTTGGCCTTGCCATCGTGCGCGATGTCGTGGAAATCTATGGCGGCACGGTCGAACTGGACGAGAGCGAGGATCTGGGCGGCTTGCTGGTCAAGCTCAAGCTGCCTCGCGTTCTCGCCTAGTTTTCAAGACCGATCGGCTTCCGGCGGGATTTTTGGGGGAACCGGCGCAGAGGCGGTTGCGGCTCCCGTCATTCGTCCCCATTGGCGCGGTTTACCAGATCAAGGACACCCTCATGACCGATTCCATCAATCTTTCGCTGTCGTCGGACGAGATCGAAATCATCGTCGATGCCCTGGAAGTCGATCTCGAAGGCTATGTGGAAGCCGCCAAGGAAGCGCGCGGCAACAACAACCGGGAAGACGTGACGACCTTCACCGAAGCCGCCACGCGCATCCAGACGCTGATGTCGAAGCTTCAGGATCTGGTCGAGGAATAAGCTTCAGGCAGCCTCGTCCCGGGATCGGCCCGGGGCGGCTGCTTCAGGCGCTGCGGGACGCGGCGCGGCCCTTTCCCGGCCGGAGCCGGGAAAGCGGCAACTTTGCGGCTTCGATTTTACGAAATGCCGGTTCCGGCCTCGAATCAGGCTTCGTTCTTGGCGCGTTCGTGGTGGCGGATCACTTCGTCGATGATGAAGCGGATGAATTTCTCGCCGAAATCGGGGTCGAGATTGGCCTCTTCCGCCAGGTTGCGCAGGCGCGCGATCTGGCGCTCCTCGCGGCCGGGGTCGGAGGCGGGCAGGTCGTTCTGCGCCTTGTAGGCGCCAACGGCCTGCGTGATCCGAAATCGTTCGGCCAGCATGTGGATCAGGGCGGCATCGATATTGTCGATACTCGACCGGAAGCTGGCGAGAACGGGGTCGGCTGCGGGAGTGTCCTGAGTCATCGGCAGGTCCGCTAGCACGGCTTGGCGGCCTCTTCCAGTCGGCCCGTTCCACCATTCCATGGCATTCGCTCTTGCGTTACGGACGCCGAACGCGCAATGCGCGGGTCGATGAGTGCCGATGTCATTCCCCTGCGCGCACGCGGGTCGCAGCCCACCCTCGCTCCCATGCTGGCGCTTACCGCCCCCGGCATGAACAGCGTCAACGCCGTCATTCTTGACCGGATGCAGAGCGAAATTCCGCTCATCCCGGCGCTAGCCGGGCATCTGATCTCGGGTGGTGGCAAGCGAATGCGCCCGATGCTGATGGTCGCCGCCGCGGAACTGTGCGGCTACCAGGGCGCGCGCCATCACAAGCTGGCCGCCGCCGTGGAATTCCTCCACACCGCCACGCTGCTGCATGACGACGTCGTTGACGGTTCCGACATGCGCCGGGGCAAGGCCGCCGCCAATATCGTGTTCGGCAACCCGGCGACGGTGCTGGTGGGTGACTTCCTGTTCACCCGCGCTTTCGAGCTGATGGTCGAGGACGGCAGCCTCAAGGTCCTCAAGATCTTCTCCAAGGCCAGCTCGATCATCGCCGAGGGTGAGGTCGACCAGTTGACCGCCCAGCGCCGGATCGAGACGAGCGAGGAACACTACCTCCAGATCATCGGCTCCAAGACCGCAGCCCTGTTCGCGGCCGCCACGCGCATTCCGGCTATCGTGGCCGAAAAGAGCGAGGCGGAGGAGCAGGCACTCGATTCCTACGGCCGCAATCTCGGGATCGCCTTCCAGCTGGTCGACGATGCGATCGACTACGATTCGGAAAGCACCGAATCCGGCAAGGACAAGGGTGACGATTTCCGCGAAGGCAAGATGACGCTTCCGGTCATCCTGGCCTATGCGCGCGGCAGTGCCGAGGAGCGCAAGTTCTGGGAGGATGCCATCGCCGGCTTCCGCACCGAGGACGAAGACCTGGCTTACGCCGTCGAACTCATCAACCGCCATGCCTGCGTCGAAGCCACGCGCGAGCGGGCACGCCTCTATGCGCAGCGCGCGATCGATGCACTGTCGATCTTCCCTGCCGGCGCGGCTCGCGATGCGATGTGCGAAGCGGTCGAGTTCGCAGTGGCGCGTCGCTACTAGGTCGCTATCGCCAGAGCTATCGGGAAAGCGCCGGGCAGGTTCTGTCCGGCGTTTTCGTTTGCGCCGACAAGGTTTCCGATCCGATAACGATAGTGCAGCATCGATATCCGGCCGCCTTATGGTCATGTACGTCATGAAAATCCCCGGGCTGCGAGGATTTTCGCTCCGCTCTATTTGGTTGATACTACGAAAATCTACCTATAGCCTGATGCATTACGAATTCCTGCTCCAGGGGGTCGTGAATGGTTCGGCTGTGTCGATCATTATCGCGCGTGATGGAGGTGCAGGTCATTGTGATCGGCAGCCTGTTGATCGTGCCTGCGGCCGGAGGGCAGGTAAGGGAATTCGCCTTCGATGTCGGGAGCTTGCCGAAGGGCGCACCGGATCAGGAGCGACTTCCGAACGATCAGGAACCGGGAGAGCCGATTTCTGCGCATCCGCTGCCGGCCGATCCGGGGCGGGTCGATCCGGGCGTTCCGCCCGCCGGTAGTCCGGGGGCGGGCTGGACCCTGATCGTCAGTCCTTACGCATGGGGCGCCTCGCTGGGCGGCGATCTTGGCCTCGCCGGGCTCCAGCATAATCTGCATCTTCCGTTCAGGGATATCTTCAAGCACGTCGATCTGGCGGCCATGGGCACGATCGAGGCGGTGAACGACCGGTGGGGAGGCTATCTCGACGCGCAGCGCGTGAAGACCTCGCAAGCCGAGGCGGTGCGATCGCTGCCGGTCGATCTCGACATTCGCACCAGACGACTGGCGGGCGGCTTCTACTACAAGGCGTGGCAGATACCGCTTCCCGGCAAGAGCGCCTTCGGTGCCGGGCGCGATATCTCGATAGAGCCGACTGCGGGCCTGCGCTGGACCCACTTGCGGGCGAGGGCGGGCATCGCGCCGCTGGCCGTGCAGACAACCGGAAGCGCGGGATGGGTCGATCCTTTCGCGGGACTGCGTGTGAACGCGGACCTGTCCCGTCACTGGAACCTGTTCACGCAGGCCGATCTGGGCGGCTTCGGCGCCGGTTCCGATCTCAGCGTCAATGCGGTTGCCATGCTGGGCTATCGCACCCGGCTCATGGGCCGGCGAACGATCCTGCGCGGCGGCTATCGCTTCCTCTACGAGAAATACGACCAGTCCGACTTCACCAATCGCGGCCGGTTCATTTGGGACATGCAGCAGCGCGGGCCCCTGCTGGGCATGTCCGTGCTGTTCTGATCCGGGCCGTTTCCAGCAAGTGGAGAAGACCATGCGGGTAATGACCAGAATCGGCGGTGCGCTGGCTACGCTGGCGCTGACGGCCGCGCTCGGCGCAGGTGTTCCGGCAGAAGCCTGCACGCGGGCCGTCTATCTGGGGCCCGCAGGGAATATCATCACCGCGCGCTCGATGGACTGGAAGAGCGATATCGTCAGCAATCTCTGGATATTGCCGCGCGGAATCGCGCGCAGCGGCGAAGCGGGGCCGAATTCCATCAAGTGGACCTCGAAGTACGGCAGCGTGATCGTCAGCGGCTATGACGTGTCCAGCACCGACGGGGTGAACGAGAAGGGGCTCAACGCCAACATGCTCTGGCTGGTCGAATCGGAATATCCGCACTTCGACGGCAAAGGAAAGCCGGGGCTGACGATCGCGGCATGGGCGCAATATGCCCTCGACAATTTCGCGACGGTTGCGGAGGCGGTGGCCGCGCTGGAAAAGGAGCCGTTCATCGTCGTGACGGACAATGTGCCGGGAGAGAACCGGCTTACCACCGTTCACCTTTCCCTGTCCGATGCCGGCGGGGACAGCGCCATCTTTGAATATATCGGCGGCAAGCTGGTGATCCACCACGGCCGCGAATACCAGGTGATGACCAACTCGCCGACGTTCGACGAGCAACTGGCGCTCAACAGCTACTGGAAGGGGATCGGCGGCACGACCATGCTGCCGGGCACCAACCGGGCTGCCGACCGCTTCGCGCGGGCTTCCTTCTACATCAACGCGATCCCGAAGGAGCCTGACCCGAACAAGGCACTGGCCGCCGTATTCAGCGTGATCCGCAATGCCTCGGTTCCCTATGGGATCAACACGCCGGATCAGCCGAACATCTCTTCCACCCGCTGGCGCACGGTGTTCGATCACAAGCGCGGGCTCTATTTCTTCGAATCCGCGCTGACGCCGAACACCTTCTGGATCGACGTGCGCAAGATCGATTTTTCCAGGGAGACCGGCAAAGTGAAGATGTTGGATTTGGGACCGAACCAGGATCACACGTTTTCCGGCGAGGCGAACGGCCAATTCGTGGACCATGCGCCGTTCCGGTTCCTGGGGCTGGATGGCTGAGGGAGCGGGCACTGGGCTTTTCCGGCAACACTTTCACCTGCAATGAAATCGCAACAAGGCTGCAATTGCGGTGACGTGGGAAGCGCCCTATTCAAGCCGCGCCATGTCCTCCGAATCCGAGCTGGCGCCCGCAGGCTATCAGCCCGGGTCGCCGCGCCAACGCTTCGTCTCCTCGGTCCTCTCAGCGGGGCTGATTCTGGCTGCGTTGCTGCTGGCGATCTACCAGACCGGGCTGGTCCCCGCGCTGGAGAAGAAGAGCGCGGCGCTCACCACGTTCGATGTCATCGATCACGATCGCGACAAGGGCGGCGACCAGCCGGAAAAGCCCAAGCAGCGTGAGGAAAAGAAGGTCGAGCAGAAGCAGCACGCCGCCGTGGTGCAGGAAACCGTGCCGACGCCGCCGGTCGAAAAGCCGGTCGAGAAAAAGCCCGCCTTCACGTTTCTCAAGCTTTCCACCCAGGATTTCGCCGCTGCCGATATCGGGAAGATGAAGGGGCCTTCGTCGGCCTCCGGCGCGCCGGCGGCGGGCGGGGCCGGCGGGACGTATGGCCCCGGCGAAGGGCCGGGCGGCGCGGTGCTCTACAATGCGGACTGGTTCCGTCCACCCACCGATGCGCAGCTTGGCGGTTATCTTCCGGCAACCCGGCCGGACAGCGGCTGGGGCATGATCGCCTGCCAGACCATGGAGCACTACAAGGTCGACAATTGCCAGATCCTGGGCGAATCGCCGCGCGGTTCGGGCTTTGGGCGGGCGGTGCTCAATGCGGCCTGGCAGTTCCAGGTCCTGCCGCCGCGGATCAATGGCAAGTCGCAGCTCGGCACCTGGGTGCGTATCCGGATCGACTACGGAACGAAGCGCGAAAGCTGAGGCAGGATCAGCCTGCTGCCGATGCTTCGGCTGCCGGGCACGAGATCAGGTCCAGCACCTCCGGTAGCGACATGGGCCTGGCGATGTGGAAGCCCTGCGCCAGCGCGAAGCCGGCGACGCGCGCGCTGAGCAGCTGGTCTTCAGTCTCGATACCCTCGATCACGCATTCCAGCGAGAGCGAACGCGCGAGATTGCGGATCGCCGCGATCAGGCGGCGACCGACCGCTTCGTCCAGACGGGGCGCGAAGCTGCGGTCGATCTTGACCATGTCGAGCGGCAACTGGTGCAGCGACGAGAGGCTGGAGTAGCCCGTGCCGAAATCGTCGAGCGCGATCCGCGCACCGGTGGAGCGCAGACGTTGCAGTGCGCCGCGCGCGGTCTCGATCTCGGCGATGAGCGTGGTTTCGGTGATTTCGAAGAGCAGGCGCCGCGGATCGCAGCCGCTGTCGTCGATGCGTTCGAGCAGGGCTGCAATGGTGTCCGCATCGGCAAGATCGTGCCCGGAAAGATTGAAGGACACCGTAAGTGGATGCGGCAGTTGCGTGAGCGCGCTCAGCACATGGCCGAACAGCGTGGCGGTCACGTCGCGGGCGCGCCCGATCCGTTCGGCCGAGGCGATCATCATTTCTGGGGCGACGGCGCCAAGGCTTGGCGAAGTCCAGCGCGCGAGACATTCGAAGCCGACCGCCACTTCGCTTTCCGTGGCGACGATGGGCTGGAAGGCGACTGACAGTTCGGCGGAAAGATCGGCCGTCTGGAGTGCGGCGTCGAGCGCCTGCTCGGAACGGATCAGCACTTCGAGTTCGCTGGAGAAGCGCACGCAGGAACCGCGCTTGTGGTTTTTCGCGTGGTAGAGGGCAAAATCCGCGCGGTCGTAAAGCGAATGGGCGTCGCGGGCGCTTTCAGGATAGACGGCGATCCCGGCCGAGCCGCCTACCGCCACGGTGACTTCGCCGATGCGTGCCGGCATGCGGATCGCGGAGCAGAATCTCTGGGCGATCTCTTCCGCTTCCTCGGCGCCGCCCAGCACGATGAACCCGAACTCGTCCCCGCCGAGCCGGGCGACCACGACGTTGGAGGGGCTCTGCGCGATCATGCGGCTGCCGATCACTTGCAGGAGGCGGTCCCCCTGCGCGTGGCCATAAGTGTCGTTCACCGGCTTGAAACGGTCGAGATCGATCAGGCCGACGCAGAACACCTGATCGTCCTGCTCCTTTTTGAGCATCGCTTCGAGCGTGGCGAAGAAATAGCGGCGGTTGGGCAGGCCGGTCAGCGCGTCGGTCTGCGCGAGGCGGGCGTTCTCGTCGCCCAGGACCTGCGCCTGCCGTCGTTCGATGCGCAGTTCGCGCTGGGCGACTTCCAGTTCCACGAAGGAATCGTAGGTATCGCGAAGGATCTTAAGGATCACCGCTGCGACGAGGGCGATGTTGATCGCCACCGCCGTCAGCACGTCGGAGCCGACGGCGACGCAATAGGCCAGGAAAGTACCCAGCGCCGTCACGCAGATCAGCATGGCTGCGGTGGGCAGGAAGGTCAGGCAGAACACGCAGCCAAGCACCGTGATCGCCACGAAAATGGCGACATGGCCATGCTCGTAGGCGTCGCCATAGCGATCGAGGCATAGCGCCCAGATCGAAAAGGCGATCGTGAAGATCACCGAGAGCCACGTCGTGCGGTCCATCCGCTCCTGCGCGAGAGTGGTGTCGAGGTCGGCGCTGCCGATCGGGCGCAGCCAGACGAACATCCGCACGAGGCAGGCGGCAATGAGTATCGCAGGCACTGTCAGCGTGAGCACGCCGGGCGCCACGAAGCGGTGTGTATAGGCCAGGATGCCCGCATTGACCGACAACAGCCCGTATAGCGGCGGGATGCGTTCGCGCAGGCGCAAGTATTGCGCCACCGGCAATGGATATTGCCCGGCACGATGCATTTTGCTCTGTATCGTATTGGCGTCAGGCAAAAGGTCGTCTCCTGGCGAGTTGCTTACGTATAAATCCTTGATGAAGCGTAGACGAAACCCCGATCTCATCCGATTTGGGCTTCACCCATTTCCGAGGCGGGCGGGTGGAATCCGCTCTAACCCCGGTCGGCCCCTTTTCCCGCCATGGCGGGGGCTCTAAGGAAGCGGCGTGAGCGAACTTCCCATAAACTACGTATTACCCGAAATTCTGTCCGCGTTGCGTGACGGCCCTCACGCCGTGCTGATCGCGCCGCCGGGGGCAGGCAAGACCACCGCGCTGGCGCCCGCGCTGCTGTCGGAGCCCTGGTGCACGGGCACGGTGATCCTGCTGTCACCCCGGCGTGTCGCGGCGCGGGCCGCGGCCGAGCGCATGGCCGAGCAGCTTGGCGAAAAGGCCGGTGAGACGATCGGCTACGTCACTCGGTTAGACGTCAAGCGGTCCGCGCGGACCCGGGTTCTGGTGATGACCGAGGCGATCTTCGTGGCGACAATCGTATCCGATCCCGAACTGTCCGGCGTTTCCGCCGTTCTGTTCGACGAGGCCCATGAACGGCATCTCGATAGCGACCTTGGCCTGGCGCTCGCCCTCGAATCCAGCGCGGTGCTGCGGGAGGATCTGCGCATTGTCGTCATGTCGGCAACGATCGACGGCGCGCGTTTCTCGCGCTTGCTGGGGGCCGAGGTTCCCGTAATCGCAAGCGAGGGCAAGGCCTGGCCGCTTGCGCTGCGCTGGCTCGGCGCGTCTCCTGCCTTGCGGATCGAGGATGCCATGGCCTCCGCCGTGCTGACAGCCTGGCGCGAGCAGGAGGGGGACATCCTCGCCTTCCTGCCCGGTGTGCGCGAGATCGAGCGGGTGTCGGAGCGTTTGGCGGAGAAGCTTCCGCAGGCGCTGGTGCTGCCGCTGCACGGGCAGTGCGAACCGGCAGCGCAGCGCGCGGCCATTCGCCGCGATTCGCAGGGGCGCCGCCGCATCGTGCTCTCCACCGCGATCGCCGAGACTTCGCTGACGCTCGACGGGGTTTCGGTGGTGGTCGATAGCGGCCTGTCGCGCAGGGCCGAGTTCGACAAGGCGGCGGGCGTCACCCGGCTGGTGACGCACCGCGCAAGCCGTGCCTCGGCGGCGCAGCGCGCGGGGCGCGCCGCACGGCAGGGCCCGGGCACCGCCTATCGCCTCTGGGAGGAAGCCGCGCATCCCGGGCGTCCTGAATTCGATCCGCCGGAGATGCTGACCAGCGATCTTGCGCCGTTGACGCTCTCGCTGGCGCAGTGGGGAGCGGGCGATCCCATGGCGATGGCCTGGCTCGATCCCCCACCCGCCCCGGCGCTGGAGGCGGCGCATCGGCAGCTTGAGGCACTGGGCGCGCTGGATGCGGGAGGGCGGATCACCGATTTCGGTCGCAAGGTCGCCAGCCTGCCGATGGACCCGGCGCAGGCCGCCATGATCCTCCATGCGAGCGAACGGGGCGAAGCGGAAACGGCGGCCAGGCTGGCCCTGCTTCTCCAGGAGCGAGGGCTGGGCGGGCGCAGCGAGGATCTTTCGCAGCGGCTTTCCCGCTGGAATGCGGACCGTGCGCCGCGTGCGGAGGCTTCGCGCAAGCTGGCGGCCGGCTGGGCCCGGAGGGCACGCTCCCTCGTACCCGCGGCCGGGCCGGGCGGCGATAGCCCGGTCGGCGTGCTGCTGGCGCTGGGGCGGCCGGACATGGTGGCGCGCAGGCGCGATGCCGGCGGCGAGAACTGGCTTTCCGCCGGCGGCCGGGGCTATGTGCTCGATCCCGCCTCACCGCTGGCGAGCAGGGAATGGCTCGTGATCGGCGATGCGCAGGGGCAGGCGCGGGGCGCCCGCATTCTCTCGGGCGCTTCGCTGGAAACCCCGGAAGTGGAGCAGGGGCTGTCCTCCCGCATCGAGCGGCGGTCGGTCCTGCGCTGGAACGAGGCCGAAGGCCGGGTCGAGGCCCGGCTGGAGCGCCGTTTGGGGGCGATCACACTGGCGACCGGGCCGGACCCGTCGCCCGATCCGAAGGCGATCTCGGCATTCCTGCTGGAGCGTGTTCGCGAACGGGGGCTGGAACTCGTGCCCTTCGGCAAGGGCAGCCTCTCGATGCTGAAGCGCGCGCGCCATGCCGGGATCGCGGCATTGTCCGACGAAGCTTTGCTGGCCGATCTCGATGACTGGCTCGGCCCGCTGCTGGGGCGCCGAATCGATGCGGTAGACAAGGGCGCTCTGGCCGAGGCCTTGCGAAATCGCCTGACGTGGGACGATCAGCAGGCGCTCGAAAAACTTGCTCCGCCCGAGTTTCGCAGCCCGGCCGGAAGCACGCATGCGATCGATTACGAGGATGAGGGCGGCCCCAGCGTGGAGGTACGTGTGCAGGCCCTGTTCGGGCTCGATCGCCATCCGACCTTCGGCCAGCCGCCGCAGCCATTGCTGCTCAAGCTGACGTCGCCCGCTGGCTGGCCGATCCAGACGACGCGCGATTTGCCGGGCTTCTGGCGCGGCTCTTGGCGCGATGTCCAGCGCGACATGAAGGGGCGCTATCCGCGCCATCGCTGGCCGGACCAGCCCTGGACGGAAGACCCCAGCCTGAAGACGCGCAACGCTTTCGAGGCATCGCGCAAGTGAGCCCTTCGCGGCTCATGCGGGCGATACACAGCTATCGACGCGATTCGCGCTTGATTTCCGCCGCGATTCGGAGGCAAAGCGCTTGCCCATGAGTGCACGCATCTATCAGCGCCCGAAGAACGCCATGCAGTCCGGCAAGGCACTGCTGGACCAGTGGGTCCTCGAATTCGCCCCCTCCGAGGCGAAGAAGCCCGATCCGCTGATGGGGTGGGCCGGTTCTGGCGACACGCAGCAGCAGGTCACGCTGAAGTTTCCCGACGTGGAAGAAGCGAAGGCCTATGCCGCTCGCTACGGCATCGAAGCCGAAGTGCATTCCACGCCGCCGCGCCGCCTCAAGATTCAGGCATACGCCGACAATTTCCGTTGACCCGCTGCGCTGAGGCGCAGGTATCAAGCAATCGGCCCGCGTTTTTCCGAAAGGGGAACGCGGGCCGATTGCGTTATGGCGCTCAGGCTTCGCGGCGGCTGTTCGAAAGGTTCCGCAATCCGGGCTGGACAAACCCGGCGCGCCTCGCCATATGCCCGCCCGGGAGTCGGGTGGACGTTTGCGTTCGCCAACCTGGTCAGGTCCGGAAGGAAGCAGCCACAACGGATAGCGGCGGGTCGCCCGGCTCCTTCAGCCCACATGATGACAATGTCCCGAAAGGGTCAATTGATCGCCGGACCCGCCGGAAAGTCGCGGTTTCGGCTCTGGGCTGTGGAGCAATTTGCTTTTCCCCTGACATTCCGGCCTCGGCCCCCTAGTTTGGCAGGCGATGGACGATTCACGCGACATGTTCGGCGATACCCCCCCCTGGGACGACAAGGAGGAGGAAGAGGCCGCACCGACCAAGGCCCAGCTTGAAGAAGCCGGGCAGGCGTCGATGTTCGGCGATTCCGACCCGGCCCTGACTGAACCTGTAGCGCCCGAATCTGTCGTTGCTGCCGAACCCGTTGTTGCTGAACCTGCAGCCGCGCCCACGCTCGAGGCGAAGCCTACGCCCGCCAAGGCCGCGCCTGCGGCGGTCGGCGTGCCGGCCCAGCCCTATCGCGTGCTTGCCCGCAAGTATCGCCCGCAGACTTTCGCCGAGCTGATCGGGCAGGAGGCGATGGTGCAGACGCTGGCCAATGCCATCAGGCGCGACCGACTGGCCCACGCCTTCCTGATGACCGGCGTGCGCGGGGTCGGCAAGACCTCGACCGCGCGTCTGATCGCCAAGGCCCTGAACTGTATCGGGCCTGACGGGCAGGGCGGCCCGACGATCGATCCCTGCGGACAGTGCGAGCCCTGCCAGGCCATCGCCGAAGGCCGCCATATCGACGTGATCGAGATGGACGCCGCCTCGCACACTGGTGTCGACGATGTGCGCGAGATCATCGAGGCCGTGCGCTATGCTGCCGTCTCGGCCCGCTACAAGATCTACATCATCGACGAAGTTCACATGCTGTCTCGCAATGCTTTCAATGCCTTGCTGAAGACGCTTGAGGAACCGCCCGCGCATGTGAAGTTCCTTTTCGCGACCACCGAGGTCGACAAGCTGCCGGTCACGGTGCTGTCCCGCTGCCAGCGATTCGACTTGCGGCGCATTCCGGCACCGATGCTGGCCGCTCATTTCGCGAAAGTCTGCGGCCTTGAGGGCGTCGATGCCGAGAGCGAGGCGCTGGCCATGGTCGCCGCCGCCGCAGAAGGCTCGGTGCGCGACGGTCTGTCGATCCTCGACCAGGCCATCGCCCATGCCGACCTCGACGGGGAGGGGCAGGTTCGCGCCGAGAAGGTGCGCGACATGCTGGGGCTTTCCGACAAGAGCGTGCAACGGGCACTCATCACCGCCATTCTCGATGGCCAGGGCGGCGAACTGCTGAATCTGATCGCGCACCAGTTCGCGCTCGGCGTAGAGCCGATCGCGATGATGCGCGGGTTGATGACGTTGGTTCACCGCATCGCCGTGGCCCAGGTCGGCGGCGGCGCCCATGATGCGCATTCCGCCGAGGAGCGCGAGGCGATCGAGGGTTGGGCCAAGGCCCTGAAGGCCGGGCAGGTCCATCGCATCTGGCAGCTTCTCATCAAGGGGCATGAGGAAGTGAAGTCTGCGCCCGATCCGCTGGTGGCGGCGCAGATGGCGCTGCTTCGGATCATGCATGCCTCGGACATGCCCGACCCCGGCACGCTCGTGAAGAAGCTTGAAGACCTGGCTGCCCGCGTGCCTGCAGGCGTGCCCGGCGGTGTTGACGGGGCACCGGCCGGTCCTGCGGCGGTCGCCGCCGTGACGCCCGAGATGGTGGCCCGGCGCTGGGAAGAGCTGGTCGACGATGTCGAGCACATGGGCGAACTGTCCACCGCCAATACCATGCGCATGCAGGTGCGGGTGGTCGAGCTGGCATCCGGCATGCTGCGCTATTCGCAGCCGCCCGGTTTCAGCGAGGATATCACCGGGCTCCTGCGTGCCTGCCTTGCCAAGGCGACCGGGGATCGCTGGGAAGTCCACCGCGTTTCGGAGCAGGGCACGCCGACCCTGGTCGAGCAGGCCGAAGCAAGGAAGAATGCGGAAAGCGATGCCGTGAACCAGCACCCGCTCGTGCTGGCGACCAAGGCGGCGTTTCCGCAGGCCGCAATTATCGAGGATGATCGCCCGCTCGCCGTTGGCGGCGGAGCGCGTAACTGGAGACGTTGAGATGAAGTCGATGGAAGAGATGCTCAAGGCGGCGCAGCAGGCTGCCGAGACCATCCAGAAGCAGATGAACGAGGCCCAGGGCAAGCTGGACGCGATGGAAGTCGAAGGACTTTCCGGCGGCGGTCTCGTCAAGATCCGCTGCTCGGCCAAGGGCCGCGTGATCGGCGTGTCGATCGACGACAGCCTGATCCAGCCCAGCGAAAAGCAGATTCTCGAAGACCTGATCGCGGCGGCCTACAACGATGCCCGCGTGAAGGCGGATTCGGTGGCCGGCGAGGAACTGGCCAAGGCGCAGCAGGGCATGGGCCTGCCGCCGGGCTTCAAGATGCCGTTCTGAAGTTTCGCAGGATTTCCGCGCTCCGGTTCGATAACGCCGGGGCGTGGGAAATGCGATTTCAGTCAGGGATGACGAAATTCCCGGCGGAATGCGCTATATGGGATCAACGCTTCGGTATTTTCCGGTGCGTCCGACCTAGGGGAACGGAGAAGGGGTGCGGTTAGCGCTTCCACAGTCTTTCAGAGCCAATCCATTGCGTGCGGCCCGAGAGACCCCATATCGTCCCGCGAAGGCCGGGAGGCTCTTGCAGCGCTCCCGCGTGTGTTGAAATGGATATGACCTTGAACCTGCTTCCGCTGCTTCCCTTGCGCGACATCGTCGTGTTTCCCGGCATGGTCGTGCCGCTTTTCGTCGGACGCGAGAAATCCGTGGCCGCGCTCGAAGCGGCGATGGCGGGTGAAAAGGACATCTTCCTCCTCGCCCAGCTCGATCCCGGCTGCGACGATCCCGATCGTGACGACCTTTACGATACCGGCGTTATCGCCAGTGTCCTCCAGCTCCTGAAGCTGCCGGACGGCACCGTGCGCGTGCTGGTCGAGGGGCAGGAACGTGCCAGGCTCGAGACCCTGCGTGCCGAACAGTCCGCCGAAGGCGAGATGCTGGTCGCCCAGGTCGAGCGTGTCGAGCCCGTGGAGGCCGACGGCACGGAAGTTGCCGCGATGATGCGCACGGTGGTCGAACAGTTCGGCGAATATGCGAAGCTCAACAAGAAGCTCTCGCAGGACGCCGGAGACCAGCTCGGCGATATCGAGGATGCGGCGAAGCTGGCCGATACCGTGGCCGCGCAGCTTTCCGCCAAGGTGGGCGACAAGCAGGCCGTGCTCTCGGAGCCGGACCCGCTCAAGCGTCTCGAAATGGTCTATTCCTTCATGGAAGGCGAACTCGGCGTTCTTCAGGTTGAGCGCAAGATCCGTGGCCGCGTGAAGCGCCAGATGGAGAAGACCCAGCGCGAGTATTACCTGAACGAGCAGCTCAAGGCGATCCAGTCGGAACTCGGCGGCGGCGACGGCGAGGAAGCGAACGAGCTTCAGGAGCTTCAGGAGCGTATCGAAAGCACGCGCCTGTCGAAGGAAGCCCGCGAAAAGGCCACGGCCGAGCTGAAGAAGCTCAAGTCGATGCAGCCGATGAGCGCCGAGGCGACCGTCATCCGCAATTACCTCGATGTCCTGCTCGGTCTGCCCTGGGGCAAGAAGAGCAAGCTCAAGCGTGATATTTCGGCCGCGCAGGAAATCCTGGACGCGGATCACTACGCCCTCGACAAGGTCAAGGACCGGATCATCGAGTATCTGGCGGTTCAGGCCCGTACCAACAAGCTGAAGGGGCCGATCCTGTGCCTCGTCGGCCCGCCGGGCGTTGGCAAGACCTCGCTTGGCAAGTCGATCGCCAAGGCGACCGGGCGCGAGTTCATCCGCCAGTCGCTTGGCGGCGTGCGCGACGAGGCCGAGATTCGCGGTCACCGCCGCACTTATATCGGTTCGCTGCCGGGCAAGATCGTCACCAACCTCAAGAAGGCGGGCAAGTCCAACCCGCTGTTCCTGCTCGACGAGATCGACAAGCTGGGTCAGGACTTCCGCGGCGATCCGGCCTCGGCGCTGCTCGAAGTGCTCGATCCGGAACAGAACGCGAAGTTCCAGGATCACTACCTCGAACTCGACATCGACCTGTCGGACGTGATGTTCGTCTGCACGGCGAACAGCCTGAACCTGCCGCAGCCGCTGCTTGACCGCATGGAAATCATCCGCCTCGAAGGCTACACCGAGGACGAGAAGGTCGAGATCGCGGAGCGGCACCTCGTGCGCAAGCAGGTCGAGGCACATGGCCTCAAGAAGGGTGAGTTCACGCTCACGCAAGAGGGCCTGCGCGACCTGATCCGCTACTACACCCGTGAGGCCGGCGTGCGTACGCTGGAGCGCGAGATCGCCAAGCTGGCGCGCAAGTCGCTGCGCCAGATCCTCGAAGGCAAGGCTACCGAGGTCACGATCACGCCGGAGAACCTCTCCGACTTCGCGGGCGTTCGCAAGTTCCGCCACGGCGTGGGCGAGGAAGAGCATCAGGTCGGTGCCGTCACCGGCCTTGCCTGGACCGAAGTGGGCGGCGAACTGCTGACCATCGAAAGCGTGACCGTGCCCGGCAAGGGCCAGATCAAGGCGACCGGCAAGCTCGGCGACGTGATGAGCGAGTCGATCCAGGCGGCTTTCAGTTTCGTGAAGGCGCGCTCGCCCGCTTATGGCATCAAGCCTTCGACGATCCAGAAGAAGGACATCCACATCCACCTGCCCGAAGGCGCGGTGCCCAAGGATGGTCCTTCGGCGGGCATCGGCATGGTCACCTCGATCGTCTCGACGCTGAGCGGCGTGCCGGTGCGCAAGGATGTCGCCATGACCGGCGAGGTCACTCTGCGCGGCCGCGTGCTGCCGATCGGCGGTCTCAAGGAGAAGCTGCTTGCCGCACTGCGCGGCGGCATCACCACGGTGCTGATCCCGGAAGAGAACCGCAAGGACCTCGCGGAAATTCCCGAGAATGTGAAGCAGGGCATTGATATCATTCCCGTTTCGCATGTCGACGAAGTGCTGGCCAAGGCCCTGACCGAGCCGCTCGAAGCCATCGAGTGGACGGAGGCAGACGAACTGGCTGCAGCACCGCCGCAGGCTCCGGTCCCTTCGGCGACCGCTCACTGAATCTGTCGCGAGACGCCCTTTCCATTTCGGGAGAGGGTGTCTCGCGGCAATTTTCGGTCGAGCTGGACCTTCTGAAAGAAAGTCTTTTGCGCAGGGCGCTTGTCATGAGCGCACACACCCTGTAACGGCCCGCGTTCCTGCGGCGCACCTTGCCTGCAGGATTTTGCTAGAAGGATCTTGAAATGGGTTACCGGGTTGCCGTCGTCGGCGCGACCGGAAATGTCGGCCGCGAAATGCTCAACATCCTCGCCGAGCGCGAATTCCCCTGCGACGAGATCGCAGCGGTGGCTTCGTCGCGTTCGACCGGGACCGAGATTGAATTCGGCGAAACCGGCAAAATGCTCAAAGTAAAGAACATCGAGCATTTCGATTTCACCGGCTGGGACATCGCGCTCTTCGCTGCAGGCTCCGGCCCGACCGCGATCCACGCGCCGCGTGCCGCCGCGCAAGGCTGTGTCGTGATCGACAACTCGTCGCTCTACCGGATGGACCCGGACATTCCGCTGGTCGTGCCGGAAGTGAACCCCGAGGCGATCGACGGCTACAAGGCCCGCAACATCATCGCCAATCCCAACTGCTCCACCGCGCAGATGGTCGTGGCGCTGAAGCCCCTGCATGACAAGGCGAAGATCAAGCGCGTCGTCGTCTCGACCTACCAGTCGGTTTCCGGCGCGGGCAAGGCGGGCATGGACGAACTGTTCGAACAGAGCCGCGCGATCTTCGTGGGCGACCAGGTCGAGCCGCGCAAGTTCACCAAGCAGATCGCCTTCAACGTGATCCCGCATATCGACGTCTTCCTCGACGATGGTTCCACCAAGGAAGAGTGGAAGATGGTCGTGGAAACCAAGAAGATCCTCGATCCCAAGATCAAGGTGCAGGCCACCTGCGTGCGCGTGCCGGTCTTCGTGGGCCACTCGGAATCGCTCAACATCGAGTTCGAGGAAGAGATTTCGGCCACCGAAGCGCAGGACATCCTGCGTGAAGCGCCGGGCGTGATGCTGGTCGACAAGCGCGAGGACGGCGGATACGTCACCCCGGTTGAAGCCGTGGGCGACGGCGCGACCTACATCAGCCGCGTGCGCGAAGACTCGACCGTCGAAAACGGCCTGGCGCTGTGGTGCGTCTCTGACAACCTGCGCAAGGGCGCCGCGCTCAACGCGGTGCAGATTGCCGAGCTGCTCGGCCGCCGTCACCTCAAGAAGGGCTGACGCGGCGGGCTTCACGGCCCTCGCCGACATGAAAAAGGGCCTGCGGAGCATTCGCTGCGCAGGCCCTTTTCGTGCGGATCGGGGCCTATCGTCCCTCGGCCGCGGCAAACGCCTTCATCTGCGCATATGCCGCCTCGCGCGCGTCATCAGTCAGGGACAGGAGATAGGCCGAAGCCTCCTTGTACGTCAGGAACGGCTGGTCATCGGCCACGATGGGAACGGTTCGGCTGTTGTAGATTCGTTTCAGCAGGCGTCGTTGCGGCCGGCTCAGCGCCGGGTTTTCGGCGCTCGTGTTTTCTTCTGTCGTTTCCATGGGGCGCTTTATCACGGCTTCGTTCGCGGCAGCAATGGCGCGCGCGGGGCGTTCCGGGTTACTCATTGCGCATGACCCAAACCATGACCGGCGGCTGCCAGTGCGGCCGCATTCGCTATGAGGCCAAGGTCGAGAACGACGAGGCCTATTTGTGCCATTGCCGCTATTGCCAGAAGGCGACGGGCGGCTTCGCGGCGGCTTTCGTCCAGGTGCCGAAAGCCGGGGTGACCTGGGAGCATGAGCCGGACTGGTACCAAAGTTCCGCCATCGCGCAACGGCCGTTCTGCTCGCGCTGCGGCACCCCGCTCGGGTTCGACTTCATCGAGAGCAGCGGCAACATGGACCTGACGCTCGGCAGCTTCGACGAACCGGGTTTCTTCCGTCCCGCTGCACATTCCGGCTGCGAAAGCTTGCATCCGGCGTGGCTCGATACCAAGGACCTGCCGAGGCATTACAGCGCGGAGACGGAAAGCGTCGCGTCGCGCTGGAAGGCGGCAGGACTGGAGGTTCCCTAAGTGAGCGATCTGCGCAAGGAAGTCATCGAAGGTTACGCGGGCACCGATCTGGCCGTGCACGTCATGGGCGATACCGGCGCGCGCCCGCTGCTGCTGCTTCACGGCCTGTTCTCCAGCGCCGACGTGAACTGGATCAAGTACGGCAACGCGAAGATCCTTGCCGACGCCGGGTTCGAAGTCTTCATGCCGGACCTGCGCGCTCACGGCGAGAGCGGTGCGCCGCACGATACCGCTGCCTATCCCGCCGACGTGCTGGTCGAGGATCTCAAACTGGTGATCGCCGCGCTTGGCCTGGCCGACTACGATCTTGGCGGTTTCTCACTGGGCGCGCGGACTTCGGTGCGCGGCGTGCTGGCAGGCCTTGCGCCGCGCAAGCTGATCCTTGGCGGCATGGGTCTTACCGGGCTCTCCGGCTGGGCGCGGCGCAGCGCCCACTTCGTGGATGCCATCGATCGTTTCGGCACTATCGAACGCGGCGACAAGGCCTTCATCGCGCAGGCCTTCATGAAGTCGATGAAGATCGACCGGGTGGCGGCGCGGCTGCTGCTGGGATCGGTGGACGATACCGGTGCGGATGCCATCGCCCGGATCGTGATGCCCACGCTCTGCGTTTGCGGGGCGGAAGATCACGACAACGGCTCCGCGCCGGAACTGGCGGAAGCTTTGCCGCAGGGACATTACGTCGAGACGCCGGGCAATCACATGTCTTCGGTGACGTTCAAGGATATGGGCAGGGCCATGGCCGAGTTTCTGCTCGATTAAGTAGAAGAAGATTCCGGGGCAGGCGGCACCCGGCTTCGACATTCCTGGGGGTGCAGGGGGCTATGCTCCCCTGCTTTTGCCCTTCTCTTCCGTCCTCAACAGTTGATCTCACACAGCGGGCGACTAGTCTCCCGCGCCATCAGAGAGACAAATGAGGACAACCCCATGAAATTCGCATCCACCGCGCTTGCCGCGCTCGCGGCCGGACTTTCGTTCGGCGTGGCCGCGCCGGCCTTTGCCGAGGACGCGCCCTCCTATCCGGAGACCGCACAGGGCGCCGCGCAGTTCGTGGCCGCCGCCGAGAAGGACCTGTTCGATTTCTCGGTCGACAATGCGCGCATCAACTGGGTGAACTACACCTATCTCACCGACGATACCGACGCTCTGGCAGCGCAGTCCAACGGGCTGTTGACCGAGAAGCAGGTGGCCTATGCGGTGGAAGCGGCGAAGTTCTCGAAGCTGCCGGGTCTCGATGCCGATGTCTCGCGCAAGCTTGGTATTCTTCGGCAGGGTATCGTCCTGCCGGCGCCGACCACGCCGGGTGCCGCCGCCGAACTGAGCGCGATATCCACGCGTCTCGCCTCCACTTACGGCAAGGGCCGCGGCACGCTGGACGGCAAGGAGATCAACGGCTCGGACATCGAGGCGGAGATGGGCAATCTGACCCACACGCCTGCCGAGTTCGCCGAGATGTGGACGACCTGGCACGACAATGTCGGCAAGCCGATGAAGGGTGACTACGTGAAGATGGTCGGCATCGCCAACCAGGGCGCCAAGGAGCTCGGCTATGCCGACGTCGGCGCCATGTGGCGTTCGGGCTACGACATGACGCCGGAGCAGTTCTCGGCAGAAACGCAGCGCCTGTGGGAGGAAGTGAAGCCGCTCTACCTCGCGCTGCACACGTATGTCCGCCACAAGCTGAACGAGAAGTACGGCGATGCCGTGCAGCCCAAGACCGGGCCGATCCGCGCCGACCTGCTCGGCAACATGTGGGCGCAGGAGTGGGGCACGATCTACCCGCTGGTCGCGCCCAAGGGTGCCGGCGATCTCGGCTACGACATCGGCGATCTGCTGAAGGCGCAGGGCCGCACCCCGATCGACATGGTCAAGGCGGGCGAGGGCTTCTACTCGTCGCTCGGCTTCGCACCGCTGCCCGAGACGTTCTGGAAGCGCTCGATGATCGTGAAGCCCGCCGACCGCGAGGTGATCTGCCACGCCTCGGCCTGGGACGTCGACAACAAGGACGACGTGCGCATCAAGATGTGCACCAAGGTGGATTCCGGTGACTTCGTGACGATCCACCACGAACTGGGCCACAACTACTACCAGCGCGCCTATAACAAGCAGCCGTTCCTCTATCTCAACGGCGCCAACGACGGCTTCCACGAGGCGATCGGCGACTTCATCGCGCTCTCGATCACGCCGCAGTACCTCGTGCAGATCGACCTGCTGGACAAGACCAAGGTGCCCAGCGCCGACAAGGACATCGGCCTCCTGCTGCGCCAGGCGATGGACAAGGTGGCGTTTCTGCCCTTTGGCCTGCTGATCGACCGCTATCGCTGGGGTATCTTCGACGGTTCGATCCAGCCTGCCGACTACAACAAGGCCTGGACGAAGATGCGTCTCGACTATCAGGGCATCACCCCGCCTGCCGCGCGCGGTGACGACGGCTTCGACGCGGGTGCCAAGTTCCACGTTCCGGGCAACACGCCCTACACGCGCTACTTCCTCGCCCGCATCCTCCAGTTCCAGTTCTATCAGGCGGCGTGCAAGCAGGCCGGCTGGAAGGGCCCGCTGCACCGTTGCAGCTTCTATGGTGACAAGAAGGTCGGCGAAAACCTGAACAAGATGCTGGAGATGGGCATGTCCAAGCCCTGGCCGGAGGCGCTCAAGGCCTTCACCGGCACTCCGCAGATGAGCGCCAAGCCGATGCTCGACTATTTCGCGCCGCTCAAGAAGTGGCTCGACGAGCAGAACAAGGGCGAGAAGCAGGGCTGGTAACGAGAACGGCCCCGGCGACGCATGGTCGCCGGGGCCGTTTCGAAGCAGATAGGGGGAGCCGGTTCGCCCGGCTCCCCTTTTTCATGAGCGTCAGAAGTTGACGGTCACACCGGTGAAGAAAGTCCGGCCGTAAACGTCGTAAGTCGTCGGATAGGTGTTCGATTGTTCCTGGTTGTCACCCAGGATCGGCGGCTTCTTGTTGAACATGTTGTTCATGCCGATGTTCCAGGTGAAGCGGTCCGCCACATCGATCTGCGCGGTGAGATCGAAGTAGTCATACGCCTTGATCTTCTCGACGGTGTATTCCGTCGAGTTGTCGTCATCCTTGACCGGCGAAAGGTGGCGCCACGCAAGCGACACGGTCGCGCCGTCGGTCGACCATGTTGCGCGGCTGTTGAGGCGCCACTTGGCATAGACGTTGTTGCAGAGCAGGCCGAACTTGCCGGCGCATTCGACCGACGCGCTGGACAGGTTGGCGGTGGGATTGAACGTCCAGTGCAGCAACCGGGTGCCGCTCACGCGCAGAGTCAGCTTGCTGCTGTCCTGGGCCCCGAAGGCAAGCGGGATGGCGTACTGGGCATCGAAGTCGATGCCGTCGGTCTTCACGCCGCCCGAATTGGTCAGATTGTCGATCGCGCCGGTGATCATGTAGGTATTGGAGTCACGCGGCAGCAGGGCGCAGGCACTGGTATCGATCGGCGTCCAGCCGTTCTCCTTGGTACCGTAGCACGACTTGATGATGTTCGACGTGCCAACGGCAGTGATGAAGTTGTCGATCTTGATGTGGTAATAATCGACGGTGAAGGAGAGGCCCGGAGCGAACCGGGGCTGGATCATCGTACCGACCGTCCAGGTATTCGCCGTTTCTTCGCGCAGCGCGGTATTGCCGCCGTTGTAGCTCTCGATCTGCGAATCCGCAGTGTAGTTGCCGATCTTCGATGCAGGGATGCCCGAGGCAAGGCAGCTTGCGTTGAGATTGGCGTTGGTGATCGCCTCGCTCGTGCCGGTCGCCGAATCCTTGGCGCAGGGGTCGGTTGCCGATTCGTAGTTCTGGGCATTGCCGCTGAACAGGTCGTTGACCGTCGGCGCGCGGACTGCGCGGGAGAACTGGCCGCGGAAGCTGATGTCCTTGACCGGCGACCAGACGAGGCCCGCCGAGAAAGTGCTGACCTGGGACACCGCATTCGAATAGTCCGAGAAGCGGTAGGCGCCGTTGAAGTCCAGGCGGTGGATGAACGGCTTGTCGGCAATCAGCGGGACGTCGATTTCGGCGAACAGCTCCTTGACGTTATAGCCGCCGGCGATCGGCTCGGACGAGTTGAAGCCGATCACATCGCCCGAGGCGAGTGCTTCGTCGGGTTCGAAGCTGCCGTGCTCGCTGCGATACTCGGCACCGAACGCAAGACCGGCCGGGCCTGCACCAAGATCGAACAGGTTGCTGTTGGTGATCGCGCCGCTGGCGACCTTCTCGGTGATGGTGGAGCGGTTGACCGTATCGATCGAGATGAAGTCCGCCGCTTCCTGGCTGATGTTGCCGGCACCGAAGATGTTCAGCGGAACGCAGCCGTTGCTGGTATCCGAGCAAACGAGGTTGCCGCTGGAATCGTAGGTGGTCTGCAGGGCCTGCTGGACCCGGCTTGCCGAGACGTTGCCGGACTGGCGCTCGACCTGCCTGGTGCGCGAGTAGCTGAAGTAGGCGTCGTAGTTCCAGTTGCCCGAAATCTGGCCGCGTGCGCCGATGAGGCCGCGATAGGCCTTGCTGTCCATGTTGGAGATGCGGTCGCCGACTTCGGTCAGGCGGCGGTTGATGGCGGTGGAGGTATAGCCGTCGCCGTCGGTGTCGTAGCTGGCGAGCAGGGCCTGCGAGCTGGATGACAGGAAGGACGAATCGGTGTCGATCGAGAAGGTGCCGGTCAGCGGCGTCGGCGCGAGCTGGTTCTTCACGCGGTTGTGGATGTACTGGCCCTCACCGTAGAGAGTCAGGTGATCGCTGACGTCGAAGTGCCACTGCGCCGAGAGCAATTCGCGCTTCTGGGGAACCTGAAGGTAGTTCTCCGATGCGTAGTTGTAGGCGTCGGCCGGGCTTTCGTAGAGCGAATAGCTGCCGTCCTGCGCGAACTTGTAGCCGGTTCCGTCCAGCGTGACCTTGCCGTCCGGTGTCGTTCCCGAACCGCCGGCGACCAGCCCGCTGGTGCCGTCGGTCTGCGCGACCGAGGTGTAGCTGCGGCCCGACTGGAGGATCGACTTGCGACGCATGTAGTCGCCGTAGATCGTGATGTTGCCGCGCCCGTCGGCGAAATTCTTGCCGACCAGAAGGCCGCCATTGTACTGCGCACCGTCGCCTTCGCCGGTCAGGCGGTAGTTGGCATTGGCCTGGACCCCGTCGAAGTCCTGCTTGGTCACGAAGTTGACGACACCGGTCACTGCGTCCGACCCGTAGACTGCCGACTTGCCGCCCGTCACCACGTCCACACGCTCGATCAGCGCGGTCGGGATCGTGTTGAGGTCGACGATCTGGTTGGTGTCATACGAGACATAGCGGTGGCCGTTCACCAGGACCAGGGTGCGCGCGGCGCCCAGGCCGCGCAGGTCGGCCGTGGCGACGCCCCCGCCGGGATTGTTGGAGGCAGCGGTCGAGCCCGGCAGGATCTGCGGCAGGTCCTTGAGGATATTCTCGACGTTGACCTGCCCGGTCAGCGCGATTTCCTTTGCCGACACGGCCATGATCGGCGCGGCCTGCTCAAGGTTCGGATTGGACAGGCGCGAGCCGGTCACGACGATGGCGCCGCCTTCCGGTTCGGCATCGGCCGCGTTGGCGGAGGCATTTGCCGGGGTGCTGTCCTGGGCATGTGCCATGGCAGGCAGGCCCATCAGCAGGGTGGACGCCAGCAGAAGGCGCTTCATCTCGGATGTCATTCGGTACTCCCTTTGCGGGTTTCGGCGCGTCATTCGGCGCAGGCCGAAACCAGATGAGGGGGTTTGCTCCCGAGATTAACGATCTGTCATCAGTAAATAGTATTCGATCTTTATTGAAGTTCCCACAGTTGTAGATGGGCAACTATTATTTCATCGGATGATTTATAAAAGTAATTTAAAGGTAATTTTTTGAAATATTCATGTAACATGAAATTACTTCATCTTGTCTTGCGGATATGCCGATTTGTTGTGCAAAAATCCATCACAAACTTATAAGATTGCTATCTGGCTGCCGGCGCTGACATTTCCGTGCCGGGTTGCGGGGAATGGAAGGGTTCTGGGCGCCATCGCGCATCGGGCGCGCGCCGTGTGTTTTTGCCGGAATCGAAAAAGGGCGTCGCTCTGGTGGAGCGACGCCCTTTCCCGTCATGCCGTTAGCGCCGCCGCGCGGCGGGTTCTTACCGGAAAGGCGGTTCGTTGAACGCGCGCAGCTTGCGGGAATGCAGCTTCTCGCCCTCGGCGCGGAGCAGGTCGCAGGCGTGGAGGCCGATCTTGAGGTGGCTGGCGATGGCTTCTTCGTAGAAGCGGTTGGCCTGGCCCGGCAGCTTGAGTTCGCCGTGGATCGGCTTGTCCGAGACGCACAGCAGGGTGCCGTAGGGCACGCGGAACCGGTAGCCCTGGGCGCTGATCGTGGCGCTTTCCATGTCGATGCCGATGGCGCGGCTGAGGCTGAAACGATGCGCGGATTCGGTATAGCGCAGTTCCCAGTTCCGGTCGTCGGTGGTGACGACGGTGCCGGTGCGCATCCGCTTCTTCAGGTTGGCGCCGCCTTCGCCGCTGACCGCTTCGGCCGCCGAGGCAAGCGCCTGCTGCACTTCGGCGATGGCAGGCAGCGGGATCTCGGGCGGCAGGACCGGATCGAGCACATGATCATCGCGCAGATAGGCATGGGCGAGCACATAGTCGCCGATGCGCTGGCCTTCGCGAAGCCCGCCGCAGTGGCCGATCATCAGCCACACTTCGGGGCGGATGACCGCGAGGTGATCGGTGATCGTCTTGGCGTTCGAGGGGCCGACGCCGATGTTGACGAGCGTGATGCCCGACTTGTCGGGCCGGATCAGGTGGTAGGCGGGCATCTGGTGACGCCGCCATGCCGTGTCGGACAGGCGTTCGCGGGCATTCTCTACCGGGCTGTCGAGATAGAGGCCGCCGGCGCCCGAAAGCGCCGTGTAGTCGTCCGTGCCGATCTGCTTGCCGGCCCAGTCCACGAACTCGTCCACGTAGCGGTGGTAGTTGGTGAAGAGGATGTAGCGCTGGCAGTGCTCAGGGCTGGTCCCGGTGTAGTGTGCCAGGCGAGCGAGGCTGAAGTCGGTGCGCAAACCGTCGAACAGGGCCAGAGGCAGCGGTTCGCCGGATTCCTGGCGGAACACGCCATCGGCGATCTCGTCCCCGATCATCGCGAGTTCGGTCGTCGGGAAGTGCGCGGCCAGTTCCTGCGGCGTGACGCTGCCCATGCCAACGCCGTCAAGGACGTAGGGGAAGGGGATTTCCTGCGTCGACGGGCCGACAACGATCTCCACCTCGTAATCTTCGTGAAGCAGCGCGAGCTGTTCCTCGAGATAGTCCGCGAAGAGGCGCGGCTTGGTGATCGTGGTCGTGTAGACGCCGGCTTCGTTCAGGCGGCCGAACGAACGGCTGTAGAACGTGCCGCGCTCCGTGCCTGCGTAAGTGATGCGCAGTTCGGGGTAGGACCATGCGCGCATTTCGCGGCGTTCGGGCGGCGGAGGCGTGCCGTTCTCTACAAAGGCGGAAATGTCGGCCCGGAGAGTGCTGACGGCGGTTTCATAAACGCGGACGAGTTCCGCGAGAGTGCTCTTGATCGTTTCCATCGCCCGTAATTACTGAATTTATGTTGCAGGGCAATAGCAGCTTAAATTTCGAACGGGGCGCGGGGAAAAAGAGAAAGGCCCCCGCTCCGCATGGAGCGAGGGCCTTGATTCCCTTAGGCAGTTGCCGGGAAAGAAGAAGCTCAGGCTTCTTCTTCGCCTTCGACAGCTTCCTCGACCGCGATTTCGCCGGGTTCGGCGTTCGGGTCGTAGGCTTCGGTGAAGCCGGAGACGTCCTGTTCGAACATCGCGGCCATCACGTCCACGCCCTGCGACTGCAGGTCGGCTTCGTCGGGCGAACGAGCGACGTTCACCTTGACGTTGACCGAGACTTCGGGGTGCAGGCTGACGCGAACGTCGAACACGCCGATGGTCTTGATCGGGCGCTCGAGCACGATCATCTGCTTGGCAACGCCAGCGCCCTGCTCGTTGAGGGCATCGACGATGTCACGGACGGAAACCGAACCGTAGAGCTGGCCGGAGTTCGACGAAGCGCGGATCAGGACGACCTGCTTGCCTTCGACTTCGCTCGACTGGGCTTCTGCACCGGCGCGACGCTCGGCGTTTTCAGCCTCGATCTTCGCGCGGTTGGCCTCGAAGACCTTCTTGTTGCGTTCGTTGGCGCGCAGGGCCTTCTTGTTGGGAAGAAGGTAGTTGCGGGCGTAACCGTCCTTGACGGAAACGACATCGCCGATGGCGCCGAGCTTTTCGACGCGTTCGAGGAGGATGATGTCCATGGGCCTAGCCTCCCTTACTTGACGATGTAGGGCAGGAGGCCGATGTGCCGGGCGCGCTTGATCGCCTGGCTCAGCTCACGCTGCTTCTTTGCGGAAACCGCGGTGATGCGGCTCGGAACGATCTTGCCACGCTCGGACATGAAGCCCTGAAGCAGACGTACGTCCTTGTAGTCGATGGCCGGAGCGTTCTTGCCCGAGAACGGGCAGGACTTGCGGCGGCGGAAGAATGCACGTGCCATGGAAATCAGTTCCCTTCACGTTCACGACGGCGAGTACGCTCGCGGTCGCTCTTGCGCATCATGACCGACGGACCAGCTTCGTGTTCGTCGACGCGGATGGTCAGGTAACGGATCACGTCTTCGTTGATCTGCGTCTGACGCTCGAGCTCGGCGATGGTGTCGCCGGGAGCTTCGATGTTGAGCATCACGAAGTGCGCCTTGCGGTTGCGCTTGATCTTGTACGCGAGATTCTTGAGGCCCCAGGTTTCGGTCTTGGTGACCTTGCCCTGGTTTGCTTCGACGATCTCGGTGGCGGTGGCGGCAAGTGCATCGACTTGCGCCTGGCTGAGGTCCTGGCGTGCCAGGAACACGTGCTCATACTGAGCCACGGCAGCTTCCTTTTCTCTGTCTAACCGATCGCTGGCTTGTCCGCGGGATTGCGGGGCCCCTCCGGCTTTCTTTCCTTCCGTCCTGCATCACGGCATGAAACGGAAGGCGCGCCCTTAGCCTATCCGGGACGGAACGCAAGCAAAACCGTGTCCGCCGCGCGGATCAGCTCACGGCGAGGACCAGGTTGCGGACTTGCGGGTAGACCTGCGTTTCCCAGCGCGAGCCCGCGAACAGGCCGTAGTGACCCACTCCTGTCTGCAAGTGGTGGCGTTTAAGGTGAGGGCGAAGGCTGGAGCAGAGGAAATGGGCGGCGGCCGTCTGGCCCACGGCGCAAATGTCGTCGCGCTCGCCTTCGACGGTGAGGAGCGCGGTTTTGCGGATGGCGCCGCAATCGACCTTGCGGCCGCGATGTTCCAGTTCTCCCCGGGCGAGCAGGGCGCGCTGGAAGACCTTGTCGATGGTTTCCAGATAGAAGTCGGCGGTAAGATCGAGCACGGCGAGGTACTCGTCGTAGAAAGTCTCGATCTTTTCGGCGTCCGTCGGGCGTTCGTCGGCAAGCGCCTGGTAGAGCTTGCGGAACTGGCTGAAATGGCGGCCCATGTTCATCGACATGAAGGCGGAGAGCTGGACGAAACCGGGGTAGACCTTCCGTCCGGCGCCGGGATGGCGCAGCGGCACGGTGTGGATCATGTTGTCCTCGAACCACATGAACGGGTGCTCCGTCGCCAGTTCATTGACCGATGTCGGGCTTTCGCGGGTGTCGATCGGGCCGCCCATCAGGGTCATCGAACGGGGCTGCGCGGGGTCGTCGTCCTGCGCCATCAGCGCTACCGCCGCCAGAACCGGGACGCAGGGCTGGCATACTGCGAGCACGTGCGCACCGCGGCGGCCTTGCGAACCTTGGTCGGCGGGATCGGCCAGTTCCTGAAGGAAGTGGATCACATAGTCCACGAAATCGTCGAAGCCGAAATCGCCCTCGCTCAGCGGGACGTCGCGCGCGTTCTTCCAGTCGGTGATGTAGACGTCGTGATCGCTCAGTAAGGTATGCACGGTGTCGCGCAGGAGCGTGGCGTAGTGGCCTGAAAGCGGGGCCACCACCAGCATCCTGGGTTGCGGCGTTGCAACATCGTCCTTCGCGAAGTGCAGCAGGTTGCAGAACGGCAGGTCCAGCGCCACTTCCTCGCGTACCGTGACGTCGCGGTTGCCGGAGAGAACGCTGTCGATACCGTAGGCGGGGCGCTGGTGCGTTATGGTTGCCTTGTCGAACACTTCGGCCAGCGCAAAGAACCGCCTGAACCAAGGCATATCCTGCGCTCCGCCAAGATAGCGGTCGCGGAATCCGGTGGCGGCCTGCGCGGCCATTCGGGCCGGTGCCAGCATGTCGGAGCAGGTCTGGTACGCCTGGTAAAGCATTCGTACTGGTCCCCTGTGACAAATGCGTTTCGAGGGATCGAGAGGCTGATAAGCAGGTGGGCGATTCGGCGGCGGAGATGCAATCCGCACTGGATTCATGCTGCGCTGCATCATAAGCTGATGCAAGCAAAAGCACGCTGCAAGGACATGACTCATGAGCGACTCGGCACCGGCGCAGCTGACGATTTCCAGCAAGACATATTCCGCATGGTCGCTGAGGGGCTGGCTGCTGTGCCGGCTTGCAGGTCTGGATATCGAAGAGAAGCAGGTGCTCAACGATGCGGCGAACCGTGCCGAACTGTTACTGCTGTCGCCCTCGGTGCTGGTGCCCCGGCTAAGCCATGATGGCGCGAGCGTGTGGGATACCCTGGCA
Organism: Novosphingobium aeonii; assembly: GCF_052279045.1. Classification (NCBI taxonomy): domain Bacteria; kingdom Pseudomonadati; phylum Pseudomonadota; class Alphaproteobacteria; order Sphingomonadales; family Sphingomonadaceae; genus Novosphingobium; species Novosphingobium aeonii. The sequence goes on along the minus strand of NZ_CP176832.1, from coordinate 2,651,272 downwards.
ATCGCCGAATATCTCAACGAGAAGTTCCCCGACGCGGGCCTCCTTCCCGAAGACGCCATTGCGCGGGCACATTGTCGGTCGATTTCCGGCGAGATCCATTCCGGCTTCACCAACCTGCGGTCGGCATTGCCCATGAATCTCAAGGTCCGGCACGAGAGTTTCCCGATCTTCTCCGGTGCCCGGCCCGATATCGAACGGATCGAGACGATCTGGCAAGATTGCCTCGATACCTATCGGGGGCCTTTCCTGTTCGGAAAGAAGCCGACGATCGCCGATGCCATGTATGCGCCGGTGACACGGCGCTTCATCACTTATGCAGTGCCGATGTCGGGCCAGCTCCGCGCCTATTGCGAGACGATCGAGAAGTGGTCGCCGATGGCGGAGTGGATCGCTGCGGCACATGCCGAACCCGAGGATATCGAGGAACTCGACGTCGAGTTCTGACGAAAGACGGCGGACCTTCCGGCCCGCCGTCTGTTTGCGACCCTGTCGGGCTATCGGATCGTCAGCGCAGCAGGCTCATGACGTTCTGCTGGGCCTGGTTGGCCTGGGCGATCATCGCGGTGGATGCCTGGCTGAGGATCTGCGCCTTGGCCATTTGCGTGGTTTCCAGCGAGTAGTCTGCATCCTCGATCCGCGAGCGGGCGTCCGACAGGTTGGTGACATTGTTGGTCAGGTTGTTGATCGCGGATTCGAGGCGGTTCTGCCCGGCGCCGAGCGAGGCGCGGGTCTGGTTCACGTCTTCCAGGGCGTCGTCGATGAAGTCGAGCGTGTCCGAGGCTGCGGTGCTGGTCGATACGTCGAGCGCCGAGGCGTCGAGATTGCTGCCGTCGATCATGGTGGAGGTCAGCGTAACCGTCTCGCCCGAATTGGCGCCGGTCTGGATGTCGAAGGTGACGTCGCTGCCGGTAGTGGCGAAGAGGGTGTTGCCGTTGAAGGTGGTCTGCGTGAGGATATCGTCGATCTGATCGGTCAGCGCGGTGACTTCCTGCTGCATCGCGTTGCGGTCGCTGTCCTGATAGGTGCCCGAGGCGGACTGGATGGCCAGTTCGCGAACCCGCTGGAGCATGTTCGACACTTCCGAAAGCGCGCCGTCGGCGGTCTGGGCAAGCGAGATGCCGTCATTGGCGTTGCGGATGCCCTGGCTCATACCGCGGACTTGCGCCGTCATCGAGGTCGAGATGGCGAGACCGGCGGCGTCGTCCTTGGCGGAGTTGATGCGCTTGCCGGTGGAGAGGCGCTCCATGGCGGTGCCAAGGGTCTTGTTGGCGGCGATGGAGGCGTTCGAAGCGCGCAGGGCGCTGATGTTGGTATTGATGACGGACATGGTGTTTCCCCAGATTTTCAAGAGATTGTCAGGAGTTTGGAAGTGATCTTCCGGACAAGGCTGAGAACGGTTGGGGGGAGGGGAGCATTAAGGGGCCGGATGTGAAAAGGCCGGGGCATGTGTGGCCATGCTCATGATAAGCCCTTTCATGGGCACGACTTTGTCCGCTTTCGCTTGATCGCGGATAGTTTCGCCCGCATGGCTGCGGGCATCATTCAAACAGGGGATTTCCTTCCAGATGGCTTCCGGCCTCGTAGCTCTTCTAGATGACGTCGCGGTAATCGCCCGCGCCGCCGCAGCTTCGCTCGACGATGTGGGGCTGGGCGTCGCCAAGGCCGGCAGCAAGGCGGCAGGCGTTGTGATTGACGACGCAGCGGTTACGCCGGGCTATGTCACGGACTTCACGCCCGAGCGCGAACTGCCGATCATCTGGAAGATCACCAAGGGCAGCTTGCGGAACAAGCTGTTCATCCTGCTGCCGATCGCGCTGCTGCTGAGCGCATTCCTGCCCTGGCTCATCACCCCGATCCTGATGCTGGGCGGTGCGTATCTCGCGTTCGAAGGCGCCGAGAAAGTTATCGAGAAGTTCGGCGGCGCGCATCACGGTGAGACGTTGGAAGAGCCGGTTGCCGACGCGGCGAGCTTCGAGCAGGCGCGCGTGTCCGGTGCGATCCGCACGGACCTGATCCTCTCGGCGGAGATCATGGCCATCGCCCTTGCGGAAGTGGCGGACAGTTCGCTGCTGGCGCGGGCCGTGGCGCTGGCGCTGGTCGGCATTCTCATCACGGCGGGTGTCTACGGCGCTGTCGCGCTGATCGTGAAAATGGACGACATCGGCCTGCACCTCGCCAGGAAGCAGGGCAAAGGCACGCAGGCTTTCGGACGCATGCTCGTTACCGGCATGCCCAAGGTGCTGACGGTCCTTGCGTCTGTGGGTACGCTGGCGATGCTGTGGGTCGGCGGCGGGATCATCCTGCACGGGCTGGAAGAACTGGGCGTTCCCGGTCCCGCCCATCTTGCCCATGGTGTCGAGCATTGGCTGGCCGTGCTGGGCGGGCCGCTCGGCGGCGTGCTGGGCTGGCTCGGTTATGCCCTGGCTTCGGCCGTGGTCGGGCTGGTGCTGGGCGCGGTGATCGCGATCGTGGTGCATCTGATCGCAAAGGCGCGCGGCACGGCGCACTGATTGGGTCATACATCGCCCCGGACAGAGCCGGGGCGGTGTTTCACAGTCTTGCGAGCAGGTCTTTCGCGAAGACTGTCAGAGTATCGTCGCGCGCGCCCATCACGACCACACGGTCGCCCGGCTTGGCGATCTCGACGATGCGGCTGGCGCAGTTCTCGCGAGAGGGCACGTATTCGGCCCCTGGTCCATTTGCTCCGCCATCGGCCTCGATCAGGCGCACGATGCGCTCGCTGCCCTCGGAGCGGTCCACGGTGCCGCCGAAATAGACCGGATCGCACAGGATCGTCATATCGTTTGGCCCCAGCCTGGTGGCCAGCACATGCGCCAGTTCATGGCCCATCTGCTTGAGCGGGCCGTAGCCGTGCGGCTGGAAGAAGGCGATAACGCGGCCCGGATGCGCCTTGAGCGTTGCCAGCGTGGCCGAGACCTTGTCCGGGTTATGGCCGAAATCGTCGATCACCGTCACGCCCGATGGCGAAGTGCCGACGATATCGAACCGGCGGGCAAGCCCTGCAAAACTGCCCAGCGCCTCTACCCCCTCGGCCACCGAAACACCGGCGGCATTGGCCGCGGCGATGGCGGCGAGCGCGTTGTAGAGGTTGTGGCGACCCGGCACCTTCAATGCCAGCGCGTGCGAAGTCCCGTCGCGGCGATCCAGCACCACGGCAGTCAGTGACGTCGGCCCTTCGACTACATCGACGGCGCCGATCTGCGCGTCCGGCGATGAAATGCCGAACGTCACCAGCGCCTTGGCGTGGGGGGCGAGGGCGGCGGTTTCCGCATCGTCGAGATTGATCGCGGATACATCCGCACGGCCAAGGAAGTCGCCGAAAAGCTGGCGCAGTTCCTCAAGGCTCTTGTGGTCGAGGCTGACGTTGCCCAGCACCGCCACTTTCGGGCGATAGAGCGCGATGGAGCCGTCGCTCTCGTCCACTTCCGAAACGAAGACTTCGCCCTGACCAACCCGGGCACTGGCGAAAGGTGCATCGGGCGAGGCGAAGTTCTTCATCACCGCGCCGTTCATGATCGTGGGATCGCAGCCCGCATGGGTCATGATCCAGCCTGTCATGCCGGTGACGGTCGACTTGCCCGAGGTGCCGCCGATGGCGATCCCGAAGGGTGCGGCATTGAACAGGGTGGCGAGAAGCTGCGCGCGGCTCATGCGCGGGCAGCCGAACTCTTGCGCGCGCACCACTTCCGGCACCGTGTCTTCCACTGCCGCCGAGGCGACCAGCGTTTGTTCCGCGCCGGTAATGCCGCTGCCGTCCTGCGGGTGCAGTTCGAAGCCAAGGCTTTCCAGCCATGCGAACTTTTCAGGCGTGCGGCCCTGATCTCGGCTGCGGTCCGATCCCGCGACCTGCGCGCCGTGTCCCCGAAGGATCAGCGCGAGCGGCAACATGCCAGATCCGCCGATGCCGCAGAAGAACCAGGGATGAGAGGTGAGATCGTGATCGGAAGTCATGACGCTTCGGTATGCGGCCTTGTTCGTCCTGACAACCTCGATAGGAAGGAGCCATGACCCGTATCGCAGTTTGTGCACCGTCCACCCCGATCACCCGCGAGGATGCGGAAGCCGTCGTCGCTCTCGCGGCTGAGGAGTTCCCCGATGCGGAGCTTGTGATCCACGATCAGTGCTTCGAAGTGGATGGCCATTTCGCCGGCAGCGACGCGCGGCGGATCGAGGCTCTGGTGGAATGCGCCAACGATCCCTCGGTGGACGCGGTGTGGTTCGCGCGCGGCGGCTATGGCGCCTGCCGCGTGGCCGAAGCCGCTCTCGCCCGGTTCTCGCACGAGGCGCAGGACAAGACGTTCCTCGGTTATTCCGATGCAGGCTATCTGCTGGGCGGGCTCTATCGCGCGCGGATCGGTAAGCCGGTCCATGGGCCGATGCTGGCCGATATCCGGCGCGCGGGCGGTGCGGATGCGGTTCGGCGCGCGCTGGCCTTTCTTTCGGGCGATGCCTCGGGCTTGGAGCCGAGCGGGGATGGCCACCCGCGAGTCGCCTTCAACCTCATGACTCTCGCGATGCTGTGCGGCACGCGGCTGATGCCGGGGCTGGCCAAGCATGTCGTGCTGGTGGAGGAGGTCTCGGAGTATCTCTATGCGGTGGACCGGCTGTTCTTCCACCTGACCGCGCATCTCGGCGGTATCGCCGGCCTGCGGCTCGGCCGGGTCAGCGACGTGCCCGAAAATGATCGGCCTTTCGGCATCGAGGCTGAGGAAATCGCCCGCCATTGGTGCGAGCATCATTCGATCCCCTTCCTCGGCAGCGCGGACATCGGGCATGACGCGGCCAACAGGATCGTGCCGTTCGGACTTGCGGGGAACGCGGAAGGGCAATAACCCGCCGCGCCACATTCGATTCGTAAAAACGGCACACGGCCTCAGCGCCTGCCAGACAAAGGAAGCCGCCAGATGCGTGCATTCGTTTTCCCCGGACAGGGCAGCCAGAAGGTCGGCATGGGCGCCGAACTCGCCGAAGCCAGCGCCGTCGCGCGCGAAGTTTTCCAGGAAGTGGACGAGGCGCTCGGCCAGAACCTCTTCCGCGTGATGACGCAGGGCCCCGAAGAGGAACTGACCCTTACCGAGAACGCCCAGCCGGCGATCATGGCCAATGCCATCGCCGTCCTGCGCGTGCTGGAAAAGGAGGGCGGCATCACGCTCGCCGACAAGGCGGACTTCGTCGCCGGGCACTCGCTGGGCGAATATACCGCGCTCTGCGCCGCCGGTGCTTTCAGCCTTGCCGACACCGCGCGTCTGCTGAAGCTGCGCGGTCAGTCGATGCAGGCTGCCGTTCCGGTGGGCCTTGGCGCCATGGCCGCGCTGCTCGGCGCCGATATCGAGAAGGCCACGGAACTCGCCGCTGCCGCTGCCGAGGGCCAGGTCTGCACGGTGGCCAATGACAACGATCCCACGCAAGTCGTGATTTCGGGGCACCGCGAAGCCATCGAGCGCGCCGTTGCGCTGGTGAAGGACTTCGGGATCAAGCGCGGCGTGCTGCTGCCGGTCTCGGCGCCGTTCCACTGCCCGCTGATGCAGCCCGCTGCCGACGCCATGGCGGAGGCACTGGCCAAGACCCCTCCGGTCAGCCTGCACGTGCCGTTGTTCGCCAATGTCACCGCCTCGGTCGTCACCGATCCCGCAGAAATCCAGCGCCTGCTGGTCGAGCAGGTCACCGGCCGTGTCCGCTGGCGCGAAAGCGCGATCGCCATGCGGGAGGCGGGCGTCGAGACGTTCGTCGAACTCGGCGGCAAGGTGCTCGGCCCGATGATCAAGCGTTCGGCCGGCGAGGTGGAGGTGATCTCCGCCGTGACCATGGCCGAGATCGAGGAACTGGCGAAAGGCCTCTGATTGGCGCGCCGGGCTTGACCCCGGCGCCTTGAAGGTTTGAAGAATGGCCCCGTTCAGCGGGCCGTCGCCTGCCGATCAGGCAGGCGATTCACGGAGATTTGAAAGATGTTCAACCTCAACGGAATGACCGCCCTCGTCACCGGCGCCTCGGGCGGCATCGGTTCCGCCGTCGCCCGCGCGCTGGCCGCGCAGGGTGCGCGCCTTGCCATCTCGGGCTCGAACGCCGACAAGCTGCGCGCCTTCCGCGACGAGCTGGACGAGCACACCCCGCAGCACCTGCAGGATGTCGATCACGTCGCCATCGCCTGCAACCTCGGCGATGCCGAGCAGGTCGAGAAGCTGGTTCCCGCCGCGCTCGAATCGCTGGGCAAGATCGATATCCTGATCAACAACGCCGGCATCACCCGTGACAACCTCGCCATGCGCATGAAGGACGAGGAGTGGGATCAGGTCATCCGCATCAACCTCGAATCGACCTTCCGCCTGATGCGCGCCGTGACCAAGCCGATGATGAAGGCGCGCTTCGGCCGTATCATCAACGTTACCTCGGTCGTCGGCACCACCGGCAATCCCGGCCAGATGAACTACTGCGCGGCCAAGGGCGGAATCACCGCCATGTCGAAGAGCCTCGCGCAGGAACTCGCCAGCCGTAACGTCACCGTGAACTGCATCGCGCCGGGCTTCATCCGCACCGCGATGACCGAAGTGCTGCCCGATGCCCAGAAGGACGCGCTCAACGGCCGGATCCCGATGGGCCGCATGGGCGAGGGCGAGGATATCGCCTCGGCCGCCGTATTCCTGGCCTCGAAGGAAGCAGGCTACGTCACCGGCCAGACGATCCACGTCAACGGCGGCATGGTAATGGTCTGACATGACCCCCGGGATTGCGCGGACCGTGCGGGTGGAACCCTGCGATCCGCGCAATCCCGAAGCCGTCGCGGCGATGGAGCGCCTTTCGGAGGCGCTCGCAGCGATCACGGGGGACGGCGGCACGTCGTCGTTCGATCCGGCGGACGTCCTCGTTTCCCGCGCGCTGTTTGTGGTCGCGCGGAACGGGGAGGGCGCCGTGATCGGATGCGGCGCCTATCGGCCACTTGAAGAGGAAGTGGCGGAGATCAAGCGCATGTATGCCGATCAAGGCTGCGGTGCGGCGGTTCTGGCCGCCCTGGAGGCGGGCGCATCGGCTGACGGCTACCGCGAGGTTCGCCTCTCCACACGCAAGGTCAATACCCGCGCGACAGCGTTCTATCGTCGGCATGGCTACGCGCCGGTTGCGGCTTATGGGCGTTATGTGGGCCGGGAAGAATCGGTTTGCATGGGGAGGGTGCTGGATGAAGCAATTCGAGCGCCCAATGCGGGGAAAGCGTTCGAATCGATCCGCGAACGCCTGAAATCCCCTAATTTATCCCCAGAAACACCGGAGAGCGGGCAATAGTCGCTTGCCGCAAGCCTTCCGTTCGCTAGAGATATTCGTCCTGAAATTCGGGATGTTTTGCATCCCTTGCCCGATCAAGGGGGACTAAAGGCTGTCATGAAGGCCACCATCGAACGTTCCACGCTCCTGCGCTGTCTTTCGCACGTGCAGTCCGTCGTCGAGCGGCGCAATACCATTCCCATTCTCTCGAACGTGCTGATCGAGGCCTCGGGCACCGGGTCCTTGCGCATCATGGCGACCGACCTCGACTTGCAGGTCGTCGAGACGCTCGGCGTCGTCTCGGTCGAGCAGGCTGGCGCAATCACGGTTTCCGCCCACCTCCTGTTCGACATCGCCCGCAAGCTGCCTGACGGCAGCCAGGTGAGCCTCGATGCCGCGGACAACCGCATGGTGGTGAAGGCCGGACGCAGCCGCTTCCAGCTGCCGACGCTCCCGCGTGACGATTTCCCCATGATTGCCGAGGGCGAACTGCCGACCAGCTTCGAGATTCCGGCGGCAACGCTGGGCCAGCTGATCGACCGCACGCGCTTCGCCATCTCGACCGAGGAAACCCGGTACTATCTCAACGGCATCTTCCTCCACGTCTCCGACGAGGAACTGAAGGCAGCCGCCACCGATGGCCACCGACTGGCACGCTTCACTCTTGCTCGTCCCGACGGCGCGGAGGGCATGCCCGACGTGATCGTGCCCCGCAAATGCGTCGGCGAGCTGCGCAAGCTGCTCGAAGAAGCGCTCGACACCAATGTGCTGGTCGATCTCTCGGCGAGCAAGATCCGCTTCACGCTGGGCGGTGAGCATGGCGTGGTGCTGACCAGCAAGCTGATCGACGGAACCTTCCCGGACTACACGCGCGTCATCCCCACCGGGAACGACAAGCTGCTGAAGATCGATCCCAAGAGCTTCTTCGAAGGCGTGGACCGCGTTGCGACGATCGCCACGGAAAAGACCCGCGCGGTGAAGATGGCGCTGGAACAGGACCGTGTGACGCTTTCGGTCACGTCGCCCGATAACGGCACGGCTGCCGAAGAGGTTCCGGCGGACTATTCGGCCGAAGGCTTCGAGATCGGCTTCAATGCCAATTATCTCAAGGACATCCTCGGCCAGATCGACGGCGATACGGTGGAACTGCATCTGGCAGACGCTGGTGCGCCGACGCTGATCCGCCAGGATGAGAAAAGCCCGGCGCTATACGTGCTGATGCCGATGCGCGTCTGACCTGCGCGTTCAGGGACCAGAAAAATGAAAAGGCCGGGGCATTCCCCGGCCTTTTTGTTACCTTGGATCGATCAGGTTCCGGCGGAGGGATGCGCTTCCGCGATCATCTGGTCCACGGCCACGAACTTCTCGCGCGGGGCGCCTTGCCGGGCGTTGGCGGCTTCGGCTTCCTCGATCTTCTGCCACTCGGTGAACTTGACGTAGTCGATGCCGCGCTGTGCGGCGAGGGCGTCGAACCCCGGCCTCCCAGCCTTTCCGCTGCCTTCGCCGATATCGGCGTCGATCTTCTCGACAATCGCAAAGCCGTCCGGCCGGTTGGTGCCGATGGTTCCGGTCGGTCCGCGCCTTGCCCAGCCCACGCAATAGAGGCCGGGCGCGATTCTTCCCTCGGCATTGGCGAAGCGCCCCCCCTGTTCGTCATAGGGAACATCCGGAATCCGGGAGGTCTGGTAGCCAATGCAGGCGACCACGATGCCAGCGGGAATGCGATAGGTCTCCCCGGTGCCGACGGCCTTGCCATCGACGAGCCGGGTGCGTTCCACCTCGATGCCCTCGACCTGGTCGGTGCCGAGGATGGCGCGCGGGGCAGCGAAAAAGTCGAACTCGATCCGCACGTCGCGGCCGGGACATGCCGGGCCTTCGTTGTCGTTGGCAGTGCCGCCGCCGATCGCGAAGCCGCGCAAGTGCCCCATGGTCTTTCGCATGCCCGGATCGAGTGCTGCATCCTCCGTCAGAGGCGGAAGGTCGGCAGGATCGACGCTCGGGCAGGCGCGAGAGAGCTTGGCCAGTTCCCCCAACTCCTTCGGCGTCATCGTCACCTGGTGCGGCCCGCGTCGCCCGAGAATGACGATCCGCCTTACGCGGGATGCCTCCAGCGCTTCTAGCGCATGGCTCACGATGTCGCTGCCTTCGAATTCGGCGCCGGACTTGGCGAGAATGCGGGCGACATCGAGTGCGACGTTGCCGTTTCCGACGATCACGGCGGTTTCATGGGCGAAATCGGGGCCGATGCCGGCGAAATCGGGATGGCCGTTGTACCAGCCGACAAAGGCGGCGCTGCCGAAGACATTGGCCAGGTTCTCGCCGGGAAGGCCCAGCTTTCGGTCGTTGGGCGCGCCGGTGGCAAGAACGACGGCGTCGTAAAGATCCTGAAGTTCCGCGATGGTGATATCCCGGCCGACCATCACATTGCCGACGAAGCGCACGTTCGGATTGAGCGCGGTCGTCTCGTATCGGTGCGAGACGCTCTTGATCGACTGGTGATCGGGCGCGACTCCGGTGCGGATCAGTCCGAAGGGCACTGGTGACAAATCGAATATATCGACTTTGACACCGTCTCCCCACTGCTTGAGCGCCGCTTCGGCCGTGTAGTAGCCGGCCGGTCCGGAACCAACGATTGCCAGGTGCCGCATCGTGTTGTCTCCCAAGGGCTTATCTCTCAGGCGGGCGGTGTCTCACTTAAGCGCCCGCCATTCATGGAAGCAAACATGACTGGGCGGCGGCGGCAAGTGAAATCCGGTGGATCGGGCGACTTGTGCCATACCCGACCGCAAACGGATTTGGTTGCCGGGACTTAACACTTTGGAAATGGGCTCGGGGCAATAGCCGATCTGATGGCGCGCAAGGGACTTCAGGAGCAGCAGCAGGCATCGCGTGGCGGCGCGGCGCACAGGGCTGCGCTTTCCGCCCAGTCGGAAGCCGCGCGCACCGGCATACCCAACTTCGCGTTTCTGCGCCCTCGTGGCCCGAGCAGCGATCCGCTTCACTTCTTCATCGCCCGGCGCTGGGAACTCATGGCACCGGCCATGGTCTGCGTGCTGGTGGCGATGGGCGTGGCCTCGCGCAGCGCGCCCGGTTCGTTTCCGCTTTGCCTGTCCTTCGGCGCGATGCTGCTGTGCCTCGCCGCGCCGCTACTGGCCACGCTTGAGGGCCAGTTCCATCACCGCAGCTGGAAGCGTTATCCGCTCATGCTGCTGGCCGTGGCCTTGCCGATGTGCCTGTTCGGTGTGGCTGCGGCGCAGTGGACTTACGAGACGCCGGCGCTCGACTGGCGGCTCACGATCAAGGGCTACGGCATCCTGGTGTTGCTGGCGACGGTCCTGCTGGACCGCCGCCTGACCTCGATCGTGGCGGCGACGGTGGGGGTATGGGCAGGGGCGTCGATTCATTCCGCATCGCCGCAGACCATGGGCCTCCTGGCGGCGGGGATCGGCATCGGGCTGAGCGCGGCCATGCGCCAGTCGCGCATCGCCGCGCGGGAATCGGCGCGTCGTGCGGAGCAGGAGCGCGAGCAGCACCGCGCCGAGGAGCTTCTGCGCGAATACGAGGAGACCGGGCAGGGCTGGTTCTGGGAGACCGACCGGCGAGCCTTCATCACTTATGTCTCGCCTCGCATCGCCGAATTGGTCGGCGTGCCGCAGGAGGAGCTTTACGGACGGCCCTTCCTCGGGCTGTTCCGGCTGCGCGCGCAGGATCACGAGAGCGAGCGCACGCTGGCGTTCCACCTTTCGACCCGCTCCTCCTTCCAGGACATCGGCGTGCGCGCCGCGACCGATGAGAAGGATGAGCGCTGGTGGTCCATCAGCGGCCGTCCGGTGCTGGATCAGTTTCACAATTTCCTGGGATTCCGGGGCTCGGGGATCGATCTGACCGAGACCCGCAAGTCGCAGCAGCACGCCACCCAGCTTGCGCGCTTCGATTCGCTGACAAAGCTCGCCAACCGCTTCCAGATGTCGGAATGGCTGGAGAAGGTCATCAATTCGCCGCGGATCGAAAATCGTGCCTGCGCGGTGTTCCTGCTCGATCTCGATCGCTTCAAGCAGGTCAACGATACCATGGGCCATCCGGCCGGCGATGCGCTGCTCAAGCAAGTGGCCGAACGCCTGCGCGCAACTGTCGCGAACATGGGGCGGGTCGGCCGCCTTGGCGGCGACGAGTTCCAGGTGATCCTGCCGGGCTATCACCAGCACGAAGGTCTCGGCCATCTCGCCCGCCGGATCATCGAGAACCTGTCGCAGCCTTACTCGATCGACGGCGCGCGCGTGGTGATCGGCGCATCGCTGGGCATCGCGATGTGTCCTGACGACGGCACGACGACGGAAGCACTGATCCGCAATGCCGACCTTGCTCTCTATGCGGCGAAAGGCGGCGGACGTGGCCGTCATCATTTTTACGACGACGATCTCCATTCTGATGCACGCGAGCGGCAGCAGTTGGAGCAGGACCTGCGCGATGCCATCGCCGGAGACGCGCTTGAACTGCACTATCAGCCGCAAATTCATACCACGACCGAGAAAATCACCGGTTTCGAGGCGCTTCTTCGCTGGAAGCACCCCCGGCATGGCTATCTTTCGCCCGCGAAGTTCGTGCCGGTGGCGGAAGAGACCGGTCTTGTCTCCCAGATCGGCGAATGGGCACTGCGCACCGCCTGCCGCGACCTGGCAGCTTGGCCGCATGACGTGCGCGTTGCGGTGAACGTCTCGCCACTGCAATTCGCCAATCCCGACCTTCCCGGGATCGTTGCCGGTGCCGTGGCGGAAGCCGGAATCAATCCCGCCCGGCTCGAACTCGAAATCACCGAGAGCGTTTTCCTTGGGGAGGGCAAGGCAACGGAGGATATGTTCGGCGCGCTCAAGGGGATCGGCGTGCGGCTGGCGCTCGACGATTTCGGCACCGGCTATTCCTCGCTCGGCTACCTGAAGAAGGCGCCGTTCGACAAGATCAAGATCGACCAGAGCTTCGTGCGCGGCGCCACCATCGACGGCAGCCGTAACGGCGCGATCATCTCCTCGATCGTCAGCCTCGCCGAAGCGCTGGGCATGGAGACGACGGCCGAAGGGGTCGAGACGTTCGACGAGCTCGATCTCGTGCGGCTGCTGGGCTGCAGTCATGTGCAGGGCTATATCTACGAGAAGTCACTGACCTCCGCCGAAGCGGCAGCCCGGCTCGAACAGGGGCTTTCGGCAGTGGCTACGGGGCCGCGTTCGGCTCGCGCGCCGCGCCAGACCATGCTGCGCAAGGTCGTGCTGGAGCACGGCGGACATATCTATCATGCCACGATCCGCAACATCTCCAGCACCGGTGCTATGGTAGAGGGCCTGTGGAACGTGCCGGCCGATACGCAATTCGGGATTCAGCTTGCGGACGACAACGTTGTTCTCGCCACCGCGCGCTGGTGCCGGGAGGATCGCATGGGCGTGGAATTCGTCCGTCCGCTGCAGCTCGACGGCTCGGGAACGGTGCTGTTCAGCCCCTCGCGGGTCGATCCGGAAGCCGGTCCGAAGGCAAGTGATTCAGGATTGATGCGCAAGGCAGGCTGACAGGTGCGAAAACCGCTGCTAACGGCGCATTCATGACAGACCTCGCCCAGATCCGAAATTTCTCGATCATTGCCCATATCGACCATGGCAAGTCGACGCTTGCCGACCGCCTGATCCAGTCGACCGGCGGCCTCTCCGAGCGTGAGATGAGCGCCCAGGTGCTCGATAACATGGATATCGAGAAGGAGCGGGGCATCACCATCAAGGCGCAGACCGTGCGCCTGAGCTACACCGCCAAGGACGGGCTCACTTACGAGCTGAACCTGATGGACACGCCGGGCCACGTCGACTTCGCCTACGAAGTATCGCGCAGTCTGGCGGCGTGCGAGGGCGCGCTGCTGGTCGTGGACGCAGCGCAGGGCGTGGAAGCGCAGACGCTGGCCAACGTCTATCAGTCGATCGAGCACGACCACGAGATCGTGCCCGTCATCAACAAGATCGACCTGCCGGCCGCCGAACCCGAAAAGGTCCGCACCGAGATCGAAGACATCATCGGCATCGATGCGTCGGAAGCGGTGCTCGCTTCCGCCAAATCGGGTATCGGCATTGCCGAGATCCTCGAAGCCGTGGTTGCCAAGATTCCGCCGCCGAAGGGCGAGCGCGACAAGCCGCTGAAGGCGATGCTGGTCGATTCGTGGTACGATCCGTATCTCGGCGTCGTCATTCTGGTGCGCGTCATCGACGGTGTCATCAAGAAGGGCCTCAACGTCAAGTTCATGCAGGGCGGCACCGATCACCTGGTGGACCGCGTAGGCTGCTTCACGCCCAAGCGTATCGATCTGCCCGAATTGGGCCCCGGCGAGATCGGCTTCATCACGGCGCAGATCAAGGAAGTCGAGCAGGCCAAGGTCGGTGACACCATCACCACCGTCAAGGCTGGCGCAACGCAGGCGCTGCCGGGCTACAAGGAAGTGCAGCCGGTGGTGTTCTGCGGGCTCTTCCCGGTCGACGCCAACGACTTCGAGAAACTGCGCGAATCGATCGGCAAGCTTCGTCTCAACGACGCGAGCTTCAGTTTCGAGATGGAATCGAGCGCGGCACTGGGCTTCGGCTTCCGCTGCGGCTTCCTTGGCCTGCTGCACCTGGAGATCATTCAGGAGCGGCTTAGCCGCGAATACGACCTCGACCTGATCACCACCGCGCCTTCCGTGGTCTACCGTCTGACGATGACGGACGGCACCGTGAAGGAACTGCACAACCCGTCCGACATGCCCGATCCCGTCAAGATCGACTTCATGGAAGAACCGTGGATCAAGGCCGTGATCTATACGCCGGATGAATATCTCGGCTCGATCCTGAAGCTCTGTCAGGACCGTCGCGGTATCCAGAAGGACCTCACTTACGTCGGCGGCCGTGCGCAGGTGACTTACGAACTGCCGCTCAACGAAGTGGTGTTCGACTTCTACGACCGCCTGAAGTCGATCAGCCGAGGCTACGCCAGCTTCGACTATGAGCAGATCGGCCTTCAGGAGGGTGATCTCGTGATGATGAACATCCTCGTGAACAACGAGCCGGTCGATGCTCTGTCGATGGTGGTTCACCGCAGCCAGGCCGAACCGCGCGGCCGCGCGCTGGTGGAACGCCTGAAGGAACTGATCCCCCGGCACATGTTCAAGATTCCGATCCAGGCGGCGATCGGTGCCAAGGTCATCGCACGCGAAACGATCAGCGCCATGCGCAAGGACGTTACCGCCAAGTGCTACGGCGGCGACATCACCCGCAAGAAGAAGCTTCTGGAAAAGCAGAAGGAAGGCAAGAAGCGCATGCGCGAATACGGCAACGTGCAGATTCCGCAGGAAGCCTTCATCGCCGCGCTGCGCATGGGCGAGGAATAAAGCCCCTTCCACGAACCGTCACATTGACGCCCTCGTGCGGACGCGACCCGTCCGCGCGAGGGCGTTGTCGTATGTGAGTATCAGTTCCCGCTTTACCTCGCTTGCTTTGGGCGGGGCGGGAAATGCCGGTCGCAGTGACCAATTAATCCATTTTGGGTCATTCGTTGGTTGAATTCTGTTCGAACATAGAGCTGGCCGAACCGGCGTGACGCAAGTGACGCGAATCTCGCGGATAGTGAGCAGAACTGGTTAAGGGGTGGCCGGTATTGTCCGGGCGCGAACACGGCGATTCGGCTTTGAATTCATTCGGATGCTGGAAGCTGGATGTTTGGCGGGCCGCCGGCATGGCGTCGTGGATGAGCGATAAGTCGGATTTGGTTAAGTCGTAGCCTGTAACGGGTTGATAGTGCGTTTGCAGACGACCTATAATTGCTTTGTACGAACTGCGTGGGCGGGGGCTCGGCGGAACGAGGGTGGTTCGATAGTGTTATGGAAGTTGGGCAGATGGAGCGGAGCGGCGACTTGACGCACGTCCAGAAGATCATGGCGATCTTTCCCGTGCTGACTTCGAAGCAGCACGAGGTGCTGGCGTTCGTCGCGGAAAACCGCACCAGCAAGGAGATTGCCTGGGAACTCGGCATTTCCGAAAGCGCCGTAAACCAGCGTATCGAGGGTGTGCGTAACCGAACGGGGGCGCCGCCGCGCGCGGAACTGGCGCGTGCCTACAGGCAGTATCAGTTGGACCTGGCAGCGGCCTGTAATCCGATACCAGCCAAGAATCCTCAGGTTCCGGCTGTTGCGATGTTCGACAAGGATCGGGCTCAGGACGAACTGACCGACAGGCTGACGCTTGCCGATGGTGCCACCTTCAAGGTTACGGCGCCCTGGCAGGAAGAACCTTACGCCAGGATCGTTCCGGAGGTGCTCGATGGTTCCAACGCGGGCCTCAGCCGCACGGCAGCCATGATTGCCATCGCCGGGGGACTTCTCCTCGTCGCGGTGTTCGGTCTGGATTTCGCCACTCGGTTGAGCAGTCTGCTTTGATCCAGCCTCCCGGCACAAGAACAGGCGCATCGAACGGGCCGATGACGCTGGATGAGGGTCTCCATGTCCATCACCATTTCCTCTGCCACTGCCCGGATCGCCCGTCAGCTTCCCGAGGCCGAAGTTTCTCTCGACTCTGCGCTGCTCGCCTCGGCGCGGCTTATGGAATCCATGCTGCTTGCGCGTCAGGCGGATGGCATCGCCACGTTCACGGGGCAGACGGCACTTATGCGCCTTGCCAAGACCCAGCGCTCCCTGCTGGAAACCCAGAACGACATGATCCGTGTTCACCACGAGCTTCTCGGCATCGGCCGCGATATCAAGGCCATTGCCGACGAGCCGGAAGCCTGCCCCAAGACCGCAGAACTGGTGGAAGAAGCGCCGATGTTGCGATCGGCTTAAGCGACCCAGGCCCGATCGCGGGCTCCGCGCGTTTCAGGCGGCATGGCCATGGGGGGCTTGCATGCTGATCTGGAGCGCGCGGGCCTACGTGCAGTACGGCGCGTATCTCGCCCTTTTCCTCGTGGCCATGCGCCGCGGTGCGGCGCCCGAACGTATCCTGGCCAGCATCATCCTTGGCATGATCGTGGTAGACCGGATCTATCATCTTGTGCGGGGGCCTGACCTCCTGCTCTATCAGGGGGTCGATCTCGTCCATCTGGCGATCGACACGTTCAGCCTTCTGGCTATCGGCGCTGTCGCGCTCAAGGCAAACAGGTTCTACCCGTTATGGATAGGTGGGGCACAGATTATCGCTTTTTCGAGCCATTTCTATCGGCTGGGGATCGTCGAAATCCACACGACGGCCTATCAGGTCATGGCGATCATGCCGTCCTACGTCCAGCTTCTGGCGATGGCGCTGGGGCTGGGTTTTCATATGCGGCGGCAGAAGAAACTGGGCAACTATCCGTCCTGGCGCAAATCCTACGTCCCTTCATCGGCCAGCGGAGCGAAGAAGTTGCGCGCCGCCTGATCCAGCGCTTCGGCTCGCTTTACACGGTCTATACCGCGTCGGCACAGGCGCTCGCCGAGGAACTCGATGCGGGTGAGATCGCCCGGGAGGCGATCGCTGCCGCCATTGTCGCCGCCCGCAACCTGGCGGACGTCGCCGCACGCGAAACCTTGCTGGGCGAGGTAACCGATATCGGCAGCAGCCCTTTCAGGCAGTACCTTGCGCGGCGGCTGCTCGGCCGCCGGGAGGAATGCGTGATGATGCTGTTTTTCACCGCGCAGGGCCTGTTCATCGCCGAGGAGTTCCAGATCGGCACCCGTCAGTCGAGCTGCGAACTGCCGCTGCGGCGCACGGTGCGTCGCGCCTTCGACCTTGATGCACGGCGGCTGGTGCTGGCGCATAACCACCCCTCCGGCGATCCGACGCCCAGTGTCGATGATATCCAGTCCACCCGAACGTTCCGGCAGGTCATGGCCGCGCTGGAGTTCAGTCTCGATGACCATTTCGTCGTCGCGCGGGGCGGTATTTTCAGCATGAGCGACAATGGTTTGATCTAGATACGATCGGCATTTGACTTTGCCGGCCATGCAACCAGAGTGTCGTCCAAGCTATCTATACCGACGACCGCGCCTGCGCCTGCAGGTCCTGCATGGAGATTGGGGTTTTGACCGATATCGTCACCGTACCGACCACGCCTTTCGAAGGACAGGCGCCGGGAACGTCCGGCCTGCGCAAGAAGGTTCGCGTGTTCCAGCAGCCGAACTATGCCGAGAACTTCATCCAGTCCGTGTTCGATGTGGTGAAGCCGCAGCCCGGCGCCGCGCTGGTGATCGGCGGTGACGGGCGTTTTCATAACCGCACGGTGATCCAGCAGGCTATCCGGATGGCCGCGGCAAACGGCTATGGCCGGGTCCTGGTGGGCCAGGGGGGCATACTCTCGACGCCTGCGGCAAGTCACGTCATCCGCAAATACGGTGCGAGTGGAGGCCTGATCCTTTCCGCCAGCCACAATCCCGGCGGCCCTGAGGAAGACCTCGGCATCAAGTACAACATTGCCAACGGCGGCCCGGCGCCTGAGGGCGTCACAAACGCGATCCTGGCGCGCACGCGTGAAATCGCGCTCTGGCTCACGGTGGATTCTGCCGATGTCGATCTCGACACGCTCGGCGAAACCACGATCGGCGGCATGACGGTCGAGGTCATCGATCCGGTTTCCGACTATGCCGATCTCATGGAGGAGCTGTTCGACTTCGATGCGATCCGCAAGGCGGTCGGCAGCGGCTTTACCATGCGCTTCGACGCGATGAGCGCCGTGACCGGGCCCTATGCGATGGAGATACTGGAAAATCGCCTGGGCTTCGCGCCCGGCACCGTGATCAACGGCACGCCGCTGGAGGATTTCGGCGGGCACCACCCCGATCCGAACCTGATCCATGCCAAGGACCTCTACGATGTGATGATGGGGCCGGACGCGCCGGATCTCGGAGCCGCGTCGGACGGTGATGGCGACCGCAATCTCATCATCGGCAGGGGGCGGTTCATCACGCCGTCGGATTCGCTGGCGATGCTGGCGGCCAATATCGAGATCTCTCCGGCCTATCGCGGGCGGTTGACCGGAATTGCCCGTTCCATGCCGACCAGCGCCGCGGCCGACCGGGTGGCGGAAGCGCTGGGGGTCCCCTGTTTCGAAACGCCGACCGGGTGGAAGTTCTTCGGCAACCTCCTCGATGCGGGAATGGCGACGATCTGCGGCGAGGAAAGCGCCGGTACGGGGTCCGATCATGTGCGCGAGAAGGACGGCCTGTGGGCGGTGCTGCTCTGGCTCAACATCCTTGCCGTGCGTGATATCGGCGTGGATCAGCTTGCGCGCACGCATTGGGCGCGCTTTGGCCGTAACTACTACGCACGTCATGACTATGAGGCGATCGAAAGCGACCGCGCAGCCGGATTGATGACGGAGCTGAAGCAGCGACTGACCAGCCTGGTAGGCCAGCAGTTCGGGCCGCTCATCGTCGCCGGGGCCGACAATTTTTCCTACTCCGATCCGGTCGATCAATCGGTGAGCGAAAACCAGGGCATCCGCGTCCTGTTCGAGGATGGCAGCCGCGTGGTGTTCCGTCTTTCCGGCACCGGCACGCAGGGCGCCACCTTGCGGGTCTATCTCGAACGCTATGAACCGGCGACCGGTCATATCGATCAGGAAACCGGTGCTATGCTGGAACACCAGATTGCTGCCGCGCAGGAGATCGCCGGGATCACGCGGCACACGGGACGGATCGCGCCCGACGTCATAACCTAAAACGCCGCGCCGCCGCGGTTGCAAGGCCTTGCGAGCGCCGTCTCCCAGGGCTTTTGCGTTTTTGCGGAGGGCGCCGACTTATCCCGATCGTTCCCTTGTTTCTGCCCGGCTTGTCAGCATGTTTATCCACAGCCTTGCCCACTGCGGGAAGGCAAGGCAGAGCAGGCGATATGGACCTCGAAAACTACTTCGCCCGCATCGGCCTTCCGGCTGCCCCAACGCTCGATCCGGACGGGCTCGCGCAGCTTCAGCTGGCGCATCGGCGTGCAATCGGTTTCGAGAATCTCGCGATCCCGCTCGGCGAGGGTGTTCGGATCGACAGCGCCAGCGTGTTCGAGAAGCTTGTGGTGCAGGGGCGCGGGGGATATTGCTTCGAGCAGAACAGGCTGTTTTCGGACGTTCTTTCCGCACTGGGGCTGGCGAACCGGCCGCTTCTGGCGCGGGTGCTGCTGGGGCTGCCGGAAGGCGTCGTTCCGCCGCGAACCCATACGCTTTTGCTGGTCAACCTCGGCGGCGATGCGTGGATTGCCGATGCCGGGTTCGGCGGCAGCTATGTTCCGCCCCTTCCGCTGGAAGACGGGGCGCAGGTCCAGACCCCGGACGGGGCCTGGCACCGCCTGCTGCGCAGCGGGGAGCGCGGATCACTCGGCGGTGAGTGGCGGCTCGAAAGAGCCGGTCCGGCCGGTGCGACCGATGGGCGCAGCGCACCGCACGGCGATTGGCAGCCGCAATATGTCTTCGATCTTGCGCAAGTGGCCGGAGACGATCTCGAAATGGCCAATCACTGGACTTCGACGCGGCCCGGCACGCGGTTCACCACGCTTTGCGTCGCAAGCGTGGTGCTGGATGGCGGTTTCGCGGCTCTCAGCGACCGGCAACTCACGATCCATTCCCAGGGGGTGAGCGAAACCCGCGCCATCGAGGACGCGCGCGATTATGCGCAGAACCTGCGTGACCTGTTTCGTATTGCGCTGTCCGATGAGGATGCGGAGAGACTGCCGCCGTTTTCCTAAGGGAGCCCAGCTCCCTCGGGGCCGTAGCCAAAATCCGTGGCTACGCCGAATTCGTCCGCACCGCCTGACTTCTCAGACTTCCCTGAGCCTTGGCATCAGTTCCACGAAGTTGCAGGGGCGGTTCCGGCTGTCCAGCTGTTCGGCGAGGATGCCGTCCCAGCCGTCTTTCACCGCGCCGTTGGAGCCGGGCAGGGCGAAGATGTAAGTCCCTCGCGAAACGGCGGCGGCGGCGCGGGACTGGACGGTGGAGGTGCCGATCGTCTGGTAGGAGAGCCAGCGGAAGAGTTCGCCGAAGCCGGGAATGTCGCGTTCCTTCACGCGGTCGATGGCCTCCGGGGTAACGTCGCGGCCGGTGAGGCCGGTGCCGCCGGTGGAAACGATGGCGTCAACGTTCGGATCGTCGATCCAGGCATTGAACCGTGCGGCGATCAGGTCCGCGTCGTCCTTCTCGATGGCGCGCGCTGCCAGGGTGTGGCCCGCATCACGGATGCGCTGGGCGAGAATGTCGCCCGAGGTGTCGTTCTCGGGGACACGCGTATCGGAGACTGTCAGAAGGGCGATGTTGATCGGCTTGAAGGTACGCTCAGGATCAATTGCCACGCAGGATAGCTCCATTCGGTGCCATGCGGACGGCCTGCGAGCCGGAAAGCCCCGGGAAGGTCGGCCACATGTCCTGTGCGAGCGCCATGCGGCTTTCGGACTGGCCGCCGGCCTGCCGCTCGTACATCCAGTAGTTGCGCAGCACTATGTTCACATAGCCGCGCGTTTCCCAGTAGGGCAGCGATTCAATCCACAGCAGCGGGTCGCCCTGGTCCTTCACTTCGGTGTTCCAGCGGCTGATCGGGAGAATGCCGGCGTTATAGGCGGCCATGACCTTGGGCAGCAGGCCCTGGGTTCCGGGTGCGTCGCGCAGCATCTGGAGGTGGCGCTGGCCGAAAGCGAGGTTCACTTCGGGCTTGTTGAGGTCGCTGGCATTGCCGGTTACGCCGAGTGAGGCCGCATGGTCGCGGGCGGCGGCGGGCATGATCTGCATGAGGCCGCGCGCACCGGCCGGGCTGACGACGCTGGCCTGGAAGATCGATTCCTGAAGCGCATGGGCGTAGACCAGCGCCGGGTCGACCTTCCAGCCGCCCACCGGGGTCCACTTGGGCGTGGGGAAGCGGCTGGCCGGTTCCGGTTTGCCGCCGTAAGGCGCATTGTAGGCCATCCAGAGCTGGGTGGAGGGCAGGCCGAGATCGCGGGCGAGGCGGCTGATCGAGGCGTACTGGTCTGCCGAGCCGATGCGGGCCTGATGGCGCAGCACTTCGTCGGCCAGGCTGTCCTTGCCGATTTCCGCCAGCTCCACCGCGGTGCGGATGTTGGAATTGGTGCGCAGCGCCTGCCAGTCGGTCGGCGTGAAATCGGCGGCGGCATGCTGTTCCGGCATCTTCAGGCCGAGCTGTTCGGCGGCGAGCATGCCATAAAGCGTTTCGTCGCGCGCGGCGGCAAGGCGCAGCGACGCGGCGGCCTGCTCCGGCTTGCGGCACCGCACGAGCGATCGGCTGTTCCAGTAATGTGCGGCGCTGGTCAGTTCCGCGTTCTCGGATGAGCGGGCCGCGCGGGAGAAGGCGTCGGCAGCGCCGTCGCAATCACCCAGGCGCCAGGCCGCGAGCCCGGCCGTCCACCATGCCTCGCCCACCCAGGGGCCAGTGCCCATCGCGGCAAGCTGGGCAAGCTGGTAGGCCTGCGCATCCTGGTTTTCGATATAGAAGCTCCAGGCCACCTTTTCGCGCCATTCGGCCTGAGCCGAGGGGCTGAGGCCGGCGTCGATGCCGTCAAGCAGGACGCGCGCGCCGGTGGGATCGTCGGCCTTGATACGGTCGTTAATGCCCGAGGCGATCATCGCCGGCATCGTGCCGTCGTCTATGGAGGCGGGGCGCACGCGCTTGGCCATGGTGGGCAGGCGGGCGAACTGCTGCTCTGCAGGAAGCGAGGGAACGCTGAGGGCGCCGCGCTTCAGCGCAAGGCGGCTGATCTGGTCGGCGCCGGGAAGCTCGGTGCCCTGCGCCAGCCAGGATTGCAGTGCCGGAAGCTCGATCTTCGGGGAGCCGGAGGCGAGGTAGTATTCGGCGCGGGCCTGCTGGTGCAGCGGGCCGTCGGGACGGTCCGTCAGCATTCGCTGCACGGTGGTCCAGTCCTTCGCGTCGATCGCGTCGAAGACCTGCTTGTAATAGGTCCGATCGTCCTGGCTGAGCAGCGAGGGAACGGCGGTATTGTCCGCCCGCGTGCGGAAATACTCGACAGCGGCGCTATTGGCGAAGGCTGGCCCCGCGGCTGCGGTCATCCCGGCCACGGCAATCAGGGCCGCGCCTGCGCGCCAAGCCCCGCTGCCCAAACCTCCAGCGCCAAATCGTTTCAAATCAATTCCCCGCATCGTGCGACCCATCCGGCGTTCTTTGGCCTGTTCATCCGCAGGGAACCGTCCTTTCAGGACTGTGAACCCTCCGGCCCGGCATCTTTCATCTGTGCAATTTCAGACTTCGTCCACTCAAGCCAGGCGTTCCAGAAGCTCGCTTTTGCGCGCGGCTGTTGCAGCAGCGCGGCGAGGCCCCACCCGCCCAGGAGAGGTGTCGTAAGTCCTTCATGATGAAATTGTCTTAAAACGGCAGCGCGTTGCGGTGATTCGTGGCCAAGAAGCGACAGGACGTTTCCGCCAAGCACAATGAGTCGCTGCGGTGCGACAAGGTTAACGTGCCGGGCGAGTGCTTCGCCCACGCCGCGCGATTCCGCCGCGCGCCAGTCCGGCAGCGCATCGTGGCGGGGCAGCGCGCTGGCGAGATAGATATCCGCGCGCCGGGTGCCGAAGGCCGCGAGCATCGCGTCGAGCAACTTGCCCTGCTGGCCGGTGAGCAGTTCGTCTCGGTCCTGCTGTTCGGGCGTTTCCACCACGACCATCAGTTTCGCGCCTGCCACGCCGCCCGGCATCACGCGGCCGGCCGGGCCGCCATCGTCCAGTAGCGATTCGCTCATCCACCAATCGCGGAAGGCGGGAAGGTCGGCCGGGAGCAATGCCGGGTCGATCCGGGCGGGCCGGGGCGGCGGCGCGTCGACGTCCACCGGGAGGCGGCGACGCGGGGGCAGCCGGTCTCCGTTTTCGTCCTGTTCGTCCTCGGGCACGATCCACTGGCGGGGCTCGTCCAGAAAGTCGAATTCGACCCCGGCTTCGCGCCACCAGTTCAGCGCACCTGTGATATCGTCCAGAAATTGCCGATTTGGGGCCTGATCCATCGCGTGGGTCTTGACCTCTTGCCATCCACCAATCAAGGCAATTCGCGAAAATTAATCGAGCGACTAAACTAGGGGCTTGCTGCGTGGACGCAATGATTGAACGCGAAGAGATGCCGTATGACGTCGTCATCGTGGGCGGTGGGCCCGCAGGACTGGCGACGGCGATCCGGCTGAAGCAGGTCGATCCTGAGCTTTCGGTCTGCGTGCTCGAAAAGGGCTCGGAGATCGGCGCGCACATCCTTTCGGGCGCGACGATCGATCCCAAGGCGCTTGACGAACTGCTGCCGACCTGGCGCGAAGACGGCTGCCCGCTGGCGGAAACGCCCGTGACCGACAACTGGCACTGGCACCTCACGAAAAAGAAGAAGTTCTCTCTTCCGCATCTGGTGATGCCGCCGTTCATGTCGAACGATGGCAACTACACCGGCTCGCTGGGCAACCTCTGCCGCTGGCTGGCCGAGCAGGCCGAGGCGCTGGAGATCGAGATCTTCCCCGGATTCCCCGCCGCCGAGATTCTCCATGACGACAATGGCGCCGTCATCGGCGTGCAGACCGGCGACATGGGCGTGGACCGCGAAGGCAAACCCAAGAGTGATTTCCAGCCGGGCATGAACCTGCTGGGCAAGTACACCGTGTTCTGCGAAGGCGCGCGCGGCCACCTGACCAAGCGGCTCAAGGCGAAGTACAATCTGGAGGCCGATTGCCAGCCGCAGATCTATGGCATCGGCATCAAGGAACTCTGGGATATCCCGGCGGACAAGCACGTCCCCGGCCGCGTGATCCACACCCAGGGCTGGCCGATGAGCGAGACCGATAGCTGGGGCGGCGGCTTCCTCTACCACCAGGCGAACAACCAGGTGGCATTGGGCTTCGTTACCGCGCTGGATTACAAGAATCCCTACGTCTACCCGTTCGAGGAATTCCAGCGCTGGAAGCAGCACCCGGAAATCCGTGCGATTCTCGAAGGCGGCAAGCGCGTCGCCTACGGTGCGCGTGCGATCAACGAGGGTGGCTGGCAGTCGGTGCCGATGCTGGCCTTCCCGGGCGGCGTGCTGGCAGGCTGTTCGGCCGGCTTCGTCAACGTGCCGCGCATCAAGGGCACGCATACCGCCATGAAAAGCGGCATGCTGGCTGCCGAGGCGATTGCTGCGGCCATCAAGGCAGGCCGCGAGCAGGACACGCTGGGCGAATACGACACCGCCGTGCGCGAGAGCTGGATCGCCAAGGAACTCAAGCTCGTCCAGAACGCGGAGCCGCTGGTCGCCAAGTGGGGCGGCGAGATCGGCACGGTGCTGGCGGGCGCGGACATGTGGCTGCGCACGCTGTTCGGCTTCGGGCTGGCCAGGCCGATGAAGCATCACACCGATGCCTCGACACTCCAGCGCGCCGACCTCTACAAGCCGGTCGCCTATCCCAAGCCGGACGGTGTCATCAGTTTCGACCGCCTGACCAGCGTGTCCTACTCGTTCACCAATCACGAGGAAGACCAGCCGGTCCACCTGAAGCTGACCGATCCGACGGTCCCCACGCGCATCAACCTGCCGCTCTATGCGGGGCCAGAGGCGCGCTATTGCCCGGCGGGCGTCTACGAATTCGTCGATCCGGACGGTTCGGGCATGAAGCTCCAGATCAACGCGCAGAACTGCGTCCACTGCAAGACCTGCGACATCAAGGATCCGACCCAGAACATCGAATGGGTCACCCCTGAAGGCGGCGGCGGCCCGAACTATCCGAATATGTAATCGGAATGAGGGAAGGGCAGCGCCCTTTCCCGGTTCGGAATCTGATTGCCGCCGATTTCTCCCGTCACCCTGAAACGGGTTCAGGGTGACGGTTCCCCGGTTTGCAACGAGGGGTGGGAAGGCCAACGCTCGCCTTGCCTCTGGGCTCGCCTCGCGCCATGGACGGAGCGATGCTGACCGAAACTGCCTATGCCAAGATCAACCTCGCCCTCCATGTCCGCAGGCGACGCGAGGATGGCTATCACGAGCTGGAAACCCTGTTCGCCTTCGTCGATGCGGGAGACGAACTGGCGGCGGCGCCCGCCGAGGTGGATCGCCTTGCCACGCACGGCGAGTTTGCAGGGAAGATCGACGACCCGCTCGGCAACATCGTCGCCAAGGCCCTGACAGCGCTGCCGCATGGCAAGGGATGGTCGGTCGACCTCGAAAAGCGCCTGCCCGTGGCGGCAGGGCTGGGCGGGGGCTCCGCCGATGCAGGCGCCATATTCCGCATGATCGAACGCGCTCATGGCCTCCCGGACGACTGGCATGAGCGCGCCGCAAGGCTGGGCGCCGACGTGCCCGCCTGCGTGCTTTCGCGGCCCTGCATCGGCACCGGCACCGGCACCGATCTTGCCGAAGTCTCCGAAAACGACCTTGCCGGATGCCCGGTGCTGCTGGTCAATCCCCGCGCGCCGGTGCCTACCGGGCCGGTGTTCAAGGCGTGGGACGGCGTAGACCGCGGCCCGATGCCGGGCGGAACCCTGCGCGAGATCGCCCAGGGCGGGCGCAACCACCTGGAAGGACCGGCCATCGCCATCTGCCCGGTTATCGCCGATGTCTTGGCGGCCTTGCGCGATACCGGGCCGTTCCTCGCGCGCATGTCAGGCTCCGGCGCAACGTGTTTTGCGCTCTATGAGAGTCAGGAAGCCTTAAGCGATGCTGCCGCAAGCATCGCGGCGGAACACCCCGACTGGTGGCAACTATCCGGGAAATTGCGTTGAAAGCCCCTGCGATGAAAACCGAACTCTACAAGTTGCTTGGCAAACCCGTGGAAGGCGGCATCGTCGTCATCGCCGACCATGCCTCGAACCATGTGCCAGACGGAATCGACCTCGGCATTCCCGCGGATCTGATGAACCAGCACATCGCCATCGACATCGGCGTCGCCGCCGTGGCGGAGAGGATGACGGAGGCGGGCACTTCGGCATGGCTTGCCGGGATCAGCCGCCTCGTCTGCGATCTGAACCGCGATATCGGGATGCCCGGCATGTTCCCGGTCGTTTCGGACGGCTACGCGATCCCCGGCAACATGATCGGTGACGATGGCCGCGCCGCACGCGTGGCGGAATACTTTGCCCCTTATCACACCGCTCTCGAAGAAATGCTGGAATCTGCCGAGCCTGCACTGATCGTTTCGCTTCACAGCTTCACGCCGGGCCTGGCAACGTGCGACAAGCCGCGGCCCTGGGAGATCGGCATCCTCTACAACCAGGATGACCGCGCGGCGCGCATCGCCATTGCGCTGCTGGAGGCGGACGGCCTGACGGTGGGCGATCAGGAGCCTTACTCGGGACGGATACTGAACGCCTCCATGAACCGCCATGCCGAGGCGCATGGGCGGCCCTACCTCAGCATCGAGATCCGGCAGGACCAGATTGCGGACGAGGCCGGGCAGGCGCTCTGGGCCGAGCGGATGACGCGGCTTTGCGCAGGCGTGGTCGAACGGCTGTGAGGGGGCGGCATCGGGCAGGGTGAAATTCGAAAACCTGCTTGGCCCTTGAACCAATAAAACAATCTTTATGGCATTTGCGAAAGAAAATGTCTCACTCCCCATTGCTGCGGCGCAGTTCGCAGTGTAGGGGCCGGCGCAAAGGGCGTATAGTCGCGCCCCTGTATCCCGGAGTTCGCACAATGCCCGCCTATCGTTCCCGCACTTCCACCCATGGCCGCAATATGGCGGGCGCGCGTGGCCTCTGGCGCGCGACGGGCATGAAGGATGCGGACTTCGGCAAGCCGATCATCGCGGTGGTGAACTCGTTCACGCAGTTCGTGCCCGGCCACGTCCACCTGAAGGACCTGGGCCAGATGGTTGCCCGCGAGATCGAGGCTGCGGGCGGCGTCGCCAAGGAATTCAACACCATCGCGGTCGATGACGGCATCGCGATGGGCCATGACGGCATGCTCTATTCGCTGCCCAGCCGCGACCTGATCGCCGACAGCGTGGAATACATGGTCAATGCCCACTGCGCCGACGCCATGGTCTGCATCTCCAACTGTGACAAGATCACGCCGGGGATGCTGATGGCCGCGCTGCGCATCAACATCCCGGTCGTGTTCGTTTCGGGCGGGCCGATGGAAGCGGGCAAGGTCGTGCTGCGCGGCAAGGAGCAGGCGCTCGATCTGGTCGATGCCATGGTCGCCGCCGCCGACGAGAGCTACACCGACGAGGAAGTGAAGGCGATCGAGCGTTCGGCCTGCCCCACGTGCGGTTCGTGCTCGGGCATGTTCACTGCAAACTCGATGAACTGCCTGACCGAAGCGCTGGGCCTGTCGCTGCCGGGTAACGGCTCGACGCTGGCGACCCACTCCGACCGTCAGCGACTGTTCCTCGAAGCAGGCCGTCTCGTCGTGGACCTGTGCCGCCGCTATTACGAGCAGGAAGACGAATCCGCGCTGCCGCGCAACATCGCCAGCTTCGGCGCTTTCGAAAACGCCATGAGCCTCGATATCGCCATGGGCGGATCGACCAATACCGTGCTTCACCTGCTGGCGGCTGCCGTGGAAGCGGGCGTGGACTTCACGATGGAGGACATCGACCGTCTCAGCCGCAAGGTGCCGTGCCTTTCCAAGGTCGCGCCGGCCAAGAACGACGTCCACATGGAAGACGTCCACCGCGCCGGCGGCATCATGGCGATCCTCGGCCAGCTCGACCGCGCCGGCCTGCTCAACTCTGACCTGCCGACGGTGCACAGCAAGTCGCTTGGCGACGCGCTCAACCACTGGGATATCTCGCGCACCAATTCGCCTTCGGTGCAGGAGTTCTTCAAGGCCGCGCCGGGCGGCGTGCCGACCCAGACCGCGTTCAGCCAGAGCCGCCGCTGGGACGACCTCGACCTCGACCGTGAGCACGGCGTCATCCGTTCGAAGGAACATGCCTTCAGCCAGGACGGCGGCCTTGCGGTGCTCTACGGCAATATCGCTGCTGACGGCTGCATCGTGAAGACGGCGGGCGTGGATGACAGCATCCTCAAGTTCACCGGCACTGCGCGCGTCTACGAATCGCAGGATGCCGCCGTTGCGGGGATTCTCGGCGGCCAGGTGGCTGCGGGCGATGTCGTGGTGATCCGCTACGAAGGACCGCGCGGGGGGCCGGGCATGCAGGAAATGCTCTACCCGACCAGCTACCTGAAGTCGAAGGGCCTCGGCAAAGCCTGCGCGCTGCTGACCGACGGTCGTTTCTCGGGCGGTACTTCCGGTCTCTCGATCGGACATGCCTCGCCGGAAGCGGCGGAAGGCGGCGCCATCGGTCTCGTCGAGAACGGCGACACCATCGAGATCGATATCCCCGGTCGCACCATTCACCTCGCGGTCTCGGACGAGGTTCTGGCCCATCGCCGGGCCCAGCAGGAAGCGCGCGGAGCCGACGCATGGTCGCCGGTCCATCCGCGTCCTCGCAAGGTCTCGGCCGCGCTCCAGGCCTATGCCGCGATGACGACCAGCGCTGCCCGTGGTGCCGTGCGCGACGTGACCCAGCTCAAGCGGAAGTAAGGTTCGAGGAAGCCGGCCGAGGGTGCGTGGCGCTTTCGGCCGCATCCTCGGACGGTCCGCTCCCTGTCGTCACTGCAAGCATGGCAACGCGATCCGGAGCCGGTCATGCGCCGCTCCGGATTGCTCGCGATGAAAGGCGGGGGAACTGAGGCTGGGGAACTGCGCCGGTTAACCGTCGCTGACAGGGTAGAGGCGGACAGCCTCGTCAACCATGTTCTGCCATGCATCGTGAACGTCGGCGACGTTGACGGTAAGGCCACGATCCTTCTTGAGCAGATGTTCGCCGGCAAGGCACATGCCCGGCGTGGGAACCCGCAGCGCCTTTACCACTTCCCGCGCGGTCGCCTTGAACTGCTCGCGATCTTTCGCGGTAAGGCCATTCCAGTCATCCGTTCCGTGTTCAGCCTTCGCCAGCGCCCTTGCTGCGCGTTCGATCAGCGGCATAGTGCTCTCCCTCGGTAGATTATGCTCCAGCGTAACATCACGCGCGGGCCGCGTTAAGTGTCCCATTCTCGGGCTGCGCCGTGCAGAGGCTTGATGTCGGCGGGAAAGTCCTTTTAGCCGGCGGCATGGCACGCTCGCTTCCCGGTTTCGTCTTCATCCTCGCTCTTGCCGCCTGCTCGTCGCGGCACGAGGCGCCGAATGTCGCCGAAGGCGGCGAGCCTGTCTCCTGCGCCGTGGGCGGTTCCGCCGAACTGAAACCGGTTTGCGCGGTCGAGCGGTCGGAAGAAGGGGGAACGCTCGTTCTCGTGGTCCACCACCCCGACGGCGCCTTCCGGCGTTTCACCGTCATGACAGACGGCAGCGGCCTTGCGGTTGCCGATGGGGCGCAAGTGGCGGTAACAAGGCTGGAAGGTGAACGGCTCGACGTCAGCGTCGGGGCGGACCGCTACCTGTTCCCGGTGACGAGGAAGCCCCATGCCGCAAATCCAGAGCCTTCACGCTGACCAGATTCTCACCGTTGCGCAGATGCGGCGGGCGGAAGAGGCACTGATCGCAGCAGGGTCGTCGGTCGATGCGCTGATGCAGATCGCGGGGCGGGGCGCGGCGGAATGGATCTGGCGGATCTGCGCGGGGCGCAAGGTCACTGTGCTCTGCGGTCCGGGCAACAATGGCGGTGACGGTTACGTTCTGGCCGAGGCCATCCGCGAGCGTGGCGGCCATGTCACTGTCGTTGCCGGCGCCGATCCGAAGAGCGCGGCGGCGGTCCATGCGCGAAAGCTTTATCAGGGCGCGGTGTCTGGGCCGGAGACACCTGCCGATGTCTTCGTCGATTGCCTCTATGGCAGCGGGCTGACCCGTCCGCTTTCGGCAGGCGACCTGGCGCTGCTCACGCGGCTGGCGAATGCACATCATCACCGGGTGGCCGTGGACCTGCCGAGCGGCGTGCAATCCGATACCGGCATGGCGCTGAATCCGTCGCTCCCGGACTATGACCTCACGATCGCGCTGGGCGCCTGGAAATACGCGCATTTCCTGATGCCTTCCGCTGCCGCCATGGGCGCGCTGCGCCTGGTGCCGATCGGCGTCGCGCCGGTGGAAGGGGCTGCATCGGCCGTGGCCAAGCCTCGCCTCGCGGCTCCGGCGGCCGACGCGCACAAGTACCGGCGCGGGCTTCTTGCGGTTGTCGGCGGAGCGATGCCTGGCGCAGCGGTGCTGGCCAGCCTTGCCGCGCAGGGCGCCGGGGCGGGCTACGTCAAACTCTTCGCGGACAGCAAGCGTAACGTCCCTGCGGACCTCGTGGTCGATCAGGGCAAGCTGGTCGATGTGCTCGTGGATGACCGCAATACCGCCGTTCTGGTAGGGCCGGGGCTGGGGCGTGACAGTCTGGCGCGGGAGCGGCTCGCCATTGCCCTGGCCGATCCGGTTCCTGCGGTGATCGATGCCGATGCGCTGATCCTGCTGACGCCGCGCCTGCTTGCCGAGCGCAAGGCCGCCACAGTGGCGACGCCGCACGAAGGCGAACTGCTGGCTCTTGAACGGGCGTTCGGCTGCGAGGGAAGCGGAAGCAAGCCCGGCCGCGCGCTGGCGCTGGCGAGGGCAGGGGGCATGGTCGTGGTGGCCAAGGGCCCTGACACCGTGATCGCCGCGCCGGACGGCCGGATCGCCTGCGCCCCCCGTGCCAGTTCCTGGCTTTCGACTGCGGGAACGGGTGACGTGCTGGCCGGGTGCATCGCCAGCCGTCTGACTGCCGGAACCGAAGCTTTCGCGGCCGCCTGCGAGGGCGTGTGGCTTCATGGAGAGGCGGCGCGGCGCGCTTCGCCTGCCTTTACTGCCGGTCAGCTTGGACAAATGGTCCCGGCTGCGCTAGCGGCCTGCCTGTGACTACTGGAACAGAAGAAATCCTGCGCATCGCCTCCAAGGGCGATGGCGTTACCGAATCCGGCCGCTTCGCCTGGGGCGCTGCACCGGGCGACCTCCTGCACGAGGACGGCACGCTCGAATGGGGGCCGCATCATGTGCAGCCCGCCTGCCAGCATTTCGGCCGTTGCGGCGGCTGCCAGCTTCAACAGCTCGACGAGGAAAGCCTCGAACACTTCGTGGGATCGCGCGTGGCCAATGCCTCTGCCTCGCAGGAACTGGGAGCGGAAGCGATCTCGCCGCCCTACCTGTCCCCGCCGGGCGCGCGCCGCCGCGTGTCGTTGCGGGCGGAAAGCTCGGGCGGGCGCGTGGTCATCGGCTTCCGCGAGGCCAAGTCGCACCGACTGGTGGAGCTGGAAGAATGTCCGGTCATGGCGCCGGAACTGTTCGCGATCCTCGGCCCGCTTCGCAAACTGCTCATCATGATGGGCAAGGCGGCGCCCGCCAAGAAGGGCGGCAGGCCCGGCAAGCCCGCGAAGCACCAGCAGGCGCGCATGGCCGCCGATATCGAGATGACGCTGACTGACCAGGGCGTCGATCTCGGCGTCAAGGGGCTCACCGCCGAAGGGCTCTCGGCGACCGAATCGATGCTCGATTTCTCGCGCCAGTACGGTCTCGCCCGTCTCACCATGGACGGCGGCTACGGCTTCGAGACGGTGTGGGAGCCGGAACCGGTGACGGTGAGCCTCGGCCCCGTCAAGGTCCCGTTCCCGCCGGGATCGTTCCTTCAGGCCACGCTCGACGGCGAACAGGCCCTGGTCGAAGCCGCGCGCGGCTGGCTCGAGGGCGCAGCAACGGTCGCGGACCTGTTTTCGGGGCTGGGCACCTTTGCGCTGGCGCTGGCCGGGCCGCAGACCAAGGTGCTGGCCGCAGAGGCTGCACGCGATGCCCATCTCGCCTGCAAGACCGCGGCGGACCGGGCGCAATTGCCGGTGTTCTCCGCTCACCGCGACTTGTTCCGCAATCCGCTCCAGCCTGACGAACTGAGCAAGTTCGACGCCGTCCTGCTCGATCCGCCCCGCGCCGGTGCGCGCGAGCAGGTGGATTGCATCGCCGATTCCACGGTGAACCGGGTGGTCTATATCTCGTGCAACCCGTCGAGCTGGTCCCGCGATGCCGCGCGGCTGGTGGAGGCGGGGTTCCGGCTGGTCGAACTGCGTCCGGTCGGCCAGTTCCGCTGGTCCACCCACGTCGAACTGGCGAGCTATTTCGAAAGATAGCCCGTCCGCATGGTGACGGGGCAGGGGGCTCCCTGCCTCGCCCCCTTCCTTACTCTCCCTGGGCCTTGGCCATCATGTCCATGAAGTCCCGCGCGGCGTTGCGGTCTTCCTCGTTGTCGAAGGCGACGTCGAGGTCGGGCGAGGCATTGAACAGGTAGAGCAACGACCACAGCGCGAAACGGCGGCTGCGGTCCTTCTCCATGCCAAGATCGACGCGCATCCGGTCAATCCCGGTTTCCAGCGTGCTGGGAGCGATCGTCGAAAGGTCGTCGGTGCCGAAGTAGCGGCGAAGCTGGTCGTCGAAATCCATGGCCTCGCCCTAGCAGGACCGGGGGCCGACGCGAAGGGGCGTCAGGAATCCGTACTGCGCCCGCATACATGCGCGGACACCAGCTGGTAGATCACCAGCGCCCAGCAGCTTCCGATCATGCCCACGAAGAAGGTCGACCAGCTCAGGCCCCAGTCCGCATCGAGCAGGTTGTTGGTAAGCGCCGCGAGGGTGACCACGACCAGAACGGCTTCGAGCGCAAAGAAGGCCCAGCGCATCGAAATGGCGGAAAATGGTTCACTGCGGGTGCTCACGCGTTTTCTCCCGAATGTGTCTTGCCCTGTTCGCGCAAGATTAGTTCAGGTTGCGTCGTTCGTCCAGAAATTTGCTTTCCGGTGCAAGTGTTTCAAAATGCACCGATCGGCCCTGCCGGTTTTCGGGTCAGTCGGCTCCGGAAAGCACTCTGGCGAAGGCCTGGGCGTCGGTATTGCCGCCCGAGAGCACGATGGCAGTACGCTCCGCCGAAGGAGTTCTGCCGGCCAGAACCGCCGCCAGCGCCGCGGCGCCGCCGGGTTCGATAACGAGGCGCAGCTTCGCGAAGGCGAGGCGCTGCGCCGCGCGGATTTCGGCGGGGGTGACGACGAGGCCGAACGGGCAGCGCGCCCGAAGGATCTCGAAGTTGATCGGCCAGGTTCCGGGCGTCTGCAGTGCATCGCAGGGCGTGGGCGGGGCATCGGCGCCGACGCGGCAGATCGTTCCGGTTTCGAGGCTGCGGCACACGTCGTCCCAACCTTCGGGCTCGACGGGGATCACTGCCGCATCCGGCAGGGCGAGTGCGAGCCCGGCGGTCAGGCCGCCGCCGCCGCAGGGTGCCACTACCTGATCCGGCGCCGCGAGGCCGCGTTCGGCCATTTGCGCGGCGATCTCGATCCCGGTGCTGCCCTGGCCTTCGATGATCCAGGGATCGCCATAGGCGTGGACGAGCGTAGCGCCCCGGGCGGCGCACAGGCGGGCCGCCACTTCGTCACGGTCCTCGCCGCCGGGGCGGTCGTAGAGCACGACCTCGGCGCCCAGAGCGCGGGTGTTGGCAAGTTTCACTTCCGGCGCGTCGACCGGCATGACGATGGTGGCTTCGATGCCCAGCCTGCGTGCGGCCCAGGCGACCCCCTGCGCATGATTGCCGCTGGAAACGCCGACGACTCCGCGCGCGCGTTCCTCTTCGGTCAGGGCGGTCAGACGGTGCCAGGCGCCGCGAATCTTGAATGCGCCGACGGGCTGCAGGCTTTCGGCCTTGCACCAGATCGTGCGGCCATCGACGTCGAGCGGCAGAAGCGGCGTTCTTGGCAGGATTTCCGAGATCTTGCGGGCAGCCATGGCAACGCCTTGGCCGGTCGGACGGTGAAGAAGGGCCTGAGTCATGCGCCCGGCCATAGCGTCAGCAGATGAGGCGCACCATCTGGTAATAGCCCAGGCCCCCGCGCTTCACCTCAACCCGCAGGCCCAGTTCTCCGGCGATCCGCGCGGCGACCATCGGCAGGTCCAGCCGGGGGCTGACGTGGAACTTCGTCAGCCACGCGCGCAGGGCTCCGCGCAGAGGGGCGGGCAGGCCGGAAAGGTCGCCGAAGTCGACGGCATGGAGCACGCCGCCGGGTGCCAGCGCATGTGCCGCCTGTCGCAGCGCGGCCTCCCATCCGGGGATCATCGAGAGCGTGTAGGACAGGATGATCCGGTCGAAGCCGGTGCGGCCGAACAGGTCACGCGGCTCGAATCGTGTGGCGTCGCCGAGCGCCAGTTGCACGTCGGGGCCCAGCCGCGCGCGGGCGGATTTCAGCATCTCGCCGGAAATGTCGAAGCCGTGGCAGGCAGCGCCGGGCCAGGCACGGGCGACCCGTTCCAGATTGCGGCCGGTGCCGCAGCCTGCTTCGAGCACGCTCATGCCGGGTTCCGCGCCCAGTTCGCGGATCAGCCGGTCCCGGCCGAACAGGTAGTATTTCCGGGTGAGGTCATAGATGTGGCGCTGGCCCCGATAGACCTTGTCCATCAGCGCGGCATGGTCCTGCGAGGTGGCGCTTCCCGTCATCGCGGATGCCTCAGCGCAGGACGTAGAGGTGGACGCCGCCATAGATGGAGGAGCGATCCCCCCGCGTGGCCGCTCGGGATTCCTCTTCGCGGTAGTCCCAGCGGGAAAGGATCGCTTCCGGCACGCGGCCCGGCAGCAGGGTGGGCTCGGCGGCAGTGCGGAACAGCACGCGCGAACCGGCGCGCGCGGTGCGGGTGATCTCGCTCCAGAGCTCGGTAAGCTGCGCGTCGCTCATCCAGTCCTGCGCATCGAGCAGGATGTAGCGGTCGAGCGAGGCTTCGGCGCTTTCTTTCAGAACCTGCGTGAAGTTCGCATGGCGCAAGGTGAGGCGGCCAAGCCGCTCGCGCACCAAGGGAACATTGGCTTCCTGAAGATAGGGCGGCAGCGGGGCCTTGGGCTCGCGTCCGTAGCCGCGCCCGAAAGCCTGCCAGGCGAAGTAGTTGTCGTTGAGGGGGAAGTGGCAGGCCAGCTTCTCCAGCCGTGCGCGCAGCACATCGGCCATGCGGTTGCCGCCTGCCAGCGCGTCGTACTGGGCAGGCGGAATGCCAAGGCCGAAAAGCGAGGCGGGCTGGTCGGTCAGCCAGCGAACCAGCTTGCGCTCGAAGATCGGCGCCAGCCGTTCGTCGAACACGCGGCGCTGTTCCTCCAGCGTCTCGGCGCCGAGGATTTCGCTGGGGTCGATCTTGTAGAGCTTGGCGAGGACATGTGCCGCACCGATGAAGTGGCCGAGCAGGCCCTGCTTGTAGATACCGCGCGCAAAGCCGCGGATGCGGCGGCGGCCCACCAGATCCCGGCCTTCCCAGTACCGGCGGGTGGCTTCGTCGAGGTGCGGGGCAAGGCGGTCCCGATATGTCGCGACATTGCCGGGATGATCGGCCTCGGCAATGAAGCGGCGCAAGTCCGCATAGTCGGTCAGCTTGCGGATCGCGGCGATCTTGAGGCGGCCAAGAGCGATATGCGCGGTGTTGAGATCGACGCTGGTGATCGCGGCGGGATCGGCGGTCAGGTAGGACAGGGCGTTGCAGCTGCCGCTGGAGATGGTGATGATCCGGCTCTCCGGCCCGATCTGCAGCGCTTCCATATCGGCAACCGGATCTTCCCAGATCTGCGCGTAGACGAGGCCCTTGAACGCGAGCGCGAAAGCCTTGTCGAGCAGGCGGGCGGCACGGTTCGATTCGGGACGGACGACGGCCTTGCCGATGAGGTCGGACGCAGGCCTCGCGTGAGGGTGCTGGGCAGGAGGCATCGGAAATTCCTTGGCCGCGAGGGAAAGGTGTTCGCTCGCCGCATTGCCCCCGCCGGGTGACCGCGCGATGACGGGACGATGGCGGATTGTGACAGTTTTCGTTGGGTGCGCTCGTCACATCCGGGACGGGCGTGGGCCGGTGCCGCACAAAACGGCCGGATGGCCGTCTTGCCCAACCGACAGGTCGGACAAACGAATCAACGAAACTCGAAGAGTTGAGTTGTCACACAGGGCCTCTATATGCGGCTGTTCGCGAGCATCGCGTTAAGGAGACAAATTGGTGAGCAAGGTTCTGGTGATCGGCGCAGGCGGCGTCGGTTCGGTCGCGGTCCACAAGATGGCGATGAATCCCGACATCTTCTCGGACATCCACCTCGCCAGCCGCACGGTTTCCAAGTGCGAGGCGATTGCCGAATCGGTGAAGGAGCGCACCGGCGTCTCGATCAGCACTTATGCGATCGACGCCGATGACGTGGCGGCAACCAGCGAGCTGATCCGCTCGATCGGGCCGAAGCTCGTCGTCAATCTCGCGCTGCCCTATCAGGATCTCGCGATCATGGACGCGTGCCTGGCAACCGGCGTGAACTACATGGACACAGCGAACTACGAGCCCAAGGACGTGGCCAAGTTCGAATACCACTGGCAGTGGGCCTATCAGGAGCGCTTCAAGGAAGCGGGCCTGACCGCGCTGCTCGGCTCGGGCTTCGATCCGGGCGTCACCTCGGTCTTCGCCATGTGGCTGAAGAAGCACAAGCTCAAGACCATCCGCACGCTCGACATTCTCGACTGCAACGGCGGCGATCATGGCCAGGCCTTCGCGACCAACTTCAACCCGGAAATCAACATCCGCGAAGTGACCGCGCCGGCCCGCCACTGGGAAAACGGCCAGTTCGTCGAAACCCCGGCGATGGGCGTGAAGCAGAGCTTCGACTTCGAGGCCGTCGGCCCGAAGAACATGTACATGATGTACCACGAGGAACTCGAAAGCCTTGCGAAGTTCATCCCCGAGATGGAGCGCGCGCGCTTCTGGATGACCTTCGGCGACGAGTACATCAAGCACCTCACCGTGCTGCAGAACGTCGGCATGACCCGCATCGACCCGGTGATCTACAACGGCGTGGAAATCATTCCGCTCCAGTTCCTCAAGGCCGTGCTGCCCGAGCCCAGCTCGCTCGGTTCGACCACCAAGGGCAAGACCAACATCGGCGATATCGCGACCGGCGAAGCGCTTGACGGTTCGGGCGAGAAGACGTTCTACATCAAGAACATCTGCGACCACGAAGATGCCTATGCCGAAACCGGCAACCAGGCCGTCAGCTACACCACCGGCGTTCCGGCGATGATCGGCGCCGCCATGCTGGTGACCGGCAAGTGGAGCGGTGCGGGCGTGTTCAACATGGAGCAGTTCGATCCCGACCCCTACATGGACATGCTCAACCAGCATGGCCTGCCCTGGACGGTCGAGGAACTCGACGGACCTCTGGCCTTCTGATGACGATGCTGCGGACCGTTCTCGTCGCTGCGGCCGGCGCTCTCGCGCTGGCCGGTTGCGTGCCGCAGGGCGGTCCGCAGCAGCCCGCTCAACCTGCCGGAAACGGCGAGGCCGGGCCGGGCTATTCCCGTGACATGAGCGCTGCCGACCGCACGGCCTGCGAAGGTTCGGGCGGCAGCGTGCAGCGCCGGGGACGGCTGGGCATGGAACAGTGTGTCCACGCCTTTGCCGATGCCGGGAAGCAGTGCACCGATTCCTCGCAGTGCCAGGGCAAGTGCATCGGCAGTGCCGGCGCCGCTTCTGCCGATGCCTCGGCCAGCGGCACCTGCCAGGCGGACGATCGGCTGTTCGGCTGCCATGCGGAGATCAAGGGCGGCAAGGCCGTCAATGCGATCTGCATCGACTGAGCGGGTTCGTGAACTGGACCTTCGTTGCCCCCGTGGCCATGCTCGCGGGATCCAATCTGTTCATGAACACGGCGTGGTACCTGCATCTCAAGATGCCCGGCAAGGCGCTGTGGCTGGCGATTGCCATGAGCTGGGGCATCGCATTCTTCGAATATTGCCTTGCCGTGCCGGCCAACCGGATTGGCAGCCAGGTCTACTCTCTGGGGCAGCTCAAGGTGCTTCAGGAGGCGATGTCGCTCACGGCCTTCGTGCTGGTGGCATGGCTGCTGTTCGGGCAGAAGCCGGGACTCAACGAGATCGTCGGTTTCGCTCTGGTCGGCGCAGGGGCATGGTTCATCTTCAAGGGTCCGTTTGCCTGAGGCATCCTTGAAGCTGGCGGCCGCGAAGGCCATCTGGTTGGAAATTTGGCTCAGCCGATGATGTGCGAGCCCACCGAAAAGGATTGAACCGAACATGGAAACCCGCGCCGGCGATCCGGGAGCCTTCGCTCACTTCGATCTGTCGCGAGTCGACAGTCCCAGTTTCGTGGTGGATGCCGCCAAGCTGCGCGAGAACCTGCGCGTGCTGGCCGACATCGGCGAGCGTTCGGGCGCCAAGGTGCTCTCCGCGCTCAAGGCCTTCTCGATGTGGTCCACCGCGCCGATCGTCGGCGAATACCTCGACGGCGTATGCACTTCGGGCCTGTGGGAAGCGCGGCTTGCCTCGGAATTCTACGACGGCGAGATCGCGACCTATTGCGCGGCCTACAAGGAGGAGGATCTCGACGAGATCCTGCGCCTGTCGGATCATGTGATCTTCAATTCGCCGATGCAGATCGAGCGTTTCTGGGCGCAGATCGAGAACGCCCGCGCGCGGGGCGAGGACTTCGACATCGGCCTGCGCGTCAATCCGATGCATGCCGAAGGCGAGGTTCCGCGCTACGACCCTTGCGCGCCGCACTCGCGCCTTGGCTTCCCGATCAACCAGCTCACCGAAGAGCATGTCGAGATGATCGACGGCATCCATATGCACACCTTGTGCGAGCAGGACTTCGAGCCGCTGCGCCGTACCTGGGACAAGGCGTTCGATTACCTCGAACCGTTCTTCGGCCAGTTCAAGTGGATCAACCTCGGGGGTGGCCACCACATCACCCGGTCCGACTATCAGCGCGACGAACTGGTGGAATTCCTGATCGATCTTCAGGAAGATACCGGCGCCGAGGTCTATATCGAGCCCGGCGAAGCCGTCGCGCTCGATGCCGGCATTCTCGTGGGAACCGTGCTTGACATCGGCCATAACGGCATGCCGGTGGCGGTGGTGGACGTTTCCGCCACCTGCCACATGCCCGACGTGATCGAGGCGCCCTATCGCCCGGCCATGCTGGGTGAGCGGGCGGAGAGCGAAGGCGAGCCGGTGCGTCTTGGCGGGCCGTCGTGCCTCGCGGGGGATGTGATCGGAGACTATGTCCTGCCGGTCGAGGCGGAACCGGGCGTGCGCTTCGCTTTCCTCGACCAGGCGCATTACTCGATGGTCAAGACCACCACTTTCAACGGGGTGCCGCTGCCCTCGATCTGGCTGTGGGATTCCGAAACCGACCTGCTCGAATGCACCCGCCGCTTCGATTACGAGGATTTCCGCGGCCGTCTGAGCTGAGCGCAGGCAGGCCAACTCTTCATTGCGAAAGGAGCGGTCCCGCCTTGGGTGGCCGCTCCTTTCCTTTGTTCCCGCTCTGCCGAATCCATGAAAAACGGCTCGATCCGTCCCGCGATTGCCCCGTTCGGGCTCCGATAGATCGACTCGAGAGAACCGAACCCGTGCCGTTTGCATTGTAACCGTGAAACGCGCCTTTCGGGCATTCCGTTCGCGACGGAAGTCCGGGGTGATGATTTTCAGGTAAATGTCTGTAACAAGACAATAAAATGAAACTGAGAGGCGGCATGGATCTTCGCGCTATCCCCTTATGTGACGTTTCCGTGAAAGGGGACTTTTTTCACTTGCGATTCAGCTTGGGAGCCCTATATCCCGCCCCTCGCTGCCCCATGGGGACTTCCAAACCGCAAGGCAGCTCTTGTTGTTAACAATTCCGTTTGGGGGTCCCTTGAGTTGCTCGAATTTCTTGACGCACCGGCTGTAGCGCGCGCTCTCGCGCCCGACGAACCCGTTATCCTGAACCGCCCGCACGCTGCTGCGCGCGCGGCCCGTTTCTTCGCCACGAAGTTTCCGGGCAAGTCGCTCTATGCGGTGAAGGCCAACCCGTCCCCCGATCTCATCAAGATTCTCTGGGCGAACGGCATCACGCATTACGACGTCGCATCGATCGGCGAAGTTCGCATGACCCGCGCGGCCCTGCCGGACGCGACCCTGTGCTTCATGCACCCGGTCAAGACCGCCAGCGCCATCCGCGAAGCCTATTTCGAACATGGCGTGCGGACCTTCAGCCTCGACACGATCGAGGAAGTCGAGAAGATCCTCGAAGCGACCACTGACGCCGACGGCAATCGCGCCGCCGACCTGCGTCTTTGCGTGCGCCTGCGCGTCTCTTCCGAATATTCGGAACTGAGCCTGGCCTCGAAGTTCGGCATCGATCTGGCTGATGCCGGCGAACTGCTTCAGGCCACCCGTCAGGTTGCCGACTGGCTGGGCGTATGCTTCCACGTCGGTTCGCAAGCGATGACGCCCTTCGCCTATGTCCAGGCGCTGGAGCGTGCGCGTGCGGCAATCGCCGACGCCGGTGTCGTCATCGACATGATCGACGTCGGTGGCGGGTTCCCCTCGGTCTATCCGGGCATGGAGCCGCCGCCGCTGGAAGACTATTTCCAGGTGATCCACCGTCACTTCGAAGCCCTGCCGATCGCCTACAACGCGGAACTGTGGTGCGAACCCGGCCGTGCGCTTTCGGCCGAGTACAGCTCGATGATCGTCAAGGTCGAGAAGCGTCGCGGTGACGAACTCTACATCAACGAGGGTGCCTATGGCGCGCTCTACGATGCGGCGCACGTTGCCTGGCGCTTCCCCGTGAAGTGCATCTCGCGCGAGACCGCCGTTGGCGGCGAGCGTTCGGAGGACCTCCAGGAATTCGCGTTCTACGGTCCGACCTGCGACGATGCCGACTTCATGGAAGGCCCGTTCATGCTCCCGGCCGATATCAAGGCGGGTGACTGGATCGAAGTGGGCATGCTCGGCGCCTACGGCGCGGCCATGCGCACGGCGTTCAACGGCTTCGGCACCGGCGAGGTGCTCGTTGCCACGGACGAGCCGATGG
Source organism: Novosphingobium aeonii (assembly GCF_052279045.1). Taxonomy (NCBI): domain Bacteria; kingdom Pseudomonadati; phylum Pseudomonadota; class Alphaproteobacteria; order Sphingomonadales; family Sphingomonadaceae; genus Novosphingobium; species Novosphingobium aeonii. The sequence continues at coordinate 2,610,225 of NZ_CP176832.1, read as the reverse complement.
CGAGCCTCTACACCGGCGAGCGCAAGGACCCGCGCGTGTCGGACAACGTGGTTTCGCTGCGCTGAACCGAGCGGAAAGTTGGCAAAAAGGCCCGCCGGAACCATGTTCCGGCGGGCCTTTTTTCTTGTCCGCCCGCAGGCTCAGGCCTGGACGAACAGGTCCTTGTAGACGCGCGGCTGGCTGCGCAGGAACTGCGGCGCCGCCTTGACCTTCGCGCCGAGCGCGGCGGCTGCGTGCCAGGGCCAGCGGGGATCGTAGAGCACGGTGCGGGCAAGGCCGATCATGTCCGCCTCCCCGGTGGCGACGATGGCCTCGGCCTGCTCGGGCTCGGTGATGAGCCCCACGGCGATCACCGGCATCGAGACCGCTTCCCTGACCTTGCGCGCGAGCGGAACCTGGTAGTTCGGGCCAACGGGGATCTTCTGTCCGGCGTCGAGGCCGCCGCTGGAGACGTGATAGGCCGCGCAGCCGCGTGCCTCCAGCGCCTTGGCGAAAGCGATGCTCTGTTCGACGTCCCAGCCGCCTTCCACCCAGTCGGTACCGGAGACGCGCATCGTCACCGGCTTGTCGGCAGGGAATGCGGCGCGCACGGCGTCGTAGACCTCCAGCGGGAAGCGCATGCGGTTCTCCAGGCTGCCGCCATATTCGTCCTCGCGCCTGTTCGAGAGCGGCGAGAGGAACTGGTGGAGCAGGTAGCCGTGGGCGCCGTGGATCTGGATCGCATCGATGCCGAGCCGGTCGGCACGGCGGGCGGCATCGGCGAAGGCTTCGCGGATGCGGTCGAGACCGGCCTTGTCGAGCGCCTCGGGCGGGTTCTCATGGCCGAGGAAGGGAAGGTCGGAGGCCGATACCGTCTGCCAGCCGTTTTCGGCGTCAGGAGCGATCTGGGCGCCGCCGTCCCAGGGCTTGGCGGTGCTGGCCTTGCGACCGGCATGGGCAAGCTGGATAGCGATCGGCATGTCGGACCAGCGACGCACGCTTGCGAGGACCGTGCCCATCGCCTCCTCGGTGGCATCGTCCCACAGGCCGACATCGGCATAGGAGATGCGGCCCTCGGGGCTGACGGCGGTGGCCTCGATCGTGAGGATGCCGGCGCCGGACTGGGCGAGGTTGCCGAGATGGATCGTGTGCCAGTCGGTCATCCGGCCGTCCTCGGCGGAATACTGGCACATCGGTGCGATGACGATGCGGTTGTCGAGAGTGAGGTTGCCGATGGTGATCGGCTCGAACAGCTTGGCCATGAAAGTCCTTCTGGTCACGTCGTCGCGGGGGGAGGGCGCCGGGAGAAGGGCGCGCGGGAGCGACCGGGCGAACGTGGGGTCGCGCGGGAAAATGAAAAGGGCCCCGCCGCTTTAACGGGGAGCCCATTTCGAAAGAAAATATTGCAACCGCGAAAGCGCGCGGCGCCGTTCAGGCGGCGAGGCGCATTTCCATGCGTTCCCAGATCTCCACGAGAGCCTCGGTGAGGTTCCGCATCATCTCTTCGGTATGGGCCGGGCCGGGCGTGAAGCGCAGGCGTTCGGTGCCGCGCGGCACGGTCGGGAAATTGATCGGCTGCACATAGGCGCCGTATTCGGCGAGCAGGATGTCGCTGATCTTCTTGGCCTTCACCGGATCGCCGACCATCAGGGGCACGATGTGGGTCGTGGAGTCCATGACCGGCAGGCCCGCGTCGCGGAACATCTGCTTCATCATGGAGGCCGAGCGCTGCTGACCCTCACGCTCGGCGCTGGAGCTCTTGAGGTGCTTCACCGAGGCGAGCACGCCCGCCACCAGCACCGGCGAAAGCGAGGTGGTGAAGATGAAGCCCGGCGCATAGGAGCGGATGCAGTCGATGATCTTCTGGTCGGCGGCGATATAGCCGCCCATCACGCCGAAAGCCTTGCCCAGCGTGCCTTCGATGATGTCGATGCGGTGGGCCGCCTCGTCACGATCGGTGATGCCGCCGCCGCGCGGGCCGTACATGCCCACGGCGTGGACTTCGTCGATGTAGGTGAGGGCGTTGTACTTTTCGGCGAGGTCGCAGATCGCGTGGATCGGCGCGACGTCTCCGTCCATCGAATAGACCGACTCGAAGGCGACCAGCTTGGGCAGCGCGGGATCGGTGGCGGCCAGCAGTTCCTCGAGGTGTTCGAGGTCGTTGTGGCGCCAGACCCGCTTTTCGCAGCCCGAATTGCGGATGCCGGCGATCATCGAGGCGTGGTTGAGCTCGTCCGAGAAGATCACGCAGCCCGGCAGGAGCTTGGCGAGCGTGGAGAGCGTCGCATCGTTCGAGACATAGCCCGACGTGAACAGCAGCGCGCCTTCCTTGCCGTGCAGGTCGGCAAGTTCGCTTTCGAGTTCAATGTGATAGTGGGTATTGCCGCCGATGTTGCGCGTGCCGCCGGAGCCGGCGCCGACATCGTGCAGCGCTTCTTCCATGGCCTCGATCACCTTGGGGTGCTGGCCCATCGCAAGATAGTCGTTCGAGCACCAGACGGTGATGGGCTTCGGGCCGTTGTGGCCGGCGAAGCATCGTGCGTTCGGGTAAGCGCCCTTGTTGCGCAGGATGTCGATGAAGACACGGTAGCGACCTTCCGAATGGAGCCGCTCGATTGCCTGATCGAAGATGTGTTCGTAGTTCACCTAGGCTCTATCCTGCGTTCGCCTTGAAAGGGCTTTTACCCGTTGATGCGGGCAAATACATGATCGTTCCGGACATGACCAGTCGCTTGTCCTGCTCACCGTGATCGATCTTTCGTGAAACCTCTGAGCGCGCCGGGGACCGGGCCGGGATCGTGGCCGGGAACGATGAACATCGCGGGAGCGGCATGCTTGAGCGCGTTTATGGTCTTGAGCCAGGACACGATCCGCACCCGTTCGTCCACGTCGCCGACGGTGGAGAAGGTGCGCGCAGGCGGCCGGGCGTCCACCCAGTTCTCGTTGATCGTGGCGACGTCTCCGGTGAACAGGTACTCGCGCCCGTTTTCGAGGCGGGCGTAGACCATCATCGCGCGGTTCGGCAGCCCCTTGAGCGGGATGGCCACCACGCCGTGCGCCACGGCGTGCGGCTCGCCGTCGGAAAAGTCGGGCAAGGGGCGGGCGCCGGGCGATACCAGCGCGCGGTTGCCGCGGTGGAGCAGGTGGTCGAGCAGGACGAGCCGGAGGCCGGCCGCTTCCACATGCCGGTCGATCCGGGCCTGGGCGGCGGTGTCATAGTCCTGGAGGTGGCGTTCCTCGGCCCCTGCGGGCGTGGTGCCCGCGTCGATCATGATAGGCCCGGAATCCGGCACCGTCAGTTCGAAGGCGCGAACCGAAAGGCGGATCGGCCGCAGGCCGCCACCGGCGGCGATCTGGTTGTGAAGTACCGAGCGATAGCCGATCAGTTCCTCGTGCAGATGGGTCGGGCTGTCTCCGGGGATCTCATCGGCCAACTGGCGCAGTTTCCCGATGGTCAGCGGCAGCGGCTTGGCGCCGGGTGCGCTGGCATCGAACTGGAACCAGTAAAGCGGCACCCCGACGAGCAGAAGCACGACGAGCAGAAACAGATTCAATCGCGGCGTCAAAACCTTCCGCCCCCCAGCAGACCGTAGCGTGCCAGCGCTTCGCCGTACGCTCCGGGAAATTCCCCTGGCCCGGTGAATAGCGCGCGGTCGGGTTCCTGGCGAGCGTATTCCTGGCCTTGCGTGAGACGCTCGATCTGCCGGGCGATTCCTTCCGCGCCATGAACGAAGCGCACCTGCGGCCCGAAGGCTTCGGCGAGTTCCTCTTCCAGCAGGGGAAAATGCGTGCAGGCCAGGACGAGCGTGTCGATGTCGGCGCCGCCGGGCATGGCGCGAAGGGCTTCCGCGGCCCGCAGGATGGCGGTGCGGTCAACCGGCTCGCCGCGCAGCTTCGCTTCGGCCGCTTCGACCAGGCCGGGGCCGCCGTAGCGCAGCAATTGCTTGTCGGCGGCGAACTCTTCCTCGAGCCGGTCCACATAGGCCTGGCGCACGGTGGCCTTCGTTCCCAGCAGGCCGATCACGCCGGTCCGCGTCATGGCGGCGGCGGGCTTGATCGCCGGAACCGTGCCGACGATGGGCACTTCGAGAACCTCGCGCACCATGCCGAGAGCGATCGTCGAGGCGGTGTTGCAGGCGATGCAGACGAGGCGCGGGGCGAACCGCTCGGTCATGCGGCCCAGCAGCCCGGCAACCCGCGCGGTGATCTGCGCCTCGGTCTTGGTGCCGTAGGGAAGGCCTGCCATGTCGGCGGCGTAGATCACGGGCGCCTGAGGCAGGATCTTGCGCAGCTCTCCGAGCACGGTGAGCCCGCCCACGCCCGAATCGAACAGCAGGATCGGCGCGCCGGGTGGGGGGCCGGCGTCAGCCATTGCGGGAAGGCGGCGCGGAGCGCGACGCACTGGTATGTTCGGAAGACATCGTTTTTTCCTGGACCTTGCACCCTGTTAATCGCGGAACGGCCCAAAGAGCAATGTTCATTGCTGCAAGTCCCTTCGCCATTTCCGCGCAAGTCGCTAAGAGACGCGCATGGAATGGATTCTCGCCCTCGTCTTGGGTTACGCTCTCGGTTCGGTGCCCTTCGGCCTGCTCATCACTCGCATCGCCGGCGCCGGCGATCTACGCTCGATCGGCTCCGGGAATATCGGCGCCACCAACGTGCTGCGCACGGGGCGCAAGGGGCTTGCCGCCGCCACTCTCCTGCTCGACCTGCTGAAAGGCCTCGCCGCCGTGCTGATCGCGGCGCATTTCCTGCCGGAATGGACCTGGCTTGCGGCGCTCGGCGCCTTTATCGGGCACTGCTTCCCCGTCTGGCTGCGTTTCCGGGGCGGCAAGGGCGTGGCGACCACCGCAGGCATCGCCTTTGGGCTCGCCTGGCCGGTGGGGCTGGCCTATGCCCTGACATGGATCGGCCTGCTGCTGACCGTGCGCATCTCCTCGGTGGCGGGCATGACGGCAGCGGTGGTCGCGCCCATCGCCGCGCTCGCGCTGGGGCATGGAGAGGCTTCGGCCGTGCTTGCCGTGATCGCGGCGGTGGTGCTGTTCCAGCACCGTGAGAATATCGCCCGGCTTCGCGCCGGCACCGAGCCGAAGATCGGGAGCGGCAAGAAGCCGTGAGCGAGGCCGGGGGGCAGGCTCGGGGGGAGCAAGGGCAAACGCTTTCGCAGGAGGAAGCCTTCGCGCGCATCCGGCTGCTGCGTTCCCCCAATGTCGGCCCGGTCACTTACATGCAGTTGATGGGCCGCTTCGGCGGCGCCCGTGCGGCGATAGAGGCGTTGCCGGGGCTCGCGGGCAGGGCGGGCAAGCCTTACCAGGCCGCTCCGGAGCGCGCCGTCCACGCCGAGATCGCGCAAGTTCGCAAGGCCGGCGCGCGGTACCTGTTTCACGATTCGACCGACTATCCGGCGCTGCTCACCCATTCCGAAGGCGCGCCGCCTATCCTCACCCTTCGCGGCGACAGTGCCATGCTGTCACGCCCGTGCATCGCGGTGGTGGGCGCGCGCAACGCTTCGGCAGGTGCCGTGCGCATCGCGCGGGATTTCGCGCATGGACTGGCGGAGGCCGGTTTCACGGTCGTCTCCGGTCTGGCGCGCGGGATAGACGGCGCGGCGCACGAGGGTTCTCTCGCGTCGGGGGCGCCGGGCGGAACGGTAGGCGTGATCGCCAGCGGCATCGACATCGCCTATCCCCCGCAACATGCCGCCTTGCAGGAACGGGTCGCCCGCGAAGGCGTGCTGCTGGCTGAGCAGCCGCCCGGAACCGAACCGCTGGCCCGCCATTTCCCGACCCGCAACCGCATCATCGCCGGGCTTGCTGCCGGAACGCTGGTGGTGGAGGCCGCGCCGAAATCCGGTTCGCTCATCACCGCAAGGCTGGCGGGCGAGATGGGCCGGGAAGTCATGGCCGTTCCCGGATCGCCGCTCGATCCGCGTTCCCATGGCTGCAACCAGCTCATCCGTGACGGCGCGATGCTCGTGCAGTCGGTGGAGGATGTGATCGAGCTGTTGTCGGGCTTCGACGGCTTGCCGCGCAGCAGCTTCCGCGAAGTCTCGGCAGCATGGCATGCCGTTTCCGACGTGGATCTCGGCGCCCCGCCGGCCGATCTGGACGGCGATATCGAGAACCTTCTGACAACCGCGCCGGTGACGGTGGACGAACTGATCCGGCAATCGGGCGCCGGCGCGGCTTCGGTCCAGCTGGCCTTGCTGGAACTCGAGATCGGCGGGCGCCTGCTGCGCCATGCTGGCGGAAGGGTCAGCCTCGGGTAACGGGCGCGGTCGCTCAGGGTGCCCAGCGGTTTTCGCGAATCCAGCGGTTGTAGAGCAGCTTCGTGCCCCGGGTGACGGGGAGGCCGGCATGTTCGGTGAGGGTATCGAGGCTGCGGTCCGGCAGCGCATTGCGGAATAGCACGGCGTCGCCGACACGGCCCTTCAATTGCAGGCCGGTCTTGAGGAAGGCGGTCTCTCCGCCTTCATAGCCGTCGTTCAGCCAGACCAGCACGGTGGCGATGCGCTGGTTGGGGGAGGCTTGCACGAAATCGTAATGCGGTCGGTATTGCTGGCCATCGCGGTAGCGCAGCACTTGCGCCGCTTCGCCGTTCTCTGGAGGGAGCCCGGCAAGCGCGGCGATGCGGCGGTTCAGGGCATGGATCGCAGGGTCTTCGAGCAGCCAGTGCAGGACCGAGCCATCGGAAGAGCGGATCGGGTCCCGCACCAGCTCGCGTTGCCGATTGTAGACCATGGAGGGCTGGAAGCTGCTGGACGCCACGGCGGTGACGTAATCACATTCTTCCCGTGTGAAGAGCTTCCGGAACACCTGCACGAACGGAGCGGAGCTCGCCTGTTCCGCTATGGCTTGCCCAACCGGGTTACCCTCCGCGTCGAGCTTCATGGAGCCGATCAGGTCCAGTGCCTTGCGGCGGGGCGCGATCTTCGTTGCCTCGAGCCGGAGCCGGGCAAGGGCGGCCTGCCAGTCCCTGCGCCCGGCCACGCCGTTCGCCAGGAGATTGGTCGCGAAAACATGGGCATCCGCATCGCCGCGCAGGGAGGCAAGTTCGAAGAGGCGCCGGGCATCGACGGGATCCTGTTCGATATCGCCGCCCCAGCGCATGATCCCCAGCGTGTATATCGCGCGTGCCAGCCCTCCGACGGCAAGGCGCTGGATGATCGTCAGGCCTTCGGTCTTGCGGCCTTGCGTGAACAGGGCGATGCCGTGATCCAGTTCCGTCTGTGCCATGGTGTCGGTATTCTGCATGGCGCCGGTATGGCAAACTTGCGAAAAGCCTGCCAGTGGCCCTGGTTATGCAAAAGCGCTGTCGCGGCGGCGGCAGTATCGCTTCACGGCTATTGCGCCGCGGAGAAGGATCGGTAACGCGTTGATGCTATTGGGCTGCGGACAGGGATCGGGGGAGCACGCGAATGAAGATCAGCTTTGGAGATATCACGGGAGAGGCCTTCGCCATCCTGCGGGAGCATAAGGCACTGATCATCCCGCTGGTGGCGGCAATGACGGCGGGGTTTGCCGTGATGGACCTCGTTTCCGACAAGCTCGGCAACTTCAGCGGCATCATTTCGAGCGTTTTCGTCCAGTATATCTTCCTTGAGCAAGTGCTCTCCGTGCGTTCGGAGCGGCGGCGGTTCGGATCGATGCTCGGCGCCAGTATGCTGGCGGGGCTGGGTATCATCGTCGGTCTGGTTTTCCTCGTGCTGCCGGGATTGTTCGTTGCCGTGCGGTGGGCGCTGGCGCCGGCCTATGTGGTGACCGAAGGGCAGCGGGCTTCGGAATCGCTGTCGTCGAGCTGGGATGCGACACGGGAAAACTGGCTTCCGCTGATGCTCGTCTATCTGGTCCTGGCGGTGCCTTCGCTGGTCATTCTGGTGGGCATCGGCTTCTCGCTCGGATTTTCTGGAGCGACGCCGGGCTGGGTCGAGACAGTGCTGCTCAACCTGATGGTTACCGTGTTCACGGTGGGCAACTGGGCCATCGTGGCGGCAGCCTTCCGCCTGCTGGGCGAGCGCCGCGACGATCTGGAATCGCTTTTCGCCTGAACCGGGCGGAATGTCGGGCGCCGAATCTCCGCGCTTGACGAAGCCCTCAATCGCTTCCCACCCTATGCGTACACGTATATGCGCACGCGTAAGGGCGCATTGGCGCTTAGGGGCACACAGAGTCTAAAAGTATGCAGCTAGTCATCGTAGAATCGCCGGCCAAGGCGAAGACCATCGAGAAGTACCTCGGCAAGGACTACAAGGTTCTCGCCAGCTACGGCCATGTCCGCGACCTTCCGCCCAAGGACGGCTCCGTCCGTCCGGACGAGGGTTTCGAGATGGACTGGGAGCTCTACGGCGACAAGCAGAAGCAGGTGAAGGCGATCGCCGATGCCGCCAAGGGGGCCGATCGCCTGATCCTGGCGACTGACCCTGATCGCGAGGGCGAGGCGATTTCGTGGCACGTGCGCGAGCTGCTGGCCAAGCGCCGGGTGCTGCCCAAGGACGTGCAGCGCGTCACTTTCAACGCCATCACCAAGGAAACCGTCACCAAGGCGATGACCCAGCCGCGCGAGCTGGACCAGGACCTGATCGATGCCTACCTCGCCCGCCGCGCGCTGGACTATCTGTTCGGCTTCACGCTGTCGCCGGTGCTCTGGCGCAAGCTGCCGGGTGCCAAGTCGGCCGGCCGCGTGCAGTCGGTGGCGCTGCGCCTGATCGTCGATCGCGAACGCGAGATCGAGGCGTTCAAGCCGCAGGAGTACTGGTCGGTCGCGGCGCAGATGGCGCATGACGGCACGGACTTCACCGCCAAGCTCGTGGCGTTCGAGGGCAAGAAGCTCGACCGCCTGAGCATCGGCGAGGAAGGCACCGCGATGCGGGCCCAGGCCGCCGTCGAAAGCGGCGCCTTCAAGGTCGAGTCGGTCGAGACCAAGCCGCACAAGCGCAATCCGCAGCCGCCGTTCACCACTTCGACGCTGCAGCAGGAGGCGGCACGCAAGCTCGGTTTCTCGGCCAGCCAGACGATGCGCGTGGCGCAGACGCTCTACGAGGCGGGCGCCATAACCTACATGCGTACCGACGGCGTGCAGATGGACCCGAGCGCGATCTCCGCCGCGCGCGCCGCGATCACGGACCGTTTCTCGGGGCACTACCTGCCCGAGCAGCCGCGCATCTACCAGACCAAGGCCAAGAACGCGCAGGAAGCGCACGAGGCCATCCGTCCTACCGAGTTCACCCGCGACCGCTTCGGCTCGGGCGATGAGGCGCGCCTCTACGACCTGATCTTCAAGCGCGCCATGGCCAGCCAGATGGCTTCGGCCGCGCTGGAGAGGACCACCGTTACCTTGCGCGACGGCACCGGCCAGCACGAGCTGCGCGCCTCGGGCCAGGTCGTGAAGTTCCCGGGCTTCCTTGCCGTCTACGAGGAAGGGCAGGACAACAAGTCCGACGATGAGGACGGCGGCCTGCTGCCGTTCATGAAGTCGGGCGACATGCCCGCCAAGAAGGACGTCACCGCCGAACAGCACTTCACCCAGCCGCCGCCGCGCTTCTCGGAAGCGAGCCTGGTCAAGCGTCTGGAAGAACTGGGCATCGGCCGTCCTTCGACTTATGCGGCGACGATCCAGGTCATCAAGGATCGCAACTACGTCCGCACCGAGAAAAACCGTTTCTTTGCAGAGGAATCGGGCCGACTTCTCACATCGTTCCTCGAACGCTTCTTCCAGCGCTATGTCGCCTATGACTTCACGGCGGGCATGGAGGACGAACTCGACAACGTCTCCGGCGGCCGTCAGGAATGGAAGGCGCTGCTCGAAGCCTTCTGGCGTGACTTCAAGCCGAAGTCGGATGAGGTCATGGAGAAGAAGCCCTCGGAAGTGACTGAGGCGCTTGACGAATTCCTGTCCGATTACCTCTTCCCGCCGAAGGCCGACGGCACCGATCCGCGCCTTTGCCCCAAGTGCGGCGAAGGCCGCCTGTCGCTGCGCGGCGGGCGTTATGGTGCCTTCGTCGCCTGCTCGAACTATCCGGAGTGCAAGTTCACGCGCAAGTTCGCGCAGCCCGGCGGCAGTGCCGAGGGCGGCGACGACGAGGTGCTGGGCCAGGACCCCGAGACCGGGCTCGAGATCGTCCGCCGCACCGGCCGGTTCGGACCTTACATCCAGCTCGGCGAGGGCAAGGAAGCCAAGCGCGCGTCGATCCCCAAGGACATCGACGAATTGACGCTGGAGTGGGGGATCAAGCTGCTCAGCTTGCCGCGTACCATCGGCCCGCACCCGGAAACCGGCAACGACATCACCGCCAGCATCGGCCGCTACGGTCCCTATCTGGCGCATAACGGCAAGTATGCCCGCCTGCGTTCGACCGCCGAAGTGTTCGAGACGGGTATGAACATGGCCGTCACCAAGCTTGCCGAAGCGGCGGCGGGCGCCGGTGCGCGCGGTTCGCGTGCCGCGGCAGAGCCGATCAAGGTGCTGGGCGCTCACCCGACTTCGGGCGGCGAGATCAAGGTGCTGGCGGGCCGTTACGGTCCCTACGTCACCGACGGCACCACCAACGCGACCCTCCCGCGTGACCAGAAGCCGGAAGATCTGACCGCCGAGCAGGCGATCGTGTTGATCGATGAAAAGGCCGCCAAGGGGCCGGCCAAGGGCAAGAAGAAGGCAGCGCCGAAGAAGGCCGCCGCCAAGAAGGCTCCGGCCAAGAAGGCTCCGGCTAAGAAGGCTGCCGCGAAGGACGACGGAGAAAAGCCCGCCGCCGCGAAGAAGCCTGCTGCAAAGAAGCCTGCCGCCAAAAAGACAGCTGCCAAGGCTCCGGCCAAGGCCAAGAAGGAAGCCGCGGAATGAGCGACAAGATCGCCAAGCACAAGCAGCCCTGGAAGCCGGAGGAACTGCAGAAGCTCCAGGTTCTCGCCGGAAAGGGCAAGGGCCTGAAGGAAATCGCCAAGGCCCTCAACCGCACCGAGGAATCGACCAAGGATGCCGCGCGCCAGCACGGCATCGCCGTCGCCAAGGCGCGCTGAGGTTCACCGCCTGAGGCGGTAGAGACCGAATTTCCGCGTACCGATTACCACGCCCTCGTAGCGCTCGTAGGAGCGCGCGAGGGCGTTTCGTATCAGCGCCCGCGTTCTGAAATTGGGCTGGTTGGGGCGGCTCGATTCCGCGACCACGATCACGCCGGGACGCAAGGCGAGCACGCGGGAGACTTCCGCCACCGGATCGACGCCGAGCGCTCCGGCTTCGTTCATCGCGTTGAGATGGCTGGGATAGGCGAAGCGTGTCGGGATGCAGGCGCGGGTGGTGCGATAGAGCGCGCTGTCGCCTTCGTAGACGTAGAGGCAGCGGCCGTGCAATTCGCGGGATACGGCCGCGCTGGCGGCGGCGAACTCGGTCGAGGTTCCGCGCTCGCGGACTTGCAGCGCAGGGACGATGACGGCGCCGAGCAGGCCGAACCCGAGCAGCAACCGTCCGTACCATCGCTCGCCCGGGGCGCTGCGTGCCAAGGCAGGGGCGGCCAGGACGCAGAGCGGTACGAGCACCGGGCCGAGGTAATGATCGTACCACGTCCCGAACGCGAGAAACCCTAGCACGGCGCTGAGCGCCCAGATGCGGATGCCGGTCAGGATAGCCGGATGAAAGGCGGGCAGGGGCGACAAGCGGCGCGGCGCCAGAATGATGGCCAGCGCGAAGGGGATCAGCGCCAGCGCCTCCTTGGCAAGCTGGGCGAAGGCGTCCTTCTGGTCGGTCATGCGGCCGAAGATCGAGAGGAAATTGGCCTGCACGAAAGCCTCGCCATGCCCGGTGTGGGCATAGCCTGCCCAGACCGCAAGCGTCGGGGCGAGGGCGGCTCCGGCCCAGAGCAGCGCCGTCGCGCCGAGGCGCGGCAGGCTCCAGCCATCGCGGATCCCCCGTGACAGCAGCATGAGCCCGAGCCCGACCCCCTCGAAGACGACGCTGTACTTGATCTGCATGGCAAGGCCGAGCAGCAGCATGACGCCGAGGCCGCGCCTGCCGAGTGCGGCGTCCTGCCTGCGCGCGAATGCACCGATCGCCAGCATTGCGGCGAGGGCGACAGGCAGGTTGTAGAACACCGGCGATTGCCCCAGCGCCACGTTGAACACCGGCTGGTAGATCAGGTAGGCCAGCCCCGCCGCCTGCGCGCCGCGCGGGGTTGCGATCCGGCGGGCCATGCGCTCGATCGCCAGCGCCGTCAGGACCGAAAACAGCAGCCCGGCAAGCTGATACGCCAACACCGGATCGCCAGGCAGCGCGATCAGGCTGCGATACAGGAGGAACAGGCCGTAAGGCTTGCGGTCCCAGATATCGACGTAAGGCAGGGCGCCTTCGGCCATGCGCTGGCCGACAAGCAGGTAGAACTGTTCGTCCGACTGGAATGCCGGCTTGCCGAACATCGCAAGCCTCAGCACGAAACCGGCCGCGAGATAGAGCAGGGGCGAGGCGATACCGAGCCGCCGCCCGGCCGTGAAGCCGGGGTGTGCGGCAAGGCGCCTTGCCGCCGCTCGTCCGATTGCGATCATTGCGCGACCCTTTCAGCCCCCATCGCCGTTGGAGGAAGCCGGGCGGGTGACAAGGGCGGGGGCTTCATGGCGCGCCAAGATTGCAGTCCGGCGACTACCGCGTGACGGGGACGGACTTTCGTATGGCTTGCGACAAATTCTTACACCGGGCAACTTGCGACCGATCCCGAACTCGGGCGTTGGAGTGCCATGCTGCGTATGCGAGACGAAGAGGCGGCGCTCGAACCCGCTGCCGTTGATGACCACGATTCCGGCCTGCCTATGCCGCGCAGGTTGTGGGCGATCGTGGCGATCTCCTTCGGCACGGCCCTGTTCGTGCTCGACGGGACCATTGCCAATGTGGCGCTGCCGACGATCGCCCGCGAACTGTCGGTGGAGCAGGGCGTCGTCGTCAACGTGGTGACGGTCTACCAGCTCGTCATGGTCATGGCCCTGCTGCCTTTCGCCAATCTTGGCGAGCGGCTGGGGCTGCGGCGGGTCTACCAGACGGGGCAGGTGATCTTCATGGCAGCCTCGGCGCTGGCATTCCTCGCCAACTCGCTGCCGATGCTGCTGGCGATCCGCGCCGGGCAGGCGCTTGGTGCGGGCATGGCGATGAGCGTCGGTACCGCGCTGATCCGGCAGATCTACCCCAAGGCGCGGCTCGGCAGCGGGCTGGGCATCAATTCGGTGATCGTCGCTTCGTCTAACGCGCTGGCGCCGGTGCTGGGCGGCTTCATCGTCGCCCATGCCGACTGGCGCTGGGTCTTCGTGGCGGCGGTGCCGTTCGCCCTGATCTCGCTGGTGATCGGGCGCTTCCTGCCCGATCCCGAACGCGGAGACACGCCGTTCGACTGGGTATCGGGCCTGTGGAGTGCGGGTAGCTTCGTATTGCTGATCGGCGGGGTGGAACTGGCGGCGCATGGCGGCATGGTGGAACCGGGCATTGCGGCGGCGCTGGCAGGCATCGGCTCGGCCCTGCTGCTGGCCCGCCGGGAGCGCGGAAAAACGAGCCCGGTGTTTCCGGTGGACCTCATGGCCCGTCCCGCCATCGGGCTGTCCACCATCGCCGCCGTCGCCGCCTTCATCGGTTCGGCGGCGCTGATCGTGGCGCTGCCGTTCCGGCTGGAGCAGGGCATGGGTTACAGCGCCGAGCAGGTCGGGCTGCTGGTCCTGCCGTTTCCCCTGACGATGCTGGTCGTCGCGCCCCTTGCGGGGTGGCTGTCGGACCACGTCTCGCCGTCGATCATGGGACTGGTGGGAATGACCATCGCGGTGACCGGGCTGGTGCTGCTCGGCTTCCTGCCCGACCATGCCGGCGCTTTCGCAATTGCCTGGCGGCTGGTCGTGGCCGCGTTCGGTTTCAGTCTGTTCTTCTCGCCCAACGCGCGCATGATCGTGGGCAATGCCCCGCGCGAGCGCTCGGCGGCGGCGGGCGGGTTGCTCGCTACCGGGCGCCTGTTCGGGCAGACGCTCGGCGCGGCGATGATCGGGGCGATGCTCTCGCTCGGCGCGGGACAGGGGCCGGCGCCGGCGCCGATGCTGGCGGCCGCCGGACTGGCGGCCATCGCGGCCATCGCCAGCCTCGCGCGGTGGAGGCTGGCGGAAAGGGCCTAGCGCCGACTGGGCTTGCCAGTGGCGGTCGAGGCTGTCGGCGTCGCGGTGGGCGTGGGGGACGGTTTCGGCGTGGGCGCGGTGCCGGGAACGGCGGGCGGCACGACGATCGTGGGTACACCTTGCGGTACGGACTGCGGCTGGACGGTTACCGTCGGCTTCGTCTGCTTCACGCCGCTGCGGGTCAGCCACCAGCCGATGTCGTTGGCGGTCGCCTGCATTCCGGCGAAATTGAGGTGCCATTGCAGGCCCTGCCTGCCATCATAACCCTCGGGCGAGCCGATCATCCACGGCACCGCATCGCAGGGCGTATGCGCGGCCGAAGACTGGTTCATCTCGACGACGATGGCGCCGTAGGCCTGTGCCACGCGGCCGGTGATCTCGGACAGGCGCAGGCCGATGCGGCGGACGATCGCGGCGTGTTCCTCGCTGATCGGCGTGGCGGCGCAGAGCGAGCCGGGCTGCGGCAGCGGATTGAGGTACTGCACGAAGACCAGCCGCGCGCGCGGGGCCACCGTGCGGATGCGGCGCGCGATCTCCATCATCTGCATCTCGTCGCGCGCATATTCGACTTCGGTGGGCACTTTCACCGTGCCGCAGGCGGCGCGCTTGCTGCCGGGCGGCAACTGGCTGGCGCGGTGGAGGCAGGTCGCGGTGAAAAGGTTGCCGATGTAGTTGAGATCGTTGCCGCCGATGGTCACCGTCACCAGCCGCGTCTGCGGGGTGACGGAGTTGATCTGCGGCGGAATGTCGCCCCATGGACCCAGCACGTTGTTGGTCGTCGCGCCCGAGCAGGAACGGTCGGTCAGGACCATGCCGAAGCGTTCGGCCAGCAGGGTCGGGTAATTGTTCATGCTCTGCCCGCAGCGCACCGGCGCGCCGGGCTTGGCGGGGGGCAGCATCGGGCCGGCGGCAAACGACGAGCCGATCGCGACATAGCGCTGACCGGCAAGGCTTTCCTCGACGGCGGCGACCTGGTCGTTCTCGGCCGCGCGGGCCTTCATGTAGGGGGTGGCGCAGCCGCCCAGCAGCAGGACGGCGGCCGTGATCGCCGTCGACGTGATTCGCGTCATTACTTGACCCAGTCCAGCCCGATCTCTTCGTAGATGTCGCGGGCGTCGGCCCAGTTTTCCTCGACCTTGACGTGGAGGAAGAGGTGGACCTTCTGGCCCAGCACTTCGGCCAGTTCCTTGCGGGCGGCCTCGCCGATGGACTTGATCTTGGAACCGCCTTTGCCCAGCACGATGGCGCGCTGGTTGTCGCGGGTGACGACGATCTGCTGGCGGATCTCCACCGAGCCGTCCTTGCGCTGCTCGTAGCCTTCGGGGCGCACGGCGGCGTCGTAGGGCAGCTCCTCGTGAAGCTGGCGATAGAGCTGCTCGCGCGTGATCTCGCAGGCGAGCAGGCGTTCGCTGGCGTCGGACACCTGGTCCTCGGGATAGTGCCAGGGGCCTTCGGGCATCAGCCCGGCAAGATGGGTCTTGAGTTCGGGCACGCCGTCGCCCGAGAGCGCCGAGACGAAGAACACTTCGTCGAACTCGACCTTGCCGGTCAGTTCCTGGGCCAGGACGAGAAGCGGTTCCTTGGCGCCGGCATCGACCTTGTTGATGACCAGGATCTTGCGTTCCGGGCGCGCGGCCAGGGCTTCGAGCAGGGGCTCAAGTTCATGGCGGCGCTTCTTGATGGGATCGACCACCAGCAGCACGGCGTCCGCTTCCTGCGCGCCTTCCCAGGCGGCGGCGACCATCGCGCGGTCGAGCCTGCGGCGCGGCTCGAAGATGCCGGGCGTGTCGGCCAGGATGATCTGCGTTTCATCGAGCAGGGCAATGCCCATCAGGCGGGCGCGGGTGGTCTGGGCCTTGGCGGAGACGATCGCCACTTTCTGCCCGACGAGCGCATTGACGAGCGTGGACTTGCCCGCGTTGGGGGCGCCGATGACGGCAACGAGACCGCAATGCTGGGTCATGCGAATTTCCTCATGAATTCCTCGGCGGCGCGGGTTTCGGCATCCTGCTTGGAATTGGCCGTGGCACGCGCTGCGCCGACATTATGTACTGCCACCTCGACGGTGAACTGCGAGGCATGGTCGGGGCCTGAACGCTCGACCAGCTTGTATTCGGGGGTGCGGCGGCGATTGCCCGCCGCCCATTCCTGCAGGGCGGACTTGGGATGCTTGCGCTTGCCCGTCTTGCCCTGCATCGGTTCGGCCCAGAGAGCCCTTACCATATCGCGCGCGGCTTCGAAGCCCCGCTCGGTGAAACAGGCGCCGATCAGCGCCTCCATCACGTCGCCCAGGATATTGTCGCTGTCGAGGCCGCCATCGTCGCGGGCCTGCTTGCCCAGCCGCATGTGCGGGCCGAGGCCGATCTGACGGGCGACCTGCGCGCAGGTCTGGCGGCTGACGAGCGCGTTGAGGCGCTGCGAGAGGCGGCCTTCCGCTTCCTCGCTGTTTTCGAAAAGCCATTCGGCGACCGAGAGTCCGAGAACCCGGTCGCCGAGGAATTCCAGTCGTTCGTAATTGCGCTTCTCGCCGGTGCTGCCGTGAGTGAGGGCGGCTAGCCAGAGTGCCTCGTCGGCGGGCTTGCCGCCCGAGACGCCGGCGAGGAACTCGCGGTCCTTTTGGTCAAGCACTCAGATCACGCTCCCGATCCGGCTCCAGCGCGCGGCGGTGAACCAGGTCCAGGGCTTGAGCCATTCGGCGCCGCCGTTGGTGGAGAACATCATGACGGCGGCCTTGCCCACCAGGTTGTCCTGCGGGACGATGCCGATGCCCTGGCCCTCGATCGCCGGGAAGCGGCTGTCGAGCGAGTTGTCGCGGTTGTCGCCCATCAGGAACATGTGGCCTTCGGGCACGATATAGACGCCGGTGTCGTCCTGCGGGGTCTGGCCGAGGTCGAGCACGTTGTAGCTCTTGCCGCCGGGCAGCGTCTCGCGGAACTGCGGATAGTTGCAGACCGGGTCGCCCGCGGCGTCCTTGCCCTCGAACTCCGGCGCGTAGCAATGGGTGTTGGCGGTGACCGGCAGCACGAAATCGGGCTGCTTGACGCGCGGCACGGCCTTGCCGTTGAGCCAGACCTGTCCGCCCTTCACCTGCACTTCGTCGCCGGGCAGGCCGATCACGCGCTTGATGTAGTCGACGTCGTTGCCGGGAGGCGCCTTGAAGATCACCACGTCGCCGCGATCGGGCTGGCTGGCGAGGATGCGGCCCGGGATCAGCGGCAGGCTGAAGGGCAGCGAATACTTCGAATAGCCGTAGGACCACTTGGACGCGAACAGGTAGTCCCCGTTCAGCAGGCGCGGCAGCATCGACTCGCTGGGGATGTTGAAGGGCGAGATGATGAAGCTGCGCAGCACCACCACGCCGAGAACCAGCCAGAGGAGGAAGGAGAAGAAGCCCTCGTCCTTCTTGGCATCCTTCTTGGCGTCCTTTTTGACAGGCTTTCCGCTGGCGCCCGACGCGGGCGCGGCAGATGTTTCGGTGGTGAGGCCGGAAGTCGCGGTTTCGATGTCGCTCATGGCTCGAACCCTTGTTGCGCGCAGGGGCATCCGTCAAGTGAGATACCGAGGGAAAGCGTACCGGTATCGATCAAAAACGTCATGTTCCCGACGTGCATCTGTGCACAAGAATGACCTTGGCCTTCTCCCGCCTGCTATGCATAAGGCTGGCCCCCAACCCTGAGACAAGGAACCATGGCATGAGCGAAGCGGTGTGGAACAAGCTGGAAGCATTGCCCAAACCGACGCTTTCCGAGCTTTTCGATGCCGATTCCGGCCGTCTGGACCTGCTCGCGACCCGTCTCGAACTCGGTGACGAGACCAGCCCCGGCGCAATCCGGTTCGACTGGTCGAAGACTCACCTCGATGCCGCCCATGTCGCCGCCTTCGAGGAACTGGCCGCCGCGATGGACTTCGACGGTCGCCGCGCGGCGCTGTTCGCGGGCGAGATCGTCAACCAGACGGAAGGCCGCGCGGCCGAGCATACCGCCCAGCGCGGTGTCGGCAGCGAGGAAGGCGTCGCGACCGCGTTCGAGAACCATGCCCGCATGGCCGCCATCGTCGAGGCCATCCACCGCGGCGCCATGGGCGAGGTGAAGCACCTGATCCACGTCGGCATCGGCGGATCGGCGCTCGGCCCGGCGCTGGCGATCGACGCGCTGGCCCGCGACGGTGCCATGGTGGACGTTCATGTCGTCTCCAATATCGACGGATGCGCGCTCGAAGCCGCGTTTGCAAAGTGCGATCCGGCCACGACGATGCTGGCGGTCGCTTCCAAGACCTTCACCACCATCGAGACGATGACCAATGCGGACAGCGTGCTGGGCTGGATGCGCGAGCACGGCGTCGAAGACCCGTACGGCCGCGTCGTCGCGCTGACCGCCGCGCCGGACAAGGCGATGGAGTGGGGGGTGGACGAAACCCGCATCCTGCCGTTCTCGGAAAGCGTGGGCGGCCGCTACTCGCTGTGGTCGTCGATCGGTTTCCCGGTCGCCATGGCGCTGGGCTGGCCGGATTTCGCCGAAATGCTGGACGGCGCGGCCGCGATGGACATCCATTTCCGCGACGCCGACGGCCTCGACAACCTGCCGCTGCGCGCCGCCTTCGCCGACCAGTATTATACGCGCCTGCGCGGCTGCCAGACCCGCGCGGTCTTCGCCTATGACGAGCGTCTCGCCCTGCTGCCCGACTATCTCCAGCAGCTGGAGATGGAATCGAACGGCAAGAGCGTGAAGGTGGACGGTTCGCCGGTGGTCGCGCCGACCGCGCCGATCACCTGGGGCGGAGTCGGCACCGATGCCCAGCATGCGGTGTTTCAGCTCCTCCACCAGGGCACCAACCTCGTCCCGGTGGACTTCATCGCCGCCATCGCGCCGGGCGACGATCTCAACCCCGCGCATCACCGCATCCTCCTGTCGAACTGTTTCGCTCAGGGCGCGGCGCTGATGGCGGGCAAGGGCAGCGAAGATCCCGCGCGCGCCTATCCGGGGGACCGTCCCTCGGCGACGATCCTGCTCGACGAAGTCTCGCCCGCCACGTTCGGCGCGCTCGTGGCGTTCCATGAACACCGCACGTTCGCCAATGCCGTGCTGATGGGGATCAACCCGTTCGACCAGTTCGGCGTGGAACTGGGCAAGGAGATCGCCAAGCAGATCGAGAAGGGCGGCACCACGTTCGATCCTTCGACCGAGGCGCTGCTTCAGCTTTCCGGGATCGCCTGAACGAGAGCCTGAGCCGAAGGGGGCGTGATCATGCCCCCTTCGGCTTGTTGCTGAATTCGGCCCTGGCGCTCAGTGGCCCAGTTCAAGGCCGTCCGACCCGTCGGCATGGGCCGATGGGTAGTGCCGGGCAGAGGCAGCGGCGCTGCCGGTCAACTGGCGAAGCAGCTGCTTGCCGTCTTCCCAGCTTCCGATCTTCGAATCCGCATTGATGTGGCCGGTCTCGCCCGCGTCCACGAACTGGCTGCCCCATTGGCGGGCCAGCAGCCGTGCCGTCGGGAAGCCGATCCACGGATCGTTGCGGCTGGCCACGAGGATCGAGGGGAAGGGCAGTTCGTCGCTCGGCGTTGGCGCGAAGCCGTTCAGGCGGTCGTCGCGCGGGAAGAAGTCCACTTCCGGCGGGGCCACCAGCAGCGCGCCCACGACGGGCGAAGACCAGCCGGGCTGTTCGAATTTCGCCCACCACGCCGTCAACAGGCAGCCGAGGCTGTGCGCCACCAGCACCACCGGCCGGCCGGCGCGCTGGACCGATAGGTTCAGGCGGTTGATCCAGGTGTTGCGATGCGGCTTTTCCCAAAGGCCGAGGTCGACCATCTGGGCATTGTCCATCTCTTCGGCCCAGCGGCGCTGCCAGTGACCGGGGCCGCTGCCGTCAAGACCGGGGATGAGCAGCACCAGGGGCTCTTGCGCGGGTGCTGCGTGCTGGTTCGTCTTTGCCATTCTCTCTTCTCCCGATGCAGGAGGGGATGTCCGCCGGCGCAGGCTGTCCTGTAGGGAGCGGCTCTCGATGCGACTCCTATAAACTCAACTGTTTTAGTTGACAATGTATTTGCGGCCAGCGGAGCGCGCGTTTCGACGATCCGTTCCCGCGCTTCTGCGGGGGCATGCGGCGCGGGCGGCCTTGCGGGATGCGGGTGGAGGCGATGGGGGTGGGCAAAACACCCGTTGGCAATCGGCGATGTCCTGCCCCATATGCGCCGGTGCCCCGGAACCAGGCCGGCGCAGCAGGAGCCAAGTGCATGCCAGAATTCGACTATGACCTCTTTACCATCGGCGCAGGATCGGGCGGCGTGCGCGCCAGCCGGATCGCGGCGGCGCACGGCGCGCGCGTGGCGGTGGCCGAAGAGTACAGGGTCGGCGGCACTTGCGTGATCCGCGGCTGCGTTCCCAAGAAGATGCTGGTCTACGGCGCGCACTTCGCCGAGGACCTCGAGGACGCCAGGCAGTTCGGCTGGGACATTCCGCAAGCGACGTTCGACTGGGTGAAGCTGCGCGACAACGTGCTGGGCGACGTCGACCGGCTGAACGGAATCTACACGCAGACGCTCGAGAACAACAAGGTCGAGATATTCCACGAGCGCGCCGCGATCACCGGCCCGCACGAAATCACGCTGGCCAGCGGCGAGAAGAAGACCGCCAGGGTCATCCTCATCGCCACGGGCGCCCGCCCGATGGTGCCGTCCTGCCCCGGCCACGAACACGGCATCACCTCCAACGAGGCGTTCCACCTCGATGCCTTGCCCAAGCGCATCCTGATCGCCGGCGCAGGCTACATCGCCAACGAGTTCGCGGGCATCTTCCACCAGTTCGGATCGAAGGTGACGCTCATCAACCGCTCGGACCAGCTTCTGCGCGGCTATGACGAATCCATGCGCGATCGTCTCCTCCAGATCTCGATCACCAAGGGCATCGACTTCCGCTTCAATGCCGACTTCCGCGGCATCGAGAAGAACGCCGATGGTTCGCTCACCGTCTCGATGACCAATCACGAACCGATCGAGGTGGACTGCGTCCTCTTCGCCACCGGCCGCGTACCCAATATCGAGGGGCTCGGGCTGGAGAACGTCGGCGTGGAGCTTGACGACAAGAACGCGATCCGGGTGAATGACTATTCGCAGACCAATGTCGACTACATCTATGCCGTGGGCGACGTGACCAACCGGGTGCAGCTCACCCCCGTCGCCATCCGCGAAGGGCAGGCCTTTGCCGATACCGTGTTCGGCGACAAGCCGACGACGGTGGACTATGGCTGCATCCCCTCCGCCGTGTTCAGCCACCCGCCGATCGGCGCGGTGGGCCTGACGGAAGCGCAGGCCCGCCAGCAGCTGGGTTCGGTGGAAATCTACACCAGCGACTTCCGCCCGATGAAGAACGTCGTGGCGCATCGCAATGAACGCTCGCTCTACAAGATGGTCTGCGAAGGCACGACGGGCAAGGTCGTCGGCCTGCACATGATCGGGCCGGATGCGCCCGAGATCATCCAGGCCGCTGCCATCGCGGTGAAGGCCGGGCTCACCAAGGCGGACTTCGACGCCACCGTCGCGGTTCACCCGACGATGTCGGAAGAACTCGTGCTCATGAAGTAAGGCTGGTCGCTGGTTGGACAGTCCTGTCCGACCAGCGGTCATCGCCGCGATCGGCCGGTGCTTTGCCCCCGGCGGAATAGAGAGGCGCCGTGACTGTCCATACAGTCGCGGCGCCTTTTCCGTTGGAGGCAAGGAGCGGCGGAAAACCGCAAGGTCGGCGGGATCAATCCGTGCAGGCGATCTTGGCCCGTGCAAACACATCGGTGGGGCGAAATCGACGCGAAGCTGCCGCTTTTGTGGTTTAACCGTTCGATTAAAACTATTGACCTTGGCGCTTCAACCTGCCTTAGCAGGGCAACGAATTCGTGCCGTCAAGGTCACTGCCAAGGGAACCCGGATGTCAGCCAATATCGCCGAGATGGAAAAGCGCCGCGCCGCCGCAAAGCTGGGCGGGGGCGAAAAGCGCATTGCCGCGCAGCATGCCAAGGGCAAGCTCACCGCGCGCGAACGCCTTGATATCCTGCTGGATGAGGACAGCTTCGAGGAGTTCGACCTCTACGTCGAACATGACTGCACCGATTTCGGCATGGAGAGCCAGAAGATCCCCGGAGACGGCGTGGTCACAGGCTCGGGCACCATCAACGGCCGCCTCGTCTTCGTGTTCAGCCAGGACTTCACCGTGTTCGGCGGTTCGCTCTCGCACCGTCACGCGCAGAAGATCTGCAAGCTGATGGACAACGCGATGAAGGTCGGCGCGCCGGTGATCGGCCTCAACGATTCCGGCGGCGCGCGCATCCAGGAAGGCGTGGCCTCGCTCGGCGGCTATGCCGAAGTGTTCCAGCGCAACGTGCTCGCCTCGGGCGTGGTGCCGCAGCTTTCGCTGATCATGGGCCCCTGCGCCGGCGGCGCGGTCTATTCGCCCGCCATGACCGACTTCATCTTCATGGTGAAGGACTCGTCCTACATGTTCGTCACCGGGCCGGACGTGGTGAAGACCGTGACCAACGAAGTCGTCACGCAAGAGGAACTGGGCGGCGCGATCACGCACTCCAGCAAGACCTCGGTGTCCGACCTGGCGCTGGAGAACGACATCGAGGCGCTGCTGGCGGCGCGCGATTTCTTCGACTTCCTGCCGCTGAGCAACCGCGAGGAAGTGCCCGAGCGTCCCTGCGCCGATCCGTGGGACCGTGCCGAGGAAAGCCTCGACACCGTGATCCCGCCTTCGGCCAACCAGCCTTACGACATGCATGAGGTGATCCGGAAGACGCTCGACGAGGGCGACTTCTTCGAGGTCCAGCCGCTGCATGCCGGCAACATCATCGTCGGTTTCGGCCGTATCGAGGGCAAGACCGTGGGCGTCGTCGCCAACCAGCCGATGGTGCTGGCGGGCGTGCTGGACATCAACTCGTCCAAGAAGGCTGCGCGTTTCGTGCGCTTCTGCGATGCCTTCAACATCCCGATCATCACTTTCGTGGACGTTCCGGGCTTCCTGCCGGGCACCGATCAGGAGCACAACGGCATCATCAAGCACGGCGCCAAGCTGCTGTTCGCCTATGCCGAAGCGACCGTGCCGAAGATCACCGTGATCACTCGCAAGGCCTATGGCGGCGCTTACGACGTCATGGCGTCCAAGCACCTGCGCGGCGATCTCAACTATGCCTGGCCGACCGCCGAAATCGCGGTGATGGGCGCCAAGGGCGCGGTGGAGATCATCTTCCGCGGCCTTTCGCCCGAAGGCATTGCCGAGAAGACCAGGGAATACGAAGACCGCTTCGCCAACCCCTTCGTGGCGGCGAGCCGGGGTTACATCGATGAGGTGATCTACCCGCACTCGACCCGCAAGCGCATTGCGCTGGGTCTGCGCAAGCTGCGGACCAAGAGCCTCGAAAACCCCTGGAAGAAGCACGACAACATTCCGCTTTGATCGCGTCACGGATCGCGGCGCATCGCCTGGGGGCGAGCGCTGCGATCCACTCCAGCCGCGAAAGACGGCACGCATCGAAAAACCAGATTGGGAAGTCAGGTCATGGAAGACATCTACATCGTCAGCGGCGTACGCACGGCAGTCGGCGATTTCGGCGGCTCGCTGAAGTCGTTCATGCCGTCCGATCTCGGCGGCAAGGTCGTGACCGAGGCGCTGGCCCGTGCAGGCGTTTCGCCTGAGGACGTTGGCCATATCGTCATCGGCCAGGTCATGCCGACCAGCGCCAGGGACGAGATGCTCAGCCGCGTGATCGGCCTTAACGCGGGCGTGCCGTTCGAAGTGCCTTCGATGACGCTCAACCGCCTCTGCGGATCGGGCGTGCAGGCGATCGTTTCGGCCGCGCAGATGATGAAGCTGGGCGAGGCGGGGATCACCGTCGCGGGCGGCGCGGAATCGATGTCGAACGTGCCCTATCACGACCACGGCGTGCGCTGGGGCAAGAAGATGGGCGACAACGCGCAGGAAGACGCGCTGACCCTGGGCCTGTCGGACGCCATCGGCGGCTACCACATGGGCATCACCGCCGAGAACGTGGCCGAACGCCACTGCATCTCGCGTGAGGACATGGACACGGTTGCCGCGACCAGCCACCAGCGCGCCGCCAAGGCCATCGCGGAAGGCCGCTTCAAGGAGCAGATCCTCCCCGTCGAAGTGAAGACCCGCAAGGGCGTGACCGTATTCGATACCGACGAGCATGTCCGCGCGGACACCACCGTCGAAACGCTCGGCGCGATGCGTCCAGCGTTCAAGAAGGACGGCACGGTTACCGCAGGCAATGCCTCGGGCATCAACGACGGTGCTGCCGCCGTGGTGCTGGCGACGGCCTCGGAAGTGGAAAAGCGCGGCCTCAAGCCGTTTGCGAAGATCCTCGCCTGGGGCCATGCCGGGGTCGAGCCCGCCTACATGGGCGAAGGCCCGATCAAGGCGGTGCCGGTGGCACTGGAGCGGGCCGGGCTTTCGCTGGGTCAGATTGACGTGATCGAGAGCAACGAGGCTTTCGCCGCGCAGGCCGCCGCCGTGTCCAAGGTGCTCGGCTTCGATCCGGAGAAGGTGAACCCCAACGGCTCGGGCGTATCCATCGGCCACCCGGTTGGCGCGACCGGCACGATGCTCGCCATCAAGTGCATGTACGAATTGAAGCGCACGGGCGGGAAGTACGGCCTTGTCACCATGTGCATCGGCGGCGGGCAGGGCATCGCCCTCGTGCTGGAGAACGTGGCGTGAAGCTGGGCCGTCTCAATCACATCGGCGTCGCCACGCCCGATCTCGACGCCTCGATCGCGTTCTACCGGGACGTGATGGGTGCCACCGATATTACCGAGCCGTTCGTGCTGGAAAGCCAGCAAGTGCGCGTCTGCTTCGTCAATACGCCGGGTGAGGATGGCACGGCAGGCACGCAGATCGAACTGCTCCAGCCGACAGCGACGGACTCGGCCGTGGGCAAGTGGCTGGAGAAGAACCCGCTCGGGGGCCAGCACCACATCTGCTACGAAGTGCCGGACATTCACGCCGCCAAGGCCTGGTTCGAAAGCCTTGGCAAGCGCGTGCTGGGTGAGCCGCGCATGGGCGCGCATGGGACGCTGATCTTCTTCGTCCACCCCAGGGACATGGGCGGCCAGCTTACAGAGATCATGGAAACGCCCAAGGGCGCTCACTGAGAAAGATCACGGCCCGCCGCAACCAGCGCGGGCCGGAAGGGATGCGGACTATGGCAGACATCAACGACTGGAAGGCAGCCGCCGACAAGGAGGTCAAGGGTAGGGACCTGACCTGGAACACGCCCGAGGGTATCGCGGTGAAGCCGCTCTACACCGCCGAGGACGTGACCGTCGATCCCGGCCTTCCCGGCTTCGCGCCGTTCACGCGCGGCGTGCGCGCCTCGATGTATGCCGGCCGCCCCTGGACCATCCGCCAGTACGCGGGTTTCTCCACTGCCGAGGAATCGAACGCCTTCTATCGCCGCAACCTTGCGGCGGGCCAGAAGGGCCTTTCGGTCGCCTTCGACCTTGCCACCCATCGCGGTTACGACAGCGACCATCCGCGCGTCGTGGGTGACGTCGGCAAGGCGGGCGTCGCCATCGATTCCGTCGAGGACATGAAGATCCTGTTCGACGGCATTCCGCTCGACAAGATGTCGGTCTCGATGACGATGAACGGCGCGGTGATCCCGATCCTGGCTTTCTTCATCGTTGCGGGCGAGGAGCAGGGCGTAGACCGCAAGCTGCTCGACGGGACCATCCAGAACGACATCCTCAAGGAGTTCATGGTCCGCAACACCTACATCTACCCGCCCGAGCCTTCGATGCGGATCATCTCGGACATCTTTGGCTACACCAGCCGCGAGATGCCGAAATTCAACTCGATCTCGATTTCCGGCTACCACATGCAGGAAGCCGGTGCGACGCAGGTGCAGGAACTGGCCTTCACCATCGCCGACGGCGCGGAATACGTGAAGTACGGCGTGGCATCGGGCCTCGATATCGACAAGTTCGCGGGTCGCCTGTCGTTCTTCTTCGCCATCGGCATGAACTTCTTCATGGAAGTGGCCAAGCTGCGCGCCGCGCGCGTGCTGTGGCACCGGGTCATGACGGAGCTTGGCGCCAAGGACGAACGGTCGAAGATGCTGCGCACGCACTGCCAGACGTCGGGTGTTTCGCTGCAGGAGCAGGACCCCTACAACAACGTCATTCGCACCACGATCGAGGCGATGGCCTCGATGCTGGGCGGCACCCAGTCGCTGCACACCAACGCGCTGGACGAGGCGATCGCGCTGCCGACCGACTTCTCGGCCCGCATCGCCCGCAACACGCAGATCATCATCCAGGAAGAGACCGGCATGTGCAATGTCGTCGATCCGCTGGGTGGCTCCTACTATATCGAATCGCTCACGAAGCAGCTGGTCGATCAGGCCTGGGAGATCATCGAGCGCGTGCAGGCCGAGGGCGGCATGGCCAAGGCTGTCGCCGCCGGCTGGCCCAAGGCGATGATCGAGACCGCTGCCGCTGCCCGTCAGGCCCGCGTGGACCGGGGCGACGACGTGATCGTCGGCGTCAACAAGTACCGCCTTGCCAGCGAAGACCTGCTGGAAACGCTGGAAGTGGACAACGCCAAGGTCCGCGAAGGCCAGATCGCCCGCATCGAGAAGATGAAGGCGGATCGCGACGAGGCGGCGTGCCAGGCTGCTCTCAAGGCCCTTCGCGAAGGTGCGGCGGGCGAATCGAGCATCGAGAACAACCTGCTCGCGCTGGCGGTGGAATGCGCCCGTGCGCGCGCCACGCTGGGCGAGATCAGCTCGGCCATGGAAGACAGCTTCCAGCGTTATGGTACGCAGCCGACCCCGGTGAAGGGTGTTTACGGTGCGCCTTACGAGGGCGACAGCCGCTGGCAGCAGGTGCTGGACGGCGTGGCCGCGGTGGAACGCCGCCTCGGCCGCAAGCCGAAGCTGCTGGTCGCCAAGATGGGGCAGGACGGCCACGATCGCGGCGCGAACGTGATCGCCTCGGCCTTCGGGGACATGGGCTTTGACGTGGTGTCCGGTCCGCTGTTCCAGACTCCGCAGGAAACCGTGGTGCTGGCGCTGGAAAGCGACGTGGACGTGGTGGGTGCATCGTCGCTGGCGGCGGGCCACAAGACGCTGATTCCCGAACTGATCCAGAAGCTGCGCGAAGCCGGGCGAGGGGACGTCAAGGTGATCGCGGGCGGCGTCATCCCGCCGCAAGACTACGAATATCTGCGCGGTGCGGGCGTTCAGGGCATCTACGGCCCCGGCTCCAACGTCGTGGAATGCGCGGCCGATGTGCTGCGCCTGCTCGGCCACAACATGCCGCCGGTGGGCGACGCGCTGGCCACGGCCGAGTGATGATTGCCGTGCGGGGGAACACGGGAAACTGGCACGAGACGCCGCTCCGCTCTATGCGGGCGGCATCGACTGGACTCCGGCTCCGTGCCGCGCGTCCGAACGTAACAGGAAGATTTTGATGACCGACCCCCGTTTTGAACCGCGCAACGACTGGACCCGCGAAGAGATCGCCGAACTCTTCGACCTGCCGTTCACCGAACTGGTGTTCCGCGCGGCCGAGGTTCACCGGGCCAATCACCGGGCGAACGAAGTGCAGCTTTCCACGCTGCTTTCGATCAAGACCGGCGGCTGCGTGGAAGACTGCGGCTATTGCTCGCAGTCGGTTTCGGCGAACAGCGGCGTCAAGGCAACGAAGCTGATGGAAGTGCAGCAGGTGCTCCAGCGCGCGGCGCAGGCGGCGGACCAGGGCTCCACCCGCTTCTGCATGGGCGCCGCCTGGCGCAACCCCAAGGACCGCGACATGCCCGCCATCATCGAGATGGTGAAGGGCGTGCGCGCGCTCGGGCTCGAAACCTGCATGACGCTGGGCATGCTGACGCCCGATCAGGCGGACATGCTTTCGGACGCGGGTCTCGATTACTACAACCACAACATCGACACCTCGCCCGAGCGCTATGACCAGGTGATCACCACGCGCACGATGGACGACCGTCTCGACACGCTGTCGAACGTGCGCATGGCGGGCATCAACGTCTGCTCCGGCGGCATCGTCGGCATGGGCGAGACGCGCGCCGATCGCGTGGGCTTCGTCCACACGCTGGCGACGCTGCCCGATCACCCGCAGTCGGTTCCGGTCAACGCGCTGGTGCCGGTAAAGGGCACGGTGCTGGGCGACATGCTGGCCGATACCCCGCTCGCCAAGATCGACGACGTGGAATTCGTGCGCACCGTGGCGGTCGCGCGCATCACCATGCCGCTGTCGATGGTGCGCCTCTCGGCGGGCCGCGAATCGATGTCCGAAATGACGCAGGCGATGTGCTTCATGGCCGGCGCCAACTCGATCTTCACCGGCGACCAGTTGCTCACCGCACCGAATGCCGGTGACGACAGCGACATGGCCATGTTCGCCCGCCTCGGCATCAAGCCGATGGCCATCGAACTGACCGAGGCTCAGGTCGAAGCCCAGCGCATGCCCAAGGGCTGCGCCAAGCTGGAAGCGGCTGAGTGATCCGCGCGTGATCCTGCCGATCCTTCTCCTGGCCTCGGAGCCCGCGATCGATTGCGCCAATGCGATGACGCAGACGGACATGAACGTGTGTTCGTACCGCGACTTCCAGTCGGCCGACCGGGCGATGAACGAGGCCTGGGGGAAGGCGGCAGCGGCGGCGAAGGCCGCCGACAGGCAGGGCCCCGGCGGAAATTTCAATCGGTTGCTCGATGCGCAGCGCAAGTGGCTCGCCTATCGCGATGCCCAGTGCCTCGCAGAAAACGGCCCGCGTGAGGAAAGCGGCACGATCTGGCCGCTCCAGCAGAACGGTTGCCTCAAGGAATTGACCGAGGCGCGCACAAAACAACTGCGCGCCGTTGTGGAAACGGGCGAGCGGTGACGTTCGACCGGTGTGAGGGGCGGCGACCGGTGAGTTTTAGCGATTCCGGCACAAGCCTGAAACAGCATTTGGGCTGCATTGGCGGTGGCCTGCTTGGCAGCGCCTTTGTGGTGACGTTGCTGGGCGGGGCAGCAATGGGAGACTGCGGTCGCCCTGGCAGTGCGGAGTGCAAGAACGATGGGTTGATCAAGTTCCTCATGTTTCCGGGGAGCCTGATCGTTCTGATCTTGGTGGGACTTTTCGCCGCTTGGCGCATGACAAAAGACAGGGATTGAGATGTTCAAGAAAATCCTCATCGCAAACCGGGGCGAGATTGCCTGCCGCGTGATCAAGACCGCGCGCCGGATGGGCATCCAGACGGTGGCCGTCTATTCGGACGCCGATGCCCGTGCGCCTTTCGTGCAGATGGCCGATGAGGCCGTCCACATCGGCCCCGCGCCCGCCGCGCAGTCGTACCTGATTGCCGACAAGATCATCCAGGCCTGCAAGCAGACCGGCGCCGAAGCCGTCCATCCGGGCTATGGCTTCCTGTCCGAGCGTACCTCCTTCGCAGAGGCGCTGGCCGCAGAGGGTATCGAGTTCATCGGCCCTCCCGTCGGCGCGATCGCTGCGATGGGTGACAAGATCGAGTCCAAGAAGCTTGCCAAGCAGGCCGGCGTCAATGTGGTGCCCGGCTTCGTCGGTGAGATCGAGGATACCGAGCACGCCGTGCGCATCTCGAACGAGATCGGCTATCCGGTGATGATGAAGGCCAGCGCGGGCGGCGGCGGCAAGGGCATGCGCCTTGCCTATGACGAAAAGGACGTGCGCGAGGGCTTCGAGAGCGTGAAGCGCGAGGGCCTCAATTCCTTCGGCGACGACCGCGTCTTCATCGAGAAGTTCATCCTCAACCCGCGCCACATCGAGATCCAGATCCTCGGCGACAAGCACGGCAACATCCTCTACCTGAACGAGCGCGAATGCTCGATCCAGCGCCGCCACCAGAAGGTGGTGGAGGAAGCGCCGTCGCCCTTCGTCACCGAGAAGATGCGCAAGGCCATGGGCGAGCAGTGCGTCGCCCTGTCGCGTGCGGTGGGCTACTATTCGGCGGGCACCGTCGAACTGATCGTCTCGGGCGCGGACCCGACGGGCGAGAGCTTCTACTTCCTCGAAATGAACACCCGCCTTCAGGTGGAGCACCCGGTTACCGAGGCGATCACCGGCGTCGATCTGGTCGAGCAGATGATCCGCGTCGCCGCCGGCGAAAAGCTGGAGATGACGCAGGCGGACGTGAAGATCGACGGCTGGGCCATCGAAAACCGCGTCTACGCCGAAGATCCCTATCGCGGCTTCCTGCCGTCGACCGGCCGCCTCGTGCGCTATCAGCCGCCGGTTGACGGCTGGGACGACGATGGCTCCGCAAACGGCCGCCGCGGTATCGACGGCGTGCGTGTCGATGACGGCGTCTACGAAGGCGGCGAAGTCTCGATGTTCTACGACCCGATGATCGCCAAGCTGATCACCTGGGGCGAGACGCGTGACGAAGCGGCGGACAAGCAGGTTGCCGCGCTCGACCTGTTCGAGATCGAGGGCCTTGGCCACAACATCGATTTCGTTTCGGCCATCATGCAGCACCCGCGCTTCCGCTCGGGCGAACTGACCACCGGCTTCATCGCCGAGGAATATCCCGAAGGCTTCACCGGCGCGCCTGCGTCCGAGGAACTCCAGGGCAAGCTGGCCGCCGTTGCCGCGTTCGTCGCCACCGCCCGGGCCGACCGTGCGCGCCGCGTGGACGGGCAACTGGCTTCGCGCCGTCTGGCGCCGCCTTCGGAATGGACCGTCATCATCGACAAGGCGCCTTTCGAAGTCGTCATCGACGATGAGGACGTGACGGTGAACGGCATCTCGGTTGATCTCGCGATGGAATACACGCCGGGCGACCGCCTGATCGATGCCGAGATCGACGGCGAGGCCATCGGCATCCGCGTTGCGCCCACGCGCACGGGCCTGAAGATGACCACGCGCGGCTGCATCCACGATGTGCTGATCCTGCCGAGCCGGGTGGCTTCGCTGAACGAGCACATGATCGAAAAGATTCCGCCGGATCTTTCGAAGTACCTGATCTGCCCGATGCCGGGCCTGCTCGTCGCGCTCCATGTGGGCGAGGGCGACAAGGTGGAAGCCGGCCAGCCGCTGGCCGTGGTGGAAGCCATGAAGATGGAGAACATCCTGCGCGCCGAAAAGTCGGGCGTGGTGAAGGCGGTCAATGCCAAGGCGGGCGAAAGCCTTGCGGTGGACGCCGTGATCCTCGAAATGGAATAAATGCATCTGGACCACGACCCCGCCGCATTCGCGGCCGAGCAGATATCCTTCGACGACTTCCTGAAAGTGGACATCCGCGTCGGCACCATCGTCGCCGCGGAAGTCTACGAGGGCGCGCGCAAGCCAAGCTGCAAGCTGCGGATCGATTTCGGCCCCGGCATTGGCGAGCGCAGGAGCGTGGGGCAAGTCGCCGCGCTCTATGCGCCGGAGGACCTGGTCGGGCGGCAGGTGGCGGCGGTCGTGAACTTTCCCACGCGCCAGATCGGCAAGGCGCTGTCCGAGGCATTGACGCTCGGCTTCGCGGACGAGGAAGGGCGCGTGGTCCTATTCGCACCGGACCAGCCGGTGCCCAATGGTTCGAGGTTGTTCTGATGACGGGTTTCGCCGCGCTTCTGGCCGAGGCAGAGGAAATCGAGGGCGGTTTCGCGTTCGATATCACCGATGACTGGCTTCAGGGCCGCACCGCTTACGGCGGGCTGACTTCGGCGCTGGCGCTGGCAGCGGCGCAGCGGGTCGATCCCGAATTGCCGCCGCTGCGTTCGGGCCAGTTCGCGATGATCGCGCCGCTGGCAGGCCGCGTGGAGGTGCGGGCGCGGATCGTGCGCAAGGGGCGCAACGCCACCTGGGTTGCGGCGGAACTGTCGAACGAGAAGGGCGTGGGTTTCAGCGCCAGCTTCGTGTTCATGCGCCAGATCGAAAGCGCTGCCGATATCGCCGGTTATCCGCTGCCGGAAGGCGTGAGCCCGGTCGCGGATGCCAAACCGGTGCCGATGGACCATGCACCGCAGTTCCTGAAGCAGAACTTCGATGCGCGCTTTGCCCTGCCGAAGTCGGCGCTGGGCGAAGCGGATCTGTGCTGGTGGGTGCGGCTCAGGGCGCGCGAAAATCTCGACCCGGCGCTTGAAGCGGTGCTCGTGGGCGATGCCTTGCCAACGGCGGTGCTGCCGCTGCTGGGCTTCCGCGTGCCGATCAGCTCGATGCACTGGCACGTCAACATGCTGGAGCCTGTGCCGACGACGGAGGATGGCTGGTGGCTGCTGCGCTCCACCAGCGAATTCGCGCGCGGCGGCGGGGCGAGCGAGCAAATCCTTCAGTGGAATGCAGCGGGCAGGCCGGTGATCGCGGGGATGCAGTCGGTCGCCGTGTTCGGCTGACGGGCTTTCCGCTTGGTCCCAGAACGGCGCCCTTGCCTGAGCAGGGGCGCCGCTTTGCTATCAGGCGGGGCCGGGCTCACCGGCCAGCGTCTTGCCCAGTGCGATCTTGAACGCCGCGAAGGCGATCAGGCCCACGGCGGCCGAGGCGACGTGGATCAGCCAGAAAGACACGGTATCCATCGAGGAATACCAGCCGCCCACTTCGCCCACCACCTTGTTGGCGCCGAAGAACGCAAGGTAGTAGATGCCCACCACCGTCGCATTGAGCGCGCGCGGGGCGACCTTGGTGAACAGTGCCAGGCTGACCGGCATGATGTGCGCGAAACCGATCGAGTTGAACAGGTGGAACATCACCGGCCAGAACAGGCCGATCTTGGCATTGCCTGCGGTTGCGGCGGCGATGACGAGGCACATGCCGCCCATGATGCTGAACACCGAGCCGATGATCATCTTGCCCAGTTCGTCGGGCTCGCGGCCGGTGCGGGTCGAGTACCACTTCCAGAATGCCGCCACGGCAACCAGCATGGAGAAGCTGAGGGTGGCGTCCACGGTGATCATCCAGCTCGTCGGCAGGGTATCGCCGAAGAAGGTCAGCTGGAACTTGTCGTCCGCCCAGACGAGGTAGGCGTTGAAGATTTCCTGATTGCTCATCATCGCGATGGCCAGCACCGGCACCAGCACGGCCAGTGCGCCGAGGCGGGGCCAGTCGGAACGGGTCAGGCGGATTTTTTGCGCCTTTTCCCCCTTCGGAGCGCGGTTATCGGCGGGAAGCCAGTGTCCGGCCCTCAGGTAGATGATCAGGCCCAGCACCATGACCACGCCGGCAGTACCGAAGCCGTAGTGCCAGCCCACTTTCTCGCCCAGGGTGCCGGCGATCAGCGGCGCGGCGATGACCGAAACGTTGATGGCGATGTAGAAGATCTGGAACGCCATGGCGCGGCGCAGGTCGCCGGGCTTGTAGAGTTCGCCGACCTGGCTGGCGATATTGCCCTTGAACAGGCCGACGCCCACGACCAGCGAGATCAGCGCGAAGAGGAACATGCCCTCGAACGCCATGAGGAAGTGGCCGAGCGACATGACCACGGCGCCAGCGATCAGGGTGGCCTTGCGACCGAGCCAGCGGTCGGCGACGATGCCGCCGAGAATAGGGGTCAGATAGACGAGCGAGGTATAGTCGCCGAAGATCGCCGATGCGAGCGGCTGCCCCTCAAGCCCGGCATAGTGCCAGCCGCGCAGCCACGACAGCCCCATGACCTTGCCGACGTTCTCCGGCAGCAGCAGGTACTTGACCATGTAGAGCACGAGCAGCGTCTGCATGGAGTAGTAGGAGAATCGCTCGCAGCCCTCGACGAAGGAGAGGTAGCCGAGGCCCTTGGGGTGGCCCAGGAAGGCGCGGTCGTCTCGCTCGATCTCCTCGGGGAAGTCGAGCTCGGGAGTGGCTTCTGAAAGTGTCATGGCGGTCTGGTGCGGCCCGGTACTTTTGTTGTCCAAGCGCGCACCATAGTGGCGCGTTATTGTAATGTCACGCACGAGCCCCGTCTATGAGAGCTAAGTGCGATGCAGGGGTGCCGGTTACGGCTCTCGCCTTCTCTGTACCCTTTAGGTGTCGTTCAATACCGGGGCCGCCAAGTGCCTGAAAGCAGGCGGTTCAGGGCTGGCGGGTCAGTTCCTCGTCAAGGAATGCGGCGACGTCTTCGAGCGAAACCTGCTTGTCCAGATAGGTCTGTCCGATGCCCTTGAGCAGCAGGAACGGCAGGGTTCCGGCGTCCATCTTCTTGTCGTGGAGCATGTGACCGACCAGTTTCCCGCCATCGCAATCGAGGCTCAGTTCCGGAAGGCTGGAGGGCAGGCCGATCTCGCGGATATGGTTGGCGATATGCTCGGCGCTGGCCCGGGGCAGCAGTTCGCGGCGGGCCGAATAGCGGGCCGCCAGCACCATGCCGAGCGCGACCGCCTCGCCGTGAAGCAGTCGGGAGGAGAAGCCGGTTTCCGCTTCCAGCGCATGGCCGAAAGTGTGGCCAAGGTTGAGAAGCGCACGCTTTCCCGTGGTTTCGAACTCATCCTCGGCAACGATCCGCGCCTTGCTCGCCACGGAATGCGCCACGGCATATTCGCGAAGCTGGCTGTCTCCGGCGATCATCGCGCCGCCATTGGCATCGCACCAGGCGAAGAAGTCGGCATCGTCGATCAGGCCGTATTTCACCACTTCGGCATAACCGGCCCGAAGCTCGCGTTCCGGCAGCGTTTCGAGGGCGGAAAGGTCGGCCAGCACCAGCGAGGGCTGATGGAACGCGCCGACGAGGTTCTTGCCCGCCGGCGTATTGATCGCGGTCTTGCCGCCGACGCTCGAATCGACCTGGGCGAGCAGGGTGGTGGGAACCTGGATGAACTTGCAGCCGCGCTTGAGAACCGAGGCGCAGAAGCCCGTAAGGTCGCCGATCACCCCGCCGCCCAGCGCGATGATATGGTCGCCGCGCTCCACTTCGAGCGACAGGAGCCAGTTGACGGTCGCCGCCAGTTCTTCCCAGGATTTGGTCGCCTCACCGGCAGGCAGGATGCGCCAGTGCGGCTCGTGGCCGCTTTCGCGCAGGCTTGCCTCGACCACCTGACCCCAGGCCGCATGGACGTTGATGTCCGTGATGATCGGCACGCCGCGCTTTCGCAGGCGCCCGCGGCACTGCGGCACGAGTTCCGCGAGCAGACCGGCTCCGACCCGGACTTCATAGGGACGACCGGCGATATCGACGGGGATTACAGCCATTGCGAAATTCCCTGAAGGACCTTGTTGATGGTCTGAACGTGAGGCCCGCTGTTGCTGATCACATGGATCGGTGCCTGCGAATAGTGCGGCCTGCGGTCTTCGCGCAGCCGGGCGAGTATGTCGCGCGGATCTCCGCCGCGCAGGAGCGGACGGTGATCCTTGCGCGCGGTGCGTTCGACAAGGGTGTCCACCTCGCTGTCGAGCCAGACGGTGATCGCCTTGTCGAGGATCAGCGCCCGCGTCGTCTCGTTGCAGAACGCGCCGCCGCCGGTGGCGATCACGCAGCGTTCCACGCCGGATTCGATGAGGCGGGAGATTACCCGGCGTTCGCCGTCGCGGAAGTAATCCTCGCCGTAAGTCTCGAAAATCTCGGGGATCGTCATCTGCGCCGAGCGCTCAATCTCATCGTCGGCGTCGACGAAGGCGCAGTCGAGCAGCGTGGCAAGGCGCTTGCCGACGCTGGACTTGCCCACGCCCATCATTCCGACCAGCACGATGGGGCGATCGATGCGCCGCGCGAGTGCGGCAATTTCCTGTGCGGAAAACCGGGTTTGTTGAACGTCCATTGCTCCATCGCCTATAGTTGCGCTAGGTCGCAGCGCAAGCATCGGTGAAGGAAGGCGAGTGACGATACAAAAACGCAGGCGCAGGTTTTCAGGCGTGGCTGCCGTTTCCATCGTCGTACTGGCGGTCGTTCTGGGTGTCTGGGCGTGGATGGATGGCGGTCGTTCTCCGGTCCGCGATATCGTCCAGCCGGTGCCGGTTCCGGAGCTGCCGCGATGAAGCCTCGCAAGGGAACATATATGAGGACCTGGCACTTGCTCGCCGGCGCTTCGCTCGCCGTGACGTCCGCGTGGGCGATGGCGCAGGATGCCCCGGAATCGCTGCTGCCCAAGATGTTCTCAGAGCCCGCGCCCACGCAGGCGCCCGCTACGCCGCCACCTGCGAATCGCCCTGCCACGGGCACGCCGGCCACGGCGCCGCGTTCGGTGTCGACCCCCGTGGTCCAGCCGTTGCCTGCGCAGGTGCCGCCATTCGCCACGGATTCCTTCGTTACCACTGACGTGAACGGCAAGAGCACGCTGTCACGCCTGCCGAGCCTCGAAGAACTGGAGCGCATGTCGCCCGAGGATTTCGAAGCCCTGCTGGGGGACAAGCTCGACCTCGACATGCCTTCGGGCGCGCGCCGCTCGATGGAGCGGATCGGCCTTATCGACGAGAGCGAGGGCGGGATGCCGGAGGCGTCGCTCGCCGAGCAGAATCCCTATCTTGTCCAGTCCGCGATCGCGGCAAACCGGGGCGCGGTGTTTTCGCGATGGGGCCATATCCTGCTGCGCCGCGCGCTTGCCTCGCGTCTCGAGACTCCGGCGGGAATGAGCCCGCAGCAGTTCCTGGCCCTGCGGGTCGGCCTGCTGCTCCGCATGGGTGAAACCGATGCCGCCCGCGCCTTGCTGCAAGGTATCGACATATCGAACTTCACGCCCGAGATCGGAAACGAGGCGTTCGACGTCTATCAGCGTTCCGCCGATTTCACGGGCATGTGCCCGGTCATGTCGATCCAGGGTTCGCTGCGGGACGATCCTGAATGGAACGCAGCCCAGGCGATCTGCGAGGCCTTCCGGGGCGGCGGTGCCTCGGCGATCTCGAAGCTTGAACGCGCGCGTGTCAGCGGCAAGCTGGAGCGCATCGATTCGCTGCTGGCGCAGAAATACGCCGGCGCGGCAGGGCGTTCGCGCAAGGCCGTTACGATCGAGTGGAACAACGTCGATACGATGACGCCCTGGCGCTATGGCCTTGCCATTGGCGTGGGCCTGACCCCGCCGGAAAGCGCGATGTCCGGCGCCGGACCGATGTATGCCTATGCCACGGCGCTGGCCCCGATGGTCGGGCTGGAACGGCGCGCGGTCGCGGCAGACCGGGCGGGCGGGGCAGGCGTGCTCTCGAATGCGGCGATGGTCGATCTCTACGCCCAGATCTACGCGGATGGGGATGTTACCGGCGAATGGCAGAAGCGGGCGGAAAGCCTGCGCGATGCCTATACGCTGGACGCTCCCGCAGCGCGGTTCTCGGCAATGCAGAGCTTGTGGAACGGCGCCGGCGGGGGCGATGCGGCCTATTCGCGGCAGGTGCTGACGGCCGCCGCCGCCGCCCGCATCGCGCCGAGCAAGGACATGGAAGCGGATGCCTCGGCGCTGATCGCCTCGATGCTGGCAGCCGGTTACGATACCAATGCGCTGGCGTGGTCTTCGATCGTTGCGTCCGGTAGCGAGGGCTGGGGGCTGCTGACACTGGCGGCGCCGGGCCGGATACGCTCTGTGGATTCGGGGGCGATCAGCACGTATTTCGATGCCGACGAAAGCCGGAACAAGCGAAAGAGCGCCTTCCTCGTCGCGGGGCTTGCCGGTCTGGAACGCGTAGATCAGGGCGTGGCCTCACGCTACTCGGGCGAATGGGGCCTGCAACTCGACAGCACGACCCTGTTCACGGCCGCGATCGACAAGGCGGCTGCAGCCGGTGATCCGGCCAGTGTGGCGCTA
This sequence comes from Novosphingobium aeonii, assembly GCF_052279045.1. Classification (NCBI taxonomy): domain Bacteria; kingdom Pseudomonadati; phylum Pseudomonadota; class Alphaproteobacteria; order Sphingomonadales; family Sphingomonadaceae; genus Novosphingobium; species Novosphingobium aeonii. Next base: position 2,572,467 of record NZ_CP176832.1, on the reverse strand, counting down.
TTGGCCGGGCTCGGCATGCAAGGGGCCAACTGGCAGCGTATGACCCCGCGCTATCTCTATCACATCGTTTCGGCGCTGCGCACGGTCGGGCTTGACGCAGAGGCGCGGATGATCGCTGCGGAAGCCGTGGCACGGGCCTGACGCGGCATGGTCGGCGAAGGTCACGCCGAGCGTTTCCTGGCCATGCTGGCGGCCGAACGCGGAGCGGCGGCCAATACGCTGGCCGCCTATCGCCGCGACCTCGTGGCAGCGGCTGAGGCGCTCGGCGATATCGAGACGGCCGATGGCGATGCTCTGGCCAGGCTCGGAGATGCGTGGAGCGGCCTTGCTGCGTCGAGCCTTGCGCGGCGCTGCTCCGCGCTGCGGCAGTTCTACGGCTTCCTAGTCGACGAGGGGGTGCGGGGCGACGATCCCTCAGGTTCCCTGCCGCGTCCGCGCACCCGCCGTCCCTTGCCGCGCCTGCTTTCTCACGAGGAAGTCGAACGGTTTCTGGCCACGGCCGAAGCGGAGGCACGGGGCGGACGGTCGGATGCGGTCCGGCTGCTGGCCTTGCTGGAACTGCTCTACGGATCGGGGCTGCGCGCAACCGAACTGGTCTCCCTGCCGCTCGCGGCGGTGCCCCGCGATGCGCCGTTTCTCCATGTTACCGGCAAGGGCGGGCAACAGCGCATGGTGCCGGTGAGCGGGCGCGCAAGGTCGGTGCTGACCCAGTGGCTGGCGGTGCGGCGCGGAAATTCGAAGTTCCTGTTCCCTTCGAGCGGAGAGAGCGGGCATCTGACAAGGGTGCGCCTGTTCCAGCTGCTGCGCGCACTGGCCGCGAGGGCGGATATCGATCCCACGCGCGTCTCGCCGCATGTCCTGCGCCATGCCTTCGCGACGCATCTGCTGGAAGGCGGCGCGGACCTGCGCGTCCTCCAGATGTTGCTGGGACACGCCGACATCGCGACGACGCAGATCTACACGCATGTCGACAGTGCGCGGCTGGTCGCACTGGTGAATGCCCGCCACCCCCTCGCGCGGGGGTGAAAAGAGCGGGAACAACCACTTGCGCTTGCCGTTGCCTGACGGGAAGAAGACGCAGATCAAGATAGCCGGAGGGGAAGGGGCCATGTTCGCAGTTCATTCAGTCAGGAGCCGGTCGGTAATGGCGGTTACTGCCGCCGCCATGTCGTTCCTTCCGACCGCCACCGGCATGGCGTCGGCCGCCGCCGCGGCCTATCCCGCGACAGTCAGTGCGATCAGCCGCGCCGACAAGGCGGAAGGCGCCAAGGCCCATCCCGACCTGCTCGCCGAATTCGGCGGCTCGGTGACGGGGCCGCAGGCCGCCTATGTCGAGCAGGTGGGCAAGACCATCGCCGTGCAGTCCGGTCTGTCCAACGCGCGCGGCGATTTCACCGTGACGCTGCTGAATTCGCCGGTGAACAACGCCTTCGCCATCCCCGGTGGCTACATCTACGTCACCCGGCAGCTTACCGCACTCATGAACAACGAGGCGGAACTGGCGGGCGTGCTGGGTCATGAGGTCGGCCACGTGGCGGCGCGACATTCGGCCAAGCGGCAGCAAGCGGCATCGCGCAACCAGTTGCTGGGCGTGCTCGGCTCGGTTCTCTCCGGGGTTCTGCTGGGCGACAATGCGTTCGGGCGGCTGGGCCAGCAGATCGCTTCGCAAGGTTCGCAGATGCTGACGCTTAAATACTCGCGCTCCCAGGAACTGGAAGCCGACCGTCTCGGCATTACCTATCTCAAGCGCGCCGGATACGATCCGCGTGCGATGAGTACCGTGCTCGACAGCCTGGCGCGCCAGAATGCGCTTGAGGCGCAATTGCGCGGCTCGGCGAATCAGGTACCGCAATGGGCTTCCACGCACCCGGACCCTGCCTCTCGCGTGCGGGACGCGCTTGCGCAGGCGGGGAGCGGCGCATCGGGAATGACGAATCGCGACGTATTCCTCACCCGAATCGACGGGCTGGTCTACGGAGACGATCCCAAGCAGGGCATGATCGACGGGAATCGCTTCACGCATCCGGAACTGCGGCTGGCCTTCGAGGCACCTAACGGCTTCTATCTCGTCAACGGAACCCAGGCCGTGTCGATCAATGGGGAATCGGGCAAGGCGCAGTTTTCCGGCGGGCAGATGGGGACCGGGCTCGACGCCTACATCCAGTCGGTGTTTTCCAGCCTGACCGAATCGGGGCAGGCGCGAATCGTGCCTTCCAGCATCGAGCGGGCGAATGTGAACGGTCTTTCGGCTGCTTACGGCGTGGCGAGGGTTCAGGCATCGAGCGGGCCGGTGGACGTGACGGTCTTCGCTTATGATTTTGGAGGCGGAAAAGCCTATCACTTCGTGACGATCACCCGTGTGGGCGGTGCCGGGGCGTTCAATGGGATGTTCAAGAGCATGCGCCGGATTTCAGTTGCCGAAGCCGGGCAGGTCCGTCCGCGCCGTCTCTCCGTGCTGACTGTAAAGGCGGGCGACACCGTGCAATCGCTGGCCGGCCGGATGGCTTACACGGATGCCGCGCTGGATCGGTTCCTGGTGCTCAACGGCATGCAGGCCGGAACGCGCCTGGTTCCGGGGCAAAAGGTCAAGATAGTGACTTACTGAGTTCGCCTTCGTACGAACCGCAAACGAAAGGGGCGGCGGGTTTCCCCGCCGCCCCGATCTGTTTTCGCTTGTCGCGGCCGGGCTTAGTCGGCGTTCGCGTTCTCAAGCGTGGTCGAGGTCTTTTCGAAGGTCGACTTGAGCTGCGAGCCCATGCCCTGCATCGCGGCGATCGCGGCAACGGCAATGAGGGCGGCGATCAGGCCGTATTCGATGGCGGTGGCGCCCTGTTCGTTGCGGCGCAGCTTGGCGAGGAACTTCATGTGGTGTCTCCTGAATGAAAGCAGTCTTGTGTACCCGGTCCGCCCCGCCAGGCACTCGCTTCGGCGCTTTGGACAGGCTTAGGAATGCCCCACAAGTGTTGAAAAAAACTTAAACCGGAAACGTTTTCACTGACCCGATGTGGCTGCGGCCGACTTTTCAGCGATATTGTCCCAAATGCCAACGGTCTCGGTGGCGACGCCATCCAGAGCAACGATCATGACGAGGACGATCATCGCAAGAATCAAGGCGTATTCAACGGCAGTGGCGCCGGACTTGTCTTTGATGAGTCTGATTATGACTGAATCAATAGTCATGAATACCTGCACCTGACCTGAGTATTTCATAAAATAGCATTTTAGCGTTAAAGAGTTCCTAAAGGAGGGCGTTAAACTGGAAAATTCCTTTACACCCCTGTTGGTTGTCGCCGTGGCGCTGGTGCGCGGGGATGGGCAGGTCCTGATGCAGCAAAGGCCCTACACGTCGATGCACGGCGGGCTTTGGGAGTTCCCCGGCGGCAAGGTCGATCCGGGCGAAACGCCGGAGCAGGCCGCTGCGCGGGAACTGGAAGAGGAACTGGGCCTATTGGTCGATCCGGCTTCCCTGATGCCTGTAGGCTTCGCCAGTGGGCCGGGTGCCGCCGGAAAGGATGGCCGGGCAGGACGGGCCATTGTCATTCTTTTATATGCATGCAGTGAATGGGGCCGCGAACCGCGACCGATCGAGGCGGAAGCGCTCGGATGGTATGGCCCGGATGCGATCGCCGATCTCTCGATGCCGCCGCTCGATTATCCCCTTGCGAAAAAGTTATCCATATTCCTGCGCCAGAAGGCAATATAGGCGTTGACGGCAGAGCGAACCGCTCCTATTGGCGCCTCTCCAACGCGCCCGTAGCTCAGCTGGATAGAGCATCAGACTACGAATCTGAGGGTCGGACGTTCGAATCGTTCCGGGCGCACCATTCTCCTTCGGGGGTGTGGGCATTGGTTGGAAAATGAAATTTTGCGCCCGTAGCTCAGCTGGATAGAGCATCAGACTACGAATCTGAGGGTCGGACGTTCGAATCGTTCCGGGCGCACCATTTCTCCTTCAAAGGCCTTTGGCCGATGGGGGTACAGACATAGATACTGCAATATGCGCCCGTAGCTCAGCTGGATAGAGCATCAGACTACGAATCTGAGGGTCGGACGTTCGAATCGTTCCGGGCGCACCATTGCAGCACCCACGAAAAACCCCGCAGGGCTTTGGCTCGGGCGGGGTTTTTCGCGTCTGCCGCTCTGAGATTCGCGCTTCATGCGCACCGGTCCCGAAGAATGCGCTCCGGGCGCGTCAGGGCGAAAAAAAGCCGGGAACACTGGCGTGTCCCCGGCTCCTTGTTTTGATCCGCGTCGAGGCGGAAGCGTTACTGGCCGGTGGGCGTCGCAGCCGCGCCCGCCGCACCCGAGGGTGCTGCCTGGGCATCGGCTCCGGGCTGACCGCCCGAGCTGGACTGGAGCTGCGAGTTGAAGGAGGCGGCCGTCATGCCCAGCGCCAGCGACTTGTCCGCGCCCAGGCCGAAGTAGGACTTCTTGAGCTGGGCCACGGAGCCATTGCTGAGGTTGACGAACACGTCGTCGCCTTCAGCCTTGCTGATGGTGCCAAGGACGACACCGTCGCTGCTCTTTACCGGGGCATCGGCAACGAATGCGCTGGCAAGCTCGGCGCTGCTTTCGGCCTTGGCGCCGCTGACGGCGGCTTCGAGCTGCGCCTTGTTCATCCCGATCGTCAGGCCCTTTTCGCGCATGGCGAAGGAAGCGACCGGGAGGCCGGCGCGCGCAGTGCCGGTGTTGACGGTCACGACACCGCTCTGCACCGCTTCAACGGAGCCAACTTCGGTGCCGTCGGGGCCATAGACCTTGGCGCCCACCGTCGGTGCGACGGCGGTTGCGGCCGCGCCCTGCGCCATCACGGCGACCGGAGACAGGGTCGCTGCGGCGATCGCGGCGGCGATGAGAGTTTTCTTCATGGCGTACTCCTTCTCGATGCGGGAACCGACCCAACGGTCCCGGCTCGGCTTCTGCACAGTCGCAGCGCAGAAGCGTGAATGGTGGTCCGGAAAACACGACCCGGACGGTTGGTTTCGGCTTGAAGCCGAAAGTCCGTTCCGCGTGCATTTGTCACGTGGGAAGGAACGGACGAGAACGATGCATGTTGCATCCGCGAAACGGAATGGCGGCTGAACTGTGCCGGATCAACCGCTCAGTTGACGTATTTTCGCGGCGAAATGGCGGAAATCCGCCATACGGAGATTCCCGGGGCGACAGGCTGTGCCATCTGTCGGACAAATGGGGCAGGGAACATCCTGTGGGCTGGACGCTTGATCGCGGATGGTGGGTGGTTCAGCAAGGCAAGCGATGGATCGGGATTCTGAAAACGGAGGCGAGGGCGATGGCCCTGCGTCGCCGACGGTCTGGCGTTATGCCATGGCGAAGCGCGCTTACGTCGTTATCGACGCGGCGGACTATTTCGAATTGATGCGCGGGGTGATGGAGGAGGCACGCCAGCGCATCTTCATGATCGGCTGGGACTTCGATTCGCGCATATTGCTCTCTTCGGGAAGGCGATGGTGGCAGCGAGGGCGGCACGAGAAGTTTCCGGCGCGGCTCGGCTCGTTCATCATCTGGCTGGTGAAGAGCAATCCTCGTCTGGAAATCCTGCTCCTGAAGTGGAATTTCTCGCTGGTGAAGTCGCTGTTTCGGGGCACCATGATCGTTGACCTGATCCGCTGGGCCTTGCGCGATCGAATCGATTTCAAGTTCGACGGCGCCCATCCCATCGGATGCAGCCATCACCAGAAGATCGTGGTGGTGGACGATGTTTTCGCGGCCTGCGGCGGGATCGACATGACTTCCGACCGCTGGGACACGCCCGAGCACTTGCCCAGGGACAAGCGGCGGCGGAAGCCGACCGGAAAGCTCTATGGTCCGTGGCACGACGTTACCATGGTGATGGAAGGCGAGGTGGCAGGCGCGTTGGGCGATCTGGGGCGGGAACGCTGGAAGGTGGCGGGCGGCGCCGAACTGGTGCCTTGCGCGCCGCAGGATTTCAGCCCGTGGCCCGAGGAACTGCGCGCCGAATTCGAGAACGTGGAGATCGGTATCGCCCGCACCCGCGCCGAATATGGCGATTGCCCGCAAGTGAGCGAGATCGAGGCGCTGTTCGTGGAGCAGATCCGCCGGGCGAAGCGCTTCGTTTATGCCGAGACCCAGTACTTCGCATCGCGCGCCATTGCCGAGGCCATCTGCGAGCGGCTTCTGGAGGACGATCCGCCCGAGTTTCTCATCATCAATCCCTGCACCGCCGACGGCTGGCTGGAGCAGATCGCGATGGATACCGCGCGCGTCGAACTCGTCCGCACGCTGCGCAATGCCGATCATGCCGGGCGGTTCCGCATATTCTATCCGGTCGCCTCCGACGGCACGCCCATATACGTTCATGCCAAGCTGATGATCGTCGACGACGAGATACTGCGGGTGGGTTCCGCGAACATGAACAACCGCTCGATGGGCCTCGATTCGGAATGCGACGTGTTCATCGATGCCGCGCGGCCCGCCAATGCCCATGTGTCTTCCGCGATCACGGGCCTGCGCTATCGCCTGCTCTCCGAGCATTGCGGTGTGACCGAGGAGACCATCGCCGAGGCGCTCGATCGCAAGGGTTCGATGGCGGCCATGATCGAAAGCCTTGTGCCCTTGGGCAAACATCTGGAACCCTTGCCCTTGAAACATCTCACCGAAGCTGAAAGAGCGCTCGGTGAAAGTGCTCTGCTCGACCCGGAACGTCCCGGGGAGATGTTCGAGCCGATCGAGCGGCGCGGTCTCTTCCGCCGCAAGGGGCAGCTCATGCGGCTGCACCTTATGGATAGATTGCGAAGGAGTAAGAAGGGATGAGCAGCCTCGACGGTCCCGACGAGGACAACCCGCTGGGCAAGCCCGCCGTCCCCGAGCACGTGCAGCAGGCGATCCGCACCCTCATCGAATGGGCGGGCGACGATCCCTCGCGCGAAGGCCTGCTGGACACGCCGAAGCGCGTGGCACGCGCCTGGCGGGAATATTGCCAGGGCTATGGAGAAGACCCGGCAGTTCACCTCAGCCGTGTGTTCGAGGAAGTGGGCGGCTATGACGAAGTCGTGCTGCTGAAGGACATTCCGTTCCAGTCGCACTGCGAACATCACATGGCGCCCATCATCGGCAAGGCGGCGATCGCCTATCTGCCCAAGGATCATGTCGTGGGCATCTCGAAGCTCGCCCGCGTGCTTCACGGATTCGCGCGGCGCCTCCAGATCCAGGAGCGCCTCACTGCCGAAGTGGCCCAGTGCATCTGGGAACACCTCAAGCCCCAGGGCGTCGCCGTCGTGATCGAGGCCAGCCATGCCTGCATGACCGCGCGGGGCGTGCGCACGCCGGGCGTGAGCATGATCACCAGCCGCATGATGGGGACATTCCTCGACGATGAGCGCAGCCGCAAGGAAGTGCTCAGCCTGATGGGCTACTGATCGCGGAAACCATCCCCAATCCGGGAAACCGGCGCGCTTATCCCCGCTTCCGCAGGCGAGGGGCTTGAAACCGTCCCCGGCCTGCGGCGAAGGAAGCGGCTTGCCATGCGGCGGGGGATAAGGTGAGCGGTCGGATCGAAAGCATCGAAGGGCGTAGCAAGGTTCGCCTGCTGCATGGGATGATCGCGCTCGTCCCGGCTGCCATGCTGCTCGTCCTGCTGCTGCGCAGCGTCTGGGATGTGGACATCTTCTGGCAGCTCAAGCTGGGCGAGATCATCCTCGATCATGGCGGCCCGATCGCGCGGGAACCCTTCGCCGCGCTCCATCTGGGCGAGCCGCTTCCGGCGGTCGGCTGGCTGGCGCAGGCGAGCATGGCTCTCGTCAGGTCTCTGGGCGGCTGGGGCGCGCTTCGCGCCTTCGATGCGCTCTGTTGGCTTGGCGGGTTCTGGGCCGTTGCCGCCGCATGTCGCAGCCGAGGGGCAGCCGCTCATGCTGTTGCGCTGGCGCTTGTCCTTGCATTCCTGGCCGCATTGCCCACGGCCAGCATTCGCCCGCAAAGCTTCGCCGCGCTGGGCTTTGGGCTATTGCTCGCAATGCTGCGGCTTCGGCCGAAGCCGCTCGTGATGATCGGGCTGGGGCTGCCGTTGCTGGTGCTCTGGCAGAACTTTCACCCTTCGGTGAGCGTCGGCGTGCTGGCGCTTGGCGTTCACACCGCCGTTGACGCACTGGCCTGGCTGCGCGGCCGGACCCGGCGCATCCCGATTGCTTCGGCCATCCTCACCGTGGCGGCGATCGCCGCGATGTTCGCGACACCCGATGGTTTCTCGATTCTGGCGATATCGGCGACCAATGCCGAGATGAGCCTTGCCATCGGTGCGAGCGAATGGCGCCCGCTATGGATATCGGCGAACTGGGAGAACGCGATTCCGGTTCTCCTGACCTTGCTGGTGACCTGTTGGCTATTGCTGCGCCAGAAAGAACGCCGCTTCGACTGGAGCGAACTGCTGGTGGCGCTGGCGCTTCTCGTCATGACCGTGACGGCCTATCGTTTCGTGCTGTTCTGGGCGCTGGCGATGGTGCCGGTGATCGCCCGCGCGGCGACTGCGACAGGAACGGCATCGCCGGATGAGGTCCGGCCGGTTCCGCGCTGGCTGCCCGTTGCCGCCGTCCTGGCGGTGGTGCTGGTCGTCCCGTTTGCCGCTCCTACCCGGTTCGGTCCCAACCTGCCGCTGGAGGCGATCGCGCATCTCAAGAAGCAGGGCGTGCGCGGCACGGTCTATGCCGATTTTCCTTATGGTGGGCCTATCATCGATGCAGGCTGGCCGGCCTGGCGCGTTGCCTACGACGGCCGGTACTACCGCTACGGCCATGACGAGTGGCAATACAACGGCGGCATCGAGAACGGGTACGTTCCTCTGGTCGACGTCATTGCCAAATGGCATCCGGCCGCGTTTCTCATTCAGGAAGACCACAATGCGCCGCTCGCGCGTGAACTGGGCCGCTCGCCAAAATGGCGGCGGGTGTTCAGGGGGCAGGACGGAATGCAGGTCTATGTTCCGAAAAGGCGCTGACCGGGCCTGAAAGCGGCGCCGGGCAAGCCTGCGGGCTCACCCTCCCCGTGTGACGGGGATCAGGGCGCCGGTGATCGAGCGTCCTGCATCCGAGGCAAGGAATCCGATGACTTCGGCGATGGCCGAGGGCTGCACCCAGGTGGAGTAATCGGCGTCAGGCATGTCGGCACGATTGGCCGGGGTGTCGATGATGCTGGGCAGCACGGCATTCACGGTGACGCTGGTGCCCGCAAGTTCTTCCGCAAGAGCTTCGGTCAGGCGGTGGACGCCCGACTTGGAGGCGGCATAGGCGCCCATGCCCGCGCCGGCCTTGATGGCGGCCCCGGCGCCGATGTTGACGATGCGGCCGGCCTCTGACTTCCGCAGTTCGGGTAGTGCGAGCTGGGTGATGGTGGCGGCGGTTGTCAGGTTCATGGCCTGCATCTTCGCCCAGGCAGCGATCGATCCGCCTTCCAGCGTTTCCCAGGTGAAGCCGCCCGCGACGTTGACCAGCACGTCTATCCCGCCGTGCGCCGCAACGATCTGGGCCAGTGCTTCGCCGGTGGCGCCGGCGTCGGCCAGGTCCACGCCGCCGATATCCAGTGCGCCTGCGAGCGGCTCTCTGGCGGCAGGGGCGAAGTCGATGCGGGCGACCTTGTTGCCGGCCTGCGCGAATGCGGCGGCGACAGCGGCGCCAAGAATGCCGAAACCACCGGTGACGATAACCGAACGTGCCATGAAAACTCCTCGCTTTGTGGCGACGCTAAACGTCCCCCGGCAGCCGGGCAAGGCGATCAGGACAGGAGAGGGCAAGCCAACGCCCCGTCGATGGAATGGACGTGAAAAAAGGCGGCCCTCCCACAGGAAGGCCGCCTTTTTTCCGGTTTTCGCAGGGCGCTTAGAGCTGGCCGAGCATGTAGTCTGCCGAGCTGACCTCGAACGCACCCGGCGCCTCGACGTTGAGCTGTTCGACCACGCCGTCGTTGACGACCATCGAGAAGCGCTTGCCGCGATGGCCCATGCCGAAGCCGGTGCCATCCATGACGAGGTCGATCGCCTTCACGAAATCGCCGTTGCCGTCGGACAGCATGGTCACATCACTCGATCCCGAAGCCTTGCCCCACGCACCCATGACGAAAGCATCGTTGACGGCGGTGCAGGCGATTTCGTCGATGCCGCTGGCCTTCAGATCGGCCGCCTTGTCGACGAAGCCGGGCAGGTGCTTGGCGGAGCAGGTCGGGGTGAACGCGCCGGGGACCGAGAACAGCGCCACTTTCCGGCCTGCGAAGAAGTCGGCGCTCTGTACCGGTTCAGGGCCGCTCTCGGTGGCCTTGATGAGCTTTACGTCGGGCAGCTTGTCACCAACGGCGATGGTCATGGTGTGAATCCTTCTCATGCAAATGAACCGCAAGGACCGCAGATATAGACGCCGAATGCCTTCCGGCAATGAGGCTCGCAGGCCGGGGTGCCTGTTTAGGTGATGTTAACTACGTTATGGGAATTTTCCTAACGAGACGGGAGCCAATTCCCGCCAAGGAGGAGGAGCACCATCATGCGCACCTGCCTTGCGAAACGCCGGGTTCGAGCCGGATCGCTGATCGCTGCCGTCTGCGTTGCCACGTTGGGATTGGCACCGCCGGCCGCCGCCCTGCATGCTGACGCCAGCGCGGAACGCCTGCAACGCCTCGATGCGATGCTGAAAGTGACAGCCATGCGCTGTGAAAACACCGGCGACGATTTTCAGGCCGACTATCGGACATTCAGCCGCGTGCATCGTGGCGATCTCGATCTCGCCGCGCGCCGGGTCAGGGCTGATTACGTTCACCTTTATGGCGTGAAGAACGGTGTCCGGGCGCTGGACCGGCTGTATGGCGTCATGGTCAATCAGTATGGCGCGGGCCATCCATGGCTGAACTGTGCGCAGTTGCGCCAGGTGACTCAGGGCCTCGCCATCGCCGTCGGGAGAGACCCGCTGGTGGAAGCGGCAGGGCAACTTCTTCCCTACAGGCAGCCGGCATCCGCGTTCGCGGCGCACTAACGCTGTAAACAGCAATATCGAAAGCGGCGTGTTTCCAGGGCGATAGCTCTGGCAGCACGCCGCTTTTCTCATGTCCCGCAGTTTGGACCGCTCGCCGCTTGACGGGGCGCGATTCGCGTCATAATTAGAATAGGTATTCCGGTTTTATAAAAGGTGCGCCGAGTTGAGGGTAGCGCCGACATGGGAGAGTTTGATGAGACTGGCATTCGTGCTTCTTTCGACGTCCGCGCTGGCCGTTCCTGTCATGGCCCACGCGCAGACTGCCACTCAGGCAAGCGATGATACGGCCGCGCAGAGCCAGGGTCTGGGCGATATCATCGTTACGGCAAACCGCACCGCCTCCGACGCGCAGGACACCCCGATCGCGCTCAACGTCTACTCCGGCGATGCACTGCGCGATGCCGGCGTCGTGTCGGTCCGGGACCTCGCCCTGATCGACCCCAGCGTGAACATCTCGCCTTCGGCGGGCGCAGCATTCGTTGCAGTGCGCGGCGTTGCCTCCACCGACGTGACGGAGATCGGCGATCCTTCCGTGCCGATTGCACGCGACGGATTCTACACCAACCGACCGTTCTCGATAAACGCCTCGATGTACGATCTCGCGCGTATCGAGGTGCTCAAGGGGCCGCAGGGCACGCTCAACGGGCGCAACTCCACCGGCGGTCTCGTCAGCATCATTACCAACCGGCCGCAGTTCTCCAACGGGGGCTACAGTTCGGTCGAAGTGGGCAACTTCGGTACCTTCAACGGGGAGATGGGCGCCAATCTCGCGGTGAGCGACAACTTCGCGATCCGCGCTTCGGGCACTTTCATGACCCATGACGGCTACCGCAAGCTGGACGCGCCGACGAAGGATGCCGACGACGAGAATTTTGCATCGGGTCGGCTTCAGGCGCTTTATCAGTCGGGTGGCTTCTCGGCATGGGTTTCCTACCAGCACGACTCCCGCAAGGTCCATGGCGATGCCGTGCTGCGGGGGACGCTCGGCGGCCCTCAGCCTGACCTCGACGATATCGGAGACTTCGTGGGTACCACGCCGATTTCCACGCGGCTCGAAGGGGACCGCGTTCGCTGGGAACTGGCCTACAACACCAGCGGCAACCTGAACTTCATCTATTCGGGCGGCTACGACGAACAGCACTGGAAAAACGTGGTCGATGCCACCGGGCCATCCTATCCGGCGAACCGCCAGTTCCGCCAGAGCGAGACCCCCAAGACCTGGAACCACGAATTCCGCGTGAGCAATGACTCCGCTTCGCGTCTGTTCTTCCAGGCGGGCTATTTCCGGTTCCAGGAGAACAACACCGTCGATTCCGGGCTCTACAACCGCGACATGACCGGCGACTTTGCGATCGGCGGCCCGCTGGCGGCACTGGGGCAGCCCGATCAATACGGCATCAAGTTCGACTACAGGATCAAGACCCGCTCGCAGGCGGTCTTCGGGCAGGTCGATTTCGATCTTACCGATCAACTCGAACTGAGCGTGGGCGGCCGCTACACCTGGGACAAGAAGAGCCGCACAGGTCAGGCCGTGCTGGACCTTGCAGCTTTGGCCAGCCCGTTCATCTCTGCGGACCCGATCGTTACGCCGGGTGAAGGCAAGCTCAGCGAGAGCCAGCCGACCTGGCACGCCGGGCTGAACTACCATCCCACGCCCGATACGCTGATCTATGCGAAGTACGACCGCGGCTACAAATCGGGCGGCTTCAATTCCAACGGCAGCGCGGCCTCGATACCCTACGGTCCGGAAAAGCTGGACGCCTTCGAACTGGGTACGAAGAATTCGTTCCTGGGCAACTCGCTCCAGATCAACGCTGACGTCTTCTACTCGAATTATCGGGGCTATCAGGCCTCGCAGACATCCAGCGTGATCGACGGCGGCAGCGGCATCTTCAATGTCGGCAATGCCAAGATCTTCGGTGCCGAGGCGGAAGTGAAGGCGCTGGTGGCCGAGCATACGCGGATCGGCGTCAACGGCACTTACCTGCACACCAAGTTCGGCAACGGTATCGAGGTCAACGATGGCGACAACAGCCCCGTGGATATCAGCGGCAACCGTCTGCCAAATGCCCCGACGTTCACCGTGACCGGCTCACTGGATCAGGACTTCCTCTTCGCCGGTGGAAAGGTCACGGCTCATCTCGACGGGAAGTATTCCTCGAAATATTACTTCTCCGTTTTCAATCTGGATGATGTCTCTACGGAAGACTTCTTCATGGCGAATGCGTCTCTGGCCTACCAGCCTGACGTTGGAGGCTGGAAGATCCAGGCTTTCGTACGCAACATCTTCGACAAGAATGTGCTGGCCTATGCGCAGCAGAACTTCGTGTCGTTCACCAACAATTACCAGTTCCAGCCGCCGCGCACTTACGGCGTCCGGGCGAGCGTGAATTTCTGATGTCTCGGTGATCCTCCGCGGGCGGGCGCGCTTCTCCTCCTGCAAGCGTCCGCGAAGGCACCATATCGCCGGGCAACGATCGGGGGCGCAGCTACTGGCTGCGCCCCTCTTTTTCATTCCCGCGCTGGAGAAGGCAATGCGCCTAGAGGTCAGTCGTGAGGTAGGCCAGGCACATCCGGCCCAGTTCTATCTTCAGTTCCTTCCAGTCCTGAGGATGGACGGACTCCCCGGTCGAGCCGAGGCTCAACTGTCGGGCAAGGGTGGCGAAGATGATCTGATAGGCGGCATTCGCCTTGCGCTCCTGATCGGTGCCCCCGAACTGGTCGCGGTATTCCAGCATGGCGCCGATGCCGAGCGCCGCGGCGCGATTGGCGCTCTGCCGGCCGGGTTCGGCGACCAGTGGATCGAAGGCGGCGCGGGCCATGCTCTGGCGGAGGAGGGGGGCCTCTTCCCGCAGCAGCTCGGCGTAGTTTTCGACGAAGGCGGGAACGACGGTGTTCAGCGAGCTGGATACTCCACGCACCCGCTCCATCATCTCATTCTCGCGCTCTTCCATGCGTTTGAGGTGATCGCCGATAACCGCGCGGACGAGGTTCTCCTTGCTCTCGAACCGCAGGTAGATCGAGCCGATCGAGACATTGCCGGTCTGGCTCACTTCCTGAAGCGTGAACTCCTCGCTTCCGCGTTCCAGCATGAGCTTCTTGGCGGCACTGACCATCCTTTCGAGCGAAGCCTTGCTGCGCCCCTGCTGGGGCTTTCGGCTGACGGAATCGACGGCCAGTTTCTTTTCGGCCTTTTTTTCGCCGGGGCGGGGCTTTGCGCTTGTTGACATGACCGCAACAAACAGCCTATCGAAATAAGAACGTCAATTCTAATTCAGTTTTATTTCACACTGAACCGCACGCCATCGCGGCGGCGGCTATGGCCCCAAGGGAGGGGAAGATGCGCTTTTCCGTTTTTCTGAACGCCCGTTCGCTTGGTCCGGATCAGGACCGGAAGCTGATGAAGGACCTTGAGGGTCACGCAAAACTTGCCGCCGAGCTCGATTACGACGCGATCTTCCTGCCGGACCACCACTTCAACGGTTACATGCCGGTGGCGAGCGACAGCTTCATTTTCGCAGGCTACCTGGCCGCGCAGATGCCGAAGATGCATTTCGGCTTCTCCGTGGTTTCGGTGCCGTTGCACCACCCGGTGCGCCTTGCCGAGCGGATCAACATTCTCGACCAGTTGACTGACGGCAAGCTGCTGGTCGGCGTTGGTTCAGGCACGACGCCGGAAGAGATGATCGGCTTTGCGGTCGACTACAAGGACGCGGGCGCGATCGCGGAGAACAACCTTGCGCTGGCACAACAGCTCTGGGCCAAGCAGATGGAAGATCCGGCGGTGGTGATCGACAACGGACCTTACAAGGGCCGCGTGCTACAGCGCATCACGCCTTCGCCCTATACGCCGGGCCATGCGCGGTTGATGCCTGTGGCGATGAAGGAGGCCAGTTCGCGCCGCGCGGCCGAGAACGGCTGGCCGGCCTTCATTCCCGCTTTCACCCCGCCCAAGATCGGCGGCACCGAGCCTTTCGCGCACGTCAAGAAGTGGTTCGATATCTACAAGGGTTTCCTGCTTGAAGCCGGGCATTCGGACGAAGTGGTGAAGGCCGCGCTCGACTGGACGACACATACCTATCAGGTGGTCCATGTTGCAGAGAGCGACGACCAGGCGCGCGAGGAACTGGAAGCGATCCTGCGCAGCTACCAGGACGCGATCGAGCGCGAGGCCGAGTTCAATGCGCGTGCCGAAAGCGACGATGCCAACAAGAAGACCGACCGCACGCCGGACGCTTTGTCCGACGACTGGATCGGCACCTGGTGCCTCTACGGCTCGCCGGAAACGGTGGCGGAGCATCTGGCGCCTTACGCCGAACTCGGCATCGGCAATGTGCTGTGCGGCACCACTACGGGACCGTTGACCGAGCAACGCCTTGCTTATGGCGACCAGACCCTGCGCCTGATGGCCGAAAAGGTGATGCCGGCGTTCAAGGCCGCCGTTCCGGCTTGATGGCAAATAGAATGGCGCGGCCCGCAAGAAGGCCGCGCCGCTTGAGGAGAATGCGATGACCGTGATTTCGTCCGCCGCGCCCCGGCGGGTCGTGGGGCTTGGCGGCACGTTCCGCCAGGCCTCGTCCAGTGAGCGGATCGTGCGTGCCGTGCTTGTCGAATGCGCGGCACTGGGCGCGGAAACCGTGATGTTCGATGGGGCGGCGCTTGCCGCCTTGCCGCATTTCAACCCTGAAGGCCCGGACCGCACGCCCGAAGAGCAGGCGCTCGTCGAGGCCGTCCGCAGCGCGGATGGGATCGTTATCGGCAGCCCCGGCTATCACGGGGGCTATTCCGGCCTCGTGAAGAACGCCATCGACCTGCTTGAAGACTTGCGCGGCGATCCAAGGGTCTATTTCGATGGGCGTCCGGTCGGCCTCGTGGTGACAGCGGCGGGTTGGCAGGCTTGCGGTACCACGCTTTCGGCGATGCGCGACGTGGTTCACGCGATGCGCGGCTGGCCGACACCGGTAGGCGTTGCGGTCAACTCGGTGGAGCAGAAGCCTTTCGCGCCCGACGGTACGCTGGCGGACGAAGGCATCGCCCGCGCCGTGCGTGCGCAGGCGGAGCAGATCATGGGTTTTCGGACGGAGGCAGTGGCATGAGCGACGTGACCCTTTCACAAGCATGCGCGCTCACCGCGGGCGGCGCGATGTGGGCCACTTTCGCGGTGCCCGATGCGGGCATTCCTGCCTTCACCATGTCCGATGGACCGCTCGGTATCGCCAGCGGCAAAGTGGATGAGCGCGACATCGCCTTGTTAAGCCCATGCTCGACCCTGCTCGGCGCGACCTGGGATCGCGACCTGACCCGCCGCGTCGGCGCACTGGTCGGCAGCGAGGCCGTCTTGCGCGGGGTGGATGCGGTGCTGGCGCCCAACCTCAACCTCGCACGCAGTCCGCTGGCAGGCCGGGCTTTTGAGTATTTCTCGGAAGACCCGGTGCTGACCGGTGTGCTCGGGGCGGAATGGGTGAAGGGCCTGCAATCGACCGGCACCGGCTCGGTCGCCAAGCATCTGGTCTGCAACGATAGCGAGACCTCGCGTGACGAAGTCGACGTGCGCGTGGACGAGAGGACTTTGCGCGAAGTCTATCTGCTGCCATTCCAATATGCTGCAGACGCGGGCTGCGTCGGGTTGATGGCCGCCTATAACCGCGTCAACGGGTCGTGGTGCTCGGAGCAGGCCCATGTTCTTACGCAAGTCGTCAAGCAGGACTGGTGCTTCGAAGGCCTCATCATGAGCGATTGGTTCGGCACGCATTCCAGCGAAGGCACGATCAATGCCGGCCTCGATCTGGAAATGCCCGGACCTTCGCGGTTCATGGGGGGCAAGCTGGAAGCGGCTGTCGCGGCAGGGGCGGTCGATCCGGCGCGGGTGGAGGATGCTGCATCACGCATCGCTGCGGTCGCGCGCCGGATCACCGGCGACAAGGCGCCGCCGATACCTGCTGCCGAAGCCGAGGCCCTGCTGGTAGAGGCTGCCGCGGCCGGATTTACCCTGCTGCGCAACGAAGGCGATATGCTGCCGCTCGTGCCCGGAACGGTGAAGACGCTGGCGGTGATCGGCCCCAATGCCTGGGCGCCATGCTTCCAGGGCGGCACTTTCGCCAAGATTTCGATTTCGCCCGATGCGCCGACGCCGGTGGAGACCTTGCGCGCGGCCTACGGCGCTTCGTGCGAGATCCTGTTCGAACCCGGTGTCGATCCGCAGCCGCGTCTGCCGAACATGAGTGTGACACCCGCGCTCGATATCGGCGACGGCTGCACGAGCGGCATGACGCTTGAGTACTTCGGTGCGCCGGATTGCGTGGGCGACGTGCTCACACGCGAGACGCGCGATACCAACTCGCTTGTCTGGTTCGTCGGGGTCCACGATCAGGCGCGCTTTACCGAACCGGGCTCGGTGCGTGCCAGCGGGCGCTACACCGCGAAGCGCGCCGGCGCGCATATGCTGCACCTCGGCTCTACCGGCGCGGCGCGCATTCTCGTCGACGGTGAGGAAGTCATGCGTGCAGGCGGGGAGATCCCGGCGGGCGACGTGATGGGCGTGCTCAAGCGCGGCGATTCCGATCATGTGAGCTTCCATCTCGCGGAGGGACAGGAAGTGACGATCGCAGTCGAATTCTCGTGGACAGGGGGCCGTGTGCAGGGCTTGTGGTATGGCCTGCGCGGCCCCGGCAGTGCCGAGGAAATGCTGCAGGCCGCGGTCGATGCAGCGCGTGCGGCGGATGCGGTCTTCTTGATCGTGGGAGAGACTTCGGACTCCAGTGTCGAGAGCAAGGACCGCGCCGACACCCTGCTGCCTGCCGAGCAAATCCACCTGATCGAAGCGGTGACGGCTGCCAATCCGCGCACGGCGGTGGTCGTCAACGTCGGCCATGCTTTTGACAGCGCGTGGGAAGACAGGACGGCGGCGCTGCTGTCGGTCTGGTATCCGGGGGAGGGCTTCGCCCGCGCTCTGGCCGACGTGCTTTCCGGTACGCGCGAGCCGGGTGGCCGTCTTCCGGTGACCATGGCTGCGGATGAGGGCGACTACCCGGCGTTCGCGCTTCAGCCTGCAAGTGACGGCACGCTGACCTATTCGGAAGGCACACTGCTGGGCTATCGCGGTCTCGCAGCGAGCGGAAAGGCTGCGCGTCATCCGTTCGGCTCGGGCATGGGCTATGCGCGCTTCGCGTGGGCGAGCGCTGCGGTCGAAGGAGGCATGCTGCACCTCACCGTTACCAACACCTCGGACCGCACCGGCAGCGATGTCGTGCAGGTCTATCGCGATAACCCCGAGTGCGCGCTGGTGGGCTTCGCCCGCGTCGAACTGGCTGCGGGGGAGAGCCGCCGCATTGCCGTGCCGCTCGAACCGCGCGCGCTGCAGCGCTGGGGCGAGCAGGGCTGGGAACCCGTAGCCGACCATCTCGTGCTGCGTCTTGCGCGCCATTGCGAAGATGAGGGGCTGACCTTGGAAATGGAGATTGCTGCGCTCGCCTGAAGCGCAGCAATCCCAAAGAAAAGGCCCGCCGGGATCGCTCCCGGCGGGCCTTTCTTATGCGCGGCGTTGCCGGATCACGCCATCAGCGGCGTTCGCCTGCGTGTCATGCCCATGCCGAGCGCGGCGAGGGCGACTGTCAGCGAGAGTACGCCCGCGCTGAGGAACGCGCCCTGCATGGAGCCCGTCGCACCATTCGCCTGATGAACGAGCACAGGCGAGATGAACTGTCCGAAGAAGAACGATCCGGTCCAGATGCCCATGCCCCGGCCGCGATGCTCGAAGGGGAACTTGGTCTGGGCCCAGGCGATGAGAGAGGGCACTGCCATGCCCGCGCCGGTCTGCTGGATGGCAAGGCCGACGATCATCTCGCCCGGGTTGCGGGCAAGACCGATCACGGCAAGGCCGGTGCCGAGAATCGCAAGGAAGGCGCCGAGCTGTACGCCGTTGGATCGGCCCGAGAGGATACGGAACAGCAGCGCGCCGAGAATGACGAACAGGCTGGGAAGGAAGCTCATCTTGGCGACGGCGGCGGGATCGGTGACGCCCACTTCGCCGAAGGCAATGCTGCCGTTGACGATGAAGACGTAGTACTGTGCGGCCGAGAACAGCGTCAGCGCGGCGACGCCGAGCGCGGCGCCGACCGGGAAGCGAGCCTTCTCGCCGGTCGGCTCTGCCGGAGTTTCATCATGTGCCGCGCGGCCCTTGGGTTCGTAGAGGAACGCCAGCATCGCGAAATAGATCGGGAAGGCGACCAGATAGACGAGGAAGCCGCCGTTCCACCGCATCGAGGCGACAAGCCCAGACATCAGGATCACGCCCGAAGCCAGGAACGGCCCGATCACCCCTTGCAGGAACAGCCAGTTTCGGCGGCTTTCGTTATCCCAGTAATCGCCGAGCAGGGTGTTGACGATGGTGAGGATGCCCGCCTCGCAAACGCCCAGCGCCAGGCGGCTGGCGAAAATGTGGTTCAGGTCGTCGAGGAAGAACGGCAGGGTGCCGAACAGGCCGTAGAAGAACGTGCAGATCAGCAGCAGCCGGCGGCGGCCGAATTTGTCCACGAACCAGCCCGCGAACGGTGCGAGGATCGCGATGGTGAGGCCCGGCGCGGTGACCATGAGCGGCACTTTGGCCGCGGCGTCCGGGTCGGTCTGGAAGTGGGCGATCATCGATGCCACGATCGGGAACATCGAGACGATCGCGAAGATCGGAAGGAAGGCCGCGATGACGATCGTCATGCCCTGCGGCTTCATGGTGAGCTTGCTGAAGAATCGGGAAACCGGGTTCATGCCTCTCCGCCCGCGCCGCTGTCCGGCGCTATATTAGAATTTCTATTCCTGTTTGATATCGGCGTTTCTGACCGCGGTCAATGCAATCGAAGGCCTTGACCTGACCCCTCATATAAAATTAGAACCATCATTATAAATCATACGAGAGGAAGCATGACGAAAGCGCGCCTGCGGATGGGCATTGTCGGCAGAGGGCCGGGGTCGTTCATTGGCTCGGTCCACCGAATCGCTGCCGAAATGGACCGCGAGATCGAACTGGTGGCGGGCGCTTTCAGCAGCGATGCCGTGCGCTCGCAGCAGGCGGGAGAAAGCTATCGCATCGATCCGGCGCGTGCCTATGCCGATCTCGAGACGATGCTGCGCGAAGAAGCCGCGCGTGAGGACGGGATCGATTTCGTGGCGGTGACGACGCCGAACTTCCACCATCTCCCCGCCTGATCGAAATGAGACGGATCATGAAGACGATAAAGGGCCTCTCTCGGATCGCAGGCCAGGAAGCCGACCATGCGGGCAATGCGCCGACAAGGGATATCGACGCATGAGCGCTCATAATTCCGGCTGGAACCGCCGCGAATTCACCGCGGGTGCGGCGCTGCTGGCGCTGGCTCTGGGCATTCCTGCAGCGGGCGTGAAGCTTACCGCTCTCGACGAGCGCGAACTGCCGAGCGACCGCCAGCGCAATCTGATCGCGGAGGTTTCCGATCTCGTGATCCCGCGCACCGATACGCCTGGCGCGAAGGACGTGGGGGTCGGCGATTTCGTCGTGCTGGCGCTTGCCCATGGTCTTTCCGGCACGCGCGCGCCGATGGCCGCAGGCATGGTGACGGCGGCGCTTGAACCGTTCCGTCGCCGCGACGGTTCGCTGCGCCATCTCCCATGGCTGGAACACACGCTCGACCGCGCGGCGGGCGGCGATTTTCTGCGACATGACCCGGCGGAACGTGTGCGGCTACTGACGGCGCTCGATACCCAGGCTTTCGCCCAAGGCGCGCCACCATCGCCGTGGACGGCGATCAAGGGGCTGATCCTGACCGGCTACTACACCAGCGAAGCCGGCGGATCGCAGGAACTTCGCTATGAACTGGTGCCCGGAAAATGGGAGTGGGACATCCCTCTCAAGCCCGGCGACCGCGCATTCTCCAGCGACTGGACCGCAGTGGATTTCGGCTGACATGACCAACAACACGCAATTCGACGCTATTGTCGTTGGCTCCGGCATTACCGGCGGCTGGGCGGCCAAGGAACTGACCGAGGCGGGCCTTACCGTCCTGATGGTCGAGCGCGGCCGCAATATCGAGCATCAGACGGGCTATGAGACCGAACTCAAGGCCCCGTGGGAAATGCCGTTTCGAGGGCAGGGCGACGCCGAGCTTTATGCCCGCGAATATCCGGTGCAGATGCTCAACCGGCATTTCAACGAGTTCACCGAAGGCCACTTCGTCAACGATGCCGAGCAGCCCTACCAGAAGGCGAAGGGCAAGGACTTCGACTGGTTCCGCTCCTACCAGCTCGGCGGGCGTTCGCTGACATGGGGGCGGCAGTGCTACCGCTGGTCGGACTATGATTTCGGCGCCAACAAGCGGGATGGTTTCGGCACCGACTGGCCGATCCGCTATGCCGACCTTGCCCCGTGGTACGACAAGGTAGAGGAATTCGTCGGCGTATCGGGCGCGGCGGAAGGGCTGGCCCAGCTTCCGGACGGCCGTTTTCTGCCGCCGATGGAATTGAACTGTGTCGAGGCGGCCGTCCGTGAGCGGATCCGGGCGAAGTATCCGGACCGGGTGATGACAATCGGCCGCACCGCGAACCTTACCGAGGCACGTCCCGAACAGGGCCGGGCGCACTGCCAGTATCGCAGCATCTGCGCGCGCGGCTGTTCCTACGGCGCCTACTTCTCGACGCAATCGGCAACACTGCCGGCGGCGAAGAAGACCGGGCGGCTCAAGGTCGTTACCGACGCGCAGGTCCACAAGGTGGATTACGATGCGAAGACCGGCCGGGTTACCGGGGTGCGCTGGATCGACACGAAGACTGGCGAGCACAAGGTTGCCTATGCCCGCGTGGTGTTTCTGAACGCGGGGGCGTTCAACTCGGTCCACCTCATGCTCAACTCGGCTAGCGAAGCGATGCCTCGCGGCCTTGCCAATTCGAGTGGGGTGCTCGGCACGCACATCATGGACCATGCCAATACGATGGCGGCCATGGCGGTGATGCCTGGATTCGAAGGCCGGACCAGCTTCGGCAATCGGCCCACCGGCATCGTCATCCCGCGTTTCCGCAATCTCGACACGCTGGACGGGGACGGCTTCACGCGCGGCTATTCGTTCCAGGGCGGCGCGCTGCAAGGCACCTGGACGCGCGGCAAGCGGATGGGCGGCATCGGCAAGGATTACAAGGAAGAGCTGCACCAGATCGGTCCGTGGACGATGGTGCTGGTGGTCTTCGCGGATTCGATGCCGCGCGCCAGCAATCGACTGACGCTGAGCAACCGCACGGACCCGCGCGGCGTCCGCCAGCTCGAGATTGCCTTCGAGCATGGCAAGGAGGAAATGGCGGCGCTTGCCGATGCGCATCGCGAGGCGACCGCGATGCTGACCGACGCGGGCGGCCACGTCATCATGGGCTTCGACAAGCCGGGCCATGGCGGCACTTCCATTCACGAAATGGGCGGCGCGCGGATGGGTTGGGACCCAGGGACTTCGGTGCTCAATCGCCTTAGCCAGGCCCACGACATTCCAAACCTGTTCGTCACCGATGGCGCACAGATGAGCTCATCTGCCTGCCAGAACCCTTCGCTCACTTACATGGCGCTCACTGCGCGGGCCTGCGCGACGGCGGTTTCGATGCTGAAGGAAGGCGTAATTTGACCGCCATGGCATCGCCGTTTCCGGCGCAGGTCATGGACCTGACCGAGCGACAGAAATCGCTGGCCTACCTGACATTGATGGTGGCGCTGGTTCTTGAGATCGTGGACGTCACCATCGTCAACACCGCGCTGCCGGTGATCGAACAGGACTTCGGCGCGGCGGCGGCACAGGCGCAATGGGTCGCGGCGGGCTACTCGCTGGCATTTGCCCTGCTGTTGATGCTGGGCGGCCGGCTGGGGGATGCTTTCGGCTACAATCGCCTGTTCATTGGCGGCGTGGCGGGCTTCACGTTTGCCTCGATGCTTTGCGGGCTCTCTCGCAGCCCTGAACAACTCATCGCCGCGCGCGTGCTTCAAGGCGGAGCGGGGGCGATGATGGCGCCGCAGGTCATGGCATTGATCCAGGTCCTGTTCCAGCCACTGGAGCGCGTGGCGAAGCTGGCATGGGTCGGCGTCATCGGCGGCCTTTCAGCCATCTGCGGGCCGATCATCGGCGGCGTGCTGATCCATGCCAATCCCTTCGGCCTGGGGTGGCGCAGTGTGTTCCTCATCAACGTGCCGGTCGGCGTGTTGGCAGTGATCGTCGCGTGGAAGTTGCTGCCTTCTGCGCGTTCGTCCCTGACGCGCGGGATCGACGGTGGTGGAACCATGCTGTTCGCCGCGTCTATGGCTGCGATGCTCTATCCGCTTGTGCGGGGGCATGACCTTGGCTGGCAACCCTGGCATCTCGCCTTGCTCTTCGCGGCTCCGATCATGCTGGCGCTGGTCTGGCGGCGGACCGAGAGACGCGCAAAAGTCGGGGCCGCGACGCTTTATGCGCCTGAACTCTTCCATCAAAGGCAGTTCGCGCTTGGCCTTGCGATCGCGCTGGCATTCGGCGCGGCGACGGGCGGCTTCCTGTTCGTCTTCGCATTCGGGGCGCAGAAATTGCTCGGTTTCTCTCCACTGGAAACCGGCCTGCTGCACATCCCGTTCAGCGCCGGGGTCATGCTCGGTATTGCCTTTCTCGGCCGCAAGCTCGTGACGAGCCACGGCAAATGGGTGCTGGTAGGCGGGATCACGCTGATGGCATTGTTTGCCGGAGGCACTCTGGCGTGGATCGAGACCGACGTGTCGTTCTGGTGGGCACTGCCATGTCTTGCTCTTGCCGGGACCGGCATGGGCATGACCAGCGGCCCGCTGACGCCGGTGATCCTCGCGCGCGTCGACCGGAGCCATGCGGGCACGGCAAGCGGTTTCATCAAGACGGTGCAGGAACTCGGCATGGCGCTGGGCATCGCCATAGTCGGTACGGCCTTCTTCGCCGGTGCGCCGACAGGAGAGGTCGGCGCGGTCCTGCCTGCGATCGCCGCCATCGAAGGGCTGATGCTGATATGCCTGGTTCTGGCGTTCCGGCTTCCGGC
Source organism: Novosphingobium aeonii (assembly GCF_052279045.1). Taxonomy (NCBI): domain Bacteria; kingdom Pseudomonadati; phylum Pseudomonadota; class Alphaproteobacteria; order Sphingomonadales; family Sphingomonadaceae; genus Novosphingobium; species Novosphingobium aeonii. Next base: position 2,548,453 of record NZ_CP176832.1, on the reverse strand, counting down.
GCCCTTGTTCCCCGAACATGACGCGTGACTGGAATTGTATTCCATAGCGAGGGGGAGGGCGGCCAGGCCGCCTCCCCCTCGTAGCCGATCAGGCAAGCGCCTTGTAACGATAGTCCCTGAAACGTGCCGAACCCTTGCCGCTGGCGAAGATCGCCGGGCGCAGGCTTGCCAGGTCGTCCATGGTATTGGCGTGGTAGCCGGAGACTTCGCTGCGAACAGCGTGGCGAACCCACTCACCACCTGGCGTGCGGTGATACATGGAGACGATTTGCCGATCGTTGACGATCCGCAAGTCGATCCTGCTGCCTTTCTCCACCGGCTCCTGCCAGTAACTCGCCTTGCCGCCACGATAGCTTACCATGCGCTCGCCATCGTAAGCCATGCCGAGGAACAGCCGGTCGTTGAAGAACAGGAGCAACCCTGCAGACGCACCGTCCGTCAGCTCTACAGAGACTGAGCACTCGTAGGCGTGATCGCCGACAAGGTGGGTCAGCGGAGAGCAGTCCTGCGGTCCGGTGCCTTTCGCTGCAAGTGTCAGCGCATTGCCGCCGACGGTTGCCCGTGCACCAGCGCCCGGGGCCTGGTTGTAGAAACGCCAGCGCGAGCCGAGAGACTGGCCTGAGAAATCGTCCGACCACGCCATGCCGTGCGGCCCCGCCTCGCCCCCGGAAGGCTTGGCGAGCGGGCGTGCAAGGTCGGCGCCCATCGCGTGAGGCCAGCCCTGCTTGTCCCACCGGATCGGTTCGAGCAGGGTCTGCCGACCGAGCGTGTAGAAGCCGTTCTCATATCCGTGATAGACGGCCCACCAATCTCCCGCAGGACCTTCCACGAAGGTGGCGTGACCGCGGGACAGCCATTTGTCCGCAGGGTTCCAGGTGCGGATCACGGGATTGTGAGGGCAGTCCTCCCAAGGCCCGTGAACCGAGCGCGAACGGGCCACCGTCACCATGTGGCCGGTAGGGGGGCCGGCGGTGCCGCCCACCGCTGTCACGAGATAAAACCAGTCGCCTCGCCGGAACAACTTGGGGCCTTCCAGCGAGTAGGCTTCGGTCACCCAGTCGTCAGGATATTTCCACCCGTCATAGACTTTCTCCACCGGACCGTCCGTGGCGAGGCCGTCGTCGGTCAGGCGCACGCGGTTGACACCGGACAGGAAGATAGCGTTTGCCGTTTTCACCCACGACATGGCCGGGGTCGATCAGGCCGCCGATGCCGAGGTCGACCGGCTCGCTCCACGGTCCGCGAATATCGTCCGCGTGGCTGACACAGATGTTGGCGAAGCTTTTGAGCCCTTCCGACCACGGCGCCGCCATGAACGGAATGTAAATGTAATATCGCCCTTCATGCTTCACGAGATCGACCGCGAAGACCGTGCCCAGCGGCTTTTCCAACGCGGAAGCTATCGGCGTCCAGTTCACGAGATCGCGCGAATGCCAGATCAGCAGTCCGGGCGCGGCTTCGAAAGAGGAATGCGTGAGATAGTAGTCTTCGCCGTCTTTGAGAATCGTCGGATCGGGATAGTCGCCGGCGAGTACTGGATTGAGGTAGGTGCCATCCCCTTGATCGGCCCGGCGCTGGCCCTCGATCCCGTTCCTCGCGGGAGGCTTCCCGGCGGCGGCGAGCGCCGGTGCGGGAAGGCCCGTCACCAGTCCTGCCACCGCGCCCAAATGCAGCGCGTCACGCCGGTTCATCATGCCTCGAGCGAGACGCGCTTGGCATCGGTGTTGATCGACGGGAAAGGCAGGTAGGAAACACGGAGTTGCTGGAGCAGAGCGAGTTCGTGCTCGCCATCGGGGAACCCGCCCGGATGATCGACAAGGATCGTCGCCGCTGTCCCGAAGGGCCACCGCCGGTCGTAAGCGGTTTCCATCTCGTCCAGCGTGATGGCGCCTCCGCCTTCATCGAAGCGAACCGCCGCGCGCGGAAGCGAGGCCCCGTCGATGGACACGTCCAGCTTCTCGATCATCGAGAGGCCAAGCCCGCGATAATAGCCGAGCTTGGCCTCGAAGGAGAACCCCGTGGGCGCATCGGCCGGGCCGGTGTTGCGCAGCGAAGCGGCGTCGATAAGATACTTGTCGAACATCAGGCGGTCTCCAGTTCCGCTTCGGCCTTGGCTATCAGGCGCTCGAACATCACATGCTGGCGGCGGACCTGCTCGCGGCTGTCGACCGGCGAGACGTCCTGGATCCAGCGATTGCCTTCGTATTCGCTCGAAAGCGTGCCTTCCCAGCCGCATTTCACCAGTTCGGGTATCACGTCGTCGTAGGCGATAGTGGGGTCCGTGCAGTCTTGTGCCATGCCGTAGAACTTGGCCTGTATATGGCGGAAGTACGGTGCATAATCGCCGATCCGTTTAGGGTTGGCGTAAGGCGCGTGGCGCAGTGTCTCGGCCATGGCGATCTCGGCCTTGTTGCCGCCCATCTTCACCGCGACTTCGTAGATCGTGTATTCGCACATGATCTTCTGTTCGTGCTGGTCGACGATGAACTGCGCCACTTCCGGCCGCGCACCCTGCCGTTCGAAGCGGGCGCGGAATTCCGGCGGGTAGTGTTTCATGAAGATGCCCATGTCGGGCAGGATGCCTAGATGCTTCGTGCCGATCCGGTCCGCCACGTCGATGGTGCGGAGGATCCATGCATGTTCGAGATGCCACGGTGCATGGACTTCCACGCCCATGTGGACATCCAGTTCCTCCGCATGGGGCACGCATTTTTCGAGGATGTCGGGGCGCACGAAGACAAGCACACGCATGTTGCGGATGCCGAGCCGGTTGCAGAGCACGAGGTCGCGCCGGATACTTTCCACCTGCTCCTCGTCCGAGAGGGTCTCGCCCTTGCGCAGCTTGGTGTCGAGGAACATGTCGTAACAAGTGAAATGCGCGCCGTGGCGGGCCAGCATGTCCTGCCAGCGCGCCACTTCCGCATCGTCGATGTGGGGGAAACGCGGCATGTTCTGTTCGGGCAGGATCTCGATCCCTTTCGCGCCGATTGAGGCGCCAAAGGCAATGCAGTCCTCAACCGACATCTGCCCCAGGAACATTTCTTCCTGGAAGCTGTAAAGGCTCACGCCCCGTTCTATCTTCGCCATCAACCCCTTCTCCCGGGCGTGCCCGTGCAGCGCCTCATAGTATTAGAATTACTATTCCTGTTTGTGCGAAACGCAGGGGGCTGTCAATCTGGCGGGGCCGCAATTTTTGAAAGTCCGTCAGCCGCGCCGTTCGATGGCGATGACGCGGTCGGCAAGCCGGTCCACTTCGGCACGGTCATGGCTGACATAAAGGATCGGCAGCGCCAGTTCGTCGCGTATGCGCTCGATCACGGTCAGGATTTCCTCACGCCTTTCGGCGTCAACCGAGGCGAGAGGCTCGTCCATCAGAAGGAACCGCGGACCGGAAAGCAGGGCGCGGCCGATTGCCACGCGCTGGGCTTCGCCGCCCGAAAGCGTCGCGGGCATGCGCTCCAGCAGATGGCCAATTCCGAGAAAGCCCAGCGCGGTTTCCAGATCCATCCAGCGTTGGCCAGCAGGTGCAAGGCGCCACCCGTAGAGCAGGTTGTCGCGTACGGACCGATGGGAAAAGAGCCGCAGGTCCTGGAACACGTAGCCACAGCGGCGCTGTTCGGGCCTGAGATCTATCCGCTTCGTGCTGTCGAACAGCACGGTGTCTTCGACATGGATGCGGCCCTGGACAGGCCGGGCAAGGCCGGAAATCGCATCGAGCAGGGATGTCTTGCCTGCGCCTGACGGACCGAACAGTGCCGTCAGCCCGCCTTTTTCCGTGCGGAAGGCATAATCGAAACGTTCCGTTCCGCGGCGGAGCGAGATGTCGAGGTCAAAGGGCATGATGGGCACGCCCCTGACCGCTGCGCCGCGCCAGCCACTCGGACGCCACGAGGGCGATAACGGAGACGAGGATGGACAGCACGGCAAGCCGCGTGACCTGCCACTCCGCACCGGGCATCTGCAGCGCGCTATAGATCGCGAGCGGGAGGGTCTGCGTCTCGCCGGGAATGTTGGAGGCGAAAGTGATCGTTGCGCCGAATTCGCCGATAGAGCGGGCAAGGCCCAGCACCAGGCCAGCCAGAACGCCCGGCATTGCCAGCGGGAGGGTGATCGTTCGGAACGTATGCCAGTGCCCTGCACCGAGCGTCCGGGCTGCGTCTTCAAGGCGGCGATCCACGGCTTCGATAGAAAGCCGCATCGTACGAACCATCAGGGGGAGAGCCATGACCGCAGCTGCGAGCGCGGCGCCGGTCCAGCGGAAGATGAAGGTGAGGCCCAGCCATTCGGCGAAAAAGCGGCCCAGCGGTCCGTTGGTGCCGAACGCGATCAGCAGCAACCAGCCAGTGACGACAGGGGGCAAGACCAGGGGCAGGTGAACCAGTGCGTCGATCAGCACTTTGCCCGGAAAGCGCCAGCGTGCCAGTATCCATGCCAGGGCGAAGGCAACAGGTAGCGCGGCCACCATGGCAACTCCGCTCACCTTTAGCGACAGGATCAGGACCTGCCATTCGTCGGGAGTGAGCAGCGTCACGAGCGGAAAAGGTGCGTCAGCGCGTGCCGAAGCCGAAGCGGCGGAACACGGCCTTGCCTTCGGCGGAGATCAGGAACCGGCGAAATGCCTCGGCATCGCGGTGTCGGGATGAGGCGAGAACCGCGACCGGGTAGCTGATCGGATCGTGCGAGGATGGGGGGAACGTATCGGCGACCCGCACGCCGGGTTCGGCTTTCGCATCAGTGCTGTAGACTATGCCGAGCGGCGCGGCGCCCCGGCTGACCAGCGCGAGGGCGGCGCGAACGTTTTCGGCCGGTGCGAGCCTGTTCTGGACCGAGGGCCAGACCTTGAGCCGGGTCAGTGCCTGTCGGGCGTAAAGTCCTGCGGGGACCGCATTCGGGTCCGCCACGGCCAGCCGGCCGGAGCCGAGCGCGGCGGCCAGCGGAAAGCCGGGACGGATCTTGATGCGCACAGGCTTTCCGGCGGGGGCGATCAGCACCAGGTTGTTGGTGAGAAACGATACGCGGGTCTTCGGGCGCAGAAGACCCTTGGACTGCACTTCGTCCATCCAGGGCTCGTCCGCGGAGATGAACAGGTCGGCAGGGGCGCCGGCCTCGACCTGGCGGGCAAGGGCGGAAGATCCCGCGAAGGAGATTTTCGGTCGGGAATGGCCTTTGGCGACCCAGGCATCCGCGGCGGCGTTCATCGATTCCTGGAGACTGGCCGCAGCAAGCACGAGCGGACCTGACTGCTGCGCCATGGCCGAAGGCGAAAGTGCCGTGAAGGCCGCAAAAAGCGAGATCAGAATGGCGAGAAGCCGGCGCATCTTCGAATGATCTCCAGGTTTGGCTGTATTCGTTCGTATATGGCCTGAGGTCGTGTTTGCAAGGCAATGATGGCTCGGAAATTCATGCGGAGGGCTGGTCTGAATCGGAACATCTTTTCCAAGCGGTCTATGCGGGAGTACTCTGTGCAAGCTCAGGGGAAGGTGTTAGCATCGTCGATGCGCGAACAGTTCCAGGCCGTCACGCCAAAAGACGGACGGGCATGGAACCGGCGGGGAAACCGCCGCGTGCTGGTTGGGATGTCTTGTGGGGATGACTTGATGAAGGTCGCTGAAGAAGGAATTATCCGTTTCGAACGCCGTCCGGACCAGCTTGCTGGCCTGCAGATGGGGATCAGTTCGGGATTGGTCTATGCCGGGCAGGACGCAGGATCGCGGGATCAGGTCCATGACGCTCGCGGGTTGTTGATCGCGGTGGGCCTTTGCGCCTGTTGCTGGCTCGGGCTCGGTTACTTCCTGCTTACCTGAGCGCGAAAGCGGCCCGGCTCCGGGTGCCGCGTCAGTTCTCGCTGCTGTCCGTCACCCAGCCTCCCGCCGTGGCGACGTAGAGCCGCGCCACGTTCCGGTATTGGCGGCTGCGCGTGTCGAGCAGGGTAAGCTGTGCACGTTGATAGGCACGGTTGGCGTCGAGAACCTGCAGCACGCCGCTGTTGCCCACCTTGAAGCTGCGGCGTGACAGGTGGAGCGAACGATCGGCCAGATCGGCAGCGGACTGTCGTTCGGCGAATTCACGGTTGTCATTGCCGAGCGCCGAAAGCAGCCCGGAAACCTGCCCGAAAGCTTCCGTCACCACTTGCTGGTACTGCGCCGATGCGCCGCGTGCTTCGGCCTCGGCGCCGCGCTTTTCCGCTTTCAGCGTGCCGCCATGGAAGATCGGGGCCGAGAGGCCCGCGAAAATATCGAAGGCATTGAAGCGACTGCTGGTGATCTGTCCGGGTTGCGAGGTCTGCTGCGTCAGCGACGCGCCGATCGTCACGTCGGGATAGAGTTGGGCCGTCGCCACGCCGACTGCGGCAATGGCGGCATGAAGCCGTGCTTCGGCTTCAAGAATGTCAGGCCGCTTGTGAACCAGCGCCGAAGGCAGGGCGACGGGTACGCGTGCGGGCAGGGTGAACTGCTGCAGGGTGAAGGGAGTAGGGCCGAGTTCGGCGGGTGATATTCCGAGCAGCACGGCCAGCATGGCGCGCCCTTCGACAAGCTGCTGTTCGAACGAAGGCATGTTCGCGCGGTCTTCGGCGAGTTGGCCCTGCGCACTGAGCACTTCCACCAGAGTGCCGTCCCCTCCCTTGCGCCTGGCCTCGGTCAGCGTAACGTTTCGTTCGTCTTCCGAGAGAAGCTGGCGCACCGTGGCGATGCGGTCGTTGAGTGCGGCGATGGCGAGGACCTGTTCGACCACCCGCCCGGCGATGAGCAGGTGCGCGGCCTGCGTGGCGCGGCCCTCGGCTTCGGCTTGCGCCTTGGTCTGTTCCAGCGCACGAGAGTTGCGACCGAACAGGTCGAGGTCGTAACTGATCCCGGCCCCCAAAGTGTAGAGGTCGAATTCGGGATTGGGAATTTCGGCGCCACCAAAACTGTCGGACAGGCCGAAGGCGGCGAGGTTGACGCGTTGATACTCGGCGCGCCCATTGGCATCGACTTGCGGAAGGCGGCGACCGGCAGCGGCGGCGATGCGCTCCCGCGCCTTTTCCAGCGTCGCGCGGCTTGCGGCGAGCGAATGGTTTCCGGCCAGTGCGCGCTGCACCAGGCTATCCAGTTCGGGAGATGCAAAAGCGTTCCACCAGCCCGCTTGCGGGCCATCTCCCAGCACTGCGCCGGGGTACGCGCCTTGAGCATACCCCGGCGATGCAGAAGGCGGCGGCGGAGCCGCGAAATCCGGGCCAACCTTCATGCAGGCGGCGGTCAGCAGGAGCGGTAGCAGGACGGAGGCCTTGCGGAACACGTTATTCCCCGAGTGCAAGAGTGCTGGTGTCGACATCGTTCGCCTTCTTCACGCGCATCATCAGGACGAGCGGGATGAGGCAGAGCGTCAGCACGAACACCATGTGAAAGAGTGAAATGTCGCCGACCATCGTCGCCTGCCTGACGACCTCGCCGTAGATCCGGGTCAGGGACTGGGTCGAATCGAAGTCGAAACCTGGCCGTGCGTAGTCGAACACGGGATTGTCGGGCCTTATGCCCTGCACCAGTTCGCTGCGTGATGCGGCGATATAGTGGACGAACTGATACTGTATCACCGATATGCCCACGGCATTGCCGACATTGCGCGTGAGTGCGAACATCGAAGCGCCTTCGTTGCGCAGCGCCGGATCGAGCGTGGAGAACACGATCACCGAGAGCGGCACGAAGATCATCCCGCTGCCCAGTCCCTGCACCAGTCCTGCCAGAACGAGCGTGCTCTGGTCGACGTAGAGATCGACGTGAGAATACATCAACATCCCGCAGCCCATCAGTATGAGCCCGGTGACGATGATGATGCGGGTGTCGACGAACTTCACCAGCCGGGTGACCAGCAGCATCGAGATCAGCGTGCCGATCGCGCGGGGCAGACTGATGAACCCGGCTTGGAGCGCGGAATAGCCAAGCAATGACTGGGTCATGACCACGATCATCGGGATCGTGGCGAAGGCGACTATACCGATCATCATGCTGAAGACCGAACCGATCGCGAAATTCCGGTCGCGGAACAGCTGCGGCCGGATGAAGGTATCCCTTGAAGTCGCCATGTGAACGGCCATGAGGTAGGTCGCGAGAGCGAGAACCACGGCGTAGATGCGGATTTCGGAGGAGTCGAACCAGTCGAGATGCTCTCCCCGGTCGAGCAGGAGCTGGAGCGACGTCAACGCGACCGAGACCATGACGAAGCCCAACAGGTCGAAGCGCGTCTTCACCCGGCTCTTCCGGCGCACGAGGAAGATCGACATGCCGATGAAGGCAAGGATGCCGAAAGGCACGTTGATGAAGAACACCCAGCGCCAGGACATCGCATCGGTAAGATAGCCGCCGAGCGTGGGCCCGACGATCGGTCCCGCCATCGAGCCGAGCGCGAAGATCGCCATGGCTTTGGCATGATCCTCGGGCGGGTTGATATCGAGCAGGATAGCCTGACTGAGCGGGACCAGCCCGGCTCCGCAGGCTCCCTGCAAAAACCGGGCAAGAATGATGGTCTGCAGATCCGTGGCGAGCCCGCAGAGCGCTGACGCGGCAGTGAAGCCGGCTACCGAGAACAGCATGACGTTCTTGCGGCCTACCCGCCCGGCCAGCCAGCCGCTGAGCGGCGTGGCGATGGCCCCGGCAACGAGGTAGCTCGTCAACACCCAGAGCACCTGTTCCTGCGAGGCTGAAAGGCTCGCCTGCATGTGCGGCAGCGCGACATTGGCGATGGTGATGTCCACCGCAACCATGGTCGATGCGATCATCGAAGGGATGGTTATCAGCAGACGCCGCATCGGCGTGGGATAGGGGGATGCGGGCATGGCTGGCACCGCGGAACCGCCGTTCCGGCTCAAGGCCGGCGTGCCGGCGCGGCCGGTGTATCGGCGGCGAACAAGCGACGTTCATGGCGGGTATCGACTTCGACATGGACGCTCAGGCCCGCGCCGAGCGGAAGGTCGCCTGCGGATTCTTCTATCGCGATCTGGACCGGCAGTCGCTGGACGACCTTGACCCAGTTGCCGGTTGCATTGTCCGCCGGAAGCACCGCGAAGCTCGATCCGGTCCCGGGGCTGAAACTTTCGACATGGCCCTTGAAGGCGCGGTCGGGGAAGGCGTCGAGTCTGACCGTGGCGTGCTGGCCCGCGCGCATGTAGCGCAGTTGATCTTCCTTGAAGTTCGCCTGCACCCAGAAACGTTCGCCGGTTAGCATGAAAACGGCGCGGCCCGGGGTGACGTAGTTACCGGGCTGAAGCTGGTTCACGCGTGTCACCACGCCGTCCTGCGGGGCCCGGACGACGGTGTCGGAAAGGTCTATCCGCGCCTGGTCCAGTTTTGCCGCCGCCTTGCGCACTTCGGGCAGGGTTGAGGTGTCACCCTCGATCAGGCCGGCAAGGCTGGCGCGAAGGCTTTCGGCTCGGGCCTCGGCAGCGGCGACGCCTTCGCGGGCGGTGCGCGCTTCGGTTGCAGCCTGTTCGTACTGCGCGCGAGAGGAAATTCCCTCTGCCATGAGCGATTTCTGGCGAGCGGCTTCGCTTGCCGCATAATCCTGTTTCGCCCTTGCCGCGCCGACCTGCGACAGTGCTTCGCGATAGTCTGCCCGCTGCGAACTCGCGTCTGTCCGGGACTTGGCCAGTTCGGCTTCCGCCTCCGACACCGCTGCTGCAAAACTGCCGGACTTGATGCGGAACAGCACGTCACCCTTACGGACGTGCTGATTCTCCCGCACTTCGACGGAAACGACCGTGCCGGCGATGCTGGGGCTGATCGCGACCATGCCGGTCTGAAGCGCCGCATTGTCGGTTTCTTCGTAGCGACCTCCGGCGAGGTAGAACCAGATCACACCCGTCAAGGCGACCAGCGGCCCAGCCAGCATCAGAACCCTTCGCAGACGACGCCTGGCCGGGCGGACGGGCAGGGAAATCTGGTTCTCTGCCGCGATCGTTGTTTCGGCGTTCATGCTTTTTCCAGTGCCTTTCAGGCGAGACTCGTCGTGTCGCGCAGGTACTAAGCATGGTTATTATAAGCAAGAGGAAGGTTGCAAGGGTGTCTATCTGGAATCGCGCTTGCGATGGGTTGGAGGGGCCGTGCGAACAGGGTGGGGTTCAGGGCGCGAGAAATGCCTTCACGTCACCCATGAACCTGTTGAACTGGTCATGATGGAGCCAATGGCCGGCGTCTTCGTATTCGACTAGCCGAGCCGTGGGGAACCAGTCTATCCGCCCGTCGTCGGCCGGGCTCTGCGAGAAGCTGTTCTTGCCCCACAGCATGAGCACGGGGCAGGTGATGGCTTGCCACAAGGCAACCACATCCGAAGTCGGCAGATCCGATACGGACCAGACATTGACGTAGTTGTCGAATTTCCAGCTCCAGGTGCCGTCCTCGTTGCGGCTGGCGCCATGGATCGTCAGATGGCGTGCCTGCTCCTCGGTAAGGAAGGAGTTCTCCTCTTTCATCCGCTGGTAGGCGTCCTTGCGGGTCGCGTACTTGCGCGGCATCCGTCCGGAGGCCCGGCGCTTGTCCTCGATCCATTGTTTCAGCCGGTCGCCGATCCCGCGCTCTTCCATCTGGCGGCGGATGTGCGGTGGCGGGCCGAGCCCTTCGATATTGACGAATTTCTCGACTTTCTCGGGGAACAGGCCGGTGAAGCGCGTTGCGACGTTTCCGCCGAGCGAATGGGCGATGATGGTCACTTTCTCGTGCCCCAACGTATGCACGAGCTGGGCGAAATCGTAGACGAGGGCGTCCATTCCGTAGTGGCCCTCGGGAGACCATTCGGAATCGCCGTGGCCGCGCAGATCCGGACAGATCACGTGCCAGTCCTGTCGCAGTTCCTCGGCCACCCAATCCCAGCTGCGGCAATGGTCGCGCCCGCCGTGCTGGAGAATCAGCGGCGGCGCGTCCGGGTTGCCCCAGTCGACATAGTTGAGCCGCAGGCGCTGCGAGATGAAACGGTTGGAGGTCGGTCCGAGCTGGCTTTTCATGCCGAAATCGTGATCCCCGGCGCGGCGCAGGTCAATGGGGGCACCGGTATTCCGCGCCGCCGCGAGGCGGAAACCCGATCCGCCAAGTGCGGATTTGCGGGGATCAAGATATTCCTTATGCGGCCTGCCGCTTGGCAAACCGGGGTGCTTGGCCCTATCTCGCGCCCCAACGATATTCGACACATTCACGCCGGAGACTTTCACATGGCGACGACGCACAAGACCCGCATGCTCATCATCGGTTCCGGCCCGGCCGGTCTCTCGGCCGCGATCTATGGCGCGCGCGCCGGGATGGAGCCGATCGTTGTGCAGGGTCTGCAGCCCGGCGGCCAGCTTACCATCACCACCGACGTCGAGAATTATCCCGGTTTCCGCGAAGTCATTCAGGGCCCCTGGCTGATGCAGGAAATGGAGGCGCAGGCTGTCCATGTCGGCACCCGCATGATGTACGACATCATCACCTCGGTTGACCTCAACGGCCCGATCTTCAAGGCTGTCGGCGATTCGGGCGATATCTATGAGGGCGATACCCTCGTCATCGCCACCGGCGCACAGGCGCAGTGGCTCGGCGTCCCCGGCGAGCAGGAACTTTCGGGCAAGGGCGTCTCGGCCTGCGCCACGTGCGATGGTTTCTTCTATCGCGGCAAGAAGGTCGTGGTGATCGGCGGCGGCAATACCGCGGTCGAGGAAGCGCTCTACCTCACCAACCATTCCGACGAAGTGACCCTGATCCACCGCCGAGACAGCTTGCGCGCCGAGAAGATCCTGCAGGACCGCCTTTTCGCGAACCCGAAGATCAACGTCGTTTGGGACAAGCGCGTCGAACGCTTCATGGAAGGCGAAAATGGCGAACTGCGCGCCCTTGCGCTGATCGACACCAAGACCGGCGAGCAGAGCGAAATCCTTACGGACGGTGCTTTCGTCGCCATCGGACACGCACCGGCGACGGAACTGTTCAAGGGCAAGCTGGCCATGGACGAGACCGGCTATCTCCTCGTCCAGCCGGGCACGCCCAAGACCGATATCGCCGGCGTTTTCGCTTGCGGCGACGTGATGGATCACGTCTATCGCCAGGCCATTACCGCTGCCGGTACCGGCTGCATGGCGGCGCTCGATGCCGAGCGTTATCTTGCGGCGCGGGATTTCGCCGAAGCGGCGAAGGTCGAAGCCTGACTTTGTAGATAGGAGAGGTCCGGGGCTCAGCCCCCGGGCCTCTCTCGATAGGAACGCCTTGCGCAACTAGGCGTGACGCAAGGCGTCCAGCACTTGCCCGATCAACCAGTCCTGCGCCTCCGGCTCGACGTAGCTGTGCGTGGCGCCGGAACAGCGGCGCACGCGGGTGTCCGATTTGTCCCAATTGGCCAGAAATGCGAGACCCGTGCGGTCCCTTTCGGCGACGAGCAACCGCACCCTACCTGAAAATACGGCGAGGCCGCGCGCCATTTCCTGCGCCAGACCGGCAGGTTCCGCCACGCCCGGACGCGACGCGGCAACGAGGCTGCGGATCAGTTGGGCTATCGCAACTTTTCCCGTGAGGAGGCGCCTGATGGCGGCCGGATCGGTCATCCGGCGGCGATAGTGGCTGCGCACGACTTCGGCCGGAGCGTCCCCGGCCTCGTCCTCGATCGTCCATGGGTTGGACAGTACCAGCGCGCCGAGCCCGGCGCCTTCTGCCAGCATCAGTGCGCTGGCAGCGTCGCAGTTTCCCAGCCCGACGACACGGCGCATTTGCGGGCAAGCCGCGCGAAATGCGCCGAGCGCTGCGCGGATATCCGGCGTGCTCGATCGGAAGCCGCAGTTCTCGCCCTCACTGTCTCCCACGCCGCGCCGGTCGAAACGGAGCACGGGAAACCCTTCGGCAGCAATTCGCACGGCGAGCCGGGCCTGCCCGTTCCACGCGCCGGCGCGTACTTCATTGCCGCCGGACACGATTAGCAGACCGGTGTCTGCCGGCGCTTCATCAAGGCTCGCGGCGAGCTGCGAGCCTTCACAGGGGAAAGTGAAGTGCCGCCGCGTCATGCTCGCAGAGCCTCGCTCAGCAATGCGGCGAGCGCATCGGCCTGAGACGCATCCTCATCCGGTTCCGCTCTCAGCCACAAGCCGCTACCTCCGATCCGCTCCTGCTCGATGATGGGTACGGAGGGATTGGGCTCCAATGTTTCGATCTCCCGGAAAAGCCCGGCGTTCAATGGATATCCGGCGAGCATAATGCCTTCGGTACGGGCCATGTCCGTCAAGGCTTCCCGCGTCTGTTCGCGTCCCGCCTCGCGGTCTGCAAACATGCGGGCGCGCAACATGGAGCGCAGGATCTGGGCGCCCTTTACCGGTGCGTAGTGCCATTTCGGCAGGCTCGGTGTGAACAGGCAGCCTCCGCGAATGCCGAGGACGTGCGTTGCGCCGAAATGCGCGGCAGCCGCGGCCATCGCGGTTCGCCATTGGGCCGGGCCTATCGATTCGAGAGCGAGCACGCTCTCGTTCGTTCCCGGCAGGTCCGGGGCAAGGCTGTCGATCCCGGCGCGGTCAAGGCGTCGCATGACCTCCACCGTGAGGCGGCGCATGCGATTGCCCTCGTCGAACAGGGCAGGAACGATCAGGACCCGCTGCGCCCGCCCGCGATCGAACGCGAGCGCATATTCCTTTTCCATGCCGCCATCGGGCAGGGGGCAGGGCCATGTCGTGGGGGTCATCCTGCGATTCCCCCAGCGCGAATCACGCCGTGGCGCGCTTGGCTTTCGCGAATTCGAGCAGGGCGCCGAAGGTCTCCAGCATCTCGCCGTCGATCTCGTCGTCCTCGATGATGATGTCGAGCCGGTCTTCCAGCTCGGTCAGGAGGCCGGCAACCGCCATCGAGTCCAGTTCGGGCAAATGCCCGAACAGCCCGGTATCGGCATCGAACGTCTCGGCTTGTCCCTGCTTGAGGCCCAGCACATCCGTCAGGATGCGGCGCAGCAACAGGTCGGTTTCGTCTTGCATGGCCCCTCTCTTCGGGCATTTGTCGTTAACCCCGCGCCTCTAGCCGCGCTTCGCGGTTGCGGCAAGGCGCTCAAGCCCTGCCCGCAAGATATCACGCCCCAGACGAGGCCAATTCAGCGGAGACCCGGGGCGGAACATGTCGAGCCGGTATCGCGGACGCACAAATTCCATCCAGTCCCGCTTGTACGGATCGTCGCCTGTACCGAAATCCACGAGTTCGACACCGTCCGTGTCGATCACATGGCGGAAAAGCGCCGCGCTCAGGACCGAACCGGGGGAGAGGTGCTTCGCCGCTTGCCGGTGAGCGAGTTTGTGTATCCATGCCGTGCCATGTTCGACCGTCCACATCTGCGCGGCGATGGCCTGTCCGCCGCAGCGCGCAATGCCCAGCCGCAGTCGTCCCGCAGAACCTTCGGCTTGCGCGAAGGCGCGCAGGAATGCGGGGCTGCCTTCCTCGGGCTTCCAGCTTTCGGCATAGATCGCTTCGTAGGCTGCCCAGGCTGCGGCATCGAAACGGGTGAGAACTTCGATTTCGAGCTTGCCCGCCTTGCGTTTCAGCGTCGTGCGCAAGTTGCCGGGGCGCGAGGCGAGATAGTGCGCGTAGCTGCGACCGGCTACTGGCAGGACATGATTGCTGTCGCAAATCTCACGGCGGACGAGCCAGCCTGCCTTGCGGAAGGCGCGTTCGAGCAGGGCGGCGCTGCCGTCCTCGTCCGGTACGCCGCTCAGCGTGATGCGGCGGGCCTTTCCGGCAAGGTCGCCCGCCAGTACCGCCAATGGCCGTTCTGCGTCTGAACAGAGCGCGCGGAAGCGGAAGGTATACCAGTTCGACAGTGCGTGAAGGTGCCCGGATGCTCCCTGCAGGGGCAGTACCGCAAAATCCTCGCCGTCACACGCCGCGGCGATAAAGGCGTCTGGAGCGCAATGCTCCGCCAGCGCCCGAAACCATTCGATACGGTCGAAAGGGGCGTGCTGGTTGCCCTCGGAAAGCCACAGCGCTAGCTGGCCGTCCGATTGCACTTGCTTAAGATCGCGGTGATAATCGACCTTTGCCACGTCCCGTTCGAACCCTTTCGGAGCCTTTCCCCGTCATGCCCGGCAGTACCGAAAAGCCGATCCTGCCGCTCGACCATCTCGCCCTTCGGGGAGAGGATTCGGCCGAGGCCCTGGTGCTGCGCGGAGAAGTGCTGGACTACAAGGCCTTAAGATCGCGTGTCTCCAGACTTGCGGCGTGGCTCGCAGTGGAAGTTCCGGCAAAAGGCGCGCGTATCGCTTCATGGGCAGCTAAGGGGGAACTGACCTGCCTGCTCCCGTTGGCGGCCGCGCGCGCGGGACTGGTGCATGTGCCGGTCAATCCGTTGCTCAAGCATGGGCAGGTCGCGCATATCCTGGCAGATAGCGGCGCGGTCATGCTGATCGGCACGCCTTCTCGGCTGGCCTCGCTTGCCGAAGCGGATGTGCCTGCCGATTGCCGTCTGGTCGATGAAGCCGCGGCGCTGGCCGATGCTGCAATGCTGGATGGAGAACTGGCGCCTTCGCAGGCCGATCCCGATGATCTGGCGGCGATCCTCTACACCAGCGGCTCCACGGGGCGGCCCAAGGGCGTGATGCTCAGCCATGCCAATATGTGGCTGGGCGCGGAAAGCGTGGCCGACTACCTTGGTCTTGCTCCCGATGACCGGACCCTGGCGGTATTGCCGCTATCGTTCGATTACGGGCAGAACCAGCTTCTTTCGACATGGTACGCCGGTGGCTGCGTGGTTCCGCTGGACTATCTGGTGCCGCGCGATGTCATGAAGGCGGTGGGCCGGCACGGGATCACCACGCTCGCGGCCGTGCCGCCGCTATGGGTGCAGGTCTGCGAGCTGGATTGGCCGGGTGAAACGGCCGGAAAACTGCGCCGATTGACCAACAGCGGCGGTGCGCTCACTGTCGATCTCGTCCGCAGGATGCGCGCGCTGTTCCCCGGTGCCCGCCTTTTCGCGATGTACGGCCTTACGGAGGCGTTCCGTTCCACTTACCTCGACCCTTCGTTGATCGACAGCCATCCCACTTCGATGGGGAAGGCGATCCCGCACGCGGAAGTGCTGGTCGTCAACGATGCGGGCTTTATCGCTGCCGATGACGAGGAAGGTGAACTGGTCCACTGCGGGCCATTGGTGGCGCAAGGCTACTGGCACGATCAGGAGCGCACGGCTGAGCGCTACAAGCTGGCGCCCCTCGGCTCCCACTATGGCGGCATGGCGGTGTGGTCCGGTGACAGGGTGCGGCGCAGTGCGGATGGGCTGCTCTATTTCGTCGGTCGCCGTGACGCCATGATCAAGAGCGCCGGAAACCGCATCAGCCCGCAGGAGGTGGAGGAAGCCGCGCTTGCGACAGGTCTCGTGGTTGAAGCCGTTGCCCTGGGCGTGCCGGACGCGCGCCTTGGGCAGGCGGTGCATCTGGTTGTCCGCGCTGCACCGGGCTTCGAAACAACCTCGGAATTGCCGCGTAAACTCATGCAGGAACTACCGAATTTCATGCAACCCAAAGTGATCCACTGGCGCGATTCAATGCCTGTCGGGCCGAATGGCAAGATCGACAGGAACGGTCTTGCCGCCGAACTCGCGGCGGCAGGCGCATGAAGCCGCTCGGTCCGATTCCGGCGGGCTTCGAAGCTGCGCGCGGTGTTCTGGTGGTGGGCGGCAGGCCGGTTACGGATTGGGTGGAGCAGGCAGGGGATACGCCCCTGTTCCTCTACAGCGCAAATCTCGTGCGCAGGTGCGTTGCCGATATCCGGGTGGCCATGCCGGAGCGGCTGGCGCTGCATTATGCCGTGAAGGCCAATCCTTTCCCGCCCCTGTTGTCGCTGATGGACGGGCTGGTCGACGGTTTCGACATTGCCTCCGGCGGCGAGTTGGCGATCGTGCGGGCGGCAGGCATCGATCCTGCGCAAGTCAGCTTTGCTGGCCCGGGCAAGCGTGACCGTGAACTGGACGCCGCAATCCGCGCCGGCGTGACGCTCAACCTCGAATCGGAGGCCGAGGCCCGCCGCGCCATCGGAATCGCTGAAACGCTTGGCGTTACTCCGCGCCTCGCCATTCGCGTGAACCCCGATTTCGATCTCAAGGGATCGGGCATGAAGATGGGTGGCGGCGCAAAGCCGTTCGGAATCGATGCCGCGCGAGTGCCTGCGCTCGTGCGCGAAGTGGTGTCCAGCGGGGCGGAGTGGCGCGGATTTCACATATTCGCGGGCAGCCAGGCGCTGGACGCATCAGCCATTGCGGAAACGCAGGGGCAGGCGCTCGATCTGGCCGCAAGGCTCGCGGAAGAGAGCGGCACGGCCTTGCCGCACTGCAATCTCGGCGGGGGGCTCGGCATTCCCTACTTCCCGGGAGATACTCCGGTCGATCTGGCCCTTGTCGGCGAGCGTCTGGCCGAGCGTTTCGAGCGCTTGCCCGATGTTCTGCGCGAGACCGCGTTCTGCATCGAACTCGGCCGTTATCTCGTTGGCGAATCAGGTGTTTATATTGCTCGCGTGATTGACCGGAAGGAAAGCCACGGCGAAGTTTTCCTCGTTACCGATGGCGGCCTTCACCATCAGTTGGCCGCGTCCGGAAACTTCGGAACGGTGGTGCGGCGCAACTACCCTTCGGCCATCGCCACGCGCTTCGATGCGCCGGTCGAGGAGGAAGCGTCAATTGTCGGCTGCCTCTGCACTCCGCTGGACAAGCTGGCGGACAAGGGAGGCTTTCCGCGGGCCGAAGTCGGCGATCTGGTCGCGGTGTTCTGTGCCGGCGCTTACGGCGCCTCGGCGAGCCCGGCGCAGTTCCTCGGGCAGGGGGCGGCACTGGAAATGCTGGTCTGAAGCACGGTTAGCATTCGACAGGCATGTTGTCCCAATGCGGGACCGGGTGCCAATCGGTTGGTGAAGGCTAACGCAATGTTCACCCTTTTAGGCGATAGCGCAGGCTGGATTTTGCCACGTTTGCCGCATCGTAACAGCGATCGGCAGGCCGGCGCCTGAAGGGAAGAGCTTATGCCGCACCGCCGTCCGACCCGACTCCTGGCTGCCTCTGCGCTTGCCAGCGTCGTCCTGACCGGCTGTGCGGGGCCTGCGTCCGGCCCCCAGCTTCCGCCCGCGCAGTTCGTTGCGATGCAGGAGGGGCCGAGCGAGGAGTACATCATCGGTCCGCTGGACCAGCTCACCGTGTTCGTCTGGCGCAACCCCGAACTCGGCGCGAAGGTTCAGGTTCGGCCCGATGGCCGCATCACCACGCCGCTGATCGCGGACATGCCTGCGGTGGGCAAGACCCCGGCCATGCTGGCGGAGGATATCCGCCTGCAGCTCTCCCAATATATCGAGGACCCTCTGGTTTCGGTCATCGTGGACGGGTTTGCCGGCACGTACAGCCAGCAGGTCCGCGTCGTCGGCGCGACCGAGAAACCGGCTTCCATTCCCTATCGCGCCAACATGACCGTGCTGGATGCGATGATCGCGGTGGGCGGTCTGTCGGAATATGCTGCGGGCAATCGCGCACGTCTGATCCGCTTCGACAAGACGGCAGGCAAGCAGACGGAATATGCCCTGCGTCTGGGCGATCTGCTCAAGAAGGGCGACAGCAAGGCAAACGTCATGCTGAACCCCGGCGATGTCATTATCATCCCTGAAAGCATGTTCTGAGGATCGGGCGCGAGATGGGATTGGCGCGATGAACGGCCTTTACGAAGAACTGCTCGCCGCCCTCCACAGCGTCTGGCACCGGCGCTGGATCGCGCTTGCGGCGGCCTGGGCGATCTGCCTGCTGGGCTGGCTGGTGGTGGCCCTGATCCCCAATTCCTACGAATCCAAAGCCCGCATCTTCATCCAGCTCGATGACGCCTTGGCCGAGCAGGTGGGTATCGGCGTGGCCGACAAGAAGCGCGATATCGAGCGCATCCGGCAAACCCTGACCAGCGCCGTGAACCTCGAGAAGGTCGTGCGCGGGACGCGGCTGGGCGATACGATCCAGTCTCCCAAGCAGATGGAATCCACGGTTCTCGGCCTTGGCAAGAACGTGTCCGTGGTCAGCCAGCAGGACAACCTGTTCGAGATCACTGCGACCGCGAACTATTCCTCTTTCTCCGATGCCGAGAATGCCCAGCTTGCCCGTGAAGTGGCGCAGAAGCTGATCGACATTTTTCGCGAGGAGAACCTGTCGGGCGATCGCGGTGACATGGTCGAGACGCTGGAGTTCGTGAACCAGCAGCTGCGCCAGCGCGAAAAGGAACTTGAATCGGCGGAACAGCGCCGCACCACTTTCGAGGCCCAGCACCCCGAAATGGCGCTGGGCGGGGCAGCAGTGGCGCAGCGGCTGGAAAGCTCGCGCACGCAGCTTCGCGATCTCGACGCGGATCTCTCCGCTGCCCAGAGCGCGCTTGCCGCGATCGACGGTCAGCTTGCCGGTACGCCCCGCACGATCGCCGGAGGAACTGCCGGCGGGGCTTCGGGCGCATTGGCGCAGGCCCAGTCGGAACTGGCCGGAATGCGCGCGCGCGGCCTGACCGACAGCCATCCAGACGTGATCGCGGCGCGAAACCAGATTGCAGCGCTTCGCGGTCCTGCAGCGCAGGAAGCGGCCAGCGGCACGGGTACGCCGAACCCCGCCTATAGCTCGCTCCAGTCGATCCGTGCCGAGCGGCAGGCCAACGTCCAGGCGCTGACGTCGCGAAAGGCGGCGCTGCAATCGGACGTAGCCTCGCTCACGGCCTCCGCGATCCAGGACCCCGAACTTGCGACCGAGGCCCAGCGCATCAATCGGGACTACGACGTCCTGCGCCAGCAATACGACAAGCTTCTCCAGGACCGGGAGGAACTGCGCCTGCGCGGCGAAGTGAAGACCGGCCGCGAGGCGGTGAAGTTCCAGGTGGTCGATCCGCCGACGACGCCGCGCAAGCCGGTGGCCCCCAATCGGCCCTTGCTGCTGTTCGGCGTGCTGATCGCCGGCGTCGTGGGCGGCTGCGCAGGTGCTTTTGCGCTCAGCAAGGTCCGTTCGGTCTTCGCGACGACCGCGAGTCTCGAACGGGCGACGGGGCTGCCGGTGCTCGGCGCAATCTCGCAAAATCTCACGGATGGCGTGCGCCAGCTTCGCAAGCGCCGCCTCAAGTACTTCATCGGCGCCGGCGCGGCTTTGTGCGGCCTGTTCGTGGTGTTGCTTGCGGTTGAGTTTATCCAGCGCGGCATGGTGGCCTGAGGAACGGTAATGACCGAACACAGCAAAATTCCCGCGCCCGGACAGACCAGAAAGCGCGGCCCCGGCGAATCGCTGATCGAACGCGCTGCCGGACATTTCGATTTCAACAGCATGATCGCTCGGCCGGTTCCGCTTCCGGCCGAGCCTGTTGTCTCCGCAAGGCCCGCTGACGATGCAGCGTCCGCTGCCGAAACACCCGCTGTGTCTTCGCCTGCTTCACCGCCGTTCGCCGCGCCAACGCCCCCTCCAGCGCCAGCGCGCGATGTAGCCGAGCCGGTTGCAGCCGCTTACCCGGCCCCCACGGCCTTCGCCGGTGAGCATCATCCGATCGATCGCGAACTGCTGCGCGAGCAAGGGCTGATCGTGCCGGAGGGCACCGTGACCGCGCTTCTGGAAGAATTCCGCATCGTCAAACGGCAGTTGCTGGTGCAGGCGGCCGATTTGCGGCGTCAGAAAGCAGGCGCCGCCGCACAGCGCGTGCTGATCAGTTCGCCGCATCCGGGCGAGGGCAAGACGTACTGCGCGCTCAATCTCGCGCTGTCGATCGCGGCTGAGAAGGAAAGCGAGGTTCTCCTCGTCGATGCCGATTTCGCCAAGCCTTCGATCCTTTCCGCGCTGGGGCTTCCCGGCGGTCCGGGGTTGATGGACGCATTGATGGACGAGACGATCGATCCCGCCGAATGTGTGCTCGGCACCGATATTCCCGGGCTTTGGGTCATGCCGGCGGGCGATGCGACCATCAATGACAGCGAATATATCGCCTCATCCCGAACCGCGCGGATACTCGACAGGCTGACCGAGAACGCGCCGCATCGCATCGTGATTTTCGATTCGCCGCCCGCCCTTGCGGCATCGCCCGCGGCCGAACTGGCGAAATACGTCGGCCAGACCGTGGTCATCGTGCGCGCGGACCGGACCGGGCAGGGCGCGCTGGAAGATGCGATCTCTTTGCTGGGGGCCTGTCCCAACGTCCAGCTGCTGCTCAATGGTACGCATTTCAGCCCGAGCGGCCGCCGCTTCGGCTCTTATTACGGATACAAGGGATGAAGTCGGTGTTTTCGCCCCCGCTGGGCCTGGGCGCTCTGGCTGCTGCGCTGGCAGCGGCAGCGCCGGTGGAGGCCCAGACGATCGGCTATGACCAGGTCGGCTCGGGTTCCGATGAAGTCGCCGCCTCCGCTCCGTCGTCGGGGCGGCAGGATCGTTCCGGAAAGCGCGGAGGCAAGGGCTCCCGCCGGATCGAGGTGACGCCCTATATCGAGATCGATCAGATCGTCGATGCCCAGCTTTCTCCGGGCAACGACGTGCTCACCTATACTCAGCTCGCGGCGGGCGTCGATGCGGGGATATCCGGGCGCAACAATGCGTTGTCGGCGTCCGTCCGCTATGAACGCTACATCGGCTGGAGCAAGCGCGCAGCCGATGGCGATGCCATCAGCGGCATCGTGCGCGGCTATACCACGATCACGCCGGGCCTGACGCTGGAAGCAGGCGCGCTTGCAACCCAGGCGCGGGTTCAGAACGGCGGCTCTGCGCTTTCGCCCGGTCTGGCGAACGACGGGGGGGCAACCAACGTCTACTCGGTATACGGTGGACCTTCGTTCAGGACGCGCGCGGGCGATGTCGATTTCGCGGCCAATTACCGGGCCGGTTTCACCAAGGTCGAACAGTCGGACGCCTTCGTCGCGACACCCGGCGGCGCGGCGGCCGACGTCTTCGACAAGAGCGTGACGCAGATCGCCGACATCGAGGCGGGCGTGGCGCCTTACGTTATCGCACCGGTGGGGCTGGGCGCTGCGGGCAGCTTCTATCAGGAAGATATCTCCAACCTCGACCAGCGCGTGCGGGACATGCAGGCGCGGGCCCTGGTGACGGTGCCGGTAAGCCGCACGGTGCAGGTGGTGGGCGCCATCGGTTACGAGGACGTGGAAGTGTCCAGCCGCGATGCCCTGCGCGATGCCGATGGCAACCCTGTGATCGGCAGCGACGGTCGCTACAAGACCGACAAGAGCGTCCCGCGCGAACTTGCCTACGACGTCAGCGGCCTGACCTGGGACGTGGCCGTGATGTGGCGGCCGAGCCGCCGCACCTCGCTTTCGGCGCACTTCGGCCGTCGTTATGGATCGACCAGCTTCGGCGGCAACCTCGCCTATGCGCCGGATGATCGCAGCCAGCTCAGCGTCACGGTCTATGACAATGTCAGTGGGTTCGGCGGCCAGCTCAACCGCGCGCTCGATCAGTTGCCGGATGACTTCGTGGCCGTGCGCGATCCCGTGACAGGCGAACTGCGCGGCTGCGTCAGTTCGCTTGACGGCAGCAACTGCTTTTCGGGCGCGCTGGGCTCTGTGCGATCGGCGGTGTTCCGCGGGCGCGGCGTGGCGGCGAGCTATTCGCGCAGGGTCGGCCGCCTCGATGCGGGGATCGGTGGCGGGTACGACCGCCGCGATTTCATCGCTCCGCAGAACACCGTGTTGGCTGCGGCTGACGGGGTGATCGACCAGAACTGGTGGCTCTCGGCCTATCTCAGCGGCCAACTCGGCAGAGAAGCCGGATGGTCGGCGAGCGTCTATGCGAACTGGCTTTCCAGCAACGATCCGCTGGTCGGCAATGTTAACGGTTATGGTGCCACACTCGGCTATTACCGTATGCTGGCCCGCCGCCTCAGGGCGACGGTGGCACTCGGGCTCGACGGCGTGAGCCGTGACGATGCCTTGTATGAAGACTACTGGACCGCGTCCGCCCTCGCCGGCGTGCGCTACAGCTTCTGATTTCGAAGGAGAGCAGGGATGTTCGACCAATTCTACGGGTTCGAGGGCCGGCCCTTCCAGCTTACGCCCGATCCGGCCTTCTATTTCGAGAGCGTGACGCACCGAAAGGCGCTGTCCTATCTCGGCTATGGGCTGGCCCAGGGTGAAGGGTTCGTGGTCATCACCGGTGAAGTCGGTGCAGGCAAATCGACGCTGGTCTCGCACCTCATGGCGACGATAGACCCGGCGCGCCTCACGGCTGCCTGCGTCGTCACCAGCGCGCTTGACGGTGAGGAGATCGTTCACGTCGTCGCTCAAGCGTTCGGCCTTCCGGTCGCCGGGCACGACAAGGCTTCGGCGCTGGGGGCGATCGAGGGCTTTCTCCATGCCGAGGCGCGCGCCGGTCGCCGCTGCCTGCTGATCGTGGATGAGGCCCAGAACCTCTCGGTCGACGCGATCGAGGAACTGCGCATGCTGTCGAACTTCCAGCTCGGCTCGCATCCGTTGCTGCAGACGCTCCTGCTGGGCCAGCCGGAGTTCCGCACGACCCTGCTTGAAAGCGATCAGCTCGAACAGCTTCGCCAGCGCGTGATCGCCACCCATCACCTCACCGCGATGCAGGTGCGCGAAGTGCAGCCCTATATCGAGCATCGCCTGAACTGCGTCGGCTGGAAGGGCAATCCGGGCTTCGATCATCGCGTCTTCGCGGAAATCCACGAGGCGACCGGCGGTATCCCGCGCCGGATCAACCAGATCGTCAACCGCCTGCTGCTGCTTGGTGCGGTTGAGAAGCGTTCGTTGATCGATCTCCAGATGCTGGCCGAAGTGCTGGCCGAATTCGATGAGGATGGCGCCCGCGCGCTCGTCAGCCCGCGAGAGACGGCGGCGGAAGCAGCGCCTGGCGTGCCCGCGGCGCAAGTGGCGGCAGCGCCGGTGCACCATTCCGAAGCCCTCGATGCCAAGGCGGCCATCGCCCTTATCGAGACAGCCTTGGCGGAACGCGATTCGCAGATCGACGAGCTTCAGCATGCCGTGCTGGAACTTGCCGCCCGCGCCGAGCGGGAGAAGGAGGTTGCGGCAGGTTCGGGCAATGATCCCCTCATCGCCGCGCTTCAGGAACAGCTTGAGCAGTCGGCCGCGCATGCGGCCCGTCTGGAAGCCCGTCTCGACGAGCAGGAGCGTACCTTGCGGCACACGCTTACCATGTTGATCGAATGGTTCGAGGGCGGCGAAGGCCAGCGCCAGGCAGCCTGACTGGTCCCCCGCCTTCACGAGGATGGATCCCATGAATGACACAAGACCGGTCAACGGGCTGTCCGTCGATGTGGAGGACTGGTTCCAGGTCGGCGCTTTCGAGACGGTGATCGACCGGGCGGACTGGCCTGCGATACGAACGCGTGTCGAGCGCAACTGCGACGAAATTCTCGCACTGTTCGACGCTGCGGGCGTGAAGGGTACTTTCTTCACGCTGGGCTGGGTCGCGGTGCGTCATTCCGCATTGCTGCGCCGTATCGCCGAGGCGGGGCACGAGCTGGCCAGCCACGGCTGGGACCACGAGCGGGTGTTTCGCATGAATGCCGAGACATTCGGCCGCGATCTCGACATGAGCCGCAACGCCATCGAGGACGCCGCCGGGGTCAAGGTGACCGGATACCGCGCGCCCAGCTTCTCGATAGATGCGCGCACGCCCTGGGCCTTCGAAGTGCTCGCCGGGCGGGGCTACGCCTATAGCTCCAGCGTCGCGCCCATCGCTCACGACCATTACGGCTGGCGCGAGGCCCCTCGCTTCGCCTTCCATCCCCTGGCGGGTAGCGATTTCGTCGAAATCCCGGTGACGACCGCAACGTTTGCCGGACGCAGGCTGGCGGCCGGTGGCGGCGGCTTCTTCCGCGTTTTGCCATACGGTTTTTCGCGTTGGGCGATCCGGCAGGTGAATGCACAGGGGCGCCCGGCAGTGTTCTATTTCCACCCGTGGGAAATAGATCCCGGCCAGCCGCGCGTCGGCAACGCGCCGCTGCGATCGCGGCTGCGGCATTACACCAACCTGGGTGCCATGGCGGGCAAGTTGCGGCACCTGATCGAGGACTTCCGCTGGGGGCGGATGGACGAACTTGCCGCGCGCGAGGCGCAGCACGCGGCGGCACTGGCGGCATGAACGCCCCGTTCGCCCCGGAACAGGGGACGATCAGGCTGGTCGATCTTGCCGATCCGGGCGAAGTGGCGCGGCTGGAGCTGTTCGCCGCCCGTCATCCGCAGGCGACCCCGTTCCACCGTCCGGCCTGGTTCCTCTCTGTCGCCCGCGCAACCGGGAATCGCGCGCTCGCGCTGGTCGAGGAGCGTTGCGGGGAGATCTCGGCCTTTCTGCCGCTTGACGCGATACACTCACCTGTTTTCGGCCGGCTGCTGGCCTCCACCGGTTTTGCGGTCGGCGGGGGGCTTCTCACGGGTGCGCGGACCGATACGGCGGCACTGTTCGCGGCGCTGGAGGAGCTTGCGCTGCGCCACTCCTGCCCGTCGATCGAACTGCGAGGGGGCGAGCTGCCCGATCCGCATGGCGGTTGGGCTATCAAGACCGAAAGCCACTGCAACTTTGCCCGCGCCCTGGCCACGGACGACGAGGCACAATTGCTCGACGTACCGCGCAAGCAGCGCGCCGAAGTCCGCAAGGCACTGGCGAACGACCTGCACGTGGAGATCGGCAGCAGCGAGCGCGATCGCGCCGCGCATTACAGCGTCTTTGCCGAGAGCTATCGCAATCTCGGTACACCGGTTTTTCCGCGCAAGTTGCTCGATGCCGTGCTTGATGCCTTCGGGGACGATGCGGACATCCTTACCGTGCGGCATCGGGGGCAGGCTGTGGCGAGCGTTATCACGCTTTACCATCGAGGCGCGGCAATGCCTTATTGGGGGGGCGGCACCCGGGAAGCACGCCAGCTGCGCGCCAATGACCGGATGTATTTCGAACTGATGCTCCATGCCCGGCGGCGGGGCTGCACGACGTTCGATTTCGGCCGCTCCAAGACGGACAGCGGCGCCTATCACTTCAAGCGTAACTGGGGTTTCGAACCGGAACCGCTGACATATGCCATCTGGACCGCGCCGGGTGCCGCGAAGCGGGAAGCCGATCCGACGAGCAGCAAGCTCTCGCTTCAGATCAAGCTCTGGCAACGCCTGCCGCTTGCCGTGGCCAATAGGCTGGGCCCGCTGATCGCGCGCGGTATCGGCTGATGGGCGAAATCCTGTTCCTGGCTCACCGCATCCCGTTTCCGCCGGATCGCGGAGACAAGATCCGTTCGCACAACGTGCTCAAGGCGCTGGCCCGGCTGGCTCCCGTTCACGTCGGCTGCTTTGCCGACGATGCGGCCGATCATGGCTGCGAGGCAGAGCTTGCAGCGTTATCCGCCAGTCACTTGCTGCTTGCCCGTACGAAATCGCTGCCGGTTGCAGGGCTGGAATCTCTGGCAACCGGACGTCCGCTCAGTCTGACCGCGTTTCACGACCGGCGCATGGCGAACTGGGTGGAGCAAGTGCTCCGCGTCCGGCCGATCGACACCATCTTCGTCTTTTCAGGCCAAGTGGCGCAGTATGTTCCGCAGAGCTTCCGTGGCCGCCTGATCGTCGATCTGGTTGATGTAGATTCCGCCAAGTTCGAGGCTTATGGCGCGGCGGGGCGCGGTTTTCGAAGCTGGATGGAACGGCGCGAAGGGCGGTTGCTGAGGGCCGAGGAAGCCCGGATCGCGCGCCGGGCCGACGTGACCCTGCTGGTGAGCAAGGCCGAAGCGGCGTTGTTCGCCGCACGGCTGGGCGATCCCGCCTGCGCGGTGGAGCCGATGGGCAACGGATTGGATAGCGCGCTTTTCGATCCGACGAAGGCGGTGCCAGAGCCACGCATGGTGGCTATCGACGGCCCGCGCCTGATCTTCACCGGTCAGATGGACTATGCGCCGAATGTGGCGGCAGTCGAACGCGCGATCGCGCGAATCCTGCCGCTGGTGCGCCGCCGCCTGCCGGCTGCCAGTCTGCATGTCGTCGGGCGCAATCCGCCAGCCTCGCTCATGGCGCACCACGGGCACGGCGGCGTGCACATATGGGGCCGGGTGGAGAATATCCGCCCCTGGATCGCGGCTGCCGACATGGCGTTGGTCCCGCTCGAAATCGCGCGCGGGGTGCAGAACAAGGTGCTTGAAGCCATGGCGATGGGCCTGCCCACGGTGCTGTCTCCGGGCGCCGCCACGGGGATCGAGGCTGAAGATGGCCGCGATTTTCTCGTAGCGGAAAGCGACGCGGCCCTGGCGGAGGCTGTCATCGCACTCGCCGGGGATAGCGCGCGGGCGCGGGCCATGGGCCAAGACGCGCGGGAATGGATCGGCGCTCACGCAAGTTGGGGGGCAGCGCTGGCAGACCTTCCACGCCTGATTGCCCTGAAGTCGGGGAGCATGAGCGATGCCGCCTGAAACCGCCACTCTGGAGACTGCCGGCGTGCCTGCGGGACGTTGGCGCTCGCTGCCAGCCCATTGGCGTGCGGCGCTGATCCGCGTCGGTGCGGTCATGCTGGCGTTGATTGCGGTGTTCCATGACGATTGGGCCGCGATGGGGCGCCAGTGGTGGGACATTTCCACGTACAATCACATCATCCTGATCCCGCCGATTCTGGGCTGGCTTGTCTGGCAGCGCCGCGCGGAACTGGTCCGGCTCATGCCGGAGGCCTGGTGGCCCGGGCTGATCCCGATGAGCGGTGCCGCGTTCCTCTGGGTGCTCGGCGCATTTTCAGGGCTCGACCTTGCCCGTCAGGCGGGGGCGGTGGCCATGCTCGGATCTGCCGTGCCGCTGTTGCTCGGCCCGCGCGTAACGGCAGGCCTGTTCTTTCCGCTCTGTTACATGGCCTTTCTCGTACCCTTCGGGGAAGAACTGGTCGAGGCGCTCCAGACGATCACGGCCGAGATCACCATCGCTCTCACGCACCTGAGCGGCATTCCCGCGACGGTGGACGGGGTCTTTATCGATACGCCTGCCGGTCTGTTCGAAGTGGCCGAGGCCTGTTCCGGGGTGAAGTTCCTGATCGCGATGATCGCGTTCGGTACGCTTGCGACCAACGTCTGCTTCGTCAGCTGGAAGCGGCGGTCAGCGATGATGGCGGCATGCCTCGTCGTGCCCATTCTCGCCAATGGCGTGCGTGCCTGGGGCACGATCTACGCCGCGCAGATCGTCGGCGTGGAGAAGGCTGCGGGCTTCGATCATATCGTCTACGGCTGGTTCTTCTTCGCCATCGTGCTCGCGCTCGTGATCGCGGGGGCATGGCGCTTCTTCGACCGCCCGCTCGACGGACCGATGATCGATACCGATGCGATCACCCGGTCGCGCGTGCTGGCATGGCTGGATAAGGGGCGCATCAGCGGCATCGCCGCGATCGTGGGCTTCGCTGTCGTGGTCGTCGCGGCGCAAAGCTGGGCCTTCGCGGCCGAGACTTTAAATGCGCCGCTGCCGCAGGCCATCGAAATGCCGCAGGTGGCAGGCTGGCACCGGGTCGATTACGCTCCGGCGATCTGGTGGGAGCCGCGCGCCGAAGGTGCCGATCACCGGCTGCTTGGCCGCTATGCCGACGGCGAAGGCCATAGCGTGGACGTGTTCATCGCGCTTTACGCGGGGCAGGGAGAGGGGCGGGAGGCCGGCGGTTTCGGGCAGGGGGCGCTGACCCCGTCGAGCCCGTGGTCCTGGCAGGCTCCCGGCCCCGCTTTCCGCGACGCCCGCAGTGAGCGCCTGCTTGGACAGGGGAAGGTAGAGCGTCTGGCGGTAACCTGGTTCCATACGGGGGACCTGCTCACCGGCAGCAATGCCCGGCTGAAGCTGGCGATCATCGGCGATCACCTCGTATTGCGCGCAAGGCCTACGACGATGCTGATCCTTTCATCCGAGGACTATCCCGGCCACCGCGCAGCGCAATCCATTGCGCGTTTCATCGCAGCGACCGGCCCGGTGGACTCGTGGATGGACCGCGTCACCGCGCTCCGCTAGGCCATCAGATATGTGTGGCATCGCCGGTATTTACCATCTCGAGACGCCGAAGCCCGTCGATCCCCAGCGGGTGGCGGCCATGTGCGATGCCATGATCCATCGCGGGCCGGACGGGCAGGGTGTCTGGACCGCGCCCGGCGTGGCGCTGGGGCACCGGCGGCTTTCGATCATCGACCTTGCCGGATCGCCGCAGCCGATGCCCTCGCCCGACGGCCGCGCGATGCTGGTGTTCAACGGCGAAATCTACAACTATCGCGAACTGCGCCGTGAACTGCGGGAGAGCGGGGCGGAATTCCGCACCGACGGCGACAGCGAGGTGATCCTTGCCGCATGGCAGCGCTGGGGCCCCGATTGCGTCTCGCGGCTACACGGCATGTTCGCTTTCGCGATCTACGATCTCGAAGCCCGCACCTTGTTCCTCGCACGGGACCGCCTGGGCGTGAAGCCGCTGTTCCTTGCGCCGCTGAGCGACGGGAGCCTCGCTTTCGGGTCCGAACTCAAGGCATTGCTCGCTCACCCGCTGCTGCGCCGCGATATCGATCCGCTCGCGATCGAGGACTATCTGGCGTGGGGTTATGTCCCCGACACCCGTTCCATTCTCAAGGGCGTGACGAAGCTTCCGGCGGGTCATTCGCTGCTGCTGCGGCATGGCGCGCCGATGCCCCGGCCCGCGCAGTGGTGGAACGTGTCTTTCGCCGAAAGGCGCAAGGGCAAGGTCGACGATCTCGAAGCGGAACTGCTCCACCTCATGCGCGAGGCCGTATCCTCTCGCATGGTGGCGGACGTGCCGCTCGGCGCGTTCCTGTCGGGTGGGGTGGATAGTTCCAGTGTCGTCGCGCTGATGGCGGAAAAGAGCACGCAGCCGGTGAAGACCTGCTCGATCGGCTTCGACGTCGCCGCACTCGACGAGACCGGTTACGCCACGCAGATCGCGCGGCAGTTCGCGACCGACCACCGGGCGCGGCAGGTGTCTCCCGACGATTTCGAGGCGATCGACCAGCTTGCGGCGATGTTCGACGAGCCCTTTGCCGATGCTTCCGCACTGCCGACCTTGCGAGTGTGCCAGCTCGCCCGCGAATCGGTGACGGTGGCCTTGTCGGGCGATGGTGCGGACGAGGCGTTCGCGGGCTATCGGCGTCACGTGTTCCAGCATGGCGAGGACCGCGTTCGCAGCCTCTTGCCGCAGGCGATCCGCAGGCCGGTGTTCGGTGCACTGGGGGCGATTTATCCCAAGGCGGATTGGGCGCCGCGTCCGTTGCGCGCCAGGTCCACGCTACTCTCCCTCGTGGGGGACAGCGCCGAGGGATACGCCCGTTCCATCGGCTTCACCCCGCCCGAACTGAGGGATGGGCTCTACTCCGGCGATTTTCGAAAACTGCGCGGCGATTACCGTGCGGAACACGGCCTGCTGGAACTGATGCGCGGTGCACCCGCCCGTTCGGGGCTGGACCGTGCGCAGTACGCCGATCTCAAGCACTGGCTACCGGGCGACATCCTCACCAAGGTGGACCGCACCAGCATGGCGGTGAGCCTTGAAGCGCGAGAGCCGCTGCTCGATCACCGGTTGATCGAATTCGCGGCAAGCCTGCCCGAATCGATGCGCGTGCGCGGGGGGCAGGGCAAGTGGCTGATGAAGCGCACGATGCGGCGGTTCCTGCCCGACCAGATTCTCTACCGCCCCAAGCAGGGTTTCGTCACGCCGATCGCCCAGTGGTTCCGGGGACCGCTTGCACAATCCGCGCGGGAGATCGCCTCGGGTGCGGCGCTGGCCCGCACCGGGTGGCTGGATGGAGCGCGGCTGACGGGCGTGGTGGAGGAACATATCGCCGGGAGGGCGGATCATTCCCGCCTCCTTTGGCAATTGCTCATGCTCGACAAGTCGCTCACCCGTCTGGGTATCGCCTGATTTCGCCGCTGCGCCCGGCTTGAATGCGGGCTAGCAGGGTTACGCGAATTCGATCGTGAAGCCTTGTTAACCTAACCTATTCTTAGGACCTTTGCTCTAACCCGGCATCGAAACGTCATTCGCAGGACGTGCATGAACATAGCAGGTCGCCAGTACATGATTGAAATGCGGACGCTTTCCGTGAAGGGAGGCCGTATCCTGCGAAGGGACGAAGAGGGGATGAGTTTGCGAGGCCATCATGTCTGACCTCGGCGCGCGGGCTGCCAAAGTCTGGAAGAGCGCCAGATTCAGGATCGTCTTCTGGGCGGTGCTGACCGGCGTGTTTCTGGGCGTTACCGGCGCAGGCCTCCCTCTGGAGGACATTCTGGTCAATGGCCGGACATGGCTTCGCATGCACCCGTCCAAGGGCGAGATCGTCATGGTCCTGCAGGACGGAAAGACGCTTGAGGAACTCGAGGTCCTCGACGTTTCGCGTGCGAACGATGCCCAGGTAATCCGCAATCTGATGGATGCCGGCGCGAAGCGGGTCTTCTTCGACCGCTTCCTGAACGATCACGAGAAAACCGTCGGCCGCGACGAACTTCTTGCGACTTTCGCCAAATATCGCGGACGAGTTTTCCTGGGCGCGATGCCCAGCAAGGACGGCGCGATGGGCAATTACGCCTCGGTCATTCCTTCGCGGGGATTGAGAAAGGATGCCGGCGCGGTTTCGCTGCTGGCCCTGGACCATCCGTTCAATCTCAGCACGAGCTTCCCGTTCGCGTCCGACAGTCCGATCGGTGTCATCCCGAGCCTTTCGGCGAAGATCGCCGACGTGCAGGAAGGCACGTCCTCGGTCTACAAGCCGGACTATTCGATCGATTACAAGACGATCCCGACAGCCAGCTATGTGGATGTGCTGATGGGCCGCTTCGATCCGAAATCGGTGCGCGGCAGGGACATCATCATCGCGCCGAGCGCCGAGGTGTTCCACGACGTCCATACGCTGCCGATGCAGGGTTATGTTCCCGGCGGCTACTTCCATGCCATCGCGGCAGAGACCCTGAAGGACGGGGTGCCGTTCGTCCTGGGATGGATTCCCCCGTTCCTGCTGGCGCTGGTCGTCATCGTGACGGGTGTTGGGCGCGGGCGCGTGCTGGACATCTATCGCTTCAGCGGCCTCGTTGTCGTGCTTATCCTGTTCCCGCTGATGCTGGATCATTTCCGCGTCCAGGTGGATGTATTCCCGGCCATCGCGATGGCCACCGTAGCCGTGTTCCGCATGCGCAACCTCGACCGTGTCGAAGTCGCCGGAGAGACAAACTCGGGCTCGGGCCTTCCCAGCGTGCAGGTGCTGCGCAAATACGACGCGGTTTCGAGCCGGATCCTCGTGGCGCTTCAGATCCGCAATTACGGCGCGATCATCGGCAGCTTCGCCGAACACGTGGAGGCGCAAGTCGCGAACGAGATCGTCCGTCGCATCCGCATCAGCGACAGCGAAGTCGTGGTTTACCACGAGGGCGGGATGTTCATGTGGCTCTCCACGATCCGCAGCACTTTCGATCTGTTCGAGAACCTCGAAGGCCTCCACCGGATCGTGCAGAACGGGATCCAGGTGGGCGGGCTCGACATCGATCTCTCGTTCAACTGCGGTATCGATTCGGAATTCGATCGCCCGGTATCCAGCCGCGTCGCCAGTGCGATGCAGTCAGCCGAGGAGGCCGTGCGAAACGACGAACTGGTCTACAAGTTCGACAGCCGCAAGCATGAGGCGCAGTGGGAAATCTCGCTGCTGACCCAGCTCGATCGCGCCATCGACAATGGCGAGGTCTGGGTGGCCTATCAGCCCAAGCTCGACGTGGCGAGCAACCGCGTGACCGGGGCCGAGGCGCTGGTGCGCTGGACTCACCCGGAGCGCGGTCCGATCAGTCCGGACAAGTTCATCCGCATCGCCGAGGAGTTCCACCGGATCGAGCGCATCACGCGCTTTGTCATCGACGATGCCGTGCGTTCCGCCGTCGAACTGCGGCGCAACGGTTTCGACATGACCATGTCGGTCAACATTTCGGCTCAGTTGCTTCGTAATCCCGGCCTGCCCGGCCTGATCGCCGAAATCCTGGAAACGTACGGCCTGCCTGCGGACAAGCTGATCCTGGAGATCACCGAGACGGATCGTCTCGACCGCAGCTCGCGCACGTTCCAGATGCTCCAGAAGCTCGTGCAGTCCGGCGTCCAGCTGTCGATTGACGATTTCGGCACCGGGAACGCGACGATCGACTACCTGCGTTATCTGCCTGCCACCGAGGTCAAGATCGACAAGGTGTTCATCCAGGCGATGGAAGGAAACAAGGAAGACCTCCTGCTCGTCCAGTCGATCATCGAGATGGCGCATTCACAGGACCGGGTCGTCGTGGCCGAGGGTGTGGAGACTCAGGCCGCACTCGACATCCTGCGGACCATGCGGTGCGACGCCATTCAGGGGTACTATGTCAGCCGGCCCGTACCATTCCGGGATTTGCTCACGCAAATCGTGGGGAGGGAGCCCAGACAAACTGGTTAAAAAAGTCTTGATGACTTCTTAACCTGTTGTTATCCATGTCGGCAGCCGCAAAATAGCGGCGGTTCACATGGGGTAATGATATGTACAGCTGGTACTGGGGCAGCTACGGCCGCTAATCACCAAATCGTATGCGGCGTTTCGTGGAACTCTTCTTCGAAACGCCGCATATACTCTTTCCGAATTCAAGAAAAATTGGCGGAAATCCGCTAAAAATTGATAGATAAGGCCACTGATGCGGCCGCCAGCCACGCCCTTTCCACTATTGGAAATCGGGCGTTTTTTATTGCCTTGCGAGGGCTGGGTCTGGGGCTGGGTGCTGAAGCGCAGGCGTGCAAATCCGTTAACGGAAGCGCGCCCTCAAGCGCATTTCCATTAACGACTGATTCGCAAATCGTTAACTTTTCAGTCTTCGCCGTGGCCCATGGCGAGGTAATCGGCGCTCTGCATCTCGTTGAGACGGCTTACCGTGCGCTCGAATTCGAAGTGGCCATCGCCCGCTTCGTAAAGTTCCTCAGGCGAGGCATCCGCCGCCGCGATCAGCTTCACCTTGTTCTCGTAAAGCGCATCGATCAGAGTCACGAAGCGCGCGGCCTCGTTCCGGCGATCCGGCCCCATCCGGGGTATGCCCACCAGAATGACGGTGTGATAGGCGCGTGCGATTGCAAGATAGTCCGCCGCGCCGCGCGCTTCGCCGCACAGGCGCTTGAAGCTGAACACGCCAACGCCCTTGAGGCTCTTGGGTACGTGCAGCATACGCCCGCCGCCGACGTCGAGCTCGGCCGACGGAACGTGGTCGCTGTCCTCTGGAGGATAGTCGGTCAGGCGGTAGAATGCCTCTCGAACCTGCTCGGTCGCCGGCTCTCCTAGCGGGTAGTGCCAGGTCGCCATGCCGCCGAGGCGGTGCAGGCGGTAGTCCGTCGGGCCATTGAGCGTCAGAACGTCCAGTTCCTTCTCGATCAGCGCAATGAAGGGCAGGAAGTGCTCGCGGTTGAGGCCGTTCTTGTAGAGGTCCTTGGGCGCGCGGTTCGACGTGGTGACGATCGTCACGCCCTCGTCGAGGATGAGATGGGTGAACAGCCGGCTCATGATCATGGCGTCGGCGGAATTGTTCACGACCATTTCGTCGAAGGCCAAGACCTTGACGTTGCGCGCGATGGTGGTCGCCACCGGCGGGATCGGATCGCCGCTTTCCTTGCGGCGTTCCTCGCGTAGCAGCGCATGGACTTCCAGCATGAAGGCATGGAAGTGGATTCTGCGCTTTTCCTCGATGTCGAGGGTTTGGTGGAACAGGTCCATCAGCATCGACTTGCCGCGCCCCACACCGCCCCACATGTAGAGACCGCGCGGGGGAGGGGCCTTCTTGCCGAGCAGCTTGCCGAGGAAGCCGGTGGATGTCTGCGCCTTGTAGACTTCGCGCTGAAGCTGGTTGAGCCGTTCCGCCGCGGCCGCCTGCTCGGGGTCGGAGCGCAGTTCGCCGGTGGCTACAAGAGCTTCGTAGCGTTCGAGCATCGCGGTCATCGCTGGCTCGGCTTGCGCAGGGTGCCGACGAAGCTCGACACGAGGTTGTCACCCTGTTCGGCGGTTCCGCGAAGGAACACGAGGCGGCCGGTTTCGCGCATGACCTCGCATACCACGTCCAGCGGCGCGCCGATGCGGCCGGCACCGATAAACTGGTTGTGGAGGTCCAGCGTAACGGAGCCCGTGACTTCGGCGCCCAGGACGCAGAACATCGTCGCGAACATGGCAACGTCGATGAAGGCAAGGGTGACGCCGCCATGCACGTTGCCGTGCATGTTGCTGTGGCGCGTTTCGAGATCGATCAGGCGGACGCGGGCACTACGCTCGCCTTCGCGCCTGATGATCATCGGGCCGAGGCCCACCGCATTGAAGCGGGTGTCGTCTTCAAGGTTCCAGGTAAGCCAGCCCGGGTTCCCCGGAGCCGGCTCATGGATGAATGCTGTATCGGACGACACGTGGGATTCGCTTGCCGGTGATCGAGCCGGGAGGCTCAGACCTGGCGCTCGGCCTGCATCTTCTTGATTTCGGCGATGGCGCGCGCCGGCGACAGGCCCTTGGGGCAGACGTTGGCGCAGTTCATGATGGTGTGGCAGCGATAGAGACGGAAGGGATCTTCCAGCTCGTCAAGGCGCTCGCCGGTCATCTCGTCGCGGCTGTCGGCCAGCCAGCGATAGGCCTGGAGCAGGATCGCCGGGCCGAGGAACTTGTCGGAGTTCCACCAGTAGCTCGGGCAGGAGGTCGAGCAGCAGGCGCACAGGATGCATTCGTAGAGGCCGTCCAGCTTTTCGCGCTGTTCGGGGCTCTGCAGGCGCTCCTTGCCGGGCGTGGTCGAAACCGTTTGCAGCCAGGGGCGGATCGAGGCGTACTGCGCGTAGAAATGCGTGAAGTCGGGGACGAGGTCCTTGATGACTTCCATGTGCGGCAGCGGGGTGATGCGGATATCGCCCTTGAGATCCTCGATCGCGGTGGTGCAGGCGAGGCCGTTCTTGCCGTTGAGGTTCATCGCGCAGGAACCGCAGATGCCTTCGCGGCACGAACGGCGGAACGTCAGGCTGGGGTCCTGTTCGCTCTTCATCTTGATGAGCGCGTCGAGAACCATCGGGCCGCAATTGTCGAGATCGATCTCGAACGTGTCGTAGCGCGGGTTCTGCCCCGAGTCCGGGTCGTAGCGGTAGACGGTGAACTTCTTCACGCGCGCGGCGCCCTCGGCCTTGTGGACGTTGCCCTGCTTCTTGATCTTGCTGTTGGCCGGGAGGGTGAAGGTCGCCATGAAGAAATCCCCGTGATCTTGCACTGCGGCATGAACCGCGACTGAAAGTCCCCTTAGCGATTCAGTCGCGCGGGGCAAGGGCCAGTGTCAGTGGAATTGCGGTTTCGGCCCTTCGATGGCTTGCATCGTCGGTCGGATGGCGTGCCGGAAATGCATCCTGGCCGACTTCCCGCTGCATCGAACACAGGAAAAAGGCCCCGCACGTTTCCGTGCGAGGCCTTTGATCCTGGGCCTGGGAAAGACCTTTTCAGGTTCTTTCCCGCGGCACGCCTTCGTCAGTTGCCGAAGGTGCGCTGCCACCAGCCGCGACGCGGACCGCCCTGTTCGGCCGAGTCGCCATCTTCGCCGTTCGAGGCTTCAGCGGCGAACTCATCGTTCGCCGGGGCGGTTACTGCCGGTTCCTCTGCCGCGGCCGCGACTTCGGTTGCCGGCTCGGCCTTCTTGCGACGGGTGCGCTTCGGCTTTTCAGCAGCTTCCTCGCCCTCGGCGGGCTTGGTAGCCGAACGGGACCTGGCCGGAGCCTTTGCCGCCTTGGTCGCCGTCTTGGCAGGTGCTGCTGCCGGAGCCTCTTCCGCTTCTGCGGTGTCGGCCTTCTTGCGACGGGTGCGCTTTGGCTTGGCGGGAGCTTCCTCCGCTTCGGCGGCAACCGGCTCGACTGCGGCTTCGGCCGGAGCCTCGGCAACTGCCTCTGCGGTGTCGGCCTTCTTGCGACGAGTGCGCTTCGGCTTGGCGGGAGCTTCCTCGGCTTCGGCGGCAACCGGCTCGACTGCGGCTTCGGCCGGAGCCTCGGCAACTGCCTCTGCAGTGTCGGCCTTCTTGCGGCGGCTGCGCTTCGGCTTGGCGGGAGCTTCCTCGGCGGTCACGACAGGCTCTGCCGCTACGACGACTTCGGCGACCACTTCGGCAGGAGCTTCCGCTTCGGTGCCTTCTTCGGTGCCTTCGTCACCGGCTTCGGATGCGAAACCGTTCTCGCCGTTTTCGTCACCACGACGTCCACGCCGGCGGCGGCCACCACGGCGGCGACGCTTGCGCGGCGCATCCGATTCGTCACCCTCGGCTGCCGGCGCAGCGCCTTCCTCGGTTGCGTCGGCATCGGCGTCGCTCTCGGCTTCGCCTTCTTCGGTCTCTGCCTCGGCATCGTCCTCGGAGGTTTCGTCCGAACCCTGCTCGTCGCGGCGATCGCGGCCACGGCCACGGCGGCGCTTGCGGCGCTTGCGGCGCGAACCGCCTTCACCGTCGTCACCACGCTCGCGCGCTTCCTCGCGCTCGTTCTCTTCCTCGAGCTCTTCCTCTTCCTCGTCGATGAAATCATCCTCGACGTCTTCGGCGATCGGATCGAAGCGGGGCACGAACTCGTTGCGCGGACCCGACGAGATGACGCGCATCTTCGCACCTTCGTTCTCGCCCTCGGGGATCACTTCGACGTTGACGCCGTAGCGGTCCTCGATGTCGGCCAGGTCGGTGCGCTTGGCGTTGAGCAGGTAGATGGCCGCTTCGGTCGACGCGAAGAGCGAAACCACGATGCCCTTGCCCTTGGCGGCTTCGTCCTCGATGAGGCGCAGCGCCGAGAGGCCTGCCGAGCTGGCGGTGCGGACGAGACCGGTGCCGTCGCAGTGGGGGCAGGAGCGGGTGGTCGCTTCCAGAACGCCGGTACGCAGGCGCTGGCGGCTCATTTCCATCAGGCCGAAGCTGGAAAT
Organism: Novosphingobium aeonii; assembly: GCF_052279045.1. Taxonomy (NCBI): domain Bacteria; kingdom Pseudomonadati; phylum Pseudomonadota; class Alphaproteobacteria; order Sphingomonadales; family Sphingomonadaceae; genus Novosphingobium; species Novosphingobium aeonii. The sequence continues at coordinate 2,510,613 of NZ_CP176832.1, read as the reverse complement.
GCGGCCGACCTGGATGCGAGCGCGATCGTTCTTGAGCGCTTCCTTGACCGCCTTCTCGACCTTGCGGACGTTGGAGCCGTACTCCATGTCGATGAAGTCGATGACGACGAGGCCGGCCATGTCGCGCAGGCGAAGCTGGCGCGCGATTTCCTGCGCGGCTTCGAGGTTGGTGGCGACCGCCGTCTGCTCGATGCCGTGCTCCTTGGTGGCGCGGCCCGAGTTGATGTCGATCGAAACCAGAGCTTCGGTCGGGTTGATGACGATGTAGCCGCCCGAGCGAAGCTGCACGACCGGATCGTACATCGCGGTCAGCTGGTCCTCGGCGCCGAAGCGCTGGAACAGCGGCACCGGATCGGCATAGGGCTTAACCTTGCGGCCATGGCTCGGCATCAGGAGCTTCATGAAGTCCTTCGCCGCGCGATAGCCTTCCTCGCCCTCGACGATCACTTCCTCGATGTCGCGGTTGTAGATGTCGCGGATCGCGCGCTTGATGAGATCGCTGTCCGAGTGGATCAGCGCCGGCGCGGCGGAGCGCATCGTCATTTCGCGCAGCTCGTCCCAGAGGCGGGCGAGATAGTCGAAGTCACGCTTGATTTCGGTCTTGGTGCGCTGGAGCCCGGCGGTGCGGACGATGCAGCCCATCGAGCGCGGCAGGTCGAGCTCGGCGATGATCGACTTCAGGCGCTTGCGGTCCGAGGCCGAGCTGATCTTGCGGCTGATGCCGCCGCCATGGCTCGAATTCGGCATGAGCACGCAGTAGCGGCCCGCGAGGCTGAGGTAAGTGGTGAGGGCCGCGCCCTTGTTGCCGCGCTCCTCCTTGACGACCTGCACCAGCAGCACCTGGCGGCGGTGGATGACGTCCTGGATCTTGTAGCGGCGACGCAGCGCCATGCGGCGGGCACGCAGGTCATCGGCTTCCTTCGAACGGCCCGAGTTGCGGCCGCCCTGGCGGCGACCACGGCCGCGGCGACCACGGCCCGATGCCTCACCGTTGCTTTCGTCGGCGGATTCTTCCTCGCCGTCCTCGGCATTGTCGAAGCCGTTCTCGACGTTGCCGTCCTCGATCGTGGCGACATGGTCCTTCTCGGACGTGTCTACCTCGGTCAGGCCGCCGTCGTCGTAGCCTTCGCCGCCTTCCTCGTCCTCGTCATCGCCTTCGGAAGCGCGCAGGGCGGCTTCTTCCTCGGCATGGGCGGCTTCTTCCGCCAGCAGGGCCTCGCGGTCCTCCTTGGGGATCTGGTAATAGTCGGGATGAATTTCGCTGAAGGCGAGGAATCCGTGACGATTGCCGCCGAAATCGACGAAGGCCGCCTGAAGCGAAGGTTCCACGCGGGTGACCTTCGCCAGGTAGATGTTGCCCTTTATCTGCTTCTTGTCGGCTGATTCGAAATCGAACTCTTCAATGCGATTTCCCTTGAGTACCGCCACCCGCGTTTCTTCCGGGTGGCGCGCATCGATGAGCATGCGCGTTGCCATTGTGTATTCTCCAGACGCGCTCTGCTCCGGCCGGATCAGCCGAAGTGGCGCGAGTTTGTTCGATGATGCCCGCTGCGAAAGCCTTGGGTCTGCCGGATGCGGCAGGACGCGTCTCGACGCGGGCGGGGGTAAGTGTGGAAACGGAGCAATCCAGCGCTCCGAGTGCGACTGTTTTCGTGTCTGCCGCCGTCAGGGCGGCGGAGGGGCCGGCAACCTTGCGGATGGCCGGCGTGTCTGCGAGCGGAAGTGCGCGTGGCGAATTCGGACACGCGGAAAATTGCTGCGATACCGCCCACGCCCTTTCGGGGACTGGCTGGCATAGCGGCAATTGGCTTCTCATCTCTCGCGTCAACCTGTTGGTTCCGGAACGGATTTTCCGGCTTTGACGGCCGGGTTCTGGCTTGACCGATCCTGTCCGGCACCATCCAGTGTGGTGTCTGTCCGGCATGTGAGGACCGAAAGCTTCCGAGCCCCGGGTCGAATTGGCCTAGCATCCATGGCCCGGCACGGCAAGTTCCCATGGTCCCGCAGGGCAAGTTCATTGCCGAACGCCATGCAGGATCACTGCCGGGATTGCGGTGCGAGGCGTAAAAATGGGGGAAAAGGGCGGATCGGCAGTATTGCGGGGGCGATCATGCGATCCTAGTCAAAACTCCATGTCGCGCAGCATCCAGCTGGTCATGATCCTTTCCGCGCCCCTGGCGCTGGCGATCGCTTTGGCGGTTGTGGGACCGCGTTTCTTCGTTTCTCCGCGCGATCTCGATTACGTCGTTCGTTTCGACATGCCCGCGGCAGGCACGCCGGTCGACCTGCCGCGCGTCGACGGTCCTGCGGATTCGAGCCGGCCGCTGGTCGTTATCGATGCAGGGCACGGCGGCTTCGATCCCGGAGCCGGGCAGGGCGAGGTCAAGGAAAAGGCGGTTGCGCTGCGGATCGCGCTGATGCTGCGCAATCGTTTGGTCGAGGGCGGCGGGGTGAGGGTAGCGCTGACGCGCGATACCGACCGCTTCATTTCCCTGCCGGACCGGCCCGATATGGCGCGCCGACTTGGAGCGGATCTTTTCGTTTCGATCCATGCGGATAGCGCGGACAGCGATTCGGCGCGCGGCGCGAGCATCTATGTATTGTCGGAAAAAGGGTCGAGCGAGGCGGCCGAGCGTTTTGCCGCGCGGGAGAACGAGGCCGGACGAGTGAACGGCGTCGCTCTTTCGCAGACCAGCCAGAGCGTCGGCGCGATCCTGCTCGACCTGTCGCAGCGCGGAACCCAGGCGGGGTCCACGCAGGCGGGCGAACTGGTGCTGCGCGAACTGCGCGCGGCAGGTCTCGGGCTCCACCGGGAACAGGTGGAGACGGCGGCTCTGGCCGTGCTCAAGGCGCCGGACATCCCCTCGATCCTGTTCGAAACGGGATACATCAACAATCAGGGGGATGCTCAGGTTCTGACTTCGCGGGCCGGTCAACAGGCGCTCGCCGATGCCGCTGCCCGCGCGATCCGCGCGTACTTCGCAAGGAACGGTGGTGGCTGAGCCGCGGGCGCAGGCAGGACGGGCACTGCGACGAAAAGAGCGCGGCGCGTCTGGCCTTGCGCGAAAGGGGCGTGCTAGAGGGCACTCGCAATGACCGACGAGATCATCGAGAACGGCTCCGAACAGCCGCCCGAGGACGCCCATTACCGCATCCGTCGTGGAGCTGGCGGGCGATTTGCAGGCCGTTTTTCAGGCTTGGGCAGGGCTTGGCGCGAACGCAAGGGGCTGCGGCGCCTAAGCTACGTCGCAGGTGCCGGTCTGGTCGTTCTAGGTGGCCTTTGGGTAAGTTTCACGCACGACCTTCCCGACGCCAACAAGCTGCTCGAATACCAGCCGCCGCTGCCGACCATGGTTCGCGGGATCGATGGCGAGATCGTCTACAGTTATGCCCGTGAGCGGCGCGTTCAGCTGCGATATGTCGATTTTCCCAGGCCGCTGGTGGATGCTTTCCTCTCGGCCGAGGACAAGACCTTCTGGACGCACGGCGGTGTCGATGTGACCGGTCTGGCTGGGGCGGTGGTGGACTATGCCTCCAAGCTCGGCACCGGCGGACGGGCCCGGGGCGGTTCGACGATCACCCAGCAGGTCGCCAAGAACATCCTGATCGGTGACGAATATTCGGTCACCCGCAAGCTCAAGGAAATGGTCGTCGCCCGCCGCATCGAAGGCGTGTTGACCAAGCAGCAGATCCTCGAACTCTACCTTAACGAGATTCCCCTCGGGCGGCAGAGCTTCGGCGTTCAGGCTGCGGCACGCGCCTACTTCGGCAAGGACGTAGATCAGCTCCAGCTTCACGAAGTGGCATTCCTGGCGATCCTGCCCAAGGCGCCGGAGCGCTACGGTCGCAAGCAATATGAAGGCATGGCGATCGAGCGCCGCAACTGGGTGCTCGGCCAGATGGTCGAGAATGGCTGGGCCAGCCGCGCCGATGCCGAAGCCGCCAAGTCTCAGCCGCTCGGCCTCATTCCTCGGCGCGCGGAAACCTATCCGACCGGCAATGGCTACTTCATCGAGGAAGTCCGCCGCCGTCTGATCGACCAGTATGGCGAAAAGGCCGAGGATGGGCCGAACAGCGTCTATGCGGGCGGGCTCTGGGTTCGCACCTCCCTTGATACGCAGATGCAGGACGCGGTGCGGGACGGCCTTCGTGCCGGTCTCCTGCGCTATCAGGGCAACCGCGCCTGGGCGCACCCGATTGCCCATATCAACGACCTGGACTCGTGGCAGACCCAGCTGATCGTCTCCAACAAGACGATCGACTACAAGGATTGGCGCATCGGCGTGATCCTCGATCGCAGCGGTTCGACCGGGCGCATCGGGTTCTCGGACGGTAACATCGCCGCGCTCACCAATGTGCCGGACCTTGCCAAGACAGGGGATCTCGTGGCGGCTGCACCTGTTTCTGCAGGCACTTATGCGGTTCGCACTATTCCTGAAGTGTCCGGCGGGATGGTTATCGAACAGCCGGCGACCGGCCGCGTGATGGCGATGCAGGGCGGTTTCGATTCGGGGCTCGATGCCTTCAACCGCGCCATCCAGGCCGAGCGCCAGCCGGGTTCGACGATCAAGCCTTTCGTCTATGCGACCGGTCTCCAATACGGGATGACGCCCGCCACGCAGGTCCTTGATGGAACATTCTGTGTCTATCAGGGTGCGGGACTGGGTGACAAATGCTTCCGCAACTTTGGCGGAGCAGGCGGAAGCGGCAGCCACACGATGCGCTGGGGCCTTGAGCAGTCGCGAAACCTGATGACGGTACGCATTGCCAACGACACCGGGATGTCGCGCGTGGTCAAGACTTTCAAGACGGTGGGTATCGGCGAATACAAGCCGTACCTTTCGTTCGCGCTGGGCGCTGGCGAGACAACTGTGTCACGCATGGTCAACGCTTATTCGGCGCTCGCCAACAACGGTGTCCAGTTCGGTTCCTCGGTGGTCGACTATGTGCAGGATCGCAACGGCAAGGTGATCTGGAAGGCCGACAACCGGCGCTGCGATACCTGCAATATGGCCGAGTGGGACGGCAAACCGATGCCGCGCATAGACCGCAAGGGCAAGCAGGTGATCGATGCGGGCACTGCCTATCAGGTGGTCCACATGCTCGAAGGTGTCGTTACCCGCGGCACGGCCGTTACCCTGCGCGATCTCAACATGCCGATGTTCGGCAAGACCGGTACGACCAACGGCCCGACGGACGTGTGGTTCGTGGGCGGGACGCAGGACTATGTCGGCGGCGTCTATCTCGGCTACGATTCCCCGCGTTCGCTTGGCGGATACGCGCAAGGCGGACGGATTGCGGCGCCGATCTTCAAGCAGGTCGTCCAGGCCACGAGGGCAAGGTGGGGCGTGCAGCCTTTCGTCGCTCCGGCGGGGATCAGGATGGTGCGCATCGATCGGGTGACCGGCAAGCAGGTCATGGGTGTCGAGCCTGGCAACGATCCCAAGGCCGCGGTCATCTGGGAAGCTTTCAAGCCCGATACGGAGCCGCGGCAGTACACGCCGGAAGACGAGTTCGCCCGTCGCCGCGATGCGCTGGTTTCCGAAATTCGCGGTGCCCAGGAAGCACGGCAGGCCTCGGCCGCCGCCGCCGCCGGCGAGGCGCAGGACTTTGCCGAGCAACAGGGCGGCGTTTATTGATGCAGGAGCGGGGGATGCAGTAGTCTCCCGCTCGCCAAGCGTGAAATGCATACGTAAAACAGCCCTCCCTACAGGGGAGGAGAGGATGCATTTCATGACCGATTCGAAGAATCGTGCCTGCCGATCGGGGCTGTTGCTTTCTGTTTTCATGACACTGGCCGCACCGGCCCACCTCGCGGCGAAGGATGCTGCAGTCGGCGTGACGCAGGCGGCGCCTTATGTCCGACCCGATGTGGAGGCTTATCTCAGGGCTTCCAGTGCACAGCCGCTGCCTCCTTTGACCGCCGAAACAATCGCCCAAATTCGCAAGTTGCCGCCCTCGGCAATGCCGTCTCGCGATCTTCCGGTCGGCAATCTTGCGGTTGATCGAAAATTCGAGATGCCGGGGCCGGGCGGTGCGATGGCGCTACGGGTGTTTGACGTTCGCGCCGATCGCGGGCCCGGACCGGTCGTGGTGTTCTATCACGGCGGCGGCTTCGTATTGGGCAGCGTGGAGACTCATGCGGCTCTGGCAGCCGAAATCTCGCGCCAACTGGATCTGCCCGTTGTTTCGGTGGAGTACAGGCTCGCTCCCGAACATCCCTGGCCCGCGGCACCGGACGATGGCGAGGCGGCTGCGCGCTGGATCGCGGGTAACGGCAAGGCGCTTGGTCTCGGTGTCACCGGCCTGGTCCTGAGCGGAGACAGCGCCGGCGGGAACCTGACCCTGATCGTTGCGGCGGCGCTGCGCGACAAGCCGGCGGCAGTTCCGGTCATCATGCAGTTGCCGATCTACCCTGCTGCGGATTTCGTGAACGAGTATCCGTCACTTCGCCAGTTCGGCACGGGCTATGGTCTTGATGACAGCGTTACGGTCTATTTCCGCCAGCACTATGCCGCCGATCCGAAAAGCTTGCGGACGTCGCCATTGCTTGGCGATCTGGCCGGATTGCCGCCGACCGTGCTGGTGACGGCCGGTCTCGATCCGTTGCGGGATCAGGGGCGCGCCTATGCGGCGAAGCTTATCGCGGCAGGCGTTCCAACGACTTACTACGAAGGAAAGGGCCTCGTCCACGGCTTCGCCACTTTCCGTAAGGACATTCCTTCGGCGCAGGTCGATACCCTGAAGTTCCTGAAACTCGCCAGGACGACGCTTGACGAGATCGAGGCCGAACGGAAGTAGTTTCACCGGGCGCCCTGTCCGTCGGGCAGGGCGCTGCAGGCAGTCTTTCAGCAGCCGGCGCGGAACTGCTGCGGTGTCATCCCCGTCCACCGCTTGAAGGCGCGGCCGAAGCTCGTCTGTTCGCCGTAGCCGAGCCGGTCGGCGATTTCGTCAAGCGAGAGCCGGCGGTCGGACAAATGCACGCGCGCAAGGCTTTCGCGCTGTTTCTCCACCAGTTCGGAGAATCGGACGCTCTCGGCGGATAGCCGCGATTGCAGGGTGCGGACGGACATTCCCGTCTTTTCGGCGCAGCGTTCGATCGAACAGGCACCGGATGCCAGCGATCCGCGAATATAGCTGTTCACCTTGTCGACGATGGAAGGGCTGTGGGCCGATTTCACGCGCTGCAGATAGGAGCCGAGCAGTTTGTAGAGCAGCCGGTTGGCGCTCGGCACGGGTTGCTCCAGTGCCCTTACCGGGAAGGCCACGGAATTGCGGCTCGATTGTCCCATGACCTTGCAGCCGAGCAGTTTCTCGATTTCAGGAAGGTCGCTCTGGCGCGGATCGGCGGAGAGGCTGACCCAACTGGGTTTGAATGCGGGACCGCCGATCGCCTGGAGCAGTTTCAGGTTCAGCATCGCCGCCTGATAATTGGCCTGATCGTTCACGCCGATGTCGGCATTGACCAGCCATGTCAGTTCGGCGGTCTCGCGCCCTTCGATCAAGACCACCTCACAGTCGGGCGCGTGAACCACGGGAAGGAAATCGATGAGGCAGCGGATACCGGCACGAACGGTGGGGGCTGAACGGCACAGGGCGGTCACGCAACCGAAGACTTCGGGATCCTGCATGGAGGCGAAATGAAGGCCGAACAGCGGATCGTCGAAGATCGCGCTGCAATATTCGAAAGTGTCGGCCACCTGTTGCGGCGCCACCAGGCTCTCCGGGTCGATCAGGACGCGCGCTTCCATGCCGTGCCGTTCGACGATGCCGCGCGCGTCGCGGCCGTGGCTGCGGGCGAGATTGGCCAGTCCCGCGAAGTTGGCCGCGCGAACCTGGCCTCCACCCGGCGCCACGTCCAGCGGGCCGTCCAGGCTGAAGAAGCTGTTATGTTCCGGTTCCATCCTTTGGTCGCTTCCTCTCGCACCGGGCGTGTTCGCCGCTGATGGGCCGCTGGGCGGCGGCACCCAATATCGAGAAACCCGCGCCTATTGCCAATACCCCCCGGCTTGCCTGTGGCAGCACTCGGGAAAGCCGTGGATCGCAGACAAGGCGGCGCGGGAAGAGGCGCGGGAGAGAGGCATGAAAACGATAGTCGACCACAAGAAGGTCGCGGAGCAGCACGTTCTTTACCAGAAGGACAAGGCTACCAAGATCGCGACGATCACTTTCAACCGGATCGACAAGCACAACACGGCAACGATCGGTATGCGCGCGCGGTTCGGTGAACTGGTCTTTCAGGCCAACATCGACGATGACGTCAAGGTGCTGGTTATCCGGGGGGCGGGCGATAACCTGGGCAGCGGCGGCGACCTTGACGAACACGGCGATCTCTATCTGAACCCCAGGCCGGGCGACGGTTTCCTGACCGATCTCGAGATCGAGGCCCCAGACGTGAAGTACCCACCGCCCGGGTCCTTCCGTTATCTCCATGGACTCACGGATTATTATGCCAAGGCGCGATCGGGGAACCGCCCGCTCCAGGAGTTCAAGAAGATCTCGATCATCGAGGCGAAGGGCTACTGCTATGGCTGGCATTTCTACCAGTGCGCAGATGCCGATATCATCGTTTCCGCGGATGACGCGCTGTTTGGCCATCCTTCGTTCCGTTACGCAGGCTGGGGCCCCCGCATGTGGCAATGGCTGGAGATGGTGGGTTTGCGGCGGTTCTCGGAGATGCTCTTCACCGGCCGGCCCTTCACGGCTGACGAAATGCACCACTGCAACTTCGTGAATTCCGTGGTTACCCGCGACAAGCTGGAAGCGGAGACCGCCAAGTACGCCCATGCCTGCTCGATCACCCGACCTACCGACGTGGTCGTTGCGCAAAAGACCTTCATCGAAGCCTACAAGCAGTACCGCGGCGAATACATGGGAAGCCTGCTCACGGGATGGCTCGAGGGCATGTTGCCGCTGATGAAGGACGATGGCGAGAACGACGTCAATCTCGGCAAGGGCAGCACGTTCAAGCAGGGCATCGGCAAGGTCGTGAAGGGCCACGACACCAATTATCCCCCTGAGTGGCGGCTATCGAAGAAGGGCCGGGAGGGCTGATCTGGCGGTTCGATCCGCATGCAAGGTCAATGGATGCATGCAATGCAGATGCTTCCGCATCGAATGTAGAGTTATGCCGCGTGGTCGTGATACTTTCGACTCGTGCCGCGAGACCGACGGGAATCGGCCGGGGCGCAAGCCGGGAACCACGCGGTTTCCGTACCCAGGGAGAGGGTCATGGCAGAAACCTTGTTCGCGCTAGACAAACGCAATTACCGCGATGGCCAGCGCATGTTCCGTGGCAGCCGGGATCAGGAATATTATCGCGGAGACTTCTGGGTCGAGGATGCGCCAAATGTGGAGGTGCGTTCGGAACGTAAGGCGGTGGGGGCGATGTCGATCATCCGCCAGCGTTCTGCCAGCAACCTCTCGTTCCGCCGGTCCCGGCAACATATCCGGGAGGACGCCACCGACCTGTCGATCCTCTGGTTCGTTCGCAAAGGAGAACTCGGATTTTCGGACCAGTGCGGAAGCAAACTGGCACGCCCGGGCGACCTGATGATAACGCGTTCGATGTCGCCGTTCCTCATCGAATGCCGCACTGACAGTGACGGCGCGCACGAAGTCCTGCATGTCACCGTGCCGACCCATCTGCTGCGTTCCCATATCGCGCAGGATCTCGGCGCAGGCCTGGTTCTGGTGGCCGGTGCACCCGAACTGGCAATGGCCGAGCGCATGCTAGGCGAGGTCTTTGCCGATGATGGGAAACTGGGCGAATCCTCGGCGAGGCTTCTTGTAGAGACCGCGATAGCACTCGTGGCCAATGCCGTGCGGCTGCTCGATCAACTCCAGCCCGCGCGTCAGTCGATAGCCGATCGCAGGCTGGAGGAAGTGCTGCGTTTTATCGAGGTGCATCTCTCCGATCCCCAGCTTTCGACGGCCATGGTTGCGAAAGGTTGCGGTATCTCGCCGCGCTATCTCTCGTTTCTGCTGCGCCTGCGCGATACCTCGTTTTCTGAGCTGGTCTGGGAGCAGCGCCTGACTAAGGCGAGGGACTGGCTCGGCAGGTCCGATCCGCGAGACATCTCGATCAGCGAGATTGCTTATGGCGTGGGCTTCAAGAGCCCGGCTCATTTCAGCCGTATGTTCAAGCGCGTATTCGGCGCCAATCCGCGCGAATATCGCGGGGAATGCGGAGCCGAACTCGCGGTCTGCCAGCATCGTGTCGCGGCCGTGGCGGACAAGGAACCTTTCGTCGAACTCGTGAGCGGAAGCCAGCTCCTCCAGTAGATCGTAGCCGTTCGGGGCGTGGTTCACGCCGAGGCGATGCCTGTACTGTGCTGTGTGGAGAACCTTGCGCCGTCAGTGCGCCGTGAAGGAAGCTCGCGGCCGAGAAAACTCCTGGAGGATGCCCGTGCCCAAGTACAAACTGATCGCACTCACCACGCCGCAGGCTGGCCGAGACGCCGAATACCATGATTGGTACAATAACAATCACTTGCCTGAGCTGGTCAACAAGTTCGGCATGCACGGAGCCCAGCGCTACGAACTGGTCGCCAGGCTGATCGGAAATGACAGCAATCCCTATCTCGCGATCTACGATATCGAGACTGACGATCCGATGGCACTGCTCGGGGCGATCGGGAAGGCAACCGCGGCCGGCGAACTCACTCAGAGCGACGCGCAGGATTTCGGAACATGCTACACGGCACTGTTCACGGAAATGGGGGACCGGGTGGTGCCGGCCGAGTGACCGTCAGATCCGCTATCCCTTAGCGCGTTCCCCAAGGCTGCGATGGGACCGGCTGTACCGTCTCACATCGCAGCCTTGGGGGAACGCTAACGTCCAATGAAACGAGGCGCGCGTTTTTCCTTCAGCGCCTGTATGCCTTCGAGGTGGTCCGCACTTCGGACGGACACGGATTCGTAGGCGATACCGGCATCCATGAGTGCGGTGGCAAGCCGCTTCAATTCCAGATTGGTAAGAACCTTGGTTGCACGGATCGCGACCATCGCGCCGCCGAGCAGTTTTGCGCAGAACGCATCGACACGTGCATCCAGTTCGTCGGCCGGAACGCAGTAATTCACCAGGCCGATCTCCGCCGCGCGGCTTGCGGTCAGCAGGTCGCCGGTCAGCAGGTATTCCTTGGCGCGCGTCAGCCCGATGCGTTGAGCCCAGATCACCGCGCCGCCGTCTCCCGCCACCAGCCCGAGCCCGACATGAGGATCGCCGATCTTCGCGCCTTCCGCGGCGAAGATCACGTCGCAGAGGAGCGCCAGCGTCGCGCCGAGACCGACCGCATGGCCGTTCATCCGGCACACCACCGGCTTGTCGATATCGAGCAGCGTCGAAACGATGCGCTTGGCGACGCGGGCTTCGTGATCGAACAGATGGGGGTTGCGGGCATTGTGCTCGATATGGTCGAGATCGCCCCCGGCGGAGAAGGCGCGGCCGGCTCCTGTGAGCAGGATCACGTCGGAACCCGTATCGGCCTGGGCGAACCACATGGCTTCGGCCAGATCGTCATGGAGCTGAAGGTTCACTGCGTTCATCGCCTCGGGGCGGTTAAGCGTGATGCGCAGCAGGCGGCCTTCGCGTGCCAAGGCGATAGTGCCCAGATGGGGCAGCGGCGGCTTTTCGCTCATATTCGGTCAGTCTCCCTCTCTCTGTTCCGCTCATAGGACTTTGCGGCAGGCAAGGCAGCTTCGAACTTCGCGGAAGGGGCAGCCTTCGCCGGGGCGAAACCTTTGGTCACGAACTGCCTGGCCGGCCTGCGCGCCTTGCCAAGGCGCTACAAGTCCGGTCTACCTCGCTGAACGCTTGCGCAGCATGACTGCGGGCCGGGGAAGAGGAAAAGAACGAAGATGGCGCAGTTCGACGAGAGCTTCGACTGGGTGGTCGTGGGCAGCGGTGCGGGTTCCATGGCTTCGGCGCTGCTGATGAAGCAGGCGGGAAAGTCGGTTCTGATCCTCGAAAAGGCGCCTTGGGTCGGCGGGACCACCGCCAAGTCCGGCGGCGTGATGTGGATTCCCAACAACCGCTTCATGGACCCGGGCGAGGACAGCTTCGAGCAGGCCTGCACCTACCTCGACGCGGTCGTGCCCGATGGTGAAGACAGCCCCGGCACAAGCTCCGAGCGGCGCCGCACCTATGCCCGCGAGGCGACCCGGATGCTCGATTTCATCGTCGGGCAAGGCGTCGCCATGGAGCGGGGTTCGCGGTTCTGGCCTGATTATTACGACGAACTTCCCGGTGGCATGAAGACGAGCCGTACCGTCACGGCTTTGCCCTTCGACAAGAACGTGCTGGGCAAGGAGTGGGCAGGAAAACTTCGGCAGGGCTTTGCGGAAGTGCCTGTGAAGCTCGATGACGGCATGAAGCTGCCTTTCGCGAAGCACTCGTGGGCGATCAAGAAAATCCTCCTCAAGATCGCGGTGAAGGTCGTGATCGGGAAACTGACCGGGAAGCATTGGGTGACTGCCGGTGCGGCGCTGCAGGGCCGTATGCTCAAGGCAGTGCTGGACAGGAATGCGGCTGAAATCCGCACGGACAGCCCTGTAGATGAAACGATCGTGGAGGGCGGGCGCGCCGTTGGCGTGCTTACGCGGAAGGACGGCAAGCCCTGGCGCGTGGGCGCGCGGCTCGGCGTGCTCATGAACGCGGGAGGTTTCTCTCAGAACCAGGCCATGCGCGACAAGTACATGCCCGGGACCCGCAAGGAATGGTCGAACGGCATCGAGAGCGATACCGGCGACATGCACGCCGAACTGGAACGCCATGGGGCCGTTCTTGCGCAAATGGACCAGATGGTCGGCTTCCAGATGTCGGAAGCCCCGGGTTGGGATACGGATTATGTGAAACCCGGCACCCAGAGCACGACCGGCAAGCCCCATGCCATCCAGGTCGACCAGACCGGCGTGCGCTACATGAACGAAGGCGGTTCCTACGAGGAGTTCTGCGAGAACATGTTGGTTCGCAACCGCTCCGTTCCGGCAATTCCGAGCTGGGCGATCATGGACCAGCAATACATGGATGAATATGCCGTCGCCGGTAAGGGGACCGCGAAAAAGAACATGGCGAACTGGCTCTCATCCGGCTGGATGCGCAGAGCGGACAGTGTGGAAGCGCTCGCCTCCGAGATCGGCGTACCGCAGGACGCTCTCAAGGCCACGGTCGAGCGCTGGAACGGCTTCGTGCGCGGCGGGCGGGACGAGGACTTCCACCGCGGCGTTCGCGCCTATGACAACTGGCTCGGTGATCCATTCTTCAAGGATGGCCCTAACGCCTGCATGGGCACCATCGAGAAGGGCCCATTCTATGCAATCCCGGTCGTTCCGGGCGATGTCGGCACTTATGGCGGCGTCGTGTGCGATAGCGATTCCAGGGTTCTCAAGGCGGATGGCACTCCGATCGAGGGGCTTTATGCCTGCGGGGTCGCCACGGCCTCGCCTATGGGCCGGGTATATCCGGGTGCCGGTGCCAGTGTCGGTCCGTCGATGACGTTCGGCTGGATCGCGGCGAAGCACGCCGCTGGATTGGGGAATCAGGTTTAAGCTGGGCCCCGGAAAGGCCGGTTCATAGCAGGCGCTGCCTTTTTGTGTTCCCATCGCGCGGCGTTCCAATGGGAGCGCTGCGTGCCTGGTCTTTCCGTCAGGATTTCCTGCCGGTGACTTCGCACTTGCGGTTCACCTGGGCGATGGCATTGCCTCCAGCGGCGAAAGGGCGTGACTGCCGCACCAAACCGGCTAGCCGCACGTTCCAGCCTCCCGGAGGGCCTGCTAGGCATGGCGAAAGTCAGGCACGCAATGTGCTGTCCGGGGAGAAACCTTACCTATGAGCAGCCCTTCAGTCGTCGCCGGACCGCCGCTTGCCGAAGAACCGGGGCAGGGGGCTCACACGATCGCCGGCTACTTGCGAGAGGTCGCCGCGCGCTATGGCCCTCGAGAGGCCGTGGTGCTGCGCAAGGGCGATCACCGTACTGCATGGACCTACGACGACCTGCTGACGCGCGCGGTGGAAGTGGCCCGTGCATTGGTGGGTTGCGGGATCGGCAAGGGTGAGCGTGTCGGCATCCTGATGACCAACCGGCCCGAGTTTCTTTCCAGCCTGTTCGGCACCGCGCTGGCGGGCGGAGTGCCGGTGGCGCTGAGCACCTTTTCGACGGCGCAGGAACTGGACCATCTCGTCCGCGCATCGCAGGTCTCGTTGCTGCTTTTCGAGCAACAGGTCATCAGGAAGCACTTCGGGACCATGTTGCACGAGCTTGACCCTGAGATTGCGAAATCGCGTCCAGGGGTGCTGGCTTCGGTTCACTTTCCCTATCTGAGGCGCCTCGTTTCGCTCGGCGGGGTTCAGGGCGAAGCCGAGCCGATGGCGGTTGCTGCCGGGGGCGCGGTCGAGACATGGGACGAGTTTCTTTCCCATGGAGCGCGGATCGAAAAGGCGCTCGTGCTGGAGCGGGCGGACAGTGTTCACCCTACCGATCCCGGCGGCATCTTCTTTTCCTCCGGTACCACCAGCCTGCCCAAGGGCGTTGTCCATTCGCAGCGCGCCTTCGCCGTGCAGTGGTGGCGCTGGCCGCGGCTCTTCGCGATGCATGAGCCCGTGCGCAGTTGGACGGGGAACGGCTTCTTCTGGTCGGGCAATGTTTCCATGGTGGTGGGGACGGCGTTCTCGACCGGAGGGACGATAGTTCTCCAGCGGATGTTCGATGCGGACGAGGCGCTGGATCTGGCGGAGCGGGAGCGGGTGACGTTTCTCAATGGCCGCCCGCACCAGTGGGCACGGCTTAAGGCATCTCCGAAGTGGGCCAGGGCAGACCTTTCCAGCGTGAAGTATGTGCCGCGCGGAGAGCTGATCTGGCAGCACCCGACCGTTTCGACCCAATGGGAAGTGCCGATGTCGTTCGGCTGTACCGAGACTATGACGATCTGCACCTCGTTCGTTGCCGACGCTCCTGAAGGCCGGGTGGAGGGATCGTTCGGGACGCCTTTGCCGGGCAATTTCCTAAAAATCGTAGAGCCGATATCGGGCCGTTCAGTCCCCGTGGGAACGGTCGGGGAGATGTGCATCAAGGGGCCGACGCTGATGTCCGGCTACCTCGGCAAGGCGCCTGAAGAGTGCTTCGATGCCGAGGGTTTCTTCTGCACGGGAGACGCAGGTCGGGTCGACGAGGCAGGCCGCTTCTTCTGGGAGGGGCGCATGACCGAGATGATAAAGACGGGAGGCGCAAATGTCGCCCCGATCGAGGTGGACGAGGTGATCGCCCGGATTCCGGGGGTGAAACGCACCCAGACGGTTGGGGTGCCTGACGACCTGCTGGGCGAAATGGTGGTCGCCTGCATCGTCCCGCTAGACGGGGCGCTGCTGGATGAGCAGACCGTTATCGCCTCGTGCAAGGAAGAGATCGCCAGCTTCAAGGTGCCGCGCCGGGTGTTGTTCTTTCGGGACGAGGATTACGCCATCACCGGCAGTGAAAAAGTGAAGTCAAGCGAAGTTCGCGCGATGGCGGTTGCCCGGCTGGACGCGGATAACGCCGAGGCGGTCCGGCCTACTCTTGCGTGATGCCGTCCGTGGCGTACTGAACTCTGGTTCAGCCCGCCCAGCGGGGCGCACCCTCAAGGAAGAGGGGCTGACCTAGAGAGGACCCATGAGCCAGACACTGGAGAACCGGGCCAAGCCCGACGCCAAGACCCAGCTCGACATCTATCGCCGGATGATCCGGATCGAGCGTAACGACGACGCCACCCGCACCCAGATCCGTCGCGGCCGCATCACTGCGCCGTACTATTCGGCGCGCGGGCAGGAATGCATTCCTTCGGCCATCTCGGTGCTGCTGAACGACGACGACAAGATCTGCACGATCTATCGCGGCATCCACGACATGGTCGCCAAGGACATGCCGCTCCGCCCGCTCTGGGCCGAGATCTGCGGCCGTGTCGACGGTACCTGCAAGGGCAAGGGCGGCCCGATGCATCTCACTCACCCGGAAACAGGTGTGATGGTCACTACCGGCATCGTCGGTTCGTCCATGCCGATCGCCAATGGCTTTGGCTGGGCGGCACTGCTGGATGGGACCAAGCAAGTCACGGTCGCCTACTTCGGTGACGGCGCCAGCAACATCGGCGCGTTCCACGAAGCGTTGAACCTGGCATCCGTTTGGAAGCTGCCGGTTATCTTCGTCTGCCAGAACAACGGCTTTGCCGAGCATACTCGCTATGAGAACGGCACTTCCGTCGATCTGATCTCGAAGCGCGCGATCGGTTACGGCATGCCGGGCTACACCGTGGACGGCAACGACCCGGTCGACGTCTACGCTCACGCCCATGCCGCGATCGAGCGTGCCCGCGCGGGCGAGGGGCCGACGCTTCTTGAATGCAAGACCTTCCGCTTCATGGGCCACGTCTTCGGCGATGCCGACGGCTACATGACCAAGGAAGAGAAGGCCGAGGCGATTGCCAGGGACCCGCTGCCGATCTACCGCCAGAAGCTGATCGACGACGGCGTGGCGACGGCCGAGGAACTCGACGCGCTCACCGCGAAGATCGAGGCCGAAGTGAACGACGCCATCGAATTCGCGATGGCCTGCGAATACCCGTCCGACGATGAACTGCGCCGCGACGTCTTTGCCGAGGAGATTCCGGCATGAGCACTGAAACTCTCGAAGCCCCTGCCGTGGAAACGGTGAAGATGAACGGCCTTCAGGCGATCAATGCCGCGCTGATGGAAGCGATGGAGGCCGATCCCAAGGTTCTCGTGCTGGGCGAGGACATTGCGGACAACGAAGGCGGCGGCGTTGTCGGCGTCACGCGCGGTCTTTCGACGAAGTTCGGCACGATGCGCGTGCGCTCCACGCCGATCTCGGAACAGGCGATCATCGGTGCGGCCATCGGTGCGGCCATGGGCGGCTACAAGCCCGTTGCCGAAATCATGCTGATGAATTTCACGACCGTGGCCATGGACATGATCGTGAACCATGCGGCCAAGCTGCGTTTCATGTCGGGCGGGCAGAGCCAGGTGCCGATGGTGATCCGCACGCTGACCGGCGCGGGCAACCAGACCGCGGGCCAGCACGCCGACTTCTACGAGGCTTGGTTCTGCCACACTGCCGGCATCAAGGTGGTGATCCCCTGGACCCCGGCAGACTTCAAGGGCCTCTACCTTTCGGCCATCCAGGATCCGGACCCGGTCATCATCGTCGAAAGCGGCAAGACGCTGTTCGTGCCGATGGACGTGCCGGTCAATCAGGGCCCGATCCCGCTGGGCAAGGCTAACGTCGTTGCGCCGGGCAGTGATATCACCATCGTGTCCTATGGCCAGATGATGTTCACCGTCATGCAGGCCTATGAGGAGCTGACCAAGGCGGGCGTGTCTGTCGAAGTGATCGACTTGCGCACGATTTCGCCGTGGGACAAGGAAACCGTGCTGGCCTCAGCCGAGAAGACCGGCCGCCTGCTCGTGGTTCACGAAGCCGGCCGCAACTTCGGTCCCGGTGCGGAAATTGCCGCGACCGTGCAGGAAACCCTGTTCGGCAAACTGAAGGCTCCAGTCGGCCGACTTGGTGCGCCCTATTGTTCGGTGCCTTTCGCCAAGAAGCTGGAAGACGCCTTCCTCGTACAGCCGCCGGAAATCGTTGCCGAGGCTCAGCGCCTCATTGCGATGAGCTGAGCGCGCAAATAGAATTGACTGAAACGGAAGGGCCTCTGCAGAAATGCGGGGGCCTTTTTTTGCTGCGCTGCGGCTCGAGATCTGCCGCATTGTGAAAAATGCGGCATAAAACGGTCGCTGCTTTGTTTCGCGTTTGCGTTTAACTATTTTTTCATCGTCAATAGCGATCACAATAATTGAATTGTCCGGTTTTTTCGAAATCGGCCACGCCACTATCCGGGGTCTCCAACAGCGTTCGATCAAGCAGGTGGAGAAACCCATGACCAGAATACCGACTAGGCTAAGCGCATTGCTCGCCATGGCTGCATTTCCTCTGACTTGTGGAACGGTGCATGCAGAGGAAACAGCCAAGGCATCTTCTTCCCCCACCGTGACCGCTGAGGGAGCGAGGCCAATGTCCAACAAGGACTGGTGGCCGGATCGGCTCGATCTTTCACCGCTCCGCCAGCATGACCCGGCTTCGAACCCTTATGGTTCCGATTTCGACTATGCCCGGGAATTCGCATCGTTGGACCTTGATGCCGTCAAGGCAGACATCCGCAAGACGCTGACGACCTCGCAGGCCTGGTGGCCGGCCGATTATGGCCATTACGGCCCCTTCTTCATCCGCATGGCTTGGCACAGTGCGGGCACTTATCGTGTTGGCGACGGTCGCGGAGGTGGTGCAGGCGGCGAGCAGCGTTTCGATCCGCTCAATGCCTGGCCCGACAATGTCAGCCTCGACAAGGCCCGGCGCCTCATCTGGCCCATCAAGCAGAAGTACGGGCGCAAGATTTCCTGGGGCGATCTCATGGTCCTGACAGGTAACGTTGCTCTTGAAGACATGGGCTTCAAGACCCTGGGTTTCGCCGGCGGCCGGGTGGACAGTTGGGAGCCCGACATCGTGTTCTGGGGCCCCGAGCGCAAATGGCTCGGCGATGAGCGCAGGGACGGCAAGGGAGGGCTGAAGGGGCCACTCGCCGCGACGCAGATGGGGCTCATCTATGTCAATCCCGAAGGGCCTAACGGCAATCCCGATCCGCTTGCGGCGGCGGCTGACATTCGGCTCGCCTTTGGCCGCATGGCCATGGATGACGAGGAAACCGCAGCGCTGATTGCAGGCGGGCATACCTTCGGCAAGGCACATGGCGCACACAATCCGCAGGAATGCGTGGGCGCCGATCCGTCAGGCGCCTCGGTCGAGCAGCAAGGACTTGGCTGGGCCAACAAATGCGGCAAGGGCAATGCCGAAGATACCGTCACCAGCGGGCTTGAAGGTGCCTGGTCCGTCGATCCCGTGAAGTTCACGACCCAGTATCTCGACAATCTCTACGGATTCGATTGGGTGAAGACCAAGAGCCCGGCAGGCGCCACGCAATGGATACCGAGCGATGCAAGCGCCGGTCAGCTCGTACCTGATGCGCACCGGCCGGACGTTCGCCATGCGCCGATCATGTTCACGACCGACATTGCGATGAAGGAAGATCCGGGTTTTCGCGCAATCACCACGCGTTGGCGCGAAAATCCTGAACTGTTCGCACAGGCTTTCGCCCGCGCATGGTTCAAGCTGACACACCGCGATATGGGGCCGTCGGCACGTTATCTGGGGGCTGAAGCTCCGCAGGAAAGCTTTGCATGGCAGGACCCGCTGCCAAAGGCTGGCTATACCGCGATCGATTCAACGGATGTTGCTGCTCTCAAGGCCAAGATCCTTGCTTCCGGTATCGCTCCGCGTGAACTGGTCAAGGCGGCCTGGGCTTCGGCGGCGACGTTCCGCGCTACCGACATGCGCGGAGGGCCTAACGGAGGGCGCTTGCGCCTCGATCCCGCGAAGGGATGGGCGGTCAACGATCCGGCCGAGTTGGCGAAAGTGCTGGCCAGGCTTGAACGCGTCCGAAACGAATTCAACGCCTCGGCCAAGGAGGGCAGGCAGGTCTCGATGGCAGACCTGATCGTGCTGGGCGGTAATGCCGCAGTCGAACAGGCTGCAGCGAAGGCGGGATACACCGTGGCGGTGCCGTTCACGCCGGGGCGTGTCGATGCGTCACAGACGCAGACCGACGTGAAGTCCTATGGTTACCTGCGTCCTCGCGCCGACGGTTTCCGCAACTACTATGGAGTGGACAGCGAACATTCACCGGCAGAGATGCTTGTCGACAAGGCCAACCAGCTTGAGTTGACGGTGCCGCAGATGGCCGTTCTGGTAGGAGGCATGCGCGCGCTGGATGCGAACGCCGGCCATTCGCCGAATGGTGTATTGACGGCGAAGCCGGGTACGCTGTCCAACGATTTCTTCGTCAACCTGCTCGACATGGGCACGAAGTGGCAGAAGTCCGCCAAGGCTTCGGGCGTCTACGAGGGCTATGACAGGACCAGCGGCAAGCTGCGGTGGACGGCCAGCGCCGTCGATCTTGTGTTCGGATCGAATTCCGAACTGCGCGCCGTGTCCGAGGCTTACGCTTCCGACGACGCACAGCAGATGTTCGTGAACGACTTCGTGACGGCTTGGGGCAAGGTAATGAACCTGGACAGGTTCTGATGCCTTGAGGCGGCGCCGGTGATACGGCGCCGCCTTTGTCCTGGCTTGCCGCCTTATCCGCAGATAAGGGGCGCCAGTCCTATGAATTGGATTGATTTTTTTCGTGAAGATGATGTCCCTGTCCGCGGTGGGGATCGCGGTTCTGGCCGCTGCCGTGATGGCCGTTCCCGGCTCTGCCGAAAACGCCGCGCCGCGCCCGGCGGCCTTTGCCAATTGCGCGGTCTGCCACGCGACCGAAGCGGGCAAGACCTCCTATGGCCCGAACCTGCACGGCGTGGCGGGTCGCAAGGCGGCGAGCCAGTCCGATTACGCCTTCAGTGCCTCACTAAGGGGCTCGCGTCTGACCTGGGATCGCACCACTCTCGACAGCTGGCTTGCCTCGCCGCAGAAGATGGTTCCCGGCACGAAAATGTCGTTCGCAGGCATTCCTGACCCCGCCAAGCGCAAACAGGTGATCGAGTATCTGGTCACGCTGAAGTAGCGGGAACGGATGCCATTTGGCGCGCCGCAGGGAATGGAGCCTGCTGCTCGGCAGCGCGGATCAGCGTGCTTTAAGCCGCTGCAGAAGGGCGCCGACATCATCCCTATTCGGAATCCCGCGCCGATCCGGTTTACCAGACCATGGCATCCGCACGCTTTTCGGGGCGGATGTAGATCGAAGTGATCCAGGGGGAGAGGGCCTTCATCTGGCACTCCAGTTCCTCGATCAGGGTTTCCGCTTCGCCCATTCGCAGATCGTCGGCGAAGTCTGCGCTGATGGCGACGAAGATTGCCTGAGGGCTCGTGTGGATGGTGCGGATGTGGTTCACGGCGTCGATCCGGTCGTGCCCGTCCAGCACTGCCCGTAGTCTGCCGATCAGATGCGGGTCCGCTGCTTCGCCGATCAGCAGGCCCTTGGATTCGCGGGCAAGCAGCACGGCGACCCCGGCCAGAACCAAACCGATCATGACCGAGGCAATGCCGTCGATCCGCGCATCCTGGAAATGGACGCTGGCCCAGACGCCCAGCGCTGCGATGATGAGGCCTATCAGTGCGGCGCTGTCCTCGAACAATACGATGAATCCCGGAGGATCCTTGCTGCGGTGGATCGCCTGCCACCATGTCTGCTCACCGCGGCTGCGGTTGAATTCGCGAACGGCAATCGCCCATGACGCCCCTTCCATTGCGAACGCTATGCCGAGAACGAGGTAATTGAGGCTGGGGTCTTCGATAGGGTTCGGGGTCTGAATATGCAGCAGGCCCTCGTAGATCGAGACACCTGCGCCGACCGCGAAGATCAGGATGGCGACCACGAACGCCCAGAAATAGAGCTCTCGCCCGTAACCGAAGGGGTGCGATGCATCGGCTTTGCGGCTGGCGCGCTTCTGGCCATAGAGAAGCAGGACCTGGTTGCCGCTGTCCACCAACGAATGGACGCCCTCGGTAAGCATCGAAGACGAGCCACTGATCGCCGCCGCCGCGAACTTGGCGACAGCGATCCCGAGATTTGCGGCCAATGCGCCGTAAAGCACCACGTTCTGCTTGATGTGGGCGGCGACGCCATGCGGCTCGGTCATCGTGGGGCTGGGTCCTTCGGGAATTCCAGAAGGACCAACGGTTCACGCCTGCGAACGTTTCCCCCGGCTGGGCGTTTTCAGGACAGCTGGGCGAAAGCAGTCCTGCCGCGCCGCTCGTTCCACAAGTCCGTGGAACCGCAAAGCTGCGCGTTGAGCATAGCGCGCTTCATGAAGAGATGGCACTGATGCTCCTCTGTGAGGCCAATTCCGCCGTGGAGCTGGATCGATTCCTCGGTCACGAAACGATAGGCCTCGACCGCCAGAGATTTCGCCGAAGCAAGGTCGGTTACGCTGGCATGTTCATCGCGCACCCGGCTGCGAAGCAGTGCTTCGGCAAGGACGATCCTGGTCTTCATGTCGGCGGCACGGTGCTTGAGGGCCTGGAACATGGCGATCGGTCGGTCGAACTGGCGCCGCATCTTCATGTACTCGACAGTCATGTCGAGCACGGCATTGGCGCCTCCGAGGCAATCCGCCGCGAGTGCGATCTGCGCTTCGGCGGAAAGCAGGTCATGCAGCGAACTGGCCGTATCGGCATCGGTGAGCATGAGCGAGGATGCTGGCGAATAGCTTTCCAGTACCACATCGAAAATCCGCCTGCCGGGATCCCAGATCGGGCGTTCGACCCGGCTGACCCCCTGCGCGTCGAGCGGGACCAGCGCATAGCCATTTGGCAGTCGTACCACCACGGCCACTGCCATGTCGGCCTCGAAGACCCCGCTGATCGTGCCGGATACGGTGCCGTCGGGGTTTTGCACGAGGCGTGCGGGAAGCATGTTCAGGGGGGCATAATCCCCGGAGGACAACCGCTCTAGCCATTCGGTACGATCTTCGAAGCTCTCACTCGCAGCCACGGCCTGAAGGCCCAGTTGAGCGGGAATGAGCGGCATGGCAGCCAGAATGCGGCCCATTTCGAGGTGGAGCGCCGTCGAAGCTTCACGGCCGAGACCAAGCCCGCCGTCATCCTCGGGCAGGCGCACCATGAGCCAGCCCATTTCGGCTGCCAGATTCCAGCTCTCGTCACGTTCGGGAGAGAGCTTGTCCGCCGGGAACGCCTTCTGGGCGGCGTCGGTCAGTTCGTTCAGTTCGATCATGTCAGGCCACCCATCCTTTGGGTTCACGCGGCATGTCGAGCATGCGTTCGGCGATGATGTTGCGCTGCACTTCCTCGCTGCCGCCGGCGATGGTCCAGGCGAACGAGTTCATGTAATCCGCCATCCAGTTGCCGGTGTTGAGATCTCCGAAGGTGATCGGCGCGATGTACTGTTCCTCGATACCGCCAAGGCGCAGGCCCAGCAGCGAATAGGCCCTCAGAGCCCGCGAGTAGGCGTTTTTGACGATGGATGCGTCGCCCATGCGCTCGATCCCGTTGATGCGGTTGTCGAGAAACTGGTCCGCTAAGGCGCAGACGGCATCCACTTGCGTCACCAGCGCGCCGAAATCGCGCAGGATGCCGCGATCGTCTTCGTGGCTGTGATCGCGGATGAGGCGGGCAACGCGCGAAAGCGCACCGCGCATCCGGTAGGACAGTTCCATCAGCGTAAGGCCCCGTTCGGAAGCCAGCGTGGCCTGCGCCACGGCCCAACCCTTGCCTTCTTCACCCACGCGTTCCGATACGGGAATTTCCACGTTGTCGAGGAAGATCTCGGCAAATTCCTCGTCGCCTTGGATCTGGTGGATCGGCCGAACCGAGACGCCGGGCATTTTCATGTCCATCAGCAGGTATGTGATGCCAGCCTGCTTGGGACCATCCGACGAGGTACGGACAAGCAGCAGGCACTTGTCAGCGAACTGGGCCATCGTCGACCAGACTTTCTGGCCATTGACCACGTAGACGTCGCCCTTGCGTTCGGCGCGTGTCTTGATCGCGGCGAGATCCGATCCGGCTCCGGGCTCGGAGAAGCCCTGACACCATGTCTCGCCTTCCAGGATTCGTGGAAGATACCTGGCCTGCTGCTCGGCGCTGCCGCATTCGTGCAGAGTGGCGAAAGCGTGGTACGTCGATACGAAGGAAAGCAGCAGGCGCGGACAATCCGCGCGAGCCAGTTCCTCGTAAATGACCTTCTGTTCCGAAAGCGAGCGCCCGCCGCCCGGAAACGCGGCGGGCCAATGCGGGATCGCATAGCCGGCCTTTACCAGTTTCCCGAACCAGTCACGCTGGGTGCGGACGAAATCTTCCTGCGTGGCGCTGGCCTCTCGCCAACCGGATGGCGCGTCGGCAGCGAGGAAGGCGCGGACTTCGGCCCGGAGTCCTTCGAGGTCGAGTTGGTCGAGATCGGGTGTTTCGCTCATGTCCGTTCCTTGCCCAGCGTGCCGCCGGGCGTCCAGACGGGGGCATCCCGCTCGTGCGATATCAGGCAAGCACTTCTATCGTATCGCCCACGATGCGGACCTCGTAAGTCTGGATCGGCATCGTCGCGGGTGGATTGATCGGGTCGCCGGTTTCGAGATCGAAGCGCGCACCGTGAACCGGGCAGGAGATCCAGCCATTGCGCAGTCGGCCGCATTCGAGCGTCTCGTAGGCATGGCTGCACAGGTTCCGGACCGCGAACACCCGATCGAGCGTGTTGCACAGGATCACACTGACGCCGTTCACTTCGACCACCAGCTTTCCGCCGGGAGGTACGTCTTCGACTTTCGCCACGGCGACAAAGCTCTTTTCGGTCATCGTTTTCCCAGTGTCTGGTATCGTTTTTCAGTTCGCCACCTGCTTGTCCTGCCGATGCGAGGCAAGGGCACGGGCAGGCACAGCAGGGCCAAGCAACTCGCTGTACCTTGGCGGTCATTTCTCGGGCAAGCCGCCGACGCGATAAGGCGGGGGGCAGGGCCTTGATCGCGTTCGGGCGATAAGAACAGAAAGCGGCGGGAGAAATGCAGGTGTCGTGGGGTGAAAGCTTCGATGTCGTAGTGGTCGGATCGGGAGCGGCGGGAGCTATGGCTGCGCTGCGCAGTGCCGACAACGGCATGAAGGTGCTGATCGTCGAAAAGGCGCACAAGTTCGGCGGCACGTCGGCCGCATCCGGCGGTGTCATGTGGATACCCAATCATGGGCTTGACGGTGCGCATGGCGACAGCCGCGAGGCAGCCCTGGAATATCTGGGGGCGACGATCGGGGTGCCGGTCAATCGCGAACGGCTGGAAGCCTACGTGGAAGAGGCGCCGGAGATGCTCCGATATCTCAGGAGTACAGGCGTCGACCTGATGGCCGCGGCCTGGCCGGATTATTTTCCGGACAGGCCCGGCGCACGCGCGGATCGTTCCGTGATCGTGCCGACTTTCGATGGACGGCGGCTCGGCGACGGTCGCTACGCATTGATGAGGGAGCAGTACAACCGCTTCAAGCTGTTCGGTCGATATGCGATGGACCTTACCGAGACTTTCGCACTCATGATGCAGTCGAAGGGCTGGCGCCGGGTCGCTGGCAAGATGATCGGGCGCTATTGGCTGGACCGGGGCACCCGCAAGGTTTCGCACAGGGACCGCCGGTTCACTCAGGGTGCGGCGCTGATGGGGGCGACTTACGAGCAGGTCTTCGCGCGCGGTGTGGAATTGCGCCTCGAAACGAGCCTTGAAAGCCTCATCATCGATAAAAGCGGCGGGGTGACGGGCGTTGAGCTTTCCTGTTTCGGGCGGCGCTATCCGGTCCAGGCACGATACGGAGTGGTGCTGGCGGCCGGCGGATTCGAATGGAACCAGACTCTGCGAGACCGTTTCTATCCGGTCCCCGGGCTGACGCGTCATTCGTCCACCCCGGAAGACGGCAATCGCGGCGAAGCACTGATCGCCGCCGAAGCTGTCGGCGCTTCGACGGAGCATACCGAACAGGGCTGGTGGATACCGACCATGACCCTGCCGATGAAGGGGGCTTCCAACTTCCACGAAATCCATCAGGCGGCCTTCGACGTGGGACGACCGTGGAGTGTGGTCGTCAACCGTAACGGCGTCCGTTTCGTTGACGAAGCTTGCGGATACGACCAGTTCGGGCAGGCCATGGTGCGCGATCAGCGTGAAAGCGGGGCGAATTGCCCGTGCTGGCTGATTTTCGACTCCAAGTTTCGGCGCAAGTTCAGCGCGGGCGGTCTGATGCCCACGGTCCACACGGCCGAGCACAAGGTTCCGGCGGATTGGTGGGACCACTACGTCTTCCGTGCCGATACCATCGAGCAGCTCTGTCACAAGATCGGCCTCCCGGTAACCGCGGTGCAGGACACGATTGCCCGGATGAACGTTTATGCGAAGACCGGTGTCGATCCTGAATTCGGACGCGGGATGAACGCCTACGACCGGATGTTCGGCGACCCTGTGTCCCAGCCCAATCCCAACATCGGCCCTATCGACAAGGCACCTTTCTACGCAGTGCCTATCAACAATGGTGATCTCGGCACCAAGGGTGGGCTGCGATGCGATGCGCGGGCCCGCGTTCTGGATGGTGCGGGGCTGCCGATCGCAGGGCTCTACGCCGCCGGCAACAATTCGGGGACGCCGTTTGGCGATACCTATCCGGGGGCAGGAGCGACCATCGGGCCGGCGATGACCTTCGGCTACGTCGCCGCGAACGACATTGCGGAGCGTGCGGACAATCTGCGCAAGGCATCCGGTTCATCTTGCGAAGGGGAGCGATCGGAATGCAAGGCAGGGTAGCAATCGTCACCGGGGCGGCAGGCGGCATTGGGGAGGCCATCGTGCGCGCGCTCGGAGAACAGGGCATGAGCGTTCTTGGCACGGGGCGTAACGCAGGCAAGCTTCAGGCGCTTAAGGATGCGCTCTCAGGCACGGTAGAGTTCGATTTCGTCGCCATCGATGCCACTTCGAGAGAGGCCCCGCGCCTCATCGTCGATGCAGCGGTGGAGAAGTTCGGCCGGCTGGATGTGCTGGTGAACAATGCCGGATCGTTCAACTTCGGGCCGGTCGACAAGACGACGGACGAGATGCTCGATGAAGTTCTGGGGATCTCGCTTCGCGCGCCTTTCCGGCTTTGCCGCGAGGCTCTGGCCATCATGGGGGAGGGAAGCTCCATCCTCTTCATCGGGTCCACCTGGGGGCTGTATGGCACGCCGGGCGGGGGAGCCTATTCCACGGTAAAGGCAGGGCAGATCGGCCTTATGCAAACCATGGCGGCCGAATATGGGCCACGCGGAATTCGTTCAAACTACGTGGCGCCAACAGTGGTGCGGACGGAGATGACCGATGCCTTCTGGAATCTCGATTTCTTCCGGCGCACCAATCATGAACTGACCCCGCTCCAGCGAGACTGTACTGCTGCCGACATCGGCAACATGGTCGCCTTCCTTGCCTCCGACGCGGCGGGTTTCGTCAATGGCCAGACTATTGCCGTGGATGGAGGCATCTCGACTACGCGCTATCTTTCGCCGGCAGCGATCGGCGCAGTACGGCAATAGGGGGTCAGCCAGGAGGTTTGCAGGCCTTGCCTTCGTAAGCAAACCGTACCACGCGATATTCGGTGCCGATCCAGCGCGTGACCGGGAAGCAGAAGCCGGGACCGCCGATCTCAAGGTCGGGATAGCCGTCCGCTCCGCGGGTGTTCAGGAAAGTGGCGACGCCGGTCTGGTCGGTCATGATTTTCCAGCCTCCGGGTACCGGGCGCAGAAGCTGGAAGCCGGTGCCTGCCGCTCCGAAACATTCCGTGCCATCGGCAACGACGATCGCCTCGGGGCGGCCGTCGCCATTGAGGTCGCGCAGTTCGACCGCTTCGCGGGTGACGCTCGTTGAACCGCCGCACCCGCGCCAGGCGTTGCCGGACTTCGAATAACCTGCCGCGCGCATCAGAGGGTCGATCTGGGCGCTGGTGAGAGCGGTAGCTTTCACGTCCTTCGGCCACCCGTCCGTCGGATAGCTCCCGGGCTGCGCGCTTGCTGGAGGGACGAGTGCAAGCGCTGCTGTGAGCAAGGCGAAGGCATGTAATCTGGGCATGGCGATTTCCCTTGTTCGGCCCTGCTGGCCCAACTGCCCCGTGGCTCCATGTTGCTCCCGGTATGCCGCCGCGGTCAACCGGAACCGACGGATTGCGGTTTTCGCCGGGGCGTTGGGCCCAGCCTTGTGGGCGGGAAGTACGCTGGGTAACGCCGGGAGGAGAACAGGGAAGGATGCCATGCAGTTCGAATGGACCGAGGAACAGGACGCCTTCCGGCACAAGATCCGGGACTTCCTCCACGCCAATCTCCCTGAAGACTGGGAGAAGTTCTCCGAGCATGGCCCCGCATCGCCGGCGCTGACGGCGTTCGCGCGCGAATTCTGCGTGAAGCTGGCCGAGGCTGGCATTCTGTTCCCGCACTGGCCCCGCGAAATGGGCGGAGAAGGGCTTGGTCCGTGGGAGCAGCAGATCCTCGCCGAGGAAATGTGGATCGCGGGAGAGCCGCGCGGCGGACAGTACATGAACGTGAACTGGATCGGCCCTACGCTCGAAAAGTATGGCACTGCCGAGCAGAAAGCCCGTTATCTCGAGCCCATCACGCGCGGGGAATCGCTGTGGTGCCAGGGATTTTCGGAGCCTGACGCCGGTTCCGATCTCGCCGCCTTGCGGACGCGTGCAGTTCGCACCGAGGGGCGGTACGTTATCAATGGCCAGAAGATCTGGACATCCTATGCCGGCCTTGCCGACACCTGCTTCCTGCTGACGCGCACCAGTGACGACAGGAAGAAGGGCATCACGATCATCCTCGTGCCCATGGACACACCAGGTATCACGGTACGCCAGATTCCATCGCTGATTGGTGAGGGCGATATCCACGAGGTCTTCTTCGACGATGTCACGGTCCCTGAAACCGCGCGTTTCGGAGATGAAGGGCAGGCCTGGGAAATCATCGCCTATTCCTTGCGCAATGAACGGCTCGGCATTCCTCGCTTCACGCTGGCCCGTGCCGCGCTCGACCGTGCCGTTGCGATGCTGAAAGAACGGGGCGAGTTTGCGCGTGAATACGTCCGCATCGAAGCCGCCCGCTGCGCCGCCCTTTGCGAGGCTGCGGGAACCGCGAACTACGCCGTCGTCCAGAAGCGGGTCGATGGCCTCGCGATCGGCGCCGAATCCAGTTCCGCGCGCTATGGCACGGTCATGGCCGAAAGGGCGGTTTGCGAATTCGTGATTGAGTTCCTGCCAGAAGGGCTGGCGGGAGCCTCGTCTTATCTCAAGATGCACCACCAGCGCGGAATCGTTGCGGGCATTGCCGCCGGATCGGCTGAAATCCAGCTTAACATCATTGCCAGCGAAGTGCTGGATCTGCCCCGGGAACCGCGCTGATGCAGCTTGCCCTCAATGAGGACCAGACCCAGGTACTCGACTTTGTCGACAGTCTCGCCCGGCCGTTTCAGGCGGTGCCGATGCATGACGTGTCCCTGGCACTCGAAAGCGATGAACTGGACGAAGCCCTCGCGGAGAACGGCTTCCTGGACGTCATGGCGGTGGACGAACTCGGCCCCGTGACCGCGGCGCTCGTGGTGGAGAAGCTGGCGCGCCTGCCCTTCGCGGTGGAAGCGGCAGTATCCGCGTTGGTGCGGCCCTTGATCGATCCCGAATTGCCGCGTCCGATTTGCATGGTCGAGGAAGGTCGAACCCATGGGCCGGTGCGTTTCCTGCGACCGGGCGCTACCGTCGTGATGGTCGGGCCTTCAGGCGTGCGCAGTTTTACCGCGGAGGAGGCGATGATCGGCGCGGCGCAGGAGGATACGCTCTATGCTTACCCGGTAGCATTCCTTAAAGCGCTGCCGGATACGATGGTCCATCACGATGCAGATGTCTCGGATGTGATGCGTGCCTGGCGCGTGGCCATTGCGGCAGAGGCGGCAGGGCTGTTGGCCGGAGCGCTGGCGATTACCGTCACTTACGTGTCCGAACGCAAGCAATTCGGCAGGGCGCTGGCGACATTCCAGGGGATGCGGCACCGCCTTGCCGAGGATCAGGTGCTGACCAACAGCGCCTACTGGATGGCGATGCGCGCGGCAGCGAGCGGTGATGCGGCCGATGCGGCGATGGCGCTTCATCACGCGCAGGAAGCGGCCAAACGGGTCTGTTACGATTACCACCAGTTCCTTGGCGGCATGGGCATGACGCTGGAGCATCCGCTGCACTTGTGGACCTATCGCCTCAAGCTCCTGACCGCGGAACTGGGCGGACGGGGCGCGCAGGGGATGGCTGCCGCCCAGGCGCTCTGGGGCTCATAGCCTGCCAGCGATGGCGTAACCGTCGATGCGATATCGATGTTGCGGCCGTCGCTTCCGCAAGGCTGCCATGTACTAATCTGCTCCGACACAGAAACTTGGGGAAGATACCATGGAAGCACGCGATCTGATCGATCTGGGCGGGCAAGTCGCGATCGTCACGGGGGCCGGGCAGAATGCCGGACGCGCGACGGCGCTCGAACTGGCACGGCACAATGCCGGCGGCATTGCAGTGAACGACTTCGTGCCGGAACGTGCGGAAGCGGTTGCGGAGGAAATTCGCGCACTTGGCGTTCCGGCTCTGGCAGTGCCGTTCGACGTCGGCGACCTTGACGCGGTGCGCGCAGCCAATGACGCGATCACGGCGAAGCTTGGCCCGGCCACGATCCTTGTGAACAATGCGGGCATGGCCGGCCCGACGGCTTCGATCCGTCCCTCGCAGAACTTCTGGGAGGAGGACCCGGCGAACTGGGAGCGTTACCTGCGCACCAATCTCTACGGAGTATACAACTGCTGCTTTGCATTCGTTCCCAACATGGTCGAGGCAAAGCGGGGACGGATCGTCACCATAGTCTCGGATTCCGGGCGCATCGGTGAACCCAAGCTCGCCGTCTACGCCTCGGCGAAAGCAGGCGCGCAGGGGTTCGTTCGGTCGATCGCAAAGGAGCTGGGGCGCTACGGGGTCACTTGCAATGCCGTATCCCTGTCAGCCCTGATGCCCGACATGCCGGAGGAACAGCTGGCCGAAGTCATGCAGTCCGATCACGCCAAGGCTATGCTGTCGCGTTACACGATACGTCGATATGGCAAGTCCAGCGATGTAGCCGGGCTGGTCACTTTCCTTTGCTCGAATGCATCGGAGTGGATCACGGGGCAGACATACCCGCTCAACGGCGGTTACGCGCCTTCGATGTAACGAGGTACGGCGTTCCGGGCCTGCCTGCCGTCAAGGGCAGGCAGGCCTTGGGGCGTCTCAGGTTCGGGCGCCGCGTGCGAACAGCGGCTGAAGGCAGGTCCGGTAGCTCGGATCGTCAGGTCCCTGACCGAGCAGACCGCCGCCGTCGAAAGGCCGGCGCAGCTTGAAATCGTAAGTCACGACACGCTTGGAAAATCGCCATTTTCCATCCGGGCACCGGTGATAATTGTCGATATAGCGGACGGCCATGAAGTCCTCTTCCCGAGTGCCGTCGCGTGCCTGGATAAGGTGCCAGGCAAGCGCGTAAACCTCCCCGCTCGCTTCGTCGCCATAGATCGCGATAAGATGGTTGCAGACGTGGTGTCCGGAATAGGGCATGTGCGGAAAGGCATGTGCGATGAACTGGCAATAGTCCTCTGCCGTGCCGTCGAAGCTGTCTCCGTGCGTGTCCGTTGCGTCCTCGGTGTAGAGATCGCGGAGCAGCTCGATGTCCTGCCGGTCGATCGCGCGCGAGTAGAGCAGCACCAGCTCACGGATGGCTTCCTTGTCGATCACGACCTGAAGTGCGGCCTCGTCGATGGCCATCGTTGTTTCTCCCCCTGGAAATGGTTCAGAGCAGGGCGCCCCCGTCGATGGGATAGACCTGCCCGGTAATGAAGCTGGCGCGATTTCCCGCGAGGAAGGCAACCATTCCGGCCATTTCCTCCGGCATCGCGAATGGACGGCCCACAAAAGTGCGGCGCTGCCGCAGCGCCTTGTCTTCCTCGCGGATGGACGCGCCGCCGCCGCTGAACACGCCGGAATCGGGATGGAACCGGCTGCCCTTGCTGAAAGCAGCGGGATCGCGTGAAATCGTCGCGTATGGCGCTATGGCATTTACGCGGATGCCGTGTTGTCCCACTTCCTTGGCAAGCACCACGGTGAAGCTGTGAACCGCGCCCTTGGCTGCCGAATAGACCGGCAGCATGTAATCGCCGACCAGCGCAGCGGTGGAGCCGACATTGACCACCGCACCTGATTTGCGTTCGATCATGCCGGGCAGGACGGCGTGGGTCATGCGCAGGACGGTGCCGAAATTGAGGTCGATGTCCGCCATCCACTTTCCAGGGTCGGAATCGACGAAGAAGCCCTGATCGACGTTGCCGCCGACATTGTTCACAAGCACTTCGACGTTGCCGAGATTTGCGGCGGATTCCAGAATTTTTGCCGGAGCCTCGGGATCGAGCAGGTTCGCGCTGACGAAGATCGCGCGGCCCGCGCCTCTGGAGAGGCAGTCTTCCACCAGCCTGGCGCCCGCATCCCCGTCTCTGCCGACAAGGACGAGATCAGCCCTTTCGCTTGCGAGTTCGAGAGCTATGGCGCGGCCGATATTGGCGGTTGCGCCTGTTACAATGGCCAGTTTTCCGGCAAGCCCGAGATCCATTGCAGCGCTCCGTCATCCATCTCCATATCGGGAGCTAGGTCGGATCCGTGGAACGGGCAAACCGCAGGGGCGATCAGGTGTCGGGCTGGCCCGAGTTCTTGAGATTGCCTCTGCCGCCGCGCGTCAGGATACAGCGCATGTCGCTGTCCTGGCCATCCGGCCCTGTAAGGCGAAGGAAGCCTTTGGACATGCGGTGCATCCTCATGCCTTTGAGTTCGCCGCCCGTCATCACGACACGGTCACCGGTCATGAGGTAGCTGCCTCGAACGCCGTCCGGTGTCTTGTAGTTCGAGGCGCTCACCACGCGGAAGTCGTACTGCGGAAGGCGGATGCCGACCGGTCCGCCCGCAGTTCCGTCCTTCTCGCAGCTGTATTGGCCAAGTTCCATGGTGCCGATGAGTCCCCCCGGAACCGGCGGGGGCGGCGATTTTGCCTGCAAGGGCGCGATGGCAGGAGCGCCAGATACCAGGGCGAGGGCGAGAAAAGGCGTGTTGCGGAGGGCGCGGGTCATGACCAACCGCTAGCATCGGCGCGAACCAATTGCCACAGGCAGTCTCCTCGGCTAAGGGCCCATGCTTTCCGTACACCGGCTCTTTCCCATCTTAAGGTTCATCCCATGAAGATCAGCGGCGTCGACATTCGTCCCGGCAATATCCTCGAATACGAAAAGGGCATCTGGAAAGTTGCCAAGACGCAGCACACCCAGCCGGGCAAGGGCGGCGCGTTCATGCAGGTCGAGATGAAAAACCTGATCGACGGCCGCAAGACCAACGTCCGCTTCCGCAGCGCCGACACGGTCGAGAAGGTCCGTCTCGACACCAAGGACTTCCAGTTCCTTTACGTCGAGGGCGACCAACTGGTGTTCATGGACATCGAAACCTATGAGCAGATCCAGCTCCCCGCAGATCTTCTCGGCGATGCCGCAGCCTTCCTTCAGGACGGCATGCAGGTGCTTCTCGAGCTTTGGGAAGAGCGTCCGATCTCGGTCCAGCTTCCCGAACAGGTCGAAGCCGTCATCGTCGAGGCAGATGCCGTGGTGAAGGGGCAGACCGCTTCTTCCAGCTACAAGCCTGCCGTGCTCGACAACGGTGTGCGCGTGATGGTGCCGCCGCACATCGAAAGCGGCACGCGCATCGTTGTGGACGTTTACGAGAAGTCCTACGTCAGGAAGGCTGACTGATGCGCCGGCTGGCGTCTTTCGTGGCCGTGGCGGCCCTGTTTTCAGGGCTCGCCGCGCCGACTTACGCCGCGCCGAAGAAGGCCGCCGCCAAGGCTCCGGCCAAGGCGGCGTCTGCTGCAGGGACCGAGCATCCCGGCACTTCTCCCGAAGTGGAAAACGCGATGCTCTATCTCAAGGTGCTGATCAGCGGATTGCAGTCCGAGAAGGTAGAGGCGCCTGCCAAGGGCGCTCTGGTGGGCTGCATCTACAACAATTCGCTTCAGAAGATCAGCGAATCGATGGACAAGATTATCGCCGAGCACCCCGGCAAGGTCCATCGCGACAATCCCACCGAACTGCTCAGCGCCATGGTGGCACTGTGCGGTTACAAGCCCGCTACGCAGCCCGCGCCGCAGGGCCGATAAAATCAGGCCGGCTTCGGCCGGTACTCGAAGGACAAGGTAAGTTTTATGGCCATCTCCGGTCTCATTCGCGTCATGGAAAAAGCGGCCCGCAAGGCGGGCAGCCGCCTGCGCCGCGACTTTGGCGAAATCGAGCACCTTCAGGTCTCGCGCAAGGGACCGGCGGACTTCGTTTCGAAGGCTGACCAGGCTTCGGAGCGCACGATCTGGGACGAACTGCGTGCCGCACGGCCTGAATGGGGCTTCCTGTTCGAGGAGGCCGGCGAGATCGAGGGCGATCCCGACAAGCCGCGCTTCATCGTCGACCCGCTCGACGGCACGACCAATTTCCTTCACGGTATTCCGCACTTCGCGATTTCGATTGCCGTGCAGGAGCCGCGTCTCGACGGAAAGGGCTGGGGCGAGGTAACCGCTGGCCTGATCTACAACCCGGTGACCGACGAAAGCTACTGGGCGGAGAAGAGCCGGGGCGCCTGGCTTCAGGACAAGCGCCTGCGCGTTTCGTCGCGCCGCCACCTTGACGAAAGCGTGATCGCGACCGGCATTCCCTTCGCCGGTCATGGCGATGCGGGCGAATGGACCCGAATCTATCACGCGCTCGCACCGCAGGTTGCCGGCATCCGTCGCTTTGGTTCTGCCGCGCTGGACCTCGCGTGGGTTGCTGCGGGCCGTTACGAAGGCTTCTGGGAAGCCGACCTCAAGCCGTGGGATACCGCGGCCGGGTGCCTGCTCGTGCGTGAGGCCGGTGGCTTCGTTTCCGACTGGAAGGGCCGTTCGCAGCCTTATTGCGACAAGGAAATCCTGGCCGGCAACGACGCGCTGCACTCGCGTCTCCACAAGATCCTTGCAAACGCGCTCAAGTGACTTGAGCCGAAGCCAAGGCGCGGCTAAAGCCTGCCGCGTCGGTGCGTCGCGCGAAGCGGCTGCACCATGCGAAAGTGCCCCTGTGGCGGAATGGTAGACGCGAACGACTCAAAATCGTTTGTCGCAAGGCGTGCCCGTTCGAGTCGGGCCAGGGGCACCACACCGCAAGTTTCGAGCCGCAAACCCTCAGGGGTTTCGCGGCTCTTTTCTTTTCTCCGGGGTGCTCAAAGCGGGCAGGTCGGACGTCGGCTGTGTTCAATAGTGAACGTGCTTACCGCGATGTCGGCGTCCTGGAGGCTTATCTCTTGGAAATTGACGGAATTTAACGGTTAAACACGGATGATTCGGGGCATCTTCCATCTACATTGGTAACAACCTTGAAATTCCACCGCCTGATCGCGGTGGCATTGTCTTTCGAATCCAACTGGGGTCCGATCGACGTCGAGGTCTGCTGGAAGCTCGTTCCGAGCCGAGGAAACGAGGTTCACGGGACACCGGTGGTCCCCTACGCCGCCGGCTTGCTTCCAGCAGTTCTCCGTTTCTCGCCCTTACCGGCACGTGGTGGGGCGGATCGGCTTGACGGACAAGGTTTTGGAGAGCCGCTTCGGGTCGCAACTAAGAAGCGTGTTTGCCAAATCTCCCCCTCCGGACTACTTTGTTCCGGAGGGGGACGATATGGAACCCACTGCCGACCAATATCGTAGCGCTGTATCCAGCGTCATCGCCTCTTCTACTTTCAAGACATCGCCTAGGTTGGCGGAACTTCTGTCCTATCTTGTGGAACAGAAGGTTGCGGGAAATGGAGATCGGCTGAAAGGCTATCCCATCGCGCTCGATGTCTTTGGGCGTGACGAGGATTTCGACGCTTCATCGGATTCGCTCGTCAGGGTGCAGATGACCCGTCTTCGCAAGGCGCTGTCCGAGTACTATGCGAAGGACGGGATCGAGGACCGCTACAGGATCGTCGTGCCGCGCGGCTCCTATGTTCCGGGTCTGGAGCTTCCCAAGGAGCAGCAACTCGGTGCGGGCGGTGAGGAGGCCTCAGGGAATCCTTCCGAGACCGAACCATCGTCCGTCGCCCCGCAACCTTCCGAGATCGTTGCCGATTCGGAGGAGGATATCGTGCGCTCTTCCAGCGCGTTGACCTTGCGGAGGCGCGCGTGGGGCCTTCTGGCGGCCCTTGCACTCATTGCTGCAGTGCTGATCGTTTATTGGCCGGGCGAGGACCGGGATGCGGTGTTCGTCCGGGCCGGCGAGATGCCGACCGGGCCGGTCGTCTATGTCGCGCCTTATGCGTTGAGCGGGGAAACGGGATCGATCGCCCCAATTCGCGAAGGGTTGCGGAACGACCTCATCAATTATCTGTCGCAGCTTCCGAATCTTGCCGTGATCGCTTTCGATGATGACAAGTTGAACGCACCGCACGACTTGCAGGAGAAATCGAAGGCAAGGCGCGGTCTGCCGCCGGCATTCGTGCTTCAAGGCTCGATTGCCGTGGAGGGTGGGAGTTTCCGCGTCAGTTCGCGTCTGGCAAGGATGCCGGGAGGGGTTATCGTGTGGTCCGAGCGCAGCGATCCGATCGACTTCGTTCCCACCAAGATTCTCTCGGTCCAATCCGATATCGCGCTGGGCGTGGCTTCGCGGCTCGGCCAGCCATACGGTGTTATCCATGAGACGATGCGGCAGGATCTGGAAAATCACCGCGATGTCAGCATGGATCATTACTACTGCGAATTGCAGGCCTACCAGTTCATGCGCGCAAGGGAGGAGGGCGGTCTGGATCGCGTGAAGGAATGCCTCGAACGCGCGGTTTACGACAAGCCGAACTACTCCAGTGCCTGGGCGCTGCTTTCCTGGGTGCGTCTTTTCGAGGCGCAGGCTGGGGGGGAGGGCGATTCCCCCGAGGCACTGGAGGCCGCAAAGCGTGCGGTCGCGGCGAATGCCACGAATGCCATTGCGTATACCTACCTGGCCCTGGCTTACTATCGGCACGGCGAGGACGATGCGGCACGGGATGCGATCGGCAAGGCTCTAGAGATCAGTCCGAACAATTCCGAGGTTCTGGCAAACGGGGGACGTCTTCTGAGTGCGCTTGGTGAACGCGAGATCGCACCGGCACTCGCGCGCAAGGCGATCCGGCTCAATCCGGGGCATCCGCCCTGGTACTGGTCTGGCCTGACCATCGATGCGCTCCACCGCAAGGATGGGCCTGAAGCGGTGCACTTCGCCCGGCTCAATGCGGAAGATCGCGGATTGCTCTCCCGTTATCTTCTGGCTTCGGCCTATGCGCTCGACGGGCGCGGAAGGGAGGCTGCGGACGTGCTCGGCCATGCGGCTCGCGCCTTTCCCGATGTGTCGCAGGACCGCTCGGCCGTGGCGCGAGAACT
Organism: Novosphingobium aeonii; assembly: GCF_052279045.1. Classification (NCBI taxonomy): domain Bacteria; kingdom Pseudomonadati; phylum Pseudomonadota; class Alphaproteobacteria; order Sphingomonadales; family Sphingomonadaceae; genus Novosphingobium; species Novosphingobium aeonii. Next base: position 2,473,534 of record NZ_CP176832.1, on the reverse strand, counting down.
GCGGTTGCCCGATTTCGTGACCGCTCCATTGGTCGATAAGGGTTTGATGCCCGGGCAGAAGCGCGCCGCAGCGCAGTGAGGATGGCTCTTGCCGACCCTGCGCGAGGGCCATACGTTGCCATTATGAAAACACTCGCCGTCATCGCATCCCTCGGTCTCGCCACGGGCTCCCACATCGCCGCTGCGGAGCCTGTCGCCGAAAGGATCTCGGCAGACATTCCCGGGTTGATGACGATCTACCGCGATCTCCATGCCAATCCCGAACTGAGCTATCAGGAGGTGCGCAGCGCCGGGATCATGGCCAAGGCCGCGCGGGATGCTGGTTTCACCGTTACCGAGAAGGTCGGCCAGACCGGTGTGGTTGCGGTTCTCAAGAACGGCGCCGGGCCCACGGTCCTGATCCGTGCGGACATGGACGGTCTGCCTGTCGTCGAGCAGACCGGCCTGGCTTTCGCCTCGAAAAAGCGCGGCGTTTCGACTGCGGGCGTGGAGAGCGGCGTGATGCATGCCTGCGGGCACGATACCCACATGACCGCCTGGATCGAGACCGCGCGGTTGATGGCGGCGCGCAAATCGGAATGGTCTGGCACGCTGGTCATGATCGGTCAGCCGGCGGAGGAAGTCGGCACGGGCGCCGTGGGAATGCTCAAGGACGGTCTCTACACGCGCTTTCCCAAGCCGGACTACACTCTGGCTTTCCACGATTCCGCCGATCTTCCCGCCGGGCAGGTCGGTGCGGCGGTGGGCTGGGCGCTCGCCAATGTCGATAGCGTCGACATCCTCGTGAAGGGCTTGGGCGGCCACGGGGCCTATCCGCAAACGACGAAGGACCCGATCGTGCTCGCCAGCGCGATCGTCATGAAGTTGCAAACGCTCGTGAGCCGGGAAACCAGTCCGCTCGATCCGGCGGTGGTCACGGTCGGATCGTTCCATGCGGGCGCCAAGCACAACATCATTCCCGATCAGGCCAAACTCGAGCTGACCGTGCGCAGCTATTCGGACCAGACGCGTGCGCACCTGTTGGACGGGATCAAGCGCATCGCTCGCGGCGAGGCTATTGCATCCGGTCTTTCCGATGATCTGATGCCCGAAGTTTCGGTGAAGGACATCTACACGCGAGCCACCTGGAACTCGCCGGAGTTCACGCAGGAGGCCGTGGCCGATCTCAAGGCCCGGATGGGCGATGCCAATGTCGTGGTCACGCCGTCGGTCATGGGCGGTGAGGATTTCGGTGAGTTTCGCCGGGCTGACGAGGACCATATCAAGTCGGTGATCTTCTGGGTCGGTGGTGCCGATCCGCAGAAGCTGGCCGCCGCCAAGGCCGGGGGGCCTTCCCTGCCTTCGCTGCACAGTCCGTTCTGGGCTCCGCAGGCCGACAAGGTCATCGCATCGGGCAGCGAGGCCCTGACGCTCACGGCTCTGCGGCTGATGGCGAAGAAGTAGCTCCCTGCTCGCGGGGAAGGCTTGTAAGGCAGTCCGACAGCTCCAGGTGAAAAGCGTTGCGCAACGCATGATTGGCGGCACCCCTGCGGACTGCGGACATTTCCCATGCTGTCAGATTCACCGACAGTTTACGCCTTTGGCCTAAAGAGGACCTCACCGCCGGTTTCGGCTTGGAGAATGGCGCTTCTCGACGATGATTCGTCTGTTCAAACATTATATCCCCCATGCCGTCGCCTTGCTCTGGCTGGTGGACATGATTTTGCTGGCGGGCGCCAATGAGCTTTCATGGCGGCTGCGGGCGGGGCAGATCGGGATCGAACTCGGCACTCTGGGCGAACGGATCGCGCTTCACACCGCCTTCGCCGCCGTCATTTCGTTGTCGATGATCGCAGTGGGCGTCTACGGGGCTGACGCCTTGCGGTCGATGCGCTTCGCGGCGGCGCGGCTGCTGGTGGCGGTTTCGCTCGGCGTCATCGCTCTCGCCTTCTTTGATTTCCTTTTCGCCGGGCAGCATTTCTGGCGCTCGACGCTGGCCTATTCGATGGCTTTCGCGATCGTGCTGTTGATCGCCAACAGGATCCTCCTGAGCGGCTTCCTCGGCACATCTGCGTTCCGTCGCCGCGTCCTCGTGCTGGGCGCCGGGCACCGGGCACAGCGGCTGCGCGATTTGGCCGAGCGTCAGGAAAGCGGCTTCGTCATTGTCGGCTACGTCGGGATGAGCGAAGCCGCGCCGGCCGTCGAGGAAGCGATTTCCCGCGCGGCCATCCACAACCTCACCCGCCATGTCGACAATCTCGGTGTCAGCGAGGTCGTTCTTGCGCTTGAGGAGCGGCGCAATGCGCTTCCGCTCAAGGACCTGTTGCGGATCAAGACTACGGGCGTTCACGTCAACGAGTTCTCCAGCTTTCTGGAACGAGAGACCGGCCGTGTCGATCTCGATACCGTCAATCCGAGCTGGCTGATCTTCTCCGACGGGTTCTCTTCCGGGCGAATGATTTCCAGCGCCGCCAAGCGCTTGTTCGACATTCTTGTCAGCGCCTTGCTGCTTTGCCTCACCGCCCCGATCATCGCGATCTTCGCGTTGCTGGTGAAGATCGACAGCCGGGGACCGGCGTTTTACCGCCAGTCGCGGGTGGGTCTGTTCGGGGAGAACTTCGACGTCATCAAGCTGCGCTCGATGCGGACCGATGCCGAAGCCGGCGGGGTGCAATGGGCCGAAAAGGACGATCCCCGCGTCACCCGGGTGGGACGCTTCATTCGCAAGGTACGCATCGACGAACTGCCGCAGGCATGGAGCGTGCTCAAAGGCGAAATGAGCTTCGTGGGGCCGCGTCCTGAACGCCCCGAGTTCGTTCTCGAGCTGGAAGAGCAGCTCCCCTATTATGCCGAGCGTCACATGGTGAAGCCCGGGATCACCGGTTGGGCGCAGATCAACTATCCCTACGGCGCCTCGATCGAGGATTCGCGCCACAAGCTCGAATACGATCTCTACTACGCGAAGAACTACACACCTTTCCTCGACCTTCTGATCATCTTGCAAACGCTGCGTGTGGTGCTCTGGAGCGAAGGAGCGCGATGAACGCAGGCCATTCCTTCGATATGTGGACCACGGTCGGGGTGATTTTCGACCTCACCGGCGCGATCGCGGTTGCAAGCCTGGCATTATGGCTTTGGCCGCGACGGGATCGTTTCGCCGGGGCGGGTACTGCGGTTTGCGTGGCCCTGTTCGTGACGGCCGGATGGTGCGTGGCGACGGCCGCTGCGGCGACGGCCGAGGCGCCGTTCTTCGCCTCTTTCGCCGAAAGTGCCCGTAACCTTGCATGGCTCGTGGTGATCTATCGCCTTTTCGCCAGCGACGGGCGGCATTCCAGTCTTGCTCCGATCCGGCCGGTGATCTTTGCTCTGGGTTTTGTCGAACTCCTTCATCTGGGCATGACCCTTGCTGTCGCGCGGTTGATGATCGCGGCGGGTCTTGCGAACGTAGGGTTCGAGATCGACGTCATGCTCCGCCTGCTGGTCACGATCGGCGGGCTGGTGCTGGTGCACAATCTCTACGCCGGAGCGCCGCGCGAAATGCGTCCCGCCTTGCGCTGGCCGGCGGTGGGCCTGGCGGTTCTTTGGTCCTTCGACCTCAATCTTTACACGATCGCCTATCTCGGTCGTACCTGGCCGGGCGAAATCGTTGCGCTGCGCGGGATCGCCGCGCTGGTGCTCGCTGCATGCCTGACGATCGCGGCTTCGCGAAACCGCGACGAATTGCGCCTGAAGCCCTCGCGGGCCGTGACTTTCCAGACGTTCTCGCTGCTCGTCATCGGGGCCTACCTTGTGGCGATGGTGGTCGTGGCGCAGTGGCTTTCCTATGCCGGGGGCGACTTTGCGCGCCTCATCGAGATGGCGTTCCTGACCCTTGCAAGCGCGATCGCGCTGGTCGTGCTGCCCTCGCGCCGGGTGCGGAACTGGCTCAAGGTCATACTGGCCAAACACTTCTTCCAGCATCGCTATGATTATCGCGAGGAATGGCTGCGCTTTACCCGAACCATCGGCAAGAACGACGACGAGACGCTCCCGCTGGGCGAGCGCGTTGTACAGTCCGTTGCCGATATCACCGACAGTCCGGGAGGGCTCCTGCTGACTCCCGATGATGGCGGCGACCTGACACTGGCATCGCGCTGGAACTGGGCCGATATCGCCGTTCCCGCGAGCGCCTATCCGCTGAGCGGGCTCCCGGTCTTCGAGCAGGTTTCCTACATTGCCGATCTCGATGACTTGCGTGAGGGCAGCGTTCCTGCGGGTTTCGACGTCGTCGCGCCTGAGTGGCTGCTTCAGGAAAAGCGCGCGTGGGCGCTTGTTCCGCTCGTCCACTACGAACGGCTCGTCGGCATGGTTGTGCTCGCGCGGCCGCCGGTTGCCCGCAAGTTCGACTGGGAGGACTTCGACCTTCTGCGCGTGATCGGCCAGCAGCTTGCCAGTTACCTCGCCGAGAATGCCAGTCAGGAGGCACTGGCGGAATCGAGCCATTTCGAGGATTTCCACCGCCGCATCGCCTTCGTGATGCACGACATCAAGAACCTCGCCAGCCAGTTCAGCCTGCTCGCTCGCAATGCCGAGCTTCATGCCGACAAGGCCGAGTTTCGTGCGGATATGCTCGTCACCCTGCGCAATTCGTCGGACAAGCTGAATGCCTTGCTCGCGCGCCTGTCGCGTTACGGGACCGGGGCGGTGGACCGGCTCGAGAGCGTGCGTGCGGCGGAAGTCGCGCAGGCGGCGATCGGCCGGTTCAACGGCAACCCGCAGATCGTCCTTGCCGAGACGCAGGACCTTGCCATTACCGCCAACCGCCATTCGCTCGAACAGGTGCTTGTCCATCTGATCCAGAACGGCATCGATGCAAGTCAGCCGGAAGCTCCTGTTTTCCTTGCACTTAGTGCTGACGGACTGAACGCGCGATTTGAAGTGATCGATTCCGGTACGGGCATGTCGGCAGAGTTCGTTCGAAACCGCCTGTTCAAGCCTTTCGTCTCCACCAAGAGCGGCGGGTTCGGCATCGGCGCCTTCGAGGCGCGGGAACTCGTGAAGGGCATGAAAGGGCGGCTCGACGTCGAATCGCGGGAAGGGCTGGGGTCGCGCTTCATCGTCCGTATTCCGCTGGCCGCGGCGACAGAGATGTACCTGAACAGCACCTACAAGGACCAGAAGGTAGCCTGAGATGATCGAAACCCGACCCAAGGTGCTTCCCAAGCTCCTCATCGTGGAGGATGACGCGGGTCTCCAGGCGCAGCTCAAATGGGCCTACGAGGATTTCGACGTCATCGTCGCCGGGGACCGTCCGACCGCGCTTGCCTTGCTCCGTTCGGAAACGCCGGATGTGGTGACGCTGGATCTCGGTCTGCCGCCCGATCCCGATGGTACGACCGAGGGCTTCGCGCTGCTTGATGAGATCATGGCGCTGAAGCCGGACACCAAGGTCATCGTCGCCTCCGGTCACGGCGCCCGGGAGTCGGCGCTGCAGGCCATCGCGCATGGGGCTTACGACTTCTACCAGAAGCCGGTCGACATCGACGCCCTCGGCCTCATCGTGCGCCGGGCCTTGCAGCTTCACCGGCTCGAGGATGAAAACCGGCGTCTCGCGTCCCGGGTGGAGAAGGACGAGAAGGTGCTCGGCCGGCTCATCACCGCCGCGCCGGAAATGGTGCGCGTCGCCCGGACCATCGAGCGCGTTGCCGGCACCAATGTCTCGGTCATGCTGCTGGGTGCCAGCGGTACCGGCAAGGAACTGCTGGCGCGGGGGCTTCATGAGGCGAGCGGGCGGGCCAAGGGCCAGTTCGTGGCGATCAACTGCGCGGCGATCCCGGAAAACCTGCTCGAAAGCGAACTGTTCGGCCACGAGAAGGGCGCTTTCACCGGCGCGGTGAAGACCACGCCCGGCAAGATCGAGATGGCCGGCGGCGGCACCCTGTTCCTTGACGAAGTGGGGGACATCCCCCTCCAGCTTCAGGTCAAGCTGCTGCGCTTCCTTCAGGAGCGGGTGATCGAGCGGGTCGGCTCGCGCGAATCCATTCCGGTGGACACCCGCATCGTCTGCGCCACGCACCAGGACCTCGAAGCCATGATCGCCGAGGGGCGCTTCCGCGAGGACCTGTTCTACCGACTCGCCGAAATCGTCGTGAAGATCCCCAGCCTTGCCGAGCGTCCGGGCGATGCGGCGCTGTTGGCGAAGGCGTTTCTTCATCGCTACGCCAAGGAAATGAACCCGCGGGTGCGGGGCTTCGGTTCCGACGCTCTCGCCGCGATCGACGCCTGGGGCTGGCCTGGCAACGTGCGCGAACTGGAAAACCGGGTGAAGCGCGCCGTCATCATGGCGGACGAAAAGCTGGTCAGTGCCGCCGATCTCGACCTTGCCGCGCCGGATGAGCAGGTCATCAACGCGCTCAATCTCAAGACCGCGCGTGAGCAGGCGGACCGCAAGGTGATCCGTCACGCCCTGGCCCGTAGCGAGGGCAATATCTCCAGCACCGCCAAGATGCTCGGGATCAGCCGCCCCACGCTATACGATCTGCTCAAGCAGTACGACCTGCAAAGCTGACCGCCCACCGGGCCGAGGGCGCGAATCGGGGGCGGGAATATCGCCCCCGATTCGGTGCTGCTACTTGGGCTGGTAGGTCTGCTCGGGGCCGGGGAAGCTGCGGTGGCGCACTTCCGCTGCATATTTTGCGGCCGCTTCGGAAACGAGCCCGGCCATGTCGGCATAGCGCTTCACGAAACGCGGAACGCGGTCGAACATGCCGAGCATGTCCTCGGCAACGAGCACCTGCCCATCGCACTGCGCCGATGCGCCGATGCCGATCACGGGAATGTCGAGGCTGTGTGTCAGCGAGATCGCGATCGGTTCGATCACGCCTTCAACCACGACCGAGAACGCCCCGGCGCCGGCAACCGCCCTGCCGTCGGAGATGATCTTGGCGTGTTCTTCCTGGCTGCGTCCGCGCGCGCCGTAGCCGCCCAGCGCGTTCACCGCCTGCGGAGTGAGGCCGATATGCGCCATGACGGGGATGCCCCGCCCGGTGAGGAAGGCGATGGTTTCCGCCATGGCGACGCCGCCTTCGAGCTTGACCGCGGCGCAGCCGGTCTCGGCCATAATGCGCGCGGCGGAAGCAAAGGCCTGCTGCGGGCTTTCCTCATAGGATCCGAACGGCATGTCGACGACGACGAGCGCGTGATAGCTGCCGCGCACGACGGCCGCGCCATGCGCGATCATCATGTCGAGCGTGACAGGCAGGGTGGAGGGGAGGCCGTAGATCACCTGGGCCAGCGAATCTCCCACCAGCAGGATATCGCAATGCTCATCGAGAAGCTGGGCCTGACGGGCCGTATAGGCGGTCAGCATGACGAGCGGTTCTGCGGTCTTGCCCTCCACCTTGCGGCGCTGGATCGAGGGCACCGTCAGCCGTTTCATCGGCGCCGGCGTTGGATTTGCGCGACTTGTCGCGGTGTCTAGCTGGAAGGTCGTGGACATGAAAATGCTTCTAGCGCGGGGTTGGAAGATGCGCAAAAGCGCATTTTCGTTACGGAAGGCCGGAACAAGGTAACCGCAGGGGCGTATTGGGCCCCTCGACTGGGCCAATTACCGTAAAGCTGGGGAACCAATGGCGTTAAGGCTTGCCATGTCATCGCAGCCCGCTAGCGTCGCGCCATACTAAAATTCGGGGGTCCACCGCATGTTCGGACGCGTAAAGCCGCTCGACGCCATTCTGGCGACGGCGGAAAAGAAATCACTTCACAGGTCGCTCGGGCCTGTCCAGCTCACGCTGCTGGGCGTCGGCGCCATCATTGGTACGGGTATTTTCGTTCTCACTGCCGCCGCGGCCCAGAAAGCCGGGCCGGGCATGATGTGGAGCTTCATGATCGCGGGCTTCGTCTGCGCGGTCGCGGCGCTCTGCTACTCGGAACTGGCCTCGATGGTGCCGGTTTCGGGCTCCGCCTATACATATAGCTATGCCGTCGTCGGCGAACTGCTGGCCTGGATGGTCGGTTGGGCGCTGATCCTGGAATATGCCGTTGCCGCCTCTGCCGTTTCAGTGGGTTGGTCCGGCTACTTCATGGGGCTTCTCAAGAGTCTCACCGGGTTCGAGCTACCGGCCCTGTTATCCGCCGGGCCAAGCTGGTCGCTTAGCGGCATCGATTTCAGCCACGGCATCATCAACGTTCCCGCCATCTTCGTGGCGCTGGCCGTTACCGCGCTGCTGGTCATCGGCACCAAGGAAAGCGCCACCGTCAACGCAATCCTGGTCGCCATCAAGGTTGCCGCGCTGACCATGTTCATCGCGCTGACCCTGCCGGCCATGAATTCGGAGCATTTCGCGCCGTTCACGCCCAATGGCTGGTTCGGCCCGGCCGGAACCAGCGGGCTCGGGGTCGTGGGTGCAGCGGCATCGATCTTCTTCGCCTATGTCGGCTTTGACGCGGTTTCCACCGCGGCCGAAGAAACCAAGAACCCGCAGCGCAATGTCCCGATCGGCCTGATCGGCAGCCTTGCGATCTGCACCGTGTTCTACCTGCTCGTCGCCGCCGGTGCGGTTGGCGCCGTCGGTGCCCAGCCGACAGCGCTCGGCGTGCAGCCGGGTTCGCCCGAATTCGCCGCCCAGTGCGCCGCGCTCTCCAAGCAGGGCTCGCTGCCGCTGGTCTGCTCGAACGAGGCGCTGGCCCACGTTCTGCGTTCGATCAACTACACGAGGGCGGGCGATCTCATCGGCCTGGCCGCCAACCTTGCGCTGCCCTCGGTCATCCTGATGATGCTTTACGGCCAGACCCGCATCTTCTTCGTGATGGCGCGCGATGGCCTGCTTCCCGAGAAGCTGGCGACCGTTCATCCCAAGTGGAAGACGCCGCATATCGTCACCATGATTACCGGCGTCTTCGTGGCGATTGCCGCCGCGCTGCTGCCGGTCGGCCAGCTTGCCGACATCTCGAACTCGGGCACGCTCTTCGCGTTCCTGATGGTGTCGATCGCCGTGCTGATCCTGCGCGTGCGCGATCCCAAGCGCCACCGTCCGTTCCGCACCCCGCTGGTGTGGATCGTGTCGCCGGTGGCGATCATCGGCTGCGTCCTGCTGTTCTTCAACCTGCCGGTCGAAGCCATGCTGGTCCTGCCGATCTGGGGCGGGATCGGTCTCGTCGTCTATTTCGCCTATGGCTACCGCAAGAGCCATGTCGGTCGTGGTCTCATCGAGACCCACGAAGCGGACTTCGACGCGCCGCCGCAGCCCTTGCCGCCGATCTGACGATTGGGCGACATGCTGACAACGGGAAAGGGGAGCCATCGGCTCCCCTTTTTCATTTGCGCGGCGGGAATCTCGTCCCCAGGATTTCCCCGCTCTATCCACCGATTTTCCACAGCCTTGCCCAGGCAGGCTTGGTAGGAGCAAATTTACGAATGGGGGCTAGAATTGCCACAGTCTTATCCAAAAACCGGGCAATGCTATGTCGGCCATCAAAGCGCTCATCCCAGGGTTCCTGCTGACCTGGGTGGTATCACTGGTCATCGGCTCCCAGGGATCGAGCGGAGGGATGCTCGCGATCACCCATACCTTCTACCAGGGGCACGAGCTCTACTGGTCCTGGCCGCTGTTCTGCGGGGCTACCGCATTGGCCTGGGCGCTGTTCTCGCTCATGGAGTGATGGCGCGGAGCCGGGCGCTGGCCCGCGCGTTGCAGCAGCGATGACATTTCCAATCGGCCGCATAGCCGTATCCCTGGTCCTGCTGGGCGGCGTAGTGCTGGCGGGGAGAAGCTGGCTGTATGCGCATCCCGGCTACGACCCTTGGGCGCCGCTGACGCTGAACGAGCAGCCGGGCTGGGCGACCCCGCACAAGTTCGCGAGCCTGCGCGGCGACCGCGACACCTGCCGCGCCTTCCTGGATCGCAGCGGAATCGCCAAGGAGGCGCTGGCGCCTGTGGGCAAGGACCAGTGCCGCCGGGACGATCGAAAGCGCCTTGCGGCGCCTCAGGCGGCCGGAGTGAGCCTCTCTCCCGGCCGTGTGGAGGCGACATGCGCCGTGGATGCCGGACTGGCCTGGTGGCTGCGCCACGGCGTCCAGCCACAGGCTGAGGCGCTGCTGGGCAGCCCGGTGGTGCGCATCGAACAACTCGGCACGTACAACTGCCGCCGGATCGGCAATGGCGACAAGGGGACATGGAGCGAGCACGCCACCGGCAATGCCATCGACGTGTCGGCTTTCGTGCTGGAGGACGGCCGGCGCATCACGGTGCGAGGAGACTGGAAAGGCCAGGCGGAGGCAGCGGCATTTCTTCACGCCGTTCGGGATTCGGCCTGCGAAAGTTTCTCGACCGTGCTCTCGCCGGACTACAACGCAGCCCATGCCGACCATCTGCATCTCGATCAGGCGCGAAGGACCGCAGGTTGGCGCGCATGCCGCTGATGCGGGGAGCTCGTCGCGGTAGCATCGTGGCCGCAGGCGAAGCGGCCGCGGGACTGGGCAGGGCGGTGTTCTTTGCGCTATCCCGTTGCCTATGCTCACTGACGAACTTGCCGACCTTGCCGTGTTTCTTGCCGTTGCTGAAGCGCGCAGCTTCACGCGTGCGGCGGCGCGCCTTGGCCGCTCGCAATCCGCGCTCAGCCAGACGGTGCGCCGACTTGAGGAGCGGTTGCAATTGCCGCTTCTTACCCGGACGACACGAAGCGTCGCGCCGACATCGATAGGTGAACAACTGCTCGAAGCGCTGAGGCCTGCGTTTTGCGGTATAGAAGAGCGGTTGGCCGCTCTCGGGGAAATGCGCGAACGGCCGGCCGGCGGGCTGCGGCTGACCGCCGGCCGGCATGCGGCGGAAACTGTGCTGTGGCCAGCCGTGCTGAGGCTTACCGAGCGCTATCCGGACATTCAGGTCGAAGTTTCGCTGAGCAGCGCGCTTGTCGATATCGTTTCGGAGCAGTTCGACGCTGGCGTCCGGCTTGGCGAGCAGATCGCCAAGGATATGATCGCTGCCCGCATCGGCCCGGATCTGCGGATGGCCGTGGTTGCCGCGCCTGCCTATTTCGAGCGGTACGGCAAGCCCGAGGCACCCCACGATCTCACCGGCTTTCGTTGCGGCAATATCCGCCTGCCAACTGCAGGGGGCGTCTATATCTGGGAGTTCGAAAAGGCGGGACGGCCGCTCAACGTTCACGTCAACGGTCCGGTTACCGTCGATGACATGGACCTCCTTGTCACGGCAGCGCTTCATGGAGAGGTCATGATCATGGTCATGGAGGACATGGTCACCCCGTTCATGGCGCAAGGCAGGCTGGAACGGGTGCTGGACGACTGGTGCGCCCCGTTCGCGGGCTACCACCTCTACTATTCCAGCCGCCGCCACGCCTCATCGGCCTTCGTGGCACTTCTTGAGGAATTGCGACGCGGATACCGGGGCATCAATGTTCGCTGATTGATGCCCCGGTCGGCCACTGCTCCTCGTTTCTATGACCGGGGTGCCCGAACGCCGTACCTTCAGCCCGGCGTTGGAAGCTTTCCGGCCCTCATCGCGGCGATGACGCCGCCATCGATGAGAAGGTCACTGCCCGTAATAAAACCTGCGGTGGGACCGAGCAGGAAGGCGGCCGCTTCCGCGATCTCTTCGGGCGGAGCCATGCGCTTCGAGGGCGATGCCTCGACCATTGCGCGAAATATGTCGCCGATTTCCGATTCCAGTTCGTGGCGGCCAAGCGGGGTCACGATGACACCCGGGCTGATCGCGTTGACCCGCGCGCCGCGTTCGCCCCAGTTTATCGCCTCTGCCTGGACCCGAAGGAAGTTCGCACGCTTGGCGAACATGTAGGCGACCAGTGTGTTGGGGATCGCATCGTCCTGAAGGCATGGCAGCGCCAGCAGTTCGTCGGCGGGCGTATAGGCCAGTGCCTTTTCATCCTCTTCGGGGAGCTGGCGCATCATGTGCCCGGCCATGCTCGAGATGAGAACGGTGGCGCCGCCCTGCGCGATGACTTTTCCGAACTCTTCCAGCACAACCGCCGAACCGTAAAGGTCGACCTTCAGGATCTGGGCTACGGGGGCCATGTTGGGGGAGAGGCCGGCGGTGTTGATCACCTGCATGACCGGCCCGAGCGAGGCGGCCTTTTCGGCCAGAGCGCGAACCGAATCGCGCGACCCGACGTCGACTGGCTGGGTTTCGACCACGTAACCGCCATCGCGCATGGCCTTGGCCGCCGCATCCAGGACTCCTTGGTCGAAATCCGCCAGCAGGACGACTTTGCCAAAACCCTGCCGCTTGGCGATCGCAAGGCCGATCCCGCCCGAACCGATCACCACCACTATGTCCTTCGTCATCTTCATACCTTTCCCGGCTCACGCCGTGTCGTTGGATCGGCTGAAGGATACGGGCTGTCGTGACCCTCGATTAGACGCTTAAATGTAGATAGGTTCATTATCTGGGATTATAAATCGTGGGCAATCGGGGATACCGTCTAGGCATCCCCTTGCTGTCCGCGCGCGGCAGGAACGATAGTCACGGGAGCCACGGGCCGATGGGTCACTCCGGCTGAAGCGCCCCGTAGAACCACGAGGCGGTAACACCGCCATCGATGAGGAAATCCGCGCCGTTGATGAAGGCGCCCTCCGGCCCCATCATCAGGGCGGCGAGCGCGGCGATTTCGTCCGGCGTTCCGGCACGCCCGGCGGGTGAGCCGTCGATCATGCGCTGGTAACCGCCTGCGCGCGGGCCGGACAGTTCATCGCGGGCGAGCGGGGTCATGACGATGCCGGGGCTGATCGAATTGACCCGTGCACCGCGTGCAGCCCAGCGCGTGGCCGCTTCGGCCCTGACGCGCAGGGCGTTGCAGCGCTTCGAATACTGGTAGGCGAGCAGCGGATCGGTGATACGGTCGCTCTGCAGCATAGGTAGCGCCAGCAGGTCTTCGACCGGGGTGGTCGCCAGCAGGCGGTCTTCCTCGGGCGTGAGTGCAGGCAGGCGATGGCCGGACTGCGAGGCGACGACGATGCCGCTGCCACCCCTGGCCATCACATCGCCGAACAGTTCGAGTACCAGCGCCGATCCATAGAGATCGACCGCAAGGATCTTTTCGGCAGGCGCCTGCGAGGGGGACAGACCTGCTGCGATGATGACGCCGCTGACATCGCCAAGCGCCGTAGCCTGACCGACCAGTGCCTCTACCGAGGTGCGGGAGGAAATGTCCACAGCGGCCGTGCTCGTCTCGAATCCGGCATCGGCCATGACCTTGGCTGCGGCCGCGACCGGTTCCTCGTGCAAGTCCGCCAGCAGCACACGCTTGCCCGTGCTGATGCGCCGGGCGATGGCGATGCCGATCGAACCGGCACCGATGACAACTACGACTTCGGTCATTGGCATATCCTTTCCAGCAGTGTGCAGAAGCTTTCGCGCACGAGGCTTCCGGCCTTTTTCGCAAATCCTGGTGCGACCCCGGCGGTGTCGAACATTGTCATGCCCGGTTCGTGGGCACCGCGAATGACGCGGACCGGTTCGGCTTCTTCGGGCGATGATCCGCTCTATCCGTCATGCTTTCATAACCCGGAGTGATGAGTGCGCAGACCTGCCAGACAGGCAAGGCTGGCAAGCGCGGTGACCAGAATGACGGTCCCCATCGGCTCTGGCGTGCCGTTGGCGAAGGCGCCGATCAGCGCGGAACTGAAGATGCCGCTGCCATACTGAACCGCGCCGACCAGCGCCGAGGCGGCACCGGCTCCCTGCGGCGCTTCCTCAAGCACGCCGGCGATGGAATTGGCGACGATCAGCCCGGTGGCCGAGATATAGAGGAACAGCGCCAGGACCAGGCCGGGAAGGCCGCCCATGTCCGTCCACGTCGTTACCGCGATCAGCAGGGCGCTCACCGTAGCCCAGACGATCCCGGCCTTGAGCATCGTATCGACGCCGAAGCGATGAACCAGCCGGGCATTGATCATGTTCGAACCCATGATACCGACGATGCCCAGCCCGAACAGCAGCCCGTAATACTGCGGCGGCAGACCGTGATAGGTGATGTAAGCGAAGGGCGAACCCGCGACATAGGCGAACATCCCGCCGTAGAAGAAGGCACCCGCCCCGATATAGGCCAGGGCGCGGCGATTGCGCAGCAGGGCGACGTAGCGGGCGATAGCCTCGCCTGCGCCGATGCGGTGGCGGCGTTTGGGCGGCAGCGTTTCGGGCAGGGTGGTCAGCAGCGCCAGCGTGACCATGCCGACCCCCACCAGCACCCAGAAGATCGCGCGCCAACCCATGACGAGCAGCACTTGTCCGCCTACCAGTGGGCCGATCAGCGGCGCGATCGCCATGACCGTCATCAGGGTGGACATCATGCTCGCCGCGCGCGGGCCCTGATAGAGATCGCGCACCATGGCCCGGCCCAGCACGACACCGGCAGAGGCGCCCGCCGCCTGCACCACGCGTGCTGCGATCACCCACCAGATGCCGGTCGCCATCGCGCATCCGGCAGAGCCGAGCACGAACAGCGCGATGCCGGTGGCGACAGGAAGCCTGCGTCCGAAACGGTCGCCCACCGGCCCCCAGAACAATTGTCCCAGCGCGAAGCCGATGAGGTATCCGGAAACGGTCCACTCCGCAGTGCCCATGTCCGCGCCGAGTGCGTGCGACATCGTCGGCATGCCGGGCAGGTAGATGTCGGTGGAGATCGAGGCGAAACCCATCAGCAGGCAGAGAATGCCGAGGACGCGCCAACCGTGGCCGCCGTCCTCTCCCGCGGAAAGGACGGTCGGCGCCGTAGTACCGGTCATGTCCCGGGTCTATTCCTTTGCCGGGCCGGCGAGATATTGCTCGTCGGTGACATGTTCGAGCCAGTCGACCGCGCGGCCGTCCAGCATTTCGGCAATGGCTACGTGCGTCATCGCCGTTGTCGGCGTGGCGCCGTGCCAGTGCTTGTGACCCGGCGGGCACCAGACGACGTCTCCGGCGCGGATCAGGACGATGTCCTCGCCTTCGCACTGGGTCCAGCCGCAGCCCGAAGTGACGAGCAGCGTCTGGCCGAGCGGATGGGTGTGCCACGCGGTGCGCGCGCCCGGTTCGAAAGTCACGATAGCGCCCCCGGCGCGTGCGGGTGCTTCGCCCTGAAACGGGCTGTCGATGCGCACGTTGCCGGTGAACCAGTCGGCCGGGCCCTTGATCGAGGGCTGGGTGCCATTGCGGATGAGTTTCATGGGGATGTCCTTCGTATCGGAATTAGCGGCCGACCCGGCCCGCGATCGATGCCGGATAGCGCGCGCCCTGCGCCGGGAAGGCGGCAAGCGCTTCGCCAATCACGGTAAGGTCGGCTGCACTCAGCTCGATCTGCGCGGCCTCGAGGTTTTCGTTCAGGCGGTGCAGCTTGGTGGTGCCGGGAATAGGGACGATCCAGGGCTTCTGGGCGAGCAGCCAGGCAATCGCGATCTGCGCCGGAGTGGCGCCGCGATCTAGCGCGATGGTCTTCAGGCGAGCAACGAGCGCTTCGTTGGCCTTGCGGTTTTCCTCCTCGAAGCGCGGGACGACATTGCGGAAATCGCCCTCGCCAAAGGTGGTATCGGCAGTGATCGCGCCGGTCAGGAACCCCTTGCCGAGCGGGCTGAACGGTACGAAACCGATACCCAGTTCCTCGCAGAGCGGCAGTATTTCCGCCTCGGGTTCACGCCACCACATCGAATATTCGCTCTGGAGCGCGGCAACGGGCTGCACCGTATGGGCGCGGCGCAGCGAATCCACGCCCGCCTCGGACATGCCGAAATGGCGCACCTTACCCTCGGCGATCAGGTCGCGAACGGTGCCCGCCACATCCTCGACCGGGACGGCGGGATCGACGCGGTGCTGGTAGAGCAGGTCGATATGATCGGTTCCCAGACGCTTCAGCGAGGCCTCTGTTACTGCCCGGATCGTTTCGGGACGGCTGTCCAGCCCTTCCATCGGTTTGCCGCCCACAAAGCCGAACTTGGTGGCGATCACCACGGAATCGCGCACATCGGCCAGCGCCCGGCCGAGCAGTTCCTCGTTGGCGTAGGGGCCGTAGGCTTCCGCGGTATCGAAGAACGTCACGCCCTTGTCGAAAGCGGCGCGGATCAGCGCGATGCCGTCGGCTTCCGATACCGGCGGGCCATATCCGTAGCTGAGCCCCATGCAGCCGAGGCCGATAGCCGAGACTTCGAGGCCGCTCTTGCCGAGTTCGCGTTTCTGCATGGGTATCTCCTTGATGCTCCATCGCCGCCGGGCCTGCTTCGGCCGGGCCAGCTTGGTGGATGCCACGAAGATACGTTGCGAGTGGTCCCATGATTAGTGCATCGTTGCCGCATGCAGCTATCGATATGAGTCATCAATGAAGCGCGACGAACTCAACGACCTGAATGCCTTCATAGCCATAGCCGACGAGCGCAGCTTCACGCGGGCGGCGGCCAAGATGGGTATTTCGCAATCGGCGCTGAGCCACAAGATCAGGCGGCTGGAGGCACGGCTTGGCGTGCGCCTGCTCTCACGAACCACCCGCAGTGTTTCGCCGACGGATGTGGGGGAGCGGCTGCTCGCCGGGATCGCGCCGGCTTTCGCGCAGATCGAGGATCAACTCGACCTGCTGGGCGAACTGCGTGAGAAACCGGCGGGGCTGATCCGCATTACCGCACCCGGTCACGCCACGCGGACAGTGCTCTGGCCCGCAGTGACGAAACTGATGCGCGACTATCCCGAGGTCGAGATCGAACTGAGCGTGGATTCGGGGCTGCGCGATATTGTCGAGGACAAGTTCGATGCCGGGGTGCGTCTTGGCGAACAAGTGGCGCGCGACATGATCGCGGTGCGGATCGGCCCAGAACTGCGCATGGCCGCGGTTGCATCCCCGGACTATCTGCAGGCCCACGGCACACCGCGGGTGCCCCAGGACCTTGCCGCGCATCGGTGCGTCAATTTGCGCATGACGACGGCCGGTGGCCTCTATGCCTGGGAATTCGAGAAGGACGGCCGTGAACTCAACGTCCGCGTAGAGGGGCAGTTTACCTCCAACAATGTCGATGTGATCATCGATGCCGCGATCGGCGGGTTCGGACTGGCGTTCGTCCCTGACGATTATGTGCAGGATGCGGTCGACCGGGGCCAACTCGTGCGCGTGCTGGAAAACTGGTGCGAGCCGTTTGCCGGCTACCACCTCTACTATCCGAGCCGCCGGCAGCCCAAGCCCGCCTTTGCCCTGCTGATCGAGGCATTGCGCTATCGAGCCTGACAGGTCCGGCGTCTGGCTGTGTTCGATGCGGACCGATCAAGATGTCCCAAATCCCTAATTCCAGACTGGGACTTGCGCAGAGTTCCACGAACCGCCGAATTGTAGAACAGGGCTCTCGATCCCGGCCATGCCGGCGAGCAGAACCTTGCCGAGAAAAAATGAGCCATCGGAATCATCCGGCATGTCCGCCGGCGGCAGGCGTTATCCGCGCCGGGATATTGGCGCCATCCTGGATGCGGGCGTATTTTCGACGAGGGGAGGCAAGCCAGATGCCTGAAAATTCTGGTGACCCCTACGGGAATCGAACCCGTGTTTCAGCCGTGAGAGGGCCGCGTCCTAACCGCTAGACGAAGGGGCCGTTGAGCCAGAATGACCTGCCCGATGGCAGGTGTAAATGGTGACCCCTACGGGAATCGAACCCGTGTTTCAGCCGTGAAAGGGCCGCGTCCTAACCGCTAGACGAAGGGGCCGTTAAGCCATTTAATCTGCCAACACGCACCATCGGAATGGTGACCCCTACGGGAATCGAACCCGTGTTTCAGCCGTGAAAGGGCCGCGTCCTAACCGCTAGACGAAGGGGCCGTACCGGGTTGCGCCGGAGGCAGGACCGGCCCTCTAGCGGCGGTCCCAATGGGGGTCAACCCCCTCATTGCGAATAATTTGAACTCCTTGTGACACTTCCTGCCAGGGTCCTCGAAAACGGGCGGATTTCAGTCCGCGAAAGCGGCATCGTCGATGTGAAGTTCGGCCTGGGGGCGGCTGCCCCAGTCGTCGATCTTGGCCCGTCCTGCGAGCCAGAGACGGCGTCCCTGCGACGCGTGAAGCAGCGCCTGTCCCATTTCGGTCTCGGCAGAGCGGAAGGCCATCGCCTTGAACCGCCCGCCGTCCTGTCCGCCAACGATCAGGCGAACGTGATCGGCGCCAACCGTGTCGGCCTTGATGATGTGTACAGGGCCCACGGCTACGCGCGGGCCGGGCCAGCCCATGCCGAACGGCCCGGCGCTCTCCAGCGTCTCCACCAGCGCCGGGGTGAGCCCTCCGGGAGCCAGCGCGAGGTCGAGCAGCATCGACTGGTTGGCGCTCGCCCGCGAAACATCGGCAGCCAGCAGCGAATCGAGCAATTCCGACAGCGCGTCCAGCTTGTCCGGTGCGATCGTGAGGCCTGCGGCCATGGCGTGGCCGCCACCTGCCACCAGAAGCCCGGCCTCGCGCGCGGCGATGATTGCCGCGCCAAGGTCCACGCCGGGGATCGAGCGGCCCGATCCCTTGCCGTTGCCCGCCTCATCGGCGTCCATGGCGATCACCAGGGTGGGCTTGCCGGTCTTCTCCTTGATCCGCCCGGCGACGATGCCGATCACGCCGGGATGCCAGCCGGCCCCGGAAACGATGATCACTGCCCGGTTGTGCTGGCGTTCGAGCTGCGCCTCGGCGGCTTCCTGCACGACTTGCTCGATCCCGCGCCGCTCGTCGTTCAGGCGGGAAAGCTGGGCCGCGATCTCGCGCGCCTCGTCGGGATTGGTGGTGGTCAGCAGGCGCACGCCGAGGGTCGATTCTCCCACCCGGCCGCCCGCATTGATCCGGGGGCCGAGCGCGAAGCCGAGGTCGGAGCATGTCGGTGCCCGGCTGAGGCGGCTCGCGTCGATCAGGGCCGACATCCCGATATTCTCGCGCTTGGCCATGATCTTGAGTCCCTGCGCCACCAGCGCGCGGTTGAGGCCGTGGAGCGCGGCGACGTCGGCCACGGTGCCCAGGGCCACGAGGTCGAGCAGGGCGAAGAGGTCGGGCTCGCGGCGCCCTTCGAAGAAGCCGCGCTGCCGCAGGGTGCGCACGATGGCGACGGCGAGGAGGAAGGCTACGCCCACGGCGGCGAGATGACCGTGGCCTGCCGCCAGTTCGCTCTCGTCGAGCCGGTTGGGATTGACCAGTGCGGCGGCGCGGGGAAGCACGGGCGCACACTTGTGGTGGTCCACCACGATCACGTCGACGCCCGCACCGTGCGCCATTTCCAGCGCCTCGTAAGCCATGGCGCCGCAGTCCACGGTCACGATCAGGCTGGAGCCTTCCGCCGCGATCCGCACGAGTGCCTCTCCGCTGGGGCCATAGCCTTCGAGCAGCCGGTCGGGGATGTAATATTTCGCTTCGTGGCCGAGCTGGCGCAGGAGCAGGATCAGCAGTGCTGCGCTGGTGGCGCCGTCGACGTCGTAATCGCCGTAGACGGTCACCGTCTCGTTGCTCATCACCGCCTGCGCCACGCGCTCGGCGGCGGCATCCATGTCGCGGAATTCGGATGGGTCGGGCAGGAAGGCGCGCAGCGAAGGGGTGCGGTGGCGCTCCAGATCCTCACGCGGGACACCACGCGAAAGCAGGATCTGGGTGACGATGTCGTCCTCCAGCCCGCCCGGGAAGCCGGAGGAGGAATCCGAAATGTCCATGTTGCCACCTCGCCAGCGCCAGGATTTGCCGGTGAGGGAACGATCTATGCCGAGTACGGAAGGAACGGGTCGCGAAGCCATGCGGACCCGGTTAGACTAACAGCAGGGGCGCGGGAAGGCCGGCGGTTCGATAGTAAGTCGATCGGGACAGGAGAAGGTGCATGCTGGCGATAATCTGGCACAGCCGCACGGGCGCTTCGCGGGCGATGGCTGCGGCGATCGCGCAGGGTGGAGGCGATGGAGCCGTGCTGATCACGGCGGCCGAGGCGATGCCTGCGATCCTGCTGGGGGCCAAGGGCTATGTCTTCGTTTGCCCGGAAAACCTCGGCAGCATGTCCGGGCAGATGAAGGAAATGTTCGACCGCTGCTACTACCCGATATTGGGCCGGGTCGAGGGGCGGCCCTATGCAACCGCGATTTCCGCCGGATCGGACGGGGTTGGCGCGCAGACCCAGATCGACCGAATCGTCACCGGATGGCGGCTGAAGCGCGTGGCCGAGCCGCTGATCGTGAACCTCGAGGCGCAGACACCCGAACGTATCCGCGCGGAGAAGACCGTGCCGGAAGCGCGCCTACAGGCCTGCCGCGATCTCGGAGCGGCCTTTGCCGAAGGCCTGCAACTCGGCATTTTCTGAAGATTGAACCGAACTGGTTGCACAAAGGACAAACGGGGCTCGACGTGCCGGACGAATTCGTGCCTAGTGGACGGGTGAGAACGCACGTCTCGGAGAATCTGGCTCTGCCCGGCAACTTGCTGCGTGAAAATGCGCCGCGCAACGGCGTGTCATTGCTGTTTCCCGCAGGGTTGCGGCCTTCCGCCGATAGAATAGCGGATTTGCTCGAAACGGCGGAGTCCGGCGGGGTAGCCGCCCGCGTCAGCTTTCGCCCACCCCCGGACGAAGGCTGGCTGGAACTGCTTTCCAGCGGGTTGACGTTCGATCTTCTGGGCCTGTCTCCCGCAGGCGCGGCTGCTGCGGTCGAGGCGCCGCACAGCTATGGTTTCGATGACATTCAGGCGCCCTGCGCGCTCGAAGCCGTGGACCTCGTGCCCGGCGGCCATATCGCTGGCGGCGCCGGATTGCTTCCGGTCGTGCGGACGCAGGTGGGTATCGCGGCGGCTTTGGCGCTTGAACTGCCGGTGGCTGCGGTCGCCTGGCAGTCTGCCGGCACGCTGATGGAGCCGCGCTATTTTGCGCGCGTCGTGATGAACTGGCTGGCCGGCGGGGCCTTCCCTGCGCTGGGGCTGACGGCGCTGGCTGCTGGCAGTGACGGAAGCATCGCAACGAAAGGGCTCTCCCGGTTCATCGGGCAGGAGATGCAACTAGAGGCGCGGGACGGGGAGCCGCCGGCTGATGCCATCAAGCTGGCGATCCGGGTGGTTGATTATCTGGTCCGCAATGGCCGCCTGACCGAACCGCGCGAGATCGAAGCGCCGGGCGGGAACCTGTTGGCCGAACCTTCGCAAGTGGGGCGGCAGATCTGGGTCTGGCGCGGCGGCTGACGGCGCGCGCTTCTGGGACAGTTCATTCCTTTCCGTGCGGTCAACCGCAAGGGGCTGCCTGACTATGACGCGGGGCTGCAACGCCACCACCTGCTGCCGAGACAGGTCCTTGTTCGCGGGGTTTTTTCGCCGATGTTCGGGGCGCTGGGCGAACGCAGGCGCTTCGCGGACTTTCGGGAGAACGGGTTGCTGCTGCCCTGTGATGAGCGGGCCGCACTGCGCATGGGCCTTCCGCTCCATCGGGGGCCGCACCGGCGCTACACCGAACTGGTGATAGAGCGGGTAGGGCTGATCGAGGCGGACTGGACGGTGCAGCGCCTGCGCGATCCGCGCGGCGCTGCAGTGCGTGCAACGATGAGGCTCGGGTTGTTGCGGCGGGCCTTGCGGCGCCTTCTGCTGGAGGACGGCAGGCGCAAGCCGCTGCTGAACCGGCACGATCCGCTGGGGCAGGGGGTGGACTTCTCCGAACTGGACGCGATGGCGGAGCGCCTGTGGAGCGGGACCGGCAGCGTGCTTGCCCCGCTCACAAACGATGACGTTCAGCCGATGCCCGCCCGGCCGCGCAGTTCTTCCTTCGCCGCACGGTACTGCGCGAGTAGTTCCTCGACCCGCGAAGAGACCGGTTCAACCGCCGAAATCGCGCCGATGCCCTGTCCCGATCCCCAGATGTCCTTCCAGGCCTTGGCCGCGGTATTGCCGCCCGAGCCGAAATCCATCTGGTTCTTGTCGCCCTCGGCAAGGTTGTCCGGGTCGAGCCCGGCCGCGATGATCGAGGGGCGCAGGTAATTGCCGTGAACGCCGGTGAACAGGCTGGAATAGACGATGTCCGCCGCGCTGCCCTCGACGATGGCCTGCTTGTAGCCTTCGATGGCGTTGGCTTCGGTGGTGGCGATGAAGGGCGTGCCGATATAGGCGAAGTCAGCGCCCATGGCCTGCGCCGCCAGGATCGAACGTCCGCAGGCGATTGCGCCGGACAGGGCCAGCGGTCCATCGAACCATGCGCGGATTTCCTGCATCAGTGCGAAAGGCGATTGCGGCCCGGCATGGCCACCGGCGCCCGCCGCGACCGCGATCAGCCCGTCGGCGCCTTTCTCCACCGCCTTGCGGGCGAAGCGATCGCTGATGACGTCGTGAAGCACCATTCCGCCCCATGAATGGACCGCGGCGTTCACTTCGGAAATTGCGCCAAGCGAAGTGATGACGAGCGGAACTTTATGCTTTTCCAGCACCTTGAGGTCCTCCTCAAGCCGGTTATTGCTTTTGTGGACGATCAGGTTGACTGCGAAAGGCGCCTCGCAACCTGCTGTTTTTTCTGAAATCTCATGAAGCCATTCGTCAAGCTGACTGGCCGGACGGGCATTGAGCGCGGGAAAGCTGCCGACGATCCCCGAGCGGACCTGCGCGACGACCAGTTCGGGGTTCGATACGATGAACATCGGGGCCGCGATCACGGGAAGGCGCAAGTTCGCGAAAGGCGCAGGCAGGGTCATGTGCGGTCCGTTTAAGTGGTCGATTAAACGGACATAGAGAGGCGCGGCGCGCCTGTCGAGAGGGGCGCCATACCGCCATGGCGTTGCAGCGCGCAGGCCTGCGGATAGCGCGTGACCTCCAAAAGCGGCGCATGTAATAGACAGCACTGTCGATCATAATAAGGCCGCCCGGCGGCCCGTACGAGAGGAAGTCTGCCATGTCCGATCAGGCCGCTGTGGAGTTTGATTGCTCCGATATCGATCAATATCTCGGCAAGGTCATCGATTCGTCGCCGATCCGGGAGCCGCTGGGCAACAACGATATCCGGCGCTGGGTCCAGGGCATGCACTACCCCAACCTGATCCATTTCGATCCGGCCTACGCCGCGGCAAGCCGCTATGGGCGCCTTGTCGCGCCGCAGAGCTTCCCGATCGTCATGGACGATGGTCACGGCACCTCGCCTTCCTGCGTGGGCTGCATTCCCAATTCGCACCTGCTCTTCGGCGGCGATGAGTTCTGGCACTATGGTCCGCGCGTCTTCGGCGGCGATACCATCACCAATGAACGCATTCCGTTCGACTATGTAGTGAAGAACACCGGCTTCGGGCCGACCTGCTTCCAGCGCGGCGACAATTTCTACCGCAACCAGCACGGCGAGCTGATCTCGAAGCAGCGCTCGACCGCGATCCGCTATCTCGCCCATGCCGGCGGCGATACCGTCAACACTGCCGAGTTCGAAGAGCCGGAATGGACTGACGAGGAACTGGAAAAGCTGGAAGAACGCAAGTTCGCGTGGATCCAGATGCTTCACGATCTCGGGCATGGCGAGCGCTGGTGGGATGACGTTCAGGTGGGTGACAACCTGCCCGAGCGTGTCTTTGGCCCTCATACCGTAGCCAGCTTCACCACCGAATGGCGCTCGTTCCTGTTCACCACCTGGGGCACGCTCGACCGCCGCGAACTGGATCTGGCCGCGCTCGGCTTCACGGCCGAAATGGCCGGGCACGAGAATGATCCTCACATGGAGCGGATCAACCCGGAACTGACCGATGGTGCCTACTTCGGCCCATCGCGCGGGCACCTGTTCCCCAAGTATGCCCGCAGGATCGGTATGCCGCGCGCTTATGGCTATGGTGCGTCGATGGGCGCCTGGGTGACCGACTATCTCGGCGGTTGGGCCGGTGAATGGGGCATGGTCGTCCACTCCACCGCCAATTATCGCGGCCCGGCCCTCTCGGGCGACGTCACGATCCAGACGGCCGAAGTCGTCGACAAGATGGTGGACGAGGAAGGCCGCCACCTCGTGCAGGTGAAGCACAAGATGATGAACCAGAAGGGCACTCTGATGTGCGCAGGCATCGCGGAAATCGCGCTGCCCAAGAAGCCGGACTGACCCGGGAAAAGGCGGGGCGGCTCAGGCTGCCCCGCCAACCGGCCGCGCGGGCCCGGCGCGCTTGCCCGGCCAGGCCAGCAACGCCAGGTATACGAGCCCGAAAGCCGGGAAGATCGCCCAGTCCACCCAGCTGACGATGTTCTCCACCGCGCTGCGCACGTTCCATCCGAAGGCGATCTGGAGACCTTCGAGCAGGAGTGCCCGCAATCCGCCGATGACGAGCGCCGCGCTCCACCAGCCGCTGCGACCGAAATCGTGCAAGCGTCGGATGGCGAGGGCTGGCGCGGGAACTGCGCAAACCAGACCGATGGCCAGCGCTGCCACGCCAGCGCTCCGGTCATCGACGAACCATGAGATGACTGTCGAAAGCAGCGCAGCGATCATGCTGGCGGCGAGCAGGTAGGCCCAGAGTTCGCCGCGTGATGCCTTGCCGGTGAAATCGAAGCTCGCTCGCAAGGTCGCGCCGATGCCGCGCAGATAGCTCGCCATCATGATACGTCCTCGCCATGACCGTGGTTCGAACGATCGAGACCGGCGCGTTCGGCATCTTCCGATACCCGCATCGGGAAGGCCAGCGAAGCCATGAGCGCGACGATGGCGGTTGCTGCAACGGACCAGGCAACCACCACACCAAGTCCGGACACCTGGGCAATAAGCTGTGAAATCATGGTGTTGCCGGGATAATATCCCACGCCTCCGAGGTCTACCGAGAGGAACGGCGCAAGCAGGAGCGCGCCGGCCATGCCGCTGAGCCCCGCCACGGCGAACACGTCCATCGCGTCGTCGATCTGCAGCGCGCGGCGAACGAAGCGCCGGGCCTGATAGCCGACCGCGGCGCCGACGATACCGAACAGGATCGCCGCTCCCGGCGAGACATAGCCTGC
Source organism: Novosphingobium aeonii (assembly GCF_052279045.1). Taxonomy (NCBI): domain Bacteria; kingdom Pseudomonadati; phylum Pseudomonadota; class Alphaproteobacteria; order Sphingomonadales; family Sphingomonadaceae; genus Novosphingobium; species Novosphingobium aeonii. The sequence continues at coordinate 2,448,682 of NZ_CP176832.1, read as the reverse complement.
GGCAGGTGCGATCACGGCGATCCCGGCGAGCACGCCTTTACCGCTCGCCGCAGCGCTTACCCGGCCGGTGGCAAGGCGTTCGATCCCCAGCCACGTCAGCACGGCGGCCGCTATCGCGAGGTGAGCGGCGATGACGGCGGCTGCCGCATCGTCATTCGCGGAAAGCGCCCAGCCGCCGCACAGGCCGAATGCACCGGCCCACAGGAACGCGGTTCCGGCCAGAGCCATTACGGGATTGTGGGCTCGCCCGGTTTCGCGGGGAAAGCCGATGCGCCGGCCCATCATGACGGCGACGACCAGTGCAGAAACCCCGGCGCTGGTGAACATGGCGAGGCCGCCTGCCCAATCGAGCGTGCCCACCGTGCGCGAGAGCCAGCCGCCGCCCCAGATCCAATGGGCGATCGGTGCCTGAACGACCAGCGTCCAAAGCGCGCAGAACGCCACGACCCAACCGAAACGCGCGCGTTCGGCCCAGGCTCCGGCCATGAGTACCGGGGGCAGCGCGGCGACGGCGATCTGGAACAGCACGAACACGCTTTCCGGCAGTTGGGTGCCGCTACGCACATTCCCGAGGTCGATCAGCATCCAGGCGTTTCCGCCGCCGATCCAGCCACCCGAAAGGTCGCCGAAAGCCAGCGTATAGCCCACGACAGCCCAGAGCAGGGTAACGACCGCAACGATGGCGCCGGACTGGATCAGGACCGAAAGGGCATTGCGGGCGCGGACCGAGCCGGAATGAAGCAGCGCGAGGCCGGGGATCGCCATGAGCAGGACCAGTGCGCTTGCGGCCAGCATCCATGCGGTGTCGCCGCTATCGGCCACGTCGATCCGTCCAGCCTGCGCCATGGCCGGGCCGGGCAGCGCCGTGAGCGCGGCGAGAATGGGCAGCAGGCCCCGTCTGGTCATCGATTTTCCCCATGAGGCCGGGACCGCGCACCGGGCCGCCGTCGTCAGGGCGGGACTTAACGCAGTAAATCGGCCGGAGACAAGAATGGGATTAGGGAATTGCGCTTAGGTAAGCTCGGGAAGTACCTGATCGGGCGGACGGTGGCCGTCTACCCAGAAGCGGATATTGGCGATGATCCGCTCTCCCGCCGCGCCGCGTCCTTCGTGCGTGGCGCTGCCGAGATGAGGCAGGGCGACAACGTTGGGCAGGGCGAGCAGCCTGGGGTCCACTGCCGGTTCCTGTGCAAATACGTCGAGCCCGGCCCCGGCGATGCGGCCTGAGGACAGGGCGGCGATCAGGGCGTCTTCATCCACCAGCTTGCCGCGTCCGGTGTTGATGAGGCAGGCATTGGGTTTCATCAGGCCGAGCGTGCGGGCGTTGATCAGGTGATCGGTGCCGGGAACGGCAGGGCAGTGCAGGGTCACGACGTCGGATTCGGCGAAAAGCCGATCGAGATCGCCTTCGTAGCGTGCCGCGAACCCGCTCTCGATCGCGGCGGGCAGGCGGTGCCGGTTGTGATAGACGATCTCCATGCCGAAAGCTCTGGCACGGTGGGCGACCGCCTTTCCGATGCGGCCCATGCCGACGATGCCGAGTGTCTTGCCGGCAAGGCTTTGCCCCAGCATGGCGGAGGGGCCCCAACCGGTCCATTCTCCCCGGTAGAGCACTCTGGCACTTTCGCCAAAGCGGCGTGCCGTGAACAGGATGAGGGCAAGCGTCAGATCGGCGGTATCGTCGGTGAAGACGCCGGGCGTATTGGTGACCACGATATCGCGTGCCCGCGCGGCGGCGACGTCGATATGTTCGGTGCCCGCGCCGAAGCTGGCTATCAGCCCGAGTCGCGGACCGGCCTGTGCGATCAGTTCGGCATCGATCCGGTCGGTCACGGTTGGGACCAGCACTTCGCATTCGCTCATCGCCTGTGCGAGGGCGGCCCTGTCCATGGGCTTATCGTCCTCATTGAGAACGACATCGAAGAGTTCGGCCATGCGTGCTTCGACAGCAGGCAGGAGGCGCCGGGTGACGATCACGCGGGGGCGCTCGAACTGCGAATGGGCGAGGGGTGTTTCGGTAACCAGCGTCATTTCGGAAATGGGCTAGGCCTTCCACAGGCGGCCGGTCAAGAAACCTTGAAGAAGAGGCATTCGGCAGCGTATGAAATGGCGATGTTTCGCTGGAATATCCGACAGTCGATCGTTGCGGCCAGGTCCGTCATCAGGGGCCGTATCGTCACGGGAGCCGCAATTGCGTGCACCGCTGCCCTCTGCGGGGCGGTTGCGCCTGCCCATGCCGCCGATGACGACAAGGTTCCCTACTGGGCATCCATCGATACGGACCTGGCCAACCTGCGGGTGGGGCCGGGCGAATCGTACAGGATCGACTGGGTCTATCGCCGTCCACACCTGCCGGTGAAAGTGATCCGCCGCGAAGGCCCATGGCGCCTGATCGAGGACCCGGACGGCGACAAGGGCTGGATGCGTGACCTGTTGCTTTCCCGCCAACGCGCGGCGCTGGTCAAGGCGAAGGGGCTTGTGGAAATGCATGCCGAGCCCAATTCGTCGTCGCCGATGCTATGGCGGGTGCAACCGGGGGTGATCGGCCTGCTGGGCGACTGCAAGCAGGGATGGTGCCCGTTCGACGTGGAAGGGCACAAGGGCTTCGTCGATCAGGAAACGCTGTGGGGTGCAGGCGCGCCCTGAAGTATCTCCCGCAATAACCTGAACACAAAGAAAAACCCCGCCGGATTACGGCGGGGTTTTTCTTTTTCGGCCGAGTGGCGGTCCGGCCGGATCAGGCCAGTTCGATCGCCACCGCAGTCGCTTCGCCGCCGCCGATGCAGAGCGAGGCGACGCCCTTCTTCAGGCCCTTTTCCTTCAGGGCATTGATGAGGGTGACGATGATGCGCGTGCCGGAAGCGCCGATCGGATGGCCGAGCGCCGTCGCGCCGCCGTGAACGTTGACCTTGTCGTGCGGGATGCCGAGGTCGTGCATGGCGAACATGGCGACGCAGGCGAACGCCTCGTTCACTTCGAACAGGTCGACGTCCGAGAGTTGCCAGCCCACCTTGTCCATCAGCTTGGTGATCGCGCCGACGGGGGCGGTGGTGAACTTGGCGGGCTCCTGCGCATGGGCCGACACGCCCACCACCGTAGCGACGGGCGAGAGGCCCTTGTCGGCGGCGAAGCTGGCGCGGGTCATGACGACCGCGGCGGCGCCGTCGGAAATCGAGCTGGAGCTGGCGGCGGTGATCGTGCCGTCCTTGGCGAAGGCGGCGCGCAGGGTGCGGATCTTGTCGGGATTGCCCTTGGGCGGCTGTTCGTCGCTGTCGATCACGACTTCACCCTTGCGGGTCTTGACGGTGACGGGGACGACTTCGTTCCGGAACGCGCCGCTGGTGATCGCTTCCTGGGCGCGGCGCAGGGATTCGATCGAGTAATCGTCCTGGTTTTCGCGGGTGAGCTGGTACTCGTCGGCGGTCACTTGCGCGAAGGAGCCCATCGAGCCGCCTTCGTAAGCGTCTTCCAGGCCGTCGAGGAACATGTGATCGTAAAGCGTGTCGTGCCCGGCGCGCGCGCCCGAGCGGTGCTTCTTCGACAGGTACGGCGCATTGGTCATCGATTCCATGCCGCCGGCGATCACCACGTCGAGCGAACCGGACGCGAGCGCTTCCGCGCCCATGATGACAGTCTGCATGCCCGAGCCGCAGACCTTGTTTACCGTGGTGGCCTGGACCGACTTCGGCAGGCCGGCCTTGAGAGCGGCCTGACGGGCAGGGGCCTGGCCAAGACCGGCCGGCAGCACGCAGCCCATATAGATGCGTTCGATATCCTCACCGGCCACGCCGGCGCGTTCGACCGCGGCCTTCACCGCCGTTGCGCCGAGGTCGGTCGCCGAAACTTCGGCGAAAGCGCCCTGGAGGCCGCCCATCGGAGTACGAGCATAGGAAAGAATGACAATCGGGTCTGAAGCCGAGATTTGGGCCATTATTATGCCTTTCACGCTTGAAAATCAGGTATCCTTCGGAAGCGACGTAGTGTTGCACTGCACCAATTGCAATTGGTGACTCCTCCTCAGCGCAGGGCAAGCATGCTCCATCCCCATGGCGTTGGCCCAGCGCTTTGCAGGCCTTCGACAGCGGCGATTTTCGCAAGCTGGATGCTAAATCTTGCATCAATGAGGCGGCTTGCTGTTTTTGCTCCGAAATTGCCCAATCTCCCGACTTCTGCGGGTTTCGACTTGATGCGGCATCATGACGAACCGTGTCCCGCTCAGGGCTTGTTGCGAATGACTTGCAACACCGCAGAGTTCCGCCATTTATTCCCTTCGGACACCTTGCAGAGGGGGGAGGGCTGGCCTAAGAGCGCCCGCAACAACCGGGCACTGCCATTGGCATGAGTCCGGCTTGCCGTATCCGGTATGAAGGCCAGAACCATTGACTGATCTGTCACAATACCTGCCGATCCTGATCTTTCTCGCGATCGCGCTCGCGCTCTCGTCGGTGATCGTGCTGCTGCCGATGGGCGTCGCTCGCCTGACCGGCACCCACAACCCAAGCGCCGACAAGAACAGCGAGTACGAATGCGGCTTCCCCGCGTTCGAGGACCCGCGCAGCCAGTTCGATGTCCGCTTCTATCTCGTCGCGATCCTCTTCATCGTCTTCGACCTTGAAGCCGCGTTCCTGTTCCCCTGGGCCGTTTCGCTGAAGCTGACGGGCTGGGCCGGATGGCTGACGATGATGGTGTTCCTCGGCGAACTGGCCATCGGCCTCGCCTACGCATGGAAAAAGGGAGCTCTGGACTGGGAATGAGCACGCTCGTCAACTCCGCCGGCCAGCCCCTCGCTCCGGCACTCGCATCAGCCAACGTTCAGGGCGGCGCTATCACGCAGCCCGATCAGGCATTCTTCAAGGACCTCAACCAGGAAGTATCCGACAAGGGCTTCCTGGTCACCTCGACCGAGGAACTGTTCCAGTGGGCCCGTACCGGCTCGCTGTGGTGGATGACCTTCGGTCTCGCCTGCTGCGCGGTCGAGATGATCCACGTCAACATGCCTCGCTACGACATGGAGCGCTTCGGCGCCGCGCCGCGCGCTTCTCCGCGCCAGTCGGACGTGATGATCGTGGCCGGCACGCTGTGCAACAAGATGGCTCCGGCGCTCCGCAAGGTCTACGACCAGATGTCGGACCCAAAGTATGTCATCTCGATGGGCTCGTGTGCCAATGGCGGCGGCTACTATCACTACAGCTACAGCGTCGTGCGCGGCTGCGACCGCATCGTTCCGGTCGACATCTACGTGCCGGGCTGCCCTCCGACCGCCGAGGCGCTGCTCTATGGCGTGATGCAGTTGCAGCGCAAGATCCGCCGCGCCGGCACGCTCGAGAGGTAAGGGCACGATGACCGTTCTGCATTCCGCCCCCAAATTCGCCTCGAACGAAGGTGTGATCGAGACTCTCTCGGCCGCACTCGGTCCGGTGCTGACCGCTGCCCGCGAGGAGCACGGCGAAGTCGTGCTCACCGTCGCGCGCGACCAGATCGAGAACGCCCTGCGCCTGCTGCGTGACCATCACGAATACCAGCAGCTCATGGAAATGGCTGGCGTCGACTTCCCGTCGCGGCCCGAGCGTTTCGAAGTCGTCTACATGCTGCTTTCGGTGACGAAGAACCATCGCCTCATGGTGAAGGTTTCCGCGGCCGAGAACACGCCGGTTCCCACCGTGACCACGCTGTGGCCGAACGCGGGCTGGCTCGAACGCGAAGTGTTCGACATGTACGGCGTGATCTTCGCTGGCAACCCGGACCTGCGCCGCATCCTGACCGACTACGGTTTCGAAGGCCATCCGTTCCGCAAGGACTTCCCGCTGACCGGCTACGTGGAACTGCGCTATTCCGAAGAGGACAAGCGCGTCGTCTACGAACCGGTCAAGCTTGCGCAGGACCTGCGCCAGTTCGACTTCATGAGCCCGTGGGAAGGCGCCGAATACGTTCTTCCCGGCGACGAGAAGGCTGCGCAGCAGCCTGCGCCGCCGCCGGTCGAGAAGCCGAAGACTACCGACAGCAAGGCTGATACCGGCGCCGGTGACAAGGCGAACGACAAGGCTGCCGAGAAGTCCGGCGATTCCGCGAAGGGAGACGACAAGTGAGCATCCAGCTCGAGCAGTCGCCGACCACCGGCGATGAAGTCATCACCAACTACACGATCAACTTCGGCCCGCAGCACCCTGCGGCGCACGGCGTTCTGCGCATGGTCATGGAACTCGATGGCGAGATCATCGAGCGCATCGATCCGCACGTCGGCCTGCTGCATCGCGGCACCGAAAAGCTGATCGAGCACAAGACCTACCTCCAGGCGCTGCCGTATTTCGACCGTCTGGACTACTGCTCGCCGCTGGGGATGGAGCATTCCTACGTCCTGGCGATCGAGAAGCTGCTCAACCTCGAAGTGCCGATCCGCGCGCAGTACCTTCGCGTGCTGTTCGCCGAGCTGACGCGCATCTGCAACCACATGCTCAACATCGGCTCCCACGTCATGGACGTGGGCGCGATGACCCCGAACCTGTGGCTGTTCGAAATCCGCGAGGATTGCCTCAACTTCTTCGAACGCGCTTCGGGCGCGCGCATGCACTCCGCGTGGTTCCGTCCAGGCGGCGTTCATCAGGACGTGCCGCTCAAGCTGCTGACCGACATCGCCGACTGGCTCGATACCCGCCTGCCGACGCTGTTCGAGGACGCGATGAGCCTCGTGGTCGACAACCGCATCTTCAAGCAGCGCAATGTCGACATCGCGCTGGTGAGCAAGGAAGACGCGCTGGCATGGGGCTTCTCCGGCCCGATGATCCGCGGCGCGGGCATTCCCTGGGATCTGCGCAAGTCGCAGCCCTACGACGTCTACGACCGCATGGACTTCGAGATCCCCGTCGGCACCAACTCTGACTGCTACGACCGCTTCATGGTCCGCGTCGAGGAAGTGCGTCAGTCGGCCCGGATCATGAAGCAGTGCCTCGCCGAGATGCCGGAAGGTCCGATCGCCTCCTCCGACCGCAAGGTTTCGCCGCCGAAGCGCGGCGAGATGAAGCAGTCGATGGAATCGCTGATCCATCACTTCAAGCTCTACACCGAAGGCTTCCATGTGCCTGCCGGTGAAGTCTACGTCGCCACCGAGAGCCCGAAGGGCGAATTCGGCGTCTATCTCGTCTCGGACGGCTCCAACAAGCCGTATCGCTGCAAGATCCGCCCGACCGCCTTCTCGCACCTCCAGGCGATGGACTTCATGTCGAAGGGCCACATGCTTCCTGACGCGACCGCCATCCTCGGCGCCATCGACGTCGTGTTCGGGGAGTGCGACCGTTGAGCCGCCTCGCAATCGCCGAAGCCATGATCGCGGCCTACAACGCGCAGGATGCCGATCTCTACGTGACCTACATGACCGACGAAGCCAGCGAAGCGAACTATCGCGGCGCTGTGGTTCGCGAGGGCAAGGAGGGCACGCGCTCGGGTCTCAAGGCGGCTTTCGCCAGGTGGCCCGAGAACAAGGCCGAGATCGTTTCGCGTGAAGAAACCGACAACTATGTCGTTTTCCGTGAACACGTGACGCGCGGTCCGGCAACGGACGGTTCCGATCTTGTCGAGCCTTTCGACGTTCTCGCGGTCTACAGCTTCGAGGGTGACAAGTGCTCGCGGGTTGAGTTCATCCGATGAAATTCAACACGCTCGAACTGACCCGCATCTGGGCCGCCGTCACCGGCGTGGCCCTTGCGGTTTGGTACTTTGCTGCCGTCTATATCGGTCTCCAGCCCACGGCCGTGCTGCCGATGCTGGTAACCGCGATCGGCGGTTTCGAATTGTTTCTTTTCGGCCAGGACCAGTGGCTGAAGCGCAGGGGTAAGCATGGCTGACCGCTATATCGAACCCGACTCGCCCGAACTTCGGGCCCGTTGGGGCAATTTCGCCTGGACCGCCGAAAACGCCGAAAAGGCGAAGGAAGTCGTGTCCCGCTATCCCGACGGGCGCCAGCGCTCGGCGGTGATGCCGCTTCTCGACCTCGCCCAGCGCCAGGTCGGTGCAGAGCTGAACACGCAGGGCTGGCTGCCGATCCCGGTGATGGAATACATCGCCGCCTATCTCGACATGCCGGTAATCCGCGTCGTCGAGGTCGCGACGTTCTACACGATGTACAACATCGCGCCGATCGGCCGCTTTCACGTGCAGGTCTGCGGCACGACGCCGTGCATGCTGCGTGGTTCGGACGACCTTCTCGCCACGTGCAAGTCGCGCGGCATGAAGAAGGGCCACATTTCGGAAGACGGCCTCTGGTCGTTCACCGAGGTCGAATGCATGGGCAACTGCGCCTCGGCTCCGATGGTCCAGATCAACGACGACAACTACGAAGACCTCACGTCGGACCGTCTGAACGCGGTGCTCGACGCGCTGGCGCGTGGTGAAACGCCGAAGGCCGGGACGCAGGATCCTGCCCGACACACCGTCGAGCCCGTCGGTGAGCCGACTAACCTGGCCGCGATGATCACGGCCAATCATGACTATCGGAGTGAGTGGTAATGGCTCTCGCCGACAAGGATCGCATCTTCACCAACCTCTACGGCTATCAGCCGTGGAACCTGAAGGAAGCGCAGGCGCGCGGCGCCTGGGACAACACCAAGGCGCTGATCGAGCGCGGCCGTGACGCCATCATCGACGAGATGAAGGCATCGGGTCTGCGCGGTCGCGGCGGTGCGGGCTTCCCCACCGGCATGAAGTGGTCCTTCATGCCCAAGCAGCCGCCGCTCGACCAGGCCGGCAACCCGAAGCCCAGCTTCCTCGTCATCAATGCCGACGAATCCGAGCCCGGTTCGTGCAAGGATCGCGAGATCATGCGCCACGACCCGCATCTCCTGTTCGAAGGTGCGCTGGTCGCCGGCTTCGCCATGGGTGCGCGCGCGGCCTACATCTACATTCGCGGCGAATACATCCGTGAAGCCGAGACGCTGTTCAAGGCGCGTGAAGAGGCTTACGCAGCCGGCCTGCTGGGCAAGAACGCCTGCGGTTCGGGCTACGATTTCGACGTCTTCGTCCACCGCGGCGCCGGCGCTTACATCTGCGGCGAAGAAACCGCGATGATCGAAAGCCTCGAAGGCAAGAAGGGCCAGCCCCGCCTGAAGCCGCCGTTCCCGGCCGGCGCAGGCCTCTACGGCTGCCCGACCACGGTCAACAACGTGGAATCGATCGCTGTTGCGCCCACCATCCTGCGTCGCGGCGCAGCCTGGTTCTCCAGCTTCGGCCGAGAGAACAACAAGGGCACCAAGCTCTTCCAGATCAGCGGGCACGTGAACCGTCCCTGCGTGGTCGAGGAAGAGATGTCGATCCCGTTCAGCGAACTGATCGAGCGTCATTGCGGCGGCATTCGCGGCGGCAAGGACAACCTGCTGGCGGTGATTCCCGGCGGTTCGTCGGTTCCGCTGGTTCCGGCCGCCGATATCTGGGACGCCCCGATGGACTTCGACGGCCTGAAGGCTGTCGGCTCGGGCCTCGGCACCGCTGCCGTCATCGTCATGGACAAGTCCACCGACATCGTCCGCGCCATCAGCCGGATCTCGTACTTCTACAAGCACGAGTCCTGCGGCCAGTGCACCCCCTGCCGCGAAGGCACGGGGTGGATGTGGCGCGTGATGGAGCGCCTGCGCACCGGCGACGCGGAAGTCGAGGAAATCGACATGCTGCAGCAGGTGACCAAGCAGGTCGAAGGCCACACCATCTGCGCTCTGGGCGACGCTGCGGCGTGGCCGATCCAGGGCCTGATCCGTCATTTCCGTCCGGAGCTTGAGCGCCGGATCGCCGAAAACGTCCGCGAGGCTGCCGAGTAATGCCCAAGGTCAAAGTCGACGGCGTCGAGATCGACGTCCCCAACGGCGCAACCGTGCTGCAGGCCTGCGAGCTTGCCGGCAAGGAAATCCCGCGCTTCTGTTATCACGAGCGCCTGAGCATCGCCGGCAATTGCCGCATGTGCCTGGTCGAAGTGAAGCCCGGACCGCCCAAGCCCCAGGCTTCGTGCGCGCTTCCGGCTACCGAAGGCCAGGAAATCCGCACGGATTCCGAAATGGTCAAGAAGGCGCGGGAAGGGGTGATGGAGTTCCTCCTCATCAACCACCCGCTCGATTGCCCGATCTGCGATCAGGGCGGCGAGTGCGACCTTCAGGACCAGTCCGTCGCTTACGGTCGCGGCGCTTCGCGCTACGACGAGAACAAGCGCGCGGTCACTGAAAAGTACATGGGCCCGCTCATCAAGACGACGATGACGCGCTGCATCCACTGCACCCGCTGCGTGCGCTTCTCGGAAGAGATCGCCGGTGTGGACGAGATCGGCGCGCTCTATCGCGGCGAGTCCATGCAGATCACCACCTATCTCGAACATGCTGCCAAGCACGAGATGTCGGCCAACGTGATCGATCTCTGCCCGGTTGGCGCACTTACCTCGCGTCCCTACGCCTTCGAGGCCCGCCCCTGGGAACTCAAGAAGACGCTGGGCATCGACGTGTCGGACGCCACCGGCGCCAACATCCGCATCGATGCGCGCGGCCGCGAAGTGCTGCGCGTGCTTCCTCGTAACAACGACGACGTCAACGAGGAATGGATCAGCGACAAGGCGCGCTACATGGTCGACGGCCTTACCAAGCGCCGTCTCGACAAGCCGTTCCTGCGCCGTGACGGCAAGCTCGTCGCGGTCAGCTGGAACGAGGCCTTCGCTGCCATCGCCACGTTGAACCCGGGCAACTCGATCGCTGCGGTCGCCGGCGACATGGTCGATTGCGAAACGATGTTCGCCGCCAAGAAGCTGGTCGGCGCGCTCGGTTCGACGCTCATCGAAGGTCGCCAGACCGGGATGGACTATGCAACCGACAGCCTCGCCGCCGTCAACTTCAACACCACGTTCGCAGGGATCGAGACCGCCGACGCGATCCTGATCGCCGGCAGCCACGTGCGCTGGGAAGCGCCGCTTCTCAACGTCCGCCTGCGCAAGGCGGTGAAGCGGGGCGCCAAGGTGTTCCTCGTCGGTCCCGAGTGGGAAACCACCTTCGGCGGCGAATTCCTCGGCGAAGACCTCTCGGTCCTCGGCAACCTTCCGCAGAACGTCGCCGATGCGCTGTCGAACGCGAAGCGTCCGGCGGTCATCCTTGGCGGTGCGGCGCTCGGCCGTGGCGGTCTGGAAGCGGGCCTCGCGCTCGCCGCCCAGTTCAACCTGGTTCGCGACCTTGAAGACGGCACCAACTGGAACGGCTTCAACGTCCTCCACATGGCAGCGGCCCGCATGGGCGGCCTGATGCTCGGTTACGCGCAGAAGGGCGGCATTGCCGATCTCGTCGCCGCCAAGCCCAAGGTTCTGCTCGCGCTCGGCGCCGACGAAGTGGACTTCACCCAGTTCGCCGGTTCGATGATCGTCTACATCGGTCACCACGGCGACAAGGGCGCTCATGCCGCTGACGTCATCCTGCCGGCTTCGGCCTATACCGAAAAGGCCGGCACTTACGTCAACACCGAAGGCCGCGTGCAGTGGTCCGACAAGGGCGTGTTCGCTCCGGGCGATGCCCGCGAGGACTGGACGATCCTTCGCGCCCTTGCCGACGCTTTCGGCGTCTCGGTCGGGTTCGACAGCTTCGATCAGTTGCGAAACGCAATGATCGAGGAAGTTCCTGCACTTGGCAGCGAAGGCCTCGCCGACTACGGGAGCGTTCTGCCTGCCGGGGGCGGTTCCGCTGCCGGCCAGATCGCCTATCCGATCAAGGACTTCTACATGACCAACCCGATCGCCCGCGCGAGCGCCGTCATGCAGCGTTGCTCGGCCGAACTGCTTCACGGTGAAGACCTGGCGGAGGCCGCGGAATGACCGCTTTCTTCCAGAATCTCGGGATGAGCTACGAGTGGGCATGGTTCGTGTCCACCGTCTGCGGCATCCTGCTCATAGCGCTGCCGCTGATGCTGGCCGTCGCCATGATCATCTATGTCGACCGCAAGATCTGGGCTGCCATGGCGCTGCGCCGCGGCCCCAACGTGGTCGGCCCGTTCGGCCTGCTTCAGTCCTTCGCGGACGGCCTGAAGGTCTTCCTTCAGGAAACCATCGTTCCCTCGGCTGCGAACAAGGGCCTGTTCCTGATCGCGCCGATCGTGACCTTCACGCTGGCGCTGCTGTCCTGGGCGGTGATCCCGTTCAATTCGGGCGCGATCCTGGCCAATATCAACATCGGCCTGCTCTACATCCTCGCGATCAGTTCGCTGGGTGTCTACGGCACGATCATGGCGGGCTGGGCTTCGAACTCGAAGTACCCGTTCTTCTCGGCGATGCGCGCTTCGGCGCAGATGATCTCGTATGAAGTCTCGATCGGCTTCATCCTGATCTGCGTCGTGCTGTGGGCGGGCACGTTCAACATGAACGACATCGTCTGGGCGCAGAAGGGCCACGTCTTCGGCATCATCAACGGTTTCGTCGCTAACCCGCTGCTGTTCCCGATGTGGGTCATGTTCCTGATTTCGAGCCTTGCGGAAACGCAGCGCGCGCCCTTCGACCTTGCCGAAGCGGAATCGGAACTCGTCGCCGGTTACCAGACCGAATATTCGTCGATGGCATTCGCCGCATACTGGCTGGGCGAATATGCCAACGTGCTCCTGATGTGCGCGCTCAATGCGACGCTGTTCTGGGGCGGATGGCTGCCGCCGCTCGACATCCCCGTTCTCTACCTCGTGCCGGGCTTCGTATGGTTCCTGCTCAAGGTCTTCTTCTTCTTCTTCGTGTTCAGCTGGATCAAGGCTACCGTTCCCCGGTACCGCTATGACCAGTTGATGCGCCTGGGCTGGAAGGTCTTCCTGCCCGTATCGCTGCTGTTCGTCGTACTCGTCAGCGGCTACCTCATGGCTACCGGACACTTCCAATGACCGTCGGACAACTCATAAAGAGCTTCACGCTCTGGGAGTTCGTGAAGGCGCACTGGCTGACCTTGAAGTATTTCTTCAAGCCCAAGGCGACGATCAACTACCCCTTCGAGAAGAACCCGCTTTCGCCCCGCTTCCGTGGTGAGCACGCCCTTCGCCGTTATCCCAACGGCGAGGAACGCTGCATCGCCTGCAAGCTTTGCGAGGCGATCTGCCCGGCGCAGGCGATCACGATCGAAGCCGCGCCGCGCGATGACGGTTCGCGCCGTACCACGCGCTACGACATCGACATGACGAAGTGCATCTACTGCGGCTTCTGCCAGGAAGCCTGCCCGGTGGACGCCATCGTCGAGGGGCCGAACTTCGAATATGCGACCGAAACGCGCGAAGAACTGCTTTATGACAAAGCCAAGCTGCTGGCGAACGGGGACAAGTGGGAGCGTGCTATCGCCGCTAACCTTGAAGCCGACGCACCGTACCGATAGGGGGCCGCGGACATGATCCAGACTTTCGCCTTCTACCTTTTTGCGGTGCTGACGATCGCTTCGGCGGCCGCCACCATCCTTTCCCGTAACCCGGTCCATTCGGTGCTGTTCCTGATCCTGGCGTTCTTCAACGCCGCCGGGCTCATGATGCTCACCGGTGCCGAGTTCATCGCCATGCTGCTCGTCATCGTCTACGTCGGCGCGGTCGCGGTGCTCTTCCTGTTCGTCGTCATGATGCTCGACATCGACTTCGCCGAACTGCGGGCAGGGTTCGTCAAGAACTTCCCGCTCGGGATGCTTGTAGCCGTGGTGCTGCTTGCCGAGATGGTGCTGGGCCTTGGTGCCTACAAGGCCGGCGCCCTGAACCTCGGCACGCCTGACGGTACGGCAGCGACGCCGACCGGTGCATCCAACATCGAGGCCATCGGCGGACTGCTCTACAGCCGCTATCTGTTCCTGTTCGAAGCGGCCGGCCTGATCCTGCTCGTCGCGATGGTTGGCGCCATTGTCCTGACTCACCGTCAGCGCGGTGACACGCGCGGCCAGAAGGTCAGCAAGCAGATCGCGCGTCGCCCTGATGAGGCGACCGTCAACGTCAAGCCGGAAGTCGGCAAGGGGGTTTCGCTGTGATCGGCGTCGAACATTACGTGGTCGTGAGCTCGATCCTCTTCGTGCTCGGCGTCCTCGGCATTTTCCTGAACCGCAAGAACGTCATCGTTCTGCTCATGGCGATCGAACTGATCCTGCTTGCGGTCAACATCAACCTCGTCGCGTTCAGCGCGTTCCTGCACGACCTCACGGGCCAGATCTTTGCGATGTTCGTGCTGACGGTCGCTGCCGGCGAGGCCGCAGTGGGGCTTGCTATCCTCGTGATCTATTTCCGTGGCCGCGGCAGCATCGCCGTCGACGACGTCAACCGGATGAAGGGATAAGGCCTTGCACCCGATCCTGATCATCGTCTTCCTGCCGTTACTGGCAGCGATCATCGCCGGGCTGGGCAACAAGCAGCTCGGCCACGTCCCCGCAAAGGTCCTGACGACCGGCGCGCTGTTTGTCGCCTGTGCGTTGAGCTGGCCGATCTTCATCGGTTTCCTGACCGGAAACGCCGAAGCTGCCGTTGTCCCGGTGCTCAAGTGGGTCCAGTCGGGCGCGATGACCTTCGACTGGTCGCTGCGCGTGGACTCGCTGACTGCGGTCATGCTCGTCGTCGTGACTTCCGTTTCCGCGCTCGTTCACCTCTATTCCTGGGGCTACATGAGCGAGGAGCCGGATCAGCCGCGCTTCTTCGCGTACCTGTCGCTCTTCACGTTCGCCATGCTCATGCTGGTGACCGCTGACAACCTGGTGCAGATGTTCTTCGGTTGGGAAGGCGTGGGTCTTGCCTCGTATCTCCTGATCGGCTTCTGGTTCCGCAAGCCTTCGGCCGGTGCCGCCGCGATCAAGGCCTTCGTGGTCAACCGCGTGGGTGACCTTGGCTTCATGCTCGGCATCTTCGCCACCTTCCTGGTGTTCGGCACGGTCTCGATCCCCGAGATCCTGCACGCGGCGCCCGGCATGGCCGGTTCGACCATCGGGTTCCTCGGCTATCGCTTCGACACGATGACCGTGATCTGCCTCCTGCTGTTCGTGGGCGCGATGGGCAAGTCGGCGCAGCTCGGCCTGCACACCTGGCTTCCGGACGCGATGGAAGGCCCGACCCCGGTGTCGGCGCTGATCCACGCGGCCACCATGGTCACCGCGGGCGTCTTCATGGTCTGCCGCCTGTCCCCGATGTTCGAGACCAGCGAAACGGCGATGCACGTCATGGCTTTCGTCGGCGCCTGCACCTGCTTCTTCGCGGCCACCGTCGGCTGCACGCAGTGGGACATCAAGCGCGTCATCGCCTATTCGACCTGTTCGCAGCTCGGCTACATGTTCTTCGCCGCCGGCGTCGGCGCCTATGGCGCGGCCATGTTCCACCTGTTCACGCACGCCTTCTTCAAGGCACTGCTGTTCCTCGGTGCGGGCTCGGTGATCCATGCGATGCACCATGAGCAGGACATGCGCTTCTACGGCGCTCTGCGTAAGCACATCCCGATCACCTTCTGGACGATGACGGCGGGTACGCTGGCCATCACCGGCGTTGGTATCGCGGGCTTCGTCGGCTTCGCAGGGTTCTACTCGAAGGACGCCATCCTTGAGGCGGCGTTCGGTTCGGGCACGGCAGTTGGCGGTTTCGCCTTCTGGATGGGCATCGCCGCTGCGCTGATGACCAGCTTCTACTCCTGGCGCCTGGTCTTCCTGACCTTCTTCGGAAAGCCGCGCTGGATCCAGTCGGAGCATATCCAGCACGCGGTGCATGATGCGCACGGCCACGGTCACGACGACCATGGTCATGACGATCACGCACATGACGACCATGCCGATGATGCACATGCTCACGCGGCTCCCGAACTCGGTTCGCGCGGTCCGGACTACACGGCGCATGGCGACGGTACGGGTGGCTATCACCCGCACGAGAGCCCGCTGGTCATGCTGTTGCCGCTGCTGATCCTGGCAACGGGCGCGGTACTTGCCGGCTTCGTCTTCCAGCATGCCTTCGTCTCGGAAGGGACGGGTGAGTTCTGGAAGGGTGCGCTGGTCTTCCACGAACACCTGATCCACGCCATGCACGGCGTGCCGACCTGGGTGAAGTGGGCGCCGTTCACCGTGATGTCGCTGGGCCTGCTGACCGCATGGTACGGTTACATCAAGAACATCTCGTTCCCCAAGGCAGTCGCCGAACAGCTCGGGCCGGTCTACACCTTCGTGTACCGCAAGTGGATGTTCGACGAGCTCTACAACATCATCTTCGTCCGTCCCGCATTCTGGCTCGGCAAGGTGTTCTGGAAGATCCTGGATATCGGCGTGATCGACAAGTTCGGTCCCGACGGTGCGGCCTGGGTCGTCGCCAGGGGTTCGACTTACGCGCAGAAGGTCCAGTCGGGCTATCTGTACAGCTACGCTCTTGTCATGCTGCTGGGCCTTGTCGGCGCCATCAGCTGGGTGATCGCGGGATAAGATGATGAGTGGTTTTCCGATCCTCAGTCTGATGTTGCTGGTGCCGCTCGCGGCGGCGCTGGCATGTCTCTACCTTGATGCCAAATCGGCACGCATGGTGGCGCTTCTCGCCACCCTTGCGAACCTTGCCCTTGGTGTCGTCCTCTGGCTGAACTTCGACGTCGGCGGTGCGCAGTGGCAGTTCCAGGAACGGCACGAGCTGTTCTCGGGCTTCTCCTACGCCCTCGGCATCGACGGTATCGCGCTGCTCCTGATCGAGCTTTCCGTCTTCCTCATGCCGATCTGCATCGGCGCGAGCTGGAACTCGATCGAGAAGCGCGTGGGCGAATACATGGCGGCGTTCCTGCTCGTCGAAACGCTGATGATCGGCGTCTTCACGGCCCAGGATATCTTCCTGTTCTACATGTTCTTCGAAGCCGGCCTCATTCCGATGTACCTGATCATCGGCATCTGGGGTGGCGCGGATCGCATCTACGCCTCCTACAAGTTCTTCCTCTACACGCTGCTCGGCTCGGTGCTGATGCTCGTGGCGATGCTGTGGATGGTCCACACCGCCGGCACGACCTTCATCCCCACGTTGATGACCTATGACTTCGATCCGCAGGTCCAGACCTGGCTGTGGCTCGCCTTCTTCGCCAGCTTCGCGGTGAAGATGCCGATGTGGCCGGTCCACACCTGGCTCCCGGCGGCGCACGTTCAGGCGCCGACCGCGGGCTCGGTGATCCTGGCAGGCGTGCTGCTGAAGATGGGCGGCTACGGTTTCATCCGCTTCTCGCTGCCGATGTTCCCGGAAGCTTCGGCCTACTTCGCGCCGCTGGTCTGGGGCCTGTCGATGGCCGCTGTCGTCATCACCTCGCTCATCGCGCTGGTGCAGGACGACATGAAGAAGCTGATCGCCTATTCGTCGGTCGCGCACATGGCGATCGTGACCATCGGTCTCTTCGCCTTCAATCCGCAGGGCCTCGAAGGCTCGATGCTGGTCATGCTGAGCCACGGTCTCGTCTCGGGCGCGCTGTTCCTCAGCGTCGGCATCATCTACGATCGCCTGCACACCCGTGAGATCAGCCGCTACGGCGGTCTTGCCATCAACATGCCGCGTTATGCGCTGTTCTTCCTGCTCTTCACGATGGCCTCGATCGGCCTTCCGGGCACCAGCGGTTTCGTCGGCGAATTCTTGAGCCTCGGCGGTATCTACCAGGCATCGAGCTGGACGGCGCTGATCTGCACCACCGGCATCATCCTGGGTGCCGCCTACATGCTCTACCTCTATCGCCGTGTCGTCTTTGGCGACCAGAAGAATGCCGATGCCGCCGCCATGGCCGACCTCGACCTGCGTGAATACCTGATGGTGATCCCGCTCGGCCTCGCGGTCCTGTGGATGGGCGTCTATCCCGAGAGCTTCATCGCTCCGATGCGCGCAGATATTGCCGCACTCGACGCCCGGCTCGCTCGCGCAAAGCCGGAAGGAGACGCCAAGTTGGTCATGGGCAAGGAAAAGCCTGCACATGAAGAAGCAGCCGCGCATGAGGGGGCACACTGATGGACTGGTCACAGTCGCTGCGCCTTATCGCGCCGGAAGAAACGCTTAGCGTCGCAAGCCTCGTCTTGCTCCTCATTGCCGCCTGGGGCGGTGACAAGGCAGCCAGGCTGATCTCCGTTCTCGCCGTGGCGGCGCTCGTCGCCGCCGGCATCCTGGTCGCCCCCGCGCTTTGCGGCGGCGCCATGGGTGCCGAAACCTCGGCCTTCTTCGGCCAGTTCCGTGCCGACGCCTTCGCGTCCTATGCCAAGATCCTGATCTACCTCTCGGCCGCCGTGTCGCTGGTGATCGCCCCGGCCTACTTCGACCGCTTCAAGGCGATGCGTGCGGAGTATCCGGTTCTCGTGCTCCTCGCCTCGCTGGGCATGGGCATGATGGTCTCGGCTACCGACCTGCTGACGCTCTACATCGGCCTCGAAATGAACTCGCTGGCCGCTTACGTCCTCGCGGCGTTCCTGCGCACTGACGGTCGTTCGGCCGAAGCCGGCCTCAAGTACTTCGTGCTGGGCGCGCTGGCTTCGGGTATCATGCTCTTCGGCATGAGCCTGACCTATGGCTTCGCCGGAACCACCTCGTTTGCCGGTATCAGTGCCTCGATGGTGCACGGTCTCTCGAACGGCGCGCTGTTCGGCATCGTCTTCGTCTTCGCCGGCCTTGCCTTCAAGATCAGTGCCGTTCCGTTCCACATGTGGACGCCGGACGTCTATGAAGGCGCGCCGACCCCGGTTACCGCGCTCTTCGCCACGGCCCCCAAGGTCGCAGCGCTCGGCCTGACCATGCGCGTTGCCGTCGAAGCCTTTGGCGACCAGGCGGCTGCCTGGCAGCAGATCGTGGTCTTCGCCGCGCTCGCCTCGATCGTCGTGGGTGCCCTTGGCGCCATCGGCCAGTCGAACATCAAGCGACTGATGGCCTATTCGTCGATCAACAACGTCGGCTTCATGCTCGTCGGCCTTGCCGTGGCAACCCCGCAGGGCATTTCGGCCATGCTGTTCTACCTCGCAATCTACGTTGCGATGACGGTGGGCGGCTTCGTCGTGATCCTCATGCTCAAAGATGCCGACGGTAACCCGGTCGAGGACATCGCCAAGATGGCCGGCCTTTCGCGCAGCCGTCCGGGCCTGTCCCTGGCGCTGGCGATGATCATGTTCAGCCTTGCCGGTATTCCGCCGCTCTTCGGGTTCTGGGGCAAGTTCCTGGTGTTCAAGGCGGCTGTGGACGGCGGCATGATTGCGCTTGCCGCCATCGGCTTCGCGGCCTCGGTGATCGGCGCTTTCTACTACCTCAAGGTCGTCAAGGTCGTTTACTTCGACGAACCTGCCGACGTGGTGCAGGGAGAGAGCGACATCTGGCACAAGCTGATCCTCGTGGGTTCGTGCGTGTTTATCTCGCCGCTCGGCTTCCTGCTCACCAAGTGGCTCGGCCACCTGACTGAAACGGCTTCGGCCGCTCTGTTCACCGGCCTTTGATCGAGGTCGTCGAAGAGACCGCTTCCACCAACGCGGACCTTTCCCGGCGCCTCGGCGCCGGGGAGGGGCTTGCGGAAGGTTTCTGGCTGCGTGCGGTCAGGCAGAGCGCCGGACGCGGCCGCCGCGGTCGCCAATGGTCTTCGCCTGAGGGCAATCTCTACGCCAGCACCGTTATCGCGCTGAGAGCCGATGACCCTCCCGTCCACACGCTGGCTTTCGTCGCCGCGCTTGCCGTGCGCGATCTCATGGCCCTGCGGCTTCGCGGGGGCACGGATTGCCAGTTGAAGTGGCCGAACGACGTACTGGTCGGCGGCGCCAAGATCTGCGGCATCCTGTTGGAGCGCACGGGCGATCATGTGATCGCCGGCATCGGCGTCAACGTGGTAAGCGCGCCTCGGCTGCCGGACCGGGCAACCACTTCGATCCTTTCGGAAAACCCTGCCCATAGCGGCGATGCACAGGCCGTCCTGGGCGATCTGGCGTCCTGCTTTGCCGCACGTCTGGTGCGGTGGCGATCCGAAGGACTGGCATCCACGCTGGCCGAATGGACCCGCCACGCCCATCCGCAGGGCACTCCACTGTTGGTGGCCATGGATGAGGAAGGGATGGTCCCGGGCGCCTTTGCCGGGCTTGACCCGGATGGAGCATTGCGCTTGCGTCTTGCCGACGGGTCCCTACGTGTCGCCCACGCCGGTGACGTCTCGCTCGCCTGAAGGAAATTCCATGCTGCTTGCCATCGATGCCGGCAACACCAATGTCGTCTTCGCGCTGTTCGAGGGCCGCACCTTGCGCGGTCGCTGGCGCATCGCCACCGATCCGCGCCGCACGGGTGATGAATATGCGGTCTGGCTGATGCAGCTTCTCTCGATCCGCGGCGTTGCCGCCGATGAGATCGACAGCATCATCATTTCCACCGTGGTTCCGCGTGCGCTGCACAACCTCGAAATTCTCTGCCGGCATTACTTCGATGTCGAACCGCTGGTCGCAGGCGTTGGCAAGGCGGACTATGCGATCGACATCGATGTCGATCAGCCCAAGTCGCTCGGCGCAGACCGCGCGGTCAATGCCATCGCCGCGCATGAACGCCATGGCGGCGATCTCATCGTCGTCGATTTCGGCACCGCGACGACTTTCGACGTGGTAGACTATCGCGGCGCCTACAAGGGCGGCATCATCGCGCCGGGCATCAATCTCTCGCTTGATGCTCTGGTGGGGAATACGGCCAAGCTGCCGCGTATCGCCATCGCGGTGCCTGCGACGAAGAGCGTGATCGGCCGTAATACCGAGGACCAGATGCTGATCGGCGTGTTCTGGGGTTACGTGGCGATGATGGAGGGCCTGATCGCCCGCATGCGCGCCGAAATCGGGCGCCCCGCCAAGGTCATAGCGACCGGCGGGCTAGCCGTATTGTTCGACGAGGCTTCCAGTATTTTCGACGCGGTCGATCCCGACCTGACGCTCGAAGGCCTCGCAATTCTTGCCGAAAGGGCATCCAAGAAGTGATTCCAGGTAACGAACTGCTGTTTTGTGCGCTCGGTGGGTCGGGCGAGATTGGCATGAACGTCAATCTCTACGGCTGCCAGGGCAAGTGGCTGATGGTCGACCTGGGCATGACCTTCGGGATGAACGAATACCCGGGGGTGGACCTCGTCTTCGCCGATCTCGACTTTATCGAAGGCGAGCGCGAGAACCTTCTGGGCATCGTTCTCACGCACGCGCACGAGGATCATATCGGCGCGGTTCCCTATTTCGCGCAGGAACTCGATGTTCCGATCTATGCGACGCCTTTCACCGCGCGCCTCGTCGCTGCCAAGCTGGAAGAAGCAGGTATCCTCGGCGAAGTCGAACTGATCGTGATCGATCACCTCGACGCGTTCCAGATCGGTCCTTTCGGTATCCGCTACGTTCCGCTGGCCCATTCGATCGCCGAAGGCAACGCGCTGCTGATCGATACGCCGTTCGGCCGCATCTTCCACACGGGCGACTGGAAGCTGGACGATGAACCGCAAGTCGGCACGCCTGCGACCAAGGCCGAACTCACGGCGATTGGCGATGACGGCGTTCTCGCGCTTGTCTGCGATTCTACCAACGTGTTCAATCCGCAGGCGTCCGGTTCCGAAGGCGATGTCTATCGCGGGCTGCTGGAGGAAGTGAAGATGCATCGCGGCAGGCGTGTCCTGGTCACTACGTTCGCCTCGAACGTGGCCCGTTTGCAGACGCTGGGCGAAGTCGCGCGCAAGACCAATCGCAAGCTTTGCGTGGCCGGGCGCTCGCTGGACCGCATAATCGAGACCGGTCAGGCCAGCGGCTATCTCAAGAAGCTGCCCGAACTGATCGACGTGGAAACCGCGATGGATCTTCCGCGCGGCGAAGTGCTTATCGTGGCCACGGGCGGGCAGGGCGAGCCGCGTGCGGCGCTCTCGCGTATCTCCGACGGCAATCATCCGATCAAGCTTGAGAAGGGCGACGTCGTCCTGTTCTCAAGCCGCCAGATTCCCGGCAATGAAATCTCCATCGGTCGTATCCAGAACCGCCTTTCGGACGCAGGCATCGTGATCGTCACGGACCGGCAGAGCATGATCCACGTTTCGGGTCATCCCGGACGGCCGGAGCTGGTCGCGCTCTATGGTTGGATACGTCCTGAAATCCTGCTGCCCGTTCACGGCGAAATCCGCCACATGCGCGAACAGGCCCGGCTTGGGCTTGAAAGCGGAATTCCCAAGGCGGTCTTCCAGAAGAACGGCGATCTGGTTCGGCTTGCTCCCGGAAATCCGGGCAAGTTCGGCGAAGTGCGCGCTGGGCGGCTGATCCTCGACGGCGACATCATTGCCCCGGCTGACGGCGATGCCATGATCATGCGCCGCCGGATCGCGTCCAACGGCGTGGTCTCGGTGGCTGCGGACCGGCGCGGGCATGTGAAGGTTGCGGCTATCGGCCTTCCGCTTGACGAGGACTATCCCAAGTTCGTCGAGGAAGCGCAGCGCGACGTT
Source organism: Novosphingobium aeonii (assembly GCF_052279045.1). NCBI lineage: Bacteria > Pseudomonadati > Pseudomonadota > Alphaproteobacteria > Sphingomonadales > Sphingomonadaceae > Novosphingobium > Novosphingobium aeonii. Next base: position 2,426,307 of record NZ_CP176832.1, on the reverse strand, counting down.
GCCGATGCACTCGGCCGCGCCAAGAAATCCGATCGCGAAGTGCGTGTCGAGGCTGCGCGCCTTGCCGCCCGGCGTGCCGCTACCCGCTGGTCGGGCAAGAAGCCGCAAGTGCAGGTGATGCTGCTGGAGGACTGACGATATGGCGATGCAGTGGACTTCGATGGTGGCGATCTACGGCCTGTTCTGGGTCCTGAGCGCCTTCCTCGTCATGCCTTTCGGCCTGCGCACGCCGAACGAAGTCGAGGGATATCGGGTTGAGAAGGGTCATGCGGACAGTGCGCCCGTGAACTTCCGCCCTCGCTTGATCGCGAAGCGCGCCACGGTTCTCGCCATGGTGCTGTTCGGCCTCTACTACGTCAATTATGCGCAGCAATGGATCACTGTCAGTGATCTTAATTTCTTCGGTAAGCCGCCGGTTCAGGACCTCGGTTACTAAGGAAATGGGCGGCTGAGCCAGCTCCAGCCGCCTTGACCTTTCAGCTCCGCAGCCGCTCGATGCCCTGGGCCAGCGCTACGTAGAGCTTGCCCATGTCGGACGAGAGCAGGGTAACGCCCAGTGCGTTGCCGTCGCGAGTGGACAGTATCTGCCGCAGGATCGACTCGAAATCGTGAATGTAGCGGCTCACATGCTCGCGGAAGGCATCGTCACGTTCGAAGAGCTGCTGGATCGACTTGACCTCGCCCGCGTCGAGCAGGGAAACCGCGCGGCGCGTGAAGATCCCGCGATCACCGCGAAGATAGGATGCCCAGGCCGTATCGGAAACTTCGCTGGACAGGGCTGAGGCGATGTCGATCGCATTGGAATTGAGCGATTCGGTGATGAGCGCGACACGACGTGCGAAGTCATTGTCCACCTGCTCCTCGGCACGCTCGCGCGCATGGGTGACGCGGCTTTCGAGATTGCCGACCAGTTCGTCGACCTTGGTGAGTTGGTCGCGAAGCTGGATCGTGGCCTCACGAGCGGCGCCGGAGGCATGCGCTACGGCTTGATCGAGCTGGCCGGTCACTTCCGCTACGCGGGTCCGCATGGACTTGTCGATGGCGCTGGCGCTTTCGGCTCCGAGCTCGTCAGCGACTTTTGCAATTCGCGCAGCCGCGTCGGTTTCGATATTCGCAACGACTTCGTGGATCGTCTTGTCCAGCGCGGCCAGTGCATTGCTCAACTCGCCGCTGGCCTTACCGGCAGCGTTCTGTGTCGCACTGCCGATATCGGCTATCGTGGTGCGAAGGACGTCCAGCAACTTTCCGTGGGCCACGCCGTGCTCTGAAAGCTCGGAGTGCATCGCCGAGAGTTCGTCTGCAAGCGACTTGAGGTTTTCGCCCGATTGTTCGACGCCGCCGGCCAGTTCCGCACCGCTCTGCGCGGATTGGCGAAGCGCTTCGAGCACGGTGGCGACGCCGGCCTGAAGCCGGTTGAGCCGATCTTCCGAAACTGCAAGAGCTTCGGGCAAGTCATGATGGGCGTACCGGGCGCTGCCCTGGATCAGTTCGAGCAGCCGCACGCTAGTCTCGGTCAGTTTCTCTGCATCGCCGTCTGTGGCGAGAAGCGTGGCACGGGCGGCAGTCAGCCGTTCGGTAAGCGAAGTCAGGCTACCGCGCAGACGGTTTTCCAGAGCCTCGCTGCTGGTGGCGATGGCGCCGAAGCGCGCCTCGTAAGTGCCCAGTTCCCCGGTGATGGCGGCAGCACGTTCGCCGAGAGTGGCCGCCTGCAGGCGTTGGCGTTCGAGCCTTTCGGACATGGCATTGTCGAGTTCGCCGAGCATGTGTTCGATGCGGGTAATGGCGCGGCGTTCCTGCTCGGCCTGGCGCAACTGGCGCTCGCTGGTGTCTTTGTCGAGCTGCTCGCGGCGCTCGGCAATCGCACGGTCAAGCGCCTGGGCATCATTGCCGATGGCGGCGACGGAGCCGCGCAAGGCGGAAACGGCGGCATCCTGGGTAAGAGCGATGCCGCGCGCGACTTCCCCCTGTTCCTCATGCAATTCGTCGAGAGCCTGGCGCCAGGCCGCTGCGGCGCGTCCTTCGCCGTCGCGCAGGGCTCGCGAAACCACATCGCTTTCCTCGCGCAGGGCGACGAGGCGGGCACGGAGAGAGGTCAGGCTTTCCGCTTCATGCAGATCAAGCTGTGCGCGGGACTGGGAAATCTCGTCTTCCAAGGCAGCAGCGCGAGTGCGGATCGAGGCGAGGGCTTCGACTTCGTGACGGTCCAGATCGAGGCGGAAGGTCTGGCCGCGTTCGGTAAGTGCGGCAAAGCGTTCATCGGCGAGGGCGCCGACCTGCTCGCAGCGCGCGGCGATCTCGCCCAGTGCACCATCGACCGCTTCTCGCAAGTTTGCGACCTGCCGTTCGCTTGCAGATCCATATTCGTTGAGGCGGTTGAAGCCGTTTATCATGTCTTCGAGCTGCACATGTGCTGCGCGCCCGGCATTGCCGATATTGTTCGTGACGTCCTTGGCCGAACTGGCGATGACGGGCAATTGCCCGCGGAGCTTCTCCATGTTGTCGAGCGCGGCCTGGCTGACGCCGCTGATCGAATCGACACGGGCGCCGTTATCGCGGATCAGGTCCTGGAGCCGTTCGGCATTGCTGGAGAGCCGTTCGGCGGCGATGCGGCCGAGCGCTTCGAGATCGCGGGACTGGGCGGCTATGAATTCGCGTGCGAGGCTAAGTTCGCGGTTCACGGCGGTGAGGCGTGTCTCAAGCTGCGCGGATTCGGTGGAAAGCATGCGCGCCACGTCGCCGAAGCGCTGCCCTTCGCGGGTGCTGTGACGCAGCGCCAGCAGCCAGCCTACCGCAATGAGAAGCAGCGGAACCGTCAACTGGACCATCAGCGGCGGAACCGCGTCGGCGGTGATCCCTGCACGCAGGACCGGCCACTGGGCATAGAGGAAGAATGCTGTCCAGCCGATCGCGGCTGCGCCGGCGAGTGCCGGCACGGTCCAGTCGAACCTGTGCGGCGGCGATGCCTCGCCTTCGGAGGCAACCCAGGCTTCGTGCCAGGCCTCTTCCGGGACGGTCATCTCGCCGTGCGCCTCGGAGGAAGGGGGAGCCCCTTCGGTCCGGTCCGGATTGCCTTCGACAGAATTGCCGTCATTGCCGTTCGCGCCGAACGCGATGATCCTGTTTTCCCCAGCCATGGCCGCAGGATACCACGCGCGAAGCTGCGATAAACCCTCCTTTAACCCGTTCGTCATTAAGCTGGGGAAATGGCTTACGAAGCAGGTGCCCTCGAAGCGACCCTCGCCGCCGCGGCAGGCGGGGATTCTGCGCTTTTTGCCGAATTGCGCGCATCCTACGCAGAAAGCGTGATGCGGCAGGCCGACCTTCTCGCGCGGTCGCGATGTGATGGGAACTGGCATCTTGCCGCGATGCGGCTCAAGGGGCTCGCGGCGAGCTTCCATTCCATGAAGCTTCTGGTACTGGCAGAGGAGGCGCTTCAGTCTGCGCCGGGCGAGCCGGCCGTCATTCGCAAGCTCAAGGCCTATCTCACGGAGTTTTCCGCCGACTGATGTGCCTGCGGTGCTTGGCACTGGCACGGCCATTGCCTACAGGTTGACGGTCGCTGGAGTTTACCAAACTGCGTATTGCCTTGCTCGCCATGATGGAGCCCGCCGTGGCGGGCCAGTCGATCCCGCGCGCCTTCCTGCGGGTGGGCGGCGCGACCTTGGCGCAGCACCAGCTGGGCATGGCCCTTGCGCTCGACTGCCAGCGGGTGATCTGCCTTGCACGCGGCCCGTCTCCAGATCTGATTGCCTTGCAGCACATGGCAGAAGATGCCGGGCTGCAATTCTACATCGCCACGGGATCGCGACCCCTTTCCGGGCTTGTCACGGCGAATGACGAACTCGTGGTGATTGGCGAGGGCCTTTTCGCGGAGCCTTCCGGCGTCGTGCCCTTGTTCGAAGGACGATCGCCGGCAGTCCTCGTGCAGCCGGTCGAAGGGGCGCTGGCGGCGGGTTTCGAACGTATCGACATCAGCCGTGCATCTGCGGGAATTATGAGAATTCCTGGACATCTGGTTGAAAATCTTCACGAACTTCCGGCCGATTGCGACGTTATCTCCGCCCTGATGCGCATTGCCCTGCAGTCCGGTGTGCCGATGCGCGAAGTCCCTGCTGCGGCACGGAGCGGTGTGGACTGGCGCCTGATCCGCGATGAGGGCGAAGCTCACGCGGTTGAGATGGAATGGCTGCGCGGCCGGTTCGAGGGTGGGGACAAGGTTTCGCCCGGGCGCGCGGTCGCTCGTTACGGCGTGCTCAACTTCGGCTCCTCGCTGCTGCATGCCGGCAATGCCAGCAATGTGCTCAGCGCGGCGGTACTTGGGGCACTGGCGATCGCGGGCGGTCTCGTCTGGTTCAGTTTCGTGGCCGCCGGTTTCCTGTTCCTCGCGCTTGCATCGGTGCTGGTGGAGGCGAGCCGCCTGCTGCGGTCTGCCGAGCGTCATGCGCTCGGACAACTGCCTCCCGCAATCCCGCGTGCCGATGTGCTGGGATGGCTGGTGGACACTGCTTTCGGGCTTTCCTTGCTGGCAGGGATCGCTCGGCTTGGTGGAGAATCACTCATCTCCTGGATGTTCCCGCCGGCCATGTTGATGATGCTGCTGGTGATGATCCCGCGTTTCGTATCCGGAACGGCGGCATCTCTCGCGGCGGACCGTGCCACATTGGGACTGGTGCTGGCTTTTGCCGCAGGATTCGGGCAAGTTGAGCCGCTGGTGGAAGTTCTGGCGATCGTGCTCGTTGTGATCGGCATGGTTCTTCCGCTACGTCGGAAGAACTAACCGGGGCTTAACCAGATACAAGGTAAACGGGACGGATGATCGACAACGCTGTTCATCCGGCCGACGACCAGACCGCGGAGGCATTGCTTCGCGCGGACCTCGCGCGCGGCGACGCCATGGCCGAGAGCGTACTTCCGATCCTCCAATATCTGCTGGCGGCGGAAGACAGCGCGCTGTTCAGTGACGAAATTCTTGCGCGGGTTCGCGGGATGCTGGCGGAACTGGCGCGCGGAGTGATCGAGCCTCTTCACGCTGACGGATCCACAGCCGTCCAGATGTCCGAAGATATCGAGGATCTGGCGCGGATGTTCATGGGCGACCCGCTGATTCTCTCGCACGTTCATGCGCTTGCACTCGAATGGCAAATGACCGAGCGCCTGCAGTCGCGTCTGGCGCTCGATCCCGTCGTTTCACCGCTGGTGCAGGCCATGGCTTCTTCGCCCGACAGCACTGTGCAGGGGATTGCCGTCAAATGGCTCGCGTCACAGGCGCGCTGGTGCCAGCGCCAGCGCCGCATGAGCCTCAGCCTTACCGAACTGCCGGGTGAACTGCTGCACCGAGCGCTGCTGGCTGTTCGCGGCATGGTAGCGGGCAGTCCCGAACGGATGGAGCGTCTTGCGTTGGTGGAGGCCGATGTGCGCCGCCGCTACGATGAAGGCGCGACCCGCCTTGGCCTTTCGGCAAGGCTGGTGACCGGCCTTGGCGCCGCGTTCCACGCCGCGCTTTCGGTAGGACATGCCGGCGCCGCGCTGTTCCTTACGGCTCTGGCGATCGGTTCCGGCCTGCGCCGGGAGGCAGCGGTGCTCGCCACCCATGAGGCGCAACTGGCGCGTCTCGCCCTTGCCTTGCGCGCAGCGGGGCTGAAGGCTGCCGACATCGAAAAGCAGTTTCTGGCCATTCACCCCGAAGCGATGTTGCCAGACGGCTTTGAGAGGCTCGGCAGCGATCTGGCCGCATCTATTCTGGCAACCGGGCGGCACGGCGGCTGATGCTGATGGAAGGCACCATCATCGCCCGCGCTGTTTGCGATGCGCAGGACCGATTGCTGGAAGCGGACGAACCGCTGGCGGGTTTGCAGGAGCGTTGCGGCGGGGAACTGCCCGGTACTATCGCCGTGCCCGAACTTCTCGAACTCGTTCGCAAGGCCCGTCGCTATGGTTTTCGCCTCGCGCGCGCCGTCAGCGCGCACGACGGCGGCGACGTGATCACCGCCTGGGTCGAAGTCGAGCCGCAGGGACGGGGCGAAGGTTGCCAGATCGTGGTTCGTAACTGGCAGACTGCGCCGGCACCGGTGGAGGATGCCGCGTCGGTCGAACGTCGCCGGACCATGATCGATCGCCACCTTGCCGAATTGAGCGCACAGCTTGACGCCGGGCAGCGCGTGCTTGCCGTCATGTCGGACAGTGCGGAACTCGCTGACGTGACGGCGGCGATGGAAACGGGGTTCGGGCAACTCTGGACGGAATTTCTTCCCCCCGAGAATGTCACGCATCAGCAGCCGCTGCATTGGCGCCTTCTTGACGGCGTGCGGGTCGCGGTGCCGGGTTCGCAGCGATCCTGGCGCGTCTCGCTGGTTCCGCACATGCGCCCGGGCTTCGACCCTGCCGGTTTCGAACTGCTGCTGGTCTCCGATACCCCGGCTTCCACCGCCGCGCCGGCGCGTGAGCCGATGGAGCCCATGCTTCGCCGGAGTCTTGTCGGGCAGGATCTGGCACCGGTCCTGCGGCAGCCGATCTCGCGCATCATCGCCAATGCCGAGACCATCCGCACGCGCCTCGCCGGGCCACTGCCGGATGCCTACGCGGAATATGCCGGAGAAATTGCGGGCGCAGGAAAGCTGCTGCTCGATCTCCTCGGCGATCTTGCCGATCTCGAAGTCGTGGAGACCGAAGGCTTCAGCACCGCGCCGGACCATGTGGACTTGTCCGAACTTGCGCGGCAGGCAGCGGGCATCCTGAATGTACGGGCGCGGGAGAAGAACATCGTGATCGAGGCCCCGCACGCAGCGGAGGCGCTTCCCGCCGTGGCGGAATATCGCCGCGTTCTTCAAGTTTTGCTCAACCTCATCGGCAATGCGATCCGCTATTCTCCCGAACAGTCCCACATCTGGCTCCGACTGGAAGCGGCCGGCGACCGTGCGCGCGTGATCGTGGCTGACCAGGGGCCGGGGATCTCGCAGGAGAGCCAGGAGAAGGTCTTCGAGAAATTCGAGCGCCTTGGCCGCAGCGGCGACGGCGGTTCCGGGCTCGGCCTCTATATATCGCGCAGTCTGGCCCGCGCGATGGGCGGCGAACTGTCGGTGCAAAGCGCTCCGGGGCAGGGGGCTCGTTTCATTCTGGAAGTGCCGGCAGACCCCGAGGCCTGAACCTCACCTAGAGGTGGTTGTTGCTGGCGCCATTCCCGCGACGGGCGAGCCAGATCAGGATGCCGCCCACGGCTGCCATCACGGCGCCGCGTATCGCCCATCCACGGTCATCCAGCATGAAGCTGTCCAATGGCCATGGGACGACGCCCGTACCCTGGCCGACGAGCAGGATACCCATGCCGATGGCGCATAGTCCAACAAGGATCACAAGAATTCTGAGGAACAGCATCATGATTCCTCCAAAGGAATTTTGACACCTGACAGCAACTTGCGGCGAGAATGTGGCTGGATCTGTGAAGTTCCTGCGGACGCCGCGCAATTGATTCGCAAGTTGTTCCTGCCAGCAGGATACTCCCCGCTCATCGCGTGCGACACCCCGATTTTTCGAAGAGCCGGTTCGCCGCTGCGACGTCAGCCGAAGCACAACGAAAAAGGCCCCCGCTTTCGCGAGGGCCTCTTCGAATTATCGCAATGTCTCGCGATACTTTGCTGCTCAGTCTCAGCGCTTGTCGAGCGGGATGTAATCGCGCTGCGTCGGGCCGGTGTAGAGCTGGCGCGGACGACCGATCTTCTGGCCGGGATCGGAGATCATTTCGTTCCACTGCGCGACCCAGCCCACGGTGCGGGCGAGAGCGAAGAGCGCGGTGAACATCGTGGTCGGGAAACCGATGGCCGAGAGGATGATGCCCGAATAGAAGTCGACGTTCGGGAAGAGCTTCTTCTCGACGAAGTACGGATCGCTCAGCGCGATTTCCTCGAGGCGCAGGGCCGTCTCGAACAGCGGGTCGGTGACCTTGAGCGCGTCGAACACCTCGCGGACGGTCTTCTGCATGACCGTGGCGCGCGGATCGTAGTTCTTGTAGACGCGGTGGCCGAAGCCCATCAGGCGGAACGGATCGTTCTTGTCCTTCGCGCGCTCGATGTAGTGCGGGATCTTGTCCGGCGTACCGATTTCCTTGAGCATGTTGAGCGCGGCTTCGTTCGCGCCACCATGGGCAGGACCCCAGAGGCAGGCGATACCGGCCGCGATGCACGCAAACGGGTTCGCGCCCGACGAACCGGCAAGGCGCACGGTCGAGGTCGAGGCGTTCTGCTCGTGGTCGGCGTGGAGGATGAAGATACGGTCCATCGCCTTTTCGACGGCGGGGATCACTTCATACTCTTCCGCAGGCACGCCGAAGGTCATGCGCAGGAAGTTGCCCGTGTAGCTCAGCGAGTTATCCGGGTAGAGGAAGGGCTGTCCGACCGAGTACTTGTAGGCCGCAGCGGCGATCGTCGGCATCTTGGCGATCAGGCGGTGCGAGCTGATCTTGCGATGCTCGGGATCGGAGATGTCGGTCGAATCGTGGTAGAACGCCGAAAGGGCGCCGACCACACCGCACATGATCGCCATCGGGTGGGCGTCACGGCGGAAACCGCGGTAGAAGTTCGCCAGCTGCTCGTGGAGCATGGTGTGGCGCGTGATGGTGTTCGAGAAGTTGTCGAGCTCACCGCCGTTCGGCAGTTCGCCGTTCAGCATGAGATAGCAGACTTCCATGAACGACGAATTCTCGGCCAGCTGACCGATCGGGTAACCGCGATGGAGCAGGACGCCCTCGTCGCCGTCGATGTAGGTCAGCGCGCTCTCGCAGCTCGCCGTCGACGTGAACCCCGGATCGTACGTGAACTTGCCCGTCTGGGCATAGAGCTTGCGGATATCGATGACATCCGGGCCGACGCTGCCCTTGAGCACGGGATAGTCGAATTCCGTGCCACCAGCATTCAGTTTGACCTGATCACCCACCAGTTCTTACTCCTTATATGTGCGACCCGGTCGTGGCGTCCGCTTGCGCGCCAATGCGTGCGAGGCTTTCGTCCCGGCCGAGCAAAACCAATACGTCGAAAATACCCGGAGAGGTCGTCTGACCAGTCAGGGCCGCCCGCAAGGGTTGCGCGAGCTTGCCGAGGCCCAATCCCAGATCCTCGGCCATTGCCTTCAGGCTGGCTTCCAATGCCTCCAGAGCCCATTCGGGCTGCGCGGACAGACGCTCGTGAATGGCGGCAAGGCGCCCCCGCGCCTCGTCCGTCAGAAGCGCCTGCGCCTTCTCGCTGAATGCGAGCGGACGCTTGGCAAAAAGGAAGGCGGCGCCTTCTGCAAGTTCGTTGAGGTCCTTTGCGCGGACCTTCAGTACCGGCATCGCCTGCGTGAGCAGGGCGAGGTCGGGGTCTTCGTAGCCGGCCTGCACCAGTCGCGGCAGCACCAGTTCGGCGAGACGCGCATCGCTGGCCTCGCGAAGGTAGTGGCCGTTGAGATTCTGGAGCTTGGCGAGGTCGAAGCGGGAGGGCGACTTGCCCACGTCCGCCATGTCGAACCATTCGACCGCCTTCTCGCGGCTGATGAATTCCTCGTCGCCATGGCCCCAGCCAAGGCGAAGCAGGTAGTTGAACAGCGCTTCCGGAAGCACGCCCATATCGTCACGATAGGCGTCCACGCCCAGCGCGCCGTGACGCTTCGACAGCTTTGCGCCGTCAGAGCCATGGATGAGCGGGACATGGCCGTAGACAGGCACGTCCCAGCCCATGCCGTGAATGATCACAAGCTGCCGGAAGGCATTGTTGAGGTGATCGTCTCCGCGCAGGACGTGCGTGACGCCCATGTCGTTGTCGTCCACGACGACGGCGAGCATGTAGGTAGGCGTGCCGTCGGAGCGGAGGATGACGAAATCGTCGATTTCCTCGTTCCTGACGGTAACTTCGCCCTGCACGAGATCGTTAATCGTCGTTTCGCCGTCGCGCGGGGCCTTCACGCGCACGACGTAGGACTTGTCAGCAGGCCAGGTCGAGGGATCGGCATCGCGCCATTCGCTGTCGATGCGGAACGGACGGCGTTCTTCCTGGGCCTTCTGCCTGCGCTCGGCCAGTTCCTCGGAAGTGAGGTAGCAGCGATAGGCATGACCGCCGGCCAGCAGTTCGGCAGCCACTTCGGCATGGCGGTCGGAACGGGCGAACTGGAACACGGCCGGTTCATCGCCTTCGAGCCCGAGCCATGTCAGGCCGTCGAAGATCGCCTCGATCGCGGGCTCGGTCGAACGAGCGCGATCGGTATCTTCGATGCGAAGCAGGTACTTGCCGCCGTGATGGCGGGCGAAGAGCCAGTTGAAAAGTGCGGTACGGGCGCCGCCGATATGGAGATAACCCGTGGGCGAGGGGGCAAAGCGCGTGACGACGGCCTTGCTGCCGTCTGGTCCGCTCGATGCACTGCCGCTTGCCATTATTGTAACCTTCCTGTCCTATGCGCGCCATGGCCAGCCAAGCCGCCACGTCACTTGATTCAGAGCATCCGGATCTTGCCGGAACCGCTGCATTGCAGCATCGCCCATGGATCAGCCAGAGCCACTTGTCGAGCAGTTTGGCCGGTGTCGAGTGTTTTCTTTCGAACTGCGGTTTCGCTAGAGGACCATGGCTCACCGTAGCCTTCGGAACCGGCATAACTGCGTGGTTTTTCCTGCCTACAGCCGAGGAGTGGGTCACCCTTTGCGTAGTATGCGTCGCAGTTGCTTTATTCGCACTGTACTGCCTTCAGGGTGCTACGCGGATTCCATATATCAGGCAGGCGATGATCGCTTGCTCGCTTCTCGTCATGGCGGGATGTCTCGTTGTCTGGGCGCGCTCGGAAACGGTTGGTCAGCCGGCGATCGCAAGGCCGCTGTTCGGAACATTCACGGCCCGCGTTCTCGCGATCGAGGAGCAGCCGGCGCTGAAGCGGGACAGACTGATTCTGGCACTGCGGGAGCCGGGGACCGGCAGGCCGATCAAGTTTCGCGTGAACTTGCCCGCATCGGCGCGGTCTCCGGCACTTTCAACCGGCGCTATCATCCGATTCCGCGGGAGATTGATGCCTCCGGCACCTCCGATGCTGCCTGGCGCCTACGATTTCGCCAGGGCGGCTTGGTTCGCCGGGATATCCGCAACCGGCGCCGTGCTTTCCCCTGTGGAGGTGCTTTCCCCCGGAGCGGGTGACGACTGGCTTGGCGAGCAGCGAATGCGGCTGTCCCGTCATATCGCTGCAAGCCTTGAAGGATCCGCCGGCGGGATCGCCTCGGCGCTCGTCACAGGGGACATGGGCGGGATCGGCAAGGCAGAGGCCCAGGCGATGCGCGATGCCGGACTTGCGCATCTGCTCTCGATCAGCGGCCTGCATGTCAGCGCAGTTGTCGGTGCGGTCTATATCCTCGCGCTGCGCCTGCTGGCGTTATCTCCCGCGCTGGCGTTGCGGGTGCGATTGCCTGTCCTTGCGTCGGCTAGCGGGGCATTGGCGGGCGTTGGTTACACTTTGCTGAGCGGATCGCAGGTGCCGACCATACGCTCCTGCGTGAGCGCGCTACTGGTACTTGCCGCATTGGCGATGGGGCGTGAGGCGCTGTCGATGCGATTGCTTGCGGCGGCCGCCTTCATCGTCCTTCTGATCTGGCCCGAATCGATTGTGGGCGCTAGCTTCCAGATGAGCTTTGCCGCCGTTGTCGTGCTGATCGCGTTAGGCAATGCGGTGCCCATCCGGCATTGGTTCTCGGCCCGTGACGAAGCATTGCCTTTCAAGGCGCTGCGCAGCCTATCCCTGATCCTCGTCACGGGCGTAGCCATCGAACTCGCGCTGATGCCGATCGGACTTTATCATTTTCACCGCGCCGGACTCTATGGATCGATCGCCAATGTGGTTGCCATCCCGCTCACGACCTTTCTTGTCATGCCCCTGGTCGGCGCGGCGCTGCTTTTCGATATCGTTGGGGCCGGATCGCCGGTCTGGTGGCTTGCTGGAGTAGCCATCGATCTGCTGATCGGTCTGGCACGGTTCATCGCCTCGCGGCCCGGTGCGGTGAGCATGGCGCCGACGATGGGCGGATGGCAGTTTCTACTTTTCGTGACTGGAGGACTTTGGCTGGGGCTTTGGCACGGAAAAGCCAGGCTCTGGGGTCTGCTTCCAGTCGCCAGCGGCTTTATCGGCCTGCTCCTGCTGACCCCGCCGGACATCGTCGTTTCGGGAGATGGCCGCCAAGTTGCTTTGATTGACGGTCCGGGGAGGCGCCTTGTCATGCTGCGCGACAGCTCGAGCGATTACGTTTTGGACAATCTGATGGAAGTAGCGGGAGTTCAGTCAAAACCCGTCTTGATTGCAGACTGGCCGGGCGTGCGATGCAACCCGGATTTCTGTGCGTTGATGCTGGAACGTGGCGGGAAGGCGCGCCACATACTGATCGCCAGGGGCCGGGATATCGTGCCGGAAGACACTTTGGCTCGGGCCTGCCAGCGCGCCTATCTCGTAATTGCGGGCCGACGTCTGCCGCGAAGTTGTCAGCCAATCTGGCTGAAGGCGGATCGCAACATGCTGAGCAAGACGGGCGGCGTGGCGATCGACCTGAAGCGCCGCACGGTACATTCAGTGGCAGATGCGCAAGGTGATCATGGGTGGTGGCGTTCGCCGCCGCTTTCTTATGGCGTCATCGCCAAGGCCCGGTAATAACGCGGCGGCGAGACGGCGGAACAACCGGACATCGTCTCACGCTTGAGCCGCATCAGTGATAGCGGCGTAGCAGTCCGGCCAGTTTGCCCTGAACCTCGACTTCGTCAGGCCCATAAATCTGCGGTTCGTAAGCGGCATTGGCAGGGTCAAGGCGCACCATTCCGGCTTCGCGGCGCAGATACTTGAGCGTGGCTTCAGCCCCTCGCACGAGAGCGACGACAATTTCACCGTCGCGAGCGGTATTGGTGCGCTTCACCAAGGCGAAATCGCCGTCGAGGATGCCCGCGTCTATCATCGAATCACCCGAAACCTCGAGCGCATAGTGTTCGCCCGAACCAAGCAGCGCTGCGGGAACCGGGAGCATGGACTGTCCTTCGAAGGCCTCGATCGGCACGCCGGCGGCGATGCGGCCGTGGAGTGGGATTTCGATGACATCGTTCGCGGGGGCAGGTGCGATCTGGGGTGCGCGGACAGGCGCTGCAGTATCGTTGCTGTTCGCCGCCGGAGTCGATCTTGCAGGTTTGGACGTTGCATCCTCAGGCTGGCGCAGGACTTCGAGAGCGCGAGCGCGATTGGGGAGGCGGCGAATGAAACCCCGTTCCTCCAAGGCGGAAATCAGGCGGTGAACGCCGGACTTGGACTTGAGGTCCAGCGCTTCCTTCATTTCCTCGAAGCTGGGCGAGATGCCGCTTTCCTCAAGCCGGACCTGAATGAACCGGAGCAATTCGTGCTGCTTGCGCGTCAACATCTGCGTTGCCTCTTCGTTCTGCGGCCCATGGCCCTGTCTCGTCCGGCGATTTGCCTGCGAACAATGAGGGAACAATTATGCAACGAATCCGGTATCGTCAAGCAATACCGCCATTTTGGAGCAAGAACACTTCAACAACATCTCCTGCATTCGCGGCCGGCGCGCCAATGGGGCGATCGATCAGTACATTGCTTGCCGCGAGCGATGCCAGAGCGCCGCTGTCCTGAAGCGGGTTCGCGCAGACCGTCTCGCCGTTCCAGTAACCGCGCAAAAACTCCCGGCGGTTGCCCGCAGCGGGCAGGGGGGCCGAAAGCCGGGTTGCAACCGGCTGTGGGATTGGCCGTGAAGCCCCCAACAGGGCCCGCAGGACAGGCAGGAGAAACTGATAGGCTGTCACAAGGCTGGATACCGGATTCCCCGGTAATCCGATGATAATTTGCGGCCCGGTAGCGCGCTGGCGGGTCGCCACGAGCAGGGGCTTGCCCGGCTTGATGGCCACGCGCCAGAAGTCCAGCTGTGCGCCCCATGCTTCGAGGGCCGGGCGGACAAGATCGTGATCGCCGACCGAGGCACCCCCGCTGGTCACGATGACGTCAGAATCGCTCGCCTGTTCGAAGGCGGCGATGAGGTCATCGAGCTTGTCGGCCACGGGGCCTATCCGGTTCGCATCCACCGGAAGAGAGCGGGCCATGGCAACCAGCATGACGCCGTTGCTGGCAGGAACTTGATGGTTGGCGCAGAACTCAGGGTCGGTCGAGAGTTCGTCGCCGCTATCTATGACGGTTACCCGCGGAATCCGTCGGACGGGCAGGTGGCGATGGCCGGCGGCAATGCCGAGCGCGGCTTGCGCCGGGCCGATCAAAGTACCGGCGGCGAGAAGTTCGCGGCCTTCCACAAAGTCCATGCCGCAGCGCCGGATATGGCGGTGGCTAGGTTCGGGTGCCTCTCCCGTCAGGGTGATCTGTTGCCCCTCGCGAGCGAGGTCTTCCTGAAGGATAACGGCTTGGGCGCCCTCAGGCAGCATCGCACCGGTCGAAATCCTTACTGCTTCGCCCGCGCCGACTGACGCTTCGTAAGGATGGCCGGCCGCGCTCTCGCCAATAACGCGCCAAGGCCCCGACAGGTCGGCGGTTACGGCATATCCATCCATTGCCGAGAGATCAGCCGGAGGCTGACTGCGATGAGCGCGCAAGGGTTCCGCTAGAAAGCGTCCGAGCGCGCCGTCGATATCGACCCGCTCGATGGGGAGAGGCTCGACAAGTGCAAGAAGACGGGACTGCGCTTCCTCGAGGGAAAGGTGCGGCTTCACAGCGCTTCAGCTCGCCAGTGGCCCGATTTTCCACCTGTCTTCTCGATCAGGCGAATGTCGCCGATGATCATGCCCTTATCAAGCGCTTTCGCCATGTCGTAGATTGTTACGAGTGCGACGGAAACCGCTGTAATCGCTTCCATTTCAACGCCAGTCTTGCCGCTTAGACTTACCGTTGCCTTGGCGGATATGGCTTGTGCGTCAAACGTGAAATCGAGGTTTACGGCATCAAGCAACAGCGGGTGGCACATCGGGATAAGGTCACCGGTCTTCTTAGCGGCCATGATGCCGGCGATACGGGCAGTGCCCAGGACATCTCCCTTGGGGGCATTGCCGGCCTGGATCGCTTCGAGCGCATCCTGCGTCATCACGATGCGGCCGGAGGCCACCGCGACACGCCGTGTCTCATTCTTGGAGCCGACGTCGACCATGCGTGCGGTCCCTTCGGTATCGATGTGCGTCAGGCTCTTGCTCATCGCCTCACCTCTCCATGGATCTGCGTGCTTACGCTAATCTCGAAACGGTCTGAAGTCGCGGATCAGCCGAAAAGCAGTGCTTTGGTCGCAGCTTCCACGTCAGCTTCGCGCATCAGGCTTTCGCCGACCAGGAACGTCCGCGCACCGCAACCTGACAGACGGATCAGATCGGAATGGGCGTTGATCCCGCTTTCACTGACGAGCAGGGTCCCTCCGGGTGCGAGGGGGGCCAGACGTTCGGTAATGGCGATATCCGTGACGAAGTGCTTGAGATCGCGATTGTTGACCCCGATCAGGCGCGATTTCAACCGGCTTGCACGCTCCATTTCAGATTCGTTGTGAACTTCGACGAGGCAATCCATGCCCCGTTCGTGAGCAGCTGCTTCGAGTTCAGCCATCAGGACGTCGTCGAGAGCGGCAACGATGATGAGGATGGCGTCCGCGCCGATCGCGCGGGCCTCTGCGACCTGCCAGGGATCGACCATGAAGTCCTTGCGGATGACCGGCAATGCGCATGCAGCGCGAGCATCCTCCAGATAGTCCTCGTGGCCTTGGAAATAGGGAGCGTCGGTGAGGACCGAAAGGCAAGCCGCGCCGCCGCGCTCATAGGCGACAGCATGTTCTGCCGGGCGAAAATCAGGCCGGATCAGTCCCTTGGACGGCGAAGCTTTCTTGATTTCCGCAATCAGGGCAAAGCCATCCTGGGCCTTGCGGCGCAGCGCAGCCTCGAAACCGCGCGGAGCGGACTGGCCCACGGCGCGAGCGTCGAGGTCGTTCACGGTGGCGAAGCCCTTGCGGGTTTCGACTTCCACGCGCTTGGTGTCGCAGATTTCGGTAAGCTTGTCGGACATGGTTTCCTCGGGACCGTCTGGGTCAGGACTTGAGCGCTGAAATCCAGCAGTTGAGCAGGGCATTGGCGAGGCCCTTGTCGATGGCTTCCGCCGCTTCCTCGACGCCTTCCTGCCAGGTTTCGACTTCACCGGCGACGATCAGTGCGCCGGCGGCGTTCAGCAGCACGGCATCGCGATAAGCGCCGGTTTCACCCAGCAAAAGGCGGCGCAGGGCATCGGCGTTGTGAGCGGCGTCGCCGCCGCGGATGGCGCCGACCGGCGATATCGGCAGGCCGACATCTTCCGGCGATATCCGGCGCATTGAGAGTTCGCCATGCCTGATCTCGGCCACTTCGTTGCCGCCGGCGAGGCTGAGTTCGTCGAGCCCTTCATCCCCGGATATGACGAACGAGTGCTCACTGCCGAGGTGCATCAGCGCTTCGGCATAGATCGGCACATAGGCAGGGCGGGCAATGCCGACGAGCTGGCGCTTGACGTTCGCGGGGTTGGCGAGCGGGCCCATGAGGTTGAAAATCGTGCGGCGGCCGATCGCCTTGCGGATGGGCATGATGCGGCCCATCGCGGGGTGGTGGCGCGCGGCGAACAGGAAGCAGATGCCAAGGTCGCCGAGCGTTTCTTCCGCGGTTTCGGCAGCCCGGTCCAGGTTGAGGCCCAGCGCTTCGAGGGTATCGGCCGCGCCGGCCTTGGAACTGGCCGCACGGTTGCCGTGCTTGGCGACCGGGACGCCGCAGGCTGCTACCACCAGCGAGACCGCTGTGGAGACGTTGAGAGTATGGTGCCCGTCGCCGCCGGTGCCGCAAACGTCGATAGCGTTGCCGGGCGCTGCGATGGGGATCATCCGTGCCCGCATCGCGCGAGCAGCGCCGGCGATCTCGCCGGCGGTTTCGCCGCGGTCGGTCAGGGCAATGAGGAAGCGAACGATGGCTTCGTCATCGACCTTGCCATCGAGGATAGCACCGAAAGCCTCTTCGGCTTCGGCTTCCTCGATAGGGTGCAGCGGATCGGGAAGGCTTGCCACAGTCATGCGGCGAGGCGGGCCGGAAGCTTCGGGTCGAGGCCGCAGAGCTTGAGATAGTTTGCCAGCATCGCGTGGCCGTGTTCGGTCGCGATGCTTTCCGGGTGGAACTGCACGCCGTGGATCGGCAGCGTGGCATGGCGGAAGCCCATGACGTGGCCATCGTCCGAACGGGCATTGACCTTGAGCGCCTGCGGAATGTCCTCGACAATGAGCGAATGATAGCGCGTCGCGGTGAAGGGCGAGGGGATGCCCTGGAAGACGCCGGTATCGTCATGGGTGACAGGGGAAGTCTTGCCGTGCATCAGGCCGCCGCGCACGACCTTGCCGCCAAAGTACTGACCGATCGACTGATGGCCAAGGCAGACACCGAGAAGCGGCTTGCCGGCGTCGGCAGCGGCGCCCACGAGATCGAGGCTGATACCCGCCTCGTTCGGCGTGCAGGGGCCGGGCGAGAGAAGGAAACCCTGCGCGCCGCTGTCTATGGCCTGCGCGGCGGTCAGGGCGTCGTTGCGCACCACTTCCACTTCGGCGCCGAGTTCCATCACGTAATGGACCAGGTTCCAGGTAAAGCTGTCGTAATTGTCGATGACGAGGATCATGTACTGCCTTTCGTCGCTTTCTCGACGACGATCAAGGGGCCCAGCGGAGGCCCGCCGTCCACGCGCCCGTGCTCCGGGTCCCAGAGCGAGGATACACTGCCGTCGAGGAACAGCGCATTGGGGCAATCGAGTTTGTCACGGAAGTAGCGTCCAAGCTTCCCGAAGGAAACCGGCTCGTCCGAAATTACGAAATGGGCGCGGCCCTTGCGGTCCACGCCCACGGCATTGCGCAGTTTCCTGGATCGGCCGTCCGCGTCGATCTTTGGATGAAGCTTGCCGCCGATCACCAGCATGGGGCCGGACTGGGTGCCGAAATCCGGGCGGTTGACGATGTTCCTGGCGAAATCGTTCGTGGCTCGCACGGCCCAGTGGCCATCCGCATCGCCATAGAACACGCCGTTGGGCTGGAGGTGGAAATTGCCCCAACCCTCGTTCGTGTTCAGTTTGTGCAGTCTTACGCCGTCCTCGACATAGTAGCCGATCGGCTGTCCCTTCTCGTCGAACATGCCGCCGTTCATCGCGAAGGCGACGGCGTGGTTCTTGCCGGGCCGATCCACCGCCAATTGCGAGAGGCTGCGGTAAGGGGCGCCGCCCTTCGGGCCGAGCACCATCTGGATGGTGTGCCGCGCGGGATCGGCGGTGCAATGCGTAAAGGAGGCGCCTTCGAAGGTGGCGCCTTCACATGGAGGCGGGGGCGGCGCGGCGGCCTCCTGCCGCGCATCGCCCGACGAGCAGGCAGCGAGAAGCAATACGGCCGCGGCGGCGGCGCGCATCACTGGCCGAAACCCGGCTCCCCGGCGACGCGCACGGCTTCGCGGGCGGCGGCGAACAGCGCGCCGGACTTGGCCTCGCATTCGCGCTGTTCGTAGACGGGATCGCTGTCGGCAACGATACCGGCTCCCGCCTGCACGTGGAGCACGCCGTCCTTGAGGACACCGGTGCGCAGGACGATGCAGGAATCGACAGAACCGTCCGGCGCGAAATAGCCCACGCCGCCTGCGTAAGCTCCGCGCGTTTCCGGTTCGAGTTCCGCGATGATCTCGCAGGCGCGGACCTTGGGGGCACCGGAGACAGTGCCGGCCGGGAAGCCCGCGAAGACGGCGTCGATGGCATCGTGCCTTTCCGTGTCGAGCTGGCCGACCACGTTCGAGACAATGTGCATGACGTGGCTGTAGCGCTCGATCGTGTAGCTGTCGGTCACTTCAACGGAACCGGCGGCCGCCACGCGGCCCACGTCGTTGCGGCCGAGGTCGAGCAGCATGAGATGCTCGGCGCGTTCCTTGGGATCCGCGAGGAGGCTCACTTCGTTGGCCTTGTCCTCGGCAGCGCTCTTGCCGCGCGGGCGGGTGCCGGCGATCGGGCGGATCGTCACTTCGCCCTCGCGCACGCGCACGAGGATCTCAGGGCTCGATCCGATCAGCGCAAAGCCGGGCATGTCGAGAAAATAGAGGAATGGCGAAGGATTGATGCGGCGCAGCGAGCGGTAAAGCGCGAGGGGCGGCAGCGGGAAGTCGCAAGTGAAGCGCTGGGCCAACACCACCTGGAATATGTCGCCGGCCTCGATGTAGTTCTTTGCCCTGAGGACCATGGCTTCGTAGTCGGCAGCAGCCATGACCGGGGTCTGTACCGGCTCGGCGAGATCCGTAGCGGTGGGCGCGGCGGGCACCGGCGCGGCCAGCTTGCGCAGGGCCTCGTCGATGCGTTCCGCTGCGAGTTCGACCAGACGCTCGGGCGCTCCTGCTTCCGGCCAGAGCGGCGCGACACAGAACAGTTCGTCGCTAAGGCGATCGAACACGAGGATCAGTGAGGGGCGCACGAACAACATGTCAGGCAAGGAAAGCGCGCTTTGCGGCGCGCGCGGCAGCTTCTCGACCAGGCCAATCGTCTCGTAGCCGAAATAGCCGACGAGGCAGGCAAGTGCCGGGGGAAGTTGCGGCGGCACGTCGAACCGGCAGCTTTCGACGAGCGCGCGCAGTTCCGCCAGGGCGTCGCCGGGAAGGGCGGTGAAGCTCTCCCGGTCGTGCTGCCAGTTGCGGTTGATCTCGCAGGCGTGGCCTTCGGCGCGGAACACCAGGTCGGGGTCAAGGCCGATCAGGCTGTAGCGCCCGCGCGTTTCGCCGCCCTCGACGGATTCCAGCACGAAATCCCCGCGCCCTTCCTCGAAGAGCTTCAGCGCGGCGGCGACCGGGGTCTCGGTGTCGGCGACAAGCTTGCGCCAGAGCAGCGCAGGCTTGCCTTCAGAGAGCTGCGCCAATGCTGCAAGGCGATCCGATTCGCGTTCCATAACCCCGGTCATCATCTCAGTTGTTACTCGGCGCTGCCGGCGCCATCGAGTTGGCGGCGAACGGCTGCGATAGCCTTGTCGTGCTTGGTGACGCCCACTTCCTTGCGGATCGCCTTGCCGAGGGCGTCGGTATAGGCCTGGCCGAGCTGGCCGCCCAGCTCACGCTGGGTGCCTTCGACGAGGACCGGCGAATCGACCTTGCCTGGCACGACCTCCTTGAGGACGACGACGAACCAGCCGCGATCCTGTCCGGCTGCCTGCACCTTCACGGTGCCCTTGGCCATGTGGAACATCAGCGACACCGGCGGCGGTACCTGACGGCCCGAACGCAGTGCGGCGGTGAGCGTGGCGCGCGACATGGAGACCTGTTCGACAGGTGGTACCTTGGCGCCGCTGGCGGCAATGGCCTGTTCCAGCGTCTTGCCCTGACGCATTGCTGCCTGAACCTTGAGCGCAGCGGCCTTGGCTGCGGCCGAGCCCTTGTCCAGCGCCCAGGCGGCCTTCACGTCGTTGGTGATTTCCTTGATCGGAGCAGGCGCCGACGGCGTGATCTGGGTCACGTCGTAGACGATGTAGTTCTTGCCGCCGAACTGGGTCGCATCCTTGCCGACCTGCGATGCCTGCGGCTTTTCCTGATCCATGCCGAACGCGGTGGCGAGAACGGGCTGGAGCTGCGCAGGCGCGGTTTCCCCGGCCTTGCCGTAGACCTGTCCGTTGGCGGTGATCGGCGCGGTGGTTTCGACGGTGGCGCCGACCGACTTGGCGACTTCGACGAGGCTGGCGCCATTCGCGAACTCGTCCTCGATCTTGGCGAGCAGGTCGGTGAAGGCGGTGCGCTTCTTTTCCTCGGTCAGCTTCGCGACGATTTCGTCCGAGACAGCGGCGAGGGGGCGCTCAGGCTTCTTCTGTTCTTCCTCCACGCGGATCAGGTGCCAACCGAGCGCGCTCTTCTGCGGTGAGGTCAGCTTGCCTGTCGGGGTCGCGAAGACGGCGTCTGCGACGGCCGGAGAGAACTGGCTGGCAAGCTGCTGCTTGCTGAAGAATTCAAGCTTCGCAGCCGAAAGGCCCTTTTCCTGCGCGGCCGCTTCGAGGGTCTTGCCCCCGGCGACTTCGCTGGCGACCGCCTTGGCGGCAGCTTCGGTAGGCACGATCAACTGCGTGATCTTGCGGTTGTCCTGCGGGGCATAAAGAGCCTTGTCGGTCTCGTAGCGCTTGGCGATTTCCGCTGCGGTGGGTGCGGCCAGGTTGCCAACCGCGTCCTCGCCGAAGGCTGCGTAACGGATCACGCGGCGTTCGGGACGGATGAAGGCGTTTGTGTGAGCCTTGTAGAATGCCTGGAGTTCCGCGTCGGTCGGGGCCTTCTCGGGGAAGAACGCCTGCGAGGGCAGCGCCACGACCGAACCCGAGCGGTTCTCGTCAAGGAGGGAAGCGTAGCGCTTGGCGGCGAAGCTCGACATCGTGGTGCCGAACTGCGCGGGCAGCATGAGCTGCTGCGCGATCAGGCCCTGCGCAATATCCTCGCGCAGCGACTTCTCGGACAGTCCCTGCTGAGCGAGAAGCTGGCGGAACGTGGCTTGGTCGAACTTGCCGTCGACGCCCTGGAAGGCGGGGATACGGGCGATTTCGCTGTCGATCAGGCGATCACCGGCGACCACGCCGACTTTCTTGCCGAAAAACGCCGTGGCGGTACGGTCGATCAGTTCGTCGAGAACCTGCTCGAGACCACCCTGCGCGATGAGCGCCTTCATGGTCATCGTCGGGTCCTGCCCTTGCACGCGGGTCAGCGCGGATTTGGCGGCAAGTGCGAGCTCGCCTTCTTCTACGTCGTCCTTGCCGACTGTGGCCACGGAAGCACCGGACACCAGGCCCGCGGAATCGCGTTGGCCGGTGATATCGCCGCCGACGAAAGCCAGGGTAATGAGCACCAGGACCAGCAGCGCGATGCCGGCACCTATCTTGGACTTCAGGAAGTTACGGAAGAAAGAGAGCATGGACCGTGCCGATCAGCGAGATTTGGGTTCAACCGGAGCACGACGGCCGAGCGTGATGACGGCCTTCGTACGAAAACGGGGCTGGCTTTAGGGGGGCTTGTGACATCCTGCAATGGCAAGGTTCTATCCGATGTCCTTGCTGATGGGCGCGACTCGCGAAGAATGGCGGCGGGCGGCAAGTTTTGCCTGAACGGTAGATCCACGGATTTTGACAAGAAGGCCCTGCGTGCCCTAGCAGCGCCACGAAAGCGCGGCCTGCGATTCCCGTCCTCTGCGGTATGTCAGAAGGTCGATGCGCCCCGAAATCAAGGTTTCTTAATAACATGGCTGGTCTGCCCTACATCGTCGGTAACTGGAAAATGAACGGCACGCGCGCGATGCTTAACGAGGCGCGCGCGATCGACCGGGCTGCCGCACGCTTCCCGAAGGTGCAGGTGGCGGTCGCGCCGCCGGCGACGTTGCTCTACCGCATCCGCGATGCGGTCGAACTGATCGGCGTTGGCGGGCAGGACTGCCGTGCGGAAGACAGCGGCGCCTTCACGGGCGACATTTCCGCGCCCATGCTCAAGGATGCGGGCGCGGATTTCACCATCGTCGGACATTCCGAGCGCCGTACTCTCCACGGCGAGAGCGACGGCGACGTCAAGGCCAAGGCGGAGGCCGCGCTGTCGGCGGGCCTCGCGGTGATTCTCTGCGTCGGTGAAACCGAAGCGCAACGCGATGCGGGCGACGCCGAAGCCGTGGTCGCCGCGCAGCTCGAAGGTTCGTGCCCGCGCACGGACGGCGCCCCTGAGAAGCTTTCGGTCGCCTATGAGCCGGTATGGGCCATCGGCACGGGCCGCGTGCCCTCGATCGAGGACGTGGCCGCGATGCACCAGGCCATTCGTGACAAGCTCAAGGCCATTTACGGCGAGGGCGGTGCGGATGTGCGCATTCTCTATGGCGGTTCGGTCAAGGCGGACAACGCGAATGAACTGCTGTCCGTGCCGGAAGTGGGCGGAGCATTGGTGGGCGGTGCAAGCCTGACCGCGGAAAGTTTCCTCGCCATCGTTGGCGCTGCAGCTTCGCTGGGCAACGACTGACGACGGAAACGGGGCGAGAATGCCCCGAAAGTCGGCCGGGCAGCGGGCACTGTGCAGCTGCTTCGGGTGATGACTTGCGCAGAGACGGACTAGCGCCTATCTGCGCGACTTGAGATGCGGGCCTTGGCCCCCGAGAACACTGAGAAAAACGCACGATGTTTCTTTTCCTGACCGTGGTCCAGGCGATTGTCGCCCTCCTTCTCGTCGGCGTCATCCTGATGCAGAAGTCGGAAGGCGGCGGTCTCGGCGTGGGCGGCAGCCCCTCGGGCATCATGTCCGCACGCGGCGCGGCCAACTTCCTTACCCGCGCCACTGGAATTCTTGCTGCGGTTTTCGTGATTCTCTCGATCGTGCTTGCGGCGCTTGCGGTGAACGAAACCACGGGCCGCGATATCGATACTTCCCTTCAGCGCGAGACGGCTCCGGCCGCGCCCGCGCAGCCGGCCGACCCGCTCGCCGGCCCGGCGGCTCCCGCCGCGGCTCCGGCGGATGGCGCGAGCCCGGCTCCGGCCGGTGCTGCTCCTGCGGGCACGACTCCGGCCAATGATCCGCTTTCGGGTGCTGCCGGCCGGTAATCCGGCAGGGCACACTACGGCGCATCATCGTAACAGGAATGCCGTCTGGCTCTGGCAGGCGGCATTTCATTCGTTTTGAACTGTGGATTCAGGCACAGCGCTCTTGCGCTCGTGCCCCCATGCAATTTAAGGGCCGACTCCCATGGCGCGGCATATTTTTATCACCGGCGGCGTGGTCTCCTCGCTCGGCAAAGGTCTCATGGCGGCGAGCCTCGCGGCTCTCCTGCAGGCACGCGGTTACCGCGTCCGCATCCGCAAGTTCGATCCCTATCTGAACGTCGATCCGGGTACGATGAGCCCGTATCAGCACGGCGAAGTCTACGTCACTGACGACGGCGCCGAGACGGACCTCGATCTCGGCCATTACGAACGCTATACCGGCGTATCGGCGCGCCAGGCTGACAACATCACCTCTGGCCGTATCTACCAGGACATCATCGCCAAGGAGCGCCGCGGCGACTATCTGGGCGCCA
Organism: Novosphingobium aeonii; assembly: GCF_052279045.1. Lineage (NCBI taxonomy): Bacteria > Pseudomonadati > Pseudomonadota > Alphaproteobacteria > Sphingomonadales > Sphingomonadaceae > Novosphingobium > Novosphingobium aeonii. The sequence goes on along the minus strand of NZ_CP176832.1, from coordinate 2,402,262 downwards.
CCGTACAGGTGATCCCGCACGTCACTGACGCGATCAAGGACTTCGCGATGACGGAGACCGAGGATCTCGACTTCGTCCTGTGCGAAATCGGCGGCACCGTGGGCGATATCGAAGGACTGCCTTTCGTCGAGGCTCTGCGCCAGATGCGCAATGAACTCGGCCGTGAACAGACCTGTTTCGTGCACGTCACCCTGGTGCCCTACATCGCGGCAGCCGGCGAGTTGAAGACCAAGCCTACCCAGCACTCCGTGCGCGAGCTGACCGGCCTCGGCATCCAGCCCGATATCCTGCTGTGCCGCTGCGACCGGGAACTGCCGGAGAGCGAGCGCCGCAAGATCGCGCTGTTCTGCAACGTGCGTCCGCAGGCGGTCATTCCCGCGCTTGACGCGCCGAACATCTACGCAGTGCCGCTGCAGTATCATCACGAGGGCCTTGACGCGGAAGTGCTTCATCACTTCGGCATGGCTTCCGAAGCCCCTGATCTTTCGCGCTGGAACGACATTACCGATCGCTTCGAATATCCCGAAGGTGAAGTCACCATCGGTGTCGTGGGCAAGTATGTCGGCCTTCAGGATGCCTACAAGTCGCTGAACGAGGCACTCGTTCATGGCGGCATGGCCAACCGGGTCAAGGTCAACGTCAACTGGATCGATGCCGAGATCTTCGAGAAGGAAGATTCCGAGATCGCCGCTGCCCTTGAGCCGATGCACGGCATTCTCGTGCCAGGCGGCTTTGGCGAACGCGGGACGGAGGGCAAGATCGCCTCGGTGCGCTTCGCGCGCGAGCGTGAAGTTCCCTTCTTCGGAATTTGCCTCGGCATGCAGATGGCCTGTATCGAAGGCGCCCGCTCTGCTGGTGTCGAAAAGGCCAACTCGACCGAATTCGGCCCCACCGAGGAGCCCGTTGTCGGCATCATCACCGAGTGGATGGGCAAGGACGGCCTGGAAAAGCGCGCCGAAGGCGGCGATCTGGGCGGGACGATGCGTCTCGGAGCCTACAAGGCCGAGCTTTCGCCCAACAGCCACGTTGCCTCGATCTACAATGCGACCGAGATTTCGGAACGCCATCGTCACCGTTACGAGGTGAACGCTTCATACCGCGAAACGCTTGAAGGTAATGGACTGATCTTCTCCGGCATGTCGCCTGACGGTTTGCTGCCCGAGATCGTCGAGCGTCCGGATCATCCGTTCTTCGTGGGCGTGCAGTTCCACCCGGAGTACAAGTCGCGGCCGTTCGAACCGCATCCGCTTTTCGCGGGATTCATCGCGGCAGCCTTGCGGCAGGCGCGACTGGTCTGAGCCGGTAGCGGCCGAATTATGAAGAGGGGCGGGCTCGCAAGAGCCCGCCCCTCTTCGATTCCGGATGTCCCGTTTCAGGTGAGGAGGGTGAGCAGCAGCGTGATCGTCCCGACCGAAAACACTGTCGAGATCAGAATAACCCTGGCTGTAAGCGCACCTTCCCGGCGATGGAACTCGGCCAACATGAAGGGGCCGGTTCCGGTCGGCAGGGCGGCCAGGAGCACGGCGGCATTGCGCAGAGGTGCGGTCAGGGGGAAGACCCAGAGGGCGAGCGCCAGCGTGATCGCCGGGTAGACGAACAGCTTGAGAGCGACCAGCAGGGCCGTCATCCTCGCGCTGCCGGGTTCTGGTTCGCGCGGCTCGGCGAGGAACATGCCGAGGCAGACGAGGGCGCAAGGGCTTGCGGCCGATCCAAGCAGTTTGAGGAATGCATCGAGGGGCGCGGCAACGCCTATCCCGCTCGACATCACGGCAGCGCCGAGTAGCGGTGCCAATACGAGCGGATTGCGAAACAGTGCCTGTAGCACGCGCAGTACGATCAAGGGGCCACCGCCGCCTGACTGGTTTCCGAATTCGATCAGTACGATGGCAACCGCAAAGAGCACGCAGACGGTGTTGATCGTCGCGATCAGGGTGAGTGTCTGGGAGGCCGGCCCCAGCGTTGCCAGCAGCAGTGGAAAGCCGAGAAACGCTGCGTTGGAATAAGCGCCGTTGAGGCCATGGATTGCGGCATTGCCGATCTCTGCGCCGGCCAGTCGGCTGATGGCTACGGTAAGCGCGAAGAAGAAGAACGTGCTCAGCCCAAACACCGCGACGAAACCGGGCTGCCAGAGTTGGGCCGCGTCGGCCTTGGCTACGATATCGAAAAGCAGCGCAGGCAGGGCGAGATAGACCACGAAGCGGTTCAGTTCAGTGGTCGATTGCGGACTGAAGATGCCCAAGCGCCGCGTCAGCCAACCTGCGAATGTCAGGGCGAAGATCGGCAGGACGACCGACAGGATCGAAATCATGGAAAAGTGCGGCCCATTGCTTTGCAAAGCATGCGGATTAAGCGCTGGGCCTGGCCTGTCCATCGCTGTTTTAATTGCATTCCGTGCGAAGTGCGCAATTTACCATCAAAAAGGGCGGCCCGGACATTTCCGGACCGCCCCCAATTCTGCAATTCACCCGGCTATTCAGGCGGCAGCGGAACCTTCTTCGGCGCTGCCCTCGACCACGGTGAGCGTATTGCCGCCAATCGCGATCTTCTTGGGCTTCATCGCCTCGGGCACTTCACGCACGAGGTCGATCACAAGGAGGCCGTCAGCCAGGTCAGCGGCATCGACGCGAACATAATCTGCCAGTTCGAAGCGTCGCTCGAACCCGCGCTGGGCGATGCCGACGTGCAGCATCTCGCCTTCGACGGATTCTTCGGGCTTGTGGCCCTTGACCACCAACAGGTTGGCCTGCGCAGTGATATCGATGTCGGCAGGCTTGAAACCGGCGACCGCCAGCGTGATGCGATAGGCATCGGCGCCGCGACGTTCGATATTGAAGGGGGGATATTTATCGCCCGGATTCACGCGGCCCTGGTTCTCGATCATGTCGAACAGGCGGTCGAAACCGACCATGGTGCGGCGGTAGGGCGAAAAATCGATACGGTTCATGACAAAAATCCTCGCTTGAGCAATCTTCGTGTGACGAGGCCCGGACTCCGGCGCCTCTTTGGCAAGCCATCCCCTTGGCGGGCCATGACTTGCATCCCTAGATATGATAGCGCGGCGCCCTTTCAAGGGTCGCAAAGAGATTGAAGGAACCGTATTCATGAGCCAGCCGAAGGTCGAGATCTACACCAAGTGGGGCTGCCCCTATTGCGTCATGGCCAAGTCGCTGCTCGACGGCAAAGGCGTGACCTACGAAGAGTATGACATCACGATGGGCGGGCCGAAGCGGGCCGAAATGGTTGAGCGGGTTCCCGGTGCCTTGACCGTTCCCCAGGTGCTGGTGGACGATAAGCCCTACGGCGGTTTCGACGACATCAGCGCGCTGGACCGCGCCGGCAAGCTAGACCCCGTTCTCGGGCTCTGACCGGAATGGTCCGCGCCGCCCTGTTCCAGATGACCACGGGCATCGATCCCGACGTCAACGCTGCCGCGATCGTTTCCGCCCTTGCCGAGGCGAAGGCGGGCGGTGCGGTCATGGTCTTCACCCCCGAGATGTCCGGCCTGCTTGACCGCAAGCGCGAGCGTGCAGCCGTCAACATAGTTACGGAGGGCGAGGATCGGGTACTGGCCGCCGTGCGAGAGGCTGCGGCGCGGGAAGGGGTTTGGGTCCATCTCGGCTCGCTGGCCGTGCGTCCCGGAAACGATGGGCAGGGCGATGGGCGCTACGCCAACCGCGCTTTCGTCATCGATGCCTCGGGCGAGATTCGCGCTCGCTATGACAAGATGCACATGTTCGACGTGGATCTGGCGACGGGCGAATCTTGGCGCGAATCGAATGCTTACGCGCCGGGCGACAAGGTGGTGACGGTGGAAACACCGCTTGGGCGCCTGGGTCTGGCGATTTGCTACGACGTCCGTTTCCCGGCGCTGTTCGAGGCGCTCGGCCGTGCGAGGTGCGATGTCATCGCCGCTCCGGCCGCATTTACCGTGCCTACCGGCCGGGCGCATTGGCACCTGATGCAGCGCGCACGGGCCGTGGAAGCAAGCGCTTTCATGCTCAGCGCAGCGCAAGTGGGCCATCACGAGGATGGGCGCGAGACTTACGGTCATTCGCTGGCGATCGACCCCTGGGGCGAGGTTCTGCTCGATATGGGCGGGGAAATGGCCGGTCTCGGCTTCGTCGATCTTGATCCTGGCCGCATCGCGGAAGTGCGCGCGCAGTTGCCAAGCCTTGCCAACCGCCGCGAGATCGCCAAATAGGCCGCGATGCCTATTGTCTTTGATCTCGAATGCCGTTCCGCGCATCACCGTTTCGAGGGCTGGTTCAAGTCCTCGGACGATTATGCGCGGCAGCAGGAACGGGGATTGCTGAGTTGTCCCCGTTGCGGGTCGGACGACGTTGGAAAGGCGGTTCAGGCGCCTCACCTTGCCCGCAAGGGGAACCAGCGGACTGCTGCGTCAGACGCACCGCCGCAGAAACCGGAAGTTTCCTCTGCGGTAGTGCCTTCAGAGCCGGCCTCGCTCCAGCAGGCGGAAGCAATCCCGCCGCAGGCGGTCGAACTGCTCCAGAAGCTTGCGCTGATGCAGGTCGAGGCGCTCAGGTCCAGTCGTTTTGTCGGTGAGACCTTCGTGGAAGATGCCCGGGCCATGCATTATGGCGAGCGCGATGCCGAAGTGATCCATGGCCGTGCCACGCCCGAGCAGGCGCAGGAGCTTATGGAGGAAGGCATTCCGGTCATGCCCTTGCCGTTTCCGGTGGTTCCGCCCGAACAGACCAATTGAACCAATTGCCAAGGCATTCGCCGCAAGCTAGGAGGCCCTCGAGTGCGCCCGTAGCTCAGCCGGATAGAGCACCAGATTCCTAATCTGGGGGCCATGGGTTCGAATCCCGTCGGGCGCACCAACAATAAAAGCCCGCGATTTTCGCGGGCTTTTTCGTGGTTGAGGGTCAGGCCTTAAGCCTTGTGCCGTCAACCGCTTCACGGCCCAGTGCCGGATCGTCCGTGAAGAAAGCGTCGAGCCCCAGTTCAAGATAACGGCGGATTTCGGCGATGCTGCCTGCCGGGTTGCGCGCGGCATCGCCTGATGCGTTGCGAAAATCGGCGGGAAGAAAGTAATTTTCCGGCCTGAAAGTCCAACTGGAAACCAGAAGGCCGGCCTCGTGTGCGTTGGCGACCAGACCGCTGGGCTGGGCTGCAAGGCGATTGTCCTTGTCGCGCGGGACAAGGGCGAGGTTGTAGGGCGATATCCAATCCGCATAAGTCGCGATTTCAGCGAGGCCTGCTGGCTTATGGAGATCGTCGAAACTGGGGCCAGAGCCCTTTGCTGCAAGATCGGCCGGGCGCTTTGCACCGGGTACGGTGAGTTGCATGAGTTGGACGTTGCGGAGCCCATCAAGCCGCTCGCGCAGCCATTTCAGGTTCGATACCTCGAAGCTCTGGAGGATCACCGGGGCAGTGCAGAGGTATGGGCTGGCGTGGAGGCGGTCGAGAACGCGCTGCTCAAGCGGAATGCCGATAGTGGCAAAGTAGGTAGAGTGCTTGATCTCGGGAATGACGCCGATCAAGCGGCCGTGGGCACGGGCCTCGGCAGCGACGAACTCGGCGATTTCCTCGAAGGTAACGACCTGGAACTGGCCGTCGAACCCATGGCTCTCCGGCCGTAGCGGGCCGAGTCGTTCTCTCGCGCGCAGGCGCTTGATTTCATCAAGCGTGAAGTCCTCGGTGAACCAGCCTGTAACATTCTCGCCGTCGATGACTTTCGTGGCTTTCCGGCCTGCAAACTCTGGATGGTCGGCGACATCGGTTGTGTCGGCGATGTTGTTTTCGTGCCGGGCCACAAGAATGCCGTCCTTTGTGCAGACAAGGTCGGGTTCGATAAAGTCCGCGCCGTCTGCAATGGCCTTGGCGTAGGAGGCGAGCGTGTGTTCGGGGCGCAGCGCGCTGGCGCCGCGATGGCCGATCACCAGAGGCTTTGCCGGGCGCGGGGCCCTTGGTCTTGCGTTGCTTGCGGCTGCAAGCCCGTCAGGCACGATTGACGCTGCCATCCCGACAAGCGTCGCTCCGGCGCTGCCGCGGATCAGCGAGCGACGGGAAAGCGGAGATTCGATCATGCTGAAAACCTTCGGGAAACCGGCTCTGTTTCCGCCGGCTATTCAGGGCAGGTGACAGCATGACGACAGCTCCGGCATGAGTTTGCGTCAGTGGCAGGAGACGCCGGGCTTCGCCTGCCACTGGTACGCATCCATAGTCTCTCCTCGCGGCAGATAGGTCAGCTTGCGCTTCTGGCCGTCCCTCTCGATGTCAAGGGTCAGGCTGGCGTCCTGATCGCCTTGCAGGCCGTCTTGCGGAAAACGGTTCAGGATGCGGTCACCGTTTTGCAGCCCTGCGGCTTCTGCGGCGGAGCCGGGCTTGAGGCCCTGCACCACGCGCTCCGGCGTGACGAGGATCAGCGGATCAAACCCGAGGTCGAAGCGCTTGAGTGGCTTGATAACGCGGTCGAAGCAGGGTCCAAAGGCATCTGCCGGAGGTAATACGGTCCGACCCGCCAGCATCGCTTCGAAATCGGCGATGCCCCGGGCGCCAAGCTCTTGGCCCAGCAGTGTCTTCCAGAGCGCAAGGTCCATGGCATGGCCGGCGCGGCGCTCGGCAAGCATGCGGCGCACGAGATCGTCGAGCGAACGTTTTCCACCCGAGGCGGCGCGGATTTGCGCATCCACCGAGGCGAAGTAAAGCGAACCGCGATCGTAGGGCAACACGCGGATTCGGGTGTCCTTCCAGAACCCGTCCGCGATGCGGTCATTGGGAGTGCCGATCAGGGCGTTTGTATAGTAGCGTCCGGCTGTGGAGTTGAGGTCGTCCAGGAAGGCCTGCCGCGAAATCAGTCCGGCGCGATAAGGCAGCATGCGCTGATAATGGACAGCGAGACCTTCACCGAACCACGAAAGACCGAGCCCGCCCGCCGCGTCCATCGAATCGCCGAGTGAGTTGATCCAGGCATGGACCATTTCATGCGCCAGCAGGCTTTCGAGGTCGGAGAGGGGCGTTTTTTCGCTGAAGGTAAAAGCGAAACTGTCTGTCAGGCCGATGCCGCTTCCGGGATTGAGCCGATTGGTTCGCGCAAACACCCCGAAGCTGGCTGGGCGCTGGTCGAAGAATTCTCCGTAGAATTTCTGAAGGCGGGCTGCCCAATCCATCAGTTGAGGCCCGGCGAAGCTGAATTGTCCCTGCCAGGCACCGAAGAATGTGCTCTTGGCGTAAGATCCGATGCGGCCGGCCATGTAGTATGTCCCGCCGATCTGGTCGGGCCGGAGAGGGCGGCTGCCATGGCTATTCCCGATCCCCAGGCTGGAGACGCCGCGTGCGTCCTTGCCTGCCCGCGCGAGGTCCCAGCTTACCGACAGGTCTCGGGCGCGTGCGTCGGCCGGCAGTATGAGAAAAGCGTTGCCTGCGCCGGACAGCCCGGCGTCGGCAGCCCGCAGTTCGTATTGCGGGCGTGCCATTTCAGGCTGGGCCGGGTCTACAGGCAAGCGGTAGGCGACAGTTACCGCGCCTTCGACCGGGCGCAGCGCTTTCCACGAGCGTTCGAGGTTGTCTCCGTCCCGCGCCGTGTCATGCATTTCGACCGGAATCAGGCCGCGGGTATCGGAGAAGACCAGACCTTGCAGGTTCCTCGCGGAAGTCTCCACGGTATTGGCGGTGACTGCAATGGCAGCAAGCGCGTCGCCTTGTGGAGGTGCTTCGAAGCGGATCGCCACGTCGAGACGTGTAAGCGCGCCCTGTTCATCGGCAACCGGCGCAAGTGCGATTGAAATTTCCGGCGCGGGGCCATCGGTCGCTTCGGCCGCCGTGGCGGAGGCGAGCGGCGTGGAGGAAAGAAGCGCGGCGAGCAGGGCGTTGCGAAGCGATGTCATGAAACGAGGCTAACAGGCTGTACCGAAGGAAAATGTGCAAAGAGCATCGCTTGCCGGCAGGCGTGCGCATGAAATATGCTTGGTGGGGAATTCAACCCGGCAACGACGGCAGCGGTAGCCGGTGCGTGCACTTGAGTTCCGAGAGCGTTGCCGTGGAGCGCACGTCCTCCACACCGGGCAGGCGGAGCAGGGTGCGGAACGTGAAGTTCTGGTACCAGGCGATGTTGGGGGCCAGGACTTTGAGCATCACGTCCATTTCACCGAACAGAGTGTAGGCTTCGAGGATTTCCGGTGTTGCCTCCACTGCGTGGACGAACCGGTCACGGTCGTCGTCCGACAGGCGAGACATCTTGAGCTGGGCGAAGATGAACATGCTTTCGCCGAACTTTTCACGGTCGAGGATCGCCACGGTGTGGCGCACATAACCCTCCTCCTTGAGCCGCTGCATGCGGCGCCAGCAGGGCGATTGGGAAAGCCCCACGCGGTCAGCGATCTCGCTGGAAGATTCGGAGGCGTCGATCTGAAGGCGATCGAGGATCTTCATGTCGAGCCGGTCAAGTTCGGCAGGCAAGATTATGCTCCCTGTTCTGGTTTGTTGGTTTGAACATGCCACGCAATTGCGCATGAGCGCAACAAAGGTCGAGATATTTCGCCACAGCGCGCTATCAGTGATGCTTGAGGAGCCGATAGCCGGCAACAGGGACGGATCAGGGATATGAAACGGAGCGAACTGTCGATCTTCGATGCAGAGGACGTGCGCGCCCTGCTCGGCTACCCTTCTTGCATCGAAGTCGTGCGGGAAGCGATGAAAGCGCTTTCGCGCGGTGAGACGCGCCAGTTGCTGCGAACGATGATCCACATGGGAGAGGGCCGGACTTTCGGCCTGATGCCCGGGGCGCTCTCCGATCAGGGCATGTTCGGGGCAAAGCTCATCAGCGTCTTCGCCGAGCCGGACAACCCCGGCGTACGCCGCCATCGCGGCGTCGTGACCCTGTTCGAGCCGGTGGAGGGGCGCCCGGTCTGCGTCGCCGATGCCGAGGAGATCACGCATATCCGCACCGCTGCAGCAACGGCCGTCGGCACGGACGCGTTGGCGCGTGAGGATGCGAAAGTGCTGTTGCTGATGGGCACCGGCGGTCAGGTCCATTCCCACCTTGAGGCGCTGCCGCTGGTGCGCCGTTTCGAACGCATTCTCATCTGGGGCCGCGATGCCGCGAAAGCGCAGGCCGTCGTCGATGCCTGGAGCGGGCGCCTGCCGGTGGAAGTGGCTTTCGATGCCAGGACCGCAGCGGCCGAAGCAGATGTGATCTGCACGCTGACCGGCGCCCGGCAGCCGATCCTGCTCGGCGAATGGGTGCGCGCAGGAACGCATGTCAATATCGTGGGATCAAGCGGCCCGGGCCCGGTCGAGGTCGACAATGATCTGGTTCTGGCCGCCCGCTTCATCGCCGACAGCAAGGCCTCCGCGCTCGATGCGGCAGCGGAATTCCTGGTGGCCAGGGCGGAGGGCGTCGTGAGTGACGATCACATCGTTGCCGAAATCGGTGAAGTGCTGCTTGGGCGCGCCCCCGGTCGGCGCAGTGCCGACGAAATCACCGTTTACAAGTCGCTCGGCCATGCGGTGCAGGATCTTGCATCCGCTGCCCATATCTTTCACGCAAGCCGGAATTCGAACTGATGCACCTCAAACGAACTGCGGCCTTGCGCTTGCTCGCCTGTTCCACGATCGCGCTTTCGGCCACTGCCCTTCACGCCGAGGCCGAGCGCTTCGCGGTGATCGACAACGGCGAGAACGTCGGCCACGTTTATGCGGACGTTCAGGGCAATACCGTCTCGATCGACCATGACGTCAAGAGCAATGGCCGAGGCCCGACCATGCACGAGACGATCGTGCTCGACGACAAAGGGCTGCCCACGAGTTGGACCCTTCAGGGTACCTCGACGTTCGGCAACAAGGTGGACGAGCAGTTCACTGCCAGAGGCAAGCGCCTCTCCTGGGTCGATACGACCGGCAAGGGCGCCATGCAGGCCAGGTCACCCACGCTCTATGTCGCGCAGGAAGGAAGCCCGTTCTCACTGGGCATCTATGCCCGCGCATTGCTGGCCGATAGCGATCATGCCTTGCCGGCAGCCCCCGGCGGCACGCTTTCGCTGGAAGAGGAAGCGCCGGTCTCGCTGGGCGCCATTGCCTATCGCGCCTTCCTCGTCAAAGGTATCGGTCTTACGCCGAGCGCCATCCTGCTCGATGACAAGGGCGCTCTGGTGGCGGCCTATTCGCCGACCAATGCCACCGTCCGCGAAAGTCTTGCGCCTTATGCCGGCGAACTGGCGAAAATCGCGGCAGAGCGTTCGGCTGCCCGTTTCGCCGCGATCCAGAAAAAGGTCGCGCATAACTACGACGCGCCGATCCGCATCCGTGACGTCCGAGTCTTCGATCCGGCCAGCGGCAAGCTGGGCGATCCGGTTTCGATAGTCGTGTTCGGAGACAGGATCGCCTCGGTCGAACCGCTCGACAGCCCTGCCTCGCCCGGCGAGGCCACGGTCGAAGGTGCGGGAAGAGTGGTCATCCCCGGGCTGCATGACATGCATGCTCACGTCTCGCTCCAATCGGCATTGCTGTACATCGCCTCGGGCGTGACCAGCGTGCGCGACATGGGCAACGAGAACGCCTTCCTAATCGACCTGACGCGCCGCATCGATGCGGGCGAAGTGGCGGGGCCACGCATCGTGCGCAATGGCTTCCTCGAAGGGCGAAGCCCCTACAGTTCGCGCAACGGCTTCATCGCCGGTAGCGAGGCCGAGGCGCTCGACGCGGTGCGCTGGTACGGTGCGCGCGGCTACTGGCAGGTGAAGATCTATAACAGCTTCAATCCCGAATGGGTGCCCAGCGTGGTCAGTGAAGCCAGGCGGCTCGGCATGGGGGTAACCGGGCATATCCCGGCCTTTACGAATGCCGATGCGATGATCGCGGCGGGTTATGACGAAGTGACGCACATCAACCAGCTCATGCTGGGCTGGGTGCTCGATCCCAAGGAAGATACCCGCACGCCGCTGCGGCTCACCGCCATGCGGCGGACGGCAGGGCTGGACATCACCTCGCCGCGCGTCGCTTCGACGCTCGACACGATGGAGGCGAAGCACATCGCGCTCGATCCTACGGCGGTGACGCTCGAACTGCTGATGATGAGCCGGGACGGCAAGATCAGTCCGGCCGTCGCGGGCTATTTCGACCATCTGCCGGTTGGCGTGCAGCGCAATCGCCGCCAGGGCATTGCCCCGATCAAGACGCCCGAGGATGCCGCCGGTTACGACGGCGCCTTCGTGACGATCAAGGCGCTGCTGCGCGACATGCACAGGCGCGGCATCACGCTCCTGCCGGGGACCGACGATGCCACGGGCCTGTCGGTCCACCGCGAGTTGCAAATCTACGCGGAGGCTGGGCTTCCCGTGGCCGATGTGTTGAAGATCGGCACGCTTGGACCGGAACAGTACATGCATCGCGACCAGTCCTATGGCTCGGTCGAAAAGGGCAAGTATGCCGACTTCGTGTTGCTTGACGGAAACCCGCTGGAGGATATCTCGGCGATCCACCGCATGGCCATGGTCGTGAAGGGGGGGACGGTGTACTTCCCGTCGGAAATCTGGGGCGAGGTTGGCGTGAAGCCTTTTGCGGAGCCGCCCAAGGTCGTTGCACCGGCAGCAGCCGCGAAGCCCGTCGCGCTGATGGGCGGATCGGGAGCGGAGGCGCACGAGGACTTCGCGTTTTGAACGAAAAGAGGCAGGGGGCGTCGCCACCTGCCTCTTTTCTCGTGAACCGGTTTTTGAGCTTCTAGCTGCGCCGACGGGCGAAGTACCATACCGCGCCCAGGAAGCCCCAGCCCAGCAGAAGGACATAGGGCCGCCAATCCGCTTCGAGGCCGATCACGATGAGGGCAAGCGCGCAGACCGTACCGGCGCAGCCCAGTGTCATCATCACGCCGCGTGCCGGACGGAACCCGGCGCCGCTGTGCAGTTCGGGATAGCTCCTCGCCACTCGTGCGGCGGACAGGCAGATGCTGCCATATTTCACCAGATTGGGGATGTTGACCGCGAGGAACAGGAAGGTCAGTTCCATCGGCATCAGCAGGCCGGCACAGCCGATTCCGAAGACGGTGAACAGTGCCACGTGCGGCACGTGCGAGCGGGGATGAACGCTGGCGATCGCCCGGGGCAGAACTCCCGCTTCGGCCATCGCGAAAAGGCTGCGGCTGAACATCGTGAAGATGGAATTGAGGCTGGTACCGATCGCGGCGATGGCGGCCAGCACGATCGCCGGCACGGCGAGCGGTCCCATGAAGCGACTGGCGGTTTCGAGGATCGGCGCTTCGCTGCCGGCCAGCGTGGCGGGGCCGAGCACGGTCAGCGCCACGAAGGCCACGGCTACGTAGAGAACCGTGGCCGAACCAATGGCGACCGCGATCCCGATCGGGATGTTGCGGCGGCTGTTGGCCACTTCGCCGCCCGCTTCCGTCGCTGCCTCGATCCCGAAGAACAGACCCATGAGAAGAGGCGCGGCGGCAAAGGCGCCGTGCAGGCCATGGGGAAGGAACGGTTCGAGCCGGGCCGGCTCGGACACGGTGATGCCGCCCCAGATCACGAACAGGCCGAACAACAGGATCAGCCCGCCGACCATAACAGTTTGCGCGCGGGTGGCGACATGGACGCCGACCAGATTGGCGAGCAACGCCAGTACCAGTACCGCGAACATTGTCGGCTTGACCGGTAGCGGCACGAGCATCGAGACGTATCGGACCAGCACCAGCGCCAGCACGACCATTGCCCCCATGTTGGCGATGATCCGCATCCAGGCGATGAAGAACCCGAGTGTCGGATGAAGATAGCGTGAGGGCCAGACGAAGCTTGCGCCGGAAACCGGATCGGCAGAGCCCAGGTAGGCATAGCTGACGGCGATGAGGTACATCGGCAACGCCGCGATCACCACCGATAGCAACATTCCCGGTCCGGCGAGAGCGGTGGCGGGGGAGACGGCCGAGAAGATCGAAACACCGACTGCCGTGCCAAGCCCCAGTGAGACCACGCCCCACAGGCCTATGCCCTTGCGCAGGGCATGTTCAGCTTCACTCACTTTTGCGCCCCCCGGCAGCTATCCGCATTGATGAAATCGACGAGATCCGACTGGAACCGCGCGCGGCTGCCATCGTCGGAATAGAATACATGGCCGCCGACATAACGCTCGTTGCGATAGCGCGTCTTCGGCAGGCTGGATTGTGCGAAGAGGTAATCGGCCGCGCCGATGGTCGTGGTGGTATCGTAGATCCCGGTGCCGACGAAAAGCCGCAGGCAAGCGTTGGTTGCCGCGTGGCGCTCGACCACGGACATGAACGGCCAGTCGGCGAAAGGTGAATCCTCTGCGCCGTAGCTCCATCCGCCTTCGAAGCGGGCGATCACCTTGTATGTATCGGCGCCGGGGACTTTGAGCGTGTCGCCCAGATAGACGGTCATCGCCTTGCCGAAAATGTCCGAGATCGACGATGAGGGATCGCCCGGCATCATCGTTGTCACGTTTCCGGGACGATCTGCGAGATAGCGGGCATCGTAACGACCCATGACCTTGCCTTTCGCGCGCAGTAGTTCGACGCGGAAGCGTTCCTTGGAAATGCGCAGGTCGTTTGCGAGGTAGAACGCCGCCGGGATGCCAGTTAGTTCGGCGAGCCGCGCGGCAAGCCTCTCACGATCGGCCTGCGGCAGGTCGCGGCCGCGATAGAGGGCGGGGAGGTAGTCCTCGCGGGCGAAGCTTGCCGCCGCGTCGGTCACGCCTGCCGCCGTGCAGGGCGCTTTCACCATGCCGTGGTAGCAGGCGATGGCGGCCAGCGTTGGCAGCGACACCGCGTAAGTCACCACATTGTCGGGGCGCTGCGAGGTCTCGATCATGTTGAGCGCCTGCCCCAGCAGGACGACGCCGCGCACGTTCGCAGCCAGGTCCTGCCGGTCCAGCGCATCGAGCATCGCAACCGCGCGGATCGTGCCGTAGCTTTCGCCGAGGATATAGAACGGTGAGTTCTGCCGCCCGTGGCTGGTGAGCCATTGGCGCACGACGTCCGCCGCCGCATTCGCATCGCCCTCAACCGTGCTGTAGGGCGCGCCTGCCGCACCGGCGGGGCGCTCCGAAAATCCGGTACCGGGTGGGTCGATGAAGACCACGTCAGCCACGTCATAGAGTTTTGACGGGCCGGGCAGGGTGTCGCCGGCGCCGGCGTTCGTATCGGCAGGGTCTTGCGGAACATGCGCGAGCACGGGGCCGAGCAGGCCCATGTGGAGATAGGCGGCCGAAGCGCCGGGTCCACCGTTGAAGGCGAAGATCACCGGCCGTTCGGTCTTTGCATTCCTGCCGGTCTGAGGGCGGGAATAGGAAATGTAGCCCGCAGTTGCGGGTGAACTGTCCGCGCCGGCTGAGACAGGGACTAGCCTCAGCTCGGCGCGGACAGGATGCGCGGGATCGGGTTTCGAAACCCGCGCATCGATGAGGACCCTCTCGGCCGGCGGCTCGGCCGCTTGCGTCGGAATGGGTCCGGCAGACGCCGCGACAAGCGCGATCCCCGTCAACGCCGAAAGGCGACGCGGAGACTTCTTTTTGCGACCGAAGGGCTGCTGCGGCGTCAGGATCATGGCAATTCCAGAAGTCTATGGGTTTCCCGGTAGGTCAGGAGGCCGTCGGTCAGAGCCTGAAGGCCATAATCGAGGCGCGACGGCTCCATTGCGAAACCGAGGCGGATATGTCCGGGCGCGCCGAAGTATTCCCCCGGAGCCACCAGTACTCCGCAGCGATCGGAAAGCCAGCCGGAGAAATGCTCGGTATCTCCGATCCCGACGAGGCGGGGGAAGGCGATGCAGCCGCTTTCGGGCAATGTCCCTTCCACCAGTCCTTCAGCGGTCCAGTAGGCGTGATAGGATTCTATGATCGGCCTGGCTTTTGCGATCACCGAGAAGGTGTTCTCCTGAAAGCGCGCCGGATTTTCGACAACCAGCGCGGCAACCGCGTGCGCAAGGTTCGAGATGGCGAACTCCACCTCTCGCGCCAGTTCGCGAACCGGCGCCACCAGGCTTTCATCGCCGACGATCCATCCGCAGCGCAGGGTACTGAGACCGAAGATCTTGGTCAGGCTGTTGACCGAAAGCACGCGCGGCGAAGCGCCAAGTGAGGCGGCAGGCTTCAACCGGTCCCCGGCATAGGGCGCATAGACCTCGTCCACAACCAGCACCACATCATGCCGATCCGCCACGGCGCAGAGCGCACGCATGGTATCATCCGAGACCGGCATTCCGGACGGATTGTGCAGGTTCGAAAGGACGATCATCCGTGTTTCGGGCCGGATGCGTGCCTCGACTTCGGCGGGATCGATCGTGAAGTAGGGAGCGGGGCGCTCGAACGTATCGACGGCGATGCCGACGGACTGCGCAAGACTGCCGAACAGCTCGAAGCTGGGGTTCTCGATAAGGATGCGATCACCTGCCTTGAGCAGGGCGCGGTAGATCAGCGAAAGTGCGCCGGTTGCGCCGGTGGTGGTCAGGACCTGTTCCTCACGCACACCGTAATCGCGCGCCAGCGCGGCGACGAGGAAGGGGTTCCCCTTCACGAAAGTACTGGCATAGCGGGAGCTTATGCCATTCTCGAAACCTTCGAGAAGCACTTCGCGCAGCAGGTCCTTGGGCTCGGGTACCGAACTTTCGAACAGGCTGACGAGAAGGCTGCGGGAATTGCTGTTCCGGATGATCGAGCGCCTCACCCATTGGGCGTAGGACTTCGAAGTCTGGTCGTCTGGGCTGGAAGCCATGTTCTCGAATCTGCCGGATAGAGCTGGATTGTGGATGGAGGCGGCGCCGGGGGGAATGGTCCCGGCGCCGCCAGAATCCGTCACATCTTCAGCTTGGCGCCGACCCAGAAGCGGCGGCCGAGGATGTCGCCATAGGCGATCTGCGGATAGGAAGGCGCCTCGTCGGTGAAGTTGTCGATGCCGGCGCGCAGTATCATGCGGCCTGTATCGAACTGCATCGAGATCGAGTGCGTGAGGTTGCTGTCGAGCAGCGGGTTGGGCGTGGTCTCGATGGTCGCGTCGTAAGCGGCCTTGGTCTTGTCGAGGTAATAGGCCTGGTAGCTCAGCCGGACCGGACCCTTGGTCCAATCCAGATTGAAACGGCCTTCCCAGGTCGGCTTTTCATAGGTGTTGTCGGTGCGGACGTAGTTCTCGCCAGTGACCGAAGTGGTCAGGAGCGTGTTGTGCGTCGCGTTCACGCCGAGGTGGAATGCGCCGATGTTCCCGGGTTCGAAGGTGTAGTCGACGGCGTAGACTTCGCCGCGGTACTTCACGACACCTGCGTTGAAGGTGGTCGTCGTGCCGGCGAGTATCGTGCCGCCCGGGCTCACGCCGTCCGAAGAGGCAATGCGGGTGAAGGCATTGCAGACGGCGGGATCAGGGTTGGTATTATCATAGCAGGCCGCCGTGAAGTCCTCGGTGGTGAAGGCCGAGAGGCCGTCCTTGAGGTCGATCTCGATGCGATCTGCGCTGATGGTCAGGCCCGGAATGAACCGGGGCTGGAGGACCACGCCGTACGTGAAGGTGTCGGAGATCTCGTTGCGCAGGTTTGCGTTGCCGCCGCTGGTGATGGTCGCGCGCTCGAAGTTCTCGGCGGGGTCCTGGAACGCCGCGAGACGCTCGGCCGCGCTCTTTCCTGCATTGGTGCCATCTGCTTCCACGCCGTAGTTCGGATTGGCGGTGAAGGCCGCCAGACAGTTGGCATAACGAACCGAAGGGTTCGAACCGCTGTTGATGCGGTCGGCATCGCAGGGATCGTAGCCCACCGAACCGAGCGAGGTAGTCGTCGGCGAGAACTTCATCGCAAGCGTGGGCGCGCGGAAGTTACGGCTGCGGCTTACGCGCAGGGTAATCCCGTCGAGCGGCTGCCAGCGAAGTCCGAGATCCCAGACCTGCTCCTTGCCGGCGATCGAATTGTCGACGAGGCGGCCCGCCGCGCTTGCTTCGAGCATGCGCACGATCGGTACGTTCATCGCGCTGTCGATCAGCGGGATCAGCAGTTCTGCCGAAAGTTCGTCCGTGTTGTAGCCGGCAGACTGGGCGACTTCCATGGTGCCGCCGCCGAACAGGCCCTGCTGGTTCGCTGCGAGCGGGGTGTAGGACACCTGCTCATCGCGGTGCTCGTATGCCAGGCTGAACTTGGCGGTGCCGCCGGGAAGCTGGATTACGTCGCCGCCAAGCGTGGCGAGGAAGTCGGTCTGCTCGTTACGATAGTCCAGGCCGGCGCGGACGCTCACATACTGCTGCGCGGCGCTGGAGACGTTGCCGTTGCCGAACGGATTGATGGGGGCGCACGAGGCGTCATTGTTGGCGGGATCGGCGTCGGCATTGATGCCGCAGACGATCTGGCCGCCCGAAAGCACGGCATTGATCGCGTTGCTGTACTTGGCATTGTCGACTTCCCAGCGGCGCTGCGAACCATCGACGCGGGCATAGCTTCCCGAGACCGTCCAGTAGAAGTTGCGGCTTCCGGCCGAGAACTCTCCGTCAACGGCGAGCAGGCCGCGGTAGGTGTCGGTCTTGTAGCTTTGCAGGTTGTCCGGGGTCAGATCGTAGAAGTACTTCGACAGGAACAGCGGAGCACCGGCGGCGAACCCGGGGTTCGCTGACGAAAGCACGCTTTTCGCCTGATCGGTGAGATAGGGGTTATTGATCGTGAAGATCACCGGACCGGCGTAAGTACCGTAGTTCAGGATCGTGCGGCTCTGGCCCTGCGGGATCTCGGTTCCGGCGGTATGGGCATAGAGCAGTTCGGTGCGCAGGGTGATCGCATCGGTCAGGTCGTAATGCGCGATCAGGTTGCCCGTGAAGCGCTCGACGCCGGTTCGCAGCCCCGCAAGGTCGCGGTAGGAGAAGCCCTGGCCGCCGCTGGAGAACGGGATACCAACATCGGTTCCCGGATCGTAGGAAACGACATTGCCGCTGGAGTCGAACTGGAGCGGCGTACCGTTCGACTGGGTGAGGAAGCGGGTGAACGGCGCGGGCGCGTTGAACAGGACGCCGTTGGAGTTGAACTCCCAGAAGTGCGCATCGAGCAGTTCCTTCACCGCCGGAATCCCGTCGGTTGCGGACTGGTCGGCGGGGTTGCTGACCGTGAGGCGGCCCAGTGCCGAAAGCGGCCGGTCCGCGAACATCAGCGTGGGGGTCCTGGCGTAGTTCACGTCGATCGCGATATTGCCGCGTCCGTCCGCGAAGTTCTTACCCGCGGTGCCGCGAAGGCTGTAGGTATGATAATCGCCGCGCGAGGAGATGCCGTTCTGCGCATCGAGTTCGAGGCCCTCGAACTTGTCCTTGAGCACATAGTTGACCACGCCCGCGATGGCATCCGAACCGTAGACGGCAGCACCACCACCCTGAACCACTTCGACGCGGTCGAGCAGGCCGAGCGGGATGATGTTGGCATCGACCTGCGCGTCGCCAAGACCAGAGGAACTGGTCACCATTCGGCGGCCGTTCAGCAGGGTGAGCGTGCGACCAGCGCCAAGGCCGAAGAGATTGGGGAACTGCTGCCCCGACCCGCTGCCTTCGCCGCTGCCATCTGCTTGGCTGAGCATCGGACTGTTGGACGTGAGCTGGTTGAGCGCGTCGGAAGCGCTGATGTAGCCGCGATCCGAGATGGTCTGGCTGTCCACGATATTGAGCGGCGCGGTCTCGTCGGCAGCGTCGCGGCGAATGCGCGAGCCGGTAACGACGATGTCCGCAGCAGGTACGCTGTCGTCGGCGCTGGGCGCCAGATCCTGCGCCTGCGCCGGTGCGCCGGCCAGCAGCGCGGCCGCTGCGGTGGAAACCATGAGCGCGGCAAAGCCCGCCCTCTCGATGCGTGACTGGATCATCGAACTACCCCTCATGTTCTGTCTGCGTGTTCTTTCCCTGAGGAGAACCTAGCGCATGCAGCAAGCGAGGGTTTTGCGAAGTGAGGGGCGGTGTGAACTGCGATTAAATTAAAATTACCTCAAATGGTGAAGGTGTGAATTTTCTAACCCGATATCGCCGATCAATGCGACTTGCTAAAGAAGCTGGATAGGTCTTTTGCAAATTGAGGGGCTTCCGAAGCTTCCTCGTACATCATGTGGCCACCGCCGTAGCAGTGTGCCTCGATCCGTTGCGCGAGAGGATCGGGAAAATCGCGAGCGGCCTGGCCGTTGGCTGCGCAGCCATTGAGTGAATCGTAAAGGCCTGTCGCGACGAACACCCTCATCGTCGGTGCCTTTTCCAGAGCGCGAAGCACCCAGGGCTGGGAGGCACTGGGCGGACCTTCGCCCGCCATGGCGCGGGCCAGCGATTCCTTGGTGATGGGTGACTGGTCATACTGCCAGTCGTTGCCAACGGGGAGTTCTGGGATATCGATCCCGGCATATTGACCGGCGCGATAGTTCAAAACCTCCCGATAGAATGCGATGATTGCGGCGCTTCCTGCTTTTTCGTCGGATGCCGGTGCCGTCTGCCGCATATCGAATACGCCCAGGGTTTTGCCTTCCGCGCCCAGGAGTTTGGTTCGGAACTCTCTGGGCGAAACCCACAGCGTCTTGGGATCTATCATCGAAGGTGCGAGGCCCATGAAGCGCGACAGTCCGGCGACGACGTTGGTACGGGAAGTGTCGTCCAGCCTATCCGGGTGGGCCAGCGCGGGATACCAGACCGTGCGCGCCCATGTTTCCGCATCGGCGAGGGTTCTGGCGCGATCGGCTGTGAGCGCGGCATCGAGTTTGCCGAGCGCCAGAGCCGTCGCAGTGCGGTTGGGAAGGGTAAGCGCACGCATCAGGGCGCGGTCGCGTTCCTCGCCCATCGGAATGCCGCCGGATACGAGCGCGATCCCCGCGACCGGTTGTCCACGGTCGATCAGCGCCTCCGCCACGCCCGCGGCGCGCCATGTGCCAAAGCTTTCGCCAACGAGGTAGACGGGTGCGCCCTCACGCTCGTGGGACTTCAGGAAGCGCTGGATGAACTGAGCGGTGGCGGCAAGATCGCCGTTCGTCGAATAGAGCTGCCTGGCCGCTCCTTCCGAAACGGCGCGACTGAAGCCGGTTCCGGCAGGGTCGAGGAACACGAGGTCGGCGACGGGGAGGGGGCTTGCCGGATTATCGCCCAGAACGTCGCCTTGGAGCGTGCGCGGTCCAAGGGCATGAAACTGGAGCAGGCGGGAATCCGCGCCCGGACCGCCGTTCCAGATGAAAACAATGGGGCGCGGCTTTTGGGGGGAAGCGGCTTTCGCGAAGTAGGCGGTGTAGAACAGGTCCGCCGCCTTGACGCCATTCGCATCGTCGATCTCGATCGTTCCGGCACATGTCGTGTAGTCCAGACCGCCAAGCTTGGAAGCCGCACCGACAATGCCCTTTCCGCAGAGGTCGCCAGGGAGGCTGCCGGCCTGCCTCTCCGCGGTGCCGATCGATTGGCAAGCGACAAGCGCAAGGAAAGACAGTGATGAAGCCAGCAGGCGAGCGGACTTTGACGGCATGGACGGGCCTTTTTGGTTCGACAACGGTGAGAGCCTAGCCCAGTTGCCCAGGCAAGATTATGCGCGAAATGGATTTCCGCCGCTGTGACGCCCTCATCCACCGGGGACATGAGAGCGGCTGAAGCTTTGAAATGCGCAATTCTTATGCGCCAGCCTTTGCATAGGATGCGTAAATGATCCAGCGAACCGATTCGCCCCCTTCGCCGCGCCTCTCTCGCAGAAATATCCTGCGGGCTTCAACGCTTCTGCCGCTGGCTCCGGCGATGGCAGGCGAAGCTCTGGCCGCTTCCGTAAAGGGGGTATCGCTTGCTCGCCCCGGCGACTTTGCGGCTATGCCAAGGGTCTATCTCGATTCCGGCACGATGCATCCGGTGCCCTTGCCCGCGAAGGCTTCGGTCGATGCCTATCTCCAGTCCCGTGCCGAAATGCGGGAATGGTCCAGCCACGATACGGAGGTTCGGATCAAGGCTGCTTTCGCGCGCCTCATCAATGCCGCGCCGGAAGATCTGGCTTTCGTCCAGAGCACGACTGCAGGCGAACAGTCGATCGTCGATGCGCTCGATCTTCCGGCGGCGAAGGGCAGCGTCGTTACCGATACGCTCCATTTCTTCGGTTCGTTCTGGCTCTACGATCAGCTTGCAAAGCAAGGCGTTGACGTGCGCTGGATACGGCCGAAAGACGGACGCATAGACCCGGATGCCTACGAAAAGGCGATCGGCCCGGACACACGGCTTGTCAGTCTCTCACTGGTTTCGACCTACAACGGCTTCGAGCACGACCTCAAGCGCATCTGCGAAATCGCTCATGCTCGCGGAGCGCTGGTCTATGCCGATATCATTCATGCCGCCGGAACCGTGCCGATCGACGTGAAGGCAAGCGGCGTCGATTTCGCGGCGACGGCCAGCTACAAGTGGCTGATGGGCGACTTTGGGCTAGGTTTCCTTTACGTCCGGCCCGATCGTCTGGCACGGCTCAAACGCAAGCGGTTCGGTTACTATCAGCTCGATAGCTTCAAGCCGCACGTCTACCCGTTCGACGAGGCAGGCCAGAGCATTGCCGACATGACCCCGCGGCCCGATGCCGAAGGCATGTTCGCGATGGGCACGCATTCCCATGCGG
Organism: Novosphingobium aeonii; assembly: GCF_052279045.1. Lineage (NCBI taxonomy): Bacteria > Pseudomonadati > Pseudomonadota > Alphaproteobacteria > Sphingomonadales > Sphingomonadaceae > Novosphingobium > Novosphingobium aeonii. The sequence continues at coordinate 2,380,744 of NZ_CP176832.1, read as the reverse complement.
TGATGGCGCAACTCGACTGGTCGCTGACGAGGCTGCTCGAACTCGGGATCGACAACATCATGGTGCATCGCCAGCCGATGCTCCGCCGTCTGCATGAGGCGCTGCCCTCAAAGGGCTATGACGTGGTAACGCCCGCCAATTGTCGAAGCTCGCTGCTCACTTGTGTCTTGCCCGATGCCTACAAGAGGTTGTCCGAGCCGCTTTCCCGCGCGGGCGTTGCAATCACGCTCAGTCGCAACCGTTTCCGTATCTGTCCTTCGTGGTTCAACTCGATGGACGACATCGAGCACCTGATCGACGCCCTGCCAATTTCCTCCTGATCGGAACCAGACGCAATGTCCGCCAAGAAGACCGTTTTCATGCGTTCCAGCCTGCTTGCCCTTGCTCCCGTCCTGGCGACGTTGCTCCCCGCCACGCCGCTTCTGGCACAGGACGAGAGCCTGCCGATGCCGCCGGTGTTCCTCAAAGCGATGGAGCCGATGGTGGAGCGTGCCGCCGTCAGCCGCAAAGTGGTCGTAACCCGGCACAAGGGCGAGTTTGGCGGCAGGAAGCTGGCCTATGACGCCATCGTAAGCGAAACGCCGGTGCAGAATGCCAAGGGGGAGGCTGCGGCGGTTGTCGTCACTTACGCTTACGTTGCGCGCGATGCAGGCAGCGCGAGGCGGCCAGTGCTGTTCGTGTTCAACGGCGGACCGGGAGCCTCGTCCTCTCCGCTGCACATGAATGCATTCGGCCCGCGTCGCATCGTCGGCAAGGGTGAGGGCGCGCATATGGAGAACAACCCGCACAGCCTGCTGGACGTAGCAGACCTCGTCTTCATCGATCCGCCGGGCACAGGCGCGTCGATGCCGGTCAAGGGCGCGGATGCGACGAGCCTGTTCTCGGTTTCCGGTGATGCGGCAGCCGTGGCCCAGGTGGTGCAGACCTGGCGGCAGGCCAATGGCCGCACCGAATCTCCCTTCGCGCTTGTAGGCGAGAGCTATGGTACCGCCCGCGCGCTGGCGATGCTCGATGCCGAGAGCAAGGCGAAGCTGCCGCTGCCCGACGGCGTGGCGCTGTTTTCCCTTTCGCTTGGCGACAACGACGGGCCGGTGATCTCCGACGTGTCCCTGTTGCCGACCCTGGCCGCTGTCGCCTGGTATCATCAGGCCATCGACCGCAAGGGCACGACCGTGGAGCAGCATTTCGCCGCAGCCCGCGCCTTTGCCGAGAACGATTACGCCCGCGCGCTGATCGCAGGAGCCTCGCTTCCCGAGGCCGAACGGGCAAAGGTAGCCGCACGCATATCGGCGCTCATCGGGCTGCCTGCCGCCACGCTTGAGAAGGACGGGCTGCAACTCGATCGCCAGGGCTTCATGCTGGGCCTCCTCTCCGCGAAGGGGCTGCGCACTGGACAGCTTGACGGCCGCGTAACCCGCGCCGTGGCGGAATCGAACATGCACCCGCCTTTCGATGATCCCTCGATGACGCTGGGCGCGGAAACCGGGCACCTGATCGCCGACTATATCGGCAAGGATCTCGGCTATGCGTTGCCGAGCGCCTATCGCACGCTCAATCTCGGGATCAATTTCAAGTGGGACTGGGGTCGCGAAGAAGTCTATCGCACCGTCCGTTTCGCACCGTTCCTCGCCAAGGCACTGGCGGACAAGCCAGGAATGAAGCTGATGACGGTGGGCGGCTACTACGACATCACCACGCCTGTCGCCGCCGGACAGTTTGCGCTCGACCATGCCGGGATCGGACCGGAGCACCGTACTTCGAAGACTTATGCTGCGGGGCATTCGGTATTCGAGGACGAGGGGGAACTGACGCGCTTTGCAACTGACATGCGGGCTTGGGCAAAGACGCTTTAGAAGCAGTTCTTCAGAATCGGCGCACAAGCATCCGTGCCTCGCGACCATATCCCTTGGCCGGATCGAGGAGCCCGTCGCCGAGCAACTCGAAGCCCTGTCTCTTCCAGAAGCTGTGAGCATCCCCGACGGCGATCAGTACCCCCCGGTCAAGGCCCAGCGCCTTTGCTTCGCCGAGCGCAATCCCCACGGCTTCACCTGCGAACCCTCGCCCGCGCGTAGCCGCGCCGAGGGCGAGGTCGTGAAGGAAGTAGCAGTCGAAAGGTTCAGCCAGGGCTTCCATCGGCGTGTCGAGAACGGGCGGATGATCCTGCCTGCCGGGATGCGATACGAGGTAGCCGGCGACCTGCCCGTCATCGTCTTCCAGTACGCGGCAGCCGGAAGGATAATGGCGGAGGCAGGCGGCGAAGACCTCCGGATTCTCCGGGTAATCGAGATGAACCGCATCCGCCACTGTGGCAACACCAGCCACATCGTCTTCCCGCATCTCGCGCCAGCGCATCTTCGCGTTTCCCTTGGTTCACGTCTGTGGGGAACCGTAAGCCAGAACACCACCACCGGGGCAACCACGGGCTTTCGCCGATCCAAGGCGGTCAGACGATACCCAGATACGCTGCAACCGATTGCCATTTGCCTTCATCCACTGACTTAAACCGTCATTGGAATGCCATGGAAACTTAATCTGCGAGGCGTAACCCGCCGTCCCATCACCCAATCGGGTCCAGGGGAAACGGCAATGAAATTCGTTACTTGCTCGGCAGCTCTTCTTGTCGGAACGGCGTTTGCCGGAATGCCTTCGGCGGTCTTCGCGGCGGAAGCCGAGGCCGGCGCGGAAGCGACCGGCGGGAACGCCGGGGATGAAAGCGCCAACTCGATCATCGTCACTTCGCAAAAGATCGAGCAGCGCGCCGTGGACGTGCCGATCACGCTCAGCGTGCAGACGGGTGAGCGGATGCGCGAACTGGGCGTGACCGATATCGGAGAACTTTCGAACTACGTTCCGGGTCTCAATGTACAGGTCCAGAGCGCGAACAACCCCGGTTTCGTCATTCGCGGCATCACTTCCGACAGCGGTTCCGCGCAGCAGGGCCCCCGCGTCACGCTCTATTACAACGGTGTCGACATCTCCCGGTCGCGGGGCGCATATCAGGGCCTCTACGATCTCGACCGCATCGAAGTGGTGAAAGGCCCGCAGGCCACGCTGTTCGGTACGGCGGCCACGATCGGTGCGATCAGTCTCGTTTCGGCCAAGCCGCAGCCCGGTGTCTCTGCCGAAGTGACCGGCGCTTACGGCAATCTGGATGCCTACCGGGTAGAGGGCTTCGTCAACGCTGGCAACGACGTGCTGGCGGGACGCATCGCCTGGCAATGGAAGAAGCGTGACGGCTATATCGAAAACCTCGCCCCGGGGCAGGACGATCTCTACGCGCAGGACCAGCTCGGCCTTCGTGGCTCCCTGCGCTACACCCCGACCAGCGATTTCACCGCTGACCTGACTTTCACTTACGATCGCCAGCGTAATTCGGGAACCCCGTTCCTTTCGAAAAATCTCGGATCGACTTCGGTGGACGGCCTCTACGACGCCGCTTATCTCGGCGGTTCGCCCTATTCGGCGGAAGTGCTGGGCTCCGACAAGCTCGGGCTCGATCGCGATGTCTACGACGGCAACCTCACGCTGGCGTGGGACTTCGCGGATGGCTGGAATTTCACCACAGTCAACGGCTACCGCCACTTCGATGCGCTGGAAGTGTTCGATGCGGACGGTTCCGCTGCCTGGTATCTTGAATTCGCGGAACGCGCGAAGGGCTGGCAGGCGAGCCACGAAGGCCGCTTCACTTACAGCGACGACCAGTGGCGCGCCTCGTTCGGCTGGAACTACTTCATCGAGGACAGCTACCAGTATGTGCCGATGTCGTCGGAACTGGGTACCTACCTCCAGTGCAGCGCCAACGTCATTCCGGGGCTCGGCTGCGTCGCGCCGGACAACAGCGTTCCCGCCGCTTCTGCGACCGGGCTGCTCACCGGCGGGGCCTATTCAGCAGTGCCCTATTCGAGCTGGTACAAGAACGAGGGCCGCAACCAGTCCTGGTCGATGTTCGGTGACGTGAGCTGGAAACCGGCCCCCGCTCTTGAACTGACCGCAGGTGCCCGCGTGCTGATCGAGAAGCGGCGATCGGGCTACTCCGCGTATCAGCCTGACGCGCCGGTCTACGGTCAGCCGCTGTTGCCGCTCGTCGATACGGACGGACAGACCTTCTATGCCCGCAAGTCCTACGCGGCGGTGCTGCCGCGCTTCAACGCACTCTATCACCTGACCCCGAGCCTCAATCTCTACGCCACGATTTCGGAGGGGCGCCGTTCGCCGGTCGTCCAGTTGTCGGCAGCGGCGGGGCCGGTTGCGGATCTCGATCTCATCAAGTCGGAGACGGTCTGGAACTACGAGGCGGGCATCAAGGGCTCAGTCGGCATGTTTTCCGGCTCGCTGGGCGTCTACTACGACAAGTACAGCAATTTCCAGGTCTCGGTCCTTGACGCCACTACCGGGGTCGCACGCACCGAGAGCGCCGGGTCGGCATCCAACCTGGGCGTCGAAGCCGAACTCGAGGCTCGCTTCACCGACTGGCTGAGCGCCTTCGGCAATGTTGGTTTCATCAGCGGTGGGATCGACGACAAGGAATCCAACGGTGTCTATGCGGGGGACCAGTTCCGTCTGCAGCCGAAATGGCAATGGGCGGCGGGTTTCAATCTCAATTTGCCGTTGACCCGGAACACCAGCCTGTTCCTGACGCCAAGCGTAACCTACCGCAGCAAGATCTACTTCGAGATCCCCAACAAGGACGCGATCAGCCAGGGCCCGGTCACGCTGGTCAACCTGCGCGGCGGCGTTTCGCTGATGGAGGGCAAGTTCCGCATCGCCGGCTATGCCCGTAACCTAACGGACAAGAAGTACTTGCTCGATGCCGGCAATACCGGGGGCTCCTTCGGTTACCCCACGTTTATCCCGGCCGAACCGCGCACTTACGGCATCGAGATCACCGCGCGCTACTGAGCGAACAGCCCGAGGAATAGACATGACGCTTCAACTCGACCGCCGCCTGCTGCTCCAGGCAGGCGCCTTCGGGCTCGCCGCCCTTTCCACACCGGGAGTGGCGCAGATACTCACCGCGCGCGGCTTCACGCACGGCGTGGCGAGCGGGGAGCCGGCGGCGAACTCGGTGCTCTTATGGACCCGCTATGTCGGCAGCGGTGATACGAAACTGCGCTGCGAACTTTCGGCGGACGACACTTTCCGGAAAGTGGCGGGAGGCGGCGAGGTCGTCGCTTCTCCCGCGCACGACAATTGCGCCAAGCTGGTGGTTTCCGGCCTCGCGCCGGGGCAATGGTACTTCTATCGCTTCATCGCGCCGGACGGCACCAAAAGCGAAGTCGGCCGGACCCGGACCCTGCCGGTGGGTGAGGTCGAACGCTTCGGCATCGGGCTTTTCTCCTGTTCGAACATGCCGTTCGGCTGGTTCAACGCCTATGCCCACGCCGCCGCCCGCGACGATCTCGACCTGATCGTTCATGTCGGCGACTACTTCTACGAGTACGAATACGGCCACTATCCCGACCACCCGATGGCGGGTCGCGCGATCGAGCCGCATAACGAAACGGTGACGCTTGCCGACTATCGCCTGCGTTTCGCCAGCTACCGCCTGGATCCCGACCTGCGCCGGATTCACCAGCGATTTCCAATGATTGCCCAGTGGGACGACCACGAATTCGCCAATGACACCTGGAAAGGCGGGGCAGAGAACCACCAGAGCGACAAGGAAGGCCCATGGGCGATACGCCGTGCGGCGGCCGAGAAGGCCTATCGCGAATGGATGCCGGTGTCGGATGCGCTCTATGACAGTTTCCAGATAGGTTCGCTGGCAACTCTGTTCCGCCCGGAAACCCGCGTAAGCGAGCGCACGCAGCAACTCGATTTCGGTTCGGCCATGGCTGGACAAAACGACATCGCCAAGGCTCTCGCAGAATTCCGCGACGGCCCATGGATGTCCGCCGACCGCACGCTCATGGGGGCCAGGCAGGAAGCGTGGCTATACAAGGGGCTGGCGGACTCGGCGAGGTCCGGCACGCGCTGGCAGGTTCTGGCGCAGCAGGTGGTGATGGGGTCGCTCAAGGCCCCGCCGCAGATGGCGGATCTCGTTCCGGCAGGGGCAGACCCGAAAGTGCGGCAAGCGCTCATGGCCATTGCCGCCGCATCGAAGGCCGGCCTGCCGTTCAACATGGACTCTTGGGACGGCTATCCTGCCGCACGTGAACGCCTGCTGCGCGCTGCGCGTGAGGCGGATTGCAACCTCGTCGTGCTCTCTGGCGACAGCCACAATGCCTGGGGCAATGAACTCTCGCTCGACGGACGCGCGGCCGGTGTGGAATATGCCGGGCATTCGGTCACCTCGCCCGGCTATGAGGCATACTTGCCCTCCGTGCCGCCCGCTGACCTTGCCGCTGCGCTTCGGGGAGCAAATCCGGGGCTGGCATTCGCCGACACCAGCCGCCGGGGCTATGTCTCGCTGGATCTGACGCCTGAAAGGGTGAATGGGCAGTGGCATTTCATGAACACCATTGCCGGACGTTCCACCGCAGGTACTACCAGTACCGGACTTTCGGTAAACTGGAACGAGCGGCGCTTCGCGAAAGCATGACGTTATCGGCGGGCGGTCCGGCAAGGTGCAGGATCGCCCTTCCGTTTCATGCAGTTACAAGGTAGATACCATCGGCGCGGCGGCTTGCTTCAAGGCCGAACAGGGCGCCGATCAGGGCCAGCGACTGTTCTGGCCGGTCCAGCCGGAAGCGGCCGCTGAAAGTGCGGCTAGCCAGTGCGGGATCGCCGAGCCGGATGGGTGTTTCGCTATACCGGGCGAGCCGCTCTATCGCGAAGCCGAGCCGCATGGAATCTGCGTCGAGCCAGTCGTTCTGCCAGTCCGGCCGGGTCTCGGCATCGAAATTCCCCCGGCTTGTCGCACTGCCGTCGAACAACGCCCATTCCCGGGCCGGGACGACGAACGCGTCATGGCCGTCCGCCGCCATCCGAACCCGTCCGGAAAAGACGCGCAGTTCCGACGCACCAGTCAATCGATCGACGCTGAAGCTGGTGCCGAGCGCGGTCATGCTCGCCCCGGGGGTGCGGACTTCGAAAGGGCGCGCGGCATCGTGGCGGACATCGAAGCGGGCAGCTCCGCGCTCCAGCTCTACTGCGCGCATGTCGGCTGTGAAGTGAACGGCGACCGAGGAAGCGGCATCCAGCAAGAGGCCCGAGCCATCAGGCAGCGTGAAATGGCGCCGCTTGCCGACGGCGCTGGCAAAACGGAGCGGTGAGGCTGGCACGTCTTTGTCGTTCCGGAATAGGAAATAGCTGCCGAGGGGTACAACTGCGAGCGCGGCCAGACCGGCAGCGAGAGCCTGCCGCCTACCGAGACCCGGCGCCTCCTGCCCAGTGCGCCGCAATCCGGGCCTCATTGCCGAAGGCCGCTGACGCGGCAGTACGGGAATGGGCACCTCCACGACGCTCGCTGTGCTTTCGAGCGCTTCCGCCAGCGCTCCGTCCTGGAGCATTTGCCTCATGCGGGCAAAGGTCCGGCCATGTTCAGGGGATTGCTCCAGCCAGCGCGCCAGTTCTCGGCGACCGGCCTCGTCAAGGTCATCGTAGCGATCCGCCCAGTCGGCGGCGGTTTCAATCATTTCCAGCTGTCGTTCATCCATGATGGTTGGTTCCTGCCCCGGCTTCCGGCGCCCAGTCGTCGCCGAGGGAGAGGGTGAGGTCGGCCATTGCGCGCACGAGGTGCTTCTTCACGGCCTCCACGCTGAGGTTCATTTCAGCCGCAATATCCTGCCGCGATTTTCCGTCGATATGGCGCATGCGAAACACTGTGCGGCGTTGCGGGGTAAGTCGTTCGAGGGCGGCTTCGAACCGGCCGAGGCGCTGGCGGTAATCGAGCACCTCGTCGGCCAGCGGCAGGTTGCAGACCAGTTCGAATTCATCCAGTTCCGTTTCGCGCGCGGCCTTGCGGGCGCCTGCCATGATGACAGAGTCTGCAACTCTGAAGGCATAGGCCAGAGGCTGCTCGATCACTTGTCGGCGTTCCTGTTCGATCACGCGTACCAGCGTTTCCTGCACCACGTCCTCCATGCCGCCCGGGTCGCGCATCCGTTTGCGAACATAGCTGCGCAGCCGCCCGAGCCCGGCGGAAAGCTGGCTGGCGGCATCGGTCATGTACATTGTCGACGGCCCGGTGATGAGCGCGGCATGTCCGGCAATTCCAATGCGGTTTGCGAAGTAAGAGCGTCGAGGCGGCCGGGTGGGGACAGGATGGTCATCGCATCCTCAAAATCTGTACCTGAGCCCGGCGGAGAACACCCGCCCGCTGCGGGTTCTGGCGAGCAGTCGGCGGGCATCGCGGTCGGTGTACTGGGCGATCGGAGCGTCGGTCAGGTTACGGGCCTCCGCCAATGCCTGCAGCTTTTCACCAAGTGCGAAGTGAGCGGCGAGATCGAGTGTCAGGCTCGGCTTGATCCATTCCCCGATGTTGCCGTTATTGCCCACTCCAACCCGGTACGTTCCGCGGTATGCGGCGGCGATCCGCGCATCCCACTTTTGCCCCGTGTAATAGAGCGTAGCGTTGCCCGACCAGCGAGACAGGTCGATCAGGGGCAGGTCGACTGTATCGGTGCCGTAGGTCACGTCGCTCCTGCCTGAGGCGAAAGTGATGTTTGCGGCCATTCCGAAACCGTCGAACGGAGCGGGCAGGAAGCGCAGGTCACGCTGGACGGCTGCCTCCAGCCCGAAGATCGAGGCACCCGACCCATTCACGGGGCGCACGACGTTGTAGAGGATCGAGGGGGCCTGATCGGCGTAGAGGAACTCCAGCGGATAGCCGGTTTCCGAATAGGGCGTAACGCTGGTCTGAGAGGTGATGAACGAATCCAGGTGCTTGTAGAACAGGCCTAGAGAGACATAGCCATCTCGGCCCGAGTAGTGCTCGATCGACAGATCCAGCGCATCGGCCGTGAAGGGCTTCAGGGCCGGATTGCCCGAGGTGATGGTGCCGCCGAACGGCGTCGCATTGACCTGTGCCGCGGCGCGCAGGTCGGCGACGTCGGGCTGGTTCAGGTTACGGCTGGCGGCAAGACGCAGCAGCAGGTCGGGACGGAGTTCCAGGCGCGCCTGTATCGAGGGTAGCCACGCCCCCCGGCTACTGCGAAGGGAAACCGGATACTGGCTGACGTCGGTACTGGCCTTGCCTGAGGAAAGGGTATCCACGCGCTGGTATTGAAGCCCGAACTCGGCCCTGAGCGGCATTGCGCCAAGCTGTCCACCGACCGCGGCGAGTGCGAAAGCGGCATAAGTGTTTTCATGCAATGCGTAGGCGGTGCCGGGCATGTCATCGCCGCCGCCGAGATCGCGCTGCTGCCCGGTCGCGGCGAAAGTGGCATCGACATCGGCGACGATATAAGGGGCCAGCGTCTGGCCGTTGAACAGGGATGTCAGAGCGGGACTGCCTTCCTCGTAGTCAACCCTTACACGCCGTTCGTACCCGTCGTTGCCGAAGTAGCGATAGGAGCCGCCGAGGCGCAATTCGAGCCCCGAAGCGATGGTGTGGCTCAGTTCGACCCTTGCTGTGACGTTCTGATTGACGATCGAATCTTCGCGGGTGTCCGCCCGCATGAGGCTCCACTGGGAAGCCTGGGTGAGGTCGAAACCATAGGCGTTGCGTGCGCCATGCCCGGTCGCGACATAGCTGAAGTTCTTGCCGACGGCTTCGAGGAAAACCTTGTCGAACACCGGCTCCTCGAAATCGCTGCGGGCATAGCCGATCCGCGCGGCGACCTTCGTGCGTTCTCCGATCGGTGCGTCGAGCGAGAACACCGCCTGACTGAAATCGGTGTGATCTTCCGTCAGCTTGTGCTCCGAGCGGAAGTCCACCCTGCTGAAATCCGCCGCGGTGATCGTGTTCCCCACGACCGTTACCGCGTTGAGCAACTGGGTGCCATCGACATCCGCAGTCAGCCCGTTGGTTCCGGCTGCGGCCAGCGAGTATTCCTCGCGATGATTGGACAGCCGCGCGTGAACGAGATCCAGCGCTATTGTGACCCCACCGTCACTCTCATGTTGGAGCGAGGCAACGAGGTTCAGCCGATCGAAACGGTTAGTCCAGGTCGAGTAAGTTTGCGCGCGCGACATGTACAGTGGATCGCCATGGCCGGTAAGGCGCGCCCGGTCTTCGCTGCTCACCCCGGAGCCGACGTTGGCTTCTCCGAAGACGACGGGAACCCAGTCCCAGTTGCGGTAGCCGTATTCGGAAACCCGATTCCGGCTCCAGGACAACGCCAGAAGCGCACCCCATCGATCGTTTCTCCGCGAGATTTCGGCGGTGAGCTGCGGCGTGACGGCACTGCTGTTGGCACCTGCGCGGCCTTGCATGGAAAGCAGGGTGACGTCGCCGGATTGGTCGAAGGGACGAACCGTGCGCAGGGCCACTGTCCCGCCGACGCCGCCGGCCTCGCGATCCGCCGACCAGCTCTTGAGCACTTCGACTTCCGAGAACAGCCCTGCATCGAACACCGAATAGTCGAACCGGCGCTGGCGACTGGCCGAACCGCGATTGTCCAAACCCGATGCGGTGGTGGCGAGCGCCTCGATCCCGTTCAGTGTGGTGCGGGTGAAAAGCGGTCCGAGACCGCGCAGCGAAACCTGCCTGCCTTCGCCATTGTCACGGCTGATGGCAATTCCCGGCAGGCGTTGCAGAGCGTCAGCAGCATTGTGGTCGGGGAAAGCGGCGATATCCTCGGCACGGGTGACCTCGAGGATGGACTGCGCCCCCTGCTTTTCCGCCACCGCCTGCCTCAGGCTTTCACGGTAGCCGGTGACGATGATGGGCGGCGCTTCCGGTTCCGATGTCGCGGCAGTCGCAGCCGGAGAAGGTGCAGGGCTGCGAGATGCGGATGATATGCCCTGAGTGACCACGAACCCGTCCGGCATCCGTTTTACCGTTACCGGAACCTCGGTGGCGATCCTTGCCAGGGCTTCTTCGACCGTCAGCCGCTCTCGTACAGCACGACGGATTTTCAGGTCCCGTGTCACCGAGGTAACGATCTGTACGCCGGATTGCTGGGAAATCGCCCTCAGAACATCGACAACGCGGCCGGAGGGGATCTTGAAGGCAATGCTGCGCGGCTTTGGCCGCGATGTTGGAAGCGCAGGCTTTCCAGCACGTGCATGTGCGCTTCCGGCCGCAAGCGGTGCGGCCAGTGCCAGAACCATGCAGGATGTGATGAGCCGAACGCGACCGCTGGGAAACACAAGCCCTCCGGCGCGGCCGCTATCAGGGCTCGATGACGGTTATGTGACCTTGCGCTATCGTTTGTTCGCCATGCCGGTTGGGGCGCGAGACAGAGATGTGCCTCGCGCCCTTTCCATCAGAACTCGAAGCGGACGCCGCCCATAACGGTCGTACCCGAACGGGTATTCACATAAAGGCGCTTGGTGCTGTCCGAGTACTGCCGTTCGTGCTGGTTGGTGAGATTGATCGCATCGAGCGTGAGCTGGATGGCATCAGTCACCTTGTAGTGGGCGGACATGTCGACATAGACAGTTGCCGCATAGCCCGAGAGATCCTGGTCGAGCCCCAGCGAACTCGTGATCGGTGCTGCGCTATAGACGTAACTGCTGCGGTAATTGGCCGATCCGCGAATGTCGAACTTTGCATCCTGATAGTAGAGCGTGACGTTGCCGTTGTACTTGCTCAAGCCTTCAAGCGTGGTGTTGGCGCCGCCGCTGTACATCGTTGAGTAATCGTATCTGGAATCGACATATGTGAAGTTCACCACTGTCCCGAGGTGGTCGAACGGTGCGGGCAGGAAAGTGAAATCCGTCTGCGCCGAAAGTTCGAGGCCCCACAGGTCCGTCTTGCCCAGGTTCACCGGACGCGAGAACGAGGTGACGATGGTGTTGCCGGTCGCGCCAGGGACAAGATCGGTCGAAAGGCCGGTTTGGCTGTAGGGTACGTCGGTGACGGTCTGGGTGGTGATGAAGCCGTCCAGCGTCTTGTAGAACAGGGCCCCGCTGACCGAGCCGACCTTGCCGAAATAGTACTCGACCGAAAGATCGAGGTCGGTGGACTTGTAGGGCTTGAGGGCAGGGTTGCCGACCGAGACAGACAGTTCGCCGTTGTCACCGACCGAAACGGTGCCATTGACGGCCAGCGAGCCGAGCGAGGGACGGTTGATGTTGCGCGCAGCCGAAGCGCGGACAACAAGATCGCGAGCCGGCTCGAAGATCATGTTCACGGCGGGCAGGAAGCCCTGATAGCTCGCTGAAACCGCGATGGGCGTATTCGCGCCGCTCACGGTGCCGATGCCCGCCGAAAGGATGTCCGTATGATAGTAGCGGCCGCCGATGTTGCCGCGGAAGGGCAGGGAGCCGAGCTGATGGTTCCAGTCGTACTGCACGTATCCGGCGGCGGTACGCTCTTCCACCGCGAAGACGCTGTTCTTCGAGGTCAGGTAGTTCCCCCGGTCGATGCCGAGCACGTCGAGGGCCTTGTCATAATCGACGATCACCCAGTCCTGGCCCTTGTAGCCGGTGTAGACCTGCGAATAATCGCCGATGTCTGCGCTTACTGCACCTGACTTGAAATCGTTCAGCAGGGCATCGTTGTAGGTGCGCTTGAAGCCGGAGTTTTTGAACCGCCGCCATTCGCCGCCGACGGAGATCTTGTCGTCGGGCGTGAACTCGTAGGCGAGGGCGCCCTTGATGTTGTCGAAGGCGGTATCCTGGAAGCTTTGGTTCATGTCGATTTCATGCGCGTGGTAGTTCGACGCATCGCTCGTGTCCCAGCCATAAGTGTTGACGAGCGAGTAGTTGCCGCCGCGATAGTCTGAGATCACGTCGCCATAGGCTTCGGTGTAGAAATGGTCGTCCACCGGCATGTCGTAGCTGGAACGCTCGATGCCGCCCAGGAACGTCGCCTTGAGGCCCGGCACGATCTCGGCGTCGCCGCTGAGGACCAGTTGCTTGAACGTGTTGGTGGTCTTCTGGATACGGGTTTCGGTAGCGGTCTGTGCGCCCGAAACGTCAAGGTAGGTAACCTCGTTCTGGTCGTTCCACTCGATGTCGTTGATGGTCGAGTTCGGATAGTTCACGCCCGCGAAGGTCTGCCCGCCGCCAAGCCAGGTGGAACCGCCGCTGCCGCGCGAGGCGAGATGGGTCTCGAAGCGGTCGGCCTTGTACTTGCCGTAAAGGCCGTCCAGCGTGAGATGCACGGTTTCGGACGGGTTCCACTGCGCCGAAGCCGTTACGCCAAGGCGGTCCTGCGTGCTGTCCCAGACCGAAAGTCGGTTGCCGCGCGCGAAGCGCAGTTCACCAGAGTTGATCTTGTCCTGTTCCTCTTGCGTCAGGCCCGAGATATCCGAGCCGTTCGCCTTGTTGAGGCGCCAGCGATAGGTATCGAGGCCGGTTTCCCGGGTCTGGCGGTGGCTGTAGGCGGCGGAGACGAGGATGCCGAAATCGCCCCAGTTCTTCGAGACGAGGCCGGTCAGGCGCGGCTGGAAATCCTTGGTCAGCGTATTGGTGCCGGCCGAGGCCGAGAAGGCTACCTTCGTGCCCTCATAGTCGAACGGGCGCGCGGTATAGAGCCCCACTGTGCCGGCAAGGCCGCCTTCGGTCTGCTCTGCCGAGAAGGACTTGCGCACATCCACACGGTTGAACAGTTCGGCGGCGAAAATGTTGAAGTCGAACGCGCGGTCGCGCGTGCCTTGGCCGCGGCTGTCCTGCGGAGAGTCCACGTTGCCCAGCACTTCCATGCCGTTGAGCTGGACGCGGGTGAAGTCCGGACCAAGGCCGCGCAAGCTGACCCTGCGGCCTTCGCCGGCTTCGCGGTTGATGGCGACGCCTGGCAGGCGCTGGAGCGCTTCGGCAAGGTTGAGGTCGGGGAAGGCGGCGATGTCGTCGGCAACGATCGAATCCTGGATGATTGTCGCATTGCGCTTCACGTCACGAGCGCCCTGAAGGCTGGCGCGGAAGCCGGTGACGACGATATCGTTTTCAGGAGAAGCTGCAGGTTCGCCCTCGGCGTAAGCCGGCTGAGCTGCCATCGTGCCGAAGGCGATGGCTGTCGATACCAGCCAGAGGCTGCGTTTGGTCCACATTCGAATAACTCCCCGATGGATGCCGTGAGCGGAAGGCCCTGCGGCGGTCGGGGGTGGAGAGCGCGTGATCGACGCGATGGGGACAGAAGAATTTTGTGAAAGTTCGGAGTAACTTTGATTACATTTTTATTTCAAAGGAATTTTTTGAATAAATATATAAATAATAATTTTCAATTGTTGGTAAGGTATTAGAACTTTAAAATATAAAACTATTGTTCTTTTGTGATATTTGGTGAAGTTTCTATTAGTGTTCTGTAAATCTGGATCGCGTGGATGATGGCGGGTGGTTGACTTGCCTTATCGGTAAACGCAAACAGCCGAAGAAATTTCTCCTCCCGCCGGAGCTTCCATGACCGATTCCGACCTTCCCAAGCCGCAGGCAGACGAGCCCATTGTGCGCTCCGACCGCCGCGACTTTCTGGGCGGCCTTGCCGCTGCGCTTGGTGCCGCTGCCGTTGCCGGCGCTCCCGGAGAGGCTGCTGCCGCAACCGGGAAGGGGCTTAAAAGCCGTGCTCGGGTAAGCGATGCGAAACTGCGTGATGCGATCGATACCGTGGTCGTGATCTTTGCGGAAAACCGCAGCTTCAACAATCTCTTCGCCGATTTTCCCGGCCTGGAGCAACCGCTCGCATCCGTCCCGGCAGAGCGCACCGCCCAGCGTGACCGTGACGGCAAGATCATGGACAGGCTCCCGAAGATCTGGGAGGGGCTTGTTCCTGGCAAGCAGGTCGTCGAACATACCGAATATCAGATTGGCCCGGATGACCTCGGCCCGATCGCCAACGGTCCTTTCGCGCTCAAGACGCCGGAGGGAGATCCGCTTCCGCATGGGCTCGTCACCCGCGATCTCGTCCATGCGTTCTATCAGAACCAGTGGCAGATCAATGGTGGCAAGAACGACGGTTTCGTCGCCTGGGGGGATAGCGGCGCCTTGGTCATGGGCCACTACGGCGATATGCGCGCGCAGTTGCGGCTCTGGCAGGTCGCCCGCGAATTCACGCTTTGCGACAATTTCTTCATGGGTGCTTTCGGCGGCTCGTTCCTCAATCACCAATACCTCATCGCCGCGCAGCCGCCGTTCTATCCGGATGCCGACAAGAGCCCCGTCGCCAAGCGTATCGCGCATATCGAGGGAGACGATCCCAAGGGCATCAAGCTCAAGCTCGATCCCAGGAATGCGGCCAGTGCGATGGACGGTCCTGCGATGTTCTCTACCAGCACACTCTCGCCGGACTTCTGGGCGGTGAACACGATGCTGCCGCCTTACGCGCCGACCTACGAACTCGACCCCGAGAAACCCGGTTTCGCCAATGCCGGCAGTAGTCACACATTGGTGCCGCAACAGCACAAGACTATCGGCGATATGCTCTCGGCCAAGGGTGTTGAATGGGCCTGGTATGCCGGAGGGTGGAACGCAGCGATGGAAGGGCGTCTGAACGATGCCTCTTTCCCTTCGCGCCCGAATTTCCAGCCGCATCACCAGCCGTTCAATTATTATGATCGGTTCGCGCCGGGCACCGCGGAACGTGCGAAGCATCTGCGCGACGGCGGCGAAGGCAGCACGGCCCGCACCAATCGCTTCCTGGCCGATGCCGAGACGGGTAAACTTCCGGCGGTCAGCTTCTACAAGCCGCAGGGCAATCTCAACATGCATGCCGGCTATTCGGATATCGATGCAGGAGATCGCCATATTGCCGCTGTCATCGACGGCCTACGCGCGAGCCCCCAGTGGGAACGAATGCTGATCGTGATCACTTTCGACGAGAACGGCGGCTGGTGGGATCACGTGGCCCCTCCAAAAGGGGATCGTTGGGGGCCGGGCACGCGCATTCCCGCCGTCATCGTTTCGCCCCATGCAAAGAAGGGTGCGGTGGATCACACGATCTACGACACAGGTTCCATCGCGCGCTTCCTCACCCGCCGGTTCGGGCTGGAGAAACTGCCGGGCCTGCAAACGCGCGAAGATGCGATGATCGCGGCCGGCGGTGTCGCGCCAGGTGACCTTACGAACGCGCTGGATATCGCCTGAGCCGGCAGGGTGGGCGGCCAATGGCGCCTACTCTTGCCGTTTGCTTCAAACCGTGCAGGAAAGTCCGCAAAACAGGTGCGTTGCACCTGCGAATGCGACAGAGTGCCGGGGTTCGGAGCGATTCTCCATCGCCTCCGGTCAAGCACGAACTTCGGATCGCATTTTCAGAAAAACAGGGGCATCAGATCCATGCGGCATATTCCACTTACCGCTGCTTCCTTGGCGGCCGCCATGCTGGCGGCAACCGGCGCGCAAGCTGCACCGAAGGCTCATCCGGAGGCCGAGAAGCAGGTTCTCGAAATCTCGAAGCAAGCCATCGCGCTGCGTTCCGTGGAGGGTGAAGGCAACAAGACAGGCGACGTCGCCGAACTGTTCCGCAAGGAGCTGCTCGCGAACGGCTGGAACGCGGGCGACATCGAGATCGTGCCCCACAAGGACACTGCCTACCTGATCGCGACATGGCCAGGCAGCGATCCCTCGCTCAAGCCGCTGGTCGTTTCCGCACACATGGATGTGGTGGAAGCCAAGCCCGCCGACTGGGAGCGCGACCCCTTCACGCCCGTAGTCGAGAACGGCTACCTGTACGGACGCGGCGCTAGCGACACCAAGTTCGAAGCGGTGCTCGCGATGGAATCGATGATCGAACTGCGCCGTCAGGGCTTCCGGCCGAAGCGTACCCTCGTGATCGCGTATTCCGGCGATGAGGAAACCTCGATGGCGACCTCGAAGCTGATTGCCGAACGCTTGAAGAACGCGGACCTCGTACTCAACGTCGACGGGGCTTCGGGCACGCTTTCCGAGAAGACCGGCAAGCCGTCGTTCTGGTCATGGCAGGGGGCTGAAAAGACCTATGTCGATTACCAGATCGAGGTGACGAACGCGGGCGGGCACAGTTCCGCGCCGCGCACGGAAAACGCCATCGTCCAGCTTTCGGAAGCGCTTGAGCGGATCGGGCACTATCACTTTCAGCCGGAACTGAACGACATTACCCGTGCCTACTGGGTGGAGGCTGCCAAGCTGGAGCCCGACGCGGCGCTGGCCGGCGCCATGCGCGCCTTCGCAGCCGACCCCAACGACGAGGCGGCGCTCAAGGTGCTGCGGGCCAATCCCTCCATGGTCGGGCGTACCGGCACCACATGCGTGCCAACGATGATCGCCGGCGGGCATGCGCAGAACGCGCTGCCGCAGCGGGCCACCGCCAATATCAATTGCCGCATCTTCCCCGGCCATACCCGCGAGGAGATCATGGCTGAATTGCAGAAAGTCGCGAACGTACCGGCGGCGAAGTTCTCCGACGTGACCGGCGATGCCTCCACCATGTCGCCCGCATCACCGATGCGACCGGACTTCGTGGCCGCCACGCGCAAGGCGGTGACGGCAGCCTGGGGACCGATCCCGATCATCCCGTCACAGGCCTCGGGTGCTTCGGATTCGATGTGGTACCGCGCGGTGGGTGTGCCCAGCTACGGCGCGAGTGCGTCGATGATGAAGGACTCCGATGAGTTCGCCCACGGCCTCAACGAGCGACTGCCGCTGCTCAACGTCCGTCCGGGCATCACTTACTATCTCAGCCTTTACAGGGACCTTGCCGGCAAGTGAGGGAATACGCCGGGCGGGCGTGATCCCGCCCGGTATTTTCTAGATGCGAAAGCGCTTCATTCGGGCGCCGTCGGCAATAACTTCGTGCGCGCAGTTGTGTCCCGGCGCTCCGGTGACGCCGCCTCCGGGATGCGTGCCCGCACCGCACATGTAGAGCCCCCTGATCGGGCCGCGATAGGATCCGTGGCCAAGCACCGGACGCGCCGACCACATCTGGTCCAGCGTCAGGTTGCCATGCATGATGTCGCCGCCCACAAGGCCGAATTTGCGCTCCAGCCCCTTCGGGCTCAGTATCTGCCGTCCCAGGATCGAGGCACGAAAGCCGGGGGCCTGGGCTTCGACCGTATCGATGATCGTATCGGCGGCCTTGTCCTCCTCGTCATCCCAGTCCCTGCCGCCGGGAAGTTCGGGGGCGAACTGCTGGCAGAACAGGCTGGCTACATGTTGGCCCGGCGGGGCCAGACTGTCGTCGATGGTCGAGGGGATCAGCATCTCGACGATGGGCTTTCGCGACCAGCCGTAGGTTTTTGCGTCAAGGAACGCCCGGTCCATGTAGTCCAGAGTTGGCGCGATGATGATGCCGGACCTGTGATGTTCGCCTGGCTCCGGCAGGCAAGTGAAGCGCGGCAATTCGGATAGGGCCACGTTCATCCTGAAGGTGCCGCTGCCCGCCTTGAACCCTTTCATCCGGCGGGCGAAGTCGGGCGAGAGATCGCTTGCTGCCATCATCTTCCCATAGAGAAGCTTTGGGCCGACATTGGCGATGACACGCGGCGCGGCAATCTCCTCGCCGCTTTCGAGCCGAATCCCCGCGACCTTGCCGCCATCGACAAGGACCTGCTCTACCGGACTTTCCAGACTGATCTCTACACCGAGACCGCGGCACACCTCTGCCATGATGCGGGTGATTTGACCCATCCCGCCCACTGAGTGGCCCCATGCTCCTTTCTTACCGTTCACTTCGCCGAAGACGTGATGCAACAGGACGTAAGCGCTGCCCGGCGTATCGGGCGAGGCATAGTTTCCGACGACCGCATCGAAACCGAAGGCAGCCTTCACCGCCTTGCTTTCGAACCAGCCGTCAAGCAGGGTACGTGCAGACTTGGTGAACAGGTCGAGCACGTCTCGCTGAGCTTCGATCGGGAGGCCCGCAACTCGTCGCCCTTGCAGCGCTGCATCGATCAGGCCGCGCCAGCCGTCTCCGGCATTGGGAGGAGACTTGAGGGCGAGGTCGCGCAGAACTTCGGCAACGCCTTCAAGTGCATCGTAGTAGGCCGGGAGGATATCCGCATCATGCGGGGAAAAGCGCCGAAACTCGGCCTGAGTACGCTCCAGCCCGCCACCGAGCTTGAGGTAGCGGCCGTCTTCCTGCGGCAGGAAGTTCGAAATCGGTCGCTCGATCACGCGGTAGCCATGCTCCGCCAGCTTCATGTCGGTAATGACCTTGGGCTGGAGCAGGCTTACGGTATAGCTGGCGACCGAATTGCGAAAACCCGGATGGAACTCCTCCGTAACCGCCGCGCCGCCGACGACACCGCGCCGCTCGAGAATACGTACCTTCAGTCCGGAACGGGCGAGGTAGAACGCGCAGACCAGGCCGTTGTGTCCGCCACCGATGATGAGGGCATCGTATCTCTTCGTCATGCTAGTCGATCTCGTTGTGCTTGAGCCAGAGCCAGATGGGAAGACCCAGCGCCATCAGGACGAAGCTGAGGCCGCTGGCGCCGATCCCGGCGCCCCATAGGGTCCACAGAGCATAGAGCGCGCCGAGCAGCGCGGGGATGCGCGCAACGCCGAGCCTGAGCGCGGCAAGCGCGCAGGCAAGATAGAGCCATAGCGTTGCCGAGGTCGACAGAAGAAGGAGGTATTCGAACAGGGCCTGCATGGTCCTGCTGGCGTTCAAGGCGGCAAAGCAGCTGGCGACAACGGCGGAAACCAGAAGAGCCCGCCTCGCCGTTCCGCGCGCGTCGGTTTCGGCGAGCCAGTGCGGTAACAGGCGACGACTGGCCATGTCCCGCACCATTTCTGCTTCAAGCAGGGTCCACCCGTTCAGCGCGCCGATGCAACTGATGACGGCGAAGACGGCGATGAGCATCGCTGCGTTACCGTCCCAGAAACGGGCGACGAAAGTGGCGAACGGCGCTGCCGAATGCGAAGCGAGGTCGCTGGGCAGGAGCAGGGCGATGGCAGAGCAAACCATCAGGTAAAGCGCACCGGTCAGCGCGGTGCCCCAAAGCGTGGCCCGCGCGACGTTCACTTTCGGGTTGCGTACGCGCGCGGCTGCGACGCTGGCGGATTCGAAGCCGAGCAAGGCCCATAGCGTCAGGGTGGCGGCGCCGTTGATGGCGCCGGAGCGAACTTCGGAGGGATCGAAGGAGGGCAGTTGGGCCTTGCCACTGGCAAGGATATGGACGGCCAGCACTATGACGACCAGGAGGGGAATTATCTTGAGCGCCAGCGTGACGATCTGGAAGTTCCCCGCAGCGCGCGTACTGCGCAGGTTTATCAGCGTCACCAGCCAGAGCAGGGCGATTGCGGCAAGGGCGGGGACATGTTCGCCCCGTCCAAGAAACGGTACCATGCTGGACAGGTAGCTGACCGCGGCCACCGCGATCGTAACCACCGAGGTCCACAGCGAGACGAGATAAATCCAGCTTATGAAAAACCCGGCGGTCTTGCCGAAGGCGTCGGTGACGAAACCGGCGGGGCTGCCGGCTTCTGGACGGGCATGTGTCAGGCGGCTGAGAACGAAGGCGAGGACGAGAGCGCCGCTGATCGTCGTCAGCCAGCCGATCACGCCGTTCCAGCCGAACGGAGCCAGGCTGGCCGGCAGCAGGAACACGCCTGAGCCGATCATGTTTCCCATGACCAAGGCGATCGCCGCCATCAGGCCGAGGCTTCCCGACGATGTGGCTATAACGGAAGCCTTGCCGCCCCCTGCCTGTTCCGCCTCGTCCCAATCGCCTGCCATGCTGTATCCCTGAATGAAAGGCAGCGGCCCCTATGGCATGACTACGCTATTTTCAACGGGGAGGAAGTGGGGGGAGGAAGTGCGGGGCGATCCACGCCGCCTAGAACCCTCTTGCCACGCCTTCGCGCCGGGGATCTGCGCCGCCGATATAGCCGTTCGGCGTGGCGACAATCGCCTGGAGGCCCGATTCCTCGCCCCTTGCGGTCGACAGGGGCATGTTCCTTGCCGCCAGCCCTTCCATGATCGGCGCGGGGAAGACGTCGGCACTGTAGCTGTCGCCCTTGGCGACGAGGTTGGGCAGCGTCACTGCATCCTGCGGGGACATCTTCCAGTCGAGCAGGGCGACCAGCACCTTGAGATTGTAGGCCTGAATGGCGCTGCCACCGGGCGAGCCGGCGGCAGCGACGAATTTGTGCTGAGGGGTCAGGACGATCGTGGGAGCCATGCTGGAACGCGGACGCTTGCCGGCGGCCGGCGCGTTCGCGGCTTTCGCCCCGTCGTCGTCCGTCGGGCTGAACGAGAAATCGGTCATCTGGTTGTTGAGGAAGAACCCGCCTACCATTCGTCCGGAGCCGAAGATGCTTTCAACCGTCGTGGTCATCGAGACGACATTGCCTTGCGTATCGACGATGACGATATGGCTGGTGCCGCCGGGCTCATTGGTGCCATCGGGGCCGAATTCCGGCGCTCCCTTCGGTTTGCCGAAAGTGACCGGCCCAGCTTTTTCGCCCACCAGCGCCGCGCGCTCCTTAGCGTATGAGGGGTCGAGCAGACCTTCGAGCGGCACTTTCACGAAGGCCGGATCGCCGACATAGCGGTCGCGGTCGGCATAGGCGAGGCGGCTTGCCTGCGCGAATTCGAACCATGCCTTTTCATCGCTGGCGCTGCGCTTGTCGATGTCGGTATGTTCGAGAATGCCGAGCGCCATCTGAAGGCCCGGCCCGCCGGACGGAGCCTGCGGCGTGCAGACCAGGTACACACGGTAGGTGCGGCAAAGGGCTGGTCCAGAACGCGGACGGTAACTGGCAAGGTCCGCCAGCGTCATCGCACTGGGATAAGGCCCTTGGCTTACCCGATCGACGATCTGCTGGGCTATCGGGCCGGTGAGCAGGCCGGAAGCGCCGAATTTCGCGATCCGTTCGAGCGAACGGGCGTAATCCGGGTTTTTCAGACGGTCGCCCGCCGCATAGGGCATGCCGTCCGCCTTGGTGAAGTAGCGCCTTGCGTCTGGAGCCGAGGCCTGGGGCGCCTTGCGCTGGGAGATCATTCCAGCGAGCCGCGGGCTGACAATAAAGCCGTCCTGCGCGAGCTTGTGCGCTTCGCCGAACAATTCCGACCACGCCAGCTTGCCGTGATCGCGATGCGCCATGTCCAGCATGGCCACCGCGCCGGGCACGCCGGTAGAGATTCCCCCGAGCACCGCCTCGACGAACGGCAGGCGCTTGCCATCGGCACCCAGGAAAAGCCGGTCCGTCGCTCTGGCCGGAGCGACTTCGCGGCCGTCATAGGCGGTCGCCTTGCGCGTCTTCGCATCGTAGTAGACCATGAACGAGCCGCCGCCGAGACCCGAGCTTTGCGGTTCGACCAGACCGAGCACGGCCTGGATTGCGACCGCTGCGTCCACGGCTGAACCGCCTGCCTTCAGAACGTCCACTCCTGCCTTGACCGCCAGCGGGTTTGCGGCGGCGACCATGGCATGTCGTGCCGTCGCCGACTGGCCGGTCGGCTCGGCCGTCGCGGAGACGGCATGAGGCGTCCTGCCATCGCCGGGCATGGCTGCCGTCAACATCAGCGCAGACAGGCCAAGGGCGAGAGACGAGCGGCGCAAGGGCATTCTCCGGAAGGTGAGAGCAGGCATTTGCAGCGGCTTAGCGTCGCCCTTGCGGCTGCGCCACCCCCATGCGGCATTGCAATAAACTCACTGCAACTGACATAAAATCCACGTCAAAGCATCTTGCGCGAATTAGTTAGCACTCTAATTACCCGTCTCATGCAAGAACGACGATCGAGCGAAAAGGCTCTGGCCGCGAGGTTGGGGCCGGTTTCGCGTTCCTGGCAGCAAATGGCTGATTCGGCCCTGTCCTCCCTGGGAGTTTCGAACTCCTCGGCATGGGCGCTCGTTCACCTGCTTCGTCTCGGAGACGAGGTACGGCAGGGCGATCTGGCGCGCGTCATCAACGTGACGGAGCCTTCGCTGGTCCGCACGCTGCACCTGCTCGAAGACGCAGGCCTGGTGGAGCGTCATGCCGACGACAGCGATCGCCGGGCCAAGCACCTGCGGCTGACCGAAGAAGGATCTATCGTTGCAAAACGGATCGACAAACGATTGATCGAGTTGCGTGCAACGCTGCTCGATGGCATTCCGACGGAAGACGTCGAGACTGTCGTGCGCGTGCTTGACCGCATCGCCGCACGCATTGCGGAAAGCGCCGCCCGGCAATGACGAAACGTTTCGGACTGGACGCAGCGCTGTTTTCCGTGAAGGCCTACATGGCCTCGATGCTGGCCATCTACATTGCGCTGTCGATCGGGCTCGAACGTCCTTATTGGGCCTTCCTCACGTCCTACATTGTCGCACAGCCGCTGGCGGGGGCTGTCGTGTCCAAGGCGATGTTCCGCGTGATCGGCACATTTATCGGCGCGGGGATGGCGGTCATCATGGTGCCCGTGCTCGTCAACGCACCGGAATTGCTGACGATCGCGATAGGGGCATGGCTGGCGCTCTGCGTCTTCGTTTCCCTGCTGGATCGCACGCCGCGTTCCTATGCCTTTGTTCTGGCCGGCTATACCGCAGTGCTTATCGTGCTGCCGAGCGTGGACGTTCCCGGCACGATCTTCACGGTGGCGACCCTGCGCGTGCAGGAAATCACCATCGGCATCCTCTGTGGCAGTTTCGTCCACGCGCTCGTGTTGCCGCGCTCGGTTTCCGCTTTCATGCTGCAACGGGTGGCCAACATTCTCGCCGATGCCGAGCGCTGGTCGAGCGATTCCCTGTTGCTCGATGGCGACCCGGCAATCGACAAGGAACGCCAGCGCCTTGCGCTTGACGTGACCGAACTGCACCAGCTTTCCATTCACCTCCCTTACGAGAGCACCCGCATCGCGCCGCGTATCCGCACGGTACGCGCCTTGCAGGACCAGCTCTCGCTCATCATGCCGCTGGGCGCCGCAGTGACGGACCGGATCGGGCAATTGCGCGCGGCAGGAAGCATTTCCGCCGAAGTCGAGAGCCTGCTGGCCGATACCCGTCACTGGTTTTCCCGGCTCGACGCGATGCCGCTCGGCGAGCGCGAGAGCGCGGCCACCGCGCTTCAGGAGCGCAGCCGCGCGCTGGAACCGCGTGTTGGCCCTGATTCCTCGTGGGACGAGCTTATCCTGCTCAGCCTGCTTTCGCGCCTTGCGTCCCTGATCGGCGCCCATCGCGACTGCCGCCTGCTCGCCGAGCAGCTTTCCACGCCGAGCACTCGCCCGATCAGTCCGCGTGCTTCCGAACTCGTGGAAGGACGTCGCGGCCGTGAACTGCACCGCGATTTCGGCGGGGCGACGCGCGGCGCCATCGGCGCATTCTTCACGATCTGCATCGGATGTGCTCTCTGGATCGGCAGCGGTTGGCATGAAGGAGCCACGGCGGTCATGCTGGCGGGTGTCTTCACGGCATTGTTCGCGGCTGCTCCCGATCCGCTTGCCCCGCTGCGCGCTTTCTTCCTGGGAACGCTGATCGCGACGCTGATCGGGCTGCTCTATGGCTTCGTCATAATGCCGCGGCTCGACGGGTTCCTTGAATATGCCCTGGCCATGGCGCCGATGCTGCTCATGCTGGGAACGCTTATGCAGTCTCCCCGGTGGGGCGGCATCGCCTTGCCCATGCTGCTGGGACTGGGTTCGCCGGTTCTCGTTTCGGACCAGTATGTCGGCGGGTTCGCCGGTTTCGTGAACGGCGCGCTCGCCCAGCTTGTCGGCATCATCTACGCCATTGTCGTCATCCGCCTGCTCAACTCGACGGGGAGCCATGCGGCGATCCGCAGCACCGTGCGGGCAGGGTGGGCCGATATCGCCGAGCGCGCAAACCTGATGAGCCCGCCGGACGTGCGGGCCTGGATCAATCGCATGCTCGACCGGATCGCCTTGCTGGCCCCCCGTCTCGCCATGGCAGGCCGTTCCCCCGGTCAACCGCTTTACGACGCCCTGAGGGATCTGCGCACAGGCGTGGCGATCGGCGAACTGCGCGAACTGCGCCTTGCCCTTCCGCCGACCAAACGCGGGCCGCTTACGGAAGTTCTTCAGAAAGTGGGCGAATACTATCGCGGCCTGGATCCCGACCGTCCCGCTCCTGCCGACCCCATCCTGCTTGAGGATATCGACATCGCCATGACTGCCGTGTTGAACGACCAAGACCCCGAGTTGAGCCGCGCCGGTGCGCTGGGTCTGGTCAGCTTGCGCCGCAACCTGTTTCCGGCTTCGAGCCCCACGCCGAAGGCGCTGGCGGCATGAGGGGTGAAGTCTCCATCGACGGGGTTTTCCTCCCCACCTTGCTGGTTCTTGCCGTCATTGCCTCGGTCATCACCCTGGTGCTGATGCGCATTGCCAATGTCATCGGTTTCTACCGCCTGTTCGCCTATCGTGCGGCGGTGGACCTGTGCCTCTACATCCTCGTGCTCGGGCTTCTCGTCTGGGCCTCTCCCTTGATCGGTTTCCGCCAATGAAGCGCTTTCTTGCCCGGCTCGCGCCCAGCCTTGCCACCACTGTCCTCGTCATTCTTGCCGCCGTGATCGCGATCTGGCTCTGGCGCCATTATGAGGACAGTCCCTGGACCCGCGACGGCCGCGTCCGTGCCGACGTCGTGCGCGTCACGCCCGACATCGGCGGCCTCGTCACTTCGGTGGAGGTGAAGGACAACCAGACGGTCAAGGCTGGCGACCTGCTGTTCGTGATCGACCGCCCGCGCTATTCGCTGGCCGTGGAGCAGGCGCAGGCGGCAGTAGCAAGCGCCCAGGCCCGGTTGGGACAGGCCCAGCGCGAGGCCAGGCGCGACCTGGCGCTTGGCGATCTCGTGGCCACCGAAACCCATGAGCAGAACGTCGCCGCCGTCGCCACGGCCCGCGCTGCGCTCGACCAGGCGCTCAGCGGGCTAGACAAGGCCAAGCTCGACCTTGCCCGCACCAACGTGCACGCTTCGGTCAACGGCACCGTGACCAACCTCGATCTGCATCCCGGCGACTATGTGGCGCCCGGCAATCAGGCCATGGCCCTGATCGACAGCGATTCCATTCGTGTCGAAGGCTATTTCGAGGAAACCAAGCTGCCGAACATCCATGTCGGCTCGCCGGTAACTGTCGTGCTCATGGGTGAGGAGCGTCCGCTCAAGGGCGTGGTCGAAAGCATTGCGGCAGGGATCAACGATACGACACGCACCGATTCGCGCAACCTGTTGCCCAGCGTCGATGCCACCTTCACCTGGGTCCGCCTTGCCCAGCGCATTCCCGTGCGCGTGCGCCTAACCGAAGTACCCAAGGGCGTGAACCTGATTTCCGGCCGCACGGCGACCGTTACCATCGAACAGCCCGGTGCCGGAACACGCGGCCGCACCAAGGCACCGTCTCAGCGTCAGGTTCAGGCTGCGCCTTCCGCGCCGGCCGTGGAGGCGACGCAGTGATGAGGAACCGCGTTTCGCTTCTGGTCCCCGCGCTTCTGGCCCCCGCGCTTCTGGGCCCTGCGCTTCTGGCGGGCTGCGCCACGGCCGGGCCCGACTATGCGCCGCCTGAAAATTCGGTGGCCAGTGCGCCTGCGGCCAACGGGCCGTTCGTATCCGGGCAGGGGCAGGCATTCTCGCAAGCCGAACTGCCGGACCGCTGGTGGCGGCTCTACGACGATCCTCGGCTTGATGGTCTTGTCGAGCAGGCGCTCGCCGCAAACGCCAATATCCGGGCGGCGGACGCGAACCTGCGCAAGGCGGACGCCGTCATCCGGGAATATACCGGCCAGAAGACGCTGGCCACGACTATCGGCGCCGATGCCGATCTCGAGCGAGACTATTCGACCACTTCGGCCGGGACCAACATGCCCGGCGTGCTGACGTACGATCTGGGATTGACGCTATCCTATCCGCTCGACCTGAACGGCAAGATCAAGCGCGCCATCGAAAGCAGTCTTGCTGACCGCGAAGCGGTGGAGGCGGCGCGAGACGCCGTGCGGATCAGCGTGGCGGCAGCCACGACCAAGGCTTACGCCGATGTCTGCGCGGCCAATTATCAGATCGCGACAGTCCAGAGAGTCATCACCCTGCAACAGCAGACCCTGGATGCGACCGGACGCCT
The DNA here is from genome assembly GCF_052279045.1 of Novosphingobium aeonii. NCBI lineage: Bacteria > Pseudomonadati > Pseudomonadota > Alphaproteobacteria > Sphingomonadales > Sphingomonadaceae > Novosphingobium > Novosphingobium aeonii. Next base: position 2,353,789 of record NZ_CP176832.1, on the reverse strand, counting down.
CCAGCGAGGAGGGCGCGGCACCGCCTTCGATGTGAGCCGGGCACGTACCGCGGTAGAAAGCAGCCGGGCCAACCTTCCGGCGTTCCAGGCCAAGCGCCAGTCGGCGCTTTACCTGCTGGCAACCTTGCTCGGCAGGGCACCCGCTGACTATCCAAGGGAAGTCGAAGGCTGCGCTACGCTTCCGCGACTTTCGCAGCCGATGCCGGTGGGCGATGGTGCGGCGCTGATCCGGCGACGTCCGGACATTCGCCAGGCCGAGCGCACGATTGCTGGCGATACGGCGCGCATCGGGGTCGCAACCGCCGATCTTTACCCGACGGTCAGCATCGGCGGCGGGATCATCAACGACGGCAAGCTGGAGAATATCGGCAAGACGCACAGTTTCGGCTTCAGCCTTGGGCCGTTGCTGAGCTGGTCGTTCCCCAATCGCCCGATCATTCACGCGCGGATCGACGCGGCCAACGCCCAGGTCGAAGCCGATATCGCGAAGTTCGACCAGACCGTACTGGACGCCCTGCGCGGCACCGAGACTGCGCTGGAGACTTACGCCCGCGATGCCGACCGGACCGACGCGCTTGGCCGGGCGAGCGACAGCGCAGGTCTTTCCGCGCAGCAGGCGGGCAAGCTGTTCCGCTTCGGTCGCAGCGACTTCCTCAATCTGCTAAGTGCGCAAGGTGCGCTGGCGACGGCGCAGGTCAACCATGCCGCTGCCGAAGCGGCTCTGGTGGATGACCAGATCGCGGTGTTCCTCGCACTTGGCGGGGGGTGGCAGCAGAGCCAGTAGGCTCTACCTCAAGCTGCCTTGCGGCGCTTGTCGAGGCAGGCTGCATAAGCCGCGAACAGGTCTTCGAAGTGGGCGTCCATGGTCCTTGCGGTGACCGCAGGGCGGGGCCGCTCCTGCACGACGGCGAGGATCGCTTCGGCTGCGGCCTGCGCATCGGCGGCGGCATAAGTCCGGCCCGCGCCTCCTGCTGCATGGTCCGCCGCGCCGCCCGCGTCCGGGACGATCACCGGAGTGCCGCTTGCACGGGCCTCTGCAGCTGTCATGCAGAAGGTCTCCGCCTCGCAGCCGTGCACCAGGGCATCGGCACTCGCCATGATGCGGGCGAATGCCGCGCGCTCGCGCTCGGGTGCAAAGAGGCGGACATGCGGATTGCCGGCGATGTGACGCAGGATCGTGCGCTGCTCGCGGCCTTCGCCCAGCATGACGAGGCCGATTGGCGTCCGCTGGCTTGCCATGCCCACAGCATCGATCACCAGCGGCCAGCGCTTTTCGGGTGCGAGACGGCCAACCGCCAGCAAGAGCGCGGCGCTCTCCGGCAGTTCGCAGGCCGCGAGCAATTCGGCCCGAAGCGCAGGGTCGCGGTGAGCGGGTGAGAAGCAGCCTCCCTCGACACCCATCGGGATCGTCACGGTATGCGATACGCCGCCTTCGCCAAGCCGCCTTGCAAGATCGCTGTTGGCGCAGACGACGTGATCGAACCGGCGACTGTGGCGGCGCAGGTGCTCCCAGAATACCGAGAACTGCCGGTCTATGGTCTCGCGAGAGAAGACGTTGCCGAGCCAGCGATAGGCGTAGGCGGACAGCGGATCGGCATGCATGACCAGACTGCGCGGTGCATCGCCCGGCCAGTCCGCCACGAGCCCGGCGCTCCGCCAGGGTGATGTCGCCTCCACGAAATCGGGCGCTTCGGCATCGAGCGCGGCGTGGAGCCGCTCGGGCTCGTTGAAGTACCAGTACTTCCGGTCCAGCGGGAAGCGCGGGCTTTTTACCAGGACGATGCGGGCGCCGGGGCCACGTTCGATCACAGCATCCTCGTCCCCGGGGGCAAGGATGACGATCTCATGGCCCATGGCGGGGCCGATCCGCAGCTTCTGTTCCACGTAAGTGCGTACGCCGCCGCCGTGGGGCGAATAGAAGGCACAGACGTCGACGATTTTCATTTGCTCAAGACCTTTGCCTGAAGGGGCGCGACACCGAGCCCGCTGCGGTAATTCATGACGATGCGCAGGCTCGTGAGCCCCGTGCCGGCGGCGGCGCTCGCCTTGCGCACGTTCGGCTTGCCCCAACCCAGCTTCGGATTGCCTGAGAAGCCGATACCGTCGATCTTCCAGTCGAACTTGCGGTCGTCGTCGCGGTCGTGAAGCAGGCTGACGGCGTAAGTGCCGGGCGCGGGCACACGGATGCAAAGGCTCGGGACGCCGCTGGGAGGCAACGCCGCCTCGACGCGGCGGAAGGTCTTCCCGGCGCTGACGAGGACGTTGTCGTCGGCAAGGAAGTCTTTCTCGTTGGCGGGGTAGACCTCCAGCCGGAGCCTGCCGCTCCTGTCTTTGAGGCCCACGGGCTCGACGACGAAGGCTGGACCGCTCTCGTTCGGCCGGCACCGGCCTTCGGCCTTGCCCAGATCGGGCGTGGAGGGAATGAGGGCGGCGGCAAGCAGCACGATGAAGGCCGGTGCGTTCATGCCGACTGCTCGGGGATTGCCAGGTCTCTGCCTGCCAGCAGCGCCCCTAGCACGAGATGCGCCGCCAGAATCAGGCCCGCCATCAAGGTCATGAGCGCGCCGATGTCACGCTCGTGGCCTAGGGCGAGCACTGCGACCCCTGCGAACAGCAAATCCTTGTTGGGTATCAACGGCAGCCGGGAGACCAGCAGACGCAGCGTGGCAAGGAAAAGCCACCAGGAAAGCTGCACTTCGGGAAGAACCAGATGCCAGAGCAGGGCATTGAACAACGTCGTCAGCGCGATCCGGCCGAAGTGGATCTGCGTTATCATGACGAGATCGGCCTGAGGCAGCGAGAAGACGCGGCGGCGGAGCAGCATGGCGGCCGCAGAAACGACCAGCAGGACGCCGAGAGAGAGGGTCATCATCCGGCTGTCGAGCCCGAGCCGCGTTGTGCCCATGACCGGCACCATCACCGCCAGCAGAGCCATGGTCACCCCGTTGCCGGTCATCGCCGACAGGATGGCCACGTCCTTCACCGCTCCGAACGGCGCTGCTCCCAGCGCGACCCGGCGCCGCGCCCAAGTGTAAAAGTACGCCTCTCCCAGGTAGCCAAGCAGCAGTTCGTTGTAGACCTTCTTGCGCAGCAGCGCGAGCATGCCGGAGCCTGGGATGCCCCAGAGCCGCCGGAAAATGAGCCATTCGCTGGCCGGCGTCACAAGATAGCTCAGCGTGAAGACCACCCAGAAGCCGGGGGTCGCCGGCACCATCGCGATGAGATTCCGGAGGTCGAGCCCGCCCAGTTCATGGAAGACCGCGGCAACGACAGCGAGCGAAAGAATAATGGAAAACGCGGCGTTACGGCCACGACGCGGATCGCGGTCCTGCGGCGTCAGTTGAAGGGCCGGGGCATCTGGCGCCAGAATGGCGGCGGTCTCTGTCACGAAAGTCTCCGCGAATAGGGGAGGGGTCAGAGCGTGCGCTGCCGGGACGCGTGCCCCGTCCATGCACTGAGCCCAAGATTGCGGCGGCGGTTGTGTTCGCGCTGGCGGTGAAGCTGCGTCATCATTTCGAGATAGCGCCGCGCCGCGCTTTCGACCTCGTAGCGCGCGGCAATGTCCCGGGCTCGGTCGGGGTCTCCGCCGAGCTCCCTGATGCGCGTGAGCCCTGCGGCAAACGCGCCTTCGTCCCGCGGCTGTACCAGCAGGCCGGTGCGACCTTCCTCGATCAGGCATTCCATGCTGACGCAGCAGTTCGTTGACAGTACCAGCAGACCTGCCGCCAGTGCTTCCACGACGACGCCGGGCAGGCCTTCGTAGTCGGAACTCAGCACGAAAACGTCTGCATCGGCCAGCAGGGTATCGATCGTTCCAAGATAGCCGGTGAGGAAGACCCTTCCATCGAGGCCGAGCTGTCGGACCAGATTTTCGATGACTCCGCGTTCCGGGCCTTCGCCTGCGATCGTGAGGGTATCGGCCGGGCGGGCGGCGCGTGCGAAGGCGCGCAGCATCATGGCATGGTTCTTTTGCGGAGCGAGGCGTCCGGCTGTGAGATAGCGCGTTCCCCAGACCGAGCCGGGTCGCCTGTCGAACCGAGTGAGACGGGCAAGGCGAGCACGGGACAGGATCGGGTTTGCGATGACTTCCACCTGGCTTGCCCTGGCCCGCGTCGTTTCCCGGATTTCACGCGCCATGGGTTCGGAAAGGCCGATCAGCCGATCGAACATGCGGCCCTGGACGCGCAGCCATGCGCCGTATCCGTGCCGCACCCAGGGAGACATGTCGGGCCGGTGCAGGGCATTGCTGACCTTGAGCGCCATGGGCGGCGCGTGTTCACCCAGCAACAGGCGCATCGCCGCACCGACCACGGCATAAGTGTTGCCGGGCAGGAACAGCACGTCGGCGCCCTGATCGACGAGGTAGCTGTATAGCGAGTGGATCATCCAGGGCGTCTCCCACGACGCCGTGGGAAGGCGGGTGGGGATCTGCCAATAATCCAGTTCGGGCAGCCTGGAGAGATCGCAGCCGCTTGCCCGGCCAAGCACCACGGTCACCTGGTGCCCGCTGCGATCCCATTCCGCAGCGAGCCCCAGCGCCACGCGTTCAACTCCGCCCGGATCGGGGCTGTGCAGCGGCACCAGAATCCTGAGCGCGTCCGTCATGTGGCTCCTGCTGTCATGGCCTGGATCTTCGGGAAGACTCCGCCGAACCACGCGACCCGCAGCAGGCATGCCGATTAATTCCAGCGCGAGACGGGCTGATATGGCGGCCTGATTTCGGGTTTGTGACGGTCGTTCTCACCGTCATCTGCGAGACGTGAAATTGCTGGGAAACTGTCATCGACCGGGCAAACGACGGTGCTCGGCAGCAGTTGACGCCCGGTGCCATAGCCCGCACGCATCAGGAAGCGCCGACTTAAAGATATTTATTTAATATTATCAGATATTTGAATGTAAGACCTGCACGCTCAAAGCTGCCGCCGTTGATCGAAAGCCGGGGTGGTCATGCGTGGATTTGCAGGCTGTCCGGGCTCTGGCTGCAGCGCAGAAGAGCCCGGCAGGCACCCTGCATTATGCGCGGCGAACTTGCTGTTCGAAGCGTCCGACGACCGAAAATTTGCCGCCCGCGCAAGCCCGTTGTTGCTTTTTATGAAATTGGTGCGCGCCAAACGCGAGTTTTTTGTCTATGGAGCCCGTCAACAGGCCCGTTGGGGTCGCGCACCCCTCATCAGGCCTTACCAGATCAGACCGCGCAAGCGGCACAGGACGATTCGACAAACTCATGACTTTTTCCCAGCTCCCCCAGCCTCTCGCCGAAGCGCTTACCGCGCATGGCTATGAGAATCTGACCCCGGTTCAGGCCGCTGTCGCCGAAGCCGAAGCGCGTGGACGCGACCTCGTGGTTTCGGCGCAGACCGGTTCCGGCAAAACCGTCGCATTCGGCATCGCCATGGGCGACGAACTGCTGGCCGACGGCTCCATTCCTTATGCCGAAGCGCCGCTCGCACTTGCTATCGCGCCCACGCGCGAACTTGCGCTGCAGGTTAGCCGCGAACTGACCTGGCTCTACGCCTCGACCGGCGCTCGCATCGTCACGTGTGTTGGCGGCATGGACCCCGTTCGCGAGCGCAAGCAGCTTGAGCGCGGCGCCACCATCGTCGTTGGCACGCCGGGCCGTCTGCGCGATCACCTCGAACGTGGCAAGCTGGACCTCTCCTCGCTGCGGGTCGTCGTGCTCGACGAAGCGGACGAGATGCTCGACATGGGCTTCCGTGAAGACCTTGAGGAACTGCTCGACGCGATGCCGGCCAGCCGCCGCACGCTGCTGTTCTCGGCTACCATGCCGCGTCCGATCGAAGCGCTGGCCCGTCGCTACCAGACCAATGCCCTGCGCATTTCGACGGTCAGCGAGAACCGCGGCCATGGTGACATCACCTATCAAGCGGTTACCGTTGCGCCGGCCGATGTCGAAAACGCGGTGGTAAACCTGCTTCGCCTTCATGACGCGGAAACCGCGATCCTGTTCTGCGCCACCCGTGACAATGTGAAGCACCTTCACTCCACGTTGACGGAACGCGGCTTCTCGGCCGTGGCGCTTTCGGGCGAGCATTCGCAGAACGAGCGCAACAACGCGCTTCAGGCGCTTCGCGACAAGCGCGCCCGCGTCTGCGTCGCCACTGACGTCGCTGCACGCGGCATCGATCTTCCCTCGCTGAGCCTCGTCGTACACGTCGAGATTCCGCGCGATGCCGAAACGCTCCAGCACCGTTCGGGCCGTACCGGCCGCGCGGGCAAGAAGGGCACTGCCGTCATCGTCGTGCCGTTCCCGCGTCGTCGCCGCGTGGAGGGTATGCTTCGCGGTGCCCGCATCGAGGCCGAGTGGATTTCCGCGCCGAGCCCCGAAGCGATCCGCGAAGCCGATCGCAGCCGTCTGATGGACAAGCTGCTGGCCCCGGTCGAAGCGGACGACGAGGACCGTGAAATCGCGCGCGGCCTGCTTGAAAAGGTGAGCCCGGAAGACCTCGCCGTCGCACTTGTTCGCGCCCACCGCGCAAGTCTGCCGCAGCCCGAGGAACTCATCGGCAACAGCCCGGAAGCCCGCGAAGCGCGCCAGCGTCCCGGTTTCGACGATGTGGTCTGGTTCACGATGGATGTTGGCCGCGAACAGCATGCCGATCCGCGCTGGATCCTGCCGCTGCTCTGCCGCCGTGGTCACGTCACCCGCAATGCGGTCGGCCAGATCCGCATCGGCGCCGACCAGACCCACTTCCAGATCCCGCGGGACATGGCCGACCAGTTCATCCGTTCGGTCGAGCGTACCTCTCATGATGAGAGCGGCGACGTCGAAAACACGATCCGCATCGAAGTCGCGACCGAAACACCGCGCGATATCGCACGCGATCGTCGTCGTGACGGACCGCAGGGTCGTGGCCGCAAGCCTTATGGGCGCGAGGAAGGTGGACGTGGCGGTTTCGATGGCCCGCGTCACCACAAGCCCCGTCCGACCGGCGGTCCGCGCAATGATCGCGGTGGTCCCGGTGGCCCCGGCGCGGGCGGTAAGCCGTTCCACAAGAAGCCGAGGAAGTCGTTCTAAGAACGGCTTTTTCAGGACACTGAAAACGAAAACGGGGCCCGCGAAGGCCCCGTTTTTGGTTTTCGGGGATGTTTTCCGGTTCAGGCCAGAATTTCGAGGACCTCGATTGCGTCTTCCTGTCCGTTGAAATCGACGAACTCACCCGCCCCGGAGCCCAACAGGACGCGGGCGAGCGGGGCAGTGAAGGCGAGATCGCCCTTGGCCGGATCGGCTTCGTCATGCCCGACGATCCGGATTTCGCGCGTCTGCCCCTTCAGGGTGAAGCGCACGCGGTGACCGAACATCACGGTATCGCCGGCGGGCGCGGGCTGCTCTTCGGCTGTCGCCAGCCGTTTGCGCCAGTAGCGCAGATCACGCTTGGCGGTATTGAGAGCAGTATCCTCGGTCAATGTCGGAACCAGCGCCTCCAGACCAGCGATCCGCGAACCGATAATCGCCACGCCTTCGGCCGTCACGAGATTGGGGCCGGGCGGGATCGGCACTTCGAACTTGGGTTCGAGATGTTCTTCGTCACCGTCGCGCCGGAAGGCTACGCTCATGCGTTGCCGCCCATGTACTGGTCCATGGCCTCGCTGGCTTCGAACCAGAAGGCTTCGGCCACTTCCAGATCCTCTGCCGCCTGCGTGCGGCGCTTGCCGATCTCGCCGATGCCCAGTCTGGCAAGGTCGCCCTTGGCGGAGCCGGGGTCCGCGAGCACGGCATCGAGCGCGTCAAGCTGCTGCTGGATGCGCTTCATGCGGGTTTCGGTCTCCGAGACCTTCTTGCGCAGGGCCTTGAGTTCCTCGCGGGCGACGGTGCCATTCTTGCGTGCCGGCTTGCCCTCGCCTTGCCTGTCGCCGCTCTTGGGCTGGTTCCGGCCAAGCACGAAGTCGATGTAGTCCTCCATCGAGCCGTCGTAGTTGTCCGCCGTGCCCTGATCGACCAGTACCAGACGGTCCGCCGCCAGTTCGACCATGTGCCGGTCGTGGCTGACGAGAATCACCGCGCCGGCAAAATCGTTGAGCGCCTGCACCAGCGCCTCGCGGGCGTCGACGTCGAGGTGGTTGGTCGGTTCGTCGAGGATCAGCATGTGCGGCGCGTCGCGCGTCACCAGCGCCAGGGCAAGACGCGCGCGTTCGCCGCCGGAAAGGGTGCCGATCCCGGCCGTCGCGCGCGGGCCGGAGAACCCGAAGCGACCCAGTTGTCCGCGCACCGCGACCGGCGGCTTGTCAGCCATGGCACGGGTCATCAATTCGAGCGGGGTTGAGTCAGAGGGGAGTTCCTCCACCTGATACTGGGTGAAGTAGCCGATACGGATCTTGGGCGAGAAGGTGAGCGAACCTTCCATCGGTTCGAGCTGGCGGGCGAGCAGGCGGGCCAGCGTGGTCTTGCCGTTGCCGTTGCGGCCGAGCAGGGCGATGCGGTCCTCAGGATCGATGCGCAAGTTGAGGCGGCGCAGAATCGGCTTGTCAGCGACGTAGCCGACCGAGGCGAGGTCGAGCGTGACGAGCGGCGGGCGCAGTTCATCCGGGCTCGGGAAATCGAAACTCAGCGAGGAATCCTCGGCCATGGCCGCGATCGGCTGCATTCGCGCCAGCATCTTGGCGCGCGATTGCGCCTGCTTCGCGGTGGAGGCGCGGGCGGAATTGCGGGCAACGTAGTCGGCCAGCTTCTTGCGCTGGGCGTCCTGATTCGCACGTGCGGCAACCGCCTGCGCGGCGCGTTCGGCGCGGATGCGCTCGAAGCTGTCGTAAGTGCCGGGGTAGAGCGTCAGCTTGCCCTGCTGCAGGTGCAGGATGTGATCGACCACGTTGTTGAGCAGGTCGCGTTCATGGCTGATGACGATCAGCGTCTTGGGGTAGGTCTGGAGGAAGTTCTCCAGCCAGAGTGTCGCTTCGAGGTCGAGGTGGTTTGAGGGTTCGTCGAGCAGCAGCACGTCGGGCTGCGAGAACAGCAGGCCCGCAAGCGCCACACGCATTTTCCAGCCGCCGGAGAAACTGTCCAGCGGGCTTGCCTGCATCGCCTCGTCGAAGCCGAGGCCGACGAGAATGCGCGCGGCGCGCGCTTCGCCGGTATAGGCGTCGATCGCGATAAGCCGGTCGTGGAGGTCGCCCAGGCGGTTGGGATCGGTGCAGGTCTCGGCTTCGGCAAGCAAGGACATCCGCTCGGCGTCGGCATCCAGCACAGCCTGGAGCGCGGTCTTGTGCCCCGCGGGTGCTTCCTGCGCGATATAGCCCAGACGGGCACGGCGCGGCATGTCCACCGAACCTTCGTCGGGCTCCAGTTCACCGATGATCGCCTTGACGAGCGTGGACTTGCCCGCGCCGTTGCGGCCGATCAGGCCCACCTTGCCGTCCTTGGGAATCGTGGCAGCGGCCTGGTCGAGGATGGTGCGCCCGCCAAGGCGAACGGTAATGTCACGGATCGTCAGCATGCGCTGCCTCTAGCAGCGCCGGGCAAAAAGCAAAACCGCGCTCTTCACTGGAAAATGGCGCTTGATTTGCCGCAATGCGATGTAAGTATGTCGTTGGTATCTCTTGAGTTGCTCCACCGAAACAGGCCGGGGAATCTGAATGAAGAAGACCGTGGGGGCCGCAATTGTCGTGGCGCTTGTTCTTGCTGCTGCCGCGATCTGGTGGATGACCCGCAGCCAAAAGGACCCGAACGAGATCGTTCTCCACGGCAATGTGGACATTCGGCAGGTCTCCCTGGCGTTCGACGGTAGTGGGCGGGTCACCCGGATGACTGTCGAGGAGGGCGATTCCGTCAAGGCGGGACAAGTGCTGGCGCAACTCGATACGGCTACCCTGAGCTTGCAGGCCGACAATGCAGAGGCGCAGGTCGCGGCTTCCCGGGAAAGCCTGCTCAAACTTCGCAACGGCACCCGGCCCGAGGAACTCCAGCAAGCGCGCGCGCGGCTTGCCGCTGCAAGGGCGGATGCAGTCAAGGCCGCTGACGACTTGCGCCGGGCCCGAGAGGTATCCTCTACCACGCAGGGCCGCGCCGTCAGCGCGCAGGAACTCGATCAGGAAAGAAATCTTGCCGCCGTCGCCGATGCGCGGGCCAAGGAAGCGGCAGAAGCGCTCAAGCTCGCCATTCGCGGACCTCGCGCTGAGGATGTCGCGGCCGCCGATGCGCAGATGAAGGGCGCCGAGGCCCAGCTCGCGCTGCTCAGGCATCAGGTTTCCCAAGGCGAACTCAAGGCTCCCGGTGACGCGGTGGTCCGTTCACGCCTGCTCGAAGTGGGGGACATGGCCACGCCGCAAAAGCCGGTCTACGAACTGGCTCTGACCAGTCCGAAATGGGTGCGCGTCTACGTTGAGGAGGCCGATCTCGGCCGTGTCCGCATGGGCATGAAGGCGAGGGTGACGAGCGACAGTTTTCCCGACAAGCCGGTTGCGGGCACGGTGGGCTATATTTCCTCGGTCGCGGAATTCACTCCCAAGTCGGTAGAGACCGAATCGCTGCGCACTGCGCTCGTCTACGAAGTGCGCGTCAGGGTTGATGACCGCAACGGGACCTTGCGGCTCGGGCAACCGGTGACGGTGCGGATCAATACTGGTGCGCCAAGTGAAGGGCACGCCCGGTGAACGGCCCGGCCGAGACCGAAGACGCCGGGACAGGCAGGATGACAAGCGCACTGACGGTGCGGAGCCGGAACCTGCGAAAGAGTTTCATCGGCGCGGACGGTAAAGCGTTCGATGCCGTGCAGGATCTTTGTCTGGACATCCGCGAGGGGACGATCACGGCGCTCGTCGGGCCGGATGGGGCAGGCAAGACGACGTTGATGCGGATGATGACCGGATTGCTGGCTCCCGACGGTGGCACTCTGGATGTACTGGGCATCGACGTGACACGGCGTCCGCAGGCGGTGCAGGACCGAATCAGCTACATGCCGCAGCGCTTCGGTCTCTACGAGGATCTCAGCGTTCAGGAGAACCTCGATCTCTACGCCGATCTCCACGGCGTGCCGCAGGAGCTGCGCGCCGAGCGCTTCTCGCGAATGCTGGAAATGACCGACATGGCCCGTTTCACCGGACGTCCGGCGGGGAAGCTTTCAGGCGGGATGAAGCAGAAGCTCGGGCTCGCCTGCACGCTTGTGCGCGTGCCCGATCTTCTCCTGCTGGACGAACCGAGCGTCGGGGTCGACCCGCTGTCGCGGCGCGATCTCTGGGAGATCATCGAGCAGTTGATCGAGGCGGAGGGGCTGAGCATCATCGTCAGCACTGCCTACATGGATGAGGCTGGGCGCTGCGACGAGGTGCTGGTCATGGATCACGGCCGCCTGCTGGATCAGGGCACACCGGGTGAACTGACGAAAAAGGCCCGCGGTCTGACTTTCGTGGCCGCACCGCCTGCTAATATGCCTGCGCGCGATCTGCAGGCCAGGTTGATCGATGCGCCCGACCGGATCATAGACGCGGTGCCGAGAGGCGGTGCGGTGCGCTTCATCCGGTCGCCCGACGCCGAACTGCAAGACATGGAAGACCTGCTCGACGGCGTTGAAGCGGAGCCGAGAGCCGAACAACTGGAGGATGCCTTCATGCTTCTGCTGCGCCAACACGATGGCGTGCGCGAGGCGGAGAGCAAGGCGCCCATCGTTGCGATAGAACCCGAACCGGGAGGGGCGGAAGATGACGAGGCCGTCATCCATGTACGCGACCTGGTGCGGCGTTTCGGAGATTTCACCGCCGTCGCCAGCACCTCGTTCGACGTGCGGCGCGGCGAGATATTCGGGCTGCTCGGTCCCAACGGCGCGGGCAAGACCACGACCTTCCGGATGCTCTGCGGGCTGCTTCCGGCGACCAGTGGGACGCTCGAAGTGGCGGGTGTCAACTTGCGCCGCGCACGGGCGCAGGCGCGGCGGCGGATCGGCTATGTCGCGCAGAAATTCTCGCTCTATGCAAATCTCACCGTGCGCGAGAACCTTGAGTTCTTCGGGGGCGCCTACGGTCTTCGCGGCACCATCCTGCGCGAACGGGTGAAGGCGATCATCGGGCAATTCGATCTCGATCCGGCGGCTGTCAGTGGAGAACTGCCGCATGGCTACAAGCAGCGGCTCGCCATGGCGGCAGGGCTCGTGCACGAACCGGAAATCCTGTTCCTCGATGAGCCGACCAGCGGCATCGATCCGCTGGCGCGGCGATCCTTCTGGCGCACGATCACGGCGCTTTCGCAGGCCGGCGTGACGGTGGTTGTCACCACGCACTTCATGGAAGAAGCGGAATATTGCGATCGTATCGCCATCCAGGATGCTGGACGGATGCTTGCGCTCGGCACTCCGCAGCAAGTGCGCGAGCAGGCAGGCGGCGGCGACATCGACATGGATGCGGCCTTTATCGCCATTGTCGAACAGGGGCGCGCCGCCGATCATGACAGCAAGGTAGCGACGTGACAGCGGACAGCACCTTCCTGTCGAGGTTGGCCGCTCTTTCTCGCAAGGAAACGCGCCAGATGCTGCGTGACCGCAGCAACCTGATGGTCGGGCTGCTCCTGCCGGTCGGGCTGATCCTTCTGTTCGGCTTCGGGCTCTCGTTCGACGTGAAGAATGCGCCTGTCGCGCTGGTGCTTCAGGACCGTTCCGATACTGCGCGCGAGATCGTCTCGGGCATCCGGGGATCGCCCTATCTCTCCCCTGTCGATGTCGAGACGATGGAGGAGGCCAGCGAAATGCTGCGCAGCGGCCGGGTCGACGCCATCGTGCGGGTGCCGGTCGACTTCGCGCGGGCACAAGCGGTTGGCAGGGGAAGTGCAGGCGGCCAGATCCAACTCATCCTCAACGGCGTCGATTCCACGACCGCACAGACACTGGAGGCCTATGTGCAAGGCGCGATCGGCACGGTCGTGCTGCGGCAGTCCGACCGCGCAGGTTCGGTCGGGGCCGGCGGCAGCGTAACGCTGATGCAGCGGACCTGGTTCAACGAGGAGGGCAACAGTCGCTGGTATCTTGTGCCGGGGTTGATCGTGCTTGTCATGACCCTGGTGGGCGCCTTCCTCAGTTCGCTGCTGATTGCGCGGGAGTGGGAGCGCGGCACGCTCGAATCGCTGTTCGTCACGCCGGTTCGCCCCGTCGAAATGGTACTGTCCAAGATCGCGCCCTATCTCGTGGTGGGGATGATCGATCTGGTGATGTGCCTGCTGGCGGCGCGCTTCCTGTTCGATGTCCCGATCAGAGGCTCGATGGTGGCGATCGTGCTCTGCTCGTTTCTCTACCTGCTGGTTTCGCTGCTGGTCGGGCTCCTGATTTCAGGCGCGACACGCAACCAGTTCGCGGCGAGCCAGGTGGCGCTTCTGGCAAGCTTCATGCCCGCGCTCATGCTCTCGGGGTTCGTGTTCGACTTGCGCAATGTGCCTCTTGCGGTGAGGATCGTCGGCGAACTGCTGCCGGCAACGCACTTCATGAGCGTTATCAAGAGCCTGTTTCTCGCCGGTACGGACTGGACAATGGTCCTGCGCAACTGCGCGATCCTGATCGGCTACGTCGTGGTGCTGACCCTGCTGACGCAGCGCACCCTGCGCAAGCGTCTGGACTGACGGGATGGACTACCTGATCGCATGGTTCGCCCAGATCGCGGTGCTGTGCCGCAAGGAAGTGCTGGCCCTGTTCAAGGATCCGGCCAACCGCCTGTTGTTGGTGGCCCCGGCATTCATCCAGTCCATGCTGTTCGGCTACGGCGCGATCCTCGATCTCGACTATGTGCCCTATGCGCTGCTCGACCAGAGCAGGGGACAGGCGGCGAGCGAGTTCATCGCCCGGTTGGATGGTACCGGGGTATTCGCAAGAGAGGCCACCCTGACGAGCTCCGCCCAGATCGCGTCGTTGATCGATGGTGGGAAAGTGCTCATGGCGGTAACGATCCCGGCCGATTTCGACCGCCGACTGGCTGCGGGGGAAAGCGCACAAGTACAGATCGTCCTGGATGGCCGAAACTCGACTACGGCGGGTTCGGCTGCGGCTTACGTGTCTTCGGTGACGCAGGGCTTCAATGCGGCGCGAAGCGGAATGCAGGGCGTAAGCGTGATCCGGCGGGCCTGGTTCAACCCGAACCTCGAATCGCGATGGCAGATCATGCCCGCCATGATCGCCACACTTTCGATGTTGCAGACCTTGCTGCTGGCGGCGCTGTCCGTGGCGCGAGAGCGAGAGCAGGGAACATTCGACCAGCTTCTCGTCACACCGCTCACCCCTTTGCAGATACTGGTGGGGAAAGCGCTCCCCTCGATCGTCGTCGGATTGCTGCAATCGACGATCGTACTGATGATCGTGCGCTTCTGGTTCCAGATCCCGATGAGCGGATCGCCACTGCTGCTGTACTTCGGGCTTTTCGTGTTCAACCTCGCCTCGGTGGGCATCGGCATGTCGATCTCGGCGCTGGCGCTGAACATGCAACAGGCGATGCTCTACTCGTTTCTCATCATCATGCCGCTGACCTTGCTTTCCGGCATGTTGACGCCGGTGCGCAACATGCCGGAAGTGCTCCAGATCGCGACTTACGCGAACCCGCTGCGCTTCGGCGTCGCCATCGTCCGGCGGGTCTATCTCGAAGGCGCAGTGCTCGGAGACATCGCGCTCGATTTCGTGCCTTTGCTTGTGGTTGCGGCGATAACGCTGCCTCTGTCCGCCTGGCTGTTCCGCCATCGTCTCGCCTGATCCCAGGACCAATGCGCATGACCTCAAGGTTCCTGACTGCCGCACTCACAGCCACGTCACTGGCCCTCTGTCTTCCCGCCTGCACGGTCGGTCCGGACTTCAAGGCACCCACGCCCGCAGCCCCGGATGACTGGGCAAGCTGGCGCGGAGGCGACCCGAGCCTGATCGCGCCCACTTCGGGTAGCGTAACCATTCCGGCGGACTGGTGGACCATACTCGGCGACCCCGTTCTGGATCGTCTGGAGCGGCAGGCCATGGCCGCCAGCCCCGATATCGAAACCGCTGCGCTTCACTTCGCGCAGGCCCGCGCGCAGCGAGGTATCGCCGCGTCCGCAAGTTTGCCGCAAGTCAACGCGAGCGCCCAGGTCAACCGCGAGCGCATGAGCGAGTATGGCGCCTCCACCCGCCTTTTCGACGCTATCGGGGGCAGTGCATCGGGGGCTAGTCGCGACGAACTGGCGAAGTTCCTTGCCGATCCCTTCACGCTCTATCAGGGAGGCTTCGATGCCGGATGGGAGATCGATCTCTGGGGCAGGGTTCGTCGCTCAATCGAATCGGCAGATGCGCAAGTGGCGGGGCAGGGCGCCATGCTGGACCTTGCACGACTGTCCGTCGCCAGCGAGGTCGCCCAGGCCTACTTTGCGCTGCGCACCGCTCAGGCACAGATCGCTTTGGCTAAGGAAGACATCGCGCTGCTCACAGACCAGGTTTCGCTGGTCGCCGCGCGAGCCGATGGCGGCATGGAAAACCATACCGGCCTCGAAACCGACCGGGCCGGACTGCGCGCCCTGGAGGCAAGCCTTCCCGCACTTCAGGCGCAGGAAGCGGCGCAAATTGGCCGTATCGCTCTGGCCTTGGGGCAGCAGCCGGGCTCCCTGCGCGATCTCCTACTACCTACCCGAAATGCAACCGTAATTCCCGCGCCGCCGGACCTTTCGCTAGGGCTGCCCTCCGAAGTCGCCCAGCGCCGACCGGACGTGCGGGCGGCCGAATCGAAACTTCACGCCGCCACCGCCGAGATCGGCATTGCCATCGCCGATCTCTATCCCGCCATCCGGCTTGGCGGCGGGTTCGGCCTGGAGAGCTACCGCAAGGATAACCTGTTCGATTGGGCGAGCCGCACATGGCAGATAGGGCCCGGCCTCAGCCTGCCGATCTTCGATGGAGGTCGCCGCCGCGCCGCCGTGCAGGTCCGCAAGCTCGAAGCGCGCGAGGCCTTTGTGAACTACCAGACGACCGTATTGGAGGCCTGGCAGGAAATCGACGATGCCCTGAACGACTACACTGCCGAGTGGCAGCGACGCGAGAAATTCATCGCCCGCGAAGGCAGCGCGCGAGCAGCATGGCAGAATGTCGAGGCGCGCTATCGGGCTGGTTCCGCCAACTACCTGCCGGTCATCGACGCCCGCCGCGGGCTGCTTCAGGCCGCTCGCGATGTGGCAGACAGCGAAGGGCGTCTGCGCACGCACTTTGCAGCGGTGAACAAGGCGATAGGCAATGCCCCCTCAGCGCCGGGAATACCTCCAAAGGATTAGTCCGAAAGGGGCGATGTGTTCACCCGTGAACGTGCAGCGCATGTTTCAAAAAGTTATCAACACCAATATGCCCCGGCATGCGATAGCTGGCGTGCCGCAAGCCTGTTCCGCATCGCCGCGAATCGGTTATTGTTTCGGCTTGCAACGCGGAATCACTTGTGATTCTATCGATTTCCATGAGGTCCCAGCCCAAGATCATGCGACAGGAAGCCAGCCTCGCCAAGGAACGCCTGGTCCAGGGCATCGCTCTTGCGGTGCTGCTGCTGATGGGTGCGTTCGTGATCGCGGGGCCAAGCGGCATCATCGCCTGGACCGAGAACCAGCATCTCCTGGAAGAACGCCGCGTCAAGCTGGCGGAGCTCCGTCTCGACCGGGATCGCCTGAAGAACCGCGTGAATCTGCTGGACCAGCGCCGCGTCGATCCCGATCTTGCCGGCGAACTGCTGCGCAGCAACCTCAATGTTGCCCGTCCTGACGAAATGGTCATGCTCATCGGCAAATGAAGCCGTCCGCGCCGGTTTTCGGCGCGGTTTGTGGCTGCTGCATTGCGGGCAGCCATAATTTTTGTGCCATTGACGGCAAATTTCCTTCAACGCGCTTTCGATTTCCGCGCGGGGTCCTATAAGCGGCCCGAAATCAATCGCACCAACGATGGGGAGTCCCGTTGCCCAAAGCCAAGATTGACGCCGGTTCCGGCGCCGAGCCTGCCGTAACTCCGGCACAGGACGAAGACTTCGCGCTGCACAGCCTCCAGGAGGCACTCGCGGCCGACCGGCGCTACACGCCGAACAAGGAGGAACTGCTCAACCTTTACGAGCAGATGGTTCTTATCCGTCGCTTCGAGGAAAGGGCAGGCCAGCTTTACGGCCTCGGCCTGATCGGCGGCTTCTGTCACCTTTACATCGGCCAGGAAGCCGTTGCCGTGGGCCTTCAGTCCGCGCTCGATTCCAACCGCGACTCGGTCATCACCGGTTATCGCGACCATGGCCACATGCTTGCCTATGGTATCGACCCCAAGGTGATCATGGCCGAACTGACCGGCCGCGCCGCGGGTATCTCGCGTGGCAAGGGCGGCTCGATGCACATGTTCAGCGTGGAGCATAAGTTCTACGGCGGCCACGGCATCGTCGGCGCGCAGGTCTCGCTCGGCGCAGGTCTCGCTTTCGCGCACAAGTACCGTGAAGACGGCGGTGTCGCGATGGCCTACTTCGGTGATGGCGCTGCCAACCAGGGCCAGGTCTACGAGAGCTTCAACATGGCGGCTCTCTGGAAGCTCCCGATCATCTTCGTGATCGAGAACAACGGCTACGCCATGGGCACCGCCGTGAAGCGCGGTTCGGCTGAAACGCACTTCTACCGCCGCGGCACCGCGTTCCGGATTCCCGGCATGCAGGTTGACGGCATGGACGTGCTCGAAGTCCGCAAGGCGGCCGAACTGGCGCTGGAATACGTGCGCGCCGGCAATGGCCCGGTTCTCATGGAACTGAACACCTACCGTTATCGCGGTCACTCGATGTCCGACCCTGCCAAGTATCGCAGCCGCGAGGAAGTGCAGGACGTGCGCGAGAAGCGCGATCCGATCGAGCACGTGAAGAACGACCTCGTCGCCCTTGGCGTGGACGAGGCCGCGCTGAAGGAAATCGACAAGCGCGTCCGCGCGCAAGTCGCGGAATCGGCCGACTTCGCGGAAAACTCGCCCGAGCCCGAACTTTCCGAACTCTATACTGACGTCCTGGTGGAGCGCTACTGATGGCGATCGAACTCAAGATGCCGGCGCTCTCTCCGACGATGGAAGAGGGCAAGCTTGCCCGCTGGCTGGTCAAGGAAGGCGACGAAGTCGCTTCCGGTGATATCCTGGCTGAAATCGAAACCGACAAGGCGACGATGGAATTCGAAGCCGTAGACGAGGGCACCGTCGGCAAGATCCTCGTGGCCGAAGGCACCGAGGGCGTGAAGGTCGGCACGGTGATCGCCGTGCTCGCCGGTGAAGGCGAAGACGCTTCGGCGGTTTCCGCTCCGGCCCCCAAGGCAGAGGCTGCTCCCGCCGCCGAAGCCGCGCCGGCTGTCAAGGCCGAAGCACCGGCACCGGCTCCCGCGAAGAAGGATCCCGAAGTTCCCTTCGGCACCAACATGAAGACCTCGACCGTCCGCGAAGCACTGCGCGACGCCATGGCCGAGGAAATGCGCCGCGATCCGCGCGTCTTCGTGATGGGTGAGGAAGTCGCGGAATATCAGGGTGCCTACAAGGTTACCCAGGGTCTGCTGGAAGAGTTCGGCCCGCAGCGCGTGATCGATACGCCGATCACCGAATATGGCTTTGCCGGCATCGGCACCGGCGCCGCCATGGGCGGTCTGCGTCCGGTGATCGAGTTCATGACGTTCAACTTCGCCATGCAGGCGATCGATCACATCATCAACTCGGCGGCCAAGACCAACTACATGTCGGGCGGCCAGATGCGGTGCCCGATCGTGTTCCGCGGCCCCAACGGCGCGGCATCGCGCGTCGGCGCGCAGCACTCGCAGAACTACGGCCCGTGGTATGCCAACGTGCCCGGCCTGGTCGTGATCGCGCCTTACGACGCGTCGGATGCCAAGGGCCTGCTGAAGGCGGCGATCCGTAGCGAAGACCCGGTCGTGTTCCTTGAGAACGAACTGGTCTACGGCCGTACCTTCGAACTGCCCGAACTCGACGATCACGTCCTGCCGATCGGCAAGGCGCGGATCATGCGCGAAGGCAAGGACGTGACCATCGTGTCCTACTCGATCGGCGTCGGCCTCGCTCTCGAAGCGGTCGAGCAGCTGGCCGGTGAAGGCATCGATGCCGAAGTCATCGACCTTCGCACCCTGCGTCCGCTCGACAAGGAAACGGTGCTGGCGAGCCTCGCCAAGACCAACCGCATCGTCGTGGCCGAAGAAGGCTTCCCGGTTTGCTCGATCGCTTCGGAAATTTCCGCGATCTGCATGGAGGAAGGCTTCGACAATCTCGACGCACCGGTTGTCCGCGTCTGCAACGAGGACGTGCCGCTGCCTTACGCGGCCAACCTCGAAAAGCTTGCGCTTATCGACACGCCGCGCATCGTCGAGGCTGTCCGCAAGGTCTGCTATCGCTGATCCTTGCGCTGAAGCTGCCCAGGCAGTGACAATCGAGACGGCGGCGGAACGAAGGTTCCGCCGCCGTCTTGCGTTTGGCGTGTTACGCACTTGCGCAAGGGGCAGGGCGGGCTAGAGAGACGCCGTGCCCAAGCAACCCGCCCCCGAAAGCCGCCCGGAAGATCAGCTTCTGCCGATGCTGCCGCAGACCATGCAACTGGCGCTCGCCTATGCGCCATCTCGCGCACGTCTGCCGACTTTGGCACTGCTCGCGCTCGATCAACGCCTTGCAGGGCTTTTGCGGCATTCGCGCGAGCCGATGATGGCGCAGATCCGGCTTGCCTGGTGGCGGGAAACGCTGGGACGCGACGCCAGCGAATGGCCTGAGGGTGAGCCCCTGCTTGCGGTGCTGCGTAGCTGGAAAGGCGCGAACGCCATGCTCGTCCCGCTGGTGAATGGCTGGGAGGCGCTCACCGGCGAAGCTCCGCTTGCTCCGGCCGTGCTTGAGGAGATGGTCGACGGGCGGGCTGCCGCATTCGCCGCGCTTGCAAGAACGCTTGGCCGGGAAGACGAGGCAGATGCGGCGCTGGTCCTGGGGCGGCGCTGGGCCCTTGCGGATCTTGCGACCAAGCTCAATCATCCTGGCGAAAGCGTGGTCGTGCGCCGACTTGTCCAGGGAGAAAAGGGTGCGTCCCCACGCGTTTCGAGGAGCCTGCGTCCATTGGCCGTCCTTGAAGGGCTGGCCCGGGACAATCTGGCTCGCGGCGGCAGCGGATCGGCGCGCAGTGTCTTCAAGGCCATGCGCATCGGCCTGCTTGGCCGCTGACATTCCAACGATAACAGAGATGTAATTTCCCGATGGCGCGGCAGTAAGCGGATAAGCCGCGCGCGTTTGAGGGAGATTTGGCGATGCAGCGCTTCATCCTCGGCGGCCTCACGGTGTTCGTGATGCTGTCGCTGGGTCTGTTCTGGCTACAGGGCCGGGCCGAGGTGGAAAAGGCAGCGCCGTTGCCGCTGGCGTCGGTCGCTCCACCTGACCCGCAGAGCGTGCCAAGTGCTGATCTCACCGACATTGAAGGGCCGGACCTTCCGGAAGCTACCGAGCAGACGCGCGAACAGCGCCGCTTTGGCCGCTACGATCGTGACCGCGACGGCCGGATCACCCGCAACGAAATGCTGTCGACACGAGTCGATGCCTTCCGAAAGCTCGACAAGGACGGCAACAACCTGCTGACGTTTGAGGAATGGGCGGTCGCGACCATCACGAAATTCGATGGCGCCGATACGAATCGCGATCAATCGCTGACACCGGGCGAATTCAGAAAGACCGCGCCGCCCCCGGCCAAGCCCAAACCCAAGTGCAGTTGCGGATCCTAGAGACGTCCCGGATCGAGTCCGGGACGCTAGGATTTCGAGGTCAGGCTGTCGGCACCAGACCTTCAAGCCAGGGCGCGATCTCTTCCTTGGCGCGCGAGGTATAGGCTTCCTTGCGCTGCTTCTTCTTCACGTCGTGAAGCGGCGGGAACAAGCCGAAATTCACGTTCATCGGCTGATAGGTCTCCGCCTCGGCATCGCCGGTGATGTGGGAGAGCAGAGCGCCCAGTGCCGTCGTTCGCGGCGGCGTCTGCCAGTCCCGACCGGAGAGTTCGGCTGCCGTCATCAGTCCGGCCATCAGCCCCACTGCGGCGCTTTCGACATAGCCTTCGCAGCCGGTGATCTGGCCTGCGAACCGCACATGGGGTGCGGTCTTGAGGCGAAGCTGGCGGTCCAGCAGGATCGGCGAGTTGAGGAACGTGTTACGGTGAAGTCCGCCGAGCCGCGCGAATTCGGCATTCTCCAGGCCCGGGATCGTTCGGAACAGGCGAACCTGCTCGGCATGCTTCAGCTTGGTCTGGAAGCCGACCATGTTCCAGATCGTGCCGAGTTTGTTGTCCTGGCGGAGCTGGACGACCGCATAGGCCCAGCGGCCATTGGGATGTTCCGGGGTCGCCCAGTGCGGGTTGTCGAGCCCGACCGGCTTCATCGGTCCGAATCGCAGCGTTTCGACGCCGCGCTCGGCCATGACCTCGATAGGCATGCATCCGTCGAAGTAGGGGGTATTTTCTTCCCATTCCTTGAAGGCGGTCTTCTCGCCGTCGAGGAGGGCCTGATGGAACGCAAGGTACTGGTCCTTGTCCATCGGGCAGTTGATGTAGTCCTTGGTTTCGCCCTTGTCCCAGCGGGAAGCCATCCAGCATACGTCCATGTCGATCGAGTCACGATAAACGATCGGCGCTATGGCGTCGAAGAAGGCAAGGCTGTCAGCTCCGGTCGCGCGGCCGATGCTGCCGGCGAGCATTTCCGCCGTCAGCGGACCGGTGGCAACGATGGTCGTTCCGGTTTCGGGGAGCGTGTCGATCCGCTCTCGCACGATCTCGACATTGGGCAAGGCCGACAGCCGAGCTTCCACTTCGGCGGAGAAGACATCGCGGTCCACTGCCAGTGCCGAACCGGCAGGCACCTGTGCCTTGGCCGCGGCAGACATGATCAGCGAATCGCAGCCGCGCATCTCATGGTGCAGCAGGCCTACGGCGTTCTTCTCGTGGTCGTCGGAGCGGAAGGAATTGGAGCAGACCAGTTCTGCCAGACCGTCGCCCTGGTGGGCGGGGCTACGCTCTCCGGTTCCGCGCATTTCCGAGAGACGGACGCGGAAACCGCGCCGCCCAAGTTGCCAGGCGGCCTCGCTGCCGGCCAGGCCGCCGCCGATGATGTGGACGTCTTGTGTCATGGCGCTTGCGCCTAGACCTTTGCGTGGCATCAGGGAAGGGTGGTGCTGCGGCTAAAAAGGCAAATCCCGAAGCCGCGCCGCAACCGGAGAGTTCAGCGAATGCCCAAGCGCGCCCTGATCGAACGCCGCCCCTGGCTGCTTGCGGCCATAGTCGCGGCGGTTCTGTTCCTATGGTGTCGCAACAGCACGATGCCGGGGCTTTATCTGCTGGCGCTCAAGGCGCTGCCTTTCCTCCTTCTGGCCGTTTATGCGGTCTTGCGGCATCGCGGGAAGGACACCCGGACTCTGGCTGCGATGCTGGTGTTGGAAGGGACAGGTGCGGCGCTCCATGACCTCTACGACTACCCGGCCACGGTTCTGATGATTATCGGGCACGTCATGGGAATTGCTCTGTTTCTGAACCATTTGCGCCGCGATCTTGCGATGGCCCGGAAGATCTTCGCCACAGCGCTGCTACTGCTGACCCCGCTTGTTTTCCTGTTACTGACGAACACCGACCGAGGAGCGGCGCCGGCATTTCAAGGGCTGGCACTCGGCGGGATGGCGGCAAGCGCCTGGGCCAGCACTTTCGTGCGTGCGCGGGTCGGAAGCGGCGCGCTGATCGTGGTCGTGGCCTGCCTGATCGCGCTGGAATGGCCGTCCTGGCAATTCGCCTGGCCACTGTTCTTTGTCGGAAATCTGGTGCTGGCAACGGGGGTGACCGGCGAATTGCGGTCACGCCCGGACTGAACGTTCAGGCCGGGGGCAGGATCAGATTCCCGTCATCACCACGAACCACGGGCCCGTGAGCAAGCACGGCAGAGAGCGGAAGATCGGCATAGATGTGCGGAAACAGCGCGCCGCCACGCGAGACTTCCCACTTCACCGCATCGCCCAGCACGCCGAGGTCTACCACGGCAATAGCGAGGCCGGTCTGTCCGGCGAAGTGCTTGTCCAGCGTTTCCTGCGCCTGATCGGCGGTCGACATATGGATGTAACCGTCCGCCAGATCGACAGGCGCGCCGGTGAAGACCCCGTCGGAGAGCAGCCGTTCAAGCTGCTCCCCGTTCAGAATCTTGTAGGCGACGGTATCGCTCACTCTTCGTCTTCCGAAGAATCACTGTCTTCGGCAGTGTCGGCTTGCGGCGTATCGCCTTCGGTGGCGTCAGGCGCGGTCTGGGCGGCTGCAGCGCCATCGGCCGAAGGTGCCTCGCCCTCCAGCACTTCTTCTTCAGCCGGCTCATCAAGCCGCACGGCGCTGACGACGTGCTCGTCACCCGATACGTTGAACAGGCGCACGCCCGCCGAACCGCGCCCGATCACGCGCAGTGATTCGAGCGGCAGGCGGATAAGCTTTGCCTGATCCGTCACCAGCATGAGTTGGTCGGCACGGGTGGCCGGGAAGCTGGCGACGACCAGACCGTTGCGGCCGATATTGTCGATATTGGTGATGCCCTGGCCGCCGCGGCCCGTACGGCGGTATTCGTAAGCGGAGGACATCTTGCCGTAACCATTGGCACAGACGGTGAGGATGAACTGCTCCTTCTCGGCGAGATACGCGAAACGCTCCTCGTCGATCGGGTTTTCACCGTCCTTGTCACCCTTCCACGGCGCGAAGCGCAGGTAGGCATCGCGCTCGTCCTGGTCCTTCATGCCGACGCGGTGAAGGATCGAAAGCGAGATTACCTCGTCGCCGTCCTTCAGGGTCATCGCCTTGACGCCGGTGGACGTGCGGCTCGCGAATTCGCGAACGAGTTCACCGGCAAAGCGGATCGCCTTGCCCTGGCGGCTTGCCAGCAGCACGTCGTCCGAATGCGCGAGAAGGGCGACCCCGATCAGGCGGTCATCGTTCGGCGTGCCATCGGCGTCGGGTTCGAACTTCATCGCGAACTTGCCGTTCGACGGGATGTTCGCGAAGGCGTCCATGGAGTTACGGCGAACATTGCCCTTCGCGGTCGCGAATACGACCGAGAGCTTGCTCCACTCCTTCTCATCTTCCGGCAATGGCAGGACGGTCTGGATCGTCTCGTCCTTGTCCAGCGACGGCAGGAGGTTGACGATGGGGCGGCCGCGCGTGGTCGGGCCGCCTTCGGGCAGCTTGTAGACCTTGAGGCGGTAGACCTTGCCGGCGGTGGAGAAGAACAGCACAGGATTGTGAGTCGACGTGACGAACATCGTCGTCACGACATCCTCGTCCTTCGTGGACATGCCTGCACGGCCCTTGCCGCCGCGCGCTTGGGCGCGGAAGGTCGAGAGCGGGGTACGCTTGATGTAACCGTCCATCGTGACGGTTACGACCATTTCCTCGCGCTCGATCAGGTCCTCGTCCTCGATGCCGTCGGCGGCACCGGTGATCTGCGAGACGCGGGGCGTGGCATAGAGTTCGCGAACCGCGGTCAGTTCGCCGCGCATGACGCCGTAGAGCTTCACGCGGTCGGCGAGGATCGAGAGATATTCCTCGATCGCGGCGGCCAGGATCTTGAGCTCGTCACCGATCTCGTCGCGGCCGAGCGCGGTGAGGCGGTGCAGGCGCAAGTCGAGGATGGCCTTCACCTGGACTTCGGACAAGCGATAGGAGCCGCCATCCTGTTCCGCGTCGGGCTCGATCGCCTCGACGAGGCGGATGTAGGGCGCAATGTCCCCGATCGGCCATTCCTTCGCAAGCAGGCGCGCACGCGCTTCGGCCGGGTTCGGGGCACTGCGGATCATCACCACGACTTCGTCGAGGTTCGACACCGCAACGACAAGGCCGAGCAAGATATGCGCCCGGTCACGCGCCTTGTTCAGTTCGAACTTGGTGCGCCGGGTGATGACCTCTTCGCGGAACTGGATGAAGGCGTGGATGATGTCGCGAAGGTTGAAGACTTCGGGACGTCCGCCGCGGATCGCCAGCATGTTGGCCGCGAAGTTCGACTGTGCGGGCGTATTGCGCCAGATCTGGTTGAGCACGACTTCGGGGGTCGCGTCGCGCTTCAGTTCGACGACGACGCGCATGCCTTCGCGGTTCGATTCGTCGCGGATGTCCGAGATGCCCTCGATCCGCTTGTCCTTGGCGGCCTCGGCGATCTTCTCGACGAGGTTGGACTTGCCGACCTGATAGGGGATCGAGGTGAGCACGATCGAGCGACGGTCGCCCCGACCTTCTTCGATTTCGTGACGGCAACGCATGATGACCGAGCCGCGGCCCGTGAGGTAAGCGTTGCGAGCGCCGCCCTGGCCCAGGATCAGCGGTGCGGTCGGGAAATCCGGCCCGGGAATGATCTGGATCAGTTCCTCGGTGGTGATCCCCGGATTGTCGATCATGGCAAGGCAGCCATCGACGACTTCGCCGAGGTTGTGCGGCGGGATGTTGGTCGCCATGCCGACCGCGATGCCGCCCGCGCCGTTGACCAGCAGGTTCGGGAAGCGCGCCGGAAGCACGGTGGGCTCGCTTTCGGAGCCGTCGTAGTTGTCGGCGAAATCGACGGTATTCTTGTCGATGTCCGAGAGAAGCTCGTTCGCCACCTTGTCGAGGCGCGCTTCGGTGTAACGCATGGCGGCCGGCGGATCGGGATCCATCGAGCCGAAGTTGCCCTGACCATCGACCAGCGGCAGTCGCATCGACCACGGCTGCGTCATGCGCGCCAGCGCGTCGTAGATCGCGCTGTCGCCATGGGGGTGATACTTACCCATGACGTCACCGACGATACGGCTCGACTTGCGATAAGGACGACCGGCGACGTAGCCCGCTTCCTGGCAGGCGTAGAGGATACGGCGATGCACCGGCTTCAGACCGTCGCGAACGTCGGGCAGGGCGCGGCTCACGATCACGCTCATCGCGTAATCGAGATAGCTCGTCTTCATCTCATCGACGATGTCGATGCGGGTGTATTCGCCTTCGGGACCGATATGCTCGGGGCCGTTAATGTCGGTGTCGTCGCTCACGCGCTGGATCGTTCGTTGCTGCGGGACAAAGGGTGATGGATCGCCCTAGGACATGCGCGGGGGGAAAGCCACCTGAACAGGTGCCACCGCGCCAAGGAGGCGCTCTTTTTCCACACTTATGGGGCGAGTTGGTCTTGCGAGGCGCAGGGAACCGTTCGGGCTGCGACGAATTGCATTCAATCAGCGTTCAGTGGCGGCCTTCTAATCGCCGGGCGAGGTTGCCAAGCGTTCAATTCGACGCCAAACCGGCACTGCAATTTTTACGGAGTCCCGCTTTCGGGCGCGCCTCCACGTGTCTTGATGAGGAGTAGGCCTGGATGGCTCGCAAGTTCCTGATTTCCCGTGTTGCCCTGGCTGTGGCCATGACTGGCGGAATGGCCGCCGCGGTTGCTCCCGTGGCTGCTGTCGCCAAGGAAAAGGCGCCTGCCAAGGCGACGTTCTCGAAGGAATACGCCGCCGTCGCCGCTCCGGTGGACAAGGCTATTGCCGACGCCCAGGCAAATCCCGCAGTGAAGGCCGCCTCGGACAAGGCCAAGGCCGCGCAGACGGATGCCGAGAAGGCTGCCGCGCGCGCCGAAGTGGACGCGGCCATGGGCGGTATCCTGGCGCAGCTCCAGACGGCGGGCGCAGCCGCGCAGCAGCCGATCGACAAGCTCAAGCAGGGCGAGATGACGCGCAATGTCGGCGTTCTGATGAATGACCCCGCCTTGCAGCACAAGGGTCTCGTCATGATGCTCGACAGCGGCCAGACCAGCCCGGAAACGCTGGGTCAGGTCCAGTATCTTGCCGGCGTCACCGCTTATCAGAGCGCGCAGTACGACGTTGCCGCACGCTATCTCCAGCAGTCCTTCGACGCGGGTTACCGTGACCAGCAGAACATGATCCAGCCGCTGCTGGCGGATTCCTACAAGCGTTCGAACAACCCGCAGGCGGCTCTGGCCATGGTCCAGAAGGAGCTTGAGGCGGCGAAGGCAAACGGCACCAAGCCGAACGAAAGCTCGATCCGTAGCGCGCTCCAGGCCTCCTACGACGCCAAGCAACTTGCGCCGTCGACCGAATATGCCGCCATGCTGGCGCAGTACTACCCCAGCGTGGCGTCGTGGAATATCTCGATCTCGATCGTGCGCCAGCTTGCCTCGCTCCAGAACCAGGAAAACATCGACCTGATGCGCCTGATGTTCGCGACGGGCTCGATGAAGGACAAGCGGGACTACTTCGAATATATCCAGAACGTCGATCCGCGCGCGTTCCCGGGCGAAGCCGTCAAGGTCATGGACCAGGGCCTTGCGAAGGGTCTTCTGACCCAGGCCGAGGTCGGCCAGGACCGTGCCAACAGCGCTGGCCGCGTTGCTGCGGACAAGGCATCGCTTCCGGCCGCCGAACGCGACGCTCTCAAGCCTGCCGCAACGGCCGCCTCCGTGACCGGCTCGGCGGACGTCTTCCTGAGCTACGAGCAGTACGCGAAGGCCGAAGAACTTTACAAGGTCGCGCTCGGCAAGCCCGGCGTCGATGCCAACAAGGCGAATCTCCGCCTCGGCATGGCTCAGGCCATGCAGGGCAAGGCCGCCGATGCGCAGGCCAGCCTCGCCAAGGTCACCGGCACGCGCGCACCGATCGCCAAGCTCTGGTCGGCTTATGCCGCTTCCAAGGCTACGCCGGCCTCGTAAGCCGACGTAACCTGGCCAAAAACACGAAAAGGGCGGCGGGAATAACCCGCCGCCCTTTTCTTTTGCCGTTTCCCGAAGGGTCAGGAAATCGGTGCGAATTTTCCGCTGGCGTCATCCATCAGATGAAGCTGCCCGTCTGAGATCGCGAAGAACGCGCCGCGCAGCTTGAGTTCACCGGTCTTCACCTTGTGGCGAACGCAGGGGAACGTCATCAGATTGTCGATGCTGACGCGCACCGCGGCCTGCTCCATCTGGCGTTCCGCCGGGCGTCCGGTCGTGCCGAATTGCGCGGCGACGGGAGCGCGGGCCTCATCCAGCATCGAAATCCAGTCAGCGATGAAACCGCCTTGTCCCGGCTCGGCGCCGTGGAGCTCCTGCGTGAGCGCCGCCTTGCAGCCGCCGCACATGCCGTGGCCCATGACCACGATTTCCTTCACCTTCAGCACCTGTACCGCGAATTCAAGAGCAGCGGAAACACCGTGGTGGCCGGGCGTGGTCTCGAAGGGCGGAACGAGCGCCGCAACATTGCGGACCACGAAGATTTCGCCCGGATCGACGTCGAAGATCTGCGAAGGGTCAACGCGGCTGTCGGAACAGGCCACGATCATCACTTCGGGTTGCTGCCCCTCGCTGAGACGCTCCCAACGCTCTCGGTGGGGGCTCCACCCGCTGTTGCGGAACCGGCGATAGCCGTCGATCAGGGTATCGAGGACGCGTTGTTCTGATTGCGGGGCGTTGGAATCTGTCATGGGTTGCCTCCATTGAAACGCACGCAACCCATAGAGCGGATATTCGCACTGGCAAGCAGGCAAGCTTGCGACTATCTGGACGCCATGAACGACCTTTCCTCCGTGCCGAGCCCCGAGCAGAAGCCCGAACGTCAGCGCAAGCCTGACTGGATCCGCGTCAAGGCGCCGACCAGCAAGGGTTATGGCGAAACGCGCCAGCTCATGCGGGATCTCAAGCTCAACACGGTCTGCGAAGAAGCGGCCTGCCCGAACATCGGCGAATGCTGGACGAAGAAGCACGCCACGGTGATGATTCTGGGCGACACCTGCACACGCGCCTGCGCGTTCTGCAATGTGAAGACCGGAATGCCCGGCCGCGTGGACCCTTCCGAACCGGAACATGTCGCCGAACTGGCGCTCAAGACGGGTCTTGAGCACATCGTCATCACCTCGGTCGACCGGGACGACCTGCCCGATGGCGGCGCCCACCAGTTCGTGAAGGTGATCCAGGCCCTGCGCGCCGCGACTCCGTCGACCACGATCGAAATTCTCACGCCCGATTTCCGCGGCAAGATGCGCCGCGCGATCGAGGCGATCGTGGCGGCCGGCCCCGACGTCTACAACCACAACCTCGAGACCGTGCCCCGCCTTTATCCCACCATCCGCCCCGGCGCCCGTTACTATGCGTCACTGCGCCTGCTGGAAGAGGTCAAGGCCCACGATCCGAAGATCTTCACCAAGTCCGGCGTGATGCTGGGCTTGGGCGAGGAGCGCCTCGAAGTCCACCAGGTCATGGATGACATGCGCTGCGCCGATATCGATTTCCTGACCATGGGTCAGTACCTGCGTCCCACGCCGAAGCACGCCGAGGTCAAGGAATTCGTGACCCCCAAGGCGTTCGATGCCTATGGCGCCATCGCCCGTGCGAAGGGTTTCCTGCAGGTCGCATCCTCGCCGCTGACGCGTTCGAGCTATCATGCCGGCAAGGATTTCGCCGAAATGCGCGCCGCCCGCGAAGCGCAACTGGCCAAGGCCGCGCTGACAAAGACGCCGCGCTGAGCCGGAAGACGTTACTGTGCCCGGAATCCACGAAACCCAGCGCTTGCCCTACAGCGCCGAGCAGATGTTCGACCTCGTAGCCGATGTCGGCCGTTATCAGGAATTCCTGCCCTGGGTGGTCGCCACCCGGGTGAAGTCCGACACCGGAACCGAAATGGTCGCGGACATGCTGGTCGGCTTCAAGGCCCTGCGCGAAAAGTTCACCTCGCGCGTCGAGAAGGTTCGCGCGCGCGAGATCAAGGTCCACTATGTCGACGGGCCGATGAAGGACCTGCACAACCACTGGACGTTCCATCCGGTCGATGCGCATAGCTGCGATATCGAATTCGACGTGCGCTTCAGCTTCCGCAACGCCCTGTTCGAGAAGCTGGCAGGCCAGTATTTCGACAAGGCCTTCCGCAAGATGGTGGCCGCCTTCGAAACCCGCGCCCACGAACTTTACGGCGAACCGGTCTGACCGGACAGGCATCGTCCCGGAGCGATCCGGGACGATGAACGCTCAGTCCGCGTAGGCGGGCAACTCGGTTCCAGGCAGCAGCAGTTCCAGCGCGACCACTGCCGCGTGGTGGCGGATTTCAGCGCGGTTCGCACCTTCGATCAGCTTCTGTTCGGCATGGACCTCTTCCTCGCCGCGATGCGCGCGGGCGAAGACCACGGTTCCCACCGGCTTGAGTTCGCTGCCGCCTTCGGGCCCGGCAATGCCGCTGATCGCGACCGCCACGTCGGCATTGCTGTGCGTGATCGCCCCTTGCGCCATCGCCCATGCCGTAGCCGGTGAAACCGCGCCAAGCGTGTCGATGATATCCGACGCGACCCCCAGCATCTCCTGCTTCGATTCGTTCGAATAGGTCACGAATCCGCGGTCGAGCACGGCGGAGGAGCCGGCCACTTCGGTCAGCGCGGCGCAGACGAGGCCACCCGTGCAGCTCTCGGCCAGTGCGACCTTGCGGCCGATCGCCTTGTTTTCGGCGATCACGCGCACGGCGAGATCGTAGAGGTCCTGCGGGAATAGGATGTTGCCAGACATGTCAGTCCTTGCAGAGAGTGAAGCCGCCGAGCTTCGCCTTGCCGGGCGCCACTTCGTCAGCCTTCGAGGTGACTTCGATGAGCAGCGCGATGAGGCCGGCGGTGTTTTCGGGCGGGAGAGGGAAGAGCAGGTCGAGCGCGAGATCGACCTTGTCGCAGGATTTCAGCGGAAGACCCTGCGAGACCATCCCCTCGACAGTGATGTCGACGAGCGGACGAAGCGATTCGTCGGGAAGATTGCGCGCGAACTGGCCGACTTGCGCATCCTTGCCTTCGCCCAGCTTTAGGAAGGCGATCTTGGCTTCAGGCCAGTAACGACTTTTCTGCGCCGTATAGCGGGCGACGAGTTCGGCGCCGTGATTGCGCAGGTAGGAATCGCTGGGCAAGACCTGGGCGCACCGTTTGCTGGTGCCGGAAATGACCTGGGGAAGGGCATAGCCGAACAGGGATCGCGCCTCGACCTTGGTCAGGCAGGCGGACTGCTGGGCACTTGCCACGCCGGGCAGGATCGCGAGCGCGGACACCGCGGCTAAAGTGAGCATCTTGCGGAAAGCAGGCATCGTAGGCTCCTTAAATCCTGACCAGGCTGACCGCAGCCTGGCAGGCGATTCCCTCTGCCCTGCCAGTGAAACCCAGCTTCTCGGTCGTGGTTGCCTTCACGCTGACAAGGGAGGGATCGGCGCCGAGGATTTCGGCGAGGCGAGCCCGCATGGCTTCGCGGTGCGGGCCGATCTTGGGCGCTTCGCAGATGATCGTCACGTCCGCATTGCCAAGCGCATAGCCGGCCTCGGCCACGAGCTTCGCGGCATGTGCCAGGAACCGGTCGGATGCAGCGCCCTTCCACTGGGGGTCGCTGGGCGGGAAGTGCTGGCCGATGTCGCCCTTGCCCACGGCGCCGAGTAAAGCGTCGACCAGCGCGTGGATGGCGACATCGGCATCGCTATGGCCGGATAGTCCGTGGGTATGGGCGATCTTCACGCCGCAAAGCCAGAGTTCCTCGCCTTCTTCCAGACGGTGGACGTCATAACCGGTGCCGACGCGGATCGGCGGCAGGGCGCCGGCGAAGTCCGCGGCATATGTCAGCTTGTGCAAGGCTTCGTCTCCTTCGACGAGCGCGATACCCATGCCGGACGCCTGCGCCACCTGCGCGTCGTCTCCGGCGGTGGTCGGCCCGTCCCATGCGCGGTGGGCGGCGAGGATTTCGGGGAAGCGGAAGGCCTGAGGGGTCTGTACGCGGCGAAGATCCTCGCGGCGGGCAGGGGCGCCCATCATCTGCCAAACCTCGCCGGGCTCGGCGTGAGCGAGGCTGTCCACGACGGTCAGCACGGGAATCGCCGCCTCATGAACCGCCAGGGCATCCATCAGCCTGTCGATCACGGGGCCAGGGAGAATCGGCCGGGCCGCGTCGTGGATCAGAACCCGGTCGGGATGGCTGCTCACAAGCACTTCGAGCCCGAGTCTGACCGATTTCTGCCGGGTTTCGCCGCCGTTCGCCAACTGGACACCGGGGATGCCGGCCAGCGCTTCGGCGGCGATTTCCTCGGCGCCCTGGGGGATCACGACGAGAATCGGCGAAACCCCCGCGCGGGCCAGCGCTTCGGCCGAATGGCGAACCACCGGCTTGCCGCGCCAGAGCGCAAATTGCTTGGGAACAGGCTGGCCTGCGCGCAGTCCTTTGCCTGCAGCCACCACGATAGCGGCTGTGCGGGGATGTTCGGCGGGACGCGGGAGCGTTTCTGACAGGTCTTGCGACATTGTCGTTGCCGGTAATCGCTTGCCGAGGCGAGGGCAATCCACTATGCGCTGCCTGTTTTTTAGGCACTATACGTTTTTTAGGCAATTCCGGGCTCGCGCAATGAACACACTGCCTACTCCTCCGGCTCTGAAGCCGATCGAAGTCGGTCCCGTGACGATCGACTGTCCGGTCGTGCTCGCCCCGATGACGGGCGTTTCCGATTTGCCGTTCCGCCGCATGGTGCGCGGATTCGGGTCAGGTCTGAACGTCACC
The DNA here is from genome assembly GCF_052279045.1 of Novosphingobium aeonii. Taxonomy (NCBI): domain Bacteria; kingdom Pseudomonadati; phylum Pseudomonadota; class Alphaproteobacteria; order Sphingomonadales; family Sphingomonadaceae; genus Novosphingobium; species Novosphingobium aeonii. The sequence goes on along the minus strand of NZ_CP176832.1, from coordinate 2,321,340 downwards.
GAGATGATCGCCAGCCCGGCCGCCATCCGTGAGACGCGCGTTTCGCTTCAGAAGGCCATGTGGGACCAGATCGAGGATCCGGTTTCGATGCAGCTCGTCGGCTGCGAGCCGGAACAGATGGCCGAAGCCGCCAAACTCGTCGAGGATCGGGGCGCCGCCATCATCGACATCAACATGGGCTGCCCGGTCCGCAAGGTCGTCAACGGCGATGCCGGATCGGCGCTCATGCGCGACATTCCTCTCGCAACCCGGCTGATCGAAGCCACGGTCAAGGCCGTGAAGGTTCCCGTCACCGTGAAGATGCGCATGGGCTGGTGCCATGACAGTCTCAACGCCCCCGAACTAGCGCGCATCGCCGAAGACCTCGGTGCCAAGATGATCACCGTCCACGGCCGCACCCGCAACCAGATGTACAAGGGCTCGGCCGACTGGGCTTTCGTGCGCGGCGTGAAGGACGCGGTCTCGATCCCGGTCATCGTCAATGGCGATATCCTGGATATCGAGGATGCCGCCAGGGCGCTGGAACAGTCCGGTGCCGATGGCCTGATGATCGGTCGCGGCGCTTACGGCAAGCCGTGGATTCTCGCCAAAGTCATGCAGTGGTGGCGCGGCAACGGGCTTATGGAAGAGCCCGGTTTCGGCAAGCAGTACGAAATCATCCGCGAACACTACGAGGACATGCTCTCCCACTACGGCAGCGATACGGGCGTGAAGATGGCCCGCAAGCACCTGGGATGGTACATCAAGGGCATCAAGGGTTCGGCCGAGTTCCGCAACCGCATCAATTTCGTCAACGATCCTGACGAAGTGCTGCGTCTGCTAGCTGAATTCTATGCGCCTTACCGCGATCAGGGCAGCGAAACCGCATCGGCAGACCGTCAGGCTGCATGAGCCTCGCGCCGCACACGGCCTTGCCCGCGGCTTCGCGGCTTCTCGCAAGCCTTCCCCAGGCTGTCGTGCTGCTGGAACCGGGGCTGCGGATCGCATCGCTCAACCCCGCCGCCGAGCAGTTCTTCGGGCAATCGCTGCGCTTGCTGGTCGGTACGCCCTTGCGCGAGATCCTGACGTTTTCCGACCAGCTCCTGCTGGAGCGTCTCGACGATTATGAAACGCCGGTTTCGGCGCGCGAAGTCGTGGTCACGCTCAAGGGCAAGGGCGCACGAAGGATCGACATCAACGTCGCCCCGGTGGCCGATACGCCGGGCTGGCAGGTGCTTACGATCCATGACAACACCGCCACCGAGGCGCTGGGCGACGATTCCGGAGGCCCGGACAATGCAGTGCTGCGCGGGCCGGAAATCATGGCTCACGAGATCAAGAACCCTCTGGCCGGCATTCGCGGCGCGGCCCAGCTCCTTGCCCGCAAGATCGAGGACAAGGACCGCGCACTGACCGAGCTTATCACGCTCGAAGTCGATCGCATCGCCAATCTGATCGACCAGATGCAGAAGCTCAGCCGCCGCACGGCTCCGCCGGTCGAACCCTGCAACCTTCACGAAGCCGCGCGGCGCGCGATCAACGTGATGTCCGCCGCGCGCGGTGATGCGCCGGAGCGGGTGCGTCTTGTCGAGGAATTCGACCCTTCGCTGCCCGCCGTGCTCGGCAGCCCGGATGCGCTGGTGCAGGTCATCATCAACCTCGTGGCCAATGCTTCCGAGGCCTGCGCCGCCGAACAGGCGCCCCGCGTGACGATCCGCACGCGCTTCGCCAGCGGCCTCCAGCTCCACACCAGCGATTCCGGAGAGCCGGTGCGCCTGCCGGTGGAACTGCGCGTGTCGGACAATGGGCCGGGCGTGGAGCCGGCGATGCGCGATCATATCTTCGAGCCCTTCGTCACCACCAAGAAGTCTGGTCAGGGGCTGGGCCTTCCCCTCGTACGCAAGCTGGTGCGCGACATGAACGGACGCATCACGCACGAACGCGACGAGGAAGGCGGGTTCACCCATTTCCGTGTCCACTTGCCCCTGGCCCGCGAAACCCGCAGCCGCTCAACCAGAAGGAGGCCGGCTGCATGAGCGTGCTGCTCGTCGAGGACGACCTTTCGATCGCCATCGTCATTACCGCCGCGCTGGAGGCCGAGGGTTTCACCGTCGTCCATTGCCAGTCGATCGGCGAGCGGGACCGGCTGCTGGGCGAGGGCAGCTATCAGGCCCTCGTCACCGACGTCATGCTGCCTGACGGCGACGGAATCGAGACGATCGACCGGGTAAGGGCGCTGCATCCGGCGATGCCGATCGTCATCCTTTCGGCCCAGAACACCCTCGATACCGCCGTTCGCGCAACCGATACCGGGGCCTTCGAGTACTTCCCCAAGCCCTTCGATATCGACGAACTGGCCCGAACCGTGCGCCAGGCGGCAGGTGCAGGGCAGGGCAGCGCCCCCGAAGGCGACGAACCGCTGGGCGACGGCCTGCCGCTGGTCGGCCGCAGCCTTGCCATGCAAACGGTATTCCGCATGATCACGCGCGTCCTGCGCAACGATCTGACCGTGCTGATCCTTGGCGAATCCGGCACCGGCAAGGAACTGGTGGCGGAAGCGGTCCACAATCTCGGGCACCGCCGGGCAGGTCCGTTCATCGCCGTGAACACGGCGGCAATTCCGGCCGAGCTGATCGAGAGCGAGCTGTTCGGCCATGAAAAGGGCGCCTTTACCGGCGCGGTCGCCCGGCATGTCGGCAAGTTCGAGCAGGCAGCGGGCGGCACCCTGTTCCTCGACGAAATCGGCGACATGCCGATGCAGGCCCAGACCCGCCTGTTGCGGGCGCTCCAGTCGGGGACGGTGCGGCGTGTCGGCGGGCGGGACGAGATAAGGCTGGACGTGCGCATAATCGCTGCCACCAACAAGGATCTGGAGCCGGAGATCGCTGCCGGGCGCTTCCGCGAAGACCTGTACTACCGACTCAATGTCGTGCCGATCCATATGCCGCCGCTGCGCGACCGCCGGGACGACATCGAGGTACTGGCCCGCCATTTCCTCCAGCACGCCGCCAACGAGGGGCTGCCGCGCCGGCAGTTGACCGCCGAAGCGGCGGAACTGCTCAGCCGCCAGCCCTGGCGCGGCAATGTGCGCGAGCTCAAGAATTTCATCTACCGGCTTGCCCTGCTGGCACGCGAGGATGCGATCGATCCCGAGAGCATCCTGCCTTTGCTGGCCGCGGATACTTCGTCGGCGCCTGCTGACGTCAGCGAACCCGACGACATCGCGCAGGCGGTCAGCCGCTGGCTGGCTGCTACGCGCCCGGCGAACGGCACGATCTACGAAACGGCGGCAGCCGCATTCGAGCGTCCGCTTTTTGCGGAAGTGCTTAAAGAGACAGGCGGAAACCAGCTTCGTGCAGCCCAGGCACTCGGGATTAATCGCAACACCTTGCGCAAACGTCTTGGCGAGCTTGCACTCGACCCCGAGGACTTCACTCGTCGTTCCTGATCGGGCATTGATGGATTTGCTCTTGCAAACAGGCAACACCGGCGTTGTAACAGCGCAACGATGAGCGAGATCATGATCCACAAACGCGCCTGGCCACGATGGTGGCGGCGCATGCAGGTTGCAGCCCGCCGCGCGAACTTCTTCGCGATGATGGAAGTGCTCTCGATCGTCGCTTTCCTGGTGATGACCGGCATCACCTGGGTCGCGCTGAATTCGCGGGACAAGGGGCAATTGCTGCCCTCCAACCTCACGGCAACGCTGCTGGTCGGCACGCTGGTTCCGGCCATGGCCATCCTCGTGCTGCTGGGGCGCCGGATGGCACTGCGCCGCGCCGCCGAAAACATTGGCGGCACCGGCCAGATGCACGTCCGCCTGGTGTTCATCTTCTCGCTGATTTCGGCCGTTCCCACGCTGCTGGTGGTGGTTTTCGCGTCCTGGCTGTTCCAGTCCGGCGTCGAATTCTGGTTCTCGGACTCCTCGCGCGGGCTGCTGGAAAATGCGAACAAGCTGGCGCGCGGCTACTACGAGCAGACCCAGCGTGACGTCGGCTACGAATCCGCCGCCATGGCCAACGACACCCGCGTCACTCTCGGCGAATCGCCGGTTGCCAGCGCCTATTTCCAGCAGTTCTTCGCCAGCCAGGTGGTCCGCCGCAACCTGTCGGTAGCCGCGATCATCCAGGTCGCGAACGACGGTAGCCAGCGCACGCCGATCATCGTCGATCCCGAGGGGAAGACCGATGACAAGCGAATCACTCCCGAAGTCCAGGCCCGCCTCAACAAAGGGGAGCCGCTGGTCGTAACCTCGAACGCCGACCGGGTGGTGGCCGTCGTGCCGATCGAACGGGAGGCAGGCGTCTATCTTTATGCCGCCCGCAGTTCGGACCTGCTCGCACTCAGCCAGGGGCAGCGCGCCGAAAACGCGGAGAACATCGTCCAGGCCTACGAAGTGCTGACGAGCCGCGCCCGCGTACTCCAGCTGCGCTTCAACGTGGCTTTGTTCGTTGCGTCGCTGGCACTCGTCGGGCTTGCCGTATGGTTCGCGCTCCGCTTCGCCGACCGTCAGGTCAAGCCGCTCTACGAACTCGTCGATGCGGCTCGAAGGGTTGGCAGCGGCAACTTCGCCTTGCGGATCGAAGGCCGTACCGGCGCTGACGAGATCGGCCTGCTCAATCGCGCGTTCAACCGCATGACCGCGCAGATCGAAAAGCAGACCCAGGCTCTTTTGGGGGCCAACCGCCAGCTTCACGAACGCCGCGTGTTCATCGAAGCGGTGCTGGAATCGGTGACCTCGGGCATCATCTCGCTCGATACGGAAGGGCGCATCCTGCTGATGAACAGCACGGCGCAGAAGCTCCTGACCCAGCGCTCCGAACTGCCGGAAGACATGCCGCTTTCCGATCTGGCGCCGCAGTTTGCCGCCCTGATCGAGCAGGGTGGCTCTGGCGGGCTGGTCCAGTACAACCGCCACGGAGACCTGCTGACCTTCGCCGTCAAGGTGACGCGCGACGTGACCGGGCATGTCATCACGTTCGAGGACATCACCCGCCAGCTGCTCGACCAGCGCACGGCGGCATGGTCCGACGTGGCCCGCCGCATCGCCCACGAGATCAAGAACCCGCTCACGCCGATCCAGCTTGCCACCGAACGTCTCAGCCGGCGCTATCGCAAGCAGATCGTCGACAATCCCGAGCTATTCGAAGACCTTACGCGCACGATCATTCGCCAGGTGGGCGATCTTCGCAAGATGGTCGACGAGTTCTCCTCCTTCGCCCGCCTGCCGAAGCCGGTGTTCCGCGCCGAAGATCCGGTTGCGCTGACCCGGCAGGCACTGTTCCTCCAGGAAGTCGCAAGGCCGGATATCGCCTTCAGCTTCGCCGGCGATCCCGCCATCGGCTCGATCGACTGCGACCGGCACCAGTATGGCCAGGCGATGACCAACGTGCTGAAGAACGCGGTCGAGGCCATCGAGGCGAAGGCCAAGGATGCCCCGGCCGACTATCGCGGCGCAATCGCCGTCACCGTGGAGGCGCTGCCCGAGGCGATCCTCGTCCGCATTGCCGACAACGGCATCGGACTTTCGCAGGACCGCGAACGCATTATCGAACCTTACGTCACCACGCGAGAGAAGGGCACCGGCCTCGGTCTCGCCATCGTGAACAAGATCATCGAAGAGCATGGCGGCGAAATGCTGTTCCTGCCGACCGCCGGCGGCGGCACGACGGTAACCATGCGCTTCGCCACCGATCCGCTCGCCCATACACGCAAGCAGGAGGCCGCCGAATGATCCCGGCTTGCCGCACCCTGCCTGCCACTCCCATCCTCCTGACCAAGAAGACATTGCCATGGCTCTAGAAATCCTGATCGTGGACGACGAACGCGACATCCGCGAACTGGTGGCCGGCGTTCTCAGCGATGAAGGCTACGAATGCCGCACTGCGGGCGACAGCGGTTCCGCGCTTGACGCCATCGACGCCCGCCGTCCCTCGCTGGTCCTCCTCGACGTCTGGCTGCACGGCAGCCCCATGGACGGTCTGGAAGTGCTGGATGCGATCAAGGCGCGCGAACCGGAACTGCCGGTCATCATCTTCTCAGGTCATGGGAACATCGATACAGCCGTGGCCGCGATCAGCCGGGGCGCGGTGGACTTCATCGAAAAGCCGTTCGAGGCGGAGAAGCTGCTCCATCTCGTCGGCCGTGCCACCGAGACAGAGCGCCTGCGCCGCGAGAACGCGCAGCTTCGGCACGACTTCTCGATGGGTGAGGAGTTCACCGGGTCGAGCGGCTCGATCAATCAGGTCCGCGCCACCCTCAAGCGGGTGGCCAACACCGGAAGCCGCCTGCTCATCACCGGACCGGCCGGTTCGGGCAAGGAAGTGGCCGCGCGCCAGCTCCATGCCTGGAGCGCGCGGGCCGGGAACGCTTTCGTCAGCGTCAATTCCGCGCGGATCACGCCGGAACGCTTCGAGCAGGAACTGTTCGGGGAGGAAGCGGACGGCGCCCTGATCCGGCCGGGGCTTCTGGAAACAGCGGATGGCGGCACGCTCTATTTCGACGAAGTGGCCGACATGCCGCTGTCCACGCAGGCCCGCATCCTGAGGGTCCTGACCGATCAGGCGTTCGTCCGGGTTGGCGGCACCCGCCAGATTCGCGTCGATGTTCGGGTCGTATCCTCGACCTCGCGCGATCTGGAAAAGGAAATCGCCGAGCGGCGCTTCCGCGAAGACCTGTTCTATCGCCTCAACGTGGTGCCGGTAACGATCCCGGCCTTGCGGGAGCGGCGGGACGACATTCCCGCCCTGATCGACCATTTCTTCGCGCGCTATGCCAACGAGCAGGGGGTTCCCCCGCCGCAAGTCACCGGAGAGGCGATGACCGCGCTCCAGGCATATGAATGGCCCGGCAACGTGCGGCAACTGCGCAATGTGGTCGAGCGGACTGTCATCATGGCCCCGCGCGAGAAGCTGGCGCGGATCGATGCCGACATGCTGCCGCCGGAAATCTTCAACAGCCGCGGCGGCGGCGACGCCGGCGTCACGGTGATGATGAGCGCCCCCTTGCGCGAAGCACGGGAAAGCTTCGAGCGCGAGTACCTGCGTGTCCAGATCCGCCGATTTTCGGGCAATATCTCGAAGACCGCCTCCTTCATCGGCATGGAACGTTCGGCGCTCCACCGGAAACTGAAGCTCCTGGGCATGGCCGAGCGCCGCGAAGGGGAACACGAAAGCGAGGAACAGGCCTGAAGAACCGCAAGTTACCGCGATTTTTCAAGGCCACGGCATGGCCCGGACGCATCCTCCATCAAGTGTATCCGGGCACCTGTCACAAGAATGCTACATTTTTCGCGTTTACTGCATTGCAGCAAGTCGATAGATTTCGATTCGAGAACGGCATTGGGATTTTCCGGTGACCAGATCGCGGACCGCACAGCGGCCGCCAAAAAGAAGGAGAAAATGATATGGCCGGCCGTACGCTGACCGCGCGCCCGCGAACCACTCCCGCAGTGGAAGAACCCGAAGCGGCACCGTCGCCTTCCGGTTCGGTGGCTCCTCCCGTCACCGCCGGCACTTCGGCAGGGAAGGGGCAGAACCTCCAGGACCAGTTCCTGAACCTCCTGCGCAAGAACAAGACGCCCGTGACCATGTTCCTCGTGAAGGGCGTGAAGCTTCAGGGCATCGTCACCTGGTTCGACAACTTCTCCATCCTTCTTCGCCGCGACGGCCAGTCGCAGCTCGTCTACAAGCACGCCATCTCGACGATCATGCCCTCGACCCCGGTCGATGCGCGCCAGTTCGCGAGCGGCGCCGACAATGGAAAGAAGACCCGCGTCCTTCAGGACGTGTTCCTTTCCAGCATCCGCAACGCGGGCGTGCAGGTCACCATGTTCCTGATCAACGGCGTCATGCTGCAGGGCCGCGTGGCTGCCTATGATCTGTTCTGCATGCTGCTGGAGCGCGAAGGCTACGTCCAGCTTGCCTACAAGCACGCGGTTTCGACGATTCAGCCCGTGACTCCGGTCGATCTTCAGGCGCATGAAGAATCCGACGACTGAAACTTGCGGAAGCTGAACTGATTTGAACGAAGAACTCAAGGGCGAGGTCACGCGCGGTGCGCGTGCCCTCGTCGTTTATCCGCAGATGCGCGGCAGAGGGGATCTCGATCCCGAAGCGCGTCTCGAAGAGGCCAAGGGCCTCGCTCTGGCGATCGGGTTGATCGTGGCGGATGCCATGGCCATACCCATCCGGGAACCGCGCGCCGGAACGCTGTTCGGCGAAGGGCAGATCCAGAACATCGCAGTTGCCTGTGAACTGCACGAAGCGGAACTCATCATCGTCGATGGCTCGCTTTCGGCGATCCAGCAGCGCAATCTCGAAGAGAAGTTCAAGCGCAAGGTCATCGATCGTACCGGCCTGATCCTCGAAATCTTCGGCGAGCGTGCGGCGACGGCGGAAGGCCGTCTCCAGGTCGAACTGGCTCACCTGGACTATCAGGCAGGCCGTCTCGTACGCAGCTGGACCCACCTCGAACGCCAGCGCGGTGGCTTCGGCTTCCTGGGCGGTCCGGGCGAAACGCAGATCGAGGCCGACCGCCGCATGATCCGCGATCGCATGGCCCGCATCCGGCGCGAGCTGGAGCAGGTGCGCCGCACCCGCGGCCTTCACCGCGATCGCCGCGAAAAAGCACCATGGCCGGTCGTTGCGCTGGTGGGCTATACCAATGCGGGCAAGTCCACGCTGTTCAATTACCTGACCGGCGCGGGCGTGATGGCGCAGGACCTGCTGTTCGCCACGCTAGACCCGACAATGCGGGCGATCCGTCTACCGGCTGTCGAGAAGGCGATCCTGTCGGACACGGTGGGCTTCATTTCCGACCTTCCCACCCAGCTCGTCGCGGCCTTCCGCGCAACGCTGGAAGAAGTGAACGCGGCCGACATCATTCTCCACGTTCGCGACATCGCCAACCCGGATACCGAATCGCAGAAGCGCCAGGTGCTGGAAGTTCTGGCCGATCTCGGCGTGGCGACCGGGGAAGGGCAGGTCGAAGAGAGTGAGGAGGCCGCGCCCGCGATCCCGATCATCGAAGTCTGGAACAAGTGGGACCTGCTTGAGGCCACGCATGCCCAGGAACTGCGCGAAGCCATGGCCCAGCGTTCGGACGAGACCATCGTTCCGCTGTCCGCGCTTACCGGCATGGGCTGCGATTTCCTGCTCGAAACTGTCGGCAGGACGCTGACGGCTGACGCCAAGCTTTACAGCTTCGTGCTGCCGGCGGCCGATGGCCAGCGGCTCGCATTCCTACATGCACGGGGCGAAGTAGTGGCCGAAGAAGACGTGGGTGAGGGGCCTGAAGGTCCGATGCTCCGCCTCCAGGTCCGCCTTGCCGAGCGTGAACTAGGCCGTTTCAGCGCGCTCTGAAGCCTTTACCGCCTGCCAATAGGCTTCCTGTTCGTCGAGCGAGAGCTTGTCGAACAGGAAGCCGTCCCGATGGGCGAACGCTTCCATCGCCCGGAACCGACGCTCGAACTTGGCGTTGGCTGCGCGCAAGGCATCTTCCGGGGCGATGCCGTTGAGCCGCACCAGATTGACAGCGGCGAACAGCAGGTCGCCGGCTTCTTCAAGTTTCTCGGCCGGTGAGGCTTCCGCCAGTTCCGCCATTTCCTCATGCACCTTGTCGGCCGCGCCGCTTGGGTCGGGCCAGTCGAAGCCGACCCGCGCAGCTCGCTTCTGCAACTTTTCGGCACGCATGAGCGCGGGAAGCGATATCGCCACGCCATCGACAGCGCTGGTTTCACCCTTGGCCTTGCGCTCTTTCGCCTTCAGCTTTTCCCAACGCTCCGTCTGGGCATCTCCCGTGGCTTCGTCGGCAAAGATATGCGGGTGACGGGCTTCGAGCTTGTCGGAGATCGCGGCGGCCACATCGCCGAAAGCAAAATGCCCGTCTTCCTCGGCCATGCGGGCATGGAAAACGACCTGAAGCAGCAGATCGCCCAGTTCATCACGCAGATCGGCCAGATCCTGCCGAGCAATGGCATCGGCAACCTCGTAGGCTTCCTCGATGGTATAGGGCGCGATGGTTTCAAAACTCTGCGCGACATCCCATTCGCAACCGGACACGGGATCGCGAAGCCGCGCCATGATCGAGAGGAGCCGGTCAAGCTGCTGATGGCGAGTTTCTGTCATTTTCCCCGAGCGCATATGCAAGATTGATAATAGAGATTATGTTAAACCATGCGCCGCTGAGCGCGGTGTCACGGCTTTATCCTGAAGCCCGTCACCTGGATCAGCAGGACAAACCCGATGATGATCACGGCCCAGATCAACGCCATCTTGAGCATCCTGCTCTGAGGCAAGGATCGAAAACGGGAATTGCTCGTAACGAGAATGAGCGCCCCGATCACCGAGATGATGCCGACGATCATTCCTGTCTGGTTCACGGCTCGATCACCATTCCGTCATAGGCAACCCGAACATTCTCGGGAATTTCAGCGCTCAGTGTCGCATAATCCATGCTCTTGTCGAGATGGGTCAACACCGCTTGTCCGACCCGGCAGACTTCCGCGAGTTCCAGCGCCATGCCAAGATGAGCGTGCGTTGGATGCGGTTCGCGGCGCAGGCAGTCGACCACGAGAAGATCGGCGCCGTAGCACAAGTCGATCATGTCGCGGGTAATTTCACTGAAGTCTGTCATGTAACAGACTGATTTTCCGTCACAATCAAACCGAAACGCAGTCGATTCCGCAGGACCGTGCGGCATTTGCGCATGATCCACGCGAAACCCTTCGCAGAGCCTCAGCGTGTCGAGATTATCCAGCGAAATCAGTGTCGGATAGCCGAACTGCCCGGCGAAGACATATCCGAAACGCTGGCGCAGCCGCCTGACGGTCTCGGAGTTCGCAAAGCCGGGGATCGGGCCTGCGCGGCCGTAGCGAAGCGGGCGCAGATCATCGATTCCGTGGCAGTGGTCCGCATGGTCGTGCGTCCAGAACACGGCGTCGATGCGGTGGATTTCGTTCTGAAGAAGCTGCGCGCGCAGATCCGTGGAGGTGTCCACCAGGATCCTGGCGCCGGCATCGCTTTCCAGAAGGATGGAAACGCGGGTCCGTCGATTCCTGGGTTCGTCGGGATCGCACAGGCCCCAGTCGGCGCCGAATTCGCCGCCAAGACGAGGAACGCCGGTCGAAGTGCCGCTGCCGAGAATGGTAACCTTCACGCTGCGGCCTTCGTGAACAGCGAAAAGAAGTTGCGCGTCGTCGCTTCGCCGAGTTCCTCCACGGAAACGCCGCGCAGATCGGCTACGAAACGCGCCGTATCGGCCGTGAATGCCGGCTCGCAGCGCCTGCCCCTATGTGGCACCGGCGCAAGGAACGGCGAATCCGTTTCGACCAGCAGGCGATCCTCCGGAATGGTGGCAACAACCTCCTGCAAGTCCTTGGCATTCTTGAATGTCACAATGCCGGAAATCGAAATCGTCAGTCCCAGATCCAGCACCTTGCGGCCGAAATCGGCGCTGGCGGTGAAACAGTGGATCAGGGCCGGGAACGCCCCCTTCCCCATCTCGTCCTCAAGGATATGGAACGTGTCCGCTTCGGCGTCCCGCGTGTGAATGATCATCGGCAGCCCGGTTTCGCGGGCCACCGTGATATGCGTGCGGAACAAGGCCTGTTGCACCTCATGGTCGGACTTGTCGTAATAATAGTCGAGACCGGTTTCGCCGATGCCGATGACCTTGGGATGCCGGGTCGCTTCGAGAAGCGCGGCCTCGCCAAGGTCGGCATGCTGATCCGCCTCATGCGGATGAATACCGACCGAGGCCCATACATCGGGTTCACGAGCAGCAGTGGCGACCACCCTCTCCCATTCGCTGCGGCGCGTCGAGATGTTCAGAAATCCGCGAATGCCCGCCGCGCGGGCCCGGTCGAGAACACCTGTCTGGTCCTCGACGAGACCTTCGTATTCGAGGTGGCAATGCGAATCGATGAGCATCACGCGGCGGCTTCCTCCGGCAGTTCAAGGCGCGGGAAAACGCCGACCGGCTTGTCGACCTTGAAACCGCTGGCGGCGAGAGCCGCGAACCAGCCATCGTCGGCAAGAGCCGCGAAACTGCGCGCTTCGGCAGGCTGGCCCATCTGGTCCAGCAACTTGTCGATGGAAGTGGGAACCACGGGACGAACCGCGATCGCGAGGTCGCGAACGACCTGGAACAGCATCATCAACACTGCTTCCATGCGCGCGGGATCGGTCTTGCGCAGGGTCCACGGAGCCTGTTCATCGACATACTGGTTGCAGGCGAAGACGGCGCGCATCCATGCCTCGAGGCCTTCGCTGAACGACAGTTCGTCGAACGCCTTGCGCAGGCCGGCAATGCCTTCGGCAACGGCCGAAAGCAGGGCCAGATCAGCTTCGGCCTTCGGAAGATCGCCCTTAAGTTCTCCATCCATGTTCTTGAAAATCATGGAAAGACTGCGCTGAGCAAGATTGCCGAAACTGTTTGCGAGTTCGGCATTGGCCCGCGTCACGATGGCTTCGGCGGACCACGATCCGTCCTGACCGAATGCCACTTCGCGCAGGAAGAAATAGCGGAGCGTGTCGACGCCATATGTCTCGGCCAGACCGATCGGGTCGGTAACATTGCCGAGTGACTTCGATTCCTTCTGTCCCCGGTTAAGCAGGAAGCCGTGGCCGAACACCTGCTTGGGAAGCTCCAGCCCGGCGCTCATCAGGAAGGCCGGCCAGTAGACGGTGTGGAAACGGACGATGTCCTTGCCGATGAGGTGAACGTCGGCAGGCCAGAACCTGGCGAATTCGCTCGTTTCTTCGGGGAAGCCAAGGCCGGTGATGTAGTTGGTGAGCGCATCGACCCAGACGTACATCACGTGATTTTCGCTGCCGGGCACCTTGATACCCCAGTCGAAACTGGTGCGGGAAACCGAAAGGTCGCGAAGGCCGCCCTCGACGAAACGCAGGATTTCGTTCTTGCGCGTCTCGGGACGGATGAAGTCGGTCGAATTGTAGAGTTCGAGCAGTTTGTCCTGATATTTGGAAAGGCGGAAGAACCACGATTCCTCGACCGTCCACTCTACCGGCGTTCCCTGCGGGGAAAGCTTTTCCCCACCTTCGCCTGCGACCAGTTCGCCTTCATCGTAATAGGCTTCGTCACGGACGGAGTACCACCCCTCGTAACGATCGAGATAGAGGTCGCCGTTGGCCTCCATCCGGCGCCACAGTTCCTGTGTCGCGGCGTGATGGCGTGGCTCCGTCGTGCGAATGAAAACATCATAACCGACATTCAAGACATCACACATCTCACGGAAATGACCTGACATTTCCGTTGCCAGATCCGCAGGTGTCGTGTCCAGATCGCGTGCCTTTTGCGCCATCTTGAGGCCATGCTCGTCCGTACCGGTCTGGAACCGGACATCGAAGCCTTCGGCCTTCTTGAAACGGGCAATGACGTCGGCCGCGATCGCCTCGTAGGCATGGCCGATATGCGGCTTGCCGTTGGGGTAGCTGATCGCTGTCGTTATATAATAGGGCTCGCCCATGCGGCGTCGCGCTTTCTTTTCCAGGAGTGTCTTAGCGAGCCGTCTCTCTAGGCATAGCGGCCGAAGCCAGCAACCCGCCAATTTCCATTATCAGGAGGCCCGCGTCGAAATTGTAGGTCGGCGCCTGCGTAGATAGGCGTGTCAGGGTGCCATGTGCCTCGATCAGCCGCATCTGGCGCGCGGGCGATGCGCCGGCCAGTTCGTTGGCGAGCGCCGTTCGCGCCAGTTCCAGCGTGGCCAGTTGGCGATCCCGAGCCGGGCGAGCACCCATCTCTTCGGCAAGGCTGCCGCGCAGATGATAATCTGCATCACCTTCTCGCAGGATCTGCATCATCAGGCGGTGAATGGGGCCAAGATCATGTTCGACGAAACTGATGGCGATGCCCGGCGACCCATGCGATGCCGCCACTGCGGCACGCCGCGTCTCTGCATCGGAATGAGGCGCATCCCGGCGAAGGACTTCATCGAGTTCCTGCTCGTTCAAAGCGGCGAAGCGCAAGACCCGGCAGCGCGAGCGGATAGTCGGCAGCAGGCGCCCCGGCTGATGGGCCAGCAGCAGGAAGTAGGTTCCCGTAGGGGGCTCCTCAAGCGCTTTCAGCAGGGCGTTGACCGCGCTCTTCTCCATATCGTCGGCCGGATCGATGATGATGGCGCGGCGATCGCCCAGCGTTGGCTTCGTCGCAAGGCGGCGGATCATTTCGCGCACCTGGTCGACCGAGATATTGCGCTTGGTCTGGTAAGGCTTGCCCTCGGCCTTCTTCTTCGCCTCGTCGTCGTTGGCGGGAAGATGCTCGAGGATGTGAATGTCCGGATGGGTGTCCGGGTCGGGCCTCGGCGCGCCGGGCAATCGCACCAGTTCGGCCGCGGCCACCCGCGCGAAACCGCGCTTGCCCAGGCCCTTGCCGCCAGCCAGCAACCAACCATGGTGCATGCGCCCGGAATCGATCGCGGCCAGCCATTCTTGCCACGCGGCGTGCTGGCCGACGAACGGGAGTTCCTCGCTCATGTGCCTTCGCCCATCAGGCCGGTCAGCGCGGCGAGTACACGGTCCCGCGTTTCCTCGGGCGTCCCGTCCCCGTCGATCCGTGCGAAACGTGCTGGTTCGCCTTCCGCGAACCGCGCGAATGCCTGCGCCACCCGGGCGTGGTAGGTCGCCTCGCGGCCGCCGATCCGATCGGTTCCGTCAACGTCGCGCAATGCGAGCCGCTTGGCCGCGACGGAGGGAGACACTTCGATCAGCACGGTCAGATCCGGGAGCATTCCTTCACTGCCGATGGCATGAAGCGTGCGAATGTCACCATCCGAGAGACCGCCGCCGCCGCCCTGATAGGCACGGCTTGAATCGAGAAAACGATCGCAGACGACCCAGGCCCCTCGAGCGAGAGCGGGCCGGATCAGCTTCTCGACGTGATCCGAACGCGCAGCGGCGAACAGCAGCGCCTCGGCGCGGGCTCCCCAGCCATCACCATCGCCATGGAGCAAAAGCTCGCGGATCGCTTCCGCTCCTCCGGTTCCCCCGGGCTCGCGAGTGGTCACGACGTCCAGTCCTCGTGCGCGCAATGCCTCGGCGAGCAGGCGCGACTGGGTCGATTTCCCCGCCCCCTCCCCGCCTTCCAGCGCGATGAATTTTCCCCGGCTCATGAGAAGAAGCTGATAATCCCGTTCATCAGCCTGTCCAGAGGACCGGCCACGCCAACATCCTTTCCGGCGAACAAGGGGATATGCCCCGGCGCCAGACCTTCAACCTTGATTTCCAGTTCGCCGACCTGGTCGCCCTTGCGGATCGGCGCCACCAACGGCCCCTTGTAATGCACCGCAAGCGAGACTTTCTCGTGCCCGCCTCGAGGCAAGGTGGCGTGGACTTCGCGATTGGCGACCAGCGGCACCTCACGGGCTGCACCGCCCTGCACGCTGGCTTGCGCCACGGGTTGCCCCTGATCGAACAGATGGCGCGCTTCCCATGCCGAGAAGCCCCACTCCAGCAGCGCCTTGGCGGCATCGTCGCGCACCTTGGGTTTTGGCGAAGCGGCCAACATCATGACGAGACGGCGACCATCTCGTTCGGCAGTGCCGAGGAAGTTGTAGCCTGCTTCACGCGTGTAGCCGGTCTTGATCCCGTCCGCGCCTGGAACCACGCCAACCGTCGGGTCATGGCTGCGCATGGCAACGTCGCGCCAGAAGTAGTGCTTAACACCTGAAAATTCATGGTAAAGTTGCGGATGGCGCGTGATCATGGCGTCCGCCAGCTTCACCATGTCGCTGGCGGTGATGTATGTGTGGCCGTCATCCATCCAGCCATTCGGCGTGTTGTAGTGGCTGCCGGTCATGCCGATCCGGCGCGCGGCATCGTTCATCATCGCAGTCCATGCCGGCACGCTTCCCGCATACCCCTGCGCCAGCACCACGGCGCCGTCGTTCGACGATGCCGTCATCACGCCGTGGAGCAGATCGCGAACGGTAGGATGATCCTTTTCCGTCAGGTACATGGACGTACCCTTTGCGAACCATTCCCGCGCCGTTTCAGGCCGAACCGACATTTGCCGATCAAGGCTGAGCCGGCCCGCATCGATTTCCTCGAACGCGACGAAAGCGGTCATCACCTTGGTAACGGAGGCAGGCAGGAACGGCACGTCGGGGCGGCGCTGGACAAGAACCTGCCCTGAACCGATGTCGACCAGGATGCTTACCGGGATCGGCGCGAGTTCCGGCGGCGGAGTGGGAATGGCTGCTCCTGCCGCACTTGCTGCGATGACGCTCGCGGGGACCGCAAGCAGGAGGGCAAACTTCAGGAAGGACTTCAAGGCGCGACTTCTCCCCGCGCATCCGGAACGGACGCGTTGGCCTGCGCGAAACGACCCGAAATCAATTCGCGCGCTGGATTCGTGCGTCGCTATACCCTGCCGCCCGGGCCTTCTCCAGCGCTGCGGCGGCTTGTGCACTGTTTGCGAAGGGCCCCATCTGCACACGCCAGAACTTGCCCGCCCTGCTCACGCTTGCACCAAGAGGACGCGCTGCCTTGCGAGCATTTTCTTCAACAGAAAATGCGCCAATCTGAACAACTTGCGAGCCATATTTTACAACCGATGGCGCAGGTTTGGCAGGCACATGGGCTACTGTTTCCTGGGGTTGCTGCGTGGCGGGAGATTTTTTCTCAACCTTCGGCGGCACCGCTACCGCGACGGGGCCGGGATTCGCTTTTTGCGAATGAATTTCCGGCGTGGCAGCGGGTTGGACTGCCGGCCCCTTCGGCATCGTAGGGGGTGTGGACGGCGGCGGCAGCAACGGCGACTGGCTTTCGAGCTTGCGCCGCAAGACCTTGAGCAAGCCTTCCGGCGTTTCCATCCGCTCGGGCGCCTTGCCGCCGCTTCGCAGCATGGCCCGCTCCACTTCGGGAGGATTGACGCGTCGCACGCGAACAGGTGCATGGGCACCGCCCGCGATGCCGAGCTGCGCCGCTGCTTCCGGCGAAAGTTCGATGAGTGCATCGTTCACCATGGGCCCCCGCCGCTCCAGCCGGACCAGGATCGTACGACCGGTTCCCAGTGCGGTGACTTCGACATAAGCCGGCAACGGCAAGGTCTTGTGAGCGGCGGTCACTCCGCTGCCTTGGCCCACAGAAGCCATTCCCACGGCATCGTAGTTGAGCTGGTCAATCGGCGTCCACGTCGTCCCGCCAATGGTGAACGGATCGCCGAGGACGACCGGATAGTCGCCGGCAGGCCCGCTTGCAGGCAGGACGGGACCACGGTCCTTGCCAAACGCCGGAGCGGCAATCGATAGAATCAGCGCCGCAAGTGGCAGCGCATGGTTAACGGGCAATCTCATCTGCAAGCAACCCCACGGACAGTGCGTAGTAGTTCGAGCAGTTGTACTGAAGGATGACCCGATAATTCCCGGTTAACAGATAGGCCGGCGTGCCCGGCCCGTCAGGCTGGAACAGCGATGTCAGCACGTTGTCGGCAATCGCGCGCTGCGGTGTCACGCCGAGAGCCCGCCATTCCGAAACGGTCTTCCACTGGGAATGACGGGCGTGGACACGGTCGCAGCTAGGCGCTGCAAGCTTGCTGGCGTAACTATCGACATTGAGCCCGGAAGGCACCGATACGCGAACGCCCCATGGCTGCCCCGCACGCCATCCTGCATCGCGAAAATAATTTGCGATCGACGCGATAGTGTCTGCCGGGCTGGTGAAGATATCGCGGGTTCCATTGCCGTCACCATCGACAGCCAGCCGCAGGTACACGCTCGGCAGGAACTGGGGGTAGCCGAAGGCCCCTGCCCAGCTTCCCTTGAGACGGTAAGTGGGAACGCCCTGATCCACCATCTTGAGCAGCGCCACAAGCTCGCCCTCGAACAGCGCCCGACGGCGCCCTTCCCAGGCCAGTGTCGCGAGTGAGCGCGCCAGGTCGAAATCGCCGACATAGCTGCCGTAGTTCGTCTCATGCCCCCAGATCGCGAACAGTATGGGCGCAGGAACGCCATATCTACGCTCTATCGAGGGAACGATGCCGGAAAGGTCTGCATAACGCGCACGTCCACGAGCAATGATGCTCGGCCCGACGTGCTGGGCAATATAGGGAGCAACCGGCGGAGGCGTTGTCGCGCGGCTTGGCTGCGCCGAATCCAGTTCGACCACTCGCTGGTTCGGCGTGAGCCCGGTGAGCACCCGCGAAATGGTCGCCTCGGAAACGCCCTCCCGGCGCGCCCGCGCGCCCACCGCTTGCAAATAGCTGTCGAAGCTCTGCCCTCCCACGCTCTGAACCACTGGCTGCGCCTCGAGAACCGAGGCCATCGGCATGGCGGCAAGGGCGGCTGCAAGGAAAGGGAGACGCAGGGAACGAAGCTTCGAAGAAACAGTCATCCCGGCAAATCTCGCACAATGCGGCTGAGTTGCAAATGCCTTGAGCGTCATGGCCGTGGACAGTCATCGCAAGCCAACTGCCATCCGTCCCAATCCGCAATCGTTGTGGGACAACAAGCATACCCCTTGCAAGCCGCGCTGTTTTCTCTATGCGCTCAATCCGTGCGGACAGGTGGCCGAGTGGTTTAAGGCAGCGGTCTTGAAAACCGCCGTGGGTGCAAGCTCACCGTGGGTTCGAATCCCACCCTGTCCGCCAACGGTCCTTCCCAAGACATCCCAAAACAACGGGTATTGATCCACTCGGATCAAGGCTCGCAGTTCACCAGCATGGACTGGGCGGCCTTCATCCGGGCTCACAATCTTGAGCATTCGATGAGCCGGCGCGGCAACTACCATGACAATGCGGTGGCAGAGAGCTTCTTCTCGTCGCTCAAGCGAGAACGCATCCGGCGCCGAACCTACAAAACGCGCGACGAAGCCCGGCAGGACGTGTTCGATTACATCGAGATGTTCTACAATCCGCTCCGCAAGCAGGTCAGGAACGGGATGCTGTCACCCGCACAGTTCGAGCGGCTGCAGATTTTGAAAGCGGAAGGCGTCTAGAAAACTAGGGGCTACTCAGCCCTCCACAAGGCCGCGCTGACCTGTTGCAGGTGTTTTTCCTCGTACCGTTCTGCGTTTTGAGTGGTGAACTTTAGACGCTTCTCTGCGAAATCTCAGCCAATGCCATCCACCCGTCGACAATGAAATGAGTCAAAAGCCCGACTAAGTGGGCTGCTTCGTCGGGGTGCAATTGTCCGTCCGCAGTCGGCCGATCTCGCTCGATCACTATCCGCAGCGCTGCCAGGATCATTTCAAAGCCGGCGTCTTGTGACGTCGCATCCATCTCAGGGAAAAGTCGAGCAAGCTCGAGGCGGAATCTGTTGCCGTTTGGATAGATGAATTCTTCCAGCAAACCGCGAGAGGCACTGGCAGGGTCATGTGCCTCCTTGACCATGATCGCGACGAAGTGCCTGCCGCGCGGATCACTAAGCATCCGGGCGGGGCCATCAAAAAAAGCCCGCACTACGGCCCGAAGTTGCTCCTTTTGCGGCGCATCAGAAGCAGGCTGCTTCTCCAAGAGTAAAGTGCCTGCATCCACTTGGCTGATCCAATTCTCCCAAATTTCACGGTAGAGCGTCTCTTTCGTACCGAAGTGATACGGCAGTTGTCCCAGGTGAACACCTGCGGCTCCAGCAATTGCTCGCATTGATACGCCCGCAAATCCCAGTTTTGCGAACAGGGGTTCTGCAGCTTGGAGGATCCGCTGCCGGGTCGAAAGTTCGGGATTTGCCATCAGTCCTCCCATGGCTGCTGGCGCCCCTGCCATCAATGCCACCACTCGAATTATGATTTGTACGGCCGTACAAATGTCAATATGCAGACCCTGTCAACGAGAGATCAACGGGTCGTGATTCGTCACATCACCGAACAAATCCTTGCTGTTTGGGAGAGATTTTATGGGGCATCGCGAGGACTGCGTGTCTCGGCTGATCGGGCCGCAAGCTATCGTCGGCGCGGCTACCTACAGCCCCCGCAGGTGACGACCCACAAGAAAAGACTGGCGCTTGGGTCGGAAGCCCGCCGGCCCATTCGCGAATGGTACGAATGCTTTGTCGATTACCCGAGCGTGCACCGACAAGGTCAAATTACCGATCAGTTCCGCCGCTCCGAAACCGAGGGAAGCCGATGTACATTCACATCTTTTTGTTTCGCTGGAAGCCTGATGCGACAGCCGATGACTGCTCGCGTGCGACCCACGCAATCGAAGGTTTCCGCGGCGAGATTCCCGGGCTGCTCGAAGTTGCAGTTGGACCGAACGTTGCAGTCAACCACGGGGGCTACGGTTTTGGCGGATATATGAAGTTTGCGAACGCAGCGGCTTGCGCAGCGTATGCAGACCATCCTCTCCACGTAGCGCTTCTCGAATGGCTGTTGCCGCTGATCGAGGCTGTGGAACTCGACCTCAATCCCAGCAAGTTCGAAGGAACACCTTGAGATGAGCACCAGATTGGCGGTCGCGATGGCCGGACTAAGCGTTGCCGCGGCAGGAGTGACCCAGACCATCCTGGCTGCTCCCCCGCCGGCCGCTGATCTTCCACCGATTCAGATTATTCCAGGCACTCCGCCATTCAAAATCCAAAAGCTGGCGCTGGCCGAAGTTCCGCGACCGAGCGGAAAAGCGGAATCGCTCTTTAACGGCCGCGATCTCAGCGCATTCACGCCGTGGCTCGGCAAGCCAGGGGGCGGCATGATCTTTCCCGGTGCCCCGGAGCAACCGCTGGGAAGGACCGGTATCGGCGACATATTCCGTGTTGTCCGGGTAGACGGGGCTCCCGCGATCTATGTCTCCGGTCGTACATGGGGGGCACTCAATACGCGGCGAGCCTACTCGAAGTACCATCTCAGCCTGTCTTATAAATTCGGCAGGCAATGGTCGCCCGAGACACCGCCGAACAGCGGCGTGTTGTATCATAGCTTTGGCAAGGAGGGCGCCATACTGGGTGCTTTGGCTAGCTCGGTTGAGTTCGAGATTTCCCCACCCAGGACAGGCATGGTCATGCCGGTCGGGCTAGGTGTCCGCATGGATGTGACAATCGGTGAAGGTTCTGAAAAAGGGTCGATGGGCGGACCCGACTATCGTTTCCTAGCCGGGGGCAGGCTTGCCACCATCCGTATGCCGACCCAGGTCCGGCAGGCAACCGATGCCGAGCATCCACTCGGGCAGTGGAACCGGCTCGATCTATATGTCGCCGGCGAGAACTCTGTCCACGTCATCAACGGCGAACCGGTGATGGCATTGTCCAATCTCAAGGCCATCGGAGACGACGGTAAAGCGCGGCCGCTCACCAGCGGAATGATCCAGCTCCAGTCCGAAGGCACCGAAATCTATTTCCGCGACATTCGGATCGAACCGATCACGACCGTTCCGCAGATTGTTGTTAGGAATTGAACATGAAGGTAACGCAAGCCGCGCCTCGGTTCGATGTAACCCGCAGAGGACTTCTCAAATCTACTTCGACGCTGGCCGTCATTAGTTTGATGCCGGGCCAACTGGCCGCCGCGGGCATAGGCCGTGGAACTTCCACTCCAGCGATGTGGCAAGGGCGCTGGCCGATCCGTCCTTTGCTCAAGGCGGACCTGTCAAAGCTTCTGGACGAGAAAGGTCGCGCCAAGCCTGTCCATGAGCGCAGGCTGATCGATGACATGGAGTCTGACAATGGCTGGGTAGCATCTGCGGCGGTCTCGCTAAGCTACACCAGCGAACGGGCGCGATCCGGTAGCCGTTCGCTTCGGTTCAGCACGTTGCTACGTAACGAGGACTACATTCGGGCGGCGCGCCGTCCCAACGGCACGTTCCATGGTGAGGGTGTGCTCTTTGAAGGGCAGCCATTCGCAGCTTTCGCACGACGCACCTTCAAGGAGCCACAGGACTGGAGCGCGTTCAATCGCATTTCCATGTGGGCTTACGTCCACCCGACTACTAATCCGGTCAATGTGATATCGCTGCAGTTCACCTGTGAAGGCGCCCCAGCAGGCCCACTCGATCCGGTTGCAGTGCACTATATTGGCGACCTGAAACCGGGTGAGTGGAATCATTTGGTGTGGGAAATTCCCGAGCAGCACCGCGATCGCGTTTCCGAGTTTATGATTTTCCAAACGCTTTCCGGTGTCAGCATCGGCGGAGCAGACACGCGTATCACTTATGATTTTGATGAGCTGGCAGTCGAGAGGATCGATGCTGAGCAGCCTAAGGGCTGGGCCATTGCCCCTGGAACCATCGCCTTCAGCCACGTCGGCTATCAACCTGCCGGACCAAAGATCGCCATCGCACACGAGGGCTCCCACTCGTTTCAGATTGTTGAAGCTGATAGCAACCAGGTAGTGGCGACCTTGGACGCCGCCCCGGTCATTAACTCGCGCGGCTCCTATCGTAAGCTGGACTTCACCTCATTCAGTAAGCCTGGGCGTTATCGGCTGCGGCATGGCTCGACCAACAGCGATCCCTTCCTGATTTCCGACGACGCCTGGGAGCCAGTGATCGAAGCCACGCTCAACGCCTTTTACGGGTTGAGGTGCGGCTTCCCTGTGCCAGGTGTCCAGGATGCGTGCCATCGGGACGTCTTTGCGCTCTACAAAGGAGAAAAGCGCAGCGTCGAAGGCGGATGGCATGATGCCGCAAACCTGACCCAGAGCCCCTATCGAACCCACCTCTCGATCTACGCGCTGCTTGATTTGCACGATGCGTTGAAACTGCGCGGGAAGTCGGCGCTGGCCGAGCGCGCATTGGAAGAAGCTCTCTGGGGCTTGGACTGGTCGGTTCGTACCCGCTTCGCTCCGGCTCAGCGCGCGCTCTACAACCATGTGTCCTACTGGACCGACAGCAAGGTCGGCACCGCAGACGATGTCATTCAGGACGACGAGCGCAGTTCAGTTGGCCGGGATGATTTCCAGAACATCCTCGGTGTTCTTGCTGGTGCACGCTCTGTGCGAACTTTGCGGACGCGGGATGCCAAGCTTGCATCGAATGTGCTCAAGGCTGCGCGCGAGGACTTCGCTCTCGTTGCGGCGGCAATCCAACCTCCGAAGGATGCTCCTCCGCTCGAGATCAACCAGCCGAGTTGGCGGGACTTTATCGGCTATGCGACGCTGGCTGCCGTCGAAATGTACCGCGCAACGGGCGAGCGGCAATATGCAACCGAAGCGGCTCGCTTTGCCAAATGGCTCGTGGCCATCCAGGAACGCACCTTTATCGACGGCATTGGCATAACCGGCTATTTTTACGAAGACGCTGGAAGGACACGCATAGTCCACGAATACCACAACAGCTTCGAGGATTGCGGTCTTCTCGCGTTCTCGGCGCTGTGTGATGCGCTGCCCGATCACCCTGACTGGATGGACTGGTACGCGGGGTTGGCAATCTACGCCGATCATTTCTGTGTGACCGGCTCAGAGGCATCGGGTCCATTCAACATCATTCCAGCGGCGGTCTGGCGCAAGTCTGACCTAGACGCTCCGCAACCTCTTGATCGGACGGGCATGATGCTAGCGCAAAAGCCCAGCGCTGTGTTCCCCACACCGCCCATGCCGGACGTGATCCGCCGCCAAATGCAACAGCAGTACGATGCTGGAACCTCGCTCGGACCCAATCATACCTTGCGCATCTTCCCGCTCTGGTACGATCACGTTCGTAAGGGATCGAGTACGGTTCATATGAGCAAGACCATCGGTCTCGGTGCAGCGGCCGCGACGCTCCAACGAGCCGACCTCTCCGACTTGGCAGCGCGTCAGGTTCAGTGGGTCCTCGGCGCAAACCCATTTTCCCGCTCGCTTCTGTACGGCGTAGGCAACGCGTTTTGGCAGAATTTCACAGTGGCACTGCCAAACTTCGTTGGTGGCATGTCGCTCGGGTTCAATTCCTATGAGGAAGACGCGCCCGCCTGGGGTAACAATGCGGTGTTCCCGTACAAGGAGATGTGGGTTTACTCGAGCTGTCGCATGGCGATGAATTTTTCCCGCGTGGGAATTGGCGCTCGGCTGAAGGGAACAGCACCACAGGGAGCCGAGTTCCGGAACTCGCGAACAAAGAAGACGACTCGGGTGCGTCCGGGCAAGTTTGATCTGCAACTCGATGCCGGTCGTTACGATGTCCGATATGGCTCCATCGAAAGGCAACTTGCCGTCGCCGACGCCTCTTCTGTGGTTCTGTCGCTCGATCCACTGCGCACTGCAATCCTTTCGGCAACTTCGCGCCTAACTGAGGGCGGACGGCACCAAATCGATCTGACAGTTTCCGGTGCGGGTACACATGAACTGACGGTCCGGACGTGGAACGCTGCAGTGAGCGGTCCCAAGCAGGTCATCGCAACACAAACGGCAAAAACCTATCCGATTTCACTTGAAATCACTGATCCGTCAAAACCGTGGATCGTCGCGTTTGGTACAGCGAATGAACCCCACAATATTATGACGATCAGCGGTAAGTAAACTTGGAATATTATACCAATTCCTGTTTCTGGATACAATTACTTGTTACGCCAACGTTGCGCAAGATCGATGCGCAACGTTGGCGGGGCTGGCCTGCCTTATCTGGCAAAAGCCGGCAGCACGAAAAGGCTGAAAAGAACCAGGACGATCGTGGCTGCAGAGAGAATGCCGATCAACGAATGGGCTGATACTTTACCGCGCGGCGGTTGCCGTTGAAGAGGCCCCCGTAACGGCTGAAGCCGATGGGACGAAGGCGTCCGTGCATCGGGCAGCAGGCCCATAGAAAGCTGGTCCGTCCAATGAGAAACGCCCGAAAACGTCCGGAGAGTTGTTGAAGACAACGATCCAGCGGGCTGCTAGAGGGCAGCCATGGCTTCAATTTTTTCCTTGAAAAAGCCGGAAATCGCGATTGATTTCGGCACTGCGAATGTTCGCGTGGTTCATCGCTCCGATGGCATTTTGTTCGATGAACCTTCGCTTTGCTGCTTCACTGGTCCTTCGGGTGCCGAGCGACTTCTTGCAGCCGGACAAAGCGCGCGGGCGATGGTGGATCGCACGCCAAGCCACATGCGGATCAAGCGTCCGCTTCGTCGCGGAGTCCTGCAGGACATCGATGCGGCCACGCACATGCTCAGCTATGCGCTGCGCAGCGCGATGGGACGCACGCGGCTGGGCCGGACGCGCGTCCTGATCGGGGTGCCTTCGGATGCCACTCAGGCGGAGCGGGCAGCGCTTCTTACCGCGGCAAGCGACGCTGGCCTGGCCTCGGTCCGGCTTGTCCCCGAACCGCTGGCCGCCGCGATCGGTGCCGAATTGCCCATCGAGCGTCCCTCCGGAACCATGATCGTCGAATGCGGCGCCGGTACCAGCGAAGTGGCGATAATATCGCTTGGCGGCATCTGCGGGACGCGATCGGTACGTGTCGGCGGTGCATC
Organism: Novosphingobium aeonii; assembly: GCF_052279045.1. Classification (NCBI taxonomy): domain Bacteria; kingdom Pseudomonadati; phylum Pseudomonadota; class Alphaproteobacteria; order Sphingomonadales; family Sphingomonadaceae; genus Novosphingobium; species Novosphingobium aeonii. The sequence continues at coordinate 2,296,049 of NZ_CP176832.1, read as the reverse complement.
ACTGGCCCGTGCCATCGCCGACGATCTGCACCTGCGGCACAAGTTGCTCGTCGGCGATCTCACCGCGGAACGCGTGATGGAGGAGTACAGCAACCACGCGCAAAACGGCGATCGTTCCGTACCGATCGAGGTCAAGGGACGCAGCCTTCGCACTCAGATGCCGGCTATCCTGTCGCTCTCCTGCGCAGAACTCGATCTTGTCGCGGAGAAGCATTTCCGCGTGATTATCGAAGCCGTACGTCAACTGCTCAGCGAAACTCCGCCGGAACTCAGCCATGACATTCTGGCGGACGGCATCGTGCTGACCGGCGGAGGCGCGCTTTCGCCCTTGCTCGGCTCGCTCATGTCAAAGGAAACCGGCCTTTCGGTGCGGACGGCAGCCGATGCGTGCGGATGCGTGGTGCGAGGACTGCAGGCGATGCTGTTGCATTGAGCCTCGAAGAGAGAGGCCACGGTACGGAAGGCAAGCCATTGATTAGCAGCGCTTACTACTACATGCGCATTTAGCCATCTAATCATGGAATTTTCCTGGCGCTACCTTCTCCCGGAAAACAGGAGAAAACGCCATGTCGCGACGCGCGATCACATCTGCAGCGATGCCGCTCCTGTTGGCGTTGTTCGCCGTGTCCGCGCAGGCCGCGCCCTCCCCCCTCGTCATCAGCGAACAAGGCAGTTTCGCGGTCGGTGGAACGATACACACCGAACCCGGCACCTTCGCCAACAACGCTCCGACGGCAGCGGGCCAAAGTCTCCACGCAGACCATCTCTATGCGTTCTATCAGGTGCCTGAAAAGCCGAGGCGGCTGCCTGTCGTGATGCTTCACGGTGCCTATCAGTCGGGGCGGAGCTGGGAAACCACGCCGGATGGCCGCGAAGGTTTCCAGACGATTTTCCTGCGCCGCCACTTCACGACATATGTCGTGGACCAGCCGCGCAGGGGGCGAGCCGGCAACAGCAGCGTGGCGGCGGCGATAGAGCCCGCGCCCAACGACCAGCTCTTTTTCGATCAGTTCCGCCTGGGGGCCTGGCCGGAATTCTTCGGCGGCGTGCAGTTCGATCGCCGGCCGGAGACGCTGGAGCAGTTCTTCCGTTCCGTCACGCCGAACACCGGCCCTTACGATGCCAGGGTCATTTCGAGCGCCATGACCGCGCTGCTCGAAAAGACCGGGCCTGCAATCCTCTTCACGCATTCGCAGGGCGGCGAGCCCGGGTGGCTGACCGCCATGGCAAGCCCGAATGTAAAGGCCGTGGTGGCATTCGAGCCGGGCAGCGGGTTCGTCTTTCCGAAGGGGGAGGCGCCGCCGGAAATGCCCAGTGCCGCCGGGACATTGAAACCGGTGGAAATAGCGCCTGCGGACTTCGCCCTGCTCACCCGCATTCCCATCGCGATCTTCTACGGCGACAATATCCCCGCCGATCCGACCGCGGAGCGCGGAAAGGATAACTGGCGGGTCCGATTGGCCATGGCGAGACTGTGGGTGGACTGCGTCAACCGGCATGGCGGCGATGCCCGTCTCATCCATCTGCCCGACCTCGGCATTCGCGGGAACACGCACTTCATGATGTCCGACCTGAACAACCTCCAGATCGCGGACGAGGTATCGAAGTTCCTTGCCGAAAAGGGGCTCGATCAGTCGGAGCACCCGGAATGACCGGTTCCATCCTCCATCGCAGCCCACCGCTCGTCCTCACCTCCACGAAGCTGCATTGGCACAACTTGCCCCGCTCTTTTCCCGCAGCGCTGAGCGGCTGAGCCGAGCGCTGACGCCGCGATCCCCGACACTGAAAAAGGAGCCGCCCGAGTGAGCAAGAAGACCCGAAACCTGTTTTTCGCCGCGATGGTGCTGCTTGCCGGAAGCGCTTCGACGATGGCCGGGGCCCAGACCGCTCCCGAACCGGACGACAAGCCGCCATCGCGGGCGCAGCAATTGATGGGCGATGTTGCCCCCAAGCTCGCCGAACTCACCGACGAAGTGCTGCTGGGCGACGTGTGGGAACGTCCCGGCCTCGCCAAACGCGATCGCAGCCTCATCACCGTCGCCGCGCTGATCGCGCTCAACCGGCCTGAGCAGCTTCGCTCCCACATGCGGCTTGCCCGGCAGAACGGCGTGACCGAAGCCGAACTGGTGGAAACGATTACGCAGCTTGCGTTCTACGCGGGCTGGCCAAACGCCATCGCCGCCGTCGGCATCGCTCGCGAGGTCTTTCATTCAAAATGAGGTATCTTGGGATGAGCAATCGGGCGGGCCGCACGATCGCGGCACTGGGAATGGCCTGCCTGTCCGTCACCGCTCTGGCGCAAGAACCCGAAAAAGCCGAACGGCGGGGCGTTTCGGTCATCCGGGCGGGAACTGGTCCTGCGGCAAAAGGGCCGGCACAGAACTTCACGGGGACGGTCCGCGTGGAAGGTCGCTTTCAGCGTGAAGCGCCGGCGCGGGTGGGCGGAGCAACCGTGACCTTCGAACCGGGCGCGCACACGGCGTGGCATAGGCATCCGCTGGGACAGACGCTGGTCGTCACGCGCGGCCGTGGCCTCGTCCAGGAATGGGGGAGCCCCGCGCAGGCGTTCGTGCCCGGGGACGTCGTCTGGATACCGCCCCAGACCAAGCACTGGCACGGCGCGGCCCCGGATGACGGCATGACCCATGTCGCCATTGCCGAAGTTCAGGATGGCAGCTCCGTCACGTGGATGGAGCCGGTCAGCGAAGAACAATACCGCGAAGCGGCGGCCGTCATTCCGCGCGGACCGTCTTGATATCCTGATCGGCGGCCCAGCCGTTTATGTCCTCCCGGCGCAGCGCGGCCGCCATGAGGCCGGGAAACTGGTCGGGCGTACATGCAAAGACCGGGATGCCAAGCGCCGCCACCCGTGCGGACAGGGCGGGATCGTAGGACGGGCGGCCACTGTCGGTCAGCGCGAGCAGGACGATGACATTGACGCCCGACAGCACCAGTGCGGCCAGACGGTCAACCAGCGCTTCCGCGTTCCCGCCTTCGTAAAGGTCGGTAATCAGGATCAGGTGAGACTTGGAGGGACGTTCGATCCGGTCCTCGCAATAGGCCACGGCGCGGTTGATGTCGGTGCCGCCGCCGAGCTGGATTCCGAACAGCACTTCCACCGGATCGGCCAGTTCCCCGGTCAGGTCGACGATTGCCGTGTCGAAGCAGACCAGCCGGGTGGTCACCACCGGCAGCGAGGCCATCACCGCCGCGAAGATCGAGGCATAGACCACCGAACTTGCCATCGAGCCGGACTGGTCGACGCAGAGCACGACCTCATCCAGATCCACGATCCGTCGCTGCTGGCGCATGAAGCCGATCAGCCGTTCCGGAACGACGGTCCGATGCTCCGGCTGATAATGGCTGAGGTTTGCGCGAATGGTGCGCGGCCAGTCGATATCCGAGAAGCGCGGGCGGCTGGTGCGGCGAGACCGGTCCAGCGCGCCGCGAATGGCCTCTGCAGTGCGCCGCTCCAGCCGTTCCATCAGTTCCGCAACGACCTTGCCGATGACGACACGGGCGGTTTCCCTGGTCTTTTCCGGCATCACGCCGCGCAGCGCCACCAGATCGGCGACGAGGTTCACGTCCGCCTCGACCGTGGCGAGAAATTCGGGTTCGAGCAGCATCTGGCGCAGGCCCTTGCGCTCGAACGCGTCCTTCTGGATCACCTGCACGACGGAGCCGGGAAAGAACTCGCGGATGTCGCCCAGCCATTTGGCGACGCGCGGAGCCGATCCGCCAAGCCCGCCGCGTCCCTTCATCTCAGTGCCATCGCCATAGAGCGCGGACAGCGCCCGGGACATCCGCCGGTCGCCGTCGGACAGCGCCGCAGTACCCTCCTCGGCTTCGGTTCCCAGCGCCAGCGTCCATCGGCGGTCGCGCTCCATGTCGCTCATCGCGGTGCTCCTGCGTTCATGAGGCCCAGGACGCGGGCTTCATGCGCGGGCCAGATCGCGTCGGCGCCGGGCAGCAGCCGATAGCCGCGCGCATTCGATGCGCCGCGGCCCAGCGCCGCATCCATGAGCCGCCGCCGCGCGCTGCGGTCAAGGCTGGAAAAGACGCGGCGAAACAGTGGCAGGTTGGTGATGAACGTCTCTTCGTCAAGCCCGGTAAGCCAACCGTCTACGGCATCGCGCAGGGGCGCATCATGGACCAGTCGCTCACCCATGCCCGCAAGGAAACCTTCGAAGAAACCCGCCGCCTGCGGAACCGGTGTCCCCGGCGACAGCATCCGGCCTAGCAGCGTGGCCGCTTCTTCCGCGGTGAGCAGATCGGCCTCGTAGAGCAGGCGCGCGGCGGCACCGGCAATGAGGCGCGTCGCCCGGTCATCGCCGATCAACCTGCGAAGCGCATCGTGCCAGGTTCCGGCGATCGCGCCGCCGAGCTGGGCAAGCTGGATGGCCGCTTCGGCCGCGAGGATGGCATCGCGCAGGGCGGCCGCCGGCTCGGCATCGAGATCGCGCGCCGCGTAGGGCAGCGCCAGGGCCGCCTGGACGACCATGCGCGGCATGAGATCGGCAAGATGCCCAGCCATGCCGCTGCGCGCTTCGCCGTAGCGCAAAATGTCGGCCATGGCGGGCAGCGCGGCCAGCAAGGCAAGACAGTCGCTGGTGAGCGCCGCCTTCGTTTCGAGCAGCCCGGTGCCGAACTCCGCTGCAGCGGGCAGACCGGCGATCATCGCGCTGCGAACCAGCCCGGCTAGCGCGGCGAGATCGGGTTCGGCGCGTATCGCATCGGTCAGACGCCCGGTCGCCGCCTCCGCGATCGTCGAGCCGTGGACGAGGTTCTCCACCAGCCGCACGGCAAATTCCGGTTCCCAGCACAGCAGCCAGTTCTCCCGGAAGGTGCCCCTGCTCCGCCCGGCATCGGCCGCCCTGCCCCACGGCACGTCCAGCGCCGCCAGCCGGTGAAGCAGGGTCGAGCGGGCAAGCCCGCTCTCGCTGCGCAGGTCCAGCGTCAGCGCGCGCTCCAGCGCTTCGGGCTTGAGCCGCGCCGCCTTCTGCTGGCGCTGCAGATCTTCCAGCAGGGGAGCCAGCGGGGTGTCGGCCGGGATCGTGCCCACACCTGACCCCACCAGCAGTTCCGCCGCGATATCGTCCCACACCGCCCGCTCGCCGTTGCACAGGCAGGCGACGGCTGCATCGCGCAATTCCTCGAAGCCGGGATGCGGCCGCGCCCGCATTGCCGCAAGCGCATGGCCCAGCCGCTGCGCCTCGATCACCGAGGCGGTGGAGACGAAATGGCCGCGTTCGCGCATGATGCGGGCGATGCGGGCCAGCCAGATCGCATCCCGGTCGGAGGCATCGCGGGTGTTCCAGAGATGCGCGCACCAGCCCGGCGCCACCACACCGGCGCCATAACCGCTCGCCCGGGCGAGACGCGGTTCCGTCCACGGTGCCCAGGTTGCCCGCATCCTGACTTTCGCACGCCCCTTCAGCAAGGCACGGTCAGCGGTGAGGCTGTGCCGCGCGGCGAGTGCGGGCACGTGCCAGGCCCCGCATATGACCGCAACCGGTCCCTCGCTCTCCTTTGCGGCCCGCGCGATCTCGATCCGCATGTGCGCCTCCCGTGCCGCTTCACGCGCGGGGATAGCGCCCGCTTCGCTGCGCAGCGCGGTCATCGCGTCGGCCACCGCATCGAACACTGGCCCCGATGAAGGCGTTTCCTCGATCACGTCCGACCACCAGCTTTCGCCGTCATAGTAACCCGCCGCGGCGGCCAGCACGCCGATGGGATCGTGGCTGATCGGATCGTCACCCGCACAGGCGGCCGCTTCCTGCCCGGCGCTGCCAGCGTGTTTGCCGAGACGGTCAGACGCGGGCAGGTCGATGAAACGCAGCCCCGCGCCCCGCGCCATTGCCCAGCGCGCCGCCTGATACTCCGGCGAATAATCCGCGAAGGGGAAGAAGCTGGCCTCCGAGGGATTGTCCTCGGCATACGTCAGCAGCGCGACCGGCGTTTCCATTGCCGGGTCGGCCAGCATCGGCAGCAGGTGGGAGGCATCGGACGGTCCCTCGATCAGCACGGTAGCCGGCTGGAGCAGGTCGAGCGCCTCCACCAGCCGGCGCGCGGAGCCGGGGCCATGGTGGCGGATGCCGAACAGCGATACCTCTGCCGCCATGGGCTCAGATCATCTCGGTGAGTGAGGCGTAATAGCTCTCGAAGCCGCGCCGCTTCTTGAGCACCGTTTCCAGGTATTCGCCCAGCACCGCCCTGTCCTGCACCGGGTCCTTCACCACGGCGCCGATCATGTTGGCCGCCAGCGTTTCCGGCGTCAGCCTGCCGTCGTTGAAGAAGGTCGCCTGACTGATCCCGCCGACCATCACGCCGATGGCCTCTGCCGTGGAGAGCCCGCCCGACGGCGATTTGAGCGCGACCTTGCCGTCCTCCGTCGATCCGGAGCGCAGTTCGCGGAAGATCGAAACGACCCGCGCCACTTCCTCGGCAACGTTCCGGGGGGCGGGCAGATCGAGGCTCTGCGCCATTTCGCCCACGCGCTTGACGATGATCGCCACTTCCTCGTCCGCACTGTCCGGCAGCGGCAGGACCACGACGTTGAATCGCCGCTTCAGCGCGGAAGACAGCTCGTTCACGCCCTTGTCCCGGTTGTTGGCCGTGGCAATGATATTGAACCCCCGCTGCGCATAGACGGCGCTGTTGAGTTCGGGGATCGGCATCATCTTTTCCGAGAGCACGGTGATGAGCGTGTCCTGCACGTCGCTGCCCATGCGGGTCAGTTCCTCCAGACGGCAGAGCTTGCCCGCTTCCATGGCCCGCATCATCGGCGTGGGTACCAGGGCTTCGCGGCTCGGCCCGTGCGCGAGCAACTGGGCGTAGTTCCAGCCATAGCGCACCTGGTTCTCGTCCGTCCCGGCAGTGCACTGGATCACCATCGTGGAATCGCCGGTGATCGCGGCGGCGAGATGTTCCGAGACCCAGCTCTTGGCCGTACCCGGCACACCCAGCAGCAGCAGCGCACGGTCGGTGGCGAGCGTGGCCACCGCCGTCTCGATCAGCCGCCGGTTGCCGACGTACTTGGGGGTGATGACGGTTCCGTCCGCCGTGGTTCCCCCCATGAGGTAAGTGACCACGCGCTGCGGGGATAGTGCCCAGCCGGGAGGGCGACGATCGCTGTCGCCCGCCGCCAGTGCGGCGAGTTCGCCGGCATGGATGGTCTCCGCCGGGAGACGCAGAATCTCGCTCATGGTATCGCTCCTCTATCGTCCAGTGCGGCGTTCAATCTCAGCATGTCGAGACGCGGATCGGATGCGAGCATCCCCGCCGCCGCCAGATGTTCCAGTGCCTGCGCGGCTGCCGCGCGCGAGGCCACAAGGCCCAGCGCGAGCAGTTCGGCCGCGTGATCGCCGGGCCGCGCGCCATCCTCGCCGAGCTTTTTCCGCAAGGCGGCGCCGGCAGGCGTGGCGATGACATTCTCCATGCTGCCATCGCCGCCCATGATGCCGAGCGCCTGCGCGAAGCTGGCGCCCGCACCGCGCAGCGCCTGCATCGCGGCGGCGCGGCGCTGCCCGGGCGCGAGACGCGGGACCAGCGGGCCGAACCGGAACGGATCAAGGGCATCGCTGCCCGTAAGCGCCTCGGCAAGCAGCGCGACGATGCTATCGGAAGCAGAGCGCGCAGCCATCTCCGCCAGGGCACGGTCGGCCATGGCATCGCCGTTCCACGGCCAGGCAGCGATCAACCGTTCCGGTTCAAGGTCCAGAGCCTGAGCGAAAGCGGCGAAGGAGAGCGCCTCCATCAAGGTGTTTCGGCGATTGCGCTGGGCGGGCGTCTTGAGCGCTTGCGGCACGACAACGCGCCCACGCCGGAGCAGGCCCCTGGCCTGCACGGAAAAGAAACCGGCAAGCTCCGCCGCATCCTCGCCGCCCCGGACCCCATGGCCGAGCCGCGCCAGCAGCGAAGCGGCAAGAGCCTTGACGCGGGGCGCTCGATCCCCGCCCAGCCCTTCGAGAAACGGGATATCGGCCTCCGACAGGCCGCAGTCGAGCAGTTCCAGCAGCCTCACACGCAGGTCTGCGGTTTCGCCGCCGATCTTCGCGGACAGCAGGGCCACCGCGCGCTCCGGCTCTTTCCCTCGCAGCACGGCGAATGCCGCCCGCCGCACGGCGGGCTGCCACAGGCTCCAGTTCTCGGCCGTCAGGCCCTCGCCGTCCGCTTCCGCCCGATGGGACGATGTAGCCCGCTCCGCCGAGGCGGCCCAGTCCTGCCACGGTGCGTAGATGTCCGGCACATCGTCATTCGCGCCGGGCAGCCAGTCTCCGGGATGGAGCGTCCAGCCGCGAGAGTTCAGGAATGCAAGAAAGGCCCGGAGATAGCCCGGCTCGCGAACCTGCTGCAGCAGGCGGCGTGCGCGTGGACGCAGGTTCTCCGCAAGCGGCGGGTCCGTCAGCCGGGGCAGATCGGCCAGCATGCGGACTTCACCTGTCGGTTCGGCAAGCGTGAGCACGCCGAGAAACTGGCCGGACAGCGCCAGCAGCCGCAGTTCCGCCTCCTGCGCTTCATCTCCCATCGGTCCGCGCCACGCGGCAGGAGCAGCGTCAACCGCGCTGCCGCCCATCGTCCAGCGCGTCAGCACCGACCCCAGTGCGCCGGGAATCCCGTCAACCATGGCCGATGCGCCCCCACGGCGTGTGCGCGGCGAGCAGTTCGATCCGCCCGCCCGACCAGAGCACGGCGGCCTGCGTCAGCTCGGTTCCGGCGATGACCCCGCTGACCTCGCCGGCCAGCGGAAGCGCCGCGCCCCCGTCGCTCGGCTGCCACCATGGCAGGTCGGCACTGTCGAAACCGATGCGCCCCCGGCCAAGCAAGATCGGCCGCTCGATCGCCCAGGGTTCCTCCAGGAAGGGCGCCGTCAACACGTCTTCCAGCGCCGCCGAGGTCACCGGCCATCGGAGGGGCGGGTCATCGGTGGGCGCAGTGCCCCGCTGCACCAGCACGGCGCGCAAGGGATGACGCGCAAGGGATGACGCGCCGGATAGAACGCCAGTTCGCCCTCGAACTGTTCGCCCGGCGTGAAAACCGATCCGCGGCGCCCGGTGCCGGCGGGGAAGAAATCGAGCAGCATCGCAAAGCGCGGTCCGCTCTCGCCAAGGTTCAACAGCCAGCCGGTTTGGGACACCAGCCCGTCGCGCCGCGTGCGCACACGCTCGCCCAGCACTTCCCAGGTGGAAGAGACGCGAAGGGCCGCGCCGTCCGCCAGCAGCGCCTCGCGGGCTTCGGCGGCGGCAACGGCGCGGCGGATCTCGGGATCGGTGGGCGAGGCGCGGTAGGCGCGGTAGGCGCGGGACAGCATGACGAGCCGCGCCAGCTCCACCGTGGCTCCGCGAATGCGGTCTCCCGCCGGCAAGGCAAGGACACGGGCCGGAAGTTCATCGACATGACCGGCAAGTGCCGCTGCCTTGCCGTCTACAAGGCGGGCGCCGATGCGGCGGCACCGCGAGGTCGCATCCTCGATGAAACCGCCGAGGCCGAGGCGAAGCTGGTCGCTCACCCATTGCTCCAGCGCGCCGAGTGCATCGAGGATCGCCTGGTGCGTATCCTCGGCGCGTTTCGCCGAAGCGGCCTCGCGCCGGGCCGCTGCCTTGGGGTCTTCAGCCGCCGCAGGTTCCGCGCGGCGCGCCGCCGCAAGATCCTTTTCCGCAGCGGGCGCGCTTTCGGCAGGCGGGCGGGCGGAAGTGCCGGAAGGCCGGCGACGTCCCAGCCAGTCGCTCACCCAATCCGGCGTTTCGCCGCCGGGGAAAGGAACCACTGCCTCTGCCCGGAGCCAGAGCAGCGCGAGCACATGCTTGCAGGGAAACTTGCGCGAGGGACAGGTACATTTGTTCCCGAGATCGCGCAGATCGGCCATGACGCGGTAGGGATTGGCGCCCGAGCCCGCGCACTCGCCCCAGATCAGGGCTGCATCGTGACTGGCGCCCACGCCCGACCATTTTCCCGGCCGGGCCAGCCCGGCGGCCGCCTTGAGCGATGCCTGGTCGGCGGCGAGCTTTTCCACCGCCTGCAACTCGATCGCCACGCTACCCCCGAATCTACCCCATCAGGATGATAGGCCGCGGCGATGAAACCTCAACGACATTGATAGGGAACGGTAAAAGGCAATGCCCGGCCCCGGCCCGACCCCATCAGGCCAAGCCGGGGGCACGGCTGTTTCAGTCCGCCTTCCTGGCCTTGTGCTCAGCGAGGAGCTTGTCGAGTTCGTCGATCCGGAGCCGCTCGGGCGTGCCCTTGGCAAGGCCCTTCAGGCGGCATTCGGCCCACAGGCTCCGGCGCTCGGATTCGAGGGCCTTGAGGTAGAGATCTGCCATTGTTTCATTTCCTCTTTCGGGGATTTTTCGGACCCGACCGGCGTCCCGCCGTCCTGGCGGTGCCTTCGGTGTCCTCGATGATGAGCTTGCGCCAGCGTTCAAGCCGTTCGGGCGTCAGCGATCCCTGCCGCAGCGCGGCCTGCACCGCACATCCCGGCTCCGAACCGTGGCTGCAATTGGTAAAGCGGCATTCCAGCGTGAGGGCGACGATATCGTCGAACACTTCGGCAATGCCGAAAGCGGCATCAGGCAACTGGAACTCCCGCATGCCGGGAGTGTCCACCAGGCAGCCGCCCTTGATCGGGCCGTCCAGCCGGTGCAACTGCCGCACGGTGGTGGTGTGCCGGCCCTTGCCGTCGATCTCGCGGATGGACTGGGTGGCGATGCTCTTCGACCCGCGCAGGGTATTGACCATGGTGGACTTGCCCACGCCCGACGATCCGAGCAAGGCAACGGTCTTGCCCTTGCCGCAGTACGGCGCGAGGTTCGACACGCTCTGCGGATCGCGGCCGTTGACCATCTCGACCTCCAGCCCCGGCTGCAAGGCGCGCGCGGCTTCGAGGAAGCGTTCCGGATCTTCCGCAAGATCGATCTTCGTCAGCACGATCACCGGCTTCACGCCCACGTCCCGCGCAAGCACGAGATAGCGTTCGAGGCGCGCGATATTGAAATCCTGGTTGCACGACGTGACGATGAACAGCGTATCGACATTGGCTGCAATGAGCTGAATCCGCCGCTGGTCCAGCGGAGCCTTGCGCTTGAACAGGTTCATCCGTTCAAGCAGGCGCAGCGGCTCTCGCGTTTCGCGGTTTACCATCAGCCAGTCGCCAACGGTGGGGCGATCCTCCGGCCCCTTCGAATGCGGAAGAGTGGAAGAGATCATTCCTTCCTGGCCGACCCCCGCGATCTCGATCATGCCCCGGTGCACCGCCATCACCCGCACGACGCACGCTTCGCCCTGTTCTTCACCGGGGACAAGCTGGCTGCTGAAGAAGGCATTCCAGCCGAGGTCTTCGAGAATGGCGTCAGAGGCTTCCATGAACTCGGCAGGGACTTTCTTTGATCCGGGTCCAGGTTTTCGTCCTGGCCCGGGCAATGCCGGCGCGGCATCGTGGAACCGCGGGAGCGGCTTTGCAGGTCGCATACAGATTGTTGCGCCGTGGGAACACCATTACCTTTGCGGCGCCTGTCCGGCCGGTACGGCGGGAGGGCCATTCCTGCACGAAGCAACAGTCCGTGACAGAAAGCGCATGTCTTGATAATGGGCGATTCCACTGATGTCGCCCTTTGAAGGATAATGGCTGGGTGCGACGTGCACCTCACCTGTCCTCAAGACGCTGCAAGCAGGGCCTGCGCCGCGTTGGACCAGGCCCGTCAACAAAAGATCAGGGACGATGTCCATGATCGTCCGGAACCATCCCGTTCTTCAACACCTCCAAGGATGATGATCCCATCACATCCGCAGCCGGTGGCGACGACGCAATTAGGTAGAATACAATGGCAGCATACAAGGAGCCGGGCGTGGCAGCCCGGCAGAACGCCGCGGCTGAGGCGCGGGCCAAGGCGCTCGCAGCGCTGAAGGCGAAGGCTCCGATCGATCCGGCCGTCCAGGCGGAACGCGTGGCGAAGGCTGAAGCGCGCGAGCTGGCCCTTGCGGAAAAGCGCAAGGCGGCCAAGGAAAAGCGCGAGCGTGACCTTGCAGCCAAGGCGGAACAGGCCGCAGCAGCCGCGCCCAAGCCCGAGCCTACCGAGGAAGAGCGCAAGGCGGCGCGTGACGCCCGCTACGCCGCGCGCAAGGCACGCGGGAAGTAATTCTGCACCCTCACCCCCAGTCCGCAATCGTCCATTCCGCGACCGATGCCGGGATCAGGAGTTGAACGCTCCTGTTTCCGACCTTCTGCCCGGCGACGAGCTCATCGATATAGCGCACGTTCCGAACGGCGACCGTTTACGGCTCGTGCGCAACGGTGACGATTTTGTCATTCTGCTCGACAAGCACGAGCTCATGAGTACCGATCTCTTTTCGTCGGAAGAGGCACTTGCCACGATGACCTGCGAGCGGCTCGGCACCCGTGCCGACCTGCAGATGCTCATCGGCGGCTATGGCATGGGCTTCACCTTGCGCGCCGCCCTCGAAACCCTGGCGTCCGACGCTCAGGTCATCGTGGCGGAGATCGTGCCCGAGATCATAAAATGGGCGCGCGGACCGATGCGGGCCTTCACGGCCGGCTGCCTGGACGACGCCCGGGTCCAGCTCGTGCAGGACGACGTCGCGATACTGATAAATGCGGCGGATAGCGCCTATGACGCGATCCTGCTCGATGTCGACAACGGTCCCGAAGGGCTCACCCGCCGGGTGAACGACTGGCTCTATTCGCGAATGGGCCTCAGGGCCGCCATGACGGCGCTGAAGCCACAAGGTATCCTGGCGATCTGGTCGGCAACGCCGGACGCCGAGTTTTCGGCGCTGCTCGCCGCGATGGGTTTCGAAGTGACGGTCGTCTCCGTCGAAGCCTGCATCGGCGAAGCGCCCGGCCAGGAGGCACCCGGCGACGAACCGCTGGAGCACGTCATCCTGTTTGCGCAGAAGCCGTGATCAGTCCGGCCGCAGGCCGGGCGAAAGCCTGATCGAACAGACCGTTTGCAAAAGGGGCGGGAGGCGAATCTTTCATATTCGCCTCCCGCCCCTTTTCGCTGCGGTCCTGGGATCTTCAGGCCGCCGCTGGCTGGGGCCGGTTGGCGATCAGGTTGTCGACCACCGAAGGATCGGCGAGCGTCGAGGTATCGCCGAGGTTCGAAAAGTCGTTCTCGCCGATCTTGCGCAGGATGCGGCGCATGATCTTGCCCGAACGCGTCTTGGGCAGGCCCGGCGCGAACTGGATCACGTCAGGCGTGGCGATCGGCCCGATTTCATGGCGGACCCACTTGATGAGTTCGCGGCGCAGGGCCTCGTCCGGCTCGACTTCGGCATTGCAGGTGACGAAGGCGTAGATCCCCTGCCCCTTGATCTCGTGCGGCATGCCCACCACCGCCGCCTCGGCCACCGCCGGATGCGCGACCAGCGCCGATTCGATCTCGGCGGTGCCCATCCGGTGGCCCGATACGTTGATGACGTCGTCGATCCGCCCGGTGATCCAGAAGTACCCGTCCTCGTCCCGGCGGCAGCCGTCGCCGGTGAAGTAGGTGCCGGGGAAAGTGCTGAAATAGGTCTGGAAGAAACGCTCGTGATCGCCCCAGACCGTGCGCATCTGGCCGGGCCAGCTATCCGCGATGACCAGGCAGCCGTCGGCCGCTCCTTCCAGGACGGTGCCGTCGTTGTCCAGCAGCACGGGCTTCACGCCGAAGAACGGCTTGCTGGCCGAACCCGGCTTGAGCGCGGTGGCGCCGGGCAGCGGGGTTATCATGGCCCCGCCCGTCTCGGTCTGCCACCAGGTGTCGACGATCGGGCAGCGGCCCTCGCCCACGACCTCGTGATACCAGGACCAGGCTTCGGGATTGATCGGCTCGCCCACCGAACCGAGCAGGCGCAGGCTCTTGCGGCTGGTCTTCTTCACGAATTCGTCCCCCTCGCGCATCAGCGCGCGCAGGGCCGTGGGAGCACCGTAGAATATCTCGACCCCGAACTTGTCGACCACCTGCCAGAACCGGCTGGCGTCGGGGAAGTTGGGAACGCCTTCGAACATCACCGTGGTCGCGCCGTTCATCAGCGGCCCGTAGACGACATAGGAATGCCCCGTGACCCAGCCGATGTCGGCCGCGCACCAGTAGATCTGGCCGGGTCGGTAATCGAAGACGTATTCATGCGTCATCGAAGCCCAGACGGCGTAACCGCCGGTGGTATGGAGCACACCCTTGGGCTTGCCGGTGGAGCCGGAGGTATAGAGGATGAACAGCGGGTCTTCGGCGCCCATCTCCTCTGGCGGGCAATCGGCGGACTGCCCGGCCGCGGCGGAAGCCCAGTCGATGTCGCGCCCTTCGACCATCGGCACTTCGGCGCCGGTATGCGCCAGCACGATGACGCTGTCGACACCGGGACACGCCTTCAGCGCCTCATCGACATTGGCCTTGAGCGCAACCTTCTTGCCCCCGCGCAGCCCTTCGTCGCTGGTGAGAACGATGCGGCTGTCACAATCCTGGATGCGCCCCGCCAGCGCATCCGGAGAGAAGCCGGCAAAGACGATCGAGTGGATCGCACCGATGCGCGCACAGGCCAGCATGGCGACGGCTGCCTCCGGCACCATCGGCAGATAGATGGTGACGCGCTCGCCCTTCTTGACGCCGCGTGCCTTGAGCAGGTTGGCGAAACGGCAAACGGATTCGTGAAGCTCGCCGTATGTGATGCGGCGCTCGGGATTCTTCGGATCGTCCGGCTCCCAGAGGATCGCTATGTCGTTCTCTCGTGCCTCTAGGTGTCGATCAAGGCAGTTCGCCGAGAGATTGAGCGTGCCGTCCGGGAACCATGAAATGCCGAAGTCCGCCTCGTTGAAGCTGGTCTGCTTCACCACCTCGAAAGGCTTGATCCAGTCCACCCGCTGCGCTTCTTCCCGCCAGAAACCCTCGGGATCCTCGATGGAACGGGCGTACATCTGCTGATAGCGCGCCTCATCGATCAGGGCGTTCTCGGCCCATTCGGCGGGCACTGGATAGATGGCCTCGGCCATGACTTCCTACTCCTCTCGCCAGGCACTGCCCGGCAAACGACTTTCTAGGCCAGCTTCGCGAGCGGCCGGTTCCTCCCTACATTAACCGATGAATCGCCAAGCGCTACCTGTCTTGCAACGACTTGTCCCACTAGCGGGACATAACCGACAGGTCGTGTTAGCCTTGGCCGCAGGCGACGGCGTTCGATGATCCCGATCAATGCCGGATCATGGTACAAGCGCCTAAGGAACCGACACAATTCCAGTGGAGTTCGACCCATGTCCCTCAATGACGCCATCACGCTGCCAACCCGTTCCGGGATCGTGCTCGACGTCCGCCCGGCCACCCAGAACGATGCCGAGGCTCTGGCGGAATTCTTCGAACGGGTAACCGATGACGACCGGCGGTTCCGCTTCTTCGCCGCCGCCGACAGGGTCAGCCCGCAGCAGATCGCACCCATCGTCAAAGCGGACCATTACCGTACCGAATCGTGGCTGGGATTCTCTGAAGACGGCGGGATCATCGCCTCGGGCGTGCTCGCCTTCGACGACAACAGCGATTCCGCCGAAGTAGCGATTTCAGTGCGAGCGGATCACAAGGGCAAGGGCGTCGGCTGGGCCATGCTCGACTTCCTCGGCAAACAGGCCGATGCCCGCGGCTGCAAGCGCATCATCGCCATCGAAAGCCGCGAAAACAGCGCTGCCATCGAGGTGGAACGTGACAAGGGTTTCATCCCCGAACCCTTCATCGGCGATCCCACTCTGGTCATACTCTCCAAGAACTTCGGCTGAGCGCGATCCTCCGCTACCGAACCAAAGAGAAAGGGCGGGCCCGCAAGGACCCGCCCTTCTCATTTTCGTCCGGAGACGCGATCCTTAGAAGTGGATAGCGCGACCGTAAGCCGAGAGCGTCGCCTCGTGCATCATTTCCGACAGTGTCGGGTGCGGGAACACGGTCTGGATCAGTTCGGCCTCGGTGGTTTCGAGGGTCTT
Source organism: Novosphingobium aeonii (assembly GCF_052279045.1). Classification (NCBI taxonomy): domain Bacteria; kingdom Pseudomonadati; phylum Pseudomonadota; class Alphaproteobacteria; order Sphingomonadales; family Sphingomonadaceae; genus Novosphingobium; species Novosphingobium aeonii. The sequence goes on along the minus strand of NZ_CP176832.1, from coordinate 2,280,094 downwards.
GCCGACCACGTAGCCCTGGATCAACTCGGTAACTTCCGCGCCGATCATGTGAGCCCCCAGCAATTCGCCGGTCTTGGCGTCGAACACGGTCTTGATGAAGCCTTCCGGCTCGCCGAGAGCGATCGCCTTGCCGTTACCGACGAACGGGAAGTTGCCGACCTTCAGCTCGTAGCCCGCTTCCTTGGCCTTGGCCTCGGTCATGCCGACCGACGCCACCTGCGGGTGGCAGTAGGTGCAACCCGGGATGTTGTTACGATCGAGCGGGTGCGGGTGAACGTCCTTGTTGCCCAGTTCCTGAGCAATGGTTTCGGCAGTGGTGACACCTTCGTGGCTGGCCTTGTGTGCCAGCCAGGGGCCTTCCACACAGTCGCCAATGGCCCACACGCCCTTGACGTTGGTGCGGCCGTAGGGATCGACCTTGATGTGGAAGCGCTTGTCGGGTTCGATACCGAGATCTTCCAGCCCGATGTTCTCGACATTGGGGACAATGCCGATCGCGACGATGACATGGCTGAACTCGACCGTTTCGGTCTTGCCCTTCTTGTCGGTCAACGCAACCTTCACGCCGTCCTTGCCGACCGCGATATCGCCGGTCTTGGCGCCCGTCATGATCTTGAGGCCCTGCTTGGTCAGCGCCTTCTCGAGGAAGGTGGAGACGTCGGCGTCCTCAACAGGAACGATACGGTCCATCATCTCGACGACGGTCGTATCGACACCCATGTCGTTGTAGAAGCTGGCGAATTCGATACCGATCGCGCCCGAACCGATGACCAGGAGCTTCTTCGGCATTTCCTTCGGCGTCATCGCGTGGCGATAGGTCCACACGCGCTCTCCGTCGGCCTTGGGCTTGGGAAGGTCACGCGCGCGGGCACCCGTGGCGATGATGATGTGCTTGGCGGCCAGTTCGGTCGCCTTGCCGTCGGCATCGGTGACGGAGAGCTTGCCCGGAGCCACGAGCTTGCCGTTGCCGAAGTGCACGGCAATCTTGTTCTTCTTCATCAGGTGCGTAACGCCCTGATTGAGCTTGTCGGCTACCCCGCGCGAGCGCTTGACCACCGCGTCGAGGTCGGCGGTGATGTTGTCCGCCGCCAGGCCGTAATCCTTGGCGTGCTTCATCTGGTGGAACACCTCGGCCGAGCGCAGCAGCGCCTTGGTCGGGATGCAACCCCAGTTGAGGCAGATGCCGCCGAGGCGTTCGCGCTCGACGATGGCGGTCTTCAGTCCGAGTTGCGCACAGCGGATCGCCGAAACGTAGCCGCCGGGGCCGGAACCGAGGACGATGACGTCGTAAGTATCAGCCACTGAGTTATTTCTCCTGATCGATGACGCGCGGTTTGCCGAATTCGTTCACCGCGACGAAGGTGAACACCGCCTGTGTCACCTTCACTTCTTCCTCTTCATGCCGGTGCCGACGCCATGCCTCGATGGCGATGGTCAGCGAAGTACGGCCCACGCGCTGAATTTCGCCGTAGACCGAAACCTCGTCGCCAACCTTGACCGGCAGGTGGAACTGCATGCCGTCCATCGCCACCGTCACCGCGCGTCCGCGCGAGCGACGGGCGGCGACGAGGCCGGCACCCATGTCCATCTGGCTCATCAGCCAGCCGCCGAAGATGTCTCCATAGGCGTTGGCGTCAGCCGGCATGGCCGTGACCCGGATCACCGGATCGCGTGGATGCTCGCTCACGTCAGGCGACCATCCCGAGCGGGGTCTCGACGTATTCGCGGAACGCGGCCATCAGGCGCGCACCATCGGCGCCGTCCACCGCGCGGTGGTCGAAGCTGCCGGTTGCGCTCATGACGGTCGCCACGCCGAGCGTGCCGTCGGGCATGACCCACGGGCGCTTGTCACCCGCGCCGATCGCCAGGATGGTCGACTGCGGCGGGTTGATGACGGCCGAGAACTGCTTGATGCCCATCATGCCCATGTTCGAGATCGAGGCGGTGCCGCCCTGATACTCGCCGGGAGCAAGCTTGCCTTCGCGGGCACGCGTGCCAAGATCCTTCATGTCCTTGGCGATCTGCGAGAAGGACTTGCCGCTCGCATCGGTGACGATCGGGGTGATGAGCCCGCCGGGGATCGAGACTGCGACAGAGATGTCGGCTCGGGCGTAAGTGATCAGTTCGTTGCCGGCGAAGGTCACGTTGCACTCCGGCACGTCGATCAGCGCGCGGCCAAGTGCCTTGACCAGCATGTCGTTGACCGAGACCTTCACGCCCTGCTTTTCGAGCATGGCGTTCAGTTCGGCGCGCAGCGCCATAAGCTTGTCGAGGCGGACATCGACCGAAAGGTAGATGTGCGGCGCTTCCTGCTTGGACTGGGTAAGGCGCTTGGCGATCGTCTTGCGCATTCCCGAAAGCTTGGTGACCGCGTGCGGAACCCGATCGTCGAGCAGCGCACGGGTTTCCGGTGCCATGTCGACGGGAGGAGCCTTGGCTTCGGCGGCGGCGGGCGCGGCGGCAGCAGGCGCCGGAGCGGCGGCCGCAGGCTTGGCCGAACCGGGCTGCGCGCTTTCGACGTCTGCCTTGACGATGCGGCCGTTCGGGCCGGAACCCTTCACGGTGGCAAGGTCTACGCCCTTGTCGGCAGCGATACGCTTGGCAAGCGGCGAAGCGGCAACGCGGCCGTCCTTGGCAGCAGGCACAGAGGCGACCGGGGCAGGCGCGGCGGCAGCCGGAGCCGGAGCGGCATCGGCTGCCTTGGGGGCCTCGGTCTTGGCGGCGGCAGGTGCGGCGGAAACGGCACTGACGTCTTCACCTTCACCGGCGAGGACGGCGATCACGGTTCCAACCTTCACGCCTTCGGTACCTTCGGCGATCATGATCTTGCCGATGGTGCCTTCGTCGACGGCTTCGAACTCCATCGTGGCCTTATCGGTTTCGATTTCGGCCATGATATCGCCGGAGCTGACGGTGTCGCCTTCCTTAACCAGCCATTTTGCCAGTTTTCCCTCTTCCATCGTGGGGGACAGGGCGGGCATCTTGATCTCGATGGGCATGGAAGCTTGTGTGTCCCTTGTTTTCCTGGGGAGGTGTGCGGGGTCCGCCTTTCCTTGGACAAGTTGAGCCGCGCGCACAAGCGCCTTCGCACGCCTTTTTTCGCATTCGTGATGGCTTGCACCGTGACCTGAATAGCCCGATAACCCGTGTTCAAGAGGGAACACTATGCGCATCTACCTGGTCATCGTCGACGAAACGGAAGAAGCGCTGGTGGCGCTGCAATTCGCGGCGCGCCGCGCCGCGAAGACCGATGGTGCACTGCATCTGCTGGCCCTCGTGCCGCCCCAGCCGTTCAATGCCTTCGGGGGGGTTCAGGCTACCATCGAGGAAGAGGCCCGCGCCCGTGCGGAAACGCTGGTGACGGCCGCCGCCGGCAACCTTTTATCACAAGGCGCTAAGATGCCGGTAATCTCGGTCCGCATGGGCGAGGACATCAAGATCGTGCGGCAGTACCTGAAAGAGCACGCCGAGGTCTCGGCACTCGTGCTCGGCGCCGCCCGGGAAGGCGGGCCGGGCCCACTCGTTGCGCACTTCACCGGCGCCGGACTGGGGCAGATGCCCTGCCCCGTTTTCGTGATTCCCGGCACCCTCGATGCCGAAGCGATCGAGCGCCTGAGCTAGGATCGCAAAAGCGGCGTTCGTCCCGAAGCGAATTCGGGACGAAACGACCGACTACTTCCTGCGCCCCTGATGGCGAATGTTGCCGGGCCGCCCGCGCTTGCCGACGAAGTGCTTGCCCTTCTTCTTCAATTCCTGGGGCTTGCCGCGCGGCTCGATACGGCCGCCACCCTCTTCCAGCTCGAACTTGAGCGCACCGGTAAGCGGATTGGCCTCGGCCAGGCGCAGCCGCAGGATCTGGCCCATTGCATAAGTGGTGCCCGTGCTTTCGCCTTCGAGAATCTGTGCCTTCTCGTCATAAGAGAAGCGTTCCGCGCCCAGAGTCGAAACCGGCACCAGACCATCGCCACCAAGGCCGATGATCGTGGCGAAGAACCCGAACTTCTGAACTCCGGTGATGCGCGTGTCGAACACATCACCGACACGGGCGGAAAGCCATGCCGCAACGTATCGGTCGATCGTCTCGCGCTCGGCCTCCATGGCGCGGCGCTCGGCGGCGCTGATGGCCTCGCTGACGCGGCCGAGATCGTCACGGTCGCGCTCGGACAAGCCGGAGGTCGCGGGAATCTTGCCCTTGGGCGCCGGTTGCTCCAGTCCATAGGCATCGACCAGCGCGCGGTGGACCAGAAGGTCGGCATAGCGACGGATCGGCGACGTGAAATGGGCGTAAGAACCGAGCGCGAGGCCGAAGTGACCTTCGTTGCGCGGCCCGTAATAGGCCTGTGTCTGGCTGCGCAGCACCGCTTCCATGATGAGCGCCTTCTCGCTCTCATCCGCGATGTCCTTGAGCATGCGGTTGAACAGGCCCGGCGTGATGACCTGCCCAAGCGAAAGCTTGCGCCCGAAGGTGGCAAGATAGTCTTTCAGCGCCATGAGCTTTTCACGGCTGGGCACTTCATGGACACGGTAGACCACCGGCGCAACCTTGGCTTCAAGGGCCTTGGCTGCTGCAACGTTGGCGGAGATCATGAAATCCTCGACCACGCGGTGCGCGTCGAGACGCTCGCGCAGGGCGATCTCGGCAATGCGGCCCTGATCGTCCAGCTTTACCCTGCGCTCGGGCAGTTCAAGTTCGAGCGGATCGCGGTCGCTGCGCGCCTGGGCGAGCACCTTCCAGCAAGCCCACAGATCCTGAAGGTGCGATTCGGCACGGCCTTCATCAATGCTTGCCTGGGCCTCCTCGTAAGCGATCACTTCATGGATGCGGACGAGCGCGCGTGTGAACCGCCAACCAACGACCTTCCCCTGTGCATCGATCTTGAGGTGGCACGCCATGGCCGCGCGGTCCTCTCCCGAGCGCAGCGAACACACGTCGGCACTGAGCACTTCGGGCAGCATCGGCACGACGCGGTCGGGGAAATAGACCGAATTGCCACGCCGCCGCGCCTCGCGGTCAATCTCACCACCCGGCCGCACATAGAAAGAGACATCGGCGATGGCGATGAGTGCATCGAATCCGCCCTCGCCGTCCGGCTTGGCCCAGATCGCATCGTCATGGTCGCGGGCGTCCGAAGGATCAATGGCGACTATCGGCAGATGCCGCAGGTCTTCGCGCTTCTCGGCGCTGAGCGGCATCTTCGCCGCGGCCTCGGCTTCCTCGATGGTCTCTTCGTTGAAGCGGTTCGGGATACCGTGCTTGTGAATGGCGATAAGGCTGAACGCTTTGGGCGCCAGTGGCTCGCCCAGGATTTCCGTGACCTTCACCGATGGACGCGCGGATCGCCCGATCGGTTCGGCCAGAACCAACTCGCCCTTTTCGGCGCCGCCAAGGTCGGAAATCGGGGCAGAACTGCGGACACGCTTGTCAACAGGTGCCAACCATGGCTTGCCCGCACCGTCGATCTCGACGACCCCGAGAAGCTGCTCGGATCGCAGGGTGAGCTTCTTCATCGGCCAGGCGCGCCACCCGGTGGGAGTTTCCTCGGTGCGCGAAAGTACGCGATCGCCCTTCTTGAGCGCTGAACCACGCCCCTTCTCCACCAGGCGAATGCGCGGTGGCGGCGTTGCATCGTCCGGTGTCCAGGTGTCGGGAATGGCGATCGCCTCGCCTTCCTCGATCTGGACCACGCGAAGAACAGTGACCTTGGGCATACCGCCCATCCGATGAAATGCTGTGCGCTTGCCGTCGATCAGGCCTTCCTCGGCCATGTCCTTCAGCAGCGACTTGAGCTGAATTTTCTCCTGCCCTTTCAAGCCGAATTCACGCGCAATTTCGCGTTTGCCGACGGGGTCGGACGAATTCTGAATGAGATCGAGGATTTGCTGGCGTGTCGGCAGGCCAGGCTCGGGCCGGTTCTTGGGAGGCATGACAGCGCCATGCGCCCGTTCAGGGCTTATTGCAATGGCGCCGCATCATTGCGGCGCCGTCATCACGGGTGCTGTTCGGGAATTTCACCCTCGATTGTTGCGGCATGGGCTGTTGCCGGCGTTGGCAGCGCCTTGTCTGCCGAATTGGCCTTCAGGAACAGTTGCCAGGAGGAAACGGCGAGAACGCAGGCCAGAAGAGGCTGCAGAATCCTGTCCGGCGCATGGGACGAGAGGTAGCTTCCAAGAATGACCCCGGGGATCGATCCCAGCAGCAATACCGCCAGAAGTCCGAAGTCCACATCACCGATAAACCAGTGCCCCACGCCGGCGATAAGAGCCAGCGGCACGGCATGGGCAATATCGGAGCCGACGATGCGGGCGACGGGCAGCTTGGGATAGAGCATGAGCAGCACAGTCATGCCGATCGCGCCCGCTCCTACCGACGAAATCGATACCGCAACGCCGATTGCCGCTCCGAGCAGCACCGTCCCTCCCACGACCCGAGAGCGGGGCTGGTCCGGATTAATGTCATGCGCGAACTTGAGCAGCCATTTCCGACAGACAACCGCCACCGCCGTCAGGCCGAGGAGGACCGCCAGCGAGATCATGATGAGATGTTCGGTGGAATTGCCGATCTTGCCGAAGTACGACAGGAAACCGAGAGTTACGATGGCTGCCGGCACGCTGCCGCAAGCCATGCGGCGCACGATCGTCCAGTCGACAGTGTTGCGCTTGCCGTGAACCGCGGAACCGGCGATCTTGGTCACCGCGGCGAACAACAGGTCGGTGCCTACCGCTGTCTGCGGGCTTACGCCGAACAAAAGCACCAGCAGCGGCGTCATGAGCGAGCCTCCGCCAACCCCGGTCAGCCCCACCAAAATACCCACCAGCATACCGGCCAAGGCATGCAACAGGTCGAAATGTTGTGTCAGGCCCATGATCGCTTACCGTTTCCCTTGGATAACGGCGCCGTCCAGATATTCCCACGCTTTGGCAAGCGATAATGGCAAGTTGTTGCGATATATCCCGGGTTGTGCCCCGGCCTTGCGATTGTCATCCAGATCCCCTTCAGCCCGAATTTCCCGCATCACTGCTGCATAACAAGCCTATCCGCGAGCTGCGAACCGAGAATGCACCATCCTCGGTCAGCACACTCCCGATTGCAGGCATTGGCAACCGAATTGGACGCATCGGATCTTCCCTCGGCAATGCCTGAAACATCCGTTTCAAGGCAATTGCGCAAGCGGAGTAAAACCCCCGCCCGGAACGGCGGCTGCAATCGGACTGACGCTGCCGTCAGCCGCGATCGATCTTACGCCGAGTATCCAGTCGTCGCCGCGCAGTCCTTCAAGCTTCACGCTGGTTTGCGAAGTCTTCGCCACCAACGGCTGCGCTTCCCATTCCGGCGCATCGGTGCGTCGGCGCCATACCGAATAGCCGGCAGCCCCCGCCACTGCCTTCCAGGTCACGTCGGTCCAGGTCTTGACCGCGGCGTCCGCCACCGGCTCCGGTGGCATGGGTGCGCTGGCGAGCGCAGCCAGACCTGCGATGTTGAGGCGCGTGACCTTGGCGAGATAGGGGAAATCCATCTCATCGATGGTATCGCCGAACTTCACGCCGTTTTCGGTGCGCAGGTCCTGATGCTGATGGTCATAATCCTCGATCGCGACCGAGAATCTCACCGCCGGATTTCCCTGCTCCAGGAACGGAATCTGATCGCCGCCGCGCCCCATACGGTCGGCGCGCCAGACCTGCCGAACCGCGAGATCATCCTGAACGCCTCCTGCCAGAGCGGCAATGTAGCGAGAGATATTGCGGCCGGGACTATCGTTTTCACCACCAAAACGGCGGGCATCAGCGCGTGTCTTGTCCGTTGCGTCGGCACGCGGCCCTTCGGAAAACACGCGCACATGCCGATCATCCACGAGGCCGTCGGAACCATGAGTGCCGCCAACGATATCGTTGTTGAAGACGGCCTTGACAGTCCAGCCCTGTTTTCTGGCGTACTCCGCCAGCAGCTTGCCGCCATATAGCCCCTGCTCCTCGCCCGAAAGGGCGGCGTAGACGATCGTGGTCGGAAACTTTCGCCTGGACAGCACGCGGGCGGCCTCGAGAACGAGCGAGGTGCCTGAAGCATCGTCATTGGCACCCGGTGCATCGCTCTTGATGTCCATCACATCGGTCACGCGGCTGTCGATATGAGCCTGGACGATCACCACTTCATTGGGCCGTTCGGTACCGCGCTGTATCGCAACCACGTCCACCATCCTGACTGGCGTCGGAATGCGCGTACCGCTCACAATGGCTTCCGGCATGGTGACTTCGAGGCAACCGCCACAAGCCTTGGAGGTTTTGCGGAACTCGTCGGCGGCCCAGCGCCGGGCCGCGCCGATCCCGCGCTTTGGGTCGGTATCCGATGAAAGCGTGTGGCGGGTGCCGAAGGACACCAGTTTTTCCACATCGGCGCGCATCCGGCCTTCGGAAACTTCGGCCGAATCACCGGCTGAAGCGGGGACGGCGTAAATGATCGAGGCGGAAAGCGCAGTCGCGGCCAGAAGCTTGTTCATGTACGCGCTTGTCACGCCGGATATCCGGGTTGGCAAGAGGTCAGACGCGAACCGGCGGAGGTCCGTAGCGATTGGTCCCTGGGCTGGAAGGCCATACGCCGAACACGATGACAAGCAAAATGGCCGCGTAACCGAGCCGGCTGGCGCCCACCAATTTCGATTGCATCGCGAATGCCGTTTCAAAATTCTCCGGCGAAACGGAGCGCATAGTCGAAACGATCTCGTTCATTTTCGACCAGACAATCGCCTTCGAAGAGAGTGAGAGCAGGAACGTCAGAACCGATATCCAGCCCGGCCTCCCGGAATCGTGCAGGCGGCGGGCGAAAGCGGCCATCAGCAGGAGGCCGGCCAGAACCGAAACGATGGAGGACACCGTCATCGACGTCCTCATGTAACCGGCCATCTGGGCCATCAGGCGGACCTGCATGTCGGCCGCAGTGGCACCTTGTTGAGCGGCGCTGAAAGCGCCTTTCATCATTCCACCCATCATCGGCATGGCCATGACCATGCCGACGAGATACTGGATGACGACGAGGAAGAGGACGTAGAGCCAGAACGTCTGGCGGGCATCACGTCCCCTGAAGTTCAACAGGTTCGACAGGTTGTACTTGATCGATCCCAGCACGCCCTCTTCCCCTTCAGATCAGTAGGACCTTGCGACGTAGATCCGCTCGACCGCCGGCTCTCCGGAGAATACGCAAGGGCCAGTGACCGGCGCAGCGTCCAGCGGGGTGTTGCGGATGGTGAGCTTCAGCGCCTTCAGCTTATGCACCACGGCTTCGAGTTCGGCACCGGTCGGCCGCGACCATTCGACCTCGACCCAGCCCGGATAACGCTTGCCTTCCGAGAAGAAGGAAGCAAGTTCGTCGAAGCTCGCAGCGCGCGAGATGTTCGCATCGAGCTTGCCCTTCGCCTCGGCGAAGAGCGAGGTCTGGATATCCTCGATTTCTGTGGCCGCGCGGGCGATGAAATCTTCCTTCGCCATGGCAGCAAAGTTAGCCTTGGCCGCCTCGTTCCAGAGCTTGTTGCGGCGCAGCATCGAGACCTGCCCGCCGGCAGCATCGCGGCCGCCGATCTCGAGGATGAGCGGAACGCCCTTCTTGACCCAGGCCCAACGCTTCTGGGTCGCCTTGCCCGGACGCTTGTCGAGCAGGACGCGCAGCGGTTCCCCAAGTGCGAATTGCGTGACGAGCGCCTTGCGGAGTTCCTCGCAGTAAGCGAGCAATGCTGCGTCTTCGTCGTTGTCGCGCAGCATCGGCAGGATGACGATCTGGTGCGGCGCGATCATCGGCGGCACGCGAAGACCATCATCGTCGCCGTGCGTCATGATGACACCGCCGACCATGCGCGTGGAAGTGCCCCAGCTCGTCGTATGCGCGTACTGCTGGGTGCCTTCCTTGTCCTGATACTGAATGCCTGCCGCTTCGGCGAAGCCCGTCCCCAGGTAGTGCGAGGTGCCCGCCTGAAGCGCCTTGCCATCCTGCATCATGGCTTCGATCGAGTAAGTCGCGACCGCGCCGGGGAAGCGTTCATTCTCAGGCTTTTCGCCCGCGATCACCGGCATGGCCAGCTCGTTCTCGGCAAAGTCGCGATACATCTCGAGCGCACGCAGCGTCTCGATCATGGCATCGTCACGGTCGGCGTGGGCAGTGTGCCCTTCCTGCCAAAGGAATTCGCTCGTCCGCAGGAACATGCGGGTGCGCATTTCCCAGCGTACGACGTTGGCCCACTGGTTGACCATGAGCGGCAGGTCGCGCCAGGACTGCACCCAACGCGCCATGGCAGCGCCGATCACCGTCTCCGAAGTCGGGCGGACAATCAGCGGTTCTTCCAGCTTCGCTTCGGGATCGGGCACAAGGCCGCCCTTGCCGTCACCGACGAGGCGATGGTGAGTGACAATCGCCATTTCCTTCGCAAAGCCTTCGACGTGCTCGGCTTCCTTGGCGAAGTACGAAAGCGGAATGAACAGCGGGAAGTAGCAGTTCGTGACGCCGGCAGCCTTGATGCGGTCATCCATCAGGCGCTGGATGCGCTCCCAGATACCGTAGCCCCACGGCTTGATCACCATGCATCCGCGAACGCCCGATTCCTCGGCCATTTCGGCCTCGGAAATGACTTCCTGATACCACTGGGCGAAGTCGTCCTCGCGCTTGGTCGAGAGGGCGTGACGAATGGCGGACACGATTGCTTCTTCCTGATCTGCGATGCGACGGACCATCCGTTGCATTCAAGGCAATTCGCGGCGCCTTGTTCGCGCCGCGAAGGACCATGCGCAGACCCTTATTTGCCCAGCGCGTCAAGCCTCTTCTGGATTTCGGCCATCTGATCGCGCAGTGCCGAAAGATCGCCTGCCTCTCCGGCTGGAGGGGCTTTGGGCTCGGGCTTTTCCGCTCCCGGCATGAACGCGGCGGCGGCGGCCTTGAACATCGCCATGTTCTGTTCGGCCAGCTTCGCCAACGGGTTGTTGCCGAGGCTGTCCTCGAAAGCCTTGTGGAGCTTCGTCTGATTGGCCCGGAAGTTGTCCATCGAAGCTTCGAGATAGTGCGGAACCAGCGACTGCATCGAATTGCCGTACATGCTGATAAGTTCGCGAAGGAAATTCACCGGAAGCATCTGCTCTCCGTTGGATTCCTCCTCCATGATGATCTGCGTGAGGATCGTGTGCGTAATGTCGGTACCGCTCTTGGCATCGAGCACTTTGTAATCGACACCTTCACGGGTCATCTTCGCAAGATGATCGAGCGTGATGTAGCTCGAGGAACGTGTATTGTAGAGACGACGGTTTGCGTACTTTTTTATGATTACCGTGTTGTCGTCCTGCGACGCCGTTTCAGCCATTGCCAATCCCCAGTCCAGAATGACAACATGTTACCACCCGGTGTTGTCGCAACGCAACACAAATTGCTGCGCAGCAAAACTCCGGGTTAATCGCGTTAGCGACCGAACCTGCGCCCCAAAAGCGTGAGCAGTTCGTATTGCGACAATCCCGTCTTTGCAGCAGCCTCGGGAAGTGCATAGTCTGCGGAGACCCAATCGCCCTCTCCCAGTTCAGGAGCATGGGTCAGATCGATTACGGTCATGTCCATGCTGACCCTGCCGAGCACTGGCAATACGTGTCCCCCGGCGCGGAACACACCCCTGTCCGACCAGCACCGCAGATAGCCGTCGGCATAACCCAGCGCGACGGTTCCCACGCGCATGGGGGAGGTAACCTCATACGTAGCATTATAGCCGATCGTTTCTCCGGCGGAGACCGAACGCACCTGAAGGATGGCCGCTTCCGGCAGGACCACCTGCCTGAGATCGTCCGCCATCTCCGCCCGTGGCACGCCGCCGTAAAGCGCGATTCCCGGCCGCGTGATGTCCCCGTGGTAAGCGCTGCCAAGTGCAATCCCGGCGCTGTTGGCAAGGCTGGCGCGTTCATGACGCACTTGTCCGAGCGCCTGCCGCCAGCGAAGCCGCTGCCGTTCGTTAAGATCGCTTTCTTCCTCGGCCGATGCGAGATGCGATAGCACGATGTCGACATCCAGCGCTTCGACCGCCTCGTCACCCAGTTCGGAAAGCGAAACGCCGAGACGGTTCATCCCGGTGTCCACCATCAAATGGCAACGCCCACCGCCGCATTCGATCCAGCGCCGGGCCTGCGCAATCGAATTGATCACCGGAACCGTTCCTGTTGCACGGGCAAAGGCGGCATCCCCTGCACTAAGCGGGCCGTGCAGAACGGAAAGACCGGCAGAGCCGATACAGTCGAGCAGATCGGCGGCTTCACCCCAATGAGCTACGAAGAAATCCTGACAACCAGCCTCCCGCAGGACCGGCACGACTTCGCGCGCGCCAAGACCATAACCGTTGGCCTTCACCGCCGCCCCTGCCAGTGCACTTCCCGAAAGACGGTCCAGCGCTTGCCAGTTTGATTTCAGGGCCTCCCCATCAAAGGAGAGGCGGAGGGCGGAAGCAGGAACTTCAGGAAGCATCGTCACCATAATCGCGCGGAGGGCCGCCTCGCAGCCCCCACAGCGAGACGACGAGGGCCATCGCGACAACACCCCACGTATACCAGAGACCCTGATAGGGGTTGCCGCTGCTCGCGACCATGTAGCTGGAAATCAGCGGAAGGAAACCGCCAAAGTAGCCCGTCCCGATGTGATAGGGGATGGACATCGAACTGTACCGGATGCGCGGCGGAAACATTTCCGAAAGCAGGGCCGCTACCGGACCGTAAGTGGCACCGGACAAGGCCATCAGCACGATTAGCACAACTCCGATCGTCACGGCATCTCGCGCGCCTGGCGTGACTTTGGCGAAATCGTAGCCCGCCTCGCGCAGCCATCCCTGCAGGACAGCGCCTCGGCCTTTCCTGTCGCCCCACGGATAGGTTTCGAGCGGAAGCGCCTTGCCGCCGACCTGCAAGACAAGCTCCGGCGCGGCGGACAGGCGATAGGTCACGCCCGCTCCGGCGAGATCTCCAAGCAATTTCCCGCAGTTCGACTTCTGCTCGATATCGAAGGGATTGTAGCTGCAGTCAGGCCCGACAACGAAGACCGGCGCCTCCCGAGCCGCATGCGCAAGCTGGGGATTGGAATGACTCCCGATCAACCAGAAAGCGGGAAACAGCAGGAGCAAGGTCAGGGCATAGCCCCATATGATCGGCTTCCTGCGACCGATACGGTCAGACAGGCTGCCGAATATTACGAAGAAGACCATGCCCAGCGCCGCGGACGCACCAACGATCAGTTCCGCCGGCCTGTCCTCCATGCGCATGGCTCCCTTGAGGAAGCTCAGAGCGGAGAACATCGCGGTATACCAGATCACGGTCAGTCCGGCGGCGATCCCGAAGAGAGCGATGAAAATCCGCTTCCTGTTACCGGGGTAAGTGAGACTTTCGATAAAGGGGTTACCGGAAATTTCGCCCTGCGCCCGCATCGCCTTGAAGACCGGGCTTTCCGATAGCTTGAGGCGCATCCAGAGCGATATCGCCAGTAATGCGAGGCTGAGGATGAATGGCAGGCGCCAGCCCCACGCCTCCCATAGGGCTGGGCTCATGACCGATTTACAGCCAAGCACCACGATCAGGCTCAGCACGAAACCTCCGACGACGCTGGCCTGAATGAAGCCGGTGTAGAACCCGCGCCTGTTCGGCGGCGAATGCTCGGACACGTAGATCGCGGCGCCCCCATATTCCCCGCCGAGTGCGAGCCCCTGCAGCACGCGGAGCACCAGGATAATCGCAGGAGCCGCCCAGCCTATGGCATCGGCGGAGGGAATAAGGCCCACGCCGGCTGTCGCCACGCCCATCAGTGTGACCGTCACGAGAAACGTGTACTTGCGACCCAACTTGTCGCCGAGATATCCGAACAGGATCGCACCAAGCGGCCGGAACCCGAAGCCCACGGCGAAGCCGGCCCAGACCAACAGGGTCTCCAAAGTCGCATTGCCGGAAGGAAAGAAGGTCTTGCCGATAACCGCAGCAAGCGTGCCGTAAATGAAAAAATCGTACCACTCGAAAACCGTGCCCATCGAGGACGCGGCTATTACCAGCCTGATGTCGGACACGCTCGGCTGAACCGGTTTCCCAGGTGCTACCTCTGCCATTTCGATCTTCCCCCGCCGGTCCCGATTTCGAGATCCGTCAACGCGATCTAACCGCGCTTTCAGCCGATGGGAAGAACCTGCGTCGCCGCCTTCCAAGGGAGCATGACCGCACCATGGCGTGCCGGATAATCACGCGCAGCAGCGATCAAAACAAAGCCGGGCCAATCGGGAAGACCTTCCTCACCCGCCAACCACCGTGTAATTTTCGCAGCCGCATCATGCACTTGTGCAGAAGTCCGGCCGATTGCAGCGTCTGAAAAAATTGCAGCGGCAGCCTGTCCGATCGCGCAGGCCTGGCTGCGGACCCCCACGTGCACGATCCTGCCTTCAGCGTCCAGGTCGAGACCCAGCGCGATCGTGCTGCCGCAGCTTTGCGAGCGCGCCTCTGCCTTCAGCGACAGTGCTTCGTCCCAGGGGTGGCCCGCCAATTGAACGGCTAGCCCCAGGACTTCTGGCGTATAGAGCACTGCCGTCGACATCAATTGTCTGCCGCTTCGCTTGCTGCGGCTTCGTGTCGGCGTTCGGCAATCATCTTGACGAGCGCTTCGCTACTCGCGTTGACGAACGGATAGGTTCGCGCCTGCTTTATCCAGTCCGGCCGGCCGCCTGCACCCCAGATCGTGTCATAACCAAGCACCAGCACCGAAAACGCGAGAACCACGATAATCATGCCCTTCACCGCCCCGAAACCGAAACCCAGCACGCGATCGATCGGGCCAAGCACCGACGCGCGGCTCCGCTTGCCTGCCCAGCCTGCGATCAGCTTTACGGCAAAGAACGGAACCAGCAGCAGAAGCGCGAATGCCAGGACGGGTGTCGCCGATCCCGTGCCGGAATAGGGCTCGAGCAGGAGCGACACCGGCTCATGGAAAGCGCGGATGGCAAACACCGCAAAGACCCAGGCGCCCAGCGCCAGTATCTCTTGCACGAAACCACGAAGAAACCCGGTGGCGGCCCCCACGCCGACAAACACCAGAACAGCAATATCGAAACCGGTCATAAGCTACGAACTAGGCATCCCCCAGGATACGGTCAACGAGATTGGGCAGCATCGCAAGTCCGGTGAAGTCGATGTCCTTGGCGGATTCCGCTTTTGCACCGCCTGCCGGACCTATCGCGCGCCCGAATCCAAGCTTGGCCGATTCGCGCTGACGGATAGATGAATGGGAAACCGGCCGGATTTCTCCTGCCAGCGAAACCTCGCCGAACCAGACGGCATTCTTCGGTAGCGGGCGATCGCCCAGTGCCGAAACAAGCGCCGCAGCCACGGCCAGATCGGCGGCCGGATCGGCAAGCCGATAGCCGCCGGCGACGTTCAGATAGACTTCGGCACTGGAAAAGTTGAGCCCGCAGCGCGCTTCCAGAACCGCAAGCAGCATCGCCATGCGTCCCGAATCCCACCCCACTACCGCACGCCGCGGAGTCGCCCCGCTCTGGAGTCGCACGATCAGCGCCTGGATTTCGACCAGCACAGGCCGCGTGCCTTCCATGGCAGCGAAAACCGCGCTCCCGGGCATTTCCTGATCGCGACCGGACAGGAACAACATGGAAGGATTGCCGACTTCGGTCAGACCCGCCCCTTCCATGGCAAAGACCCCGATCTCATCGACCGGGCCGAACCGGTTCTTCAGGCTGCGCAGGATCCTGTACTGATGGCTACGCTCACCCTCGAAGCTCATTACCACGTCGACCATGTGCTCAAGGACGCGCGGACCGGCGATTGAACCATCCTTGGTAACGTGACCGACCAGCACGAGCGTGACGTCGTTTTCCTTGGCGTACCGGATCAATTCGAACGCGCAGCCGCGCACCTGGCTGACTGTGCCGGGAGCGCCCTCTATCGAATCGGAATGCATGGTCTGGATCGAATCGATGACCAGCAGGGCTGGCGCATCCATCATGCCCAGCGTGGTGAGAATGTCCCGTACCGAAGTTGCCGAAGCCAGCAGGATCGGGGATTTCGATAGGCCAAGCCGCTCCGCCCGCAGCCGGACCTGCCCTGCCGCCTCTTCACCACTTACATAGACGACGCTGCCACCCGAGTTTGCGATATGCGCGGAAGCCTGAAGCAACAGCGTCGACTTGCCGATGCCCGGATCGCCGCCCATCAGGATGGCGGAGCCCGGGACAAGACCTCCGCCCAGAGCCCTGTCGAATTCCGCATATCCACTCGCGCGGCGTTTGGGCAGTTCGCCGGGGGCATCGAGCGGCGTGAACTGGATCGGACGGCCGCCCGAAGACAGATCATGCTTGGACGAAAACACCGTTTGCGGCGCATCCTCGACCAATGTGTTCCACTCGCCGCAATCGGCGCATTGGCCTTGCCAGCGGCTGGAAACTCCCCCGCAGGACTGGCAGACATATCGACGTTTGGGCTTTGCCATGAGGTTCCGGGTATCTGGAACGGAATGAGAACGCAATTGCCTTTCTTCCAATATGCCGCCAACATGGAGCCATGCGGCAAAAGGAACTGCGGATCGCGCTGGTCTGCTACGGTGGTATCAGTCTGGCCGTCTACATGCACGGCGTTACCAAGGAGTTGTGGAAGACCCTTCAGGCAAGCCGCGCGTTCTGGGCGGGCGAAGAAGCTCCCGAAGGAACCGCCCGCGTCTACCGACGATTGCTGCAGCGGCTGGAAGAAGGAAGCAACCTGCGACTACGGGTGCTGACGGATATCGTCGCCGGCGCGAGCGCGGGCGGGATCAACAGCGTGTTCCTTTCCCAGGCGATCCATTCAGGCCAGTCGCTCGAGCCGCTGACCGAACTCTGGCTGGAAAATGCCGATATCGATGTGCTGCTCGATCCCGAAGCGCGCGCACGGTCGCAGGCGACCAAGTTCTGGGCCAGACCGATCGTATCCTACCTGTTGCACCGCCCCGGCAACGCGGTGAGCACCAGCGTAGCGCCGGAAACACGGGAAGAAGTACGCGAGAAACTCTCGCGCCTGATCCGATCACGCTGGTTCGAGCCCCCCTTCAGCGGTATCGGCCTGTCACGATTGCTGGCGGGCGCTTTTTCGGCGATGGAACGCGCAAACGCGGGACCTGCGCTCCTTCCACACGGACACCCGATCAATCTGTTCGTCACCGCCACCGACTTCAAGGGCCACCTCGAAACCCTGAGGCTCCATTCCCCCGAGCTGGTGCTCGAAAGCGAACACCGACTGACTATCGGGTTCGAGGCTTTGTCGGGCTCGGCAAATCTCGCCCCCATGCCGGAGCTCCTGCTAGCCTCGCGTTCGACCGCTAGCTTTCCCGGCGCGTTCCCGCCTCTGCAGATCGAGGAAATCGACAATCTCGTGTCCGAACTGAGCCTTGAGTGGCCGGATCGCGAGGCGTTCTTCCGTCGCATCATGCCAGAGCACAGCCTGCGCGGAGATCTCGACAAGGTCGCACTGATCGACGGCTCCGTACTCAACAATGCACCGTTCGCCGATGCCATGGCCGTGCTGCGCGATCGTCCGGCAACGCGAGAAGTGGACCGACGCTTCGTCTACATAGATCCCACGCCCGATCGTATCGGCGCCTCGATACGCCGACAAAAGACGGCGCCCGGTTTTTTCTCGACGATCTTCGGCTCGCTTTCCTCGATTCCGCGCGAACAGCCTATCCGCGACAACCTCGAAGCGCTCGAGCGCCAGTCGCAGGAGATGGCGACGATGCGCACCATCATCCTCGCCCTGCGGCCCGAAATCGAGGAAACGGTAGATCGCCTGTTCGGCAATACCTTCTTCCTAGACCGGCCCACCCCGAAGCGGCTCGCGGCGTGGCGCAACAAGGCACAGCTCGCCGCCCTCGAACAGGCCGGTTTCGCCTATCACGGCTACGTTCAGGTCAAGTTCTCGGGCATTGTCGCGACATTGGCGCGACTGGTTCACGAGGCGGCGCCCGACCTTGGCCTGTCGTCCAGCCAACCTGTCGTCCAGCGTCTGCACGATCATTTCACGCTCAGCGGGCTGGATCGGATCGAAGGCCTCAAGGGAGACGGTTCTCCGGGAATGATCGGGTTCTTCCGCAGTCACGATCTCGCCTTCAGGGTGCGCCGCCTGCGGCTTCTGGCACGCCGCGTCACGCAGGAATGGCAGCAGGAAGCCAGCGTAACCGAGGCCGAGCGGGACAAGGCGCGCGAAGCGATTTACGCCGCGCTTGCGCTCTATCTCGACCGAGAGCCCGCCGCTGCACTGGGAGAAGATTTTCCAGCACTGGCCGCCGGTGTCTTTGCGGACCCTGCAGCCGTGGTCGATCACGTCTGGAAAGCTCGAAACCTGGTCGAGATCGATGCACGGGTAGATGTCATGCTGGCCGAGGCACTGGCCGACATGCCCCAAGCTCTGCGCCGGCGCGTGCTGCTCGCCTATCTGGGATTCCCGTTCTACGATACTGTAACCCTGCCGCTGCTGCGCGGCGAAGGGCTGACCGAGTTCGACCCGGTTCGCGTCGACCGCATCTCGCCCGAGGATTGCCACATGATCCGCAAGGGGCCGGTGCTGCGCGGAACCGAATTCTACAACTTCGGCGCCTTTTTCAGCCGCGCCTACCGCGAGAACGACTACTTGTGGGGAAGGCTCCACGGTGCGGAGCGTATGGTCGACCTGATCGCCTCCTCACTTGAAGGCGAACATGCACTCTCACAGGGCGAAATGGCCGCATTCAAGCGGGACGCCTTCCTTGCAGTGCTTGATGAGGAAAAGAACAGGTTGACCGCCGATCCGGCGCTGCTTCGCGACCTTCGCGAAGATGTTTTGCGGGGCGGCTAGAGGAACCACATCGTCGTCCCGGAAGAGGTCCGGGACGACGATATGAACCTCATTCGGTCAGATCGTTCCAGGCTTCCTTGATCCGGTCGAAGAAGCCCTTGGACTGCGGGCATTCATCGCCGGTTTCGGTTGCCTGAAGCTCGCGCAGCAATTCCTTCTGGCGAGCGGAGAGCTTGGTCGGTGTTTCCACGCTGATCTCGACGACGAGATCGCCGCGGCCGCGCCCCTGAAGCACCGGCATGCCTGCACCGCGCTTGCGCAGTTGCTTGCCTGACTGGATGCCCGCGGGAATATCGATCGTGATCGGATCACCGTCGATGTTCGGAATCTCGATCGACCCACCAAGTGCTGCCGTAGTGAAGGTGATCGGTACGCGTGTGAGCAGTGTCGTTCCGTCTCGCTCGAACACCCGGTGACGCTTGACGTGCAGGAAGATGTAGAGATCTCCGGGAGGCGCGCCGAAAGGCCCGGCCTCGCCTTTGCCGGACAAGCGAATGCGCGTGCCCGAATCGACTCCTGGCGGGATGTCGACCTGCAAGGTCTGCGGCTTGTCCACGCGCCCTTCACCGCCGCAGGAGCGGCATGGCTTCTCGATCACTTCGCCCCGGCCGTGACAGGTCGGGCAAGTGCGCTCCACCACGAAGAAGCCCTGCTGGGCACGAACCTTGCCGTGGCCCGCGCACATGTTGCACGCGCGCTTGCCTGTGCCCGGTTCGGCGCCAGAACCGCCGCAAGGCTCACAGCTCTGCGACACTTCGATGGTGATTTCGGTCTGCTTGCCATGGAACGCCTCGTCGAGGCTGACTTCCATGTCATAGCGCAGATCGGCGCCGCGACGCGCCTGCTGCCGACCGCCGCCACCGAAGGCACTGCCGAAGATGGATTCGAAGATGTCTCCGATGTCGCCGAACTCGGCGCCACCGGCATGACCGCCACCGCCCATTCCCTGCTGGAACGCCGCATGACCATAACGGTCGTAGGCAGCCCGCTTCTGGGGGTCCTTGAGGCAATCGTATGCCTCGCTGATCTGCTTGAAGCGCGCTTCGGAATCGTCGCACCCCGGATTCTTGTCGGGATGATAGCGCATCGCGAGCCGGCGATATGACGACTTGATAGTCTTGTCGTCGGCGCTGCGCTCTACTTCAAGCAGTTCGTAATAGTCGATTTCGGTAGCTGACACGTCTCGTTATTCCCCGCGTGCGACCTGGCCGCCACCGTTACGTCCGGTAACGATGGCGGCCACGCTTGTCATGAGGACCGATCAGCCCTTGTTTTCGTCGACTTCCGAGAATTCGGCGTCGACGACATCGTCGTCACCACCGGCCGGAGCGGCTTCCGGAGAAGCGGCAGAGGCCTGCTCCTTCTCGTAGATGGCCTGACCCATCTTCATCGCGACTTCGGTCAGAGCCTGCGACTTGGCAGTGATCTCGGCGGGCTCACCGCCTTCGATCGCGGCCTTGGTCGCGGCGATGGCCGCTTCGACTTCCGCCTTCAGGCCGGCGTCGATCTTGTCGCCATGTTCGACGATCTGCTGCTCGGTCGCATGGACGAGGCTGTCGGCGTTGTTCTTGGCCTCGGCAGCCTCGCGACGCTTCTTGTCCTCCTCGGCAAACTTCTCGGCATCCTTGACCATCTGGTCGATGTCGTTGTCCGACAGACCGCCCGATGCCTGGATGCGGATCTGCTGCTCCTTGCCAGTGCCCTTGTCCTTGGCCGAAACGTTGACGATGCCGTTCGCGTCGATGTCGAAAGTGACTTCGATCTGCGGCACGCCCCGGCGCGCGGCCGGAATGCCCACCAGGTCGAACTGGCCGAGCATCTTGTTGTCCTGCGCCATCTCGCGCTCGCCCTGGAACACGCGGATGGTCACCGCCTGCTGGTTGTCCTCGGCGGTAGAGTAGACCTGGCTCTTCTTGGTCGGGATCGTCGTGTTACGGTCGATCATCTTGGTCATGATGCCGCCCAGCGTCTCGATACCCAGCGACAGCGGGGTCACGTCCAGCAGCAGCACGTCCTTGACGTCGCCCTGAAGCACGCCGGCCTGGATCGCGGCGCCCATGGCGACGACTTCGTCAGGGTTCACGCCGGTGTGCGGATCCTTGCCGAAGAAGTCCTTCACGACTTCACGGACCTTGGGCATGCGGGTCATACCGCCAACCAGCACGACATCGTCGATGTCCTTGGCCGAGACACCGGCGTCAGCCAGAGCCTTCTTGCAGGGCTCGAGCGTGCGCTGAATCAGGTCCGCAACCATCTTTTCAAGGTCGGCGCGGGTGATCGTCTCCACGAGATGTAGCGGGGTGGTGGCACCGCCTTCCATGCGTGCGGTGATGAAGGGCAAGTTGACCTCGGTCGTCGCGGTGGACGACAGTTCGATCTTCGCCTTCTCGGCCGCTTCCTTCAGGCGCTGCAGGGCGAGCTTGTCGCTGCGCAGGTCCATGCCTTCCTTGGCCTTGAACTTGTCGGCCAGCCATTCAACCAGCTTGGTGTCGAAGTCTTCACCGCCCAGGAACGTGTCGCCGTTGGTCGACTTCACTTCGAACACGCCGTCGCCGATTTCGAGGATCGAAACGTCGAAGGTACCGCCGCCAAGGTCATAAACGGCGATGGTCTTGCCGTCCTGCTTGTCGAGGCCGTAGGCCAGTGCGGCCGCGGTCGGTTCGTTGATGATGCGCAGCACTTCCAGACCGGCGATCTGGCCGGCGTCCTTGGTCGCCTGGCGCTGTGCGTCGTTGAAGTAGGCGGGCACGGTGATGACGGCCTGCGTCACGGTCTCGCCGAGGTACGATTCGGCGGTTTCCTTCATCTTCTGCAGAGTGAAGGCCGAGATCTGCGACGGGCTGTAGTCTTCGCCGCCGGCCTGGACCCAGGCGTCACCGTTCTTGCCCTTGACGATGTGGTACGGAACCAGCTCGGTGTCCTTCTTGGTCACCGGATCGTCGAAGCGGCGGCCGATGAGGCGCTTTACCGCAAAAATCGTGTTGTCGCCGTTGGTCACGGCCTGGCGCTTTGCCGGCTGCCCGATCAGGCGCTCACCATCCTTGGTGAAAGCGACGATCGAGGGCGTCGTGCGGGCGCCTTCTGAATTTTCGATTACCTTGGGCTTGCCGCCGTCCATGACGGCGACGCAGCTGTTGGTGGTGCCAAGGTCGATACCAATTACTTTTGCCATTATCCCCATTCCTCACGTCAGTGGATGACACCATGCGGATCGCCTCCCTCCATAAGGCAAGGCGGCTTGCACGGCTCGATGACGTTCAAGTCGTCGCACCGGCATATAGGTGTGGTTTCGCTTGGAACAAGTCTGTCTCGATGGCATTACGCCGGGGAAATTTTCAGTGCCCCGTCATGAGCCTGCCCGAGAGGATCGACCTGCCGTGAAGCCGCTTCGTTTGCTGACCCTTGCCAGTGCCCCCGCCCTGCTTTTCGTGCTCGCCGCCTGCCAGCAGGGCGAAGCCCCAACGTCGCAGGAAACCGCCACACAGTCGGCTGAAGGCGCTGTCGGCCCAACGGCAAAGCCGGGCATCAGCGCAAGCGACGGGCACCTGGTCCTTCCCGTGGTAAGCGGCCGCCCGGGCGCGGTCTACTTCTCTGTGCGCAACGATGGTCCGGCCGCCGTGAAGCTTATCGGCGTACACGTCACGGGGGCAGGCAGCGCCCAGATGCACAAGACCGACGGCGGCAGCATGGCGGCTGTCGATTCGCTTGAAATCGCACCCGGTGCACAGGTCGAATTTGCACCCGGCGGCCTTCACGTCATGGCGTTCGACATCGGCGAAAGCGTGAAATCCAGCGGAACCGCTGAACTCACCCTCACCTTCTCCGATGGAGACAAGCTGTCGATGCCCTTGCGGGTGGAAACGATGGGCGGGGACATGCCCGGAGGCGGAGACATGCCGGGGATGAACCACTGATCGCGGGCCTTCCACTCGCGCTCCCGGACAGCCCCTGCCCACCCGGAGGAGAGCGCAAGCTGACCGCCGGCGAAACGGCGCTAGTGCGCTCGATATTCGGAGAAGCGGTGGACTGCAGGCCCGTGCGCATCCGGCGCAGGCGGTGGTTTCCTTTCCAGCCCGCCAATGTGGCGATGGCGCCTTGCGGCCATATCCATTTCGCCGGCGCCTCGGACCTCTATCGCGATGATTTTTCAGACGCGCCGATTGGGATGCAGGGCCTCTTCATTCACGAAATCACGCATGTCTGGCAGGCGCAACAACGAGGTCGATGGTATCTTCCACTGATGCGCCACCCCTTCTGCCGCTACGATTATGCGCTGCGACCGGGCTGGACGCTCGCCAGGTACGGGATCGAACAGCAGGCGGAAATCGTGCGCCATGTCTTCATGCTCGAACGAGGCTGGCAAATTCCGGGCGCGCCGCCACTGGCCAGCTATTGCGGAATTCTTCCGTTTTCTGCCTGAGCCCGGCTATCCCGACGAAAAGGCGCCACGAAAAGAGGCGCGCGAAACGTTCCGCGCGCCTCTTTTCGTTGGATGACCCCAAGTTTTCAGCAATCGCGGTCCCAATAACGGTTCCCGCGGCGGTCGTAGCGATAGCAACCGTCGTGCTTCTTTGCAGTGGAGCCCGCGACAGCGCCTGCCGCTGCCCCGATGGCCGCGCCGGTGCCGACGTCGCCGCCGGTAATGGCACCGACGCCCGCGCCGAGAGCGCCGCCGGCAAGGGCGCCTTCGCCCGCGTAGTTACTGGCGCAACCGGCGATGCTGAATGCCCCGGCGGCGAGGATGGGAAGTATGAGCTTGCGCATGGAATCTCTCCGCTGAAAGTCAGGTTTGTCTACCTGCTCAACGGCTCCGGCGCGGACGGGTTCCATGTCGCCCCGTCAAACATCGACGCCCCGCCCCCGTTCGTCCCTGCGGGACTTGACGGCAGGCGGGGCGCGAAGGGATCAGTCAGGCTTCTTTGCGACGGCGACCATGGCCGGGCGCAGGAGGCGATCCTTGATCATGTAGCCCGCCTGAAGCTCCTGCACGACAGTGCCGGGTTCCGCGTCGGCCGAGGGAATCTCGATCATCGCCTGATGCTGGTTGGGGTCTAGCGGCAGGCCCATCGCCGCGATGCGGCTGATGCCGTGGTTCGTGAACACCTTTTCGATCTCCCGGCCAGTGGCCTCGATACCGGCGACGAGGCTCTTCAGCTTCTCGTCCTCGCGCAGTTCGGCGGGGATCGCCGAGAGCGCCCGCGTCAGATTGTCCGCAACCGAAAGGATATCGCGGGCAAAACCGGTCGCCGCATAGGCGCGCGTGTCCGCAATGTCCTTTTCGAGACGGCGACGCACGTTCTGTGTCTCGGCGCGCGCATAAAGCGCGTCCTGCTTGGCGACTTCGATTTCCTCGCGAAGCTTCGCGATTTCACCGCTGTCCTTACCACTGTCGATCATGTCTTCGGGCACGCCCTTCAGTTCTTCCGCGATCGCGGGATCTACAGTCTGACCCTCTGGCGGCTGGGTCTTGTCGTCAGTCATTATTCTGTTGTTCCAACTATCCGATGAGCTTGCCCAGGCTCTGGGCGGTGAAGTCCACCATGGGGACGACGCGCGCATAATTCAACCGAGTCGGCCCGATTACCCCCACGACGCCCACCACGCGGCCTTCGCGGTCGCGATAAGGCGAGGCGATCACGGACGAGCCCGACAGAGCGAAAAGACGGTTCTCGGAACCGATGAAGATACGGGTCGATTCGGCTTCGCGGGCAAGGTCGAGGAGTTCGGCCACGGATTGCTTGTTCTCGAGATCGTCAAGCAACGAACGCACCCGTTCGAGATCGACCAGCGCGGTCTCGTCGAGAAGGTTGGCCTGTCCGCGCACGATCAGCACCGGGCGCGCCATGGCATCCTCGCTCCACACCGCAAGCCCCCGCTCCACGAGATCGCGGCTCGCCGAATCCAGGGCGGATTTGCCGGTGGCGATATCGGCGCGCATCGCCCTTGCGGCCTCGCTCAGCGTACGGCCAGCGAGGTGCGACGAAATGTAGTTCGAAGCTTCCTCCAAAGCGCCCGGCGGCAATATCGCGGGAAATTCGACGATGCGGTTCTCTACAGCGCCATCTTCTCCCACCAGCACTGCCAGCGCTCGCCCCGCAGCCAGCGGAACGAGTTGCAAGTGCATCAGGCGCGGCTCGCGGCGCGGCACCATCACGACGCCAGCTCCGGAAGTAAGGTTCGACAACAGGGAACTGGTCGCTTCGAGCGCGGCCTCGATCGGGCCGGGTGCGGCGATTCGGCTCTCGATCGCCATGCGTTCCTCGGCGGTGGGCTCGGCCACCTGCATGATGCCGTCCACGAACAACCGAAGCCCGGCCTCGGTCGGCAGGCGTCCGGCGCTGGTGTGCGGCGCGGCCAGAAGTCCAAGCGATTCGAGGTCTGCCAGAACCGAGCGGATCGACGCCGAAGACAACTGCACCCCGCCCGGCCCCGCCAATACCTTGGATCCGACCGGGGTTCCGGTCGCCAGATAGCCCTCCACGACTAGGCGGAAAATCTCCCGCGCGCGGGCGGTCAGTTCATTGATGGGCGTCGTCGGCATGTACCTTCAATCTAGGGATTGGGATTGCAGCCTCAAGCACAATGCGCAGCCTGTTTCCCGATTGTCGCATTTTCCGAGCCGTCAGGTGTTTCCACCTGACTTGAAAATGCAAGTTTACCGTTTGTCGCATTTTCCGAACCGTCAGGTGTTTCCACCTGACTTGAAAATGCTCTAGGGGGCGCGGGTAATCGACGATCCGAACTAGACCAAAGGAACCTCCATGCGACCTTCCGGCCGTACGCCCGACGAGATGCGCACCATCGATATCCAGACCGGTTTCACCAAGCACGCCGAAGGTTCGGTGCTGATTTCCTTCGGTGATACCCGCGTCCTCGTCACCGCCTCCGTCGAAGAGAAGGTGCCGCCGTTCCTTCGCGGCAAGGGCGAAGGCTGGGTAACGGCCGAATATTCGATGCTGCCCCGCGCAACGCATACCCGCGGTAGCCGCGAAGCGGCCAAGGGCAAGCAGTCCGGCCGCACGCAGGAAATCCAGCGCCTCATCGGCCGCAGCCTTCGCGCCGTGGTCGACATGAAGAAGCTCGGCGAACGCCAGATCGTGCTCGACTGCGACGTGCTTCAGGCGGACGGTGGCACCCGCACCGCCTCGATCTCGGGCGCGTGGGTTGCGCTGCGTCTTGCCGTCGACAAGCTGATGGCGGACGGCAAGATCAAGGAAGACCCGATCCAGGCCCGTGTTGCCGCCATTTCCTGCGGCATCTGCAACGGCACCCCGGTGCTCGATCTCGACTATATCGAGGACAGCGCCGCCGATGCCGACGCCAACTTCGTGCTGATCGAGGGCGGCAAGATCGCCGAGGCACAGGCCACTGCCGAAGGCGCGACTTATGACGAGGAAGGCCTCCTGCGCCTGCTTCGCCTCGCCCGCATCGGCTGCGACCAGATCTTCGCCGCCCAGGCCAAGGCAGTCGGCCGTTGAGCAATCGCCGTCTCCAGGGCGAACGCCTCGTCATTGCCACGCACAATGCGGGCAAGCTGAGGGAAATCGGCGCCCTGCTCGCCCCTTACGGGATCGAGTGCGTTTCCGCCGGGGAACTCGGCCTGCCCGAGCCCGAGGAGACCGGCACGACGTTCGTCGAGAACGCACTGCTCAAGGCCCATGCCGCCGCGAAAGCCGCGCAGCTTCCTGCGCTGGCTGACGATAGCGGCATGTCGGTAACGGCGCTGGGCGGAAAGCCCGGCGTCTACACCGCCGACTGGGCCGAACGGCAGTGGTTCGAGGGCGAACCCGGCCGGGACTGGTTCATGGCGATGGGCAAGGTTGAAGGCCTCCTTTGCGAACAGGGCCCTGAAGCCGACCGTTCGTGCTGGTTCTCCTGCGTCCTCGCGATCGCTTGGCCGAACGGCGATGAAGCGGTCTACGAAGGCCGCTCCAACGGGACTTTCACGTGGCCTCCGCGCGGAAAGTTGGGTTTCGGCTACGACCCCTGTTTCGTGCCGGACGGCCTCGACCAGACCTTTGCCGAAATCGCGCCTGAAAAGAAGCACGAGATCAGCCACCGCGCCGATGCTTTCGCCAAGCTGGTCGCGGAGCAGTTCCCGAGCTAATCTGCCGATCATGGCCCGCGCGCTGTACATCCACTGGCCGTTCTGCCTCGCAAAGTGTCCCTACTGCGACTTCAACAGCCATGTCCGCGAGCGGGTCGAGATCGCGCGCTGGGAGGCGGGGCTGCTGGCCGACATGCGGCATGAGCATGCGGTGGCAGGCGGGGAACCGCTCGATTCGATCTTCTTCGGCGGGGGCACGCCCTCGCTGATGCCCCCTGCCCTCGTTGCGCGGCTGCTTGACGAGGCGCAGAAACTCTGGGGTTTCGCGGATGGAATCGAGATCACGCTGGAAGGCAATCCTTCCTCCGTCGAGGCCGGCAATTATGCGGCGCTTGCCGATGCCGGTGTAAACCGGGTCTCGCTCGGCCTTCAGGCGCTGGACAACGCAACTCTGCGGTTTCTTGGCCGTCTTCACGATGCGCAAGAGGGACTGAAAGCGCTTGAAGTGGCACAGAAACGCTTTGAGCGCGTCAGTTTCGACCTGATCTACGCCCGCCCCGGCCAGACGCCGGACCAGTGGCATGCCGAACTGTCCCATGCCCTGTCCTTCGGCACCGGACACCTCTCGCTCTACCAGCTGACCATCGAGCCGGGCACCAAGTTCGCGACCATGGTTCGCCAGCATGAATTCGAGCCGCTGGACGAGGACGCCTGCGCCGACATGTTCGCCCTCACCCGCGAGATGACCGCTGGTGCCGGCCTGCCCGCCTACGAGATCAGCAATCACGCCCGCCCCGGCGAGGAAAGCCGCCATAACCTGACCTACTGGCGCTATCAGGACTATTGCGGCATCGGCCCGGGCGCTCATGGCCGGCGCGGCGGGGTGGCCACCACCCGCCACCGCAAGCCCGAAAACTGGCTTGAAGCCATCGACCGCGCCGCGCACGGCATCAACGAGAGCCGCGAACTCGGCCGCCGCGAGCAGGCGAGCGAGGCCATGCTGATGGGCCTGCGCCTGCGCGAAGGCGTGGACCTTGGCGCGATGTCCGCGCGGTTCGGGCTGGACGCGGCGCAGCTTTGCGATCCCGCCAAGGCCGCATTCTACGAGAAGCAGGGGCTGATCCGGCGCAGCGGCTTGCGGCTGCACGTCACCGAATCGGGAATGCCGTTGCTTGACGGCTTGCTGGGCGAAATCGTGCCCGAAGACCTCGTCGAACCTTGACCAAGGCGGACCTGCTCGAAACCTGGGGCAATCACCTCGGCAACGCGCGGCGCCGCAGCCCCCATACCTTGCGCGCCTATCTCGCGACCGCGGCCCGCCTGATCGACCGGACCGGGGCGGAGGACTGGAATACCCTGGCCCGGCTCGAAGCGGCGGAGCTGCGTCTTCACCTTGCCGACCGGCGCGAACAGGGCATCGGCAACGCTTCGGCCGCGCGCGAACTTTCCGCACTGAAGAGCTTCCTCGCCTTCGCCCGGGAACAGATGGGCGTGGCCCATGCCGCGCCGCCGCGGCTCAGGGGGCCGCGCCTCAAGAAAGGCCTGCCGCGCCCGGTCACGCCGGACGAAGCCGTCAATCTCGCCGCCACGGTGGAGGAAGACGCGCGCGAGCCGTGGATCGGCGCGCGGGACCGCGCGGTCCTGCTCCTGCTCTACGGCGCGGGCCTGCGCATTGCCGAGGCCCTGTCGATCGAAGGCAGCGCCCTGCCCCTGGGCGAGACCCTGATGGTGACCGGCAAGGGCGGCAAGCAGCGCATGGTGCCCTTGCTGCCGATCGTGCGCGATGGCGTGGCAGACTACATCCACAAGTGTCCATGGCCGATGGTAGCGGGCAGTTCGATCTTCCGCGGGGCCAAGGGCGGAGCGCTTGCCCAAGGCATGGTCCAGAAGGCGGTCGCGCGCGCGCGCATTTCCCTTGGCCTGCCTGCCAGCGCCACGCCCCATGCCCTGCGCCACAGTTTCGCCACCCACCTGCTCGGCGCCGGGGCGGACTTGCGCAGTCTCCAGGAACTGCTCGGCCATGCCAGCCTCGGCTCGACCCAGATCTATACCAAGGTGGATGCGGCAACCCTGCTCGACGTCTACCGCAATGCGCATCCGCGCGAGCAGGGTTGATCCATTCTAGAGAGCGCCTTCGTTAGGCGCCAGCAGCGTGCGCCAGATGAGGGCGCCGATGGCCGCGCCGATCAGCGGCGCCAGCCAGAAGGCCCATAGCTGCCCCAGCGCAGCGGTTTCGGCGAAGAGCGCCACCCCGGTCGACCGGGCGGGGTTGACCGAGGTATTGGTTACCGGGATCGACACGAGGTGGATCAGCGTCAGCGCCAGGCCGATCGCCAGCGGGCCGAACCCGGCCGGAGCGATCTTCGAGGTCGACCCGAGGATGACGATGATGAAGCCCGCCGTCAGGATCGTTTCGATCAGCAGCGCCGAATGAAGCGCATAGCCACCGGGCGAAAGCGCGCCATAGCCGTTCGTCGCAAAGCCTTCGGGCGTCCAGCCCGCCTTGCCCGAGGCGATCGCGTAAAGTGCGCCCGCCGCCACGATCGCGCCGAGAACCTGCGAAATCCAGTAGGGAACGAGGTCTTTCCAGTCCAGTCGGCCGCCGATCGCCATGCCGAAGGAAACCGCCGGGTTGAAATGCCCGCCGGATATGCTGCCCACTGCATAGGCCATGGTCACGACCGTAAGGCCGAAAGCCAGGGCGACACCGGCAAAGCCGATGCCAAGCTCCGGAAAGGCTGCTGCAAGAACGGCCGAACCGCAGCCTCCGAAGACGAGCCAGAATGTACCGAAGAATTCCGCTGCCAGTCGCTTCGACATAACGCCTGCTCCCCAAATGGTTGCGCGCCATGGGTACTCCACTATTACTGCGTATGAAAGTGTACTTTCGGGAAGCGCCGTTCTTTATTCTGATGGAAAAAGACGACCTTCTCCCCCCGGCCGGTCGCTCTCTTGGGGGAAGTAATTTTTCATGAAAGTGGCGGCGGAAGTCCGGCTTGCCCGGAAGCGATCCCGAAAATGCGCGGCGGGCGATTTCAGAGTGGATCTGTGCCGGGCCTGCGGCGGCATAATTAAATAGGACAGACCTTCGGGCCGTGTTACACTCGCCCGATAGATTTGATCTTTCAGATTTCGATGGCCGCAACGGCACTCCCATGAAATCGGGAATCACGCCTTTATTGGCCATTTCGATTAATCGTTTTTGAAAATCTCTCTCCACATTCTCGCTTTTGCGGGACGTTTTTCATGAGAGGGAAAACATGCAAACCGGAATTGTCCAATTCCTTAGCCTTGAAAAAGGTTACGGCTTCTTGCGTCCCGAGGACGCCGGCGGAGACAACTTCGTCCACATATCGAGCGCTCATGCCGTGGGGCTTGAGACCCTGGCACTGGGCGATCGCTTCACTTACGACATTCAGATCGCGCGCAACGGGAAAGCCTCTGCCGTCAATCTGGTGAAGCTGGCCTGATGCCCGGCGCCCCCCTGACACAACCCCGGCAACCCGGGTCGGGCCCATGGCGCAGCTGATGAGCCTGACCAAAGCATTCTGCGACGCAAGGGCGCAGGAGGCGGCCTCTGCCGCCCAGCAGGCGATGCTCTCGAATGTGCGGGAGCGCGAACTGCGCTCCGAAGCCGCGTGGAGAGCGATGTCCGACCGTATCAGCAAGATGGAAGCCAGCCGCGCTCTCCGCGAGGCGGAGCGTGCCCAGACCGAAACCACCGAGCATACCGAACAGCCCACTTGAGGCCCCGTCGCGGAACATTTCCGGCTTCGGTTGCGCGCTCATTCTGAAGGGAACACGACGATGACGGATACTCCCCCCGATCCGGCCCCGCGCAAGAACAGGAACCGCTGGCAAGCCCGCAACCCGCTCACGCAGGATGAAGCGCGGCGGCAAGGTGACGTGACGCGGTGCGCGCTCCTCACGCTTGGAAACAAGGACGCGGCCATCGCCTATCTCAACGAGGACCGGGACGACCTTGGCGGGCGGCCCATCGATCTGGCGCTGGCCACTGCCGAAGGCTTCAGGCGCGTCGTCGCCCATCTGGCGGACCTTCCGGCTCCCTCGCCCGCGATCGGATAGGCCCGGCCATGACCAGCGGGCTGATCCTGGCCTGTCTTCTGATCGCCGCGATAGGCACCGGGATCGTCTGCCTGATCATAAGGGCGCTACGCCGGTCGCGCGCAAAAAACGAAAGCTGGCGCCGCCCCGATCCCGATCTCGAGATTCTGGACATCGCCAGCTTTCAGGCGAAACTGGAACGCCAGATCGGCAAAACCGCTGCGGACCGGCGAAAAGCCTCGAAGATGTTACCCGAGGACGGCGGCAAGCCGCCGTCCTAGCCGGCCCCCCGAACGCAGCCGGATCGCGAGACCTAGTCCTTGGCGAAACCGCTGGGGGCAGCGCTGATGACCTTGATCGCGCCGCCGTCCACCGCGCGAACCTCCAGAGCGCGTTCGATCAGGCCGTTCCGGTTGAAGCGGAACGGACCGTCCATGCCGAGGAAGCCACCCGGATCCAGCATCTCGCCGGTGGGGAACGCCTTGCCGGGAACCCAGGCGCGGGTAACGCGCAGGGTCAGCAGCACGGCATCGTAGCCAAGCGTTGCGATGCGGAAGGGCGCGGCGCCGAAGCGGCTGCGATAGCTCTTGGAAAACTGCGCGAAGCGAACGTCGGACACGGTGGAGAACCAGGCGCCGTTGAGCGCCGGGCTGGTGGCCAGTTCGCGCTCACCGCCCCACAGTTCGGTGCCGAGCAGGCGCACGCCCGCACCGCCACCGGCCGCGCGGTAGGAAACCGCTGCCCTGGCCGAAAGGCTGCCGCTGTCAGCGATGAGCAGCGCGCCGTAACCGCTCTTGGCCTTGATGCGATTGGCCGCCGCACCGATCGAGGCGGGGGTGCGATCATAGGTTTCCATGGCCACGACCGAGCCGCCGCTGTCCCGCACCGAGGCGAGGAGCGAGCTGCTCACGCGTTCGCCATAATCGCCCTTGGGTACGAGAGCCGCGAAGGTGCTGATGCCCTTGCCCCGCGCATAGCCGACCGTGCGGGCGATCGACTGGCCCGGCAGGTTACCGATGATGAAGACATCCTTGCCGGCCGCCTTCTCGTCGTTCGAGAAGGAGATGAGCGGCACGTGCGCAGGCTTGGCGACAGCCGCGACCGATGCGATGTCGTCAGACAGTAGCGGACCGAGAATCAGCTTGTTGCCGTCGGCGATGGCGCGGCGGGCGGCTTCGCCCGGATTCGTGCCGGTGTCGTAAGTGGTGATGCGCAGGTTCTTCGCGCCGGTATCGAGCAGCGCCATGTTCGCCGCATTGGCGAGCGACTGGCCGACGCCCGCGTTGGGCCCGCTGATCGGCACCAGCAGCGCCACGCGGTGACGTTCGGTATCGGTGGGAATCTCGCTTTCCGGCGCCGTTGGCGTGGGGGCGGGAGCCGGCGCGGGCGCCTTGGGGACCACTGCGCAACCCGCGAGGGCTGCCATCGCTGCCGCCGCGAGAAGATTGCGCCGGTTCAGGCGATTATAGAACATTGCTTGCCGCTCCCATAGTGCTTGGGCCATGAGTCCCTGCGATGGAACACACTCTCACCTCAGGCCTCTACATAGTGGCAACCCCGATTGGCAACCTTGGGGACATTACCTTTCGCGCCGTGGAGATCCTCAAAGGCGTGAGCGCGGTCGCTTGCGAGGACACGCGCATCACCGGGAAGCTCCTGCATCACCTCGGCATCAAGCAGAAGATGATCCGTTATGACGATCACGCCGGCGAAGCCGACCGCGAGCGGCTGCTGGCGCTGATGGAAAGCGAGCCGGTGGCCTTGGTCAGCGATGCCGGAACGCCGCTGATCTCCGACCCCGGCTATCGCCTCGTCAGGATCGCGCGGGAACGGGGCATTCCCATCACCAGCCTGCCGGGCGCGAATGCGGCGGTCATGGCCATGACGCTTTCCGGCCTGCCGAACGACCGCTTCCTGTTCGCCGGCTTCCTGCCCAACAAGGCCAAGGCGCGCGAGACGGTGCTGGCGGATCTCGCCAGAGTGCCCGCCACGCTGATCTTCTACGAAACCGCCCCCCGTCTCGGCGATGCGCTTGAGGCCATCGGCGCGGTCCTGCCCGGCCGCGAAGTCGCGGTGGCGCGCGAACTTACCAAGAAGTTCGAGGAATGCCGCAGCGGCACGCCCGGCGAGCTTATCGCCCATTACGCGGCGCACCCGCCCAAGGGCGAGATCGTCCTGCTCGTCGCCCCTCCCGGCGAGGAACCGATCGGCGAGGTGGATGTCGATGCCCTGCTCCGCGCCGAACTGGCGCTGGCGAAGCCCTCACAGGCGGCCGGAACGGTGGCGAAGGCGACCGGGCTCGACCGCAAGGTGCTCTATGCCCGGGCGATGGAGCTGAAGTGAACAGGCAGCGCGCCGAAGCGGAGCGCAAGGGGCGCCGGGGGGAGGCTCTGGCCGCATGGTACTTGCGGCTCACCGGCTGGAGCATCCGCGCCCGGCGGGTCAAGACCGGTCGCGGCGAGGTCGATATCGTCGCCCGGCGCGGCCGCACGCTGTGCTTCGTCGAGGTGAAGTGGCGCGCGCGCCGCGCCGATCTCGACCATGCGATAGATCATCACCGCCTGCGCCGCGTGGCGGCCGCCGCCGAGGCCGTCGCCCACCGGTACCGGAAGCCGGGCGACAGCCTGAGGGTGGACGTCCTGCTGATGGCGCCCGGCTGCTGGCCGCGCCGGATCGCCAATGCCTGGCAGCCGGACCTGTAGCCCGATCCGCAAAGTTGCAGGACCGGCCCCAAAATCATTCGCGCCCGGCGCCGATTCCGATTAAGCCGCCTTCCCGAAAGATACCGCTCGGTACATATCCGCGAGGACCAGACTTTTCATGACCTTACGCATCGCCGTTCAGATGGACCCGCTGGAATCGATCAAGATCGCGGGTGATTCCTCGTTCGCGCTCATGCTCTCGGCGCAGGCGCGCGGGCACGAACTGTTCCATTATGACGTTCGCACGCTCGCCTATGACGCGTCCTCTGGCGCGGCCGGACGCCTCACCTGCTGGGGTGCCCCGGTTACGGTTCAGCGCGTGGAAGGCGCGCACTTCACGCGCGGCGAGTATCGCCTGATCGACCTCGTGGCCGATATCGACGTGGTGCTGATGCGGCAGGACCCGCCTTTCGACCTCGGCTACATCACCGCCACGCACCTGCTTGAGCGGCTGGCCGGGCAGACGCTGGTGGTCAACGATCCGGCTTCGGTCCGCAATGCGCCCGAAAAGGTCTTCGTGCTGGACTATGCGCGCTTCATGCCGCCCACCTTCATCGCCCGCCGCATCGAGGACGTGCGCCTGTTCCAGCAGCGCAACGTCGAAGCCGGTTTCGGCGGCGACCTCGTCATCAAGCCGCTGCACGGCAACGGCGGCAAGGCAGTGTTCCGCGTGCCCGCCGACGGCAGCAACCTGGGCGCGCTGATCGAGATGTTCGAGAACGCCTGGGTAGAACCGTTCATGGTCCAGCCCTTCCTCCCCGACGTTGCCGAGGGCGACAAGCGCATCGTCCTGGTGGACGGCGTGTTCGCAGGCGCCATCAACCGCAAGCCCGGTGCCGGCGAATTCCGCTCCAACCTCGCGGTGGGCGGCTCGGCCGAGGCCACCGGCCTCACTTCGGCGGAAGAGGAAATCTGTGCGGCGCTTGCCCCGGAACTCAAGGCGCGGGGGCTGGTTTTCGTCGGTATCGACGTGATTGGCGGGAAATGGCTGACCGAAATCAATGTGACTTCCCCCACCGGCATCGTCGCGATCGACCGGTTCAATGGAACCGACACCGGCGCCATGATCTGGGACGCCATCGAGGTCCGCCACGCCGCGATGTAGGCGGTTACCGCCAGGCCGGAGCAGCGCCGCATGAATGAATGGGTGATCTCCCTCGTCGAGGGCGGCGGCTATTGGGGCATCCTGTTCCTCATGGCGCTGGAGAACATCGTGCCGCCGATCCCCTCGGAGCTTATCATGGGCCTCGCCGGGATCGCCATCGCGCATGGCCGCATGGATTTCCTGCCGGTCCTGCTCGCGGGAACGGCAGGCGCCACGCTCGGCAACTACGTGCTGTTCCTCGCCGCCGACCGCCTCGGCTACGAGCGTCTCCGACCGCTGATAGATCGCTGGGGCCGCTGGCTGACGCTGGAATGGGGCGACGTGGAGAAAGCCGGGCATTTCTTCCGCAGGCACGGCCACTGGGTGGTGTTCGTCATGCGCTTCATGCCCATGTTCCGCACCATGGTCTCGGTTCCGGCCGGGCTCGCCCACATGCGGCACCTGCCCTTCCTGCTTTACACCGCGGCCGGCGCGGCGATCTGGAACACGATCCTGCTGATGGCGGGCCGGTGGCTGGGCCATACTTTCGCCGAGGCCGAAACCTGGATCGGATGGGGCACGCTCGCCTTCGCGCTGGGCACCGTGGCCTGGTATCTCTGGCGCGTGATCTCGTGGAAGCCGTCGAACTGAGGGCGCGCCTCAAGCGCCGAGGGCCGCCGAAAAACGGCTCGCATATGGGTTGGAGAGTTTCAAGAATGATGTCCCGGAAGCTGGCCTGCCTTGCCCTGATCCTGCCGCTGGGGTTCGTGCCCGGCGCCGCCAATGCCAGTTTCTATACCGGCGCCCAGCTCTACGAGAGCTGCACCGCCCAGCGCGGCAGCAACAGCTACGTCGAGAAGACCTACGAATGCATCGCCTACATCACCGGCGCGGTGGATGCCTTCAATACCGCGCACAAGTCCAAGAGCTGCATTCCGGCAGGGGTGACGATCAGCCAGCTCCGGGAAGCCACGGTCGGCTACCTGCACGACAATCCCAAGGTTCACAGCGAATCCGGCTCCGACGTGGTCTTTGCCGCCACGCGTAGCGCCTGGCCCTGCGCCGGGGCCGCAACGAAACCCGCGGGCAAGACGGGCAAGACCAGGAAGAAATAGACCCGGCAAACACCCCCGCGAATCGCCATCGGCCACGCGGTGCTTCCCCTCCCCGCGCCTGCCCGAATCCCGAAAAAGATCAGACCGCGAACATCTCTTTGCGGATAAGCACGAAGCCGTGCTTGATCGCGGGTTTAGCCGCCCTATAGTCCCGGCCATGTCCGATGACCTGTTCGACAAGCTCCCGTCTGCGGGCGGGGAATCCTACGATGGTTCCGCGATCGAAGTGCTGGAGGGGCTCGAGCCCGTCCGCCGTCGTCCCGGCATGTACATCGGCGGCACCGACGAGCGCGCGCTGCACCATCTCGCCGCCGAAGTGCTGGACAACGCGATGGACGAGGCCGTGGCCGGCCACGCCAACCGCATCGAAGTCACGCTGGACGAAGGCAACCGGCTGACCATCACCGACAACGGTCGCGGTATCCCGGTTGACGAACACCCCAAGTTTCCCGGCAAGTCGGCGCTGGAGGTCATCCTCTCGACGCTGCACTCGGGCGGCAAGTTCTCCGGCAAGGCCTATGCCACTTCGGGCGGCCTGCACGGCGTCGGCATCTCGGTGGTCAACGCCCTGTCCAGCCTTACCCGCGTCGAAGTGGCCCGCAACAAGGAACTCTTCGCGCAGGAATTTTCGCGCGGGGTCACGCTCGGGCCGCTCCAGAAAGTCGGCGCGGCGCCCAACCGGCGCGGCACGGCGGTCAGCTTCACGCCCGATACCGAGATTTTCGGAGACCAGCAGTTCAAGCCCGCGCGCCTGTTCAAGCTGGTGCGTTCGAAGGCCTATCTTTTCGCGGGCGTCGAAATCCGCTGGAAATGCGCGCCCTCGCTCGCTTCCGAGGATGTTCCCGCCGAATCGACCTTCCAGTTCCCCGGCGGCCTTGCCGATCATCTGGCGGAGCAGATCGGCACCCGTGAATGCGTGACCACGCAGTTCTTCTCCGGGCGCCAGGATTTCCAGCGCGGCGATGACGGTTCCGAACAGGGCCGCGTCGAATGGGCGATCGCCTGGCCGCTCTATTCCGACGGTTCCTATTCCTGGTACTGCAACACCATCCCCACCCCGGACGGCGGCACGCACGAACAGGGCCTTCGCGCCGCGCTGACCAAGGGCATCCGCGCTTTCGCGGACCTGGTGGGGCAGGCCAAGAAGGCCAAGGACATCACCCCGGATGACGTGGTGACCGGCAGCGAAGTCATGCTCTCGGTCTTCATCCGCGATCCCCAGTTCCAGAGCCAGACCAAGGACCGCCTCACCAGCCCCGAGGCCGCCCGCCTCGTGGAAGCGGCGGTGCGCGACCATTTCGACCACTTCCTCACGGACAACCTCGATCGCGGCAAGGCGCTGCTCGGCGCGGTGATGGAACGCATGGACGATCGCCTGCGCCGCAAGGCCGAGCGGGAGGTCAAGCGCAAGACCGCCACCAATGCCCGCAAGCTGCGTCTTCCCGGCAAGTTGACGGACTGTTCGGGCGAGGGGCCGGGCGAGACCGAACTGTTCATCGTCGAAGGCGATTCGGCAGGCGGATCGGCCAAGCAGGCGCGCAACCGCAAGACCCAGGCCATCCTGCCGATCCGGGGCAAGATCCTCAACGTGGCCTCGGCCACGGCGGACAAGATCCGCGGGAACTCGGAAATCGCCGACCTCGGCCTCGCGCTCGGCTGCGGCACCCGCAAGGACTGCAACGCCGACAACCTGCGCTACGACCGCGTCATCATCATGACCGACGCCGACGTGGACGGTGCGCATATCGCCACGCTGCTGATGACCTTCTTCTTCCAGGAGATGCCGGACATCGTGAAGCGCGGGCACCTCTACCTCGCGCAGCCGCCGCTTTACCGCCTCACCGCAGGCTCGACTTCGGCCTATGCCCGTGACGACGCACACCGCGCCGAACTGGAAGCAACGGTGTTCAAGAACAAGAAGGTCGAAGTGGGCCGGTTCAAGGGTCTGGGCGAAATGAACCCGCAGCAGCTTCGTGAAACGACGATGGCGCCGGAAAGCCGCTCGCTCATCCGCATCACCCTGCCGCCGGAATACGAGGGCCGCGCGGCGGTGAAGGACCTTGTGGACCGCCTGATGGGCCGCAATCCCGAACATCGCTTCATGTTCATCCAGAACCGCGCCGGTGAGATCGACCCGGAGCTGATCGATGCGTAACGCTCTTATGCTCGCGGCGCTGGCCGCGATCTCGTTCACCCCGGCCGGGGCCGTCCCCTCGCTTGCCGCCACTGCGGCCGTCTCGCAGCAGGCGGTTTGGGACGAGCTTGCCGGTATCGTCGTCACTGACGAGCAGATGGCCCGGTCGAGCAACGCCATGCTGAAGGCCATGGTTGACGGTCTGGCCGCCGACGAGGAAATGGCCGAACTCGAAACCGCTTATCCCGGCCTGCTCCGGGCATTTTCCGATGCCCTGAAGCCGATGATGGTGCAGGAAGCCCAGCGGATCGTGCCACTGTACCGCAGCGATCTCGCGGCGCTCTACAAGGCGAACCTGTCCGCCTCGGAGGCGGCCGAAATCGGGGTTTTCCTCCGTTCCCCGCAAATGACGCGCTTCATCTCGACCGTGGCCGAACGCAACGCGATGGGCGCCACCGCCCGCGATGCGATGGCTTCCAGGGAAATATCGGCGGAGAGCCTTTCGGCCGATATAGGTTCCGCCGCGATCGATGCCTCGCTTCAGGTAGACGGTGCGGACATGAAGTTCATCAAGGACTTCTTCGCCACGCCGCTGGGCAAGCGGATGTCGGCGCTGAATGCGCAGAAGATCCAGATCGACGCCAGGTGGTCGAACTATATCTCGCCCGAAGCAGAGGCCGAAGTCGGCCCGCTGGTGATCGAGGCCATGGCCCAGCACATCGCCAAGACCGATCCCGAAGTGGCGGCGGAAGTGCGCAAGACCAAGCTGGACACCTCCGCAAATTAAGCGGCTCTAGCGCGTCCGCTTGACGAACAGCCCGCTTTCCCGCCGCTCGGTCGCGAAATTGGGCAGTGTCTGCACCAGTTCCGACAAGCGCGAGAAACCATAGCTGCGGGCATCGAAGCTGGAGCGGTTCGCCACGCGCTGCCCCACTTCGGACAGGCTCGCAAACCCCATTTCGTCCCGCTTGCTGGCCTTCCACGCCTCCCCCAGCAGCTTCACCAGTTCGTCGTCGATGGCGGGCTTTGCCGCTTCGCTCGCCGGTTCGACCGCGTCCTCGTCCGGCATGGCGTCGAGATCGATGAACCGCGTGCAGGCCTCGCGAAACGCCTCGGGCGTGCGGGCGGTGCCGAAGCCATAGACCGGCGTGCCGTTCTGACGGATGCGGATGGCGAGCGGCATGAAGTCGCTGTCGCTCGTCATCAGTCCGAAACCGTCGACATGGCCTCCGTATAGGAGGTCCATCGCGTCGATCGTCATCTTCATGTCTGTGGCGTTCTTGCCCTTGGTCAGGTCGAACTGCTGCTGCGGCTCCAGCGCGTGGCGATGCACGAGCCGGGACCAGCCCTTGAGCGCGGGCTTGCTCCAGTTGCCGTAGATGCGCCGCACGTTGACCGTGCCGAGATCGCCCAGGATCGTCAGCGCCGCATCGAGATTGGCGGGAGAGGCATTGTCGGCATCGATCAGCAGCGCGATGTTGCGGCCGATGCGGGGCTTGGGTTCGGGCACTTTTGGCTCCTTTATCAGGGTATTGCCCTGGAATGCCCGGAAGCTTCCGAGGTTGCCCTCCGCCAGACTACCCCGAAGAACAGCACGAGGACCAGAGGCATGACCGGGATATCGAAGCCAAGCGCCAGCGGGCGCGCCAGCGCGGGCGCGGCAAAGGCGAGCACGAGCGCCAGCTTCTCGTAAGGCGCAAAGCCGCTGCGCAGCCCCTCGCCCACCAGCCAGAGCATCGGGAAGGCCAGCAGCACCATGTCATAGTCCAGCACATAGGGCGTCGCCAGGGGGGCGCCGGCCAGCATCAGCGCGGCCAGCCCCGGCGTCCAGGCCCCTGCCCGTCCCTTGCGCAGGCAGGCCCACAGCACCAGCCCGGCCACCGCCAGCGTCACCAGCCCCTGCACGGCATAGCTCAGGCCCATCGAGGTGCCGATGAGGCGCATTCCCGCAAACGGGCTCATCATCTTGCCGTAGCCGATCTGCCCATGGGCCATCGCCGCCTGCGCCCGCTCGCTCGCCCCCAGCCAGCCGATCCAGGCCTGCGCGCCGAATGCCCATGCGGATAGCAAGGCCAGCGCCGCGGCCGTGATGCAGGCCGAGGCGATGACCCGCCATTGCCCCGTCGCCACCAGCACAAGGGGGAGCAGCAGCCCGAACTGCGGCTTGATCGTCGCCAGCCCGAACAAGGCGCCCGCGATCCAGGGCCGGGTCGGCACCAGCCAGGCGCCCAGCCCAAGCAGGCCGCAAACAAGGAATGCCGTCTGCCCATGTGTCACGACGATCGGCACTGCGGGGAAGGCCGCGAACAGGAGCCACAGCGGCACCCCGGTCGCCGCCCGTTCCCACCAGCACCGCACCGCGCCGAGGTACAACGCGCCCGTCATCAGCAACCATGCCCCGAGCGCCGGAAAATAGGGCAGCCCGCCAAGCGGCCAGCAGAACGGCAGAAACGAAGGCGGGTAATAGAATGCGGTATAGGCGCCTTCCGCCGAGAAATAGGTGCGCTGCGCCGCGATATGCGCGGCCCCGTCGTATGGGTCGCCATGGGCGAAGAGCATGTGGCCCGTCGTCCAGAAACTGATGAAGTCGCTGCCGAGCAGATAGCCGTTGGCATC
Organism: Novosphingobium aeonii; assembly: GCF_052279045.1. Taxonomy (NCBI): domain Bacteria; kingdom Pseudomonadati; phylum Pseudomonadota; class Alphaproteobacteria; order Sphingomonadales; family Sphingomonadaceae; genus Novosphingobium; species Novosphingobium aeonii. Next base: position 2,239,488 of record NZ_CP176832.1, on the reverse strand, counting down.
TACCCCCCCGTGCGAGGTTCCCACCAGCCAGGCCAGCATGACGGCGGCAAGCACCGCGAAGAGTCGCAGGTATCCGGTGACGCGCGCGGCGCCCAGCCAGTCCATCCGTTTCAGGAAATCAGCCCCCATGCCCCGCTGTCTGCAACGCCCCGGCGGCGAAGTCCATGCCTCGCCCGAGGTAGCGGGCTCCGCGCTTGCCTTGCCGGCTCGCAAAACATGGACCTCGCAGCGCGTCCTGCAACCGACTGGAGTTCTTGAAGGGAACGAGGGCCTTTCTCAGTTCCGCTCCGGCTGATTGTGCTGTTGGTGCGGGCAGCCTTGGTACGGGGCCGGGCACTGCGTGGAGGGCCCCGCTGTTGGAAGCCCCTCCCCGATCATTACCGCCGACCGCTTGCGTCACGCATCGCCAGCATCGCTTCGGGCTCGTCGGTCAGCAGCATGGAAACACCTTCGCGCACCAGACTGCCCCATACGGCATCCGGCGCGCGCAAGGCATCCCTGTCGCTCCCAGCACCAAGGACGAAATTGCCGTCGAGCATGTTCACCCACAGGCGAACGCCCAGCGATTGCGCGCGCTTGACAATGGCTGGCAGCGCCTCGCGCGGGAGGCGGTAGGGAAGCTCGATGCCGACGGGTTTGATTTTGCCGGACATTTGCGCGGCGATCATGTCGGGAATGCTCTTGCCGCTGTCGTCGCCGTCCTTTGGGATGACAAGGAAAGGCACCTCATCATAAGGCGCCATCGGGGCCAGCGGTTGCGAGCCCACGCCGACCCGCGTCTTCAGCGTCACGCGGTTCTGGGCGCCCGCCTTGCGCACGGCGGCGATCACTTGCGGGTAGATGGCGTCCTTGACGTCCAGGTTGAGCGTGATGCGATCCTTGGCGAGCGCCAGCATCTCATCCAGCGTGAGCACGAACTGGTCGGTTGCCGCGGCATCGCTGCCGCCCTCGTCCTGGCGCAGTCGCAGGCTCTTGATCTGTGCCAGGGTGAGATCGGCGACCTTGCCGGTGCCGGTGGTCGTGCGGTCCACAGTCTCGTCATGCATGATGACCAGGTAGCCGTCCTTGCTCTCGAGCACGTCGGTTTCCATCATATCGACGCCCATCGCCGCGCACTTTTCGAGAGCCTGCACCGAATTTTCAGGCGCCGCGCCGAAGCCGTGAAGAGGCGCCGGTTCGTGGCAGCCGCGATGGGCGACCACGATGAGCCGGCCATGCGGATCGCGGATCTGGGCCATGATCTCGCCGGTGGAACGATGGGTGGGTGCGGCATGTGCAGCCGTAGCGGCCAGCGACAGCGCGGCCGCGGCAAGAAGAATGATCTTCATCGAGCGTTTCCAGTATCGAAAAGGGAGTGCCGCGGCCTTGGCGGCGCGGCGGAAGCGGCCCGAACACAAAGGTCCGGGCCGGACAGTCAGCGCGTGATCGTCACCACTTCAGGCCGAGCACGAAGCGCACGTTACGGCCCCACAGCGGACGCCCGAAGATTGCCTCCGGCGTGCCCTGACCGGTCAGAGTATCGCCGGCGGTGTTGCCTTCGGGGAAGTCGTGGGCATTGGTGATGTTGTCGCCCACGACCTGAAGGCTCCACCGCCCGTGGTTGAAGGTCGCGCCCGCGCTGAAGTAGCCATAAGCGGGCAAGGCCGTGGTGTTCGTGACGTCGACATAGCGCTTGCCGACGTAATCGTAGCGACCGTAGAGGCTCAGGTGATCGCCGCCCGCAAGGTTGAAATCCAGGCTCGGGCGGATGTTGCCGTAGACCTTCGGCTGGCGCACGATCTGCTTGCCCAGCACGTCCCCGGCGTCGGCGCCGGTGCTGCTGGTGAAGTTGATGTACTTGGGATCCTGCACCGTGACGGCGCCCGCGATCGAGAACGGTCCCGCCACGCGCAGCAGCCCGTCTGCCTCCACGCCCTTGTCCTCTGCCGATCCGAGGAACTGGATCGGCTGATCGCTGCGGCCCGTCACCGGGTTGTAGGTGGCGAAGCTGGCATTGAGCGGGTCGAACCTGGTGTAGAACCCCGTGAGGTAGAGGTAGGAGCGGCCGAATACAGCCTTGACCCCTGCTTCGTAGAGCTTGGCCTTCGATGCCGTGTACGAAGCTCCGGCAGAGCCGACTACGGAGCCATTGGCAGGCACCTGAAGCTGCGACGCGCGGGCGTAGAGGCCGAAATTGTCCGTCAGGTCATAATTCGCGCCGACAGTCCAATTGGTCGCCTTGGGTTTGAACGTCGTGTTGACGATGGCGCCGGTGAAGCCGCGCGTGGCATTGTCCGCCAGCGTGGTGGCATCGCCCAGATCATAGGCTGCAGTGGTGCGCGAAAATCCGCTGTAGTCGTACCATTCCTGGCGCAAACCCAGATCGATGCGCAGCTTGTCGGTCACGTCCCAGCTATCGGTGCCGTAGACTGCGAACATCCTCGCCTCGTACTTGCCGCCGATCAGCGACGCCGCATCGGTCAGTGCGCCGTTATCGGTAACATAGCCGCTGACCGAGCCGGTCGCACCATAAGCGACAAGGTCGAGTACCTGCGGCTGATTGGCCACTTGCAGCAGATAGTTCTGATAGACCCCGAAGATCGTGCTGCCCCAGGTCGCCCCGTAGACGCCGACGCGAACATCGTGGCTGCCCAGGCCGGTTTCGAATTTGCGGGTGACGCTCAGGTCGCCCTGGCCGGAATAGAATTTGGCGTCGGTGTGGCGATACTGCGCCGAAAGCACGAGGCCGGATTCGCTGTTCGGATCGTAGACAGTCGCGCCGCTGGTGCCGGCGATGGCATAGCCCAGCGACGCGACGTTCCCGAACGCGGACTGTGCTGCCGACAGATAGCCGGCGGCGAACGTATCCGCATCCACCGGATTGGAGGTCGTGTAGAGGGCATCGAAGGTCGAACGCCCCTGCGTATATCCGGCTTTGGCCGATACGTGCCACTCGCCGAAATCGCCTTCATAATCGACCTGCACATTGCCGAACCGCATGTGGCGGCCATTGGCAAGGTCGTAAGTGTTGCTCTGGACCTGTCCGCTACCGTCGCGATAGGCAATGTTGGCGGCGCGCAGCGCCGGGGTATCGAGCGTGCCGGTCAGCGAATTGAGGTACGGGTTCAGGCTGACCGAAGGATCGCGCGGATCGGCGGTGGGCAGCGAGAGATAGAAGATGTTGTGATCGTTGGTGTACTGGCCCGACACCTTGATCGAACCGTTATCGAAATCATGCTTCAGATTGGCGCGGATCTGGCCCCCGCGATCGGCAGGGAAGCCTGCATCGCGATACCCGTCGTTCTGGCGAAGGAAGCCGCCGACGGCATAGTACGTGTCCTTGCCCAGCGGACCGGACTGATAGGCATCGAGGCGGTAGAGGCCGCTGGTGCCCAGCGTCACTTGCGCTTCACCCTGCGGCGTATCGCTGCCGGTCCGCGTGATGACGTTGGCGATGGCCGCCGCGCCGCTGGCATAGATCGGTGCCGGGCCGCCGCGCACCACTTCGACCCGCTGCGTCATCAGGTCGGTACGGTTCATGCCGTCTCCGGAATTGAAGAAGTAGCCGTCCAGATCGTGAAACAGCGGCAGGCCGTCCTGCTGGAAATAGAGGTAGCCGCGGTCGGTGGGAATGCCGCGCACGCGGGTGATGTTCTGCACTTCGCCGCCGGTCGATTCGACCTGAACGCCGGGAACGACGCTGAAAAGCTGGGCCATGCTCTGCGGAGCGAGCTTCTTGATATCGTCTTCGGACAGCGTGTTGACGGCATAGGACACATCGAACCGGCGCTGCGCACGGGCGGAACCGGTAACGATGATGTCGGTCGGCCGGGCATCTTGGGACGCGGTCGCCGTGTCCGTCGCCGATTGGGCGAGCGCGGGCGCGCCGGTAAGCAGCGCTGCCGCTGCGGCGTTCATTAGCAGGAATGACTTCGGTTGCATGGAATCCCTCATGAGCTTGCGTTCTCGAGGGGCGCTCTCGGCGCGTTCCGTGACGGTTTTAATTGCTTTCATGAAATTAAATGGGCGGCGTCGCTGGCGGCTCAACCTCGCGCCCCCAGAACGTCGTGCAGAGGCGCGAGCGCAGCGCCGAGCACCACCGCCTTGCTGGCGAGCGAGGACGCATAGATGCGCGGCGTAGGGGCCCGATATCCGGCGAAAAGCCGGCCGCAGTGGGCCTCCACCTGCTCGGCTAGCGCGGCCAGAACGGCCCTGGGCAAGGCGCCCGAGATGACCACCGCGCCAGGATCGAGCCAGGCGACGCCGCTGTGAACCGCCGTGGCCAATTGTGCCGACGCCCGCTCGATCCACGCATCGAAGACCGCGCGATGGCTGTCCATCACCCCCTCCAGATCGGCCAGCGAACTGGCCTCTGCACCGGCGTCGCGCAGGGTCTGGAGCAGGTCGATGCCGGATGGACGCGGCTGATCTCCGGGAAACAGGCGTCCGACTTCGCCGGCGTTATGGAATTCTCCCACAAAGAGATCCCGTTCGGCAATCAGTCCACCGCCAACGCCGTGGCCGAGGAAAAACACCAGGATCGAACGATGGCGGCTGATGATCTCCGGGCGATAGTATTCGGCAAGCGCGGCAGCGGCTGCATCGTTCTCGATCCAGACGGGCATGTCGAGAACGCTTTCCAGTACCTGCTGCAACGGGATGTCGTCCCAAGGCGCGATCCAGTCGACCACACTGCGGCGGTTGCGATCGCCGCCGATGGCATATCCCGCCACCGCAACGCCAAGCCCCAGAAATCGGCCGCGCATGAAGCCGCGCTCGGCCGCCAATGCCCGCAGCCGCTCGTCCAGGGTACGTGCGAAGACCTTGGGATCGCCTTGCGCGAAGGGCCGCGAATCCTCGAACAGCACTTGCCCCCGGAAATCGATGACCGCCAGTTCCAGCCAGCCGGGATGGACAGTGGCGCCGACGGACCAGCCCCCGTGCCCCGCGATGGATACCGGAACGGTCGGACGTCCCCGTACCGTCACCGGGCTGGCCGGGGTCTCCTCCACCAGTCCAAGAGCGGAGAGTTGCTGGGTCAGGCGCGTCAAGGTCGCCGCGTTGATATCCAGCGTCTGTGCCAGATGAACCCGGGCGGTGGGCCCGTGAATCCGCAGATGCTGTACGACGCGGCGCTGGGCATCGCTGAGTTGGAGCTGGGGGCGCATCATGACCGGCATGGCCGCCGCCCATATATTTTCATTGCGTCAAAAAAATGAAGGCAAACGGGTTTGGAGCGCGCGTGCATGGCCGGCTCTCCCGCAACCCTGCATCCTGCCGAGAACGCGTCTCGCTGCTCTATTTCCTCACCGTCCGGACGGGCATTCCCATTGTTCTCGCTGGAAGCCTGTTGACGATCCTGATGGTCTGGGACGGATTGGCCGACCTTGCCGTTTCCTATGTTATCGATGATTTTGTCGAGTTCAGGGCTGGATCACCCAACCGCCGGGATGCCTCACTTTCTGATCACTGCAGCCAGGTCGTAAACTCATGCTTGGATCGAGCTGCTTGCTGCTGGTTCATCGCTGGTCGAGGCGTTCGGCGAAGCGGCCGCTTTCGGGATTGCCGCTGTAGACCACCTGCGTCTGGAAGGAGGCGCTTTCTGCCGGAGGCCCCTGCCATGCGCTCGGGATCAAAACCGCCTACGAATCGCAGTGCGATCTCGGTCTTGCCTGTCGGCCCATCCCGCGAATCCATCACCGACGGCGGCGGGGTATGTCGCCGCCGTCCAGATTGGATCCTCGCGGATGTCAGATGGCGATAGAGATATCCAACCCGAGATAGCCGAATACGGCCCGCTTCACTCGCTTTTCAAGTCCCGCCATATCCGTCTCACCTCGCTCTCCTGCAGCATCGTTGATGCCCTTGATGATCGCCAGACAGTCGGCAGCCGTAGTGTCCAGCCGATCGGGTAGCGGGCCTGGAAGCAGACGCAGAATCGACGCAAGGGCAGCCGTGAGGCTGTTTTCCGCATGAGACTGCTGGTCGTGCAGCGGCAGCCTCAATTCCTCGAAATCCAGCAGGCGAGCGAGAGCCGGACGGCGCATCTGGTGGGCGGCGCAGGCGGCAATGACGGCGCACAGCGCCGAGCGCGGAACGGTGATTTCAATCGCCGTGACGTCCTCGAGCAGCTGTGCTTTTTCCCGCTGGATTAGCCCCGCGGTCAAGGCATCCTTGCCGGGGAAGTACTGGTACAGCGATCCAATGCTGACCCCGGCGAGTTCAGCTACGGCATTGGTGTTGTAGCCGTCGAAGCCCTTCGTCTCCAGAATGCGAGCAGCAGCCTCCAGGATCGCGCGCACGGTCTCTGAGGACCGCGCTTGTCGCGGCGTTTTGCGGGGCTCGATCGGCGTTTCTGGCAAGGCGCGAGCCTCCTTTTGGAATGCGAGTTGTGAAAGTGAGTTTAAGCTCGCATTTTTTCGGCGTCCACTGAGATACAAAGGCTCCCCGAATGCAAAAGTCTGTTACGGAAAAGCATGTTTTTCCCGCCAAACTCAACCACATGAGCTTCCCGACCAACGACGTCGCGGCCACATCTGCATTCTTCGAGAACTATCTAGGCTTCACGCTCTCGGCATTCGTCGAGCCCCATTTCGCTATCCTGAAGCGCCCCGGCCTCGACGTCGTGATCGAGAATGCGGCCCCGGACGCGCCCACGATCCGCACGATCGGCGCCGACAAGCCGGACCGCCCCTTTGGCGAATGCGTTTCCACCGACCCTTCCGGTCTTCGCTGGCCAATGTCATTTCACATCGGCCTTGAACTGCCCGGCTATGACGATGTCTGCGCCTTGCACGACAGGTTTGCGGCGGATGGCTTCGTCGCCGAAACGCCAGTGTTCCACCATGAACGCGGTTCGCGATTTTTCCTGCGCGCGCCGGGGGGCATTATGGTCGAATTCAACACCCGCTCCGATGCGGACACCCGATATCGCGGCACCTTCGACTGATGCTTAGCCAGCCCACTTGGCGCGCGGCGCATTGGCGAGGCATCGTTTCCGACGGTGCCTTCGCGGACCTGACGTTCCGCACAGCCTTTCTGATCATCGCCATCGCTGGCCGGATTTCGGGCAAGTACTTTCCCGCAAGGCCGGGAAACAGGGAACATGGGAGAGCCGACTCGTTGCGAATTACTCGCAACTGGATTAGTGGCCCCGTTCCCGTCGAGCGGAAACGATGTCCACGAACGCTTTCGTCCTGTCCCATCTGCTGCTGCGAGAGCGGCCGTCGCTGCTGAAGCGGCTGCGGCGGATGCTGCGCGATGAGCGCGCGGCGGAGGATGTGACGCAGGGCTTGTGGCTGAAGATCCAGTCCGTCCACGATCATCCGCCGATAGACAATCCCGGCGCTTATCTTCACCGTCTCGCCATGAACGCGGCGACCGATGCCCTGCGCGCCTCGAAACGGCGCGGGGCATTGGTCGAGGCGGAAGTGGCCGACTTGCTCTGGGTAGAGGATGACAGCCCCGCGCCCGACCGGATCGCCATCGGGCGCGACATGCTGGAGCGCATCATGGCGGCATTGGCCTCGCTACCCGAACCGACCCGCTCGATCTTCCGCCTCAACCGCTTCGAAGGTCTGACCCAGCGCGAAATCGCCGCGCGGTACGGCGTTTCGACCACCGTCGTCGAACGCCATATCCGCCGCGCGCTCAAGGCGCTCGACGATGTTCGGAATGCACCGTGACGAAAATATCGCTGCGCCTGTTTGGAGATCCCATCCCTGAAACGTCGTACCTTGTGGCAGGCGGTTTTACGCCGCTGCGGGCCGCACTGGGGACAAGGGCGTGATGGATCCCGAAGAGGCACTGGAGGCCGAAGCTCTGGCAGAAACGGCACGCGGCTGGGTCGCGCGGCTGGCGTCGGGAGAAATGGACAGCGCAGAACTCGACCGCTTCAAGCAGTGGCGGGCGGCTCACCCCGACCACAACCGGGCGTTCGAGCATCAGCGCGCGCTCTGGCGCGCCCTCGGACGGGCAAGCGCGCCTGCACCGGGCGGTCCGCAACGCCCAAGGCGCTTGCCGTGGTCGCGGCGCGAGCAAGCGCGCGTTCCTCGCCGTGCATGGCCGAGGATCGCCGTCGCTGGAGTTGCCGCACTGGCCGCCGTGCTGGCCTTTCCCGAACTGATGCTCTCGTTGCAGGCCGATCACCGCTCCGGGATCGCCGTGGAGAGCCTGACCTTGCCCGATGGCAGCGCCGCCGTTCTCGACGCAGATTCCGCCATCGCCGTGCGTTTCAGCGACAACGAGCGACGCGTATCGGTGCTGAAAGGCGATGTATGGTTCGACGTGCGCCATGGCGATGCTCGCCCGTTCCGGGTCGAGGCGCTGGGCGGGGTTACGCAGGATGTCGGCACGGCTTTCGAGGTGCGCCGAGAGCGCGATAGTGTATTTGTCAGCGTGACGCAGGGTGAAGTGGCAGTCCGCTCTGGCACCCCCGCTTCACCGCTTGTTCTGCAGGCGGCGCAGCGCGCGCGCTATGAACGTGGCGGCCCGGCCTTGCGGCTCGGCGATGCGGCAACCGGTGATATCGCCGTCTGGCGCAATGGCGAACTACTGCTCGACAGGGTGGCGGTAAGCGACGCCATCGCCGCGATCGGTCGCTATCGGCGCGGCCCCGTTCTGGTCATGGGTAGCGTTGAGAAAACCGCGCGGATCAGCGCCGCATTCCGTGCCGACAAGCCTGAGGAAGCCATCGACGCCATTGCCCAGATGTCCGGGTTCGATGTCTACCGCTTGGCAGGAATCGCCGTTTTGCGTCCAGCCCGGTAAAATTTTTCATCGCCATGTTAGGAAGCCACCCCTGCCCGACGTCAGACACAATGGATGCGCTGCTAATGCGGATTATTTGCAGAATTAGGCGCGTCCCGCTTGTCGAGCAGGGGATAATAGAATGTCGTTGCCATCGTACCGCCGAATTGCCGGCGCCACGCTTCGCCTGTCACTACTGGCATCGGGAGGGGTCTTCGCGCTTGCCGCCAGTGCCCCGGCGCTCGCCCAGAACGCCCGTTCGGCCGCCCGCAATTTCGATATTGCGGTCCAGCCGCTTCCCGGCGCAATTCGCCAGTACATGCAGCAGTCCGGCATTCAGGTCGCCTACCCGGCCGACCTTGCCGAGGGCGTAAACGCCTCTGCGGTAAAGGGAGAGTTCGGTTCGGCAGAAGCGCTTTCGCGCCTGCTTGGGGGTACCGGCCTTACCTTCCGCTTCACAGGTGCGGGCACCGCCACGCTGGAGCGCGCTCCGCAGTCGGCGAGCGGCACGATCCAGCTCGGCCCGGTACAGGTTCAGGGGGATGGCGGCGACTACGGCATTCCCGCCAGTTTGACGAGCGATCCCAATGCCACGGAAGGCACCGGCTCTTACACGATCCGCCAGACCAAGGGCGTGACCCGCCTCGACCTCTCGCCGCGCGAGACGCCGCAATCGATGTCGGTCGTGACCCGCCAACAACTTGACGACCAGCAACTGATCTCGGTTACCGATGCGCTGCGCGTGGTACCCGGCATCGTCCTCTCGCACGACGACAGCGACCGCCACTTCCTCTATTCGCGCGGGTTTTCGACCACTATCGTCCAGGTCGACGGACTGCGTTCCTACGATCAGGACGCCAGCGCCAGCTTCCTGACGCAAGTCGACACCGTGACGCTGGACCGCGTTGAGGTGGTGCGCGGCGCCAGCGGGTTGCTCAAGGGCGTGGGTAACCCGTCCGCTGCGATCAACCTCGTGCTCAAGCGCCCGACCAGCGAATTGCAGGGCCATGCCTCGGTCAGCGCGGGATCATGGAACCGCTATCGCGGCGAGGCGGATATTTCGGGTCCGGTCAACGAGGAAGGGACATTGCGCGCCCGCGCCGTTGCCGCCTTCGAGAGTCGCGACAACTTTTCAAATTACTACCACAAGGAAGCCCAGACCTATTACGGCATTCTCGAATACGACCTGACCCCCGACACGGTGGTCGATGCCGGGATCGAGTACCAGTATTCGCACACCGATGGTTCGACTTACGGTGCGATCCCGCTGTTCTGGTCGGACGGTACGCGCTTCATCGCCAAGCGATCATGGAGCCCGTCGAGCAAGGGCGCCTATCTGGAATCGAAGAGCCGCAAGGTCTTCGTGGACGTGAAGCACGATTTCTCGCCCGACTGGCAGGCCCGCCTCCGCCTCACGGATTCGCGACTGATCCGCGACATGCTGGTGCGCCAGATCTATGGCGCCGTCGCACCGAACCGGCAGACGGGCCTGGCGACGATCTACAACACGACGTTGACCCCTGATCGCAAGGCCAAGGGTCTGGACGCACAAGTCACCGGTCATGTCGATCTCGGCGGCTGGGACGCAGATGTCGTGGCCGGTTACTCCTGGACCCGCGGCGTCCTGCACCGCACGGATACGACCAAGGACGAACCGACCACCCTGCTGGCTGATTGGGACGGCGAGATCGCGCCGCTCGACGATTGGTCTGGCGCTTCGGTCGTGCAGCGCCGCACGATGGAGCGCGAGAGCAGTGCCTATGCCACAGCGCGCCTGCGCCCGCTTGACGGCCTCTCGGTAATCCTCGGCACCAACTTCACGACCTACAAGCTGCGCGACGTGGTCAACGGCACGCTCAGCCGCAAGCTCGATGAAAGCGGCAAGTTCGTGCCCTATGCCGGCGTGGTCTACGACTTTGCGAAGAACCTTTCGGTCTACGCCAGCTATGCCCAAATCTTCTCGCCCGCGTCGGTCTACGACGCCAACGACAGGGTGCTCGATCCGGTCACCGGCGACAATTACGAGGCCGGCATCAAGGGCGAATTCCTGGACGGCAAGCTCAACACCAGCATCGCCGGGTTCTACATCAGGCAGAACAACGTGGCGGTTGCCGTTCCCGGTGAAACCACACCGTCCGGCGCGCAGGCCTATGAGGGGCAGGACGGCGTCACCAGCAAGGGTATCGAGTTCGAAGTCTCGGGCGAGATCCTGCCCGGTTGGCAGGTGCAGGGCGGCTACACCTATCTGCACGCCCGCACCGCCGCCGGAAGCCGCGTGAACACCGGCCTGCCGCAAAACCAGGGCAAGCTGGCAACCTCCTATCGCTTCCACACGGGCACTCTCGACGGCGCGATGATCGGGGCCAACCTGACATGGCAGGACGCTACCCACTACGCGACCTCCTATGGTACCGCGAAGCAGGGCAATGTCGGCGTTGTCGGCCTGATCGGCGGCTATGAGGTGAACGATCACCTCTCGCTCTCGATCGTGCTCAACAACCTCTTCGACAAGACGTATTACGATGGATACGGCCTCTACACATCCTACACCTACGGCGCGCCGCGCAACGTGCTGTTCACGGCCCGCTACAAACTGTGAGCGAACGGCGGCGCCTGACTTCGATGGTATCGGAACTTCCGTCGCCGTTTTCCGGCATGTCCCTCCTCGTCGATGCGCCCGAGCGCTATCGCACGAACGGGGGCAGCCGCTGGCTGGGCCTTGTCGGCACTGCCGGCCTCTATGGACTGGTGCTCGTGTGCCTTTTCGCGACCTTCCGGACCATGGTCGAGCCCCCCAGGGCTTCGGCCGCGCTGATGGTCGAGCAAGTGCCGCTTGCCTCGCCCGAGGAAACCCCGCCCAAGGATAAGGAAGCGCCGCGGCCTGTCGAAAAGCAGGAGCCCGCGCCGCCACCGCCGAAGGTTGAACCGCGCGAACCCGTGGCGATCGCCCTGTCCCCGCTTCAGACTCCGGCTACCGTCACACCGCCAAAGCCCTCTGACCCGGCTCCCCCGCGGCCCGAAACTGCCGCGCCCGAGACCGTCCCGGCACCGCCCGCTCCCCAGGTCTCGAGCAATGCCGCAGATCGCTGGGAAGGACGGGTTCTTGCACGGCTCAACAAGTATCGGCGCTATCCCTCTGGAGCCCATGCCCGCCGTCAGCAGGGCGTTCCCTATATCCGTTTCACGATGGACCGGGACGGGCGTGTGCTGTCGACCAGCCTCGAGCGCTCCTGCGGTTTCCCTGAACTCGATCGCGAAGCGCTGACACTGGCGAAACGTGCCCAGCCATTGCCCCGGCCGCCGGAAGACAAACCCGGTGATACGCTGGAACTGGTCGTTCCGGTCGAATTCTTCATTCGTTGAAGGTGAAACGGCTATCCCATAAACCGGAGCGACGAGTTGCTGCCGTGGAACGGGAAGCCTACGGAAAAGCCGCCGGCATCCGCGTGGGAAGTGGAAATCCGCGCCTGAATGACCGACAAGGGTCACATCCAGCCTCGGGGCTCCCGCAAAAAGCCACCCCAACTCGTCGTGGCGGGAAGGAGCACTCATAGAAAAGTGCTCCATTTCACCGCTTAGCGCGCAGTATCGATGATCATTCCGCCGTCGGGCGTGAGGCTGTAGCCGGTCAGGAACCGGGCATCCTTGCTGGCGAGGAACAGCACCACCGGGGCAATGTCCTCTTCAGGCGAACCGAACCGCGCAAGCGCGCTATCGGGCGCAGGCGCATTCGCTTCCGCCGCACCCCAGGTGTCGGCCACGGGCAGGACATTGTTGACGGTGATGTTGTCCGGCCCCCATTCGCGCGCCGCTGTACGCGTGAGCGCCCGCGTGGCTTCCTTGGCCATGTTGTACGGTCCATAGGGCGACATCCCGAGCGTGGCCGCGGGCGATCCGAAATTGATGACCCGGCCTTCGCCGCTGGCCTTGAGATAGGGATAGCAGGCCTGCATCGCCCGCAGGCTGGCGATCGGGCCGGTATCGAAGTTGCGTTGAAGCTGCTCGACCGAAAGATCGTTGATCGGCGACATGACCACTCCGGGATCGAAGGCATTGTTCACGAGGATGTCGATCCGTCCCCAGGCGGCGACCACCGTGTCGACTGCGGCCCTGATCTGATCCGGGTCGCTGACGTCGGTCGGCACGCCCAGTGCGGTTCCACCGGCGGCCTCGATGTCCGCGACGACCGCATCGACATTCGCGGGCGTGATCGAGAGGACCGCGACTTTCGCGCCCTCTGCGGCGAATAGCCTGGCGGTAGCGCGGCCGATACCGCGGCCTGCGCCGGTGATGATGGCGACCTTTCCGTCAAGACGACCCATTATGAATTCCTTTCGATATGTGTTGACTGGTGCACGCCGAAAGCCGGCGCGTAAGGCGATGGGATGTCGCGTGCGGCGTTCTGCGTGGCGAACGACGCGGCCAGAAGCACCAGCGCCACAGCCGCAGGCATGGCGCCCTTCGGCTTGCCCACGCCGAGATGGGCCATCCCGGAGAGCACGAGGTGATAGAAGATGCCGGCATAGGCGAGGTCGCTGAGTGCCCCGCTAACGCGGGACAGGATCGCTACAGGTCCAACGATCTTCACCGCGATCATGAAAGTCAGCAAATAGGGCGCCGGATAATTCAATTCGACGAGGGCTGACCTGACCCAGTCTTTCCTGGTGGCGTAGAAGAAAGCGGACGTGAGATAGAGCAGGACAAGCAATCCCGTGCTGATCCAATATGTGTAGATTGCGGACATAACACTCCCCCCGCCGCCAATGCAGGCGACGATCCGGTTGATTGACGTTCGGCGGACTTGAGGATTCCCAACAGCGACCTGAACCTGTATCGAAATGTCATCTAGGATGAGATGCTACAAGTAGGATGAATTCGTGACACTAAGTATGGAAAATCATACTAATGGCTGACGATGGCTTCACCATGCAGGACGAGATGCGCCGCGCCTTCGCGATGCTCTCGGGCAAATGGAAACTGGAGATCATGTGGCTGCTGCATCAGCGGGTGCATCGGTTCGGGGAGTTGCGAAAGGGCATCCCGGGCATCACGCAGCACATGCTCACCGCCCAGCTTCGCGAACTGGAGGCAGATGGCCTGGTCTCGCGCACCGTCTTCGCGGAAGTGCCGCCGCGCGTCGAATATGAGATGACGACCAAGGCGCGCGGGCTTGGCCCCACCATGGAGGCGCTGACGGCGTGGTGGGAAGAGTATGGAAAGACCTTGCCGGAAAAGCCTGCCGCACGAGGACGGAAGAAGTCGCCGAACGACAGGTCGGGGTCCGCTTAGGCCAAGGCGGCCGCGCCCGACCATTCGTCGCGCGCGGCCGCGTGTCCTCATCCGGTCAGGCGCCGAGATGCTCCTGGAAGAAGCTGGTCAGCTTGTCGAACGGTATGATGTCTACCTGGTCGTAGAGGTCGGTGTGGGTGGCACCCGGAATGATCATCAGTTCTTTGGGCTCAGCCGCTGACGCAAAGGCCGTCTCGCTGAAATAGCGGGAATGAGCCTTCTCGCCATGGATAAGCAGGATCGGCCGGGGTGAGATTTCAGCAATATAAGTGAGGATCGGCAGGTTCATGAACGACAGGGGCGTAGTGAGAGACCATGCCGCGTTCGAGTTGATGGCCCGGGGATGGAACCCGCGCTTCGTCTTGTAATAAGCCGCATATTCCACGACGAACAGCGGCTCACCGCCCTTCAGTTCCAACGATACGGGGCCATAAGCAGGGCTGCCCTCTTCGGCGTCCGTCCAGCGCTGGCGGCTCAGTTGCTCAAGCGTCTCCGTGCGCTGCTGCGGGGTCACACTGTCGTTATAGCCCTTCGACATGACACGGGTCATGTCGTACATGGTGCTGGCGACGACGGCCTTGATCCGCTTGTCGATCGCCGCGGTGCTGAGCGCCATACCGCCCCAGCCGCAGATACCGATGACGCCGATCCGCTCGCGATCGATTTCCGGCCGCAGCCCGATGAAATCGACGGCCGCGCTGAAATCCTCGGTGTTGATATCCGGGGACGCGACGTTACGCGGCTCGCCGCCACTTTCGCCGGTATAGGAGGGATCGAACGCCAGCGTTGCGAACCCGCGTTCCGCCAGGGCCTGCGCATAGAGGCCCGAGGATTGCTCCTTCACGGCGCCGAACGGGCCGCTGACCACGATTGCGGCCAGTTTGGCGGTTGGATTCTTCGGCAGATACATATCGGCGGCGAGCGTAATGCCGTAGCGGTTTTTGAACGTGACCTTCTGGTGGTCAAGCTTGGCGCTTTTCGGGAAGGTCTTGTCCCATTCGTTTGTCATAGTCTGAGCCTTTGCGTTGGAGGAGGCGATGATTGAAGCCGCACCGAATGCGGCGATGCCTGCACCCGTCAGTTTCAGAAGTTCACGCCGATGAAGGCCGGGGGCTGGCGCATTCGTCTCAGGGGTACTCATGGGCATCTCCAATCGTGCGACTTGTGGAGGTTCGTTATTTGCGGGAGAGGAGCGGTAGCTACGCGCGGGCGGGCTTCAGCAGCCGCTGGCCGCTGCCGATGAGAGCAAGCGCGAGACCGGCAAGAATCACGCTGCCGGTAAAAGTCGCAACGATCGTCAGACCGTCCAGTAGCAGGCCGCCGACAACCGCGCCGAGCAGTATCGAGGCCTGGATCGCGGCGACCATCAGGCTGCCTGCAGCTTCCGGCGCATCATCCACATTCTGAGACATCCATGTCATCCAGATCACCGACATGGCGGTGTTCATGACACCCCAAAGTGCAAGGAAGATGCTGGCAGCCACTACCCAGTGGCCGAGCAGCAGCAGTCCCGCCGTGCAACCGCCCATCAGGAGAGCCGGCAACTTCAAGAGGGGGGCGACATTGCCGGTCAGGAAGCGCCCGGCCGCCCAGGTGCCGATAAACCCGGCACAGCCCAGGATCAGCAAAAGGATCGACAGGGCCGAGAGGCCCACGCCCGTCACCTGTTCCAGAAAAGGCCGAAGATAGGTGAACATCGTGAAGGCCGAACCCCAGGTCAGCATCGCCGCAATCAGGCCGCGCAGGAAGTGGGGCCGCTTGAGCAGGCCGAACATCGACCTGAAGTCCTGGGGCTGGCTCGCGGGAAGCGAGGGCAGAGCTACCAGATGCCAGAAGAGATTGACCGCGACGATGGGCGTCAGCGCCCAGAACACCGCGCGCCAGCCGAAAATGCCGCCCAGATAGCTGCCGATCGGCGCGGCAAAGGCTGCGGCTATGGCCTGTCCGCCGTACATCAGGGCCAGCGCGCGCGGCACGTCGGCCTCGGGCACCAGGCGCATGATCACGGCGGTGGCCAATGCCCAGAAGCCTCCGATACAGACGCCGAGCAGGGTGCGGCCGATCATGAGCATTGCGAAATTTGGCGCCGCCGCGACCAGGATGAGCGAAATCAGCATCAGGGCGGTCATCGCGACCAGAACCGATTTCCGGTTTACCGTACCGGCGGCAGTGGTGATGAGCATGCTGGACAACACCGCAAACAGTCCGCTGATCGAAATGGCCTGTCCGGTCTGGCCGCTGGATGCGTGAAGCCCTTCCGCCATCGGCGTAAGCAAGCTGACCGGCATGAATTCCGAAGCGATCAGCATCGCCACGCACAGCGCCATGGACAGTACTGCACCCCAGGCGCCGACGGGCCTACTCCGGGCATCGGATGTGGTCGCGACCACCATTAAACAGACTCCTGCTTCGATCTACAGAGCCAATCTAGCCATCAAGCGATCATGCGATTAGACATGCAAATTCGCATGAACTTATCGACACAGCCGAATAATCACCTGGCGCGACAGTGGAAGGGCACCTGTGGCCAAGACCGACCTCAACCAACTTGCCTGGTTTCAGGCCGTCGCCGAAGAACACAGCTTCACGCGGGCAGCGGCGAAACTGGGCATTTCACAATCGACGCTGAGCCATGCGATCAGGCAGCTCGAAGAGCGTATGGGGATAAGGCTGCTGTCGCGTACGACGCGCAGTGTCGCGACAACCATCGCCGGAGAGCGGCTGCTCCAGACCATCGCCCCGCGAATTGGCGAGATCGAGGATGAGATCGCCGCGTTGATGACGTTCCGGGACAAGCCGTCCGGCTCGATCCGGCTAACCCTGTCCGACCATGCGCTGGAGAGCGTCGTCTGGCCGAAGCTCAAACCGGTTCTCAGCGCCTATCCCGACATCAGCGTCGAACTGATCCTCGACAGCACTTTCCGCAACATCGTCGAAGAGGGTTTCGATGCAGGCGTCCGGCTTGGAGAGGCGGTTGAAAAGGACATGATCGCCGTCCGCATCGGTCCGGACTGGCGTCTGGTTGCGGTGGCGTCACCCTCTTATCTTGACGCGCATGGTGCACCGGAACATCCGCACGAACTTGTGGGGCATGTCTGCATCAATATGCGGCATGAAAGCGCCGGGGGGCTTTATGCCTGGGAATTCGAAAAAGACGGTCAGGCGCTACGCGTCAGGGTGAGCGGGCAAGTGACCTTCAACAATTCCTACGCGATGATCGACGCGGCGGTAAGCGGCTACGGCATCGCCTACGTCCCGGAGAACATCGTGGAGCAGCATGTCGCGTCAGGCGCGCTGGTTCAGATCCTGGACGATTGGTCGCCCCTGTTCGACGGTTACTTCCTCTACTATCCGAGCCGGCGTCAGAACCTGCCCGCATTCAAGATCGTCGTCGATGCCTTACGAATATAAGGGTTTCCCTGTAAGCCACGCCAACGCACCAACCAAACGCCCCCGCGCTTCCCGCGCCGGTATCCTAAATGCTCTTGCGCATTTACGCCCCGCCAGTGCACACCCTCGGCAAGTTTCGCCCGCGCGGCGCGGGTTGCAAGCGGGGCCTTTTTGAGCGCTTTTTTGCCATATTGTCCACGTCAAGTCGTCAAAGATGCGTCAAACATGCGCATCTGCACAGGCTCAGACAGCAGTGGACGAACTTGGCGGAAAAGCAGGGTTTTTGCGGATAAGGACGGATAGGCGTGGACGATAATTCCGGCAGTTTGCAGCGTTTTGAAGGCACCAGCAGCTACGTCGCGACCGATGACCTGAAAGTCGCGGTGAACGCCGCCGTCCTGCTGCGCCGTCCCCTTCTGGTGAAGGGCGAACCGGGCACCGGCAAGACGGTGCTGGCGGAGCAGATCGCCGCCTCCCTCGATGCCCCGCTCATCACCTGGAACGTCAAGTCCACCACCAAGGCCCATCAGGGCCTCTACGAGTACGACGCCGTGGCCCGCCTGCGCGACGGTCAGCTCGGCGATGCGCGCGTCCATGACATCAACAATTATATCCGCAAGGGCAAGCTGTGGGAGGCGTTCACCTCGCCGCGCCTGCCTGTCCTCCTGATCGACGAGATCGACAAGGCCGATATCGAGTTTCCGAACGATCTCCTCGCCGAACTCGATCGAATGGCTTTCGACGTTTACGAGACCGGCGAACGCGTGGCGGCAAAGGACCGCCCCATCGTGGTCATCACCTCGAACAACGAGAAGGACCTGCCCGACGCGTTCCTGCGCCGCTGTTTCTTCCACTACATCCGCTTTCCCGACCGCGAGACGATGCAGGCCATCGTCGATGTCCACTTCCCCGGCATTCAGAAGACCCTCGTCACCCGCGCGATGGAAATCTTCTACGAACTGCGCGAGGTTCCCGGCCTCAAGAAGAAGCCTTCCACCAGCGAGCTGCTGGACTGGCTGAAGCTCCTGCTCAGCGAGGACATGCCGCTCGACGTCCTTCAGAACCAGGACCCGACGAAGGCGATCCCGCCTCTGCACGGAGCCTTGCTCAAGAACGAACAGGACGTCATGCTCTTCGAACGGCTCGCTTTCATGGCGCGCCGGGGAAATTGAGAAGAACGCCATGACCGCCCCCTATCCCGGCCGCTGCGCATGTGGCGCCGTCACGCTCGAAGTAACAGGCGAACCGATCGGCACGCGCCAGTGCTGGTGCCGCCAGTGCCAGCAGATCGCCTCCGGTGGGCCGACCAACAACGCCATCTTCAAGGTCGAGGATGTCGCGATCGAAGGCGAACTCGCCCACTCGGCGTGGACGGCGGCAAGCGGCAATACCCTTGCCTTTCACTTCTGTCCGAAGTGCGGCACGCAGGTCTATGCGCAAAGCTCGGCGCGCCCGCACCTCGCAACCGTGCGCCTCGGCGCTCTCGATGCGGGCCATGGCCTGCACCCGGAAACCGTGATCTGGACGGAAGACGCGCCCGAATGGGCCAGCTTCGACAAGGCTCTGGAAAGCTGGCCCCGCCAGCCGCCCGCTCCCGCGTCTCCGGCGCCGACAGGCTCCTGATCGAGCTGCCGGGCCGAACATATCCTGTCATGCAGACCCGTTTTGCCGCCATCCGGCAGCAACTAGAGGATTTTACACCCGCAGCCGGATGGCAGTCTTGGCTGTATGAATTCCTGCTGTTCGGGTTCAAGCAAGGCTGGGCCTGCCTCTATGGCGGCGTCTTGCTGGCGCTGCTGGTAGCCACTCACCTGTTCTACCCAGCCGATGCAGCGCTGGCCCGCTACGACTTCCTGACGCTGGCCGCACTGGCAATCCAGGTGGCCATGCTCGCCTTGCGGCTGGAGACCTACGACGAGGCGAAAGTGATCCTCGCCTTCCACGTCGTGGGCACGGTGATGGAGCTGTTCAAGACCGCTTACGGATCCTGGCAATATCCTGAGGCAAGCCTGCTGCGGATCGGCGGCGTGCCGCTGTTTTCCGGCTTCATGTATGCCGCCGTGGGCAGCTATATCGCCCGCGTCTGGCGGATCTTCGACTTTCGCTTCACCCGCTACCCGCCCATCCCCGCCACATGGCTCCTGGCGATCGCCGTCTATGTGAACTTCTTCGCCCACCACTGGCTGCGCGACATCCGGATCGGACTGTTCGCGGCGCTGGCCGTCCTTTTCGCGCGCACTCGCATCCGCTTCCGGGTCTGGCGTGCGGACCGCTGGATGCCGCTCTTGCTGGGATGGCTGCTGGTCAGCCTGTTCATCTGGTTCGCCGAAAACCTCGGCACGTTCTCGCGCGCCTGGATCTACCCGGACCAGCAGTCCGGCTGGACACTGGTGCATCCGGCGAAGCTGGGGGCATGGTATCTCCTGATGTACATCTCGTTCGTACTGGTGGCCGCCGTCCACGGTATCCGCCGCCGAACCGAAGCGGCTTACGCGTCGTAAGCGGAAATGTACTCGAACATCACGGTAAGCGCGGCGCGATCTTCCGCGCTGATCTCGGGCCGCCAGACTTCGAACAGAAGGACGACGCGGTCCTGCGAACCATCGTTCCAGGCCTCATGCTCCATGCTGTCATCGAAGATGAGCAACTTTCCCTCTTCCCACTGACGCGTCTCGTTACCCACGCGGAACCGGCACCCCGCCGGAACGACGAGCGGCAAGTGACAGATCAGTCGCGTGTTCAGGAAGCCGGTATGGGCCGGAATATGCATGCCGGGCTGAAGGCGGGAAAACAGCGCCATCGGCGAGCGCCCCGTGACACGCGGGATGGGCGCATGTTCCAGCGCCGCCATCGTCCGGGGGCAACGTTCTGCTTGCCCGGCAACTGCTTCGCCGCCCCGCCACAGGTACCAGGCCCCCCACCGCGGATCTCCAACCATGGAATTCTGCTTGGCGGGCCGTCCCGGTTCGGATTCCACGTAGGGACGAAATGCACCGTCCTGCGCGAGTACGGCGAGCAGCTCTTCCCGGATCGCTTCCGTTTCCGCCTCTACGGCAGAAACCCAATCGAACTGCTCGCGTTCGTAATACTGGATTTGCGGCAGGCCCGGAAAATAGAAGCTTTGCGGCTGCTGGACGAAAACTTCCCGCTTGCCGGTCAGAATGTCCAGCGCCTCGGCGATCCGCGGACTTATCGAGACGCCGCCGATATCGTTGGCAAGGCGAGCGCGCAGTTCGTCTTCGTAGCGCGCGGAAAACGCCGCGATCTGTCGCTGCGCCTGCCCCAGTGCCGCTTGCAATGCAGGCGGCACCGACGAGAGACGCGAAGCGGCGTCCAGTGCGGCCTTGTAGAACGCGATCGCGGCGCGGCTGTCTCCGAGCCGGGTCCGCGAATCGCCCTTCAGGAGCAACGCGCCGATGTTGCGGGGATCGGCGGCGAGAACTCTTTCAAGCACCGCCTCGGCACCAGCCGGGTCCGAGGCCATGAGATGTGCCTGCGCAATCGAGAGCAACGGTGGGTCGGGTAGCGTGGCCAATGGTTCCAGAGCGGCCAGGGCGGCCCTGCCATCCCCGCGTTGCAAGGCCCTGACGGCGTCTTCGCGATATCGAGCGACCTGATTCGATGTAAGCTGCACCCCGCGTTTATAGCCGCCCGTTCGAACGTCACAATCGCACTGCCGGTTCTTCGAGCGCGAAGATTGACGAGGCGGGAGGGCGCGACCAGAAGTCACGGGGAATGGAGATGCTGCCGTGCTGCTGAATTTCGTCGACGAGCTGCGCGCCGCCGGTATTCCGGCCTCGCTCAAGGAGCATCTCGTGCTTCTCGAAGCGCTCGACCGCGGGGTGATCGAACAGACGCCGGAAGCCTTCTACTACCTCAGTCGCGCCATTTTCGTGAAGGACGAAGGCCTGCTCGACCGGTTCGACCAGGTGTTCCAGAAGGTCTTCAAGGGCGTTCTCACCGATTACGGCCAGCAGCCGGTCGAAATTCCCGAGGACTGGCTGAAAAAAGTCGCCGAGCGCTATTTCTCGCAGGAGGAAATGCAGCAGATCAGGTCGCTCGGTTCCTGGGACGAGATCATGGAGACGCTGAAGAAGCGTCTGGCTGAGCAGGAAAAACGTCACTCGGGCGGGAACAAGTGGGTGGGAACCAACGGCACTTCGCCCTTCGGCCATGCCGGCTACAACCCCGAGGGCATCCGCGTCGGCGGCGAAGGCGCGCACGGCCGTGCCATCAAGGTCTGGGAAAAGCGCGAGTTCGCCAATCTCGACAACACCCGCGATCTCGGCACCCGCAACATCAAGGTTGCCCTGCGGCGCCTGCGCCGTTTTGCACGCGAAGGTGCGGCCGAGGAACTCGACCTCGAAGGCACCATCCGGGGCACGGCGAAGCAGGGCTGGCTTGACGTGGTCATGCGGCCGGAACGGCACAATGCCGTGAAAGTGCTGCTGTTCCTCGATGTCGGCGGATCGATGGACCCGTACATCCAGCTCATGGAGGAACTGTTCAGCGCGGCCAGCGCCGAGTTCAAGAACATGGAGTTCTTCTACTTCCACAACTGCATCTACGAAGGCCTGTGGAAGGACAATCGCCGCCGCTGGTCCCAGCGCACGCCCACCTGGGACGTGCTTCACAAGTACGGGCACGACTACAAGGTGATCTTCGTGGGCGACGCCGCGATGAGCCCTTACGAGATCAGCCACCCTGGCGGTTCGGTGGAGCACATGAACGACGAAGCGGGGGCGGTGTGGCTGGGCCGTATCGCCCGGACCTATCCGGCAACGGTCTGGCTCAACCCCACGCCCGAGCAGCAGTGGGCCTACTCCAGTTCGACCCGGATGATCCGCGAACTGGTTGGCGGGGCCATGTTCCCGCTGACGCTCGACGGTCTGGACGGCGCCATGCGCGAACTCAGCCGAAAGAAAGCCTGACGCGGCATTGCCCGCATGAATAGAACGGGCAGAGGCAAATATCGCTGCGATTGTTGCACGACTGCATCACCATCCCAAAAACAACATGCCCGTCGCAATTCATGAAATTGTCGATTGAAAGCCGCCACGAGAGCCGCTAGCTGCGCGCTCGCTTCGGGCGCATAAAAATAAAGGTATTACAGTTCTTTAATCGGTAATTTGGCGAAGCGGGTGCGCTTCTCCAAAGGGGGAAATTATGAATTTTTATAAGTACGGCCTCGTGGCCGCAGCTCTGCTTGCCCAGCCCGCTCTGGCCGACGAGACCAAGCTCTCCGGTCTTCGCGCGGAAGCGCGCGTCGGTTGGGAAACGCCCACCGTCAGCGACGGCGACGTTTACAAGCTGGGCCAGTCTGTCTCGTTTGGCGGCGAGATCGGCTACGACCTTCCGGTCAGCACGAAAGTCACCGTGGGGCCTTACGTCAATTACGAATACGCCCGCTCGAAGGAATGCGACAGCGGCCTCTGCCTCGGTTCGGCCGGCAACTTCGCAGCCGGCGGCCGCATCGGCCTGAACCTGGGCACCCGTTCGCAGCTTTACGCCAAGGTCGGCTACGACCGCATGAAGCTCAAGGCGACCTTCGACGGTGACTCCGACTCCGAAACGCTTGACGGCATCCAGGGCGCGATCGGCTTCGACTACAATCTTTCCGCCGCCACTTATGTCGGCGTCGAATTCAACTATGCCGATCTCGGCAGCTTTGAAGGCGTGAACTTCCAGCGCCGCCAGGTCGCCCTGACCGGTGGCATGCGCTTCTAAGCAGCGCACCAATGGAGAGGGCTCCCGCTCGGGAGCCCTCGATCCTGTTTCAGCGATAGATCAGCAGGTCGGCGATCTCTTGGCGCCATGCCGCCTCGTCCGCTCCCGCGATCGCTTCGAGATCGGCCGGAACCGAGGCCGGATCCTCCACCCATTCACGCAGTGCCGGGCCGCCGTTGATAACGTCGATGGCCAGGCGATCGAATTCGTATTCGTAAGGAAAGTCGCGCCAGATCGCGTAGTCCGGATAGAGGTTCCGGATCGCCTTGAAGGCCAGCGCCTGCAGGCGCCAGGGCCGGAAGGCATGGTGATCGTAGAACGTGCCCTCGGCATGGATCATCAGTCCGCTGCACAGGGTTCCGGCATGTTTGTGGAACGTCGGTTCGAACCAGCATTCCCGCAGCGCGCAGCCGGCCAGCCATTCGGGCGCGATACGCTCCATTTCGGCAAGAACGGCCCTGGCATCGACGTCCGGCGCGCCGAACAGCACTTCGAGCGGGCGCGTGGTCCCGCGTCCCTCCGAGAGCAGTGCGCCTTCCAGCATTACCGTGCCCGCATAGGCGCGCGCCATGTTGAGATTGGCCGCGTTCGGGCTCGGGTTGATCCAGATCCGGTCCTGCGGCCAGCCGAAGCCCGGACCTTCCGGTTCCCAGCCATCCATGGCGATCACGCGGTAGTCCACGTCGAGACCGAAGCGGCGCACGAACCAGTGCCCCATCTCGCCCAGCGTCAATCCGTGACGCATCGGCATAGGACCGGCGCCGACGAAGCTCTCCTGCCCAGCTAGCAGGATCGTGCCCTCCACCGGGCGCCCCGCCGGGTTGGGCCGGTCAAGCACCCAGACGGCCTTGCCCTGCTCCTGCGCCGCTTCGAGCAGATAGAGCAGTGTCGTCACGAAAGTGTAGATGCGGCAGCCGAGGTCCTGGAGGTCGAACAGGAACACGTCCGCACTCGCCATCATCTCCTCGGTCGGCCGGCGTACTTCACCGTAGAGGCTGTAGACCGGGATACCGTAAGTCGGGTCGAGCTCGTTCGCCGTCTCGACCATGTTGTCCTGCTTGTCGCCCTTGAGCCCGTGCTGCGGCCCGAACGCGCTCGTCACGTTGACGCCGGCGGCGATCAGCGCGTCGAGCGAATGAACCAGATCCTCGGTTACCGAGGCGGGATGGGCCACGAGGGCGACACGGCGTCCTTCGAGAGCAGCGCGCAGTTCAGGGTCCGCCAGCAGGCGATCGATGCCGAATTTCATGAGGCGGTGGGTGCCGCAAGCTCAAGCGTGAAGCAAGACGGATCGTGGAAGTCGGGCGCATCTGCCTTGTGGGCAAGTGCCCAGTAGCTTTTCACGCCGCCCTCCTCCTCGATCACCGCCGTGAAGCCGCAGCGCAGCGGGCCTTCCGGAAGGCCGCCCGCCGGAATGGCGGCGTCGAACACGGCGATGTCGGAACCCTTGCGCATCGCGCATTCCGGCTCGCGGGGCATCGGCCTTTCGGCCATCCCCTCGCGGCGACCCGAGAAATCGTAGACGTTCCAGCGCTCCGACGGCGAAAGATTGAACTCGGTATAGCCCGCGGCTTGCGCGGGTTGCAGGAACAGTTCGAAGCAGGTGGTGCGCCAGAGTTCGTCCGCCCTGCCCTTGCCCGCGAAGGAGGGCACCACGAGCTTGCCGGCGCCGAGGATGCGCCAGCGAACCCGCAGCCAGGCGGTGTCGAAGCCGATTACGCGGGTTTCGATGGAACGGACGAGGGTGGAGGGGTGCGCCGGGTGGCGGGTCAGGTCGGCCATGCCTGTTCGGGTAGAAGGTGAGCCGGGGGGCTGGCAATGCGGATTCGGCCGGATGCCCGCGGCAGGGCGACCAACCGCTTCATCTTGGGCGCCGTGCGTGCTACGCGCGCCGCTCTAGATCCATCCAAGCCAAAGAAGCACTGGGCCATCATGACCTACAATTCCTCCCTGCTCCGCCTCCTCGACGAGCGCGGCTACATCCACCAGATGACGGACGCGGAGGGCCTCGATGCCCTGGCGGCGAAGCAGGTCGTGCCCGGATATATCGGCTTCGACGCCACCGCCGCGTCGCTCCACATCGGCAGCCTCGTGCAGATCATGATGCTGCGCCGCCTCCAGCAGGCCGGCCACAAGCCGATCGTGCTCATGGGCGGCGGCACCACCCGTATCGGCGATCCCACCGGCCGCGACGAAAGCCGCAAGATGCTGAGCGACGAGGCGATCGAGACCAATATCAAGGGCATCTTCTCGATCTTCTCGCGCCTGCTGAAGTTCGGAGACGGGCCGACCGACGCGGTCATGGTCAACAACCACGACTGGCTCGGGCAGCTCGGCTATATCCAGCTGCTTCAGGAAGTCGGCACGCATTTCACCGTAAATCGCATGCTTTCGTTCGACTCGGTGCGCCTGCGCCTTGAACGCGAGCAGCCTATGACTTTTCTCGAATTCAACTACATGATCCTGCAGGGTTACGATTTCCGCCACCTTTCCAGGGAAATGGGGGTGGCGTTGCAGATGGGCGGCTCCGATCAGTGGGGCAACATCATCAACGGCATCGAACTGACCCGCCGAATGGATTCCAGGGAAGTCTTCGGGATCACCACGCCGCTGCTCACCACAGCCGACGGCGCCAAGATGGGCAAGTCGGCGGCCGGTGCGGTCTGGCTCAACGAGGACATGCTGCCCTCCTACGACTTCTGGCAATACTGGCGTAACTGCGACGACCGCGACGTCGGCAAGTTCCTGCGCCTGTTCACCGACCTGCCGCTGGACGAGATTGCACGCCTCGAAACGCTCGAAGGCGCCGCGATCAACGATGCCAAGGTCGTCCTCGCCAACGAAGTGACCAGGCTGTGCCGCGGCGAGGACGCAGCCGTCACCGCCGAAGCGACCGCCAAGGCCACTTTCGCGGGCGGCGGGCTCGGACAGGATCTCCCCACGCTCGAAGTGACGGGCGAGGGCGTGCGCCTTGGTTCGGCGCTGACCGACCTCGGCTTCACCGCCTCCAACGGCGAGGCCAAGCGCAAGATCGGCGAAGGCGCGGTGAAGCTGGACGACGTGACGATGGACGATCCGGGATATCTGATCGCGATCCCCGCCGGCGAAACCCGCAAACTCAGCCTCGGCAAGAAGAAGCACGCCGTGCTCAAGGGCGCCTGAACCACCGTTCCACAGCCCTTACGCAGTTCTACTCACAAGAATGCCCCGGTTCCCCGAACCGGGGCATTTTAACGTATATGCGGCACGTTCGACCGCCGCATACCGCGCAAAAGTGAACAGGTTTACCGTTTCTTTGCCATTTCGATGCACCGTTGTCGCTCACAGTCACAACACCATCATGAGGCATTTAGAGATGACTGCAGGAGCGCAGCTCACTGTAACCGACAAGCGTCGCGCGGCACGGCACCCCGTCGATTACAAGGTGATTGCTGAACATCGCCAGCTCGGCGACCTCCATCTGCACATCGTCAATCTCTCTGCGCAGGGCTTCATGGCGCAAGGCGAACAACCGCTCGAACGCGGCGAACGCCTGGTCATGCGCCTCCCGGTGATCGGCCGGATCGAGGCCCATCTGATCTGGGCTCACGAAGGCCGCGCCGGCTTCCAGTTCGAGCGCATCATCCGCATCGACGACTTCCTGAAGCTCGTTGATACGGTTCAGCCGAACCCGCGCCTGCGCCCGCGCCGCTAAGGCTTGGCTGCCGGCGCCGCGATCAAGGGCGCCATTTATCCGGGAATTTCAGAACGAAACTCCATTCATCGCGCGTATGAAACGCCTTGTCGTCGCGAAACATTTCAGCATTGATATGTTATATCCTCGCAATTAGCCGGTTGAGCATGACGCTCCCAACCGCCCGAATCGCCCTGCTGGTGACTGCCAGCGCCCTCTCCTCGACGCTCGCCGTCATGCCCGGCACCGCTGCGGCACAGACCGGCTCACCCGCGCCGAGCGCGGCGGCCGACACGGACGGGCATCCGCAGGAAAACGGCCCGGAAATCATCGTCACCGGCCGCCTGATCTCCGGCAATGCCGATCCCATCGCCGCGCCGGTCGTGCTCTCGGGCGAGGCGCTGACCCGTGACCTCAAGCCGCAGATCGGCGAAATGCTTGCCAGCCTTCCGGGCGTTTCCAGCACCGGCTTCGCGCCCGGCGTGTCGCGCCCGGTCTTGCGCGGCTTTGACGGCCCGCGCGTGCAGGTGCTGCTGGACGGCATCGGCTCGCTCGACGCATCTTCCGTCTCGGCAGACCACGCCGTGTCACTCGACACGCTCAACGTGGACCGGATCGAGGTCCTGCACGGCCCGCGCGTGCTGCTCTATGCCAGCGATCCTTCGGGCGGCGTCGTCAATGCCGTGGACAAGCGGATCCCGCGCAAAGTGCCGGACAAGGCCTTCAGCCTCGATGCTCTGGGCTCGTTCGGAACGGCCGCGAACATGGTCAACGGCGGCGTTGCCACCGATATCCGGCTCGCCAGCCGCCTCGTGGCGCACTTCGACGCTTCCTATTACCACAGCGACGACCTCCACGTCGGCGGCTACGTCCTGTCGCCGGAACTGCGCGCGCAGACCCTGACGCAGGCTGGCGATCTTGCCGATGCAGGCGATCTCACCGGCGCGGCCACGCTGACCCAGCAGGCCAACCAGCGCGGCAAGATCGCCAACAGCGGCACCGAAGGCTGGACGCTGGGCGGCGGTCTCGCATTCATCGACGACGGCGGCGACATCGGCATCTCGGTGCAGCGCCTCGCCAACGACTACGGCATTCCCCCGCGTCCCTCGGCCGATCCCGAAGCAACCAGTATCTCGCTGCGCCAGACCCGCGTGGACCTTCGCGCCGGGCTGAACCTCGAAGGCTTCCTCAAGCGCCTCGAACTGCGCGGCGCCTATGGCGACTACGAGCACGCCGAGATCGAGGATGGCAACATCGGCACCCAGTTCCACAACAAGGCTGTGGAAGTGCGCGTCCAGGCGGACCAGGCAAAGCGCGGCATCTGGAGCGGCTCCAGCGGCATCCAGTATTCGTCCGCCCGGCTCGACATCAGCGGCGACGAGATGCTGCTGCCCGACAACAACACCGACCGCTTCGCCGTCTTCACGCTGCAGCACCTCGAAGTGGGCCAGTTCGACCTCGAAGGCGCGCTGCGTTACGAAAACACGCGCATCCGCACGATCCCGGCCGACGAGAAGCGCAATTTCGACCAGTATTCGGGCGTCGCCGGTATCGCCTGGCACCCGATCGACCATGTCACCCTTTCGGTGAACTATTCGCACGGCGAACGCGCGCCCTCGGCCGAAGAACTCTTCGTCGACGGCCTGCACGACGCCACCCAGTCCTACGAACGCGGCAATCCTGACTTCAAGGTCGAGCGCAGCAACGGCATCGAGGCTGGCATGCGCTATAACGGCGGCGACGTGGCGGGATCGGTTACCGTGTTCGGCACCAACTTCTCGAACTTCATCACTGCCGTGCCAACCGGCGAAGTGATCGAGGACTTCCCGGTCTACCAGTATCTTCAGGCCAGCGCCCGCTTCCGCGGTATCGAGGCCGAGGGCGGTGTAACGTTCGCGCACTGGGGCGGCGACAAGTCGATCAAGGCCGATGGCGGCGTCGATTATACCCGCGCGCGCCTGGTCGACATGGGCCCCGTGCCGCGCATCCCGCCGCTGCGCGCGCGCGGCGGCCTTGAGTTCGACTCCTCCGCCTTCACCCTTCGCGGCGAAGTCGAATGGAACGCGAAGCAGGACCGCGTGACCGAAAACGAAAACCCGACGAACGCCTTCACGCTGGTGAACGCCAGCGCGACCTGGCGTCCGTTCGGCGAACAGGGCCCGCTCTCGCTCATCCTCGCCGCGGACAACCTGCTCGACGTCACCGGGCGCCTCGCCGCTTCCGAAACGCGCGACTTCGTGCCCATCGCCGGACGCGACGTGCGTATCACCGCGCGCTTTACTTATTGATCCAAAACATAACCTATCGTTCCGCATGAGCGGCATGTCTTGGCAATGCTTTGACATGCTGCCATGCAGCGATCCGTGAGCACGATCCAGCCCCCCAGCCCGTCCGCCCCGAGTTCCGGGCCGGAACCTTCCTCGCCCCTGCGCATCGCCGATTATCGCAAATTCTGGCTCGCCCGCTTTGCGGTCGTCTTCGCCTCTACCGGCATGGTCGTCATCATCGGCTACCAGCTCTACGACGTGGCCCGCACCGACTACGGCATGTCGATCGCGGAAGCCTCGTTCCAGCTCGGCCTGCTGGGCTTTGCACAGTTCCTTCCGATCTTCCTGCTGACCCCGGTGGCAGGCGTCATTGCCGACCGATTCGACCGGCGGAAGGTTGCGGGTCTCGCCATGGCGGTCGACATCCTCGTCGCCATCGGCCTGGCCCTCGTCACCGAACTCGATCTGCGCAGCCTGCCGGTCCTTTACGTCTTCGCCGCGCTCCACGGCATTGCGCGTGTCTTCGTCAGCCCGTCGATGACCGCGATCGCGCCGAACATCGTTCCCACCAGCCTCATTCCCCGCGCGATCGCCTTCAACTCGATCGCCATCGAGGCCGGAACGATCATCGGCCCGGCCGCCTTCGGCTTCCTCTTCGCGCGCCACCACGCAACGCCGTACTGGATCGCCGCCGCGCTCATGGCGGTGGCCGCCTTCAGCATCACCAGCATCCGCAATCTGCCGCCGGTTCCCAAGGATGCGCGCCGGGATCATCCGATCCGCCAGATCGTGGACGGCTTCCACTTCATCTGGCGCGAGCGCTTCCTGCTGGGCTGCATCACGCTCGACCTTTTCGCAGTGCTGCTCGGCGGGGCGACCGCCCTGATGCCCGTCTTCGCACGCGATATTCTCCATGTCGGCCCGGAGGGCCTTGGCCAGATGCGCGCTGCAACCGCTGCCGGTGCCGCCATTGTTGCGCTCTGGCTCTCGTTCAGGCCGCTGGCCAAAAACGTCGGCGTGAAGATGCTGCTGTCGGTTGCGGCTTACGGTGCGATGACGGTGGGCTTCGGTCTTTCGCGCAGCTTCGTGGTGTCGCTGGGCTTCCTCGCCATGCTCGGCGCGGCCGACATGATTTCGGTGTTCATCCGCAGCTCGCTGGTCCAGCTGCGCACGCCGGACGACAAGCGCGGCCGCGTTTCGGCCATCTCCGGCCTTGCCATTTCTGCATCGAACGAGCTGGGCGAGATGCAATCCGGGGTGGCCGCAGCCCTGCTTGGCGCCACCGGGGCTGTTGTCTTCGGCGGCGGCGCTGCCATAGTCATTACCGCAATCTGGGCCTGGAGCTTTCCGGAGATCCGCCGTGCCCGTACCTTCGCACCACGATGGGAGCATGAGACATGAAGGCCGACAGCATCCTCGCCACGATCGGCAATACCCCGCATATCCGCCTATCACGGCTGTTCCCCGACCATGAAGTCTGGGTAAAGGCCGAACGCACCAATCCCGGCGGATCGATCAAGGACCGCATCGCGCTGGCCATGATCGAGACTGCGGAAGCCGAAGGCACGCTCAAACCCGGCGGCACGATCATCGAGCCGACTTCCGGCAATACCGGCATCGGCCTTGCCATGGTTGCTGCGGTCAAGGGCTACAAGCTCGTGCTGGTCATGCCCGAATCGATGTCGATCGAGCGCCGCCGCCTCATGCTCGCCTATGGTGCGACCTTCGATCTCACCCCGCGTGAAAAGGGCATGAAGGGCGCCATCGAGCGCGCCAGGGAACTCATCGAGACCACGCCCGGCTCGTGGATGCCGCAGCAGTTCGAGAATCCGGCCAACATCGCAGTCCACGTGAAGACGACCGCGCAGGAAATCCTTGCCGATTTCGCCGAAACGCCGATCGACGTGCTGATCACCGGCGTGGGCACCGGCGGCCACCTGACCGGCTGCGCGGAAACGCTCAAGCTGACCTGGCCCACGCTCAAGGCCTATGCCGTCGAACCTACCCTCTCCCCGGTCATCTCGGGAGGCCAGCCTGGGCCGCACCCGATCCAGGGCATCGGTGCCGGCTTCGTGCCTGCCAACCTGCACACCCAGTCGATCGACGGTGCGCTTCAGGTCGATCCGGCGGATGCCAAGGAATGGGCACGCCGCTGCGCCACCGAGGAAGGCATGCTCGTCGGCATCAGCTCGGGCGCAACGCTTGCCGCCATCGCGCAGAAGCTGAAAGAATTGCCTGCTGGCAGCCGCGTACTCGGCTTCAATTACGACACCGGCGAACGCTACCTGTCGGTGCCGGACTTCCTGCCGGAGTGACCATGCTCGAAACGATTGCCTACAGCCACGCCGGTCAGGATCTGACCGGCCACCTGGCGCGTCCCGAACAAGACGCGCGCGCTGCCGTGGTCCTGTTTCCGACGATAGCGAACGTCAACGCGGCCATGGAACGGCGAGCGGCGATGCTGGCCGATCTCGGCTACCTCGTCCTGATCGCGGACTTCTATGGCGAGCATGTCGCCAGCTTCGAGGCATCGTTCCCGATGGCCGAGAAGCTGCGCGCCGACAACGGGCATTACCGCGCCCGGATCGCGGCGGCCATCGCTGCGCTGCGGGCCGTTCCCGAGGCCGCCGGGCTGCCGCTGATCGGCATCGGTTACTGCATGGGCGGTCAGGCCGTGCTCGAAGCTGCGCGGGATGGGCAGGACCTGCTCGGTGCCGTGAGCTTCCACGGAACGCTCTCCACGATCAACCCAGCCGAACCGGGTGCGATCAAGCCCCGTATCCTCGTCTGTCACGGCGATGCCGACCCCCTTGTCCCGCGCGAGCAGGTGATCGGCTTCTGGGAAGAAATGGATCGCGCCGGCGCCAATTGGCATTTCCATGCCTATTCCGGTGTCCGTCACGGCTTCACCGATCCCGGCAGCGACGAACGCGGCATGGCCGCGATCGGCTACGATGCCAGTGCCGACCGGCAGAGCTGGGCAGCAATGCTCGCGTTCTTCGCCGAGATCCTGGGCTTCGACGAAGCGCGGGGATGATCCTCGATGCCGTGGCCGCCCCTCGGGACGGCCACGGCATCGGTTTCAGCGCGTCAGCAGCCGCGTGACTTGCCGTCCTCCGGGTGATGGCCACCCCAGTCTCCGTGGCCCTTTCCGGGCCTGCCGCCGCCCCACTTGTCGCCATGCGGGTTACCGCGCCCGAAGAGCCGCGCGAAATGGTCCCGGAACGCGTGGTTTCCACCGAAGCGGTAGGATTTCGCCGAGGCGCGCGGGTTGACGATGGATGCGGATGACTTGGTATCCGCCATTGCAGCGGTCGGCACGGCCATAAGGCCGGCCGTCACGGCAGCTGTCAAAGCTCTGTGCTTCATTTGCTTCCCTTCCATTTCCATACGCCCCGAACGCCTCGCAGGCGCCCTGCTCCCTTTGCACACCCCTTCAGGTCCGGCATTCATCGCGAATGACGGAAGTAGGGGCGAGGCCAGGCGACAGCCATCGGCCGGGGCACGAAACGCCGGCTGAAGCCTATAACAATGTTCGTTTTTTATGGGACGGGTGCGGCCGGAAACGGCCCTTGCACCCTGTCACCCTGGATAGTCGCTTGGCCGTTCGCGTGTTGCGAGCCGATTGCGACGACTTGTCCGTTCCATCCGCTCAGCCGAAGATGCTGAAAACTCGGCTTAATACGGTTAATCCTGGACGAATGGCCAGCAAGTGCATGTTCTTACGGAAAAACACGCGTCCCTGCATTTAAAGGATTTTCCGGGTTAATCCTGAAACAGTTAACCATCCACGGGCGAAAGCGAATCGCCTTCCAATGCACGGTAAAAGCAACTGCGGGCGCCGGTGTGGCAGGCCGGGCCCTGCGGAGTGACCCTCAGCTCGATCGCATCCTGATCGCAATCCACCCGAATCTCGTCGATCCGAAGGAAATGGCCCGATGTTTCACCCTTGAGCCAGAGCTTCCCGCGCGAACGCGAATGGAAATGGGCAAGGCCGGTTTCGCGGGTCTTCCGAAGCGCTTCCTCGTTCATGTACGCTACCATCAATATCTCGCGAGTCTGCGAGTCGACGGCGATGGCGATCAGCAAACCTTGCGCGTCGAATCGCGGAAGAAACGCTTTTCCGTGTTCCCGTTCAGCCTTGGTTACTTCGGACATGCCGGAAATTTCCCTGAATTGAATACATTGAACGTGGTTGTTGCACGATAACCACAGCCGTTGACCAAAATCCTCGTAGCCCCGCGACGCCTCTTTTCAACCCCCGGGTTTCGTAGGATTGTCGGCCTGCAGCTGGGGGGCTGCTTCTGACCCACAGGTCGCTGAGATACAAGCGCCACGGTTCAGGGAAAGACTGGAATACACTACGGGTGGTCTGGTTCAGTTGAATGAGGGATCGGGCCAGGCGGCCGACAGGGGGACCGCCGAACTGCGAAAGCAGGGTCCAACAGTTTCGTCACGAGGACGCCCGGAGCCACCAGCTCCGGGCGTTTTCGTTAGAGCCCTTCCTCAAATGGTACTTCGCGATCTCCTCCGCGCGTATGCTCCAGTGCTTCGTCCAGAACGCGTGCGAAACAAGCGATCACAACTTTGGCGGCACCGCCCCGCTTGAGCGCGGAAACGCAGGCATCGCTCGTCGCGCCACTGGTGAGCACATCATCCACAAGCAAGACCTTCGCGCCCTTCAGCCGATCCTTCCTCTTGCGGTGAACCCCGATCGCCCCCGAAAGCGCTCTCCGCCGAGCCTTCTTTCCCAGTCCACCAAGCGATGGAGTCGCCTTGCGGCGCTCAAGCAGATCGATGACAAGCACGCCGCCGGCCACTGCCGATATTTCCCGCGCCAGTTCGGCCGCCTGATTGTAACCTCGCCTCCAAATCCGCCAGCGATGCAGGGGAACCGGGACGACCAGCCAATCCTCTTCGACGAAGGGCAACTTGGCGCTCATCAACCTGCTCATCAGTTTCGCATGCGAGAGGCGATTGCCATGCTTCAAGGCCAGTACCAACTTGCGCGATGCCTCATTGTACAATGTCGCCGCGGCGATCCCGTCATGTCGGGGCGGATCGCCAAGACACGGCGCGCAGGTTGCCCCCTGTGGCACCCCGCCGCCAAACGGGCGTGAACACGCAGCACAGCTCGGCTCTCCGGGAATCGCCAGCTCCATCCAGCACGGCGGGCACAGGCCGCCATGCGCGATCAGTCCGTCGCCGCACAAAGGACAGCGCGGCGGAAATACAAGGTCGACGACCGGCATCACGGCCTGAGCGAAGGACATGCGCCGATGCTTACCCGCCGGAACCAGGGCGGCAAGCTACAAGGTGTTAACCCACTTGCACGAAGCGCAGTTGCGCCGAAGCGCGAGACGCGGCAGTTGGGCGGCCATGGCCAGCAAAGCTCCCCCCCGCATCTTCTCGCCCGACCGCCGCCTCGCCGCCCGCCGTCGCGCCCTCGTCCTCCAGCGGTCGCCAGACGCCCCCCGCTACCTGCTTGAGGACATGGTAGAGGATGTTCCCGAACGCCTTTCGTTCCTCCGCTTCGAACCCCGGCGCGCCCTCGTCGTGGGGGACTGGACGGGCAACCTTGCGCGCAACCTTCGCGCCAGCGGCGCGGAAGTCACGGAAGTGGATCCGGTCCACGGCTTCGACGAGGAAGCGCCCTACCCCTTCGACGGTTTCGATCTGATCGTCAGCCTTGGCACGCTCGATACCGTGAACGACCTTCCCGGCGCGCTTATCCATATCCGCAAGGCCCTGGCGCCGGGTGGACTGATGATCGCGAGCTTCCTGTCGCTGGGAAGCCTGCCGGTCCTGCGCGAAATCATGCTCGCAGCCGATGGGGATCGCCCCGCCGGACGCGTTCACCCGATGGTCGACGTGCGGGCGGGCGGGCAATTGCTCCAGCGCACCCTGTTCGCCGATCCGGTGATAGACCACCGCCCGCTCCAGGTTGGCTTCCGCAGCTTCGACCGGCTGATCGCCGATATCCGGGCCCAGGCCGCGGGCAGCGTGCTGGCCGACCCGGGGCCGGCTCTGGGCAAGGCGGCGCGGGCGCGGGCGCTGGAGGCGTTCGAAGCAGCCGGCAAAGATGGCCGGACTGTCGAACGCTTCGAGATATTGACCCTATCGGGCTGGAAAAAATAAGAAAAAGGCCGGGGCTTCCACCCCGGCCTTTTCTCTTTCGCGCGAGCCGCTTCAGGCCAGAGCGGCCTGGGCCGCTGCGAGACGTGCAATCGGCACGCGGTACGGCGAGGCACTGACGTAGTCGAGCCCGACCTTCTCGCAGAACGCGATCGAAGCGGGATCGCCGCCATGCTCGCCGCAGATGCCGAGCTTGAGATCAGCATAAGTCGCACGGCCACGCTCGGCACCGAGCTGCACCAGCTGGCCGACACCCTCGATATCGAGGCTGACGAACGGATCGCGCGGGTAGATACCCTTTTCGACATAGGGGCTGAGGAAGCGCGCGGCATCGTCGCGCGATACGCCCAGCGTGGTCTGCGTCAGGTCATTGGTGCCGAACGAGAAGAACTTGGCCTCCTCGGCGATCTCACCGGCCATGAGCGCTGCGCGCGGCAGTTCGATCATGGTGCCCACGAGATAGTCGAGCGTGCGGCCCTTCTCGGCGAAGACCTTCGCCGCAGCCTCGTCTACCACCTTCTTGAGGATCTGCAGCTCACGCTTGGTCGCGACGAGCGGGATCATCACTTCCGGCACGATCGCCTCACCCGAAGCCGCTGCGACTTCGCAGGCGGCCTCGAAAATGGCGCGCGCCTGCATCTCGTAGATTTCGGGGAAAGTGATGCCAAGGCGGCAACCGCGATGGCCGAGCATCGGGTTGAACTCGTGCAGTTCGTCCGCACGGCGCTTCAGCGTGTCCACACCGATGCCGATCGTTGCCGAAAGCTCCGCGAACTCGGCATCGCCGTGGGGCAGGAACTCGTGAAGCGGCGGATCGAGCAGGCGGATGGTGACCGGCAGGCCGGCCATCACCTCGAAAATCGCGATGAAGTCCGCGCGCTGTTCGGGCAGCAGTTTCTCCAGCGCCGCGCGGCGACCGGCCTCGTCCTCGGCCAGGATCATCTGGCGCACGGCCGAAATCCGGCCCGCGTCGAAGAACATGTGCTCGGTACGGCAAAGACCGATGCCTTCGGCGCCGAACTGACGGGCCATCCTGCAGTCGGCCGGCGTCTCGGCGTTGGTGCGCACCTTCATGCGGCGGTGCTTGTCGGCCCAGACCATCAGCGTGGCGAAATCGCCCGCCAGTTCCGGCTCGATGGTCGGTACTTCGCCGGCCATGATGTCGCCGGTGGCGCCGTCGAGCGTGATCACGTCGCCTTCCTTGAACTCGCGCGAGCCCATGCGCAGGGTGCGGGTCTTCATGTCGATCGAAAGGCCCGAAGCGCCGGAAACGCAGGGACGGCCCATGCCGCGCGCCACCACAGCCGCGTGGCTGGTCATGCCGCCGCGCGCGGTGAGGATGCCCTTCGCGGCATGCATGCCGTGAATGTCTTCAGGCGAAGTCTCGACACGGACGAGGATCACCGCATCGCCGCGCTCGGCGCGTTTTTCAGCGGTATCGGCATCGAGCACAATCGCACCCGAAGCCGCGCCCGGCGAGGCCGGAAGGCCCTTGCCGAGGATGTCGCGCGGCGCCTTGGGGTCGAGCGTGGGGTGCAGGAGCTGATCGAGCGCCATGGGATCGACCCGCAGGATCGCGGTGGATTCGTCGATCAGGCCTTCTTCCACCATGTCCACCGCCATCTTCAGCGCGGCCTTGGCGGTGCGCTTGCCCGAGCGGGTCTGGAGCATCCAAAGCTTCGTGCGTTCGACGGTGAACTCGATGTCCTGCATGTCGCGGTAGTGCTTTTCGAGCAGCTCGAACACCGCGGCCAGTTCGCCATAGGCGTCCGGCATCGCTTCTTCCATCGACAGCGGCTTTGCCCCTGCCCGCTCGCGCGCAGCCTTGGTCAGGTACTGCGGGGTGCGGATGCCGGCGACGACGTCCTCGCCCTGCGCATTGACCAGCCATTCGCCATAATAGGCCTTTTCGCCGGTAGCCGGATCACGCGTGAAGGCAACGCCCGTGGCCGATGTATCACCCATATTGCCGAAGACCATGGCCTGCACGTTTACCGCAGTTCCCCAGTCGCCGGGAATGTCGTTCAGGCGGCGATAGACCTTCGCGCGGTCCGAATCCCAGGAATCGAACACGGCCTGGATCGCGCCCCAGAGCTGCTCATGGACGTCCTGCGGGAACGGGCGGCCGAGTTCTTCCTCGACGATGCCCTTGTATTCCTTGACGATGGCGCGCCAGTTGTCGGCGGTCATCTCGACATCGTTCATGTAGCCGTTGTCTTCCTTGGCGATCTCGAGCGCTTCCTCGAAGCGATCGTGATCGAGGCCGAGAACGACGTCGGAGTACATCTGAACGAAACGGCGATAGCTGTCCCAGGCGAAACGATCGTCGCCCGAGGTCTTGCACAGGCCTTCGACGGTATCGTCATTGAGGCCGAGGTTGAGGACGGTATCCATCATGCCCGGCATCGAAACGCGCGCGCCCGAGCGGACCGAGACCAGCAGGGGATCTGCGGCATCGCCGAAGTTCTTGCCCACGGTCTTTTCGATGTGGGTGAGCGCTTCGGCTACATCGGCGCGCAGCAGGTCCGAGAAGTCACCGCCCTC
This sequence comes from Novosphingobium aeonii, assembly GCF_052279045.1. NCBI lineage: Bacteria > Pseudomonadati > Pseudomonadota > Alphaproteobacteria > Sphingomonadales > Sphingomonadaceae > Novosphingobium > Novosphingobium aeonii. Next base: position 2,201,736 of record NZ_CP176832.1, on the reverse strand, counting down.
GGCGAGATACTTCACGCACTCTTCAGTGGTGATGGTAAAGCCGGGGGGCACCGGAAGGCCGATACCCGCCATTTCAGCGAGGTTCGCACCTTTGCCGCCGACGACGACCTTGTCACGGGCGCGGGCATCTTCATGCTTAACACCGCCGCCGAACGTGTAGACCTGTCTGCTCATCTATCCCCTGACTTTCCTGTCCTGGTTGATAAAAGTTTCACGAGTTTCAGGGAAAGCTCCCTAGCCCTCGATCCTCGAAAAATCCGCAACATTGTGCACTGCAGCACGGAACCGATCAAGCAAGGCCAGCCTTGCATGGCGCTTTACCGGGTCGCTGTCGTTGACGATGACCTGATCGAAGAAAGCATCGATCGGCGCGCGGAGCGTGGCCAGCGCGGACATGGCCGAAGCGAAGTCCTCTGCCTCCACCGCCCGTGCGGCCTGAGGTTCAGCCGCCGCCACCGCGCCGAGAAGCGCCTGTTCGGCAGCCTCGGGCGCGTAGGTCACGTCCTGCTGCGCGGCGTAGACGCCCTTCATGTCGGGATGGTCGACGTTTTCCATGGGATCTTCGTCACCCGAGGGATCGACCTTATCCTTCCAATCTTCCTTGCGCAGGATATTGGCCGCGCGCTTGTAGCCGGCAAGCAGGTTCACGCCGTCGTCCGTGGCGACGAAAGCCTGAAGCGCATGAACGCGGGCCAGCAGGCGGACGAGATCATCCTCGCCGCCCAGCGCGATCACCGCGTCGATAAGGTCGTGCCGAACGCCCGCTTCCTTCTGCTGCACCTTGAGGCGGTCCACGAAGAAATCGAGCAGATCGCTCTCGGCAACGCCGAAGCGCAAGCGGTTGTCCGTGATGAGCCGTATGATGCCCAGCGCCGCCCGGCGGAGCGCGAACGGGTCTTTCGAGCCGGTCGGCTTCTCGTCGATCGCAAAGAAGCTGCGGAGCGTATCCAGCTTGTCCGCCAATGCCACAGCTACCGTTACCGGCGCGCTGGGAACTTCGTCGCCCTGCCCGACCGGCTTGTAGTGATCGCGGATAGCATCGGCCACGGCGTTGGGAAGACCTTCAGCACGGGCATAATAACCACCCATAAGCCCTTGAAGTTCAGGAAATTCCCCCACCATTTCGGTGACCAGATCGGCCTTGCAAAGTTCCGCCGCCTGGCGCGCGAGCGCCGGATCGCAGTTCGGGACGATGCCTTCGGCTGCCAGCCATTCCGCCAGCTTGGCCACCCGCTCGACCTTGTCGGCGACAGTGCCCAGCTTCTCGTGGAAGGTGATCCGCTCGAGCTTCTTCGCCTGCTCCGACAGCAGCGTCTTGCGGTCCTGCTGCCAGAAGAAACGAGCATCCGACAGACGCGCGGCCAGCACCTTGCGGTTACCGTCGACGATGGCTGCACCGCCATCGGTGGCGACGATATTTGCCGTACAAATGAAGGCGTTGGCCAGAGAACCTGCAGCATCTTCGCAAACGAAATACTTCTGGTTCACGCGCGCGGTCAGCTGGATAGTCTCGGGGGGAACCTCGAGAAAATCTTCCTCGAACCGGCCGAGCAGCGGCACCGGCCATTCGGTCAGGCCCGCGTTCTCGATCACCAGTCCTTCATCCTCGACCAGCACGAGCCCCGCAGCCTCGGCCGCCTCACGCGCCTTGGTGCGGACGATGTCCTGCCGTTCCTCTTGGTTCACAAGGACATGGGCGAGGTGCAGCTTGTCGGCATAGTCATGCGCGCCGCCGATGGTGATCTCGCCGGGGGCGTGGAAACGGTGTCCAAGCGTTACGTAGCCGGACGCGATGCCGCCCACTTCGCACGCCACGAGCTGTTCACCGAAGATCGCGACGATGCCGGAAAGCGGACGCACCCAGCGCAGCGATTCGGTGGAGATCGAGGCGGCGCCCCAGCGCTGCGACTTGGGCCACGGGAAGTTGCGAATGATCGCGGGGATCACTTCGGCAAGCACCTCGGCCACGGCGCGGCCGGGCTTCTCGACGACGGCAAAGTAGGTATCCTTGCCTTTGAGATCGCGAACTTCGAGCTGGTCCTTGCTCAGCCCGGTCTTGCGCAGGAAGCCTTCCAGAGCCTGTTCGGGCGCACTGGTGGCCGGCCCCTTGGTCTCTTCGCGGACCGCTTCGGTGGCAAGCGGCAACCCGTGCGCGATCAGCGCCAGGCGGCGCGGGGTGGACCAGACGGTCACTTCACCCACGGTGACGCCGGCCGCCGCCATGTCCTTGCGGAACAGCTTTTCGAGATCGGCGCGGGCGCCAGCCTGCATGCGGGCCGGGATTTCCTGCGAGCGGAGTTCGAGAAGGAAGTCGGTCATGTCAGTACGCCGTTTGACGGGTTGATGGGGCAGCTGCGGCGTCGTTCGACGAGCTCAGGACGAGCGGGGCCGGAAATGCGGCATTTGCCTCATTCCGCTCAGTGCGGGGCTGCCGAGGCCTCATACCGTCCACCCCGGGAACCTGGCTTCCCATTCGGCCTTGTTCTTCTCGATCCACGCCTCGCACGAACCTTTCGCCAGATCACGCACGCGGCCGATATAGCTGGCCCGTTCCTGCACGGAGATCACGCCGCGTGCCTGAAGCAGGTTGAAGAGATGGCTGGCCTCGATCGCCTGATCGTAGGCGGCGAGCGGGATTTCCGCCTCGATGCAGCGCATGCATTCAGCCTCGGCGGCCTTGAAGCCGGCGAAGAGTGCTTCGGTGTCGGCGATCTCGAAGTTGTACTTCGACATCTGCTGTTCGTTGGCAAGGAAGACGTCGCCGTAGCTCACGCCCTCGTTGTTGAAGCGCAGGTCGTAAACGCGGTCCACGCCCTGGATGTACATGGCGAGGCGTTCGAGCCCGTAGGTCAGTTCCCCGGCTACCGGCTTGCAGTCAAACCCGCCGACCTGCTGGAAATACGTGAACTGCGTCACTTCCATGCCGTCGCACCAGACTTCCCAGCCAAGGCCCCAGGCGCCCAGGGTCGGGCTTTCCCAATCGTCCTCGACGAAGCGGATGTCATGCGCCAGCGGATCAACGCCGATCTCGGCGAGGCTGGCGAGGTAGAGTTCCTGGAGATTCTCCGGGTTCGGCTTCAGGATCACCTGATACTGGTAATAGTGCTGAAGCCTGTTCGGATTCTCGCCGTAGCGGCCGTCGGTCGGACGGCGCGAAGGCTGGACATAGGCAGCTTTCCAAGGCTCAGGCCCAAGCGCGCGAAGCGTCGTGGCCGGATGGAAAGTACCTGCTCCCATGCGCATGTCATAGGGCTGAAGAATAAGGCAGCCTTGCGCGCTCCAGAAATTGTGGAGCGTCAGGATCATGTCCTGGAAGCTGAGCGGCTGTTTGGCGGCGGTCGACATCGAAATCCCGTCAAATCTCTTGGCTGCGCGGCCTTTGGCGGATCGAACCGGGCAAATCAACCGCGCAAGCCGCACTAAAATGACAGTTACCGCTACCTCAAACGACGACCTGCCGTTATCTCCCGGCCAGTCGAAGTCCGTTAAGGCCCTGTTTGCCCCTCTCCTTCCATGGAAACGCGATGATCTTTTCCAGCAAGACCCGGCCCGGCATGGGTGCAAAAACATCATGGGGCATCGCCGCCACCGCCTCGTTTTTCCTGTTCGCCGCGCCTCCCGCGCTGGCGCAGACCGCCACTCCGGCAGTCTCCGCTCCCGTGTCGGAAACCGCAGTTCCCGTTCCGGCACGGCCGGCGATGTGGAAGATCGCCGACAAGGACACCACGATCTACCTTTTCGGCACGATCCACATCCTCCCGCAGAACGCCGCATGGTTTCAGGGCCCCGTGCAGCAGGCATTCGAGTCGGCAGACCTGCTGGTGACGGAGACCATGCTCGATTCGCCCGCAACGCTTGAGAAGGTCTTCGTGGACCGGGGAATGCGGCATGACGGCAAGACCCTGCGTGAGAGCCTGGCACCTTTGGAGCGCACCAATTTGGAAAAAGGGCTTTCCAATCTTGGACTTCCGGCAGAAACCTTCGATGCATTCCAGCCTTGGTATGCGGGTCTTCTCCTGTCCCTGCTGCCGCTGAAGGCAGCGGGATACGATCAGGCGAACGGCGTGGAAACGCAGATCGAAGCCAAAGCCGCGTCCAGCGGGATCGCCCGGCACCCGCTCGAAACGGCGGACTACCAGATCGGTCTTTTCGCCGACCTGCCCGAAAAGAGCCAGCAACGCTATCTGGCCGAAGTGCTCGAGCAGCTTCCCACCCTGCGCGAGGATATCGCCAAGGTTGTGGAGGCATGGAAACTGGGCCGGGCGGACGAACTGGCCAAGCTGCTCAATGAAGACGAATCGGACGAACTGATGCGCAAGGCGCTCATCACCAACCGTAACAGGAGCTGGGCCAAGTGGCTGAAGACCCGGCTCTCGCAGCCTGGGGTGGTCTTCGTGGCGGTGGGTGCGGGACATCTTGCAGGCAAGGGCAGCGTGCAGGACCAGCTTGCCAAAGCCGGCATCCGTTCGGTGCGGGTACAATAACCGATGAGGCGCGCCGCCCTCCCCGCGCTTGCGGCTCTGGCGCTGTTCGCATGCAGTCCGGCGCCCGAGGCCGCCAATCCGGCGCTCTGGCGCGTGGAAGGGCCGCACGGCGAGGTAGCCTGGCTCTTCGGCACGATCCACAGCGCCGAGCGCCCATTGCAATGGCAGACCCCGAAAGTACGCGAAGCAATGGACGCAGCCGACACCGTCATGGTGGAAGTTGCCAATCTCGCGAATGAGGCTGAAGTGGCGGCCACATTCGCGCGGCTTGCCCGGAGCGAGGGAGAGCCGCCCTTGTCCAGCCGGGTCGCGCCGGACAAGCGCCCTGCGCTTGCCGCACTGCTCAAGCGAGGCGGCTATTCCGATGGCGATTTCGCCGCGATCGATACCTGGGCCGCGGCCCTCACCATCGCTCAGGCGGGGGCCGACAAGGATCAGGCCCGCAACGGCGTGGACCGCGCCGTCATGGTGGCCGCAGGCAACCGGCCCGTGATCGAACTCGAAGGTGCCGCCCGGCAACTGGGCCTGTTCGACGCATTGCCCGAACGGGAACAACGCGAACTGCTCGCCGCCGTCGTCACCGAAGCGCAGAGTTCGGACAGCGACATCGCTGCAAGCTGGCGCGAAGGCGACATGGCGCGGATCGAGGCGGAAACCCGCAAGGGCCTGCTTGCCGACCCGGAACTGCGTACGGTTCTTTTCGTCGGCCGGAACCGGGACTGGACAGGCAAGGTCTCCGCCGCCATGCGGCAGGGCAAGCGCCCGTTCGTGGCGGTCGGCGCCGCGCACATGGCAGGCCCGGAAGGACTGCCGGCGATGCTGGCCGGGCAAGGGTACAAGGTGACCCGGATCGAGTGATGCCCATGCGCCGGGCGCTTGCATTTCCGCCCATTTCACATTAAGGGCGCGCGCTTCCCGTCATGGTCATCCCTGGAGGCGTGGCGGGACGGTATGGATCGGCAAGCGGTCCCTATCCGATTTTTATCCAGTTTTCGAAAGGCAAGTCCACATGAGCGATACGCTTAACCTGCCGGCCGAGACGCGTGATCGGGCTGGCAAGGGAGCCTCCCGTGCTCTGCGTCGCGATGGCCGCGTCCCCGCCGTTGTCTATGGTGGCAACGAAGAACCCCTCGCGATCCACGTCGAGGAAAAGGAGCTGACCCGTCAGCTCATGACCGGTCACTTCTTCAACTCGATCATCGAAGTCGAAGTGGGCGGCAAGACCTACCGGACGCAGCCCAAGGACGTTGCCTTCCACCCCGTTTCGGATCGTCCGCTCCACGCTGACTTCCTGCGCGTCGTCAAGGGCGCGACTGTGCACGTCAACGTGCCGGTCGTCTTCGCCAACGAAGACGCCTCGCCGGGCCTGAAGCGCGGCGGCGTGCTCAACATCGTTCGCCACGACCTCGAACTGGTCTGCGACGCCGAGAAGATCCCGCACGAGATCGTTATCGACGTGACCGGCTTCGAAGTGGGTGAATCGATCCACATCAGCCACGTCAAGCTTCCGGCCGGTGCCGAGAGCGCGATCACCGACCGCGATTTCACCATCGCGACGATCGCTGCTCCCTCGGCTCTGAAGAGCTCGGAAGGCGACACGGCCACGACCGAAGCCGAGTAATCGGACGATCAATCAATCGGCCCCTCCCGCCCCGGCCAGCCCGGCGCGCGGGAGGGGCCTTTTGTCATTCTGGGGACCAGGAAAATCATGCAGCTTTGGGTCGGCCTCGGTAATCCCGGACCGCAATACGTCTTCAATCGCCATAACGTCGGCTTCATGGCCGTCGATGCGATCGCCGAAATCCATGGCTTTGGTGCTGTCCAGAAGAAGTTCCTGGGCTGGTCGCAGGAAGGCCGCATCGGCACACAGAAGATCCTCCTGCTCAAGCCCGCCACTTTCATGAACGAGAGCGGCCGCGCCGTTGGCGAAGCCATGCGCTTCTACAAGCTGGCTCTTTCCGACCTGACCGTATTCCACGACGAACTCGATCTGCCGCCGTTCAAGGTGAAAGTGAAGCACGGCGGAGGCCATGCGGGACACAACGGCCTGCGCTCGATCGACCAACATCTCGGCGCCGATTTCCGCCGTGTTCGGCTCGGGATCGGGCACCCCGGACACAAGGACCGCGTAAGCGGCTACGTCCTCGGCAACTATGCCAAGGCCGAGATGGACCCGCTCGCAGACATGCTGGGCGCCATTGCCGGCGAAGCGGACCGGCTTTCGGCGGGCGACGATACCCGCTTCATGAACGACGTGGCACTGCGCCAGCAGGATTGAAACTGGTGAGTCTGATTAACTGATTTTCATGCGGGATGCGCGTCGGGTTAGTTTACACAATCGTTATCAGCTCTGACGCGTTAACCAACGAACTCCGTATAAAAACGTATCTGGCACGTGCCTTGCGTATTCCTTGGCAACCCAATCGGGGGCAACCCATTCGGGCAACAAGGGGAATACGAATGCTCCGCAAGACCATGCTCGTCCTGGCGCTTACCGCCGGCAGCACCCTCGCCTTCAGCACGCCGGCACTGGCCACCTGGGGCAAGGACAAGAACCATACGCACTACTGCAACTGCGGTCACTCTGCCGGAAACAAGCAGTGCGGCTCCAGCAGCACTTCTGGCGGCACCACCTCCACTTCGGGTGGCACGACCACGACTTCCGGCGGCACGACCAGCGGCGGAACCACGACGTCAGGCGGTACGACGACGACGTCGGGCGGCAGTTCGGGCGGCTCAACTTCGGGCGGCAGCACCGATGTTCCCGAGCCCGGCATGCTTGGCATGATGGGCATGGGCCTCCTCGGCCTCGCCTACGCGCGCCGTCGCAAGGCTCGCGCCTGATCACGCGGGCCGGCCCCGCTCATCCGCGCATGACATAGCCGCTGCCGGCGCTCAGCCGGCGGCGGCTTTCGCCTTTGCAAGGTCGCGCGCTATGTCCTGGTTGCGCGGATCGGCTGCGGCCGCAGCCTCAAGAAGCCTTCGCGCAGCTGGAATGTCGCGGCCTGCTTCCAGACGAACGACCCCCGCCGTACGCAGGCAGTCCGGATTGTCGGGATCGGCGGCCAGCGCCCGGTCGGCATAGGCGAGCGCCTCCTTCGCCCGGCCCAGTCGCAACGAGGCAAATGCCAGTCGCTTGAGCACTTCGGGGTCTTCGCCCTGCCCGAGCAACGGAAGATATATAGCCACGGCACCGGACCAGTCCTGCGCAGCCAGCGCCGCCTGCCCTTTGTCGGCCTGCGCCATCGCAGCCTTGAGCCTCACCGGATCGAGCCGCGCCTTCAATACCTCCGCCTGGGGATCGCCCACCGATCTGGCAGCCTCCTGCGCCGCATCGAGGATTTCCGGCCGCGCCAGCGCGCTCGCCGCAAGGGGGCGCAGCGTCTCCCACGCCCCACCCGCATCGCCCGTCGCCAGTTGCGCCTCGCCCAGTCGCAGCCGCGAATAGGGGTTTCCGGGCTGGAGCAGCAGGGCGCGGCTGAACATGACGCGCGCCTGTTCGGCCTGGCCAAGATGAAGCAAGGCCTCCGCGTAAGTCATGCCGAGCCCGGAGGACGGATCGAGCTGCGTATCGCGCCCTTGCAGCGCGAGGCGTATTTCCTCCCACTTCCCCTTCTCGGAAAGCAGCTGGATGTAAAGATCATCGACAGCGGGATCGCCTGCCGCGATCTTCTGCGCCTTCAGGACAACGGCCATGGCCTCATCGACCCTGCCTTGCGCGTCGTAGGCATTGGCGAGCGCCAGCATCGGCACGACACGGGCGGGAAAGGCGGAGACCGCCTTTTCATAAGCCGCAATCGCAGCGTCGGTCCGGCCGCGCTCATTCGCAAGATCACCGGCCAGAACCAGCGTGTTGTACGCGCCGGGAGCGAACGATTGCATACGGGCAAGAATGCGCTCCACACCGCCAAGATCGCCGGTTTCCAGCCGATAGCGGGCATAGGCCACGGCCAGGGCAATATCCTTTCCCGCCGCCATGCCCTTGTCGAAGGAAGAAACTGCGCCGCGCTCATCACCCAGCGCAAGGCATGCCTGAGCGCGCATGTTCCACGCCTCCGTGCTGCCGTCGCCCGCAAGCAGGCGCGTGGCTTCGCCCGGGCGACCTTGCAACAGGGCGATCCCCGCCTTGAGCCGAAGCACGGAAGCGCCCCCGCCACCACCACCGGCCCGCAAGAGACGTCCGAGCGCGCGCTCGGCGGACGCGGGATCTCCAAGCGCAATCTGCGTGCGCACCAACAACGCCAGAGCCGCGCGATTTCCCGGCTCATCCTCCAGCGCGGAAATCAGCGCGGCACGGGCGCCCTGATAGTCCTGCTCCGCATAGCGCACCTGCGCCGTGTCGAGCTGGCCAGCGGCATCGTCACCACATGCGGTCAGCGAGACCGCGACCAGAACGGCAAGCGACAGGCGAACGAGCGGCTTCATACCCTGCCCCTTAAAGCCAAGCCCTGAAGTTTCCGTGAAGCCTCTCGTGCAAACACTCTTGCAAACAGGCGTCACGGTAACTGGTAAAGCGGGCAGACAGGCGCTAAGGCGCGGCCCATACATTTATTCCGGAGTAAAAGATGGGTTTCCGTTGCGGAATCGTGGGTCTGCCCAATGTCGGCAAGTCGACCTTGTTCAATGCGCTGACCGAGACGCAGGCGGCGCAGGCGGCCAACTATCCGTTCTGCACCATCGAGCCGAACGTCGGCCAGGTCGGCGTACCCGACCCGCGCCTCGATCAGCTCGCCTCGATCGCGGGATCGGCGAAGATCATCCCGACGCAGCTTTCCTTCGTCGACATCGCCGGCCTTGTGCGCGGCGCGTCGAAGGGGGAAGGCCTCGGCAACCAGTTCCTCGGCAACATTCGCGAAGTGGATGCCGTCATCCACGTCCTGCGCTGCTTCGAAAACGACGACATCCAGCACGTCGACAACAAGGTCGATCCCATCGCGGATGCCGAAACGGTCGAGACCGAGCTGCTGCTTTCCGATCTCGAAAGCCTCGAAAAGCGCGTCCCCGCCGCCCAGAAGAAGGCGACGCAGGGCGACAAGGAATCGAAGATCATCGCCTCCGTCCTCGGGCAGGCGCTGGAACTGCTTCGCGAAGGCAAGCCCGCGCGCCTGACCCAGCCCAAGGACGAGGACGAGGAACGCGTGTTCCGCCAGGCCCAGCTCCTCACCGCGAAGCCGGTGCTCTACGTCTGCAACGTGGAAGAAGAAGCCGCTGCCGAAGGCAACGAATTCTCCGCCCGCGTCTTCGAGAAGGCCAAGGCGGACGGCGCCACCGCCGTGATCGTCTCGGCTGCGATCGAATCGGAACTCGTCGGCATGGAAGCAGAGGAGCGCATGGTCTTCCTCGAAGAGATGGGCCTGCACGAAACCGGGCTCGCACGGATCATCCGCGCCGGCTACGAACTGCTCAACCTGCTGACCTTCTTCACCGTCGGCCCGAAGGAAGCGCGTGCATGGACCGTGCACAAGGGCGCGAAAGCTCCCGAAGCCGCAGGCGAAATCCACTCCGACATGCAGCGCGGTTTCATCCGCGCCGAAACCATCGCCTATGACGACTACGTTGCGCTGAACGGCGAAGCGGGCGCCAAGGAAGGCGGCAAGCTGCGCCAGGAAGGCAAGGAATACGTCGTCCACGACGGCGACGTGATGCACTTCCGGTTCAACGTCTGATCGATACCATCGTCGTCCCGGATCAGGTCCGGGACGACGAATTGTCCTCGAACGCCTCGAGGATCGGGCAAGGTCCGATGTCCGACCCCGCACATTCCCGCGCCAGCTTTCGCAGCGACTGGCGGGCCCCCTCCAGTTGAGCGATCTCCTGATCCAGGTGAACCAGCCGCGCCTGCGCCATCTCCCGCGCTCTTGGCCGGTCGCCGGTGTGATCGAGACTGATGAGCTCGGCGATCTCGTCGAGGATAAACCCCGCCGCCTTGGCTGAACGGATGAAGCGCAGACGCTTCACGTCCTCCTCGCCGTAGTGCCTCTGCCCACTGACACCTCCCGTTGCAGCCGGACGAGGGTCGAACAGCAGCCCCTTGCGCTGGTAGAAGCGCACGGTTTCAACGCCGACGCCGCTAGACCGGGCAAGTTCAGAAATCGTCAAAGCCATGCTTGACTCCGTACCATGGTACGGGAGCTATAAGCCGTCCCATGATACATGACCAGACGCTCGACCAGGCCACCGAAAGTTCAAAAGCCAAGAAGGCCGTGCTCTACCGCATGGTCATGGACAAGCACACCTGCCCCTGGGGCCTCAAGTCGAAGTACCTGCTCGAAAGGCTCGGCTACGAGGTCGAGGACCACTGGTTGACGACCCGCGAGCAAGTGGACGCCTTCAAGGCCCGGCATGGGGTGACCACTACACCCCAGACCTTCATCGGCGGTAAGCGGATCGGCGGCCATTCCGACCTTCGCGCCCATTTCGGCCTGAGGCTCCAGGACCCGAAAGCGACGAGCTATCGCCCCGTGCTTGCGGTATTTGCCACCGGGGCCGGACTTGCGCTTGCAGCAAGCTGGGCGGCATTCGGCACGCCGTTCACGCTGCGGGCGGCGGAATGGTTCGTTTCCATGACGATGATGCTGCTCGCCATGCTGAAGCTGCAGGACGTCGAACAATTCTCGACCATGTTCCTGGGCTATGACCTGCTGGCCAAACGCTTCGTGCCCTATGCCTATGCCTATCCGGTGCTGGAATGGACGGCGGGCGCGCTCATGACCGCCCATGCCCTGCCCTGGCTCTCGATCCCGATCGGCCTCGCGATCGGCGGTATCGGCGGCATTTCGGTTTTCTACGCTGTCTATATCCAGAAGCGGGAACTCAAGTGCGCCTGCGTCGGCGGTTCCGGCGCGGTTCCACTCGGCTTCGTCTCGCTTACCGAGAACCTGTTCATGGTGGCCATGGGGCTGTGGATGCTGGCGCGGATGATATAACACGACATCGACCTGTCACGGAACGCGGGTTAGAGGGCAGGCATGAAAAGACTCGTCGCACTGCTGCTGGGCACTTTTGCCGTACTTGCCTCACCCGCGTCCGCCAGACCGGCGAAAGACCGCCGCGATCCGGTCGTCATTCTCGTCTCGATCGATGGATTCCGTGCAGACTATCTCGACCGCGGCATAACCCCGAGCCTCTCGAAGCTTGCGGCCAGCGGCATCAGTGCCGCCATGCGCCCCTCGTTTCCTAGCAAGACCTTCCCCAATCACTGGGCCCTGGTGACAGGCAAGGTGCCGGACCACAACGGCATCATCGCCAACAGCTTCGAAGATCCGGCACATCCCGGCCAGAAGTTCACGATGTCGAGCGACGAGCCTTATTGGTGGGATGAGGCCGAGCCGATCTGGGTCACTGAGGAAAAGGCCGGAATCCGCACCGCAACGATGTTCTGGCCCGGCTCGAACGTAGCCTGGGGCGGAACCCTTGTTACGGAACCCTGGAAACAGATCACCGGCGGCACCCGGCCAAGCGACTGGCAGCAGTTCAACCAGGCGGCGAGCCCGGTCCAGCGGGTTAACGCGGTGCTGGACTGGTTGCGGCGTCCCGCCGCCATCCGGCCCCGACTGGTGACGCTCTATTTCGACGATGTAGACACGGCCGGGCATCGCTTCGGCCCCGACGATCCCCGCACGAATGCCGCGATAGCGGAAATCGACCGCGATATCGGCGCGCTCGTCGCTGGCCTGCGCGAACTCGGGCAGCGGGCGAACCTCATCGTTGTGGCCGATCACGGCATGGCCTCGGTTTCCAGCGAACGTACCATCCCGCTGGACGCCGTTGCCGATCCCGCGCTTTACAAGCTGGGAGAAACCGGGCCGTTCGCCGCGCTTGCGCCAACGCCGGGCAACGAAGCCGCGCTTGCCGCAGCGCTGCTGAAAGCACATGACCACATGCAGTGCTGGCGCAAGCAGGACATTCCGGCTCGGCTGCGATATGGCACAAATCCTCGGATCGCGCCGTTCTTCTGCCTAGCCGAAACCGGCTGGCAGATCAGCGCGAAGCTGCCTGCGAAAGCCTCCACCGGCGGCACTCACGGTTATGACAATGCCGCACCGGAAATGGCCGCGCTGTTCATTGCCAGCGGGCCGGACTTCGCGAAGCGCGGCAAATTGGCGCCGTTCGACAATGTCGACGTTGCCCCGCTGCTGCGTGACCTCCTCAAATTGCCGCAGGCGAGCGACGGCGACGGCAACGATGCACCGTTCCGCAATATCGTGAAGCAGCGTTAGGTACTCAGCCCCGGCAGGAAACCTCGCCCTCGGCCATGAAGGCAACGCGTTCCTGTGCGTCATGAAGAATGAGCTTTGCCGGCCAGTGCATCGTGTCCGATCCGCTGCCCTTGCCGGGCAGGCTCACGAGATCGACCCAACTGGCCAGACCGACGTAAGTGGAGCGTGCATTGCCCGGAAGCTGCGCGCTCTCGACCTTGGCAGCGTAGCGCTTGAGGTCTCCTGCGATGCGCATGAAGCCCTCTTCCTCGTTGGCGATGAAGATCGGGTCCTTCTGGTCCGGCTTGCGGAAAGCGCAGCCGGGTTTGTCTAGACCGTAGCGGGCCACGTCGATCTCGGTGATCGGCCGGGGAATGATCGGCTTGAACGGCTCCTTGCTCATCCGTTCGACCTTCGCGATATCCTGCGCATCCTCCGCCGTCTGCCCCCCCGGATCTTCCTGCCCGCAGGCGGAGAGAAGAGTGACGACGGCCAGCCCAAGGATCGCATTTTTCATCATTTTCGCCCGAAGAGTTTCTCAATGTCCTGATGGGCAAGTTTAACCCACGTGGGGCGGCCATGGTTGCATTGGCCCGAACGCGGGGTGCGCTCCATTTCGCGCAGCAGCGCGTTCATTTCGGCGACAGAAAGCGAACGGCCCGCGCGGACCGATCCGTGGCAGGCCATCGTCGCGAGCACGAGATCCAGCTTCTCGCCAAGCAGCAACGCATCGCCGTTCTTGGCAAGATCGTCGGCAATATCGCGCACGAGCGCGAAGACATCGGACTTGCCCAGCACCGAGGGCACCGCGCGCACCAGCATCGCGCAAGGGCCGAAACGCTCGAGCACGAGTCCGAACCGGGCGAGATCGGCGATCTTGTCGTCCAGCGCATCGCACGCCGCTTCCTCAAGCTCGACCACTTCGGGCAGCAGCAGGGCCTGAGACCGCACCATCGCGTCCTCCGCACCGGCGGCCTTGAGCCGTTCGAGCACGAGGCGCTCGTGCGCGGCGTGCTGATCGACGATGACGAGGCCGTCGTCCGCTTCGGCCACGATATAAGTGCCGGCCACCTGCCCCCGGGCCACACCCAGCGGATAGCGCAGCGCATCCTCCGGTTCGTCGGGCACGGGTTCTGCGCGTCCGGACGGCTGGGCCATCACTTCAGCCTCATAGGAACGCCAGACTTCCCCTGCTTCACCGACGCGCGAAGGCGCCGGGCGGAAATCGGAGCGGGATTGCGGCGTCGAATACTCGCGGGCGAAGAGAGAACCCAGCGCCGGCGCAGGTGCAGGCGCTACAGGTTCGACCTGCCACATCCCCATCGCCGCGACCGAGGCGGGCTGCGCACTCTTCTGACCCGAAGATTCCAGCGCATGGCGCAACGCGCCGACCAGGAAACCGCGCACAAAGGCGGGATCGCGAAAACGAACCTCGGTCTTCGCGGGATGGACGTTGACGTCCACGTCCTCGGGCGGAATCTCCAGGAACAGCGCGAGCACCGCATGGCGATCGCGCGCCAGCATGTCGGAATAGGCGCCGCGCACCGCCCCTACCAGAAGGCGGTCCTTCACCGGGCGGCCGTTGACGAAAAGGTACTGGTGATCGGCAACGCCGCGATTGTAGGTCGGCAAGCCCGCCACCCCGGTGAGCCGGGCAGTGCCGCGCTCGGCTTCGATCAGGACACCGTCTTCCGCCAGTTCACGCGCAACGAGACGGGCCACGCGCGCCGCCAGTTCCTCGCGCGGCTGCACCGCGATAACGCGGCGGCCGTCATGTTCCAGCACGAACCCGATGTCAGGTCGCGCCATGGCCAGGCGCCGCACGACATCCTGGCATGCCGCATATTCGGAACGCGGCGAGCGCAGGAACTTGCGCCGGGCGGGCACTTTGCCGAACAGATCCTCAACGCGGATTCGCGTGCCGGGCGGCAATGCAGCGGGACCGTCGGCGGCGACCAGTCCGTGGTCAACCACACGCTTCCAGCCTTCCGCCGCCTCATGCGGGCGACTTTCGATGGTCAGCCGCGCAACCGATCCGATCGAGGGCAATGCCTCGCCGCGAAAGCCGAGCGTGGCGACCAGTTCGATATGCTCGTCAGGCAGCTTGGAGGTCGCGTGGCGCTCCAGCGCCAGGGCGATCTGTTCCGGCTCCATGCCGCAGCCGTCGTCGGTCACCTCGATCAGGTCGAGGCCGCCCGAGGAGATCCTAACGGTGATTTGCGTGGAGCCCGCATCCACCGCATTCTCGACAAGCTCCTTGAGCGCGGAAGCCGGACGCTCCACCACTTCTCCCGCAGCGATGCGGTTTACGAGGTGTTCGGGAAGGCGACGGATGGTTGGCATGCAGGGTCTCTTGTCCGGTTGCGCGCAAAGCGTCAAACCGCCGGCGGACGGGCGATCTCGCCACAATCTCGATTTGTTCGAAAGACTAGCGACGAAACGCGTGGAATTCGAGACAGGCTCCGTACGATTCCCCCATGAAATCGACACAAATTTTTGGCGTTTCCCGAATCGATGGGCTAAGGGGACCGCTCCCATGCCAACCTGCCTGTCGCTCCACGGGAAATTCCTGTGGCAAGCAACCGGAAAGACAACGGATTACTGATGGCCTCGCCCTTCTCGCGATTCTTCAAACTCGGCTCACAGAACATGGCGATCGATCTTGGGACCGCCAATACGCTCGTCTACGTTCAGGACCGCGGAATCGTGCTGAACGAACCTTCGGTGGTGGCGATCGAAACGCTTAACGGCGTCAAGAAGGTCAAGGCCGTCGGTGACGACGCCAAGATGATGATGGGCAAGACCCCCGACAACATCGAGGCCATCCGCCCGCTGCGCGACGGCGTCATCGCCGACATCGAAATCGCGGAAGAAATGATCAAGCATTTCATCCGCAAGGTGCACGGCAAGAAGAACCTGTTCCGCTATCCGGAAATCGTGATCTGCGTTCCCTCGGGCTCGACCTCGGTCGAACGCCGCGCCATCCGCGATGCTGCCTCGAACGCCGGCGCCAGCCAGGTCTACCTGATCCTCGAACCGATGGCCGCGGCGATCGGCGCCGACATGCCGGTTACCGAACCGGTGGGTTCGATGGTGGTCGACATCGGCGGCGGCACCACCGAAGTCGCCGTGCTTTCGCTGCGCGGTCTCGCCTACACCACCTCGGTCCGTGTCGGCGGTGACAAGATGGACGAATCGATCGTCTCCTACGTCCGCCGCCACCACAATCTCCTGATCGGGGATGCCACGGCCGAACGCATCAAGAAGGACTACGGCATCGCCGTCATGCCTGCGGACGGCATCGGCGAAACGATCCACATCAAAGGCCGCGACCTTGTGAACGGCGTCCCGAAGGAGATCACCATCTCCCAGGCAAACGTCGCTGAGGCACTGGCCGAACCGATCGGCGCCATCGTCGAAGGCGTCCGCATCGCACTTGAAAACACCGCGCCGGAACTCGCCGCTGACATCGTTGACCAGGGCATTGTGCTCACCGGCGGCGGCGCGCTGATCCAGGGCCTCGATGATTACCTGCGCGAAGAAACCGGCCTGCCGGTCAGCGTCGCCGAAGATCCGCTGTCCTGCGTCGCACTCGGCACCGGCCGTGCGATGGAAGATCCGATCTATCGCGGCGTGTTGATGTCCGCCTGATCGAGTTCGGGGTGGCAGCGGCCCTACGGTCCGCCACCCCGCTGATGTCCCGGCGGTATTGCCGCCGGTCTTGAGGTTCGAGCGGCCCTTGCACGTGAAGTGGCAGGGCCGCCACTACGAAGGAGTGCATGGCGCATGGCGCCGCCAGCAAACAGGCGCTCCAGCTATTCGCGCAGAGCGCAATACACCACCTTCCTGAGCTACACCGCAGGCGTCCTGGGCGCCGTGGTCGGGCTGGGACTCGTGGTCGTCTCACTCGTCAACCCCGATGCCTTTTCAGCGCTGCGCGGCCTTGCCGACGATGCGTCGGAGCCGGCTGCGCAGGTTTCCGCGCAAGGGCGCGACATGGGTCGGGACGCCTGGGCCACGGCCACGGGCTTCCTCCATTCGGGGAACGAACACGCTCGCCTCAAGCGCGAACTTGCCGAAGCCAAGGTCCGCCTGTTCGAGGCAGCGGCCACGAAAGCCGAGAACCAGCGCCTCAAGGATCTGATGAATCTGTCCGAGAAGGACGGCGGCGCCGTGACCTTTTCTCGGCTGACCTCGTCCACCAGCGCCAGTTCGCGCCGCTACGCCACACTCGGCGCCGGGGCGGACCGCAATGTGGCCAAGGGCATGCCCGTAAGATCGCAGATGGGTCTCGTCGGCCGGGTTCTCGAAGTGGGCACCTCCAGTGCCCGCGTCCTGCTGGTGACGGATAGCGAAAGCGTCGTGCCGGTGCGCCGGGCGACCGACGGCGTTGCCGCCTTCGCTCAGGGCAACGGCGACGGCACACTGCGCATCCGGCTCATCAACCTTGGCATCAATCCGCTCAGGAAGGGTGATGTCCTCGTGACCTCGGGCTCGGGCGGACTTTACCGTCCCGGAACGCCGATCGCCATCGTGACGGAACTGATCCGCGACGGCGCCACTGCCCGCGTGCTCAGCAATCCTTCCGACACCGATTACGTCATGGTCGAGAAGAGTTGGTCTCCCCCGCCGCCCCCACCCCCTGCAAACGACGGTACGGTCAAGAAGCCCTGATGTTTTCCCGCAACGGCCCCCGCTCCCGCCAGCGCATAAATCACGCGCCATCGCGGCTGCTGGCTCGCGGCTTTCCCTGGCTGACGATCATGCTCGGATCGCTGGTCCCCGGCTGGTTCATGATCGCCTCCGCGCCGGTCATGCCCCCGCTGGGGTTCCTCGTCTATCTCGGCTGGCGTCAACTTCGCCCGGGCCTGCTGCCGATCTGGGCCGGGCTGCCGCTGGGCCTGTTCGATGATCTGTTCTCCGGACAACCGTTCGGCTGCGCAGTCCTGCTATGGTCGCTCACCGCCATCGCGCTGGAAATCGTCGAAGCGCGCCTGCCTTGGCGAAACTTCGTCACGGAATGGCTCATGGCCATGGGCCTCATCGTCGCCTATATTCTGCTGAGCCTCGCCCTTGCCAACATCGCAGGCGCTGCTTCCCCTCTTCAAGTCATCGTGCCGCAGGTCGTCATCTCCGTGCTTTCCTATCCCCTCGTCGGCCGTATCGTGGCCATGTTGGACCGGCTCCGGCTTACGCCGATCGTACTCCTGCGATGAAGATCAGCTTCAAGCGGTTCTTTCCGCAACGCCATGTCAGTGCGGGCACGCTGCGAAACAGCTTCGACCGGCGCAGCATCGTGCTGGGCACCATGCAGGGCGGAATCGGCGTGCTGCTGGCCACCCGCCTCGGTTATCTCGCGGTCGCGCAGAACGCCAAGTACGAGCTCGAAGCGGAAAGCAACCGGGTCAACCTCTCGCTGATCCCACCGCGTCGCGGCTGGATTCTCGATCGTGCCGGCACGCCGCTCGCCTCCAACCGGGCCGACTTCCGGGTCGACCTGATTCCCGAGCGCCTGCAGGATATCCCGCATACTATCCAGACCCTGGGCAAGTTGCTGAACCTGTCCCCGATCGCGCTTCAGGATCTTGAGGACAAGCTCGACAAGGCACGGGGCTTCGCCCCGGTCGAAGTCGCCAGCGGGCTGGACTGGGAGCGTTTTGCCGCCGTCAGCGTGCGGCTGCCCGATCTGCCGGGCGTCGTCACCCAGCGCGGCTTTTCCCGCTTTTACCCTCTGGGGCCATCGGTCGGCCATCT
Source organism: Novosphingobium aeonii (assembly GCF_052279045.1). Taxonomy (NCBI): domain Bacteria; kingdom Pseudomonadati; phylum Pseudomonadota; class Alphaproteobacteria; order Sphingomonadales; family Sphingomonadaceae; genus Novosphingobium; species Novosphingobium aeonii. Next base: position 2,183,300 of record NZ_CP176832.1, on the reverse strand, counting down.
CATCGGCTATGTCGGTCCGGCCTCCGCCGAGGAGTACGAGAAAGACCACGATCCGGTCCTCATCACGCCCGGCTACAAGGTGGGCAAGGACGCGCTCGAGAAATTCTACGAGAAGGACCTGCGCGGCAAGCCCGGCGCCCGGCGTGTGGAGGTCACTGCCTCGGGCCGGATCGTCCGCGACCTCGATACCCGCGAGGACGTTCCCGGAAAGACGCTGAAGCTCACGATCGACGCCGGTATCCAGGAATATGCCTCGCGCCGGATCGGCCCCGAATCGGCGGCAGTGGTGGTGATGGATTGCCAGACGGGCGATATTCTCGCGATGTGCTCGATGCCCAGCTTCGATCCCAACAGCTTCTCGGACGGCATCGGCCGCCTCGAATGGAAGATGCTGTCCGACGACGACCATGTGCCGCTGCGCAACAAGGTTCTGCGCGGGCTCTATCCGCCCGGTTCGACGGTAAAGCCGATGGTAGCGCTGTCCTTCATGGAAGCCGGGCTCGATCCCAAGGAATCGGTATTCTGCGGCGGCGGCCTGCGGGTGGGCAACCGCGTGTTCCACTGCTGGAACCGGCGCGGGCATGGCCAGGTCAACATGGCCAAGGGCATCTACCAGAGCTGCGACGTCTACTTCTACCATTTCGCCCAGCGCATGGGGATGGACCCGATCGCGGCGATGGCGAGCCGGCTGGGCCTTGGCCACGATTTCCCGCTGCCGGTATCCGGCCAGTCGTACGGCACCGTGCCCAATCCGGCGTGGAAACTGAAGAAATACGGCAAGGAATGGCAGACCTTCGACACGGTCAACGCCACGATCGGCCAAGGCTACTTCCTGGTGAACCCGCTGCAGCAGGCCATTCAGGCAGCCCGCATCGCCACGGGCCGCGTCATCATGCCGCGCCTCGTTCACGGGCATGAGCACGAAGTCGCCCCATCACTGGGCATTCCCGACGACCACCTCGCCTATGTCCGGCAGGCCATGTCGGATGTCGCCAACGGCCCCGGCTCCGCCCGCCACGCGGCCCTGCCCTTCCCCGATATCAAGCTCGCCGGCAAGACCGGCACGGCGCAAGTCGTCGGCCTCAACATCGGCAACGGCAAGGGCGGCTTGTGGAAGCACCGCGACCACGGCCATTTCATCTGCTTCGCGCCGGTCGACAATCCGCGCTATGCCTGCTCCGTCGTGGTCGAACATGGCGGCGGCTCAGGCGCGGCCTATCCGATCGCGCGCGACGTGCTGACTTACGTCTTCGACAAGCAGAAGGGCATGGATATCCTGACCGAGCTTGAGAAGAAGTGGGGCGGAACCCCTACAGAACGCCTGGATGCGCGCTACCGCACCTATTCCGCGCAATATGGCGTCGGCGCCCCGGCTGTTTCGGCCGAGGAGGAGAATCGCAAGCTCCAGGGCGCCGAATCGGGTCAGGACCCGGCGCAGCCTATCGTCAACGAAGCCCAGGCCCCGGCACCGGAGCCCGGCTCCAACGATCCGCCTCCTGCCGCACCGCCTGCAAGCGCGCCGTCGCCGGCTACCACGACCGCCCCGCAAACCGGACCGGGAGGCACGCAGTGATCAGCCGCTCCATCGTACCGGAAGCCATCGCGCGCCAGCCCTGGCACATGCTGATCCCCCTGATGGGACTGGTATCGCTGGGCGCTGCAGTGCTTTATTCGGCGGCAGGCGGCAGCCTCCAGCCTTATGCGCTCAGCCATGTGATGCGCTTCCTGATCTTCCTGGTCATGGCAATCGTCATTTCCCGGTTCAGCCGCGATTTCTTCAGAACGGTGGCCTATCCGGTCTACGGCGCGATCGTCCTGCTGCTCGTGCTGGTCGAGGCTATCGGCGCCGTGGGCGGCGGCAGCCAGCGCTGGCTCAACCTGGGCTTCATGACCCTTCAGCCTTCCGAACTCATGAAGCCCGCCATCGTGCTCGTGCTTGCGCGTTTCTACGAAACGCTTCCGCATGCAATGACGGCAAGCTGGCGCGGACTGGTTCCGGCGGGTGTCCTGATCGGAATTCCAGCGCTTTTCGTGATGATCCAGCCAGATCTCGGCACGGCCCTGGCGATCTGCTTCGGCGGCGTGGTGACAATGTTCCTTGCGGGACTGCCGATCTCCTGGTTCCTCGGGGCCGGCCTGACCGGCGCCATCGCCGCGCCGATCGCATTCTTCACCCTGCTCCACGACTATCAGCGCAACCGCGTGCTCGTGTTCCTCGACCCCGAAAGCGATCCGCTCGGCACCGGCTATCACATCACCCAGTCCAAGATCGCCATCGGCTCGGGCGGCCTGTTCGGCAAGGGGTTCGGCAATGGCACGCAGAGCCATCTGCAATACCTCCCCGAATCGCATACCGACTTCGTCTTCGCCACGATGGCCGAGGAATGGGGCATGGCCGGAGGGCTGTTCGTGCTCTTCGTCTTCGCCGTGGTGCTGTCATGGGGTCTGCGCGTCGCGCGAAGTGCACCGGATCGCTTCTCCAGCCTGCTGGCGGCGGGGATGTCGGCCACGATCTTCTTCTATGTGGCGATCAACCTGATGATGGTCATGGGGCTGGCCCCGGTCGTCGGAATCCCGCTTCCCTTCATGAGCCACGGCGGCACCTCCATGCTTACCAACATGATCTGCCTCGGCACACTTATGGCGGTGAACCGCTGGAATCGGCGCCCCGGTTCAATCTTGTAAAATTCTTGAATTTTCCCCTTCCCATCCTGAAAACACACGCTATAGGGGCCTCTCCGCCGCCGGATGGTCGGGCTCGCAAGGCCTGACACGGCAGCCCAGGTCAGGGTATGTGGACGCATAGCTCAGTTGGTAGAGCAGCTGACTCTTAATCAGCGGGTCCTTGGTTCGAGCCCAAGTGCGTCCACCATCCCTGTCCAAGCACGGAAACGTGTGGACGCATAGCTCAGTTGGTAGAGCAGCTGACTCTTAATCAGCGGGTCCTTGGTTCGAGCCCAAGTGCGTCCACCATTTCCATTACCTTGCGCGGAAAACGCGTGGACGCATAGCTCAGTTGGTAGAGCAGCTGACTCTTAATCAGCGGGTCCTTGGTTCGAGCCCAAGTGCGTCCACCATTTCCTTACCCTGCAGTCCTGACACAGCCCCCGCTTCAACGCGCGGTGCCTTCCAGGCCCCTCTCCCCGAATTATTCAGTCAGCCGGATCAGCACCCGCGAGACTTGTCGTGGTCATTGTGGCTGTTCCCGTTTCCATGGCCCTTGTCCGGGCGGCCATTACCCCAATGGTATTTATCTCTGCCCTTGAGCGGGCCGGGACGGAACGGGGATTTCCCGAATCGCTCCTGCGCATAGGACGATTTCCCGAAGGTGCTCCCATAAGCCTTGGTGCCGGCATTGGCCTGGGCCGATGCCGACAGCGCAAGGCCCAGGGCCATTGCAGCGATCACTGTTTTCTTCATTGCGGTCCCTATCGAAAGATGATGGACACCGGCCAGGCGGGGGCATCCCACGAGGCCGGCATACCATTATCGGCAGGGCATGGTTTCATCGCGCTTTCGGAAGAACCCTTAGAAGACCGCATAACGCCGGCTTAACGATACCCGGAACCCGCGCGCGAATCAGCGCCACTGAGCTGCCTTTACGGCAAGCTTCCTGGTGAATGGCCGCCTTTCCGGCCGGGATGTAAACAGGGACATCAGCCTTCACCGCCCTTTCGCGAAGCGATGCTTCCCCGGATCAGAACCCTTCCGACAGGGTATCCTTGCGCGCACCGCGGATACCGTATGCCTTGTCGAGATCCCCGATCACGCGGCTGCCCAGAGGCGAAAGGAACTCGATGCCGACACGGCTCTCGCGAATCCAGCGGACATGCGCAGGGATCGCCTTGAGGTGCGCGATGCGCAGCGCCACGCTCTGGCCCGGCTCGAAATCATCCGCGTTGCCGACAATGCAGCACCCGCCCTCGGAAATGTCGGACAGTTCCACAGCGAAGACATGCCAGCTCGACTTGCGGCACCTCGCGCGCAGCAGCACTTCATGACGCTCGCTGAGCCTGTCGCAAAAACCTTCCGTCCGCATCACCGCCCCTGATCCTGCCGATGGAGCGGATCACTAGCAGCGACAGGTAAATCTACGGTTGCGATACAGGAACTGGCCGAGGCGAAGCGCCGGCTTCTCCGGGCGGAGTTCCGGTACCCGCTATCTGGGCATCGATATCCTTCGCGGTCTCGCCGATCTTCTTGCTGGCGGTCTCATACCGCTCATCGAAACTCGGCTCCCGGTGGCAGGCGGAAAGCGCCAGGATCGCCACCAGGAGAAGGCTGCAACGGCGCATCAATAATCCTTCTTGATGCGCACGTTGAGGCTGTTGACGCCCGATCCGCCGGCCTGGCTGAGAACCGACAGCCACTTGGTCACGCTGACTTCGAGCTGCGTGGCGGTGAAGCCGCGCGCGTCAGTGATAAGCTCCACGTAGATGTCATCGGTGAGGTACTGGCCTGCCGCCAGCGCCGTCCCGCGTCCGCTCGCCTCGTCGGGGCTGAGAATCCGCAGCCGGTCGATCCCCGCCGCAGACCGCAACTTGCCGAGCGGGTTGATCCCGCCGCCGGTGGCCCGCAACGAATTGAGCGACGATGCAAGCTGCACCGCCTGGATCGCGGAGAGGTTCGCGATCGAACTGCCGAACAGGATGCGCGAAAGAACCTCGTCATCAGGCAGGCTGGGATCGGAACTGAAATCGATCTGCGGATTGTAAGCCCGGCCGCTGACTGAAACGGTCACGTCGATATCGTCGATCGTCTCTGTGGCGGTGATGGCAACGGTGGGGTCGATCGTCTGACCGCCGTTGAACGAGATGAGACCGTCGGAAAGTTCGAAGGAACGACCCGCGAAACCCAGAGTACCGCGCACGAGCTTGACCTCGCCCGCCATGCTCGGCGCCGAACTGGTTCCGCTCAGGCGGAAATCTGCGCTCCACTCGGATTCCAGCCCCATGCCCGAGACATAAAGCTTTTCGGGCGCCTTGAGATGAAGATCCAGCCGGACCGAGGAAAACGCGCTCGACATCGGCACGGCGGGCTCGTCGCCGGTAACGCGCATCGGACCGGAACGCGGCTTGAAGCGCACCCCGGTGAGATGCGGCACTTCGACAGCGCCCTGGCGGACGATCTCGTAACGGGTTTCGGGAAGCCGCAAGTCACCGCTCAGAAGCGGTGTCTCGCCCGCACGCTTGGTGAGGTTGAGCGTGCCCGTCGCACTGGCGGAAAGAGAATCGCTGCGCGCCAACCTTGCCCGGTCGAGCTTGACGTCGAGATCCATCGGATAGCCGGCATCAGCCGCCAGGCTGAGACGACCGCTCGCGCTGACCGTGCCGCTGCCGGCATTGGCGTTGAGCGAGGTCAGTTCGAAGGAGTTGCCGTTGAACTTGCCGTCCAGCGTCATGTTGCTGAGCCGGGTTCCATAGGCCTGATATTCGTAAGTAAGGTCCTTGCCCTTCACCAGGCCGGTTATGCAAGGATCGGTAAGGCGGCAGGAGAAATCCGCCGCCACGCCAACCGAACCGGTGAGCGTCTGCCCCGGCTGTCCCGCGAAAGAAAACAGCGTGTCGGCAGGACCGTTGTAGCGGATGCCACCACCCAGCGGCGCCTGGAACAGGCGTGTGCTCCACGCCCCCTCGCCCGGCGGCAACGGTCGCAGGCTGGCGACCATACGGCCGATCACGCTGCCCTGCTTGCGGAACACCGCCCTCGCCTCGCCGCCATCGGGCAAGAGCTTGCCAACGAAGTTGATGTCGACCGGCTGGCTTACCGTGCTCGAACTGGTGCGGGTGAAATTCACAAGGCTCATGCGTGCGTCGGCGCGCGGGAAGGCCGTGGAACTGGCCTGTTCGAAATCGAAGCTGCCGCTGGCCTTGCCGCCCAGGCCATAGCCGGGAACGAATGCATTGATTAGCCCGACATCGACGTTCTCAAGCCGGCTCTGGATTTTCATGCCGGCGCCGTAAGTACCGGCGACCTTTGCCGTGCCCTGTCCGAAACCGATCGTGGTGGGCAGGAGTTCGTAGCCGCCGTCCTTGGGCAGAATCCGTGCCGGAGACTGCGTCTTGAGGGTAAGGCCGCGTACCTTGCCCTCCAGCGCCACGCGCCAGAGTTCAGGGGCAAGATCGGCGTTAAGCGCGACCCGGAACGGAACGCCGCTGACGCCTTCTACAAGACCCTTCGCCTTGCCGCGCCCATCGCGATAATCCACGAGGACACGCGCCGCAGCGAGATTGAAGGCGCCGATGGTCGTGCCCGCAATCTGCGCATCGGCGACGACTGCAGGCTGGTCATACAGCACGGCGCGGCCGTCGATGATCGCTGAACCGATCGTGAGATTGGCGGGTCCAGCGAAGACCGCATCCTTGGCGCGCAAGTTGAAGTCGACAGCCTGGTACTTGCCCTCGGCGTCCAGCCTCAGCGCACCGCCGATGCCGTTGCCCTTGGCGGTCAATTCGCCCGCGAACGGGCCGGAGGCGGTCTGCACCATGCGTCCGGCGAAATCGACGCCCGAAAGGTTGGCGCTGTTGATGTCTACCGCCATCTGCTTGCCGAGCCCCAGCGAGACATCGGCCTTGAGCGGGCCGTAATCGGTGTCCCCGGTCATGTCGAAGCGATAGCCGCCACGAATGCCGTTGATCCGTGCATCGAGGTTGGCAAGACCGATCCCGAGGCCCGGACGTTCCGCCGTGACATGCGCATCGGGGTTTGCGATCGTGCCCGTCACGCGCACGCCGATGGCGCCGTAACGGGTGGAACTGCCACGCGCGGCCAGCGATATGCGGCCATTGGGCGACCAGCTTCCCTGCCCGCCCTGGACCTTGAGTTCGGGCGCGTTGAGCTGCAGCGAGGAAAAGCGCACGACGCCGTCCGGCCCATAATGAACGCGTGAGGATGCCGCGAAATTGCCGCCCAGATAGGTCTGGAGGCTCTCGTTCAGAAGCTTGGTCGAACGCGCACGCACGGTCCCGTCCAGCGCGAAGCCACTGCCTTCGCTCTTCAGGTCCATGTTGGTGCGGATGTTGAAGATGCCGACGCTGTCCAGCCGGTAATTGTCGATCTTGCCGTCAATGGCGCCGGTGTAGAAACCCTTGGCGACGTCCGCCACCAGGATCAGCCCGGCATCGATACGATCGGATTTCAGCCGCATGTTGTCCGACAGCACGCGCGTCCCGTCGATGGCGAGATCGCCGTTCAGCGTGACGTTGGCTAGCGAACCGCCTGCAACCGTGTCCAGCCCCGTCACCCGCTGCACGCGTGCGGACACCGGGATCAGAATCTTGTCGGCATCCACGCGCGCCGCGCCGCTGGCGGACAGGCGCTCGAGCCCCATGTCGTTCATGACCACGCGGGCGGCATTGATGCGATAGGCAACCTTCGGCGTGGTGAACGCACCGTCAAGCGCGAGGGCCGCGGTCAGGCCCGAACCGCTGAGGTTCGGCGCCAGCGCTGCCGGCTTGAGCAGGGCGAAGTTCAGCTTCAGGTCCTGAAAACTGTTGTTGGAAAGGTCGATCACCCCGTCCGGGGTCAGCGTAAAAGCATCGCTCCAGACCCTACCGGTCAGCGTCGCGCGTCGTTCGGCCAATGCCGCCGTTACATCGAGGTTGGTGATCGGGCCAAGCAGGCTTGCGGTCGGCCCCGTGAGCAGCCGCGCGACACGCGTTGGCCCCTTGATCGCGAATGTCCCGTTCCGCGCGGTCAGCGCCAGCCGGGCCAGTTCGCCATCACCGAGATCAGCATCGAATTGGCCGTTCCACGCCTTCCAGTCGCCCTTGCCGCCCAGCTTGAGCCGCAGCGGCTGCTTGAGCCCGCCGAGAGCGGCGATGACCCCACCGGTCGGGGCATCGAGGTCAACGTCGATTGCCAGCCGGTTCTTGGCAGGCACCGCGTCTAGCAGCAGGTTGAAGCGGTCCCCGCCTTCCTTGCCCTCGATCGCAATCGTGCCGCCCTTGGCCGACACTTGCGCGCGGCCATCGGAAATGTGCGCCTTCCCATCGATGGTGACGATACGGCGATTGCCGGAAACCGGCGGCTCCGAAATGAAGCGGTCGATCCGCAACACGCCCACGTCCACGTCAAGGTCGGGCAGCAGCGGTTCGTTGCTGGGCGGGGTCGGCTTGAACTTGGGGACACGCCGCAGGATCATCCGCTGCGCCGTGGCGCTGCGCACGTCCACATGGTTTTCGAGATAGGCGAAGGGGCGCCAGTCCACATCGATTTCGGGCGAAAACAGGAATTCGCCCTGCGGATCGCTGACGGAAAGATCGTGCAAGGTCATGCGCTTGTAGAGCGAACCCTCGATCCGGCCGACCTTGATCCTCATGCCGTTCTGGAACTGCAGCCCCGCGATCTGTTCTGCCACGAAACGGTGACCCGGCCCGGTATCGATGCCAAAGATGACCGCCGCGACCAACACGATCACGCCGAGCACCAGCCCGACCACCGTCTTGAGCACGCGAATGCGCAGGCGGCGTCCGAGCGTGGGACGCGGCTTGCCGTTTTCGACCGGCGCTTCGGGCTCGTCGGCCGGGATCATGGTGTCTTCTTCCGACATCAGAATGCCTGCCCAATCGAAACGTAGAGGTTGAAGCGCGATTCACCCGGTTGCCGGGCAATCGGCGTCGCGATGTCGAGGCGCACGGGGCCGAAGTTGGTGTAGAAACGGCCGCCAAGACCCACGCCGTAGCGCAAGTTGTTGAACTGCGGCATCGTCTCCCGATAGGCCTGCCCCGCGTCGACGAATGCCACCACGCCGTAATTGCCGAAGCGATAGCGCGCCTCGACCGAACCTTCGTTGAGGCTGCGTCCGCCCACGGCGGTACCGTCTGCCGCCTGTTCGCCAAGCGCCTGGTAGGCATAGCCGCGAACGGAGCCACCGCCGCCTGCATAAAGCCTGCGTGACGGCGCAATGTCGAACAGGCCAGCGCCCTGGATCGTACCGAAGCGCACACGGCCGGCGAGAACGAGGCTGTCAGTCACCGGGTAATAGGCCGAAGCATCTACCCGCGCGCGAACATAGGGGTCAAAGCCGTTGCGCACGGTGGCTTCGGGCTGGATCAGCGTGGTCAGGCGGTAACCCTTGGTCGGATCGAGCAGGCTGTCCGTCTGGTCGAGCCCGATCTGGCCGTTCACGCCTGCGACGTAATAGAGCTTGCGGTCGCGGTTGCCGGTCGTGCGGTTATAGTCGGTTTCCGCCGTTCCCAGCATTTCGATGCCGAATGCGTAAGTATACTTCTTTTGCCAGATCGGCGTGGAATCGCGCGCGATACGCGCTGCGATGCGGCCGGTGTAGGCACTGTAGGCGTCGTAGTCGTTGTGGAAGGCCTCGGCCACCAGTTCGAACGTCCGGTCTCGCTTGCCCGAATTGGAACGACGGAAGGTCACGCCCGCGCCCTGCTGCCGGGTACCGGCTATGGCCTTGGCGATCAGCGCGCCTTCCGGCGGGAACATGTTGCGATGTGTCCAGGTCGCCTGAGCGGTGATGCCCTCGCCCGTGGCATAGCCCAGAGAACCGGCGATCGTGCGTGGCGGCCCGGCATCCTGCTGGACGTTCAGCGTCACGTATTCCGTACCGTCGCCAACTGCCTCGCCGGTCTTGCGCGGCTCGACCGAAACGGTGGAGAACAGGCTCGTCGCCACCAGCGCCTTGCGCAGGTCGTCCACCTTTCGGCTGTCATAAAGTTCGCCGCGCTTGAAACGGGCGAGTACGCCAACATGTTCGGCATCAAAGGCCAGGTCGCCCGAAGTGGTGAAACCGCCGAACCGACCGCGCGGGCCGACGTCGACAGGCAGCGTGTAGACGCCGTCGGCGCTTTCCTGATCGAGCAGGATGTCACGGTCACCCACCTTGGCGAAGGCATAGCCGTTTTCAGGCAGCGCCAACGCGACTTGCGCTTCGGCACCCTGAACGCGCTGGGCGACGATCGGCTCACCGACCTTGATGGAAAGGTTCCGGGCGATCAGGTCCGCCGGCACTGTCGGATCGGCCTTCACCACGATATCGGAGAAAGTATAGCGCTTACCCGGTGCCACCGAAACGACCGCGACCAGCCCGCCTTCGGCCGCCGGTTCGATGCGGGTGTTCACCACGGGCGAATACCAGCCCTCGGACGCCAGCACGGTCTGCATCAGCGCGCTGTCTTCGGTGAGCCGGGCATTGAGCATCGCCACGTTCGCCGCCTTGCCGCCGCCCTTCTTCAGGGCGGAAAGCGACCGGAACTCGCTGCGCATGTCCGTTTCGGTCTCGTCGTCAGCGGTCGCCAGCCCGTCGATCCGGGTTTCGTAAGCGACTTCGACGTCCTTGGTATCTTCTTTCTTTTCCGCGAACTGGACTGGCGTCACCTCGAACTGGTCGATCGCGGGCAGCGGCGCGTTCAGTTCAGCATCGCGAACCGGCGCATCGCCGATCTCCTCGGTCGTATCGCCATCCGACAGGGCCGGATTGCCGAGCGGAGCAGACTGGCCTTCCTGTGGCTTGGCACCGCTCTGTTCGCTCGCCATCCGGCGCTCGAACGCCTCGATCGATTCCAGCGGCTTGTCGAGTTCCGAATCGTCCTGCGGATCCAGCCTGGGGATCGCCTTGTTGAATTCGTCATCGGGGATGATCGTCTTCACTTCCGGCAGCGGCAGGTTTGCAGGCGGAGCCGGCACGACGATCTTGCCGGCCTGAACCCCGTCATCCTCGATCGCCGGGGACGCAGCAGGCGAGGCCGGAGCGGGCGCTGCAGCTTGCGGCTGCACGGCGCTACTTTCCTGCGCATGCACAGGCGCTGCCGACAGGGCCAGCAGGATGGAAATGGTGGCAAGTCCCGCACCGTCGCGCAGCGAAAGGGAACAAGCCGGCTTCTGAGAGATTAGCCAAGGCATGAGCAGCGCGATGTAACACCCCCTGTCGAGTATGGGCAACAGGCCCCCTCGTGGATTACCCTATCGCATTGCAACAGCGAAAGTTCCCTGTCGCAAGTGGGTTTGTAATGAAATCTGATGAAGGATCACCGACGTCAATGCCGGAGACCACCGGAGACACTCTTCACATCGGATCCCTGGCAGGAACCGACGCCAACGCACCGTGGCAAATCCCCGGTTCCGCCTGGCTGAAAATCGTCAAGCGGGTCTACCGCATGAGCGGCTTTCACGAACTGGGCCTGCTTTCCGCAGGCCTTGCCTTCTACTGCTTTCTCGCATTGACGCCGCTGATCGGCGCCACGGTGATGATCTACGGCCTAATCGGCGATGTCGCCACCGTGCACGATCAGATGCAGAGCATTGTCGAAGTCGTTCCTCCCGAAGTGGCCCGGATGCTGGAGGAACAGTTGCTCCAGATCGTCACCACCAGCCGAGGCGTAACCGGGTTCGCGCTGTTGATCGCGCTGTTCTTTGCGATATTCGGCGGCATGCGCGCGGCGAACGGTATGATCAGTGCGCTGAATGTCATCAACGAGGAGCGAGAGACCCGCGGAATGATCTCGCTGACCGTGAGGGCTCTCGGCCTCACTGTTTCGGCGATCCTTATCGCGCTGACCGGGGTGCTGTCCGGCGGCGTCTTCGCATGGCTGCAGACGCAGACCAGCGTCTACCTCGGTGATGCGACGGCGATCCTGTTCAAGTGGCTGACCTGGATTTCCGCTGTCGCCCTCGGCAGCGCGGGTTTTGCCCTCATCATGCGATATGGCCCCGACAGACGTCCCGCGAAGTGGCGCTGGCTGGCTCCCGGGTCGCTGCTGGCGACCTTGCTGTGGATCGGGGTATCGTTCGGCTTCTCGCTCTATGTCGCCTATATCAGCGACTACAATGCCACTTACGGGTCGCTGTCGGCCATTGTGGTGTTCCTGATGTGGCTGTTCCTCTCCGCATACGGCGTCCTTCTCGGCGCGCTGGTGAATGCCGAGATCGAGCGCCAGACCTACTGCGATACGACCGTCGGCCCTACCCTCCCGGCCGGGGAACGCGGCGCCGTCCTGGCCGACCTCGTGGACAACCGCGTGCCTTCGATAGGGGATCTTGAGCGCCGCAAGCGCCGCCGTGCGGAGCAGGCGCGCCAGGAAACCGAATAGGGAATCGTCGGGTCAGGCAATCCTGAGCGGGCGCCGCCGGGCGTCGAGTTGGATGACCAGATTGGCGCGAGCCGGCATCTCCGAGAGTATCCAGCGCGTGAGCCGCTCGTAATGGGCGATGAAGCGCGCAATCCGGTCCTCGTCCATGACATGCACGCCCTTGTGCTCCTCTCCGGCAAGGTCGCGCTCCTGTTCCAGTCGCCAGTCGTGGACCACCTCGAATCCCGGCGCGGCAAGCAGGACCAAACGGTCGATCCGCGCGAACAGTCGCTGATAGACGTCGCCCAGCGCATCGTTGACGTAGCGGCGCCATCTGCCATCGCCATCCTCCTTCGCCTCCAGCGCGTTGACCGGGTCGACCAGCGCGCTCGAAGCTTGCGGAAAGGCACCGACGCACCAGCCCTCGAACACCAGCACGTGGCAGCCCGGCTGCACGATAGGCCAGTCCCGCTCGGCCAGCCGGTCGTCACTGGCCTTGTCGAAACGCGGCAGCGCCACCGGAAATCCAATCTCCAGCGCATCAAGAATATCCAGCCCGAGCATGACATCATGCGTGCCCGGAACCCCTCTGGTCGCGAGGAGGGGGTGGACGGCGCGCGACAGTTCCTGCCGCTCCTCGTGCCCAAGATAGAGGTCGTCGAGCGAGAGCGCGGCAGCGGAAAGCCCGGCCTCGCCGCATGCTTCGATCAAAGCGCGCGCGGCAGTCGATTTCCCAGACCCCTGCGCGCCGCAAATACCGATGACCACAGGCCACATCCGCCGACCAGCCAGAGCCGAATGCACCTGCTCCATGATCGCCTCGACAATGGCGGGATCAGGAGAAGGCGCAGGACGATCGGCGCTGCAGTGAAACTTTCGGTCCATCATCTCTTTCCTGCTGCAGCGTGGGGACCTTAGCCGTAGAGAAGCGGGTGCACGATGGCGAGACTTCGCCTCGAACCCGCCGCTCTGCGGCCCGAAATGCCATCGTCCATGCCATCGTCGCGGCGATCAGCCGGAAGGGCTGTTGATGCCTCCCCCTCACTGCGACTAGCTACACCCACAAGAATGCACGCGCGGCCCGATGCGATCCCGCACGCCCGCGATGGGAGAGGGAAAGGACACCGAGATGACCGACGTTCTGGGATATCAAGGCAAGCGGGTAATCGTCAGCGGCTGCTTCTCGGGCATGGGCGAGGCGACGGCAAAGATGCTGGTCGAACTAGGCGCCGAAGTACACGGGTTCGATTTTCGCGAAAGCGCCGTGCCGATGGCCTCGTTCACGCAGATCGACTTGCGCGATCCCGCCACGATCGAAGCCGCGGTTGCCGGCGTGGGCGGCAAGGTAGACGCCCTGTTCAACTGCGCTGGCCTGCCCGGCGGCGGCGGCTTCCCGCCGCTTGACGTCATGAAGGTCAACTTCCTCGGCACTCGCCACCTGACCGATCAGGTCGTTCCGCTGATGGGCGAAGGCGCTGCCATCGTCTCCATCGCATCGACCGGCGGCCTGGGGTGGAGCCGCCGCATTCCCGTGCATATGCAGCTTCTCGCCACGCAGGGATTCGATGCCGGTCTTGCATGGTGTGAAGCCAACCTCGACCAGGTGGCAGAGGGCTATGCCTTCTCGAAGGAAGCCGTCATCGTGTGGACGCAGTTCATGGGCGCGCAGCTCATCAAGAAGGGCATCCGCATCAACTGCTCGCTGCCCTCCCCCACCCAGACTCCGATGATGGCGACCTTCCACGCCACTTCGGGCAAGGACGTCGTGGATGCCGCCGCAGAACCGCTCGGCCGCTACACCACGCCCGAAGAACAGGCCGGCCCGCTGGTGCTGATCAATTCGAATCTCGCAGGCGTCGTCAACGGCATCGTCATGCCGGTGGACGGGGGCTTCATGGGCGGCCTTGCCACCGGGCAGGTCGACATCACCCGGATGATGAGCAAGCAGCCCGCCTGACGCGGCCTGGCATCGCGATTTTGAGAAGGGCCGGGCGACATGTCGTCCGGCCCCTTTTTTCCTCCCTCTTTTCCCTATGCGTCAACCTGCTAAGGCGTCGGCAAACGGAGAAGGATCAACGCGCATGAACGAAGCGGTACTTTACGAGATCGACGACGAAGGCATCGTCACGCTGACGCTCAACCGCCCCGAACTGCGCAATCCGATTTCCGATCCCGAAGTGATCGAGGGGCTGCTCGGCGCGCTCGAACGGCTCGAAAACGACCCTGCGGCCCGCGTGGCGATCCTTACCGGTGCGGGCAAGGGCTTCTCCTCCGGCGGCAATATCAATGAGATGAAGCCCGGCGGCAACGTCAACGGCGGCGTGCCCACACGCACCCGCCTTAATTACAAACGCGGAATCCAGCGCCTTCCTCTCGCGTTCGCCGCCCTGGAAGTGCCGGTGATCGCCGCCGTCAACGGGGCCGCGGCCGGCGCCGGATGTGATCTTACCTGCATGTGCGACCTTCGCATCGCCGGGGAAAGCGCGCGCTTCGCCGAAAGCTTCGTAAAGATCGGCCTGATCGCCGGTGACGGCGGCTCGTGGCTGCTGCCGCGCGTTATCGGCTGGTCCAAAGCGGCGGAAATGGCGCTTACCGGCGACATGATCGACGCTGCCGAGGCGCTGGCCTGCGGGCTGGTCTCCAAAGTGGTGCCGGATCACCGGTTGATGGACGAAGCCCGTGCACTCGCCCGCCGTATCGCCGCCAATCCGCCCCACGCAGTGCGCATGACCAAGCGCCTGCTCTGGGAAGGACGCCGCAGCGACCTCGCAACGCTTCTGGAAATGGCCGCCGCCATGCAATCCGCCGCTCACGCGACCGACGATCACGCGGAAGCGGTCGACGCCTTCCTTGAAAAGCGCAAGCCGGCTTTCAAGGGGTCTTGAATTTCGATGTGATCAGCTCATATGGCGATCACATCGAAATGTGAGAATGGATTTCCCCATGGCTGGTAATGTGATCGAACAGGTTCGCAGGCTCGTGAACGAGGGCGGCATGAGCAAGGCCGGCCTCGCCCGAGCCGCCGGACTGCACGCCAACACCCTGCGTGACTGCACCGAGCCCGATTGGAACCCAACCGCCGAGACGCTCACCAAGCTCGAACGCTTCCTGCTTTCGAACGACGACCGTCCGGTCCTCGTTCCGATCGAGGAAATCATCGACGAGGCCCGCAACGGTCGCATGTTCATCCTGGTCGACGACGAGGACCGCGAAAACGAGGGCGACCTCGTGATCCCGGCGCAGATGGCGACGCCGGCGGCCGTGAACTTCATGGCCACTCACGGCCGGGGACTGATCTGCCTCACACTCACCAGCCAGCGGGTGGAGGAACTCGGCCTTAACCTAATGAGCCAGCACAACGGCACGCGCCACGAAACCGCCTTCACCGTTTCCATCGAGGCCCGCGAAGGCGTGACCACCGGCATTTCGGCGGGCGACCGCGCGCGCACCATCTCGGTCGCGATCGACGGCACCAAGACCAAGGCCGACATCGTCACCCCCGGGCATGTCTTCCCGCTGCGCGCCCGTGACGGCGGCGTGCTCGTGCGCACCGGCCACACCGAGGCGGCTGTCGACATTTCGCGCCTCGCCGGGCTCAATCCTTCGGGCGTGATCTGCGAGATCATGAAGGACGACGGCACCATGGCACGCATGGACGACCTGATCGCCTTTGCCCGCATTCACGACCTCAAGATTGGCACGATCCGCGACCTCATCGCCTATCGCCGCAAGCATGACCGCATGGTCGAGAAGAAGAACGAGATCACATTCCAGAGCCGCCACGGCGGCCAGTGGCTTGCCCGCAGCTACTACAACAAGGCGACCGGCGAAGAGACCATGGCCCTGATCAAGGGCCGCATCGATCCGAACCAGCCGACCCTGGTGCGAATGCACACCCTTTCGATGTTCGTCGACGTTCTGGGCGAAGAATCGACCGATCGCGGCGATCTCCTGCATCGTTCGATGGAAATGATCGCAGAGGAAGGCGCGGGCGTGATCGTTGTCATCAACCGTCAGATGAACAATCCGATCTCGCGCGTCATGGATATCAAGCACCAGTTCCGCGCCGGAGAGAACCCGGACCTTGAGGAACTGCGCGACTATGGCGTAGGAGCCCAGATCCTTGCCGAACTCGGCATCCACGACATGATCCTGCTGACCAACACCCATCACTCGCTCGTCGCACTGGAAGGCTATGGCCTGAACATTGCCGGCGAACGCGCTATCCCCGCCCTTGAAGGAGCGAACTGACATGGCCCGTTTCCTTATCGTCGAAGCCCGCTTCTACGACCATCTGAACGACAAGCTGATTGCCGGCGCCAAGGCGGCGCTCAAGGCGGCAGGCCATACGGCCGATGTCGTGACCGTACCCGGCGCGCTTGAAATCCCCGCCGCGATCTCGCTGGCAGACGCCACGGGCGATTACGAGGGCTACGTCGCCATCGGCGTCGTCATTCGCGGCGAGACCTATCATTTCGAGATCGTCGCCGGTGAATCCGCACGCGGCATCATGGCTCTGACCATGGACGGCATCGCGATCGGCAACGGCATCCTGACCGTCGAGAACGAGGAACAGGCCCTGGTCCGTGCCGAACCGACCCAGAAGGACAAGGGCGGCGAAGCAGCCAAGGCCGCGATCGCCCTCCTCGGCCTGAAGGAAAAGTTCGGGGCCTGACCCCCCGCTCACGCCGAGCATCAAAGGAAGCCCTGCATCCGGCATTTGTCCGGATGCAGGGCTTTTTCGTTTCAACGAGGAAAGGTCGCGCGACAAGAGGCGGCAACACCATTTATCGGATCGCAGAAAACCACGCAAAATCGCCTGAAAGCAATGCGGATATCACGCATTAATTCTGCAAATTACGTGTTTACACCTATAACTATGAAGTCTTATCGACGAATTCCCCCTTCGTCGCCGTTTATTTACGGAATACAACTTGTCCACATTTCGGACAGAGCCAACACCTCTGTTCCAAAGCGATGAAAATTCTGTAATTGAGGGCGTAATTCGTCCGATATTGATCGTATTTGGATGGATTAGATAATCTCATCTCGCACCTCTAACGGGGCGGGTCGCAATCACGGATCCAGGACAACAGGATCCAGGCGGGACCAAGGTCTTTGCCTGCCGGAGAACCATACGATGAACAGGGAAGCAAAAGTGCAGCGACTGATCGGAGAACTTGTCGCCAGGTTAGACGAGCTTGACCAGATCGGGGAACTCGTCGCCGCCGCTCATCTCCAATCGGCCATCGACTGCCTGCGCATGACCCCGAAAGAGGAAGAAGATCGCTCCAAAGCGGATTAAGCTGAACAAGACGCCTCCATCGTACTGTGGTTATCCCTATTCCAGTTCGTGAAGAGATTCATCGTCCTGACCCGTACCTGGAATTCTCATCCGAAGATCCGGTACAATAAGATGGACCATTTCACGATCTTGGGGAGTAATCGCTGTGAATAGCTTCGTGCGCGCACAATTTCGGGCGCTCGATGCTTTTGGCAGCCTTGGCACTGGCGAAACTAGGTTATGGAGAAGACCGATCAGTTGATGCGCAGCCGGGCGAAGGCCATTCGCCTAATCGGCATTGCGAACGAACTTCTCGCCATGGCACGCGAACTCGAAATCGGACAAAGCCCGGCCGCCGATCTGGCCGGATTCGACGCCTTGGTGGAGGATCGGGAAGGCTCGAAGACCTCCGCCAGCCAGGACCACCCGATCTGGGTGGAACTGGCACGCCAGACTTATGACGACCGCCGGCGGCGAACCAAGATCTTCCAGTCGGAAGAACTGTTTGGCGAACCGGCCTGGGATATCCTGCTGGACCTCTTCATCGCCGCCAAGGAACGGCGCCGGGTTTCCGTGACAAGCGCCTGCATCGGCTCTGCGGTTCCCTCAACAACGGCCCTGCGCTGGATCACGATCCTCGAAAAACAGGGCCTGCTCGTCCGCGAAGCCGATCCGGGCGATGCGCGGCGTGTCTACGTAAAGCTGAGTGCGCGCGGCTATGCCGCCATGCTCGAATACTTCGCCTCCTCGTCCCGCTCCGTCGTCCTGCTCGACGATCCCCGCCCAGGGATCTCGGCCGCGCGATAGGCGCCTGCAGCCAACCCGTTCCGCCCCAAAGGGGGGTATCAGGCACAGGGATACCGGAGGTGACCGGGTGGCCGGTTCATCCTGACCGGGCCGGCCACCCGGCTTCATGCCATGAAAAAGCCCGGCTCCCTCACGGAAGCCGGGCTTTTTCCATTGGCGGATACCCGAGCGGATAACCGCTCGGCATCAACGATCAGCGCGCAAGACGGCCGAATGCCGATGCGCCGGCGTAACGGGCAGCCTTGCCCAGCTCTTCCTCGATGCGGATGAGCTGGTTGTACTTCGCAAGCCGGTCCGAACGCGCAAGCGAGCCGGTCTTGATCTGGCCGCAATTCGTGGCGACCGCGAGATCGGCAATGGTCGCATCCTCGGTTTCACCCGAACGGTGCGACATCACGGCCGTGTAACCGTTGCTCTGCGCGATCGAAACAGCTTCCAGCGTCTCGGTAAGCGAACCGATCTGGTTGACCTTCACCAGCAGCGAGTTGGCAAGGCCCTTCTCGATACCCATGGTCAGGCGCTTGGGGTTGGTCACAAAGAGATCGTCACCGACCAGCTGCACCTTGTCGCCGATCTTTGCGGTGAGCGCTGCCCAGCCTTCGAAATCGTCTTCACCCATGCCGTCCTCGATCGAGCGGATCGGATAATTGGCGGCAAGATCGGCAAGGTAGTCGGCCATTTCGGTCGGCGAAAGCGACAGATTTTCGCCGCTGATCTCGTACTTGCCGTTCTTGAAGAACTCGGTTGCCGCGCAATCGAGCGCAAGGGCAACTTCTTCACCGGGCTTGAAACCGGCCTTCTCGATCGAGGCCATCACGAAATCAAGCGCATCACGGGTGCTGGCGAGGTTCGGTGCGAAACCGCCCTCGTCGCCCACTGCGGTCGCAAGGCCCTTCTCATGCAGGCCCTTCTTGAGGGTGTGGAAGATTTCCGAACCCCAACGCACCGCTTCGGCGAGCGAATCGGCGCCGACCGGCACGATCATGAATTCCTGGAAATCGATCGGGTTGTCAGCATGTTCGCCGCCATTGATGATGTTCATCATCGGCACCGGCAGCACATGCGCGGAAACGCCGCCCACATAGGAATACAGCGGAAGGCCGCGCGCATTGGCGGCAGCCTTGGCCACCGCGAGGCTGACGCCGAGGATCGAATTCGCGCCCAGGCGGCCCTTGTTCTCGGTTCCGTCGAGTTCGATCATGGTGAGGTCGAGGTCGCGCTGGTCCTCGGCATCCATGCCGACAAGCGCTTCGGCGATTTCGCCGTTCACGGAATCAACGGCCTTGAGCACGCCCTTTCCGAGGTAGCGGCTCTTGTCGCCGTCACGCAGTTCGACTGCTTCGTGCGCACCGGTCGAAGCGCCCGAAGGAACCGCTGCGCGGCCGAAACTGCCATCTTCGAGGAGAACGTCGACTTCGACGGTAGGATTGCCGCGGCTGTCGAGAATTTCACGGCCGTGGATATCGATGATCGCGGTCATACTGGAAATTTCCTCCTGAAAAGGCGCTGACGCGCTCATGCCGGGCGTCTTAGCAGGGGAACCACGCCTGACAAGTTGCGTTGCAATATCGACAGCAAGTTGTGTTACTCTGAATGCACATCGCCTGCACGCGGGTAAAACGGCGTAACGGTCAGCAAGGAAGGAATTCGCCATGTCCGAACCGAACACCAGCACCGGAAACGGCACCGAAAACGCCAAGAGCCACTTCACCAAGGCCGTCGAGGAAGCCAAGGCTGGTGCTCAGGCACTTGGCAAGGAAGCCCAGGTCGCGGCCGAGGGATGCCTTGAAAAGCTGAACAAGGCGAAGAGCGAATGGTCGAGCGAAGCAAAGGTCCGCTCCGATGAGGCCTCCGCAAAAGCCAGTGCATTTGCGGGTGACGCAAAGATCAAGGCCGCGGACCTCGCCAACCAGGGCAAGGCAAAGACCAGCCAGGCCATTGTCGGCCTTTCCAAGGTGATCGACGATAACGCCGGCCTGATCGACGAGAAGGTTGGCCCCAAGTACGGCGATTATGCCCGCACGGCATCCAAGTCGATGGCCGATGCCGCCGCACGGCTCGACGAGAAGTCTCTCGACGAACTCGGGGAAGAAGCCAAGGAATTCGTGCGAAAGAGCCCCGGCGTCGCCATCGGCGTGGCAGTGGCTGCGGGCTTCCTGTTCGGCCGACTTTTCAAGAGCGGCAAGTAAGCGCCTATCGTTCGCACGACGATGCTCGACACCCCGGTGAACCTCGCTTCCTCCCTTCGGGAGGACGAGGACCTTTCCCTCGCTCAGGACTTGCGCCTGCTCGCCTCCGAAGCGCGCACTTTCGCGCAGGCGGAACTGGCCTATCAGAAGAGCCGCGCCGCTTATGCCGGAGCAGAGGCGCGCGCGATCGCGATGCTCGGCCTGCTGGCGGCGGGCCTCGTGTTCTTCGCACTCATGGGGCTCGTACTCGGCGCCGTGATCGCGGTGGGCACGCTTGTAGGTCCGTGGCTGGCAATGCTCCTCGTTCCCCTCGTCGTCATTGTCATAGCTGCGATGTGCGGCCTTTCGGCGCGAAACCGCATGAGGCGCATGAAAGCACTCCTTTCCGAGAAGGGAGCGGCCGAATGAGCAGGCTCATTCAGCAACTGATCGAAGACCGCGGTGCGCGCGACGCGGCCAAGGCCACCTTCGACACGAGATACGGCGCCCTCAAGGCCGATTTCGAATCGCGCGGCCTTGCCGGCCGTGTCCTCGACGAAGCCGCCGGGCATGTCGCCGACATGCTCGACGAGGCAGTCGCCGTCGTGGAGGAGCATCCCGTCGCGGCGGGCGGAACCTTCACAGCGCTGGTGCTTTGGTTTTTGCGTAACCCGATCATGGCCGGGATCGAACGACTGTTCGGTTCGGGCAGACACCGGAACAAGGAGTCCGACGGTGAGCAAGACTGAAAAGACCACTCCCTCCATTCCGGCGACCTCGGCCACCGATGGAAACATAGGTCAGGTCGTGGCGCTGGCGCCCCGGCGGGACGAACGTCCGTCGGAGAAACTGGTCAGTTTCGTGAAGCGGCACCCCGTCCTCGTGGTTGCAGGCGGCGTTGCCGCAGGCGTACTGGTAAGTGCCCTACTGCCCCGGCGAATGACTCGCGGCGTACTCTCGCGAACGGCGCACCTTGCCGAAGCTGCGGGTGCTGCGACCGCGCTTCTTGGCAAGGAAGCCGCAACTAGGGCCAATGATCTCCGCTCCGGCGCGCGCAAGCAGGCTGGAACTCTTGCCGATCGCGCCGAAAAGAGCGGTGAAATTGCTGCCGAGCGACTTGAGAAATACGGCATGGCAGCACTAGCGGCGGCGAGCGCGCTCGGACGGGCTTCCGCCAAGCGCGTCAGCGAAGCGGGCGAAGCTGCAGCGCGTCAGGCGCAGAAATTGGGGCATTCGGCCAGCGAGACCGCAAGTACCCGTTCGCACAAGCTCGCGGATATCGTGAGCGGAGTCGCCCAGCGCCTCTCCCACTGAACGCAGGTTCTTGCTATTGGTTTTCAATATCATGAATAAGAGCGGATCGCCCTCACGATCCGCTCTTGCCCTGTCCCCCGGCAAAAAGTATGGGACCGCATCTCTCCCACTCACGAAAGCGGTCCCATGCAGAAGCTTCACCTCGTGATGGGCGGCCGGGTCACAGACCCGCGCAGCCTTGAATTCTCCGACCTCAGCGCCCTCGACCTGGTCGGCGTCTATCCCGACTACGCCTCGGCCGAGGATGCATGGCGCTCGGCCGCTCATCGCACGGTCGATGATGCGGAAATGAAGTACGTGATCGTCCACCTGCACCGCCTGCTTCAGCCAGACCAATCGGAAGCCTGAACGGCTTCCCGGTTTGACTTCCGGGCCAGAGCAGAAACGAAAAAGGCCGGCTTCCGCCGGCCTTTTCTTTGCTCTTGTCAGATAGATCGGTTCAAATGAACTCGATCTTCTGCACGAGGTAGAACTTGTCGCCCGATGGCACTGTCACTTCGACTTCTTCTTCGATCTTGCGACCGATAAGCGCCTTGCCGAGCGGCGAATTGTAGCTGATGCGGCCTACCCGGGCATCCGCTTCATAAGGACCGACGATCTGGTACTTCACCGGCTTGTCGTCCTCGTCGAGTAGCGTGACTGTGGCGCCGAAGATGATCTTGTCGCTGGAAAGCGTGGCCGGATCGACGATCTGGGCACGGGTGATCTTGTCTTCGAGATCGGCGATCGTTGCTTCGACCTGGCCCTGGCGTTCCTTTGCGGCGTGATACTCGGCATTTTCCGAGAGATCGCCGTGGGCACGCGCTTCCTCGATCGCATCGACGATCCGGGGGCGCTCTTCACGCAGCGCCTTGATCTCGGCGGTCAGCTTCTCATACCCCTCGGCGAGCATGGGGAGCTTTTCGATACTGGCCATCAATTACTTCCTTCCTGCTGCCTCCCCGCTCCGCGAAACCAGTCGAGGGAGACTAGTTTCCTGTCCCGTCCCACAGGATATTCCCGGGGACTGGGCCGATCTGCAGCGATGTGGGGAGGCTAGATCGATTTCAGCTATAATAATCCTGCAACGAACGCACTTCAAGCTGGCTCCCGCTTTGCGCAGAAATTGCCTGTGCAGCAGCGACGCTGGCGGCCGCTGTCGTGAAGTACGGCACCTTGCCGGTAAGCGCGGATCCGCGGATCGATTGCGAGTCCTTCAGGCTCTGCCAACCTTCGGTCGTGTTGAAGATCAGCGCAATGTCGCCATCCACGATCTTGTCGACGATGTGCGGACGTCCTTCGGCAACCTTGTTGACCAGTTCCACCGGCAGGCCGGCTTCGGTCAGGTACTTGTGCGTGCCTGACGTGGCGATGATGCGGAAGCCCTCCTTCACCAGGATCTGGACCGCCGGAAGGATGACCGGCTTGTCGCTGTCCTTCACCGAAACGAAGACGAGACCGCTGTCGGGCAGGCGCATGCTGGCCCCAAGCTGGGCCTTGAGGAAAGCGCGCGGGAAGTCGGCATCGATGCCCATGACTTCGCCGGTCGACTTCATTTCGGGGCTCAGCACCGGATCGACGCCCGGGAAGCGCGCGAAGGGGAAGACCGCTTCCTTGACCGCCACATAAGGCAGGTCACGCTTGAACGGCGGGAAGTCTGCCAGCTTTTCGCCGGCCATGATGCGCGAGGCGATCTTGGCGACCGGCTGCCCCAGCGCCTTGGCGACGAAGGGCACGGTGCGCGAGGCACGCGGGTTCACTTCGATGAGGTAGACCTCGCCGTCCTTCACCGCGAACTGGATGTTCATCAGGCCGCGTACGCTGAGCCCGAAGGCCAGTGCTTCAGCCTGGCGCTCCATCTCGGCGATGATTTCGGCAGGCAGGCTGTAGGGCGGCAGCGAGCAGGCGCTGTCGCCCGAGTGGATGCCCGCTTCCTCGATATGCTGCATGACGCCAGCGACGACGACCTGGTCACCATCGCAAAGCGCATCGACGTCGCACTCGATGGCGTCGCGCAGGTACTGGTCGATCAGCACCGGGCTGTCGCCCGAGACCTGAACGGCGGTGGCGATGTAGTCGTCGAGCTGCTGTTCGCTGTCGACGATCTCCATGGCGCGGCCGCCGAGCACGTAGCTGGGACGCATGAGAACCGGGTAGCCGATGCGATTGGCAACGGCGACAGCTTCGTCACGGCTGCGGGCGATGCCGTTGGCCGGCTGCTTGAGGCCCAGCTTCTCGACCAGCGCCGAGAACCGCTCGCGGTCTTCGGCAAGGTCGATCGCGTCGGGCGAGGTTCCGAGGATCGGAATGCCGGCGTCTTCCAGCGCTTGCGCCAGCTTGAGCGGGGTCTGGCCGCCGAACTGCACGATAACGCCGACGAGCTCGCCCTTCGACTGTTCGACGCGCAGGATTTCCAGCACGTCCTCGCCGGTGAGTGGCTCGAAATAGAGGCGGTCCGAGGTGTCGTAGTCGGTCGAGACGGTCTCGGGGTTGCAGTTCACCATGATCGTCTCGTAGCCGACTTCGGCAAGCGCGAAGCAGGCGTGGACGCAGCAGTAGTCGAACTCGATCCCCTGGCCGATGCGGTTGGGACCGCCGCCGAGAATCACGACCTTGCGGCGATCCGACGGATTGGCCTCGTTCTCGGGCTCACCGAAGATCGGGGCTTCATAAGTCGAGTACATGTAGGGCGTCACCGCCTCGAACTCGGCCGCGCAGGAATCGATGCGCTTGAATACCGGGTGGACGCCCAGCTTGGTGCGCAGTGCGCGCACCTCGTCCTCGCTGGTGGCGCCGGCCATGGCGCGCAGCGCGTCGTGCAGCAGGCCCGAGCGCTTGGCCTGGGTCTCGCCCATGCCGCCCGCGACGCCAACCGAACGCACAGCCAGCGTGGCAAGGCGCTTGTCCGAGAAGCCCATCGCCTTGACGCGGCGCAGACCCTGCGCATCGACCGGCAGGCCGTTCTTCATGATATTCGCCTCTTCGGCGATGATCTCTTCGATGTGACGCAGGAACCACTTGTCGTAGTGCGCGATCGCGTGGATCTCATCGACGGTGAAGCCTTCGCGGAAGGCCTGCGCGACATGCAGCAGACGCTCCGGCGTCGCACGGGACAGGGCAGCGGTGATCACGTCGCGGCCCGCGCCTTCCAGCTCGACCACGCGGTTGAAACCGTCAAGGCCGGTTTCGAGACCGCGCAGGGCCTTCTGCATCGATTCCTTGATGTTGCGGCCGATCGCCATGACTTCGCCGACCGACTTCATCGCGGTGGTGAGGTCATTCTTGGCGCCCTTGAACTTCTCGAAGGCGAAGCGCGGGATCTTGGTGACGACGTAGTCGATGGTCGGCTCGAACGCGGCCGGCGTGGCGCCGGTGATCTCGTTCATGATCTCGTCGAGCGTGTAGCCCACGGCCAGCTTCGCCGCGACGCGCGCGATCGGGAAGCCGGTGGCCTTCGAAGCCAGCGCCGACGAGCGCGAAACGCGCGGGTTCATCTCGATGACGATCAGGCGGCCGTCCTTCGGATTGACCGCGAACTGCACGTTCGAACCGCCGGTTTCCACGCCGATCTCGCGCAGCACCTCGATCGAGGCGTTGCGCATGATCTGGTATTCCTTGTCGGTCAGCGTCAGCGCCGGCGCGACAGTGATGGAGTCGCCCGTGTGGACACCCATGGGATCGACGTTTTCGATCGAGCAGATGATGATGCAGTTGTCGTGCTTGTCGCGCACGACCTCCATCTCATACTCCTTCCAGCCGAGCAGCGATTCCTCGATAAGGACCTCGGTGGTCGGGGAAGCGTCGAGGCCGGAGCGGACGATCGTCTCGAACTCGGCCTTGTTGTAGGCGATGCCGCCGCCGGTGCCGCCCATCGTGAAGCTGGGACGGATGATCGAAGGCAGCCCGGTGCGTTCGAGCACCGCGAAGGCTTCGTCCATGGTGTGAGCCACGCCCGAGCGGGCCGAATTGAGGCCGATCTTATCCATCGCGTCGCGGAAACGCTGACGATCCTCGGCCTTGTCGATGGCGTCGGCGTCGGCGCCGATCATCTGGACGCCGAACTTCTCCAGCGTTCCGTCGTTGAACAGCGCCAGCGCGCAGTTCAGTGCGGTCTGACCGCCCATCGTCGGGAGCACCGCATCCGGGCGCTCCTTCTCGATGATCTTGGCGACCACTTCCGGGGTGATCGGCTCGACATAAGTGGCGTCGGCCATGTCCGGGTCGGTCATGATCGTCGCCGGGTTGGAGTTCACCAGGACGACCCGGTAGCCCTCTTCCTTGAGCGCCTTGATCGCCTGCGTTCCCGAATAGTCGAATTCGCAGGCCTGGCCGATGATGATCGGGCCGGCGCCGATGACGAGGATCGAGGAGATGTCTGTGCGCTTGGGCATGGGCTGTCCTGGGGTGTCCTGTGTGTCTTGTATGTCGGACTGGCGGCCTAGGCCACCAGTTCGCCAAACGCCTTGTCCCAGTAATCTGGGCCTTCGGCCTTGGCTTTGAGAATGATCGGGTTGCTGTCCTGCTCCTCGCGGATCACCGCGCGGTATCGGTCAGCCTGAAACTGGTGCATCGAACCGCCATACTCGCCCTCTGTGGTCGACCAGGCACCCGTTTCGAGCATCCGGTCGATGAAGACCTTGCCGGCTTCCTTGGCGTGCTTGCGCACCTTGGGGCCGAACTTGCGAACGGCGACCGAGACCTTGTCCTCGAAGATGAGCTGCAATTCACCGTAAGGGTAGAAACGCGGCGCAACCGTGAGTTCGGCAGCCTGTCCGGCAATATAGTAAGCGAGCATGTGGTCGATAAGGTCGGTCATTGGGCATCACCTTGCTTTGCATGGGCTCCGGCCGCTAAGGCCGGACACTCGACTGCATAGGCAAACTGTGCTGGCGGGTCGAAAACTCGCTGGTCCGCACCGGCAATGATCGCCGATGCGGGGCGCGGCGCGAACGCCGCGAAGAGAGACCGACCCGTTATACCCATCAGGCCAGCATACCCACGAACTTCTCGAAGAGGTAGAAGCTGTCCTGCGGACCGGGGCTGGCTTCGGGGTGATACTGCACGCCGAAGGCCTTCTTCCCCTTGATGGAGATGCCGCAGTTCGAACCGTCGAACAGCGAAACGTGGGTTTCCTCGACATTGTCGGGCAGCGTCTGGTTGTCGACCGCGAAGCCGTGGTTCATCGAGGTAATCTCGACGACGGCGTCGTCCAAGCGCTTCACAGGATGGTTGGCGCCACGGTGGCCCTGGTGCATCTTCGAGGTCCTGGCGCCGGCCGCGAGGCCGAGCATCTGGTGACCGAGGCAGATGCCGAAGATCGGCACGTCGCGCTCCAGCAGCGCGCGGATCACCGGAACGGCATATTCGCCGGTCGCCGCCGGATCGCCCGGGCCGTTCGAGAGGAACACGCCCTTGGGCTCAAGCGCGAGGATCGCGTCGAGCGAAGTCTCGGCGGGAACGACGGTCACGCGGGCGCCGGCCTTCACGAGGTTGCGGAAGATATTGTCCTTGGCGCCGTAGTCGATGGCGACGACGTGCGGGCGGGTTTCGCCTTCCCCGGCGCCGAAGCCCTGGCCGAGTTCCCAGGTCGAGCCTTCCCAGCCCTCCTGGATTTCGCGGCTGACGATCTTGGCAAGGTCCATGCCTTCGAGGCCCGGCCATTCCTGCGCGCGCTTGATCAGCGCGGGAATGTCGAACTCGCCTTCGGGGTTGTGGGCGATCACCGCGTTCGGCGCGCCCTGAAGGCGGATGCGGCGGGTCAGCGCGCGGGTGTCGACCCCGGCGAGCCCGACCTTGCCCTTGGCGGCAAGCCAGTCACCGAACTCGCCCGCCGAGCGGAAGTTAGAAGACGGCGTCACGTCCTCGCGAACGACGCAGCCGACCGCGCCGTCGACCTTGGATTCAAGGTCTTCGTCGTTGACGCCGACATTGCCGATGTGGGGAAACGTGAAAGTAACGATCTGGCCCGCGTAGGACGGATCGGTCATCACTTCCTGATAACCGGTCATCGCGGTGTTGAAGCAGACTTCTCCGACTGCTTCGCCCACGGCTCCGAAGCCGCGGCCCCAGACCACGTGTCCATCGCTCAGGACGAGAACGCCTGTCGCCCCTTCAGGTTTGGGCGCAAGCGTATATGCGGCGTCGGCCATGGTGGGTCGCTCCGTTGACGGCGTTTCTGACTATGTGTGCTAAGGCCTGCCCGCTAGAGAGGGTTGTGCACCGCGTCAAGGCGGCAAGGGTGCAATTTGGCGCACGACTTGCTAGTTTTGCGCCACGACACTCCCCAAAACCTATCAGAACAGCAGGAAACCAATGCTTCGTGATTCGATCAAGGCCGCCCAGATCACTGCGATGAAAGCGGGCGACAAGCCGCGCCTTGCAGCGGTTCGCCTCATCCTTGCCAAGATCAAGGACCGCGACATCGAACTGCGCACCGCCGATTCCCTCCCGGACGACGATGCCATGATCATCGACGTGCTCCAGAAAATGGTGAAGCAGCGCCGCGAATCGATCCAGCTCTTCGAAGAAGGCGGCCGCCCCGAGAAGGCCGCCGAAGAGAAGGCCGAACTGGACGTGATCGAGACCTTCCTGCCCGCCCAGCTCTCCGAGGAAGAGACCAAGGCCCTGATCGACGCCATCAAGGCCGAAGTCGGCGCCGAGAGCATGAAGGACATGGGCAAGGTCGTCGCCGCGCTCAAGGCCCGCCACGGCTCGCAGCTCGACATGGGCAAGGCTTCGGGCTGGGTGAAGGCGGCGCTGGCCTGAGCTGACACGAAACCGGGCGGCAGGACCGTGCTTACCCCTCAATGGCTTGACCAGCTCCGCGCCCGGACGACGCTTTCGGCGCTGATCGGTCGCTCCACGCGCCTTCAGAAGGCGGGGCGTGAGTTCAAGGCCTGCTGCCCCTTCCACAACGAGAAGTCTCCAAGCTTTACCGTCAACGACGAAAAAGGCTTCTATCACTGCTTCGGCTGCGGCGCACATGGAGATGCGATCCGCTGGATGACAGACCATCAGGGCCTGTCGTTCATGGACGCGGTCAAGGAACTCGCGGCCGAAGCGGGGATGGATGTGCCAGCGCCCGATCCGCGCGCAGCCAAGGCGGCCGAAAAGCGCGACACGCTTTACGACGTGATGGCGGCGGCACAGGCGTGGTTCGTGCAGAACCTGACCGCGCCCGGCGGCGCGGCGGCAAAAGCCTATCTCGCAACGCGCGGCTTCGACGCTCATACCCTCCAGCGCTTCGGCTTCGGCTTCGCGCCCGAGGGACGGCAGGCGATGAAGGAAGCCCTGGGCCGCTTCCCCGAGGACATGCTCGTCGAGGCAGGCCTGCGCATCGAGGTCGAGAACCGCGACCCTTACGACCGTTTCCGCGGCCGGCTCATGCTGCCGATCGAGGATGCGCGCGGCCGTGTCATCGCCTTTGGCGGGCGCATCCTCGCCAAGGACAAGACGGATGCGCCCAAGTACCTGAACTCCCCGGATACGCCGCTTTTCGACAAGGGCCGCACCCTCTACAATCTGCACCGCGCCGCGCCGGCCGCCCGCCAGTCGGGGCGGATGGTGGTGGTCGAGGGCTACATGGATGTGATCGCGCTGGCCGCAGCAGGCTTCGGCGAATGCGTCGCCCCGCTTGGCACCGCACTCACCGAGCAACAGATCGAGATGCTCTGGCGCCATGTCGAAACGCCGATCCTGTGCTTCGACGGCGACGCCGCCGGCCAGCGCGCAGCCATGCGCGCCGTCACCCGCGCCCTGCCCCTGCTCCGCCCTGCCCATAGCCTGCGAATCGTTCGCCTGCCCGAGGGGCTCGACCCAGACGACCTCATCAGGCAGCGCGGCGCCCGAGCCATGGGAGACCTGCTCGGCGAAGCCCGCAGTCTTGTCGAAGTGCTGTGGGAAGCGGAACGCGATGCCCAGCCGCTTATCACACCGGAAGACAAGGCCGGCCTCAAGGCCCGGCTCATGGCCCATGTCGATGCGATCCAGAACCCCGATATCGCCAGCCTTTACAGGCGCGAACTGCAGGACCGCTATTCCGAATTCGCCTTCCCGAAGCGGGAGAACCGCTGGCAGCAACAGGATCGCCCCGCATTCCGCCCCGGCCAACGCGGAAACCAGAAAGGGCGATGGACGCCGCAGCCCGAATCGAGCCCCGAATCCCTCGAACGCCTCCGCAAGGCCATCGGCGGCGGCGCGCGCGATGCATTGTCGGCGGCAGTCGTGGCCGGGCTGATCCAGTGGCCGGCACAGATCAGGCGTCACGCCGAAGCCCTCGCGCGGACCCCCGGCCTCGATCCGCGCTTCGGTTTGCTGCTCGATTGCTGCGACACGAACGAAGCGCTTGAAAGCACCCGTTTGGCCACCATATTGGTCGAGAATGGCCTGGAGATCCCCGGCACCGCAGAATACTCAGGATTGCGCTTCGGTTTCCTCAATTCCGGAACAGGCGCGGATCAGGCGGCAGAGGATTTGGCCCAGGCAATTGATCTCCTGGTGGAGCGTCCGGTTCTGGATGCCGCTCTGGCGCAAGCGACGGCACGGTTCGAAAGCGAGTTGTCTGACGAGGCTTTTGCCGATCAACAGCGGCTACTCAAGAGAAAGCTGGAATTTGACAGTCGCCTCAGGCAAATGGCGACAAGACAGGCGGCTTCTTCCTGATATTATAATTGGGGTGAATGCACGGGGATAACGGCGAAGAATGAGCAAAAACGACAACACCGGCGACACCAACGACGGCACTGACGCACCGCTGATCGACCTCAACGAAGGCGCGATCAAGAAGCTTATCGCCCGTGCCAAACGCCGGGGTGTGATCACCTACGACGAACTGAACGAGGCTCTTCCGCAGGACCAGATGTCTTCCGAGCAGATCGAGGACATCATGGCCGCGATCTCGGAAATGGGCGTCAACATTGTCGAGAGCGACGAGGATTCCGAAGGCCAGCAGGACGACGATCGCGACAACGAGGAATCGGATTCCGACGATGTCTCGCCCCGCATGGTGGTCGACGCCAAGAAGAAGGAAACCGTCGAGCGCACCGACGACCCGGTGCGGATGTATCTGCGCGAAATGGGCGCGGTCGAACTGCTCAGCCGCGAAGGCGAAATCGCCATCGCCAAGCGCATCGAATCCGGCCGCGACATGATGATCCTGGGCCTGTGCGAGAGCCCGATCACCTTCCACGCCATCATCCAGTGGTCGGAAGCGCTCAACAACGGCGAGATGCAACTGCGCGAGATCCTCGATCTCGACGCGATGCTTTCGAAGGAGCCCGCGCCCGAAAGCCTGTCGGAAGACAGTGAAGGCGACGACGACGGCGAGATCAGCGAAAAGACCGCCGGTCCCTCCTTCAAGGACGAGGACGACGTCGAGGAGGAAACCTCCGAGGTCGACGAGGACGGCAATCCCATTCCGAAGCGCGAAGCCGAGGAAGAGGAAGAAGACAACACCCTCAGCCTCGCGCAGATGGAAGCGGCCCTCAAGCCCGAAGCGCTTGAGAAGTTCATGCTCATCACCGAGCTGTTCCAAGCCTTCGAGCGCCTCCAGTCCGAGCGCCTCGACGCGCTGGCGCTGGGCATCGATTTCCCGGCCGCCAAGGAAGACCAGTACCAGCAGCTTCGCGAAGACCTCACCGCGCAGGTCGAATCGGTGAAGTTCCATGCGACGAAGATCGAGTATCTCGTCGACAACCTCTATGCCTTCAACCGCCGCCTCACCACGCTGGGCGGCCAGATGCTGCGCCTTGCCGAGCGTCACAAGGTCAAGCGTACCGACTTCCTCGAAACCTATGTTGGGCGCGAGCTGGACGATACCTGGCTCACCGACATGGCGAAGAAGGACAAGAAGTGGGCCGCCTTCGCCGAGGCCGAGGCCGAACCGGTCGAACGCATCCGTTCGGAAGTCTCCGACATCGCCGCCGCTACCGGCATGGCGCTTCCCGAGTTCCGCCGCATCGTCAACATGGTCCAGAAGGGCGAGCGCGAGGCGCGCATCGCCAAGAAGGAAATGGTCGAGGCGAACCTGCGTCTGGTGATCTCGATCGCCAAGAAGTACACCAACCGCGGCCTTCAGTTCCTGGACCTCATCCAGGAAGGCAACATCGGCCTGATGAAGGCGGTCGACAAGTTCGAGTACCGCCGCGGCTACAAGTTCTCGACATATGCCACCTGGTGGATCAGGCAGGCGATCACGCGCTCGATCGCGGATCAGGCCCGCACGATCCGCATCCCGGTGCACATGATCGAGACGATCAACAAGCTGGTCCGCACCAGCCGCCAGTTCCTTCACGAGCAGGGCCGCGAACCCACGCCGGAAGAAATGGCCGAGCGCCTGTCCATGCCGCTCGAAAAGGTGCGCAAGGTGATGAAGATCGCCAAGGAGCCGATCTCGCTCGAAACGCCGATCGGCGACGAGGAAGATTCGCATCTGGGTGACTTCATCGAGGACAAGAACGCGATCATCCCGGTGGACGCGGCGATCCAGGCGAACCTCAAGGAGACGGTGACCCGCGTCCTTGCCTCGCTCACCCCGCGTGAGGAACGCGTGCTGCGCATGCGCTTCGGCATCGGCATGAACACCGACCATACGCTTGAGGAAGTCGGCCAGCAGTTCTCGGTTACCCGCGAACGTATCCGCCAGATCGAAGCCAAGGCCCTGCGCAAGCTCAAGCACCCGAGCCGCAGCCGCAAGATGCGCTCGTTCCTCGATCAGTAACAACTGCACGAAGATACAAGAGCCTCGCTTCGGCGGGGCTCTTTTTTATGGACATCATCCCCTGATGCTCCCTCCCGGTTGGAAGAACGATAAGCCATGGCCTTCGGGGATACCGATATTGTCAGCGAAGCGGGCGCTCGCGAAGCAACGCTCTGCGCCGCAGGTGCCTGCATAACTTTCCCATCGTTGATCCTGATGGGCCTGCTGGCAGTGCTGCGGATCGCCGGCCCCGCCTTCCTGCTCACACTGCCGCCTCCGTTACTCATGCTCCTTGCTGCAATCCTTGCGACATCCTTCGCCTGCGCTTTTCGCTTCTCCCAGCAGAAGGGTGAGCGTGCAGGCTACCTGATGCTCCTGGCCCTTCTGGCCAGCGTTCTCGCGACATCTTTCGTGGCTTTGAGCATCGATGCAGCGGGGTATCTTTGCTGTCATCCCGATTGCCACGCTGGCTGCCGTGGTCAGCAAGTTGGTCCTGCATGGTATGCGCGGCGCGCGGAACCTGCGCGAGCCGCCGCCCGAGTTCTTCGAATAGCGCTCAGGTCTTGCCGTGGCTCTTCCTGGCGTCCGAATAGGCCGCGATGCTGACCGCTGGAGCATCCAGCCGCACCCACAGGGAAACACCGATGGCCATCAGCAGCAGCAGTGCCGCCAGCACCCGCGAACCGCGTAAAGGTAGCGCAGGCCGTAGCGGCACCAATGCGCAAACGGCGATCGCCAGCGGAAGAACCGCCACCATCGGCATCGTCGGCCCCACTGCCTGCAACAGCGAATAGCCGAGCATGAGCGCGTAGCCTGTTACCACACCTGCAACGGTCGCTCCCGCCGCCCGCGCCAGACCGCCAAGCCCGAACGCTCGCAGCAGCGCCACTACGCCTCCCAGCATCAGCGGCACCGCAAGCACATAGGCGGCTGACGGAGCGTAAGCCTGAAACGCGGTGCCGCCCAGAAGCAAGGGCAGCACCAATCCGGCCTCCCCCGCCTCGCCGTCCGGCTTGCGGCCCAGCAGGAGTACAAAGACGGCCACACTGGCGCAAAACGCCACGATCTGGAGCCTCGGGATAGCAGCAAGGCGGTCGTAATAGTTCACCGGGCCATCCGCACCGGACAACAGGTTGAGCAGATAGAGCGCGCCCGCCGTCACCAGAACAAGCCCAAGCATTCGCACAGCACCGTCCAGGAAGGCCCTGCCCTCGAACCGGCGTAGCGACAGCAGCCCATGGCCGACGAAGCCCACGGCCAGCATCACCCAGCCCCACCAGACCGCATAATGCACCACGAACAGGCCGAAAACGTCGAAGAACACCACGTCCGGCGCCCGGCCCGGCAGTTCCGCGCTGCGGGCAAGGGCCCGTGCAAGTCCCAGGGTCTGCTCCCCCATCTGTTGAAGAGAGCCTCGGTCGAGCCTGTCGGCCGTCGCCATCGGCGAATGATAAAGCCCCGGCCTTCCGATGAAGGCGAAGTTCCACGCCGGATAACCATGCGGCAGCGCCACCGAGAGATCGGTATCGTTAGGCAAGACGCTGTAAATGAAAGTCGCCAGCGACGTACCCGCCGGATGCGGTGCCGTATCCGCCCAGAGCCGCGCGACATCGCCGTTCAGCGCGGATGTCTGGAACAGATTCGCCTTGCCGCCACCGCCGCGCGTTTCCAGGTTCACGATCGCGCCGATCCGCCGCGCTTCAGGGGCCTGCGCAAAGAACATCCTCGCCCCCAGCAGCCCGGATTCCTCCCCATCCGTGAGAATCACCACGACATCCCGCCGACGCTCCCGGTCCAGCGAGAGCGCACGCACGGTCTCCAGGATCGACGCAACTCCCGCCCCATCGTCGGCCGCAGCCGGAGACCCCCAGACACTGTCATAATGCGCCATCAGCGCCACGGCGGGCAGGTTCGGCTCGGATCCCCTCAGAAGGCCGAGTACATTCGTCAACGGGATGCGCGCGGCATTACCGCCACTGCGGGCATTCAGGCCCCGGCGTGCGTCCTCCGGAAAAGTCCCTTCCTGCGTGCGCACCGTCAGGCCCAGTTCGCCAAGCCGCTGCATCAGGTAGCCACGCAAAGCCGCATGTTCGGCCGATCCGCTGGGATGCGGCGCGCGGGCGATGCGCTCCACATCGCCCATCGCCCGCAAGGCGGAGAAATCCCGGGCGGCTGCCGTGACCTGAGCGGGTCTCGGCGGCGTCGTTCCCAGGATCGCCAGCCCCACGGCGAGAAGCAATGCCACAAGGAACCATTTGCCGCTCTTCACGCGATCCTCCTGATTTTCGGGAACAAGTCGGGCCGACAATGCCACGTCCTTCACCGCTCGCCAGTCCCTTTCGACTCCAGATGCGCGCAAGACTGGCAAAGCGACGAACTCGCGACTAAGGGGAGCGCGAAAGAATCCTCGCATCCAGGACAGGCGAACCGATTCCATGCGCATCGCGATTGCATCAGACCACGCCGCAGTCGACCTCAAGGCCGAACTGCGCGAATACCTCATCGAACAAGGTCACGAAGTGGCCGACCTCGGCCCGGAAACCGCTGACCGCGTCGATTACCCCGACTACGGCTACAAGCTCGCATCGGTCGTCGCTGACGGCACGGTGCAGTTCGGCGTCGCTCTGTGCGGCTCCGGCATCGGCATCTCGATTGCCGTGAACCGCGACCCGGCCTGCCGCTGCGCGCTTGTTTCCGAGCCGCTCTCCGCAGCGCTGGCGCGCGAGCACAACGATGCCAACTGCATCGCCATGGGCGCACGACTGACCGGGATCGACATGGCCAAGGCCTGCCTCGACGCCTTCCTTTCGACCGAATTCGGCGGCGGCCGCCATGCCGGACGCGTCGAAAAACTTTCCAATCCGTCCTTCTGAAGGGGCTTTCAGAACATGACCGTTGAAACCGCCATCCGTTCACCCGGCTTCTTCACCGACAGCATCGCGCAAAGCGATCCCGCCGTGGCCAAGGCCATCGGCCACGAACTCAAGCGCGAGCGCAAGCAGATCGAGCTGATCGCCTCGGAGAACATCGTCTCCAAGGCCGTGCTCGAAGCGCAGGGATCGGTGCTGACCAACAAGTACGCCGAAGGCTACCCCGGCAAGCGTTACTACCAGGGTTGCGAGCCCTCGGACGAAGTCGAAACGCTCGCCATCGAACGCGCGAAGCAGCTGTTCGACTGCGGCTTCGCCAATGTGCAGCCCCACTCGGGTGCGCAGGCCAACGGCGCCGTTCTGCTCGCCACCGTGAAGCCCGGTGACACCATCATGGGCATGAGCCTCGATGCCGGCGGCCACCTGACGCACGGCGCCCGCGCCGCGCTTTCTGGCAAGTGGTTCAAGGCCGTGCAGTACGGCGTGACCAAGGACACCCACCTGATCGACTACGATGAGGTTGAGGCCCTGGCCAAGGAACACCAGCCCAAGCTGATCATCGCCGGTGGCTCGGCCTATCCGCGCGTGATCGACTTCAAGCGCATGCGTGAAATC
Source organism: Novosphingobium aeonii (assembly GCF_052279045.1). Taxonomy (NCBI): domain Bacteria; kingdom Pseudomonadati; phylum Pseudomonadota; class Alphaproteobacteria; order Sphingomonadales; family Sphingomonadaceae; genus Novosphingobium; species Novosphingobium aeonii. The sequence continues at coordinate 2,147,538 of NZ_CP176832.1, read as the reverse complement.
GCAGACGCCGTGGGCGCCCTGTTCCAGGTCGACATGGCGCACTTCGCCGGCCTCGTGGCCGCTGGCCTGCACCCCTCGCCCTTCCCGCACGCACATATCGCCACCACCACCACGCACAAGACGCTGCGCGGTCCGCGCGGCGGCATGATCCTCACCAATGACGAGGCGCTGGCCAAGAAGATCAACTCGGCGGTGTTCCCCGGCCTTCAGGGCGGCCCACTGATGCACGTCGTCGCTGCCAAGGCCGTGGCCTTCGGTGAGGCGCTGCGTCCCGAGTTCAAGGACTATGCCGCGCGCGTGATCGAGAACGCCAAGGTCCTCGCCGAAACCCTGAAGGAGCGCGGCGCCGCGATCGTTTCGGGCGGCACCGACACGCACCTCGCCCTGATCGACCTCTCGCCGCTGGGCGTGACCGGCAAGGACGCGGACGAGGCGCTGGAACGTGCGGGCATCACCTGCAACAAGAACGGCATCCCCTTCGATCCGCTGCCGCCGATGAAGACCAGCGGCATCCGCGTGGGCTCGCCCGCCGGCACCACCCGCGGCTTCGGTCCGGAAGAATTCCGCGAAATCGGCAACATGGTTGCCGACGTTCTGGACGGCCTTGCCAAGTGCGGCGAGGCGGGCGACGCTCAGGTGGAGCAGAACGTGCGCACGCGCGTTGAAGCCCTGTGTGACCGTTTCCCGATCTACGAGGACTGATGCCATGACCGACCCCAACCGCCCCCACGACAATGGCGACTTCATCACCGATGCACGCCATGAAATCGCCGGAATGCTCCAGGATGGTCTCGACCATCCTTCGACCAAGCCGGTGCTCGTCTGGGGCGCGTTGGGGGCGGTGGCCGGCGCGGTATTGCCGTTCGTATCGATCCCGCTCGGCCTTGCCGCCGGTGCAGGATATCAGTTCTACAAGCGCGTGCGCCCCTGAAGTCTCTCAAGTCTTGAAAGTATCTTACTGAATGCGCTGTCCTTTTTGCGCCCACGACGATTCCCAGGTCAAGGACAGCCGCCCGACCGAGGACAACACGGCGATCCGTCGCCGCCGCCAGTGTTCAAGCTGCGGCGCGCGGTTCACGACTTTCGAACGCGTCCAGCTTCGCGAGATCACCGTCGTCAAGAACGACGATTCCCGCGAGCCTTTCGACCGGGCCAAGATCGAGCAGTCCGCCACTCTCGCCTGCCGCAAGCGCGGGATCGAGCGTGAGAAGATCGACCAGCTCGTGTCCGGCGTGCAGCGCCAGGTGGAAACGCTCGGCGAATCCGAAGTCTCGTCGCGCGAAGTCGGCGAGATGGTGATGGAAGGTCTGCGCCAGCTCGATTCGGTCGCCTATATTCGCTTCGCCTCGGTCTACCGCGCCTTCAACGAGGCGCGCGACTTCGAGGAATTCGCCGGGACGGTTCGCGATGTCGCGGGTCCGGGCCACATGGAAGGTCGCAACGATGACTGACGTTAAGAAGCCGGTCATCGTGCTGGTCCGCCCGCAGCTCGGGGAAAACATCGGCAAGGCCGCACGCGCCATGCTGAACTTCGGCCTTACCGAAATGCGCCTCGTTTCACCGCGCGACGGCTGGCCCAACCCCTCCGCCGGTCCCGCCGCGGCAGGTGCCGACCTGGTCCTGGAACGCGCCGAAGTCTTCGAGACCCTGGCAGAGGCCGTTGCCGATTGCGGCAATGTCTTCGCCACGACCGTTCGCAAGCGCGGCGTCACCAAGCCTGTCGTCACCCCCGAGGAAGCGGCACGCGAAGTCCATACCGCGCAGGGCCGCTCCGCCTATGTCTTCGGCCCCGAGCGCTCCGGGCTGGAGACAGAAGACGTTGCGCTTGCCCGTGCGATCCTGACGGTGCCGATCAATCCCGAATTTGCCTCGCTGAACCTTGCACAGGCAGTGATCCTCTGCGCCTACGAATGGTCGAAGGGCGCGGTCTCGTCAGGTGAACTGGCCCAGCCGACCGTCGAGGACCTGCTCCCCCCCGCCCCGCAGGACGAACTGGAAGGCCTGATCGGTCATTTCGAGCGGATGCTCGAACCCAAGAACTACTTCTGGCCCGAAACACGTGCCGCCGCCAACCGGCTGACCTTGCGCAACCTGCTGACCAAGCCGGCATGGAACCACCTCGAAGTACGGACCCTGCGCGGTGTCCTCTCCGCACTGGAGAAAGAGCGCCGCAACCGCGATTGATCTGCGGATTGCGGCGCCAGCCCGCTCCCCCATCAGCCGTCCTGCAGGGCCGCCATTTCAGGTGGGCTCACACAAGGCGGATGGGGTAGCGGGCCGGCGCCGCCGTAAGATGTGCCGAAGGCATGTCGTTACGACGCATTCGAGACCGCAAATCCACCGATGCGGCTTGACTTTCCGGCCCCAGTCCGTAAGGGGCACGCCTTCACATGGCGCCTGCCTGTTTCGGCAGCCCGTCCATTCGGCCCCGCACCCCGGTGAAGCGGCGGCCGCATCCCGCAAAGTAGGCTGGATGGTGCGCCCCGGGACAACACGGATCGCCTTCAGGTCGGAGGCGGCAGCAGAACAGGAGACGACTTATGTCGAAGCGTAAAAGCGCCAAGTACAAACTCGACCGCCGCATGGGCGAGAACATCTGGGGTCGCCCCAAGAGCTCGGTCAACCGCCGCAGCTACGGCCCGGGCCAGCACGGCCAGCGCCGCAAGGGCAAGCTTTCGGACTACGGCATCCAGCTGCGCGCCAAGCAGAAGCTCAAGGGCTACTACGGCGACGTGACCGAGAAGCAGTTCAAGCGCACCTACCAGGAAGCTTCGAAGATGAAGGGCGACACCGGTCAGAACCTGATCGGTCTGCTCGAACAGCGTCTCGACATGGTCGTGTACCGTTCGAAGTTCGCACCCACCATCTTCGCGGCTCGCCAGATCGTTTCGCACGGCCACATCCGCGTCAACGGCGTGAAGTGCAACATCGCTTCGCGTCGCGTGAAGGTTGGCGACGTCATCAGCCTCGGCAACAAGGCCAAGGAAATGGCTCTCATCATCGAAGCGCAGAACCTGCCCGAGCGTGAGATTCCTGACTACGTTTCGACCGACGGCACCGACAAGGTGACCTTCGTGCGCGTTCCGACGCTCGACGAAGTGCCTTACCCGGTGAAGATGGAACCGAACCTGGTCGTCGAGTTCTACTCGCGCTAAGGTCCCGGTCCACCGGACAAGACATGCGAAGGGCGGCCCTCACGGGCCGCCCTTTTCTTTTGTGCGACGAACCGCCGGAAAGCGCGGTAAATCGAGGAATTTGTCAGGGAACGGACATGGTTCTCGTGCATTGGACAGTCACCATGTCACGCTATCGATTCATTACCCCCAACCGCACCGGCAAATGGTATCCCGACCTCGAGACCGCGAAGCAGTTCGCGGCGGAAATCGGCGCCGGATTTCTCGATTCCCGCACCGGGCGTTTCGTCGCCTATGTCGGCACGAAGCTCGAGATCGGCGCACTTCACGAAGAAGCCGGAGAGGCGCTGCAACCGGCCTGAGCTTACACTCAGGCCCGGAGAGCTCACTCTTTCGGCATCCCCAGGTTCTCGCGCAGAAAAGCGTCGCTCTGAGCCAGCATCCTGGCCCTCGCCTCGCCTTCAACCAGCGAGTGCGTGAGACCTTTGAAGGTGACCAGTTCGGCCCGCTTCCCGGCATCGAGCAGGCGCCGCTGCATCAGCTCTGACTGGTCGATATCGACGTTGGTATCCCAGTCGCCATGAAACATCAGGACAGGCGCCTGAATTTTCGCGGCGTTCTGCGCGGGTGATCCTTGCGAAACATGCGGCCCGTTGCCGATCATGGCGTCGACCAGCTTGTAGTCCGAATAGTTGAGATGATCGTTGCGCAGCTGCTGAAGGTCGGTGACCGGTGCTACAGCGATGATCGCCTTGAACAGATCCGGCTTCAGCACCCCCGATTGCAGCGCTGCATATCCACCATATGACCACCCGAAGATCGCCAGCTTGCCTTTCGCAGCGATCCCGTTCGATACCAGCCAATCTCCTGCATCGGTGACATCACCCACAGCCGTGCGCCAGGACTGGAATCCGTTCTTTTCGAACCAGGCTTCGCCGTAGCCCGACGATCCGCGAAAATTCGGCTGAAGAACGGCAAAACCACGTGCCGCAAAAAACTGCACTAGCCAGTCGAAACCCCATTCGTCGCGTGCCGAGGGTCCGCCGTGCGGCATGTTGATGGCGGGAAGATTTTTCCCATCGCTGCCGGGCGGCAGGGTCAGGTAAGCCGGGACCATCGTACCATCAAAAGCCCGAAACTGAATGGATTTCATGGGCGAGAGCGTGCGTCCGGACATGGCTGTCCGTAGCGGGAGGACTTCCTCCAGCTTGCGTGTGGCCTTGTCGAAAATATAATATTTCCCCGGATCGATATCGCTCCCCACGAACATGAGCAGCTTGCTCTCATCAGCGCTGGAATCGACGATCGTCACCGAAGGATCACCGGGCAGCGCCTTCGAGAGCGCCGAGCGCAAGGCTGCCAGCTTGGGGTCGAAATACTCGATCTGGCGATAATCCGTGGCGAATGAGACGCCCACCACCCGCCTTGATCGACCGATGCGGATCAATTCGTCAACATCGACACCGGGCTTCGAGATGACTTCCTCCCGGCGGTTGGAGCCATCGAGGCTCTGCCGGTAAAGTGCGGAAAAGCCGTTCTTGTTGTCGAAACCAAATACCGAATTGCTCTCCGGGTCGACTGCCACGGGCCGGAAACCCGAATAGGTGCCGGAAGGATTGACGGTGACCCTTCCCAACGGGTTCCAGCCGTGCTGCCCCACCAGGCGATAGAAATAATCGGTATAATTGCGATCATAGCCTATGCCCATTGCAGGCGTGCTCGCCATGATGCGGATATTGCCCATCCCGTCGGTTATGTAGCCGGCGGCTGTCCGGTTCGGCTTTTCCACGGTAGCACGGCGCAGGGTGCGAACATTCAGGCTTTCGACACCGAGCCCTTCCCCTGATTGGGCCAGCCGCGTCCCTATCGTATTTTCGGGAATGTACTGACGCAGCATCAGCACTTCTTCCGGCTTCCCGCCCTGCCAATCGATGATGTCGCCCCCGTATCGCGCCACCCCCAACGAACGGCTGTTAGCGCTCTGCGTGAGCATCTTGGCAGGCGAACCGTCCAGACTGAGCGAAAGAAGGCGACTGAACGACAAGACGTTCCCAGTGCTCTTGTCCTGGACGAGGATACTGCAAACCAGTTGCGCGTCGCTGGGCCAAGAACAATAGCTGACATGTTCTCCCTGTCCGGACGCGTTCAGGATCGTCCGGGGAGCACCGCCCTTTACCAGGTCGGCGATCATGACCTTGTCACCACGCCCGCCCGAAGGCGCGACAATAGCGGCAAGTGCGCCGCCCGGAGCAAGGCTTATATCCGTGATATCCTGCCGAGCGCCGAAAGCAGCCGCCAGTTTTTCGACGCTTTCGGCTTGGGCCGTTCCCCATCCTGCCATGCCCAGCACAAAAGCCGGGCCGGCGAGCCAAATCTTCTTCATGTAATCCCCCCAGTGGATAGCCATCGACTATCCTTGAGAGAGAACCTCTTCCAGTTAAATCTGCTGGTAGATCAATGGAGATACTCGCGACGGAAGTCTGCCGCGAACTGGGCGAAAGTGCCGGCGGCGATGGCGTCGCGCATGCCCTGCATGAGTTGCTGGTAGAACGAGATGTTGTGCTCGGTCATCAGCATGGAACCCAGAATTTCTCCCGCCTTCACGAGATGATGCAGATAAGCGCGGCTGTAGGTCGCGCAGGTAGGGCACTTGCAGCGATCGTCCAGCGGGTTGCTGTCCTCCGCATGGCGGGCGTTGCGCAAGTTGAGCGGGCCGTTCCAGGTGAAGGCCTGGCCGTTGCGGCCCGAGCGGCTGGGCAGCACGCAGTCGAACATGTCGACGCCGCGCTCCACCGCACCGACCAGATCGTCGGGCTTGCCGACCCCCATGAGATAACGCGGACGATCGACCGGAAGCTGGCCGGGCGCGAATTCCAGCGTGGCGAACATCGCCTCCTGCCCTTCGCCCACCGCAAGTCCGCCGATGGCGTAACCATCGAAACCGATCTCGGTAAGCGCATCGGCCGAAGCCTTGCGCAGGCCTTCGTCGAGCGCGCCCTGCTGGATGCCGAACAGGGAGGAATTGGCCGCATGCTCGCCGCCGCTGTCGAAACCGTCGCGGCTGCGCCGGGCCCAGCGCATCGACATTTCCATGGACCGTGCGATCACGTCGCGGGGCTGATCGATCTTGGGACATTCATCGAAGCACATCACGATGTCGGACCCCAGCAGGCGCTGGATTTCCATCGAACGCTCTGGCGTCAGCAGATGGCGCGAACCGTCGAGATGACTGGCGAAAGTGACGCCGTTCTCGGTGATCTTGCGCAAGTCCGACAGGCTCATGACCTGATAGCCGCCGCTGTCCGTCAGGATCGGGCGGTCCCAGTTCATGAACTTGTGCAATCCCCCGAGCCGGGCGACACGCTCGGCACCGGGGCGCAGCATGAGGTGATAGGTGTTGCCCAGGATGATGTCGGCGCCGGTGGCGCGCACATCCTGCGGCTTCATCGCCTTCACGGTTGCCGCCGTGCCCACCGGCATGAAGGCTGGCGTACGGATTTCGCCGCGGCGCATCTTGATCGTGCCGGTACGGGCCTTGCCGTCGGTGGCGTGGATGGAGAATTCGAAACGGGGGTTCATGACCCGCCCGTTACAGACTTCAGAAGCCGTAGACCAGTGAGAAGCGAGAGATCGTGTCGGTCTGGAGCGAACCGTCCGGCGGAGAGGTTTCGTGCTCGATCGAATAGGACAGGCGCGCCTTCAGCCCCTTGCTCATTCCCGCTTCAAGGCCGGTAGCCGAGGTGAAGGTACTATTGCCGGTTTCCACATAGGACGAGGCATCCTGCGTGAGCTTGATCGTCGGGCTGACCTGCCAGTCGAAATCGAGCGAGGTCAGCGTCGACCACGTCGTTTCCTTGGGCACGGTGACATAGCGCGTGCGGCGAAGCGCCGGGCCGATTTCCATCGACAGCGTCACATTGTCACGCTTGAGCACACGGTAGCCGAGCCCGCCCGACAGCGAGTAGCGATCCAGATAGCCCTGAATGCGGTCCTTTTCGTACTGCATTCGGCCATAAGTGAAGAAGCCGTCGTTCAGGGTATATCGCGGCTGGTAGCTGGCCCCGTACTGCTCACGCGTGACCGAGCCGCGATCCTTCTGGAAATCCGCGTTGAGCTGGATCGTATGCTGCCAGTCGATGCCTTTACGGTCCAGCTTGACCGCCCCGGTATAGCCGAAATTGCTGGTGTTTCCCGTCGCGCGGAAAGCGCCGAGTTCGACTTTGCCGGTCCAGAGTTCGAGCAGCGCGGCGCGGCGGATCCGCTCCGTTTCCGCATTCGCCTTCTCCGCGATTTCGCGGGCGTTCGCATCGAGGAACGCCTGCTGCATCGTGCGGATTTCTTCCTTGTCATAAGGCTGTGTGGCAAGCGCCGCCTTGACCACCGCTGCAACGGTGGCCGAATCCTTCGTCTTCACCGCCGCCTCGATCATGGCCTTCACATTGCGGGGAAGACGCGGCGGCGGCGCCGGGATGAACGGCGGCGGAGAGACATAGTCCGGCAGCACGAGACGAAGCGGCAGCTCCACGACAGGAACCACCGACACGATCTCGATATCCGGGAAGGGTTCGAACTGAAAGGATTGGGGCGGCTCCGCCTGAGCCGGGACGGCAATCAGCAAGGCAGGCACACCAATCGAAACAGCCAAACGCATTGTCATGACACGATATTACCGACTCAGGCGCGCAGGCGCCACCCTGTGCGGAAGATCCAGGCGATGAACGCCACACAGAGCGCGAGGAAGCCCAGCGTCATGCCGAGCGACAGGCCGATGGGGAAGTCCGAACTGCCGTAGAAGCACCAGCGCAGCCCGTTCACCAGATAGACCACCGGATTGGCCATGGCGACCGAACGCCAAGGTTCGGGCAGCAGGTCTATCGAGTAGAACGTACCGCCAAGGAATGTCAGCGGCACGATGAACAGCACCGGAACGATGCCCAGCTTTTCAAAGCTGTCCGCCCAGATCCCCAGAATGAACCCGAACAAGGAGAAGCTTGCCGAAACCAGCAGGATGAAGCCCAGCGCATAGAATGGATGGGCAATCGTGTAGTCGACGAAGAACGTGGCCGTCACGAGGATGATCGCCGCCAGGATCAGGGATTTGGTGGCCGCTGCTCCCACGAAGCCGATCAGCGTTTCGGCAACGCCCACCGGCGCCGAAAGCAATTCGTAGATCGCGCCGGTGAAGCGCGGCATGTAGATGCCGAAGCTGCCGTTCGACGTGCTCTCGCTCAGCAGGGTCAGCAGCAGCAGGCCCGGCACGATGAAGGCCCCGTAGTTGACGCCGGCCATGCCCGAATCCATCTTGCTGCCGATCGCCGCGCCGAACACGACAAAGTAGAGCACCGTAGTCAGAACAGGTCCGAGGATGGACTGCATGGCGGTGCGCATGGCCCGCATGACCTCGCGCTTGTAGATGGTCCAGGTGCTGCGCGCGTTGAAGGCGATCATGCCGCCGCTCCTTCCAGAAGATCGACGAAGATTTCCTCAAGGCTCGATTCGCGAATTTCGATCGAGGTGTAATCGATGCCGTTTGCCACGAGATCCTTGGTGAGCTGAGCCACTTGCGCCTTGCCTCCGCCCGAACCGTCGCCGCCGCGATAGACGAGTTCGAGCCCTCCATTGCCCAGCGAGAGATTGTACGGGGCCAGCGCTTCGGGGACGAGCGCCAGAGGCGTGGCCAGGCCGATATGTGCTTCGGTGCGGCCGAGCCGCTTCATCAGCGAGCGCGTTTCTTCCACCATGCGGATGCTGCCCGCCTGGATGATGCCCACGCGGTCGGCCATTTCCTCGGCCTCCTCGATATAGTGCGTGGTGAGGATGATCGTGGTTCCGCGGTCGCGAAGCTCGGCGATCTGCGCCCACATGTCGCGGCGAAGCTCGACATCGACACCGGCGGTCGGCTCGTCGAGGAACAGCAGGTCGGGTTCATGCGCCAGCGCCTTGGCAATCAGCACGCGGCGCTTCATGCCGCCCGAAAGTGCGCGGATCTGCGCCTTGCGCTTGTCCCAGAGGCTGAGCGCACGCAGGATTTCCTCGACCCGCGCGGGGTCCGGCGCCAGGCCGAACAGGCCGCGCGAATAGTTCACCGAGTGGATGACCGTCTCGAACATGTCGGTCGCCAGTTCCTGCGGAACCAGTCCGATGCGGGCACGCAGGGAGCGCCAGTTGTGAGTCATGTCCTCGCCGAAGGCGCGCATGGTGCCGCTGGTCGGCCGCACGAGGCCGCAGACCGCGCCGATCAGCGTTGTCTTGCCCGCACCGTTAGGCCCGAGCAGCGCGAATATCTCGCCCTTGTTGATCGTGAGGTCCACGCCCTGGAGCGCGGTGAAGCCCCCGGCGTAAGTCTTGGTCAGACCGCTGATTTCGAGAATGGGTTCCATGGCCCGCGTGATGCGCGAAACCGGTGACAGTTCCAAGTCCCCTCAGGGCAAAAGAAGGCTGGAATCCCCGTAGGAGTAGAAACGGTAACCCTGCGCGATCGCATGGGCGTAAACCGCCTGCATCCGCTCCAGCCCCATCAGCGCCGAAACCAGCATGAACAGCGTGGACTTGGGCAGGTGGAAGTTGGTCATCAGCCCGTCGATCGCCTTGAAGCGATAGCCGGGCGTGATGAAGATCGAGGTGTCCCCTTCGAAGGGACGAATCACGCCGTCCTCGCCCGTCGCGCTTTCCAGCAGGCGCAGGCTGGTGGTGCCCACCGCGATGACCCTTCCGCCGCCCGCGCGCGCGGCATTCAGGCGATCGGCGGTCTCGGCATCGATGCGGCCCCATTCGGCATGCATCTTGTGGTCCTGCGTCTCATCCGCCTTGACCGGCAGGAAAGTGCCGGCACCCACGTGAAGCGTCAGCGTCTCGCGCTTCACGCCCGCCGCATCCAGCCGCTCGATCAGTTCGGGCGTGAAGTGCAGCGCGGCGGTGGGAGCGGCAACGGCACCCTTCTCGCGCGCGAACATCGTCTGGTAATCGCTGGCGTCCTGCTCGTCGGTCTCGCGCTTGCCGGCGATGTAAGGCGGCAGCGGCATGCGCCCTGCCCGCTCCAGCAAGACCTCGACGGGCTCGTCGCCCTCGAACAGCAAGGTCCAGCTGCCGTCATCGTGGCGCACTTCGGCCACGGCAGTGACGTCTGCGGGAAATTCGATGCGATCGCCCGCCTTCAGGCGCTTGGCATTGCGGACGAAAGCCTGCCAGCGACGAAGGTCGATCCGCTTGTGAAGCGTGGCTCCGATGCGGGCCTCGCCGCGGCGCCCTTCGAGCTGGGCAGGAATGACGCGGGTGTCGTTGAACACGAGGATGTCGCCGGGGCGCAGTTCTCCGGGAAGATCGCGCACGACGCGCTCGACCAGAGCCCCTTCGTCGCGGCCCTGCGCGACCAGCATCCGCGCCGAATCGCGCGGACGCGCGGGGCGGAGGGCGATATTCTCGGGAGGAAGGTCGAAGTCGAAAAGGTCAACGCGCATGAGCCGCCCTCTAGGGGCGCACTCACGCGGCGTCATCCATTTTTCGCTTCAGGTCACCGGGTCAGGTTACCTGGACTTCGATTTGCTGAGCTGGTCGGCCGTGATTTTCGCAGGCGGCGGCGCGACCGGGGCGGGCGGCGGCGGCGCCTTGTTCTCGGATGCCAGCGAGGCCTGCACGATCCTGGTCGGGTTCTGGGGCGGTTCGCCGCGCTGGATCGCGTCGACATACTGCATGCCCGAGATCACGCGGCCGAAGTTGGTATACTTCCGATCGAGCGAGAAACGCGGGTAGAACACGATGAAGAACTGGCTGTTCGCGCTGTTCGGCTCGTTGGTGCGCGCCATCGACACGGTGCCGCGAACGTGCGGCATCGCGTTGAATTCGGCTGCCAGATCGGGAAGCTGCGAACCGCCCTGCCCGGTGCCCGTCGGGTCGCCCGTCTGCGCCATGAAACCGTCGATCACGCGGTGGAATATCTGGCCGTTGTAGAAGCCCTGCCCGGCGAGCGTCTTGATCCGCTCCACGTGATGGGGCGCCCATTCCGGCATGAGACGAATGGCGACACGGCCACCGTCCGAGAGATCGAGCAGGAGCACGTTCTCGGGCTGATGGGTTACATCGGGATCGACGAAAGTCGGCAGCACCGCCACCGGCGGCGTCGGGGTCGGGTCTTCCTTCTTCTTGGCCATGGCGGGCGTAGCCGCCAGCGCCAGGCCGATCATCGTCGCGGTAAGGGTCAGGCGAAACGTCATCGAATACTCACAGGAAGGAAGCCGCTCAGGCCAGGGGCGATAGTGCCCCGCTGCTGACGTGACAATGAATGAATTTGTCGCAATCGTTTCTTGGGCGTTCTCAATAGTCGCCGAGAAGCCCGGTCTCGGCGATCCGCGCGACGACATCGGCGCGCACCGTGGGGCTGACGAACTTGGCGATCTCTCCGCCGAACGTGGCGATTTCCTTGACCAGCTTGGAGGCGATCGGCTGAAGGCTGACGTCCGCCATCAGGAACACGGTCTCGATGGTGGGGTTGAGCTGCTGGTTCATCCCCGCCATCTGGTATTCGTACTCGAAGTCCGCGACGGCCCGCAGCCCCCTGATGATGACGCTGGCGCCCTGCTTCTGCGCAAACTTCATCAACAGCGCGTTGAAGCCGACCACGGTGACGTTCTCGATCCCGAGCGCCGCCACTTCGCGTTCGACCATGGCCATGCGCTCCTCGGGCGTGAAGAGCGGGTTCTTCGAAGGGTTCGTCGTCACCCCGATGATAAGGCGATCGACCAGCTTGGCGCCGCGCCGGATGATATCGGCGTGACCCAGCGTGATCGGATCGAACGTGCCCGGATAGACACCGATGCGTTCACCAAGGCTCATCAATGATCCCTCTCGATGATGTAGCGCGCCACTGCGCGCAGCAGGTCGGCTTCCTTGCCGTGCTGGGCAAGGTGGCCGATGGCCTGCTCCACCAGCATGCGGGCCTGTTCGCGGGCGCGTTCGGGGCCGAGCAGCGAGACGAACGTCTCCTTGCCCGCCTCGGCATCCTTGCCAACGGCCTTGCCGGCCACCGATGCATCGCCTTCATGGTCGATAAGGTCGTCGGCGATCTGGAAGGCCAGGCCGATATCGCGGGCATAGCCACGCAGATGTGCGCGACCTTCCGGCGGCAGGCGGCCCAGGATCGCGCCCATTTCCACCGCCGCGCCAAGCAGCGCGCCGGTCTTGAGCTGCTGGAGCCGGGTTACGGTCTGAAGATCGAACTCGCTCGTCTCTGCCACCAGATCCATCATCTGCCCGCCGGCCATGCCCTGCGCGCCGCTGGCATGGCCAAGCGCCTGCACCAGTTCGATGCGGGTGAAGGGATCCGCGCTCGTCGCGGGATCGGCCAGCACCTCGAACGCGAATGCATGGAGCGAATCGCCCGCGAGCACGGCGGTCGCCTCGTCGAAGGCGATATGCAGGGTCGGCTTGCCGTGGCGCAGCGCGTCATCGTCCATGCACGGCAGGTCGTCGTGGATCAGCGAATAGACGTGGATCGATTCGATGGCGATGGCGGCCCGGATCGCGGCTTCGCGAACCACGCCGTACATATCCGCAACGGCTGTGAGCAGGAGCGGCCGCAACCGCTTGCCGCCGCCGATCGCGGCGTAGCGCATCGCCTCCAGCAGGCGCGCGCGGGCATCGTCCGGCACCGGCAGCATCGCATCGAACGCTCCGTCGATCTCCCGCGCGATCCGCGAGAGGCCTTCGGCGAGGATCGGGTCGGTCACGGCGACCTCACCCACGAATCAGCGATCCGCCGCGTCGAACGGCTGGGTGCCGGCGGGCACCCCGTCGGGACCGGCGACGATACGCTCGATCCGGGCCTGCGCCGCGTCGAGACGCTTCTGGCAGTGCTGGCGCAGCGCTTCCCCGCGTTCGTAGAGCGTGATCGAATCGTCGAGCGGCACGTCGCCGCTTTCCAGACGGCGGACCACGTCTTCAAGCGCCCTCAGCGCATCCTCGAAACTCATCTCGGCGATTTCGGCACTGTTCTCAGTCATGATCACCGCAATGGAGCGGGCGCGTTCACCGGTCAAGGCGGGACTATGCGCCACTGCCCCGGCGCGCGGTATCGGCCGCCGCGAAAACACCCCTTTTTACGTCTAGCGAAGAGCCACGCTCGGCGCTAAGGCGCGTCGCATGTCCGAAATCACCCCCGATGTCGTCGAGGCGCATGGCCTCAATTCCGAGGAATACGAGCGGGTCCTGAACGCGCTCGGCCGAGAGCCCAACCTGGTTGAGCTTGGCATCTTCTCGGTCATGTGGTCCGAGCACTGCTCGTACAAGTCGAGCCGCTTCCACCTGAAGAAGCTCCCCACAAAGGCCCCCTGGGTCATCTGCGGCCCCGGCGAGAATGCCGGCGTGATCGACATCGGAGACGGCCAGGCCGCCATCTTCAAGATGGAAAGCCACAACCACCCGAGCTACATCGAGCCTTATCAGGGCGCGGCCACCGGCGTTGGCGGGATACTTCGCGACGTCTTCACCATGGGCGCCCGCCCGGTCGCCAACATGAATGCGCTGCGCTTCGGCCGCCCTGATCATCCCAAGATGAAGCACCTCGTGCAGGGCGTCGTCTCCGGCATCGGCGGCTATGGCAACTGCGTCGGCGTGCCGACCGTGGGCGGCGAAACCAACTTCCACAAGGCTTACGACGGCAACATCCTCGTCAACGCCATGACCGTGGGCGTCGCCGATACGGACAAGATCTTCTACTCGGCCGCCACCGGCCTCGGTAATCCCATCGTTTACGTCGGCTCGAAGACCGGCCGCGACGGCATCCACGGCGCTACCATGGCCTCCGCCGATTTCGACGAGCATTCGGACGAGAAGCGCCCGACCGTGCAGGTGGGCGATCCCTTCACCGAAAAGCTGCTGATCGAGGCCTGTCTCGAACTCATGGCCACCGATGCCATCGTCGCGATCCAGGACATGGGCGCGGCCGGCCTCACCTCCTCGTCGGTCGAAATGGCCAGCAAGGGCGGCGCCGGCATTCGCCTGAACATGAACAACGTGCCCTGCCGAGAAGAGGCGATGACGCCTTACGAGATGATGCTCTCGGAAAGCCAGGAGCGCATGCTCATGGTGCTTCAGCCCGGCAAGGAAGCCATGGCCGAAGCGATCTTCAAGAAGTGGGAGCTCGACTTCGCCGTGATCGGCGAAGTGACCGACACCGGCCACATGGTTCTCGAATTCAACGGCGAAGTGGTCTGCGACATTCCGCTCGGCCCGCTTGCGGACGACGCGCCGGAATACGAGCGCCCCTACGTCTCGCCTGAGGAATACAAGGCCTGGGCCAAGGTTCCGGCCCTCGGCGAAGTGGGCGAAAGCGCCGACATCGGCGCCGACCTGCTCAAGCTCATGGGCACGGTCGACCTCGCCTCGCGCAAGTGGATCTGGGAACAGTATGACAGCCAGGTCGGCGGCGACACGATGCAGAAGTCCGGCGGCGACGCCGCGGTCGTCCGCATCCACAACACGCAAAAGGCGCTGGCGATCAGCACCGACTGCTCGCCCCGCTATTGCTACGCAGACCCTTACGAGGGCGGCAAGCAGGCCGTGGCCGAGACCTATCGCAACATCAGCGCCGTCGGCGGCCTTCCGCTCGCCATTACCAACTGCCTGAACTTCGCGAACCCGCAGCGCCCCGAAATCATGGCGCAGATCGTCGGCTGCCTGAACGGCATGGGCGATGCTTGCCGTGCGCTCGATTATCCGATCGTCTCGGGCAACGTCTCGCTCTACAACGAATCGAAGGCCACCGGCGGCGGCTCGGCGATCCTGCCGACCCCGGCCATCGGCGGCGTGGGCATCCTTGTCGATCACGACAAGATGGCCACCGTGGCGTTCAAGAACGCCGGCGACGATATCTTCGTTCTGGGCGCTGGCGAGGGCAAGCTCGGCTCGCACCTCGGCCAGTCGCTTTGGTTGCGCGAAATCGCGGGTCAGGAAGCGGGCGAAGCGCCCAAGGTTGATCTCAAGGCAGAGGCCGGCAACGGCGCCACGATCCGCGAGTGGATCGGCGCCGGCAAGGTCACGGCCGTCCATGACGTAAGCGACGGCGGCCTCGTCGTCGCGCTGGCGGAAATGGCGCTGGCCAGCGGCCTGGGCTGCAATCTCGAAGTGGAACTGACCACCGCCGAGGCCTTCGGCGAAGACCAGAGCCGCTATGTCGTCACCGCAACTGCCGGCACGGAGCTTCCGGGCGCCGTCCGCATCGGCACGGTCGCCGGCACCAAGGTCCTTGGCAACGAAGTGACCGAACTTCGCGAAGCCAACGAGGCCTTCTTCAAGGACTGGATGGAGGGCTGATCGCCTTCCCGCCTGACACAGTACCGGAAGGGCGCCCCTTGTGGGCGCCCTTTTTGGTTGGTGCCGACAGTTTGAGGATACGACGCCTCAGTGCCCGCCCGAGGACGAGGCGAGCACATTCACCGTCAACGCCAGAATGCCGAGGTTGAAGGCGAAGGCGAACAGCCCGTGAAAGGTGGAAACCCGCCGCACATCCGAATCGGTAATCTCGATATCAGCGGTCTGGCAGGTCATGCCAATCACGAGGGCGAAGTTCACGAAATCGGCAAAGTCCGGCACACAGTCGCCTGGAAAATCGAGACCCTCGTGATCCGCGCCGCCGCGCGACGAGTAATAAAGCCGGGCGTAGTGGAAGGCGTAGATCAGGTTGGCGAATGTCCAGCAGGCCAGCAGCGTCACCACCAGCAGCGCGATCTCGCCGGGAACGAGGCTCTTGTTGTCGAGCACCAGCGTGCCGAGCGCGGCAAGGATCACCGTGGAGATCACCCCTGTCAGCAGGAGCAGCATCACCTGCCCGGCGTCGTCACGCTTGGCCTGACGCCGCATGACATCGGGATTGCCATCCCGCCACAAGGGGATGCAGGAAAACACGAAGGCGATCACGGCGAGGTCGAAGGCGGTAACGATCGCCTCGACCAGCCCTATCGCCGGGATCAGCGGCCAGACCGAGATCGCCAGCACGCCAAGGAACAGCAGGTAGCGCGGATGCGACAGCCGGCTCAGGATCGAAGTTCCGCTACCGGCCATCGCGTGTCGCTCCCTTAGCTGCGGCCCCATTCCTGTTCGTCGATGCCGAGAAGGCGCAGGACGCTGGTGAGGTCGCCCCGATCGATCCAGCCGTTCGACGCGGCACGCGCCTTGGGCTTGGCATGATAGGCGATACCGTAAGTCGCCGCTTCAAGCATGGGAATGTCGTTCGCGCCGTCACCGGTGGCAAGGCTGGTGACGCCCTCTCCTGCTGCCGCGATCTCGGCAAGCAGCGTGGCCTTCTTGACCGAGCTGTCGACGATCGGTCCGACCAGGCCGCCGGTCAGCATGTCGTCGGCCACCTCGAGCCGGTTGCCGACGACATGCTCGAAACCGAGCCGCCCGGCGACGGGATCGGCGAAGTGGTGGAAACCGCCGGTGACGAGCACCGTGCGGCAGCCGAACTTCCGAAGTGTCGCCACCAAGGTTTCCGCACCCGGCATCGGCTTGATGCGGGTGGCAAGGCACTCGTCGATGGCACTGACGGAAAGCCCCTTGAGCAGGCCGACCCGTTCGCGCAGCGCCTGTTCGAAATCGAGTTCGCCCTGCATGGCGCGCTCGGTGATTTCGGCAATGCGGTCCTTGAGGCCGGCGAAATCACCCAGTTCGTCGATGCATTCCTGTCCGATCATGGTCGAATCCATGTCGGAGATGAAAACGCCCGGCAGGATCGGCTCATGATCGGAGACGAGACCGTCGGTCGGCGCAAAATGATCGTCGAGCGCCTTGCGCAGCGCCGCCGCATCCTCGTCCGGCGAGGCAAGCTGCATGGTCTGCCCGCAGAAATCGAGCATCGCCGCCGAA
This sequence comes from Novosphingobium aeonii, assembly GCF_052279045.1. Classification (NCBI taxonomy): domain Bacteria; kingdom Pseudomonadati; phylum Pseudomonadota; class Alphaproteobacteria; order Sphingomonadales; family Sphingomonadaceae; genus Novosphingobium; species Novosphingobium aeonii. Next base: position 2,130,547 of record NZ_CP176832.1, on the reverse strand, counting down.
GCGAGACGTACGCCTCTTTCCTGCATTTCGGTGCGGGCCGCATCGATTCTTGCCGTGAGGTGGTCCGGTTCTGCTATCAGCCGCGCAATGAGCACTGCGAATTCCCTTGAAGCTGCGTATGAAAATTCCACAAGCGATGTGCCGAACGGGCAAAAACCGCCGCTCGCGCTCATTGCAGGGCCGACCGCCAGCGGCAAGAGCGATTGTGCCGTTGCCCTGGCGCAGGAACTGGAAAGGCGCGGAAAGCGCGCGGTCGTCATCAATGCCGACAGTTCGCAGGTCTATGCAGACCTGACGGTTCTCAGCGCCCGCCCCGCGCCCGAGGAGATGGGCGGCATCGATCACCGCCTGTTCGGCACATGGGACGGCGCCGAAACCTGTTCCGCCGCCGACTGGGCACGGGCCGCACGCGAAACCATCGCGGGGGTCCATGCCGAAGGCGCCATACCGGTCCTCGTTGGCGGCACCGGGCTTTATATACGCACGCTGCTGGAGGGCATCGCCCCCGTACCGGCCATCGATCCCGATGTACGCGAGACGGTGCGCGCCCTGCCCGTTGCAGATGCCTATGCCGCCCTGCAGACCGAAGACCCGGAACGCGCCGCCAGGCTTGCCCCGGCAGACGCCGCCCGCATCGCGCGCGCGCTTGAGGTCGTGCGGTCTACAGGGCTGACCATCGCCCATTGGCAGGCCCGGACCAGCGGCGGCATCGGCGGCGATGTCTCGCTTCACGCCGCGATCCTCCTGCCCGAGCGAAAAGCGCTCTACGCACGCTGCAACTTGCGGTTCGAACGCATGATCGAGCGCGGAGCCCTGCGCGAAGTGGAAGCCCTGCTCGCAAGAAGGCTCGATCCCGACCTGCCGGTAATGCGTGCGATCGGCGTTCCCGAGCTTGCCACCGTGGTGCGCGGAGAAAGCACGCTGGAAGAAGCGATTGCCCGCGGATCACAGGTCACGCGGAACTATGCCAAGCGTCAGTTCACCTGGCTGCGGCACCAACCTCCGCAAGATTGGACAAGGATTGAGTTCGAATATTTCGACGAAAAATCCATACAAGATAGATTATTTCACGTTATGGGGTTGACGTAATATTTTCGTCCCCTTAGAGCCCCCTCACCTGCTGATGAAAGTATGCAGGGAGGAGAGGGAGGACCCGGCACGGCGCCCGTCGTGTCGGGTCGGTTTCATTATAGTTCGCCAACAAGCGAACTGTGGTTTTTTGGTAATGTGCACCGTGATTGGCGCGCAACATTCGAAGGGCAGCCCATCCCTCGGGAAACGCCCACGAGTCGGAAAAGGAATATGTTGTGACTGAAGAGCGCAGCGGCGCGAACATCCTGGTCGAAAGCCTGGTCAAGCAGGGAGTCGAATTCGTATTCGGTTATCCCGGCGGCGCCGTGCTACCGATCTACGATGCTCTATTCGGCGACGAGCGACTTCGGCACATCCTGGTCCGTCACGAAGCCGGCGCGGCCCACGCGGCCGAAGGTTACGCGCGCTCGACCGGCAAGCCCGGCGTCGTTCTCGTCACCTCGGGCCCTGGCGCCACCAATGCCATCACCGGCATTGCCGACGCCTTCATGGATTCGATTCCGCTGGTCATCATCACCGGCCAGGTTCCCACCGCGCTGATCGGCTCGGACGCGTTCCAGGAAGCGGACACCGTCGGCATCTCGCGTCACTGCACCAAGCATAACTACCTGGTGAAGGATCCGGCAGACCTTGCCGCGACCATCGACGAGGCGTTCCAGATCGCCACTTCGGGGCGGCCCGGCCCGGTTCTGATCGACATTCCCAAGGACGTCCAGATCGCCAGCGCCATCTGGAACGACACGCCGACGCAGCGCCGCCAGCGCTATTCGCCGCGCACCGAAGGCACGGCGGACGAGATCGCGCAGGCCGTCGAACTGATCGCCAAGGCCAAGGCCCCGGTGCTCTATACCGGCGGCGGCGTCATCAATTCCGGCCCGCGTGCTACCGAGCTGCTGCGCGAGCTTCAGGCGAAGACCGGCGCGCCCGTCACCTCGACGCTGATGGGCCTCGGCGCCTTCCCGGCCGACCATGCCGACTGGCTGGGCATGCTGGGCATGCACGGCACCTACGAGGCCAACCTGGCGATGAACCAGGCGGACCTGATCGTCTGCATCGGCGCCCGCTTCGATGACCGCGTGACCGGCCGCCTCGACGCATTCGCGCCGAATTCGACCAAGATCCACATCGATATCGACCGCGCATCGATCAACAAGACGGTCCGCGTCGACCTGCCGATCATCGGCGATTGCGCCACCGTGCTCGACCAGATCCTGACGCTCTGGGGTGATCGCAAAGGCCAGGACCTGGCGCCTTGGAAAGCCCGCGTCGAGGAATGGCGCGGCAAGAACAGCCTCTACTTCCCGCTCTCGAAGAAGGCGATCATGCCGCAGCTCGCGGTCCAGCGCCTGTTCGAGCTGACGAAGGACAAGGACCCGGTGATCTCCACCGAAGTCGGCCAACACCAGATGTGGGCGGCGCAGTACTTCCACTTCTTCGGTCCGAACAAGTGGCTGACTTCGGGCGGCCTCGGCACCATGGGCTACGGCCTGCCCGCCGCGATCGGCGCGCAACTCGGCAACCCGGACAGCCTCGTCATCGACATCGCGGGCGACGCCTCGATCCAGATGAACATCCAGGAACTGGGCACCGCCACTCAGTACCGCCTGCCGGTGAAGATCTTCATCCTCAACAACGAGTGGATGGGCATGGTCCGCCAGTGGCAGGAGCTGACGTACGAAAGCCGCTACTCGCAGTCCTATTCGGACAGCCTGCCGGACTTCGTGAAGCTGGCCGAGGCCTATGGCTGGAAGGGCATCCGCATCGAGAACGAAAGCCAGCTCGATGCCGGTATCCAGGAGATGATCGACTACGACGGCCCCGTCATCGTCGATTGCCTCGTCGCCAAGGAATCGAACTGCTTCCCGATGATCCCCTCGGGCGCGGCCCATACGGACATGATCCTCTATGGCGATACCGTCGCCGGCACGATGGACGACGAAGCCAAGGCTTTGGTCTGACAACGCGCGCGCAGGATCCGAAAGACATATCATGATGCACATCAAGCAAGAGGCCGAGGAACGCCACGTCCTCACCATCACCGTCGATAACGAGGCGGGCATTCTCGCCAAGATCGCCGGCCTGTTCACCGCACGCGGCTATAACATCGACAGCCTGACCGTGGCCGACATCACCGAGAACCACGCGGTGAGCCGGATCACCATCGTCACCCACGGCCCGCCGAGCCAGATCGACCAGATCCACGCCCAGCTCGAACGCCTGGTACCGGTGCACAAGGTGGTGGACCTGACCGAAGTCGGTCCGCACGTCGCCCGCGAACTGGCGCTTATCAAGGTGGCCGGTCTCGGCGAAAAGCGCGTCGAGGCACTGCGTCTGGCCGATATCTTCCGCGCCAAGGCAGTCGATACCACCACCGGGAGCTTCATCTTCGAACTCACCGGGGCGCCGGACAAGATCGATACCTTCGTGCAGCTGATGCGCGACCTCGGGCTTGTCGAAGTCGGCCGCACCGGCATCGTCGCCATGATCCGCGGGCCGCACGAGGCCTAGAACCGAGCTTAATCCATCCTCCGGCACACGGTGCCGGAAACAACGAACCACGCGCCCACGGCGCATATCAATCAGGCCCCGCCTTACGGGAACGGGCCGTCGAAAGGGTACTACGATGAAGGTCTATTACGACGCCGATTGCGACATCAACCTGATCACCGAGAAGAAGGTCGCGATCCTCGGCTACGGCAGCCAGGGCCACGCCCACGCGCAGAACCTGCGCGACTCGGGCGTCAAGGAAGTGGCCATCGCGCTTCGTCCGGGTTCGCCCTCGGCCAAGAAGGCCGAAGGCGCCGGCTTCAAGGTGCTCGCCAACGCCGAAGCGGCCGCATGGGCCGACGTTCTCATGATCCTCGCCCCCGACGAGCATCAGGCCGCGATCTACGCCGCCGACATCCATGAGAACCTGAAGCCCGGCGCGGCACTCGCCTTCGCCCACGGCCTCAACGTCCACTTCGGCCTGATCGAGCCCCGCGCCGACATCGACGTGATCATGATCGCGCCGAAGGGCCCGGGCCACACCGTTCGCGGCGAATACGTCAAGGGCGGCGGCGTGCCCTGCCTCGTCGCGATCCATCAGGACGTGACCGGCAATGCGCAGGACGTCGCTCTGGCCTACGCTTCGGGCGTCGGCGGCGGCCGTTCGGGCATCATCGAGACCAACTTCCGCGAGGAATGCGAAACCGACCTGTTCGGTGAGCAGGCCGTGCTTTGCGGCGGCACCACCGCGCTGGTCCAGGCCGGCTTCGAAACGCTGGTCGAAGCCGGTTACGCACCGGAAATGGCCTATTTCGAATGCCTCCACGAGCTGAAGCTGATCGTCGACCTGATGTATGAAGGCGGCATCGCCAACATGCGTTACTCGATCTCGAACACCGCCGAATACGGCGACATCAAGACCGGTCCGCGCATCATCACCGAAGAGACCAAGAAGGAAATGAAGCGCGTTCTGGAAGACATCCAGTCGGGCCGTTTCGTGAAGGACTTCGTGCTGGACAACCGCGCCGGCCAGCCGGAACTGAAGGCTTCGCGCATCGCCGCCAAGCGTCACCCGATCGAGGAAACCGGCTCGAAGCTGCGCGCCATGATGCCCTGGATCGGCGCCAACGCGCTGGTGGACAAGGCGAAGAACTAAGTTCCGTCCAGACGCTTTGGCGTTTGACGAAACATCGGAGGCGGCGCAGAAATGCGCCGCCTCTTTTGTTCAGGAGCAGACCCGATGCGCCGTCCGCATATCGCTTTCGCTTTGGTTGCCGCTGCCGCGCTTGCGGCCCCCGTCATCGCCCAGCCTGGCCCCGGCGGTGGACGCGACCGCATGGAAATGCTGCACGGATCGGGCACCCCCGCCGACGTCAAGGCCGGGACTTACGCCGTTGAGCCGGCCCATACGCAAGTCACCTTCAGCGTCTCGCACATGGGCATTTCGCCCTTCGCCGGCACGTTCTCGGGCGCGAGCGGTTCGCTGACGCTCGATCCCAACAAGCTGTCGGCCACCAAGCTCAGCGTCACCATCCCCACAACCTCCGTGCAGACGACCAGCAGCAAGCTTTCCGAAGAACTCGTCAGCGCCGACTGGCTTGATGCCGGCAAGTTCCCGACTGCCACTTTCGTCGCCACGTCGGTCACGCCGCGCGGGCCCGATAGCGCCTCGATCGACGGCACGCTGACCCTCCACGGTGTCAGCAAGCCGATCACCATTATCGCGCGCTTCTTCGGCGCCGCACAGAACCCGATGAGCAAGAAGGATTCGATCGGCTTCCTCGGCCGCGCCCTGATCAAACGCTCCGACTTCGGCGTTTCCAAGTACGTGCCGGTGGTCTCCGACGAAACCGTACTGGTCATCAACGCCGCCTTCGAGAAGCAATAAGCGTCATCGACCGTTCACGGCCCATGCGCCATGGGCTCATGGCATGAACGCTCGAAAGGAGATCGGCATGAAGACCAGACTGACCGCGACTATCACCCTGGCCACGGCCCTCTTCGCCCTTTCTGCCTGCGCCAGTACCGGGAACGACAAAGTGGCCGATGCAACCCCGCCGTCGATGGAGCCGAGCTGCGGCGCCGAACAGTTCGCTTCCTACGTAGGCCAGCCTGCCAGCGACGAGGTTATCGCCGCAATCACCGCATCGCGCGGCGACAAGCCGATGCGCGTCATCAGGCCCGGCTCTGCCGTGACCATGGACTACCGGCCCGACCGCCTGAACGTCCAGGTCGGCGATGACGGCAAGATCAAGGGCTTCACCTGCACCTGATCCCATACCATCTGACATCTTGATCCGGGCGCTCCGCTCCTCCAAGCACCATTGCTGGAATGTAACGGAGCCCCGGATGAACGAAGCTGACGATATCGAGCGCGAGGACGGCCTCGCCCGCGTCGAGGCGTTCTCGGACGGCGTGCTCGCCATCATCATCACCATCATGGTGCTGGAGTTGAAAACCCCGGTCACCGAGGGACTGAAGGCGCTCTGGCAACTCTGGCCGATCTTCATCGCCTATGTGCTGAGCTATGCCTACGTCGCGATCTACTGGGTCAATCACCACCGCCTGCTCGGCCATGCGCGGGTCGTGACCAGCGGGCTGCTGTGGTCGAACATGCTGCTGCTGTTCACCCTCTCGCTGATCCCCTTCTCCACCGCCTATCTCGGCGAGCATCACTTCAGTCGCGAGGCGACCCTGCTCTATCTGGCAACGATGCTGACGCCTGCCCTCGCCTATGTCCTGCTGCAAGGACGGATCGCGGCCACCGGCACACGCACCGCTGCCAGCCGCCGCTATCACAAGGCCTCGCACCGCAAGGGGATCGCCGCTTCGGCAGTATATGCCCTCGGCATTCCGCTGACTTTCGTATCCCCGTGGCTCGGCATCGTCTGCGCGGCACTTGTCGCCGTATTCTGGATGCTGCCCTGGAGCGTGCTCGACCGTCTGTTCCTCGACAGGGTTCCGCCTGCCTAGATCATGAAGTGCGTCGTCCTCTGCGGGAAGGAAAAGGCCCTTTTCGCTTTACATCGACCAAGCGAATGCCCATAGGCTCCGGCAATGAACCTTCTTCTAGGCCTTACCCTGCGACTTACCCGCCCTTGGGCGTGAGTTGACGCGTCGGTCCTGCGGCGCGCTCGGCGCTCAAGGGGACCCGGAAAGACCGGCCTGAACTGGACCGGCAAGCCTTTTAACCGAAGAAGTTTTTCCGAGCGAGATTACCCATGACCATGCTGCAAGACCCCTCGGTCAAGTACCGTCCCTTCCCGCAGATCGACCTGCCGAACCGCCAGTGGCCCTCGCAGGTCATCACCAAGGCGCCGCGCTGGCTCTCGACCGACCTGCGGGACGGCAACCAGGCACTGATCGACCCGATGGGCGCCGAAAAGAAGAACCGCTTCTTCGACCTGCTGGTCAAGGTCGGCCTCAAGGAAATTGAAGTCGGCTTTCCCAGCGCGGGTGCGACCGAGTTCGACTTCATCAACGGCCTCGTCAAGAACGACCGCATTCCCGAAGACGTGCTGGTGCAGGTGCTGACCCAGTCGCGGGAAGACCTGATCACCCGCTCGTTCGAGAGCCTGGAAGGCGTCCACGCCGCGATTGTCCACCTCTACAACGCCGTCTCGCCGCTGTGGCGCAACGTGGTGTTCGGTATGGACAAGCAAGAGATCAAGGGCATCGCGCAAGGCGGCGCCAGGATCCTGCGCGATCAGGCGGCGAAGTATCCCGCCACCAAGTGGCAGTTCGAATACTCGCCCGAGACCTTCTCGACCGCCGAACTCGATTTCTCGATCGAGGTCTGCGAGGCGGTGATGGAAATTCTCCAGCCGACGCCGGAAAATCCGATCATCCTCAACCTGCCGGCAACGGTCGAGGCGGCAACGCCCAACGTCTATGCCGACCAGATCGAGTATTTCTGCCGGAACCTGCCGAACCGCGAATCGGCAGTGATCTCGCTGCACACCCATAACGACCGCGGCACCGGCGTCGCTGCCGCCGAACTGGGCCTGATGGCTGGCGCGGACCGGGTCGAAGGCTGCCTGTTCGGCAATGGCGAGCGTACCGGCAATTGCTGCCTCGTCACCGTGGCAATGAACATGTACACGCAGGGCGTGAACCCCGAGCTGGACTTCTCGGACATCGACGAAGTGATCCAGACGGTGGAATACTGTAACCAGCTGAAGGTCGGCGAACGCCATCCCTATGGCGGCGAACTGGTCTTCACCGCCTTCTCGGGCAGCCACCAGGACGCCATCAAGAAGGGCTTCGCCGCGCAGGAAAAGCGCAACGACCAAATCTGGTCCGTGCCCTACCTGCCTATCGATCCCGCCGATCTCGGCCGCGATTACGAAGCCGTGATCCGCGTCAACTCGCAGTCCGGCAAGGGCGGTTTCGCCTGGGTGATCGAACAGGACCAGGGCCTGAAACTGCCCAAGCGCATGCAGGCGCACTTCTCGAAGCATGTGCAGGAACTGGCTGACGAACTGGGCCGCGAACTCCAGGCCTCGGACATTTGGGAGGTCTTCCGCAAGGCCTACCGCATCGACGACCCGCAGCACTTCCAGCTCATCGACTGGGAAGAAGCCAAGGCCGCCGACGGCACCCGCGTCTTCGCCGGTAAGATCGGCGTGGACGGCAAGGAGCAGTCGGTATCCGGACGCGGCAACGGCCTGATCTCTTCGGTTACGGCCACGCTGGCCGAGAGCTTCGGTGTCACGCTCGACGTGCGCGACTATGCAGAGCACTCGATGGGCAAGAGCTCCGACGCGCGTGCAGCGGCCTACGTGGAATGCGTGGCCCCCGATGGCCGCGTGATCTGGGGCGTCGGCATCGACGAGGACGTGGCCACCGCCAGCGTCCGCGCAGTACTCAGCGCTGCGAACACCGCACGCATCTGACCGCAAGACATACGCGTTTGAACATAAGCGGCGGGAGCACGATGTGCTTTCCGCCGCTTTTGCGTTCCGCCTTTAGATTTGCGAAGCAAGGGACGCGCGCCCCTAGGGCGGGAAACGAAAAAGGGCGGCCCAAAGCCGCCCTTTTCCTTTTTCCGTCACCGGCTTCGATCAGTCGCCGGTCAGAATGCGGTCGACCAGTTCCTTCACCGTCGGCGTGTAGCCGTTCGAATAGAACGGGTCCTGCTTGAACTTGTAGGCCGCATGGCCCGCAAACATCAGGTTTTCGTCGACCGGGCCGCCATGGGCAATGTCCTGAAGCGTCTTCTGGATGCAGAAGCTGCGCGGATCGGCAAGGCGACCCGTGGTATAGTCGTCGTGATCCTTCCACGAAGAGAACCCGCAGTGCGACAGGCAGCCCATGCAGTCCGCCTGATCCTTGCGGATCTCGTCACGCTCGGCCGGATTGACGAAGATGATCGTATCGTCAGGCGTCCGCAGGCCGTCCGTGAACCCCTGGGCCGACCAGCTGCGCGCACGGTCGAGATCCTTGGGCGCGACCCAGAAGTTCTTGCCCTTCACGCCGACGTCGAGACGCACGGTGTGCTCTCCGGCCTCGACCTTCGAATAGGGAATCTGGCGCTCCGAACGCGCTTCGAGGTTCCGCAGGAACGGGTTGCGCACGGCCGAGGAATAGAACCCGGTCGGCGAGAAGCGGTGCAGCAGCACGTCGCCCGGTTCCAGCGTGCGCAGATGGTCCTTCCACGCCTGCGGGATCGGGCTTTCCTGCGTCAACAGCGGGCGCGTGCCGTACTGGAACGCGATCGAGCCGAGTTCAGGATTGTCGATCCAGTTTTCCCAGTCACGCAGGAACCAGACACCGCCGGCCATGACGATCGGCACGCTGTCCGGAATGCCTTCTGCACGCATGGTATCGCGCAGCGCCTTCACGCGGGGATAGGGATCTTCCGGCTTGAGAGGATCCTCCGCGTTGGACAGGCCGTTGTGACCGCCGGCCAGCCAGGGGTCCTCGTAGACCACCGCGCCCATCAGGTCAGAGACCTTGTGATAGGCACGCTTCCACAGCGCGCGGAAAGCACGGGCGGAGCTGACAATCGGCAGGTAGTTCACGTTGAAACGCGCGGCGATCTCGGACAGCTTGTAAGGCATGCCCGCGCCGCAGGTGACGCCGGTGACCATTCCCTTGGTCTTTTCCAGCACGCCTTCCAGCACGGCCTGGGCGCCGCCCATTTCCCACAGGACATTGATGTTGATTGCACCCTTGCCACCGGAAATCTCGTAGGCACGGCGAACCTGCTCGACTGCGCCGTCGATGGCGTAGTCGATCAGCTCCTGATGGCGTTCCTTGCGCGTCAGGGCATTGTAGACCTGCGGGACGATCTTGCCTTCGGCGTCATAGCTGTCGGCATTGACGGCGCTGACCGTGCCGATGCCGCCAGCCGCCGCCCAGGCGCCCGAGCTCATGTGATTGGTCGCGGCAACGCCCTTGCCGCCCTCGACGAGCGGCCAGACTTCGCGTCCACCATAGACAATCGGCTTGAGACCCTTGAAACCCATCTTCTCTTTCGTCTTTCCCCCGGCGTCGGGCACGCTGGTTCAGCGGCCTTATATACGCCCTGTGCTACTGACGCTCACTACTTTTGCGCCGTGGTGTTGCCGGACATCCGGCAAGGTACGATGTTTGCGGGTTCCGGCCGCGCTCCTGCGACCTCGAACTGCGCGTAGTAGCCTTGTAACTCCGGCTTACGGACAAATTCCGTCAAACGAAAGCCCAAGGACGCGAATTCGCAGAAAAGCAGCTGCGGTGGAATTCCGTGGCTGTCGCTCGCGCGGTCGACATCGACCACGACCACGCGGCCTCCCTTGCGCAGCGCGGGGCGCAGGCGCCAGAGGAAGGCGTAAGGCTCCGTGACCTCGTGGTACATATGTACCAGGAAGACACGGTCGAAACTGTTTTCGGGCAGCTTGGGATCATCCTGCGTGCCGAGCTTGATGGAGACGTTCTCCAGCTCTTCACGCATGACGCGGTTGCCCAGCCGCTCGTTCGCTTCACGATCGATATCCTCAGCCAGCACGCGCCCCTTGGAGCCGACGCGCTGGGCCAGACGAACCGTGTAATATCCCTCGCCTGCGCCGAGATCGGCCACGCTCATGCCCGGCTCGATCCGGGCGAGGTCCATGACGACCTGCGCCTCGTTCATGCTGTCACGCTGGACTTCGGTGCCGACGGCGCCGTCTGGCGTCTTGGAAATCGGGCGATCCGCCACCGGAAAGGCCCGCGCGGTTTCAGGGCGCGATTCGTCCACCGGCTCGCGATGGCACGCCCCCAGGGCAAGCCCCAGAGCAAGCGTCGAGACCGCGATGGCGGCGCGACAGACAAGGCGGGATGACAAGCGCATGCGGCCCTTTAGCGGTTCGGCCCGCGCTTGGCAAAATCGGCTGCCAAGCTGCGGTCCGAACGCGCTTCGAACTCAGTCTACGTCTTCGACCTCGACCTTCTCGCCCGTGACGCGCTGCGACAGGGCAGCGGCCATGAACGGATCGAGCGCGCCGTCCAGCACGTCGCCGGGCGCGGTCGAGACGACACCGGTGCGCAGGTCCTTCACCTGCTGATAGGGTTGGAGCACATAGGAACGGATCTGGTGGCCCCAGCCGATATCGCTCTTGCTCGCGTGTTCGGCGCTGGCGGCTTCCTCACGCTTGCGCATTTCTTCCTCGAACAGGCGTGCCTTGAGCATGCCCATCGCGATTTCACGGTTCTTGTGCTGCGAACGGTCGATCTGGCTCGCCACGACGATGCCCGATGGCTGGTGCGTGATGCGCACGGCCGAATCGGTGGTGTTGACGTGCTGCCCGCCGGCACCCGAAGCGCGATAGGTATCGATCTTCAGGTCGGACGGGTTGATGTCGATCTCGAAAGTATCGTCGATCACCGGATAGACCCATACCGACGAGAAGCTCGTATGGCGGCGCGCCGAGCTGTCGTAAGGGCTGATGCGGACCAGGCGGTGGACGCCGCTCTCGGTCTTGGCATAGCCATAGGCGTTCTCGCCCTTGATGAGCAGCGTGCAGCTTTTGATGCCCGCGGCTTCACCGGCGTGATAATCGACCAGTTCGACCTTGTAGCCATGACGCTCCGCCCAGCGCGTGTACATGCGCTGGAGCATCTCGGCCCAATCCTGGCTTTCGGTTCCGCCGGCCCCGGCGTGAACTTCGAGATAAGTGTCGTTACTGTCCGCCTCACCCGAGAGGAGCGCGGTGACCTTGTCCTGGTCGGCACGGTCAGCCAGCGCAGCCAGCGTCGCGATACCCTCGTTGATGGTATCCTCGTCGCCTTCCATCTCGCCCAGTTCCACGAACTCGACAGCGTCCTGCATCTCGCGGCTGATGTCGTTCACGGCGCCGATCGAGGCTTCGAGACGGCGACGTTCCTTCATCACCGCTTCGGCTTCCTTGGGCTTGTCCCAGAGCGTGGGGTCTTCGACGCGCGCGTTCAGCTCGTCGAACCGGCGCAGGGCGCGGTCCCAGTCGAGGAACTTGCGGACCAGCGCGAGGGCCTTCTCGATACGCGCAATGTGGGCCTGCCCTTCGGCACGCATGACTTCAAACTCCCAGAAACGAGCGCCGCGCATAGCGCAGTGGCGACGTAAGTAAAGCGCGCGCGATGCCCATCGTCAGGCAAGCCGTGCGAAAGCGGCGCTATTACCCGCTGATGGGGGTGCTGTTCAAGAGCCGTGAAAGGCTCTCTCAGCCCTTAAGCTTTCTGACCGCTTCCAGCGTGAGCTTCACGTGGTCGCGATAGTCGAGGTCGGAATGGACCATGACGATCCTTCCGTCCCGCGCGATCACATAGCTGGTACGATCGGTCATGCCGGCCGGCGCGCCTTCGCGCTTCAACGCAACGTCGTAGGCCTTGATCACCGCCGGCGTGGCAACGGCAACCGCGAACTTGTCGCGGCAGGCTTCGGTCGAGAATTTCTGGAGCGTGGGCAGATCGTCGTTCGACATGCCCACCACGGTGGCACCGAGCTTGGCGAAATCATCCGTTGCATCGGCAAAGGCATGCGCCTCCAGCGTGCAACCCTGTGTGAAGGCCTTGGGGTAGAAATAGAGGACGACCGGCCCCTTTTTCAGCGCCGCCTTGAGATCGAACGACATGGCCTTGCCGCCCTTCGCGCCCTGCGTCGAAAAGGCGGGCGCCTTGGCGCCGACCGGCAGCGCCGCATCGGCGGCACCGGCAGAAAAAGCGAGAGCCAGAGCGGCGGCGACGGCGGAAAAAGTCTTGCGCATGAGGCGCAATCTGGACCTGGAAAGAGGGCCTGTCCAGCCCCCTTCCCCGTTGCCATTATCGGTTGGAATTACCCCTCTTACTCGATGTAGCCGAGTACGGTTCCCACCTCGTAGGTTTCACCGATGGCGGCCACGATCTTGAGCGTGCCCGAAGCCGGCGCTTCCACCTCGTTGGTCGACTTGTCCGCTTCGAGCGAGAAAAGCGGCTGACCTTCGGAAACCGCGTCCCCGTCCTTGGCGAGCCATTCTGCGATCTGCCCTTCCTGCATGGAGAAGCCGATCTTGGGGAGCAGGATTTCAACGGCCATGGTCTTTCTCGATCCTTTGCGAATGTCTTTGACCATTGCCTATCGCGCGCCCGTGCACTGGCATAGGGCCGAGAGCCTGGGCGCGTGCAGGTTTCGCCGGTACGATTACATCGCCAGCGCCGCGTTTTCTCGCGCGCAGTCCGGTACGGGCAACGAGGCGCGCTTTTCAGCCAGTTCTGCCCGCGCAGCAGCGATATCGGCGGTGAAAGCCGGTTCGGCATTCAAACGGGCGAAGACAGTGGTCGCAACGATCCTTCCTTCCTCGACATCGCTCAGCCAGTGAACATTGCAAATCCGGCGGCTCTCCCCGAAGGCACGCCCCCGCGCGACCAGTTCTCCGGCGCGATCAGGCACCAGATCGGCAAGGATCAGCCCCATGCCGAACCCGATGGCGCTGTGCCCCGAGGGGTAGGAGCCATCCTTGCGCAGGATCCCCTCCTGATCGGGCGTGCAGATCGCCTTGCCGTTTTCCATGAACGGACGCGCCCGCTTATAATGATTCTTGGTGGGATAGCTGGCGAGGCCGAAGTCCATCATGGCCTTGAACAGCAGGGCCTGAACCCGCGGGGTGGTGTCCGCGCCGATGCGGAAACCGGCAGCGCAGGAAAACGTATCGGTGAGTTTCGGCGTAAAGAGATCGGCATCGATCTTGGCCTGTTCCCAGCGCGGCGTGCCATGCAGGGCGAGGGCCGCCTTCGCCGCCTCTTCGTCCCGCGCCATGGCTGCGGAGCCGGGTGCCGGGGGCGCCGGGTTATAGAGCAGGCTGTTCGGCGCGCCGCCTCGCGGAAGGTAGCTGCCGTGGCGCATTATCTCCGCCATCGCCGCCTTGTTGGCATCGGACGGGGAAACCGAACTCTGGGCAGGCGCCGCGACTTGCGCCTGACCCATGGCTACCCCGGCAGCCCCAGCCGCGATTGCGATCACCCCGCAGATACGCGTTGCCAGCCTTGCACCCTTCATCGCCGAACTCCCTTTTTCTGTTATTCACGCTTTTCCAGCTTGAGTAACAGGATCGTACCGGCAGGCCATCAGGCATCGTGCCGGTATCGCCCGGGCAATTCCCCTTAGCCCGGCGCCTTTCCATCCTCGTGCGCCATCCAGTGCACGAAGCGGTGGAGAGGATACATCGCATCGTGCGGGTTGCCGATCGTCGAAGGCCCCGCCTCGCCCAGATGGACGACGCGCTGCGCGCCGCCCGCCGCCAGCCGGTCGCGGTAGTCCGCCATCCGGTCGAAGGGGTAGAACCCCACGGTCTGCGTGGCGACGTTGATCCACTTCACCGCCTCGTCGAGACTGTCCACCCGCACGACATTGGCGGTCTTGTTGATCGGATGGAAATCCACCGGCTCATCCGAGCGGATCACCAGCCCCTTGCCGTCGGTCCTGCCCCAGACGCCGTATTCGTCGTCCATCAGGATCATCATCTCCACCGCCTCACGCATGTCGCGGTCCAGCGGGCGGACATCGCCGCTTTCGGCGGCGCGCCGGGCGACGTGATGGTGCAGACGCTCGCAGAAACGGTCAACGTCCGCCTCGCTGCCTTCCACGAATTGGAAGCGACTGGCGACGCAAGCCTCCTGATTGAGGGTCATGACGTCCGCCGAGCAGAGATCGGCAACCCGATCTACCGTTTCATCATCCACCAGGGCTTCGCGCCCCACGAACGAGATCGACGTCTTGGGATCGAACGAAACGAGCTGAAATCCTGGACCCAAATATTTGATAACATTGTTTATAGCATCGCCGCCGCCCCAGGCGACGATCTTGTCGAAGTACTGCGGGCGATAGAGCACGCGCTCGGTCGCGTCGTCACCCCCGCGCCAGTAGACCGCCGACATCGAGCGGACGATCGGATGGTTCGGGTCGATATCCGCCATGGTCCGCAGGATCGCGACCATGGTGAAGGGGTCGGCGCTGCTCATCTTAAACAGGTTGATCGCCTTGACCATCGAGCCTTGCGCCACCGACTTTACCGCCACGCCGGGCGAATTGCCCGGCAGGACATGGATCAGGCGCGGCGCGAAGGCGCGCACGAAGCTTCTGCGGCCGGTGAAATCCTCCTTGGGCACCCATTCATCAAGTGCGCGCGGATCGAGGAAGTTCTGCTCTACCTCGGCCCGAAGTACCTTCTTGTCGAGATAGGCCGCGGCATGGCGGGCGGTATTCTCCACCACCGCCCGCGGCAGGATATGCGTGCGGCACATCCTCTCGATGCATTCCTGCATGTGATCGTTGTCGGCAGCAGTAAGCCGCTGGCCGGTCTCGACGAGGAAGTCGATGATCTCGTCCAGCGGAACATTGAGCAGGGGCGGCACCTCGGTACGCGGCGGCACAGCCCGGTCGAAGGGTATGCGCGGGGTGGCGAAGGTAACGCCAAGGTCGCGCGATGTCTGGATCACATCGGTGCCGTGAAGCACTTCGCCGCGCAGGAAGAACGGCGCAGAAACTAGTTCTTTATTTTCAATAGGTTGGATAACGGAGTTCATGCCACACCTCGCACGTATGCATCGACCGTACCGGCGCAACCGATCTTGTCGTCACCTTCCAGGTCCGCGTAACGAACGATGTTGTCCCGGACCGAAGGGCCGTGGTTGCCGCACTTGCAGGGGCTGTAGTCCAGCGAAATCCGGTCCCCGGTGATGATGCCGCCCCAACGCCCGTCTAGCGAAAGATCGAAGAACGCCGCGCGGCCCTCCATCTCGCCCTGTCCGTGATCGAGTGCATTGTCGCCGGTCTTGTCCAGAAGGATCGGAACCACCCAGGGTGGCACATGATAGCGTCCGCCCTCCCGGCACTTGGGCATCCCGGAATTCAGTTCCTGCATGGAATAGTTCTGAAAGTGACGATCCTCGGGAATGTTGAAGGTATCGAACACATATTCCTGATAATCATCGGGAAGTTGCGCACGCTTCAACCCGCCACCGACGTAGATCGAGTTGTCCGGATCGAAATCGTCCCGGCCGTAGCCCGCATCGCGCACCTCCTTCGCCACTTGCCATAGCCCGCTCCAGAGACCCGAGAGCTGGAGCTTGCGATGGCGGTTCTCGATTATGAACTGCGCCGTGGCCGGAATGGCGTCGGCCACTGCCCTCCCCCGCGCGGCAGAAGTCTCCTCGAAGGCGGCAATCTCCTCGGGGCGCGCCGTGCCCTCTGCGATCTTCTTGCGCATGACCACCATCGAGGTCAGCGACCCCACGGTGATCGGCGGCACCGGATAGCTCCAGCGCGGATACTCGGGATTGGCGAAAGCCTCGTACTGGGCTTGCGCTATCGTCGCGTTCTTGGGCACCGTGGCGACCGGCGCGCAGCCAACGATGAGGCGGTCCTGCGCGGGCGCCACGCCGGAACCCCATGCAAAGACGTTGACCGTATCGATTTTCGACCAGTCCATGTCCTTCTGCGACGCGATCAACATGGCGGACTTGCCGGTGGTACCGCTGGAGCACGAGATGAAATGGCCCAGCGCCGCCAGCCGCGCGATCCAGTCATCGATCCCTGTGATGCCATCAAGCTCCAGCCCCTCGATCGGATAGGGCGAAATCGTGCCGAGCCACTTGGTCAGCCGGTCCCAGCGCTCCTCGATCAGATAACCCTCCGGGTAGGACTTGTAGGCGGTGTGCGGGAACAGCAGCGGCACCACCTCCGCAACCGAGCCAATCCTCTCCACCCCGGCGTCACGCGCACGCAGGCCAAGCAGCCTGATACGGTCCTTGCGCTCCTGGAAACGCTCATCGAGCGCGGCGACCTGCGTGGCCCGCAGTTCTTCGGCGCTGAAGGTAAAACGCTGCGGATCGGCGACAAGGGCCATGAGTTTGTCGGCGGCTTCGGCCATGTGGTGCTCTCCCGTTCTTTTCTTCGCAGCCCGGTCCAGATGGACATCGGCCCGCGACTCGATTAATGGCAACTCATGCGTTTCATTATTCACGATCCCCTTGGCAGCGCAAGCCCGATCGGTTCCAATGCCGAAATGACCGAAAAGACCGACGTGATCGAAGCCGCCACTTCCGCTCCAGTCGCCGTTCGTGCGGGACGCCCGACGCGGGAACAGGCGCAGGCCCGCCACGCGCAACTGCTTGACTGCGCCTTCGAAAATTTCCTTGAAAAGGGGTTCGAGCCCACCACTATCGAGGCCATCGCCGCCGAAGTGAGCATGACCAAGCGGACCGTCTACGCTCGCTACCCGGACAAGGCCGCGCTGTTCCGCGCCGCAATCCGCCGCGGAACGGAACGCCGCGCGGCGAGCCCCGAGGCGATTAAGGCAACGCGCGCCGATACGCTTGAAGAAACGCTCGTGCGTATCGCGCTGCTGCGCATTCAGCTGGCCGGAACGCCGGAAGGCGTGAAGCTGCAGCGCCTCATCAATACCGAAGCCTATCGCTTCCCGGACATCTTCCAGACCTATTACGAGATCGCCGCCCTGCCCACCGTGCGCTTCCTCGCTGAGCTTCTGGAAGAAGAGACCCTCGCCGGGCGACTCGCCATCGAGGATGCGATGCTTTCGGCCAATGTCTTCATGAGCATGGTCGTCAGCGCCCCCGTACGTTTCCTGATTTCGGGGAACGAGCTTCCGGCGCAGGATGTGGATCGCAGGGTACGCTTCGCAGTGCGGCTGTTCCTCCGGGGCGCGGAGCCGCGCTGAGAGAGAATTCAAAGGGAGAGTAACGATAATGTCGCAATCAGACGGCCAGCCGGACCTCAGCAAGCCGCCCGCCGAAAAGTCCGATGCCCGCCAGCGATGCGCGGTCGTCACGGGCGCCAGTTCCGGCATCGGCAAGGCCACCGCGCAGGCCTTCGCACGCATGGGCTGGCACGTTATCGGCACGGGACGCGCCCCCCGCCGCTGCGAACAGGCCGAGGCCGAAATCCGCGCTGCCGGAACGGGAGCCGCCCGCATCGACATGCTCCGGGGCGACTTCGCCGAAATGCACGAGGTCCGCCGCGTCGCAGGGGAAATTCGCGCGTTAACCGACAAGGTCGATGTTCTCGTCAACAATGCGGGCGGCGTGCGGGATGGATGGCATGAGACCTCCGAAGGCCTCGAATCCACGTTCGCGGCCAATCACCTCGCCCCGTTCCTGCTCACGCGCGAACTCCAGCCGCTGCTCGAACGCGCGGCCGGGGATGCACCTCCGGGACTGGTGCGGGTGATCGCCGTCTCGTCGAGCGGGCACCGCGCCTGTGCGGGGATGCGCTGGTACGATCTGATGATGAAAACCGCCTTCGACGCCAGTGCCGCCTACTGCCAGGCCAAGCTAGCCAACCTGCTGTTCACGCGCGAACTGGATCGCCGGCTGATCGACAAGGGTATTGTCGCGCTTTCCATGCATCCCGGCCGGGTCGGTTCGAACTTCGCCAGCCACGGCGACGAGGCGATGCAGAGCTACATGGCCGCCAACGAATGCGCAGCGCCCGAGCAACCCGCGCGAACGATCGTCTGGCTGGCCACTGCCGAGGAACTAGGCGGCAAAGGCGGACGCTATTTCCACGAGTTGGCGGAGGAGCAACCGGCAGCTCAGGCGCAAGATGATGTTGCGGCCGCAAAGCTATGGCAGGAAAGCGAAATAATCTTGGAGAAAATCCTGGAACCAGCCGGCTGAGGGCAAATTACCGTCCCGCGCCGCGCCTGTATCCGGAGCGGTCGCGGGACGATATGCGACCCGTAAAGGGCTATCGCAGCAGCAGCCGAAAAGTTCCGGCAACGCTTAATTCGATCACTCATGCGAACGATCGTTAACGACGAATCAGTCGTTAGCGCATGTTTCAAACGATTGCATCACCGAATAACCTCTCGCTTGTCCGTGGCGCGAATTCCGCCCCGCGCCAATCGCCCCCGTGGTCAGCGCCCGGGCAGCCTTGACCTGCCGGCCCCTCTCCGCAATGCGTCCGCAACTGCGAGGAAACCCTGCCGATGACCGCCTCAGCTTCCGATACTGCCCATCGCCCACGCCGCAGCGCGCTCTATTTGCCCGCCTCCAACGCCAAGGCCCTGGCCAAGGCGCGCACGCTGCCTTGCGACGTGGTGGTGCTGGACCTTGAAGACGCCGTGGCGCCCGAAGCGAAGGAGGAGGCCCGCGCCGCCGCCATCGCCGCCGTTGCCGAAGGGGGCTTCGGCCACCGCGAAGTCGCGATCCGCGCAAACGGCATCGATACCGAATGGGGCGCGGCCGACCTTGCCGCCATCGCCGGATCGCAGGCCGCGGCCGTGCTCGTCCCCAAGGTCAATTCGCCCGAGGATATCGCCCGGTACGATGCGGCGCTCCTTGGCGCGGCCCCGCAGATGCAGCTCTGGGCGATGATCGAGACCTGCGAAAGCGTGGGCAACCTGCCCCGGATCGCCGCCATGGCCCGCACCACGCGGCTGTCGCTCTGGATCATGGGCACCAACGACCTTGCCAAGGAGATGCGGGCGCAGCTCACGCCGTGCCGCACGCCGTTCCTGCCCTTCCTGTCGATGGCGGTTGCCGCTGCACGCGCCGAGGGGATCGCGATCCTCGACGGCGTATGCAATGAATTTCGCGACATCGGCCTGTTCGAGGCCGAAGCGCGCCAGGGGCTGATGTTCGGTTTCGACGGCAAGAGCCTGATCCACCCCGCGCAGATCGAGCCCTGCAACACCGTCTTCTCCCCAAGCGAGACCGATCTCGCATGGGCGCAGGCCGTGATCGCGGCGTTCGCCCTCCCGGAGAACCAGGGCAAGGGCGCGATCCGGGTGGACGGCAAGATGACAGAGCTGCTCCACCTGGAACAGGCGCGGCGGCTGGTGGAGGTTGCCGGCCTCATTCAAGCGATGAAGTAGCACGACCTCGGCAAGACGAAGCCATCCGTCTTCCGGCGCGATCGTGGCGCCACCGTCAGAAAGGGGGCAATAGCCCCCTTCCCTCCCCGTCAGCCTTCGCCCTTCGATCCGGGCACGCGGGCGATCTCGCCCGGCTCATTGGCGATCACCTTGAGCACCGCCGTCCAGGCATCGACGTTCTGCTGAAGTGCTGCCGGATCGACCTTGTCGAGCGTGTCGTCGGGCGTGTGATGCAGGTCGAAATAGTGCATCCCGTCCTGCCCAAGATCGACCACCGCCAGTTCCTGCCTGGCGATGATGGCCGAGACGTCCGCTCCGCCGGTGGCCGCGCCGTCGTGTTGGACGATGCCCATCGGCCAGAGCGCGGCCTTGATCTTCTCGGCCACGGCCTTGTTGCTTTCGGCCAGGGTCAGGCGGAACTGCCACACCTTGTCGGCACCGAAGTCGCTCTCCATCGCCACGGCATGGGGTTCATTGCCATGCATCTCGGCATAGGCCTTGCTGCCACCGCCGGTGACGCCCATTTCCTCGTTACCCGCCCAGAGCACGCGGATCGTGCGCAGGGTCTTGCCGTCCTTCTGCGCGGCAAGCGCGGCTGCGGTGACGATGCCGCAACCCGATGCATCGTCGATCGCGCCCGTCGCCAGGTCCCACGAATCGAGATGGCAGGCGAGCACGATCTTCGGCAGCGAAGGGTCGCGCCCCGGCAGGTCGGCGATCACATTGCCCGAAGGCGCATCGGGGAACGGCTTGCCGAGCATGGTCAGGTCGATCTTCATCGGCTTGCCGCGCTTGGCGATGCGGGCGATCAGGTCGGCATCGGGGTTGGAGACCGCGCCGGCCGGAATCGCGGCCACGTCCTTGGCAAATACGGTAACGCCGGTGTGCGGATTGCGATGGCTGTCGGTACCGGCCGAGCGGATGACAATGGCCGAAGCCCCCTTCTGGGAAGCGATCGACGGACCCCGGCGGCGCACATCGCCGTAAGGGCCATAGCCCGAGCCGTCCTGCGCCGCGCGCATTGCGTGGTCCACGAAGGCGATCTTGCCCTTGAGCGATCCGTCCGGCGCCGCGCGCAGGGCATCGAGCGTGGGGAAGTAGACGAGTTCGGCCTGAAGGCCCTTGGCCGGCGTGGGGGCCGAAAGGCCAAGGGCCGTGATCGCCAGCGAATGCGCATAAGGTGCGGTCAGCTTCGCGCGTTCCTCTCCGCGCGTCCAGACGAGGGTCTTGAACGGCTCGATCTTGACGTTCTGGAAACCCAGCGCGTTGAGCTTGGCCTCTGCCCAGAGGCGGGCCTGACCCTCTTCGGGCGAACCGGCGAGCCGCGCACCAATCTCGGTGGTCAGCCCCTCGACGATTTCCCAGGCCACGCCCGAGCCTTCGGCAGGCGTGGCCAGAGCGGGAACCGGGAGCGAAGCGGCGGCAAGGAGCGAGGAGGCGGCGAGAAGCGCCGCTGGGGAGAATCTGCGTTGCATGACAGATGCCTAACGCGCCCCGTCGCTCCTGCCAACCGGTCCATCTCGATCCCGGACCGGGGGGCCAGCCGGGTTTCGATCAGGACACCAGATCAAGCCGCATGAACTGGTTGTGCGGGCTCGGCTCATAGTCGGCAAATGCCTCGCACGAGATAAAGCCGGCGCTCCGGTAAAGCGAAATCGCCGGGACATGGAGCTGTGCCGTGCCGGTTTCGAGGTACAGGCAATCGTACCCCCTTGCCCGCGCCTGCTCGACGATATGGGCGAGCAGGGCCCGCCCCACGCCGGTGCCGCGCGCGGAGGGCGCTGCACGCATCGACTTCACCTCGCCCCGGCGCGCATCCAGTTCCTTTAGCGCGCCGAAACCGGCCAGCATCTCTCCGTTCCACGCCGTCCAGAAGGTCACGCTCGGCACCGAAAGGCCGCTCGCATCGAGTGCGAAGGCATGTTCGGCCATGACCTCCTGCAATTCGCGAAGATGATGCTCCAGCAAAGGAGCGACATGGGCCGCCGTGGGATCGTCCTGCCGGATGTGCATTGTGCTCATGTCCCGTGGTTCCTGCTACAGCCAGTTGCGGCCATCGGGGGTGCCGCAGCCATAGGGCGGCAACTGGCCCGGGAAGCGGGCCTGCATCTTGTGGCATCCCCAACTGCGTAGCGGCGAGGGGGCATAGCCGTTCAGCGCGATGCCGACTTCATCATAAGGCGTATCACCCTGAGCGACATACATGTACCAGCGGCCACCGAACATCACCGCTCCGGCAACCACAAACACGGTGACAACCTTTAGTAATTTCTGCATTTTTTCTCCGTCGGGGATCGGATAGGGGGGGCAAGGCCCTGCCCGCTGCCGGCTTTGCGATCAAGCCCCTTTGTCGCCCTCGGCCCGGCCGCTTTCCTACCCGGCGCAATTCTGAGAGGATTGAGACCATTCTCTCTCCGCGAAACCCGCTTCCAATGGCCCTTCACATTCCCGTTTGCCCGAAGTTCACACCCTCCTGTCGTGGCCGACCGGCATTTCCTGCGGTTTTCAGCAGATGACGGCCACTTGAAAATCCGGCGGCACGACACATTTCGGACGTTCCGTGTAAACCGCCGCGCCACACGCTCCGGGCGTCCGGCCCTGCCCTTGGCAACGGGGCCTCGCACCTGTAGAGCGAGCGCAACTTTTCAGATCCAGATCCTATTTCCAGAGGAAACCGATGGCTGCCCAATACGCCTTCGTCATGAAGGGCATGACCAAGACCTTCACCGGCGCCCCCAAGCCGGTGCTGTCCGACATCAACCTGCAGTTCTACCAGGGTGCCAAGATCGGCATCGTCGGCCCGAACGGCGCAGGCAAGTCGACCCTGATCAAGATCATGGCCGGCATCGACACCGACTATACGGGCGAAGCCTGGGCGGGCGAGAACATCACCGTCGGCTACCTCGAGCAGGAACCGGAGCTCGATACGAGCAAGAGCGTGCTTGAGAACGTCAAGGACGGCGCACGCGAAACCGCCGACCTCGTCGACCGCTTCAACGAGATCTCGAACCTCATGGCCGATCCGCCGGAAGACGCGGACTTCGACGCCTTGATGGAAGAGATGGGCGACCTTCAGGGCAAGATCGATGCGGTTGACGGCTGGACGCTCGACAACCAGCTTGAAATCGCCATGGAAGCACTGCGTTGCCCGCCGGGCGACTGGCCGGTGGACAAGCTCTCGGGCGGTGAAAAGCGCCGCGTCGCGCTGACCCGCCTGCTGATCCAGAAGCCCTCGATCCTGCTGCTCGACGAACCGACCAACCACCTCGACGCAGAATCCGTCGAATGGCTGGAAAACCACCTCAAGGAATACGCCGGCGCGGTGCTGATGATCACCCACGACCGCTACTTCCTTGACCACGTCGTTGACTGGATCCTCGAACTCGACCGCGGAAAATACTTCCCTTACGAGGGCAACTACTCGACCTACCTCGAGAAGAAGTCCAAGCGCATGGAGCAGGAGGACCGCGAAGAATCCGGCCGCCAGAAGGCGCTCAAGGACGAACTGGAGTGGATGCGGCAGACGCCTGCGGCCCGCCAGACCAAGTCCAAGGCGCGTATCCGCAAGTTCGAGCAGCTCCAGGAAGCCCAGTCCGGCCGCAAGCCCGGCAAGGCGCAGATCGTCATCCAGGTGCCCGAGCGACTTGGCGGCAAGGTCATCGAGGTCAAGGATATCTCGAAGGCTTACGGCGACAAGCTGCTGTTCGAGAACCTTTCGTTCATCCTGCCGCCGGGCGGCATCGTCGGCGTGATCGGCCCGAACGGCGCCGGCAAGTCGACCCTGTTCAAGCTGCTCACCGGCAAGGAAACCCCGGACGAGGGTTCGATCGACATCGGTTCGACCGTGCACCTCGGCTTCGTCGACCAGAGCCGCGACCACCTCGACCCCAAGAAGAACGTCTGGGAGGAAATCTCCGACGGGCTCGACTACATGAAGGTCAACGGTCACGACATGTCGACCCGCGCCTATGTGGGCGCGTTCAACTTCAAGGGCGCCGACCAGCAGAAGAACGTCGGCAAGCTCTCGGGCGGTGAACGCAACCGCGTCCACATGGCCAAGATGCTGAAGCTGGGCGGCAACGTCCTCCTGCTCGACGAACCGACCAACGACCTCGACGTCGAAACGCTCGGTGCGCTCGAGGAAGCAATCGAGAACTTCGCCGGTTGCGCCGTGGTCATCAGCCACGACCGCTTCTTCCTTGACCGTCTCGCCACGCACATCCTCGCGTTCGAGGGCGACAGCCACGTCGAATGGTTCGAAGGCAACTTCGAGGCCTATGAAGAAGACAAGCGCCGCCGCCTTGGCGACGCCGCGGATCGCCCGACCCGCCTCGCCTACAAGAAGCTGACGCGCTGATTTCGGCACTTCGCTGAACAGCTTCGGCGGAAGAACACGAGCCGTCGCTCCGGAAACTCCGGGGCGGCGGCTTGTTCATTTCGGTAGCACTGAAGATGAACAGAAGGCATTACCACGGTTCACCTCTGCGACAGCGCATCTCATATAGGAATACACTCAGGATGAACCGCCATCGCCGGGCGGCAAATCCGGTTTGGAGACCGGAAAAATGAAAAAGGAACATACTCTGAAGGCGAGCAGGCTTCTCTCTGCGGGCGCGATCGGCGCAATGGCGATTGCTGTAGCAGGTCTGGCCCTTCCCGCAGCCGCAATGGCGGAGCCCCGCCAGGATCGTGCGCCCCGGCAGGAGCGCAGCGGTGGAGAACGCCCCAGCGGAAACGGCGGCGCGTCTCGCCCCGCACCGCGCCCCGAAGCCCCGCGCCCGCAGATGCAGCAGGCCCGGCCCGACATGGCACG
This sequence comes from Novosphingobium aeonii, assembly GCF_052279045.1. Classification (NCBI taxonomy): domain Bacteria; kingdom Pseudomonadati; phylum Pseudomonadota; class Alphaproteobacteria; order Sphingomonadales; family Sphingomonadaceae; genus Novosphingobium; species Novosphingobium aeonii. The sequence continues at coordinate 2,105,848 of NZ_CP176832.1, read as the reverse complement.
CCCGCAGGCGCCCGAGCGCCCTCAGGCCCAGTCCGCATGGCGCGGAAACGATCAGCGCCAGCAGCAGGCCCGGCCCGTCCCCCAGCAGCAAGGGGATCGCTCCTGGTCGAACGCCCGCCCTCCGCAGCAGGGTCAGCAGCGCCCCGATCAGCAGCCGAATTGGAAATCCGGCAACCGCTGGCAAGGAAACGGCACCCCTAGCGCCTGGCAAAGAGCCAAGGGCAATATTGACCGCGGCGATGCCGACCGCCGCGACGACGATCGGCGCTGGAACGCTGGCAATGGCCGTGATCGCCCCGATGGGCGCCCGGATGGCCGTCCGGGCACCCGTCCGGGGAACGACCGGCCGGACGATCGGCCCGCCTGGAATGGCAAGGACAATCGTCCCGACCGCAACGCATGGGGCAAGGATCGCCGGGACAACGATCGTCGTTGGTCCAATGGCGACAACCACCGCTGGGATCGCGATAACTGGCGCCGCGACAACCGTTACGACTGGCAGCGCTACCGCGACCGCAATCGCTCGGCCTATCATATCGGCGGTTACTATGCGCCCTATCGAGGCTATTCGTACCGCCGCCTGAGCATCGGCTTTACCCTGGGCTCGATGTTCTATGGCAGCAACTACTGGCTGGACGATCCGTGGTCCTACCGTTTGCCGCCGGTCTACGGCCCTTATCGCTGGGTCCGGTATTACGACGACGTACTGCTGGTAGATACCTATTCCGGCGAAGTGGTCGACGTGATCTACGACTTCTTCTGGTAGAATCCCTGATGCCCCCGGATCGCATGATCCGGGGGCGTTTTTCTTGAGCCCAGCAATTCAGCCACAACTTTGTGAATAGCAGCAATTGATTGGCCCCGCCGCGCGCGTAGTCTGCCTGCCTTCATGCAGAAAACCATCCATCCGGACAGCGAAACCCTGACGAGGATAGGCAGCAGCGTGCGCGGGCGATTGTCCGAGAGCCCGGCGATAAGGCGCGTTCCGGTGGAAGGGGCGGAAATCTACACGGCCGAGCAATTCCTCTCGCCGGTGCACTGCTCCCATCTCATCGGCCTGATAGACGCTGTCGCCTGCCCATCCCGCCTGGCCGAAGAAAAGGATTGGGAAGGCTACCGCACGAGTTTTTCGGGCGACATCGATCCGAACGACCTTATCGTCCGCGCACTCGACACAAAACTGAGCGAACTCACCGGGATCGATAGCGCCTGCGGCGAATCCGCGCAGGGTCAGCGCTACAATCGAGGCGAGTTCTACCACGAGCATTGGGACTGGTTCGACACGAGCGCGCCCTACTGGCCGCGCGAAAAGCGTAATGGCGGACAGCGAAGCTGGACGGCGATGATCTATCTCAACACCGTGGACGAAGGCGGGATGACGGACTTCGTCCACCTCGGCCTCAAGGTTCAACCGATCGCGGGAACGCTCCTGATCTGGAACAATGCCCTGCCTGACGGTACTCCCAACCCCCTGACCATGCATGCCGCGCGGCCCGTGGTGCGCGGCGTAAAGTATGTCGTCACGAAGTGGTTCCGCGCGCGTTACTGGTCCTGAACGCGATGGCACCGGGTCATGAGTTAAAGACCTAACACTCCTCGCCGTCTTCGGCCGAGCGGCGAGCCTCCAGATACTCCATGAGATGATCGAAACGCCGGTGCAGCCGGATGATCTCAAGCTGCGTGCGCAGATTGACCTCATAGTCGTGCCGCGCGGTGATCCGATCCTTGTCGGCCTGCCGGTTCTGACTCATCATGATGACAGGCGCCTGGATGGCGGCCAGCATCGAAAGCATCAGGTTCAGGAAAATGTAGGGGTAGGCGTCGAAGGGCTTGATTCCGATCGCCTGAAGGATCGTGCTGTTCAGCAGCATCCAGCCGAACAGCACCACGCCGAAAGCGATGATGAAGCCCCAGCTTCCGCCGACCGCCGCCACCCGGTCGGCCAGCCGGTCCGCGCGGGTTGCATGAAGCGCGGCCAGCTCATCGGCATTGGGGCCAACGATACTGCCGGTCGCAATGCGGTTGAGGACCTCCCGGTCCTCCCTGTCGAGATCATCGAACCGACGCCCGAGCAGCTCTTCGGCGAGTTCCTCGGGCGTCTTGGGGTTCTTGTGCATTCAGGCCCCGATCTTTCCGTTCAGCCAGCGGCCGAAAGGGCCTCCGCGATCAGTTTGCGCGTTTCAGGCACGCCGTAAAGGGCAATGAAGCTGCCCATGCGCGGCCCCTGCGAAGAACCGAGCAGCGTTTCGTAAAGCGCCTTGAACCAGTCACGCAGCGTCTCGAACTGATAGGTCTCGTTCTTGCCGATCTCGTAGACCACGTTCTGAAGCGCTTCTGCGGTCGCTTCCGAGCCGGCCTTCTCCAGTTCGGCGTCCAGCACCTTCAGCGCTTCGGCCTCGTTCGCAGTCGGCGCACGGCGCTTCAGGGTAGGTGCAATGAAGTCACGATTGGTGGCGAGCGCGGCGCGGACCATCTCCCCCAGTTCCGGGTGCGCCTCGGGCGTGGCATCGGCGACATAGTTACCGAGATAGGACCAGACCTGCTCTGCAGTCGCCTCCGCGCCGAGAACCCCGACGAGGTTGAGCAGCAACGAGAACGTCACCGGCACAGTGTCGCCAGCACCTTCATCTTCGCCGTTCGCGCGCAGCAGGTGCCACACGGGATTGCCGAGTTGCTTGTCGAGCGCCTGACCGGCGAGATTGCCGCGGAACTGCCAATACTCGTCGACAGCCTTGGGGATCACCCCGACATGAAGTTGCTTGGCGCTCTTGGGCTCACGGAACAGGTAGAAGCCCAGCGACTCCTCCGTGCCATAAGTCAGCCACTGCTCGATGGTGAGACCGTTGCCCTTCGACTTCGAAATCTTCTCGCCATTCTCGTCGAGGAACAGCTCGTAGATCAGCCCTTCCGGCTTACGACCGCCCAGAATCTGCACAATCTTGCCGGACTGGGTCACCGAGTCGGTCAAGTCCTTGCCGCACATCTCGTAATCGACGCCGAGCGCATACCAACGCATGGCCCAGTCGACCTTCCACTGGAGCTTGGCCTTTCCTCCGAATACGGACTGCTCGACGACGGTGCCATCCTCGTCCGTAAAACGGATCAGGCCGGTGGCGGAATCGAGCACTTCGACCGGGACCTGGAGCACAACACCACTGGTGGGCGAAACCGGCAGCACCGGCGAATAAGTCTTGCGGCGCTCCTCGCGCAGCGTCGGCAGCATGACATCGAGGATCGCCTGGTTGCACTCGAGCACGCGCGTCAGCGCTGCGTCGAACTCGCCGGAATTGTAGCGATCGCTGGCCGAGACGAACTCGTAATCGAAGCCGAAGCGATCGAGGAAGTCGCGCAGCATCGCGTTGTTGTAATGCGCGAAGCTTTCGTGCGTGCCGAATGGATCGGGTATGCGGCTGAGCGGCTTGCCGAGGTTGGCGGCAAGCACTTCCCCGTTCGGGATATTGTCGGGGACCTTGCGAAGGCCGTCCATGTCGTCCGAAAAGGCGACAAGACGGGTCGGCGCTCCGCCCGTCAGCGCTTCGTAGGCACGGCGGACGAGCGTAGTACGCAGGACTTCCTGGAAAGTGCCGATATGCGGAAGGCCCGACGGACCGTAGCCGGTCTCGAACAGCATCGGCGCATCGCCGGGTTTGCCGTTCGGATAACGCTTGAGGAGCTTCTGGGCCTCCTGGAAGGGCCAGGCCTTGGACACGCGTGCGGCTTCAATCAGGGCGTTTTCAGTCATGGCAGCGCTCTTTGGCGAAAAGCGCGCATTTCGCAAGCAAGAAGGCATGCGCCTCGCCTTCGAAAGTGCCCTCATCCCGAACCTGATCGAAGGCCGCTCTCAAAGAGACTCATCGCTCGCAGCGAAGCATCTCCAATCGTCGGCAATGGAAGATCAGGTCCGGGATAACGGGATAACTCAGGCTTCCTGCCACTGCCAGTCGTAAGCGAGCGGGGCCTCACGGAAAGCAAAGCGATCGATGTGGCGCGCGACCACGTCGGTCAGGCCCTCTACATCCTCGCGCTTCTCACCGGTAATGGTGATCGCGATACCGCCCTCGTCCGCAGCCATGACGGCCACGGCGGAAGGAAAGGTCACGGTTCCGGTATCACCATCCACTTCGGTCTGGAGCTTGTGGCTCCAGTGCTTGCAAAGCTGACGGACGTATTTGCCACCGCTTTCGGTCGCGACACGGGTAGCGATGCTGTTCATCCCTCGATCCTTTCGATCTTGCGAGTGGCCTCGTCGAGTGCATCTGCGATCTGCAGGATGACATCCCGATTGGCGCCATCTTTCGAGAGCCGGTCGAACATCGCGATTTTCAGCGCATGCATCGCCCGGCGCACCGGAGCGGGATCAACCTTCTCGCGCGCTTCGGCAAGAGCCGAAAGCCGTGCCTTCAATGCAACCGCCTTATCGGCATCCGCTTCTGCCTGGGCCTTGCCCTGCTCGGTTGCTTCATAGGACTTGCGGGAGGTTTCACCGCTAGCCGGCGCGATCAGCCCGGATTCCTCCATGTAAGTGAGCGCAGGGTAAACGACGCCCGGACTGGGCGCATAATCTCCACCCGACAGCCCTTCGATCTCGCGGATCAGGTCATAGCCATGGCGCGGCGTCTCGGCGATCAAGGCTAGCAGCAGGATCTGGAGTTCGGCCTGATCGAACAACCGTTTGCGGCGTCCGCCACCCGGACCCCCTCCAAATCCGCCGCCGAAACCACCGCCAAATCCGCCAAAGCCTTCGCCACGGCCGCCACGCCCGCGTCCCCGTCCGCCGGGAAATCCGCCGCCGAAACCTTCGCCAAAGCTGTCGCCATCGGGCCCTCGGCCCATTCCGAACCCGCCGCGGCCACGCATGCCGCGCGGTGCAAACTCGTCCGAAGAATAGTGCTCGCGGTGATGCCCGCGACGGCCGCAACGGCCCTCACCACGCTCGATGCCATGGCCATGATCGCGGCCCCTGCCGCGCTTGTGAGAATGCATATCTCTCATTTCGATTTCTTTCCAATTCATGATGGCCTCAAAATATATCTTAAAGGGAAATTCGCAAGAGCCTAAAATGTATCTTGATGTATTTTTTGTTCCGACACTGCGGTTTTCGACGATAGCCGGCTTCGCAAGGTTTCCCTTTTGTCCGCAGCTTGCCTAAGACGAGCGGCATGGCCGCCCTGCCCCTTCCCGCACTCCATGCCAGCCACGGCGGCTCGTGGCTTCGCGACGGATCCGGCAACACCCGGCCTGTCTCGAAGGGCGAATCGGTGATGGCGGCGGCAGACACGCCGCTGCTGATCCTCAACGCTCCCCTGGTCGCCACGCGACTGGGCTATCCCGACCTGTCCGGCCTCGACCTGCTCGAACTCTACGCCTTCGTGCATCCTGCGCGTTTCGTCGTGCCGACGCCCAAGGGTCTCGGCCAGGCGCTCGATCTCGAAATCCCGAAAGACGATGCCGACGTCCCGCGCCTGCTTCAGGAAGCCGCCGGCGCCCTGCTCGCCATTTGCGAAAGCCCGACCTGGCCCGAACGGGAAGGGGCATGGACGTCGCTACAATCGCTCGTCCGCATGCGCTGGCCATGGTCGAATCTGCTGGAATCGCGCATCGCTCGTCCCGAACGCGCCGAACGCTGGCTGTTCACGCGCCTGCCCGAATGGGAAGAAAGCCCCGAACTTCCACAACCCCGGCAGATTACGCTGGAAAAAGATGAAGTACTTCAACGCCTTGCGCGGCTGACGGGCAGCGGCGCGGAGCAGCGCCCCACCCAGCAGGCCTATGCCGCAGAAGCCGCGGCTGCATTTGCCCCGCGCCAATCCTCCGGACGCCCGCACGTCCTGCTCGCGCAGGCAGGTACCGGAATCGGCAAGACGCTCGGCTATCTGGCCCCCTCTTCGCTATGGAGCGAATTGTCCGGCGGCACCACTTGGGTTTCCACGTACACCAAGGCACTGCAACGCCAGCTCCGCAAGGAGAGCCGCCGCGCATGGCCGGAACGGCGCGCGGACGGCAGCCAGCCCGTCGTCGTTCGCAAGGGCCGTGAGAACTATCTCTGCCTGCTCAATCTCGAGGATGCCCTGCAGGGCGGCTTCGCCGGGCGCGCGGCAATCATGGCGCAACTCGTCGCGCGCTGGGCCGCCTATACACAGGACGGCGACATGATCGGCGGAGACCTGCCGGGCTGGCTCGGTACCCTGTTCCGTCAACGCGGCATCACAGCCCTCACCGACCGGCGCGGCGAATGCGTCTATGCCGGCTGCCCGCACTACCGGAAGTGCTTCATCGAGCGTGCCGCACGGGCCAGCGCCGGGGCCGACCTCGTGATCGGCAATCATGCACTCGTCATGATCAACGCCGCGCGCGGCCGCGACCACGCTGCCCGGCCGACCCGGATCGTCTTCGACGAAGGCCATCATGTCTTCGACGCCGCCGATTCCACTTTCGCCGCCGCGCTCACCGGCGCCGAGGCGATCGAACTTCGCCGCTGGGTAATCGGGCCGGAAAAAGCCTCGCGGGGACGACGGCGCGGCCTCTCCGCCCGGCTCGCCGATGTCGCCAGCTATGACGAAGCTGGCGCAAAGGCGATCAACGCCGCCCGCGCCGCGGCCGAAGCGCTTCCCGGCGATGGCTGGATGCAGCGCCTCACCGAAGGCGCGCCCTCCGGCCCGATCGAAGAACTGCTCGCTGCCGTGCGCGCAACCGTCTACGCCCGCGACGAGAGCGGCGGACAGGAAGCCGGCTACGGACTCGAAACCGAGGCGGCCGGACTGGACGGCGCCTTCGTCGAGATCGCGGAAGCCGCGCGCGAGGCCCTGGGCGAACTGCGTCAACCTCTCGTCCGTCTCGGCCTCAGGCTGGAAGCGCTGATGGAAGATGGGCCCGACTGGCTTGATGGTCCCGGCCGAGCGCGCATCGAAGGAGCCCGGCAATCGCTCGGCTGGCGTGTGGATATCCTTCTGGCCTGGGAAGCGATGCTCGGCAGACTCGCCGGCCCCGCCGATCCCGAATTCGTGGACTGGCTGGCACTCGATCGTTCGGAAGCGCGCGAATACGATGTCGGCATCCACCGTCATTGGCTCGATCCGATGAAGCCTTTCGCCAGCGTCGTTCTCGAACCGGCACACGGCGTCGTGATGACCTCGGCAACCCTGCGTGACGGCGAGAACTGGGATAAGGCCATCGCGCGCTCGGGCGTCCGTCATATCGAAGTTGCCCCGAAGCTTTCGGAACATCTCAGCCCCTTCGACTATGCTGCACAGGCCGAAGTCCTCATCGTCAACGATGTGCCTCGCGGCGATATTCCCGCGCTCGCCGGCGCATACGCGCGGCTGATCGAAGCGGCAGGTGGAGGCGCGCTCGGCCTGTTCACGGCCATTCGCCGTTTACGCGCCGTCCATGGCCGCATTGCCGACCGGCTCGCCCGCGCGGGCCTGCCTCTCTATGCGCAGCACGTCGACCCCATCGACACCGGCACGCTGGTGGATATCTTCCGCGACGATCCGGCCGCATCCCTGCTTGGCACCGATGCCTTGCGCGACGGCGTGGACGTGCCGGGCGAATCGCTGCGACTGGTGGTGATGGAGCAAGTGCCCTGGCCGCGCCCCACCATCCTGCACCGTGCCCGGCGCGTTGCCGGCGGCGGCTCCGCCTATGATGACAGTCTGATCCGCGCAAAACTGGCGCAGGCTTTTGGACGCCTGATCCGCAGTCGCGGCGATCGCGGGCATTTTGTCGTCCTCTCCTCTGCCTTCCCCTCGCGATTGCTGAGCGCTTTCCCTGAAGGAACGCCGGTGCTTCGAATTTCGCTGGAGGAAGCCTTGCATCGCGTCGCCTGGAATGTTTCAGGAGAAAGCGAAAAGCAGAGCGATGCGGCCCGACCTTCCGTTTGACCCCGAACTAGTGTGAACCGAACTACTCGATGAAAACTCTCGGAATCTTCAGACATGCCAAGTCCGACTGGCACGACGCCCGCCTGCGGGATTTCGATCGCCCGCTCAACAAGCGCGGACGAAAAGGCGCTGCCTTGATGGGATTGCACATCCGGGATCATGCGATAGGCTGGAAGCGCGTCCTCGCATCGCCTGCCGTCCGCGTCACGCAGACGATCGAACTCGCAGGCGAAGCTGCAGGTGAAATGCCGCCCATCACCTGGGACCGCCGCATCTACCTTGCAAGTTCGGCAACGCTGATAGACTTGCTGCGCGAACAGACGGGTGACCCGCGTTCGATCATGCTCGTTGGCCACAACCCCGGACTGGAAGATCTGATCTTCGACCTCGTGCCGGATGACGGCAGCAGTCCGATGCGCGATGTGGTCGAAGAAAAGTTTCCCACCGCTGCATATGCGGTGTTGGAACTGGACATCGATTCCTGGGACCAGATCCGCGAAGGCATCGGGCGCCTCGCCCACCTGACCCGTCCCCGGGATCTAGACCCCGAACTGGGACCGGACATTCAATTCTGAATAGCGGGCAAGCCCGCCTCACACCTCGACGAGGGCCTGGGCCAATCGCTCGCGAATTTGCTGCAGCGCTTTTTCGAAAGCGTCGATAGCTTCTACAGGCTTCGGATTCGTAGAAGGGTCGACGCCGACCGAAATGGACGCCGTGGCCAAGACCGTGGCCGGCTGCTCTTCAAGCGCCATCCGGGCGCCGCGCAAGGTATAACCCTCACGATTGACCAGCCGGTCGATCGCCGCGATCAGCACGACGTCCTCGCGCCGATAATAGCGACGATTGCCACTGCGCTTGATGGGTTGAAGCGACGGAAACTGCTCTTCCCAGTAGCGCAGGACATGTTGCCGGATGCCCAACGCCTTGGTCACCTCGCCGATCGTGCGCAGCGCATCAGGCGCCTTGCCATCGTCAAAGCCAAAAGGGTCGAAACCGGAACCGGTTTCGCCGCCCGCTTCACTTGCTGCCATGGCTAAAATCTCCGCATTCCTGGCCGCAATCAGCCAGTAATGCGGTCCTTCAGCATCTGGCTTGCCCGGAAAGTCATGACCCGGCGCGGCGTGATAGGCACTTCGACCCCGGTTTTCGGATTACGTCCGATCCGCTCGCCCTTATCGCGCAAGAGGAACGTTCCGAACCCGGAAATCTTAACGTTTTCGCCCTCGGCGAGGGCCTCCGACATGTGTTGCAATATCGCTTCGACCATCGCAAGCGACTCGGACCTGGACAGTCCGAGCTTCCTGTGGATGGCTTCAGCGATCTCCGCCCTCGTCAGTGTGTCCGTGGAACGCATCAGTCCCGCATCCCCTCCGTGCGACAAACCCCCACGAAGATAATATGAAAAAATGCGGGAAAAGCAATGCCGCACGCAGCAATTGCGGGCACTCCCCCATACCGGAGCAAATTCACATCCGGATCAGGCTGGCGCCCCAGGTGAAACCGCCGCCCATCGCCTCCAGAACGACCAGGTCGCCCTGCACAATTCGTCCGTCGCGAACCGCCTGATCCAGCGCCAACGGGACCGAAGCTGCCGAGGTATTGGCATGCTGCCCCACCGTCATGACGACCTTCTCACGTGGAAGATCAAGCTTCCTGGCGGTGGCTTCCAGAATGCGCGCATTGGCCTGATGGGGCACGAGCCAATCGATATCGTTTGAAGAAAGACCAACTTCTTCAAGGACTTCTTTAAGGACCTCAGCCAGATTGACCACCGCATGACGAAAGACCTCGCGGCCTTTCATGCGCAGCTTGCCGACCGTCCCCGTGGTTGACGGACCGCCGTCGACATAAAGGAGTTGGTTGTGCGCACCGTCAGCATGAAGACGCGTGGCAAGAACGCCGCGCGGCGCATCACCGTCCTGCTCCTGCGCTTCGAGGATGATTGCTCCCGCACCATCTCCGAACAGGACACAAGTGGTGCGATCTTCCCAATCGAGGATGCGGCTGAACGTTTCCGAACCGATTACCAGCGCACGCTTGGCCATGCCGGAGCGCAACATCGAATCGGCAACGCCCACGGCGTAAAGGAATCCAGAGCACACCGCTGCCACGTCAAAAGCGATTCCGCCCCGGCAACCGAGGTTGCTTTGAACGATGGTAGCCGTTGCCGGAAAAGTCTGGTCGGGTGTTGCCGTGGCGAGCACGATCAGGTCGATCGAGGAGGCGTCGATCCCGGCAGCCTCAATCGCCTTGCGTGCGGCATCCGTTGCCAGGCTCGACGTGGTCTCGTCGGGCGCGGCGATGTGCCGGTTGGAAATGCCGGTACGCTCGACGATCCACTCGTCGCTCGTATCAACCTGTTCGGCAAGTTCCGCGTTGCTGACCGAGCGGCGCGGCAGGGCGGAACCCGTACCGACCAGAACCGAACGAATCATCAGGCACTCTCTTCCTGGACACGCGACTTGCGCAGGGACGCCCCGCCCACGCGGGCAAGGTCGGCGGATATCCGCTCGGTCACGTTTTCCTCCAGGAGCCGCGCGGTCACCGCCACGGCATTTGCGACGCCCGCGGCATTCGCGCCGCCATGGCTCTTCACGACAATACCGTTGAGGCCCAGGAAGACCGCGCCATTATGGTTATTGGGATCGAGGTGGTGCTTGAGCAGCTCGGTAGCAGGCTTCGAGATCAGGAAACCGATCTTGGAGCGGAGCGAACTGGTAAATCCGCGCCGCAGCAGGTCCGCCACGAATCGCGCCGTACCCTCGACCGCCTTCAGGGCAATGTTGCCCGAGAACCCATCGGTTACGACGACATCCATCGAACCGCTGCCGAGCTTGTCCGCTTCGGTGAACCCGTCGAAAGACATCGACAGGTCGCCAGCCGCTTTCTTGAGGGTCGCCGCCGCTTCGCGCAGCATGTCAGTGCCCTTGGTTTCTTCCGAACCGATGTTCAGAAGACGCACGCGCGGCTGCTCGCGCCCCGTGGCGACGCGGGCATAGGCAGCGCCCATGATCGCGAACTGCACGAGGTTGCGGGCATCGCACTCGGCATTGGCGCCGAGATCGAGCATGACGAGATCGTTGTCCCCAAGCGTCGGCAGCAGGGCTGCAAGCGCCGGGCGATCGATTCCGGGCATGGTCCGCAAGGTCAGCTTGGAAATCGCCATCAGCGCGCCGGTGTTGCCGGCGCTGACGGCGGCTCCGGCGTCACCCGCCTTCACCGCCTCGATCGCGCGTCCCATCGAGGTGCCCTTGGCCCGGCGCAAGGCCTGACTGGGCTTATCCTCACCGCTGATAACGCCTTCGGTATGCAGAATCTCGGAAGAAGCCCTGAGATTCGGATGATTTTCGAGCGCGGCCTTGATCCGCGGCTCATCACCGACCAGCAGGAACTTGAAACGATCATGACGACGGCGCGCGAGCGCAGCGCCCTCAATCATGACGCGCACGCCCTCGTCGCCGCCCATCGCATCGATCGCGATACGCGGCAGACTCATGGGCACTCTCCGGGAATCGTCGTAATCTTAGACTTCAACCGCGACGATTTCACGACCATTGTAGTGGCCGCAAGCGTTGCAGAGGTTGTGCGGGCGCTTCAGCTCACCGCAGTTGGGGCATTCGTGGAACGCTTCAACCTGCAGAGCATCGTGGCTGCGGCGCATGCCCCGGCGAGACGGGGACGTTTTTCTTTTAGGGACAGCCATTTCGGCACCTGTTCCTGGAATTGAATGTCAAAAAGGCCGCCGGAAACCGTGTTCGCGGACCGGCGGCTTGCGAAGGCGCGCCTATAACCGATTTCACACGAGTTGCAACCCGTTCCGCCCCGCCGCATGAACGCGAAATCGACAAAGAGGAAATTGCACCAATGATTCTGCAGACCACACTGTGCCTTGCGGCCGCCGCCGGTGTCATCACCTTCTGGCATATAGTGCGGATCGGACAATTGCGCATGCGCGAAAAGGTGCTCTTCGGCGACGGCGGTCACGAACGCCTGGGCCGCCGCATGCGCGCGCAGCTGAATTTCGTGGAAAGCACTCCCTTCCTGCTGATCCTCGTCGCCGCGATCGAGATGACGGGCAAGGCCGGCCCCTGGCTGGCGATCGCCGGCTCGATCTTCATGCTGGGCCGTGTGGCACACGCTCTTGGAATGGACATCGGCAAGCCCAACCTGCTGCGGGCAGGCGGCGTTATCATTACAGTGCTGACGCTGCTCGGGCTGTCGGTCATGGCGCTGCTGATCGCGCTGGGACGGTTCTGAGAATCAAAAAGGGGCGGCGCATGGACGCCGCCCCTCTCAAAAGCACCAAAGCCCGGCCGCTTCAGCCCGGAAGCCCCCGCTCCAGCGCAGCATCCCCGACATAGGGATTCGTCCGCCGCTCATCCCCGAACGTGCTGATCGGGCCGTGACCGGGAACGAACGTGACATCGTCACCCAGCGGCCAGAGCTTCCGGGTTATCGAATCGACGAGATCCGCCAGATTGCCCCGCGGGAAGTCCCAGCGGCCAATTCCGCCCTGGAACAGCACGTCCCCCACCATGGCGAACTTGCTGGGCTCATGATGGAAGACGACATGGCCCGGCGTATGCCCCGGGCAATGGACGACATCGAGCTCAAGGTCTCCCACCGTTACCTTATCGCCATCCTCGAGCCATCGATTCGGCTCGAAAGTCTGCGCCTCCATGTTCCAGCGAGGGCCATCGTCATTGAGCTGGGCAATCCAGAATCGGTCTTCTTCGTGCGGCCCCTCGATCGGCACGCCCATCTCCCTGGCGAAGATGCCGGCCATGCCGCAATGGTCCAGATGACCATGAGTCACGAGGATCTTTTCCAGAGTAACGCCCGTTTTCTCCAACGCCTGCCGCAGCTTGGGCAGGTCACCGCCGGGATCCACGAATGCGCCGCGCATGGTCTTCGTGCACCAGATCAGCGAACAATTCTGCTGAAGCGGGGTAACGGGAATGATGCCGACGCGCATCGGCTGCTCCTGAATATCGGTCATGCCTGCGGAAATGGCCGCAAGCCCCGGCCAATGCAACCGTCACCGACAGCCGCTAGATGCGCCCGCCCTTCCACACGACGCGGCCGATCACTTGGATATCCTCAAGCCCACATTCGAGCGGGCGATAGGCGGAATTGTCGCTCAACAAGGTGATACGTCCGCCTCGCCCCGCAGCCAGGCGCTTCACCAATACGGAATCATCCAGACGAACGACGTGGATACCGTCACGCAGCGGCCGCCAGTCACGGTCCACGAGAATCTCGTCTCCGTCACGCAAGGTCGGCTCCATCGAATCGCCGCTGACCGCGATTGCGGAAAGCATGTCCGGGCGCAGCCCCATCGATCGCAACCATCGGGACGAAAACCGAATCGCCCCGAATACATCCTCGCCATCCGGCAAAGCGCCGGGCCCGGCGGAGGCGCCCACTGAAAGGCGCGGAACTTCCACCCAATCCCCACCGGAGACATTTCCCGCGACTTCGGCGTATTTTTCTTTCGCTTTACCCAGCTCAGCCTCGTCCACCCCGAAGTACCGCGCCAGCAGGCCACGGTCCTCCTCCTCCAGTTTGCGAGGGCTGCCCTTCTTGATAAATTGCTGAAGATAGCTCTGATTTTTGCCGATCATGCGTGAAAGACTGGACAAGCTAGCACCGCGAGCCTCGGCCAGTTCAAGCAGACGGGAGCGGACTTCAGGGCTTTCCATAATGTAATCCATAACAAGAGGAAATTTCCTAGACAAGTAGGAAATAGATGGAACATAAAGAGAACGCAAGCCCATCGAACGGAGCCTCTCATCCCGATGCTTATTCGCCAGATCGAACGCTTCCTGCGCCTGACAGACATGGCCTGGACCAGATTCGGACGGCTCGCCGCCCATGATCCGCGATTTGTCGGCGATCTCCGCAATGGCCGTACGCCCCGCGCCGGAACGGCGGCGCGGATCGAACTATTCATGACGAACTACCTGGAGAGCACCCATGCACGTTAATCTCGCCCATGACCGCTCGATGCTGGCCTCGGCGCACGCATCCGCTCGGGAAGCCATGGGCGGCGCCGCACGCGGTCCCTGGCTTCCGCTGCTATCGGCAGTGCTGAAGCTGGCAGGGCCGGAAGTGGAATTCCTGCGCCATGCCGAGCGCCCCTGGAGCAGTGCCACATTCTCAGGCTCGCGCCACACCATCGCTCTGGCCTTTACCGGCGATGCCGCCATCACCGCTGGCGAGAACCTTATCGAAGCCCTGCCCGAACACGAATTCACCATTCCTCGACAACTCGTCGCCGATGCAGCGCTCGGTGAAGTCGCGCACGAAGCCGGGCCGCCTGCACGCATGACGGTGGAACTGGAACTGCTGCTGCTTGAGGATTTCTGAGATCGCCGAAAGGCTGAAATGAAAAAGGCAGGGGTAAAACCCTGCCTTTTTCATATTATCAAAGCGCTGCCGAAAGGTCCTTGATCTCGATATTGAGGATCCGGTCGTTTTCCGAATAATCGACCGGGCAATCTATCAGGTGGACACCGGGCGTATCCCGGCAATGAGCCAGCAATTCCTTGAGATGCGCGGCGCTTTCAACTCGGTAGCCGTTCGCGCCATAGCTTTCGGCATACTTCACGAAGTCCGGGTTGCCATAGGTCAGACCAAAGTCGGCAAAGCCCATGTTGGCCTGCTTCCAGCGGATCATTCCGAAAGCGTTGTCGTTCAGGATCAGAACGGTGAGATTGAGACCAAGCCGCACCGCCGTCTCCATCTCCTGGCTATTCATCATGAAGCCGCCATCGCCGCAGACGGCGAAAATCTTCCGATTCGGATAGACCATCGCGCTTGCCATGGCCGAAGGCAGCCCTGCCCCCATCGATGCAAGCGCGTTGTCCAGCAACACGGTGTTCGGCTTGCAGGCGCAATAACCACGAGCGAACCAGAGCTTGTAGACCCCATTGTCGAGACAGACGATCGCATCATCAGGCAGTGCTTCACGCACCTGCTGAACGAGATGAGGCGGGAAGATCGGAAAGCGTTCGTCAGCCGCCAGTCGGTCGGTATGCTCGACCTCGGCCTTGCGATAGCCGAGCATGGCTTCGAAATTCCATCTGGCAGAGGGCGTGATCGCTTCCTTGATCTGCCACATGGCGTTGGCAATATCGCCGATCACCTCGACATGCGGGAAGTAGACGGGGTCAACCTCGGCGGTCTTGGTCGAGATGTGAATAACCACGCGGTCATCCCGCGTACCGTCGTTATGCATGAAGAACGGCGGCTTCTCGATCACGTCATGGCCGATGTTGACGATGCAGTCGGCATCCTCGATCGCACGGTGAACGAAGTCCCCCGACGACAGCGCCGCGCAACCGAGGAAACGGGGATGGCGCTCGTCGATCACGCCCTTGCCGAGTTGGGTCGTGAGGAAGGGAATGCCGGTCTTCTCGACGAACTCACCCAGCATCTTGCTGGTCATCTTGCGGTTGGCGCCCGCTCCGATCACCAGCACCGGCCGCTTGGCCTTCTCCAGCGCTGCCACCGCCTGTGCGATCGATTTCACATCGGCGGTTGGCCGGCGCACCGTCGAGCGCAGGATGGGGCGCGAATCGGTGTACTCGTCGGCAATGTCTTCCGGCAGTTCGACATGGGTCGCGCCGGGCTTTTCCTCCTCGGCGATGCGGAATGCCTCACGCACGCGGCTCGGGATATTGTCCGAACTTGCCATCTGGTGCGCGTACTTGGTGATCGGCTGCATCATCGAGACGACATCGAGGATCTGGAACCGACCCTGCTTGGACTTCTTGATCGGCTTCTGGCCCGTAATCATCAGCATCGGCATTCCGCCCAGCGTCGCATAGGCGGCAGCGGTGACAAAATTCGTTGCCCCCGGGCCGAGGGTCGAAAGGCATACCCCCGCCTTGCCGGTATGGCGGCCGTAAGTCGCCGCCATGAAGCCCGCGCCCTGCTCGTGACGCGTGAGGATCAGTTTGATCTTCCGCGACCGTGAGAGCGAATCGAGGAAATCGAGGTTCTCCTCGCCCGGAACGCCGAAGATATATTCGACGCCTTCCGCCTCAAGACATTCGATGAATAGATCGGACGCCTTGCGCTTGTCGCTCTCTGCCATGTGCACCTTCCCTCAAACCGTTTGCACATGTCTCGGGAAATGTGGCGCACAATTCAATGGCGCTCATGCCGGCGCTTCAATAGCCGTTCGACAGATCGACCAGGTGTTCGAGCGGCTCACCGCGAACGAAGTGTTGAAGATTGCCGAGAAAACGCGCCGATCCGCGCTCGAACAATGCATCCTGCGCGCGGCCGGAAAGATGCATCGATATATGGATATTTGCACGCGACCACAGCGCATGGTCTGCGGGAAGCGGCTCGGGCTCGGTAACGTCGAGGAACGCTCCGCCCAGATGGCCCGAGTCGATGGAAGCAAGCAAGGCATCCTGCTCGATCACCGTTCCGCGCGCGAAATTGAGGAAGACGGCCCCCGGCTTCATCGCCGCAAACTCGGCCTCGCCGAACATGCGCAAGGTTTCCGGTGTGGAAGGGACCACGGCAATCACCCAGTCGAACCGGCCAAGCTCGGCCCGCCACTCGTCGGAGCCCAGCTCGCCCGCCCCCGGCCGGCGCCGGACCCCGGTGACTTCCGCCCCGAAGACACGCAGCATCTCGCCGATACGGCCGCCGATCTCTCCCGATCCGACCACCAGCACCTTCGAGCCAAGCAGTTCGCGCTTGCCGGGCGGTTCCATCAGCCATTCATGCCGGTCCTGCGCCCTCACCACTTCGCGCCAGCCCTTCGCCACCGTGAGCATGCCCATAAGGGCATATTCGGCGACGGACTGGGCATGAATTCCCGAACCATTGGTAAGCCGGATGCCGCGCTCGCTCAGAACCCGGAGCGGGAGCCAGTCCACGCCCGAAGAAAGAGCCGTGTACCAGGCCAACCTTTCGGCAGCCTCGATGAATTCCGCCACGACAGCAGGCGCGACCGGATCGAGCCACGCCACTTGCGCCTGCGGCGCAAGCTCCAGAAGCTGGCTGTCGCTGTCGAACCAGAGCGGCTGCACGCCATCAGGCAGGCGGCCGTCCAGAAGCGGGCGCGACTGGGCGTTGATCACGGCGACGGTCATGGCGAACTCCGATAAATGGCCGATTAAAAGCCCTTATCGTTTGATCGGGACAGCCGGATGGAATGGCAAGCCCCCCAATGCCCCGGTTAACGCAAGTGCAGTCCCGCCCCGCTCACGCGCTCAGCCGAGCTTCCATTCCCAGCCGAGCGGATCGCCGTCCATCACCTCGACACCCTTCGCCGAGAGTTCGTCGCGAAGGGCATCGGAACTCGCAAAGTCCTTCTCCGCGCGCGCCTGTTTACGGCGAGCGAGCACATCCTCGATTTCGGCCTCGGTGATTGCCGCAGCCTTTGGACGAATACGCAAGTCGGCACGGCCCGTCCCGAACAGATCGAGCCCCAGCACCGAATCCATCGCCTCTATCGCCGCCCGCTTGGCGGAGGGGTCCACCTTCTTGGCGGCGAGCACATCTTCCAGCGCCGTCAACGCGACGGCGGTGTTGAGATCCTCGCCGATCGCCTTCTCGAACGTTTCGAGCATGGGCGCGAGCTTCGGGTGATTGGCGTCCCCTGCCTCCACCTCGCCCAGGCGTTCGGCCACGATGATCATGCGCTTGAGGCGCACCAACGCGGCGGCAAGGCCTTCCCACGAGAATTCGAGCTCCGACCGGTAATGCGCCTGAAGGCACATCATGCGGTAGCCCAGCGGGTGGTAGCCCTTGTCGATCAGCAGTTGCAGCCGCAGGAACTCGCCCGAGGACTTGCTCATCTTGCCTGAACGCTCAACGAGGAAATTGTTGTGCATCCACACCCGGGCGCCCGAATTTGCGGGAACGTCGAGGCCGCAAGTATCATCGGGCTTGCAGCAGAACGCCTGGTTCTGCGCGATCTCGTTGGGGTGATGGATTTCGCGGTGATCGATCCCGCCGGTATGGATATCGAACGGGAATCCCAGCAAGTCGCCGGACATCACCGAGCATTCGAGGTGCCAGCCCGGCGCGCCCTTGCCCCACGGCGAATCCCATTCCATCTGCCGCTTCTCGCCCTCGGGCGTCTTGCGCCAGATCGCGAAGTCGGCGGCGTTTCGCTTGCCCTCGACGGCCTCGATACGGCCCTCCCCCTCGTCGGTCACGGCTCGCGCGAGGTGGCCGTAATCCGAGACCGTGGAAACGTCGAAATAGAGGCCGCTCTCCAGTTCGTAGCAGTGCCTTGGCGCGATCTTTTCGGCAAATTCGATCATCTGCGGAACGTAATCTGTCGCGATGGACCACTTGGCGGGCTGACGGATGTTCAGCGCCTCGATGTCGGCCCAGTAGGCCTGCGTATAATGCGCGGCGATATCCCAGATGGACTGGGCCTGGGTCCGCGCCATCTTCTCCATCTTGTCCTCGCCCGCGTCGGCGTCGTCGGTGAGATGGCCGACATCGGTGATGTTGATGACGTGAGTGAGCCTGTAGCCCTTGTGGCTCAGGGTACGGCCGAGAATGTCTGCAAAGACATAGGCACGCATGTTGCCGATGTGGGGGTAGTTGTAGACCGTCGGCCCGCACGTATAGACCCGCGCCTCGCCTTCGTGGACGGGCTGGAACGGCTCCAGCTGGCGGGTCAGGCTGTTGAACAGCGTCAGGCTTTGCGTCTCGGTCATGACGCAGGGCAATTAGGCAGGAGCCGGGCGCAGTCAAGCCATCAGCGATGCGCCCGGCGGTTCCTCGGACTTGTGGAAATGATCACTCTTCCTCGAACAGTCCCGCGAGTTGCTCGATCATCGTGCCGCCGAGTTGCTCGGCGTCCATGATCGTCACCGCGCGCCGGTAGTATCGCGTCACGTCGTGGCCGATGCCGATGGCGACGAGCTGGACCGGGCTCTTGGCCTCGATCCATTCGATCACCCGGCGCAAATGCGCCTCCAGATAGCCTGCGGAGTTCACTGAAAGCGTCGAATCGTCCACCGGTGCACCGTCGGAGATCACCATCATGATCCGCCGATCCTCAGGGCGGGCAAGCATGCGGTTGTGCGCCCAGAGCAGCGCCTCGCCGTCGATGTTTTCCTTGAGCAGGCCCTCGCGCATCATCAGGCCGAGGTTCTTGCGCGCACGGCGCCACGGCTCATCCGCCTTCTTGTAAATGATATGGCGCAGGTCGTTGAGGCGGCCCGGGTGCTGGGGACGGCCACTCGCAAGCCAGGACTCGCGGCTCTGCCCGCCCTTCCATGCGCGGGTGGTGAAGCCGAGAATCTCGACCTTCACGCCGCAGCGCTCCAGCGTGCGTGCCATTACATCGGCACTGATCGCCGCGATCGAGATAGGGCGACCGCGCATCGAGCCGGAATTGTCGAGCAGCAGGGTGACGACGGTATCCTTGAACTCCACGTCGCGCTCGATCTTGTAGGAGAGCGACTGGCCGGGCGAGACGACCACGCGGGCAAGCCGCGCGGCATCGAGCATGCCCTCTTCCTGATCGAAGTCCCACGAGCGGTTCTGCTGCGCCATGAGGCGGCGCTGGAGGCGGTTCGCAAGACGCGTGACAACGCCCTGCAGGCCCTTGAGCTGCGCGTCGAGATAGGCGCGCAGGCGCGTCAGTTCCTCATCGTCGCAAAGCTCGGAGGCGACGACCACCTCGTCATAGGCCTCGGTGAAGACCTGGTAGTCGAAGCTGTCCGGGATATCGGTCCAGGGCCGGTTCGGCCGGACGGGCAACATGCCCTCCTCGCCCTCCTGGCCTTCCTCGCCGTCGTCCATGTCTTCCGAGTTATCGCCCTCGGCCTCGCTCTCGCCTTCGTCCTGACCGCCGGAAGGCTCGGCGGCCATTTCCGCAGGCTGCTGTTCCTGCCCGCTTTCGTCGCCGGTCTCGTCTTCCTCGGTCTCCTCGTCGCCGTCCATGTCCTCGGACTCTTCGGGCGGCTGCTCGATCTGCTCGGCCTGGGTCATCTCCAGATGCATCAGCATGTCGAGCGAGAGCTTCTGGAAAGCCTTCTGGTTTTCGATCGAATCGGCCAGAGCCTCGAAATCGTCGCCGGCCTTCGATTCGATCCAGCGGCGCACCATGTCCACGCCAAGTTGCGCCGCTTCCGGCACCGACTGGCCGGTGAGCCGTTCGCGCAGCAGGAGCGCCAGCGCTGTCGGGATCGGAACGCCGTCCGGGCTATCCGCGCGCGAAATCGGATCGCTGGCTATCCGCGCCTCCAGCGAAGCGTCGAGATTGGCCCGCATCCCTTCGTAACTGTTGGCGCCGAGCGCTTCGTAACGCACGGCCTCGACCGCATCGTAACAGGCCCGG
Organism: Novosphingobium aeonii; assembly: GCF_052279045.1. Lineage (NCBI taxonomy): Bacteria > Pseudomonadati > Pseudomonadota > Alphaproteobacteria > Sphingomonadales > Sphingomonadaceae > Novosphingobium > Novosphingobium aeonii. The sequence continues at coordinate 2,085,634 of NZ_CP176832.1, read as the reverse complement.
GCCGAAGGATCGGACGGGGCGTTGCGCATGTGCAGCCGGTCGTTGTGATGGCGCAGCCGAAGCGCGAAGCTGTCGGCATAACCGCGCGCCTGCATGGCAGCCCCGCGCGGAATCGAGCGGCCCGGCATGGGCACGCGAAAGGTCTGGCCGCTGGAACTGGGAGCGTCGGCAGTCCAGTTGACCTCGACTTCGGCATCGTGCGCGATGGCGCGCGAGGCGCCGGTCAGGGCCAGCTTGAAGCGATCGACGGGAGTATCTTCGGACATGGCACGCTCAATGGCGGCTTAGTCCGCCCGGTGCAAGCCGGGATGAAAGGGCATCGCTCCGAGTTCGCCCCGGAATGATGCCCTTCCTGTTCAGATCGGCAGGATCAGAGCGACTGGCCGGTCTTCGCCCAGTCGGCCATGAAGCCTTCGATGCCCTTGTCGGTGAGCACGTGCTTCACGAGGTTCTTGATGACTGCCGGCGGCATCGTCGCCACGTCAGCGCCGATGCGGGCGCATTCGAGAACGTGGACAGGGTGGCGGATCGAAGCAGCGAGGATTTCGGTGTCGAAGGCGTAGTTGTCATAGATCAGGCGGATGTCGCGGATCAGGTCCATGCCGTCGAAGCCATTGTCGTCATGACGGCCGACGAAAGGCGAGACGAAGCTGGCGCCGGCCTTGGCCGCGAGCAGAGCCTGGTTGGCCGAGAAGCAGAGGGTGACGTTCACGAGCGTGCCGTCGCTGGTCAGCTTCTTGCAGGTCTTGAGGCCGTCGATCGTCAGCGGCACCTTGATGCAGACGTTGTCTGCGATCTTGCGGAGGATTTCGGCCTCGCGCATCATGCCTTCATGGTCGAGCGCGACGACTTCGGCACTGACCGGTCCGTCGACCAGGCCGCAGATTTCCTTGGTGACTTCCAGGAAGTCGCGGCCGGACTTGGCGATCAGCGAAGGGTTGGTGGTGACGCCGTCGAGCAGGCCGGTGGCGGCCAGATCGGCGATGTCGTTGGTGTCGGCGGTGTCGACGAAGAACTTCATGGCGCGGTTCCTGTGGATGCGGGGCTGCGACGGGCGAGTCTAACGCGCCCGTCGATTCTGGCGCTCCCTATAGGGATGCGCGGCGTTCTGCGCCACCCTGGCCCCGCTGCTCCGGCGAATCAGCCCTGCTTCAGCGCGCCGATCAGCGCTGCGTCATTGGTTTCCCCCGGATTTTGCCGGATAGCCGCTTCGGCTGCGCCGACTTCGTACCAGATGCCGTTATCTGCATCGAGTGCGAGAGCATGGGCGGCATCCTGGATCGTCACGCCCTTGAGCGCGGCGATCGCCTGGTTCAGCGTCGGATCCTGGGCTTCGCGCATGGCACGCTCGATCTCGGGGATCATGGCGTTGACGAGAGCCGGGCCCATGTTCCGACGAAGGAACGTCGTCGCCGCAGTATTGCCTCCGCTGAGGATTTCGGCGGGTTCGCGGACGGGAATATCCTGAACGGCCTTGAGCGCCACCGGCCCGGCAGCGCGGGCGCCCGGCGCCGCGAAAAGATTGAGCTGATATTGCAGCTTGTCACGGAAGGCCTTCGACTTCAGCACCCCGCTGTTGGTGCGGCCGGGACGGCTGAACAGAAGCGGAAGCGGCAGGCGCGCAACCGGGCTGGTCCAGAAACCTTCCGGCTGGCCGAGCCAGGTGAATGCGCGCTCCGACGAATAGCGCATGAGGCGGCGCACCGGATCTGCGCCGGCGGAGCTGCTTCCACCAAGCGTCGAGCAGCCGGGCAGCATCAGCACGCCGGTGGCGAGCATACCGACCAGCACGCCCCGGCGGCTCCAGTCGGCAGGGCGCGAATTCTCGCCCTCGGACAGTCCGTTTTCCCCTGTTCCCCAGTTCACCATCATCAACTCCTTCACGCCCCGTGCAACCAGTGCCTATATGCAACCCACATGAAACGCGTCCGAATCCTCGTCTTCAACGCCGCGCTGGGCGTCCTCGACTACCGCGTCCCCGAAGGCATGGCGATAGAATTCGGCGCCGTGGTGATCGCGCCCCTCGGGCCAAGGCAGGTCCTCGGGATCGTCTGGGAGCCGGAACGCCTGAGCACGCAGGAAGTGCCTGAATCCAAACTGCGTCCACTTCTCGAAGTGCTGCCCGTACCCCCGCTTCCCGAACGACTGCGCCGATTGATCGAATGGACGGCGGATTACTATTGTGCCTCGCTCTCCTCGGTCGCGCGCATGGCACTCGGCAGCATGGCAGCGCTGCGCGGCGGAGGCACGACCACCGAATACCGGCTGACGGGGCATGAACCCGCCCGCCTGACCCCCCAGCGCGCCGCCGCTCTCGATGCCCTGCAGGGCGAGCAGGGCTCGATCAAGGAACTTGCGGAACTGGCATCCGTCTCCGAAGGCGTGCTGCGCGGGATGGTCGGCGCGGGATTGCTGGAGCCCGTCGTGGTCGATCTGGACCGCCCCTATCCGCGGGCCCTGCCCGAGTTCGCCGAACCGAAACTGTCCGACGGCCAACAGGCTGCGGCCGACATATTCGTAGAAGCCGTGCGCACGCACAAGTTCGCCCCCTTCCTGCTCGACGGCGTCACCGGCTCGGGCAAGACGGAAACCTATTTCGAGGCGGTGGCCGAAGCCCTGCGTCTCGGGCGACAGGTCCTGGTGCTGCTTCCCGAGATCGCTCTCACTGAAAATTTCCTCCGCCGCTTCGAACATCGTTTCGGTGTCCCTCCGCTGCTTTGGCATTCCTCGCTCAAGTCCAGCGAACGGCGGCGGGCGTGGCGTTCCATCGTCCTTGGTGACGCTCAGGTGGTCGTAGGGGCACGTTCTGCCCTGTTTCTACCCTATGCCCGACTGGGCCTCATCGTGGTGGATGAAGCACACGAAGTCTCGTTCAAGCAGGATGACGGCGTGCGCTACAACGCACGCGACGTGGCGGTGATGCGCTCCAAGTTCGAGGGTATTCCGGTGGTTCTCGCCAGCGCCACCCCCGCCCTCGAATCGATGCAGCTTGCGGAAGCGGGGGTCTATCGCAAGGTCGACCTGCCGGCCCGTTTCGGCGGCGCGCAACTGCCCGATATCCAGATCCTCGACCTCCGGCAGGAAGCGCCGGAGCGCGGCAAATGGCTTGCTCCCCGCCTCGTCGAGGAGATGAAGAAGCGGCTGGCGAAGGGCGAACAGTCGCTGCTGTTCCTCAACCGCCGGGGCTATGCGCCGCTGACGCTTTGCCGCCACTGCGGTTATCGGTTCCAATGCCCGAACTGCACGGCCTGGCTGGTGGAACACCGCTTCTCCGGGCGCCTAGCCTGCCATCACTGCGGCCACGAAGTGCCGGTTCCCGACGCCTGCCCCGAATGCGGCACGGGCGACTGCCTCGTCGCCTGCGGGCCCGGCGTCGAACGCATTGCCGACGAGGTAGCGGAAATCCTGCCCGAGGCACGGGTGGCGCTGGTCACGTCGGACACGATGAATACGGCCGAGGCCGTCGGTGAATTCGTCGCCAAGGCAGAGGGCAAGGCGATCGACGTGATCGTCGGAACGCAGCTTGTCACCAAGGGCTATCACTTCCCCGACCTTACGCTGGTGGGCGTGGTCGATGCCGATCTCGGCCTTGAAGGTGGCGACTTGCGCGCTGCCGAGCGGACCTATCAGCAAGTCGCTCAGGTGGCCGGTCGCGCGGGACGCGGCGACAAGCCGGGCGAGGTGCTGATCCAGACCCGCCATCCCGAAGCCTCCGTTATAGCCGCCCTTGCCGCCGGAGACCGAGACGCGTTCTACGCCGCGGAAACAGACGCCCGCCGAGACGCCGGCGCCCCGCCGTTCGGCCGCTGGGCAGCGATCATCGTGTCTTCCGAAGACCAGTCCGAAGCGCAGGCAGCCGCTCGCGCCATCGGCGGTACCGCGCCCAACCATCCCGACATGCTGGTGCTCGGCCCGGCTCCCGCGCCGCTTTCACTGCTGCGCGGACGTCACCGTTTCCGCCTGCTCATCAACGCCCGGCGATCCGCCGAATTGCAGAAGATGCTGCGCGAGTGGCTGGAGCCGCTTCAATTCCCGCGCAGCGTCAGGGTAAACATCGACATCGATCCATACTCGTTCGTATGAGCCCAGCGGTTCAGCCCCGTTCCCGCTTCAACAGTTCTCGCTTGATCGCCTCGCCATAGGCATAGCCGCCGATAGAACCATCTGCCCTGATGACGCGGTGGCACGGGATGAGCACTGCAACCTTGTTCGCGCCATTGGCCGAACCTGCTGCACGCACCGCGCCCGGCTTTCCCACCGCCGCCGCGATCTGCGCGTAACTCCGGGTCTCACCGGCAGGAATACGTTGCAACTCGCGCCACACCGCCTCCTGAAATGCGGTCCCCTGCACGTCCAATGGTATCGCGCGAGACTGGCCCGGCTGCTCCACTGCCGCGACGACCTTTTCCAGCAGGCTCTCGAATTCGTTACCCCCCTCGACGAGCTGCGCATGGGGGAACCGCCCGGCCAATTCCTCGCCTCCTTCATCGAACGAGAGACGGCACACGCCTTTTCCGGTCGCGGCAACAAGCATCCGCCCCAGACTGGTCTGAACCACGGCCCAATGAATCGTCACGCCTCGCCCACCGTTTCGCCAGGCCGATGGGGTCATGCCCAATCTGCCCTCGCTGGCTTGATAGAACCGCGAACTCGCGCCGAACCCCGCCTCGTAGATCGCCTCGGTCACACTGGCGCCTCCACTCATGGCATCACCGGCACGCTCAACTCGGCGTACGCGCAGATATTCCGAGGGAGAAAGGCCGACGGAGCGCTTGAACACGCGCTGGAAATGGGTGGCACTGTATCCCACCGCTTCGGCCAGTTCCGAAAGACGCGGTGAGACTTCATCCGCATCCAATATCCGCAGCGCATGCGCAACGGCCTCCTCATCGCGCGACACGTCGTTGGGGCGGCAGCGCAGACAAGCCCTCAAGCCTGAACACTCCGCTTCGCCAACCTGCGCGAAGAACCGAACGTTCTCTCGCCGGGGATGCCGGGCCGAACAGGACGGCCGGCAATAGATACCCGTCGAAAGCACACCCGTAACGAAGCGCCCGTCGAAGCTGCGATCCCGTTCGAGCACCGCCTGCCATGCCCGCTCGTCCGTAATGCCTGCCTCAGTCACGCCGATGTCCTCGAACTTCATTGTTGGCCTCCATGACCCTCGATCCGCGCAGAGAAACATCCGCGCAAACCACGCAGCCACCGCGAGCGGGCGACGAAGCGCTCACCTTCCGGCACGTCCTCCGGAATATATATCGTGCAAGCGGTACGATAGGGATTAGCGTCATCGTGCCTCCCGCAATCGAGCGGCACCGGGCTCTCGATCAACCCGGCGTCGTCCCTTCTGACGCGGCAGCGATGAGCCGGTTGTCCATCGGCAGTCATACGCTGCGCTTCGTGTCTGGCCAATTCCGCGGGATCCATCCCGAATAAGGGCTGGAATTGCAGCACAGGCAATTCGATGATTCGACAGGTCATGGGAAACTCCGCAGGATCGTTTGTCCCGACCTTGCCGCACCCGCGATCCTGTTACTTCCCGCCCCTTGCTTTTAAAGCGCTTTCCCAAGCATTGTCTCAATCGCGCCTGCGGCAGCTTGCATCGTAACACTATCGTCGCTATGCGCGCCCCGTCTGCGGGCCGGGGGGCACGTCATTGTCGTGCGCCCCAAAGTGCCCCAGCCCACCCGATGTAAGGATAGGACACGCGTGGAGAATTCCGGCGGCATCAAGGCCAGCTTGCAAGGACGCTACGCTTCGGCGCTGTTTGATCTTGCCAGCGAGAACGGCACCGTAACGACGGTCGAATCCGACCTCGAGAAGATCGGCCTGGCGATCAGCGAAAGCCGCGATCTCGCCGAGTTGATTCGCAACCCCGAAGTCAGCCGCAAGGCTGCCGGCAAGGCTATCGAAGCCGTCGCCGACGTGCTCGGCCTCGCACCTCTGACCAAGAACTTCGTGGGCGTGCTCGCGGCCAATCGCCGCCTCTCCGCCCTGCCCGAAATCATCCGTGCCTTCGTAGCGATCGCCGCCGCCCAGCGCGGCGAGGCGACCGCCGAAGTCAGTTCTGCCCACGCCCTGAACGACCAGCAGGTCGAACAGCTGCGCCAGAAGCTGGAACTGCGCGAAGGCCGCAAGGTCAAGGTCCGGACCAACGTCGACCCAGACCTGCTTGGCGGTCTTGTGGTCACCATCGGGTCCAAGCGCATCGACAGCTCGATCCGCACCCGTCTCAATTCGCTCGCCCAGGCCATGAAGGGCTAAGAAAGGCAGAACAATGGATATCCGCGCAGCAGAAATCTCGAAGGTCATCAAGGACCAGATCGCCAGCTTCGGCACCGAAGCCCAGGTTTCCGAAGTCGGCTCGGTTCTGTCGGTCGGTGACGGCATCGCCCGCATCCACGGCCTCGACAAGGTCCAGGCCGGCGAAATGGTCGAATTCGCCAACGGCGTTCAGGGCATGGCGCTCAACCTCGAAGCCGACAACGTCGGTGTCGTGATCTTCGGCTCGGACGCCGAAATCAAGGAAGGCGACAGCGTCAAGCGCACTAACACCATCGTCGACGTTCCCGTCGGCAAGGGCCTGCTCGGCCGCGTGGTGGACGCTCTCGGCAACCCGATCGACGGCAAGGGCCCGATCATCGCTGACAAGCGCGCCCGCGTGGAAGCCAAGGCGCCGGGCATCATCCCGCGCAAGTCGGTGCACGAACCCGTGCAGACCGGCCTGAAGGCGATCGACGCCCTCGTCCCCGTCGGCCGCGGCCAGCGCGAGCTGATCATCGGTGACCGCCAGACCGGCAAGACCGCCGTCGCCATCGACACCTTCATCAACCAGAAGGAAGCGAACAAGGGCGACGACGAGTCCAAGAAGCTTTACTGCATCTACGTCGCTGTCGGCCAAAAGCGCTCGACCGTCGCGCAGATCGTTCGCCAGCTCGAAGAAAACGGCGCGATGGAATACTCCATCGTGATCGCCGCGACCGCTTCGGAACCGGCTCCGCTTCAGTACCTGGCGCCCTACACCGGCGCCGCCATGGGCGAGTTCTTCCGCGACAACGGCATGCACGCCGTGATCGTGTATGACGACCTTTCCAAGCAGGCCGTCGCCTATCGCCAGATGTCGCTGCTGCTGCGCCGCCCGCCGGGCCGCGAAGCCTATCCCGGCGACGTGTTCTATCTCCACAGCCGCCTGCTTGAGCGCGCTGCGAAGATGAACGAGGAAAACGGTGCAGGCTCGCTCACCGCGCTGCCGATCATCGAAACCCAGGCTGGCGACGTTTCGGCCTACATTCCGACCAACGTGATCTCGATCACCGACGGCCAGATCTTCCTTGAAACCGGCCTGTTCTACCAGGGCATCCGTCCGGCCATCAACGTGGGTCTGTCGGTGTCGCGCGTCGGCGGTGCAGCCCAGACCAAGGCGATGAAGAAGGTTGCCGGCTCGATCAAGCTGGAACTGGCGCAGTACCGTGAAATGGCGGCCTTCGCGCAGTTCGGCTCGGACCTCGACGCTTCGACCCAGAAGCTCCTCAACCGCGGTGCGCGCCTGACCGAACTGCTCAAGCAGAAGCAGTTCTCGCCGCTTGCGTTCGAAGAGCAGACCGTGTCGATCTTCGCCGGCACCAACGGCTATCTCGACAGCCTGCCGGTTTCGAAGGTCACCGAGTACGAAGCCGAAATGCTCGACTTCATGCACGAGCAGCATGCCGACGTCCTCGCGCTGATCCGCACGACCAAGGACTTCGGCGACGAAGCGAAGAGCAAGACCAAGGCTGCGCTCGACGCCTTCGCCAAGCAGTTCGCGTAAGTACAACCGCCATCCCGGCGAAAGCCGGGACTGCCGGCAGGGTCGCATGACGCTGCCAGCGGTCCCGGCCCATGGTCCAGGATGACGAAACGAGGAACAACGAGTGGCTTCGCTCAAGGAACTCAAGGGCCGCATCAACTCGGTCAAATCGACCCAGAAGATCACCAAGGCCAAGCAGATGGTCGCCGCGGCCAAGCTGCGCAAGGCGCAGGCCGCCGCGGAGTCCGCGCGTCCCTACGCCGCGCGTCTGGCCGAGGTGATGGGCTCGCTCGCGAGCAAGATCACGGTCAGCGAGAACAGCCCCCGGCTGCTCGCCGGCACCGGTAGCGACAAGGTGCACCTGCTCGTCGTCGCGAACTCGGACAAGGGCCTTTGCGGCGCGTTCAACTCGAACATCGTCAAGGCCGCCCGCGTCAAGGCAAAGGAACTGGAAGCCCAGGGCAAGACCGTCCTGTTCTATCTGGTGGGTCGCAAAGGCCGTGCGCCGCTGCGCCGCGAATTCCCGAAGCAGATCGCACACCTGTTCGATACCACGGACGTACGCGATCCCGGTTTCGACGAAGCCGAGCGCATCGCCAACGAACTGGTCGCCCTCTATGAGGCCGGCAAGTTCGACGTGGCGCACCTGTTCTACTCGAAGTTCCGCTCGGCGCTCGTTCAGGAACCGACCGACCAGCAGATCATCCCCGTTCCCGCTCCCAAGGCCGTCGTTGCGACCGCCGGCGCGGATGCGGTGACCGAGTATGAGCCGGAGGAGGAAGAGATCCTCGCCGCGCTGCTGCCGCGCTACCTGCGCACGCAGCTCTTCGGCGCCCTGCTGGAAAACGCCGCGTCGGAACAGGGCGCGTCGATGACGGCCATGGACAACGCGACGCGCAATGCGGGCGACCTGATCAAGAAGCTGACCATCCAGTACAACCGCAGCCGTCAGGCCGCGATCACGACTGAACTCGTTGAAATTATCGCGGGCGCGGAAGCGCTCTAAGACATCGCAGGCAAGGAAACCAAAATGGCCACCGCCCCCGTGCTAAACCAAACCGCCACCGGCAAGATCAGCCAGATCATTGGCGCCGTCGTCGACGTCACCTTCGAAGGTGAGCTGCCGGCAATTCTCTCCGCGCTGGAAACCAGCAACAACGGCCAGAAGCTGGTCCTTGAAGTTGCCCAGCACCTTGGCGAGAATACCGTCCGCACCATCGCCATGGACGGCACCGACGGCCTGACCCGCGGTCAGGACGTGATCAGCACCGGCGCCCAGATCTCGGTGCCGGTCGGCCCGAAGACCCTCGGCCGCATCATGAACGTCGTCGGCGATCCGATCGACGAGCGTGGCCCCGTCGGTTCGGACATGTTCGCCCCGATTCACGCCGAAGCCCCGCCGTTCGTCGACCAGTCGACCGAAGCGGCGATCCTGGTCACCGGCATCAAGGTCATCGACCTTCTCGCGCCTTACGCCAAGGGCGGCAAGATCGGCCTGTTCGGCGGCGCCGGCGTGGGCAAGACGGTTCTCATTCAGGAACTGATCAACAACATCGCCAAGGGCCACGGCGGCGTCTCGGTCTTCGCGGGCGTCGGTGAACGTACCCGTGAAGGTAACGACCTTTACCACGAGTTCCTCGACGCCGGCGTTATCGCCAAGGACGCCGAAGGCAACGCCACCTCGGAAGGTTCCAAGGTTGCGCTCGTGTTCGGCCAGATGAACGAGCCCCCGGGCGCCCGTGCCCGCGTCGCCCTCTCGGGCCTGACCATGGCCGAGTACTTCCGCGACCAGGAAGGCCAGGACGTCCTGTTCTTCGTCGACAACATCTTCCGCTTCACCCAGGCAGGCGCGGAAGTGTCGGCTCTGCTCGGCCGTATTCCTTCGGCAGTGGGCTATCAGCCGACCCTCGCCACCGACATGGGCCAGCTGCAAGAACGCATCACCTCGACCACCAAGGGTTCGATCACCTCGGTCCAGGCGATCTACGTCCCTGCGGACGACCTTACCGACCCGGCTCCGGCTGCATCGTTCGCTCACCTTGACGCGACGACCACGCTGAACCGCGCCATCTCGGAACTGGGTATCTACCCGGCCGTCGACCCGCTCGACTCGACCTCGCGCGTTCTTGAGCCCCGCGTCGTCGGCGCCGAGCACTACGAGACCGCCCGCAAGGTTCAGGAAACCCTGCAGAAGTACAAGTCGCTTCAGGACATCATCGCGATCCTGGGCATGGACGAGCTTTCGGAAGAAGATAAGCTCACCGTCGCCCGCGCCCGCAAGATCCAGAAGTTCCTTTCGCAGCCGTTCCACGTCGCGGAAGTCTTCACCGGCATCTCGGGCAAGTTCGTCCAGCTCGAAGACACCGTGAAGTCGTTCAAGGCCGTCGTCGAAGGCGAATACGATCACCTTCCCGAAGCAGCCTTCTACATGGTCGGCGGCATCGAGGAAGCGGTCGCCAAGGCCAAGAAGCTGGCCGAAGAGGCGTAATCAGTCATGGCACTGCACTTCGAACTCGTCACGCCGGCCAAGCTCGTCCGCTCGGAAGACGTCCACATGGTGGTCGTCCCCGGCACCGAAGGCGAGTTCGGCGTGCTGGAGGGTCATGCACCCTTCATGTCGACGATCGCCGATGGCGCGCTCAAGGTCTACAAGACCGAGAACGCCGCACCGGAAGAGATCCGCATCACCGGCGGTTTCGCCGAAGTGGGCGACAAGGGCCTGACCGTGCTCGCGGAGCACGTCGGGGTCTGATCTACCGTCCGGTTGGACGATACTGAAAGCGCCGGACCGCACATCGCGGTTCGGCGCTTTCGTCGTTTTACGGCCCTGCTTCGCCCTTTCGATTGTCAGGCAGGCCGGTTGCGAAGGACGATCCAGGGAACATTGTAACCGTCGAAGTCGAGCCGCTCGTTGCGGCGCATGAACGGCGGCATGTGGTCTCCGACGATGAGAAAATCAGTAGGAGGCAGCGCCGGGTCCATCGCCAGCGCCGAAATGGCTTCCGCGATGTCGTGATGCGCCTGAAACAGGCGGCACTGAAGCAGCGACGCATGAGCGAGCGGTGCCGCACCATCCTCGCAGCCGGCCAGCCCCGGTGTCGCCCCTGCAAGCACGGGAATGTGGGAATTGAGGGTCACCCAATAGATGAACTGCGGCCGACTTGCCGACTTGAGCCGCTGGCCGATCTGCGCCGCGATATCCACGTCGCAGGCGCCGGGCCACATCCCGCCACATTTGCGGGCACCGCCGCGAACCAGGTCCGGCGCGAATTCGGTTCGGGCGAACCCTGCTTGCGGCCACCACGCCCTCCTTTCGAAGAAGCCGCCCTCGAAGGCATGGATCGCGAGAGTGTCGTATCCGGCTTTTGAATAGCGACGGGGCAGGCAATCCGCATGAGCGAAATCGAACCCGTCGAAATTCGCGAATGCGCCGCAAAGCTCCCTTATCTCCCCATTGGTAGTCGAGCCGAAGTAGGCAACCTTGCCGCTTGCCACTTCGTACCTGCCACGCCACGCTGGCCGATCCCAGTCTGCAGCGAACAGCCGCTTCCCTTCCTCGAACGTCGGAATGCCGAGCGCTTCCACGACGATCACCACGAGATGCCGTCTGGCCGGGCCGGGTTGAGCCACGCCGCCACTCTCGACACCGGATGCGAAAGGCGTCCCTTCCGGCGGCAGTCCTTTGTAGGTATTACTGGTGGCGACGGTCGCGACGGCATCGATCTGCATCATGCCGAGGATGGCACAGATCGCAAAAATCCAGTTTGACGGCCTGGCGAAATGCTGGACCCGTCCCGCCCCGCGAACTGCCAGTGCAAGGGTTGCGCAAAGAATGACGAGACCGGCAAGATATTCCGCCGACGCCAGCGGCTTGGCATTCTTCAGGAACTCCGAGGCGGCATCGATGCGCATCGCTTCGAGGTTGAACGAGTTCACGATATATTCGAACGTGATCCCGAGCCCGAGCACGGCCACCGCCATCCGGCGAAGCAGGAGCGAGCGCATCTGCGAGAAAGCGAGCGCGAGCAGGCCGGCAACGAAGATCGGACGCCCCATCGGCGGCCCGCCGATCGGCCACATCACGATCACGATGATGTTCGGCAGCAGCAGCCAGTAAAGGCACCAGCGCCAAGGCCATTGATGGGCCGGAATTCTCATTGCAATCTCGCTTTTCCGCCCCGTGCTCTTCTGACAGACTACCTAGGTTTCAATCGGTGAAACTTTGCTTAATTCAAGGTTGACGCTTCCGGGTCGGTGCGTGGAAATCGGCGGGCTTCCCCGCTATCCATCGCAGGAAGCGCGCGATGGCCGGGTCTCGTGAGAGGGCTGCGGGATCGGCCGGCAGGCGTGCAAGTTCGGCATTGCTGAAGGTCGCATGGATCGTGCGGTGGCATATCGGGTGGAGCGGCACGGTTTCTCGCCCGCCTCGGCTTCGCGGGATCGGATGATGCCACTCCGTCCTGCGGCCCAGCGGCCGTTGGCACAGCCAGCAAACCGAACCCTGCACCGCGCCCGCCTGAGACATTTTGCTCCTTTCTCCACCCTTTGCACCGATGCGGCAACCTGCCGCCATTAGGAAGTTATCAAAGTTTCAACCTTAATCCTTCGCTTATCGCGGGACATCGCGCCGGACGAGAGCCGGGGCGTTGAAAGGGTTGACGAGACAATGACGGCATTCGGGCGGCGTAACGGCATCGGCGGCATGGGTCAGGGCGCCCGGCCGGCATTCGGCGTGGCCAAGCCGCTGAAAGGGGGCGCCGAGAAATCGCCGATGCCCGGCAACGTGCCGATGCCTGGCGGCGAACCGTTCCCGCCGGTACCGGGGATAGACGCCCCCTCGCCCGCGAATTCCCGCGATGACGCCATGTCTCGCCTGGCCGACCGCGCCAATGCGGTTCACGACAACCAGTCCGACCAGAACGGTTTCGAAGCCTCCATCCACAAGATCAAGGAGCAGGTGCTTCCCCGCCTGCTCGAACGCGTCGACCCCGAGGCGGCCGCCACGCTGACCAAGGATGAGCTGTCCGAGGAATTTCGCCCGATCATCATCGAGGTGCTGGCCGAGCTCAAGATCACCTTCAACCGCCGCGAGCAATTCGCGCTGGAGAAAGTGCTGATTGACGAACTGCTTGGCTTCGGCCCGCTGGAAGAGCTGCTGAACGACCCCGACGTGTCGGACATCATGGTCAACGGCCCGAACCAGACCTACATCGAGAAAAAGGGCAAGCTCCAGCTCGCGTCGACCAAGTTCCGCGACGAACAGCACTTGTTCCAGATCGCCCAGCGCATCGTCAATCAGGTCGGCCGCCGCGTCGACCAGACCACCCCGCTGGCCGACGCCCGCCTCAAGGACGGCAGCCGCGTCAACGTGATCGTGCCGCCGCTCAGCTTGCGCGGCACCGCGATCTCGATCCGCAAGTTCTCCGAGAAGCCGATCACCATCGACATGCTCAAGGACTTCGGGTCGATGAGCGAGAAGATGGCCACCGCCCTCAAGATCGCCGGCGCCTGCCGCATGAACATCGTCATCTCCGGCGGTACGGGTTCGGGCAAGACGACGATGCTGAACGCCCTGTCCAAGATGATCGACCCGGGCGAGCGCGTGCTGACCATCGAGGACGCCGCCGAACTTCGCCTGCAACAGCCCCACTGGCTGCCGCTGGAAACCCGCCCGCCGAACCTCGAAGGCCAGGGCGCTATCACCATCGGCGACCTTGTGAAGAACGCCCTGCGTATGCGGCCTGACCGCATCATCCTCGGCGAAATCCGCGGCGCCGAATGCTTCGACCTGCTCGCCGCGATGAACACCGGCCACGACGGTTCGATGTGCACGCTCCACGCCAACTCCCCGCGCGAATGCCTTGGCCGTATGGAAAACATGATCCTGATGGGCGACATCAAGATCCCCAAGGAAGCCATCAGCCGCCAGATCGCCGAGTCGGTGGACATCATCGTTCAGGTGAAGCGCCTGCGCGACGGTTCGCGCCGCACCACCAACATCACCGAAGTGATCGGCATGGAAGGCGATGTCATCGTCACGCAGGAACTCTTCAAGTTCGAGTATCTCGACGAGACCGACGACGGCAAGATCATCGGCGAATTCCGCCCATCGGGCCTGCGTCCCTATACGCTCGAGAAGGCCCGCCAGTTCGGCTTTGACCAGGCCTACCTCGAAGCCTGCCTCTGACATCTGGTTGATACCGGACCGGGTACGAAACCCGCCGCGCCGGATCGCCTTCGCTGCGGCCCGGCGGGCTGGCGGCACATCCGGGCCGGGCCGCGGCCGCAGCCGATAGGCAGTCTCGCGCGTCATCCCCACGCGGCGCGCGCGCAGCGGATTTCCGGCGCGCCCCGAGAACGCCGCCTGCCGCGCGGGCGTCCAGCCATCGGCACGGGATCGCGGCCGGACAGGCACTAAGGCCGGTAAACGGACATGGCAGGCGCGGCGGCGGCGAGAAGGGGTGTTCTTGATCCCCGAACATAGGACAGCTTTGCCTGCAGTGGGAAAGCGCTCCCTTCGATGGGCTAAACATCGCGATGATCGCTTGCCCCGCGCGGCTACACGAGAGCGGGGCGCTTCCGTTCTACCCGGCGAACCAGTCCCGTCCGGCCACGCCGAGCAGCAGGACGGCCAGCATCAGCGCGAAGAAGAACACCGTGGTCCACGGCATGAAGCCCACGCGGTCGAGATCGCGGCGCTTCATCCGGCGGCGGTCGCCGATCCAGGCGATGACCGCGAACAGCGCGGCGACACCGCCCACGGCGGCCATGATCTTGTCGGAATCGTTCATGGAGCGCCCTTGCCTACTTCCGCGAGGAAGTTAAAGCCCGGCCGGTGAACGCCGCCCCATCCCGTCAGGATCGCCCCCTTCTCGCACTTGGCTTGCGGCTGATGGCGATGGTCATGCTCTCGACGATGTTCATGCTCGTCAAGCTGGCCGGTCGCCACGGCGTATCTGCAGCCGAGATGGTGTTCTGGCGGCAGGCCATGTCAGTGCCGCTCATCGCCGGGTGGCTGCTGGCGACCGGCCGGATCGGCCAGTTGAAGACCCGCCGGGTCTCCTCCCATGCCTTCAGGGCGACCTCGGGCACGCTCGGCCTCGTCTGCAACGTCACCGCCGCCATGCTGCTGCCATTGCCGGTGGGCACGACACTCGGCTTCACGGCGCCGCTCTTCGCCGTGCTCATCACCGCGATCGTCCTGCGCGACAAAGTGGGGCCATGGCGATGGCTGGCGGTCGTGCTCGGTTTCGCGGGAGTTCTCGTCATCACCCGCCCCGGTGGGGAAACCGGGGCGCTTCCTCTCGCAGGGTTGGCCGCCGGGCTCGGCGCCGGAGTGATCGTCGCCGTGGTCAGCTTCCAGATCCGCGACCTCGCACGGACAGAGGCACCCATCGCCTGCGTGTTCTGGTTCGCCTTCTTCGGTTCGCTTTTCGCAGCCGTGCTTCTGCCGTTCTACGGTCAGTCCCACGAGCCCCGCGTCTGGCTGCTGCTTGTGGCGGTGGGGCTGGCGGGCACCCTTGCCCAGCTCCTTATCACCGCAGCACTTCGCCATGGAGCGGTGGCCACCGTCGTGGTCATGGACTATACCGCGCTGATCTGGGCGACGGCCTATGGCTACACCATCTTCGGCGACCTGCCGCCTGCCTCCACCTGGCTCGGCGCGCCGCTCATCATCGCCGCCGGGCTCATCATCACCTGGCGCGAACACTATCTTTCGAAGCGAATTTCGCCGACCTCGTCGCTGGACGAAAGCGCGATCGAGGAAACCGTGCCTACCGCAAGGTGATCGGCGGGAACCGCACGCACGGCCACGAGTTGCGTCCTTCGATCCCGGCAGAAAACGCCGGGACCTCCAGGAAAAGGAAACCGACAATGGTCAAGAAACTCGTTCTCGCGCTTGTCGCCGGAGGCATCGTCTTCTCCGCAGCAGCCTGCAACACCGTGAAGGGCGCTGGCCAGGACATCGAATCGGTCGGCAAGGCCGGGGATGACGCCATCAACCGCTGACAAGACTGACTGCAGACCCCTTCCCCTCGCAATCCCGATGGATTAGCGCCGAAAAGCGGCGACCATTTCGCTCGCCGCTACAGGAAGGATTACGCAGTCATGATCAGGAAAGCGGTTCTGGCGCTGGCGGTATCGGGCCTCGTGCTCGGCGCGGCGGCCTGCAATACCGTGCGCGGCGTCGGACAGGATCTCGAATCTGCCGCGAATTCGGTGGATCGCGCAACCTGAAACGGCTGCGGCGCGAAATGGATGGTCCATTTCGCGCCGCAGCCTTCGGTTCTCTCGCGCCGTGAAGCAGGAGCCCTTGTTCTTATGCCTGCCCGCCCTCAGCTATCGGTGATGTGATCCGCCACCATCGAGCGCGCACGCTGCCACAGGATCAGGCGGCTCACTACCACCATGCCCAGCACGAAACCCAGCATGGCATCGGTCATGAGCAGAGCGTTGGCGGCATGAGGATCACCCTGAACGCCCATTCCGCCCGGCAGGATCAGCCGCCGCACGGCGAACACCGCGAGCACGAGCACTAGCGCCAGCGGTGATTGGCGCATCATGACGCGGGCCTCGTCGCCCTCCCCCTCGACATGAAGGCGCATGAGGCGCGAGCGCTGCATGCCGATGCCGCCGCCGACCGCAAAGCCGGCAAGCAGCGCCAGCCAGCCCAGAATGCTCGGCGGCATGCCGTAGAGCGCGAGGGATACCGCCGCCGAAACGATCAGCGGCGCGACCCAAAGGAGGGGAAGACGGAGCGGCCTCGCCTTTTCGAGGCTGCGGAAACGCCAGGCCATTACCCCGACGAAAATCAGCAACGGCAACCAGGCCGCAAACCCGCTCCCCCCCATATCGTCAACTTCCCCCGATCTCGCTGAGCGAGGGCGTTGCCGGCACACCCGGCTGGCCCTGCCATACGAGCACAGGCTTGCGCGCCGCGAGCGTTTCGTCAAGCCGGCGGCGCGGTGCGAAGTGCGGTGCGCTGTGCAGGCTCTGGTCGCCGTCCTTGGCGCGCTGGGCAAGACTGCGCAGCGAACCGATGAAGCGGTCGAGCCCGGCCTTGCTCTCGGTCTCGGTCGGCTCGACCAGCATCGCGCCCTTCACCACCAGCGGGAAGTAGACCGTCATCGGGTGGAAGCCCTCGTCGATCAGGCCCTTGGCGATGTCCAGCGTGGAGAAGCCCTCTGCCAGACCGGCGTCGCTGAACAGCGCCTCGTGCATGCACGGGCCGCTCTTGGCGAAAGGTGCCGGCAGCAGGTCCTCGCACGAACGCAGGACGTAGTTGGCGTTGAGCACCGCATCCTCGGCAACCTGGCGCAGACCGTCCGCGCCGTGGCTGAGGATATAGGTCAGCGCGCGGGTGAACATGCCCATCTGGCCGTGGAAGGCGACCATGCGGCCGAACGCCTGCGCATGGCCCTCGCCCGCGTTCTCCTCCTCGACGAGGTGGACACGGCCATCATCACCGCGCGTGACAAACGGCAGCGGCGCGAAAGGCGCCAGCGCTTCGGACAGCACCACCGGCCCTGCACCAGGTCCGCCGCCGCCGTGCGGGGTGGAGAAGGTCTTGTGCAGGTTGATGTGCATGGCATCGACGCCGAGGTCGCCGGGGCGCACCTTGCCGACGATGGCGTTGAAGTTCGCACCGTCGCAATAGACGTAGCCGCCCGCCGCATGAACAGCATCGCCGATCGCCTTCATCTCCGGCTCGAACAGGCCGCAGGTGTTGGGATTGGTAATCATCACGCCCGCGACGTTCGGTCCCAGCTTCGCCTTGAGCGCATCGAGATCGACGCGGCCTTCGGGGGTCGCCGGGATCGACTGGACCTTGAAGCCGGCGAACGCAGCGGTCGCCGGGTTGGTGCCATGGGCGCTCTCCGGCACCAGCACGACGTCGCGCTTCTCGCCCCGCGCATCGAGCGCGGCGCGGATGCAGAGCAGCCCGCAAAGCTCGCCGTGGGCACCGGCCTTCGGGCTCATCGCCACCGAGGCCATGCCGGTCAGCGTGATGAGCCAGTCCGCCAGTTGCTCGATAACCTCAAGCGCACCTTCGACCGACTTCTGCGGCTGGAGCGGATGGACATCGGAGAAGCCCGGCAGGCGGGCCATCTTCTCGTTGAGCCGCGGGTTGTGCTTCATCGTGCACGAACCGAGCGGGAACGGCCCGAGGTCGATGGCGTAGTTCTGGCGCGAGAGGCGCGTGTAGTGGCGCACCGTCTCCGGCTCGGTCAGGCCCGGCAGGGCGGGCGCGGCCTTGCGCAGAAACCGGGAAAGCCCCGCTGCCGGTGCACGGGCGGGCGTGTCGAGATCGACCCCGCACTTGCCTTCGGCGCCGAGTTCGAAGCTCAGTGCCTCCTCCAGCATCAGGCCATAATCGCCTGACGACGTTACGAATTTCTCACCGGAATCGCCCGTCTCACCCATGGACGGACGCCAGCCCGCTGCGTTTACCGCGCTCATGCCAGCACTCCTTCCAGTTCCTTGGCGAAGGTCTCGATATCCTCGTCCGTGACGGTTTCCGTCGCGGTGACGAGCAGGCCGTTATGCAGTTCGCTCGCCTCGGGGAACAGGCGCCCGAGCGACACGCCGCCCAGCACCTTGCGGTCCGCCAGTTCACGCACGACTTCGCGCGCATCGCGCGGCAGGACCAGCGTGACTTCGTTGAAATAGGCATCATTCAGCAGCGTCACGCCGGGAACAGCCGTGAGCCGTTCGACGAGCGCCTGGGTGCGATCGTGATTGACCGCAGCGAGCCGGGCCAGTCCATCACCGCCCAGAAGCGTGAGATGAATACTGAAAGCCAGCGCACAAAGCCCTGAATTCGTGCAGATATTGCTCGTGGCCTTTTCGCGGCGGATATGCTGCTCGCGGGTAGAGAGCGTCAGCACGAAGCCGCGCTTGCCCTCAGCGTCCACGGTCTGCCCGCAAAGACGGCCCGGCATCTGGCGCACGAACTTCTCGCGGCAGCCGAACAGGCCGAGGTAAGGCCCGCCGAACTGGAGACCCACGCCCAGCGACTGGCCCTCGCCCACGACGATATCCGCACCCAGCACGCCGGGCGCCTCGATCATGCCGAGCGCAACCGGCTCGGTGACGACGGCCACCAGGAGCGCCCCCTTGGCATGGGCTGCCTCGGCGATCGCAGCGAGATCGGGGATGCGCCCGAGGATGTCAGGGTACTGGACGACGACGCAGGAGGTCTTGTCGTCGATCGCCGCGATCACCGCCGCGTCGTCCGCCTCTGCCACCAGTTCGGGCGAGAGGGAGACGATATCGTCCTCGGTGAATTTCGCCATGGTGCGCACCACTTCGCCGTAATGCGGGTGCAGGCCGCCCGAGAGCACGGCGCGATCCTTGCGGGTGACGCGCGCGGCCATCAGGATCGCCTCCCAGCACGCGGTCGAACCGTCGTACATCGAGGCATTGGCGATGTCGGTGCCGAACAGGCGCGCCACCTGGGTCTGGAACTCGAACAGCACCTGAAGCGTGCCCTGCGCGATTTCCGGCTGGTAAGGCGTGTAGGCGGTGAGGAACTCGCCGCGCTGGATCAGGTGATCGACCGAGGCCGGAACATGGTGGCGATAGGCACCGGCGCCGAGGAAGAACGGGGCCGAACAGGCCGAGAGGTTCTTCGCCGCAAGCGCGGACATGTGCCGTTCGACGGCCATTTCACTGGCGCGGAGCGGCAGCCCCGCGATGGGGCCGGAAAGCCGGGCCTCGGCGGGCACGTCGACGAACAGGTCGTCCACCGTGTCGGCACCGATGACGCCGAGCATCTCGGCGCGATCGGCGGGGGTCAGGGGCAGGTAGCGCAAGCGGCGATACTCCGTATTTCTATATTTGGATCAGAGGCTTTCGACGTACTTCTGATACGCGGCCTCATCCATGAGCGCGTCGAGTTCCGAAGCGTCCGAGAGGGTGATGCGGAACAGCCAGCCGCCCACTTCGGCGTCGGTGTTGACCAGTTCCGGCTCATCGGTCAGCGCGGCGTTAGCTTCGGCAATCGTGCCCGAAACCGGGGTGTAGACGTCCGAGGCGGCCTTTACCGAATCCACCACGGCAACGGAATCGCCCTTGCCGAACGCAGCGCCAGCTTCGGGCAGCTCCACGAAGGTGATGTCGCCAAGCTGGCCCTGTGCGTAATCGGTGATGCCGACAGTGCCGAGGTCGCCCTCGACTTCAAGCCACTCGTGTTCCTGCGAGAAATAACGGGTCATGGGTAGTTTCCTCAGCGGTGATAGCGATTGGGGACGAAGGGCATGGCTGCGACCGTTGCGTCGAGCTTCTTGCCCCGGATTTCGATCGAAAGGGCCGTGCCGTCAGCGGCCACTGCCGCATCGACATAGGCCATGGCGACGGGATGCTGGAGCGAAGGCGAGAAACCGCCCGAAGTTACCACTCCAACCTCCTGTTCTCCATGGAAAACCTTGGCGCCTTCACGCGCCGCCTGCCGGCCTTCGAGCTTGAGGCCGATGCGCTTCTGCGCGGTGCCTTGCGCAAAGTCGCGCTGGACGCGCTCGGCACCGGGGAAGCCGCCTTCGAGGCGGCGGCGCTTGTTGATGCCGAAAGCGAGGCCGGCTTCGACCGGGCCGCGTTCCGGGTCCATGTCATGGCCATAGAGCGGCAGGCCGGCTTCGAGGCGCAGCGAATCGCGCGCACCAAGGCCGATCGGCTTCACTTCCGGCTCTCCGCACAGCAGCTCGGCGATCATCGCGGCGGATTCGCCGGGGATCGCGATCTCGAACCCGTCTTCGCCGGTGTAGCCCGAGCGGCTGATCCAGGCATCGACGCCGCCCAGCTTGAACGCGCCGCCCTTCATGAAGGTCAATGCGGAAACCCCGGGCACCAGACGCTCAAGCGCTTCCGCGGCCTTGGGGCCCTGGAGCGCCAGCAGGGCGCTGTCATCAAGGTGATTGAGAGTGACGTCGTCCGGTAGCAGTTCGCGCAGCGTGCCGATATCGTCCCACTTGGTCGCGCCGTTCACGACGAGGTAGAACCCGGTTTCCCAGCGCGTGACCATGAGGTCATCGAGGATGCCGCCGTTCTCGTCGAGCAGCAGCGAATAGCGCACCGAACCGGTCTTCAGGGTCGACAGATCGATGGGAAGCGCCGTTTCGAGCGCCGCTTCCACGCCTTCGCCGGAGATGTAGAGCTGGCCCATGTGGCTGACGTCGAACAGCCCGGCGCTCTCGCGGGTCCAGAGATGCTCGGCCATGATGCCCTCGTACTGAACGGGCATGATGTAACCGGCGAATTCGACCATGCGGCCGCCACGCTCACGGTGCCAGCCGTCAAGCGGCAGCAGCAGCGGCGCCGGGGGTGCTTCTTCCTGATCGGAATCGGAAATCGGATATTCGCTCAAGACATGACTCCGCACAGTTCGGTACACCATTTCAGGTGCCCCCTCTGTCACGGAAACCTGAGAGCTTCCCTCGACCCGCCCCTGAGGACAAACCCGAAGTTACACCGTCGGCGGCCTCTGCCCGATGAGGGCAGCGACACTTTCCAGAGTCTCGCTATCGACGCTGCGCGGTCCTTTTGCCTGAGAGATTCCGGGGCGGTTGCTCCTTCGGCGCCTGCTTCTTCGCAAATGCGAATCGGCAGGTCTCTCCCGCGCTGTCAGCGATATTTGGTCACTTGGTTGAGCGCCGCGCGCAAGTCAACGCAATCGCGCTGCACTGCATCACAATTTCCACCAGTAGTCGGAATAACCGGCTCAGGACTGCTGCCGACTCAGGATATCGGCCATGGAATCGTGCTCGTGGACGAACGTTCCGGGCGCCTGCTCACCGCTGAGCGCGAGGATGACTTGCGCCAGCCGCACTGCCGCGATCGAGCGGAACCGGCGCAGTCTTGCATGAAACACCAGCAGGTCCGCGATCGGCGCAACCACCTGCCCGGCTTTCTCCAGCGGCCGATCCTCTTCGCGCCGACCGCGCAGCAGGCCCGGTTGGAGGATATCCAGCCGCGCGAAACCGAGCTTGCCGAGCGCGGCCTCGACCTCGCCCTTGGTACGCAGATAGAGGTTGGAACTTTCGGCATCCGCGCCCACCGAGGAAACTAGGATCATGCGGTGGATACCGGCCCCGCGGGCGGCGGCGGCGGCTTCCAGCACGAGATCGTGGTCTACCGCGCGAAAGGCTTCGTCGCTACCGGCCGCCTTGCGCGTGGTGCCCAGTGCGCAGACGAACACGTCCGCATGGGCTGCGGCGATCAGCACCGGCCAGTTGGCGGTTTCTCCCACGAGGATTTCCAGCCGCGCGCCATCCGGCAGCGGCACCTCACGCCGGGCGACACCGATGATACGCACCTCAGGCCGCCGGACGCTCTCCTCGATGACCGCCGAACCCACCAGTCCGCTGGCGCCGACGAGGCAGATCCGCCGCGCCGCCGAAATCGCATCAGACATTGCGCAGCCCTTCCGGGGTGCTGCCGTAGATCTGGGCATGGCACGAGATGGCATAGCGGTCAGTCATGCCCGCGATATAATCGGCGATGTGGCGGCTGCGGGCAGGTTCGTGGCGCGGCAGGCCGTCGATCCAGCTCTCCTCCATCAGCACCGGCTCCTGCGAGTAGGCAGAATAGAGCTCCGCCAGCAGCGCACGGGCGCGACGGGCGGTTTCAAGCTGCTCGGGATGATAGTAGAGCTTCTCGTACATGAAGCGCTTGAACTCGCGCTCCCCCTCCTCGACCTCGCTCGAAAACGCGACGAGTTGGCGGCCCGCGGCGCGCACCTCGTCCACGCTCTCGATGCCGACTAGCCGCTGCTGCGTTTCGGCCAGCAGATCGTTGACCATGAAGCCGATCTGGCTGCGGATCAGCTCGGCGAGTTGGCGATCGCGCGGCACGCCCGGATAGCGGCGCTCCACCTCGTTCCAGCGCGGCACGATAAAGGGGTGGGCCAACAGTTCGTCGAGATCGAGGAAGCCTGCGCGCAGCCCGTCGTCGATATCGTGGTTGTCATAGGCGATATCGTCCGACAGGGCCGCGACTTGCGCTTCGAGCGATGCGTAAGTGCCCAGTTCGAGGCCGTAGGCGCCATCCAGCTCGGCCAGCGCCCAGTTCGGTTCGGTGACCGGCCCGTTGTGCTTGGCAAGGCCTTCGAGCGTTTCCCAGGTCAGGTTCAGCCCGTCATGCTCGCAATAGGGGCTTTCGATCCGCATCAGCGTGCGCAGGCAATTGGCGTTGTGGTCGAACCCGCCCGCCTTGTGGAGCGCCGCGTCGAGCGCTTCCTCACCGGCATGGCCGAAGGGGGGATGGCCGATATCGTGGGCCAGCGCGAGCGCTTCGGTCAGGTCCTCGTCGAGACCGAGGATACGGGCGATCACGCGGGCGACTTGCGCCACTTCGAGGCTATGCGTCAGGCGCACCCGGTAGTGATCGCCGTCTGGCGCGATGAAGACCTGGGTCTTGTAGCGCAGGCGGCGGAACGCAATCGAATGCACGATCCGGTCCCGGTCGCGCTGGTAGGGGCTGCGCTGACCGCGCGGCAGGCCCGTGTCCATGGGAAACTCTCGGCCACGCGAACGGGCCGGATCGGAAGCGTAAGGTGCAAGGGTCAAGCTGAAATCTTTCCCGGAGCAGGCTTGCTCGCCCGTCCCCCTTACCGAGCAAGCCCGGTCTTGCACAAGGCCGCCGACGAAGTGGTCACGAGGATGACCTTGCGGTCATCGACCAGCTTCACCGCGCGGATCCAGGCGCCAATGGTGGGCTTGTCACCCTGAAGGTTCTGAAGCCGGACGAGCTGCGGCAGGCTGAGCCGCTTGACCATACGCCGGGTCATGCAGCTTGCCACCCGGTCCGACAGGCCTGCTTCCACCAGAGCGCCATGCAAGCGCCAGCCGGCGTAGAGATGCACACCGCCCACGAGTACGACGACGAGACCGACGAGCAGCAGGATTCGCTTGAGGATGCGCAGCATGGCGGGCCGTATAGAGCCCCTCGATCAGTCCGCCAGCGCTTTCACGATATCCTCTACCATCTTCTTCGCATCGGCGAGGAGCATCATGGTCTGGTCCATGTAGAACACCTCGTTGTCGACCCCGGCATAGCCCTGCCCGCCCATCGAGCGCTTGATGAAGAAGATCGTCTTGGCCTTCTCCACGTCGAACACCGGCATCCCGTAGATCGGCGATGCCTTGTCGGTCTTCGCGGCGGGGTTCACCACGTCGTTGGCACCGATGATGAAGGCCACGTCGCACTGGGCGAATTCGCCGTTGATGTCCTCCAGCTCGAACACTTCGTCATAAGGCACGTTCGCCTCGGCCAGCAGCACGTTCATGTGCCCCGGCATCCGGCCAGCCACCGGGTGGATCGCGTATTTCACGCCAACGCCGTGGGACTTGAGCTGGTCCGCCATCTCGCGAACGACGTGCTGGGCCTGCGCCACCGCCATGCCGTAGCCGGGAATGATGATGACGTTCTCCGCCTCCTTCATCAGGAAGGCAGCATCCTCGGCGGAACCGCGCTTCCAGGGGCGATCCGTTGCCGCTACGCTGCCGCCCGTGCCTGCCTCCGCGCCGAAGCCTCCGGCGATCACCGAGATGAAGCTGCGGTTCATCGCCTTGCACATGATGTAGCTGAGGATCGCGCCTGAAGAACCCACGAGCGCGCCGGTCACGATCATCGCGGTGTTGTGGAGCGTGAAACCCATCGCCGCCGCCGCCCAGCCCGAGTAGGAGTTGAGCATCGATACGACGACCGGCATGTCCGCACCGCCGATCGGGATGATCAGCAGGAAGCCGATGGCGAAGCTGAGCAGGACGATCGCCCAGAACAGCGCCGGCGTGTCCCGGTGGAACAGGGCGACGAGAACGGCGATACCCACCAGCGCCGCAAGATTGATGACGTGGCGGCCGGGCAGCAGGATCGGCGCGCCACCCATGTTGCCGTTGAGCTTGGCGAAGGCGATCACCGAACCGGAGAACGTCACCGCGCCGATGGCGACGCCGAGCCCCATCTCGATCCGGCTGGCTGCCAGGATATCGAGCCCGCCGGGTGCGAGAATGCCGAACGCCGCCGGGTTGTAATAGGCGGCGATCCCTACGAGCACGGCGGCAAGCCCGACCAGCGAGTGGAATGCAGCGACGAGCTGCGGCATCGCCGTCATCTGGATCTTGCGGGCGGTGGTGAGCCCGATCACCGCGCCGATGGCGATGGCGACAAGGATTTCACCCATGGACGCCAGATCGATATAGGAAGTGTCGTAACGGGGAAGGCCGGGCCCGGTTGCAAGGTCGATCCGCGGGACATGCGTTGCCAGCGTCGTCACCACGGCGATCGCCATGCCGATCATGCCATAGCGGTTGCCCCTGCGGCTCGTGGCCGGGGAAGACAGTCCGCGCAGCGCCAGGATAAAGCAGATGCCGGCGATGAGGTAAGCCACCGCCACCCACGGATTCACGGCATGAGGCTCCATCACTTCGCCTCCTTCGATATCGGCCTGCCCGCCGCCGGCTTGTCCTTTTTCCGGTACATCGCCAGCATCCGCGCGGTGACCGCGAAGCCTCCGAAGATATTGATGCTTGCCAGCACCACCGCCCCCAGCCCCAGCCATTTCGCCAGCGGCGAGCCCTGCGCCGCGCTGGCCACCAATGCGCCCACGACGATAACCGAGGAAATGGCGTTGGTAACGGCCATCAGCGGCGTGTGCAGGGCCGGTGTCACGGACCAGACGACGTAATAGCCCACGAAGCAGGCCAGCACGAAGATCGACAGGATCGAGATGAAGTCCATGAGCACCCTAACCTTTTCGGCGCCCTGCGAGGCGCCTCGTTCCGCGCCTTTTCAGCCGAGCAGCCGTTCGTGAACCACTTTCCCGCCTTGCGTCAGGCGGATGGCATTGCCGATTTCCTCGTCGAGAACCGGCTTGCCCAGTTCCTTGTCCCAGAAGGCCGAAACGAAGTTGAGCAGATTCCGCGCGAAGAGGGCGGAAGCATCTGCCGGCAGTTGCGCGGGGGTATTGGCGTAACCCACGATCCTGACGCCGTGCCGCTCCACCACCTGATCGGCCACGCAGCCTTCGACATTGCCGCCCTGCGGCGCCGCGAGGTCGAAGATCACGCTGCCGGGTTTCATGGTGGCGATCTGCGCGTCGGAGATCAGGCGCGGCGCCGTCCTGCCGGGAATCAGCGCGGTGGTGATGACGATATCCTGCTTCGCAAGGTGCCCGGAGACCAGTTCCGCCTGCGCAAGCTGGTATTCCTCGGTCATTTCCGTTGCGTAGCCGCCCGACCCCTCCCCCTCGATACCGCGCACGTTTTCCACGAAGATCGGCTTGGCGCCCAGCGAGAGGATCTGCTCCCGCGTGGCCGAGCGAACGTCGGTTGCGGAAACCTGCGCGCCAAGGCGGCGGGCGGTGGCGATGGCCTGAAGCCCGGCAACGCCCACCCCCATGATGAAGGCCTTGGCGGCGCTGACCGTGCCGGCCGCCGTCATCATCATCGGGAAGGCCCGGCCATAGAGGTTCGCGGCGACCAGCACGGCCTTGTAGCCGGCGAGGTTGGACTGCGAGGACAGGATATCCATCGACTGCGCGCGCGTGATGCGCGGCATGAACTCCATCGCCAGCGCTTCCAGCCCGGCGGCGGCATAGGCATCGATCCGGGGGCGCTGCCCCGATGGATCAAGCGCGCCGACCACCCATGCCCCCGGCTTCACGCCCGC
Organism: Novosphingobium aeonii; assembly: GCF_052279045.1. Classification (NCBI taxonomy): domain Bacteria; kingdom Pseudomonadati; phylum Pseudomonadota; class Alphaproteobacteria; order Sphingomonadales; family Sphingomonadaceae; genus Novosphingobium; species Novosphingobium aeonii. Next base: position 2,059,182 of record NZ_CP176832.1, on the reverse strand, counting down.
CAGCAGCGCGGGATCGGGCCCCTGAACGCCGAAGACGATGTCCGCACCGGCCGCAGCCTGCTCCGCCGGGCCGAGTTCGGCCCCTGCGGCGACATAGTCTGCATCGGCAATGCTGGCGGCGAGGCCGGCCCCGGCCTCGACCGCCACTTGGGCGCCCAGCGCGGTGAGCTTCCGTACCGTTTCGGGCGTTGCCGAAACGCGCGTTTCGCCGGACGCCCGTTCCCGAAGAACGGCGATCCGCGTGCCTGCCGCCACGCTCAGGCGGAAATCAGGCTGACGACGAATGCCACGATAAGGATGACGATGCCCGTGCTCCAGGTAGCGGCCTTGACGAAGCCGTTGTAGGTCGCGGTGGCGGCCTTCATGTCGTTGCCTGAAGCCATGAACTGGTATCCCCTGTGATTATTGCCGTTTGATCCATTATGTTTAGACGTCGCATCGGCCGGGCTCAAGCCCGAACCCCGCCAAATCGGCCCGGAACGGCGGCAAATGCTTCGGTTAACGGCAGGGCGAACCAGAAATGCCTTCACGGTTTCTCTGCGACGAACCGAATTGAGCCTTAATTTCGTCTTTACTGGTTTGCCCTAATTCGGGACTGAGATACCTAGGAGGCGACACGGCGGGCGGAAAATGGCGGAACAAGAACAGCGCCTCTTCATGCTGATCGACGACGAACCCGCGCAAAGCCGCCTGATTTCGGCACTGGCGGCGCGCGAGGGCTGGCGCACGGTCATCGCACGCGATTCGGAAACTGCGATCGCCACGCTCGGCACGCGCCAGGGCATGCAGCTTTCGGCCATCATCCTCGACCAGTGGGTGCCCGGTGACGATGCCTGCGCCCTGATCGCCGAACTCAAGTCCCGCCGCCCGGCCCTGCCGATCCTGATGCTCACCGCTTCCACCTCTCCGCTGCTGGCGGTCGAAGCGATGCGCGCGGGCGCGACCGACTATCTGGTGAAGCCCGTTGCACCGGACCGGCTGATGCATGCGCTGCGAACCGCGACCACGCGCGAGGCGCCGAGCGACGAACTCGCCCCGCTGACCGAGAAGATGCCCTCCAATCCCGACTTCGAGTCGATGATCGGTGCCGCTCCCAACTTCCGCAAGGCGCTCGCCGTAGCCGCCAAGGCCGCGCGCGGGCACGGCCCCGTGCTGATCGAGGGCGAGACTGGCTCCGGCAAGGAAATGCTGATCCGGGCGATGCACGCCGCCAGCCCCCGCTCGAAGGCGCCGCTGCGGATAGTCAATATCGGCGGACTTCCGGCCAATTCCATCGAATCCGCCCTGTTCGGCCACGAAAAGGGCGCCTTTCCCGGCGCGTTCGACCGGCAGGTGGGCGCGCTCCAGCATTGCGACGGCGCCACGCTTGCGCTGGACGAGATAGATCGGCTGCCGCTCAGCGTGCAGGAACGGCTGCTGGAATCGATCCGCAAGAGCGACGTGCGCCCGATCGGCGCGCGCCACTCCTTCCGCATCGACGTGCGCCTGATCGCGGCCAGCAACCTGCCGCTTCAGGACCTGGTGACCGAAGGCCATTTCCTGCCGGAACTGCTTGAGGCGCTGTCTCCCACCAAGGTGAGCCTGCCGCCGCTGCGCGAACGCACCGGCGACATTGCCGCCCTCGCCCGGTTCTTCCTCGCGCGGATCGGTGAACAGCCGGGGCTGCGTGCGCTGGGCATCACCGATGGCGCGCTCTCGCTGCTGGCTGCTTACGACTGGCCGGGCAATGTCCGCCAGCTTCAGGCAGTCCTGTTTCGTGCCGCCGTCTTCTGCGACGGAGATGCGCTGACCTCGCAGGACTTCCCACAGCTTACGAACATTCTGGGCACAGGTTTATCCACAAGCCCCAGTAGCCCCATGCACGAAAGCTCCGGGGTGATGCTCTACACGGCCGACGGCAACCTGCGCCCGCTTGACGAGATCGAGGCCGACGTCATCCGGCTCGCCATCGGCCTCTATCGCGGACGGATGACCGAAGTGGCGCGGCGGCTGGGGATCGGCAGGTCCACCCTCTATCGCAAGCTCGGCGAACTCGGCATCGACAACGCCGCCTGAACGCGGCCGTGCCGGCAAACCGCTGACGGCTGCCCGCACGGTATTGATCGGTGAACGCTCCGACCTTGCGGCCAAAGCCCGTGGCTCAAGCCCGGATCACAGATTCTCGAAATAGACGTGCGGCACGCGGTAGCCGCGCTTGCTCATGTACTTCACGTACTTCCCGCGTTCGCTGTGCAGTTCGGTCGCGTATTCCTCCCAGGCATCGCGGCGATCCTCGATGTCGGTGGAGTGGCGCAAATCGCTGGCGAGCTCCTTCTGGCTCTCGTTCACGTTGATGCGATAATCGTACCACTTGCTGTTCTGGACGCCGCCGATGGGATTCTGGAAGATCAGGGCCTCTTCCTGGCGGGCGACGGATTCCTCGTACATGATCGGCTGAACGGCGAAAGCGGCTACAGGAATGGCGACGGCCGGAACCGCAACGAGCGCCACGAGGCGATTACGAAGGTTCTTGGTCTGGTTCATGGGACTTCTCCCTTTCGCTTGGACGCAGGCACTATTGCCCGCGTTTGAAAGGGAAACGAACGCCGACGCAATTATAGTCCCGCGTCCGGGACGAAACGGGCCGTAGATGGGACATTTCGGTGAAGTCCCCCGCCATGCGTGCGCTGGTCGACACAGCGCCTGGCCGTGTTCATCGGGCAGCAATCGCAGGTTCATCGCCCGTCCATGTTTGTCGCGGGATTTGAAGCGGATAAGGCGCGTTCCGCGCTACCGGAAATGCGGAAAAGTCATCGCCGATCACGCGAACCGGCGCCGGGGCGGCTGCGTTGAACGGTCATCAAGGAGATGATCGCAATGCAGGATTTCAAGGACAAGGCCGGTATCGTGACAGGCGCCGCTTCGGGCATCGGCGCAGCAGTGGCGCGCGAACTCGTCGCTCAGGGCGGCCGCGTGGTGATCGCCGATTTCGACGAGGACGCCGCCCGCGCCCTTTCCGACGAACTGGGCGCGCAAAGCACCGCCGTATTCAGGCTGGACGTGGCGGACCCTGCCGCCAACGAAGCGCTCGTCGCCTTTACCCTGGGCAGCTTCGACCGGCTTGATTTTGCCGTGAACAATGCGGGTATCGGCGCGCCCGCTGCCAAGCTTGCCGACATTCCGCTGGATTCCTGGTCGCGCGTGATCGACGTCGATCTCAACAGCGTATTCTATGCCATGAAGTACCAGATCCCGGCGATGACGGCGCGCGGCGGCGCGATCGTGAACATGGCCTCCATCCTTGGCGCGGTGGGCTGGGCCGGATCGACCGCTTACGTGACCGCCAAGCACGCCCTGCTCGGCATGACCAAGGTTGCCGCGCTCGACTATGCCGACGCCGGAGTGCGGATCAACGCGGTCGGGCCGGGCTTCGTCTCCACGCCCGCGCTCGAAAAGAACATGACCGAGCAGGCCATCGCCGAACTGGCGGGCAAGCACGCGCTGGGACGGCTGGCTCGGCCCGAGGAAATCGCGGCGGTGACGGCGTTCCTCCTGTCCGACCGCGCCTCCTTCGTGACAGGCACCTACTATCCGGTGGACGGAGGATATCTGGCGGTCTGACCGCGCTTTCAGGGAAGCTGCGCGAAGTCGGTCAGGGCCGCATCGCGCAGCCCCCGCCAGACCCGCGCGGCCTGAACCGTCTCCGCCACGTCGTGGACGCGGATGACATGCGAGCCCGCCTCCATCGCCTTCAGCGCCAGCGTGACGGAACCGCCGAGCCGCTGGTGCGCGGGCGCCTCGTTCGAAAGCGCGCCGATCATGCGCTTGCGGCTGGCACCGACGAACAGCGGCTGGCCCAGCGCGTGGAACAGCGCGAGCCCGTTCATCAGCGCAAGGTTTTCGGCCAGCGTCTTGCCGAAACCCACGCCCGGATCGAGCAGGATGTTCTCGGGGGCGACGCCCGCGGCCACGGCCCGGTCACGGCAGGCGGCCAGCCAGTCGAACACGTCGAGCACGACATCGGCGTAGTCGCCGTTGGAATGCAGGTCCTCGCCGTCGCCGGGCGCGTGCATCAGCACCACCGGCACGCCCGAGGCCGCCGCCAGTTCCAGGCTGCGCGGATCGTAGCGCAGGGCGGACACGTCGTTGATGATATGCGCGCCGGCCTTCAGCGAAGCCTCCATGACGGCGGGTCTGCGCGTATCGACGCTGATCGCCGCTCCCATCGCGGCGAGCCGCTCGACCATCGGCACCACGCGCCTGATCTCATCGCCTTCCCAAACCGCACCGGAACCGGGGCGGGTGGATTCGCCGCCGATGTCCACCATTGCCGCCCCCATTTCCAGCATAGCGGCGGCATGGGCGGATGCCACTTGCGCATCGTCGAGGAAGGCTCCTCCATCCGAGAAGCTGTCAGGCGTCATGTTGAGGATACCGGCGATCTGCGGCTGTTCGAGCCGGATCGTGCGCACTCCGCCGCCCTTGAGCGGAAGTTGAAGCGGCGCATGGACCTTGCGCAAGTTGGCCCACTGGAGCTCGGCGCTGGCGCCGAGTTCGGCGGGAAGCCCCGCCAGCGCCGCGACAGCCTGCTCAGCCCCGAAGCGCGTGCGTGAGCGAACCCTGCTGTTCTCGCGCACGATCAGGGCGAACCGGCTCGCCCAGGCCATCGAACCGCCAAGGCGGATGGCCTCTCCCTCCTCGCTCTGGGGGCTGTCGGCAAAGGCGATCGGGCGGATGTAAACGGTGCGGGTCATGGTCGCCTCTTAGCCTGGGCGCGGGCGGCGCAGAACAGGTTTTGAGGAAGCCCCCATCACCTCTCGCTAATCGTTTATCCAAAACAAGCGCCCATATGGAGGAGCGCGCCGGAGGGCCGCAACGGCGCAGGCCTCTCCGGATACCCTGCCTTGCCGCCTAAGCAGCCTTATGGCCTCAAGGCTCGGTGGCGAGAATGTAGAGCTGGCGGATCGCGTCGATCGGCTTGACCTGGCCTTCATGTTCCAGATGCCAGAAGGTCCAGCCATTGCACGAGGGCGCGCCCTGGAGTTCCTTGCCGAGGCCGTGGATCGAACCGTTCAGCTTGTCACAGGCCAGCGATCCGTCGGCACGAACGATGGCTTCGAAGCGGCCCTTCTTGTCGGTGAGCCGGGTGCCGGGCTTGATCCAGCCGGTCTCGATCAGGGTGCCGAAGGCAACCTTAGGCGCGCTGCGCTTGGACTGCATGGTCTTGAGCGAGCGTTCGTCGAGCGGCAGCGCCATCTCGATGCGTTCGAGAGCGGCCTCGCGGTAATCGCTCTCACGCTCGCAGCCGATCCACTCGCGGCCGAGGCGCTTGGCGACGGCGCCGGTGGTGCCGGTGCCGAAGAACGGGTCAAGCACGACATCGCCCTCGTTGGTGGTGGCCAGCATCACGCGGTAGAGCAGCGCTTCGGGCTTCTGCGTCGGGTGAACCTTGCGTCCGCCCTTCTTCAGGCGCTCGGCGCCGTTGCAGATCGGCAGGACCCAATCCGAACGCATCTGCAGTTCGTCGTTGAGGGTCTTCATCGCGCGGTAGTTGAAGGTGTACTTCGACTTTTCGCCCATCGACGCCCAGATCAGCGTTTCATGCGCATTGGTGAAGCGGGTCCCCTTGAAGTTCGGCATCGGGTTGGCCTTGCGCCAGATGATGTCGTTGAGGATCCAGAACCCCATGTCCTGCATGATCGCGCCGAGGCGGAAGACGTTATGGTACGAACCGATCACCCACAGCGAACCGTCGGGCTTGAGCACGCGGCGCGCCTCGGTCAGCCAGTCACGCGTGAACTGGTCGTAGACGGCGAAGCTGGAAAACTTGTCCCAGTCGTTGGTGACGGCATCGACGTGGCTGCCGTCGGGGCGCGAAAGGTCGCCGCCGAGCTGGAGATTGTACGGCGGGTCCGCGAAGACCATGTCAACGCTGGCGTCGGGGATCGTGCGCATCGCTTCGATGCAGTCGCCCGGGATGATCTGGCCAAGCGGCAGAAGTTCCTTCGGCGTAGGCGCCGGCGCGGCTGCGCGGATCTTCTGCTTGACGAGTATCTGGCCCATGTTTGCTCCGGGAATTTGAACTGTGGATTGACGCCCTAGTGAGTCTTTCGAGACTCGCCGTCAACCCGCGACTCGTGGGATTCCCTTGTGATTCAGGTGTTCAGCAAACAGAACAAAACGAATCCGACACAAGATGTCGAGTCATGATCGATCCGCCAGACTCTAGATGTGGGGGTTGTGACTCCCCGGACTCACCGCGAAAAATTTGTCCCGGCGCAGGTTTTCGGGCGTCGGCGCGCAGATGCGGAGGAACGCGCCGGAGGCGGCCTGCGAACGACTGAATCTTGTTCGGCAGGCACTGCCGCAGACAGGTTCAATTTACCCCGCACCCGCCATTTAAAGACTGGCGTCTCAAAAACCGGCAAGGCCGCAATCGATGCCCGTCATCTGCACGCTGACTTCCCAGAGCCGTCGCGCAGCGGCGCCGTCGCGTGCGGAGGCATTGCGCTTCGCTACGCCCGAAGGACCGGACATTCCTCCAAACCGCCGGGGCCCGAAGTATTTACCCGCCCCGGCATCCGGGTCCGTCGCCGCCTGGAGCGTTGGCCAGGCGCCTTCCTCCGCCGTGTTGAGCACGATGCCCGCCACCGGGAACAGCAGCCGGAAGCCCAGCGAATGCCGCCCCAGTTCGGTCTCGGCGATGCCGGGATGGCAGGCCATTGCGCGCACCGGAGAACCGGCGGCGCGTAACCTGCGGTCCAGTTCCAGGAGATGGAGAAGGTTCGCCAGCTTGCTGTCGCCATAACGCTGCCGCGCCTTGTAGCTGCGGTGTGCGTCGAGGTCGTCCCAGTCGATCCGCCCCCGCATGTGCGCGAGGCTGGCGGTAATCACCACGCGCGCGCCGGGCGCTTCCGACAATTTGGGAAGCAGCAACCCGGTCAGCGCGAATGGCGCAAGGTGGTTCACCCCGAACTGCAGTTCGTGCCCCTGCACCGTGCGTTCGAGCGGCGGCACCATGACGCCGGCATTGTTCACCAGCACATCGAGGCGCGGCTCGTCGCGTGCGACTTGCTCGGCACACTCGCGCACGCTGAACAGGTCGGCCTGGTCCAGCGGCACGAAGGCGAGGTTGGCGCCGGGCAGTTCCATGCGGATGCGTTCCATCGCGTCCCGCGCCCTCTCCTCGCTGCGGCAGGCGAGCAGCACCCGGGCGCCGCGCGCCGCCAGAACCCGGGTGGTCTCGAAGCCGAGGCCGGTGTTGGCGCCGGTGACGAGGAAGCATTTGCCGGCCTGCCCCGGAACGTCGGCAGCGGTGAAGCCCGTCACGTCATCGATCCCGTCATAAAGCCATCTCCAACTGCGCGACCGGCGCAAAGCTGCGGCGGTGATGCGGGGTAGGCCCGTGGCGGCGCAATGCCTCCAGGTGCTGTGCCGTACCGTAACCGGCGTTGCGCTCCCAGCCATAGTGGGGGTGCGCCAACGCCAGTTCGCGCATCAGCCGGTCCCGGTGTTCCTTGGCGATGATCGACGCCGCCGAGATGCACGGCTCGATCGCGTCCCCGCCCACGATGGCGCGGGCCTGCCAGCGCCAGTCTGCAGTGCGGCCCGCCGGTGTCAGATTGCCGTCGATCAGCACCTCGTGCGGCTCCTCGTCCAGCCCGGCGCAAAGCGCGGAAACGGCGCGGGTCATCGCCAGCATGGTGGCCCCGAAGATGTTGAGACGGTCGATCTCATCGACCTCCACGACGCCCACGGCCCAGCGGCAGCGGCGCTTGATCGTCGTTTCCAGCACCGCGCGGCGCTTGCCGGTGAGCTTCTTGGAATCGTCCAGCCCCGAAGGCCGGGGCTTGCACAGCACCACCGCGCCCGCCACAACCGGACCGGCCAGCGGCCCCCGGCCCGCCTCGTCCACACCGATGACAAGACGGCCGGCACCGGAACGACCACTACCAGACAGGGATTCAAACGACATGACCAAGCGGGTGATCTCCAGACCCTTCGTTGCGGCGGTATCGCCCGTCGCGCTCGTGCTGGCAAGCTGCGGCGCGGCGGCCACCGGGGAGAAGGCTTCGGCGGAAACATCCGCAGAACCCCCGTTCAAGGTCGAACAGGTCGCCGGTTTCGACGAGCCCTGGGCCATGGCCATCGACAGGGCAACGGGCGCGATGATCGTGACCGAGAAGAAGGGCACGATCATGCTGCGCCTGGCGGACGGCACGCCGGGCACCGTCTCGGGCGCGCCGAAAGTCGCTTACGGCGGCCAGGGCGGCCTTGGCGACGTAGCCTTCGCCCCGGGGCAAAGCGGCCCTGCCCTGAACGGCCGGGTGATCTACCTGAGCTGGGCCGAAGCCGGCGCCGGAGACACGCGGGGCGCCGTGGTCGGCCGGGGCACCCTCTCCTGCCCCCAGCCGGCGAGTTGCGCGATCGAAGGCCTCTCGGTGATCTGGCGGCAGGTGCCCAAGGTGAAGGGACAGGGCCACTATTCGCACCGCATCGCCTTCTCGCCGGATGGCAAGTACCTGTTCGTCAGTTCCGGCGAACGGCAGAAATTCACGCCCGCACAGGATCTCGGCACCAATCTCGGAAAGATCGTCCGCCTCCTGCCCGATGGCACTCCCGCGCCTGGCAATCCTTATGCGGACAAGGGCGCGCCGACCGACCAGATCTGGTCCTACGGCCACCGCAACGTGCTGGGCCTGGCCTTCGACGGCGAGGGGCGGCTCTGGGATCTGGAGCACGGCCCGGCGGGCGGCGACGAACTCAATCTCGTGAAGCCGGGACAGAACTACGGCTGGCCGCTGGTGTCGGACGGCGATCACTATGACGGCAAGCCGATCCCGCGCCATGCCACCCGCCCTGATCTTGCCGCGCCCGCGATAAGCTGGAACCCAGTTATCGCGCCGGGCAACTTCATCTTCTACACCGGCGCCCTGTTTCCCCAGTGGAAGGACCAGGTCCTGATCGCCTCCTTCACCGTACCGGGACTGGTGCGCGTGCGGATCGACGGGGAAAAAGCCACCGAGGAAGCGCGCTACCCGCTCGACAACCGCATCCGCGAGATCGAACAGGGCCTGGACGGCACGATCTGGCTGCTCGAGGACGGCCCCGCCGATGCTTCCGGGCACCTGCTGAAGCTGACCCCGAAGTCCTGACCGGACTTTCGCCGGATTCCGAATTGAATCGACAAAAGCGCGTGCCGACCCTATCGGCCCGCGCCATGTCCCAGACTGCCACCCTTATTCCGCTCGACAATGTCGACCCCGTTCTCGTCGAGGCTCTCCTCGATAGCGCGTTCGAGCCCGAGCGACACCAGCGCACCGCCTACAAGGTTCGCGAAGGCGTGGAATGGCTGCCGGGCCTGAGCTTCGCGGCGCTCGACGCCGATGAAATGCTCGTCGGCACGATCCAGTGCTGGCCGGTCGCGCTCAACGATCCGGAGGGCCGCGCCCATCCGATGATCATGGTCGGCCCGGTCGCCGTCATGCCCGGACATCAGGGACAGGGATTCGGCCAAGCGCTGATGTCGGCGGCGATGGCCGGTATCGACTCGCGCGCGCCGCTGCCGCAGGTCATGGTCGGCGATCCCGAGTACTACGGCCGCTTCTGGGGCTATACCAACGAATGGACGCAAGGCTGGAACATGCCCGGCCCGTTCGAGCGGCATCGCCTGCTGGTCCGCTGCGACAATCCCGCGGTCCTGCCGCGCGAAGGCATGCTGGGGCCCTGGCTGCGATAATTCGCTCCGGCGCCGGGATACGATCCCGGCGCTCTGGACCTTGGCGTATCAGGCCCTATCTGGCATCGCAGACCGATGCCCTATGAACCGCCGCCAGAACTGAACGCGCTTTCGCTTGCCCAGGTGGCCGACCTGCTGGCCGCCCGCAAGCTTCCCCCCGTCGCCGACTGGTCCCCCCGGATCACCGGCGACAGCGAGATGACGATCCGCGCCGATGGTCGCTGGTTCCACCAGGGCGGCGAGATCCGGCGCCATGCCATGGTCCGCGCCTTCGCGTCGCTGATCCTGCGCGAAGCCGATGGCCGGCACTGGCTGGTCACCCCGGTCGAGAAGCTGTCGATCGAGGTGGAGGATGCCGCTTTCATCGCCGTGGACGTGCGGCAGGACGAAGGTTCGCTCGTGTTCCGCCTCAACACCGATGATCTCGTGATTGCCGGGCGCGAACATCCCATCCGCGTCGAGGGCGACCCGGAAACGCCCGCGATCTATCTTGGCGTGCGCAACGGCGCCGAAGCCCGCCTGAACCGCAGCACTTACGGGCAGCTCGTGGAGATCGCGCTGGCCGGGGGCGAGCTTGCGGTTTCCAGCCAGGGCGAGACTTTCGGGCTGGTTCCCGCATGAGCGCGCTCTTCGCCGATGTTTCGCGACGGTTCGAAGCCGGGCACGATACCATGCCTGACGAACTCTGGATCGATCCGCGCATTCACCAGATCGAGACGTTCAAGCCCGCCGCCGTGCTGATCGCGCTGACGGAGCGCCCGCGCCCGGGCATGCTGCTGCTTCACCGCCCTTCCACCATGCGCGCGCATCCGGGGCAGATCGCCTTCCCCGGCGGCCGGCTCGATCCGGGCGAAACCGCTGTCGAGGCGGCCCTGCGCGAAGCGGAGGAAGAACTCGGCATCCATCCGCGCGATGTGCAGGTGATCGGCACCAGCGATCTCTACCGCACCGGCAGCGGATACGAGATCACGCCGGTGATCGGCGTGGTTCCGCCCGATCTCGAAATCCGGCCCAACCCGGCCGAAGTCGCGCAATGGTTCGAGGCACCTGTCGAATTCGTGCTCAATCCGGCAAACCAGAAGACCCGGTGGATCGACTGGGAAGGCGGCCGCCACGCCTTCGTAGAGATCACCTGGCACGACCACCGCATCTGGGGCGTCACCGGCGCCATCCTTCACAATCTTGCCCGCAGGCTGAACTGGAATGACTGAGACACTGACCGCCGACTGGATGGCCCGCGAAGACCTCGCCGCGCTCGTTGCCGCGCTGGGCCATGAAAATGCCCGCTACGTGGGCGGCGCCGTGCGCGACACCCTGCTCGGCCAGCCGGTGAAGGACATCGACATGGCCACCGTCCTTCCGCCCGAGGAAACGATGCGCCGCCTGCAGGAAGCGGGCATCCGCCATGTCCCCACCGGCATCGATCATGGCACCGTCACCGCCGTCCTCCCCGGCGGCCCGGTGGAGATCACCACCTTGCGCCACGACGTCTCGACCGACGGCCGCCGCGCTACCGTGGCTTTCGCCACCGACTGGCGCGAGGATGCGGCCCGCCGCGATTTCACGATGAACGCGCTCTATGCCGATCCGGTGGGCGGAGAGCTGTTCGACTGGTTCGGCGGGCTTGAGGACCTCTCCGTCCGGCGCGTGCGCTTCATCGGCGATGCCCGTCAGCGCATCCGCGAGGATCACTTGCGCATCCTGCGCTACTTCCGCTTCCAGGCCCGGTTCGGAACCACCCCGGCAGACGAGGAAGCCGAAAGCGCCTGCTCCGAACTCGCGCCCACGCTCAAGGGTCTCTCGCGCGAGCGTGTGGGCATGGAAATGATGAATCTGCTCGGCCTGCCCGACCCGGCGCCGACCGTGCAGCGCATGGCGGAACTGGGCGTGCTGGAAGTGATCCTGCCAGAGGCCGACACCGCCGCCCTCGCCGCGCTCATCGCCGCCGAACGGGCGCAGGCTGCCGGGCCCGATCCCGTCCGGCGCCTTGCCGCGCTGCTGCCCGCGCAAGTGCCACTGGCCGAACAGGTCGCCTCGCGCTTCCGTCTCTCCGGCGCCCAGAAGAAGCGCCTCGCGGTCGCCGCTGCGCGAAACGGCGCCCCCGGCGAGCCGCGCGCCCTTGCCTATCGCCTCGGCATGGACGGCGCGCTTGACCGGTTGTTGATCGCAGGCGCCGATTGCACCGCCTTGACGGGCTGGAACGTGCCGCAGTTTCCACTGAAAGGCGGCCAGATCGTCGCCCGCGGCGTGGGTGCCGGGCCCGAGGTCGCCCGCGTGCTGCGGCAGGTGGAAGAGCGCTGGGTGGCGGAAGGCTTCCCCGGCGAAGCGCGGATTTCGGAACTGCTCGACGCGGAACTCGCCGGGCAAGCTTCTTGAACGTGAATGAACTCGGCGGGCTGCTTTACCGGCAGCCGCTGCTGGCGCTGACGATCGGCGCCATCCTCGTGGCCGTGCTGGCCGGGATGCTGGCGGCCCGCCGTCCCCGGCTCGGCCATGCCTTGCGCAATCTCTCCCACTTCGGCCTGATCGCCGCGCTCCTGCTGACGGTAGCGCAAGTGGCCCTGCACAATACGCGCTCGGAAGCGGCGCTCTGGCTGGACGAGCCCCGGCCGCCCTCGATCGAAGGCAGCGAAACCATCGTGCCGCTTCGAGCGGACGGTCATTACTGGATACAGGCCCGGCTCCAGGGCGAGCCGGTTGATTTCCTGGTCGATACCGGGGCGACCTATACCGGCATCTCGAAATCGGTCGCCGCGCGCGCAGGGATCGAACCCGATGCCGGTGACCGGGGCGTGATGCTCGATACGGCCAATGGCACCATCGTCGCGCGTATGGCGACGGCCGGCTCACTGGATTTCGGGTCGATCTCCGCCCGCGACCTGCCCGTCGCCATCGGCCCCGACAACGAAGTGGAAACCAACGTCATCGGCATGAACCTGCTGTCCCGGCTGGCCAGTTGGCGGGTCGAGGGAGACCGGCTGATCCTCGTTCCCCGCAATGGGCGGGGAACGTGATTCCGTCAGCGTTCCGACAGCATGTTCATGGCATGATCGGGTAATGGATTTTCCCGGACTCCTGACTTTCCTTGCCGGCCAGCCCTTGCTGGCACTGGCGCTGGCGGCGATTTTCGTCTCGGTGCTGGGCGGTCTGCTACGCGGCGCGTTGCCGCTGCTTGGCGGATTCCTTCGCGGCGCGGGCAACCTCGGCGTCGTGGCGGCCCTGCTGCTGACCGTGGCGCAGGCGACCCGGCTCACCAGCGGCACCGACTTTACGCTTCCCGGCATCGAACTGCCCGAGCTCGGCCTTTCGCGCCAGAGCGTGAGCGGCGGCGAAACGCGCGTGCCGATGGCGCGTGATGGTCACTTCTGGGTCAAGGCCACGATCAACGGCGTGAAGGGCGATTTTCTCGTCGATACCGGCGCCACGCTCACCGCGATCTCGCCTAGAGTGGCGAATAGTGCCGAAGTCCGCCCGCAGACCATGCGGCAGGACATCGCGATGCGCACCGCGAACGGCACGGTCGCGGCCCGGCTCGGCACGGTCGATGAGCTGCGCTTCGGCAGCGTCGTCGCGCGTCAGCTTGACGTGGTGGTCGCGCCGGGGCTGGAGGACCAGAACGTCATCGGCATGAACCTGCTTTCGCGGCTGGCGAGCTGGCGCGTCGAGGGGCGCACGCTGATCCTCGTGCCGCATCACCCGCAACCGGCAACCTGATTTTCGTACGGATCGGGGCGCCGTCCCGGAACGGAACCGGGACGGCGCGCGAACTCAGCCCTGGAACTTGTTGTCGCGCGGGAAGCCGACCGGCGGCAGCCGGCCCGCCGCGCCGCGCGCGACCTTCCACATCACCGTGTCCTTCTCGGTCCGCGTGCGGCCGCTTTCGCCGCCCATGGTCCAGGAAAGGCCGTCCTCCAGCTTCAGCGTGGTGATGTCCGACATGCCGCCGTCACGGTAACGCTGGAGCGTCACGCCCTGCCCCTTTGCCATGACCGGCAGTTCTTCGAGACTGAAGATCACCAGCTTGCGATTGTCGCCCACGACCGCGACGTGATCGTGCTCGGCCGGGATTTCCCGAACGACGACCAGCTGCACGCCCAGTTTGGTGGACATGACCGCACGGCCCTTGCGGGTTTCAGCCAGAAGTTCGTCGGTTTCCGCCGCGAAGCCGCGCCCGATATTGGAGGCCAGCAACAACTGCGCCTTGGGCCTGTATGGCAGGGCCGCAACGATATGCGCCTCGGTGTCGATGTCGATCATCGTGCGGATCGGCTCGCCAAAGCCGCGCGCGCCGGGCAGCTTGTCGGCACCGAGCGTGTAGAAGCGCCCGTTGTCCACCGCGAGCAGGATCTTGTCGGTCGTCTGCGCGTGGAAGGCATAGGCCGGGCCGTCGCCTTCCTTGAACTTGAAATCGCCGTCCAGGGCGACATGCCCCCTGGCGGCGCGTATCCAGCCCTTGGCCGAGAGGATCACCGTGACCGGCTCCTTCTCGATCATCGCGTCCATGCTGAACTCGACCGTTGGCGTGGCCTGCGCGATCGTGGTGCGGCGACGGCCAAGCTCGGTATTCTCGGCATAGTCCTTGCGCAAGTTGGCAAGGTCGCGCTTGAGCCGGGTCCGTTGGCGCGCCGGGCTTTCGAGCAGCCTGTTGAGCTCTTCCTGCTCCCGAAGCAGTTCCTCGTGCTCCTTGCGAAGCTCCATTTCCTCAAGCTTGCGCAAGGACCGCAGGCGCATGTTGAGGATGGCTTCGGCCTGACGGTCGGTCAGCTCGAACTCGGCCATCATCACCGGCTTGGGCTCGTCCTCGGTACGGATGATCTCGATAATCCGGTCAAGGTTGAGATAGGCGATGATGTAGCCGGCAACCAGTTCCAGCCGCGAGGCGATCTTTTCCAGCCGGTGCCGGGTACGGCGCAGCAGGATGTCGATCTGGCTGTAGACCCATTCCGACAGCAGCAGCTTGAGCCCCAGCACACCCGGCGTGCGGTGCGAATCCAGCACGTTGAGGTTGAGCGAGAATCGGCTTTCGAGGTCGGTCAGCCGGTAGAGGCTTTCCTTCAGCAGTTCCGGATCGACATTGCGGCTCTTGGGCACGAAGACGATGCGGATCTGCTCGTCGCTCTCGTCGCGAATGTCTTCGAGGATCGGCAGCTTGCGGTCGGCGATGAGCTGGGCGACCTGCTCGATCAGCTTGCCCTTGGCCAGCATGTAGGGGATTTCGGAAATGACGAGCTGCCACTGGCCGCTGCCCAGTTTCTCGACCCCGGTTTCCTCCCAGTTGCCCGCCTCGTCCTTTCCGCAGGAAAAGCGGCCGCGCACGCGGAAGGCGCCCTTGCCGGTGGCATAGGCGTGGCTGATCGCCTCCGGGCTGTCCACCACGAGGCCGCCGGTGGCAAAGTCCGGGCCGTGGAAGACCTGCATGAGCTGGTCATGCTCGGCATGGGGATTGTCGATCAGCATCAAGGTCGCGTCGATGATCTCCGCGACGTTGTGGCTGGGGATCGAGGTTGCCATGCCCACGGCGATGCCGGTGGCGCCGTTCGCCAGCAGGTTCGGGAACAGGCCGGGGAATATCTCCGGCTCGCTTTCCTCGCCGTTGTAGGTGGGAACGAAGTCGACAGTGCCTTCGTCCAGCCCGGCCATCAGGTGGATCGCCGTGCGCGTCAGGCGCGCTTCGGTGTAGCGGTAGGCCGCCGCGTTATCGCCGTCGATATTGCCGAAGTTGCCCTGCCCCTGCACCAGCGGATAGCGCAGCGAGAAGTCCTGCGCGAGGCGGACCATCGCGTCGTAGACCGAGGCATCGCCATGCGGGTGATACTTACCGATCACGTCGCCAACAACGCGCGCGGACTTCTTGTAGGCATTGCCCGGATCAAGCTTGAGCTGCCGCATCGCCCAGAGCAGACGGCGATGCACGGGCTTCAGTCCATCTCGCAAGTCCGGCAGCGAACGGGCCGTGATCGTGGACAGGGCATAGACAAGATAGCGCTCTGAGAGCGCAGCATCGAAAGGCGCATCGACGATGGCGTCGAAAGGATCTGAGTCTTCGTCGGTCGTGGTCACCATGGCACGGACCCTAGCAGCGCCCTTCCCAGTGCCAAAGTCGCTTTTCAGCGTTTTCCATAAGCTTGCCGCTCGGATAGCGCCTGCCTTCGAATCAGCGCGCCATCAAAAGGGGGAAACGATGCGCAAGACATTCATGGCCTTGGCTTTACTGGCGCTTGCCGGTTGCGGAGGCGAGTCTCCTCGCGACCTTCGAAAAGTCACCACTTCCGACAGCAAGGAAGAAGTCGCTGCAGGGAGCAGCGATCCCATTGCCGTGAGCGCACCGAATGCGCCGAAGATCGCCTATGTCTACGAATACGGCTACCGCCTGAGCGCTGCCGCCATCCCGCAAGTCCAGCGCAAACAGGCCGATCTCTGCGAAAAGCAAGGCCCGCAGGTCTGCCAGATCCTCGACATGAAGCAGAGCGGCGCCGAGGGCGACTATGCCTCGGGTTCCCTCTCGCTCGCCGTCGCGGCCCCTCGCGCCCGCTCATTCGGAACCGAACTCGGCAAAATCGCCGGCGCCGCGGAAGGCGAAGAGGTTTCAAGCGGGATTTCGGGTGAGGATCTCTCGAAGCAGATCGTCGATACCGAGGCCCGCCTGCGCGCCCGCACCGTGCTGCGTGACCGGCTGATGGAAGTGCTGGCCAGCCGCAAGGGCACCGTCGCCGAACTGGTCGAAGCGGAACGCGGAGTCGCCAAGGTCAATGAAGAGATCGACGAAGCGAAAAGCTGGCTCGCGGAAATGCAAGGCCGCGTCGATTACAGCCGGATAAACATATCCTACGAAGCCGGAACACCGTCGAGCGGCGGTTTCATGGGACCGATCCGAGGCGCTCTCGGCAATGTGGGGACCGTACTGGGCGCGGTCATCGGCTTCCTCATCCTCGCCGCAGCCGTCATCGTGCCGCTGGGTTTGGTCGGACTGGGCATCCGCTATGGAATGAGCCTGTATCGCCGCCGCACGCAACCGGGCGAGGAAGCCTGAACAGGCCGAAGTCGTCATCCCGGACTGTTCCGGGGTGACGATCAGCCGATCTGCATGTCCCGTGAAACGCCCGGAATCCTGACCTCCAAACCGTCCAGCGCCTGAGTCAGTTCGATCTGGCAGGACAGGCGGCTGGTCCGCGCAACTCCGGCGGCGAGGTCGAGCATGTCTTCCTCGTCCATCGAGGCCGGTTCCAGCCTGTCGAACCAGTCGGGCGCGACGATCACGTGGCAGGTCGAGCAGGCCATCTGCCCCTCGCACGTTCCTTCGAGCGGCATACCGGCAGCTTGCGCCACACGCAGCAGAACGTCTCCCGTCTCGGCCTCGGCCAGAACGAGTTTTCCTTCCGCGGTCAAAAACCTCACGTTCAGCAACTCAGACTCCCTGCGCCGCTGCTGCGGCTTCTATTCGTATGCAGGCATCCTTCAGCTCCCCAAGGTCACTATATCGCCCGAATCCCAGACGGATAGAGGCTTTGGCGCCGGAATCGGAAAGTCCGAGCGCCTTGAGCACGTGGCTGGGCCGTCCCGAGCCGCTGGCACAGGCGGAACCGGCGGAAAACGCCACGTTCCTGAGGTCGGACATCAGCCGCGCCACATCGAGCCCCGGCAAGCGCAAGTTGAGATTTCCGCGCCAGCGATCTGTGGACGAGCCGTTGAGGGTCCAGCGCGCCAGCACTGCGCGCGCGGCATCCCACAACGCCTCGACACGCGCGGCGTCCTCTTCCATCCGCGCTGCCGCGAGCGATGCGGCCACGCCGAACCCGGCGCAAAGCGCGGGACTGAGCGTGCCCGAACGCAGGCCCTGCTCCTGCCCGCCGCCGTGCATCATCGGCGCCAGCTCAAGCCCGTCACGCACCCAGAGCGCCCCGATCCCCTTCGGCCCATAGAGCTTGTGGGCCGAGATCGCGATCAGGTCCGCGCCGACAGGCGCCGCGATCTTGCCCGCCCCCTGGACGGCATCGCAAAGGAACAGCGCGCCTGCGGCATGGACGGCTCGGGCAAGAGCTTCGACCGGCTGGATCGTGCCGATCTCGTTGTTGACCTGCATGACGGCGACAAGGCCCGTCCCTTCCGCGATCTTCGTGGCCGGATCGACCAGCCCCTCCGCGTTCACCGGCAGGATGGAAACCGCCGGATCGAGCGCCCGCGCCGTGTCGAGCACGGCGGCATGTTCGATGGCGGAAACCGCAAGGCTCCGCGCCCTGCTCCCCGCCATGGCGAGATTGATCGCCTCGGTCGCACCGGAAGTGAAGATCACCCGCCCGCCCGGCGGCAGCAAGGCGGCAACCTGATCGCGTGCCACTTCAACGATGGCGGCAGCGGCCCGGCCCGGCCGGTGCGGGCTATGGGGGTTGGCGAAGCCCACCGCTTCCGGCCCGCCCAGCCATGGCAGCATGGCCTCGCGCGCTTCGGGAGCCAGCGGCGTCGTCGCCTGATAGTCGAGATAGATCATGCCGCGCGCCGGCTTCCGGCAATCGCGCGCCAGGCATCAAGGAAGCGCGCGATATCGGCCTCGCAAGTCTCGCGGCCGATCGACACCCGGATCACTTCCGTCGGATGCGGATAGTTCATCGCCTCCAGAACGTGACTGGTCCTGAGCGATCCAGAGGAACAGGCGCTTCCCGCAGAGACGGCGATGCCCATGGCGTCGAACCGGATGAGCTGCGCGGCGGAAGACAGCCCCGGCATCCGGTAACCGCCGATTGTCGGGCTTCGTTCGGCTTCGCCGCCGACCACTTCACCCCCGGCCGCCAGGATTTCCGTCTCGAGCAGGGCGCGAAGCCTGCGGGCCTCGACCATCCATTCGCTGCCGGCCTCCAGCGCGGCGACCATTGCCAGTGCGCCGGGGAGGTTCTCGGTTCCCGCACGGTAGCCACGCTCCTGACCACCGCTCGGTTCGAGCAAGGCCCAGTCGCGCACCAGCAGCGCGCCGGTGCCGATGGGGCCGCCGAACTTGTGCGCCGCCAGGGCGATGAGGTCGGCGGGTGGCAACGAGAGCTTCCCCGCGCCTTGCGCACAGTCGGCAAGCAGCACGCCGCCGGCGGCTTTCACCGCCTCTGCGACTTCGGCCAGCGGCTGGATCACGCCCGTTTCGGAATTGACCTGCTGCACCGCGACCAGCCCCTCCAGCGCCGCACCCGCCGGATCGACTAGGCCCGAGGAGTCCACGGCAAGCCTTGCTGCCGCCGCGCCATGACGCAGCACCGCCTCATGCTCGATCGGAGAAACCGCAGAAAGCACGCGTTTCGACCCGCGAATGGCAATGGCGAGAGCCTCGCTCGCACCCGAAGTGAAAATCAGTTCACCCTGCCACCCGAGCAGCCCTTTCATCCGGGCGCGCGCGTCTTCGAGCGCGGCACGCGCTGCGCGGCCCTGCCGGTGAGGGCTCGAAGGATTGGCCCAGAAAGCCGCACCTTCCAGCCATGCATTGCGCGCCTGGGGCAGGAGCGGCGTGGTCGCCGCGTGGTCGAGATAGATCTGTTGAGCTGACATCGCTTGAAAAGTTGTTTTCGGAGCCAAGGTTTCTATATAGCGAACTTCCCTTTTTCCACTCCCGCGATGGCTGGCGAGAATTTCGCCGCCGTTTCGCGGGAGTTTCAACAGGTCAGGTTCGCAGACACATGCCCGCAGTCATCTTCCCCGGACCCGAAGGTCGCCTTGAAGGCCGTTTCCAGCCGGCACCGCGTCCGCGCGCGCCCGTGGCGATGATCCTCCACCCGCACCCCCAGGCCGGCGGGACGATGAACGACCGCATCACCCAGCACCTCTACAAGACGTTCGTGGCGCGCGGCTTCGCCACCCTGCGCTTCAATTTCCGCGGCGTCGGCCGCAGCCAGGGCAGCTTCGACAATGGCGTGGGCGAACTGTCCGACGCCGCCGCCGCGCTAGACTGGGTGCAGTCGATCCATCCCGAAGCCTCGACCACCTGGATCGCGGGCTACTCGTTCGGTGCGCTGATCGGCATGCAGCTGCTGATGCGCCGCCCGGAAATCCGCGGCTTCATCTCGGTAGCCCCGCCGGCGAACATGTACGACTTCTCGTTCCTGGCGCCCTGCCCCGCATCGGGGATCATCGTGCAGGGCGCGGCAGACACGGTGGTTACGCCGGGCGCCGTGCAGAAGCTGGTCGACAAGCTGCGCACGCAGAAGCACATCACCATCCATCACGACGAAATCCCGCGCGCCAACCACTTCTTCGAAAACGAAGTGCCGGATCTCATGCGCTCGGTAGACAACTACCTCGACATGCGCCTCGCGCCGGACTGCCCGATCAAGTAACGCCCCGAACCTGATCCAGGGCGTTTCGAACGGATGAGCGGCGCCGGAGATTTACTCCGGCGCCGTTTTCGCATCTCCCGCGCGCGCCAGCGTATCGCCGTTGGAATTGGGCAGGGTCCAGATCGCCACGTTGACGGTGAGCACGCCCGCCAGCACCAGCATCAATCCGGCCTGCTTGCGATTGCCGCCGCGTCGGTAGAGCGCCAGCGCGCCCAGCAGGAGCGCGATGATGGCCGGGATCATGAGTGAGAGTGCAATATCCATGGCTTTTTCTTAGCGCAGACGTTTGCCGCAATCGAGCGGGTTTGACTTGAAGACATCGCCTCGCCAGTTTCGCCGCCATGCAAGACACCCAGACCAAGGCCGCATCCCTCTCGCGGCGCACCACCCTCCAGTTCCTTGCCGCCGGCACCGCCAGCATCGCCCTGCCCGGCGTAGCACAGGCCGCGGCAGGCGCTGCTTCCGGAAACCCTGCCCAGCAGAAAGCCGCCGCACTGCTCGATTCGGCCGCGTGGAGACTGCTCGACCACAACCCCGAAGGGGCGACCGGACTGGGCATCGACGTGGGCGCCCATGCCGCCCTGCGTGCCAAGGCCGAAGACCGCTCGTTCGCGGGCAAGGCCGCGCTCGCCAGGACCCTGCGCGAAGATCTCGCCCGCGTGGAAGCGGTGCCGACCGCGGGCCTGGACCATGCCACGCAGACCAGCCTCGCCGTGGTGCGCAGCGCCTACCGCACCTCGCTGGACGGGTTTGCGCAGCCCTACGGCGATGTCGCGGTGGGCGGCTGGCGCAATACGCCCTACGTCGTGATCCAGAACGTCGGCGCCTATCTCGACACGCCCAAGTTCCTCGACGCCGACCATCCGGTGAAGAACGGCGCCGATGCCGAGGCCTATCTCGCCCGTCTTGCCAAGTTCGACGACCAGCTCGACGGCGAACTGGAACGCATCCGCAAGGCCACGGACCAGGGCCTCGTCCCGCCCGATTTCCTGCTCGACCGCGCGATCGCGCAGATGACCAGCACGATCGAGGACGCCCGCAACAACGGCGGCGGCCTCGTCGCTTCGCTCGTGGGCCGCACCGCCTCGATCCCCGGAGACTGGGACCGCCGCGCCAAGGCCATCGTGTCCGCCGAAGTCGTGCCCGCGCTCGAACGCCAGCTTGCCGAACTCAAGCGCCAGCGCGGTCTGGCCAAGAGCGATCCCGGAATGCGCGAACGCCCGCACGGCGCCGAGTTCTACGCCTGGGCCCTGCGCGCCAGCACGACCACGCCTGTCCCCGCCGAGGAAATCCACCAGCGCGGGATCGAGGAACTGGCCGCGCTCCATGGCCGCATGGACCCCATCCTCCAGAAGCTCGGCTATACCACCGGCACTGTTGGCGAACGGATGACCGCGCTCGGCACCGACAAGCGCTTCATGTTCGCCGAAGGCGACCCCGGCCGCACCGAGATCATGGCCTTCATCCGCCATCGGATCGACTGGATCCGCGCCCAGATGCCGCGCGCCTTCCGCGATCCGGTGAAGGGGAACGTCGAGGTTCGCCGCCTGCCGCTGGCCGAGGAGCCCGGCGCGCCGACCGCATATGGCGGCGCCGGATCGATCGACGGTTCGGTTCCGGGCAAGATGTGGATCAACTTGCGCACCACCGACCTGCACCGCAAGTACGACCTGCCGACCCTGGTCCACCATGAAGCGATCCCCGGTCACGTCTGGCAGGGCGAATATGCCAACCGCCTGCCGCTGATCCGCTCGATCCTGGCCTTCAACGCCTATTCCGAAGGCTGGGCGCTTTACGGCGAGCAGCTTGCGGACGAACTCGGCGCCTATGCCGACGATCCCGTCGGCCAGCTCGGCTACCTCCAGTCGATCGCTTTCCGGGCCTGCCGCATGGTCGTGGACACCGGCCTCCACGCCAAGGGCTGGAGCCGCGAACAGGCGGTGCGCTTCTTCATGGAGAAGAACGGCAACAAGCGCGAGGAAGTGGTCAACGAAGTGGACCGCTACTGCTCATGGCCGGGCCAGGCCTGCGGCTACAAGATGGGTCATTCCGAGATCAACCGCCAGCGCAGCCGCGCACAGGCGGCGCTTGGCGCACGCTACGACCTGCGAGACTTCGACCAGGCCGTGGTCGATGGCGGCAACGTCCCGCTCGACGTGCTGGCGAAGAACATCGACAGCTACATCGCCACCGGCAAGGCGAACTGACCGAAGCTGAAATGTCGTCCCGGGACAGGCCCGGGACGACGATAGACCGGCTTACTTCTTGCCGAAGAAGCCCTTCGCAAGGTCGGTCAGGTCATCCATGACGCTGCCGTCGCCGTCCTTGTCGAGAAAAGCGGTGAACTTCGCGGGATCGCTGCCCACCAGACTGGCGAACTGGCTGAGCGAGCCTTCGCCGCCGATCGCCGCGATCACCTGCTGGATCGTGCCGACACCAAGCCCGGTCTTTTCCGCCGCGAGTTGTGCGGTGTCGCCCTCCTGCTGATGCGCGAGGCCCAGCGCGGCGATCGCCTGCTCCGCCTGCGCGGGCTCAAGGCCGAGCTTGGAGGCGAGGTTAGCCACATCCGGATGGTCGCTGACTTGTCCAAGGATACCGTCGAAAAGTCCCATGGTCGTATCTCCTAGAGAGGGGGATGGCGAGGATGCACGGTCCTGATGACAAAACAAGGGCCCCGGAACCGAAGTTCCGAGGCCCTGTACTTAATTCGAGCCGAACAGCGCCTGTAAAGGCGCCATCGCCGCTCAGGCCGCGACCGGTGCCGCCTTGCGGACGCCTTCGTCGACATGCGCTTCGAACTGCGCGAAATTGTCGATGAACTGCTTCACCAGGGTCTGTGCGGTCTTGTCATACTCACTGCCGTCAACCCAGGCGCCGCGCGGGTCGAGCAGCTTGGTGTCGACGCCGGGAACCGCAACCGGAACCTCGAAGCCGAAGTTCGGATCTTCCTTGAACTCGGCATCGTTGAGGCTGCCGTCGAGCGCGGCGTTGAGCAGCGCGCGGGTCGCCTTGATCGGCATGCGCTTGATGCCTTCCATCGTGGCCTTGCCGCCCGACCAACCGGTGTTGACCAGCCAGCACTTCACGCCGCCCTTGGCGATACGCTCCTTGAGGAGGTTGCCGTAGACCGAGGGATGACGCGGCATGAACGGCGCGCCAAAGCAGGTCGAGAAAGTCGCTTCGGGTTCGGTCACGCCGATCTCGGTGCCCGCGACGCGCGCAGTGTAGCCCGAGAGGAAGTGATACATCGCCTGATCGGGTGTGAGACGCGCGATCGGAGGAAGCACGCCGTAAGCGTCGGCCGTGAGGAAGATGATGTTCTTCGGAACCGGGCCGAGGTTCTTTTCCGAGCAGTTCGGAATGAAGTCGATCGGGTAGGAACCGCGGCTGTTCTCGGCAAGCGAGTTGTCGTCGAGGTCGATCTGGCGGGTGTCGGGATCGATCACCACGTTTTCGAGCACGGTGCCGAAACGCTTCGTGGTCGCGAAGATTTCCGGTTCGGCCTCGGCCGAAAGGCGGATCATCTTGGCGTAGCAGCCGCCCTCGAAGTTGAACACGGCGGTGTCCGACCAGCCATGCTCGTCGTCACCGATGAGCGTGCGCGAGGCATCTGCCGAAAGCGTGGTCTTGCCGGTGCCGGAAAGGCCGAAGAACACGGCGGTGTCACCCTCGGGGCCGATGTTGGCCGAGCAGTGCATCGGCATCACACCCTTGACCGGCAGCAGGTAGTTGAGGATGCCGAAGACCGACTTCTTCATTTCGCCGGCATAGGCGGTGCCGCCGATCAGGATCAGCTTCTCGGTGAAGTTCACCGCGATCACCGTTTCCGAGCGCGAACCGTGCCGTTCGGGATCGGCGCGGAAACTCGGCAGGTCGATGATGGTATATTCGGGCTCGAAGCTTTCCAGTTCGGTTTCGGTCGGACGGACCAGAAGCGTGCGGATGAACAGGTTGTGCCAGGCGAACTCGTTGATGACGCGCACGTTGACGCGGTGTTCCGGCTGCGAACCGCCAAACAGGTCGGCAACGTAGAGCTGGTCCTTGTCGGCCACGGCAGCGAGGAAATCTTCTTTCAGCGCGGCGAAGTGTTCAGGCGTCATCGGCACGTTGGTCTTGCCCCACCAGACCGTATTTTCGGTCTCGGCGTCCTTGACGATGAACTTGTCCTTGGCCGAACGCCCGGTGTGCTTACCGGTCGCGACGACGAACGGCCCGTCGGCGGCGAGCACGCCCTCGCCGTTCTTGACCGCCTGCTCGACCAGTGGCGCGGTGCCCAGGTTCGCGAGCACATTGGCGCGTGTTTCTATGCCTTGACTGGCGAGCGAATACTTAAGGGTAGCGGTCAATGTCATCTCCTCCAATAAAGGCGCGACCGACCGAAACCGGACACGCCCCGACATTTGCGCAAGAATCGGGCTGCGAATAATCGCCACCCCCTTTTCCGTCAAATTTCCGCAAAGATAAACCAACCGAGGGGGGTAGAACGGCAACACTTCGACCATTCCGGGGCAATTTCGAGACGAGTCGCAAAACCGTGGACGGAACGTGCCCCAATCGCTAGTCACGGCGTTCGATTGCAATGGAAGGAACACAGGGCAATCCCATGGTCGAACCGTCGGCAAACCCCCAGCATTCGCCCTGCCAATCCGCCGGCGCTCCTGACGAGACGCCGCCCCCAGCGCCCGTCCGCCAGCAGTCGATCGCCCTCGTGGACGACGATCGTAACATCCTCACCACCGTGTCGATCGGGCTCCAGGCCGAAGGCTTCGCCACCCGGCTCTATACCGACGGCGAAACCGCGCTGAAGGCCCTGCTGGACAATCCGCCGGACCTTGCGATCTTCGATATCAAGATGCCCCGAATGGACGGGCTTCATCTGCTCCAGGCGCTGCGCGAACAGTCGCGCCTGCCGGTCATCTTCCTGACCTCCAAGGACGAGGAACCGGACGAGGCACTGGGCCTTGCGATGGGGGCGGACGACTATATCACCAAGCCCTTCAGCCAGCGCCTGCTGGTGGCGCGCATCCGGGCGATCCTGCGGCGCAGCGAACTGGTTCGCGGCACGAGCGAGGAGACGGTGGCGGAGAACCTGCCCGAACCCGTCATCCGCGGCCGTCTGCGCCTCGATCCGGCGCGCCATCAGGTGACATGGGACGCAGAGCCCGTCTCCCTCACCGTTACAGAGTTCCTCATCCTCGAAGCGCTCGCCCTGCGGCCCGGCGTGGTCAAGAGCCGCAACCAGCTCATGGACGCCGCCTACAGCGAGGACGTCTACGTCGACGACCGCACGATCGACAGCCACATCAAGCGCCTGCGCCGCAAGTTCCGCGCGGTGGACCCGGAATTTTCGGCGATCGACACCCTCTATGGCGCGGGCTATTCCTTCGCCGATGGCTGAACGTACACCGGGACGGCGCAAGGGATCTCTGGCGGTCCGGCTCGGGATGCCGTGGCGCGTCTCGCTGACCGCGCGCATCCTTGCCGTGAATGTGATCGCGCTGGCCCTGCTCGCGGGGAGCCTGTTCTACATCGACAGCTATCGGCGCGAACTGCTGGACGAGCGCTTCCGCCTCGCCCGTTCGGAAGCGGAAGTCGTGGCCATCGCCCTTGCCGGTGAAAACGCCGGCCGCCGGCGCGACCTGATCACGCGGATCGGCTCGGGGCAGGCATTGCGGCTGAGGCTGTTCAGCAACGACGGCGCCCTCGAAGCCGACAGCTTCACCCTTGCCCGCCCCTCCTACACCCTGATCGATCCCGCCACCGAACCGTGGTTCCAGGATGCCGCCCGCGCGCTCGACCGGGGCATGGACTGGGTGCTCGGCTCGCCGCCCGTCGCCGACTATCACGACGCCCCGCGCGCCGGCGCCTCGGCCTGGCCGGAAGTGGCCGCCGCGCTCGCCAGCGGCGAAACCGAGGTCTCGCACAAGGCCGCGCCGGACCGCACCCCCGTCATCATCGCCGCAACCCCTGTGGGCAATCGCGGCGAGGCGCTGCTCGTCACCCGCAACGCGCGCGACATTACCGAGAACGTGCGCATGGCGCGCCAGACGCTTGCCATCATCGTCGGCGGCGCGCTTACCGTCTCGATCCTGCTCTCGCTGTTCCTTGCCCGCACCATCGTCGAGCCGCTGCGCAAGCTGGTTCGCGCTGCCGTGCGCGTTCGTCTCGGCCGCGATCGCAGCGTAGTCGTCCCCCGCCTGCCGGACCGGCGCGACGAGATCGGCCTGCTCGCCCGCGCCATCTCCGACATGAGCGGCGCCTTGCGCCAGCGCATCGACGCGGTGGAAAGCTTCGCCGCCGATGTCGCGCACGAACTCAAGAACCCGTTGACGAGCCTGCGCAGCGCCCTCGAAAGCCTCGACCGGGTCGACGAACCGGCCCTTCGCCGCCAGCTCATCGGCATCGCCAAGGACGACGTGCGCCGGATCGACTTCCTGGTCACCGAGATCGCCGATGCGAGCCGGATCGACGCGCAGCTCAGCCGCACGACCTTCGAACCCGTGGACATGCTGCGGCTGGTCCGCGCGCTCGTGGCCGAACGCGAGCAGCGCGGGGTCAACGGATCGAGCATAATCAAGGTCGTGCGCGAAGCTGACGGCGACCTGCTGGTGGCGGGCGATGCCTCGCGGCTGGAGCGAGTATTGCAGAACCTGCTCGACAATGCCGTCTCGTTCTCACCCGAGGGAACGCCGATCGAGATCGCCGTCGGCCGCACCGAAGGCCGCCTCACGATCGCCGTCACCGATCACGGCCCCGGCATCCCCGAGGCGGCGCGGGAACGGATATTCGAGCGGTTCCACTCGCTGCGCCCCTCCGGCGAGGAGTTTGGCAAGCACTCGGGGCTCGGACTGGCCATCGCCCGCACCATAGTCGAGGCCCACTACGGCAAACTGCGCGCGACCGACCGCACCGATGGCGCACAGGGCGCCCGGTTGCTCATCTCGCTTCCCGCCTGGCAGAGCGCCTGACCTTGGCCGACGCCGTCCGCATTGCCAGGCAGTCCACCTGCGTCGCCATCGGCGGGCGCGCGGTGCTGATCGAGGGGCCTTCCGGAACCGGAAAATCGAGCCTCGCCCTACGCCTGATAGACCGCGGCGGCGAACTGATCGGCGATGACAGCGTACTGCTCGAAGCGCGGAACGGCCGGCTCTTCGCACAGCCCCATCCGAACACGCGCGGCCTGATGGAAGTGCGCAATCTCGGCGTGCTTCCCTTCGCTTGCCGCGATGAAGCGCCCGTCGCGCTCTTCCTCTCGCTCGACCGCGAGGCACCGCGATTCGTCGATTCGCCCGGCCGGATCACACTCCTCGGGGTCGATCTGCCGTACTTGCGGCTCCGGCCGGATGGCGATTCGCTCCCCCTCAAGACCGAACTCGCGCTGTTGCATTATGGTCTCACAGAGTGACCGACCGGCACGTCTCCCCCTTCCCTTTCCCCGGTTCCGAGCGCAAACAGCCCCCGATGCAAGACGACTCCCCCCAGGCTCCCCCCGCGCGTCCCCACAAGCAGAAAGTCCTGCTCGTCACCGGCATGCTCGGTGCCGGCAAGACGACCGTGCTCCGCGTACTCGAAGACCTCGGGTGGGAAATCATCGACAATTTCCCGGTCCGCCTTCTCGAGCGCATGATCGAGGGCAAGCCTTCGGACGATCCCTCCCCGCTGGCCATCGGCTTTGACTGCCGCACCCGCGGCTTCAATCCTGACCGCGTGATCGCCCAGGTCAAGGCGCTGGGCGAGCGTCACGACCTCGAGGTCACCACCCTGTTCCTCGACTGTTCGAGCAAGGAACTGGAGCGCCGCTTCAACGAGACCCGCCGACGCCACGCGCTGGCGGCCGATGCCCCGGTGGACAGCGGCATTCGCGCCGAGCGCGAACTGCTCTCCCCGCTGCGACGCTGGGCCGACATCCTGGTGGAAACCACCGAGTTCACGTCTAACGACCTGCAACGCACGATTCGCGAACGCTTCGCCGCCGATGAGCCCGAGGATCTCACGATCACCGTGTCCAGTTTCGGGTTCTCGCGCGGGATGCCACCGCTTGCAGATTTCGTCTTCGATATGCGTTTCGTCGAAAATCCCCATTGGGATTCCGAGCTACGCCCGATGACCGGGCAGGATGCGCCGGTCGGAGACTATATACGCAAGGACCCGGCCTTCGATGAGGCATTTGCGCGGATTCGCGACCTGTTGCTGCTGCTGCTTCCCCGCTACCGCGCGCAGGGAAAGGCCTATGTTCACATAGCCTTTGGATGTACCGGAGGGCGACACCGCTCCGTTTTTACCGCCGAACAAATGGCTGCGGCCTTGCACGATGCGGGATTTTCGCCCACATTGTTGCATCGCAACCTGGGCTCGCGGGCTGCTGATCTTCTCGAGGGGGGTAATTCTCGAAGGGGGGCAGTGGCGTGAAAGAACATTATATAACCCGGTCGCATTCGCAGGAAATTCGGAGCCTAATCCCAGCATGATCGGTATGATCCTGGTCACTCACGGCAATCTCGCCGAGGAATTCGTACACGCGATGGAACACGTCGTCGGGGACCAGTCGGCGGTGGCAACCGTCTGCATCGGTCCGAACGACGACATGGAGCGCCGCCGCAGCGAGATTGCCGAGGCAATTACTGCAGTGGACAGCGGCGAAGGTGTCATCATCCTCACCGACCTGTTCGGCGGCACTCCGTCGAACCTCGCGATTTCGCTGATGCAGGCCGGCAAGGTCGAAGTGATCGCCGGGATCAACCTTCCCATGCTGATCCGCCTAGCCAAGGCCCGCGCCTGCATGTCCGTGCGCGATGCCGCCGCGGCCGCGCGCGACGCCGGACGCAACTACATCACCATCGCCAGCGAATATCTGGGACAAGACGCCGCATGATCGACTGCCGTGAAACGGTGCTGATCGTGAACAAGCGCGGTCTCCACGCCCGCGCCAGCGCCAAGTTCGTCAACCACGTCGCCGAGCTTCCGGAAACCGTGCTGGTCAAGGTCGGCAAGGACGGAACCGAGGCTGCGGGGAACTCCATCCTCGGCCTGATGATGCTGGGCGCCGCCAAGGGCGATTCGATCGAGATCGCCTGCTCCGGCGATGGCGCGCCCGAAGCGCTCGCGGTTCTCGCCACACTCGTTCGCGACGGTTTCGGCGAAGAATGACGCCGTCCGACCGCGTGGCCTTCCGCCGCACAATTACCGGCTTCTCGAATCCGCTGGTCAAGTTCCTGCGCTCCCTGCGCGAGAAGAAGCACCGCAAGCGGGAAGAGCGTTTCCTCGCCGAAGGTCTGCGCCTGCTGACCGACGCGCGCGAATGCGGCATAGTGCCGGAAATGCTGGTCATGGCCATCGGCCGCGATCCCCATCCCCTGCTTGACGCGCTGGAAGACGCCGTGGCCGCCGCCGGGGGTGAAATCGTCGAAATGGACGTCGAAATCCTCGCCAAGGTCACGGGCAAGGACAATCCCCAGGCCGTCGCCGGGGTCTTCGCCGAATTCGACACGCGCATCGCCAATCTCGACCGCGCCTCGGCGCCGATCTGGCTGGTTGCGCAGGCGCTGCGCGATCCCGGCAATCTCGGCACGATGCTCCGCACCGGAGACGCCGTTGGCGCCGGCGGGCTGATCCTGCTTGACGACTGCGCGGACCCTTTCTCCGTGGAAGCGGTGCGGGCCAGCATGGGCGCCATCTTCACGCAGAAGATCGCCATTGCACGCTGGGACGAATTCCAGGACTGGCTTCGCTCCGGCGAAGGTCAGCTCGTGGCGGCCTCGCTGCGCGATCCTACCGACTATCGCCAGGCCCCTTATTCGGCGCCCTGCTTCCTGATGGTCGGCAACGAATCGCAAGGCCTGCCGCAGGCTTACGAGGAAGCTTGCGACTTGCGCGTCACCATCCCGATGCGCGGCAGGGCAGACAGCCTGAACGCCGCCGTGGCTGGTGCCGTGCTGGCTTATGAGGCGCTCGCCCATCTTGAGGGCGGCAACTGATAGCGGCGTTCATCCGGGCATCATCCCGGATGTGTAGAGTGGCGCCATCATGCGTGCCGTTCTTCTTGCTTTCTGCCTTTTATCGCCGCTCACCGCTTGCTCGATCCAGGGCGAGGATTCCCCGCTCGCCCGCACGAGCTGGCGCTTCGCACTGATCGACGGACAGCGGCCTGAATCCAACGATGCGCGGCTGACCTTCGCGGGCAGCAAGATGGGCGTTCTGGTCGGCTGCAACCGCATGGACGGGCCCTGGCGCATCGACGAGGAACGCCTGATCGCAGGCCCCCTCACCCTGACCGAGATGACCTGCACCATTCCGGCATGGGATCAGGAAAAAGCGGTCAACGCCCTCCTTGTCGCCACCCCTCGCTTCGCCATCGACGGCAATCACATGATCCTGCAATCGAGCGGCCACACCGCCGAACTCGTCCGAGAAGGCGGACCAGTCGAGCGCCCCGCCCGCAGTGCGAACGGACGCTGACGCCTACTGGGCCGCTTCCGGCAGGGACTTGGCCTCGGCGATCGCCTCGATCTCCTCCGCCACCGTTTCGGCACCGTAGCGCGGGGTCGATTCGATCTGCTGGACCTCATCGATCTCACGCTTGCCGATCTCGATATGCTTGTCGCGCAGGCGGCGGCCGGAACTGAGCACGTTACGCTCGAAGCTGCCGACGAACTTGTTGTAATTGTTGACCGCCGATTCCAGGCCGGCACCCACGCGCTTCATGTGATCCGCGGCCACGGCCAGGCGATCGTAAAGCTCCCCGCCCATCCGACCGATCTCGCGCGCCTCGCGCGCGAGGCCATCCTGACGCCAGACTTGCGCCACGGTGCGGGCGATCGCGACAAGATTCGTCGGCGTCGCCAGCAGCACCTTGTTGCGG
This sequence comes from Novosphingobium aeonii, assembly GCF_052279045.1. Lineage (NCBI taxonomy): Bacteria > Pseudomonadati > Pseudomonadota > Alphaproteobacteria > Sphingomonadales > Sphingomonadaceae > Novosphingobium > Novosphingobium aeonii. The sequence continues at coordinate 2,028,296 of NZ_CP176832.1, read as the reverse complement.
AAAGCGAAGTCCCACAGTTCCGGGTCCTGTTCCAGCGCGGCGGCAACGAAATGCTCGCCCGGCACGAACATCACTACATAGTCCGGCGCATCCTCGAACTGGCTCTGGTAGCTCTTGGCGCCCAGCGTCTGGACATGGTTGCGCATCGAGGCGACATGCTGGCGCAGCGCGGCATCGCGGGCTACCTCGTCCTGAGCCTCGAAGGCTTCCTGATAGGCGTTGAGTGAAACCTTCGCGTCGATCACCAGCCGCTTCTGGCCGGGAATGTTGACGATCGCGTCCGGCCGCAGGCGGCCTTCGTCGGTATCGATGGAATGCTCGGTGACGAAATCGGTGTGTTCGGAAAGCCCGCACTGTTCCAGCACGTTGCGAAGCTGCTGTTCGCCCCAGCGCCCACGCGCCTTCGGTGCATTGCGCAACGAATTGCCGAGCCGCTGCGCTTCCTCGCGCACCTTTTCCTGCCCTTCGCGCATCGACTGGATCAGTCCGGTGAGCTGCCCGAACGAATCGACCCGCTTGGCCTCCAGTGCGGCGACCTGCTCCTCATAGCTCTTGAGCCGCTCGCCCACCGGGGCCAGCATGGTGCGGATGCGCTCGGCATTGGCCTTTTCGCTTTCCTCGAACCGCGCGCCCGCTCGGCGCAGGAAAGCGTCCTGGGCACCGGCCAGCACCTTGGCGCCGGCGTTTTCGAATTCCTTGCGAAGCGCTTCCTGCGCTTCGAGCAGAAGACGCTTCTGTTCGTCGAAATTCGCGGATTTTTCACGCAGGGTCGCCAGTTCCGAGGCAAGCTCACGCTGTTCGCGGCGCAAGGAATCCACCAGCCCGGCATGTTCGCCGCGCGTCCGTTCGAGAACCTGGGTGAGCTCGCCGCGCGTGCGATCAAGAACCTGCACATGCTCGAACCGGAGTCGCTCGACCGTTTCGCCATGGTCCTTGCGCAGGACCTCCAGCGCCGCGCCATGTTCGGTGCGGGTACGTTCCAGCGCGGCGGCCAGATCGTCGGCACGGCTGGCGCGTTCGGTGGCGCCAGCCAGATCGCGAATGGCGGCCCGGAAACGTTCATCAAGATCGCGCGCCTCGCGGTCGCGCGTCTCGTGCCGCATGCGCCATTCGGCGGCGGGCCGGGAGCCGAAGAACCAGCCGGCCCCGAGACCGACGACGAGTGCGAGAATGGCGGCGACAGCAATTTCCATTCCGGAACCCTATCCGGAACGTTTAGAGAACGCCAGCCCTTCTCGCAGCTTTTCCACCGAAGCGGGGATCAGGCGGCCTTGCGCAGCTTGTCCAGCTTCTTGAGCGCCATCTGGCGCTTCAGGCGCGAAAGGTGGTCGATGAAGAGAATGCCTTCGAGATGGTCCATCTCGTGCTGGAGGCAGGTGGCCATCAGGCCGTCCATGTCTTCTTCGTGCACCGTGCCGTCGAGATCCTGCCAACGCGCGCGGATGCGCGAGGGGCGTTCCACGTCGGCATAGATCTCGGGGACCGAGAGGCAGCCTTCCTGATAGACCGTGTGCTCTTCCGAAGGATCGAGGATTTCCGGATTGATGAAGATCCGGGGCTCGTTCTTCGTCGGCTGGTGCGTGTGGTGATGATCGCCGTGAGCGGTGCACACTTCGGGCTCCGCATCCTCGTCGTCCGGCTGAAGGTCGATCACGAGAACGCGCAGCGGCACGCCGACCTGGATGGCGGCAAGACCGATGCCCGGCGCATCATACATGGTCTCGAACATGTCCTCGACGAGCGTCTTGAGCTCGTCGTCGAACTTTTCGACGGGGACCGAAACCTGCTTGAGACGCGGATCGGGAACTTCGAGGATTTCACGGATAGCCATGGGCCGCAGATAATCGCGGACGGCCATTTTCGCAAGATGGGCCCTGCGATGACAGTGATCGGCTAACTTACCGGCCGCCGGGCACGGATCGCCTGTGCAAGCGTTCCCTCGTCCAGATAGTCAAGCTCGCCGCCTACCGGGAGGCCATGTGCAAGCTGGGTGATGCGGACCGGAAGTCCCTCCAGACGCTCGGCAATGTAGTGCGCGGTGGTCTGGCCTTCGAGTGTGGCGTTCATGGCCAGGACGACCTCGTCGACCCCGCCTGCCTCCACGCGCTGCAGCAGGCGATCGATACTCAGGTCTTCCGGGCGAACGCCGTCCAGCGCCGAAAGACGACCGCCCAGGACATGATAGCGCCCGTTGAACAGCCGCGCACGATCGAGCGCCCAGAGATCCGCCACTTCCTCGACCACGCAGAGCGAAGCCGCATCGCGGCGCGAATCGGCGCAGATACCGCAGGGATTCGTCGTGTCGATATTGCCGCAAATCCCGCACTCGACGAGCGCTTCCCTTACGGCAGCCAGAGCATCGACGAGTTGCAGAAGCGAGGTCTCGCGCCGCTTGATGAGCCACAGCACCGCCCGGCGTGCGGAACGCGGACCAAGGCCGGGAAGGCGCGACAGCGCGGCGGTAAGCGTCTCGATCTCTTGCGATGCCATGGCCAATTCCCTAACCGCTCGGGAACTGCTTGTCGAAGCCCCATGCGCCACTTGCGCACGAAATGCCCTTCGACGGGCCCAGAGTGAGCGGAGTAACCGGTTTTGCGCATCGTCTTCATGGGAACGCCCGAATTTGCGGTGCCCGCGCTCGTCGCGCTGGTCGAGGCGGGGCACGAGGTCGTGGCCGCCTATAGCCAGCCGCCACGCCCCGGCGGGCGCCGAGGGAAGGAACTGACCCCCTCCCCTGTCCACAAGGAATCCGAAGCACGCGGGATCGAGGTGCGCGCGCCCGTTTCGCTCAAGAGCGCGGAGGAGCAGGAGATATTCGCCGCGCTCGGCGCAGATATCGCCATCGTCGCCGCCTATGGCCTGCTGCTGCCGCAGGCCGTGCTTGATGCGCCGCGGCTGGGCTGCCTCAACATCCACGCCTCGATCCTGCCCCGCTGGCGCGGCGCGGCGCCGATCCAGCGGGCGATCCTCGCAGGCGATCCCACCACCGGCGTCACCATCATGCAAATGGAAGCCGGCCTCGACACCGGACCGATGCTGGCAACGCTGCGCACCACGATCGACCGCAAGACCGCCGGAGACCTGACCGCCGAACTGGCCGAAAAGGGTGCTCAGCTCATGGTCGGCACCTTGCGCGATCTTGCCGTTCACCGCGCCGTCACCCAGCCCGAGGACGGAGTGACTTACGCCCGCAAGATCGACAAGGCCGAGGCCCGGATCGACTTCACCCAGTCCGCCGTGCAAGCCGAACGGCAGGTGCGCGCCTTCATGCCCGCGCCCGGCGCGTTCTTCGAACTTGACGGGGAACGGTACAAGGTGCTGGCGGCCGATCTGGCCGAAGGTTCGGGCGAGCCCGGCACCGCGCTTGACGACGCCCTCACTGTCGCCTGCGCAGAGGGCGCGATCCGCGTGACTCGGATCCAGCGCGCGGGCAAGCCGCCGATGGCGACGGCAGACCTGCTGCGCGGGCGGCCGATCCCCGCGGGCACGCATCTGGGCTGATTGCCGAACCCGCCCGCTCCCCGCAGGTCACGGCATGCGGCGGACGGGCGGCGGCTCGCTCGCCCAGCGGTCCTGCGCCTCGCGGACACGCTGCGCGGCCCTGGACCAGCCTTCCGGAGATTTGTCGCGCACGCGGATGTCGAAGGTGTCGGCAGCGCGAAATTCGAGGACCTCGGCGCCTTCCGGTCCGGCGACATAGGCATAGGGCACCTCGCTCCCCACGAAGAAGCCATCGCCCGACACCAGCGTTTCCGTGCCGAGTTCCACGCTTCCGGCCACGATGTAGTACAGGCAGTCGCAATCGTGGCTATGGAGCGGAAGCGCGAAGCCGCTCTTCAACCGGAGCCGCGCCAGGCTCATGCCCGGGCGGCGGTAAGGCACGTCGACATGTTCGCCGGTTTCCGGACCGGCCCCGGCGAACAGCGGCAACGCGGCGATCATGTTCGGGGCCTCACCCGCAAGCGTCATGCAGCCGCAGTCATCCAGCGAGGGCGCTTCCCGGCCCCGGAATATCTCGAAACGTGAAGCCTGTTCGGCCATTTGCGCTCTCCTCAACGGCGGGGGACGAGGATGCCCCGCGCGCCGCCTCGCGCCAAGCCGTTTGCAGAGCGCGCGCAGTCCTGTATCGGCGGCGCGATGACCCGCTTTGCCCTCACTCTCGAATTCGACGGCGCCCCCTACATGGGCCTTCAACGCCAGGCGCATGGCCCCTCGGTACAACAGAGCGTCGAGGAAGCGGCTTTCGCCCTCACCGGGGAAACCACGAGCATGCACGCCGCCGGCCGCACCGATGCGGGCGTCCACGCGCTGGGCATGAGAGCGCATATCGACATCGACAAGCCGTTCACGCCCTTCCAGTTCATGGAGGGGATGAACGCGCGGCTTCGCCCTCATCCCATCGCGGTCGTCGCCTGCGAGATCGTGCCGGACGACTGGCACGCCCGGTTCGCCTGCATCGGCCGCGCCTATATCTACCGCATCGCCAACCGCCGCGCGCCGCTCACGCTGGAGCGCGGCAAGGCATGGCAGGTGGCCAAGCCGCTTGATGAAGCGGCCATGCACCGCGCCGCGCAGATGCTGGTCGGACTGCACGACTTCACGACATTCCGCTCGGCCCATTGCCAGTCGCAAAGCCCGCTCAAGACCCTCGACCGACTGGACGTGCGGCGCGAAGGCGAAATGGTGCTGATCGAGGCGGAGGCGCGCAGCTTCCTGCATCACCAGGTGCGCTCGATGGTCGGTTGCCTCGCCCTGGTGGGAATGGGCCGCTGGAGGGAGCACCAGATCGCCGAGGCGCTGGAAGCGCGCGACCGACAGGCGCTGGGCCTCAATTCGCCGCCGGACGGGCTCTACTTCGTGAAGGCGATCTACCCCGAGGGCTGATCGCCTTCGCCTGTCACCCACGCTTCGCCGGCTGCGATCACGGCCCTGCGGTGGACAAAAAAAGGGAGGCCGCAGCCTCCCTTTTCCTGTTCGTGATGACGGTAAGTCTCAGGCCTTGCCGACCACGCTCTCGGGCAGGTCGTTGCCGAACACGCGCTGGTAGTATTCGGCCACCATCACGCGCTCGGTCTCGTCGCACTTGTTGAGGAACGAGAGGCGGAAGGCGAAGCCCACATCGTTGAAGATTGCCGAATTCTGTGCCCAGGTGATGACCGTGCGCGGGCTCATCACCGTGGAAATGTCTCCGTTCATGAAGCCCTGACGCGTGAAGTCCGCAACCTTGACCATGTTCGCGACGACCTTGGCATCGACCTGCGGCACCTTCTTGGTGACGATGTCGGTCTCGACCGGTTCCGGCAGGTAATTCAGCCCGACCACCAGGTTCCAGCGGTCCATCTGGCCCTGGTTGATCTGCTGGGTGCCGTGATAGAGGCCGGAGGTATCGCCCAGCCCGACCGTGTTGGCGGTGGCGAAGAGGCGGAAATTCCTGTCCGGGCGGATCACGCGGTTCTGGTCAAGCAGGGTCAGCTTGCCTTCGGTTTCCAGGATGCGCTGGATCACGAACATCACGTCCGGGCGGCCGGCGTCGTATTCGTCGAACACCAGCGCCACCGGGTGCTGGAGCGCCCAGGGCAGCAGGCCTTCGCGGAATTCGGTGACCTGGAGACCGTCGCGCAGCACGATGGCATCGCGGCCGATCAGGTCGATACGGCTGATATGCGCATCGAGGTTGATGCGGATGCATGGCCACTTGAGACGCGCGGCCACCTGTTCGATGTGCGTCGACTTGCCGGTACCATGGTAGCCCTGCACCATGACGCGGCGGTTGTAGGCAAAGCCCGCAAGGATCGCGAGCGTGGTGTCCGGGTCGAAGACGTAAGTCTCGTCAAGGTCGGGAACGCGCTCGTCGGCGACGGAGAAGGCAGGTACCTTCCAGTCGATATCGACTCCGAAGGTCTCGCGCACGTCGAGTTCGATGTCGGGAGCAGCCAGCACGGTGGCGTCTCGTGACTCGGGGCGGTTCTCGGCTTTCATGGTCTCGGTCTCAGTCATCGTTGCACTCGCGTAGACAAGCGAGCGCTGCACCGCAACAGGCTTTGAGCCATATCGGGAAATGCGGTCCGCCGGGCGGCCGGCCATGCCGACGGGCCCGGCTGCGAAAGTCAGCCCCCCGCCACGTTCCCCGGCGCAAGCTTCGCGGGCAGGGAGAAAAGATCGATGAACCTGCGGGCAAGGCCTGCGTCCCCCAGTACCGAAAGCCGCCCGCCCGCCTCCTCCACCGTGCGCTTGCCATAGAACACCGGCAGGAAGTCCGTGGCGGTTTCCGCACAGAAGCGCAGATCCGTCGCGCCGATTTCCTCACCGGCGGGCACGATGTGCAGTTGCCCCCGCTCCAGCCGGCCAAGGAAGCATTGCCCCCCGACGTCGAAAGCCACGGCGATTTCGAGGTCGCCGATCCGCTCGGGCACGATCATCGTGCGCAAGGAGAGCATGAAGGCCACCGGCGTCAGCGGCAGGAACGGATCGTGCGATGGCGAGCGCACCGCCCAGCGCCCAAGTTCCTGCATGACCGCCTCCAGCCCCAATCCCCATTGGGTCAGGGCGTAGACCTGCACGGAGGCAGGCGGCGGAAGCACCGCACGGCGCACGATGCCCGAGGCTTCGAGGCTGCCCAGCCGTTCGGTCAGCACCTTGGCGCTCAGGCCGGGCAGCGCGGCGCGCAGCCCGTTGAAGCGGCGCGGACCAAGCATCATTTCGCGCACGATCGGCAGGGTCCAGCGCTCTCCCACAAGCTCCATCGCGAAGGCCGCCCCGCAGGCGTCGCGGTACCAGCGCCCGTGAGATCCGGCATGAGCGCCCTGCCCTTCCGAACCATCGTCCGGGGCTTTCATCCTGCCTCCCGAACGCTTCGCCCGCCCCTTGGTTTCGTTTTTTAACTCCATGGTTGCTTTTTGTAACCTGAAAGATCAGGCTCCGGCAATAACGAATCGCGCCGAGCAGGCGCATCGACATCGGAGAGTGACGATGCCCCGGAACGAGTCCGCCTCGACCGTCATTACCGCCTATGCCGACGTTCCCCAGCCCGTTCGGGGCCAGGTCCGCGATTTGCGCATCCGCTGGGCGCTGGAGGAGATCGGGCGGGATTACCGGATCGACCTGCTCGACGTGTTCAGCCCGCGCCCGGACAGCTACCGCGAATGGCAGCCCTTCGGCCAGGTTCCCGCCTTCGACGACGGCGAGCAGCGCCTGTTCGAAAGCGGCGCGATCCTGCTCTACCTCGGCGAACAGGACGAGCGGTTGCTTCCGGCAGACCCGGCCACGCGCTGGCAGGCGATCGCCTGGCTGTTCGCGGGGCTCAACAGCATTGAACCGTTCGTCGCCCAGATCGGCATGCTCGACATATTCCAGTCAGGAAAGGCATGGGCCGCAGAAGCCCGTCCAAGCGCGCTGAAGCTCGTGAAATCGCGTCTCTCCAGCACCGAGAAAGCGCTGGGAGAGCGGGAATGGCTGGCCGGCGCCTTCTCGCTCGCGGACATCCTCCTCGTTACGGTGCTGCGCATTCTCGACCACACGGACATCCTCGAAAGCTTCCCCGTGCTCGCCGCCTACAAGGCGCGCGGAGAAAGCCGTCCGGCGTTCCGCCGGGCCCTCTCGGAACAACTCGAAAGCTACGCCTCTCCCGCCACTTCCGGAGAATAGCCATGCCTTACATAGATGGTTTCGTGATTGCCGTCCCCCTTGCCAACAAGGACCGGTTCATCTCCCATGCACGGGAATTCGATGACTATTTCATCGAATACGGGGCAACGCGGGTGGTCGAATTCTGGGGTGACGATCTCCAGCACGGCAAGCAGACCGACTTCTTCCGCGCGGTGGACGCCAGAGAGGACGAAACGGTCTGCTTCAGTTGGATCGAGTGGCCCGACAAGGCCACGCGGGACCGGCAGATGGGCCTGCTGATGGAGCTTATGAAGAACGATCCGCGCTTCGACCCCGCCACCAACCCGCCGCCTTTCGACGGCGCGCGAATGATATATGGCGGGTTCGATTCCGTCGTCGAACTGCCTCAGGCCGAAACGGGAGAATGACGATGGCCAATCCAGTCGGAAGCTTCATCTGGTACGAACTGCTCACCAGCGACCTCGACGGGGCTGCGGCCTTCTACCGCGCGGTCGTGGGCTGGACCATCGGCGATCACGCCAGCCCGGAAGCGGGCGGCCTGGACTATCGCATGATCGTGCGGGACGATGGCGGCATGGCCGGCGGCGCCATGCAGATCACCGAGGATATGGCCGAAGGCGGAGCACGGCCGATCTGGCTGCCCTACTTCCATGTCGAGGATGTCGACGCGGCGGTGGAGACGATCGCCTCGGAAGGCGGCAAGATCCAGATGCCCGCCACCGACCTGCCCGTGGGCCGCATCGCCATGGTTGCCGACCCGCAGGGCGTGCCGATCTACCTTATGAACCCTGTCCCGCCCGCCGATCAGCCCGATGCAGCGAGCGACGTGTTCTCCGTCACCGAAAACCAGCGGGTTCGGTGGAACGAACTGGCCAGCCCCGACCAGGCCGCCTCCATGGCGTTCTACGGCAGGCACTTCGGATTCACCTTCGACGAGAAGATGTCGATGGGCGAGATGGGAGACTACTGCTTCATCGGCCACCACGGGCAAACGCTCGGCGCGATCATGCAGCGCCAGGAGGAAAGCCAGCCCTCGGTCTGGCTGTTCTACTTCGGCGTCCCTTCGATCGAGGCGGCGCAAGCGGCGATCGAGGCGAACGGCGGCACCGTGCTGATGGGCCCGCACGAGGTGCCCGGCGGCGAGTGGATCGTCGTCGCGATCGATCCGCAAGGCGCAGGCTTCGGCCTCGTCGGCCCTAAAGGTGACTAAGGCACGACCGGAACTTCAAGGCCATTGACGACAGCCCCGTGTTCCGCAATTGTTCCAACCTCGCACCACGCGACGGAGAAGGACTATGGCCGATTATACCTTCTATACCAACCCGATGTCGCGTGGGCAGATCGCCCGCTGGGCACTTCATGAGGCGGGCGCCGATTACCGGCAGGTCCTGATCGACTGGAAAGACAAGCCGGCCAGTTTCCTCGCGGTCAATCCGATGGGCAAGGTGCCCACGATCGTCCACCACGCCGATGGCGGCGACCGTGTCGTGACCGAAGCCGCCGCGATCTGCCTCTACCTCGCCGAGATGCATCCCGAAGCCGGACTGCTGCCCAATGACGGGGAAATGGCGGACTACTATCGCTGGACGTTCTTCGCGTCCGGCCCGGTCGAACAGGCGATCACCTCGCGCCACCTCAAGTGCGAGCCGACGCCCGAACAGGAGCCGATGGTCGGCTGGGGCAACTTCGAGCGGACGATGAATGCCCTCGAAAGCCATTTCGACCAGGCAGACTATGTGTGCGGCTCCCGCTTCACCATGGCCGACGTCTACGTCGGCAGCGCGGTGGACTGGGGGCTGACTTTCGGCACGATGCCGCCGCGCCGCGCCTTCGTCGCCTATGCCGAGCGTTTCCAGGCACGCGAGGCCTACAAGGCAGCCAAAGCGGTGGACAACACGCTGATCGGGGAGATGAAGAAATGACCGCCACGGATCGCGCGAAGAACCGCGTCTGCCTCTGGTACGAAGGCGATGCCGAAGAGGCCGCGAACTTCTATGCCTCGATCTTTCCCGACACCCGGGTCACCGACCTGACTCGCTCCCCGGCGGACTATCCCGACGGCAAGGCGGGAGACGTCATCACGGTCGAATTCTCGGTCATGGGCATAGAATGCATCGGCCTCAACGGCGGCCCGGCGTTCAAGCATAGCGAAGCTTTCTCGTTCCAGGTGGAAACCGGGGACCAGGAAGAGACCGACCGCTACTGGAACGCCATCGTGGGTAACGGCGGCGCGGAAAGCATGTGCGGCTGGTGCAAGGACAAGTGGGGGCTTTCCTGGCAGATCACACCCCGGGTGCTGGGACGGGCGCTGGGCAATCCCGACCGGGCGGCCGCCAAGCGGGCGATGGAAGCGATGATGACGATGCGCAAGATCGATGTCGCCGCGATCGAGGCCGCCCTTGCAGGAAGCACCGCATGACGCCTGAGCCTGTTCTCGAACTCTTCGGCCATCCCTTTTCGTCCTACACGTGGAAGGCGCTGATCGCGCTTTACGCCCATGACGTGCCCTTCGTTCTGCAAGTGGTCGATGCCGAGCACCCGGAACATGCCGAAGTCGTGCAGATGGCAGGACCGCTGGGCAAGTTCCCGGTGCTGCGCGATGGCGAGAACCTGCTGTTCGAAGCCACCACGATCATCGAATATATTGATCGGCACCATGCTGCCCCGGGCACGCTCCTGCCCGAAGATCCGGACGCGGCAACGGCGATCCGCATGCTGGACCGGGTCTTCGACAACTACGTGATGAACGTCATGCAGATCGTGGTGAACGAGTATATCCGCGATCCGGAGAATCCCGACCTGACCCGCTGCGCCGAAGCCCGCGCGCAACTGGACCGGGTCTATGCCTGGCTGGAAGGCTGGCTCCAGTTCTATCCGCCGATGGAGCATGTCACCCTGATCGAATGCGCCGCGGCGCCCGCCCTGTTCTATGCGGATTGGGTCCACCCGATACCCGAGGACAGGCCGCGCCTTCGTGCCTGGCGCGCGCATCTGCTCTCGCTGCCCGCCGTCGCCCGCTGCGTCGACGAGGCACGGCCGTTCCGCGCCTATTTCCCGCTCGGCGCACCTGATAGAGACTGAGGAGAACCCCGTGAGCGAGACTGGTAACGAACTGTCGATCACCCGCTACATCGATGCTCCCATCACGCAGGTATGGGACGTCATGGCCAACCGGCAGGAGGAATGGTGGTGCCCCCGTCCCTGGCGGGTCGAAGTCGAGGAGCAGGACCGCCGCCCCGGCGGAATCTGCCGGATGACGATGTACGGGCCTGACGGGGAAACCGCACCGCAGGACGGGATATACCTCGCATACGAGGAAGGCCGCCGCTTCGTTACCACCGATGCCGTCACGGGAGACTTCCAGCCATCCGGGCCGTTCATGATCGGTATCTGGGAACTGGAACCGGAAGGCAGCGGCACGCGCTATACCGCCCGCGCACGGCACTGGCGCGAGGAAGACCGCAAGATGCACGAGGACATGGGCTTCACGGACGGCTGGTCCGCCTGCGCCGAACAACTCGCCAAAATCTGCGAAAGGGAAAAGGCCTGAACCGAAGCGGGTGGCGGAACCGTCACCCCGCTCCGCCAGTAGGCCTACCCCTCCAACGCCGCCGATTTACGCAGGAGCTGATAAGCCTCCACCACCCCCTGCAAACGCGCGGCACGGCTATGGTCTCCGCCGTTGTGATCGGGGTGATACTGGCGCAGCAGCCGCGTGTAGCGCAGCCGCAGCGTCTTGCTGTCGATATCGCCATCGAGCCCCAGCACGCCGAGCGCGCGTCGCTCTTCCGGGTTGAAGCGGGCGTTCTCGGGCTTCATCTCGGACTGGCGCTGCCGCATGTGCGCCTTGGCGCGGCCGCTGATCGCTTCCAGCGGATCGGCAAAGTCGGCCCAGCGCGGCGTACCGTCCACGCCGGCATCCGGCCGGAACGCACGGCTCTGCGCTTCCCAGCCATGCAGCGGCGACTGCGCGCGGAAAATTTCCTCCGCGCTCATGCCGTCGAAATAGTCGTACCCCGAATTGAATTCGCGAACGTGATCGAGACAGAACCAGCGATAGTCGCCCGGCCCGTCAAAACCGGGCAAGCGCATGCCCGGCGCACGGAATTCGCCCGCCTCTTCACACCCCGGCCAGTTGCACGCGCGTCCACCGGATTCGACTCTGCCATGAAATCTAGAATGTCTCACCGGCTTCCAGATGGGATAACGAGCGCGTAAATGGAAGACATGACCGGACCGATCGCACAGGAAATGCGGCAGCTTCTCGAAGCCGCCTTCACCCCCACCCGCCTTGATGTCGTCAACGATTCCGCCAGCCACGCCGGTCACACCGGCGATGACGGCACCGGCGAATCGCACTTCACCATAGAAATCGAAAGTCCCGCTTTCGCAGGCGTTTCGCGCCTTCAGCGCCAGCGCCTCGTCAATGCGGCACTCGGCGACATTCCGGGAAACCGGGTCCACGCCGTCGCCATCAAGGCCAGCGCCCCCGGCGAATAGAGCGCGCCGTTGCAGCCTTGCGCCGGGGGGCAACCTGAAGGCCGAACATAGCGCCGTCATCCCCGGTTGCCCTTTGCGCAATGGCAGCCTAAATGCGCGCACCATGCCGACAAGCCTGACATTCGCCGTGCCCAAGGGCCGAATCCTCGACGAAGCGCTGCCTCTGATGGCGCGTGCCGGCGTGGTGCCCGAGGCGGAATTCCACGACAAGAAGTCCCGCGCGCTCTCTTTTGCGTGCGAGAACAGCGAGATGCGCCTGATCCGCGTGCGCGCATTCGATGTGGCGACGTTCGTGGCGCATGGCGCGGCGCAAGTCGGCATCGTCGGCTCCGACGTGGTGGAAGAGTTCGCCTACCCCGACCTCTATGCCCCGGTGGACCTCGATATCGGGCACTGCCGGCTCTCGGTGGCCGAACGTGAAGGCGAAGTCGGCGGGGCGCTGCCTTCGCACTTGCGCGTCGCCAGCAAGTATCCGAACCTGACCCGCCGCCATTACGAGAAGCTGGGCGTACAGGCCGAAGTCGTGAAGCTGAACGGCGCGATGGAACTCGCCCCTTCGCTCGGCCTCTCCAGCCGCATCGTCGACCTGGTGTCCACCGGCCGCACGCTGAAGGAAAACGGTCTTGTCGAAACCAGCCGCATCCTCGACATTTCCGCGCGCCTGATCGTCAACCGTGCCGCGCTCAAGACCGACGACCGCGTGGCCGCGCTCGTCGAAGCCTTCCGTGCGCTGGTAGCCGAACAGAAGGCCGCCGCCTGATGCTGCGCCTTTCCAGCAAGGACGCGGACTTCGCGGAAGCCTTCCGGCGCGTCGTTTCCGACCGCCGGGAGAGCGCCGTCGATGTCGCCCGCGACGTGGCCGAAATCCTGGCGCAAGTGCGCGAACGCGGTGACGCGGCGCTGGCCGACTATACCGCGCGCTTCGACGGGCACGACCTCGACCGGAGCGGCTGGCGGATCGATGCGGAAACCTGCCGCGCCGCATTCGAAGCCCTCGCCCCGGAACTGCGCGCGGCGCTCGAACTCGCCGCAACCCGCATTCGCGCCTATCACGCCGCCCAGCTGCCGGAAAACCGCGACTATACCGACGAAGCCGGCGTCCGCCTCGGCGCGGTCTGGCGCGCGGTCGATGCCGCCGGGCTTTACGTGCCGGGCGGCCGCGCGGCCTACCCCTCCTCGATGCTGATGAACGCGATCCCCGCCAAGGTCGCAGGCGTGGAGCGTCTCGTCGTCGTCACGCCTACGCCCAAGGGCGAAGTCAACGCGCTCGTCCTTGCCGCCGCGCACCTTGCTGGCGTGGATGAAGTGTGGCGCGTGGGTGGTGCCCATGCCGTCGGCGCGCTGGCCTACGGCACCGATCGGATCGCCGCGGTCGACGTCGTCACCGGTCCCGGCAATGCCTGGGTGGCCGAGGCCAAGCGCCAGCTCTACGGCGTCGTCGGCATCGACATGGTCGCCGGACCGAGCGAAATCCTCGTCATCGCCGACGCCAGGAACGAACCCCGCCGGATTGCCGCCGACCTGCTGAGCCAGGCCGAGCACGACCCGACCTCGCAGTCGATCCTCATCACCGACGATGCGGCTTATGCCGACGCTGTTGCCGAAGCGGTGGAACTGGAGCTGTCCACCCTCGCCACCGAAGCAACCGCTCGCCAGTCGTGGAACGACTACGGCGTGATCGTCGTTGTCGAGAGCCTCGACGAGGCCCCGGCCCTTGCCGATGCGCTCGCCGCCGAGCACGTCGAGATCGCCACCGACGATCCGGAGAGCCTGTTCCGCAAGATCCGCCATGCCGGATCGGTGTTCCTTGGCCGCATGACCCCCGAAGCGGTGGGCGACTATGTCGCCGGCCCCAACCACGTGCTGCCCACCGGGCGTCGCGCGCGGTTCGCCTCGGGCCTGTCGGTCCTCGATTTCATGAAGCGCACCAGCTTCATCCAGCTCGACCAGGCGGCGCTGGAGGCCATCGGCCCCGCCGCCGTTGCCCTTGCCGATGCCGAAGGGCTTCCCGCGCACGCGCGCTCCATTTCCGTGAGACTTTCCCAATGAGCAATTCCAAGCAAGCCGGCTCGAAGCAAGCCAGGGCCGCCGCCCGCCTCGCCGCCGTCCAGGCGCTGTACCAGTTCGACATGGAGGGCACCCTGCTGCCCACCCTGCTTGACGAATTCCACCGCCACCGTCTCGGCATGACGATCGACGAAGAAGAATACGCCAAGGCCGAAGTCGCCTTCTTCGACGACGTGGTGAAGGGTGTGATCTCTCGCCGTGACGAGATCGATGAACTGCTCTCGGGCAAGCTCGCCGAAGGCTGGGCGCTGCCCCGCCTCGACAAGACCATGCTGCAGATTCTGCGCGCGGGAACCTACGAGCTTCTCGCCCGCGCCGACGTGCCGACCGGCGCTGCCATCAGCGAGTATCTCGACGTGGCTCACGCCTTCTTCGATGCGCGCGAAGCCAAGTTCGTGAACGGCGTGCTCGACGCCGTCGCCAAGGTCGTCCGCTGATCCTGGATGCCGCGTTTCCGCGCAGCATGAGCGTTCACTCGTGATCTCGACAATGGGCCCGCCACGGCCCATTGTCTCCGGCGTGACCCGTGAATTCGCCTTTATAGACGCCTTGCGCGCGATTGCCGTGGACCCGGCTGCGCGCGGCCTTGCCGACGATGCCGCCGTTCTGGAAATCGGCGACGAGCGGCTGGTGCTGACCATGGATACCCTGGTCGAATCCGTCCACTTCCTGCCCGGCGACCCGCCCGAGGACGTGGCCTGGAAACTCGTCGCCGTGAACGCTTCGGACCTTGCCGCAAAAGGCGCGGCCCCGCTCGGCTGCCTCAAGTCGCACGCGCTTGGCGAAGACGACTGGGACCGTGCCTTCCTTGCGGGACTGGAGCGTGCCTGCCGCCATTTCGCGATGCCGCTCCTGGGGGGCGATACCGTGCGAATGCCGGCTGGTTCCGCACGCAGTTTCTCGCTGACCGCGCTCGGTCTGGGGCCGACCGAATGCCTCGTGCCCTCCCGCAGCGGCGCGCAGGCGGGCGATCTCGTGTGGGTGAGCGGCACGCTCGGCGATTCCGGGCTGGGCCTCGACCTGCTGTCCTCGGGCCGCGATGTGCAGAGCACCGATGCCGCATGGCTTGCCGATCGCTACCGCCGCCCCATGCCGGAGCCGGCGCTGGGAGTGGCGCTTGCCCCCCTGGTGACGGCGATGATGGACGTCTCGGACGGACTGCTTGTCGATGCGCGCCGGATGGCAGTGGCCAGCGCGGTTGCCATCACCCTCTCCGCGGACGAGGTTCCGCTTTCCCCCGCGCTCGTCTCCACGGCCGGTGACGGGCTCGACCAGCGCATCGCCGCGATGACGGCGGGGGACGACTATGTCCTGCTGTTCACCGCCCCTGCCGTGAACAGCGCCTACATACGCGCCGCCGCCGCCTCGGCAGGCTCGCACGTACATCTGATCGGGACGGTGGACGAAGGGGAAGGCGTTGCGCTGGAATGGAACGGCGCGCCCACGCCATTGCCGGAGCGACTGGGCTACCAGCATTGAAGCGGGCCGAACCTGTTGCAGGCCGAACCTGATCCAGGATGGCGCAATTCCGTAAATTCCGCCGCCATCAACGCGCTTGCCACTAATCCCGCTTCCCTATAGCCATAGTCGGATCGAGCGGGAAAACCCGTCGTTACATCGTTGGGAAAAGGGGGCGTTTTGTGAATCCAGTCACGATCGCAATTGTCCTGGGGCTTCTGGCCATTCTCTATGGCTTCGTCACCAGCCGCCAAGTGCTCGGCTCGCCAGCCGGCAACGAAAAGATGCAGGAAATCGCAGCCGCCATTCAGGAAGGCGCCCAAGCCTACCTGAAGCGCCAGTATTCGACGATCGCGGTAGTCGGCCTCGTCGTCGCCATCATCATCGCCATTACGCTCGGTACGGTTTCCGCCATCGGCTTCGTCGTCGGCGCGATCCTGTCCGGCGTCGCCGGCTTCATCGGCATGAACATATCGGTCCGCTCGAACGTGCGCACCGCCGCCGCCGCGCAGACCGGCCTGCAACAAGGGCTCACGCTGGCCTTCCGCGCGGGCGCCATCACCGGCATGCTGGTGGCTGGCCTCGCCTTGCTGGCGATCGCGGTGTTCTACTGGTACCTGACCGGGCCCGGCGGACATACGGTTGGCGGCGAAGACCGCACCGTGGTCCAGGGCCTCACCGCCCTCGCCTTCGGCGCTTCGCTGATCTCGATCTTCGCGCGTCTCGGCGGCGGCATCTTCACCAAGGCGGCCGACGTCGGCGCCGACCTCGTCGGCAAGGTCGAGGCCGGCATTCCCGAGGATGACCCCCGCAACCCCGCCGTCATCGCCGACAATGTGGGAGACAACGTAGGCGACTGTGCCGGCATGGCCGCAGACCTGTTCGAGACTTACGTCGTCACCGTCGGCGCCACCATGGTGCTGACCGCCCTGCTCATGAAGGGCATAGACAACTTTTCCGGCCTCATGGCGCTGCCACTGCTGATCGGCGGCGTCTGCATCGTCACCTCGATCATCGGCACCTATTTCGTCCGGCTCGGTTCCTCGCAGAACATCATGGGCGCCATGTACAAGGGCTTCCTGGTCACGGCGGTACTCTCGGTCCCGGCGATCTGGTGGGCGATCGGATATGCTCTGGGAGACATCAACGCCCTCATCGGCGAAAGCGATTTCTCCGGCCGCACGTTGTTCTACTGTTCGCTGGTGGGGCTGGTCATCACCGGGCTCATCATCTGGATCACAGAATACTACACCGGCACCGGCTACCGCCCGGTGCGCTCTATCGCCAAGGCCTCGGAAACCGGCCACGGCACCAACGTGATCCAGGGCCTCGCCATCAGTCTTGAGGCGACCGCGCTGCCGACGCTGGTGATCGTCACCGGCATCATCGTCGCCTACCAGCTCGCTGGCCTCATCGGCATCGCCTATGCCGCTACCGCCATGCTGGCGCTTGCGGGAATGGTCGTTGCGCTCGATGCCTATGGCCCGGTCACCGACAATGCCGGCGGCATTGCCGAAATGGCGGGCCTCGACGACGCCGTGCGCGAGAAGACCGACGCACTCGACGCCGTGGGCAACACCACCAAGGCCGTCACCAAGGGCTATGCCATCGGCTCGGCCGGCCTTGCCGGGCTGGTGCTCTTTGCCGCCTATACCAATGATCTGCGGGAGTTCTTCCCGGACCTCAACGTCGATTTCAGCCTGGAGAATCCCTACGTCATCGTCGGGCTGCTGCTCGGCGCGCTCCTGCCCTACCTGTTCGGGGCCATGGGCATGACCGCGGTGGGCCGCGCGGCGGGCGACGTGGTGGTGGACGTGCGCGAACAGTTCAAGGCCAACCCCGGCATCATGACCTACGAATCCAAGCCCGACTATGCACGGACCGTGGACCTCGTGACCAAGGCGGCGATCAAGGAAATGATCGTGCCTTCACTGCTGCCGGTACTGGCGCCGATCGTGGTCTACTTCGTGATCTCCGCGGTCGCGGGCACGGAAAACGGCTTCGCGGCACTGGGCGCCCTGCTTCTGGGCGTCATCGTCGGCGGGCTGTTCGTGGCCCTCTCGATGACATCGGGCGGCGGCGCCTGGGACAATGCCAAGAAGTACATCGAGGACGGCCACCACGGCGGCAAGGGTTCCGAAGCCCACAAGGCCGCGGTGACGGGCGATACGGTCGGCGATCCCTACAAGGATACGGCCGGTCCTGCGGTCAATCCGATGATCAAGATCACGAATATCGTCGCCCTGCTACTGCTCGCCGCACTGGCGGGAGGCTGAACCCGGAACGCTGAACGATGGCCTCGGGCAATGGCCCCGCGCGGAGCGATCCGCCGGGATCGTTTTCCCCGGGGCCATCGTTAGCAATTCCTTGATGCCGCCACGCTAGGACGGATCAGCAGCGATCCATTCAGGCTGATGCATTCGACCATGTTTCACCGGCAGGCAACTTCGGTTCGGAAGGACACCGCTTTGGCGGCTCCTGCCCCCATGCCGCCGGAAAGCACGCTGTCCTGCCTGCCCTGGCGCGCGCTGGAAGACCAGATCGCGGCGTGGGACCGGCTGGCACTGCGCGCCAGCGAACCTAACCCCTTCTTCGAGAGCTGGTATCTCCTGCCCTCGCTTCGGCACCTTCCCGACACCGGTAAGGTCATGGTCCTGCTGTTCGAGCAGGCAGGCGAACTTGCCGGCCTCCTGCCCGTGGTAAGCGCGCCGCGCTATTACCGGTGGCCCGTGCCCAATCTCGCAAGCTGGCTTCATGAAAACTGCTTCTGCGGCGTCCCGCTGATCGCGTGCGGTGCCGAGCGGGACTTCTGGCGCGCGGTGCTGGACTGGGCGGACGACCGTGCGGGACAGGCACTGTTCCTGCATCTACGCGCCATGCCCGTGGATGGACCGATCCATGCCGCCCTTTCCGCGACAATTTCCGGGGAGGCGCGCCAGACCGAAATCGTCCTGCGCGAAGACCGTGCCCTGCTCGCTTCGGACCTTTCGGCCGATGCCTATCTGGAAGCCTCGCTCTCCTCCAAGAAGCGCAAGGAGCTGCGCCGCCAGGCGTCTCGCCTCGCCGAACAGGGCGCCGTGGCGGCCGAGCGCCGCTCCGACACGGAAGGACTGCCCGAATGGTGCGAGAGGTTCCTCGCGCTCGAAGCCTCGGGCTGGAAAGGCAAAGCCGGTTCCGCCCTGGCCAATCATGCGGGTACGGCAGCCCTGTTTCGCGAAAGCCTGGAAGGCGCGGCGGCACGCGGGCGCCTCGAACGCCTCTCGCTCACCTTGGGCGGTCGCCCCATCGCCATGCTCGCCAGCTTCCTGACCCCGCCGGGCGCATACTCCTTCAAGACCGCTTTCGACGAGCGCTATTCCCGCTTTTCGCCCGGCGTCCTGCTCCAGCGCGAGAACCTCGACATCCTTGAACGCGGCGATATCGAGTGGAGCGACAGTTGCGCCGCTGCCGATCATCCGATGATCGACCACCTGTGGCGCGAACGGCGCACGATGGCGCGGCTTTCCATCGCCATCGGCGGCCCACTGCGCCGCCGCCTGTTTCGCAGCTTCGTCCGCGCCGAACTCGTACGCAATCCGGCGGGAGGGGGGCGATGAACGTGGTCTCGCGGATCGCTTCCTCGCCGGTTTTCTCCGAAAGCACCCGCGAACGTTTTGCGGCGAACTACCCGGAAACGGCCCACAAGCTGACTCATGCGCTCGGCGACCACCCTCTCATGGCGCTCGAAGCGCTGGCCTGCCTTGCGGAATCGCTTCCGCCTGCTTCGGTCGAGTACAATTTCGGCAATCAGCCCCTCGGCGTCGATGGCAAACCTGCCGCCACCGGCATTCCCATCGGCCGCACCATCCGCGAGATCGAGACCACCAACTCCTGGGCCGTCATCAAGAACATCGAGCAGGAGCCTGCCTACGCGCAGCTGCTCGAAGACCTGCTGGGCGAACTGCGCCCCCTGATCGAGGCGAGGACCGGCAGGATGATGAAGCTTCAGGCCTTCGCCTTCATCACTTCGGCGGGCGGCGTCACACCCTACCACTTCGACCCCGAGCACAATATCCTGCTGCAGGTGCGCGGCACCAAGGTCATGACCCAGTTCCCCGCAGGCGATCCCCGCTTTGCGCCGGACGAAGTGCACGAGACCTATCACACCGGCGGCGGCCGCGAACTCAAATGGCATGACGACCTGCTATGCGGCGGCACGGAATTCGCGCTTTCACCGGGCGATGCGGTCTACGTGCCGGTCATGGCGCCGCATTTCGTGCGCAACGGCAGCACTCCGTCGGTTTCGCTGTCGATTACCTGGCGCTCGGAATGGAGCTTCGCCGAGGCGGACGCGCGGGCTTTAAACGGGTGGCTGCGCGGATTGGGGCTGTCACCGCACCGGACGAAGCGCTGGCCTGCGCGCAATCGGGTCAAGGCCTTCACCTGGCGCGTGCTTCGCAGGTTTAAGAAATAGGGGGAAGGCAGGGGAGCATAGCCCCCCCTGCCCCTTTTTACCTGGCCTTCTTGACCCAGGCTGCAACCTCAACCCGCTGCCGCGGACGGTTGGCCAGACGCTCCTTCAGCCCGGTCAGCGCCTGCACCACGGGCTTCCCCTCATCGGCCGGAAGCGTGGCGGCATAGGCCTCGATCTTGCCGACCATCTCCGGGTTCGTGGTGGACCCGACAATGCGCGCGAAGAAGCGGGCGCGGCCGGAATGTTCGATCAGCCCGTCAACCACCGCCTGATGTTCGCGGACGAAATCGAAGGTCATCTCGGGATGTGCGCGGCCGACCGTGGTGATGATCTGCGAGGCGCTTGTGGCATCCGGCGTGCCGGAAATGGCGAGCGCAAGGGCGTCCCTGGCGATGGCCTCATCCGGCGCCATGCCGAGGTCTGTGTAGTAGAGCTGGCGTTCGACGAAGCTTGTGGCCCGGGCCGCCTGCTGGCGCAGCAGGTCCCAGTCGGCCCGGGTCGCGTTGCTTGCGGCGACGCCGAGCCAGGTTCCCTTGAGCGGACCGTCCAGCGACTTGGGATCGGCGGCAAGGCCCTGAAGACGGCGGCGCGCCTCGGCCACGACGCGCTTGTCGCCGATGGAACCGAGCGTGTCGATCAACTGCGCACGCAGCTTGGTATCGGTCAGCGGCTCGTTCGCGACCGGATCGAAGCCCAGCTGGTCGAGACGCGGGGCCCAGGTCTTCGAGATGCGCGCGGCGAGCTTGTCCTTCACCCTGGCATCGTCAAGCAAGCCGTAGACACTCTCCCACTGGCCGACGACCTTGCCCGCCAGCGTCGCATCGGCGGTTCCGGGCACCGAGGCCAGCAGCCGCAGGCCCGCCGACATGTCCTGATACCCGGCCAGCGACAGCGAGAGATTGTCACGCAGCAACCCGTACTGATCGATCGGCGCAAGCGAGCCGAACGAGGAGACCAGAGCATCGAGCGCCTTGCCGTTGTAGAGTGTGCGGTAATAGCCGAGCTGGCCCGCGTTCACGAGCACGGCATCGCAGCTGTCAACGGTCAGGCTCTCGGTCCGGCCGCTCATCAGATGGCGCGTCGGCTCGCCGTTACCGGCGCGGATCAGCAGCGGCATCGGCCAGGTCGGCTTCTCGCCGCCGTTTGTCGAGGAGGCACGCGCCGAAGGATCGAGCGAGAAGGCATCCTGCGTCAGGTCGAGACGGGTCTTGCCGCCAGCGCAAGCCGAGACGTTCACGCGCAGCAGCGGCACCCCGGGCGTGTGGGTGAAGGCCTCGGCGATGAGGTCCACGTCCTTGCCGCCGGCCGATTCCATCGCACCCCAGAGGTCCCGGCTGCTGGTGTTCGAATAGGCGTGATTGCGCATGTAGGTCTGCATGCCCGCACGCCAGGTATCGGCGCCGACATAGTCTTCCAGCATCGAAATGACCGCCTGACCCTTCTGGTAGGTGATCGAATCGAAGGCCTGTTCCATCTCGGAAACGGTGCGAACCTTCTGCACAACCGGGTGCGTGGTCGGCAGCGCGTCGAGCGCCATGGCGCCTTCGCGGCCGTCGATGCCGTTCAGCTTCCAGTTCCACTCGGGGTTGAAGTGGTCGGTGACCTTGTCGGCCATCCAGCTCGCAAAGCCCTCGTTCAGCCAGATGTCGTCCCACCAGGCCATCGTCACGAGATCGCCGAACCACTGGTGCGCGGTTTCGTGCGCCTGCACACTGTAGATGCTCTGCTTGCCGGAGGGGCTGGTCACGGCGGGGTCGAGCAGCAGGATGCGCTCGAAAGTCATGATCGCGCCCCAGTTCTCCATCGCGCCGAAGAACTGCGACGAGCCGGGCGCTGCGATGTTGTCGAGCTTGGGCAGCGGGAACTTCACGCCGAAGTAATCGTCGAACCACGGCAGGATCTGGGCGAGGCCGTCACGGGCATAGTCCGCCTTCGCGCCGCTGCCGGTGGGCGAGACGATGCCCACTTCCAGGCCGTCCGCCGCCTTCATAGCGCTGCGCTCGAAGTCGCCCATGGCGAAGAACAGCAGGTAGGAGCTCATCTTCGGCGTCGTCGCGAACGTCACGCGCTTGAGTCCTCCGGAGAGTGCTTCCTGGCCCTTCACCGGCATGTTGCTGATCGCCATGCGATCTGCGGGGACGACCGCGGAAAGGTCGAACGTCGCCTTGTAGCTGGGTTCGTCGAAGCTGGGCACGAACCGGCGGGCTTCAGGCGCCTCGAACTGGGTGAAGATGCCGCGCACGTCCTTGCCGGTGCGCTTGTCGGGATAGTCGAGCGCGAAGAGGCCGGAAGGCTGGGTGCCGATCTTGCCCGCATACGTCACGTCGAGGCGGTACTTGCCCGGCGCGATGGCCTTGCCCGCAGCGAAGCGCAGGGTCTGAGCCTTGTCGTCGGCACTGGTCTGGAGCGCGATCTGCATGCCGTTCTCGGCGACCAGCTTCGCGGCGGAGACGGTGAGGCCGTTACCGTGCAGGGTCAGCGCATCGCTGGCGGTGAAGACGGTGAGATCGATCGAGACCGTGCCGGTGAACGTCAGCTTCTCGGCATCGGGAGTGACCTCGATGCGGTAGTGGCTGGGCCGGGCGCTGCGCGGCAGGTCGCTTGGCACGGTGTCGGCCAGCGGCACCGGCGCGCCCGAAGCGGCGGGCGGTACGGCTGCGGCGAAAGCGTGCGTGGAAACGGCGAAAGCAATCACGGCGCCGGCCGTGGCAAGGTTACGCAGGGAAGAACGCATGAGAGGCTGAAGCTCCGGGAAATCGGCTTTGATGCTGATGCGCAGGTCCACCCCGCGCGCAAGCGAATGCGCGCGTCCTAGCGCGAAGTGTCGCGTAGCGGCCATGTCGTTCGTCGATGGGAGTCGGCCGTTCGTATGGAAGCGGTCAGCCGTTCGGATGGTAGAAATCGTAGATCGTCTGCGCGACCGCCGCGCTGACGCCGGGCGCGCGCTGGAGATCGGCAAGGCTGGCGGCACGCACTTTCCCGGCCGTGCCGAAGTGCAGCAGCAAGGCGCGCTTGCGGGCCGGGCCGATGCCGGGAATCTCGTCAAGCGGGCTGGCGGTGATCGCCCGGCTGCGCTTCGCCCGGTGCGCCCCGATGACGAAGCGGTGGACCTCATCGCGCAGACGCTGGAGATGGAACAGCAGCGGCGAATTGACCGGCAGCATCTTCTCGCGCCCGTCGGGGAAATGGAACACCTCGCGCCCCTCGCGCCCGTGGTTCGGCCCCTTGGCGATGGCGATGAGGTTTACGTCCTCGATGCCGAGTTCTTCCAGCGCGTCCTTCACCGCGCTCATCTGGCCTTTGCCGCCGTCGATCAGCACGAGGTCCGGCCAGGTGCCGCTCTCACGCTCGGGGTCTTCTTCCTGCACGCGGCCGAAGCGACGGGTCATGACCTCGCGCATCATCGCGAAATCGTCGTTCGACTGCGCCTCGCGGATATTGAACTTGCGGTACTGGCTGGTGAGGAAGCCCTCCGGCCCCGCCACTACCATCGCGCCGACAGCCTTGCTGCCCTGTATGTGCGAGTTGTCGTAGACTTCCACGCGCTGCGGCAGGTCCGGCAGTTCGAGGAATTCCGCCATCTCGCGCCAGATCTTCGCCTGGGAACCGCGCTCGGCCATGCGGCGGTCAAGCGCTTCCACGGCATTGCGCATCGCCTGTTCGATCAGGCGCCGCCGATTTCCGCGCTGGGGCACCGAAATCTCGACCTTGCCGCCCGCCAGTTCTCGGAACGCCTCGGCCATGAGTTCGGCCTCGGGCAATTCCCGGTCGACCAGGATCGTGCGCGAAGGCGGCACTTCCTCGTAGAACTGGGCAAGGAAGCTCTGGAACACCTCCTCTTCCGACAGCCCTTCGGTATGGGTCGGGAAGAAGGCGCGGTGGCCCCAGTTCTGGCCGCCGCGAATGAAGAAGGCCTGCACGCCGACTTGCCCGTTCTTGCAGGCCATCGCGAAGATATCGGCGCTGTCCATGCCCTCGGCATTGATCGCCTGGCTGCCCTGGATGAAGGTTGCCGCGCGCAGACGGTCTCGCAGCATCGCCGCGCGTTCGAAGTCCAGCGATTCCGCGGCTTCGGCCATCTGGCTCTCGATCTTCTTCTGCACCGCGCTCGATTTGCCGCCAAGGAAGTCCTTGGCCTCCTTCACGAGTTCGCCGTAGCCTGCCTCATCGATACGCCCCACGCAGGGGGCCGAGCAGCGCTTGATCTGGTAGAGCAGGCAGGGCCGGTCGCGCCGCGAGAAGAAGCTGTCGGTGCAGGAGCGCAGCAGGAACAGCTTCTGAAGCGCGTTGATCGTGGTGTTGACCGAACCGGCGCTGGCGAAGGGGCCGTAGTAATTGCCCTTCATCTTGCGCGCGCCCCGGTGCTTCATGATGCGCGGAAAGTCGTGATCGGCGCGCAGCAGGATGAAGGGGAACGACTTGTCGTCCCGCAGCAGCACGTTGTAGGCCGGGCGAAAGCGCTTGATCAGCTGCGCTTCGAGCAGCAGCGCCTCCGCCTCGGAATTGGTGGTGACGATGGTCATCGAACGCGTCTGGCTGACCATGCGCTGGAGCCGTCCGGGAAGGCGCTCCCACTGGGTATAGTTGGCCACCCGGTTCCTCAGCACCCGCGCCTTGCCCACGTAGAGCACGTCGCCGCGGGCATCCTGCATGCGGTAGACGCCGGGCTTGGCCGGGAGGGTCCGCACCGTCTCTCGGATGACCTCCACGCCGGCTTGCAGATCGGGCTGGTCCGAACCGCGCAGCGTGTCGCGCGCCCGCTCCTCGTTGAAGCGTTCGGTGCCATTGGGGTGTTCGGGAGTACCGGCAGGTGTTCGCGCCATGAGCGCCAGATAGAGATTGAAGCGCCGAAGGGGAAGCGGTCTCCTCCCCTCTTCCCGGATCAGGTCCGGGAAGAGGGGACGATCAGAACATCTTGCGGAAATCTATGCCGAGCACCCGGCCCTGCGGCTCGCGGTAGGCAGCCTGATAGGCGATAGGCACCAGGCCGTTCTGATCGGTGACCTTCTGCCGCGAATCGAGCAGGTTGTCCGCCGTCAGCGAAAGCCGCGCGCCCTTGAGGAAGGGCATCTTCGCCACGAGGGCCTCGTTCCTGCCGAGATCGGCGAACAGGCGCAGGTTCACGTCGAAAGTGCTGCCGAACCGCAAGTCGGAACTGGTCGGCGCGCCGCTGCCGTTGACATGCGTGGGCGCTTCCCATTCGGCCTTGAGGCGCAGGCCGTAGCCGTTCTTGAACAGACCGCCCTCGGCCTCGATCGCATGGCGCGGAACGCCGCCGGCCGTCAGCGCCTCGCCATTGAGCTGGTCGAGCGTCTCCACCCCGTCCGCGATCGTCACGCGGTCCGTGAAGCGCCAGGTATGATAGACGGAGATGTTCCAGCGACCGCCCTTCCCGCCGGGGCCTCCGGGCCCCATCATCGGCGGCCCGCCACGACCGCCCGGCGCCCCGCCGGGACGCGCACCGCCGCCGGAAGGAGGTACGCCCGGACCGCCCGGACCGCCCTGCCCGTTCTGGCTACCGAGATTGCCCGAGAGATTCAGCCCCCAGCGGATACGCGAACTGGTTTCCTCGTCGAACGTCACCGCGCGCCGGTCGACATAGGTCAGGTTGCCTGCCTCGTCACGCTGGACACGGCCCGGGAACGCCGCCTCCACGGCCGGCGTGAGCATCGGGAAAGCTTCGCTGACGTTCGAGGAGCGATTGTGGAAATACTCGACGAGCAGGTTCGAGCGCTCCATGAAGGGCAGCTCCCACGTCGCCGACATCTTGATGTCGCGCTGCTTTTCCTTGACGAGATCCTGGTTGCCGCCGGTCAGCACCGTCACCAGCGCGGTGGTGTTCCGCGTGAAATCGTAGACCGAGACATTGTAGGTGAGCACGTTCGGGGCGCCGAGCAATGCCAGCGTCGGCGCGGCCTCGTCGACGAGGTAGCTCGCCTGGAAGGTCAGCTTGCCGGTCGGCGACCAGGTGAGACCGGCGCTCCAGTCAGTGAGAGTGCCGAAGTCGGAAAGATGGTCAAGCCCGGCGCTGACATTCAGCGCAAGATCGCCGATCCCGCCCAGAAAATCGCCCTGGCTGGTGAGCGGAATCGCCAGGTTGACGCCTGCCGAAACGTCCCCGCGCGTGAGCTTGCTGCCGGTGCCGTTGATCGCCGTCGTCTCGCTCCGGACCTGGCTGAAGTCATACCCGCCCTTGAAGGTGAGGTTCGCATCCCCCGCCGGCATGCTGAAGGGCGTGCCGGAAAGCGTCGCGAGAGAGGACAGCCCGGTCGTGCGACTGCGCGCGACATCCACACCGGCGCCCGGCACGAAGGGCAAGGCGCCTGCTACGTCGAGACTGCCGGCCTCTGCCGCATCCTGCAATCCGGTCAGGTCCCGGCGCCGGTCGGTGCGGGTCTCGGCATCCGTATAGCTGCCGTCGCCGGTGATGTTGAACATCCACTGGCCTATCATGGCATTGTAGCCGAGCCCCGCCTCGAAAATGTCCGTCACCACCCGCGACGTCAGCGGATCGGGCAAGGCCCTGATCTCGCTGCTGCCGGAAGGCGACGTCAGCGTCACGGTATCCAGACCCGACAGCGAGGTGGTGACCGAGTGCGTGAATGTGCCGTTGGCCGTGATCGACCCGGCAAGGCCCTGTTCGCCAAGGCTCTGGGTCATCGTGCCGTTCGCTACGAATTCGCTGTCTGCCGCCGCGAGGCTGCGGTAGCGCGCCGGATCGGGATCGCCCGCCACGGTGGGCCGCGACGAATCCTCCTGCCGCACGTTCCGCTCGCTCTCGGTGAGCATCGAGGTATCGGTGTACTTGGCGTTGAAGTTGTACCGGCGCGGGCCGGCGATCTTCACGATGCCGCTTTCCAGTTCGTAATTGTCAAAGCCGCCGCGCGTCGGGCGATTGTATTCGCCGGCAACGGTCGTGGCGGAGAACTGGTCCTTGAGGATCATGTTCACGACGCGCTGGTTCGCCGGATAGCCGAAGCGCAGCGCCACTTCCTCGGGCAGCACTTCCATCTTGCGAATGGCTTCGGGCGGGATGTTGCGCATCTCGCGGAAACTGGTGATGCGCTGGCCGTTGACGAGGATCACCGGCGTGCCCGAACCGCGTCCACGCCCGCTGCCGGTCTGCGGCGAGATCGCGGCGATCAGGTCGCCGATCGAATCCGCCCCGTAAGCGGCGATGTCGTTCTCGTCGAAAGTGGCGATGGGCTGGTTGGGAACGTCGAGTTGCCCACGGATGCGCGGCGCGACGACGACGATGTCCCCGGTGCTGACCTCCAGCGGGTCTTCGTCCTTGTCTTCATCCTGAACCGCAGGCGCATCCTGTGCCGCGGGCACCGCCGCGCCGCTGCCAGCCAGCCCGGCGGCCGCGCTCACAGTCACCGGATTGGAAATCGTCTGCCCCATGGCAAGGGCCGGCAGGCATACGCCCGCAGCCAAAGGGATGAGATGCACGCACCGCAAGTCTACTCTCCGCCAAGAAATGAATTCCCCCGTCCCCACGGCGCTGATGCCGCGAGTGCGAAATGGCTTCAAGGCGCTGCGGGGTAACATTTTGTCGCAAGAACACCGGCATTCGTCGCAATGGGAGTTTGCAGGCGTGCCGCAGGCGAGGCTTCCATTTTTGGCGCGTCATGGGTATGCCGCGCGCGATGTTGCAGCAAGCTTACGGGTAATGATCGCCAATGGCGAAAGAAGAACTCCTCGAAATGCGCGGCCGGGTCGTAGAACTCCTGCCTAATGCGATGTTCCGCGTGGAGCTGGAAAACGGCCACGAAGTCCTTGGCCACACCGCCGGAAAAATGCGCAAGAACCGCATCCGCGTGCTGGTCGGTGACGAAGTTCTCGTCGAGCTCACCCCCTACGACCTTACCAAGGGTCGCATCACCTACCGTTTCATGCCAGGTCGCGGTGGCCCCGGTCAGTACTGAAACCGTGTCCCCGCCGGGTGACCCCATCGCTTCGCAGGACGCTTGCCCCGCCCCGCGAGACCTTCGACTCATTCTTGCCTCGGCCAGCCCGCGCCGCCGCGAATTGATCGGCCGGCTCGGCATCGTGCCTCACGCCGTCATGGCCGCCGATATCGACGAGACCGCCCACGCGCGGGAGATTCCCCGCGAGTATGCCCGCCGCATGGCGCGTGAAAAGGCCCTCACGGTGAACGCCGGAGACGCCCACGTCCTTGCCGGAGACACCGTGGTTGCCTGCGGCCGCCGCATCCTGCCCAAGGCCGAGGACGAAACAACCGCGCGCGCCTGTCTGGCGCTGCTGTCCGGCCGCCGCCACCGCGTGCTCTCCGCAATCGCGCTGAAGTCTCCCGAAGGCTTGCTGCGCGAACGGCTGTCCGAAACGATCGTGCACTTCAAGTCGCTCACCGCCGAAGAGATAGACAGCTACATCGCCGGCGGTGAATGGGACGGCAAGGCGGGCGGCTATGCCATCCAGGGCAGTGCAGAGGGTCTCATCACCTCGATCTCCGGCAGCCATTCCGGCGTGGTCGGCCTCCCCCTCTACGAGACCCGCGCCCTCCTCAGGGCGGCGGGCTTCGCACTTGCCTGAGATTTCCGCAGAAATGCCCGATGCCTGAGTGGCTGGTCGAGGACGGGATCGGCGAAAGCCGCGCGATCCTCGTTGATGGCGGCGAAGTGCTCTCGGCCCGCTTGCAGTGGTACGGAAGCCTCGTCGCCGGGGAAGTGGCGGACGCCGTGCTCATCGCCCGCGCGAAAGGGGCGACGCGCGGAACCCTGCGCTTCCCCTCGGGCGAGGAAGCGCTGGTAGATGGACTGCCCGCCCAGGCCAGCGAAGGTGCCCCGGTGCGCGCGATCGTCACCCGTGCCACCATGGCCGAATCCGGCCGCCTCAAACGGGCCCAGGCGAAAATCACCGATCTCGCGCCCCGCCCTGCCCCCACGCTCGCCGATTCGCTTCGCGGAACCGGCTTTCCCGTGCGCAAGCTCAGGCAGTTCCCGGATGACCCCTGGCCCGAACTGGCGGGCGAGGCGCTCGACGGCGAACTGACTTTCGATGGCGGGGCGATTCTCGTGATCCCGACCCCGGCGATGACGCTGATCGACATCGACGGCGCCCTTGCCCCCCGCGCGCTCGCGCTGGCGGCAGTCCCCGCAATCGCCCGCGCCGTGAGCCAGTTCGACCTGGGCGGATCGATCGGCATCGATTTCCCGTCGCTGGAGCGCAAGGACGACCGCCGCGCCGTGGACGCGGCGCTGGCGCAGGCGCTGGACCATTGGCCGCACCAGTCCACGGCGATGAACGGCTTCGGTTTCGTCCAGCTTGTCGCACGGCTGGAACGCCCCTCGATTCTCCACCGGCTGCGCCACGATCGCGCAGGCGCCTGCGCAAGGCTCCTGCTGCGGCAGGCGGAGCGCGTCCAGGAACCCGGCACGCTGCTGCTCAGCGCCCACCCCCGCGTGCGTGCGCAAGTCCCAGCGGAATGGGAAGCCGAGCTTGCCCGACGCACCGGGCGCACCCTGCGCTGGCATGAGGATACCGGCCTTGCGCTGACGGGCGGATTCGCGCAGGCGGTCTCGTCATGACCCTGAGCAATCGCAAATGCCCGATCTGCGGCAAGCCGCGCGTGGCTGAACACACCCCCTTCTGTTCGAAGCGCTGCCGCGACCGCGACCTTCTCCAGTGGCTTGAGGACGGTTACGCCCTGCCCGGACCGGCCGCCCCGCAAAACTATCCACAGGACGATTGAAATCATCTCGTCATTTTAGGGTTGCCAAGCAGATCGCGCTTCGCCATAGGCCCGCCACCGACAACGAGACGGTCGCTTCGGCGGCCACTCTAGCAGAGATGCCCGGGTAGCTCAGTTGGTAGAGCACATGACTGAAAATCATGGTGTCGGCGGTTCGATCCCGTCCCCGGGCACCACTCTTCGAAAGAAGGGTGGTGCCTTTTTCTTTGCCCCGCTCCCTTGCGAATCCCTCCGGAAAGACGTGCCTGGATAAGTGGGAGGATAACGCCTTGCTGCGTTACCTTGTGAACACGCCGGGCAGTATCTCTGCGAAAAAACCGCCCGAAGCCGCGAAAAATCCGCAAAAACGGGGTTTTTCAGCAGGGTCCTGTACGTATAAACACGATATTAACCATTAGTTGTCAGTTCTCTCCGGGCAACAACGGGGATTGCCATGCGCATTGATGCCAGGAACCTGCTGGACCGACTGGGCCGCAACGAGTTCGCCTACAAGGAATTCGAGGATCGTTTCACCGACCTTGAGCTCTGGCCCATTCTCGAAGCGCTGCTGCGTGATCCGCGCCTCCAGACGCTCGACCAGACGGTGCCCGAAACCCCCGCGGTCGAAACCGCCGAGGCCGGGATCGAGCTGGCCGCCGAGCCGCTCAAGAATCTTTTCAGCCGCTACGAACAGACCGCTTCACCATCGATTGCAAAAGCAGTTGTTGAAGAACCCGTTCGCGATGTACGAGCAATGCTGCGCCATCTGTCGGACCTTGGCGCCCGGGGGGAAATCTGATGCCGATGATCGTCTGCCACGGTCCCAAGGGGGGCGCCGGGAATACTTTCGTGGCCGCGCACCTGGCGATGGGCCTTTCCGCCCAGGGTGCCGAAGTCACGGTGCTGACGCTGGCCCCGCGCGATTCGATGCCGCTGCACTTCGGCCTCTCGCCCGCAACCTCTCTGCCCGCCCTCACCGCGCCGGCTGACGAAGCCGTTCTCGTCGGCGGGATCAACCTGCGCAGCTGGCGCCGGGCTTCCGAAGACCTGGACTTCGTGCCGATGCTGGGCGATCTCGGATATCTCCAGCCCGGCAAGGACCGCGTACTGGTGGTGGACGTGCCCTCGGGCGATACCCGCGTGGCGCGCCGGCTGATCGAACATGCCTGCGCCCATGTCTGCACGATCAATGCCCAGCCCGATACGCTGGCGATGCTGCCGCAGGTCTTCGGGGAAGCCGGCGTCGAAGGTCTTGCCCGCACCGCCTTCGTCATCAACGCCCTCGACGAGACGCGCCGCCTCGGCCGCCACGGCGCGGCGTTCATCCGCGAACTGGCCGGACCGCGGCTGATCGGCCGCATCCGCCTCGACGAAGCGGTGCCGGAAGCCATGGCCATGCTGCAGCCGCTGAGCCGTTATGCCCCCGCCAGCGTCGCGCTCACCGATGCCCAGCAGATCGCCGAAGCCGTGACGC
Organism: Novosphingobium aeonii; assembly: GCF_052279045.1. Taxonomy (NCBI): domain Bacteria; kingdom Pseudomonadati; phylum Pseudomonadota; class Alphaproteobacteria; order Sphingomonadales; family Sphingomonadaceae; genus Novosphingobium; species Novosphingobium aeonii. The sequence continues at coordinate 1,997,024 of NZ_CP176832.1, read as the reverse complement.
CCTCGCTCGAATCGACTTCGCGCGCATGGATCGCCCCTGCCGAGAGCCGCGCCGCATGATCCAGAAGCTCGTTTCGCACCGCGCCATACCTTACCTTGCGATCCTGCCGATCGCGCTGATCGCCGCCATGGTGATCGGCGTACCGCTCGACAACAACGCGCAATGGGTGTTCGCGGGCGTCACGATCTTCGGGACCCTGATCCTCAAGCGCTGGCCCGGCCGCAAGGGCTCGCTGGCGCTCGGCCTGCTCGCGGTGCTGATGTCCACGCGTTACATGTTCTGGCGCACGACGCAGACGCTGGCCTTCGGCACCTTGCCCGAATTCCTGTTCGGCACCGGCCTCTACCTCGCCGAACTCTACGCCTGGGTGATCCTGATCCTCGGCTTCATCCAGACGAGCTGGCCGCTTGACCGGCCAGTCATCGAACCGAAGGGCGAACCCGAGACCTGGCCCACGGTCGACATCTACATTCCGACCTACAACGAAAGCCTCGACATCGTGCGCAACACGGTGTTCGCGGCGATGGATCTCGACTATCCGGTCGACCGGTACCGCATCTTCATTCTCGACGATGGAAAGCGCGCGGAATTCCGCGCTTTCGCCAAGGAAGCGGGATGCGGCTACCTCACCCGCGACAACAACCTGCACGCCAAGGCGGGCAACCTCAACGCGGCCATGAAGAAGACCGACGGCGAACTGATCGCCATCTTCGACTGCGACCACGTTCCCACCCGCGCCTTCCTCCAGCTCACCGTCGGCTGGTTCCAGACCGACCCCCGCCTCGCCCTGCTGCAGACGCCGCACCACATGTATTCGCCCGATCCGGTGCAGCGTAACCTCGCCTCCACCATGGGCGACATGCCCGGCGAGGGCGACCTGTTCTACGGCCCGGTGCAGGGCGGCAACGACTTGTGGAACGCCACCTTCTTCTGCGGTTCCTGCGCGATCATCCGCCGCGAGGCGCTGGAGGAAACCAACGGTTTCGCGGGCGAAACCGTTACCGAGGACGCCCATACCGCGCTCAAGCTCCAGCGCACCGGATGGAACACCGCCTATATCAGCGCGCGCCTGTCCGCCGGGCTTGCCACCGAGCGCCTCGTCCTTCACGTCGGCCAGCGCATCCGCTGGGCGCGCGGCATGACGCAGATCCTGCGCATCGACTGCCCCCTGCTCGGCCGCGGCCTGACCTGGCAGCAGCGCCTCTGCTACCTGAACGCCATGCTGCACTTCCAGTACCCGCTGCCGCGCATCGCCTTCCTGACCAGTCCGCTCGCCTATCTGATCTTCGGCCAGAACATCATCCAGGCCTCGGCCTCGCTCATCTTCGCTTATGCGATGCCGCACCTGTTCTGCTCCTCCGTGGCGAACGAGCGCACGCAAGGCGGCGATCGCCGGCCGTTCTGGGGCGAAGTCTACGAAACCATTCTCGCCTTCCATCTCGTCAAGCCGACGCTGATGACCTGGATCCAGCCGCGCAAGGGCAAGTTCAACGTGACCGACAAGGGCTCCCTGCTGGACAAGACCTATTTCGACTGGGCGATCGTGCGGCCGCACCTGATCTGCATCGGCCTGCTCGTGGGCGGCATCCTGCTGGCCGTCGTGAAATGGGCGTTCTTCCCTTACATGTTCAACATCCAGACCGATACGCTGGTGCTGAACTGCGCCTGGGCGACCTTCAGCCTCATCATCCTGCTGGCCGCCGTATCGGTGGCGCGCGAAACCCGGCAGGCCCGCCAGGACATCCGCATCCCGGTTCCCCTGCCGGTGACCGCCTATCTCGATTCCGGTCACGTCCTTTCGGCCACCACGATCGACATCTCGATGGGCGGCGCTGCCCTTGCGCTGCCGGCAGAGCTTCCCGTTCGCGACGTGAATGTCAGCCATATCACTCTGGCGATGGGCGACGAAGTGCTGTCGATCCCGGTGGAAACCGTGCGTTCCAATGGCAGCAATGCCTACGTTCGCTTCGAAAAGCTGGACATGCTGGCCGGACGCCACCTCGTGCGCGCGGTCATGGGCCGCGCAGACGCCTGGCAGCCCACCGGCCCTCATGCCCAGGTCAGCGGCCTGCGATCTCTGGCTGACATCATCCTTGTCGACATGGTAACGATCAAGCGCATGTTGCGTCTCAATTTTTCCGAACGTCGGGCCATGGCCGCGATCGCCGCCCGCACCCCTCCCGCGCCAGCCGAAAAGCCAGCGAAGAAGGAAGCGAAGAACCGTTCGCTCGTCCCGCTCGCCAAGGCCGCGGCAGTGGCAGGCGCGCTGGCGCTCGGCGTGGCGACGATCGTGCTGGGCAGCAGGGAAGTCCACGCGGCTCCCGTCGCCAATGCCGCAGTCACAGCCGCTCCCGCGTCCGGCGCGGATGCCGTTGACGCCCCCCGGGGCGGCATCGGCGAACGCCTTACGCTCAAGGACATGCGAATCACCCGTCCGATTCGCCTGCTCGGCACGCAGGGTGAAATCGGCATCCCCTTCGGCATGCGTCAGGACCGCATCGTCACCTCGGCGGTCCTGACCCTGCAGATGGCCTGGTCGCCGATGATGCTCGACGACATGACTCACCTCGTGGTGATCGTGAACGGGGAAGTCGTGCAGACCCTGCCGCTCACCCGCGCCGATTCCGGTGGTCAGGTACTGCGCATTCCGGTCAACGCGGCGCTTCTGCTGCCAGGCGACAACCAGCTGAACCTGCGCCTCGTCGGCCATTATGCCCGGGACTGCGAAGATCCGTTCAACTCGGTGCTCTGGGCCAATATCAGCAACACCCGCTCGTGGCTCGATCTCGAGTACCAGCCGCTGACGTTCCAGCCGGACCTGTCGCGCCTGCCTCTGCCCTTCTTTGACAAGGGCCAGAACGTGCCGCTGCGCATGCCCTTCGTATTCGCCGGGCAGCCGCACAAGGGTGAACTGGAAGCGGCGGCGGCAACCGCCTCTTGGCTCGGTTCGCTGGCCTCCTATCGCGGGTTCTCGTTCAAGCCGGTCTTCGGCGCGCTGCCCAGGGGCAATGCCGTGGTCTTCCTCAAGGCCGGCCAGTCGATCCCCGGCCTCGACATCGCCGCCCCCACCGGCCCCACCGCGATGGCCTTGCGCAACCCCGCCGATCCCAACGGAACCCTGCTGGTCCTCACCGGCCGCAACGACGCCGACCTGCGCGTGGCAGCAGGCGCCGTGGCGCTCGGACGCGGCGTGTTCGGCGGCCAGCGCATGTCCTTCGACGGCGTGCGTATCCCCGCCTGGCCGCGCTACGGCGCCCTGCGCTGGATTTCGACGGACAAGCCGGTGCAACTCGGCAAGATCATGCCCGCCTATGCTCTTCAGGGCATGGGCTTCCGCCCCGGCGCGCTGAGTGCCAGCTTCCGCGTCGCGCCAGATCTGTTCTTCTGGCCCCGCGAAGGCGGCCGCCTGAACCTGGGCTATCGCTATCCGGTGGCCCAGTGGCTGGACCAGCGGGCCTCGCGCCTCGATGTCTCGCTGAACGGCCAGTACCTCAAGACGCTGCCGCTCAGCTCCACCTGGTGGGGCAACCTGTTCGGTTCTTCCGGTGCGAAGAACCAGGATTCCACCGCCACGGTCGTGCTGCCGCGCTATAACCTGTTCGGCCAGAACGAGCTGACGCTCGACTACAACCTGATCATCGCCGACAAGAAGAAGTGCACCGGCACCCTTCCCGAGAACGTGCGCACCTCGATCGACCCCACCAGCACGATCGACCTGACCTCGGCCTATCACGCCATCATGATGCCCGACCTTGCGACATTCGCTGGCGCCGGCTTCCCGTTCACGGCGGCACCGGACCTTGCCGAGACGACCGTCCTGATGGCGGCGAACCCGTCGTCCGCCTCGGTCGAGGCCTTCCTGAACCTGATGGGCCGATTCGGCGATTCCACCGGCGTTCCGGTCACCGGCATCACCGTGACATCCTCGGTCGATCCGGGCGATCTGCAGGACCAGGACGTGCTCGTGGTCGGCGGCGTCGAACTCGCCTCTGCCGGCTCTCTCTTCGAGAAGTCGCCGGTGCGCTACGTGAACGGCCACCTCGAAGTCACCGAACGTTCGCCGCTCCAGTATGCCACCTCGTTCTTCGGCGGCACCGAGCACGACGATCCGATGGCCGCCGCGCCGCTGGTCTACAACGCACGCGGGTTCTCCGGCATCGTCAGCTTCCGTTCGCCGTTCTCCTCGGACCGCACCGTCGTTGCCCTGATGGCCGACAATGCCGCTGCCCTGCCCGCGCTCGTGGACGGCATGTCGGACGTGAAGATCAACGCCGCCATCCAGGGCGACCTCGCGGTCACCAAGGGCGACGGCATGACAAGCTTCGCCATCGGCGACCGCTACTGGGTCGGCTCGCTGCCGGTCTGGATGAAGCTGGCCTACTGGTTCAGCCAGCGTCCGATGCTGATGGGCCTGTTCTCGCTCCTGCTCGCGGCGATCCTCGCCGGTCCGACCTACCTGTACTTCCGTCGCCAGGCGCAGCGCCGCCTCGGCAACCAGGACGAAACCGCATGACTTCCGCGATGACGACCCGCCTGCGCCTCGTCGCGCTCGCCCTGCTCTTGTCGACGGCGACGACGGGTATCTCCCACGCACAGGCGGCGGGCGTCGATGCGCTGCTGCAGCAGGCGAAGTACTGGCGCTCGAAGGGCCGCGAAGACCTTGCCCAGCAGGCCCTGCGCCGCGCCAAGGCGCTTGATCCCGGCAGTGCGGCGGTGTCTCAGGCGATGAACGCCGCCCCTGCCCCGGCGCCCAGGCCGGCTCCCAAGCCTGCGGCCAGAACCGCCACGGCAACAAAGCCCGCGCCCGTGCGCTCCCAGGCTCCCGCACAGAGCCAGCCCGCGCGGGTCGCGGCCGCACCGGCGCGCAGTGCTCCGGCGCCCACCACTTCCGCAAATCGCGCCGGTCAGGCCCGCGTCGCCGGTTTCGACGCGCTGGAAGACGGCAACCTTGCGTCCGCCGCCAACCAGTTCCAGCGCGCCCTGTCCGTCAATTCGCGCGATCCCGACGCGCTGGGCGGCCTCGGACTCGTTCGCCTGCGCGAAAGCCAGTTCGCCGAGGCCGCAAACCTGCTCGAACAGGCATCGCGCTACGGCAAGGCAAGCCAGTGGGCCGAAGGGCTTTCCTCCGCCCGCTTCTTCGCCGGCATGGCCGATGCCCGCAACTTCGTGGCCCAGGGCCGTCTTGCCGATGCGCAATCCGTCGCCGAGGGACTGATCCGCTCGGGCTACAAGGAACCGGCACCCGCTCTCGAACTGCTGGCGGACGTTTACGAGAAGCAGGGCCGCTACGCCGATGCCGCCGACCTCTACCGGCAGGCCAGCCAGGGCGGCGGCTCGGACGACAGGCGTCTCCAGATGCGCGCCGCCCGCGGCCGCGCACTTGCCGCTGCCGCAAACGGCGATGACATGGGCGCCACCCGCGAATTCCAGAACGGCCTCGTGCTCGACCCGGAAGATCCGTGGATCCGCTACGAATTCGCCGAATTCCAGATCAAGCGCGGCCGCATTCCCGAAGCGGAATCGCTGCTCCGCTCGCTGGTCAACAAGGGGCAGCCGGACGCGCTTTACGCCGCGGCCCTCATCAATGCCGACCTCGGCCGCTCGACCGAGGCCGCCCGCCTGATCGACATGATCCCCGAAACGCAGCGCACCGCGCCGATGCGCAGCTTCGCGATCGGCGTGAAAACAGACAGCGCGATCGCCCGCGCCAAGGCGATGGCCGCGCAGGGCCAGCAGGCACAGGCCCTCGCCTCGCTGCGCCAGCTTGGAGCGATGAACGCTGTCCCGGTCGGCAAGCAGGCAGCGATCGCCAATGCGCTCTACGATCTGGGCGATGCGCAAGGCGCAGCCTCGGTCGCGGAAAACGCGATGCAGGGGCAGGTCTCCGGCATCGACGATTACGAGGGGCTCATCGGCGTGCTCGCCCGTGTCGGGCGTGACGATCTGGCGCAGCAGGCGCTGCAACGCGCGAGCACGCTGGCCGGCAGCTCGGCCGAAGGGCAGCAGGCCTATGGCCGGATGAACGCCGCGCTGCTGGTCAGCCAGGCCGACCGTTCGCGTCAGGCCGGCCGCTTTGCCGAAGCATTCGATGTCCTGCAAAGCGCCTACAGCGCCGCGCCGGACAACATGGAAGTCCTCGCCGGGCTCGCCCGCCTTTACCAGAGCGGCCAGATGCCCGCCCGCGCCGCGCAGACCTGGCAGCTCGTCCTGGCCCGCAAGCCGGGCGACAAGGAAGCGCTGCTGGGCCTCGCCGACACGGCGCAGGCGGCCGGTGACGGCGATCTTTCGCGCCGCGCCCAGAACGACGTGCTCCGCGCCTTCCCGCAGGACTACCAGGTTCGCCTCTCGCTCGCCAATGTCGAGCGTGCCCGCGGGAACGACCGCGCCGCCATGAGCATGCTCAAGGACGCGCGCAATCTCTATGCGCGCAGTCAGGGCGGAACCTCGATCGACGGCCTGGCCGGCGGCAATCCGTTCGCGGCGATGACCCCGGCCGGCGGTTCCAATCCCTTCCGGGACAGGGCGCCGATCGCACCCCAGCAGGTCAATCCCTTCGCTCTCGGCGGCGGCACCCGCCTTCCCGCGGCCCAGACCAGCTACGGCGCTGCCGGAGCGCCTGCCGCTTACGGCGCACCTGCTGCCTACGGCGCTTCAACCGGTTACGCCGCCGCTCCAAGCTATGGCAGCGCGCCAGGCTACGGCAGCACGGCGAACTACGGCAGCGCTGCCATGGCCGCGCCCTCGGCGCCATACCCCGTCACCGGCGGTTACGGCGATGCCGGGATGGACGCGCCCACCACGACCTATTCCGCCGATCCGGTCATGGCGCAGATCCAGTCCCAGATCGCCTCGCTGGCGCAGGATTCCGGCCCCCGCGTCGATGTGGAGACCGGTTATCGCCAGCGTTCGGGTGAAAAGGGCCTGAGCCAGCTCGATGAGATCAAGGGTTCGGCCCGTTTCTCCACCGACGCACCCGGCGGCCGCTTCTACGCCAAGGCGGAAGCCTCCGTCATCGATGCCGGAACCCCCAACCGCTCGGGACAGGCCCGTTTCGGCCGGAACGCCACGATCGAGGCCCAGGCCATTGTCGACGAAGTGCCCTCGGTCTTCCCGACGACCGAAACGCAGAATGCCTCCGGCGTGGCCTTTTCGGCCGGTTACGAGAGCGACAGCGTCCAGGTCGAGGGCGGTACCACGCCGGTCGGCATGGGCAAGACCAAGCCGACCTTCCGCGCGGCGGTCTCCCCGAAAGTCGGCGAGGCGCTTCGCCTGACCGCCTTTGCAGAGCACAAGCCGGTGACGGACAGCATCGTCTCCTACGCCGGCACCCGCGATCCGGTTACGGGCGAGCGCTGGGGTCAGGTCATGCGCACGGCAGGCGGCGCGGGCATGTCCTACGACCATGAGGGCAGCGGTGTTTACGCAGAGGGCCGCTATTACCGCTTCCGCGGCACCAATGTCGCCCGCAACGACGGTTTCGAGGCGAATGTCGGTGGCTATCTGCGCGCCTATCGCGGCCAGCACTCGGCGCTCACCGTCGGCCTCAACGTGAATTACCAGGGCTACGACAAGAGCCAGAACTACTTCACGTTCGGACACGGCGGCTATTTCAGCCCGCAGACCTTCATCAGCGTCGGCTTCCCGGTGAACTACACCATGGAAGACGACCGGATCGACCTGCGAGCCTCGTTCACGCCCGGTTTCCAGAGCTACAGCCAGGATCAGACGGCGCTCTACCCGCTCGATCCCACGCTTCAGGCCCAGCTTGACGCGCTCAAGGCCGAAAACAACGACGTGCGTTCGTATTATGACAGCATCAGCAAGACCGGCTTCGCGCTGTCGAGCGATGTCTCGCTGTACTACAAGATCAGTCCGACGACCCGCATCGGCGGCGAGGCGAGTTACAATACCTTCGGATCTTATGACGAGTTCCGGAGCTTATTGGGCGTGAGACAGAATTTCGGGAGCACCGGCCGATGAAATTGCAGGCATTTCCCTCGCCCAAGCAGGAGGGCGAACAGATCGGCGCCGGCGGCCTCGCGCTGTTCGCCGCGATGGCTGCGGCCGAAGTGTGCGAAGGCGCGCCCACCGCTCAGGCACGCGGGTTCTTCGCCGCGATCGGCAAGCGCATGGCCGTGCTCGAACCGCTCGAAGGCGTCAGCGACGCAGCCGTGCTCTGCGCCCGCATCAACGGCTTCTGGCAGGATCTCGGCTGGGGCGAGGTCGAACTCGCCGTGGGGGACGATGCGATCGTGGTCCATCATCGCAACCTTCCCAAATCGATCACCCCCGATCCGCAAGGCCATTGGGGCACGATGATGCTCGGACTGCTCGAAGGCGCCTACGACGGATGGTTCCGGGTCCTGGGCAGCGGCCCCGCCCTGCACACGACGGCCCGCTGGCAGGGTGACGTCGTCGAACTCCGGCACGGCCGCTGAACGGTAGGGAACCGCACGTCATGAGCATTCTCGGCTCCGGCCACGCGATCGACCGCCGCAACTTCACTCTGGGGCTCATGCTGGCGATGACGGCTGCCTGCAACACCGATGCGCAAAGCCGCTCTCCGGCCCACGATGCGAACTGGCGCAGCTATCGCGACATGTACATGAGGCCGGAAGGCCGGATCGTGGATACCGGCAACAACGGCGTCAGCCACAGCGAAGGCCAGAGCTACGGCCTCCTGCTCGCCTACAAGGCCGGCGACGCCGAAGCCTTCGAGAAGATCGCGAGCTGGACCCAGTCCTACCTCTCGCGCACCGACGTGGCGCTCCATGCCTGGCGCTACGATCCCAATTCGCCCAACCCCGTGGCGGACCAGAACAACGCCACCGATGGCGACCTCGTGATCGCCTGGGCGCTCGGCATGGCCGGACAGCGCTGGAACCGCGGCGACTACAGCGCGCGCGCCGCGCAGATTCGCGCCGCCATCCGCAGCCGCTGCGTGATCGAGCGCCACAACCGCCGCCTGCTGCTGCCGGGCCTCCAAGGGTTCGTGAACGGCACCGAAGTGACGCTTAACCCGTCCTACTTCGTCTGGCCCGCGCTCGACGCTTTCGCCAAGCTCGATGGACAGTCCGTCTGGGGGCCGGTGATTACCGACAGTGAGGCGATCACCCGCCTCTCCCGTTTCGGAACCCACCGCCTGCCGTCCGACTGGATCGTGGTCAGCGCGCCCGATCAGGTCGCCCCCGCCCGGGACAAGCCGCCGCGCTTCGGTTACGACGCGATCCGCGTGCCGCTCTATGCCGCGCTGGGCGGCAGGCAGGCGCTGGTGCCCGATATCGCGGCATACTGGCGCGCTTGCCTGGCGGCGAACAAGCCGATCCCGGCGTGGGTGGACGTGGTCACCGGGGAAGAGGCGAACTACGCGCTCTCGGCCGGCGGAGCAGCGGTAGCCGGGCGGCTGCTTGGCACGGCGCAGCCTTCGCAACTCGTGAACGACTACTTCGCCGCCTCGCTGCAAATGCTGGCACGCTACTGACAGATGTCGGGCGTTCTCCGGTGGAGGGCGTTTGACGTATAGGACAGGCAGATTTCGTCCCAAATCTTCGTTTTTAGTCGCAAATTGTCGCACTTGCGAAAACCCGGCTTGCGGGCGGCAACAATTGGCTGAATAGCAGCGCCGATGCGATTTCAGACGGTGCGCGACTTGAAAATCACGAGTTCTTCCCTTGCGGCAGGCCCCCTGCTGCGTCAGACCGGTCTGGTTCTGGCATCCGTTGTCTTTCTCGCTGCCTGTTCGGGCGGAGAGAAGAAGGATGACAAGCGCCCAGCCGCGCAAGTCGGCTATATCGTGGCCCAGCCTTCCGCCGTGCCGCTCGCCGTCACGCTCAGCGGTCGCACCGTCGCTTTCGAAACCAGCGAAGTCCGCCCACAGGTCACCGGGGTCATCGTAAAGCGCCTCTTTACCGAGGGGAGCATGGTGCGCGCGGGACAGCCGCTCTACCAGATCGACCCGAGCCTCTACCGCGCCGCCGTGAACCAGGCTCAGGCGGACCTTTCCAGCGCCCGCGCCACCGCCGAAGCCGCTTCGGCCAAGGCCAACCGGTACAAGCCGCTTGCCGACATGGAAGCGGTTGCCCGGCAGGACTACATCGACGCGCTCGCCACCGCACGCTCGGCCAGGGCCTCGATTGCGCAGAACGCCGCCACGCTCGATACGGCGAGGATCAACTTGCGCTTCACCACCGTGCCCGCGCCGATCAGCGGCCGCATCGGCCGCTCGCTCTCGACCGTGGGCGCGCTTGCCAGCGCCAGCCAGACCGATCCGCTGGCGGTGATCCAGCGCATGGACCCGATCTACGTGGACATGCAGCAATCCGCCGCGGACATCACGGCCCTGCGCCGCAAGCTCGCCGCGGGCGGGGTCAATCCCGGCAGCACCCAAGTTCACCTGAAGTTCGACGACGGCACGCAATATGCCTCGGCGGGCACCGTCCAGTTCTCCGAAGTCACCGTGGACCAGGACACCGGCACCGTAACCCTGCGCGCCAGCTTCCCCAACCCGGACGGTCTGCTGCTGCCGGGCATGTTCGTTTCGGCCGTGTTCGACCAGGCGACCGATCCCAGCGCCTACCTGGTGCCGCAGAACGCTGTCCAGCGGGACTTCGACGGTTCGGCCTATGTCATGGTCGTCGGCGCGGACAACAAGGCCGCACGCCGCAAGGTCAGCGCCGATCGCACGCAAGGCACGAACACCGTCGTGACGTCCGGCCTCCAGAAGGGCGACAAGGTCATCGTCCAGGGCCTGAACGGACTGAAGCAGGGTGCCGATATCCAGCCGGTAGCGGCGTCGAGCCCGCAGAAGGTCGTCCCCTCGTCAGGCAAGGCCGGCGAAGGCCAGTCTTCCGGCAAGGGTCGCTGAGCCTCCCATGTCACGCATCTTCATCGACCGGCCGATCTTCGCCTGGGTTCTCGCCATCATCGTCATGCTGGCGGGTCTTGGCGCGCTGGCCTTCCTGCCGAACGAGCAGTACCCGGACATCGCGCCCACGCAGGTCAATATCCGCGCCACCTACAACGGCGCCTCGGCCGAGACGATCGAGAACAGCGTCACCCAGATCATCGAGCAGCAACTGACCGGGATCGACGGCCTGCTCTACTTCAGTTCGCAATCCTCCAACCGCGGTCAGGCGACGATCAGCGCCGTCTTCGCCAAGGGCACCGACCCGGACATTGCGCAGGTCCAGGTGCAGAACAAGGTGCAGTCCGCGCTGTCCCGCCTCCCGCAGGCGGTGCAGAGCCAGGGCGTCACGGTCACCAAGTCCAACCCCGACCAGCTCCTGCTCGTTGCCGTCTATGACGAGACCGACGGCCGTTCGAACCAGGACGTTTCGGACTACCTCACCTCGAACATCCAGGACCCGCTCTCGCGCATCGAAGGCGTGGGCGACGTCAACGTGTTCGGCGCGCCGCACGCGATGCGCATCTGGCTCGATCCCACCAAGCTCGCCGCCGTCGGGCTCATGCCCAGCGACGTGACTTCTGCGATCACCGCGCAGAACACCGAAGTCGCCGCCGGCGAGATCGGCGGCCTGCCCGCGCCGCAGGATCAGGCAATCGACGCCATCGTCACCGCCGGTTCGCGCCTGCAGACGGCCGAGCAGTTCCGCAACATCGTGCTCAAGACCAATAGCGACGGTTCGGCGGTAACCATCGGCGATGTCGCCCGCGTGGAAATCGGCGCCGAGAACTACAGCTCGATCAGCCGGATCAACGGCCACCCCGGCGCCGGCATCTCGATCTCGCTTTCGCCCGGCGCCGACGCGCTGGCGACCGCCGAACTGGTGAAGGCGGCCATGAGCGAGCTGGCGCAGGGCATGCCGGACGGCCTCGGCTATACTTACGGCAACGATTCCACCTCGTTCATCAAGCTCTCGGTCGCCGAAGTCGAGAAGGCGCTGTTCGAAGCGATCGTGCTCGTCGTCATCGTGATGTTCGTGTTCCTGCAGAGCTGGCGCGCCACGCTGATCCCCGCGATCGCGGTTCCGGTCGTCCTCCTCGGCACCTTCGCGGTGTTCTATGTTGCGGGATTCTCGATCAACACGCTGACCCTGTTCGGGCTCGTGCTCGCGATCGGGCTTCTGGTCGATGACGCGATTGTCGTCGTCGAGAACGTCGAGCGACTGCTTGAGGAAAATCCGGGGATGTCGCCGCGCGAGGCGACCATCAAGTCGATGGAGGAAATTCAGGTCGCACTGGTCGCCATCGCCCTCGTGCTGTCGGCGGTTTTCCTGCCCATGGCGTTCTTCGGCGGATCGACCGGCGTGATCTACCGCCAGTTCTCGCTGACGATCGTGGTCGCCATGGTGCTTTCCGTGCTCGTTGCGCTGATCCTGAGCCCGGCTCTGACCGCCACGCTGCTCAAGGCGAAGTCGCACGAGGAAGCCGGCCCCAACTGGATCGAGCGTAACCTGCCCTGGCTGGCAAGGCTGTGGGAACGCTTCCACACCGGCTTCGACCGCGGCTTCGAGCGCATGACCAATGCCTATGCGCACCGGGTGGAGCGCGTCGTCGAGCACAAGTGGCGCTGGCTTGCCCTGTTCCTGATCGCCTGCGTCGCCACTTTCATGCTGTTCCAGCGCCTGCCCACCGGCTTCCTGCCTAACGAGGACCAGGGCACGATCATGGTCCAGTGGCGCCTTCCCGCCGGCTCGCCGCGCACGCGCACGGAAGAAGTCCAGCGACAGGTCGAGAACTATTTCAAGACTTATGAGAAGGCCAATGTCGCCAGCATGTTCACGCTCTCGGGAGGCGGACAGGGTGCGGCGGGGCAGAACACCGGCCAGGCCTTCGTCACGCTGGTCGACTGGGAGGAGCGGCCCGGTTCCAAGAACACGGCCGATGCCATCGTCCAGCGGGCCAACGGCGCATTCCGCAACTTGCGCGACGCGCAGGTCTTCACGCTGGTTCCGGGCGCGATCCGCGGGCTGGGGTCGTCCTCCGGCTTCACCATGGAATTCCAGAACCGCAGCGGCATGAGCCGCACCGAATTCCAGAAGGCGCGTGACGAACTTCTCGCCAAGGCGACCGCCGACGATCGCCTGACGAACGTGCGCCTGAGCGATCTTCCCGACGTTGCAACGCTGAAGATCAACTCCAACACCCGCGCGCTCACGACTTACGGCCTCACCGCCGCCAATGCCAACTCCACGCTGCAGACGGCGTGGGGCGGCACTTACGTCAACGACTTCATCGACAAGGGCCGCGTGAAGCGCGTCTACGTTCAGGGCGACGCCCAGTTCCGCTCGCGCCCGGAAGACCTTTCCAACTGGTTCGTGCGCGGCACGAGCGGCCAGATGGTACCCTTCTCAGCTTTCTCGACGATCAGCTGGTCCACCGCGCCCAGCACGTCCTCGCGCTTCAACGGTCTCCAGGCCTATGAATTCTCGGGCAGCCCCTCGGCAGGCGTGAGTTCCGGCACCGCGATGGACGTGATGGAGGAACTCGCCAGCCAGGTGCCCGGCACCGCCGTGGCCTGGGCCGGTTCCTCCTATCAGGAGCGGCTGTCCTCGGGCCAGGCACCGCTGCTCTACGCGCTTTCGCTGCTGGTGGTGTTCCTGTGCCTTGCCGCGCTTTACGAAAGCTGGTCGATCCCGATCGCGGTCATCCTCGTCATTCCGCTCGGCCTGCTGGGCGCGATCCTCGCGGTGACGCTGCGCGGGCTCGAGAACGACGTCTATCTCCAGATCGGCCTGCTGACGACGATGGGCCTCGCCGCGAAGAACGCCATCCTGATGATCGAATTCGCCGAACAGGCCGAACGTCAGGGCAAGCGCGTGATCGAAGCCGCGCTCGAAGCCGCGCGCATCCGCCTGCGTCCGATCCTGATGACGAGCTTCGCGTTCATCTTCGGCGTGGTTCCGCTGGCCGTCGCAAGCGGTGCCGGCGCCAACAGCCGCATCGCCATCGGCACCGCCGTGGTCGGCGGGATGCTGACCGCCACGCTGCTTGCCATCTTCTTCATCCCGCTGTTCTTCGTCCTCGTGCGCCGCGGCGTGCGCGACGGCATTGCCGCCGTCCGCCAGCACCTCCAGCAGCGCCGCGAACGCAAGGGAGACACTGCATGAACCGCCGACTTCGCGCCCTGAAGCTGGCGGCTTGCGCCCTGCCCGCCATGGCCCTCGGCGCCTGTTCGATGGCGCCGAAATACGTGGCGCCAACCCCGCCGGTCCCGGTTTCGTGGCCTGTGGGCGATGCCTATCTCTCGCAGAGCGAGGCCGCGCTGCCGCTGGTTTCCTATTCGGAAATCTTCCGCGACCGCCGCCTGCAGTCGCTCGTCGAACAGGCGCTGATCAACAACCGCGACTTGCGCGTCGCCGCCGCGAACGTTGCCGCCGCCCGTGCTCAGGTTCGCGTCACCCGCGCCAACCAGTTCCCGGCGATCGGGCTGTCGGGTTCCGCAGCCCGCACCGAGGCAGGCGGCGGTTCCTCGGGCGACGGTTCGAACTATTCCCTGCAAGGCGGCATTTCTAGCTTCGAGCTGGACCTGTTCGGCAAGCTCGCCAATGCCACGCAGGCCCAGCGCGACACGGCCCTGTCCACCGAAGCCGCGGCCCGCACCGTCCGCCTTGGCCTTGTTGCCGACCTCGCACAGGCCTGGGCCAACTATGCCGCCGACCGTGACCTGCTCCAGATCGCGCAGGCCACCGCGGCCAATGCCGAACGCGGCGTCGCGCTCACCGGTGCCCGCCTCAAGGGCGGCGTCGCCCCGCGCACGGACCTGCGGCAGGCGGAACAGGTGCTCGAAACCGCGCGCGGCGATGTCGCCTCGCAGACGACCGCCCTCGCGCAGGACGTGAACGCGATCCGCCTGCTCGTCGGCGCCGATTTCGACGAGAGCCTGCTTCCCGGCAACATCGGCGAAGTGAACCAGTCGCTGGCGGTCCTCCCCGCCGGCACCAGTTCGCAAGTTCTCCTGCGCCGCCCCGACGTGGTGGAAGCCGAATACTCGCTGCGCGCCGCCAATGCCGATATCGGCGTGGCCCGTGCCGAGCTGTTCCCCTCGATCTCGCTGACCGGCCTGCTCGGCTTCGCCAGCGACGCCCTGTCATCGCTGTTCGACAAGGGCGCCTTCGCCGCCACCGGCACGGCATCCGCCACCTGGTCGATCTTCAACGCCGGCGGCCGGACCGCCAACGTCGAAGTCGCCAAGGCGCAGCGCGACGCGGCCCTGGCAACTTACGAAAAGGCCATCCAGACGGCGTTCAGCGAAGTGGCCGATGCGCTGGCCGATCAAGGCACGCTGGCCGAGCGGGTACGCGCAGCCTCCAGCTACACCGAAGCCGCCGCCGATACCGCGCGACTGACCGAGGCCACCTACAGGCAGGGCATCGCCAGTTCGCTCGACAACCTCGATGCGCAGCGCAGTCTCTATACCGCACGGCAGCAGGAAATCGCGGTGCGACTGGCGTTCGCAAGCAACCGGATCACGCTCTACCGCGTGCTCGGCGGGGATCAGGCCACCCCGGCTCAGGACCGATAGGAACGGCAGGCAGGGGTTCGCCCTGCCCGTCGATTCCGTCTAGCTGTAGATCGGCAATATCTGCGGCAGGTCCGCGGTTGTCCGTATCCCCGCAGGGGCCGCGCAAACCGCCGGGATGGCGTTCACCGGCCGGTGTGCGGTCAGCCCCGGCGTATAGGCCGCATAATCCTCCTCGGAGACCGGGAAGGTGATGTCGACCTTGACCGGCGTGTCGCCCTCGGTCGTGATCCGCCAGCCGGATTCCCGCAAGTCCCACGCATCGTCGATATCGGTGGTCACGTACCAGTTGGCCCGGAACCGCATGACCGGACGCCCCCCGCTCTTGCAGGTGATGGTCGTGCGCATGGCGCCCACCGTGCCCGCCGGTACGGTCCCGGCCGCGATCGTCAGGTCCTGCCGCGTGGGCGAGAGTTCGCCGACCGCCTCGATCTCGTCCACCTCCAGCCCCACAGCATCGGCGATCTGCGAGAGGGAGCTGCCGAAATCGCCCTTGAGGTGTTCGGCCCGCCGCTGGTCGAAGGGGGCCATCGGGGCGGCGAAACCCATGACCTGGAACAGCATTTCCGGTGAATTGCGGCTCGACACGTCGGCATATTCGTCGATCGTGAGAAGCCCGTGCGAACGCTGGAGCGACATCAGCGGAATGGCCAGTGCCTCCGTCACGAAGCCGGGGCTGGAGCCGGTGCTGTAGATCGAGGCATTGCCCGCCTCGCAGGCCGCTTCAACCCGCGCCCGCAGTTCCGGGTCCATCCGGGCGGGATTGTGGAAGTCTCCGCGCGTGGTGACGACGTTCTTTCCCGAAGCCAGCAACGCACAGATATCGTCCCAGTCCGTGCCCTGCTGCATGTAGAGCACGCAGTCCGCATCCAGCGCCACGAGTTCGTCGCGCGAATGGGTCGCCCTGATGCCGGTCGGCGGCAATCCGCACAGTTCGCCCGCATCCTTGCCGACTTTGCCGGGAGAGCTGACCCAGAGGCCGACGAGTTCCATGCGCGGATGTTCGATCACAGTTCGCATCGCGCGGCTGCCCACGTTGCCCGTCGCCCACTGGATCACCCGCCAGGTCTTGTCGTGCTCCACCCCGGCCTGTCCGGCCCCGACCTGCGCCATCGATCTTCTCCCGTTATCTTGTCCCGCGAGCAGGCCAGCGCCCCGTCCGCTCCGCAATCCCCGGATGGGAACAAGGCATGCTCCCCGTTCAGGGCGCCATCCAGCTCACCGTATCCTGTCGGGGGTCCAGCGAATCCGCCTTCCAGCGCACGGATCCGAACGGCCTTTCAAGACGTCTGCGGACACGGCTGGCATCGTGGGCGCGATGGTAGGAATCCGCTTCGGCCTGGATTTCGGAATCGGCCTGGGTGAAGCGGTCGCGCAGTCGCAGGTAATCGCCCCAGGTCGGGCAATGATAGCGTTCGGTCCAGAGCGCCGGATTCGCGATATCGCGCGCCAGCGACCAGTCGAACCCGCCGTTGCGTTTGCGCATCGACTGCATCTTCATCATGACCGCGTAGAAATCCCGCGCGCGCTCCGGATCGACGTCGTACTCGACCTCGATCACGACCGGCCCGGAACGCATGGTCAGCGCCATGCCCACGGCGGGCTCGTGGCCTAGCGGCACTTCCGAGATGTCCGCTTCCTGGTCCCTGCCGATCGGCAGGATCAGGCCGAGCAGCGCCGTGGCGCCCACCGCGATCCCCGAGGCGACCAGGGCGAAAGCTACGTCATGCGCGGCCGCCACCATCCCCCAAGCCCAGGCGCCAAGCCCGATCCCGGCGGTGATCGCGGAGGAAAACAACGAAAGTGCCCGCGCGGTCACCCAGCGCGGTGCGGAAAGCTGCACGGTCACGTTGAGCATGGCGATGGTCAGGATGTTGCACGCCCCCACGATCAGGAACGCCCCGCAGGTCAGCACGATCTCGTTGCTGAACCCGATGGTGACAAGCGCAAGGCCCGTGCCGACCGCAAATATCCGCACCGCCAGTTCGGTGGAGATCGTCTCCCGGATCTTGCTGACGAACAGCGCGCCCGCCACCGCACCCACGCCTTGCGCGCCGAGCAGGATGCCGAACGTGGAAGCGTCGCCGCGCAGCAGGTCGCGCGCGATCAGCGGGGCCAGCGCCGAAGCGGTCGCGGTGCTGAGGCCGAACACCAGCACGCGCACCAGCGCCGTGCGGATCGCGGGGGCATGAAGCGCATAGCGCGCGCCGCCGACGATGGCCCTGTCCATCCGCTCAGGCGGCAGACGCGAAGGGACGTGCTTTCGCCGCCACAGGAAGAAGGCGACGAGCAGCGGCAGGTAGAACAGCGAGGTCATGCCGAACACGGCCTTCGCCCCGTAGAGCACGACGATCAGCCCGCCGAGCGCCGGTCCGAAACTGCGCGCGACGTTATAGCTGATCGTGCCCAGCGCCACCGCCGCCGGGAGATGCTGGCGAGAGACCTGTTCGGGGATCGATGCCTGCCAGGACGGCGAATAGAGCGCCACTCCTCCGCCTATCAGCGCACAGAACGCCAGCAGCAGCCACGGCGTGACAAGGCCGAGGAAGGCGATCACCGCCAGCACCGCGGCGCAGAGGGCACTGAAGGTCAGGCCGGTCATGGCAATGCGGCGACGGTCGAACATGTCGGCGATGGCACCGGCCGGAAGCGTCACCAGCACCAACGGCAGCATCATCGCCGACTGCACCAGCGCCACCATGCTCGGCGAATTGCTGAGCCGCGTCATCTCCCACGCCGCGCCGACGCCGAGGAACAGCTGCCCGAAATTCGAGAACAGGCTGGCGGTCCAGATCCGCCGGAACGTCGGTTCGCGCAAGGGTGCGAATGCCCCGCCGGAATTCTCGTCGCCCTCCATGCCCTCCCTTTCATATTGCCATCTGCTGCGATCTTGTCGCGGCTGCGGCGATCGTCAAGCAGGCGCGCGCAATAGACCTGCGGATTGACCCCGGCCCCGCCGCCGCGATATACTTTCACGTGAAAGCAATCGCCAAGGCGATAGGAAACGGACCTCCAATTGCAATTCCCCGAAGGCACCAGCATGACCGCCGGCAAAAGGCGCCGCGCGCGCCGAGACCGGGAATTCGAGGAGACGAGACCGTGACCGAAGCCTATATCATCGACGCCGTGCGTACGCCCCGAGGCATCGGCAAGATGGGCAAGGGCGCCCTTTCGCAGATGCATCCCGAGCATCTTTCCGCCACGGTCCTCGCCGCGCTCAAGGACCGCAACGGGTTCGATACCGCCGACGTCGACGACGTGATCTGGGGCGTGTCGGCAGCGATCGGCCTTCAGGGCGGCGACATCGGCCGCATGGCCGCGCTCGACGCCGGATACGATTTCCGGGCTGGCGGCGTCACGCTCAACCGCTTCTGCGGTTCCAGCATCACCGCCACCAACCTCGCCTCGGCGATGATCATGTCCGGCATGTCCGACCTGATGGTGGCAGGCGGGATGGACATGCTGTCCTACGCCAATGCACACGGCATGAAGATGCGCGAAGCCGGCGTCGGCAGCGCCGGCATGGGCGCCGGCAATCCCCGCCTCCAGGCCAAGCACCCGCAGACCAACCAGGGCATCGCGGCCGATGCGATCGCCGCCATGGAAGGCATCAGCCGCGCGGAACTCGAAGCCTTCGGCGTCGAAAGCCAGCGCCGCGCCGCCGCCGCGATCGCGGAAGGCCGCTTCGACAGGTCCACGATCGTCGTGAAGGACGACGAGGGCAACATCATCCTCGACCATGAGGAATACCCCCGCCCCGACACGACGGCCGAAGGCCTTGCCCAGCTCAAGCCCGCCTTCGAGATGTTCTACAACATGCCCTCGGCACCCGGCGGCAAGACCTATGTCGAACTGATAAATCAGGTCTATCCCGACCTCGAGGTCAAGCCGATCCACCACGTCGGCATCTCCTCCGGCGTTGTCGACGGTGCTTCGGCGATCCTTCTCGCCTCGAAGGACTATGCGCAAAAGCATGGCCTGAAGCCGCGTGCCCGCATCGTCGCCATGGCGGAAATCGGCGATTGTCCGACCCTGATGCTCAACGGCCCGGTACCGGCTGCGAAAAAGGTTCTCGCCAAGGCAGGTCTCACCAAGGACCAGATCGACGTATGGGAAGTGAACGAGGCTTTCGCCGTCGTCGTCGAGAAACTGATCCGCGACCTTGACCTTGACCGTGCGAAGGTCAATCCGAACGGCGGCTCGATCGCGCTCGGCCATCCCATCGCGGGAACCGGCGCAATCCTCATCGGCACCGCGCTCGACGAGCTCGAACGGACCGGTGGGCGCTACGGCCTCATCACCATGTGTGCGGCCGGCGGCATGGCGCCGGCCATCATCATCGAACGCGTCTGAAAGCGTCAGGCAAGGAGCATTGAGTGGCAACCGAGGCGGAAGAAAAGTTGACCGGCAAACTGGGCGAGGCCCTGAACGACCGCGACATCAGCACGCGGCGGCAGGTGGGGCTGCGCATGACGGTGATCTCCCGCCTCCAGCGCAACAATTTCGATCGCAAGGTGACGACGCTGAACGTCACCCGCTCGCAATGGGCGATGATCGCGGTGGTTTCGCGCTATCCCGGCTCCACCCAGCGGACCATCGCGGAATACCTGGAGATGTCGGAAGCCTCGGCCGGGCGCCTGATCGACCGGCTCTGCGCCGAAGGACTGCTGGAACGCCGGGACCGCGTGGACGATCGCCGCGCGCGCGCGGTGTACCTCACCGATGAAGCCCGCCCCTTGCTCGACCAGCTCGGCGAGATCGCGAACGAAAGCGAGGAACGCATGTTCCACGGCTTTTCCGACGCCGAGGTGGAGCAACTGCGCGACTATATGAACCGTATCTACGACAACGTCAGCCGGGGATGAAAACAGGGGCGCTTCCGCCCCTTTCTCTCATCCCGGATACGATACGAAAAAGGGCGGCACCGGGGTGCCGCCCTTTTCTGTTTGAAGCCCCGAAAGGCCTGCTTCGCGAAGCTTACTTCGCCGAAGCAATGTCCTTCTTGGAGAGCGAGGTCGTGAGCTTGCCGTCAACGTTGGCGAGGCTCGAAGCCGGAACGGTCACGAGGCGGCCGTTGAGGATCACCTGCGGATTGCCGTCGGCAGCAACGCGGTAGATCGGGGCCAGGCGATAGCCGTTGGCGGCATAGAGCATCTTGCCGGCGGTCAGGTCGACCGGAGCGGCAGCTTCCTCGGTGACGGCGCGGACCGACTGGGTGGTCTCCGCGAAAGCAGCCGGAACGATGGCGAAAGAGGCAACCGAGGCAGCAGCGGCAAGGGCAACGAACTTCTTCATGAGGTATCTCCGGAATTCTGTCGTTCTGTTGAGGTCCTCTCAACTTACTAACCTAGGTTAGGAGTTGCTGTACAAAGAGTCAATTGCGTTTTGCGCATGCAGCAGAGGATTTTTCGCAACCATCGCTCCGGCGCGGAATGCGGCGTGCGGGCATG
The DNA here is from genome assembly GCF_052279045.1 of Novosphingobium aeonii. NCBI lineage: Bacteria > Pseudomonadati > Pseudomonadota > Alphaproteobacteria > Sphingomonadales > Sphingomonadaceae > Novosphingobium > Novosphingobium aeonii. Next base: position 1,976,093 of record NZ_CP176832.1, on the reverse strand, counting down.
CTTCGCAGTGCAGCATGAGGTCATCGCACCGGCGTACCGAGGCGGCGGCGCGCGGCATGATCGTGGGCACGATGGCGCGCGGGTTGCCAGTCTCCGGCTTTGCGCTCAAATCGGAACCAGCCTCGGCGGGGCGCGGTTTCCTGCCTTACGAGACCGAAAATACAGATCAGATCACAAGAGAAAAACGGGGACAGGCAGCAGATGTCGACAAAGGTCATGCAGGGGGTTCGCGTCCTCGAAGTAGCGCAGTTCACCTTCACGCCGGCTGCCGGCGCGATCCTCGCCGACTGGGGCGCGGACGTCATCAAGATCGAACATCCGGTGCGCGGCGACACCCAGCGCGGTTTTCTCAACATGGGCGGCGTGCAGCTCGATCCCCTCCGCCACACGCTGTTCGAACACCCCAATCGCGGCAAGCGCAGCGTCGGCATCGACCTTTCCACCACGGAAGGTCAGGAACTGCTCTACGAACTCGCCAAGCAGTGCGACGTGTTCCTCACCAACTACCTGCCGCAAGTGCGCCAGAAGAACCGCTTCGACATCGAGCACATTCGCGCGGCCAACCCGAAGATCATCTACGCGCGCGGCAGCGCCTGGGGCGACAAGGGCCCCGAACGCGAAAAGGGCGGTTTTGACGGCACGGCCTTCTGGTCGCGCAGCGGCATTGCCGACTGCATGACGCCGCCCGAATTGCCCGGCCCGCTTTCGCAAGGCATGCCTGCCTTCGGCGACTCCATCGGCGGCATGTTCATTGCCGGCGGCATTTCCGCCGCCCTGTTCCACCGGGAAAAGACGGGCGAAGCCGCCGAGCTGGACGTCTCTCTGATGAGCACCGCGGCATGGGCCTCGGGCGCCAACATCGCGCAGGCCGTCGAAACCGGCGTCATCACCAGGAACTCGATGCCCAGCTCCGGCGGCAGCGCCAAGAACCCCTTCATGGGCAACTTCTGGACCTCCGACGGACGCACGATCAACTTGTGCATGGTCAGCCCGACCGGCCTGATCCGCGATACCTTCGAACACATCGGCCGCCCCGAAGCGGCAGATGACCCCCGCTTCCAGGATGTGCTCAGCCTGATCGAGAATTCGAAGGCCGCCAGCGAGATCCTCATCGAAGCTTTCGCCAGCAAGCCCTTCGCCTACTGGCGTGAACATCTCAAGACGCTGAAGGGCCAGTGGGCGCCGATCCTCAACCTGCTCGAACTCGCAGGCGACGAACAGGCGCTCGCCAATGACCTGCTGGTCGAAGTCGAGGCTGCCGACGGCGGCGAGCCGCTCAAGCTGGTGCGCGGCCCGGTGCAGTGGAACGGCGAGGCGCTGGAGACGACGCGTTCTCCGCAGGCCTCCGAACATACCGAAATCGTGCTCATGGAAATGGGCGTGGAGTGGGACAAGATCGAGGAGCTCAAGGCCAGAGGCGCGATCGCCTGATCGCCCTCGCCCCGCCTCCAAGCATACAAAGACAAGGAACTGCGACAATGAAGCCTGGAACCCGTCTGAAAAGCGCCGCCTGCGACACCGAGGTCATGGTGATCCGCTGCGCCGACGGTACGATCGAATGCGGCGGCGCCCCGATGGGCGAGGCAAAGCCTGCCGAACCCGCCCCGCTCGCTGCCGATTTCTCCGCCGGCACCCTGATGGGCAAGCGCTACGTCGACAGTGACGGCAAGTACGAACTGCTCTGCGTGAAGCCCGGCAAGGGATCGCTCTCGGTCGATGGCGTGGCCCTGGTCGTCAAGGACGCCAAGCCGCTGCCGGCCTCCGACTGACCCCGGCCAGCCTCCCGCAAGCGCTTCAAGGCACGAACGACCAGATGAACATCGCTCTCCTTCTCGAAATGGCGGCAGAAGCCGCGCCCGACCGCGTCGGCCTCGTCTGCGAGGGCAAGCGCTGGACTTATGGCGACCTGCTCGCCGCGGCCAGGGGCGCCTTCGAACTGATCCGGCAAAGCGAGGCCGAATACGTCGCCCTGCTCGACGAAAGCAGCGAAGCGGCGGTGATCGCGGTGTTCGGCGCAGCCCTCGCGGGCGTGCCCTATTGCCCCCTCAACTACCGCCTGCCCGACGCCGACCTCGCCGCCCTGCTCGGCCGCATCTCCCCCGCGCTCGTCATCGGCGATGAAGAGCGCATCACCCGCATCGGCGGCGACCAGCAGCACATCGTGCTGTCACGCGAAGAGTTCGCGCTCAAGGCGCAGGAAACCGTTCCTGCCGACGATGCACGCGAATACGATCCCGGCGCCGACGAAGCGGGAAGCGGCGTGGCGATCCAGCTCTTCACCAGCGGTACGACGGCGGCGCCCAAGGCGGCGATCCTGCGCCACTCCAACCTGCTGGGCTACATCCTGGGGACCATCGAGTTCGGCTCCGCGGACGAAGCGGATGCCGCACTGGTCGTGGTGCCGCCTTACCATATCGCGGGCATCTCCGCCCTGCTCTCGTCGATCTATGCGCTGCGCACGATCGTCATGCTCCCCGCCTTCTCGCCCGAAGGCTGGCTGGAACTGGTCGCCGGCGAACGCGTCTCCAATGCCTTCGTCGTGCCGACCATGCTCTCGCGCATCATCGAGGCCATGGAGCGCGCGGAAAAATCCGACGTATCCAGCCTGCGCGCAGTCGCCTATGGCGGTGGCAAGATGCCCATCGAAGTCATCCGCAAGGCTCTGGACCTGTTCCCCACGGCGGGCTTCACCAATGCCTATGGCCTTACCGAGACCAGTTCGACCGTCGCCCTGCTCGGCCCGGAAGACCATCGGGAAGCGCTGGCTTCGCAGGATCCGAAAGTTCGCGCCCGGCTGACCTCGCTCGGCAAGCCTATCCCGACGGTGGAGATCGAGATCCGGGGTGAAAGCGGCGAAGTTCTTCCCGCCGGCGAACCGGGCGAGATCTACGTGCGCGGCGAACAGGTTTCGGGCGAGTACAAGGAAAAGAGTGCGCTCGATGCGCAGGGCTGGTTCCCCACCCGCGACGCCGGCTACATGGACGAGGACGGCTACCTGTTCCTCTCCGGCCGCGCGGACGACGTGATCGTGCGCGGCGGCGAGAACATGTCGCCCGGCGAAATCGAGGACGTGCTGCTGACGCATCCCGCCGTTGCGGATGCCTGCGCCTGCGCGATCCCCTCGATCGAATGGGGCGAGACTGTGGGCGTCGCCATCGTCACCCGCGATGGTCATACGGCGCCGGCCGAAGCGGAAATCAAGGACCTCGTCCGGGCCCGCCTGCGATCCTCGCGCGTGCCGGAGAAGATCGTGTTCGTCGCCGAGCTGCCCTATAACGAGATGGGCAAACTCCTGCGCCGCAAGGTGAAGGAAGTCCTTGCCGACTGACGCCGAAGCCGAAGGCCCCGCGATCCCACTGGCGCGATGGGCCGACCGGCAATTGGCGGCGCTTGCCCGCGATCATGGCCTGCCCCGTCTCGGCGGCGCTACGCTGCTTGGCGAACGGGGCGCCAACGGCGGCTATCGCATTTCCGGCAAGGTATCGGCGGGTCTGGGCGGCAGCCGCCTGCTGCCCACGCGCGACGGTGGCTGGTTCGCGCTCACCCTGATCCGCGAAATCGACCGTGAACTGCTGCCCGCGCTGTTCGGCAATGCCGACCTGGCAGTAGAGGACAGCGATGCGATCGCCGCAAACGTGGCGCGGCATGATTGCGCAGATCTTGTCGAACGAGGCCGGTTACTGGGCCTGCCGGTCGCCAGCGCGGACGAGGTTCCTGCCTCCGCCCCGATCGAGGTTCTCGAACTCGGGCCGCACCGCAGCCGCGCTGCCGGGCATCGTCCGCTGGTGGTCGATCTCTCCGCCATCTGGGCCGGGCCGCTCGCCGGACATCTGCTCTGGCAGGCAGGGATGGAAGTGGTGAAAGTCGAAAGCCGCACCCGCCCCGACCTCATCCGGCGTGACGATCCGGCCACCTTCGATCTCATCAACCAGGGCAAGGCAAGCGTACTCGTCGATTTTGGCTGCAGCGCCGAAAAGGCCCGGCTGATCGACCTGATCCGCCGCGCCGATATCGTGATCGAAAGCGCCCGGCCGCGCGCGCTCCTGCAACTCGGTATCGATGCGAATGCGCTCGTGCGCGAAGTGCCGGGGCTGGTCTGGCTCTCCGTCACCGGCCACGGAGCGCGGGGGGAGCCTGCGAACTGGGTCGGCATCGGCAACGACTGCGGGGTGGCCGGCGGCCTCGCGCGCGCCATGGCCGAAGTCACCGGGGAAATCGGGTATGTCGGCGATGCCATTGCCGATCCCCTCACCGGGGTGACTGCCGCGCGTGAAGCCATGCGCGCACTGGAGGAAGGACAGGCGCGTCGCATCGGCCTGTCGATGAGCGCGATCGTCGCCATGGCCCTTGCGGAAGAACGGGCGCACGATCCCGCGATGCTCGAATCCGAACTCCACGGCTGGGGAACCGGTATCGGACGCCCGTTTCCGGCATGCCCGCGAAGGCCTTTGACCGCCCCGGTCCATTCCCTCGGTGCCGATACCGCAAGGATCCTGCGCGAGACGGTGCAATGCTGATCCGCGATGCCGAAATCCAAGGCGAAGGCCGCGCCGACCTGCGGATCGACGGCCACCTCGTCACCGCCATCGGAACGCTGGAGCCGCGCGCCGGCGAACCTGTCATCAAGGCTCATGGCGGCGCACTGCTGCCGGGCCTCCACGATCACCACATCCACCTTGCGGCATTGGCGGTGCGGGATGCATCGGTGCCTTGCGGCCCGCCCGAAATCACGGATATCGGGGGGCTTTCCGCCGCACTTTCGCAGCCCGGAAAAGGCTGGCTGCGCGGTATCAATTTTTGCGAGAGCATAGTCGGCGGCACCCTTCCGGATGCGCGGATGCTTGACCGGATGGTCCCTGACCGTCCCGTCCGGCTGCAACATCGCACCGGACGGATGTGGTTCCTCAACAGCGCCGCGCTTGCCGAACTGCTGGACCGCGCCGCTCCGCCTCCGGGGCTTGAGCGAGAGCATGGCCGCTTTACCGGCCGGCTGTTCGATGAGGACCGCTGGCTACAGGATACGCTGGGAAGCACCCCGCCCGATTTCGCGGCCGTCAGCGCCCGGCTTGCGGCATTCGGCGTGACCGGGCTCACCGACATGTCTCCCGGCAACGATCCCGGGATGGCGCGGCATTTCGGCCAAGAGGTCGCCGCCGGGAAACTCAAGCAGAACACCGTGCTTGCCGGAGCGCTCTCGCTGGCGGGCGCTGCGCAGGAAGGGTGGCGGCTGGGACCGGCCAAGCTTCATCTCCACGAATCCGCGCTTCCCGATTTCGACGAAACCTGCCGCTGGATTTCGCAGGCCCATGCCCAGGGACGAGCGGTCGCCGTTCACTGCGTGACGGAAGTGGAACTCGTCTTCACGCTCGCACTTCTGGAGGCGAGCGGCAGTCTTGACGGCGACCGTGTGGAACATGCCTCGATCGTTTCTCCCGATCTCGCGGCAAGCATGGCGGACCTCGGGCTTCATGCCTGCGTTCAGCCGCAATTCGTCCATGAGCGCGGCGATCGTTATCTTGCGCAAGTCGAGCCGCGGCACCACCCGGACCTCTATCGCCTGCGCAGCCTGCGCGATGCGGGAATTGTCCTCGCCGGAGGAAGCGACGGACCTTACGGCAGCGTCGATCCATGGGCCGCGATGAAGGCCGCCGTGCGCCGCCTCACCCGTTCCGGGACGCCCTTCACCCCTGACGAGGCGCTGACCGCCGAGCAGGCACTGGCGCTCTATCTGGTCGATCCGCTGGATCTTTCCCGCCGCCGCCGCATTGCCGTTGGCGAACCGGCCGATCTCTGCCTGCTCGCACGCCCCTGGCATGAAGCGCGAGAGCGGCTGGACAGCCATGATGTGCGGATCACCGTGGCTTCAGGACGGGTCATCCACCAGCGCGTCGACCAGCCCCCAGTCGAGCGCTTCGCCCGCACTGAGACGGCGACCGCTTAGCACCATCAGCAAAGTCCGCTGGCGCCCGATACGGCGGCTCAGGGAAACGCATCCGCCCGCTCCCGGCAGGATGCCCATCGCCAGTTCCGGCAGCTGAAACCAGGAACGGCGCGTGGCGACGATGCGTGCGGCGAAAGCGGCCAGTTCCAGCCCGGCCCCCACGCAGGCGCCGTCGATAAGGACTTCCATCCGATTTCTGCAATGCACCGCCTCCCGCGCCGGCAGCGTCATGCTGCGGATCGCGTGAGCCATGGCGGGATCGGTGGTCGTTCCGAATTCCGAAAGTTCCGCGCCGAGACTGAACGCCTTGCCCACGGCGCGCAGGACCACTTTCGCGATCGTGGAATCGGCATTGGCGAGGGCAAATGCCTCGTGAAGAGCATCCCGCATCGTTCGGTCGATGGCATTGCCGGCCTCGGCACGATCCAGCGTGACCGTCAGCACATCGTCATCGCGCGACAGTTGCACCCCGCCTTCGCGAGGAACGACTTCGGCGCGAGGTCTACGGGAAATCCACAGCCGATGCGCGTCACTTCCCTGCAGCGCCGCGTAAGCGAGCGATTCGGCCGCCAGCGCATCCTCGTCCGGCAAGTGCGGCACAAGGCGCAGCAACTGCGTGACGATTCGGGCGGCAAGCGGTTGCGCGGCGATTGATCGCACGATCGCCCCGGCATCGAAACGCGGTTCAATCAAAGTGTCGAGTCGCGCAGCCAGGGCATGATCCCGCGAACCGATGCCAATCACCGGCACAGACGGGAGTCTCACGCCTGAAACATCATCCGTTTCCGAGCCAAGATCGACAAAGACGAACGGACGGTCCCGCACATCCCCGACCATAGACAAGTCACTGATTGGAATGGATATATCTTGAGACATCATGCGAGAAATTCAGCATTTCCACGGCTCGTTGGGCTTCGGTCATGCATGGACCCGGCGCCGGACTATGGCCAGCCCGCCGCACAAAAATTACGCCTGAACGCAGAGTTTCGTCCAAAAATGCGCAGATTTCCAAGGTTCCCGCATTTCCCGTGCGAGTGATCCTCCATCGCGTGTGCGAAGCCTATTGAAGCATCACCAGCTTGATGATAACCAAGCTTAGCAAAAAACGAGTCAGGCTCAGTTTTATAGAGACCGACTCGCGGAGAGAAGTGAGTTCACAGCAACCACACCTGAGGGAGGAGAGACCTCATGCCTGGAAAGACGACGTCATCGAACAAGGCGAAGATCGCCCGCCGCGTCATCGAAGTGCTCGAATATTTCGACGATGCCCACCGCGAAGCTACCGTCATGGATATCGTGCGGCGCTACAACCGCCCGCAATCGAGCACTTCCGAATTGCTTTCTAGCCTTGTCGAACTGGGACTTCTTCACAAGGACCCCTATTCGCGCGCTTACAGCCTCACGCCCCGCGCCGCGCTGATCGGCACTTCGGGACAGCCCGAACTCGTGCGTGACGGCCGCATCGTTCGCCTGATGGACCGACTGGTGGCACAGACCGGCCTCTCGGTCGCCCTCACCTCGATGGTCGGCCTTGACGCCCAGATCGTCAACTGGCGCCATGGTCCGCGCGCACTTGCCGCAACCCGCGAACTGGCGGGCGGCCTCAAGGAACCGCTGGCACGCAACGCCGCCGGCATGCTCATGCTTTCGACGATCACCCGCCAGCGCTGCGAAGGCATGGTGCGCCGTCTCAACGCCGAAGCGGACGAACAGTCCAAGTTCCAGTTCTCCGACATGATGGCCCGCATCGATGCCTGCCGCGATCCGCGCTACCTGTTCGGCGTTGCCGGCTTCGGCAGCGGCGCGGAAGCCCTTTCCGGGCTGGTCCCGCGTCAACCCGAAGGGCACCCGCTGGTCATCAGCCTGATCTACGGCAAGGACGACAGGGTGAACCCGGAGGCCCTGCTGCAATCGCTGAGCGATGCCATGCGCCACTGCCTGCCCGATCCCGCTGTCGCCGCCGAACCGGAACAGCTTCCGCACGCCGCATGATGCGCGCCTGATCGGGTCGCACCATCAGAACCGAAGGCCCCGCAAGTTCGCTTGCGGGGCCTTTTTCTCATGCCGATTGCAATGCCTGCCCTGCGGGCTTCAGGCCTTCTGCATCCTTGCACTGCGGCCCGTATCCTCGTGGCGCATGAACATCTTCATGATGTCGCCCGAGGTGACGGGGCGGGTCTCGTCCGCATCGACAGGACGCTCGCCCGCGGAAGACTTCGGACGGGTATCGACACCGGCCGCCTTCGCCCTTTCGCGCAGCGCGCCCACGGTCAGTTCCTCACGCGTGAAGTGTTCGAAGGGATCGAAACGGAACCAGCGCATGGCGTTTCCATGCGTGATCTTGTCGATCTGCGTCTCGGTCAGGTGGTTGATCGAGGGCCACAGGTTTTCCGGCACTTCCGGCCAAAGCGTATCGGAATGCGGATAATCGCATTCGTAGGCGATATTGTCCTCGCCGATGAAGCGGATGTTCTGGAGACCGAATGCATCGTCGATAAAGCAGTTCAGGAAGTGACGCCGGAACATCTCGCTCGGCTTCATCTTCTGGAACCGGGAATTGGTCCAGGCCTTGTGCCGCCAGTTCGAGAAATCCGCGCGTTCGGTGAAGTAGGGCACCCAGCCGATCGAGCCCTCCGAAAGGGCAATTCGCAAGTCCGGATATTCGTGCAGCGCCTCAAGCTGGAGCCAGTCGGACGCGGCATAGGCGATCGACATCGGCATGGTGGAAATCCACGCCTCGATCGGCGTTTCCATCGAGGCATGCGGTGCCGGATTTCCGCCGCCGATATGGAGGCAGATCGTCATGTCGAGATCGTTGATCGCCTTGTAGAACGGATCCCAATAGGCATTGTGGATGCTCGGCAAGCCCTGGCAGGTCGGGTTTTCGCTGATCGAGACGGTATGGCAGCCCTTGTCGGACACCCGCTTCATTTCGGTCAGGGTCGCATCCATGTCCCAGGTCGGCAGGATCGCACAGGGGATGAAACGCCCCGGATAGGCGCCGCACCACTCGTCGATATGCCAATCGTTGTAGGCACTCATGTGCACCCTGGCGAGATCGCGGTCCGCCACCCGGTGAAGGCGCCCGCCGGCAAAGTCGAACACGCTGCCGAAATTGAGCGATGCGGCAACGCCGTTGACGTCCATGTCCTTCACGCGCTCATGCACGTCATAGCAACCGGCGCGCAGCTGATCGAGCGAGGTCGGCTCCATGCCGTATTCCTCGAACGGGCGGCCGACCACGGCATTGAGCCCCACGGACGGGAATTTCTGCCCCTGATAGACCCAGAGATCCTTGCCATTCTCATCCTGGACCAGCTTCGGAGCGCTTTCCAGCGCGGCACCCGACAGGTGGTTGCGAAACATGTCCGGCGGCTCGCTGATGTGATCGTCAACGCTGATCAGCACCATGTCGTTCATCTGCATTTCAGCACTCCCGTCCTGATTGCCGGACCGGATCGGTTCCGGCGGGCGCATCTTCACGGCGCCTTGAGCATGGAGCGTATGCTTCCCCCTTCCTACCGGCCAGCGTGATCGCAGCGCGTCCGGATGAGGCCGCCAGCTATCGCGCGTGCGATTGCATAGCCGCACCGATTGAATGCAGCCGCGAGGTATGATGAGGACCGGGAAACACCAAAAACGAAAAGCCCCGGGGAAAGCCTGAAATGAACTTCGACCTCACCGACGAACAGGGCATGATGCGCGAAACCTTCGCGCGCTTCCTCGACGAGAACTCCAGCGCCGCCCATGTGCGCAAGGCACAGGAAACGCACGGCTTCGACGCCGCGATGTGGGCCGGCCTCGCCGAACTCGGCGCGTTCGCCATGCGCGTTCCCGAAGAAGCGGACGGCATGGGCCTTGGCCTGTTCGATGCCGGCCTGCTGATGGAAGAAGCCGGTCGCACGCTCGCCTCCGGCCCGCTCGCGGAAGCCCTGGTGGCAACCCGCCTGCTCGGCCTGCTGGGCGGCCAAGATGATTTGCTTGCAAGCGCAGTCGGCGGCGAAACGGTCGTGACCATCGCCATGCAGGACATCGCGCAGTTCCCCAGGCAATGGGTCGCGGGGGGTCTCGTTGCCGGCGCGGTGATTGCCCGCAAGGGGGACGACGTCGTTCTCGTCACAGTGCCCGACGAAGCACGGATCGCCGAACCCAGTCTCGCTTCCACGGCGATCGCCGAACTCGACCTTTCGGCTCTGCCCGCAGCGGTGCTGGGCAGCGGCAAGGACGCCCTGGCGCTCTTCGCCGCCGGCCTTGAGGAATGGAAACTGCTGATGGCGCTGGCACTGTCAGGCCTCAGCCGCGCCGCGCTGACGATGGCTGCGGAATATGCGGGAGAACGCAAGGCGTTCGGCGTGTTCATCGGCACCTTCCAGGCGCTGTCTCACCCGATGGCCGATCTCATCTGCGAGATCGATTCCGCCAAGTTCCTGGCGTGGAAGGCCATGCGCTCGATCGCCGACGGCGAAGCCGCAGCCGGCGCGCAGATATCGCTGGCCGCATGGTATGCGGCAGGCGCGGCCGGGCGCACCGTGCGTCATGCCGTACAGACCTTCGGCGGCATCGGCCTCACCACCGAACACGACGTCCACCTCTACAACTTGCGCGCCAAGGCCTGGCCGCTCGTTGCGGGCGACCCCGAGGACTGGCTGGCCGAAGCCGGGCGCCGTCTCTACGCCGGCGAAGCGGCCAGCCTGCCCGACGTGGGCGATGTGCCGGTCGAATTCGACCTGGGCGAGGATGCCCGCGCAATCCAGCAGGAAATCCGCGAATTCTTCGCCAAGAACGTCACCGATGAACAGCGCGAGAAGTTCCACTTCTCATGGGAAGGCCACAATCCCGTCATCCACAAGCAGTTGGTGGAGGCCAACCTCGCCTACCTGCAACTGCCCAAGGATATCGGCGGGCGCGGCCTCAGCCCTTATGCGGTTACCGCCGCGCGCGATGCCTTCGAGGAAGAGCATTGGAACAATCCGGTCGCCAATGTCGCGCAGATGGTGGCGCTCATCATGTACCGCTTCGGCACCGACGAACTGAAGCGCGACGTGCTGTCCAAGGTCATGGCCGGCGAGGCGATCTGCTCGCTCGGCTATTCGGAGCCCGGCTGCGGATCGGACGTGTTCGCCGCGCAGTGCAAGGCGACCCAGCTTGACGACGGTTCCTGGCGGATCGACGGCACCAAGATGTGGACCAGCGGCGCCAACCTCACCGACTATGTCCTGATGCTCTGCCGCACCGATCCCGATGCGCCCAAGCACAAGGGCCTGACGATGTTCATCGTGCCGCTGAAGGCTGAGGGTGTCACCGTTCAGGGTGTCCACACCTTCATGGACGAACGCACCAACATCACCTTCTACGACAACGTCCGCATTCCCGACACCTGGCGCCTGGGCGGCATCAATGCCGGCGGCCGGACCATGGCGGCCAGCCTCGAACTCGAACACGGCGGCGGTTTCGCCAAAGTGCAACGGGCGATGCTCGAAAACGCCGTCGAACTCTGCAAGGAAATTCCCGTGGCCGGCGGCGGCAAGCTGATCGAGACCGCCAAGGCGCAGAGCAGGCTGGCACGCACTTACGCGAATGTGCTGGCCTCGGAACTGATCGCCTACCGCGCGAACTGGACGCAGGTGCACGGCAAGGGCAACGGCGCTTATGGCCCGATGGCGAAGATGTTCTCGTCCGAACTGTTCATCACCGACTCGCGCGACCTGCTCGACCTGACGGCGCCCTATTCGCTGTCCAAGCGCAAGGGGGCCGCCAATGCGCTCAACCTCGCCTATCGCCACGCGCACGGGACGACCATTTACGGCGGCACCAGCCAGGTGCACCGTTCCATGATCGCGGAAAAAGGCCTCGGCCTGCCGCGCTCGCGTAACTAAGGCGCGGAACCGAAGGACATACGATGACCGAAGAAGCACCGCACCTTCTGACCGAGGAACAGGACGGAATCCTGATCGCCACGCTCAACCGGCCCGACAAGCTCAACGCCATCAGCCGGCAGATGATGGATCTCCTCACCGAGGCGGTCCTGCACTTTCGCGAGACGCCCGAACTCAAGGTGATGCTGATCCGCTCGGCAGGCCGGTATTTCAGTTCCGGCGCGGACCTGCGCGGCGGCAACCAGAACATCGTCTCACCCGTCTCCACCGGCGGCAGCGCGCGCGGCATTCGCGAGAACCACCGGCTCAATCTCAACAACATGCAGCAGTTGTGGGATGAGATCGAGCATATCGAAAAGCCCTTCGTTGTCGCGCATCATGCCATGTGCGTCGGCGGCGGACTGGAGATGAGCCTCTCGTGCGACTTCCGCCTCGCCGCGAAAAGCGCCGCCTATGCCTTCCCCGAAGGCCTGTTCGGCGTACTTCCGGCGTCCGGCGGGGTCTCGCGCCTGACACGCATCTGCGGGCCGCATTGGGCGCGCTGGCTCATCATGGCGAACAAGCCCGCCCCGGCGGACATGGCCCTGACCATGGGCCTCGTGCATCAGGTCTATGAGGACGAGACGTTCGAGGACGACGTCATGGACTTCTGCCGCCATCTTGCCAAACAGAACCCGGAACAGATGGGCGCGGCGAAAGTCGCGATCGAGCTTTGCGCCGAAGTGGGGCGCGATTCTGCCCGCCATGTCGAACGCATGGCCAACAGTGCTCTCATGCTCAACCCGGACTACATCCGCGGGATGGAGCGGTATCTCAAGGGCGTTGGCGGCAAGGGTGCCGGCAGCAGCGGCAAGGGCTGAACTCCAGCCCTGATCCGGAGAATGCAGGCAGGGCGGGAGAGCGATCTCCCGCCCTGCTTGCATTCGCAACCGTAAATCGCGAAAACAGCCTGCTTCTCAGCCTTCGGCCCTCGCCCGCTCCCGCGTATCGCGGATCGCCAGTTCGATGAGCCGCGCATTGATTTCGAGCAGGCTCTCTTCCCGCCTCCCCGGCAAGGTGCCGAGCACGCGGTGGAGTCTTCTGTCCGTGGCCAGGGTGATCGAACGTTCGATACCCGTCATCAGCGTGGTCGCCATCAGAACCGCTGTGTCTCCCAGCACGCCGCGAGGGTCCATCTGCGCCACCATCAGCCCGATCAGCGGCCGCGTCGAATTGACGCGCTGGTGCATGATGCGGATGTCGAACTGGTCCGCCATCGAGTTGCGCAAGTGGAGCAGCCCCGTGTGGCGCGACCAGAAATCGTGGTAGGACCGCACGAACGTCATGGACGCCGGTCCCAGTTCGTCGTCCGCCCAATACGGCCGCACCAACGCGAAGTAGTCTTCCTGCGCCGTCCCCATCACCGGTTCGAGCACCGCCAGCAGCAGTTCGGTCAGGTCCGTAAAGTAGTTGTAGAGCGAGGTCATGCCGAGCCCCACCGCGCGCGCCACCGCACCCAGCGTGACCGGCTCGTCGGAGTTCTCGACCAGTTCAATCGTCGCTGCGAGAATGCGTTCGCGCGTGATCCGGCCTTTCCGGCCGAGCTTCTGACCGTGGAGGTTGTGGCTCACCGCGGCGCTGGCATCGGTCACCGCGGCGGCGAGCCGGGGCGGCAGGGCGATGATGCCCTGCTCCTGCCCGCCTTCCGAAACCGGCACTGCCGGCTCCGGTCCGGACTCTTCCGAAAGAGGTCCCACCGAAGCCGGGCCTATGACACCGGGTTTCGCGACGTCAGGCCGCCTGGACCTGGCCGACCGGCCAGGCGAGGATCTTGACGTCGGTGAACTCCTCAATGCCTTCGACACCCCATTCGCGACCCATTCCGCTGGCCTTGTAACCGCCGAAGGGAATATCGCCGGCAATGCACATGCCGTTGTTGATGCTCATCGAGCCCGTGCGCACGCGCTTGGCGATACCAATCGCCCGATTGAGATCGCCCGAGCTTACACCGCCGGATAGGCCATAGGAGCTCTGGTTGGCAATGCGCACCGCGTCATCGTCGTCCTCATAGGGGATCACCACCAGCACCGGACCGAAGATCTCTTCCTGGGCGATGCGCATGTCATTGGTGACGTCTGCGAAGCAAGTGGGCTCCACGAAGTAGCCGCCGCCCTTGTCCGGACGGATATTGCCTCCCGCGAGCAAGGTTGCGCCTTCCTCCTGGCCGAGATCGATATAGCTCTTCACCCGCTCCATCTGGCGGCGGGAGATGACAGGGCCCATGATGTGCGCCGGATTGGCGATATCGCCCCAGTTGTCGCCGAAGTTGCCGTAGGCTCCCTTGAGGATCGCCTTGGCCTCTTCGTAGCGGCTGCGCGGAACCAGCAGGCGCGACTGCACGGCGCATCCCTGCCCGGCATGGAACACCAGCATCGCCATGCCCACTTCCATCGCGAAGTTCGGAGCATCGTCCAGCACGATCTTGGCCGACTTGCCGCCCAGTTCGAGGAACACGCGCTTCAGCGTGGGCGCGCCCTGCTCCATGATGCGCTTGCCGACGCCGGTGGAGCCGGTGAACGAGATCAGGTCGACGCGCGGATCGGTGACGAGCATTTCACCCGCCAGCGCCGGATCGGCGCCGAACACCACGTTGATGACACCATCGGGGAAGCCGGCTTCCTTCGCGAGTTCCCCGAAGATCGCGCCCATGCCCGGCGTGTCCGGCGCGGGCTTGAGGATCACCGTGCAGCCCGCCAGCAGCGCGGCCACCATCTTGCCGATGTTGACATAGAGCGGAACGTTCCAGGGCGTGATCGCGCCGACCACGCCGATCGCTTCACGCACGCCGACGCGCTTGTGAACCATGCCGAAGGCGGACTTCTCGCCGTAGTCCTTTTCCCATTCGAGATTGTCGAACACGGCCATGTAATCGTCCCAGCCGTCCATCGCCATGCCGACATGGGCGCGGCTGACCGCACCCTGCGCCGCGCCGGCTTCGTTGATCGCCAGTTCGGCAAGACGCGGACGAGCAGCCTCGAACAGGTCGCGGTACTTCTTCACCAGCGCCACGCGCTTCTCGATGTTGGTCGACCAGTCGCTCTCGTCGAAGGCGCGGCGCGCGGCGGCGATCGCGGCATTCACGTCGTCGGCCGTGGCGTCGGCCGCCTTGCCCACCGGCTCACCGGTCCATGGGCTGACGACGTCGAACGTCCCGCCATTGCTGGCGCCGCGCAGTTGGCCGTCGATAAAGAGCTTGGCTTCGGGAAGAATGGTCATCGTCTGATCCTTGGCGGAAATAGGGTCTTGCAGAAGCTGGGCGTCGTTCATGGGTGTCTCGCTCCGACCGACACGTGGGTCACGCGCACGTCGGCCGGCAGGTCGATCACGGAGCGGAACACACCAGTCACGTTCTCGGTATTCGAGATCGGGCGGGCGCGCAGGTCGATGCCGTTGGCCGCGCATCCCTGGTGGAAGCGCATGGCCGCATCGGGGTTCCATCCGGGCGCGGTCTTGCCGGCCTCGTACATCGGCCCGGCGCGCACGGTGGTCACGCGGATGCCGGCGGGTTCCAGTTCCTCGACCAGGGCCTCGGTAAAGCGTTCGAGCGCCGCCTTCGTGCACTGGTAGAGCGAGAGCATCACGAACGGCACGGCGATGGATTCGCTGCCCACGTTGATGATCTGGCCGCCCTTTTCCAGCATCGGAATGGCCGCGCGGCAGCAATAGATCGGGCCGTTGAGATTGGTGGCGATGATACCGTCGATCTGGGCGTCGGTCGCCTCGGCTACCGTGAACGGCTCATAGATCGCGGCATTGTTGATCAGCACATCGATCCGGGGGTGCTTTTCGGCAATGGCGACAAAAGCCTTGCGCACGGAATCGGCGGAGGCGACATCGCATTCCACCGCCATGGCAGTGCCCCCGATCTCCTCGGCCAGTTCCTTCACCTTGGACAGCGTGCGGCCCAGCAGGATCACGGTTTCCCCTTCACCGGCGAAACGCCTTGCCAATGCGCGGCCAAGCCCCGCCCCGGCGCCAGTGATCACGATCGTCTTACCCACGCATCCTCCCAGATTACGGCTTTCGAGTGCCGATCCTTGCCGGCACGATTTCCTGAACACTAACCCTTGCGCAAGCCGCCGCCTATCGCGGCCACGATGGTTCGACGGGAGCGTCCCGGCGATGCCTTCGCGCTGCCCTGTTCACCCTTGGCCGGAGGCGTCCGACGCGCGGTTGCGCGTCAGGTTCAAGCGCATCTTTTCCAGCATTTCGAGCATACGCTCCTTGTCCCCTTCGGGCAGTCCCTCCAGCGCCAGATCGGCGGTTTCCTCCGCCAACGGCTGGAGCTGTTCCAGCAGTTCGCAGCCGCGCGCGGTGAGATAGAGCCGCCAGGCCCGCCGGTCCGCCGGATCCGCCCGGCGTTCCACCAGGCCGCCATCCTGCATGCGATCGATCATGCGCCCGGCCGTGATCGGTTCGACTTCGAGAATTTCGGCAAGGCCGCCCTGGTTGATGCCTTCCATGCGGTGCAACACGCTGAGCACCTGCCACTGCGGACGGGTGACTCCTATCGCCCTCGCCCGCTCATCGAAAGAACGGCGCATCAAGCGCGCCACTTGCGAAAGGACGGTGCCGATCCTGCGTTCCATCGGCAGCAAACTAGTAGGCGTGCTTAGTATTGGCGAGCGAATTCATGCAGGCCTGCAATCGACCGCCCCGGCGCTACATCCTGCCGCTACACCCCCGGCGACGCGGCCATGTCCACGATCAGACGCGAAAGCGTTTGCCGGGCAATCTTCCAGCCGTCCGGGGTTCGCACGCAGGTCTCGTGATAATGGCCATAGCCCGTCAGGGCAAAGTCGCCCTTGATGACACGGTCCTGCATGGCCCAGACGACTTGCGCGATATCACCGTCGATCGTGATTTCGGGCGAGTGAATCTGGTGTGCCGTCTTTGCATCGGATAGCGACTGGCGCACCATACTCACGAAACGGTCCCGCCCTTCCTCGACGGTGCCGCCGGCCGGCCTCGTGTCGATTACGCAGTCCTCTGTGAAAAGGCTTGCCCAGCCGTCCCAGTCCTTGGTGTCGAGCAGGCGGCAGTACAAGGCCTTGAGATTGCAGATTGCCAGCCAGTCGGCGAAATCGGGTGCCTGCATTGCCATCGCGTCTTTCTCCGGTTCAGCCCAGCGCGCCTTCGGCCTCAAGTCGTTCGGCGGCGAGCTTGCGCAAGTCGGCCGTCTTGATTTTCGCGCTGCCGGTTGTCTTGAGATCGCTCTCGGCAACGAACAGGATGCGGCGCGGCACCTTGTAGCTGGCGAGCTTTTCCTTCGCGAAATCGCGGATCGAGGCACCTTCGGGGTTGGTCCCTTCCACCGGAACGATGCAGGTGACGACAAGCTCGCCCAGCAGTTCGTCCGGCACGCCGACCGTCTGCGACACCTTCACTTGCGGATGGGCGCGGATAACCTCGTCGATCTCCAGCGGGGAGACGTTGGCGCCCCCGGTCTTGATGATGTCGTTGAGGCGGCCTTCCCAGAACAGGCGTCCCTGCGCATCGATGTAGCCGCCGTCGGCCGTGCGCAGGAAGCCTTCGCCGTCCAGCGTCTCGTCGAGCGGCACGCCGAGATAGCCCAGCATCAGCGTGGGGCCCTTCACGGCGATCTCGCCGCGCTCGCCAAGCGGCATCGTCACCCCTGTGAGCGGATCGACGACCTTGATCGTGGAGCCCGCAGTCGGCAGTCCATGGGACTTGCCCGCCACTTCTTCCGGTGTGCCCGAAGGGAAGACGGAGATCAGGGTGAACGTCTCGGTATTGCCGAAAGCCTGCGCCGGCTCGCGCCACCGGGTGTTGATCGTGGGGTGCTGCGCACAAGGTGTAGCAGCGTCGATGTAGTGCATCGCCGAAAGATCGACGCTCTCGTAGTTCGGCGCGGCGATGAGCTGGGCCCACTGATGCGGCCAGGCGAGCATCATCGTGGCCCGTTCCGCTTCCATCAGGGTCAGCGCTTCCGCCGCATCGAACCAGCGCTGGAGCACCAGCGACCCGCCCGATCCGAGCGTTCCGCCGAGCGCCATCGAGAAATTGCCCGACCAGAAGAAGCCGTTGGCCGACCATGTGCGCGGCGGCTCGGTAACGGCGTACCACTGCGGCCAGCGCCAAAGCTGCAGGCAGACCCCGCGATGGGCGGAAAGGATGCCCTTGGCCTTGCCGGTGGACCCGGACGAGAAGAACAGCACTCCGGGATCGCTGGGCTGAACGGAGGCGGCAGCCGCATCGACAAGCGCGGGATCGATTGCATCGCCGCGGGCAAGGAACGTGCTCCAGCCCTCGATCGCACCGAGCCCCTCATCGCTGTCGATCACCGCGAGATGACGCAGGAACGGGAACCTTGTCGAAGCCACTTCGCCGGGCGCGGCCGAGCCGATCTGCGGTTCGAGATCGACGAGGATTTGCGCGAAGTCCTTCTTGAGGACGCGGCGTTCGAGCAGCAGGACCGAGCATCCGCCCATCTGCAGCACGGTTTCGAGTTCGGCCGGGGTGAAGAACGTGCTCACCGTCATGGCGACGCCGCCCGCAAGGGCCGTCCCGAACACGCCTGAAAGGAATTCCAGCCGGTTCGTTGCCAGTACGCCGACGCGCGTTCCCTTGCCGACGCCGCAAGCCATGAGCGCGCGGGCCACTTCCATCGATCGTGCCCAGAGATCGTCGTAAGTCCAGCGTTCCACCCGGTCTTCCAGATGGATGACCGCCGCTTCCGCCGGACCATGGCGTGCGGTCACTTCGCGAACGAAACCCCCGAGCGTGAGCGGGCCGATGCCCTGTTCGTCCTCGAGCGCGATCCCGCGCGCGATGGACAAGCCTTCCGTGACCTCGACCATGCCGTCCTCGTCGTATCCTGCGGAAAGGCGCATCGTGCCCCCTTCCTTCTCCCATGAAGGTCGGAACGGCGGCCGGTTCCCTCAAACCGGCCGCCGTTCCGGGCTGCGTCAGGCGTTCACGTCGACGATGTAACGGCCCTTGACCTCACCGGACATGAACTTCTTCGCAGCCTCGATGGCGTCGCCCAGGGCAATGGTCTGCCCGATGGTTTCGAGCGCGGAAGGGTCGAGATCCTTGGCGAGGCGATCCCATGCCTTGAGGCGCTTGGCCTTGGGCGCCATCACGCTGTCGATCCCCAGCAGCGCAACGCCGCGCAGGATGAAGGGCATGACGGTAGCCGGCAGGTCGAAGCCCTGCGCCAGGCCGCAAGCGGCAACCGCGCCGCCGTACTTCGTCTGCGCGCAGGCATTGGCCAGCGTGTGGCTGCCGGCAGTGTCGATCACACCGGCCCAGCGCTCGCGCTGGAGCGGCTTGCCCTTTTCGGCGAGTTCCGCACGGTCGATGATCGTTTCGGCGCCGAGTGCCTTGAGATAGTCGGCCTCTGCCGCCTTGCCGGTCAGCGCTGCAACCGAGAAGCCGAGCTTCTTGAGGATGGCGATGGCAACCGAGCCCACGCCGCCGGTGGCGCCGGTGACAAGCACTTCGCCCTGATCCGGCGTCACGCCCCAGTCCACCAATGCATCCACGCAAAGCGCAGCGGTATAGCCGGCCGTACCGATCGCCATGGCCTGCGCCGGCGTGAATGCCGAAGGCAGCGGAACCAGCCAGTCGCCCTTCAGGCGGGCCTTCTGCGCGAGGCCGCCCCAGTGCCCTTCGCCAACGCCCCAGCCGTTGAGCACGACGGTGTCACCGGCCTTCCAATCGGCGTGGCTGCTATCGGATACGGTGCCGACCAGATCGATGCCCGGCACCATCGGGAACTTGCGCACGACAGGCGAAGCGCCGGTGACGGCAAGGCCGTCCTTGAAGTTGAGCGTCGAGAATGCAACGTCGATCGTCACGTCACCTTCGGGCAGCGAAGCTTCGTCGAGCTGCTGCAGAGTGACGGTCTGGCCCTCATCGTTCTTGTCGATCACGATAGCGGAAAACATGGCAAACTCCCTGTCAGTCCGGGCGGCCATGCATGGCGGCCCCTGCGACGTTTCAGGTCCAAGCTGAAAGGGAAAATGCCGCCCTGCGTCAATGCCGCCAGGGCACGGCATCGCCTTGGCGAAGTCACATCACGGGCAGGGTATCATGGTCTCACGAACCGGCCGACACCCCTTGCGCGGCCAGCAGATCGGCAACCTTGGGAAAGGCTCGCGAACGCATCGCGCCATACATCGAAAGTCGCAGAATTTCGCGGGAATAGCGACGTGAAAGCTCGCGCCGTTCGGCTTCCCCGCCCGCACTCGAGCGCGCCAGGATCGGCCAGAAGAACACGCCTGCCAGATTCACCACCGAGAAGACCTCGAAATCGATTCCCGGCTCGGCAAGATCGGTGGCGGCGAAACGGCCCAGCGAGCCGCAATACTCACGCCAGAACGGGTCCTGGCTCGGGTCCGGCGAGGCCAGCACCTGCTGAAGCCAGACCCGGCAGATATCCGGGTTATCCATCGCGAAATCGGCCAGTCGATCCGTAAGCGCCACGGGATCGACTTCCTCCACCCGCCGTTCGCCGATCGTTTCAGGATCACCGAAAACGGCGCGGAACAGCTTGTCAGACACCCATTGAATGGTCGCCTCGACCAGTTTCTCGCGCGTTTCGAAATGCTGGTATGCCGTCCCGCGGTTGACCGCTGCAAGATGGGCCACGGCAGAAAGACTGACGCCCTCGGGCCCGTCCTTGGCCAGCAGGTTTGCCGCGGCGTCGAGAATAGCCCCGCGCGTGGCGACCGGGTCGCGCGTCCTTCGTACTCTCGCCTCCATGCTCACCCCTTCTGCTGTTGAACGGGCGAGCATAGCGGCGACACTACTAAACGACAATGTTGATCAGCTTGTCCTCAGAGGAAGTCCTTGACCTTCTCCAGCACCAGCGCCGCGTGTTCCTTGCGGCAGATCAGCAGGTCCGGCATATAGACGTCCTCCTGATTGTAGACCAGCGGGCTGCCGTCGATGCGCGAGACATGCAGGCCCCAGCCCCGTGCAACGGCCGCCGGCGCGCAGCTGTCCCATTCGTACTGACCGCCGGAGTGCAGATAGATATCCGCCTCCCCGCGCAGGATCGCCATGGCCTTGGCTCCGGCCGAGCCCATCGGCACCAGTTCGGCGCCGATGGCTTCGGCCACGCCGGTCGCTTCCCTGGCGGGACGCGTGCGGCTGACGACCATGCGGAGCACTTCCGGCGCCGCAGGGATCTCACCCGGCTGATCCGAACGCAGGACCACCCCTGCGCCCGGCAGCGCCACCGCGCCCAGCACCGGCACGCCGTCCACCGCCATGCCGACATGAACCGCCCAGTCGGCGCGCTCCTCGCCATATTCGCGGGTGCCGTCGACCGGATCGACGATCCACACCCGCTCCTTGCTCAGGCGCTCGGCATTGTCCTTCTCCTCTTCGGAGAGCAGCCCGTCCTCGGGCCGCTGCTCGCGAAGGGCGTGGCAGAGGAACTGGTTGGCGGTCTGGTCCCCCGCCTTGCCCAGCGACTTGCCTTCGAACAGGCCGGAAGCCCGCACGTCGAGCAGGATCTTCCCCGCCACTTGCGCCAGATGCGCGGCGAGATCGCCGTCGTTGGCCACCGTCATCAGGCGTCTCCCAGCAGGGTGTCGACGATCAGGTTGGCCGCATCTTCCGGCGAGATCGCCGTGGTGTCGATGCGGATTTCCGGATTGCGCGGCGCCTCGTAGGGGCTGTCGATGCCGGTGAAGTTCTTCAGCTCGCCCGAACGCGCCTTCTTGTAGAGACCCTTGACGTCGCGCGCCTCGGCCACCTTCAGCGGCGTGTCGATGAACACTTCGAAGAACTCGCCTTCCGGCAGCATTGCCCGCACCATCTCGCGATCCGCCTGGAACGGCGAGATGAAAGCGGTGATGACGATCAGGCCCGCGTCGGTCATCAGCTTCGAGACTTCGCCCACGCGGCGGATATTCTCGATGCGGTCGGCCTCGGTGAAGCCCAGGTCCTTGTTCAGGCCATGGCGCACGTTATCGCCATCGAGCAGGAAGGTGTGCCGGTTCATCCGGTGCAGCTTCTTCTCGACGAGGTTGGCGATGGTCGACTTGCCGGAGCCCGAAAGGCCGGTGAACCACAGCACTGCCGGGCGCTGGTTCTTCAGGCCCGCATGCTGCTTGCGGTCGATGTCCACGGCCTGCCAGTGCACGTTCTGCGAACGGCGCAGCGAGAAGTGGATCATGCCCGCCGCCACCGTGGCGTTGGTCATCTTGTCGATCAGGATGAAGCCGCCCAGCGTGCGGTTGTCGGCATAGGCCTCGAACACCAGCTGCTTGTCGGTGGTCAGTTCCGCCACGCCGATCGAGTTCAGCTCCAGCGTCTTGGCCGCCAGCTTCTCCATCGTGTTGACGTTGACCTCGTACTTCGGCTCCTGAACCGTTGCCGAGACCATCTGCGTGCCGAGCTTGAGCCAGTAGGCACGCCCCGGAACCATGGCCTCGTCCGCCATCCACACGAAAGTCGCCTCGAACTGGTCGGCGCTCTGCGGGGGATTGTCGGCTATGGAGATCACCGATCCGCGCGAACAGTCGATCTCGTCCGCGAAGCAGACGGTGACGGACTGACCGGCCACCGCTTCGTCGAGATCGCCGTCATAAGTGACGACGCGGGTGACCGAGCTGGTCTTGCCCGAGGGCAGGACGCGGATCTTGTCGCCCGGCTTGACCGAACCCGTGGCGATCAGGCCAGAGAATCCGCGGAAGTCGAGGTTGGGACGGTTCACCCACTGCACCGGCAGGCGCAGCGGCTTGTCGGCATCGACCGAGGACAGCACTTCGACGGTTTCGAGATGCTCGACCAGCGGAATGCCCGCATACTGCGGCGCCTTGTACCACGGGGTCTTGTCCGAGAGCGTGGTGATGTTGTCGCCCTTGAAGCCCGAGATCGGCAGTGCGGTGAAGCTCTCGATCCCGATCGACTGCGCGAACTCGGTATAGTCCGCCAGGATCTTGTCGAAGACTTCCTGGCTGTAGTCCACCAGGTCCATCTTGTTGACCGCAAGGACGATGTTCTTGATGCCGATCAGGTGGCACAGGTACGAGTGGCGGCGCGTCTGCACCAGCACGCCCTTGCGCGCATCGATCAGGATCACCGCAAGGTCAGCGGTGGAAGCGCCGGTGACCATGTTGCGGGTGTACTGTTCGTGGCCCGGGCAGTCGGCAACGATGAACTTGCGCTTCTCGGTGTTGAAGAAGCGATAGGCCACGTCGATGGTGATGCCCTGCTCACGCTCTGCGGCAAGACCGTCGACCAGCAGCGCGAAGTCGATCTCCTGCCCCTGCGTGCCGACCTTCTTGGAATCCGACTGGAGCGCGTCCAGCTGATCCTCGAAGATCATCTTCGAATCGTAAAGCAGGCGCCCGATCAAGGTGGACTTGCCGTCATCAACGCTGCCGCACGTGATGAAGCGGAGCATCGTCTTGTGCTCGTGCTGGACGAGGTAAGCGTCGATATCGTCCGCAATCAGCTGGTCGGTGACGTAGACGGCTTCCTTGGTGGCGTTCTGCACCGTTTCAGTGTCGCTCTGTCCCATCAGAAGTACCCCTGCTGCTTCTTGACTTCCATGCCGGCACCGCCGGCGTCCTTGTCGATGGCGCGGCCCTGCCGCTCCGATGTGGTGGTGAGAAGCGTTTCCTGGATCACTTCGGGAAGCGTCTTCGCCTCGCTCTCCACCGCGCCGGTCAGCGGATAGCAGCCGAGCGTGCGGAAGCGGATCGAGCGTTCGACCGGAACCTCGCCGGGCTGGAGCGGGAAGCGCTCGTCATCGACCATCAGCAGCATCCCGTCACGCTCCACCGTGGGGCGCTTGTCCGCGAAGTAGAGCGGCACGATCGGAATGTCGTTGAGGTGGATGTACTGCCAGATATCCAGCTCGGTCCAGTTGGAGATCGGGAAAACGCGGATCGATTCGCCGCGCGCCTTGCGGGCATTGTAGAGGTTCCACAGTTCCGGGCGCTGGTTCTTCGGGTCCCAGCCGTGCGAGGACGTGCGGAACGAGAAGATACGCTCCTTGGCGCGGCTCTTCTCCTCGTCGCGGCGGGCGCCGCCGAAGGCCGCGTCGAAGCCGTACTTGTCGAGCGCCTGCTTCAGACCTTCCGTCTTCCACATGTCGGTGTGGAGCGCGCCGTGGTCGAAGGGATTGATGCCCTTCTCGGCCGCTTCGGGGTTCTGGTAGACCAGCAGTTCCATACCGCTTTCACGCGCCATCTTGTCGCGCAGCTCGTACATCGCCTTGAACTTCCAGGTCGTGTCGACGTGGAGCAGCGGGAACGGCGGCGGCGAGGGATAGAAGGCCTTGCGGGCAAGGTGCAGCATGACGGCGCTATCCTTGCCCACCGAATAAAGCATCACCGGCTTTTCAGCCTCGGCGACGACTTCGCGGATGATGTGGATGCTCTCGGCTTCGAGACGCTCCAGATGCGTGAGTGTTTTCATCAGGTCTTCCTCTGCCCTGGGCATGTGCCCTGTTGGCTGGGTTTCAAACTGTCCCGATTCCGAATCGCAGGGATGACATTCGCGCGAACCTCCCATATGGGAGGGCATGGCCCTTACCAGCAACGACGAGACCGATCTCCTGATCCCGCTCTTTCAGGGAAATGCCGAAAATCCGCGCTTTTCGACATTTCTGGAAAGAGTGCGCCGGCGCACCCAAGCCGATTACGTCAGCCTGATCCTTCGCATGGGCGATGGTCCGCACGCCGCAATCGTCGATAGCTACGCCGGAATGGACTTGCGCAAACGCGCCCGCGAATCGCAGTTGCAGGGCCCGTTCGATCTCGACCGCTACCTCTATGACAGCCTGAGGCCGGGCCGGGTCTATTCGATTGGCGAAATGATCGATCACGACCCGGCAGCACGGGCCGATCGCAACCGGCGCATGGCCAAACTGGGCATCGGCGACGAACGGGTGGTGCGGATCGCCGGCGGAGAACACTATAGCGCCTGGCTGCTGATGGCCCGCGCGCGCGATTGCTCCGCAGCCGACGGCGCACTGCTTTCCAACCTCGCGCCTTATGTGGCGATCGCCGTGGAGAATCTCGTTTCCATGGACCGTGACCGGCTCGCGGCCCGGATCAACGCCATGGGGCTGGAGCGAACCGGAAAGGGCTGGATGCTGCTCGATGCGGAAGCGCGCGTACTGGCGGCCGATCCGGCGCTTACCGAATTCTGGCAGCGGCATTGCGGCGCCGTGTTGCGCCCCGGCGAGCGTGTGCTCGGGCTCGACCTTGCCGCCGAACGCAGGCTCGCGGCAGCGGCAACCGAGATGGCGCATGATCGCTTATTGCAGGCGCGGCCGCTGCTGCTGCGGGAAAAGCCGCATGTCGAAGCGCTGCTGATGCCGGCCGAAAATACCGAGGCACTCGCGGCTCCCGCGCTGGTGGCGCTCTGCACCCTGCCCCAACCGCACTCGGAGCATGGCGCCGAACGGCTGGCCGAGATTTTCGACCTGCCCCGACGCGAAGCGGAACTGGCGATGGCGCTGGCGGACGGCCACTCCATCGCCGAAGCGGCGGAGCGGATGAATCTGACGCTTGAAACCGCGCGCAACTATTCCAAGCGGCTCTACGCCAAGCTGGGCGTGCGCGGGCAAGCGGAACTGGTGCGGCTGGTCTATGAGAGCAGCGCAGTGATGGGGTGAGGCCTGTCAGGTATCTTGAGGCGAAGGTCTCAAGTGCCCCACATTCATCGTCATTGCGAGCGTAGCGAAGCAATCCAGGGCCGCCTCGCGCCGCTCTGAGGAGAAACAGCGCCCCTGAAACTCCCGCCCGATCAATCGCCGAGCCTGGCCTCCATTGCCGCGATCTCCGAACGCAGCCACATCGTTTCGGACAGGTTCTTGCCGCCAGAAGCCGCCAGCAGCGCCTCATGCGCCGCCTTGCGCACAGTAAGCACCCCCGCATTGTCCGGCTCGGCACTGAGGGCTATGTCGGTCAGGTGCACGGCTTCCAGCGGAGCGCCCGCATCCAGCTTCGCCTGCGCCCGTTCGGCCAGCCTGGCCGCGCCGCCAGCAAGTTCGACCAGATCGGCATCGACGCTGGACCGCGGCACGCCGTAGAGAGCGGTGGTGCCGTCCTCATAGTGCAGCCAGCCCGAATACTCGCGCCAGATCGACTTGACCGCCCAGGCGGCCTTGCCGTGGAATTCGCCGATCTCCAACCCCTCTGGCCAGGCGAATTCGCGCATCAGGGTGTGCACGTCCTTACCCGACTTCATGCCTTCCAGCGTGTAGTCGCGAACATGGCTGACTGCGGCGTGCAACTTGTCGAGATCGGCGCGGATGCGCTCGGCCCCGCGAATGGCCTCGCCGTGCCCGGTGACGATGATCTCGGCACCGAGGTCGCGGATCGTCTCCAGCGACTTCAGGTAATTACGCACCAGACGCGGCTTGTCTCCGCGCAGGGTGTTCAGGAACGGCATCGAGAGCCAGACCGGCCCGAAGACATTGCCGGTGAAGGCGATCTTCTCCTTGGGCATCCAGACCGTGAGCGAGTCGATCGTCTCCCCCTCGGGCGTGGAGATCAGCTCGAACGTCCGCCCGCCAAGGTCGATGGTCAGACGGCGGTCGACCAGAATATCGGGCACCACATCCGGCGCCGGCTTGGGCGAACCGCCGCGCTTGAGCGTCGACCCCCAGAGCTTGCCGCTCCTCGGTCCGAAAAAGGGCTGAAGGCGCATCATGTCCGAGAGCGCTTCGTTGAAGCCCGGCCCGCCAACGACTTGCGTACCCTCTTCCAGAAATTCCGGCACGCCGCCGAAGTGATCGGCATGGCTCTGGGTAAGGATGATGAAGGCCAGCGGGCCGGTGCGCGGCGGGGTCAACAGGCGCTTGGTGCGCTCTGCATTGTCCATGAAGCCGGTGTTGATCAGGACATCGCCCTCGGCGGTCGTCACGAGATAGGCATTCGAGATGTCGTTCGCCTGGAACACGAAATCGGTGATCGCGATGGCTTCGGCCTGCTCGTCGCCCGAGCGGACGAGCCCTGCCAGCTTCGGCCCGGCGTCCTTCACACTGTCAGCACTTGGGCTCATCTCAAGACTCCTCGATGCCGATCATGACTTTGGCGGACTGCGGTGTCGCCGCGATTTCCAGGCCTTTCATGATCTCGCTGAATGGCAGCTTGTGGCTGATCATCGCCGCGATCTTGTCCTTCAGGCGCGGCATGGCAGCGATCACCTCGGGCATTTCCGTGGGATAGCCGACCGCCGTGGTGATCGTCATCTCGCTGGTCAGCATGCGGCCGACCGGGAACTCTATGGGCCGCATATAGGCGGCCGTGATAACCAGCTTGGCATGAAGCTTGGCCATCATGATGACTTCGGTGAGGATGTTGGGCGCGCCCGCCGCGTCGATGAAGGCGTCAGTGCCCACGCCCACCCGGCCATAGCTCGGCACTTCACCGTGAAGCCGTGCCAGTTCCGCGCGCAGATCGACCTTGCTGGGATCGAGCGCCGCCTGCACGCCCAGTGCCCGGGCGCGTTCCAGCCGTTCCTCGGACAGATCCAGCGCCACCACGTCGGTCACGCCGCGATCGATCAGCCAGAGCAACATGCCAAGGCCGATCGGCCCACAGCCGAACACCACGACCTTGTCGCCGGGCTTCACGTCGGCACGGTTGACCCCGTGCATGGCGACGGCCAGCGGCTCGCACATCGCGGCCACGTCATACGAGATGCCCTCGGGGATCGGCAGGATCGAATCGCCAAGCCGCGCCTCTCGCACCAGCAGTTCCTGCGTGAAGGCGCCTTCCGGGCCGCCCGAGCCGATGTTGCTGGGCGTCATCATCGGATTGACGATCACCGGATCGCCCACCGCAATTCCCGCGACGTCGGCGCCGACCTCGATCACGTCACCCGCGCCTTCATGGCCGAGCGCAGTCTCCACGCCGGGCGGAATTCCGCCCATCTTGATGTAGGACAGGTCCGATCCGCAGATACCGACCGACTTCATCCTGACGACCACGTCCTTCGGCCCGGCTGCCGGACGTTCGTAAGCATCGACGCGTACATCGCCGACCCCGTGAATCTTGAGCAGTTCCATCGCCTGTCTCCTCTCCCGGTCGCTCAGGGGCGAACCATGTAGCCGCCGTCGATCGTGACCGTCTCGCCGGTCATGAACGAGCTGGCGTCAGAGCAAAGGTAGGCCCCGATGCCCTCGAAGTCCGCCGGATAACCGGTGCGCTTCATCGGGATCGTCGGGGCGAAGTGCGCGGCAACTGCATCGGCCCGCGCGCCCTCGCCCATCATCGGGGT
The DNA here is from genome assembly GCF_052279045.1 of Novosphingobium aeonii. Classification (NCBI taxonomy): domain Bacteria; kingdom Pseudomonadati; phylum Pseudomonadota; class Alphaproteobacteria; order Sphingomonadales; family Sphingomonadaceae; genus Novosphingobium; species Novosphingobium aeonii. The sequence continues at coordinate 1,948,016 of NZ_CP176832.1, read as the reverse complement.
GATGACGAGCCCCGGAGCGACCACGTTGGCGCGGATGCCGAGCGGCGCCAGTTCGATGGCAAGGCACCGCACCGCAGCGGCGATCGCCGCCTTGGACGAGGCGTATTCCATCTTGCCCGGCAGCCCCTGGAACAGCGACAGCGAACCGCAGGCGACAAGACTGCCGCCGCTCTGATCACCCGCTTCCACCCGCTCCTTCATCAGCCGCGCGCCTTCGCGCAGGGTGAAGAAGGCGCCATGCAGCGCGGTCTTCTGGAATTCGTGCCAATGCTCCGTCGGCATCTCGAACGTGGAATTGTAACGCGGCGAAGCGCCCGAATTGGCGAAGACGCAGTCGACCCGGCCGAAATCCGCCATGACCTGCTGGTAGCCGGCGATAATGTTCGCCTCTTCCGAAACGTCCACCTGATAGGCGATCACCCTGCCCGCGCCCGCCGCTTCCAGTTCGGCCTTGGCTTTGGCGCTCTTTTCCGCATTGCGCGCCCAGATCGCGAGATCGCCGCCCATTTTCGCGACGCCCATGGCAAAGCCGAAACCGATGCCGCCGTTGCCGCCGGTCACCACCGTCACTTTACCCGTGCAGTCGAAAAGGCCCTTGGCCATCATTCTCTCCTCGATCCCGTTGTCATTACGCGGGCTTTGTCCGCCCGCGCTTTCGTTGGCGCGATGTTTCCCGTGCACGGCTTGTCCCGCAACCCCGCCAGGAATAGAATTCGGGCCTTATCTTGGCATCAGGGACATAATTCAGGCCCGCCTTTCACAAGAGGCCCGAAGCCCCTGGGGAGAACGATGCGATGCAAGCGAGCGAGGCAGCCCACCTGCCTACCATGATCGTCGACGCCGAACTGTCGGCACCGGGCATCTGCGCACAGATCGTGCGTTTCGACATTCCCGAGCCGACCGACACACGCCACGCCCTGGGCGAAGGCTATCACGTCAACATGTGCCTCACCCCGCGCCCCCTTGAATCGCGTGGCGGATACCGCGAACGCTGGGGCCCGCACCGTTTCGAGCGACTGGGTGACATCTTCGCGATCCCACCGGGCGAATCGCTCTACATTCGCGGCGGACGCGGCAGGCAGGCCTCGCTGGTCTGCACGATAGACGCCGCCATGGTCCACGAGTTCATCGGACAGACGCTGAACTGGGACGATGCGCATCTCGCCGCCGCGCTCGACATCGCCAGTGCGCAAGTGCGGGCGCTGCTGTTCCGCATCACCGCCGAAGTGCGCCACCCCGGCCTCGCTTCGCGCCGGATGCTCGAACTGCTGGGCGGAGAACTGTCCATCGAACTCGGTCGCTACGGCCTCGAAGTCTCGGAGCGCCCGATGACCGGGGGGCTTTCCGGCTGGCGGCTGAGGCTGATCGAGGAACGGCTGGCCGGAGACCTCGCCGCCCCTTCGCTTCAGGAGTTGGCAGACCTCTGTTCGCTGTCGGTGCGCCAACTCACGCGCGGCTTCCGGGTGAGCCGTGCCTGTTCGATCGGCGACTATATCGAGCAGCGCCGGATGGAAGCCGCCAAGCGCATGTTGATGGACGGCGACAGCGTGAAGACAGTCGCCTTCGCCATGGGTTTCTCCTCTCCTTCGAGCTTCACTTTCGCCTTCCGGCGCGCCGTCGGCGCCAGTCCCAGCACCTTCCGCCAGCGGCAAGGCCGTGCGCTGGGATCGATGCACTCCGTTGCCGCATAACGCTCCTGTCCCCATGGACGGGTCTTGACCGGGATTCGATATAACGGCTCGATCTGACGCGTCTGCCGCATTGCCAATGGGCCCTGCGCACAGGCTAACTCGTGCCCATGAGGTCGCCGCAGCGGCCCACTCAAAGACACGGGAAAGAGGATCACGAAATGACCGAGCAACTCACGGCGGACAAGCTCGTCGGCGACGCTCTCGTCGAACAGGCGATGAAGGACACCGGCATCCGGGACTTCGACAACGACACCTGGCACGAAGGCTTCGACGTCTTCGTGAACGACTTCAACGCCGGGATCGCGCGCGGGCAGTACACAGAGGGAGGCATCGCGCGCGGGACCGCCGACACGCTCCACTATCTGCGCGGCCGTCTGAAGATTTCGGACTACCTGCGTCAGAACCCCGAACTTCTCAGCCGCCCGGTCGAGCGGCCGGTCTTCGTAATGGGCGTGCCCCGCACCGGCACCACGCTGCTTTCGAACCTGCTGGCTGCCGATCCTGCGCGCCGTTCGCCGCTGACCTGGGAAATTGACGATCCGGTGCCGCCGGTCGCCTCGGCCGACCTGCTGACCACCGACCCACGCGCACAGGCGCGTCTGGCGCAGGAAAAGGCTATGCTCGAAGCCAATCCGGCCATGGGCAAGTACTATCGCGGCTCGGCCGTCTATCCGAACGAGTGCGTGTTCTTCATGGCGCACGACTTCAAGACGCTGATGATCGATTCCAAGGGCAAGCTGCCGGAATACAAGGAGTTCATCTTCTCCTGCGACATGACCAGCGCTTACGAATACCACAAGAAGTTCCTGCAAGTGCTTCAGCAGAACGCGGGCGGCGTGTGGAACGTGAAGAAGCCCAGCCACGCGCTGTGGCTGGAGACGATCTTCAAGGTCTATCCCGATGCCCGGGTCCTTTGGGCGCATCGCGATCCCTTCACTGCCACGGGCTCGCTCTGCTCGGTCATCTCGCTCAGCCACATGGCGCACATGGGCAAGCCGGACACCGCGTGGCTCAAGGAAAACTACACCTGGCAGGCCGCCGAGCACGCCAACCGCATCATGGATTTCCGCGACAAGCACGGCGAGGACAAGGTGATCGACGTCCACTACGCCGACATGACCGCCGATCCGATCGGCACGATGAAGAAGGTCTACCAGCAGCTTGGCGACGAATGGACCGCCGAGGCGGAGGCCGGCATCCAGCAGTGGGTGAACGACAACCCGCAGGACAAGTTCGGCAAGCACGAATACAAGCTCGCACAGTACGGCATAGAGAAGGCGGAGCTTGAGCCGCTCTTCGAACGCTACCTTTCCCGCTATGACGTTGCGCGCGAAGGCTGAGAAAGCACACGCCGCTCCTGTCGCCCGTCACCCCCGCTAACGCGCATCCAGCGCCCGCGGGGATGACGGGCAAATTACCGCTTCGCCGGCGGCAAGCCGGCAGGGAGAGATCGATGTTCGAAGGCCGTCATTATCAAAACGCCTATGTCTGCGACAATCTGGAAGCCGCGATCGACCTGTTCCGTGGCCGGGGGCTTACCCGCGAGCCGATGATCATCCCGGTCGACCAGCAAGTGCTGACCCCGCAGGGGCTCAAGCGCCAGAAGGGGCGCATCTGCTTCATCTGGGTCGACGAACTCCAGATCGAACTCATCGAAAACGAGATCGACGAGGCAGGCATCTACGCCAATTGCCTGTCGAACGGCGGCCCCTTGCGCTTCCACCACATCTGCTTCGGCGTGGACAACTGGGCGGACTTCCGCTCGCGCGTGGATGCGCAGGAGCTTCCGCTGGCGATGGAACGCCAACCGAACGACGATCCCAATGGGTTGAAATTCCTGTACCTCGATGCGCGCAAGGTGGTTGGGCACTACATCGAATATACCTGGATGCCCGATGCCATGTGGCAGCAGATCAAGGCCATGTGAAACGCGGTCGGGGGGTGGCGCCGGCCGGCGCTCCCCGATCCTCCCGTTCTTCAGGCCAATTCCAGCGGAACCTCGCCGTAGAGCGTCGTGCGCTGTCTCAACCGCCGGCCCACGCTTTCGGCAGCCTGGCGCAATTCCTCTATCGTCACGCCCTGTCCGTGCGCTGCGCCTGCCGCGCGGCTGATGCTTTCGTCCATGAGCACCCCGCCGAGGTCGTTGGCCCCCGCTGCAAGGACCGCAGCGGCACCGTCCATCCCGAGTTTCACCCAAGAGCACTGGATCGAGTTGATCGCACCGTTGAGCGCAAGCCGCGCCACGGCATGCATCATCACCGCCTCGCGCCAGGTCGGCCCTTTACGACATTGTCCGCGTCGATAGAACGGCGCCTCCATATGCACGAGCGGCAGCGGCACAAACTCGGTAATTCCGCCCGTATCGAGCTGGAGATTGCGCAAGGCCAGCAAGTGGCGAGCCCAGTGCCCGGTGCCTTCAAGGTGGCCGAACATCACCGTCGAGGTCGTGGGCAGACCCACGCGGTGAGCACTGCCGACCACGTCTAGCCATTCCTGCGTCGTCAGCTTGCCGGGGCAGATCTGCTCGCGAATATCGTCGCACAAGATTTCCGCCGCGGTGCCGGGCAGAGAGCCCAGCCCCGCATCCTTGAGCATGGCGAGGTAATCCCCGACCGGCATGCCCAGCGTGCGAGCGCCCTGGCTCACCTCAAGCGGTGAAAAGGCGTGAACGTGCAGATCGGGGCAAGCCTCCTTCACGGCGCGCACGATCGAAAGGTAGGTATCTCCTGTATAGCTGGGGTGGATGCCGCCCTGGAGGCACACCTCGGTCGCCCCGCGTGCAACGGCTTCGCGGGCACGCCCGGCGATCTCGCCGAGATCGAGGTTATAGGGCTTGTCGCGGAACCCGGCCTTGCTGCTGGTTTTCGAAAACGCGCAGAACGAACAGGTGTGCGTGCAGATATTCGTATAATTGATGTTGCGGTTGACGACATAGGTTACCGTCTCGCCGCTGACTTCGGCCCGCAGGGCATCCGCGGCGTCGACCACGGCCTGCGCCGCAGCGCCCCGCGTTGCGAAGAGTGCCACGATATCGTCCTCGCCCAGCGTCGCCCCGCTGGCCGCCCGCTCAAGGATACGATGGAGGGACGCGGCCACCGGACCTTCGTGCTGGCGCCCCAGCGGCGCGTGGACGTTGCCCGGCGCATGCTGGCCTGCAAGGCCTGGGCTCCAGACGCTGTCACGCGCCAGCCCTTCGGCATCGGCATGACGAAGAACGGCTGGACGGATCGCCGGGTCGATCCATGAACTTTCTTCGGTCGTGATGAAACGCGGATAGATCGTCAGCCGCTCGACCAGCGGCAGCCCCTTGCCCGCGCAGATCGCGCGCAGCCGCTCGACTTCAGGCCAGGGCGCTTCCGGGTTCACATGATCGAGCGTGACAGGGGAGATGCCGCCCCAGTCGTCGATCCCTGCGTCGATGAGTTCTACCAGTCGCTCATCGTTGAGATTGGGCGGCGCCTGAACCGATACCTCGTCAGGCAGGATAAGGCGCGCGGCAGCGACTACGCGCAGGAAATCGTTTTCGGTGGCTTCGGGCGCCTCCGCCATCTTCGTACCGGGTTTCGGGCAGAAGTTCTGGACGATCACTTCCTGCAGATGCCCATGCTCGCAGTGCAGGTCTCGCAGTGCAAAAAGGCTGTCGAGCCGCTCTTCGGCGGTCTCGCCGATTCCGATCAAGACGCCGCTGGTCATCGGCACCCTCGCCTCCCCGGCGGCCGCCAGCGAGGCGAGGCGAAGCGCCGGCACCTTGTCCGGCGAGCCGTGGTGACACATGCCCTTTTCCAGCAACCGCTCGGAGATGCTTTCCAGCATAAGCCCTGCCGACGCAGCGACCGGGCGCAGCATCGCGTAATCCTGCTGCTCCAACAGCCCCGCATTGACGTGCGGCAGAAGCCCGGTTTCCCCAAGCACCAGTTCGGCGCAGTGCCGCACATAGTCGACGGTGCGGGCAAACCCGCGTTCGGCCAGCCATTCGCGCGCGGCGGCGTAGCGGCGTTCGGGGGCATCACCCAGCGTGAACAAAGCCTCACGGCAACCCGAAGCGGCACCGGCGCGGGCGATCGCCAGCACTTCGTCAGGCGTCAGGTAAGGCGCTTCAAGCCGCGAGGGCGTGGTCGCGAAAGTGCAGTAGTGGCAGACGTCCGCGCAGAGGCGCGTCAGGGGGATGAACACCTTGGGCGAATACGTCATCCGTGCCGGCCCGCGCGCATCGCGCCGCGCTCTTGCCCGCGCGGTGACCTCTTCCAGCGGTGCGGCCAGCAGCCACGCCTTCAGTTCATCCGCTGACGATTGGGCGGTTTCATCCTGCATCTGCTCACCCTTCAGGCACCTGCGAGGGCAAGCACCTCCTGCGCGAGCCTTGTCCTGTCGGCGGCTTCGCGCATCATTGTCTTCGTCACGGTGACCTGAAGTCCCCGCGCCTGCAAACCAGAGACATCGGCCTCATCGGCATGGTCGATCAAGAGGTGGTCGAGAAGATCGCCGTAGTGATCAGCGATGGCCGCATTGCCCACCGCCTGCCCCATCCCGGCCAGCAACTTCGCCAGCGGCCCTTTCACGGCAGCACCGCCTACCAGCGGCGAGACTGCGATCAGCGGCACGCGCCGTGCCGCAACCGCTTCGCGAATACCGTCAACGGCAAGGATCGGATCGACGCTGAGGTACGGATTCGAGGGACAAATCACGATTGCCGCCAGGTCCTCACGGCCCAGCGCCGCGGCCAGACCGGGCGAAGGCAACGCGCCCGGCACACCCTCGAAACGGATCGCGGAGACAGCCGGGCCGCACTGCTCGCCGACGAACCACCGCTGGAAGTCCGTCCATCCCGCCACCGTGCGAACCTGGGTGCGCACCGGCCCGTCGCTCATCGGAACGATCGCGTGGGCGATTCCCAGTTCGCCGGCAAGCCGCGCAGTCACGTCTGAAAGGCTTTCACCCGCGCGTAACCGCCAGCTCCGCGCCAGATGCATCGCGAGGTCGCGATCGCCGAGATTGAACCAGTCCTCCTCGCCCATGGCGCGCAGCATGGCCATGGCCTGCCACGTCTCATCCTTGACGCCCCATCCGCGCTGGATGTCGTTGAGACCGGCAAGCGCATAGATGACGGAATCGATGTCGGGGCAGATGGTCAGGCCCAGGTGTTCGAAATCGTCGCCCGTGTTCACGGCGATGGTGAGGTCGGACGGATCCATGACCGCAGCCAGGCCAGCCGCCAGCTTGGCCCCGCCGACACCGCCGGAAAGCGCAAGGACATGACGCCCGCTCATCGAAACATGTCCTGCTCCATGGGTCTCAGCCCGCTCGCCGCACCGGGCCCGTCCTCGTCCGTCACCCAGCGCGCGCCGCCGCGCACAAGGGCGACAGGCGTGCCCTCGTCACTCTCGCCCATGGCCAGCCCAGCCATCGCGGCGAGCGAATCCGCAATACCGATCACCGTTGCCTGCAAGGTTCGTCCATAAAGGTCCGTGGCCCGCCCCCGCCGGTCTTCCAGCACGGCTATCCCGGCGCAGCCGATCGCCGTGCCCAGCGTTCCGATCCGCCAGGCGCGGCCCATCGAATCCGCGATCACCACGCCGATCCTGACGCCATTCTCTGCCTGCAATGCGCTGCGCAAGGCTCGTGCGGAGCCATCGGGGTCCAGCGGCCAGAGCAGAACCCGGCCGGCGTCTCCCCCTTCCACGTTCGATGCGTCGATGCCTGCATTGGCAAGGACATGCCCGGTGCGATGGCAAGCGATCACGGCCGCGGGGTTGCTTCGCAGGATGTGCGAACTCTCGTCCAGAATGGCCTGCATCATCGGCGCATCGCGGCCGGTATCGCGTGCAAGGCGCTCGGCCTCGGCACCGGGTGCAATGCGCGACAGATCGCGCGTGCGGCCCTCCGCCTTGGAGACGATCTTCTGGGCCACCACGCAGATATCGCCGTCACGGAACCCGTCGCCGGAAGCGGCCATGGCAGAGCAAATCGCTTGCGCTACCGACATTCCGGCGGCGAACATGGGCATTCCGGCCAGCGGTCGTACGGTCAGTTCTGGAATTCTGTTCATTGGCCCTCCCGAACGCCTGTCTACGTCCGCAGCGCCGCAAACCACAATCATGACGAACAAGAATTCGCGGGAGAGATAATCAATGGCAGCGATCGCAGTGATCGGCGGAACCGGCGCTCTCGGCAAGGGCATTGCCCGCAGGCTGGTCCAGGCCGGTCACGAAGTGACCATCGGTTCACGCACGGCAGACAAGGCACAGGTGACGGCCGGGGAACTGGGTGCCGCCGGCCACGCTGAAAATGTCGAGGCCGCGCGCGGCAAGGACGTGGTGATCGTGGCCGTTCCCCATGCCTCGCAGGGCGACACCCTGCGCCAGATCCGCGACGCGGTCGGCAATGCCGTGGTTGTCGACACGACCGTGCCGCTGGTCCCGCCCAAGGTCATGCGCGTACAGCTTCCCGCAGAAGGCAGCGCCGCCATGCAGGCGCGCGAACACCTCGGGCCGGATGCGAGGCTGGTCACGGCGTTCCACAATGTGTCGGCCCATCATCTCGACAGCGACCACGCTATCGATTGTGATGTGCTGGTCTTCAGCGATGACGTGGAGGCGCGCAACACCGTGGTCGGCCTGTGCCCCGGAATGGGCATTCGGGGCCTCTCCGGCGGGGCGCTGGCCAACTCGGCGGCGGCAGAGGCTCTGACCTCGATCCTCATTTACATGAACAAGACCTACAAGGCAGACGGGGCGGGCATACGCTTCACGAACCTTGCCCAGGCTCCGCTGGTCCCGTGAGCTGCTGGGCGCTCATCCCGGTCAAGGCGCCGGGCCTCGGCAAGACGAGGCTGGCCCGGGCACTTGCTCCGGATGAGCGCGAAGCCCTCGTCTGCGCGATGTTCCGCCATGTCCTGGCAACCGCACGCGCCTGCGCGGCAATCGACCGGATCTGCATATTGGGGCCGTCCCGTCCCGGTCTTGGCAAGGGCCTTGTAAGGTTGCCTGACTCCGGATCCGACCTGAACCGGGCGCTGGGATCGGCGCTTGGTGCGATCGCCACGACCGGCCCGGACCGCGTCGTGGTGCTTCCCGCAGATCTTCCCTGCCTGACGACCGCTGACATCGACCGGCTCGCGAGCCTGCCCGCAGGTGTAGTCGGCGTGGCGCCCGATCGGCATGGTACGGGGACCAACGCTCTCTCGCTGACGTTGCCCGAAACCATATGGTTTCCTTTCTCCTTCGGTGAAGAAAGCTACTCAAGGCACTGCGATGAAACGAAAAAACTTGGACTGACCGTGGAGACGATCCTCTCCGGCGGGCTGGAAAAAGATATAGACGAGCCCGCCGATCTGCCAGATGCTGAACATCTGTTGAGCGCCGTATCCTTATTGCGGCAGCCCATCGCCAAAGGCCGAAGACGGCTGGCATAAGCGGGAGAACGGGTGTGGACGCCGGCATCATCGACCTTACGGGACAAGTTGTGTTTGTTACCGGCGGCGGAGGCGGGATCGGCAGGTCGATCGCACTGAACATGGCGGACATGGGCGCCGATGTCGCCTTGATCGAGGCGGTGCCTGAACGCTGCGAACAACTCACCGATATGATCGAGGCGCGCGGCCGCAAGGCGCTGTGCATCCCCGGAAACGTGATGGACGTGGAGGCCCTGCAACACGCCATTGCCGCCGCTGCCGAGAAGTTCGGGCGCCTCGATGTGCTGGTGAACAACGCAGGCGGCGTAACGCGCCGGGGCTTTCTCAATCTCGCCGAGAAGAACTGGCGGCGCCACATCGATCTCAACCTTGTTTCCAACCTCGCCGCCACGCAGGCTGCACTGCCAGTCATGATTGCGGGCGAGCGGGGTGGTTCCATCATCAACGTCACCAGTATCGAGGCGGCCCGCGCAGCACCGGGCTACGCGGTCTATGCCGCCTGCAAGGCCGGCGTGAACAACCTGACGCGCACGCTGGCACTGGAATTCGCCGAACACGGCATCCGGGTGAACGCCATAGCGCCCGATTACACGGTAACACCCGGTACGCGCGGACAGTTCACCGGCCCCGTAGATGAAGCCATCTGGCCCAGGCCCAGCGCGGAACAGGAAGACGTGATCCGCCGCCGCATCCCGCTCGGCCGTGCCGGGATCGACGAAGAGTGCGGCCGCGTGGCGGTGTTCCTCGCCTCACAGATGGCAAGCTACGTCACCGGCACGATCATTCCGGTGGACGGCGGAACCTGGGCCTCGGGAGGCTGGGTGCGCAACCGCGACGATACCTGGGTTCTTCCCCCCGAACCGAATCCCTGAAACTCATCGCCTGAAATCCACTGCGAGAAATCCAACGATTGAAAGAACTTCCGGCATGACCTTCACATTAAGCACCAGCCTTCCGTTCGACCATATCGATCGCCCGGAGGAATTCGGCACCCTTGACGCGCTCCAGGAAATCGCCCGCACCGTCGAAGCGGCGGGCTTCTACGCCGGCACCGTCACCGATCACCCGGCGCCCTCAGCGCGCTGGCTCGATGCCGGAGGGCACTATGCGCAGGACCCGTTCGTCCTGCTCTCGATGCTGGGTGCCTCGACGACGAAACTGCGCCTCCAGACCAACATCCTGGTCCTGCCCTATCGCAATCCGTTTCTCACCGCCCGGGCCGTGTCATCGCTTGACCACTTCACGAATGGGCGCGTGATCCTTGGCCTCGGCGCGGGCTACATGAAGGCTGAGTACAAGGCGCTCGGCGTGGATTTCGATACCCGCAACGACCTCATGGACGAATATATCAATGCGATGAAATTGGCCTGGACCGGCGAGGATTTCACGTTCGAGGGCACCGGCTATACCGCGCTCGGCAACCGCATGTTGCCCACGCCTGCACAGACACCGCACCCGCCCCTGCTGGTCGGCGGCAACTCGAAGCGGGCCCTGCGCCGCGCGGTCGAACTGGGTGACGCCTGGCACCCGTTCTTCGTACCCAAGAGCGTTACCGACACTGCGCGCACCGCCAATCTCGAAGGAGACGACGATATCCTCGCCGCGATCGGATACATGGCGGATCACTGCGGAAAAGTCGGCCGTGCCGAGCCCCCCAAAGTCATCGCCTCATCGACTTACGCTGTGAAGGATGGTTGGAGCGCACAGGAAGCGCTCGATCACTATGCCAACCTCAAGTCGCTCGGAGTCCATGGCTCCGGTGCGACGATCCACGCCGAAACACGCGCCCAATATTGCGACATCGCACTGAAGTTCGGCGAGGAAGTTATTGCGAAGATTGATTTTTAATTAAATCGCCGCCAGCACGCTTCCACCAGCACTGTTAAGGGCAGGGAACCGGCCCCTGCCCTGATCCCTCAGCCTTCGGCTTTCATCGCCGCAGCCATGGCTTCGTGAAAAGCCTTTACTGCCGCCACTTCGTCTCCGTTCCAGACCGCGCCCGAAACCGCGAGGAAGTCAGCGCCTGCCTTCACCAGCGGCCCGCAGTTCTCCGGCGTGATCCCGCCGATCGCCACACAGGGAATTTCGAAGATTCCCTGCCACCATTCGAGCAGATCGAGCCCAGCAGTATGCTTCACCTGCTTGGTAGTGGTCGGGAAGAATGCTCCGAACGCCACGTAATCCGCGCCTTCTTCGCCAGCATCCATCGCGAGGTGGCGGCTGTCATGGCAGGTCACGCCGATCTGCGCATCGCGGCCAAGCGCATTGCGCGCCTCTTCCACTGTCCCGTCTTCCTGACCGATATGCACGCCGTCGGCTCCAAGCCGCTTGGCGAGGCTGATCGAATCGTTGACGATGAAGGCGACCTCCCGCTCTGCGCAAATCTTCTGCAGGGGCTCTGCAAGACGCGCAGCCTCGTGCTGGTCCACGTCCTTGACCCGGAACTGGAACGCCGCGACAGGCGCGGCATCGAGTGCGCGGGCAAGCCGTTCGGGGAACGTGCCGCCCACGTCCAGCGGCGAGATCAGGTAAAGCTGTGTCGGTTCGCGTTCGATGTCTTCCATATGCGCGCACCTAGCCTTTCATGGGGCCGAGGAAAAGAGTTCCTCTTCAAAGCGCGCGTCGTCGCGTTCGCGGTTCACCCTACCCAGCGCTCCTGCCGCGAACAGGAGGATAGTCAACCTCATCACCGCGTGCAGGGCGTCGGCCGCAGTATCGGTATTCCAGCCCGGCGCGGTCGAAGCCAGGTACATCGCCTTGGCAGCCGCGACGCTGACGCCCCCGGCCATGATCGCCACCAGAACCCGCGAGGGCCGCCAGAGGAGAAGTAACGGCAGCAGGAAACCGGCGAGAACATCGACCAGCATGGCCGCAGGCAGCGCATCCGCCTCCATCAGGAGCCAGGCCGTTTCGCCCAGGAGCAGCGCCATTGCCCGTCGCAACATGGGATCGTATCGGGGACGCAGCCACGCGATCAGCAAGGTCGCCACCAACGCACAAAAGATGGGCGGCACCACCAGCCTGATAACGGCAGGCGGCAACAGGGATGGTGCGACGAACACCACCACTATGCAAGCGAGCCAGATCTTGATCGGCCCGTTGATAGCAGACCAATATTGGGAGAATTTCATTGCCGTCCCGTCTATCGGCATAAACACTAACGCTCCCGCGCCTCCGCGAAAAGCGCATTCGTTCGGGAGAGGTTCAGCCCGCGCCGCTAGTCTCGCCTGCGGCAAATTATGAACCGGACATCCGTTCACGCCAAGGGGAGGAACATGAAACGACCCGCCCGGACACTCGCCCTTGTGCTGCTCCTGGCGGCCACCGGGATCGCCGGATGCCGCATCATTCCGGAGGGTTCGGCGCCGCCATCCGTTACGCCCGCGCCAGCTTCGCCTTATGCACCCCCTGCCGAAAGCCCGGATCAACCGCCCTTCTATACGCCGCAGGACACGGCGCCGGGTGACCTTGTCCCGAGTGGGCCTGCCCCAAGCGGCCCGTCATCCCCCTCTCCGGAACCCTCACCTCCACCGGCTTCCTATAGCGGCCCTCCGCTTGCCTATACACGTATCGGCGAGACGATTCATGTCGATGGGCCCAGGGTGACGCCGCTGGCCTTGCTGGAAGACAGTCGCTGCGCGGTAGGCACCCAGTGCGTCTGGGCCGGCCGTCTGCGCGTTCGTGTTCGCATCGATCTCGGCTCCGGTCCTCGCGAAGTGGAGATGACCCTTGGTCAGCCGATCCAGATCGCGGATGGACAACTGGAGCTTCTCGACGCGCTCCCCGCCCCTGTTGCCGGAACCCGGCCAGCGCCCTTCGCCTACCAGTTCGGGTTCCGTTTCATGGGCGGACTTTGAGAGAAGAACGCGTCAACGAGAAAGGGCGGCACCTTTCGGCACCGCCCTTCCCTTCAAGCGAAATCCGCGACGGGATCAGGCAGCCGCCGCTGCGTCCACCTTCTGGGTCGAGCCCTTGAAGATCTCGTCGATGGCATCGGCCAGCGCAGCATCGAACTCTGCATCGCTCATCTGCGAGCGCAGGTCTTCAAGCAGCGCACGGCTGAAGCTGGCGATGATGCCCTTGTTCTTCGCCAGTTCGGCGCAGGCTTCGGGACGCTTGTAGCCACCCGACAGGGCAACGACGCGCAGCACCTTGGGGTGCGAGACGAGCGGATCGAAAGTACCCGGAACGATCGGCAGCGAGAGCTTGAGCATGACGCGCACGCCATCCGGCAACGCATCGAGGTTCTTGAGAATCTCGGCAAGGAGCAGCGTGTCACACTCGGCGCGGGTCTCGCTCTTGATGTTCACTTCGGGCTCGATGATCGGCATCATGCCGTGCGAGAGCACCTGCTGACCGATCTCGAACTGCTGCTTCACTACGGCAGCGATACCCTCGGCATTGGCCGACTGGATCACCGAACGTTCCTTGGTGCCGTAGACGCCCAGTGCCTTTGAACGCGCGAGCAGCGCGTCCAGCGTCGGCATCGGCTTCATCAGCTGCACGCCGTTGGCTTCGTCTTCAAGGCCCTTGTCGATCTTGATGAAAGGCACCACGCCCTTGGCGATCAGGGCCTGCGGAGTGGGCACGCCGGTGACTTCACCATCCATGGTCCGCTCGAAAAGGATCGCGCCGATCACCTTGTCTCCGGTGAATGCAGGCGAAGCGATGATGCGCGCGCGCATCTGGTGGATCAGGCCGAACATCTCTTCCTCGGAAGACCATGCGCCTTCCTCGATGCCGTATCCCGCAAGGGCCTTCGGGGTTGAACCGCCGCTCTGGTCGAGCGCGGCGATAAAACCGTTCCCGCCGGCCATTTTGGCCGTCATCTCTGAAAATTCCATGGTTTCTCCTCCTAAGTTGTATCAGCAACCTGAAACGGGCTTATTCTCCGGAGCTCCGTTTCGCAACTGCGGCAAAAGGCTATCCATCGGCCGGATGATCCGTTCCAACGAAGACGCGCGCTTGCCGCCGCCGGCGCAATATATCGGACAGCAGAGTGCGTGCCGGCACGTCGATCCAGCGAACGCAGAACCAGGCGACGGCCAGGCAGGCACCGAGAAACACGAAGGCCATCAGCACTTCGTTGTAGTGCAGATCATCCTTGAAATAGCGCATCGGCTCGATCAACGCCCAGTGCACGGCATAGAGCGCGAAGGATACCTCTCCCACGAACCAGGCCGCAGGTGCCAGCTTTCGCGAGGGTTCCACGCGCGATCCGAACCAGACAAGCAGCGGTGAGACCAGCAGCGTGCAGGCCAGATCGTAATGGGTTACGGCGATCCACCGGGGGTCGGCCAGCAGCATGACCGCAATCGCGGCGAGGCAGGCGATGCCCCCCAAAGTCGCCGGGCGGTGTGCAGGTTGGCGCAGCCGGGCGATGAGCATACCGGCACAGAACGAGTAGAGCGTCCGCGCCAGTGCTACCGACCATTCGCTCCAGATCGCGCCGATATTGCCCGAGCCGTTCTCAAGAACCGCCGGGGCGAACCACCATGCCGAGGCCAGACAGACGACCAGCAGCAGAAGCCGCGGAAGGCGGAAGAGCACGACGATCATCACCAGATTGGCGATGAGCTCATAGAACAGTGACCATGCCGGGACATTGAGCGGAAACAGCGTGCCTGTCAGCGGCGATGGCAGCATCAGAGCGTTCAACGCCGTGCTGATGGCGATCGTCGGCAGGCTAAGCGAGGTATCGCCGCCGGTATGATGCCGCACGAGGCCGACCGTGGTCGTCAGCAGCACACCGACGAGGAACAGCGGATAGAGACGCACGAGGCGCTTCGCCATGAAAGCGCCGGTACCCATGCCGCCCTGCCAACGAGACAGGTAGCTCGTGCAGAGCACGAAGCCGGACAGTGCGAAGAAGAAATCCACCGCAACATACCCGTGCGGCGCCTGGGAAATGTTGAAATGAAACAGCGCGACGGCAAGCGCGGCGATCCCGCGCATGCCGTCAAGCGTTACATATCTGCCGTGCCAGGGCAGTTGCCGTTCGGGACGAGCGGCAGGCATCGATCTGTTCATGCTTGCCGCCCCTCCCCCAGCAGATCGGCGGCTCAGGCCGAAAGTGCGGCCACGCCGGGAAGTTCCTTGCCTTCCATCCATTCGAGGAAGGCACCGCCTGCCGTCGAAATGTACGAAAAATCGTCCGCCACGCCTGCGTGATGCAGTGCCGCGACAGTATCGCCGCCGCCCGCGACCGAAACCAGCGAACCTTCGCGGGTCAGCGCAGCCGCAGTTCTGGCCAGAGCCACGGTAGCGGCATCGAACGGAACCGTCTCGAATGCGCCGAGCGGGCCGTTCCATACGAGCGTGCGGCAGGTCTTGAGCACGTCCCCCAGCGCCTCCACCGCGAGCGGGCCAACGTCGAGAATCATCTCGTCAGCAGCCACTTCGTGGACATTGCAGGTGCGCAGGCTGGGCGGATTGGCGGCGAATTCCTTCGAGACCACCACTTCGTAAGGCAGATGGACAGTGCAGCCCGACTTGTCGGCCACGTCGAGGATCTCGGTCGCAGTGCCGGTCAGGTCATGTTCGCAAAGCGACTTGCCCACGTCCACGCCCTTGGCGGCGAGGAAGGTATTGGCCATGCCGCCACCGATGATCAGGTGATCGACCTGCGTGACGAGGTGCTTGAGCACGTCGAGCTTCGAGGAAACCTTGGCGCCGCCGACCACGGCCGCAACCGGCTTTTCCGGGCTGCCCAGCGCCTTGTCGAGCGCTTCCAGTTCGGCCTGCATCGAGCGGCCCGCATAGGCAGGAAGGACGTGGGCAAGGCCCTCCGTCGTCGCATGGGCGCGGTGCGCTGCGGAAAAGGCATCGTTCACGTAGAAGTCCGCGTTCTCGGCAATCGCCTTGACGAGTTCAGGGTCGTTCTTCTCCTCGCCCTTCCAGAAACGGGTATTCTCGAGAATGGCAATGTCGCCGGCGCGCAGGATGCCGACGGTCTGCTTGACCACGTCACCGGCGATCTCGGGGACGAACATCACTTCCTTGCCGAGCACCTTCTCGACCGCGCCGACCACCATCGACAGCGACATGCTGGGCACGCGGTCGCCCTTGGGGCGGCCGAAGTGAGCGAGCAGGAGAACCTTGGCGCCCTTTTCGGCAAGTTCCAGCACTGTCGGCACAGCGGCGCGAATGCGGGTATCATCGGTGACGACGCCGTCGTTCATCGGCAGGTTGAGGTCGACGCGCACGAGCGCAACTTTCCCCGTCACGTCACCAAGGTCATCAAGGGTCTTGAAAGCGCTCATTGCTCGATCCTTATCTCGACGGCGGCGATAGCGCCGTCCTGCGGGCCCGCGCCGGGCCCGCCGCTCGAAGGCACGGCGTACAGGTCCGCGCCGGTTCAGTTTCCCGGTTCAGGACCGGGAGCATTCCTCGATGTTCCGGCCCGCGAGACGGGCTCCGGACGCACCGCGCCGCGAAAGTCCGGTATGGACTCCCGCGGCGACAGTCGGGCGACGGACCGCCGTTTCACCGGCGCATACAGGCTCCTCCTCCCGCACGCTGCCGACGAGACGGCCCGTCTCCATCAGGTCCTCAGAGCAGGCCCGCCATCACGCCGGCCGTGTCGACCATGCGGTTGGAGAAGCCCCACTCGTTATCGTACCACGACAGGACGCGGACCAGCTTGCCTTCGAGAACCGAAGTCTCAAGGCTGTCGATGGTCGACGAATGCGCATCGTGGTTGAAGTCGATCGAAACCAGCGGTTCCTCGGTGTAACCAAGCACGCCCTTGAGCTCGCCCTCGGCCGCTTCCTTGAGCAGCGCGTTGACTTCCTCGGTGGTCGTGTCGCGCTTCGGCACGAAGGTCAGGTCGACGACCGAGACGTTCGGGGTCGGCACGCGGATCGACGAACCGTCGAGCTTGCCCTTGAGGTCCGGAAGAACGAGGCCCACGGCAACGGCAGCGCCGGTGCTGGTCGGGATCATGTTCATCGCGGCGGCGCGGGCGCGGCGCGGGTCGCTGTGGATCTGGTCGAGGATCTTCTGGTCGTTGGTGTACGAGTGGATCGTGGTCATCAGACCGCGCTCGATACCGATCTTCTCATGCAGAACCTTGGCGAAAGGTGCCAGGCAGTTGGTGGTGCACGATGCGTTCGAGACGACGACGTGCTCGGCGGTCAGTTCCTTGTGGTTCACGCCGTAAACGACGGTGAGGTCCACGCCCTTGGCGGGGGCCGAAACCAGAACGCGCTTAGCGCCGGCGTCGATGTGCTTGGAGGCCGCTTCCTTGTTGGTGAAGAAACCGGTGCATTCCAGGACGATCTCGATGCCCTGCGCGGCGTGCGGCAGGTTGGCCGGATCGCGCTCGGCAGTGACGTGGATACGCTTGCCGTTTACGATCAGGTCAGTGCCGTCGACTTCCACAGTGCCTTCGAAAGTACCGTGGACGCTGTCACGCTTGAACAGGAGGGCATTGGCCTTGGCGTCGGCAAGGTCGTTGATCGAAACCAGTTCGAGGTCGTGGTCCGTGCGCTCGAGAATGGCGCGCGCGACGTTGCGCCCGATACGTCCGAAACCGTTGATCGCAACCTTGGTCGCCATGTGCAATTCTCCTGTTTACACGCTGAGTTTATTGAGAATCTTCGGAACGATCGCATCGACGGTGAAGCCGAAGCGAGCGAAGAGGTCCTTGGCCGGAGCCGAGGCGCCGAAGCGGTCCAGACCGATATTCAGGCCGCCGTTGCGGCTCTGCGCGGTATAGCGCTCCCAGCCCATGGTGACGCCGGCCTCGATCGAGACCTTCAGGATCGACGGATCGTTCGGCAGAACCTCGTGCTGGTAGGCTTCGTCCTGAGCGGCGAAGAGCTCCATGCACGGCATCGAGACCACGTCGGCGCCGATTCCCTGCGATTCCAGCTCGGCCTTCACCTTCACCGCCAGTTCGACTTCCGAACCGGTGGCGATGAGGATGACCTTGCGGTCGCCCTCGGCATGGCGGAGCGTGTAGGCGCCGCGTGCCGAGAGCATGTCGCCCGTCTTGCGCAACTGCGGCAGGTTCTGGCGGGTAAGCGCCAGCACCGAAGGGGTGTCCTGCGATTCCAGCGCGATATTCCAGCATTCCGCCGTCTCGATGACGTCCGCGGGACGGAACACGTAAAGGTTCGGGATCATGCGCATGGACATCACATGCTCGACCGGCTGGTGGGTCGGGCCGTCTTCGCCAAGGCCGATCGAATCGTGGGTCAGCACGTAGATCGCGCGGGTCTGCTGCAGCGCCGAGAGGCGGATCGCATTGCGGCAGTAGTCCGAGAAGATCAGGAAGGTGCCGCCATAGGGGATCACGCCGCCATGCAGCGCCATGCCGTTCAAGGCCGCGGCCATGCCGAATTCACGGATGCCATAGTAGACGTAGCGGCCGCCGTAGTTGTCCGGCGTGAACGGTTCCTGGCACTTGGCCTTGGTGTTGTTCGAACCGGTAAGGTCGGCAGAACCGCCGATCATCTCGGGGATCGCCGGGGCCAGCACATTCAGCCAGTTTTCCGAAGCCTTGCGGGTGGCCACGGTGGAATCGCCTTCCAGCCATTCGGCCAGCTTGGCACGGATCGCGTCGGTCTCCGGCAGTTCGCCGGCCATGCGGCGTGTGAACTCGTCAGCCTTGTCGGAAGCGGCAAGGCGGCCGAACCAGTCGGCATGAGCCGTGGCACCGGCCTGACCCAGCGAGCGCCAGTCGGCCAGGATTTCCGCCGGAACCTCGAAGGGAGCCGAGGTCCAGCCCAGGTATTCGCGGGCAGCGGCCACTTCGGCCTCGCCCAGCGCAGCGCCGTGAACGTCGTGGCCGCCCTGCTTGTTGGGGGCCCCCTTGCCGATCACGGTCTTGCAGGCGACCAGCGTAGGCTTGTCCGAAGCGGCAGCCTCGGCCAGCGCGCGCTCAATGTCGGCGAAGTCATGACCGTCGCACTCGAACACGTCCCAGCCCGAAGCGCGGTAGCGCGCCGGGATGTCTTCGCTGGTCGACAGCGAGGTGTCGCCGTCGATGGTGATCTTGTTGTCGTCCCACAGCACCTTCAGGCGGCCCAGCTTGAGCGTGCCGGCAAGACCGATGGCTTCGTGGTTGATGCCTTCCATGAGGCAGCCGTCACCGGCGATGACCCAGGTCTTGTGATCGACCAGATCGTCGCCGAAGGTGGCGTTGAGCTGACGCTCCGCCATCGCCATGCCGACCGCCATGGCCAGACCCTGGCCGAGCGGGCCGGTGGTGCATTCGACGCCTTCGATCAGGAAGTTTTCCGGGTGACCGGCGCAGACCGAGCCCAGCTGACGGAAGCCACGGATGTCGTCCATCGTCGGGCTGGCATAGCCGGTCAGGTGGAGCAGCGAGTAGATCAGCATCGATCCGTGACCGGCCGACAGCACGAAGCGGTCGCGGTCGGCCCACTTGGGCGCGGCGGGATCGAACTTGAGGAACTTGGCGAAAAGGACGGTCGCGACATCGGCCATGCCCATGGGCATGCCGGGGTGGCCACTGTTGGCCGCCTGGACCGCGTCCATCGACAGCGCGCGGATGGCATTGGCCATCGGCGCGAGACGGTCAGCAGCAAGGGTCATCGTGAGGCTCCGGAAACGGAAAATGGGACGATTCGAACTTGCCGACCCCCTTTAGGGCGAGGCCGTCTCCCGTCAAGTTCGCCTAACGTCCATTTAGGCCTCCCGTACATGGGGGCTTGTACATATGTGTGCCAATCACATGGTGGCACAATCGCCTCGGTTGATCGAAAGGATTGTGAACAAGGGCCGCCAATTGATTGCGTTTTGGCTTTTTCACTGTAGCCACTCGCCCATGAACGAAGCGACCAGCAAGGCGACGAACGAAGCAGCGGCCCAGACGGCGATCGATCGGATCGAAGCCGCACTTTCGCGGCTGGAACGTGTGGTATCGCAAACCCGCGCCCTGCAGGACCGTCATGGCAGGCTTCGCGGCACCGTGGAGGAAGCGCTCGGCGAGATCGACGCGCTCCTCGCGCAGCGCCGGTCCTGATAGCAGCCATGGCAAACATCACCCTTACGATCGGCGGGCGCGAATTCATGCTCGCCTGCGCAGACGGCGAGGAAGCTCACGTCACGAAGCTTGCGGCGATGATCGACGAGAAGCTCGGTCATGCCGGCGTCGTGGGACAGACCGAACCCCGCATGCTGCTGTTTGCCTCACTGATGCTGGCAGACGAACTGCACGAACTTCGCCAACGCCCCCCGGTCCAGGCACCCCCTCCCCCGGCTCCCGCCGAGCCCGCGTTTCCGCCCGCCTTCGCGGAAAAACTCGCAAAGATTGCCGATCATGTCGAAAATCTCGCGCAGCGCCTTGAGGATGGCTCGCCGAACGCCTAACTAAGGGGGGACGGGATCTGCCCGGCACGTGCCGTTCGAACATCCCTGAGGCTATAAGCAATCCATTGGGGGCTGTCCCTGCCCGGACCGTGGTCCGACGCATATGGTCCCCACCTGACGTCGAGGCGTCAGAGGATTTCTAGGAAACGACCCATGGTGGACCCGTCACCCACTTCATCAGCATAGAGGACATCGCCCATCCTCGACCTTCCGATGGGCACTGACCTCACCGGGGGCTCTTGTTGTTCCCGCAGCCCCTGACGCGCCGGCATTCATTGCCGGATTTCCGACATGCCGCGAGAGACCTTCGGTGGTATTGTTGCGGCCCGATAATCCAGAAATGGGACTCACGGTGGATTCGTCGCCTCCTCTCTCCCCTACGAGCAAGAAAATCGCGCTGCGCAAATCGCACCGGGCTGCCCGCGCGGAGCATGTCGCCTCGCTGCCCCAGGGCATGCGCGCGCTCGTGCTGAACCGCCCGCCCGCACCGGTCGCGGAAATGATACCGGAGGGGCTGACCATCGGCCTCTACGCACCGGTTGGCGATGAGGCACCGGCCTTCGGCTGGGCGCGGTGGCTTTCCGAACATGGGCGGAATATCGCACTCCCCTGGTTCGCCGCCCGCGAAAGCGCGATGGAATTTCGCGAATGGGCAAACCCCTTTGACGAGGAACAACTCACCCTGGGGCCCTGGGGGGCACTGCAGCCGCTCGCCAGCGCCAAGGCCGTGGTTCCGGCCATCCTCGTAGTGCCCCTGCTCGCCTTCACGGCGCAGGGTCATCGGCTCGGCCAGGGCGGCGGCCATTATGATCGCTGGCTCGATGCCAATCCCGACGTTCCCGCCATCGGCCTTGCATGGGACTGCCAACTGGCCGAAACCCTACCGGTGGAAGCGCACGACCGGATACTGGATGCCGTGGTAACGCCGACGCGGATCTACGAAGGGGAAATCTGACCTTGCGCGAAACACCGACCTGGCGGATCCCGTTCGGCGTATTGGGGCTGCTGCTTGTCCTGTGCGCCTACGGGCTGCTGATAGCACGCTACGTCGCCCCACTCATGTCGGATTGGCATGTCCTGCTCCAGACCCCCATCTACCTCTTCATGGGGGTAGTATGGATCATGCCCTTGCGGCGATTCCTGATCTGGATGGAGACAGGGCGCTGGGGATGATTCCCCGGCGCTTTCATTTTTTCCGCATATCGCAGGCAAAAGAAAAGGCCGGGATTTCTCCCGGCCTTTTTCATGATATTGCTTTCCTCTTCCAGTCAAGGAAGTGGCGCGAGTGACGGGGCTCGAACCCGCGACCTCCGGCGTGACAGGCCGGCACTCTAACCAACTGAGCTACACCCGCGCAGCAATATATGTGAGGTTTTCAGACTACCTCAAGTCGCTGGATTACCAGCATTTTCCCCTGCCTGTCACAGACAGGGAATTCCCAAGTGGCGCGAGTGACGGGGCTCGAACCCGCGACCTCCGGCGTGACAGGCCGGCACTCTAACCAACTGAGCTACACCCGCGTTCTTGCGGTTGCGTCCGCTTGGGAGGCCGCCCTCTATGTCAGCACCGGGTGGCTGTCAACGCACTATTCCAGCCCAAGAGAGATTTTTACGACCACGCCGCGACTAGCCTGTGGACAGTTTTGCCGATGGCACGATTCAGTCGATGTTTTTGCGATTTTCACCTCTCGAAAACACCTCACGGGTGGGCCGGCCGAAGGAAAACACGCGAAAAAAATTTTGAAACCAGGGCCGATCCACCGCCCTGCCGCGTCCCGCGCAAGACGTCAGGCGTTCCTGCGGGGCTTCTCGTACTTCCAGTTGCGTGTCTTTCCCTCGGCGATCCACTCGGACGCCTGTACCATGCGCTTGTCCCGCGTGGCGGCAGTCTTCGCTTCGGTGATCCATTCAAGATAGTCGCGGCGCTGGGAGGATGTGAACCGGCCGAAGGCATCCTGCGCCTCAGGCGTTGCGGCCAGCAGGGCCGCAAAATCATCCGGCATCGGTATTTCGGGACGAGGCTTGCGTGTGCCGTCGATCCGGAGTGCGGTACCCTTCTCCAGCACCCGGTCCAGAGCCGCCTGAAGATTCGCGGTCAGCACGGCTTCGTCCGGCAGGTCGGCGATCCCTGTGATTCGCCCGAACTGGCCCATGGCGTCGCCTTGCCGGCCATCGCCATGAATCACGAACGTGCAATGCGCCTTGAACGCCGCCATCCCGGCCACGTTCTTCCCGCTCACCGTGAAGTGCGGCATTCCCCACTTGATCGCCTCCTCCGCCCCGGGAAGCGCGCGGTGGGCCAACGCCCGCAGATGTTCGAGGATAGGGCGGGCAAAGTCCGCGGCTCCCTCGATATAGTCATCGACGCGCGGATCCCTGCCCATTCCCTTTCTCCCGTTACCCCGCAAGAATGAGCGCGGGAGCCTCGATCAGCTTCTTGAGGTCCTGCGCGAAGCTGGCAGCATCCCAGCCATCTACCACGCGGTGATCGCAGGACATCGAGATATTCATGATCTTGCGCTTCTCGATGCGCTCCACGCCATCCGCACCCTTCACGAACATCGGTCGCTCGACGATGCGGTTCGGCCCGATGATCGCCACTTCGGGACGGTTGATGACCGGCGTGGTCGCCACCCCGCCCATCGGCCCGAGCGAGGTCACGGTGATCGTCGATCCCGAAAGCTCGGACGACCTGGCCGAACCGTCCCGCGCAGCCTGTGCCAGACGCCCGATCTCGGTGGCCAGTTGCCACAAGTTGCGGCCCTGCGCATCGCGGATCACCGGAACCATCAGCCCCGCCGGGGTCTGCGCCGCCATGCCCAGATGCACCGAGCCGTAGCGCGTCACCACGCCAGCCTCGTCATCATAATGCGCATTGAGCATCGGATACTTGGGCAGCAGCTTGCAGATCGCGGTGATGAGGAACGGCAGCATCGTCAGCTTCGGCCGGTCGCCCCGCCCTGCGTTAAGCTGCGCGCGGGTTTCCTCCAGTGCCGTGACGTCGAATTCCTCGACATAGGCGAAGTGGGGTATCTGGCGCTTCGACGCAGCCATATTCTCGGCGATGCGGCGGCGCAGGCCGATCACGCGCACCTGCTCGTCCTGCCCCTTGCGCCCGGCGGGCTGGAACCCGCCGGAAGCATTGTAGGACAGGAAGGCGTCGAGATCCGAATGACGCAGGCGGCCATCTTCGGCCGGGCGCACTTCACCCAGATCGATGCCGAGATCGGCTGCACGCTTTCGCACGGCCGGGCTGGCCATGACCTTGGCGTGGGGGGCAGTCGGTTTTGGCGTGGGCGTGGGTGCGCGGGATTCGACGGGCTCAGCCTGAGCGGGGGCCGGCTTTGGCGTGAGAGCTGTGGGGGCGGGGACAGGCTTCGCCTCCGGTGCCACCGCGCTTTCCACGCGCGCCACATCGCCAGCATCGGGCGTTTCCGCCTCGATCCGCTGCTCGACCACTTCGGCCTTCGGCGCAGGTGCACGGTCGACTTCGTTGCCAGCGCCCTCAACCTCGATCACCACCAGCGGCGAGCCGATAGCGATCACGTCGCCCGCTTCGCCCGCGACCTCCACGACCACGCCCGAAACCGGGCTCTCCATCTCGACCGTGGCCTTGTCGGTCATCATGTCGGCCAGGCGGCCGTCTTCCTCGACCGTATCGCCGACCTTGACGTGCCAGGCGACGATCTCGGCCTCTGCGATGCCTTCGCCGATGTCCGGCAGGCGGAATGTGAAACGACCCATCGGATCAATCCTTCATGAGCCGATCGACCGCCTCGCCAATGCGGACGGGACCGGGGAAATAGGCCCACTCGAGGCTGTGCGGATAAGGCGTGTCGAAACCGGTCACGCGCTCCACCGGGGCTTCGAGATGATAGAAGCAGCGCTCCTGCACGAGCGTGACGAGCTCGGCGCCGAAACCGGAAGTGCGGGTCGCCTCGTGTATCACCAGGCATTTCCCCGTCTTCTCCACCGACTTTTCCACAGTATCGATGTCCAGCGGGACGAGGCTGCGCAAGTCGATGATTTCAACGTCGACACCCTTCTCGGCCAGCACCGCCTCGGCAACGTGGACCATGGTGCCGTACGTCACGACCGTCAGCGCGGCACCTTCGCGCACCACACGCGCCTTGCCGAGCGGAATGCGGTAGTAACCCTCCGGAACCTGGCTACCCGGCAACCCCTTCCAGGGCCGCGAGGGTCGGTCGTAATAACCGTCGAACGGGCCGTTATAAATGCGCTTGGGCTCGAAGAAGATGACGGGATCGTTGTCCTCGATCGCCGCGATCAGCAGGCCCTTGGCATCGTGAGGCGTCGCCGGGATCACAGTCTTGAGACCGGCGACATGGGTAAACAAGGCCTCCGGGCTCTGGCTGTGGGTCTGGCCGCCGAAGATGCCGCCACCGAAGGGCGAACGCACCGTGATCGGCGCCACGAACTCGCCCGCCGAACGATAGCGCAGGCGCGCCGCTTCCGAGACGAGCTGGTCGAGGCCGGGATAGATATAGTCCGCGAACTGGATTTCCGGCACCGGGCGCAGGCCATAGGCCGCCATGCCCACGGCGGCGCCGATGATGCCGCACTCGTTGATCGGCGTGTCGAACACGCGGTTCTTGCCGAACTTCTTCTGAAGGCCCGCCGTCGCGCGGAACACGCCGCCGAAGTAGCCGACATCCTCGCCCATGATGACGACATCAGGATCGCGCGCCATCATGATGTCGAGCGCATCGTTGATCGCCTCGATCATGTTCATCGGACGGCTTGGCGCGTCGTGGAGGCTGACGGGGTTTTCCTCGATCATGGTCCTCACTCCTTCCACTCCGGCCATTTGGTCTGTCGCTCTCGGATCGCCTGTTCGGCCTGTTCCTGGAGATGCCAGGGCAGTTCCTCGAACACGTCCTCGAACATCGTATGGAACGGGTGATGAAGCCCATGCCCGAGGATGCCGTTCTTCTCGGCCTCCTTGGTGGCGACCTTGACCTGTTCGGCCAATTCACGGTCCATCGCCTCGTGCTGCTCCTCGGACCATTCGCCCAGCGCGATCAGGTGCTTCTTGAGCCGCGTGATCGGATCGCCGAGCGGCCAGTCCTCGGCCTCGCGCGCGGACCGATAGGCGCTGGGATCGTCCGAGGTGGAGTGACCTTCGGCGCGGTAGGTGAAGTGCTCGATCAGGGTCGGGCCCTTGTTGGCGCGGGCACGGTTCGCCGCCCATTCCATCGCCGCATAGACCGCCAGGATGTCGTTACCGTCGACACGCAGCCCGGCAATGCCGTAACCCGCCGCACGCGCTGCAAAAGTCGTGCGCTCGGCCCCGGCAAAGCCGGAGAAGCTGGAGATCGCCCACTGGTTGTTGACCACATTGAGCACGACCGGCGCGTTGTAGACCGCCGCGAAGGTCATCGCCGCGTGGAAATCGCCCTCGGCGCTGGAGCCTTCTCCCACAAAACTGGTGGCGATGCGGGTATCGCCCTTGATCGCGCTCGCCATCGCCCAGCCCACCGCCTGCGGGAACTGGGTGGCGAGATTGCCGGAAATCGAGAAGAATCCGTAGTCCTTGGCCGAATACATGATCGGCAACTGCCGCCCCTTCAGCGGGTCGGCGCGGTTCGAGTAGATCTGGTTGACCATCTCCACCAGCGGATAGCCGCGGGCGATCAGGATGCCCTGCTGGCGGTAGCTGGGGAACACCATGTCGTCCGCCGCAAGGGCGTGGGCACAGGCGATGGAGATAGCCTCCTCGCCGGTGGACTTCATGTAGAAGCTGGTCTTCCCCTGGCGCTGGCCGCGATACATGCGATCGTCGAAGGCGCGGGTGAGCGCCATCGTTGCCAGCATCCGGCGCAAGGTCTCGGGATCGAGGCCGGGATTCCACGGGCCGACGGCGCGATCGTCGTCACCGAGGACGCGGATCATGTCCAGCGTGAAAGGCCAGGTTTCCCGCGCCTCACAGGCCTCATCCGGCCGGGCCAGAAGGCCCGGTTCGGGGATTTCCAGGTGGGTGTAGTCGACCGTATCGCCGGGCCGATATCTCGGCTCGGGGACATAGAGATCGAGTGGCGGCAGATTACCGCGTGACTTGCCTGTACGAACCGGGCCTTCGGCCATTCTGGTTATCCTCTCCCGCCTTTCCGGGCCGTGAGAAGCCGAACCGCGCAAGGAAAAGGGACGAACCTGGCGCGTTTCAAAATTCCACGGTCAGGTCATAATATTTCAACCATCGGCAATGTCAATCCACACAGAAAGGCACCAGAACGACACCTAAACGGCCACAGAAGCGGCAATATGCGCTTGCGGCGCGTAGCCTTCGACCACGAAATCCTCGATCCGGTAATCGAAGATCGAATCGGGCTTTCGCGCGATATCGAGACGCGCTTCGCCTGCCGGCTGCCGCGCCAGTTGCTCTTCGACCAGCGCGGCGTGGTTGAGGTAGAGATGGACATCACCACCCATCCAAACTGCCTCGCCCGGCTCAAGGTTGCATTGCTGTGCGAACATCCGCGTCAGCAGCGCCAACGACCACATGTTGAAAGCAAAGCCGAGTCCGAGATCGCAGCTCCGCTGATAGAGCGCGCAGGACAGCCGGCCGTCGGCGACGTGGAACTGATAGCTCTTGTGGCACGGCGGCAGCGCCATCGAATCGAGTTCGGCCACGTTCCAGCCCTCGATGATGTGGCGGCGGCTGCCCGGATTGTTCCTGAGGCTCTCGATCACTTGCGCGACCTGGTTCACGCCTTCCGCGCGCTTGCGATAGAGGCCGCCCTCCGCCGCTTCGTAGACCGGCCAGTCCACCCACTGCTTGCCGTAGACCGGCCCGAGATCGCCCCACTCCTGCGCAAATCCGGCATCTTCCACGATCCGGCGGGAAAAATCGGCGCGGGAAATTTCCAGTCCGGTTTCGCGGCGATAGCGGTCCAGCGGCCAGTCGGTCCAGATTTCCACGCCTTGCGCGCAAAGCGGGCGAATATTGGTTTCCCCGGTCAGGAACCAGAGCAGCTCGCGCGTCGCCGTCTTCCAGTAGACCCGCTTGGTGGTGAGCAGCGGCATCGCGCCGCCAGAAAGATCGAATCGGATCGTCGCACCGAACACCGAGCGCGTGCCGATGCCGGTACGGTCCACCCGTTCGTCGCCCTCGTCCCAGATGCGGCGCATGAGGTCGAGATATTGCCACTCCCAGTGGCGGGCGGTGGTGGAGGCGGCGGAATCGGCAATGAGCGTTTCGGTCATGGCCCGAAACCTAGACCATCGCGCCCGCGAAGGAAAAGGGCGGCCACCCAACCACCCAGCAAAAGCGTGACAATCTTTTAAGCACGGACGGCCGCCGCCGTTAGCTAATGCTCTGCGCAAATGGGGTTTTACAGGGGGCTGTAAATGAACTGGCTGATTTCCGCCGCGCACTGGCTGCGCAAGCATGTTTCCGTGCCCGCCCGCTGCGCGCAATGCCCGCCGGGCGACATGTGCGAGGATTGCCTGGGCTTCTGGCAGGTGCGCTGAAAAAGGAAGCTTCGGTCGCTCCGCCGTTGCTCGTCCAGCGGCGGAACCATGGCATCGACGGAAACATGACCCAGACAGCAAAAAGCCCGGCGTAAAACGCCGGGCTTTTCGTTGGTCGGGGAAAGAGGATTCGAACCTCCGGCCCCTGCCTCCCGAAGACAGTGCTCTACCAGGCTGAGCTATTCCCCGACCGGGAGGGCGTTCCGAAGACCGCCCTGGGCAGGAGCGCGCCTATATAGGGCGACTCCGGGGGTGGCAAGAGGCCTTTCGGTTTTTTGTTGCCCCCGGCCCGACCACGCACCCCACCTCCCTCCCGGACGCCCCGGAAATCCTGACAATTTCCAGAGAAAACAAAGTTTTCCACAGGCCGAATTTCCGGTTTGAACCGGCATGCACCCCTCTTTGCAAAGCACATCGTGAACTGCGCCAGGCGCGGAAAACCGCCGGTCCACCCCTGCGAATCCGATCCTACCCCTTTCGGCCAGCACCCTTGCCCCGCCTCCCGCGCTCCGGCAAAACCTTCGCAGGGATGCGCCATGTAAGGGAATGCCGATGCGCCCTGCCTCTCTTCCTCGCCTTCTTTTCCTGCTTTCGGCCCCCACGCTGGCCGCCCTGCCCGGCATCGCCGCCGCATCGCGTCCGGCACCGGACACTCACCGGGCCACCGGCGCAGATAGTGCCGCAAGCCTGACGCCGATCACGCTCGCCCCCGGCGTCAACCCCATGCCCGACATTGCCGGAACCGATCAGGACGGTTCGATCGCGCAGCTCTGGCGGCAGAACAACAAGATCCGCGGCCAGCACGTCTTTCTCGTCAAGGTGGGAGATGCGTCAGCCACGCTCGAGGGGCGCGAATCCATCATCGATGCGCCCGACGTGGGAGACGACATGATCCGCTCTGTCCGTTTCGCTCGTGGCAACCACGAGGGCCGGACGACGCTTTACATGCTGATCGCCAGCCGCGACGTGGAGAAATCGCCCTACAAGGCTGCAACCACGCATATCCAGTCGTTCGCGCTGGTCAGGAACCACGAAGGCTTCGCGTTCACCCCTGTGCTCGCCTTCGTTCCCGCCGCGAAGTACTGCCATGCCGATGCCGCCCTGCTGGCGGAGCTGAACTTCCCACTCTCGCCCACTTACGCCGGCCGCGTCACGCCTACGGGATGCTAGGCGAAGGACGAATTCAAGGATCTGCAGCGGCGGCGGCTATCTGGAAAATTTGTCTGAAACCCGCCATTCCGGGCACGCCCATTGTTGCCATTTAGCGATACGCTTAATGGTGCTGAAAAACGGACATTCCACGCTTCTAATTGGCCAGATACTGTTCATTGCAATTTACGCGATAAAATTACCGACTATCTATGGCCCGCGATGTACGCTGCAGCTTTATCGGTCATGGACACCCTTATGGCTGACTGAATTTTTGGTGTATAATCGTTCAACCATTGCGCCATCGTTTTATCCAATTCTGGATTGAAAAAATTTAGCTTCTTGTACACGCCAGATGTTGAAAATTTTTGAAGCGCTTGGTCTACTGAAGGAGGGACCTTCGTTTGAGCGAGCGCGTTGCCCAAACGTGAAAAATCTCTTTCTGTAAGTTCTCCCTCACCAGCCTTTGCTTTCATATCATTCGTTCCTACCGGATCTCGCGGATCCCGAGTGATAGCAAGTGCTGCTGCGGCTGCTTGCTTTGCTGTGGGGCTACTATAAAATGCGATGAGTTCACGTAGTTCCGAAACTGTAAACGATCGCGCGAAGAGATCACGCTGGCGGCTTGCCAAGTCTTGACAGGCGTTATCGATTAAAGGCTCTACGGCTGCCATGCCCGCAGCTTTCATAGCGCCCGAAAGGCCGGGATAGGCTATTTCTGCGGCTGGTAAGTTAGGATCCCTCGCAAGGCCCTGATCGATAGAAGTTTCTGCACTATGGCGCGCATTCTGTCGCATCACATCCGGCGGCGAAACCACCGCGACAAGATTTGCCGCTAAGCTTTGCACTACGCTGGAATACGGCGCTTCGTTCGCAGCCGCCTCGACAACGCCTGAATTGCTCATTGTTACAAGCAGCGTGCCGGTAGCAATAGCTATGACGCGCATAGTTCTTCCGTACATATCGTCACCCCCTTGAAGCCTGTCATCTACACATTTTCATGATCTCGGCAAGAATAGGCGGCAGCTGCGACCCCAGGACAATCTCGACGGCCACTCCATCAGAGGAGCAGCGAAATGCAATGAGAAGCAGAGAAAACGGGTTGTGCTGAATTTACTATAGATCGCCTCCAAACCTGCCATTCCGCAAACCACCCCTTTTCCGCCGCTAATAAGTGTCTACCCCATAGCGGAAGTCGATTCATGCCGGATCACCCACCGCGCAGAAGCTGCACGCCCCAGTCGCGCTCGAACAGGTAGAGCAGCAGCCGTGCCGCCTCTCCGCGCGGTCCGGCGAGGCCGCCGTCGCGCTCGATCAGCAGGCGCGCATCGTCGTGAGCGAGCGGCAGCAGCTTGGTGATCTGTTCGAGGCTGGCGATGCGGAAAGGCGTGTCGCCCGATTGGCGGGTGCCGAGCAGTTCGCCGCCGCCGCGCAGTTCCAGATCTTCCTCGGCCAGCCGGAAACCGTCCTGCGTCTCGCGCATGAGGGCGAGGCGCTGGCGCGCGGTTTCGCTGAGTTGCTGGCCGCGCAGCAGCAGGCAGGTCGATTTCTCGCTGCCGCGCCCCACCCGGCCGCGCAACTGGTGAAGCTGGGCAAGGCCGAAGCGCTCGGCCTGCTCGATCACCATGAGCGTGGCATTGGGCACGTCCACACCGACCTCGATCACCGTCGTCGCCACCAGCACCGCCGCCTCACCGCTGGCGAAACGCTCCATGCCGGCGTCCTTGACCTCGGGCTTGAGCTGGCCGTGGACAAGTGCGACGCGGTCTCCGAAGCGTTCCTTCAGCGCCGCGTAGCGTGCCTCGGCCGCGGCGAGGTCGTCGTTCTCGCTTTCGCTGACCATCGGGCAGACCCAGTAGGCCTGCTGCCCGGTCTCGATATGGCGGGCGATGGCGCCGGCCACATCGTCCATGCGCTCGACCGAGACGACGCGGGTATCGATCGCCTGCCTGCCGGGCGGGAGTTCATCAAGCTTGGACACTTCCATCTCGCCGTACTGGGCCAGAGTCAGCGTGCGGGGGATCGGCGTGGCGGTCATCGCCAGGGTATGCGGCGTGCGCCGCCCCTTCCGCGCGAGCATGAGACGCTGGCCGACGCCGAAGCGATGCTGCTCGTCGATCACCACCAGCGCGAGATTGCGGTAGGAGACCGTATCCTGGAAGATCGCATGGGTGCCCACGACGACATCGATGGCGCCGCTCACCAGCCCCATCAGGATCGCCTCGCGGGCCTTGCCCTTGTCACGCCCGGTCAGCAGCGCGATCTCTACCCCGGTTCCCGCGAGCATCCGCGCCAGAGTCTCGTAATGCTGGCGGGCGAGAATCTCGGTCGGTGCCAGCAGCGCCGCCTGCGCGCCGGCTTCCACCGCGATCAGCATGGCATTGAGCGCCACCACCGTCTTGCCCGCGCCGACATCGCCCTGAAGCAGGCGCAGCATCGGCGCGTTCTGGCCGACGTCGCCCTCGATCTCGTCGATGGAACGCTTCTGCGCGCCGGTCAGCGCGAAAGGCAGCTTCAGTTTCGCCCGCAGCGAACCGTCGCCCTTCAGCGGCGTGCCCGATTGCTTGCGGTTGCTCTCGCGCACCAGCATCAGCGCCAGCGCGTTGGCGAGCAGTTCGTCATAAGCCAGCCGGTCCCGCGCCTGGGCATGGACGCCGCGGTGCACCTCGCGGACGGCCTCGTGCCAGACCGGCCACTTCATGCGGTCCACCAGGCTGGCCTCGGTCCATTCGGGCAGTTCCGGCAGGGCCTTGAACGCCTGCTGCACGAGCCCGGCGACGCGCCCCTGCGTCAGCCCTTCGGAAAGCGGGTAGATCGCCTCGCAAAGCTGGCCGACCGGGGCGGCGCTGTCCTCTGAGACATGCTCGGGATGGACCATCTGGAGCATCTGCCCGTACTGGTCGAGCCGCCCGGCCACCCAGCGGGTCTCGCCGATCGGAAGCTGCTTGCGGGCGGTGAAGGACGAGCGACCGAAATAAGTGAGCGTGCAGACGTTCCCGGCGGCATCCTCGGCCAGCACGCGAAACGGGCCGCGCCCGGCCGGCGCGCGGTGATCGCGCACGGTGAGTTGGACGATCACGTTCTCGCCCACGCTCGCCTCGTCCAGATCGGTGATCGCGCGGCGCTCCACGAAGCGGTCGGGCAAGTGGTAGATCAGGTCGCGGATACGGGTAAGCCCGAGTTTTTCCAGCGGACGCTTGAGCTTGGGGCCCACGCCATCAAGGGAATCAGTCTCGGTGAACAGGCAATTCAGTGCTTCGGGCCGCATGAGCAGCCTCTTAGCGCGAGAACGGCTCGTTTCGCCAGACCGGCGGGGAACGGATTTGCGGACAGCCACGTTGCCTTGGGTGTTCCCACCCCAGCATAGGAGAAATGCATGCTTCTTCCGCACGGAACCGTGTTCGCGATCGTCGATGGTGAAAACTTCGAGCTCTATCGCAACTCGGGACGCGAAGCCGCACCAAGGCTCACTTCGCTGGAGACGCCCGATCTGGAGGCGACCAACTTCAGCGCCGGTTTCCGCCGGCATGATGCGCAAAAGCGCCATCAGGCCCGCACCGGCGACGGCAGCAACGATGCCCTGGACGAAAGCGCCCATGCCGCCGCGGTGGCGGGCTGGCTCAACCAGCAGGTGCTGGAGCGCGAGATCGATCAACTGGTGATCGTTGCCGACCCGCGCTCGCTGGGCGAGATGCGGCGGCATTATCACAAGGAGCTGAAGGGCGCCCTCCTCACCGAAGTGCCCAAGACGATGACCGGGCGTCCGGGTGACGAGATCATCAAGGTGTTCCAGAGGTAGGCACCCAAAACTTGCTCATGACCGCGCCGTATCGTAACGGCGCGGTCATGACCGAACTCACATCCCAGGGGCAGGCCCGGCTGGCCCGCCTCAAGTTCCGCGCCTGGCATCGCGGCACGCGCGAGGCCGACTACATGATCGGCTGCTACTTCGACCGCTTCCACGCCGAATGGTCCGAAGCCGAGATCACCCTCTTCGAAACGATGATCGAGGAAGAGGATGTCGACATCATGGCATGGGCGCTCGGCACGCAGAGCATTCCCGAAGAATATCGCGGCCCGCTGCTCGACCGCATGATGAAGCTCGATTACGTCGAGATTCCGCGCTGATGCTGCGATTCCCCGACACGTTCGGGACTCTGCATGGGCGGAGAATGAAGCACACTCCCGAACCCGCTCAGCCCGAGCCTGTCGAAGGCCCCGCACGACAAGCATGATCGACCTCAATCGCATTCTCGCGGCGACCACGCCCCTTACGCTCTCGTCGGTAACGCGGGGTGCCCAGCCGCTGGTCATGGCCGACATAGCCCGGGCGGCGGACGCTTCCGCGAAAGCCGGCCGCGCGGTCTTCATTGCCGACAATGAAAGCGCCATGCGCGCCGTGGCGGATGCCGCCCAGTTCTTCGCGCCGGAACTGGATGTGGTCGAATTTCCCGCGTGGGACTGCCTTCCCTACGACCGCGCCAGCCCTGCCCTTTCGGTCAGCGCCCGCCGTCTGGCCGCGCTGCACCGGCTCCAGCTGAAGCGCACCGGCCCGCAGCTGCTGGTCACCACGGCCAATGCCGTGCTCCAGCGCGTGCTGACGCCGTTCCGCATCCGCGAATCGGTGCGGTTGCTGAAGCCGGGCCTCGATATCGGCCACGAAAGCCTGATCGCGCTGCTGCGCCGCCAGGGCTACCAGCGCAGCGACACCGCGATCGACGCGGGCGAATTCGCGGTGCGCGGGTCGATCTTCGATATCGTGCCTTCGGGGCTGAATTCCGAAAACGGTTCGGGCGGCCTGCGGCTGGATTTCTTCGGGGACGAGCTGGAAACGCTGCGCCTGTTCGACACCGGCACCCAGCGTTCCACCGGATCGGTGCCCGAACACCTGCTGCTCCCGGCAAGCGAGGCGCTGGTCGACGATGACAGCGTCAAGCGCTTCCGCAGCCGCTACCGCGAGATGTTCGGTGCCAATGCCACGGCGGACCCGCTCTATCAGGCGGTCAGCGACGGCCGCCGCCTTGCGGGCATGGAACACTGGCTGCCATTGTTCGAGGACCGGCTGGTCACGCTGTTCGATCACCTTTCGAACGACGACCTGCTGGTGATCGACAGTCCCGCGCTCGGCGCCGCGGACGAGCGTTTCACCGACATTGCGGACTATCACAAGGCCCGTCTCGAAACCTCGGGCCAGAAGGCGGGATCGTACCGCCCGCTGGCAACCGACGCGCTCTATCTCTCGCGCGAGGAATTCGAACAGGCGGTATCCGCCTTCCCGGTCCACCGCGCCGATCCTTTCGCGCAGCCGGAAAGCGCCAAGGTCATCGATTTCGGTTTCGGCAATGCCCGCGACTTCACGCCCGAGCGTGCGCGCGGCGACAATGCCTATGAAGCGGCGTCCAGGCATCTCCATGCCGTGGCGAAATCGGGCCGCAAGGCGATCCTCGCCGCCTATTCCACCGGCAGCCGCGCGCGTCTCGTCTCGATCCTTGGCGAGGCACAGGGCCCGGAACCCAAGCTGGCGGATACCTGGCAGGAAGCGCTTGGCCTTGCCGTGCAGGGCCGCAGCGCCGCGCTGGTGCTGCCGCTGGAAACCGGCTTCTCTAGCGATGCCGTCGAAGTCGTCACCGAGCAGGACATTCTCGGCGACCGTCTCGTGCGCCGCAAGAAGAAGCGCAAGGATTCCGACGCCTTTCTTGCCGAACTGGCGGCGCTGACGCCCGGCGACCTGATCGTCCACATGGACCACGGCATCGGCCGCTACGAAGGTCTCCAGTCGATCCCGGTCGGCAAGTCGCCCCATGACTGCGTGATGCTGACATATGCGGGCGGCGACAAGCTCTACATCCCGGTCGAGAATCTCGACGTGCTCTCGCGCTACGGCAGCGAGAGCGAAGGTGTCGCGCTGGACAAGCTGGGCGGCGAAGCCTGGCAGAAGCGCCGCGCAAGACTCAAGGAACGCATCCGCGAGATCGCGGGCGAACTGATGAAGACCGCCGCCGAGCGCGCCTTGCGCGTCGCTCCGGCGCTGCTGCCCGAAAAGTCCTCCTACGACCAGTTCGTGGACCGCTTCCCCTGGCAGGAAACCGAGGACCAGGAACACGCCATCGACGACGTGCTGGGCGATCTGGCCGAGGGCAAGCCGATGGACCGCCTGGTCTGCGGCGATGTCGGCTTCGGCAAGACCGAGGTGGCCCTGCGCGCGGCCTTCGTGGCCGCCATGGCCGGCCAGCAGGTTGCCGTGGTCGCGCCGACCACCCTGCTCGCGCGCCAGCACTATTCCGGTTTCGCCGAACGCTTCGCGGGCTTCCCGCTCGAAGTAGGCCGCCTTTCGCGCCTCGTGCCCGAAAAGGAAGCCAAGGCAACCCGCGACGGGCTGACCGCAGGGACCATGGACGTGGTCTGCGGCACCCATGCGATCCTCTCGAAATCGGTGAACTTCAAGCGCCTCGGCCTTGTCATCGTCGACGAGGAGCAGCGTTTCGGCGTCAATCACAAGGAGCGCCTCAAGCAGCTGCGCGCAGACGTTCACGTCCTCACCCTCACCGCCACGCCGATCCCGCGCACGCTGCAGATGGCGATGTCGGGCCTGCGCGAACTCTCGACCATCCAGACCCCGCCGGTGGACCGCCTCGCGGTGCGGACCTACGTGATGGAATGGGACGACATGGTGATGCGCGAAGCCCTGCTGCGCGAACACCATCGCGGCGGCCAGAGCTTCATCGTCGTGCCGCGCATCACCGACATGGCCGAAGTCGAGGAATGGCTGGCCAAGCACGTCCCCGAGGTAAAGGCCATATCCGCCCACGGCCAGATGAGCGCCGGCGAGGTGGAAGAGCGCATGAGCGCCTTCTACGAAGGCAAGTACGAAGTCCTGCTGTCGACCACCATCGTCGAAAGCGGGATCGACATTCCGCGTGCCAACACCATCATCATCCACCGCGCCGACCGCTTCGGCCTGGCCCAGCTCTACCAGCTGCGCGGCCGGGTGGGCCGGTCCAAGCTGCGCGCCTACGCCTATCTCACCACGCCCGCAGGCCGCGCGCTCTCGGAAGTGGCGGAGAAGCGCCTCAAGGTGCTGAGCGACCTCGATTCGCTGGGCGCGGGCTTCCAGCTTGCCAGCCACGATCTCGACATTCGCGGCGCGGGCAACCTGCTGGGCGACGAACAGTCCGGCCATATCCGCGAAGTCGGCTTCGAACTCTACCAGTCGATGCTGGAGGACGCGATCCTTGCCGCCCGCGCGGGCGGCGTGGGGCTGGAGAAGGACACTTCGGGGCTGTCTCCGCAGATCACGGTCGAAGCGCCGATCATGATCCCGGAGGAATACGTTCCCGACCTTGCGGTGCGCATGGCGCTCTATCGCCGCCTCAACGATGCCGAGGGCAAGGACGAGATCGAATCGCTCTCGGCCGAGATGATCGACCGTTTCGGCCCGCTACCCTCCGCCACGTCGAACCTCGTGAAGCTCATCCAGATCAAGCGGCAGGCGATCGAGGCGCATATCGCCAAGATCGACGTCGGCCCGCGCGGCACGCTGGTCAGCTTCCACAACGACAGCTTCCCCAACCCGATGGGCCTCATCGCCTATGCCGAGCGCCTTCAGGGAACGGTGAAGCTGCGGCCGGACAACAAGCTGGTGGTGCAGCGCGCATGGGGCGATCCCAAGTCCCGCCTCAACGGGCTGCTGCAACTGACGAAGGGCCTCGCCTCCATCGCGCGCAAGGCCTGAGCCTCAGGCGCCCGGTATACGATTTTCGGGAAAACCGGCGTTTTCCCTGCGGCGAAGCCTTGCCCGCGTGAGGCGAGCCGTTAGGAAAAGCAGCTCGGTTCGCGAAAAAACAAAGGAATTTCGATGAGGCTTCCCTCGCCCCTGGCCCCCGCAACCCTCGCTTTCGCTTCGCTGATCGCGCTGGCCCAGCCGGCGCTGGCCCAGAAGTCCGACGCTCCCGACGCTGCCAAGCAGCACGCCGAGAAGACCGCCGAAGCGGTGGCCGCGAACTGGGCCAGCGCCCCGGTCGAAGAAGTGACGAAGACCAGCAAGGGCACCGCCCGGGTCGACGGCAAGGCGATCGCCTATACCGCCACCGCTGGCACCCTCACCATCCGCGACGCGCAGGGCAAGCCCACCGCGAGCGTGTTCTACACCGCCTATACCGCGCCGGGCAAAAACCGCCCCGTCACCTTCTTCTACAACGGCGGCCCCGGCTCGGCGAGCCTCTGGCTGCGCATGGGCAGCTTCGCGCCCGACCATGTGCGCACCGGCAACCCCGAAGCCGTCCGCCCCGCGCCCTTCGACGTCGGCCCCAATCCCGACAGCCTGATCGGCAGCACCGACATGGTCTTCCTCGACGCGGTGGGCGCCGGCTATTCGCGCGCCCTGGGCGATGCCAAGCCTGCCGATTTCTACGGTGTGGACCAGGACGTGGATGCCTTCGCCAAGGCGATCATCCGCTACACCACCAAGAACGCGCGCTGGGGCAGCCCCAAGTACATCTTCGGCGAAAGCTACGGCACGACCCGCTCGGGCGCGCTGGCCTACCAGCTTGAGGATCGCGGCATGGCGCTGAACGGCGTGGTGCTACTTTCGTCGATCATGAACTACGGCATCCGCCAGAGCGGCTTCGACAATATCTACGTCGGCTACCTGCCCACCTATGCCGCCGTCGCCTGGTATCACGGCCGCGTGGCGGATCGTCCGGCGACCGTGGACGAGTTCGTCGAACAGTCCCGCCAGTTCGCCAACGGCGCCTATGCCGCCGCGCTCGCCAAGGGCCAGGACATCACCCCGGAAGAGGAAGACGCCGTAGCCCGCCAGCTCAGCCGCTTCACCGGCCTTTCGGTGGACTATGTGAAGCAGGCGAACCTGCGCGTCGATCTCGGCCGTTTCCGCAAGGAACTGCTGCGCGGCGGGCGCGAGACGGTGGGTCGCTTCGACGGCCGCTACAAGGGTCTCGATGCCGATGCGGCCGGTGAAAGCCCCGAGTACGACCCTTCGGACACCGCGATCAGCGGCCTCTATGTCGGCAGCTTCCTTGACCAGCTGACCACCACGCTCGGCTACAAGACCGATCTCGACTACCGCCTGAGCGCGCGCGAGGGCGGCCCGGTGGACTGGGACTGGACGCATGAGCCGCCCGCCGGACGCAAACAGAACGTCGCCGACGTGACCGCAGACCTCAGCACCGCGATGCGCATCAACCCGCACCTGCGCGTGCTTTCGCTCAACGGCTACTACGACATGGCAACGCCGTTCTTCTCGACCGAGCGCGACCTCAAGCACATGATGCTGGCGCCGGCGCTGCGCCAGAACCTGCAGTTCAAGTACTATCCGGCAGGCCACATGGTCTATCTGAACCCCGAGGCGCTGCACCAGATGCGCCTCGACATGGAGCGCTACTACGCCGAGGGCGCGCGCTGACATCCTCTTGCGGGGCGGCGACGATCCGCCGCCCCGCTCTCCCCCCGATTTCCCTCCATCCCGAACGCCGCGGCGGTGACTGGCGCATGGAGGATTGCCCCCGCCCGCATCGCCCGCTACCA
The DNA here is from genome assembly GCF_052279045.1 of Novosphingobium aeonii. NCBI lineage: Bacteria > Pseudomonadati > Pseudomonadota > Alphaproteobacteria > Sphingomonadales > Sphingomonadaceae > Novosphingobium > Novosphingobium aeonii. The sequence continues at coordinate 1,909,392 of NZ_CP176832.1, read as the reverse complement.
GCGCTTCCGCCCGGATTCGTCTGACGAGCCGGGCGAATGATCGCGTCGGTGCCTCGAAAGAGGCTTAATAGGGAACGCGGTGAGAGGGCTTTGCCGCCTTCGAATCCGAGGCTGTCCCTGCAACTGTAAGCGGCGAGCGCGATGTACATCACGCGGCGGGCAAGGCGCCCATGCCGCAGCCACTGGGCCGGACGCTAAATCCTGCGAGGCCTGGGAAGGCCGTGCATCAAGCGATGACCCGTGAGCCAGGAGACCTGCCGGCGTCCGGTCGCTCTTGCTTTGGTCCAGGGGATGGCCGGGGCACGGTGATTTCTCCGTCTGAGCGACGAACGAGCGGCAGGGGCCGCACGGTGCGCTGAACGGTCGCCTTTCCATGGGCGCCCGGCCGGTCGGTGCGCCGGCCGTTCGCAAACGGCAGTCCCCTGCTTCGGATCGCTGGCGCCCGGCAGGGGAATGAAGATGAATTTCGCAAAGGTTTCGCACGCGGCGCTTGCCGCGGCGCTGGCGCTCGCCTGGAGCACGCCGGTTTTCGCCGGGGAACGCGCCGACGGCGACGGCGAGGACGGCGCCATCGTCGTCACCGGCCAGAGCCTTGAGGAAACGCTGCCGCAGGAACTTTCCCGCTACGGCAACGACATGGCCGTCGTGGAGGGCAGGCAGATTCGCGACAGCGGCGCAGTGGACGTGGTGAAAGCGCTCGATTCGGTGCCCGGCCTCTACATTCGCGGCCGCAACGGGCCGTTCACTTACGTCGATGTCTCGCTGCAGGGTTCGCGCACGCAGGACGTGCTCTGGACGATGGACGGCATCCGGCTGAACAACCGGCTCTACGGCAGTACCTCGCCCAACGACACCCTGCCCGCCAGCATGATCGAGCGGATCGAGGTGCTGCGCGGCGGCGAGAGCCTGTTCTACGGCACCCAGGCCTCGGCCGGGATCATCAACGTGGTGACGCGCGGCTTCACGGACGACTTCAACGGGCAGGTCAACGCCTCGGTCGATTCGTGGGGCGGCACCAGCTTCGACGGCTACCTGCGCGGCGCGGCGGGCGGGCATCGGTTCGTGGCCTATGCCTCGCGCAACCGCTCCGAGGGATACATGCCCTACAGCGCCTACCAGCCCAGCCTTACCGATCGCCGGCTCGGCTACGACTTGTGGTCCGCAGGCCTCAAGTACCAGTACGACCTCGCCCCCGATCTCGCGCTCAATCTCCAGTACCAACACACCGAGGCGAAGCTCGACAACCTTTCGCCCACCCGCATCCGCGAGAGCCGGAACGACCGCAACGAGGAGATCGCCAGCGCCCGGCTGGACTATACCGGCAGCGACACCGTGCAGTTCTTCCTCAAGGGCTATTTCCACGACTGGAAGACCGCCTACATCCAGATCCGCAACTCGCTTCCCGATCACGATCCGCAAGTGATCTACCCGGCAGGCACGTTCTGGGGCTACCGCGACTGGGGCGGTAGCGCGGTGGTCAAGCTGCATCCGCACCGGGGTTTGGAGTACCTGCTGGGCTACGACTTCCAGAACTTCTCCGGCCGGGACGACGTGCTGCTGATCGCGCCGACCAGCGAACAGGTCCACGCCGCCATCGCGCAGATCCGCACGACCGACGAGATATCCTCGAAGGGCCGGATCGCCGCCGGGCTGCGGCATAACCGCACGGACGGCGCAAGGAAGACGATCTGGAACGTCTCGGGCCGCTACGATTTTGCCGAAGCGCTTTATGTGGAGGCGAATGGCGGCACCTCGTTCGTCCTGCCCGACGCCTCCCAGCTCTACGGCAACGACCCCTGCTGCGAAACCGGCAACCCGAACCTCAAGCCCGAGCACAGCGTGAATCTCAACGCATCGCTGGGCGGCGCGGCGACCCTGCCGGGTGTCCGCTTCGGCTGGAAGGCGACCTACTTCAACCGCAGCATCACCGACCTCATCGATTCGACTTACGACGATCCGGCCTATCCCAACGGCACCTACATCAACGTGCGCGACAAGGTCCGTTCGCAAGGGGCCGAAGCGGAAGTGACGGCGCAGCTGGAAAGCGGCTGGAGCCTCGCGGCAAGCTACACTCATGCCCGCGTCCGCAATGAGGGCAGTTCGGTCCAGCGGGACCGCAATCCCGCGCAATATGCCAAGGGAACGCTGGCCTATTCCCCGGAAGACCGGCCATTCGGCGCCAACCTGGCGGTCAACTGGATCGGCGATGTCTGGTCCACCGCATCGGGCTTCGGGCGGATGAACTACGGCAACTACGTACTCGTCGATCTCGGCGGCCACTTCTACGTCGACGGCGAGGCGCGCCGGAATCGCTTCGGCGTCAATGTCGAGAACCTGTTCGACAAGGCCTATGCCACGCGCGGCTATGCCTCCGCCGTCACCGATGCCGGCACGCTTGACGGGAGCAACAGCCGCTTCCTTTACTTCAACCGTGGTGTGCCGCGCACGCTGCGGGTGAGCTACGGGTTGAGCTTCTAGGCCATGCCCCGCGCTGTCCTGATCGCGCATCGCTGGCTCGGCGTCTTCGTCGGCCTGCTGATGACGCTGTGGTGCCTGTCCGGCTTCGTGATGATCTACGTGGATTATCCGAGGCTCGAACCCGGAGCGCAGGTGCGGGGGCTCGCGCCCCTGCGCCTGCCGGCGCAGGCCGCCTTGGGAGCGGTGGATATTCCCGCAGACCTCCCGATAACTTCGGCGCGCGTGGAAATGCGCGCCGGTCGCCCGGTGCTGCGCGTGGTTCCGGCCGCATCGGCGGCTCGCCCGATCCCGCAGATGAGAACCACGCCCGCCGCCTTCGACCTGGAAACCGGCCGCCCGCTCGGGCCGCCCTCGCCTACCGAATTGCGCCGGATCGCCGCCGACTTCGCGAAAGGCCACGGGATCGCCTCGTCCGCCCAGCCCCCGACCGAAACCGGGATGGACCAGTGGACCGTCCAGACCTATCGCCGCAACGCCCCGCTCTACCGCGCCGATTATGGCGATCCGGCCGGAACCGAAATCTACATCTCCGGCACATCGGGCGAAGTGGTGCAGCGGACCACGCGGTTCCAGCGGTTCTGGGGCTGGCTGGGCGCGGTGCCGCACTGGCTCTATCCCACGATCCTGCGGCAGGACGGCGCCTTGTGGAGCCAGGTCGTGATATGGACCTCGCTGGCCGGATGCTTTCTCACCATGACCGGCATCTGGGCCGGTATCGTGCGCGTGCGGCGGCGGCGAGACGGCACGATCGGATCGCCCTACAAGGGCCTGTGGTGGTGGCACCACGTGTTCGGGCTGTTCTTCGGCCTGCTGACGCTGACATGGGCGGCGAGCGGACTGCTATCCATGAACCCATGGGGCCTGCTCGACAGCATGGGCGGCTTCGCAGAGCGCCAGCGTCTTGCCGGCACGCCGCGCTGGAGCGAGATGCGCGGCGCCCTTTCCGCCGCTACGAAGGTCTCACAACCACTGGCCGGTACCGCGGTGCGGATCGAGACCGCGCCGCTCGGCGGGCGCATGTTCCTCCTCGCGGTGAACGCCGATGGCGAGACCCGCCGCTTCGACGCGAAGGGAACTGCCGCGCCCCTGCGCGAGCAGGAACTGCGCGCGGCGCTGGCGGGCACGCCGCAGCTCGCCTCGCTGGACCTGCTGGCTGAGGAGGACGCCTACTATTACGGCCGCAAGTCCCCCGCCCGCCTGCCGGTCTGGCGTGCGGTGCTGAAGGACGGCGAACAGACGCGGCTCTACATCGATGCCGCCTCCGGCCAGTTGCTGCGCGCTTTCGATCGCAACGGGCGCAGCTACCGCTGGCTCCAGGACGGCTTGCACAGCCTGGACTTCCCGGTGCTGCGCAAGCGTCCCTGGTGGGATCTCGTGGTGCTTCCCCTGCTGGCCGCCGTCACTCTCGTCTGCGCGACGGGGACGTGGATGGCATGGAACAAGGTCCGTCGCGACTGGCGCCGCTGGCGCCGGCGCAGACGCCCCGCCGGATCTCGCTAGGCTTCCACCCGGGCGAGCTTGGCGAACATCGCCGTCGACATCGGCTGCGCGCGCAGGAACCCCTGATAATAGGCGCAATGCTCACGGGCGACGACCTTGCGCTGGGCCTCTTCCTCGATACCCTCGGCGATCACTTCGAGGTCCAGCGCCTTCGCCATGGCGACGATGGCGCGCAGCACCGCCACGTCGCGCTTGTCGGTGGTGATGCCGTCGATCATCGCGCGGTCCAGCTTGAGATAGTGGATCGGCAAGACCTTGAGATAGCGGAAATTGCAGAAACCGGCGCCGAAATCGTCAAGCGCGATGCGGATACCCTGCGAGGAGAATTCCGCCATCATCTGCGCCGTCTGGGTAACGTCGGCGATCAGGGACTGTTCGGTGATCTCCAGCGTCAGCCGCCGGGGGGGGAAACCGCTTTCGCGGATCAGGTCCAGCATCTGGCGAACGTAGGTGCCGAAGGCGAGGTCGGCCGGGGTGACATTGATCGAGAGGCGCAGGTTCCCCGGCCAGCCCCCTGCCGCCGCCAGAGCCTTGGCCGCGATATGGCGCGAAAGCGGTCCGATATGGTCCGCCCGCTCGGCAATGGCGAAGAGCGCACCGGCACCGATGCGGCCGAGTTGGGGGTGATTCCAGCGGGCCAGGGCTTCGGCCCCGGTCAACGAATCGTCGATGAGGCTGAACTGGGGCTGGAACAGGATCTCGATCTCGTCCCGGTCGATCGCGCCGAGCAGGTCCGCTTCGAGCTGCGCCGCCGAACGGCCCGGCGGCGTCACTTCGCCATCCGCCCAGCCCAGCCGCGTGGCGGTCTGGTCCTGCGCATCGTGAAGCGCGTGGCCAAGCCGGTCGAGCATCGAATCGACGCTTTCCTCCGTAAGCGCGCGGATCAGCGCGATACGGGGCGAGAGGCGCAGCACGCCGGTCGGCAGCGCGATCGGCCGGGCGATGGCATCGGCAAGCTGGTCCGCCACCAGTTGCCAGCGTTCCCGGCTGCACGCCTCGTTGGCGACGAGCACGAAGGAACCGCCGCCCGCCCGCGCCAGCAGCCACGGGCCGTCCAGTTCCTCACCCGCGAAATGGGCCACGCGGTTGGCCACTTCCTCAAGCGCGCCGTCACCGGCCGTTTCGCCATAGGCCATGTTGATGGCGTCGAGCCGGCGCAGGGCCAGCAGCATGGCGTGGACGTGAGCATGTTGCGGCGCGCTTTCGGCATCGGCGCGCCATGCGTCGATCCGTTCGCGCACGGCATCGAGCCCGGGAATTCCGGTCAGCCTGTCCTCGAGCCTGCGGGCATGGCGCTGCGGCCGCCCCTTGCGTCTTTCAACCATCGCCCCCGCTATAGCCAAAGCCCTTGCCAAACGATGCAAAATTCGAAAGGTCCGCAGCGTGAAAAACCGCATGAAAATGGGACAGGTGCCCGCAATCCGGGCCTTGACCGATCCCGCCGGACGAAATGTTGCTGGGGAATTCGATGGCTGACGAACCGAAACTGGCGCTTATCGTGTCGGACAGCGCCAAGGCCCAACTCGGGTCCGCGCAGCTTCGCCGCTCGCACCCCTGGGTTGATCCGGTGGAGGCGGACATTCTCGTCGTCGTCGGCGGAGACGGCTTTCTTCTCCACGTCCTGCACGAAATGCTCGACCGCGACGTGATAAAGCCGGTCTACGGCATGAACCTGGGCACGGTCGGCTTCCTCATGAACGGCCCGCATGACGGGGTGGCCATCGCCGAGCGCATCGCCGAAGCTCACGAGGTTCCGGTGCGCCCGCTGCAGATGCATGCCACCAGCCACGATGGCCGCGAATTCGTCTACTACGCGATCAACGAGGTCTCGCTGCTGCGCGAAACCCGCCAGACCGCCAAGCTGGAAGTGACGATCAACGGCAAGGTCCGCATGGAGGAACTCGTGGGCGACGGTGTGCTGGTGGCCACGCCCGTGGGATCGACCGCCTACAACCTTTCCGCCAACGGCCCGATCCTGCCGCTGGGATCGCGCATGCTGGCCCTCACCCCGCTCAGCCCGTTCCGGCCGCGCCGCTGGAAGGGCGCCATCCTGCCCGAAAGCGCCGAAGTGGAATTCCGCATCCGGGAACCCGGCAAGCGCCCGGTCGCCGCCGTGGCCGACCAGAAGGAAGTGCGCGACGTGCGGACCGTGCGCATCGTCGCCAATCCCGAGAAGGAACTCACCCTGCTGTTCGACCCCGGCTTCACGCTGGAGGAACGCATCTTCGCGGAGCAGTTCCAGGTCTGAGGAATTGCCCGAATGGGGCGCCTGCCCTGTGGAAAAGTTTTCTCGACATTTTCCGCACAGAGCGCTTGCCAACCCGGAGGACCCCTTTTATAGGCGCACTCCTGCCCGGCGGTGGAAACACTGACAGGCTGCTCCCCGATAGCTCAGCGGTAGAGCATTCGACTGTTAATCGAATGGCCGTAGGTTCGAATCCTACTCGGGGAGCCACTTTCTTCTCCTTCCACGGAAGGCATGAAGAAAGGGCTCGGCGCAAGGCGCGCGTATCAAAACGTTTCCCACACATCACTCCGCATTGACGAACGGCTTCTCCGGTGAGAGCGCTGATTTCGGGCGTCGCCGCAGATCGCGTATAAGAATCGGGCGCTCTGCGAGAGGAATGGTGTTGCCGCGAATCAGTTTTCCGCGTCTTGCGGTTCTAGCCGCCGTGGTTTTCCTGTCGCTGGGCGTGGTCCAACTCGTGGGCAGCCTGCTGCTCTACCAGGCCATCGACCGCCAGACCCTGCGCGCAGACCATGCCCGCCGAATCGCCGAACTCATCGTCGTCAGCGATCGCATCCACGCGCTTCACCCCGATCTTGCCGCACCGATCATGACCACCGGCCACCTCAAGGCCGAATTCGCCCCCGCACCCGCCGTTTCCGTCACGACGGATTCGGACACGCTGGAGCGAATCGCCGGGCAAGTCATCGAATGGGAACCCTCGCTCGCCGCGCGGCAACTCCATCTCGCCACTTCCGACGCTCACGGCGGCAAACGCGATCTCGTCGGCTCGATCCGCCTCGCCGACGGCAAGTGGCTGAACTTCCGCTCGCGCGACATCACGTCCATGTGGCCGATCGCCCTGCGCGCCAGCGTGCTGATGCTCTGCACTGCGCTGGCCTGCATCGCCATCGGCCTCGTCGCGCTGCGGCTGCTCACCAACCCGCTCCGCCGCCTGACCCAGGCCGCCGATGCCATCGGCCACGGCCAGCGCGTGGAAATCCGAGAGAGCGGCCCGGAAGACCTGCGCGACCTCGCCCATTCGATGAACATGATGCAGGAGCGCATCGCGCGCCTGCTGGAAGACCAGGCCCGCTCCTTCGAAGCGATCAGCCACGACCTTCGCACGCCCCTCTCCCGCCAGCAGATCGCCACGGACCTGATCGAGGACCGCGAGATCGCCGACATCATGCAGTCCAGCATCGACGAGATGGAAGGCCTGCTCGCCTCGCTCCAGGGCTACCTGCGCGCGCAGCACCTCTCCTCGGAACCGGAACCTGTGGACCTGGACCAGCTCGCCGCCGCCGCCATCGCCCCTTACGAGGATCGCGCCAGGCTGACTCCGGCAGGCGGCGCCACGGTGGAGACATTCCCGGAACCGCTATCGCTGGCGGTCGGCGCACTGGTCGAGAATGCGATCCGCTTCGGCGGCCGCGCAGACCTCACCGTCCGCCACGAAGATCGCGGCTGGATCATCGAGGTGGAGGATGCCGGTCCCGGCATTCCGCCCGGCCATTTCGAGGATGTGCTCACCCCGTTCTTCCGGCTCGACGAGGCGCGCACGCGCGATACGCCGGGCTTCGGGCTGGGCATTCCCACCGCGCACCGGCTGATGATGCGGTTCGGCGGCCAGCTTTCCTTCGCGACATCGCCCTGCGGCGGCCTCATCGCGCGGATCCGGGTGCCGGTGGCCTAGGCAAGCTCGCGCGACGGATCCTGTAGGCGGAAACGATAACGGCCCGGCATCGAGCGATGCCGGGCCGTTATCGTTTCATCGTCACAGGTCAGGTCCGAAACGGCGACAGATTCGCCGCACCGGAGCCTTCACCGCCTCAGGCGAGCGCGCCGTGGCAGTGCTTGTACTTCTGCCCCGAACCGCAAGGGCACGGCGCATTGCGGCTGATCGGCAGGTCGGCATAGGGGTTCTCCCCGGTGCCACCGGCCCCCACGCCGACACCGGCCTGCGGGCTGCCCGCCAGCGAACCGAACAGTTCTGGCATGAAGGCCGAACCGTCGCCGTCGTTCGAATTGTCGAGACCGGTCAGCGGGTCGATGTGGCCGGTCAGGAAGTCCGGCAGTTCGGGCAGCGCGGCCGGTTCCGGGATGCGCAGTTCGCTGACCGACAGGATGCGCGTCACGTCTTCGCGAATCTGGTCGAGCATGCGCTCGAACAGGCTGAAGGCCTCGGTCTTGTACTCGTTGATCGGGGTCTTCTGGGCATAGGCGCGCAGGAACACGACCTGACGCAGCGCGTCGAGGGTGGAAAGGTGCTCCTTCCAGTAGTGGTCAAGACGGTCGAGCAGGATCGACTTCTCGACCTGGCGCCAGATCGCCGGATCGTCCTGCAGCATCTTCGCGTTCATGTGCTCGGCGGCCATGGCGGCCACGCGCTCTTCGACCAGCTCGGGATCGACGCCGCTTTCCTCGATCCAGTCCTCGATCGGCACTTCTATGCCCAGAACGTCGAGCGACTTGGCCTTGAGTGCCTCGACGTTCCAGTGCTCGGGATAGGAGCCGGCCGGGCAGGCATCGGCGACGATGGCGTTGACCGTGTCGTTGCGCATGTCGACGACGACTTCGTCCACCGTCTCGGCGTCCATGATGTCCGCGCGCTGTTCGTAGATGACCTTGCGCTGGTCGTTCATCACGTCATCGTATTCGACGACCTGCTTGCGGACTTCGTAGTTGCGCGCCTCGACCTTCTTCTGCGCGGTCTCGATGGCCTTGGACAGCCACTTGGAACCGATCGCCTCGCCATCAGCAAGGTTGCTGTTCATCATCTTGGCGAAGAGCGTGTCCGGGCCGAAAATGCGCAGGAGGTCGTCCTCCAGGCAGAGGTAGAACTTCGAAAGGCCGGGGTCGCCCTGACGGCCTGAACGGCCGCGCAGCTGGTTGTCGATGCGGCGGCTTTCGTGGCGCTCGGTACCGATCACGCAGAGGCCGCCGGCTTCGAGCACGAGACGCTTCTGCTCGGCGACTTCCATCTTGATGCGGGCGATGGCCTCGTTGCGCTCCGGCCCCTCGGGCATGTCGCGCAGTTCGTCCTCGACGCGGAACTCGACGTTACCGCCAAGCTGGATGTCGGTGCCGCGACCGGCCATGTTGGTGGCGATCGTCACGGCGCCAAGCGAACCGGCCTGCGCGACGATATGCGCTTCCATCTCGTGGAAACGCGCGTTCAGCACCGAGTGCTTGACGCCTTCCTTGTTGAGGAAGTCCGACAGCAGCTCCGACTTCTCGATCGACACGGTGCCGACGAGGACGGGCTGGCCGGTTTCGTAACGCTCGCGGATGAGCTTGGCGATGGCGCCGAACTTGTCGTGGGTGTTCTTGTAGAACTCGTCTTCCTCGTCCACGCGCTGCACCGGCACGTTGGTGGGGATGGTGACGACGTTCATCTTGTAGATGTCGTAGAATTCCGGCGCCTCGGTGGCGGCCGTACCGGTCATGCCCGAAAGCTTGGGGTACATGCGGAAGTAGTTCTGGAAGGTGATCGAGGCGAGCGTCTGGTTCTCGGGCTCGATGCGGACGCCTTCCTTGGCTTCCACCGCCTGGTGCAGGCCGTTCGACCAGCGGCGGCCGTCCATCATGCGGCCGGTGAACTCGTCGATGATGACGACCTTGCCGTCCTTGACGATGTAATCGATGTCGCGCTTGAACATGACCACGCCCTTGAGGCTCTGGTCGAGGTGGTGGACCACCTGCGTGTTCTCGACGTCGTAGAGGTTCGAGCCGACGAGCAGGCCGGCGGCTTCGAGCATGCGCTCGGCCTTCTCGACACCGTCCTCGGTCAGGCTGATGCTCTTGGTCTTCTCGTCGGTCTCGTAGTCCTCGGGAACGAACTGCTTAACGACCGCGTCGACCTGGATGTAGAGCTCCGACTTGTCGTCGGTCGGGCCGGAAATGATGAGCGGGGTGCGCGCCTCGTCGATCAGGATCGAGTCGACCTCGTCGACGATCGCGAAGTTGAAGGGGCGCTGCACCATCTGGCTGCGCTCATGCTTCATGTTGTCGCGCAGGTAATCGAAGCCGAACTCGTTGTTGGTGCCGTAAGTGATGTCGGCGCCATAGGCTTCGCGGCGTTCGTATTCGTTGAGGTTCGGCACGATCACGCCGATCGTCAGGCCGAGGAAATTGTGCAGCTTGCCCATCTGCTCCGCGTCGCGGCGGGCGAGGTAGTCGTTGACGGTGACGATGTGCACGCCCTTGCCCTCAAGCGCGTTGAGGTAGGTGGCGGTGGTCGCCACCAGGGTCTTGCCCTCGCCCGTGCGCATTTCGGCGATCTCGCCGCGATGGAGCACGATGCCGCCAATCATCTGCACGTCGAAGTGGCGCATGCCGAACACGCGCTTCGAGGCTTCGCGCACGGTGGCGAAGGCTTCCGGCATGATCTGGTCAAGCGTGCTGCCGTTGGCCAGCAGTTCGCGGAACTTGACGGTCTGGCCGGCCAGTTCCTCGTCGCTATAGGCTTCCAGCACGGGCTCGAAGGCGTTGATCTGGCCCACGACCTTATCGAGCGACTTGACGTAACGGTCGTTGGACGAACCGAAAATGGACTTGGCGATGGCGCCGAACATGGCGGGAATCCCTGTTTTCGTGAAGGCTTATGTCGGATGAACGCACCCGCATGACGCGCGGGCACGTGAAAAGGTTTTCGCGAGGTTGCGAATGCCCGGCGCGCTTATTCGCGCGCGCGGTCTATCCCGGTGAGCACCGTGGGCACCGCCGGCGATTCCGGCACCGCGACAAGCGGCGGCGCATGGCGGCGGGTATTGCGCAGGCCCGGTTCGGGAAGCTGAGCAAGGGCGACCGGCGCGCGCGGTGCCTTGGCGGCAACGGCGGCTTCGATCAGCACGACCTGCAGGCTGGCAACCTGCGACGCGCGCGCGTCGGCAGGGCCGATCTGCGCGGCGAGGCCCGTCAACAGGGCCAGCAGGGTCAGGAGCAGGCGGTTTGCCATGGCGGATCAGATAGGGGGCGCAGGATGAATAGTCCACAACCCATCGCGCATCGCCGGATTTAGCGCACAGCCCGCGGCGTAAAGCCCAAAACGCCGCCTTAACGATTGGCGCGCTATTCCGCAGTTGCAGGTCCATCACGAAGCGAGCGCAGTGAAAACCGATCCGGGCGAAAGACTCTTGCTGCTTGACGGACTGCGCGGATTCGCAGCGATCGGCGTGCTCGTCTTCCACGCCCGGCTTTCCGCCCCCTTCCCCGCCTTTACGCGCGGCTACCTTTTCGTGGACCTGTTCTTCCTGCTTTCCGGCTTCGTGCTGACGCTGGCATTCGAACCCCGGTTCGGCGCGGGAATCGACGCGGTCACGTTTCTGCGCCGGCGCTTCCGCCGTTTTCTGCCGATGGTCGCGGCCGGAGCGATTCCCGGCGCCTTCGCCCTGTTCGGCGCGACCGGCAACGGCGGCCTCGCGCTTGCGGCCTTCGTGCTATCCCTCGCCATGGTCCCGATGCTGACCGGCGGGATGACGTTCCCCGCCAATACGCCGCAATGGTCGCTGTTCGCCGAACTGGCTCTCAACCTGCTTCATGGTATGAAGCTTCATCGCCTGACCGACGCGAAGCTTGCGCTTCTGGCCCTGGCCTGCCTGGCCGGGCTGGTCATGCTGATGGCCCGCGCGGGTGACGGCGACCTCGGCGGGGACCTGCGCCAGTTGCCCGCCGGATTGCTGCGAGGGGGATGGTCCTACCTGCTGGGCATCGTCATGGCGCGGCGGTGGCGCGCCCGCAGGCCCGCAAGCGCCGCCGACTGGCGAATCGCGCTGCTCATGCCGATCGCCCTCGTGGCGCTGCTGCCGCTTGTTCCACTGCCGGTCTGGATCGGCGACGCCCTTGTGATGTCGCTCGGGTTTCCGCCGCTGCTCTGGATTGCGGCGACCGCCACACCACCGCGCATCGCCGAGCGGCCGCTCGCCCTGCTCGGCAGCCTGTCCTTCCCGCTCTATGCCGTTCATTTCCCGATCCTCATGCTGGCCAGCCAGCTCGGCGGCGGCGAGCGAGGACGGCTTTTCGGGATTTTTCCGGCTCTGCTGGCGGCAGGCATCCTTGCCCTGTCATCCGCAAGAAGCCGCAGGACGGCACCCTATCCTCGCGCCAGCGCCAGGGACGAAACGCGCCTCGCCTAGAGCGAAAGCGCCACATGCCCGGGAAACTTGCTCTCGATTGCCGCACCCTTGGCGTCACTGCCCGGATCGAACCGCGCGCCGCGTCACTGCCCGGCAGATCGCCTCAAACCATTCTTCCGACGCTTGACCTGTCACACCCACGCGCTAGTCGCTTTGCCCATGGCCTATCCCACTTCACCGCTCGCCTCGCCCTTCCCCGCCATGTCGCCGATCGCCGGCGTCACGCCGCACGTCGTGCGCGCCGGGTACAAGGACTGGGGCCGATGCGACCTGACTTATGTGGAGCTGGAAGAAGGCACCGCGGTTGCGGGCGTGTTCACCCGGAACCTGTGCTGTTCCAGCGAAGTCGAACTGGGCCGTGACAACGTGAAGCAGGGTTTCGCCCGCGCGCTGGTGGTCAATGCAGGCAACTCCAACGCCTTCACCGGCTACCGCGGACGTGAGGCGGTGGAGCAGATCATGGACCAGGTCGCAGCGCACATCGGCTGCCCGCGCGAACAGGTCTTCGTCTCCTCGACCGGCGTGATCGGCGTGCCTCTGCCCAAGGACAAGGCGCGCGAAGGCGTGGAGAAAGCCCTCACCGCCGAGCCCTGCTCTTGGGAGGACGTTGCCAACACCATCTCCACCACCGATACCTTCGCCAAGGGCGCGACGGCCACGGCGATGATTGGCCAGACCAAGGTGACCCTCGCCGCCGTCATCAAGGGATCGGGCATGATCGCGCCGGACATGGCGACGATGCTCGGCTACATCTTTACCGATGCCGCCGTGGAGCCTGCCTTCCTGCAGGAATGCCTCTCCGCCGCGAACTTCCGCACGTTCTCGTGCATCACCGTCGATTCGGACACCTCCACCAGCGACACCGTGCTCGCCTTCGCCACCGGCAAGGCCGGCAACGCGCCGATCTCGTCGATCGCCTCGCCCGGCGCCCATGCCTTTGCCGCCGCGATCCATGACGTCTGCCGCCAGCTCGCGCACCTCGTCGTGCGTGATGGCGAAGGCGCGCAGAAGTTCATCGAGGTCGCCGTTACCGGCGCCGTATCCGACGAAAGCGCGCGCAAGGTCGGCATGGCCATCGCCAACTCGCCGCTGGTGAAGACCGCCATCGCCGGGGAAGACGCCAATTGGGGCCGCGTCGTCATGGCCGTGGGCAAGGCAGGCGAACCGGCGGACCGCGACAAGCTCTCCATCGGCTTCGGCGGCACCTGGGCCGCGCGTGAGGGCCTGCCGCTCGCCGACTATGACGAAGCGCCCGTCGCCGCGCACCTCAAGGGGCAGGACGTCACTATCGAGGTCGACCTCGGCCTTGGCGAAGGCGCCGCCACCGTGTGGACCTGCGACCTGACGCACGGCTACATCTCGATCAACGCCGACTATCGGAGCTGACGATGGCCGGGCCGCAATTCACCATCTGGGGGCGCCTCAACTCCCACAACGTCAAGAAAGTCGCCTGGTTCGCCGAGGAACTGGGCCTGAACTACGTGCGCCACGATATCGGCGGTTCGTTCGGCTATACCGAGGAGTACCTCGCCAAGAACCCGAACCGGCTGGTGCCGATGATCGAGGACGGCAAGCTCGTCCTCTGGGAATCGAACGCGATCCTGCGCTACATGGCGGCCGAATACGGCGGCGATCGCTGGTTCCAGCCCGATCCCATCGACCGCGCGCTGGCCGACCGCTGGATGGACTGGCAGATCACCTATGCCGACGCCCAGCGCCTGCCCTTCCTTTCGATGGCCCGCACCCCGCAGGACCAGTGGGACATGCCCGCTATCGAGCGTGACGTGAAAACCTGCGCCGCGCACCTTGTCGTGCTGGAACGCTACTTGTCCGAAAAGCCCTGGCTTTCCGGCGGGGAGTTCGGCCTGGGCGATATTCCCATGGGGGTATACGCCTATACCTGGTTCTCGCTCCCGTTCGAGAAGCCCGAGTTTCCCGCGCTGGCCGAATGGTACGCCCGCATTCGTGAGCGCAAGGGCTATGCCCGGCAGGTCATGATCCCGCTCACCTGATCCTCCGTCAAAAGGCCTCCTGCATGATCACCTCCACGCTCAACATCGCGGTCGAAACGATCATGCGCGAAGTCTCTCGCGATGTGATCCTGCCGCACTACCAATCGCTGTCGAGCGAACAGATCGTGAGCAAGGCGGTGAACGACGTCGTCACCGTGGCCGACCGTGAGAGCGAGGCGATCCTGACCGAGCGCCTTACCGCCCTCCTCCCCGAGGCTTCGGTCGTGGGCGAGGAAGCGACGTTCGCTGACGAGAACGAACTGCTCAAGCTCAAGGACCGGCTCTGCTGGATCGTCGACCCGCTGGACGGCACCAACAATTTCGCCGCGGGCAAGGCCCCGTTCGGCATGCTGATCGCGCTGGCGGACCAGGGCGAGACGCTGGGCGGCTGGATACTGGACTGCCTGACCGGCCGCTTCTGCCGCGCCTCGGCGGGCGGCGGCGCCTGGGTAGAAGGCGAGCGCCTCACTGCCCGCGCCACGGGCGAAATGCCGCCCGTGGCCGCGATCTCGCTGATCTTCACCGAGGAATCGCGCCGCGAACGCCTGCGCACCGAAGTCGCCCCGCATTACCGCATGGTGGACATTCCCCGCTGCGCCGCAGAGCAATACCCTCGCCTCGCCCTTGGCCAGAACGACGTCGCGGTGTTCGAGCGCACCCTGCCCTGGGACCATGCGGCGGGCGCGCTGTTCCTCAACGAGGCGGGCGGGAAATGCGCCCGCCCGGACGGCTCCGCTTACCGGGTGGACGAAATCGGCCGCAAGGGCCTGATCGGAGCGGCCTCGCCCGCCCTGTTCGAAGCGCTGGCCAACCGCCTCACTGCACTGGAAGACTGAAGCTTTTCAGCGGCCTGCCAGCCGAAAGCGGGCGGTGGAGAACGCTTCACCGTGCCCGCACGATTGACCTCGGATCGGCTCTGCCGGGAGATCGGCAGGAATGCCGCTCAATCCCCTGCGAGCCCTATTCCGGCTACCCGACACCTCACACCACCCCTGCGCAAACGGCCCGCCTTGCACGCGGGCCGCTTCGTCGATCCGGCGGGAACAATTCAGGAAATTGCTCCAGGCTTTAAATTCAACGCTTTAAGAACTCGTGCGAGATAATTTCCATTTAAATCAATACTCGCCAACCAAGACCACGCCAAACAGAGTTCATCGCGACAATACATCGGGACAGATAGGCCATACATCGCGCCGTGCGATGGATCACCGCCCTTCTATCCATCAACTCACCGCACAGGAAACTCGAATTACCGGCACGGCACTGCCGGCGCAAAACATGTTCATGCAGCGGAAAGGTGAACCTGAACACGCAGGCTTTCCATGAAGTTCAAGTGCGGCAGATCTGCCGCATGCCATTGAAACGAGATGGAGGGGGTTCCGACGGTGGCCAGGCTTTTTCGAAGCGGCTGCGGTCGGACGAAAGCTGCGATCACGCAGGCCTGACAGGTCGAGTTTTAAGGAGTCGCCGCAATGAGTGTCATTACCAAAAGCCCCAAAGTCCTCCTGCTGGCCGCAATGCTGACCGGCACCGCTTCCGCCAGCCTGGCTGCGCAGTCGCAGGAACCGCCCGAAGCCGACGTTTCCGCCAGCTACAGCGCCCCCGCGCCGGAAGCTGCCGAGATGACCGAAGGGCCTGACGTCGAAGGCATCATTTCCGCGCGCAGCGGCGACCGGATGCAGGTTACCGCCGCCGATGGCACCAACACCGTGATCGCCGTGAACGACGCCACCCGCATCAGCGCCAGCAAGGGCCTGTTCGGGCTCGGCCGCAACAAGCTGGTCGCCAGTTCGCTGCTGAACGGGCTGCCGGTTTCCGTAAAGACGATGCAATCCGGCGGCGGTCTCGTGGCCAGCCAGATCAAGCTGCAGAACAAGGATCTCAAGACCGCGTCGATGATCCACAACGGCACGGACCAGCGCTTCGCCGAACAGACCGCTGCCACCGAAGCGCTGCGCGGCCGCATGGGCGACATCGACCAGTACAACGTCAAGGGCACGACGAACGTGAACTTCGACACCGGCAAGGCGGCACTGTCCCCCCAGGCGAAGAACGACCTCTGCGCCGCGGCCTCGGCCGCCGAGGGCATGGACAACGCCCTGCTGCTCGTGGTCGGGTACACCGATTCCACCGGAAGCCCCGATTTCAACCAGACGCTCAGCGAAAAGCGCGCCGGCAGCGTCGTCAACTATCTCCAGCAGGCCTGCCACTGGAAGCCCTACCGCATGCTGACGCCCACCGGCATGTCCGAGGCAGACCCGCTGGCGGACAATACCACCCCGCAGGGCAAGGCGCAGAACCGCCGCGTTGCAGTGAATATCCTCGTCAGCAAGGGCCTCGACGGCCTGTAAGGCCGCCTGCCGCGCCGACGGAAAACCTGCCCAAGACGCACGAAAAAGCCCCTTCCACCTTGATGGTGGAAGGGGCTTTTCTTGTTCCTGCCGGAAAAGCGGCCTTGCCGGACTGGCCGGTTCAGGCCCCCGGTTCAGGCCGATGCGAACCTCAGAGTTCGCCTTCGATCCAGCCCTTCAGCGCGCTCTTGGGAGCAGCGCCAAGCTTCTGGGCGACCGGCTTGCCGTCCTTGAACAGCACCATCAGCGGGATCGACTTCACGCCGATCTCGGCGGGGATGCCGGTGTTGGCCATGATGTCCATCTTGGCGATGGTCACCTTCTCGGACAGCTCGTCGCTGATCTCTTCCAGAGCCGGGCCGATCATCTTGCAGGGACCGCACCAGTCGGCCCAGAAATCGACGAGCACCGGCTTGTCGGACTTCAGAACGTCGTCTTCGAAGCTGGCGTCGGTAACAGCGATGGTCGCCATGAATTGAAACTCCTCGGGTATCTCGGTTGAACGCAATCTAGGGACGAATTGTCTCGAGGCAACGCCTGCCCCGGCATAGCTTTACTGGGCCGGGGAAAAGTCCGGCTTGTGAACAGCCAGCACTTCGGCGGGAACCTCGATCAGGCGCGGCACCGTGGTGTAGAGCAGCGCCACTTCCACGGCGCGGCCGGGAAACGCCACTTCCAGCGCGGCGGCATAGGCCCCCATCTGGCGCAGGACGCCGCGCGGCACCTGCTCCAGCCGTTCTGGCGGGCGGCGCGCGGTCTTGTAATCCACAAGGCGGATACGCTCAGGCTCGACCACGAGACGGTCGATCGTGCCCGCCACCACCTGCCCGCCGACTACGGCCGCCACCGGCACCTCGGCAAGGCTGGCCGGGCCGAACAGTTCCGCCCAATCCGGGTTTGCAAGCACCGCCATCGCGCTCGCCAGCATGGCCTCGCGCGTGTCTTCCGGCAGGTCGGCAGCATTGCGGGCCAGCCATTGCCAACCCGATTCCTCGCGCATGTCCGCTTCCACTTGCGGCAGGCGTTCAAGCAACTTGTGAACCAGCGTGCCGCGCCGCAAGGCATCGCGCCCGGCTCCCGGCGGGAACGGCGGATCGGGCGCATCGTCCTCACCCAGCGAGGACGGCGCCAGCGGGCGCGGCGGGCGCGGTTCGGCGGGCGGGGCCCGTTCCAGCCAACGCGGCAGCGGTTCGCGGAGCGGCAGTTCCACCGAACGGACTTCGGCGGGCAGCGGCGCAGGCGGCGGGCCATGCTCGCACCGCGTGCCCCAGATCGGATCCTCGACTTCGGCCTCGGCCGGGAACAGCGCGCGCAAGTTCGCGTACCAGCTCTTCTCCGCAGGACCATCCCTGTCGCGCCGACCGAGCGCGCCGCCGATGAACAACGCTTCCTCGGCGCGGGTCATGGCGACGTAGAGCAGGCGCCAGTGTTCCTGCTCATCCCCCTCGCGATTGGCGGCGATCTGCGCGGCGATGCTGCCGACCTTCTCTTCCTTCGAGAGCGGAGGCAGCGGCACCTTGCGGCGTTCATCGCGCGGATCGGACAGATCGAAACCCCGGTCGCGCGCGGCTTCCGGGTTGCCGGTGGCGTCCGCCAGGATCACGATGGGCGCCTGCAGCCCCTTCGAGCCATGCACCGTCATCACCCGGACCAGACCGGAGGCCGCATCCGCCTCGCGCTTCAGCTCGCCGTCGCCCGCGTCGAACCAGGCGAGGAAGCCCGCAAGACTGGGCGTGTCCGTGGCGACGTAGGCTTGCGCGGCGTTGACCAGTTCGTCGATCGGGTCATTGGCCTCGCTGCCGAGCCGTGCGACCAGCTTGCGCCGCCCCTGCCAGGGACCGACCAGCAGCCAGTGCAGCAGCGCCAGTGGCGGTTCGTAATCCGCCAGCGCCAGCAGTGGCCCAAGTTGCTGGAGAACGGCCGCGATCTCGGGCCCGGATTGCGCCCGCAGATGCTCCCACAGGCGGCGGTTCCTGTCCCGGTAGCCATGTTGCAGCAACTGGGCCTGGCTCCAGCCGATGAGCGGTGAAACCAGCAGCGCGGCAAGGTTGAGATCGTCGAGCGGCTGCACCGCGAAGCGCAGCGCGGCGATCAGGTCCTTCACCGCCAGCGGCGCGCCCAGACGCAGACGGTCGACGCCCGCCACCGGCACGCCCGCCGCATGAAGCCGCGCAACGATCAGCCCGGCAAGCTCCTTGCGCTGGCGCACCAGGACCATGATGTCGCCCGCACCCGCACGGCGAGGACTACCCTTGTTCAGCGTGAAGCCCGGGCCGGATGGATCGAGCCATTCCCGTACCTGCTGCGCGATGCGCTCGGCCATCTGGCGGTCCGGTCGCGAAAGCCAGTTGGGCTGCTGCCCGTCGTTGTCGTCGTCTTCGAGAGGCTCGTCATCGTCTTCGCCGATCTGCTCGGAGACAGGCTTCCACAAGGCGACGTAGCCCGGCCTTTCCTGCCCGACATGCCGCCCGGCCGGACGGTCGAGCCCGAAGCTGGCATGGCCGATGCCGGAGATGGCCTGATCCACGAAATCGAGGACGTGCTGCGCGGTGCGGAAGCTGCGGTCCAGCCCCAGTTCCATGAGCGGCCGCGCGGCTATACCGCTGCGCAACATATCCGCATTGTCGGCCGCCTCACGCATCTTGCCGCGCACCCGGTCCGCGGCCCGGCGGAAGTTCTCGGGGCTGGTGCCCTGAAAACGGAAGATCGCCTGCTTGTAATCGCCCACGACGAAGAGCGTGCGCATGAGGTTCTGGGGATGGCCTTCGCGCTGCCCCTCGCCTGCCCAGAACTCCTCCGCCATGGCGAAGACGATATCCCACTGCGCGGCATTGGTGTCCTGCGCCTCGTCAACCAGGATATGGTCGAACCGGCGATCCAGTTTGTAGCGGATCCAGTCGGCAGAGGCCTGTCCGCGCAACAGATCGGCGGCACGGCGGATCTGGTCGTCGAAATCGATCAGCCCTTCGCGCTGCTTGGCCTCGTCCCAGGCGAGCGCGAAGGCACGGCCGAGCCGCAGCGCGGGCACCAGCCTCTCGGCAAGGCCCAGCAGCGCCTTGGTCTCGCGGATTCGCGCAACGCTCTCGCCTACGCGCACGGCATAGCCTTCGTAATCCGGATCGCGCTTGGACAAGTGGTTGAGGCTGCGAACGCCATCGTCCTTGGTGAACAGCGCGGCGTGGAGATCGTCGATCCCCTCCGCCCGCTTCGCCGGGCTCCAGGTGAGCCACGGAACCAGGACGTCGGTTGCCTTGTGCGCGGTGGCGGTGTTCCATTCGGCCAGAACCTCGCAGCATTTGCGCAGCGAGCGGACGTCGAAAGCATCGTCGCTGCACATTTCGGCGAGCAATTCGTCACCCGCTTCGTCAGGCAGGTCAAGCAGGCGCAGGACGTGGCTGCGGATATCGCCGGCCTGCCACGATCCCGGTCCGAACCAGGCCTCACGTGCGCCTGCACAGCGGAGCAGGAAATCGACCACCGAGTCCGGCCCGTGACGCAGCGAAAGCTGCGCGATGGCACCCAGCAGCCCCGGCCCGTCGAAAGGATCGTTCTCAGCCGAAACGAGCAGATCGGCAAGCACCTGCCGGGCCAGCAACGCCCGTTCGCGGTCTTCCATCGGCCGCGTGCCGGGCACAAGCTGCGCTTCAAGCGGGAACGTCGCCAGCAGCCACTGCGAGAAGGCGTGGATCGTGTCGATCCGCAGGCCCCCGCCCGGACTGTCGAGCACGGCGGTGAACAGGGTGCGTGCACGCGCTCTCGTGTCGGGATCGGTCGGCGCGCCGATCGCGTCCAGCCGCTGGAACAGCAGGGTGTCCTCAAGCCGCACCCATTCCGCCAGCGTGCCGTTGATGCGCGCGGCCATTTCGGTGGCGCCCGCCTTGGTGAACGTAAGGCACAATACCTGCGAAGGCTCGACGTTCTCCTGCAACAACAGCCGCAGCACGCGCGAGGAAAGCACCTGGGTCTTGCCGGTGCCGGCCGAAGCCGAAAGCCACACGGTATCGCGCGGGTTCACCGCCAGCATCTGGTTGCCGTGCAGCGGATGGACGGCGGCGGGACCGCTCATGCCTCATCCTCCCCGCCCGCGCGTTCCCGGCCGCCGAGCGAGGTGATCCATTCGTCGAGACGCATCAACTGATCGTAATCCGCATAAGAGCCGAGTTCGGGATTGAGGCGCGCGGTGAAGGGTTCGTTCCCGAGAATCCAGCGGTCGAGCGCATCGTTCAGGTAGCGCTCGGTCTCGGGCAGGAAATCGTCCGGTTCGATGCCCGAGCGCCGCTTGCCGACCTTGAGCGGCGTGGTGTCGTAACCGATCCGCCCCTTGTCCTTGGCCATCGACCAATATTCGAAGCCGCTGGCCTCGCCCGCGATCTCACGGCCCTGCATGTCCTTGAATCCGCCGCCTTGTGCGATCAGCGCGATCAGGCCGAGCTGCAGCGCAAAGCCTTCCTCCACCCGGCGCGCCGTGGGCGGCGATCCGGTCTTGTAATCCACCACCGCCAGCGAGCCATCGGCCAGCCGGTCGATACGGTCGGCGCGGCCATGGATGCGAATGTCGCGGTGGCGCATGTCGCCCCATGCCTCGCTGGCTATCACCTTGCGGCCCGCGGTCTTGTGTTCGAGCACCAGATCCCGGAAGGTATCGAGCGCAGCGGAAAGGCGCGGCCACCACAGGGCGCGCATCAGCGGGTGCGCGTTCTTCTCGGTCAGCACGGCCTGTGCGATCGCGTGAAGCCCGTCCACCGGTTCGCCCGCCTTGTGCCAGTCCTCCAGAATCTTGTGCGCGACTTCCCCCTTCCACGCCGCGCTCGGCTCGGCATCGAGCGCGTCGAGCTTGCGCAGGCGCAGCACGGCATTGGCGTAGAATTCGTAAGGGTCTCCGCGCAGCCGGTCGAGCCCGGTCACGGCCAGATCGACACGGCGCTGTTCGGCCGAAGGCATCGGCTGCGGGCGCGGATGCGGCGGCACCGGTACGGCATCGTCAAGCATACGGGCCAGACGCAGGGCCTCGCTCTCGACATGGCGGTCGCCCTGTTCGCCAAGCAGCGCCTTCACGCGCAGCACGAAGCGCGAGGGGATCACCGGCCCGCCCGCATCGCGCAAGGCCCAGCTCAGCACCACTTCGGGCGCCCCCAATGCCGCTGCAAGATCGTGCGCGGCCAGCCCGATGCGGAAGTCCGCTCCGGGAACGCCAAGCGCGCGCAGCACGGCAGGCGGCAGCAGCGCGTCCTGCGAGGGCGAAGCCGGCCAGACACCTTCGACGAGACCGCCGCAGATGACGAGATCGGCGCGGCTCATCCGCGCTTCCAGCAAGCCGTAGATCGACACGCGCGGATGCCCGCCCCAGGGCGGACGCACTGCAGCACGGTCCATCACGTCGCGCAGCATGGCATGAAGTTCGCGCGGGTCGAACAGCGTGCCTGCGGAACCCGCCGCCGCGCGCAGTTCCTCGACCATGGCGCTCAGCGCGCGGCCATCGGCGCCGGCCCAGATCGCCTCGCCGCACAGTGTCTCGGCAGCATCCACCAGCTTGCCAAGGAGGAATTCGAGCGGCTCGGCCTCACCCAGAGCGAAGAGCGGCGCGAGCACGGCTTCGACTTCGGCCCACCACTCGCCAAGCTTTTCCTGCTCCGCCAGTTCGGCGAGAGGGGCAAGACCCGCGCCGGGACGCGGCCCCCGCAAGGCAAGATCGAGCTTGCGGGCACTTTCCAGCCAGCGCGGACGCCCTTCGCCGCCGCCAGCCAGCGGATGCACCAGAAGCGCCATGAGCGGCACCGGCGCCGCCTGTTCGGCCAGAACTTCAGCCAGCAACAGCATGAGCCGTCCTGCGGCTGTCTGGGCGAGCGGACGTCCCGCCGTATCGTCCGCGGTGATGCCCCAGCGTTCAAGATGGGCGACGACCCTCCCGGCAAGGCCGCGATCCGGGGTAATGAGCGCCACGCGCCGTTCCGGCACTTCCAGCGCCTCGCGCACCATCACGGCAATGGCCTGCGCTTCCTGCTCGGGATGCGTGCTTTCCATCAGCCGCACCCCTGCCAGGCGACGTTTTTCGGCGGGAAGGCTGACCCAGGCCGCCGAAGCGCGCGGCGGCAGGAACAGGTTCGATATCACCGTGCTGCGCTCGGCCGGAGAGGCGCCGTAGCCGGAGCGATGCCAGGCCGCGACCTCGTCCCGCGCGATCCCCATGCGGTTGAGCAGGAGCTTGAGGTGGTACTGCGGATGCGTGACCGCATCGGCCCGGCCGAACGGAGGATCGTCCGGTTGTTCGGGCTTGCCTGCCGTGCCGAGTTCGTCCCAGACTTCCGGCGGAAGCGCCAGATCGAAGTCCGGCAGGACGACGCTGCCGCCCGGCAGCTCGCTCACCACGCGCAGCATTCTTGCCAGCGACGGCGAAGCGCTGGTCACGCCGGCGGCGACGACAGGATATGCGGGCGGTGTAGCCTCCCATTCGCGGGCGGCGTGTTCGAACAGCAGGTTGCGGCGTTCAGGCGCGTCGATCTCGCCGCGTTCCGCCAGTTCCGCGATCCAGTATTGCTGCACTTTCAGGAAGGTGCGCGTATTGTCGGTCCAGTGACCGGCAAGATCGCCGACGATGCCGATCACGCGCTCGCTGATGAGGTCGATCGGCGCGATGCCCTCTACCAGCAGCCTGTCCATGGTGCGGCCCAGTTCCCAGGCACGGCGCAGCAGGGCGGCCCCCTTTCCGGCCTCGTCTCCCTCAACCTCGCGCAAGTAGTGGGCAAGCCGCAGCCAGCGGCGCGTCGGATCGGCAGCAGGCGCGATTTCGGCCGCGCCGAGCGGATCGAGCAGTGGGCCCAGCGTTTCGTCGAGATCGAGATCGCCCACCACGACCATGCGCGGCAACAGCATCCCCGGCCGATCCGTCGTGCCCGAATGGCGGACGAACGCCTCGGTAACAGTGCGGATCGCACGGCGGCTCGGCAGCAGCAAGGTCAGCCGCGCGAGGCCCAGTTCACCTTCGGAATAGCGCGGCACCAGCCCCGCGACCAGGGCGTCGGCGAAACCACGGTGCGCAGCAATGGAATAGATTTTCGGGCCGTGCCGCTCAGGCACGGGGCAGCCATTCCTCGGTCGGCCTGATCGCGGAAGGTTCGCCCACCTCGAACCAGAGGCCGGTATGCGAGATACCGTAGAGGCGGCCCTCCTCGATCGCGCGGCTCCACAGCAGGTTGGTCGAGAACGGGCCTTCGGGCGCATCGCGCAACAGGCGCTTCGACACGATCTGGATGCCGGAATAGATGAACGGCGCGACATGGCCGCGCTTGCGGCGCGTCACCCGGCCCACGGGATCGAGATGGAAGTCCCCGTCGCCCCGATAATTCATCGCGCGCGGATGCGGCACCATGAGCAGCAACGCGTCCATCCTTCCGGCATCCCAAGCCAGCGAAAGCTCGTGGAACACGTCCACCGGCCCGTCGAGCCAGATGTTGTCGCTGTTGAGACAGAAGAAAGTCTCGGGCAGCAGCGCCTCGGCCTTGACCATGCCGCCGCCGGTTTCGAGCAGGCAGTCACGCTCGTCCGAGACCGTGATCGCGGGGCCCTTGCGCCGCACCTTGAGATGGCCTTCCAGCGCGTCGGCAAGGTAGTGGACGTTGACCACCGCCTTTTCGATGCCCGCCGCATCGAGCTTGTCCAGCGCGTGGTCGATCAGCGACTTGCCAGCGACGCGAACCAGCGGCTTGGGCTGGGTCGCGGTAAGCGGGCGCATGCGCTTGCCGAGACCGGCGGAAAGCACCATCGCCGTGTCGCTGGCGAGCTTCACCTCGTTCATGCAGCGTAGCTCCCGCCATTGGCCTGGCGCAGATGCGCCGGGATGTTTGCATCGAACCAGCGCGCCACCGGTTCCAGCGCCGGATGGGCGAGGTCGCGTTCGAGCATGGCCCAGACGCGCGGGATGAGATCGAGATAACGCGGCTTGCCGTCACGCCGCCAGAGACGCACGAAGATACCGATGATCTTGGTGTTCCGCTGCGCGCCGAGGCGGGCGTAATCGGCAAGGAAGGTCTCGGGATCGACGCCGGTGAGCTGGAGATAATGGTCGAACATCTCGGCCTCCAGTTCGGGCGAGACATCGCGGCGCGCATCCTGGAGCAGCGAGACGAGATCGTAGGCCGGGTGGCCGATCAGCGCGTCCTGGAAATCGAGCAGCCCCTGCTTTTCCAGGGCGCCGAGCAGCATGATGTTCTCTGCGTGGTAGTCTCGCAGCACGGTCACGCCGGGGCGCTGGCGGGGGAGCAGTTCGCCCATAACCGCTTCCCATGCGGCAACGAAACCGGCGGAATCGACGTAGAGGTTCTGCGCGGTGCAGTACCAGTCCACGAACAGCCGTACCTCGCGCTGGTACTCGCTCATCGAATAGTCGAGGAACGGTCCCGGCGGCAGTTCGCGAAGCTGCGCCAGAACATCGACCGCGCCCTTGTAGACGGCGGTTTCGTCGTCCGGCCACTGGTCGAGATAATCGCGCATCCGTGCGTGGCCGAAATCCTCGATCAGCACGAGGCCGCGGTCCGCCCAGTCGGCAAGGATGCGGGGGGCCCGCAGCCCGTTGGCATCGAGCCAGCGCGCGGCACGCAGGAAAGGCGTGGGATCCTCGTTGGGCGGCGGGGCATCCATCAGCATCGCCGTCTGCCCGTCCGCGCGCGTCACGCGGAAGTAGCGCCGGAACGATGCGTCCCCGGCAAGCGGTTCTACGGCGGCGCCAGCCCACCCCGCCTGGGCGAGGAAGGGTGCGAGGTCGGCGGGAAGGTCTGCGAGGTTCGTGCTCATTTCGGCTCCCGCCCTAGCCAATCAGCCCCCGGCTCGACAATGGCGATCCGCCCCTCATCCGCAACTTCCAGCGCGATTGAAAGGCAGCCCGGCTCATGTGAGAAGCCTCCGGCATGATCCGGCCATTCGGCGAGCAGCGCAGCGCCCTGCCGATAGTCGTCAAGGCCGATCTCGTCGGCCTCGGAAGGATGGGACAGGCGGTAGAAGTCGGCATGGACCAGGGGCAGGCGCACGCCCGATTGTCCGGGAGGGGCCGGATCATAGACCTCGACGATGGCAAAACTCGGCGAGGGCACTTCACCCTCATGCCCCAGTGCGGCGATGATTGCGCGCGCGAGCGTGGTCTTCCCGGCGCCGAGGCCGCCGGTCAGCGCCACCACGTCATCAGGGCGAAGCTGTTCGGCGATGGCGCGGCCGAAACGCTCCATCGCGGCGAGGTCGGGCAATGCGATCTTCACGGAAGCTCCACCAGGGCGCTGGTCCCCTTGCCCGGTTCGGAAACGAGGCGCAGCGCGCCGCCATGCGCTTCCACCAATTGACGCGCAAGCGGCAGGCCCAGACCCTGGCTGCGCTCCACCGACTTGCCGTCGGCACTCGTCTTCATGCCGTCAAGCGCAAGGGCGACGCTGCGGGTATCCATGCCCTCGCCCTGGTCCTGCACCAGAATCTGGAGCCACTCCCCGTCGCCCGATTTGCGGCGGCCGAGTTGCACGAGCACGCGCTGCCCCCGGCGCGAGGCGGCAATGGCATTGTCCACGAGATGCCCGACCGCGCGAGCAAGTCGCTTGCGATCACCGGAAATCGGCCGCAGCAATCCGCTGGCCTGAAGATCCAGTACCAGCCCCGCCTTCTGGAGCCGCGAGGCGCGCTCCTCCACCACGGAGCGGATGAAGGGCATGGGGTCGATTTCCTCTTTCTTGAGCGGAAGCAGCCCGGCCTCACCCTGCGACAGGTCCAGCAGGCTGTCGATGTGATCGCCAAGCTGTTCCACCGAAGTCAGGATCGCGCCGACATATTCGCGCCCGCTGTCGGAAAGGTCGCCGCCGACGCCCGCCTCCAGCAGTTCGGCAAAACCGCCGATCGATGTCAGCGGCGTGCGCAATTCGTAGCTCATCTTGGCAAGGAAACGGGTCTTTATCGTGTCCGCCTCGATCAGCGCGGCATTGCTTTCGCGAAGCGCGGCCTCGGCCTTCTGGGAATCGGTAATGTCGAGCACGGCGAGCAGCCCGTTACCGTCGGGCAGCGGCACGCCCGCGAATTCCAGCATGCGGCCATCGGCAAGCGCGATGCGGCCGCCCTTCTGCGCGCGGTCCAGCGTCGCGGTGCGCACCACGCCGCCGACCGTCTCCGCCTCCGCCGGGCGCTTGAGGCGCGGCGCGATCTTCTTGAGCAGATCCTGCATGTGCGGGTGCGTGTCTAGGAAATCGCTGTCCAGCCCCCAGTCGGCGGCGAAGCGGCGATTCCAGATTTGCATCCGCCCGTCCGGCGCGAACACCGCGATCGATTCGAACAGACTGTCGAACGTGGCGGTGCGCGTCCGCAGCAGGGTGTCGCGCACGGCGGAAAGACGCAGTTGCTCGGTGCGATCCTCAGCGATCAGCATGAGCCCGCCGTCCGGCACCGGCTGGGCAACGATGCGCAGATGAGTGCCATCCGCCAGGGTCCAGGCCTCCTCGCTCGCATCCCCAGAGGCGAACCAGGCGGCCTTCTCCCGCCGCCAGGCGGGGAAATCGCGCGCTTCGGGCACGCGCCCGGCATCGCGCGCGGCATCGAGCAGACGCTCAAACGCGGGCAAATCCTGCATGGTGTGTGCCGAAAGCTTGAACAGGCGCTGGAACGGCTGGTTGGCAAAAGTCAGCCGCTTCTTGGCGTCGAACTGGGCGACACCGGCAGAAAGCTGGTCAAGCAGGCCGCGCTGCGCCTCGCGGAACGCGCGGAACGAGCGCGACATTTCCTCAAGGTCTTCGATATCCACGGCATAGCCCGCCACCCCGTCTTCGCCGAGCGGCAGGTCGCTGACGCGCATGGCGCGGCGCTGGCCGTTGATCGTGGTGGAGACGATGCGCTGGATCGGCGCACCCTTTTCGGCAGCGACGCGGGCGACCTGCGCGGGGGTGAGCCCGTCGACGTTCTCGATCAGCTCGGTGCCGCTGGCGACCACGCCTTGCGCACTGTCCCCGCCCACGGCGGCGACATAAGCGGAGTTGACCAGTTGCAGCTCGCCATCCGGGCGGCGGAACCACATCGGCATCGGCGCAGCCTCGATCAGGGAGACCAGCGCAGTGAAGTCCCCCCTCGCCCGTGAGGCTTCGTCACGCAATCGGGTAAGTTCGGTCTCGCTGTCGGAAAAATCGAAGACCCAGACCAGCGCAGCGCCGCCCGGCGAGACCTGCGGATCGGCGAGATGGCCGCGCAGCGCCAGCGAACGGGTGGACCCGCGCGGCGTAAGGACCATGCGGAAAGGTGCGGCGGTCTTCTGGGTGCGGCGAACCGCTTCTGTCAGTTCTTCCAGCTTTTCCGCCGGAAGGCCGCGTTCGCCGGTATCAAGTTCGGAAAGGAACTGTGGCACCCCGTCCAGTCCGAGCCACTGCGCCAGGCGCGGGCTGGCCTCGATCCTGCCGTCGGAACGGACGAGCAGCGGCAGGGCGGGCGATTCCTCGACCATGCGGCCGAGCCGGCGCGCGGAACGAAGCTGGTTCTCGGCCCGCTTCTGCCGGCTGCGCGCGGAGAGCACGGCCCAGGCCGCCGCCAGCATCCAGACAGCGAGCAGAAGACCGATCAGGAGGGGTACGAGGCGATCCTGGTCCATTCACCAACGGCTATGATGCGGGGACGCGTTAAACACAATGGGGAGACCACCATTGTCGGTGCGCTCGTCACATCCGTGACGAACTTGCGGCACCGGCCCGCTCCCTCACCCGACCCCCCATCAAGGGTTCACTCGTGGAAGGTCAGGTGAGGGAGCGGGCCGGTGCCGCATCGGGAATGCCCGGATGGGCATTCCCGACCAAGCAAATCAGTAGCGGTAGTGGTCCGGCTTGAACGGCCCTGCTTCCGGCACGCCGATATAGTCGGCCTGCTTCTTCGAGAGCTTGGTGAGCTTCACGCCCAGCTTTTCGAGGTGCAGCGCGGCAACCTTTTCGTCGAGGTGCTTGGGCAGCACGTAGACGCGGTTCTCGTACTCGTCGTTCTTGGCGAAGAGTTCGATCTGCGCGAGCGTCTGGTTGGTGAAGCTCGACGACATGACGAAGCTGGGGTGGCCGGTGGCGCAGCCCAGGTTCACCAGGCGGCCCTTGGCGAGCACGATGATCTGCTTGCCGTCCGGGAAGGTCACGAGGTCGGTTCCGGCCTTCACTTCCTTCCACTCGTAGTTGTCGAGCGCCGAGATCTGGATCTCGCTGTCGAAGTGGCCGATGTTGCAGACGATCGCCTTGTCGCGCATGGCTTCCATGTGCTCGCCGGTGATGACGGCTTCGTTGCCGGTGGCGGTGACGAAGATGTCGCAGCGCTTCACCGCGTCTTCCATGGTGACGACTTCATAGCCTTCCATGGCGGCCTGCAGAGCGCAGATCGGGTCGATCTCGGTGACCATCACGCGGGCGCCGCCGTTGCGCAGCGAAGCGGCCGAACCCTTGCCGACATCGCCGAAGCCGGCAACGCAGGCGACCTTGCCGGCCAGCATCACGTCGGTTGCGCGGCGGATCGCGTCAACCAGCGATTCCTTGCAGCCATAGAGGTTGTCGAACTTCGACTTGGTGACCGAATCGTTCACGTTGATCGCGGGGAACGGCAGCTTGCCGTCCTTGGCGAGGTGGTAGAGGCGGTGGACGCCGGTGGTGGTTTCTTCCGAAACGCCCTTGATCGCGTTGACCGAGCGCGAGAGGTAGCCCGGCTTGGCCTTGAGGAAGGCATTCAGCGCACGAACGAACTCGATTTCCTCGGCGTTCGAGGGTTCGAACAGCGGCTCACCGGCTTCGACGCGGGCGCCCCAGAGCGCGAACATCGTGGCGTCGCCGCCGTCATCCAGGATCAGGTTGGCGGTGAGGTTGGGATCTTCGTCGGTCGACCAGTCGAAGATCTTGCCCACGTAGTCCCAGTAGTCGGCCAGCGATTCACCCTTGATCGCATAGACCGGGATGCCGGCGGCGGCGATGGCGGCAGCGGCGTGATCCTGGGTCGAGAAGATGTTGCAGGTGGCCCAGCGCACTTCGGCGCCGAGCGCGACCAGCGTCTCGATCAGCACGGCGGTCTGGATCGTCATGTGCAGCGAGCCGGTGATGCGCGCGCCCTTGAGCGGCTGCGACGCGCCGAATTCCTCGCGCAGCGCCATCAGGCCCGGCATTTCGGTTTCGGCGATGGCGATCTCGGTACGGCCGAAATCGGCCAGCGAGATATCGGTAATGGCGTAGTCCTGGGCGGCGGTCTGGGCAGTGGCCACGGGAAGCTCCTGATGCTCTGGATATTGCAAGTTGCAGGGAGACGCCGGGCCGGGCCGCAGGCCCAGGCCCGGCGTCTCGAATGCAACGTCCCTACCCGGTCAGCATTCGCGACGCAAATATAAAGATATCTTTATATGCCTCGCCGAAGCCTTGGCAGGGCAATCCGCAGCCCCCGTTTCAGTGCAGATCGAAACGATCCGCATTCATGACCTTTACCCAGGCGGACACGAAATCCCCGAGGAACCTCTCCCCTCCATCGGCGCAGGCATAGACTTCGCTGAGCGCGCGGAGCTGAGAATTGGAGCCGAACACCAGATCCGTCCGCGTGCCTGACCATTTCGGCTGGCCCGAAGCGCGATCGGTGCCCACGAAGGTTTCGTCTCCCGCATCGTCCACCTGCTTCCAGGCGGTACCCATGTCGAGCAGATTGACGAAGAAGTCGTTGGTAAGTTGCCCCTCGTGGGTCGTGAAGACACCGTCCCTCGTCCCGCCGTGGTTCGCACCCAGCACGCGCAGCCCCCCGACCAGCACCGTCATTTCGGAGGCGCCGAGGCCCAGCAGTTGCGCGCGATCGATCAGCAGTTCCTCGGTCGGGACAGTGAACGGCACCTGGAGATAATTGCGGAACCCGTCGACGCGCGGCTCCAGCACGGCGAAGCCCTCGATGTCGGTCTGCGCCTGAGAGGCATCGGTCCGACCCGGCGCGAACGGCACTTCCACCGGCGTTCCGGCGTCGGCCGCCGCCTTCTCGATGCCGACACCGCCGCCCAGCACGATGAGGTCGGCGATGCTCACTTTCTTCCCGCCTGCAGCCGAACTGTCGAAATCGGCCTTGATACGCTCGTAGACGCTCAGGATCTGCGCCAGCTTATCCGGCTCGTTGACGTCCCAGTCCTTCTGCGGCGCAAGGCGAATGCGTGCACCGTTGGCGCCGCCGCGATGGTCGGACCCGCGATAGGTCGATGCCGAAGCCCAGGCGGCGGAGACAAGTTCCGCAACCGTCAGGCCGGAGGCCCGAATCCTCTGCTTCAGGTCCGCCACGTCCCCGGCCTCTATCGCCGGATGGTCGGGCGCGGGGAGTGGATCCTGCCAGAGCAGGTCTTCTGCCGGAACCTCCGGGCCGAGGTAGCGGGATTTCGGCCCCATGTCGCGGTGGCAGAGCTTGAACCAGGCACGCGCGAAAGCATCGGCGAAGTGATCCGGGTCGGCCCGGAAACCTTCAAGAATCCGCCGATATTCCGGATCGACCTTGAAGGCCATGTCGGCGGTGGTCATCATGGTCGGCACGCGCCGCTCGGGGCTGTGGGCGCCCGGCGCGAGATCCTCCAACCTCTGCCCCACCGGCTGCCACTGCTGTGCGCCCGCCGGGCTGCGGACCAGTTCGTATTCGTAATCGAGCAACATGTGCAGGAAGCTCATGTCCCACTTCGTCGGCGTGGGCGTCCAGGAGCCTTCGAGGCCCGACGTGATCGTGTGGTCGCCGAAACCGCTTTCATGACCGCTCTGCCAGCCGAGACCCTGCTGCGCGATGTCCGCGCCTTCCGGTTCCGCGCCGACCTTGGCGGCATCGCCCGCGCCGTGGCACTTGCCGAACGTATGTCCGCCCGCCGTGAGAGCAGCGGTTTCCTCATCGTTCATGCCCATGCGCGCAAAAGTCTCGCGAATGTCGCGGGCCGAGCCGACGGGATCAGGCTCGCCGCCCGGCCCTTCGGGGTTGACGTAGATGAGACCCATCTGGATCGCCGCCAGCGGGTTTTCGAGGGCCATTTCCCGCTCCGGCTGGATGCGCGTTTCGGCGCCCTGCCCGACCCACTGCTCCTCGGTGCCCCAGTAGACGTCCTTCTCCGGTTCGAAGATGTCCTCGCGCCCGCCACCGAAACCGAACGTCGGCCCGCCCATGGACTCGATGGCGACATTGCCGGCGAGGATCAGCAGGTCCGCCCAGGATAGCTTCGCGCCGTACTTCTGCTTGATCGGCCAGAGCAGGCGCCGCGCCTTGTCGAGATTGGCGTTGTCAGGCCAGGAATTGAGCGGCGCGAACCGCTGGTTGCCGGAAGAGGCCCCGCCGCGCCCGTCGCCGGTACGGTAGGTGCCCGCGCTGTGCCAGGCCATGCGGATGAAGAACGGGCCGTAATGGCCGTAATCGGCGGGCCACCACGGCTGGCTGTCGGTCATCAGCGCGGTAAGATCCGCCTTCACCGCCGCATAGTCGAGCGACTTGAACGCCTCGGCATAGTTGAAGCCAGTGCCGAGCGGGCTGGCGCCGCTGACGCCCAGGATGTCGAGGGAAAGCTGGTTGGGCCACCAGTCTCGGTTGGTGCGGCCCAAGAGCGATCGTACCGGCTCGCCGTGCATCGGGCAGCCGCTGGTCTTCGCGTCCATGTCATTCTCCTTCCGGTCGGTCCTGTCAGTCCGCCCTGTTCACCGGGCGGTTCCAAAAACTCCGCATTCGGCCACGGGCGCTGTTCGGCGCATCGCAGGAGGCCTGTCGCGGCTCCGGGAAGCTTGCCAGATGCAGGCGCGCGATCAAGGGCGAGGAACATCGTCGCTGACGGAAATTTCCGATCATCGACCGGGATGAAACTGATAAGGCTGCGACGCCGGCCCACCAAGGAAGCAACTGATTATTCCGCCTCCTGCCACGCTCGGTGGGGGGATATGGACAGGAGGCGGAATTGGCTACGGAAGGCCTAAAGCCCGCCGTTGCACATCTTGAAGGAGAGCCCTGCTCTCCTGAATGGCTGCGTGAACGCCTGGCCTGCTCGCCCTGCCAGACAGGACACCGGAGCCGCGCGGCTGCGGCGCATCATGGGATGGAAGTCAGCCATTTCAGTCTCACCCTTGAGCGTTCCGCTTGTCATGACCGGGCACGATATCGCTCAGCAATATTGCACAAGCAAGACACAATACTCAATACATAATAGGCAACCCGCCCAACCTGGTTACTGATTCACTTAACCATAAACAGGATGAACGATTGCAGCAATTTTCGCAGACATTGAAACAGAAACGAAATTTTGGGAATAAGTTCTGACGATCCTCACCACACACAGCACGGATTTCAGCCCATCGCCCACTGTGCGGCAAGCACGATAACCCCTCCCGCCGCCGCATAAGCCAGGCAAACCGGTGCGGTGCGGGACAGAGCCTCGCCCTCACGCCCCACCAAGCCGACTGTCGCGGTGCCTGCCACGATATTATGCGGGGCCACGATGTTCCCGATCGCCGACCCCACGCTCTGCCCGGCAAGCGCCAGCCAGTGGGGCAGGGTAACCGCATCGGCGGCGGCGATCTGGAAGTTGGCGAAAATGATGTTCGAGGCCGTTGCCGAACCGGTCACGAACGAGCCCAGCGCCCCCACCAGCGGGACGGCCAGCGGCCAGGCCTGTCCGAACAGGCCTGTCGCGCCGACGGCCAGCGCGTCGATCATGCCGCCGTGGACCATGAACCGCGCGAGCGTCAGCACGGAAACCAGCGCGATCGCCACTTGCGGCAGTCGCCTTGCCGCCGCCGTCATGGACTGGGCAACGAGACGCGGGCTGGAGCGATTGACCATCGCGGTTATCGCAAATGCCAGGACCAGCATCGTACCGGGATGATAGAGCGGCATCAGCGTATCGCCGAACCCGTTGCCGTAGGCCCAGTCGAACGGATGAGCGCGCAGGCTGATGCGAAGCGGGTCGATCAGCCGGGTCGCAAGGATCAGCGTTACCAGTACGGCATAGGGCAATGCCGCGGACAGCAGCGCCCTGCCCGCAATTCGCTCGGTCCGTTGCACCGGCGGCGAGCCCCGTCGCAACCAGACGATGAACAGCCCTCCGCCCAGCAGGGCGCCGCCCAGTGTCGGCAATTCAGGCCCGGCCACGCCAGCAATGAGCGCCGCCGCCGGAAAGAAGCAGGCAGCCGCCATGACCGCCACCTGCCACGAAGCCGCACCGTCCAGCCGCGCCCGCACGCTGCCCTGCCTGACGACGATCAGCGCCAGCACCCAGCCAAGGCAGGCATGGATCAGCAGTATCGCAAGCGAGAGCCTGCGCTCATCGACGTATCCCGCTTCGACGAGCGGCACCATCGGCGCCCCCACCGCCCCGAACGATACGCCCACGACATGGCCCATCAGCGCGACCAGCAATGCGCGCGCAGGGGGAACGCCCAGCGAGACCAGCATCGGCGCAACGATCGCCACCGGCGTCCCGAACCCGGAAGCACCTTCGAGGAACATCGCGAAGAACCAGCCCACCAGCAAGGCGGTTGCCGCAGGGTCGGAAGAGACCGACTTCAGCCAATCCCCGATCACCTCGGTCGCGCCGGTCCGCATCTGATACTCGTGGATCGAAAGCGCGGGGAAGATGATCCAGAGGATCGTCGCCGCCGTGAACATCGCTTCTAGGCACGGCCCTGCCAAGTCAGCCGGTGTCTCTCCGAACTGGAACGCCGTCACCGCCACCACCGCGGCGATCACCGCCGAAACTGTCCCCGCCGCTGCCGCCGACCAGCGCAGCACGGTCATCAGCAGCACCAGCGACAGGATCGGGGCTATCGCCAGCCCGGTCACGGCATTTAGCCCCGTCGCTCTACCTGGACGGGATAGAGAGGCGCGCCCTCTTTCTCGAAGGCGGTGATGTTGGAAATCGTCGTGCCGGCGATCGCGGTCATCGCCTCTCGCGTGAAGAAGCCCTGGTGGCCGGTGATGAGGACGTTGGGAAAGGTCATGAGCCGCACGAAAACGTCATCACGGATGACCTGCTCGGACAAGTCCTCGAAGAACAGGTCTTCCTCCTCCTCGTAAACGTCGAGCCCGACATAGCCGACCTTGCCGCTCTTGAGCCCGGCGATCACCGCGCGCGCATCCATCACCGCGCCGCGGCTGGTGTTGATGAGCATGGCTCCGGACTTCAGCTTGGCGATTGCGTCCCGGTCTATCAGGTGGCGCGTCGCCGGCGTCAGCGGGCAGTGCAGGCTGATGATGTCGCATTGCGCCAGCAATTCGTCGATCGGAACGTATCGCCCGCCAAGCGCGCCGAGTTCCGGCGCCTCGAACGGATCGCTCGCCAGCACCTCGCAGCCGAAGCCCCTGAGAATGCGGGCGACGTTGATGCCGATCTTGCCGGTGCCGATCACGCCCGCGACCTTGCCCTTGAGGTCGAACCCCAGCAGCCCTTCGAGTGCGAAATTGCCTTCCCGCACGCGGGCGTAAGCCTTGTGGATCTTGCGATTGAGCGAGAGGATCAGCGCCACCGCATGTTCGGCGATCGCATCGGGCGAATAGGCGGGAACACGGCCGATCCGAAGGCCCAGTTCACGGGCGGCATCGAGATCGACATTGTTGAAGCCAGCGCTGCGAAGGGCAATTAGGCGCGTGCCGTTGGCGGCGATGATTTCCAGCTCCTTTCGCCCCAACTGGTCGTTCACGAAAGCGCAGATACAGTCATGGCCGGCAGCAAGATGGGCCGTATGCGAATTGAGGCGCATCTCTAGATAGAACAATTCATGCCTGGAACCGCTCAGCTCGTTCGCACCGTCAAGGAATTCACGATCGTATGGACGGGTGCTGAAGACCGCAACTTTCAAGGAAGCCCTCCTGTCGTCGGGATAATTTCAGAGTACCACGGGATGACGGCAAGCTGCGAAACCGGTCAGCCCTACCGGAGCACGGATAATCGCTTCACGGGACGGGATTGACTGCGTCGATCACCGTGAGCCTTTCGAGCGGGCCGTCGGCCACGCGTGAATTGGTCACGAGAATCGTGGTGCCGGGCTTCAACTGGGCCTTCACTTTCTCGTAGAACGGACGCGGCACCCGCAAGCGGTTGATGACCGCCTCGTCTACTATGGCCCCCTCATCCTCTCCGTGGCCTGGCAGGCCGACGTAGACCCACTCCGGCTTCCCGCTGCGCGTCGTCAGGGTGATGACGTGGGAACCGGGATCCTTGTCATTGACCTCGGCCACGCTGCGACCGATCTCGATCCCGTTGCGCAGCACGACGACACGCTGGTCGAGCTTGGAAACGATGATGGAAAGCGGCCCGGAACGGGCAAGCTCCGGCCGCCAGCGATATTGCTCGCCGCCGCTCAGCGGATGTCGTTCGACCACCTTTCCGGTAGCGTCGAACGGTGCCAGCAGGCTGTTGTCGCTGGTGCGGACATGCGCCTCGGCATTGCCTTCGACGACGACCGTCACGCCGAGCTTGGTAATCTCGAACAACTCGCGCGCGAAACCGTAGGGCAGGTGAACGCAGCCGTGGCTTTCGGGGTAGCCCGGCAACCCTCCCGCATGAAGCGCCACCCCGTCCCATGTCAGCCGCTGCTGATAGGGCATGGGAGCGTTATTGTAGGTGCTCGACCGGTGCTTGGCATCCTTCTGAAGGATGGTGAAGACTCCGGTCGGCGTCGCATAACCGGACTTGCCGCTGGACACCGTGGTCGCCGCAATCCGCACGCCGTTGCGATAGACGAGACCGATCTGCCGCGAGAGATCGACATAGATCAGCACCGGCCCACTTGGCGCAACGGACGGCGCCCAGACCCATTCCCCCGGCTTGAGATGCTCGACCCTGCGGGCAAACTCGGGCGGCGAAGTTGCCCGGGCTCCCTGCGCCACGGCGGGCACCGCCGTGAACGAAAACACCCCGAGAACCAGCGCCGATATCGCCGATCGCGCCGCCAACATGCCTGCCCGCATGAAAATCCCTGCAATATCTGCGAGAACCGAAAGCCGCGCCCGCCTGAGCCGAAGCGCAGCGCCTGTCGATCAGCGCACCCGGCCGTGTTGCACCAGGTTGACGATGGCCAGCAGGATAACCGCTCCGAGGAAGGCGACGATCAACCCGACGATGGAGAATTCCTGGACCGATCCGACGATGCCGAACCGATTGGCCACGAAATTGCCGATCACCGAACCGACGCAGCCCACGACGATGTTCCAGATAACACCCATCGAGGCATCGCGGTTCATCACGAGACTGGCCAGCCATCCAGCGATGCCGCCAACGATCAATGCGATAATCCAGCCCATAACGTTCTCCCGACCAATTGTCCGCATGGTGCGGAAACAAAATGCAATGTCGTATCAGCAAACCTGAAGTGGAATGACATTCACCGCCTGAAGCCGTTCGTCGGCAATGCTGCGCCTGCTGCCGTTAAAGGTCAACCGGCACATGCGCAATTCTACCTAATATCCCTGCCTAGGCTCGACTTATTCATCGCCCGGCGTGGAATAGAAAACTCACATGATGCGTGGCGATGCAAAGTATCCGGCCATTTCCGGACCACATGTCTTGCCTAGGGTCAGGACCCATTAATCACGCCTGCGAGGTTTGAATCAAAATGGCTCAGAGCGAGGAAGGAAGGCGTAGTAATATGTCTATATTTCAAGCCTTTCTGACGCTGCACTGGGCCATTTTGATCAAATCCCTCCGGGACACCGGAATGGCTTCCATCTCGAACCAAAGCGGCTTTGGACGGGCAACCAGCCCGCCCGGCAGCCGCTTTGGCCCGATATGTTCGCCATTCCGGTGCCTCGCAGGCGTGATTAATGGGTCCTGACCCTAGCCGCCGGGATGCCCGTCGGCGGCCAAAGCACCGGCTCCGCCAAAAAACCTAGGCCGCTTCCCCGCGAACTATCAGCGTATCGGGCCGGATCGTGGTCAGCAAGGATGAGGAGAGGCTGCCGATCACCGCTTTTCGGAACCCGGATTCGCCATGCGCGGCGAGCACCACGAGATCGGGGGTTTGTTCATTGATGGCGCGATCGATGCAGCCTTCGGGTTCACCGTAGCTGATCCAGCCTTCCAGTCGCGATGTCCCTAGCTCGGCAAACCGAGGGTCGGCGAGGAACGCATCCATCTGCGCTCTGGCCTCGACTTCTGTCTCATCCCGGACATGCGCGGAAACGCCCCAGCCCTCGAAAGCGACGTGGAAGGCATGAACAACGTCGATGCGCGCCTTGGGAAAAAGCCGCGCAGCCGCCAGGATTGCCGCTTTCGAGTTCTCGGAAAAGTCGGATGGCGCAAGAATTCGCGCATAGGGACGGCGAAGGCGCTGCTTCACCACCAGCACCGGCGCTCGGGCATGGTGCACGAGATAGTCCACTGCCGTGCCCAGGGCATAGTCCGTGACATGATTGAAGCGCGCTACTCCCACCACGATCAATGCGGCGCCCTGTTCCTCGGCGACGCGGGCAATCGTGGCGGGCGGAGAGCCCACGGGCAGGAAGATTTCCGCGCCTTCGCTCTGCTCCGGCAACGTGTCGCGAACCTCCTGGTCCAACGCCCGCGGGGGCAGCCGGGCATCCCCTTCCGCCTTGAGGACATGGACCACCTTGACCTGCAGCCCCAGATCGCGGCCCAGCGCGAAGGCACGGTCGATCGCCCGGTCGCTCCGCGCGCTGAGGTCGGTCGCGGCGATGATGGACCCTTGCAGCATGAGCGGCTCCCGCTGGAAAAATGGACCTTATGCGAGTGGCCTATCCCAAGTCTCCGCCAAGGTCACGCTTGCAAGTGCAGGGAAGGAATGCTTGCATCCATACGGCGAAATACCTGAAAAAGCCGGCGCATATCGTGCCAGACATTGCCGCATGGGAATCTCATGACCGATCCAGAGCGCGACAGTTCGCAAATCCCGCCGCCGGTCGGCCGCAAGCAGGCGCTGGTAACTTATGCGATGCTGGCCGTCATGGCCTTCGAACTGGCGACGCTGCTATGGACAGGACGCTGGCCCCATGCCGTGCTTGTGCTGGGCCTGATGGCGATCATCGGCCTGCCGGTGTTTCACCGCCGCGGCGTGATCGCTCTGGTGCCGGTCGAAATTCAGGTCTGCGCCGTGATCTTCATCTTCGCGACGCTGTTCCTTGGCGAGGTTCGCGATTTCTACATCCGCATCTGGTGGTGGGATCTGGTACTCCACACCAGTTCCGGCGTACTGCTGGGGCTGCTGGGCTTCCTCATGCTCTACCTGCTCAACGAGAGCGAAACCGTCGGCTTTGCGCTGAGGCCCGTGTTCCTTGCCTTCTTCGCCTTCTGCTTCAGCGTGGCGCTCGGCGCGCTTTGGGAGATTTTCGAGTTCGCGATGGACCAGATCTTCGGGATGAACATGCAGAAGCCGATGCTGAACGATCCATCCGGGCTGACCGACACGATGTGGGATCTCATCGTCGATACGATAGGCGCGCTCTTCGCCAGCCTTGCCGGGCTGCTCTATCTGCTGCGTGCCCGCAAGGAAGGCCGCAAGGACTGGCTCCAGCGTTTCGTCGAACGGTATCCCAGGGTGTTCGGGGCGGATAAGTCCTAGGTCGTAAACTCATAAACGGCACCATCGAGGTTTGAGGCAAAATGGCTCAGCGCAAGAAGGGAAGGCGATGGAATATGTCGATATTTCAAGCCTTCCCGACGCAGCGTTGGGCCATTTTGATCAAATCCCGAA
The DNA here is from genome assembly GCF_052279045.1 of Novosphingobium aeonii. NCBI lineage: Bacteria > Pseudomonadati > Pseudomonadota > Alphaproteobacteria > Sphingomonadales > Sphingomonadaceae > Novosphingobium > Novosphingobium aeonii. The sequence continues at coordinate 1,870,041 of NZ_CP176832.1, read as the reverse complement.
GGGACGCCCAAATGGCTTCCATCTCGGACCGAAGCTGCCTTGGACGGGCAACCAGCCCGTCCGGCGGCACCTTCGGCCCGAGCTGTTCGCCATTTGGGCGCCTCGATGGTGCCGTTTATGAGTTTACGACCTAGTCGGCGTGGACGAATTCGGCGTAGCCCACGAACATCCGCGGATCGGCTGAAGTTCCTATTCGTGACGAAGGGCGTCGATGGGATTAAGACTGGCCGCGCGCCGGGCCGGGAAATAGCCGAAGACTACACCGATCACCGCCGAAACCACAAAGGCCCCGAGGTTGACCGCCGGATCGAATATCCAGGGCAGATCCATCAGCGGCGTCGCCACGCCCACCACAAGTTGAGCAAGCAGCAGTCCGATCAGCCCGCCCAGACACGACAGCACGACCGCCTCCACCAGAAACTGCATCAGCACCTCGTTCGCCACCGCTCCGATGGCGAGGCGGATGCCGATCTCGCGGGTTCGTTCCGTCACCGAGACCAGCATGATGTTCATGATGCCGATCCCGCCCACCACCAGGCTGATCGCGGCTACCGCCGCCACGATCTGGGTGAGCATCGTCGTCGTCTGGGTCAGCGTATCGGAAATCTGCTTGGTGTCGAAGATGTTGAAATCGTCGTCCTTGCCTTCCGTGATGTGGCGGCGCTCGCGCAGGAGGGTGGTGAGGGTCGTCTGGACCTGCTCGGTGGAATAGTTGCCGTCCACCCCGACGAGGATCGTGCGGATCGAAGTCGTGCCGAGGAAGCGGCGCTGCACCGTCTTGATCGGCATGATGACGATATCGTCCTGGTCGCCGCCGAAACCCGCCTGTCCCTTGGTCGTCAGCAGCCCGATGACATCGCAGGATACATCGCCGATGCGGAAACGCTTGCCGATAGGATCGGCGCCGCGAAACAGGTTGGTGCTTACCGTGGTGCCGATGATACAGACCGACTTGCCGGCGCTTTCCTCATCCCCGGTGAACAGGCGGCCCGATTGCAGCGGCCAGGGCTGGATCCGGAAGTAGTCGGAAGTGGTGCCGTTGATCGTCGTCGACCAGTTGGCACCCTCGTAGATGGCAGTGCCGCTCGACGAAGCCTGCGGGGCCACGGCCGTGACGCCGCCCACCTGCTGGCGGATGGCGACGATGTCGGATGGGTCGAAATCGCGCGGCGAAGGTCCGCCCCCCCCGCGCCCGAAACCCTGACCGGGGCGGACCTGAAGGATATTGGTGCCGAGAGCGGCGATCTGCTGGGTTACCGCCGCCGTGGTCGCCTTGCCCAGCGTCACCATCGAGACAACGGCCGCCACGCCGATGACGATCCCCAGCATGGTCAGCAGGGATCGCAGAACGTGGCGCCGGATCGAGCGCAGCGCGAGAAGGAAGGTCGTGCCCAGCATCAGCCGATATCCCCGGAATGCGCTGAAGCCGGAGCCGGAGCCGCAGCCGCAGCACCGTTGCCCTGGTCGATCCGGTCTATCAGACCATCCTTGAAGTGGACGATCCGCCGCGCATACTCGGCCATGTCCGGCTCATGGGTGACCATCAGCACGGTAATCCCGGAATCGCGGTTGAGCACGGAAAGAAACTCCATGATCTCGACCGAGCGCTGGCTGTCGAGATTGCCGGTCGGCTCATCGGCCAGCAGGACTTCCGGATTGGTGACGATGGCGCGGGCAATGGCGACGCGCTGCTGCTGCCCGCCGGAAAGTTCGCCCGGCGTATGGCCCGCCCAATCGGCAAGCCCCACCTTGTCCAGCGCGGCCATGGCCTCCTTGCGCCGGTCTTGCTTGCTGTCGCCGCGGTAGAGCAGCGGAAGTTCCACATTCTCCAATGCGGAAGTGCGCGCCAGCAGGTTGAAGCCCTGGAACACGAAGCCGAGGTACTTGCGGCGCAGGAGCGCGCGCTGGTCCCGGTCGAGGTTTTCGACGTGGTGGCCATGAAACAGGAATTGGCCGGCGGTAGAAACGTCGAGGCAGCCCAGGATGTTCATCATCGTCGACTTGCCCGAACCGGACGGCCCCATGACCGCCACGAAATCACCCGACATGATATCGAGATCGACGCCCTTGAGTGCGCGGAAAGCCGTCTCCCCGGTGCCGAACACCTTGGTGATCCCGCGCAGCGAAATGATGGGCGAGGTGCCGGCCATGCGCCCCGCCTCAGCTTCCGGCTGTGGCAAGCTGGCCGGTCACGACCTGCATGCCGGGCCTCAGATCGCCGGACACCACCTCGGTCTGCTGGCCGTTGGTGCTGCCGGTAACGATCTGGATCGCCTGCGGCGTTCCGTCGGCGCCGAGCACGTAGATGGTCTGGCGCGTGCCCCGGTCAAGCGTCGCGCTCTTGGCCGCGCGCTGGCCGCGACGCGGCGGGCGGAAGCTGATCGCCGCGGTCACGCCGCCGCCCTTCTTCTTGGCCGCGGCCTGCGGGGTGAAGGAGAGCGCGGCATTGGGGATCAGCAGGACGTCGTTCTTGTCCGAAGTGACGATATCGGCCGTGGCGGTCATGCCGGGGCGCAGCTTGAAATCGGCATTGGCGACGGAAAGGTCCGCCGCATAGGACACGACCTGCCCGCTGGTGCTGGTCGTGCTTGTCGACGAACTGGATGAACTCGCCGAGGAGGCGGTAAGGTTGGACGCGATCTCGACACGGGTGATCTTCGCGGGGAAAGACTTTCCGGGGAAGGCATCCACCGTGAAAGTGGCGCTCTGGCCTTCCTCCACGGTGCCGACATCGGCTTCGTCTATCGCGACTTCCAGCTTCATTTCGCTGAGATCCTCGGCGATCACGAAGAGCGTGGGGGTGTTGAAAGAGGAAGCGACGGTCTGGCCGGGATCGACCTGCCGGGCCAGCACCACGCCCGAAACCGGAGACACGATCATCGCCCGGGCGCGCTGTGTCTGGTTCTGCGCCAATGACGCTTCGGCAGCGAGCACATTGGCCTGCGAGGTCTTGAGCGCGGCGGCAGCACGCTGCATGTCGGCGCGGCCCGCCTGAAGTTCGGTCTTCGAGGGAACCTTGCCGCCGGACAGTCGCGAGACTTCCTCGAGGCGGGCAAGCTGGGCCTGCGATTCCGCCAGCGTCGCCCGCGCCTGGTCCACCTGGGCGCGGTTTGCCGCGAGTTGCGCCTGGCTTTGGCGGATCTGATCCTCGATCTGCTCGGGGTCGATCTCGGCAAGCACCTGCCCGGCCTTGACCCTGTCGTTCACGTCCACCAGCACCTTGGTGACGAGGCCGGAAAGCTGCGAACCCACCGTCACCTGATTGGTCGGGGCCAGTTTTCCGGTGGCCGAGACACTGGTGACGAGGCGCCCTTTCTCCGCCTTGGTGGTGGCGTAAGCCTGAGGCTCAGTGCCACCGAAGCACCGCACAAGCAGCACTGAAAGCGACACAAGCACCACCAGGCCGGTCCAGAACACCCATTTGCGCTGCCAGACCGGTTTCTTGTCCGCTCCGAGGAATTCGTCGAGTTTTTCGTCGGCCATCTCAGTTCGTTCCCCGAGGCTCGGTTGCCAGCACGGTGTAGTCGGAGGAAGGGTCCCAGCCGCCGCCGAGCGCATCGTAAAGCGCGATCAGCGCGGTCGCCCGGTCGGACCGGGCCTGCACCAGTCCGTTCCGCGCGGAGATCAGCGCGCTTTCCTGCGTATTGAGCGTTGTGAAGTCGGTCAGGCCGCTGCGGTACTGTGCCCGCGCCAGCAGCGCCGAGTTGTTCGAAGCGTCCAGCGCGATGGCGAACTGCCGCTCGCGCTCCTCGGCCGATTGCAGCGCGACGACCGCATTTTCCACGTCCTCAAGGGCGGTGAGCACCGAGAAGCGGTATGCCGCGAAGGCGCCGTCCACCGCGGCGCGGCTGGAGCGGACCTGCGCGTTCAGGCGCCCGCCGTTGAAGATTGCCTGGCTGATCCCGCCGAACAGCCCGCCGGTGATCGTGTCGAACAGGCTGTTGAAATTGGTGGCATTGGTATCGAGGCTGCCGCTGATGTTGAGCTGGGGCAGCAGCGCGGCCTTGGCCACGCCGATCTGCGCCGTCGCCGCCGCGAGCTGGCGTTCGGAGGATCGCACGTCGGGCCGCTGGCGCAGCACATTGGCGGGAATGCCCGAACCGACCTGCACCGGCCCTCGCGGGATCGGCCGCACTGGCGCGAGCAACGGCTTGAGCGCGCCCGGCGCCTGTCCGGTCAGTACCGAGATGCGCGAGACGGCGGCGTTGTACTGCTGTTCGACCTGCGGGATGCCCGCGGCTGTCTGCGCCCTGCTGGCGCGCGCCTGCTCCTGGTCCACCGAGGAGACCAGCCCCGCCATGACCCGCCACCCGGCGATCTGGAGATTGTCGTCCTGGATCGCGAGGCTCGCCTTCGCGTTTTCGAGCTGCGCCTGATAGGCCCGGGCCAGCACATAATTGCGCGCGACTTCGCTCTGCACCGTGAGCAAGGTGGTGGCATAGTCGAAGCCCGAACCTTCGAACTGGGCCCTGCTGGCCTCCACCGCGCGGCGATTGCCGCCGAACAGATCGAGCTGGTAGCTGGCGTCGAGCCCGAGCGAGAAGCTGGTCCGCCCTCCTCCGCCCGTGGTCGTCACCGTGCCGTCCGGCAGGGTCAGGGTCGTACCGCCGCCCTTGAGCGTTTCGGTGCGGTTGACGCTGCCTGATCCGCTGGCCGAAGGCAGCAGCGCTGCCCCGCTGATGACGAGCGATTCCCGCGCCTGCCGCAGCCGCGCTATCGCCTGTTCGAGATCGAGATTGGTCGCGGCGGCCTGTTCGACCAGCTGCGTCAGCACCGGATCGTCGAAATTGCGCCACCAGCGGGTGAGGTCTTCGGCCTGTGGCGGCGCACTGACCGACCATTGATCGGGAACGCCCAGCTCACCGGCACTGCGCGCCGCATAATCGGGACCGACCGCACAGGAGGCCAGCAAGCCTGCCGCGAGCGGGACGAACAAAAGGCGATCTAATCCGGCTCGCAAGATCATCGGATTCCAGGGTGATCCCTCGACTTGGGTCGTAAACCTTTGGCGAAGATGATCCGGGTTGAGGGGAAAGGTCAAGAAGAAGCGTCGGCGATTACAACGCCTTGGCGAGGAGGGATGTTCCCGGCTCTGCCCGCGGATCAAAAGGAAATGGCCGGAAAGCTCCCGCTTTCCGGCCATTCTCATCGTTCGGCGCGCCCCGATCGGGGCACATGACCGGTCAGGCGGCGGCTTCCAGCGTCGCCATGTCGATCACGAAGCGGTAATGCACGTCGGACTTCTCCATGCGTTCGTAGGCATGGTTGATCTCTTCCATGCGGATCATCTCGACTTCGGGAAGGATGTTCTTTTCGGCGCAGAAATCGAGCATTTCCTGAGTTTCGGCGATGCCGCCGATCAACGATCCGGCCACGCGGCGGCGTCCGAAGATCAGCGGCGTGGTGATCGGCTCTTCCACCGGGCCGATCTGCCCGACCAGAACCAGGCTGCCGTCCACGTCGAGCAGCGGCAGGTAGGGATTGAGATCGTGCTTCACCGGCACGGTGTCGATGATGAAGTCGAAGCTGCTGGCGGCTGCCTTCATCGCATCGGCATCGCTGGAAATCAGCACGCGGCAGGCGCCCAGTTCGAGCGCGTCGGCTTCCTTGCCGGGCGAGCGGCTGAACACGGTGACGTCAGCGCCCATTGCCGCCGCCAGCTTCACCGCCATGTGGCCCAGACCGCCCAGGCCGATCACGCCCACGCGGCTGCCCTCTCCCACGTTCCATTCGCGCAGCGGCGAATAAGTGGTGATGCCCGCGCAGAGCAGCGGCGCAACCTTGGCCACATCCAGGTTCTGCGGAACCTTCAGCACGAAATCCTCGCGCACGACGATATCGCGCGAATAGCCGCCCTGCGTGATTTCGCCGGTGATCCTGTCCTTGCCGTTATACGTGCCGACCCAGCCGTTGCGGCAGTAGTTCTCCAGATCGCGCTCGCACTGGTCGCAATGCTTGCAGCTGTCGACGAGGCAGCCGATCGCCACGACCTCGCCCACCGCATGGCGCCCCGCCTCGGGGCCCACCGCAGTGACGCGGCCGACGATCTCGTGCCCCGGCACGATCGGATACACGGTGCCGCCCCAGTCGTTGCGGGCGGTGTGAAGGTCCGAGTGGCAGACCCCGCAATAGAGGATCTCGATGGCGACATCGTTTCCGCGCAGTTCGCGGCGGTCGAATTCGAACGGCGCGAGCGGCGTTTCGGCGGACTGGGCTGCGTAGCCGATGGTCTTCATGGGAGTTCCTCGTTCTCGGGATGGCACGGTGGGACAGACATGCTGCAATGCAACACCCGGCGCGGAATATATGTTCGCAAGGTGCTAACAATTAGGGGAGGCCACGGCATGACTGTCATGATATGGCCTCATGAATGCAACGCGAACATCTCGCCGATCTCACCGCCTTCATCGCCGTCGCCGACGAAGGCAGCTTCACGCGCGCCGCCGCGAAGCTGGGTTCGTCCCAGTCCGCGCTCAGCCACACGATCCGTCGCCTTGAAACGCGGCTGGGGGTGCGGCTGCTTTCGCGAACGACCCGCGCCGTCTCGCCCACCGAGGCCGGCGCTCGGCTGCTCGCCACCCTGCGCCCGGCGATGGACGAGATCGCCATGGGCCTGGCCACCGTCAGCGAACTTCGCGACAAGCCAGCCGGCACCGTGCGGCTGACGGCATCGGAACATGCCGCGAATTCGGTGATCTGGCCCGCGCTGCGCCGGTTCCTGCCCAACTATCCCGACATTAACGTCGAAGTGAACATCGATTCCGGCTTCGTCGATATCGTGGCCGAACGGTTCGACGCCGGTGTCCGGCTTGGCGAATCCATCGCCCGCGACATGATCGCGGTACGCATCGGCCCTCATGCGCGCCTCGTGCCCGTGGCAGCGCCGGAATATATCGAGCGCCACGGCCTTCCCGAAACCCCGCATGACCTTGCGGCCCACCAGTGCATCAACTTGCGGTTCCGCACGCGGGGCAGCATCTATGCGTGGGAATTCGAGAAGGACGGGCGCGAACTCAACGTCCGCGTCGATGGCCAGCTCACTTTCGACAGCATGGCGATGATCCTGCAGGCAGCGCTCGACGGCGCCGGGATCGCCATGATGATGGACACTTACGCAAGGCCGCACATCGAATCCGGCGCTCTGGTCCCCCTGCTTGACGACTGGTGCCAGCCGTTCTCCGGCTACCACCTCTATTATCCCAGCCGCCGGCAACCTTCCGCCGCATTCCGCCTGCTGGTGGACGCCCTGCGCTATCGCGGGGATTAGGCGGCGCGGATCAAGCAGCTTTCGTAAAAGAAACGGCCGGAGGGGACCGGCCGGGTCCGGTGCCCCGCGAATGTCCGTCTGGCGAACGCTTGCCAAATTGCAGCCTTGCGTTACGCAGGAGAGACCAGACCGGGAGAGCTGGAGACCATGACAATGAAAAGACGCACCCTGATCGCCTGCGCCGCCCTGGCTGCTTCCGCATTGACCCCGCATGTCGCCGCTGCCGCAGCGCCTGCCGGCCCGGCGCAGTTGGACTGTGCCTTGCGGGATGCCCCGTTCACCGCGGATTCGCCGCTCATCGACCTGCTGCTGAGCCCCGATGCGAAAGCCATCGTCTCGCGCGAGATGGGGCCCGCGCTGGACCGCGCGCCGCCGCGCTTCCTGGGCACCGAAGCCCCCACTTTCGCCGCCATCCTGACCCTGCGCAAGGCCGCCGGATTCTTCGGAATGCCCGCCGAAGCCGTGGACCGGGCCGATGGCGAACTGCGCAAACTCAAGGTCACCGAGGCCGACCGCGTGGCTCGCTGCGCCCGCTATGACGACACCCCGCTCGACCTGCCCGTGCAAAAGGGCAAGGACAGGAACGGTGCTCCGAGCCTGCTCGTGTTCGAGAAGATCAACGGCTTCAAGGACACCCCCGGCTTCGACGCTGCCCATGCCCTGATCATGGACCTTGCCCGCGAGAATGGTTGGAACGTGGTCGCCACGGACAAGGGCGGCGCGATCCGGCCAGAAACCCTGCGCCGCTTCGATGCGGTGATCTGGAACAATATCAGCGGCGACGTGCTCACCCTCACCCAGCGCAAGGCGCTCCAGGGCTATGTCGAGGGCGGCGGCGGCTTCTTTGCGGTTCATGGCTCGGCCGGCGATCCCGTCTACTTCTGGGACTGGTATGCCGATACGCTGATCGGCGCCCGCTTTGCCGGGCATCCGATGGCACCGCAGTTCCAGGACGCCCGGATCAGGATCGAAACCCCGTCCTCGCCGCTCGCCGCCGGGCTCCCCGCCGAATGGACGATGAACGACGAATGGTACTCGTTCAGCACCAACCCGCGAAAGGCCGGAGCAAGCGTACTGGCCACGCTGGACGAGACGACCTATTCGCCGAAGGGCATCGGTGGCCAGGACCTCCACATGGGCGACCATCCGCTTGTCTGGAGCAATTGCATCGGCAAGGGCCGGATGTTCTATTCCGCCATCGGCCACCGCCCGGAGACTTATTCCACGCCGGAGTATCGCACCATGGTGAAGAACGCCCTCACCTGGGTTTCTCAGCGAAAGGCGTGCGAGCGCGGGCAATGATCGCCCGCGCCGGGATCATCGCCGGAGTTGCAACACCCCCTTGTTAGCGCTAACTCGGTTTCCGCCCAAGCCCGCCGCAAACCGGGAAGGTAGAGCCATGGGAGTGGACCGGAAGCGATGATTATCGAAGCGCAAGGCTATCGCCTCGAACTGGCCCCCGAGCGCGGCGGATCGGTGTTGCGGCTGGACTGGCACGGCGAGCCGCTGATGCGTCCCGTCTGCGGGAACACGATCTTCGACGTCGCCAGTTTTCCGCTGGTCCCCTTCTCCAACCGCATCGCGCGGGGGCGCTTCAACACCGGCGCGCGCAGGGGCACGATCGCGCCGAATTTCCCCGGTTCCGATCACCCCCACCCGCTCCACGGCTTCGGCTGGCTGGCCGCGTGGCAGGTGGCGAAACAGGGAGAGGACCACGCGGTGCTCGAACATGTCTATCCCGGCGGGGAGTGGCCCTGGCCATACCGCGCGCGCCAGACCTTCCAGCTCGGCGCCGGGGGGGTGGTTACGAGCATCTCGGTTACGAACCTCGGCGATGCAACGATGCCGGCCGGTCTCGGTTTCCACCCCTATTTCCCGCGCGATGCCGCCACCGTCTATCGCGGGTTTCACCGGGGTGAGTGGTACAACACGCCCGACTGCCTTCCCAGTTCGCTGGACGAACAGGACGAGGCGATCGACTGGTGGCAGGGCGAACCCGTGGATGCCCGCGCGGTCGACACCGCCTATACCGGACGCGAAGGCGCGCTGGAGATCGACTGGCCCACGCGCGGCCTGGGCCTGACTATCCTGCCCTCGGACGAACTGTCGACCACGGTGGTCTTCTCCCCGAAAGGCGAGGACTATTTCTGCGTCGAGCCCGTCACTCACGCCACCGACGCGATCAACCGCGCACCGGAAACGATGGCCTGGCTGGAACCCGGCGAAACCGCCAGCGTGAGCATGACGATCTCGGCCCGCCAACTCGCTTAGGCGCATCCGTAAGTCGGAAACCTGCGTTCTGAACGCTGGCCGACCCGGACACGCACCATAGCCGACGCCAGGCCGAGCCGGATTAACGACTGCCCTGCGCCCAACCTGGGCCTGGGGCCATCGGCTCGCGGCGGAACACCCCGGCAGAGCATCAATGCTGGCCCATGATGAAGCGCGAAAAGGGCTGCCGCAGGTAAACCGGCGGCAGCCCTTTCCGGTCGGATCAATCGCCGTGCGTCAGTCGCGCGCGGCCTGTTCCTTGAACTTGTCGATCATCTTCGAGAAGTCGGCCGACATGGCTTCCTGCCGGGGCGGGAATTCCTGGAAGGTCATCACGTGCTTGGTCATGAAGTCGACGATCGGCAGCAGCACCCAGCCCTTGTGTTCGGCCAGCTTGCGGTTGACGTCTCCCCACTGGCGTTCGAAGGGATCCATCAGGATGTTGGTGATCATCGGGCGACCCAGGTGGACCAGCGGATTGTCCCACTTGCCTTCCATCTTCGCGGCGATCGTCACCTTCCATGGGCCATAACGCACGCCGGTCAACTCGGTCTCGTCGTAATAGAAATAGTACTTGCGCGTGGAGGGGCCGGTGCCGGTGAACAGCGCGGTCTGATCGTAGCCGTCGAGATGGACCTTGTAGGTCTTGCCGTCGTGCTCGACCCCCTTCTTCAGCTTCTCGCCGATGTCGGGCATGCCGACCAGCGACGCGAAGGTCATGAAGAAGTCCTCCATGGCGACGATGTCCGAGCTGACCTGGCCTGCCGGAATTTTGCCGGGATAGCGCACCACGCAAGGCACGCGCACGCCGCCCTCCCAGGTCGTGCCCTTGTCGCCGCGGAACGGTGAGGTGCCGCCTTCGGGCCACATGTACTGATAGGCGCCGTTGTCGGTGGTGTAGACGACGATGGTGTCCTCGGTGATGCCCAGTTCTTCGAGCTTGGCCAGCAGCTGGCCAACATGGCCGTCATGCTCGGCAAGGCCATCGCCGTAGATGTCGGCCTCCGACGCCCGCGATACGCCGCGCCGCTCGTCAAGCATATGGGTGAACACGTGCATGCGACTGGCGCAGTGCCAGACGAAGAACGGCTTGTCGGCCTTGACCTGCCGCTCCATGAAATCGGAGGTCTTGGCGACGATCTCGTCGTCGATGGTCTTCATCCGCTCGGTATCGAGCGGGCCTTCGTCCTTCGTTTCGCCGCCGGCGGTACCCGAGACCAGACCGCGCACCTGCCAGCGATCCTGGAATTCCTTGCTCTGGGGACGGTCAGGGTCTTCGGGATCCTCGTTCGCATTCAGGTGATAGAGGTTGCCGAAGTATTCGTCGAAGCCGTGGCGGTGGGGCAGGTGCTCTTCGCGGTCGCCAAGGTGGTTCTTGCCGAACTGGGCGGTGGCATAACCCGCCATCTTGAGGATCTGGGCGATCGTGGGATCCTTGTCCGACAGGCCCTGCGGCGCACCGGCGGCACCCACCGTGGTCAGGCCGGTGCGCGCGGGCATCTGCCCGGTGATGAACGCCGCGCGCCCCGCCGTGCAGGACGGCTGCGCGTAGAACGAGGTAAGCTTGATCCCTTCCTTGCCGATGCGGTCGATGTTGGGCGTTTCGACACCCATCGTATCCCCGCCAAAGGAACTGATGTTCCAGTAGCCGATGTCATCGCCAAAGATGACGAGGATGTTCGGTTGCGACTTGGGCATGACGTTCTCCAGCTTGGCTCTGCCATAGGGCCATCCGCAGGCAACCTAGAAAGGCAAGTCACACGCGCACATCGGGATTAACCCTTGCATTAATCGGGGAAAGCACGGGTGCTCTCCAGCAGCGCACCATCAAGCGCGGAATTACTTGAACTGGCCGACAGCCGATACGGCGTAAACGTCAGCTATCGCCGCGCCCCGGCCCGGGACCGGACGTTCGCCAATCGGCCCGGTGGGCGTATGAGATGGGTAAGTGGACAGACTGCACCGGGGAACGGGAATTCGACCGCTGAACGACCGATAAGGGTCGCGAGCCGCTGCAGAACCTATCCTTGTCAATTTCTGGTAGCATTAGTCTCGGGAAGGCGCTTCTGGCGTAAAGCACGATCCCGGCTTTTGCGCCGCGGCAGCCAAGGCATCGATCACGATGCGCAGGCGCGGCTGCTCATAGCGGGAGCTGGGCCAGACGAGGTGGATCGGCATTTGTGCGCCGGCAAATTCCTCCAGCACCGGCACAAGAGCGCCTGAAGCAAGCTCCTTGCCGATCAACCAAGTAGGGAGCTGGGACAGGCCTTCTCCCGCCAGAACGGCCGCGACGATCGCTTCGCCGTCGCTGAATTCATGGCGTACCTTCACTTCCTGAGCGATCTCGCCACCGGCCTCATCCTTCAGCAACCACACCGGTCGGGGAACGCGCCTCCAACCGATGATGCAATCACGCTGTGTCAATTCCTCCGGAGTTGTCGGGGCGCCATGGCGCGCAAGGTAGTCCGGGGAGGCACAGATCAGGAGCCGCTGGGTGCCGAGCCGCCGCGCGGTCAGGTCCGCGTCGTTACCGAGCGCGCCGATGCGCACGGCGAGGTCGATGCCCTCATCGATGACGTTGGCCGTGCGCTCGGTGAACATCACCGAGAGGTCGAGGTGGCGGTACCGGGCCGTGAGATCCAGCAGGATCGGCATCACGTGTTTGCGCCCGAACGCCGCAGGCAGGTTGAGATGAAGCGTCCCTACCGGCGTGTCCCGCCCCGACGCCATCGCCAGTTCGGTCCCTTCCAGGTCATCGATGATCCTCTGGCACGCATCGAGGTAGAGCTGGCCTTCGGCGGTCAGGGTCAAAAGCCGCGTTGTCCGGTGCAGCAATTTGGTCCCGAGGCGCGCCTCCAGGCGCGTGATACTCTTGCCGACCGCGGAACCCGTGACACCCAGCTCCCGGGCGGCGGCCGCGAAGCTCCCCTGGCGCACGGTCGTGACGAATTCCATCAGTCCGGAAAATCGGTCCTGTGTGTCCATTCGGGAATTGTGGGATCGGCTGGCTGGAATGGCAAGGGGATTATCAGCCCTCAGTTCCACTCTAATTAGGAGCAACGCATCGCTCCAATTCCAAACCCGTACTGTCCAGGATTCCCATGACCAAGCTTTTCGAGCCCTTCGACCTCTCCGGTCTCCAACTGCGAAACCGCGTCGTCATGGCGCCGATGACCCGGGCGCGGGCGCTCGACACCGTGCCCGACGACCTGACCGTGAAGTACTACAGCCAGCGCGCTGGCGCAGGCCTCATCATCAGCGAAGGGGCCCCGGTCTCGCTGGAAGGCTGCGGCTACTTGTTCAATCCGGGCCTCTATACGCACGAGCAGGCCGCAGGCTGGCGGCGTGTGACCGACGCGGTTCACGCGAAAGGTGGCCGCATGTTTGCCCAGCTCTGGCATGTGGGGCGTGTCTCGCACACCTCGATCCTGGGCGAGGAACAGTCGCCGGTTTCGTGTTCATCAAGCGTGGGCGAGAACGTCTGGGCTTTCGGGCGCGACGAGAACGGCACCGCCAAGACGCTCGCTGCCAGCCCTCCGCGCGCGCTTGAGACCGAGGAAGTCGCCCGAATTACCCACGACTTCGTGCGGGCGGCGCGCACGGCCATCGATGCCGGTTTCGACGGCGTCGAGCTTCACGGCGCCAATGGCTACCTCTTCGAGCAGTTCGTCAACGGCGCGCTCAACAAGCGCGAGGACCGCTATGGTGGCTCGATCGCGAACCGCCTGCGCTTCATGCTCGAAACGCTCGACGCGATCAGCGCGGAGATCGGCAGTAACCGGGTCGGCGTGCGGGTCTCGCCGTTCGGCCGCCTGTTCGGCATGAAGCCCTACGAAGACGAGGCCGAAACCTGGGTCACGCTGGCGAGCGAGTTCGAGAAGCGCAGCCTTGCCTATGTGCATCTCAGCGATCAGCTGACGATTGGCGCCGAGAAGATGCCCGAAAACTTCGCACGCGATTTCCGTAACACCTATACCGGCATCCTGATTGCCGCAGGCGGCTTCGAGAAGGACACCGCCGAGGCGGCCCTGCAGTCGGGCGAGCTCGACCTCATCGCCTTCGGCCGCCCGTTCATTGCCAACCCCGACCTGGTCGAGCGCATGCGCGCCGGCCATCCGACCAACGCTGCCGACCGCGCCACCTGGTACGGTGACCTCGGCGCGCGCGGCTACACCGATTACCCCACCTGGGAGGAAGAGGAAGCCGGCAAAAATGGCTGAACCAAGCACCAGGTCGTAAACTCATAAACGGCACCATCGAGGCGCCCAAATGGCGAACAGCTCGGGCCGAAGGTGCCGCCGGGCGGGCTGGTTGCCCGTCCAAGGCAGCTTCGGTTCGAGATGGAAGCCATTTGGACGTCCCTTCGGGATTTGACCAAAATGGCCCATCGCTGCGTCGGGAAGGCTTGAAATATCGACATATTCCATCGCCCTCCCTCCTGGCGCTGAGCCATTTTGCCTCAAACCTCGATGGTGCCGTTTATGAGTTTACGACCTAACCGGGAGCAGGCCGGCGACACCGCGTCGCTGCGCCTCAGCCTGCCGTCCTCGCTTTGCGTCGCCGTTCGCGACGACGTTCGCGAACCTCTCCCCACGATCCAGCCTCTCGGGCCAGCCTGATCCTTACGACAAGGTGTACGAAAACATGCAAGACAAGATCCAAGCCTTGCTCGACAAAGACGAGATTCGCAACCTGCGTATCCGCTATTCGCATCTTCTCGACGGAAACCGGATCGACGCTCTCGACCAGGTGTTTGCCGCCAATGCGGTGGTCGAAGTGACGGTGGGGCGGATGGAAGGGCTCGAGGCGATCAAGGCCGGGCTCAAGGATGCCTATGCTCTGTTCGATCGCGACCGGCGGGACCACTATCCCTTCATGCACCCCATCGCCAACCACCTGATTGAGCAGACCGGCCCGGACAGTGCGACCGGCTCCTGTTATCTCATCGACTTCGAGACAGCCTCCAAGTCCGATCCCAATCCCCTGCTTCTGCTGGGCCTCTATGCGGACGAGTATCGGCGCATCGACGGCGCTTGGCGCATCACCCACAGCCGGCTGGATGTCGTCTGGCCAACTTCCGAAGCTCCGCCACAGAGCAAAGGCCAGGCGTGAACAGCGCCCCCGATACCGGTTTCCACCTCGCCCCTCCTCCCCCTCACGAGGAGGCGGAGACCGGCACAGTTATAGCAGCAGTCTCATGGTTCGGACACATTCAGTGAGAACTCTGATCGCCACCACGCTCTGTTTTCGGCGCTGTTTATGGCCCTGTTTCCGGCGCGCGCCAGCGACGGAGTCGAGATAACCGAAACGGCGCGGGGCAGTCTTGAAAGCCACCCTAACTGCTCCTGTAGATCATCCCAAGAAATCCCATGGCTCTCGCCATTGATTTCCCATCGCAAGGTGGCTTGCTGCTGTTCAGTTGCCGCCGAAATGCCGACCAGCCCGTGACACAGGCCGTTCCGAACATCGAGAGGCTTTTGCAGTTGGCCGCGCAACGTCGTGGCGAGAAGCGGCCCCAGTGAGGCCTCTCATTCCACCAGCAAGCCCTCCTCAACGCCCCGCCGGGACCTGCGCTGAACTGAGGCATCTCAAGGAAGCATCCGACAGGTCTATTGTGCGAGGCGGCGTGGATCTCTCAGGCCTCGCGGCGCGCCGACGCGCCCGGTCCGAAATGTGCCGTCAGTTCATAGGCACCGGCGACGAACTGCTGGCGCACATAGGTGATCGGCTCGAGGCCGCGCCAGGTCTTGCGCTCCACGCAAAGGCAGGGCGCTCCCGGTTCGACGGCCAGCAACCGCGCTTCGGCCGCACTGGCCCCGGTTGCGGTGATCCGGGCATCGGCCTCGGTCCAGGGGACGTGCTCCAGCAGCCATGTGCCGGGCGAGGAGCCGGTGAAATCGGCATCTAGTATCTCGGAAACGGCGGCGACATTCACGAAGCGGTGCTCCAGCGCGAACGGCGCGCCATCGGCGAAGTGTATGCCTTCCAGTTCGAGCAGCGGCACCGAACTGTCCACCTTCCACTCCAGCCGCGCCTGTGTCGCGCGCATTTCGCGGCGCAGCGAGAGGTCGAAGCGATAAGCCTGTCCGCGCTCCGCCACCTGGGCGCCGAGATCCGGGATATCCATCGCCATCGAATGCACGCGTGGCCGGGCGACGAAAGTGCCGGCTTTCTTGCGGCGGTCCACGAGCCCCGCCGTCGCCAGTGCGGACAGCGCCTTGTTCACCGTCATCCGTGCGCAGCGATAGAGTTCCATCAGTTCCTGCTCGGTCGGCAGGCGCGCGCCGGGCGCGAGCGCGCCGGACAGGATGCGCGTTTCGAAATCCAGACGGATGCGTTCGTGGAGCGGTGTGTTCACCCGATCAGCCTGTTCAACGTCTCTGTATAGCGCCGGACGACCCCGTCCCGTGCATGATGTCGGCCACCGCTTACCACCTGTGCGCCGAAGCGCCAGACGCAATCCACCGCGCTCCGCCCCGCGGCGAAAACCAGCCCGTCGAGCAGGCGATCAGCCCCGCGCGCCGCCAGTGACGGATGGCCGAGGTCGAGCGAGAGCGCGTCGAAGGCCAAGCCGATGGAAAGCCCGCCCTTTGCGCCGAGCGCCTGCCCGCCGCCGTCCAGCGCACGCCGCCAGACCGCCTCGCCCGTGGAAGGCGTGGCAGCATCCGCCAGCAGATTGCGGCCGCGCCGGGTGAGCCGCTGGCCATATTCCAGCAGGCGCAATTCCTCGGCCGCATCGATCAGCACGTTCGAGTCGCTGCCGATGCCATAGACGCCGCCTTCGGCAAGGAACTCCTCGGCGGGGAACAGACCGTCGCCCAGGTTGGCCTCGGTTATCGGGCAAAGCCCCGCCACGGCGCCGCTGCGAGCCACGGCGCGGGCCTCGCCCTGCGTCATGTGCGTGGCGTGAACGAGGCACCAGCGCCTGTCCACGGCCGCATGATCGAGCAGCCATTCGACCGGACGCCGACCGCTCCAGGCAAGGCAGTCCTCCACTTCGCGGACCTGCTCGGCGATGTGGATGTGGATCGGCCCCGCGCCGGCACCAGCCCCGGCCCCGGCCATACTTTCGAGCGCCGCGAGCTGCTCCGGCGAAACCGCCCGCAAGCTGTGCGGGGCGAGACCGAGCACTGCCTCGTCCAGTCCGGCAAGGGCGCCGCCCGCACCTTCGAGCAAGCGGGCGAAACCGTCGAGGTCGTGGAGGAAGCGCCGCTGCCCCTCGCTCGGCGGCAGCGCGCCGAAGCCGGAATGGGCGTAGAACACCGGCAGCAGGGTGAGGCCGATGCCCGTTTCCGCCGCCGCGCGGGCAATGGCGACGCTCATTTCCGCCGGGTCGGCATAGGCCCGCCCATCCGGCGCGTGATGGAGATAATGAAACTCGCCGACGCGGGCAAAGCCGCTTTCCAGCATCTCCAGATAGGCCATCGCCGCCACCGCATGGAGATCGTCCGGCGTCATCCGGTCGAGGAAGCGATACATGACCTCGCGCCAGGTCCAGAAGCTGTCGTCACTATGGCCGCGCCGCTCCGCAAGACCGGCCATGCCGCGCTGGAAGGCGTGGCTATGGAGGTTGCCCAGTGCAGGGATGACGCAGCCATGGCGCTCGTCGCCCGCGCGCACCGCCGTATCGCGCTCGATGCCGGAAATTCGCCCTTGCCGGAGTATGATCCGCACGTCTGCGGCCCAGCCGTCCTCCAGCAGGGCGAGGTCGGCAATGATCGCACGGGGAGAAAGGTCGGACATCGCTTTCGTAGCTCCTTCGCTATTTTGTCTATACATTAAAAACGACCGATGCAATAACCGGGGCAACCAAGGAGGATCGACTCGTCATGCGCTGCGACAGGCTCTGGAAACATGCCCGTTTGGCAACGATGGCGGGCGAGGGACTCGGACTGGTCGAGAACGGCCTCGTCGCATCGCAGGACGGCGCGATCTTGTACGCCGGTCCTGAAGCCGGGGCTCCCCCATTCGACGCCGCCGAAACGATCGACTGCGCGGGCCGCTGGATCACGCCCGGCCTGATCGATTGCCACACCCATCTCGTCTTCGGCGCAGACCGCTCGCGCGAGTTCGAACTGCGGCTGGAAGGCGCTTCCTATGAGGAAATCGCCCGCGCCGGGGGCGGCATCGTCTCGACCATGAAGGCCACGCGCGCCGCCAGCGAGGACGAACTGGTCGCCTCCGCCCTGCCCCGCCTCGACGCGCTGATTTCGGAAGGCGTTACCACCGTCGAGGTGAAGTCAGGCTACGGCCTCGACCTTGCCAGCGAGATCAAGATGCTGCGCGCCGCACGGCGGCTGGGCGAACTCCGCCCCGTGCGGATCGTCACCACCTTCCTCGGCGCCCACGCCCTGCCTCCCGAATTCGCAGGCGATGCCGATGGCTATATCGGCCACATCTGCGAGCTCATGCTGCCCGCCGTCGCACAGGCGGGCCTTGCCGATGCGGTGGACGCCTTCTGCGAGGGCATCGGCTTCTCTCCCGAGCAGACCGAGCGTCTTTTCGTCGCCGCCAAAGCGCATGGCCTGCCAGTGAAGCAGCATGCGGAGCAGCTCTCCAACCTCCACGGCAGCGCCCTGGCCGCCCGCCACGGCGCGCTTTCGGCGGATCATCTCGAACATCTCGATAGCGAAGGCGTGGCCGCCATGGCCGCTTCCGGCACCGTCGCCACGCTGCTGCCTGGCGCCTACTATTTCTGCCGCGAAACCGTGCTGCCGCCGGTCGCCGCCCTGCGCGCAGCCGGCGTGCCGATCGCGCTGGCGACGGACTGCAATCCCGGCACGTCGCCCCTCACCTCGCTGCTGATGGCGATGAACATGGGCGCAACCCTGTTCCGCCTCACCGTGCCCGAATGCCTCGCCGCCGTGACGCGTAACGCGGCGCAGGCGCTGGGCCTTTCCCACCGTCTCGGCACGCTCGAACCCGGCAAGGCCTGCGACCTTGCGATCTGGGACATCGAGCGCCCGGCCGACCTCGTTTACCGCATGGGCTTCAATCCGCTCCATGCGCGCATCTGGAGTGGACAATGAACGACATCCTCCTCACGCCCGGCAACGTTTCGCTTGCCCAGTGGCGCGCGGTCTATCGCGGCGCGGGCGTGACGCTCGACCCGGCCTGCGCGCCGCGCGTGATCGAAAGCGCCGCCGCCGTCGCCCGCATCCTCGCCAGGGGCGAGCCGGTCTACGGCATCAACACCGGGTTCGGTAAGCTTGCCAGCGTGCGCATCGGCGACGAGGATCTCGCCACGCTCCAGCGCAACATCGTGCTGAGCCATGCGGCGGGCACGGGTGAGCCCTCTCCGGTTCCCGTGATCCGCCTGATGATGGCGCTCAAGCTTGCCAGCCTCGCACAAGGCGCCTCGGGCGTGCGCCCGGAAACCGTCGCCCTGCTCGAAACGATGCTGGCCAAGGGCCTGACGCCGGTGGTGCCCTCGCAAGGTTCGGTCGGCGCCAGCGGCGACCTTGCCCCGCTTTCGCACATGGCCGCAACGATGATCGGCGTGGGCGAGATCATGTTCGAAGGCCAGCGCCTCCCCGCTATCGAAGCGCTCACCCGCGCCGGTCTCGATCCGCTTGAACTCGGGCCGAAGGAAGGCCTCGCACTGCTCAACGGCACCCAGTTCTCGACCGCCAATGCGCTGGCCGGCCTGTTCGAAGCCGAACTGCTGTTCCGCTCCGCGCTGGTGACGGGGGCACTTTCCACCGAAGCGGCGAAGGGCTCCGACACGCCGTTCGACCCGCGCATCCACGCCCTGCGCCGCCATCGCGGCCAGATCGAGGTGGCCGACGCCCTGCGCGGCCTCATGGCGGGCTCCGCGATCCGCGCCAGCCATGTCGAGAACGACGCCCGCGTGCAGGACCCCTATTGCCTGCGCTGCCAGCCGCAGGTCATGGGCGCCGCGCTCGACGTGCTGCGCCAGGCGGCAACGACGCTGGAGATTGAGGCCAACGGCGTTTCCGACAACCCGCTGATCTTCCCGGAAGCGGACGAGGCCCTCTCCGGCGGCAATTTCCATGCCGAGCCGGTCGCCTTCGCCGCCGACATGATCGCGCTGGCCGTCTGCGAGATCGGCTCGATCGCCGAACGCCGCATCGCCATGCTGGTGGACCCTGCGCTGTCCGGCCTGCCCGCGTTCCTGACGCCGCGCCCCGGCCTCAATTCGGGCTTCATGATCCCGCAGGTCACCGCCGCCGCGCTGGTCTCCGAAAACAAGCAGAAGGCCTATCCGGCATCGGTCGATTCGATCCCCACTTCGGCCAATCAGGAAGACCACGTCTCGATGGCCGCCCACGGCGCGCGCCGCCTTCTCTCGATGGTGGAGAACGCGACGGCGGTGATCGGCATCGAACTGCTCGCCGCCGCCCAGGGCATCGAGTTCCACGCCCCGCTCGCCTCCAGCACCTGGCTCGAAGCCGCGCGCGGCGTGCTGCGCGCGGAAGTTCCGGCGCTGGACGACGACCGTCATTTCCACCCGGACATGGAAGCCGCGAACGTGCTGATCCGCTCCGGCGCGCTGGCCGACACGGCGGCGGACCTGCTCCCGGCGATTTCGTGATGGCCCGCCTGCCGTCCACCCCCACTTTCGTCATTGCGAGCGTAGCGAAGCAATCCAGAGTCGCGCAGAGCCGTTCCGGATTGGCGCGTCGGCTTCGCCTCCTCGTAATGACGAAGATGGAAACGGGAACGACGGTCGGTACGGAGCGAAGCACATGAACCTGCCCTTCACCCTTCATCGCGGGGAGGCGCCGCTCATCGTCGCCTTCCCGCATGTCGGCACCGACCTCGCCGACGTCGGCCCGGCCTTCCACTCGGACTGGCTGGCACGGCGCGATGCCGACTGGTGGGTGGACGATCTCTACGCCTTCGCCCGCGAGCTTGGCGCGACGACGATTGCTGCGCGCGTCTCGCGCAGCGTGATCGACCTCAACCGCGATCCATCGGGCGCCTCGCTCTATCCGGGGCAGGCGACGACGGAACTCTGCCCGACGACCACCTTCGACGGCGAGCTGCTCTACAAGGACGCTGCGCCGGACGAAGCCGAGATCGCCCGCCGGCGCGCGCTCTGGTTCGATCCATACCACGCCGCGCTTCGCTCCGAGATCGAGCGACTGCGCAGTGCTCACGGCAAAGTCGTGGTCTATGACGCGCACTCGATCCGCAGCCACGTGCCGCGCCTGTTCGATGGCGAATTGCCGCAGTTCAACATTGGCACCAACCTCGGCCAGACCTGCGATCCGGCGCTTTCCGCCGCCGTGACCCAAGTCTGCAAGGCAAGCGGTCTGAGCCACGTTCTGGACGGCCGCTTCCGTGGCGGCTGGACCACGCGGCATTATGGAGAGCCTGCCAGCGGCGTCCACGCGATCCAGATGGAACTCGCCATTCGCGGCTACATGGATGAGCCCGAAGTGCCGAGCGAAGCCAACTGGCCCTTGCCCTATTCGGCGGCGCGTGCCGCCACCCTCACCCCGATCCTGCAAGACGTGCTGAAGGCCGCAATCGCCTTCGCGCAATCCTGACCAGAGGAAATACAATGACCCGCCTCGACAACAGCCGCGTCATCAAACCTGCGACCGGCACCGAACTCAGCGCAAAAAGCTGGCTCACCGAAGCGCCGCTGCGCATGCTGATGAACAACCTCCACCCCGACGTGGCCGAACGGCCGGAGGAACTGGTGGTCTATGGCGGCATCGGCCGCGCCGCGCGCGACTGGGAAAGCTACGACAAGATCGTCGAGACCCTGCGCCGCCTGAACGAGGATGAGACGCTGCTGGTCCAGTCCGGCAAGCCGGTCGGCGTGTTCCGCACCCATGCCGATGCACCGCGCGTGCTGATCGCCAATTCCAACCTCGTGCCGGAATGGGCGAACTGGGAACACTTCAACGAACTCGATAAGCGCGGCCTTGCCATGTACGGCCAGATGACCGCCGGTTCGTGGATCTACATCGGCACGCAGGGCATCGTTCAGGGCACCTACGAGACGTTCGTGGAGATGGGCCGCCAACACTACAACGGCGACCTTTCGGGCAAGTGGCTGCTGACCGCCGGCCTTGGCGGCATGGGCGGCGCGCAGCCGCTGGCCGCGGTGATGGCCGGCGCTTCCTGCCTTGCCATCGAATGCCAGCCCAGCCGCATCGAAATGCGCCTGCGCACCGGCTATCTCGACGTTGCCGCCGAGACCATCGACGAAGCCATGGCGATCATCGAAAAGGCCAATGCCGACAAAAAGCCGGTCTCCGTCGGCCTGCTCGGCAACGCGGCGGAACTGCTGCCCGAAATGTTCGCGCGCGGTATCCGTCCCGATTTGCTGACCGATCAGACTTCCGCCCACGATCCCGTCAACGGCTACCTCCCCGCCGGCTGGACCGTTGCCGAATGGATCGAAAAGCGCGAGCGAGAACCCGAAGCCGTCGCCAAGGCGGCCAAGGCCTCCATGGCGGTCCACGTGCAGGCCATGCTGGACTTCCAGGCGGCGGGCGTGCCCACCACCGACTATGGCAACAACATCCGCCAGATGGCGAAGAACGAAGGCGTGGAGAACGCGTTCGACTTCCCCGGCTTCGTGCCCGCCTATATCCGCCCGCTGTTCTGCCGCGGCGTCGGACCGTTCCGCTGGGCCGCGCTCTCCGGCGATCCCGAGGATATCTACAAGACCGACGCCAAAGTGAAGGAACTGCTGCCCGACCACGCGCACCTGCACAACTGGCTCGACATGGCGCGGGAGAAGATCCAGTTCCAGGGCCTGCCCGCGCGCATCTGCTGGGTCGGTCTGGGTGACCGCCACCGGCTGGGCCTCGCCTTCAACGAGATGGTGGCGAACGGTGAACTCAAGGCCCCGGTCGTCATCGGCCGCGATCATCTCGACAGCGGCTCGGTCGCCTCTCCCAACCGCGAGACCGAGGCCATGCGCGACGGTTCGGACGCGGTTTCGGACTGGCCGCTGCTCAATGCGCTACTGAACACTGCGTCGGGCGCGACCTGGGTTTCGCTGCACCACGGCGGCGGCGTCGGCATGGGCTATTCGCAGCATTCGGGCATGGTGATCGTCGCCGACGGCACCGAAGCTGCCGCCAGGCGTCTGGAGCGCGTGCTGTGGAACGACCCGGCGACAGGAGTGATGCGTCACGCCGATGCCGGGTACGAAATCGCGCTGGATTGTGCGCGGGAGAAGGGTCTGGACCTTCCCGGCATCCTCTGAAAGCTGGCGGGAGCGATCGCCGCAGCCGGTCGCTCCCGCCCTGCGCTCAGCCCAGCTTCTGCCGCTCGGCGATGCGTTCGTCCACGCGCTTGTCCAGCATCGAAAGCGGCATCACCCCTTCTGCCAGAACCGCATGGAACCATGGCAGGGTGAACTTGTCGCCCAGGGCCGCCTGCGCCCGCTGCCGCGCCTTGACCCATGCGGTGTGGCCCATCTTGTACGAACAGGCCTGGCCGATCATCGTGCAGTAACGCTCGACCTCGCGCAGGGAACGCGGACGCGCGAATCCCACCGTCTCGACCATGTAGTCCGCCGCCTTCTCGCGGCTCCACTTGTAGTGGTGGAGCCCGGTATCGATGACCAGACGCGCGGCGCGGAACAGATAGCTCTGGAGATATCCCGCGCGTTCAAGGCCGCTGTAACCTCCCAGCTCGTCGGCAAGCTGCTCCGCATAGAGCGCCCAGCCTTCGCCATAGGCGGAGATGAAGCTGTTCCTGAGCAGCATCGGCAATTCGCCCCCGGTCTGGGCATAGCCGCCCTGCAGGTGATGCCCGGGAACGCCCTCGTGGTAGGTGAGCGAGGGCAAGGTGTATTTCGGCCAGTCCCCCACGTCCTTGAGGTTGATCCAGTAGATCGCCGGACGCGACCCATCGAGAGGCGCGCGATAATAATAGCCGTTCGAAGCGCCGTCCTGAATCTCGGGCGGCACGCGGCGGATTTCGAGCGGCTGCTGCGGTGGGTTGTCGAAGACCTGCGGCAGCTTCGCATACATCTGCCGGATGCCGTCGTTGAGGGCGGCGATCAATTCGGTGCGACCGGCATCGGTGTTCGCGTAAAGCTGGTCCGGCCGCTTGTTGAGCGCATCGAGACGCGCGCCGACCGGGCCTTGCGTCAGCCCGGCGGAGCGCAGGATCGTATCGAGCTGCGCTGAAAGATCGGCAACCTGTTCGAGGCCGATCCTGTGGACTTCCTCGGGCGAATACTCGGTGGTGGTCGCCTGCTTGAGCGCCTCGGCATAGATTTCGTCGCCGCGCTTGAGGCGCCACGCGCCGTCGCCCGCCGCGGTGTTCGGGCGCTGCGCCCTCAGCAGGGCGATCTGGCGGTCCAGCGCGGGATGAACCTCCTTTTCGAGTATGGCCGATGCCCGTGCCGCCCAATCACCCGCGATGCCCTTGGCCGCCGCGCGCCTCGCCAGTGAAGTGACCAGACCGCTCTGCGCGGCAGGCGTGTCGCGCAGCTTCGCCATCTGGCCGAGCGTCAGGTCCAACGACCAGCCCGGCGCGACCACGCCGCGCGCGCCATATTCCTTCTGCAGGTCCGTCTCGTCGTCAAGCGAGGTCCTGAAGGCGGAAAGGCGCGAGAGATAAGCCTCCGCATCGTCCTTCGTCTCGATCGTGTGGCGGCTGTCGAGGAAGTCCGGCAGCGAAAAGTAGGCGCCGCCCTGCTGGGTTATGAGATAGGGCCGCTGCGCGCTTTCCAGATCGAACCGGTCCTGCGCCGCCACCCGCTGGCGAAGCTGGTAGAGCGAGAGTTCGCGGTTGCGACGGCCGGTTTCGCTGAGCGGCGCGGGATCGACTTTCTCGACTTCGGCGATCGCCTTGTGGCCAAGGGCGAGATCGGCCTCCCGTCCCTTGCGGCTGCCGTCCGAAAGGCGGGACTTCAGCGCCGCATACTTGCCCTTGTCCAGGCCAAGCGAGGTGGCCATCTCCGGGCTCTGCGCCAGGCTTTCATAGAACAGGCCGTCCAGCTTTGCATAGAAAGCGGTGTCGGCACCGTTCGGCGCGGTCGCCGCAGCCATGGCGCTGCGGGATGAAAGCAGGCTCCAGGCCAGTCCGGCCCCAGCCGTAGCCATGAATTCGCGGCGCAGCATTCTGTTATCTCCATCAAGAGCACTGCCGCGAACGTGCCGATCCTTTCACGCCTCCGCAACGCAAGTGTACTGGTTCAAACGATTAAATTCACAGCCGCGCAAAAATCCGATCGATCAGGCGAGAAAGCACGGCAGGTTCTCTTGCCAAACTGGATCGCAAGAGGAATGAAAGAAAACCAGATCGGTTATATGACAGGACATCCCATGATTAACCGCATCCGCGACATTCGCCTTCAGAAAGGGCTTACCCTGGCCGATGTCGCCGCCGCCTGTGAACCGCAGACCACGCCGCAGACCATCGGCCGTCTCGAAACCGGGATGCGCAACCTCTCCCTCGTCTGGATGAACCGGATCGCAAGGGCGCTGCAGGTCGAGCCGGAAAGCCTGCTGCGCAGCGAGGCGAACGCACCGGCCATGATCGTGGCGGTGCTGTCCGAAAGCGGGGCCGAGAGCCCGCGCACCCGCCGCGAAGCCGTGCTGCCCAGCGACCTCGCCGCCGAAACGCCGTGGATGGTGATGGAAGTCGAAGGGTCCTGCGGCGAGTATCGCACCGCGGATCAGGTATGGCTCAGGCAAGGTCCTGCGCAGGACGCCGCCCGCCTGCTGAACCGCGACGTGCTCGTGCCCCTTCCCGGCGGCCGGTTCGCGTTCGGCCGCCTGATCGAGATAACCGGAGAGACGCTTTCCCTCCTGCCTCCCGTCAGCGGCCAGCGGCCGGTACCGGTGGAACATCCGCAATGGATAGCCGTTGCCGAAATGCTCGTCAGGAAGCTCTAACCTTATACAGCCAAAGGCAAACCCATGCGCATCCTGTCCATCGCCACGCTGTTTCCCAATCCTGTCAGACCTTCGTTCGGTATCTTCGTCGGCAACCAGATGCGCGCGATCGTGGCGAGCGGCGAGGTGGATCTGACGATGATAAGCCCGATCGGCATCCCGCCATGGCCCCTCGCCCCCCGCCATCCCTACGACAAGCTGCGCCATGTTCCCGAATGCAGCGATGCGTCCGGATTCGAGGTTCACTATCCCAAGTTCACCCTCATCCCGAAGATCGGGGGCGACAGCAATCCCGGACGAATCGCCACGGCCGTGCTGCCGCTGGTGCGCCGTCTCCACGCAGAGAAGCCGTTCGACCTCGTCGACGCCCAGTTCTTCTTCCCGGACGGGCCTGCCGCCGCCATCGTCGCACGGGAACTGGGACTGCCGCTCACCATCAAGTCGCGCGGGGCGGATATCCATTACTGGGGCCAGCGCCCCGCCGCGCTGAAGCAGATGCGACAGGCCGCGCATCAGGCGGCAGGAATGCTCGCAGTGAGCCGGGCCCTGCGCGAAGACATGATCGCCCTGGGCATGCCGGAAGAACGGATCGGCGTTCACTACACCGGGCTGGACCACGATCGCTTCCACCCCATCGAGCGCGGTGCCGCGCGCGCGCTGGTTTCGGCCATGCCCAACCTCGGCATCTGGTCGGTCGGTCCGCTGATCGTCACGCCCGGCTCGCTGATCCCGCGCAAGGGCCAGCGGCTGGTCATCGAGGCCCTGGCCCTCCTGCCCGGCGCTAGGCTGGCGCTGGCCGGCGCCGGCGAGGACGAAAAGCCGCTGCGCGACCTTGCGCAGCGGCTGGGCGTGAGTGACCGGGTGCAGTTTCTCGGCCTTGTCGGGCATGACCTGCTTCCCCACGTCCTGTGCGCGGCCGACGTTCTGGTGCTCCCTTCGACCAGCGAGGGCCTTGCCAATGTCTGGATCGAGGGGCTGGCCTGCGGCACACCGATCGTCATCCCCGATATCGGCGGCGCACGGGAAGTCGTGAAGGACGACAGCGCCGGCCGCATCGCCTCGCGCACACCGGAGGCGATTGCCGATGCGGTGAGCCGGATTCTCGCCGATCCGCCGAGCCAGCAGGATGTTTCGGCCAACGTCAGCCGTTTCTCATGGGGCGTGAACGCGCAGAATCTCGTTCACTTCTGGCACGGTATCCTCGCGGGCGACCCCGTAAACACCGGAGCATGAATGAAAAAAGGGCCGCTCCCTTCCGGGAACGGCCCTTTTTCTTAAAAGCCCAAAGGCCGATCAGGGCTGCGCGCCACGCTCGCGGGCGAGGCGGTCCTGACGGTCAATCTCGCTTTCCTGCTTCACGAAGGTATCCGACTTCACGCCCAACCAGACCAGGATCGGCGCGGACATGAAGATCGAGCTGTAAGTGCCGATGAAGATACCCAGCGTGATGGCGGCGGTGAAGCCGAAGATCACATCGGGACCAAGCGCCAGCAACGAGACCAGCATGATGAGAACCGACAGCGAAGTCGCGATCGTGCGCGACAGCGTCTCGTTCACCGAGAGGTCGAGCAGTTCGTTCATCGGCATGCGCCGGTGCTTCTTCATGTTCTCGCGGATACGGTCGTAGACGACGATCTTGTCGTTCAGCGAGTAACCCAGCAGCGTCAGCAGAGCCGCGACGATGTTGAGGTCGAATTCCATCTGGGTGAGCGAGAACATGCCCACGGTCAGCAGGATATCCTGCACCAGCGCGAAGAGCGCGCCGACCGCGAACTGCCACTCGAAGCGGATCCAGATGTAGATCGAGATGAACACCATGGCGAGACCGAGCGCCAGCATACCGGTGTGGAACAGCTCGCCCGAAACCTTGCCGGAGACCGAGTCGACACCGTCGACGCGGGCGTCCGCGAAGTCCTGACGGACCTTGGCGGTGATCTTGCGGGCCATGCCGTCAGCCAGCTTCGGATTGTCCTCCGAACCTTCCGGCAGCTTCATGCGGACCGAGACCTCGTTCGGCTTGCCGAAAGTCTGGATGACCGGCTCGCCGAAGCCGAGCGAATCGACGCTGTCGCGCAGCTTGGCGACCGGAGCGGTCGCGCTCTGTTCGAAGGTCACGCGGATCATCTGGCCGCCGACGAAGTCGACGCCCAGGTTGAGCCCGTATGTGAACAGCAGAACGACCGAGGCGGCCATCGCCAGGATGTTGGTGATGAAGAACGGCCACTGCCAACGAAGGAAGTGGATGTTCGTGTGATCGGGAATGAGCTTGAGGAGCTTCATGCGCCAGTACCTTTATACGTTCAGGTCGCTGGGACGGGTGCGACGCAGCCAGCCCGCAACCCACATCCGGCTCATCGTGACCGCGGTGAACACCGAGGTGACGATGCCGATCATGAGAACGACGGCAAAACCGCGAACCGGGCCCGAACCGAAGGCGAACATCAGCACGGCGGCAATGGAGTTGGTGATATTGGCGTCGAAGATGGCGCGGCTCGCCTCCTTGTAACCCAGTTCCACCGACTGCACGACGCGGCGTCCGCGATGGCGTTCCTCGCGGATGCGCTCGTTGATGAGCACGTTGGCGTCCACCGCAGCACCGATGGTGAGCACGAAGCCGGCGATGCCGGGCAGTGTCAGCGTCGTTCCCAGCACGGCCATGATGCCCAGGATCATCAGCACGTTGAAGATCAGGGCCAGGTTCGCATAAGCGCCGAAGCGCCCATAGGTCAGGAAGATGAACAGCATCAGCAGCACGGTGCCGACGCCCATGGCGACGACGCCCTTCTGGATCGAATCGGCGCCGAGGTCAGGCCCGACGGTGCGTTCCTCCACCACGGTGAGGTCGACCGGAAGCGCACCCGAACGCAGCGCAATGGCGAGCTGGGTGGCCGACTGGACGTTGAAGCTGCCCGAAATCTGGGCGCTGCCGCCAAGAATCGGTTCGTTGATGCTGGGCGCGGAAAGCACCTTGCCATCAAGGATGATGGCGAAGCGCTTGTTCACGTTCTCGGTGGTCAGCTTGGCGAACTTCTCGCCGCCCTGCTGGTTGAACGTGATCGAGACGACAGCCGCGTTGGTCTTCGGTTCGAAGGCCTGCTTGGCGTCGGTCAGTTCGTCACCCTTGATGCCGCCGAGGCGCTTGACGGCCAGGACCGGAACGCCGCCCGAACCGGGCGCGCTCGGATCGGCCCATGGCACCAGTTCGTCACCCGGGGGCACGATGCCCTTGGCGATGTCGCTGGGCACGGCGGTCTCGTCGACCATCTTGAATTCGAGCTTCGCGGTCTGGCCGAGCAGGTTCTTGAGCGCCTGCGGGTCCTGAAGGCCCGGAACCTGCACGTCGATGCGCGTGCCGCCGAGGCGGCGGATGTCGGGCTCCTTGGTGCCCAGCGCGTCGATACGCTTGCGCACCACCTCGACCGCGGTTTCCATCGCATTGCTGATCGCAAGGTCGATACCCGCCTGCGTCGGCACGAGGATGAAGCGGGTGCCGTCCTGAACCGTGATGTCCCAGTCACGCTGGCCGGTAAGGCCTGCGCCGGAGGTCAGCGGCAGGATCGCCTCGCGCGCCGCATCGACCTGCGAGGGATCGCGCACGGTAAAGGCAAGCTGGCCGCCGGTGCTGGAGAAATCGCCGATGGCGATGGCCGGGGAGGCCTGGCGCAGGCGCGTGCGCACGGATTCTTCCATGCCTTCGAGGCGCTGCTGCACGACCTGCTGGCGATTGGCCTCCAGCAGGAGGCGGCTTCCGCCGGCAAGGTCGAGGCCGAGATTGATCTTGGGCTCGGGCAGGAAACTGGGCCAGCGCGCGTTGGTCAGCGAGACCAGCGAGGGCACGGCGCAGAGGGCGATGACAATCGTCAGGCCCCAGTACCAGAGCTTCTTCCAGGTGGGAAATTCGAGCATAGCCTGTGGCTTCTCTCCGAAAAGAGCGCCCGAATGGCGGGGCGCCCTATGTGATCGGACCTACTGTGTGATCGGACCTAGCAAACGGGCATCGCCGGCAACACCCGGCGATGCCGGAAACTCAGTCGTTCGCGGGCTTCGAACCGGCCGGCGGGATCACGTCGACGATGGTCGACTTGACGGCCTTCACGATAACGCCCTGTGCGAGCTGGACGTCGGCATAGTTGTCGTCGATCCGGACGATCTTGCCGACGAGACCGCCACCGGTCAGCACTTCGTCGCCCTTCTTGAGCGCCGACAGCTTGTTCTTGTGCTCCTTCTGCTGCTTCATCTGCGGGCGCAGGATGAGGAACCAGAAGATCACCGCCATCGCGACGAACGGCAGGTACTGAATCCATGCCGGTGGCGCGCCGGCGGGAGCGGCGGCGGCGAGCTGGTTGAGAATCGAGCTTTGCATTGAACTGAAGGGCCTTCTCGTCTTTTCATCCCCGGCGCGAAACGCGCACCGCATCCGATCTGCGACACGCCTTGCCGGGAAAATCCATTCAAGGACTTTGCCGAATGGGCGCGGTTAGCAACAAAGCGGAGAACTGGCAACGCGCGGCCTTGCTGCCGAAAGCCGCCCATCCCCCGCGACCTGCCCGCAGATAGGTATCCACAGGCTCGCTTCAACCGGCATGAAGAAAGTCTCAATCAGACGCTTGCGCTCTCGAAAAGACCCTCCTATAGGCCGCGCTCCGGTCGGGACGTAGCGCAGCCTGGTAGCGCATCACACTGGGGGTGTGGGGGTCGGAGGTTCGAATCCTCTCGTCCCGACCAATTTTCCAAGACATCGTTGGCAGAGAATTTCCCCTCCCGGGGACACGGCATTCTCTCGCGGTCTTGCTACCCATTTTCCTACAGGGCCGGTTTTGGCTATCTGGTTGCGGGCCACCATTCCGGGAGTGCCCCAAGAATGCCACTGCTCGATTCGATTCTCTCGCCCGTATCGAAGATCATCGACAAGGTGATCCCCGATCCCGAAGCGCGCGACCGCGCCAAGCTCGAATTGCTCAAGCTCGAAAATTCCCAGGAACTCCAGATGCTTCAGGCGAGCCTCTCGCCAATCGTGGCAGAAGCGAATTCAAGCGATCCCTGGACCAGCCGTGCGCGGCCAAGCTTCCTCTACGTCATCTACATCATGATTCTCTGGGCCTTGCCGATGGGCCTGATCGGCGCGCTCAGCCCGGCGACGGCCCATGCCATCGGCGATGCCATGACCGCTTACCTCAACGGCATCCCCGAGCCCCTCTATGCCCTCTTCGGCACCGGCTATCTGGGCTACTCGGCAATGCGCCAGTGGGGAAAGACCAAGGGTTCCGACCGTTAAGACAAAGCCAAGCCTTGACCGCTAAGCCTCCTTGCAAGAGCGCGCGCCATGCCCGCCCTTGCAAGGAGCAACTGGTGTTTCGGATTGTCGCGCGCATCGTGCTGGCCACGACCCCTGCCCTGGCGCTGGTCGCCTGCGGACCGAGCCGCGAAGAGGAGCTGGAAAAGCAGCTGGCCGAGGCCAAGGCATCGGCCGAACAGGAAGCCTCCGCCCGCAAGCAGGCCGAACGGGAAGCCTCGGCCGCGTGGCTCAAGGCGAACGACGCGGAACTCGCCCGGTTCTACCAGGGTGACGGCGGCGCGGCGGGGGAACCCGAAGCGGAAACGCCTGCCGACACGGCGCCCCCGCCCGAGGGGACTCAGGCCGATGGGCGCCCTGTCGCCGACGAGATGCCCGCTCCGCGCTGACCGTGCCGGCATCTCGCCCCGCGACATGTTTTGCCGCATTTTCCGGCGGGCGGGCGATTCCACCTCGCCTGAAAATGCTCTAGAGCCGCGACCGGAAAGCAACCGCACCGGGAATTCGCGAAATGGCCAGCAAGCTCGTCTACGTCCTCAATGGACCGAACCTCAACCGCCTGGGCAAGCGCGAGCCCGGCATTTACGGCTCCCAGACGCTGGACGACATCGGCGCCATGCTGGTGGAACGCGGCCAGGCGCTGGACTGCACCATCGAAATGCGCCAGTCGAACCATGAAGGCCACCTCGTGGACTGGCTTCATGAAGCAGAGGACGAAGGCGCGCACGCGGTGCTGATAAACCCCGGCGCCTACACGCATACCTCGGTAGCGCTGCATGACGCGATCCGCTCGATCAAGGTGCCGGTGATCGAGGTCCACCTTTCCAACCCCCATGCACGCGAGGAATTCCGCCACAAGTCATGGGTCGGCATGGCCGCCAGGGCGACCGTCGCCGGCTTCGGTGCGAAGGGCTACCTGCTGGCGCTGGAGGGTGCCGCAGCGCTTTGAGCGACGATGCAATCCAGCGCCTTGCCCCGCTCATCCCTTACCGAGACGATATGCTGGATATCGACGTAGACCCCGCCGCGCGTTCCGGGCTTCATGCCGTCCGGAACGACGGCAACGTCGCAAATTGACGCCCGCGCAAGATCGAGAAGCATGGGCCGCAGTTCCTGCGGCCCCTCATCCGCGGCGATGGCGATGGCAAGGTAGGAACGGGGCTTGAATTCCGAGATAACGTCGTCGCCATGAAAGGGACGGACGCGATCGCCGATCGCAGAAATGGGCCGCCCCCGGTCGCTCCAGCCGCCGTGAACGACATCGAAGCGAGGAAGTGACGGAAGGACATCCGCCGTAATCTCCACTTGCTCCCATGTCGTTCCAAGCACGAAGTCGGGCTCGGGCGCCTGCTTGCCGCGCGTGAACCACCAGAGGTTCCCTCCAGCCAGCAGCAACGCCGCGCCGACCAGCAGGGCACGGCGCGTTCTTGCCATCATCGTCACGCGCGAATCGCTGTCAGGTTTCGAGCGGCACGCCCGGCACGCTCTTGGCAGTGCGGATCGTCAGCGAAGTCTTGACGCTATCGACGTTGGGAGCCGGCGTCAGCTTGCTGGTCAGGAATTCCTGGAAGCTCTGAAGATCGCGGCTGACGATCTTGAGGATGAAGTCGATCTCGCCGTTGAGCATGTGGCACTCGCGCACCTCGGGCAGACCCTTCATGTGGTCTTCGAAGGCCCTCAGCGATTCCTCGGCCTGGCTCTTGAGGCTGACCAGCGCGAAGACGGTGATCGTGAAGCCCAGCTTCGAGGCATCGAGGTCGGCGTGATAGCCCTGGATGATGCCCGATTCCTCCAGGCTGCGTACGCGGCGCAGGCACGGAGGGGCAGTGAGACCGACACGCTGGGCCAGTTCGACATTGGTGATCCGGCCCTCCTCCTGCAGCTCGGCGAGCAGGCGGCGGTCGATGTCATCGAGATTAATCATGCGAAACTTTCCTTGCGGGCGCGCAGCGTCATCCGACATGCAATATCCACACGAAAACACTGACGCCCCTGTAATAATATTATCCCATAGCGTAATCGTCCCGCATTGCAACGCCTACAATCTACCGACTTCCGCTGTCTGCACAGTTTGCTAGGCCATGAGTGACGCGGGTTTAACCTCTATCGGGCCATACTGTGCCGGATATGCGGAAACGGCAGCTTCGCAATGGTTTGCGGGTCGCCTATGGAACGGAAATGCACTTCGACGATCGCCTTGCCACGGTACTGCGCCTGCCGTCCTCCGCGGACACGCTGGCCCGTATCCAGTACAGGCAATTGATCGATATCCTCGGCCGCCTGCCCGCCGACGCCCAATCCGCCGCGATCGACGCCGGATTCGCGCGCGTCGTGGAACTGGGCGCGGTGATTCCCGCCGCCGATCGTGCCCGCCTTGTCCGCCAGCCGCTTCAACCGCTGACCAACCCCCGGTTGCTGGCGATTTTTGCCGAAGCGGAGCCCGAGGTCGCGACGGCGGCAATCGGCACCGCGAGGCTCGATACCGAGGCGTGGGTCGGCCTCGTTCCCGCCCTGCCCGTGCGGGCGCGCGGCATTCTTCGCCATCGCCGCGATCTCGGCCCCGAAGTGGAAAGGCTGCTCGAAAGGCTCGGCATTCTCGATCGCGGACTGCCGCCTTGCGAATCGGCCGAGGCGGTCGACGAGCCGCTCGAACCCGAACCGCTCGATCTGCTCGACGAAATTGCGCCGCCCGAGCCGGCCCAGATCGAGCCCACCCAGATCGAGCCCACCCCGCTCGAACAGCCGCCGATCGGCGCACCTGCAAGCCACCCCATTCCCTTCGCCGAGTTCGAACAGGCTGCCGCCTCGCTCAAGGCGCCGCCTTCTCCGACGACGAACGAAGCGGGCATCGGCGCCATCGTCCGCCGGATCGAGGAATTCCGCAAAGCGCGCGAGAGCCATGCGAGCGACGCCGCGCCCCGCCTGCCGCTTGGCGATTCGGCTGCTGCCGTCTTTCCCGCCGCGATGGACTTCACCACCGATGCCGAAGGACGAATCTGCTGGGCTGACGGCCCGCATGCCAGCGCGCTGATCGGGCTCAACCTTGCAGCGCATGATCCGGCCATGGCCGAACCGCATCATGCGCCTGCCCCCCACCCCGCCGCGCATATGCCCGGCCTCGCGCTTTCGATGCGCCACCGCCAGCCCCTGCGCGCCGTACCCATCGAGATCGCCGGCGCTCCGGCCGTCAGCGGAGACTGGCAGGTCGATGCCGTTCCGCACTTCGATTCGGCGAGCGGCCGCTTCACCGGCTATGCAGGCCGACTGCGCCGTCCCGGCAAGGTTGCCGCTGTCGATGCAGTGCCCACCGCCGAGCCCAGCGAAGCGGACCGCATGCGCCAGGTGCTTCACGAACTGCGCACCCCGGCAAACGCCATCCAGGTGGCCGCCGAGATCATCCAGCAACAGCTCTACGGCCCGGCCCCGCATGAATACCGCGCGCTGGCCGCCGCCATTGCCGGAGACTGTGCACACATTCTCGCCGGATTCGAGGAACTCGACCGGCTGGTGAAGCTCGAATCGGGCGTCCTCGGGATCGAATCGGGCGAGTGCGATCTCGCCTCGGTTCTGGAAGAGACCGTTGCGCGCCTCAAGGCCTGGACCGAACCGCGCCGCAGCGGGTTCGCCCTGCCCGAAGGTCAGGCTCCCGGCCTTCTTCTCGCGATCGACCGCACAGAAGTCGAACGCCTGGTATGGCGGATATTCGCCGTGCTGGCGGGCATGACCGCGCCGGACGAAATACTGCGCCTGACGTGGACCTGCGAGGGCGGGCGAATCGGACTGCGGATCGCCCTGCCCACCCTGCTCATCGCCCGCACCGCACAAAGCCTGTTCGAAACGCCGGCCAGCGAACGTGGGCAATCGCTCTCCACCGGCATGTTCGGCATCGGCTTCACGCTTCGCCTAGCGGCGGCGGAAGCGACGGCGGCCGGCGGCGGGCTTCTGCGCGAGGACAACGACCTGAAACTCTGGCTTCCGGCTTTGACCGCGAGTGCAGCAACACACAGCCAGGGAGCCTGAATCCGCGTTCTCCGGGATGCCCCGCCTTTACCGAAGCGGAACGTTTTACCGCCTATTCTCGTTTCTGCCGCAAGCATCGAATCGCAGGTTCTTCCCCGATCCGGGCACGGTTTTCATTGTCGCCACCCTGTCGGATGCGACCCGATCGAGGGAAAAGTTCTTTCTTGCAGGGGTCAAATCTCCTCCAGCCACCGGCAACCGATGCGCTCGCACGATTTCGCGAGGGCTTCGGGCAGCGTTTCATCGTCACGGTCGACACCGAGGAGGAGTTCGACTGGGACGCCCCGCTCGACCGTAGACGGCACAGCACGCTGACCCTGCCCGCCCTGCGCAAATTCCAGCAGTTCTGCGAAGGCTTCGGCGTCGTCCCGATCTATCTGCTGGATTATCCGGTTGCCGATTCGCCGGATACCGTTGCCGCCATAGGGGACGCAGTGGACGCTGGCCGCGCCGAAGTGGGGGTCCAGCTCCACCCCTGGGTAAGCCCTCCGTTCGACGAGGACGTGAGCGAGTTCAACTCCTACGCCGGCAACCTCCCCTACGAACTGGAGCGCGAAAAGTTCGCCCGCCTCCATCGGCGAATCGACCGAGCCTTCGGCCAGGCCCCGCGAATCTATCGTGCGGGCCGTTATGGCCTCGGGCCGCGCACCGCCGAAATTCTCGCCGAATTCGGAATGGCCATCGACACTTCGGTACGCGCCCGGTTCGACTACAGTTCAGCCGGCGGCCCCAATTACCGCGAACACCCGCTGCACCCCTACTGGGCCGGGGGCGAGCACGCCCTGCTCGAACTGCCGCTGACCACCGTTTACTGGGGCCCGCTGCGGCAGATGGGCAACGTCATCTACCCCCACCTCTGGCGCGCACCGCAAGTGCGCGGCGTACTGGCGCGGGCCAGACTGCTGGAGCGCATTCCTCTCACGCCTGAGGGAATCACCGCCGAGGAAGCCCTGCGCGGCGTGGATATCGCGATAGACGAGGGCCTGCCCGTGCTGGTCTTCTCTTTCCACAGCCCCTCGCTGGCCCCCGGCCACACGCCCTATGTGCGCAGCGAGGCCGATCTGGACGCTCTTTACGACTGGTGGCGCACGCTTTTCGCCCATCTGGCGCATCGCGGCGTGCGTCCCACCCATGTTGCCGACATCCTTTCCAGCGTAGTGCTTGCCTAGACGGCATTGCCAAGCTAACGGGCTTTTCGTCCGGCCATCGTCGATGGGGTCGGGCATGGCAGTTGGGGCCTGTAGCTCAGCGGTTAGAGCTGGCCGCTCATAACGGCTAGGTCGCGGGTTCGAATCCTGCCGGGCCCACCAACGGCCACCAGGGCACAGGCCTTGGATACATCATCGACGACCGAAGGGTCGGGGAGTGGCGCAGCCCGGTAGCGCGCTTGCTTTGGGAGCAAGATGTCGCAGGTTCGAATCCTGTCTCCCCGACCATTCGTTTTTCCAGAACACCGGTACCTTCCAGGATCGAGGCCCGCTTTCGGCGCTGCGCGGCCGCTGGCAAAGCCATGACGGATGTTCTTACGCAGGTCCGCCCTGCCTCAAGGCCGATAGCGCAAGGTCTCGACCAGCAGGGCGAAGGCGGGAGAAGCGTGGCGACGGCTCGGGTAGTAGAGATGGTGACCGGGAAAAGGTCCGCACCAGTCTTCCATCACCCGGATCAGGCGGCCTTGTGCGATATAGGGCAAAACCTGATCCTCCGGCAGATAGGCAAGGCCCAGGCCATCCAGCGTCGAATTGAGCCGCAGGCCGATGTTGTTGAACACCAGTTGCCCCTCGATCCGAACATTGACTTCGTGCCCGTCCTTATCGAGGTCCCACGGGAAAATGCCGCCATAGGTGGGCAGCCGGATACCGATGCAATTGTGCCGTGTCAGGTCTTGCGGCGTATGCGGAACGGGATAGCGGGCAAAATACTCGGGCGACCCGACAACGGCCATGCGCAAATCTGGGCCGATACGAACTGCAACCATGTCCTTGGCCACCTGATCGCCCAACCGAACCCCTGCGTCATATCCTTCGGCCACGATGTCGGTCAGACCGTTGTCGACAACGATCTCGACGCGGATGTCGGGGTTATCGGGCAGGAATTTACGCAGCGCCGGCTGCAGGACCGCCAGTGCCGCATGTTCCCCCGCATTGATGCGGATGGTGCCAGACGGCTTGTCGCGCAACTGGCTTAGCGAGACGAGTTCCTGCGCGATCTCCTCGAAGCGCGGCGCCAGGGTGCCGAACAGGCGGTGCCCCGCCTCGGTCGGCGATACGCTGCGGGTCGTGCGGGTGAGCAACCTCAATCCCAATCGCTCTTCGAGCCCGCGGATCGTCTGGCTGAGCGCCGATTGCGAAACGCCAAGCTTTGCAGCCGCGCGGGTAAAACTGCGCTCACGCGCGACCATCACGAACGCTGCGAGCTCGTTGTAGTTCTCACCCGCCATTAATTAGCGTACCTTATAGTGACATGCCGATTACGGCGTCTAATCGCATTCCGGCTGCCAGACTATATCCGATCCGACAATTTTCCCGGCGGCCTGCGCCGTATTGGCCGGCAACCTGACGCGAACCTCGGGTAATCGCCATGAGTCAGGCTGAGACCGCACATGATCGCCGATCTGAACCAAAGGATGCCACATGCCCCAGTCCGTCCCCAATGTGACCCTGAACAATGGCGTGGAAATGCCGAGCCTCGGCTTTGGCGTTTTCCAGGTTCCCGACCCCGCTGAATGCGAGCGCAGTGTGCGCGACGCCATCGATGTCGGTTATCGCCTGCTCGATACCGCAACCTCCTATGGCAACGAGGAAGCGGTTGGACAGGCCATCCGCAATCATGGCATCGCGCGCAGCGAACTTTTCGTCACGACCAAGCTGTGGATCGAGGACGTCAGCTATGAAGGCGCCAAGGCGGCTTTCGAGCGTTCACTGAACAAGCTGCAGCTCGATTATCTCGACCTGTGGCTGATCCATCAGCCTTATGGCGATGTGTATGGCGCCTGGCGCGCCATGCAGGACCTGCACCGCGAAGGTCGCATCCGGGCTATCGGAGTGAGCAACTTCTATCCCGACCGGCTGCTCGATTTCGTGCTGCACAATGAAATCACCCCTGCGGTCAACCAGATCGAGATCCACCCCTTCCACCAGCAGCACGATGCTCAGGCATTGCTGGAGGAATACAAGGTGCAGCCCGAAGCCTGGGGCCCCTTCGCGGAAGGCAAGAACGGGCTGTTCAGCAACGAGTTGCTGGCCTCGATCGGACAGAAGCACGGCAAGACCGTTGCCCAGGTCGTCCTGCGCTGGCTGAACCAGCGCGGCATCGTCGCAATCCCGAAGTCGGTCCGCAAGGAGCGCATGGCCGAGAATTTCGCGATCTTCGACTTTGCTCTGGACGATGGCGATATCGCAGCGATTTCCGCGCTTGATCAGAAGGCCAGCAGCTTCTTCGACCACCGCGATCCGGCGATGGTCAAATGGCTCGGCACCCGCAAGCTTTGACCGGGAAAGCACATTTTCCGGCCTAGCGCTCCCGCAGCGCTTCTTGCGCCTTGTTGATCGGCTTCATCAGGTACTGGAGTATGGTTTTCCGACCGGTGCGGATTTCCACCGTAGCCACCATTCCCGGCATGATCGCATGCTCGCGCCCGTCTTTCGTCCGCAGGCTGGAATTGTGGGTGCGAACGTAGACGCGGTAATAGACCTGATCGCGGTGGACCTCGTCCTGCAAGGTATCGGGAGAAATGCGGTCCACCGTTCCCGGTAAAGTGCCGTAGATGGATGGATCGTATGCCGTGATTTTTACGGTGGCCGGCTGGCCGGGCCGGATGAAGGCGATGTCGCGCGGGGAAACCCGCGCTTCGATCAGGAGCTGGTCCTCCAGCGGCACGATCTCCATCAGCGAGCCGCCCGGCTGGATGACGCCGCCGATGGTCGTGACTTCCAGGTTCTTTACGATCCCGCGGACGGGCGAATGAAGCGTCGTGCGGTCAAGCTGGTCGCGCCTGCCGCCGATCACCTGGATCACCTGATCCAGTTCGGCGCGGGCCTTGGCATAGTCTGCACTGGCATCGATGACGTACTGGTTGCGCAGCGAATCAAGCTTGGCCTGGATCTCATTCTCCTGACGGCGAAGCTGGATCACTTCCACCTGATTGGCCGCGCCGAGTTCGACGAGCGGCTCCGTCATGGCAAGCTGGCGCCGGGTCAGCGCCAGCGACTGCCGCATGCTCGCGGTGGCGACGGCGAGGTTCTGCCGGCGCGAATGCATCAGTTCCATCTCGCGCGCGACGAGACCCGGTGTATCCTTCACCGCCTGCGGAAAGCGAGGCGTTCCGCCATTGATCTCGGCTTCAAGACGGGCTGCTGATGCTTCGAGCGCGCGTGCCTTCGCTTCCGCTTCACCAAGCATGGAACTGAAGCGTGCACGGTCAAGCGTGGCCAGCTTCTGGCGCGGGCTGACGATATCTCCTTCATGGACGAAGATGCCATTGACGATCCCCCCCTCCAGACTCTGAACAATCTGGGATCGGGAGGGCGGCGTCACTTTGCCTGGCCCCACGGCCACTTCGTCAAGCACGCCGAAGTAGCTCCAGACCAGGAAAGCCAGGATGCCGATCGAAAGGATCGGCACGATGCGCAGACGCCCCAGGGTACGCAGCCAGCGGCTCTCCTCATCGCCGCCGAAACCCGCCGGCAGGCTCGCGGAAACCGGCATGGTCCGGTTCATGAGCGTTTCTCCTTCAGCGCAGCAGGCATCGCCAGTGCCGCGAGCACGGCCTCCTTGGCTCCGTCGAGCGCGACCCGCCCGCCGTCGATCAGCACGATCCGGTCCACCAGTTCGAGCAGCCCCGGCCGGTTGGTCGTCACGACAAGGGTCCTCCCGTTCAGCCACTGGCCGAGATTGGCCACCAGATTGCGCTCGCTGATATCGTCCAGCGGCGCGGAAGGTTCATCGAGCAGCAGGATATTGCCACCTCGCAGCAGCGCCCTGGTCAGCAGCAGGGTTTGCCGCTGCCCGCCGGAAAGCCCCGCCCCGCCCTCCTGAAGCAACAGGTCTAGCCCGTGCGGCTGGTTCTGGACGATCCCGGTGCCGCCGGTCACCGCCAGCGCCCGCAGTATCCGTTCGTCGCTGGTGCCGGGCGCGCCGATCAGCAGGTTTTCGCGAATCGTACCGAGAAAGAGCTGAGCCCCCTGCCCGAGATAGGAAATGTCCCGGCGAACATCGGCCGGGCTGATCTGCGCAAGACTGCTGCCGTCAAGCAGCACATCGCCGCCCGATGGCAAGGCCAGCCCCGCAAGGACTCGCAGCAGAGTCGACTTGCCGGCTCCGATCCGTCCCAGCAGGGCAATCCGCTCCCCGGCGCGGATGGACAGCCGCTCGACCTTGAGGGCCAGCGGCCCCTCGGGATCATAGGCATATCTCAGATCGTTGATCTCGTAGTATCCCTTGAGCACGGGGCGACGCAGCAGCCCCCGCTCGGGATCATGATCGACCGGTTTCCCGAAGAGATCCTCAAGCC
The DNA here is from genome assembly GCF_052279045.1 of Novosphingobium aeonii. Lineage (NCBI taxonomy): Bacteria > Pseudomonadati > Pseudomonadota > Alphaproteobacteria > Sphingomonadales > Sphingomonadaceae > Novosphingobium > Novosphingobium aeonii. Next base: position 1,829,839 of record NZ_CP176832.1, on the reverse strand, counting down.
CGCCAAGTGCGACCCTGGCATTCTGCCATCGAGTGAATATCTGGCCGAACGGAACGAACAGCACCAGCGCGCGGCTAGTCAGGATGGAGCAGGCGATAAGCGCGCCCATCGTCATGTCGCCGTCCATCACGCGAAATGCCCCGGCGACGACGACGACCGTATAAGCCAGTTGCTGAAGGGTCTGCGTCCAGTTGACGAAAAACGAGGACAGGAAACGCTGCTCCGCGCCGACGCGCGCACCCGTCACCGAGAGCCGCTCCCACAGCGACTGGAAGCGCGGCTCCGCCTGCGCCATCTTGATCTCGTCGATACGCTCGATCGATTCCACGAGGATCGCGTTTCGCAATGCCCCTTCCTTCATGCCCTCCGTCGCCAGCCGGGCAAGCGGCCGCTGTAGCAGGAGGCCTGGCAGCACGATCAGCACGGCAGCGCCCACCAGCACGAAAGTGAGCGGCCCTGCCAGCAGGGCGAACAGCATGAGGAAGAGAGCGACGAACGGGACGTCGATCAGGGCCGATACGGTGGTGGAGGTGAGCATCTCGCGGATCTGTTCGACATCGCGCAATTGCGCGATCAGGGCCCCCGTCGATCGCGGGCGGGCATCGTTGCGGATGTCCAGCGCACGGGCAAATATCCGCGAGGAAATGGCAAGGTCGGCCCGCCGCCCGATGCGGTCCACCAGTTGCACCCGCGCCGTGCGCAACATGAATTCGAATAACAGCGCCAGTCCCGTCCCCAGCGCCAGCACCCACAGCGTGGGAATGGACTGGGCGGGGATCACGCGGTCCCAAACCTGCATTGCGAAAAGCGAGGTGGCGAAAGTGAGCAGGTTGCCGAACACCGACGCCAGCAGCACCTCCCCGTAGCCGCGCCGGTCCGCGGTGATGATATCCCACACCCAGGAACGGGATGGCCGCCGCAGGAACTCCTCCAACCGGGCATCTCGCGATCGCGTGGACAGGGGTTCGACGAAGCCGACCCGCCCCGAAACCTGCGCGCGGAATGTCTCCAGCGCGAGTTCGACCGGTGTATCCCTGTGGAGCCATGGCATCGTGACGCGGACATGCCCTGCATCGCGGCTGTGGACGATGGCCGCCCCTTCGCCGCGCAGTTCGAAGATGGCCGGAAGCAGCATTTGCGGCACATCTTCAATGCCCATCGCCACGATCTCGAAATCGAGGCCGGACAGCCGCGCAGCCTCTGCCAGGCCTTCTTCCGCCCCCCTGCCCTCATTCCAGTAGAGCCGCCGCGCCAGTTCAGGCACGCCGACCGGCACGCCCTTCAATGTAGCGAGCGCCGCGATGGCGGCGGCCCAGGGATCGTGCAGCACTTCCGGACTGTCAGCCATGCAGGTCTTCTTCCTCGATGAGGCGCGCAGGAAGGCCCAGCGAGGGACGCAGCGTCCCGCAAAGGTTCTCGAACCGGACGCGCGCGCCCATGATGTCATGTTCGGCCACGATCCGGGCACTGGCGGCGCGGTAGATTTCAAGCTGGGTGTTGAGCAGTTCGGTCAGCGTTCGCTTGCCCAGCTTGTATTCCTCGAAGAAGATGCGGCTGGCGGTGATCGCCTGCTCTTCCTGATGCGAATAGGCGGCGATCCGCAAGTGGCCGGCACGGATTTCCTGCCGCGCGGAAAGAGCCTTGCCTCGCGCTTCCATGATGGCCGCTTCCCGCGTCGCGTCAGCCGCGCGGCGGTCTTCCTCGGCAGCTTGAACGAGATAGCGGTTGCCCCGGCGGTAGACATCGCCCGTCACCGTCACCAGCGCCGTGAAGGCATTGTCCCGTGTGTTGTAGGTGTAGTTGTTGCGGGTGTAGCCCATTTGCAGCCCAAGCCTGGGATAGCGTTCGGCCGTGGCCTGCCCGATCCGGGCCGCAGCGGCGTTCTCCGCTTCCTGCGCGGCGGCGATCGCGGGCAAGCGATCATAGTCCGGCTCTTCGTCCCCGGCTTCGAGGCGCGAAATCTCGGCAGATGGATCGGCATAGGTCAGGGCGACCCCGCCGATCAGGTTCGCCAAGGCCGCGCTCGCGATCGCAAGCGCGGTCTGTGCCTGGATCGCTTCACCGCGCGCGCTTTCCACTCTTACGTCGGCCAGCATGAGGTCGGACTTGTCGGATATGCCGGCGCGAACCCGAAATCCGATCAGTTCCCGCAGCCGCTCCAGTTCCTCCACCTGCCGCGCCGCTTCGGCCGACAGCTGCTCGAAACGGCGCACTTCGAGAAACGCCAGCGCACCCTGTTCGGCAAGCTGATCCGCCACCGATTCCAGTTCGAACCGGCGCTGGCTCGTCGTTGAACGGGCCGCGCCGATTTCTCCCCTGGATCGTCCGAAGTCCCAGACCTGCTGCTGCAGATAGACGCTTGGCCCGGCCATGTTCTGGTTGAGCCCGGAACCGTTCCTGTCCGTGAGCATGTTCGGCCCGAGATTGGCCTGGTAGGAAAGCTGCGGATACCAGGCCGCGCGCGCCGCGCCGAGATCGGCCCGGCCCCGCGCCAGCGCGGCATTGGCCCGGGCGATCTGCGGGTGCCGCGCCAGCGTCAGCGCAACGGCCTGCGCGATGTCGAGGTTGGCCGGAACCCGTTCAGCCAGTTCAGGGCCACCCGGTTGTTCGAAGTTTCGTGAAGCTCCTTCGCCATCTTGCGCTGCCAACTTCTCCGCCATCATCCCGGCCATAAGAAACACGGCCGCTCCGGCGATCCTGCGCCACGTAAAGGTCATGAGTCCCCTTCATGATCCGCTTCCCATATTCGACCGGCACGCTGGCCGGATGCGCTCTCCCCGGCGGCTCAAACCACGACGAGAACCGGGTGATCGACGAAGATATCCGTCGTTCCCAAAGTGTAGTGGTTGTAGGCTTCGCCATTGATCAGGGTTTGGCCCTGGAAGACCGCTCCGGTCATGGTGACCCGGTCGCTCCCGTCACCGGCGATCGTCAGTTGGTGGTTACTGTCGGTCGCGCGCAGGACGCCGGTCTCGGTCAGGGTGATCTGCCTGCCGGCATCCCCGGTTCCCAGATCAATGCGTTCGATGTTGCGAATGTTGCTCACCGCATCGAGATTGAGCACCTGCCCGGTTCCGCTATCGATCAGCAGCGTATCGCTTCCCGCACCGCCGTCGATCAGCGTATCGCTGGCATCATAGACGAGCGTGTCGTTGCCCGCGCCGCCGTTGAGCGTATCGGCACCCGCCCCACCGCGCAGCAGATCGTTGCCGTCATTGCCGTTCAGCACGTCATTCCCGGCAAAGCCGTAGAGGCGGTCGTTTCCGGTCGTCCCGCTGAGGGTGTTCGCGCCGGCATCGCCCTGGATCACGTTGGCCGAGCCACCGGAATTGAGCAGGCTGACATCGAGCAGCGAACCTGTGGCGGCACTGGCGGAAAGGCCTGTCGTATCGGTTGCCGTGATCGTCGTCGCGTTGAGCACGTCGAGGCCGAGAAGCGACAGATTCTGCTCGAAATGCACGGTGCCGAGCAGTTCGTTCACCGCCATGTTGCTCATCGCGCCATTGTCGATAGCGGTGATCGTCAGCGTGGAGGAAGGCGCCACGATGCCGAGGATGCCGGAAGAATTGCTGATCGAGATATGCAGCCCGAGTTCCGCCGCCAGCGCTGCCGAAGCCGTCAGCGTATAAGCGCCGAGAGCCAGCGACAGCACCGGGGCATACTTGACCTGCACCGTCTTGAGGTTGTTGTTGGGATCCACGGCGGTAAGCGACTGCGAGCCGAGGTCCAGCAGGTTCAGCGCCTCCACGCCGACCAGTCCCAGCAGTGCCGAATTGCTCGCCTGCACCATCGGTGCCTGCGCCGGAATGCTGGTTATGCTGATCGTCTGCGAGGCATTGTGACCCACGTTGCCTGCGGCATCGACGACGCGAACGGCAACGGCATGCGATCCCACGGAAAGGGTGCCCGGCCCATAATACCAGCTTGTGCCGGATACCGAGGCATTGACCCAGGTTCCACTGTCGATCTGGATCTGCACCTGCTCGCCCGTGCCGAGAGCCGAACCGAGAGTTCCGCTGATGGTGGGGCTGTTGTCCTGCGTGCTCCAGTCACCGACGGTGCCCGTATCGACCGACAGCGTAGTGATGGCGATCGTGGCGGAAGGCGGCGTCTGGTCCAGCGTCACGCCGTAAGTGTTGGACGCGGCGCTGGCATTTCCGGCCGTGTCCATGGCAACAGCCGTGAAGTTATGCGTACCGTCGCTCAGGCCCGAGGAAGGCGTGAAGGTCCACGCGCCGCTCGCATTGGAGGTGGTGCTGCCGATGACCACTCCATTGTCGTAGATCGCCACGGCTGTGTTGGCCGAAGCCGTGCCGGTCAGTTGCGGAGTGCCATCGTTGGAAACGCCGCCATTCGCGACGGTACCGGTGTTCGGCGCCACGTCGTCCACGATGCCGGTGATGACCGGCACTGACGGGGGCGTGGTGTCCACCGTGATGGCGAAGGCATTGGAGGTCGCTCCGGTGTTCCCTGCGGCATCCGTGGCGGTAGCGGTGAAGCTGTATGTCCCCTCGCCCAGCGCCGGCGATGGACTGAAAGTCCAGTTGCCGCTCGCATCCACCAGCGTCGTGCCGATCGACACTCCGTTCGCCAACAGCGTCAGCGTCGATCCCGCCTCGGCGGTGCCGCGAAGGAGCGGCACTGTGTCGTTGGTCACGCCGCCATTGGCGACCGAGCCCTGCACGGTGCCGACATCGTCGGTAACGCTGGAGATCGTCGGCGCGGCAGGGGCGCTGGTGTCGACCCGGATCGCGAATGGCGAAGAGGCAGGGCCAAGATTGCCTGCGGCATCCGTTGCCCGAACGGTAAGGCTGTGATCGCCCTGGGCAAGTGCGGCAGGAGGGGTGTAGCTCCAGGCGCCAGACCCGTTCGCGGTGGTGGTGCCGACCAGCGTGCCGTTGTCGTAGATCGAGACGGTGGCATTGGCCTCCGACGTGCCCGAAAGCGTTGGCCGGGTATCATCGGTCGCCGCGCCGTTCGCCAGCGCGCCGGTACGGCTTCCCACATCGTCTGTAACGCTGGCGATCAGCGGAGCCGAGGGAGGCGTGGTGTCCACGACGACGACATAGGCCGTGGACGATGGACTGACGTTGCCCGCTGCATCACGCGCCGTGACGGTAAAGCTGTGCGGTCCATCGGACAGCGGAGATGGCGGCGTGAAGCTCCAGGCACCCGCCCCGTTCGCCGTCGCAGTACCAAGCAGGACCGCACCGTTGTAGACCGAGACGATGGAGTTTGCCTCGGCGGTGCCGGACAGGAGCGGCGTGGCATCGTCGGTAACGCCGCCGCTGGCGACCGGCCCCTGCGTCGTGCCGACGTCATCGGCGGCGCCAGTGATGACAGGCGCTGTCGGTGCGCTGGTATCGACGGTAAGATTGAAGACGGTGGTTGCACCGCTCTGATTGCCTGCCGCATCCGTGGCCGTAACGGTCAGGGCGTGCGGTCCGGAGGACAAGGGGCCGGAAGGCGTGAAGCTCCATGCGCCGGAGGCATTTGCCGTGGTCGTGCCCACCAGCGTCGCCCCATCGAAGATCGATATCGTCGCATTGCCCTCTGCCGTTCCGGCAAGGGTCGGACGGGCATCATCCGTCGTCGCGCCGTTGGCGAGCGGTCCCTGGATCAGGCCGACATCATCCGTGACCGATGCCAGGACCGGCGTGCTCGGCGCCGTGTTATCCACCGTCAGGCTATAGGTGTTCGATGTCGCGCTCTGGTTGCCTGCCGGATCGGTGGCAACAGCGGTCAGGTTGTGGAGCCCGCTCGACAGCGGCGTGGAAGGCGTGAAGCTCCATGCGCCGGACCCGTTGGAAGTGGTGGTGCCGACCAGCGTCGCGCCCTGATAGATCGAAACCGTCACATTGGCGGGAGCGGTGCCGACCAGCGTCGGCCGCGCGTCGTCGGTTACCCCGCCGCTGGCGACCGGCCCCTGGATCGACCCCACGTCATCGGTGGCGCCGGTGATGACAGGCGTTGCCGGCGCCGTGGTGACGACCGTGACCGTATAGGCCGGGGAAGGCAGACTGACATTGCCGAGCGTATCGGTGGCAGTGATCGTGAAGCTGTGGCTGCCTTGTCCCAGCGGTGTCGTGGGCGTGAAGGCCCAATTGCCCGCGCCGTTGGCCGTGGTCGTTCCCAGCAGCGTTGCGCCGTCGTAGACGGTTACGGTCGCATTCCCCTCGGTCGTGCCGGAAAGCGTGGGCCGCGTATCGTCGGTCTGGCCGCCGCTGTTCACGGAGCCTGTCACCGGACCGACATCGTCCGTCACCGTGGCGATGGCCGGCGGCGAAGGAGGCGCCCGGTCGATCGTTGCCGTGCCGGGAGGCGAAGCGTTTCCGGCAGGGTCCACCGCCACTGCACTGACCACGGTCCCGTTCGAGAGCGGCGTCGGCGGTGTATACGTCCAGTTTCCGGACGGGTCCGCCAGCACCGAGGCATCGGTGTTGCTATCGCCATCGAAATCGAGATTGACGGTAGCGCCCGCCTCTGCCGTGCCTGTCAGGGTGGTGCCATTGCTGGCATTGACCGTGGGCGCCGCGGGAGGCACCGTATCGACCTCGAATGCGAGCGGCGGGCTGTTGAGGCTCTGCACGCCGTTGTCCGTAGCCGTGGCGGTAATGCTGTGTGCGCCGTCTCCCAGCGTAGGGGAGATGCTCCACTCGCCAAACGTATCGGCGATTACGGTGCCGATCTGGACGCCATTGTCATAGATGGTGACAAGCGAGCCCACTTGCGCCGTACCGTGAATCTCGGGAACCGGATCATCGGTAACGCCGCCCGGACCGATCGGCCCCTGCGTGGTGCCGACGTCATCCGCGATTACGGGTGCTGACGGGATCGGCGGCGGTGTCGTATTCATGCCGGTATTGACGATTTCGGAATCGCTGCCCGAAACGTTGCCGGCCGCATCGACGGCAACGACGGTGATCTCCGTGCCATTCGGAAGTGTGGGGCTGAAAGTGACGCTCCACTGCCCGAAACTGTCTACCGTGGCAGTCGTATCGGGAACGCCGATGGCATCGGTATGGACCTGGATCACCGCGCCGGCCTCTCCGGTGCCGGACACCGTTGTGCCGTCGGTCGGGTTCAGGGTCGGGTCGGCGGGAGCTGTCGTATCCACGCGAACGGTGTAAGCGACCGATTGCGGGCTGACGTTACCGGCCCGGTCGGTTGCCGTGACGGCGAAGTTGTAGTTGCCTTCAGGCAAGACGGGCGAGAACGACCAGTCTCCGTTGATGTCGGCAGTGGTCGTGGCCGGATAGGCGGACCCGTTGATATAGAGGGTGATCGTCGCACCGGCTTCCGCCGTACCGGAAATGACCGGTTGCGTATCGTTGGTGGAGCCCCCGCTCGCAACCGTTCCGGTCTGCGGCAGGACATCATCCGCAACGGTCAGGATCGTCGGTGCCGGCGGCGCATTCGTGTCCACGGAGAACACGAAGGGAGCCGAAGCCGTGCCGGTGTTTCCGGCTGCATCGGTCGCGGTGATCGTGATGCTGTGCGATCCCTGCCCCAGCGGTGCCGAGGGCGTGAAGGTCCAGTTTCCGGCATTGTTGGCCTGTACGGTTCCGATAGCCGATCCGTTGTCGAGTATCGTGACGGTCGCATTGCCTTCCGCCGTTCCGCTGAGCACCGGCAGTGTATCGTCGGTGGAGCCGTTGGCGCTGACAGCCCCCACAACCGCGCCCTGATCGTCGGTCACGGCGGTAAGCGCGGGAACCCCCGGCGCAACCGCATCCACGGTGATCGTAGTCGCGCCCGAGACGTTCCCCGCCGCATCCACCGCCGTAACCGAAACCGGCGTGTTGTTCCCCGGATTGCTCGGCAGGGTGTAGCTCCACTCTCCCGAAGCATTGGCCTGTACGCGCGTGTCGATCGACCCGTTGTTGCCGATATCGATATCGATGAAGGCGTTCGCCTCCGCCGTGCCGGACAGAATCTGCCCGTTACTGGGCTGGACGGAAGGTGCGCTCGGCGCGGTTGCATCGATGGTGAAGGCGAAGGGCGACGAGACCCCGCTGGTGTTTCCAGCCGAATTGGTCGCGCTGACGGTGATGCTCTGCGCGCCTTGTCCCAGGGTTGGAGTGTAGCTCCAGGCGCCGCTGCCATTGGCCGTCGTCGTCGCCAGCAGCACGCCATTGTTGAAAATGGATATCGTGGCATTGGCTGCAGAGGTGCCGCTGATGAGAGGCGTGGTGTCGTTGGTGAGCCCTCCGTCCGTGATCGGTCCGGTTATGTTGGGCGCGTTATCCGTCAGCGACGTGATCTGCGGCACCGGAGGAGGCACGGTATCGATCGTCACGGCATAGCTGTTGGAAAAGGCGCTGACATTGCCTGCGCCATTGGTGGCCATCGCGGTGAAGCTGGGTGTTCCGCTCAGGGCGCCGGTCGGCGTGAAGCTCCATGCCCCTGTTCCGTCCGCCGTCGTGGTGCCGAGCAGGCTGCCGTTCGCATAGACGGAAACCACGACATTGGCGGCCGAGGTGCCGGTTACGGTCGGCTTGCTGTCATCCGTTGTGCCGCCATTGGCGACCGTACCCTGAGTAGCGCCGATATCGTCGCTCACAAGCGTGATGACGGGTGCTGCCGGCGTGCTCGTGTCGAGCGTGACGGTATAGGCCGGGGAAGCCGGGCCGAGGTTGCCGGTGGCATCGGTCGCCGCTGCGGTGAAGGCATGCGGGCCGGACAGGAGCGGCGTCGAGAGGGTCAGGGTCCAGATGCCGGAAACGCCCGCCACCGCCTGCCCGATCGCGGCGCCGTTATCGTAGACGGTTACCGTCGCACCATGCTCGGCGGTGCCGCTGATGACCGGCAAAGTATCGTCCGTGGCGCCGCCGTTCGCGACGGTCCCGGTCTGCGGCCCCACATCGTCCGTCACGCTGACGATCGCCGGAGCGGCGGGCGCGGTGCGGTCAACCACGATGCTTTCGGGCGCGGAAGTATTGCCGGCCGCATCCGTGGCCGTGACGATCACGGTCACCCCGTCCGCAAGTTGGAGAGGCGGATTGTATGTCCATATGCCGGAACCGTTTGCAGTTGTCGTCACGTCTACCGTGCCGTTGCCGTCGAGATCGAGGTTGATCGTCGCATTCGGTTCGGCCGTACCGCCAAGGGTGGTTCCCGTGCTCGGATTGATCGTGGGATCAGCGGGCGGCGTGACGTCGACAACAAGGGTGAAGGTTCCCGAAGGCACGCTCACGTTGCCGGCCGCATCGGTAGCGACGGCGGTGAAGTTGTGCGGCCCCTCCGCCAGCGCGGTGCCGGGCGTGAAGCTCCAGATGCCAAGGCCGTTCACCGCCGCCGTGCCGATTGCATTGCCGTTGTGGAAGATGGTGACCGTCGCTCCCGGTTCGGCGGAACCTGCAAGCGTGGGAAGAATATCGTCAGTGACCGAACCGCTCGGCAGCGGCCCCTGAACGGTGCCGACATTGTCGTTCGCGCTACCGAACAGCGGCGCGGCCGGCGGTGTCGTGTCCACGGTGACAACGTAAGGCGATGACAGCGCGCTTTCATTGCCGGCCGCATTGATGCTTATCACGGTGTAGCTGTAAGTGCCCTGCGCCAGAGGCGCCGCAGGCGTATAGTTCCAGCCGCCCAGGGCATCGGCCGATACCGTGGCCACGGGAATACCGCCGCGCAGGATCGTGACGGTGGAGTTGGGGGCTGCCGTGCCGGAGAGGCTCGGCTGGGTGTCGTTGGTGATGCCGCCATTGACGACGGCGCCCTGCTCCAGCCCCACATTGTCCACTGCGATCGCGATTGCGGGCGTGTCGGGCACGGAATTGTTGATCGACACCACGTAGGCCGGCGATTGCGCGCTGACGTTGCCAGCGGCATCCCCAGCAGTGACGACGAAGCTGTGACTGCCCTGCCCCAGCGCCGAAACCGGCGTGAAGCTCCATGCCCCGGAACCGTTCGCCGTGGTCGTGCCCAGCAGCGCGCCGTTGTCGTAAACGGAGACGGTTGCATTGGCCTCCGATGTGCCGGTCAGCGTGGGGCGTGCATCGTCCGTGGTTCCGCCATTGGAAACAGGCCCCTGGCTGTCCCCGAAATCGTCGGCAATCGACGAGATGGCAGGCGCTGCCGGAGGGGTATTGTCGATCGTCAGAGTGAAAGGCGCGGAATTGGCGCTGACATTGCCTACCGCATCGGTCGCCGTAATCGTGAGTGTATGGGTTCCCTGGCTTAGCGGCGCGGTGGGCGTGAAGGTCCAGCTCCCCGCCCCGCTTGCCGTGGTCGTTCCCAGCAAGGTTGGGCCGTCGTAGACGGATACCGTCGAATTGGCTTCCGCCGTACCCGACAAAGCCGGCTGCCCGTCATCCGTGGACGAACCGCTCACCAGCATGCCCTGGCTCGCGCCGACATCGTCGGCTGCTGACGTTACGACCGGCGCAGGCGGCGGGCTGCGATCAATGGTGGTCGAACCCTGAAGCGAGGTATTCCCGGCGGCGTCCGTAGCGGTGGCGATCACCGTACTGCCATCGGCTAGCGGCGTGGCCGGGGTGTAGGACCACGAACCCGAAGGGCCGGCCTGCACCGTGGCATCCACGGTGCCATTGCCGTTCAGGTCCAGCCGAACCACGGCGCCTGCCTCGGCCGTGCCGGAGACCAGCGATCCGTTGGAAGGATTGATGACAGGCGCCGCAGGGGCCGTCGTATCCACGGTCAGGCCGAAGACAGGCGTGGCCTGGCTTTCGTTACCCTCGCTGTCGGTAGTGGTGAAGGTCAGGCTATGCGCGCCCTGTGCAAGGGTCGGGGTAAAGTTCCAGGCCCCCGAACCATCAGCGACGACCGTACCGAGGAGGTTTGCGCCGTCATAGATCGAGACCAGGACACCCGCCTCGGCCGTGCCCGCCAGTCGAGGTTGGGTGTCATCGGTCACCGCACCATTGGCCAGCGGCCCCTGCACCGTGCCCACGTCATCGGTGGCCGAAACCAGCACGGGAACCGGGGGCGGTGTACTGTCCAGCTCTGCATCCACGGTGGTGGTTGCAGCAGGCGACGGATTCCCCGCCGCATCGGTGGCGATCACACTGACGACGGTTCCATCCGCGAGCGGGGCGGCGAAAGTGACGCTCCACTGCCCACCGTCTCCGGCGACCACGCTGGCGTCCGGGGTTCCATCGCCGTTCGTGTCCACCGTAACGGTCGCCCCGGCCTCGGCCGTGCCGGACAGGGTTACGCCATCTGTCGGGCTGAGCGTGGGCGCGGCGGGTGCGCTGAGATCGATCGTGACGGCATATCCGGAAGAAGGCCCGCCTACCCCGCCCGCCTCGTTTACCGACGTGACGGCGAAGATGTGGTCGCCTTCGGGCAAGGCCGCCGCCGTGAACGTCCAGTCGCCCGATCCGTTCGCGATGGCCGTGCCGAGCAGCACGCCATTGTCGTACAAGGAGACGGTAGAGCCTGCTTCGGCCGTGCCGCCGATCGTCGGCGTGGCATCGTTGGTGAGACCACCGCTGGGCACGGTGCCGGTCTGCGGCGCGGCATCGTCAACGACCCGGAGAATGATAGGCGCGACGGCCGCTTCGATATCCACGACCACGGTCACGGGCGGCGAACTGTTTCCAGCCGCATCGCTCACCGTGATGCTGACGGTCGTGCCGTCGGGAATGTGCGTGGTGGGCACGAAGACCCAATCCCCCGCGGCATTGGTCAGCGCGGTTCCGTCGATCGTGCCGTCATCGCCGAAGCCGATGTTGACGACCGATCCCGGCTCGGCCGTGCCGGTCAAGGCCGCGCCGTTGCTGGGGTCGACCGTGGCGGCCAGGGGAGGCACGGTATCCACCGTGAACGCGAAAGGCTGCGACGGGGCGCTCTCGTTGCCGTCTCCGTCGCTTGAAGTGAAGGTCAGGCTATGGCCGCCCTCCCCCAGTGGAGGAGACGGGGTGAACTGCCAGTCCCCATCGCCGTCAACCGTGGTCGAGCCGATCAGCACGCCATTGTCGTAGACGGAGACGGTCGATCCCGGTTCCCCGCCAGACCCGCTGAATTCGGGCGTGGAATCGTCGGTAATCGCCCCGTTCGCGAGATTACCCTGGATCGCGCCCGTATCATCGTCCGCGCCGCCCACGCCCGGCACGGGCGGCGGGGTCGTGTCGATGTCGCCATCCACCGTGACGGTCGCTGCCGGCGAACTGTTCCCGGCCGCGTCTGTCGCCGTGGCACTCACCACCGTGCCATCGGCAAGCGGCTCATCCAGCGTCACGCTCCAGCTGCCGGTAGGCCCGGCAACGGCGGTTGCATCGGGGGTTCCATCACCATCGACGTCGATCGAGACAATTGTGCCCGCCTCGGCGGTGCCGGAAACCGTGATCCCGTCCGTCGGATTGAGCACGGGCGCCGCCGGAGAGGCGGTGTCCACCGTCAACTCGTAAGCCGGAGATGCCGCGCTGACATTACCGACCGCGTCCTTCGCGGTGATCGTGAAGCTGTGATGGCCCTGTGCCAGAGCGCTGGGCGGCGTGAAGCTCCAGGTGCCTGTCGAACTCGCCGTAGCGGTGCCGATCAGGGTGCCGTTGTCGTAGATGGAAACGGTCGATCCCGCTTCGGCCGTGCCCGATAGCGCCGGACGGGTATCATCGGTTGCGCCGCCGCTTGCGACATTGCCCTGGATGGCCCCGACATCGTCGGCAGCCGCGCTGATCGTCGGCACCGCGGGAGGCGCGGCATCGACCGTGACCGATGCCGGCGTGCTGACGTTCCCGGCAGCGTCCACCGCTCTTACTGTAACCGTGGTGCCGTCGGCGATCGGCGTCGTCGGCGTATAGGTCCAGCTTCCGCTTGCGTTGGCCGTCACGGTGGCATCGGTGGTGCCGTCACCGTTGATGTCGATACGCACTGTGGCGCCGGGTTCCGCCGTTCCGCTCAGGACAGTGCCGTTTGTTGCCGCCACGGTCGGCGCGGCCGGAGGTGTCGTATCCACCGGTTCGTCGGAGTGACCACCCCCGCCGCTGGCCGCAAGCGCGATCCCCCCGCCCACACCCAGCGCGCCAAGCGCGAGTAGAGCGCCCGTGCCGATCCCGCCACCACCAGCCGCACCCAGCGGCGACATGCTGAAATCGAGCGGTTCGGTCGAAGCGTCGGCAGGCGCGAAGCAGGCGGCATCTCCAAGATGGACGAGCCACTGTTCGCCGCTGCCCGGATCGCCGAAGCTGAGCTGACCGATATCGTCCGCCGGGCAGGCGAAGTAGCCGTCCAGACGAATGGTGGAGCCATCCGAGAACGTTATGACGAGATCGTCACCTTCGCGGACCATCGAGGACACGCTGCTGGGCGGCGCCACGACCTTCACATTGGAACCTGGCTGGACGGCGATCTGCGTGACGCCTTCCCGTGCCGTGGTGGTATTGACGGTCCGGGTTGTGCGATTGGTGATTTCGACACGCTTTTCCATCGAACGTCTCCCAGAAAGAAGGATCGCCTCGCCGCCTGGCGGCGCGTTTTGGGCAGCGTTCTGGAAAGACGCGTGCGCGCGGAGAAATATCCGCGTGTTAGCTCCGTCATATTACGGCTAAATCAGCGTTTATCCGGAACGTGCAGATCGTATTCCAGGCCATACGAACTTTCGTTACGTCATCATGGCCAGCAAAATTGCGATAGATATCGTGGATACTATTATGAGGGCACCACATCCCTGACAGGTTTATTCTATTTTTACTGAGTGCATCGATAGGTTCGCGACTCAATCGCGAACAGCACTTTCCCGTCCGCTTCGGATGGATTGCCCCAGTGAAATTGGGAATGCGGATCAAGAACTTCGGTCAGGAAGTGCGGCATCGGGCGCTGCCGGATAGGGATGCGCGCAGTATTGAACGCAAGGCGGCCCCTCATGGGCGGCATCTTCCCCGGCTTTGCGGGGTAACGCCGCAATGCGCCCGGTCATCGTCAAGTTACCGAAAATCCAGTCTTATGCGTCGTTTGCTCGCTTTCCGGATCGAGACTGCACAGCATATCTCCCCGGAAAAGTCGGTAATCGCACGGAACTGGATGAAACCCTTCGGAATTTCCTGCTCCGACCGGATAGCCCAAGCCTGCCGGTCAGAACGCCCGGCAATACGTCAGGTGCAGTGAGACTGCCCGCCGCTGCCGGTAATGCCGTCTGTCGAGCCGGTCGGATTGAGACTGCGGTCGTCACGGATCAGGAAGGCCGCCTCCTGGTGGAAGGTCGTGTTCTTGACGAACATGTCCCCGAACAGCGGCTGGTAGTGGAAGAAGACCTCGACATACATCACCGCCGAATTGGCGGTCGCGTAGATCTTGTGATCGGTCTGCCCCATGCCGTCGAGCACCTTGCCCGTCTTGCCGGTGCCCGAAATCCCGTAGCTTGACGCGCGATCAAGCTCCCCGCGGCACCTCTGCCAATGGATATACTGGCGATTGGAAGCGGAATCGATTTCCAGACTGGACAGGATGATCCTGCCGTTCGCGTTGAAATCGAAGGAAGCACCTTCCGACAAGGCCCCCCACATCACCGAATCGACCTGGGTTTCGGTAACGGTGGGCGTTACCGAACTGTTGTCGGTCTGGCCGAGCCGAGAGGCGTTGTCCGCCACCGACGTGGCGATCTCGCCGACCTGCATCTTTATCATCGACATGTAGGCCAGTTCGGTACCGTAAAGCCCCAGCGTCAGCAGGACCGGCAGGACGAGCGCAAACTCCAGGATCGACACGCCGCTCCGATCCCGGAGCAGTTTGCCAAGACAGGTGGCAAGCGGGCGCAGCAATGCAACTCGCCGGTTCATCTGCAGGTCCCCGCCGCGGAACCATAAGCCTGTTGCAGCGAGTAGGGCTGGTTCTTCTTGACCGCCGTTGCGCTGAGCGTGCGCGTGGCGTCGCGGTTGGTCAGGCCGGGAATGGGGAACAGTGGGCTGTAGGTGACATTGACCTTGTAGATCACGACATCGTTCGCGCCGCCGTTACCGCTTTTTCCGACGTCGGCATCCCACTGACCGTTCTTGTTCTCGTCCGTATAGGTCTCGCCGTTATCGCATATGCCGTTGTTGTTCTTGTCGTTCCACGATTCCGGCCGGGCAATGTCGGTAAAGTCGTAGTAGCTGGAGCGCGAGAATTCCACCACGGCACCGGGCGCGACGCCGCCCACGATCTTGCTGACGAACGCATCCTCCGTTGCCGTGTCGGCGGTTTCCAGCGTCGCGTTACGGGCAACCTGCTGGACCGCACCCTGAAGCACGGCCCGGACATAGGCCATGTGTCCGATGTCGAAGATTCCCATCAGGAGCATGATCAGCACCGGCGCCGCCAGCGCGAACTCAACGGCCGTCACGCCTTCCCGGGCGGCGCCGCAGCGGCGCAGCAGGGCCGCGAAGCGACGCACCGGGCGATGATGCCCGCTACGCTTCACTGGGTAATCCTGAGCTCGCCGACCTGCTTGGCGATTTCCTGGAAAGCGGAATCGAGTTCCGTGGAATTGTTCGCGGTGAACGAACTGTCATCCGAAGCGCAGGTCTGGAGATCGGTGGACAGGGCCGAGGTAAAGGCGATCACCCAGACCCGGATGCCCTTCGCCTTGATCGCCTCGCAGACCGAGAGGAAGCGCTGCGTGTGGCGTGCGTCCTCCTGGAGCTTCGAGCCATCGCTCGTCGTGCGGCGATCCCACCATTCCATCCCCCACGCGGTAGGCACGTAGTTGGCGGTATCCATGTAGCCGTCGGTCATGAAAATGATGTGGCGCGAAACTTCGCCGCCGTTCGACGGATCCTTGTTCACCACGGAACCGAAGATGCCGTCGGGCGAAAGCAGACGCCCACCCCAGATCATCCCGATATCAAGATAGGTTCCGCCCACCGCCGTCAGCGAATCCGCGTAGGCATTGAAGCTCTTCTGGTCCATTTCCTGGAGCAGTTGCGATTTTGCCGGGCAGTAGGTTCCAGCCGAAGCGCCTGTCGTGCCAGGATCGAGCGTGTAGGTGTTGGCGGCGCTTCCGGCGCGGCGATAGGAAATCTCCGGCCACAGCGGGGCCCAGCGCGTCGCATTGCCCGTTCCCGGCGCAGTATCGATATCCACGTCGAGCGCGCCGGAAGGGGACATGCCGGTAATGGATGAGTAAGAAAACTTATCGCTGTTGACCGTCTGGCGCTCGATGATGCAGCCGCCCCAGGTATAGGAAACCGACGCGCCGTTGGTTCCGTTGTTGACCGCGGTTGCGGCAAAGGTCTTGAACAGGCTCGTGTCGCGCGTCAGCTTCATGTATTCGAAGTGATCGAACGTATATCCCGACGTCGGCGCATTGGTCGTGGCGTTCGTGTAAGGCTGGGTCGTAACCTTGTCGCGCGTGTACGTATAAGTATAAAGGTAATACTTGCTCCCGGACTTGGCGCAGGAATACTCCATCTTGCGCTGCGGCTGCGTGGTCACGACGTTGACGACGACATTGGGGCTCGTTCCCGAAGTCGAAGTCGTGCTCGTGGCGGAACCGTAGTCCTTGTAGTCCGTATCGTTGGCCGAGAGCGCCGAATTGCAGGCGCTCGACGAATTGTAGCTCTTCGACGTGTTGCTGCTGCCCGCGTTCTTGTACTCGACCGTCGATGTGCCCTTCGTCCCTTTCGAGACATTGTAGAACACCGGCTGGCGCGACTGGTAGTCGGCGGAATTCGCCAGGAACGCCGGATTGAGTTCGGAAAGCAGGTGCCCGACGTTGACCGTGGAACTGTAGGGAACGAACCCGTAGCGGACGCGGGCGTTGGTATCGTTCGTCGCGGTGGAGAGCGTCTTGTAGAAGTTCTTCACGGCGGAACGCAGGGCGGCGATGCGGGTGGAACTGCCCAGCGCTTCCCCCATCGACCCTGTCGTGTCGAGCACCATCATGACATCCGCGTTGCCCACGCCCATCGAGGACGTGCAGTGAACGTTGACCGGAAACGTATCGTAGCCGACCAGTCGCATGATGAGCGTGTTGACGGTGGTGGAAGCCGTGCCCTTCACCGTCTGGCCATCGTCGTCGGACGTGGAGTCGAAAGTGGTTCCCGTGCTCTCGTGCACACCATCGTTGAAATTGGTCGCGAAATAATTCCTTGCGATCGCCTTCGACGCTTCGTCGAGTCCGTTCGTCGTCACCGAGCGACGTCCGGCGAGTACTGCCGCGTCACAAGCGGCCTGAAGCTGGTTCTGTACCTTGTAGGTGCGGCTGATATCGACCGCGGCACCCACCACGACGACCGCGACCAGCATTCCCACCGCAGCCATGGGCAGGATATTGCCCGAGGCATCCCGAAGACAGTCTCGCAACCAGTGATGGATTTGGCGCATCGGTTAACCAGTCTTTCGGCTAGGATTTTCCGCAGGATTTCAGCCGTCTCCTAGAGGAGATTGCTTAATGAAACCCTCACCGAGCGTGGACCGCCTTCCTTCACGAAGCGTCCCGAATTTCGGGAAACACAGGATTTACCACGATTTCTCCGGAACCAATCGCAACGCAGAGCGTTCAAGCTCCCGATCCGGGGACCGTCTCGAATTTTTGGGGGAAGATTCGGTCCGCCTGCAGCCGGCCTTTTCCCTTGAGATTCGTAATGTCGCCCAGCAAGGCTCTCAGTTCCCACGTCCAGCTTGCGCTTGTCATCATTGTCGTTCTGGGCCTTGCCCTCGTCATCGACATCACGATCCCGCTCGGCACCGGAGTCAGCGTCCTCTACCTGCTGCCCACGGTGATCGCCTTCGTCGCCAGGCGGCCGATCACGCCGGTGCTGGCAGCCATTGCCGGCGTAGGCTGCGCGATAGCCGCCTATTTCATCGCGCCGCAGGGACTCGGGCTGGAAATTGCGCTGACGAACCGGGCATTTTCGGGCGTGACCAATTTCCTGCTAGCGGCGATCGGCTTCGTCCTGATCCGCTATCGCAATTCCAATCGCCATGAACAGTGGCTGCGCGAGTGCGAGGCCGACCTTGCGCGCGCCACGGCCGGCAGCATTCCTCTGGGTGATCTCGGCGACCGCGCCCTCGCCTTCCTTGCGGAGCGCTTCGGCGCGATCGCCGGAGCGCTCTATGTCAACGACGACGGCGCGTTCCGGAAGATCGCGACATATGGCGTGCCCGCCGATGCAAGCGTCCCGGAACGCATGGAGCCCGGCGAGGGTCTATTGGGCGAAGTCATGCGCCACGGCCGCACCACCACGATCGCGCAAGTTCCCGCAGGCTACCTTTCATTCGGCTCCGCTCTCGGCCAGTCCACGCCCGCACGTCTCGTCCTCGGCGCCACTCAGGTGGATGACAAGGTCAACGCGGTCCTGGAACTTGGCTTCCTGGACACGGCCGATGCCCGCCCGGAAGATCTCGTCTCGTTCCTGGACATCGTGGCGAATTCGCTCGGCATCACCCTGCGCTCTGCGAAGTACCGCGCCCGGCTTGAACACCTGCTCGCGGAGACGCAGCAACAGGCGGAAGAACTCCAGAACCAGAGCGAGGAACTGCGCGCCACCAATGACGAGCTGGAAGCGCAGAGCAAGCTGCTGCTCAACTCGCAGTCCCAGCTTGAGGAACAGCAGGCGGAACTCGAACGCAGCAATTCGCAGCTTGAGGAACAGGCCCAGTCGCTCGAGGCGCAGCGCGACGAATTGACCCGCTCGCAAGCGCGCCTGCGCGGCCAGACCGAGGAACTCGAACAGGCCAGCCGCTACAAGTCCGAATTCCTCGCCAATATGAGCCACGAGCTGCGCACGCCGCTCAACTCCCTGCTGATCATGGCCCGCCTGCTTGCCGATAACCGGCAAGGCAACCTTTCATGCGAACAAGTGCGTTATGCCGAGACCATCGAGTCCTCAGGCAACGACCTGCTCACGCTCATCAACGACGTGCTCGATATCTCCAAGATCGAGGCAGGCAGGCTGGAACTGGACCCTCGCGACGTCCCGGTAGGCGCCATCCTCTCCAAGCTCGAAAACACGTTCGCGGCGGCGGCGTCCGGCAAGGGCCTGAAGCTCAGCATGAACCTCGCCGAAGGCGCGCCGGGAACGATCGAGACCGATCCCCTCCGGCTTGAGCAGGTTCTGAAGAACTTCCTGTCGAATGCGGTCAAGTTCACCTCGAACGGCGAAGTCTCCCTCACGGTCGGCGCGCTGGCGTCCGGCCGGGTTGCGTTCTCAGTCCGGGATTCCGGGCCCGGCATCCCGGAAGACCAGCAGGACGCGATCTTCGAGGCATTCCGCCAGGCCGATGGCGGCATTGCCCGCAAGTACGGCGGCACCGGGCTGGGCCTGTCGATCTCGCGCGAACTGGCGCACCTGCTCGGCGGTGCGATCACGCTTCACAGCACTCCCGGACAGGGCAGCACCTTCTCGCTGGAAATTCCCGAGCGCTTCGCGCCTCGCGAGGCGGGCAGCGCGCCCGGCGTGCCCGGCAAGGCCACGCCCACCCCGACCCCGGCCGCCACGCAAACGACTGCCCCGCAAAGCCGCCGCGGCCCCTCCCCGCAGGACGACCGTGAAACGCTGTCGGGCGATTCCCGCGTTATCCTGATCGTCGAGGACGACCCGGCCTTCGCGCGCATCCTCTGCGATCTGGCGCATGAAGTCGGTTTCGAGTGCCTGATCGCCGGCACCGCAGACGAGGGAGCCCTGCTCGCCCGGCAATACCTGCCGCAAGCCGTGATCCTCGACATGCACCTGCCCGATCACACTGGGCTTTCCGTGCTGGACCGGATCAAGCGCGATACCCGCACGCGCCATATCCCGGTGCACATCGTCTCGGCCGACCACGACGACCATGCCGCGCTCGCCAGCGGCGCCGTAGGCTACCTGTTCAAGCCGGTGAGCCGGGATACGCTGGTCGACATGCTCGAAGGCCTCGAGGCGCGGATGGACCAGCGCCTGCGCCGCGTTCTGGTGGTGGAGGACGATCCCCGGCAGGCCGAAGCGATCCACCTTCTCCTCGCCTCCCGCGATGTCGAGACGGTGGACGTGCAGAGTGCTGCGGATTGCCTCGCCCGGCTGGGCGAAGAGACGTTCGACTGCATGGTGCTGGATCTCAACCTGCCCGACATGTCCGGGTTGGACCTGCTCGAACGCCTCTCGCACGACGAGAGCGTCGCGTTCCCGCCGGTCATCGTCTATACCGGCCGCGAGCTTTCCGAAGAGGAGGAGATGCGGCTTCGGCGCTACTCCAAATCGATCATCGTCAAGGGCGCCAAGAGCCCGGAACGCCTGCTCGACGAAGTGACGCTGTTCCTGCACCAGGTCGTCTCCGAACTGCCAGACGAGAAGCAGCAACTGCTTGCCCGCTCGCTCGGACGCGATGCCGCGCTGGAAGGCCGCCAGATCCTCGTCGTCGAGGACGATATCCGCAACATCTATGCGCTGACTTCGGTTCTCGAACCGCACGGCGTACAAGTGCGCATCGCCCGCAACGGCATCGAGGCGCTGAACGAACTGGCCCGCGCGGCGGACAGTGACGGCGCCCCGGTCGATCTCGTATTGATGGACGTGATGATGCCGGAGATGGACGGCCTCACCTGCACGCGCGAAATCCGCAAGCAGGGTCAGTGGCATTCGCTGCCGATCATCGCACTGACGGCCAAGGCCATGGAACGCGATCACCGCGAATGCCTTGAGGCGGGCGCCAACGACTACCTGTCGAAGCCGCTCGACGTGGACAAGCTGCTCAGCCTCGTGCGCGTGTGGATGCCGCGATGAAGCCGATGTCACGAAGGTTGGCGGAGGCCGTCGAGGATATCGAAGTCGATCTCCTCGTCGAGGCCATCTGGCGGCGCTACCAATACGATTTCCGCGACTATTCCCGTGCCTCGCTTCTGCGCCGCCTGCAACGTGCCCAGTCCCATTTCGGCTATCCCCATCTCTCCAGCCTGCTCGACCGCATTCTCCACGATCCCGACAGCCTGAATGTCCTGATCGGGTTCCTGACCATCCAGGTCAGCGAGATGTTCCGCGATCCCGAGTATTTCCGGGCGATCCGCGAGCAAGTGATCCCGCACCTTCGCACATGGCCCTCCATCAAGGTCTGGGTTGCGGGCTGCGCCAATGGCGAGGAGTTCTATTCGCTGGCGATCCTCTTCCGCGAGGAAGGGCTGGACGATCGCACGATGTTCTACTGCACCGACATCAACCCGGCAGCTCTCGTCAAGGCAGAGGCCGGGGTCTACGAGATCGAGCGTATTGCAGGCTTCTCCCGCAATTACATGGAAGCGGGCGGGAAAGGTTCGCTTTCGGACTATTACACCGCCAATTACGGCGTCGCCCGGTTCGACCCGACATTGCGCAAGCGCGCGGTCTTTGCCGATCACAATCTCGCCAGCGATGCCGTGTTCTCGGAAGTCCAGCTTGTCTCCAGCCGCAACGTGCTGATCTATTTCGACCGGGCGCTGCAGGACCGCGCACTCGGCCTTTTCGCCAGTTCACTGCCGCCCGGCGGCTTCCTGGGCCTCGGTTCGAAGGAGACCGTCCACTTTTCCGCCGAGGGCGATAGCTTCGCCGACTTCGCGCCGATCGAGAAGATCTGGCGCCGCACCAAGCACGACGTGCAGGAGGCCGCCTTTGCTGAATGAGCCGCTCAAGATCCTTGCGGTCGACGATATCAGGGACAACCTTCTCGTGCTCGAAGCCGCGCTGGACCAGCCCGGCGTCGAACTGGTCACGGTTTCCTCGGGGTTCGAGGCGCTGGAAGCCATGCTGCGCGACGATTTCGCACTGGCCCTGCTCGACGTGATGATGCCGGAGATGGACGGCTTCGAACTCGCCGAGCTCATGCGCGGGACCGAGCGCACGCGTGCCGTGCCGATCATATTCCTCACTGCCCTGGCCACGGACGAGCGGCGCAAGTTCCTCGGATACGAGGCCGGCGCCGTGGATTACCTGCTCAAGCCGCTCGACATGGTCGAACTCAATTCCAAGGTCGCGGTCTTCGTCGAACTCGCCCGCCAGCGGCGCGAGATCGCCCGCCAGCGCGACGAACTCGGCCTGGCCCTCGGCCGCCTTCGCGCGCATGGCGACAACTCCCCCCTCGCCGTTCTGGAAATCGACGCCAACCTGCGAATCGTGAGCTGGTATCGCAGCGCCGAACGCGAGATCGGCTTCGCGGCGCAGGATATTCTCGGCCTCAAGGTAGAGGACGCCCCCTTCCTCCCCGTGGCGGACCGTCCGCGCTTCCTGGACGGGATGCGGGCCCTCCTCGGCGGTGAGGACCGCAGGGAGAAGCAGGACCACCGCTTCGTGCGCGCCGACGGTGCCCTTCGCGAAGGCGAATGGTACTGCTCCTCGCTGGTCGGCACCGGATCGCGCGGCGCCAGCGTGATGATCGAACT
Organism: Novosphingobium aeonii; assembly: GCF_052279045.1. Classification (NCBI taxonomy): domain Bacteria; kingdom Pseudomonadati; phylum Pseudomonadota; class Alphaproteobacteria; order Sphingomonadales; family Sphingomonadaceae; genus Novosphingobium; species Novosphingobium aeonii. The sequence goes on along the minus strand of NZ_CP176832.1, from coordinate 1,807,575 downwards.
GATCGACGTGACCGAACGCCTGCGCGCCGAAGAGACCCAGCGGCTGCTGATCGGGGAATTGAACCACCGGGTGAAGAACACCCTCGCGACGGTTCAGGCCATCGCCTCGCAGGGGTTCCGGCACGCCCGGTCTCCCGAGGGCTTCCACCAGTCGTTCACCGGCCGCCTGCAATCGCTTGCCCGCGCCCATTCGCTGCTGAGCGCAACGACATGGGAGCCCGCCAGCCTGCGCCGCCTGATCGCCGATCAGGTTGCCATCGGCGCGGTCGGCGAGGATCGGCTGAAGCTCTCCGGCCCGGACGTGGACCTGCCGCCGGAACTCGCCCTGCGCTTCTCGCTCATCATCCACGAACTGGCGACCAATGCCCACAAGTACGGTGCACTCTCGAACGAGGCCGGAACGGTCACGCTCGACTGGTCGCTGAAAGGACAAGTGCTGTCGCTCGCCTGGAGCGAGCACGGCGGCCCTCCCGTTTCCGTCCCGGAACGGCGTGGCTTCGGGTCCACCCTGATCGAGAACAGCATGGCGGGTGATGGCGCCCGGATCAGTGCGGAATATGCACCGGAAGGCGTGCGCTGGCAGTTGGTCCTGCCGCTCTCAGATGCCGCCGCCGAAGCGCCTGCTACCGTCGAGGAATCGCCGCGTTCTGAGCCTGCCCCGGACGCCCCTCCTGCGGAAGCCGCGCCCAGTCCGCGGGCGCTCAGGGTGCTCGTGGTCGAGGATGAGCCGCTCGTGGCCATGGAGCTCATGATGGAGATCGAGGACTGGGGCGCATCGCCCCTCGGCCCCGCGACGTCGTGCGATCAGGCGATCCACATGATCCGAGACACCGTGCCGGACCTGGCCCTGCTGGACGGCAACCTCAACGGCGAGAGGATCGATGCCGTTGCCGACGAACTGGCCGCACGCGACATCCCCTTCGCTTTCGTCAGCGGCTACGACCGGCAGCACCTTCCAAGCGGCCACAGCCACAGACCGATGCTGGGCAAGCCGTTTCTCGGCACCGAGGTCTGCGCCATGGTCAGGAGACTGGCTGCCGAAGCCGGCGCCGTGACGCCCTGAAATGGCAAACGGCGGCGCAGCGGGGGAACCTTTCAGCCTTCCTTCGGGTTTCTTCGGGACGGAAGAAGGAGCATCGCCTATGGCCTTGACGCAAGAACGCACCTACCGATCCGAACGTATCTGGACGCCCCGCCCACCACTGGATCCCGGCCTCCGCCGGCGTTTCCATGGGCCGATCCAGCCGATGGAAGAGCCCACGTTCCTCGAGCGCCTGTTTGGCCGGCATTGAATGATCGTTTGAGAACGATCCTGCCCGGCGCTAGGCCGGAAGCATGTCTGCAACGCCTCCCCCATCCGTCCTGTTCGTCTGCCTCGGCAATATCTGCCGCTCCCCGCTGGCCGAGGCGGCGTTGCGCCATGCCGCGCAGGAAGCCGGACTGGAACTGACCGTTGATTCGGCCGGAACCGGATCCTGGCATATCGGCAAGGGGCCCGATCCGCGTTCCTGCGACGAGGCATCCCGGCACGGCATCGACATCACCCACTATCGCGCCCGGCAGGTCACGGTCCGGGATTTCGACCGTTTCGATCGAATCGTCGCGCTGGACGCCAGCAATCTGGCGAACCTCGAACGGATCGCACCCGCCAGCCCCCACGCCCGGCTTTCGCTGCTGCTGGACCATGTGCCGGGCATGGAGGGGCAGGATGTCGACGATCCCTACTTCGGTGGCCCAGAAGGTTTCGTGACGACGTGGGAACAGGTGAGCGAAGCCGCGCGGAACCTCGTCGCCGAATTTCTCGATGAACGCGATGGTCAAGGGCACTAATTCGCAATCCGGGACACGGACTTCCTGCTCGTTCAGAGCACGGCTCGTGGTTCGCCGGGCAATCCTCCGCAACGGCATGCCCCGGTCGCGGCCCGGTTCGATCCCCCTGCCTCAAGCCCTGTTTGCTTTTGGGCCTGCTTTCATTATATGCCCGCTCGAACGCCCCGGCCCGCAGTCGCCAAAGCGACTTCAACGTGCCGGGGCTCGCTCTTTTACAGTTTCAAGGACGAACACGCATGTCCCGTCGCCGCCAGATCTACGAGGGCAAGGCCAAGATCCTCTACGAAGGCCCTGAACCCGGCACCCTGATCCAGTACTTCAAGGACGACGCCACTGCGTTCAACGCGCAGAAGAAGGGCACGATCCAGGGCAAGGGCGTGATCAACAACCGCATCAGCGAGTACGTGTTCACGCGCCTCAACCACATCGGCGTGCCCAACCACTTCATCCGCCGCCTCAACATGCGCGAGCAGCTCGTCCGCCAGGTCGAGATCATCCCGATCGAGGTCGTGGTGCGCAATGTGGCCGCCGGTTCGATCTCGAAGCGTCTCGGCATTCCCGAGGGTGAGCCGCTGCCACACACGCTGATCGAATATTATTACAAGGACGATGCCCTGGGTGATCCGATGATCGCCGAAGAGCACATCGCCTGCTTCGGCTGGGCCACCAACGAGGAGATGCAGGACATCGCCGCGATGGCCATCCGCGTGAACGACTTCATGTGCGGCATGTTCGCGGCGATCAACATCCGCCTTGTCGACTTCAAGCTCGAATTCGGCCGTATCTGGGACGGCGACTACAGCCGCGTCATCCTCGCGGACGAAATCAGCCCCGATGGCTGCCGCCTGTGGGACATGTTCACCGGCGAAAAGCTGGACAAGGACCGCTTCCGCCGCGATCTCGGCGGCGAGGAAGAGGCCTATCAGGAAGTCGCCCGTCGCCTCGGCCTGCTGCAGGACGATAACGGCCCGAGCGAAGTCTTCGACCTGTCGAAGCACCGCAAGCTGCGCGGCAAGTAAGGCCCGCAGCGATGCTCCCGAAGGCCCGGCCGCCGCAAGGTGTGCCGGGCCTTCTTGCGTCTGGAGCATCCGCAAGTCCTCACAGTTCACCTCTCTCTCCCCTTGTTATCAAGGGACTGCTCGGGCACTGGCGCCATATGCGAATCGTTCTCATTACTGCGCTGGTCCTTGCCACGCCCCTTCCCCTGTCCGCCCGGGAAGCACCGCTCCGTACCGAGGAGACCCGTTGGGCCTTCGAAACGAGCGACGTGCCGGTCGATCCCGATTTCCGCTTCGGCCGCCTGGCCAACGGCATGCGCTATGTGATCCGCCACAATGCAACGCCCGCCGGAACCGCCGTGGTGCGGATGGAAGTCGCCGCCGGCTCGCTGGACGAACAGGAAGCCGAACAGGGCTTTGCGCATTTCGTCGAACACATGGCCTTCAACGGCAGCAAGCGCGTGCCCGAAGGCCAGATGATCCCCCTGCTGGAACGGGACGGCCTCGCTTTTGGGGCCGATACCAACGCCTCGACCAACTTCGAGCGTACGATCTACAAGCTCGACCTGCCGCGCAACGACGCCAAGTTGCTGGACACTGCGCTCATGCTGATGCGCGAAACGGCAAGCGAACTGACCATTTCACAAGGCGCGATAGACCGCGAGCGCGGCGTAATTCTCTCGGAAATGCGCGACCGCAATACTTTCGGCCTGCGCAACAGCATTGATTCCACGCACTTCTTCTATCCGCAGGCGCTCTACGGCAGCCGTTTCCCGATCGGCACGGTCGCCACGCTCAACGGCGCGAATGCGGCGAACCTGCGCGCTTTCTACGAGCGCGAATATGTGCCCGCACATGTCACGCTGGTCATCGTCGGCGATTTCGACACTGCCGCCGTCGAGGCCGGCATCACCCGCCACTTCGCTGACTGGACCGGCGGCCCGGCCGAGGTCCAGCCCGACCCCGGCCCGGTTGCCTCGAAGGATCGCGACCGCACCGGAATATGGATCGATCCGGCGCTGTCGGAACGCCTCGTGATCCAGCGCAACGGCGATTGGCTGGACGAACCCGACAGTATCGCCCAGCGGCGCGAGAACCTGCTGCGCTCCATCGGCTATTCCATCGTCAATCGCCGTCTCCAGCGCTTGTCGCGCAGCGCCACGCCGCCGTTCCGCGGTGCCGGGTTCGGAACCGGTGACGTTTTCGAGACCGCCCGCTCGACGCGCCTCATCATCGACAGCGTCGACGGCAAATGGGCCGATGGCGTAACCGCAACCGCACAGGAATATCGCCGCGCCCTCGCTCAAGGGTTCAGCGCGGCGGAAGTGGCCGAGCAAGTGGCGCAGCTCCGTACTTCGATGGTCAATGCCGCCGGCTCTGCCAACACCCGCAGCAACGCGGCGCTTGCCGGCATTGCACTGTCGGTGGTCGAGGACCGGGTCGTGCCTTCCACGCCCGCCTCCGCACTTGAGCGATTCGAAACCTTCGCGCCTGCCATCACGCCCAAAGCGGTGCTGGCCGCGCTCAAGCGGGAGGCGCTCGCTCTCGACAGGCCACTCATCCGTTTCGAAGGCCGCAAGGCTCCCGAAGGCGGAGAACAGGCCATCCGCGCCTCATGGCTCAGCGCGATGCGCGGCCCCGTACCCCGGGAAGCGGACCCATCCGTGACGGAATTCGGCTACACCGATTTCGGCACGCCCGGCACCATCGTCAGCGACAGGCGCGACCCCCTGCTCGGCATTCGCGAATTGCGCTTCTCGAACGGCGTCATGCTGAACCTCAAGCCCACCGAGCTTGAAAAGGACCGCATCCGCGTCAGCCTCTCCATCGACGGCGGCGACATGCTCGACACCCGGGAGAACCCGCTCGCCACCGAAATGGTGGGCTGGCTCGACAAGGGCGGCCTCGGCAAGCACAGCCGCGACGAACTCGATACGATCATGGCCGGCCATACGCTGGGCTTCGGCCTTGGCAATGGCGCCGCCAGCTTCGATGCCGAAACCGCGACCACCCCGCGCGATCTCGAATTGCAACTGCAACTGCTGACCGCGCTCATGACCGATCCCGGCTACCGTGCCGAAGGCGAAGTCCAGTACCGCCAGCAGGTCAACAACAGCTTCGCCCAGCTTCGCGCAACCCCGGCTTCGGCAATGGGCGCGGACCTCGGCAGGATCCTGTCAGACAACGATCCGCGCTTCAGCCTTCAGCAGGTGGACGACTATCGCCACCTCACTTACGGCAAGCTGCGCGACACCATCTCCGAACGCCTCGCCCACGGCGCCGTCGAACTGGCGCTAGTAGGTGACTTCGACGAGGACAAGGCCATCGCGGTGGTCGCGCGAACGCTGGGCGCCCTGCCCGCCCGCGAGGCCGCCTTTCGTCCCTACGCGGATCAGCCGCCGCGCACCTTCACGGCTGACCGCAAGCCCCGCGTGCTGCGCCATACCGGCCCTGCCGACCAGGCGCTGCTTCGCCTGACCTGGCCCACCCGCGACGATTCCGACCCGCTGGACGCGCTGAAGCTGCAAATGCTCGAACGCGTCGTCCGCATCGAACTGACCGACAGCCTTCGCGAAGTGCTCGGCAAGGCTTACTCACCCTCTGCCGGCAGTTCGCTCTCGCACTACTGGAAGGGCTACGGCACCTTCACGATCAGCGCCTCGATCGACGTGGCCGACGTGCCCGCAAGCCGCGAAGCCATCGGGAAAGTCGCCCGCGAACTGCGGCTCGCCCCCGTCAGCGATGACGTGCTGCAACGTGCCCGCGCGCCTCTGCTCGAAGCCTATCAGAATGCGCTCAAGGGCAACGGCGGCTGGCTTTCCCTGGTGGACCGCGCCCAGACCCAGGCCGACCGCATCGAACGCTTCACCAAGGCCCGCGACCGTCTGCTGACGATCACTCCGGCCGATGTCCAGGCCATGGCGCAGCGCTATCTCGATCCCGCCATGGGGCTGGAGGTCCTGGCCCTGCCCGAAGGCGTGGAAGCGCCCGCAAAGTAAGGGGCGCGCAAGCACGCGTGCGGAGGACGAGGCTTGATGGACCGCCCCTCAAGCCTCGCCTCGGTTTTTGTTCGCTTACCTCGCGTGATTGGGGCGTGTCGGCCGCCCCGTCCGCTCCGCCCATTCGACGATCAGATCGTCGTAGAGGTTCTGGTCGATCAGATCGTATTTCTCCGGGAAGTTGGTGAAGGCCGCCATCGCGCTCTTCACCGCGCCGGTCTCCATCAGTTCGCGCGCCATGGCGAGGTGGCCGACGGCCGCCGAAACCCAGCCCCAGCCGGTCGAGAGCGTGAAACCCGTATCCGGAAGGTTGAAGCCCAGCGTGCAGACCGGGATCGGCATGTGCGGGATCACTTCGGCCTGCTGCTCGGGCGGGGCGCTGGCGAAGACGATGGCATCGGCCCCTGCCTCGGCATAAGCCTTGCCGCGCCGGATCGCCTCCTCGATCGAGCCCGTACCGCCCCCGCCATTGGCGCTGGTATAGAGCTCGTCGCAGCGGGCGATGATGACGAGCCCGGAATCGCCCCGTGCCTTTACGCCGGCCTCGATGCGAAGCTGCATGTCCTCGATCGAACAGAGACCGTTGGCATGCTTGGAATGCTTGGGATTGACCTCATCCTCGACGTGATAACCTGCGACGCCCGCGGCCACGTACCTTCGCGTGAAATGATAGGCATCGGCCACGGTTTCGCCCAGGGTATCGGCATCCACGATCAGGGGAATGTCGATGGCCTGCGCGATCCGGCCAGACTGTTCGATCATCTCGACCTGCGAGAAGATGCCATTGTCCGGCACTGCGTAGTGGAAGGCGGAGCAGGCATGTCCGCCAAGATAGGCCGCCTTGAACCCGACATGCTGCACCGCGCGCCCGGTCAGCGCGGAATAGGCCTCGGCCGCCACGAAATGCTCTCCGCTTTCGATCAGCGCGCGCAGTTTCTCACCCGGTGTCGGCATCGTCCTCATCTCCCGTCCTCGCGGCCCGTTCCGAGCGGCGCCTTCATCGCAGAGGGCTCGCATGATCGGAGGGCACCGGCAAGCGGAGCGGGCATCGCCGCCGCGTTCATCGTTCCCACGAACAAGGCACGCGGCCGCGCCGAAGCCCAGCCGCGTGCAGTTTTGCAGGCAGGAACCTGCCGGCAGGCCGCGAGGGAGCGGCCTGCCGGAACCGGAGCGATCAGAAGTTGACGGTGCCCTCCACGCCGAAGGTGCGCGGCGGATTGAAGTTTCCGTACGCGCCCAGGGTATTCGCGTTGGCGTAGGATAGGCGATAGATGTGCGTTTCGTTGAGCAGGTTGCGGCTCCAGACGGAGACGGTCAGCCTGGTTCCGTTGTCGCTCATCGGAATATCGGCAAGCGCGATGCGGCCGTTCACGATGAAGCTGGACTGAGCCTTCACGGCCTCGTCCTCGAAGGTGTACTGGCGGCCGGAATAAGCTGCATCCAGATGGAACTGCACGCTCTCGTCGCCGCTGCCGACCGGTATCGTGTAGTCGATGAAGCCGGATGCAGCATGCCTCGGCGTGTAGACGATGAAGACATTCTGGTAGACCGGATTGGTAGCGGAACCGAGGAACGGGTTCAGCGTCTTGGGCACCTTGGTGTAAGTGTAGGCATAGGACGCGCCGAGCGAGAGGTTGCTCGTCGGGTGGATGTTCAATTCCGCTTCAAGCCCGCGGATCTTCGTGGTGCCCGGTGCATTGAGCGTCTCCTGCGTGTGCAGGTTGAAATACGGGCTGTTGGGATCGATGTTGACGTTGTCGAAATCGACCTGCGTGCCGTCACGGTCCATGATGTAGCCGGCAAGGTTCAGGCGCACCTTGCGATCGAGGAACATCATCTTGGCGCCGACTTCGTAGGAATTCACGGTTTCCGGCCCGAAGGCGTCAAACGTCTGCGAACGGTCGTTGGCGCCGCCGGCCCGATAGCCGGTCGCATACTTGGCGTAGAGGTTGATGTCCTGCGTGGCGTCCCAGGCCAGCGTGACCATCGGGTCGAAGCGGTCCTTCCGGTAATGGAAGCCGTAATCGACCACGGCGCCGTTCACCATGTCCAGCACGCCGTCACGCTTGTCATGCGTGAAGCGGCCGCCCGCCGTCAGGTGAACCTGGTCGAGACCGGCGGGCGTGTAGGTTGCCTGGGCGAAAGCGGCGATGCTCTGCGCCTTCGCGCGGCTGTCTCGCTGGAGGAACAGCGAAGAATCGTCCCAGCCCTGGTTGCCCGAGGTTACCGTGCCGGTGACGCTGGGGCTGAGGATGGTGTAGCCGCTGCCGTCCGCATTCCACTGGTTCGAGCTGGGCGTCGCGGCATATTCGCTGGCGTGTTCGTTGTAGTAGAAGGCGCCCGCCACGAAATCGAGATGCGGCAGGCTGCCGACGATCTGCAGTTCCTGGCTGAACTGGTTCTGGTCGAGGAACGAGAGCGAGTAGCGGCCGAACTTGGCATTCGGGAGGAAGACCGAGCGATGGGCACCGCCGGAATTGTCGTACTGGTCGGTATGAACCTCACGCCATGCCGTGATCGAGCGCAGCGTCAGGTTCGCCCCCAGATCGTAGCTGAGATTGCCCATCACGCCCTGTGTCTTGTCCACGCTGGGCTGCTGCGGCACGCCGATGTCGGCGGTCTTCATGCGCTTGTCGCCGCTGACCTGCACGAGCGGTGAAAGCGGGGCAATCGTGCCGCTGGGCAGCTTACCGCCATTGGCCGCGATCTGCGCCAGCGTGGCAACCGGCAGGTTGTTTGGATTGTAGTTGATGAGCTGGCTGTACATCGGCGTGTTGTCATCACGCGACTTGTCGAACGAGATGTTCGCGGTCAGCCCCTCGAACGGCTTCCACTGGGCCTGGATTCGGCCACCCACGCGGTCGTAGTAGTTCCAGCCCGTCTGCCCGGCGAGCGGGTTCTTCACCGTGGCGTCCTGGTGCTGGTAGACGCCGTCGACCTTGATCGAGATGTTGTGGAATTCGGGGAAGTCGATGTGCGCTTCGCCATTGCGCTGGCCGTAGTTGCCGATGCCGGCCTCCACGCGGCCGCCGAATTCGCCGGTCGGCGCCTTGGTGACGATGGACAGCGCGCCGCCTTCCGTATTGCGGCCGAACAACGTGCCCTGCGGCCCGCGCAGCACTTCGATGCGCTGCACATCGAACAGCGCCGCATTCAGTCCCTGCTGGCGGCCGAGGTATACGCCGTCAAGGTAGACGCCCACGCCCTGGTCACGCGCGGTCTGGTTTGCGTCGAAGGGCACGATGCCGCGAATACCGACAGTAAGCGCCGACTGGCGCGCCTCGAACGTGGCGACGCGCAGCGACGGCACGGTGCCGCTGGCAAGGTCGATCAGGCTCTGGACGTGCTGCTTCTCGATATCCGCGCTGCCGATGACGGCAATCGCGATCGGCGTCTTCTGGAGATCGGTCTCGCGCTTGGTAGCGGTGACGATGATCGGCACCGAGGCATCACTTTCGGCGGCCGCAGCGCTTGTTGCTGCTTCGTCAGCGAAAGCGGCGACCGGCGCCTGGCTCAACGCGACGATGCTGCACGTAGCCGCCAGACGGATGGCGTGGCGAATCATGTAAAACTCCCTGAAATGCTTTGCTTTCCGCCTTGCAGTCGCGGCAAGGGGCTCGCCCGTCGGGGCGACAGGGAGGCTGACTAAGCGCGGCCCGCGTCACATCCATGTTGCTTTCTTGTAATTTTTTTGACGTGATTGTGACGGCCAAACATGACAAATTTGACACGTGAATGGCAGCCGATGTGGCACTATGTGGGCGGATCACTCCTGTTGAAACCCGGGACACCATGATCAAATCTGGCGACATCGTGCTGACTTCGGGCGACCTTGCCCATGTCAGCGCCGTTCGTGACAGCTTCCTCTCCTTCGAGGCGGAAGTGACGAATGCCACCGACCTTTGCGTACGTATTTCCAAGGCACCGACCTGGGTCTTCCTGGACTGGCTTCTGCCTGAAATGTCGGGACTTCAGCTGTGCGGCCTGCTTCGTGACCGTATTCACGACCACCCGCTCCACGTGACCATGATCCTGCCCGAACCTGACCAGCGCGCCCAGGCACGCGCGCTGGATGCGGGGGCGGATGACTATCTGATTGGGCCGCTTACCCCGGCCGCTCTCGTTCAGCGCCTGCGAATCTACCAGCCGGCCGCAGCCGCGCGGAAAGAAACTCCGGCGATCCAGATCGGCGATCTCCTGATCCAGCCCGATTCGCATCTGACGCGCTACAAGGGTCTGGTCGTGCCCCTGCAATCCAACGAGCAGCGCCTGCTCAATCATTTCGCACGAAACCCCAACCGGGTGTTCACGCGCGGCGAACTGATCGGCGTGCTCGGCAAAAGCGTGGACGTCTGCGACGAACGCACCGTGGATTCGTGGGTCAGCCGCCTGCGCCGAAAGCTGCGCTCGATGCAGGTGCCCCACCTGCCCCGCACCGTCCGCTCGTTCGGCTACGTCTTCGACAGCGCAGAAGCCTGAAGCCCGACGCCGAACGACGTCAGAGGCTTTCGAGAGCCGGGATCAGTTCGTCGAAATGATCGATCACCACCGTCGCGCCCAGTTCGCTGGCCGGCTTGTCGTTGAAGCCGAAGCTGACCGCGACGCAGGGCAGCCCCGCCGCCGCCGCCGCGCCCGTATCGTAAGTGGTGTCCCCCACGAAAGCGGCCCTGACGGCACCGGAACGGCCGCTCCCCGCGCGCTCCAGCATGAGATCGATGAGGTCGGGTTTCGGTTTGGCCCGCCCGGGGCCCAGCGTGTCGCCGCCGATCACCGTGAAGAAATGATGAGAAAGCCCCATTTCCTCAAAGATTTTCACCGCCAGACGTTCCAGCTTGTTCGTGACGACCGCCAGCTTGACCCCCCGCTCCGCCAGTCCCCTGAGCATCGCTTCGCCGCCGGGATAGAGCCGCGTCTCCACGGCGATATGGTCGGCATAGTAAGCGATCAGTTCATGATGCAGTTCGTCGAGCCGCGCCTCGGAAACCGGGCCGCCGGTAACGTCCAGCCCCTTCGCGAGCATCTTCCTCGCGCCGCCGCCGACCAGATCGCGCACCTCGCTCACGGGAATGGCTGGCCGCCCCTCGATCGAGAGCGCATGATTGAGCGCCACCGCAAGGTCTCCAAGCGAATCAAGCAGGGTTCCGTCGAGGTCGAAACCGACGATGTCGAAGGGAAAGTCTGTCATCCCCTCCTCAGTGGCTTCCCGATGTGGAAACCGCAACAATTTGCTGGCAAGTGATACACATGGTCGAACAATCCACGCCTCTCGCAATCGTCGTCCTCGCCGCCGGCAAGGGCACCCGCATGAAGAGCGATCTCCACAAGGTGCTCCATCCCATCGCGGGCCGTCCCATGCTCGAACACCTGCTGGACAGCGCTGCCGCACTGGCACCGCAGCGGCAGGTCGTCGTCGCGGGCCATGGACGCGAACAGCTTGAGCGGGCTCTCGGCAGCCGCGCGACAATCGCCGTTCAGGAACCGCAACTCGGCACCGGCCACGCAGTGCAGCAGGCCGAAGCGGCGCTGGCCGGCTTTTCCGGCGACGTGCTGATCCTTTACGGTGACGTGCCTTTCGTCAGCACCGAAACGATGCAGGCCATGATCCATCGCCTTCATGCCGAGGATTCGCCCGCCGTCGTCGTGCTCGGTTTCGAGCCGGAAGACCCGCTCCAATACGGCCGCGTCCTCGCCCATGACGACGGGCGCATTGCCATGATGGTCGAATACAAGGACGCGAGTGAGGAACAGCGGGCCTGCCGACTGTGCAATTCGGGCCTGATGGCGGTAAAGTCCGCCGACCTGTTCGGCCTGCTTGCCCGCGTCGGGAATGAAAACGCCCAGGGCGAATACTACCTCGTGGACATCGTCAACGTGGCGACACTCGACGGGCAGTCGTGTGCGGTCATCGTCACCCCCGATCCGGGCGAAGTGGGCGGCATCAACAGTCGCGGCGAACTGGCCGAGGCCGAAGCGCGCTGGCAATCCCGCCGCCGTATCGCCGCCATGGCCGACGGCGCCACCCTGATCGCGCCGGAAACCGTGTTTTTCGCCTGGGACACGAATCTCGGCCGAGATGTGACCGTCGAACCCAACGTTGTCTTCGGCCCTGGCGTCACGGTGGCGAACGATGTGACCATCCACGCATTCTCGCACCTTGAAGGCGCCACCATCGAAACCGGCGTCTCGGTCGGCCCTTATGCGCGCCTGCGCCCCGGCACTATCCTGCGCGAGGGTTCGAAGGTCGGCAATTTCGTCGAGATCAAGAACGCCGAACTGGGCGAAGGCGCGAAGGCCAATCACCTCACTTACGTTGGCGACGCAACGGTGGGCGCCAGCGCCAATCTCGGCGCAGGTACGATCACCTGCAACTACGACGGCTATTTCAAGCACCGCACCGTTATTGGCGAGCGCGCCTTCATCGGCTCCAACAGCGCCCTTGTCGCCCCGGTCAGGATCGGCGCGGATGCCATCGTTGCCGCGGGCAGCACCGTCACCCGCGATGTGGGGGACGGAGAACTTCGCCTCGTCCGCGGCGAACAGCTGGTCAAGCCGGGTTGGGCCGACCGTTTCCACGATGCCATGAAGAAGAAGAAGGCCGAGAAGTCAGCAAGCTGATACGAAAACGGGCGGTTCAGCACCGCCCGTTTCAAGATTTGCGGTGATTGCGAATGGTCAGGCGCCGATGGCCTTCTTCTGGGCAATGAAATCCAGTTCGCTCTTGGCTCCGGCATTGGCGGGATCATATTCCAGCGACTGGCGGAACAGCTTCTGCGCTTCGTCAAGCTGGCCCATCTCGATCTTGTTGTAGCCCATGCCGCGAAGAGCGCGGGCGGCGACCGAGGCGTCGTCACCCTTGGTGTCCTTGTCGACGATTTCCCATGCATGGGAGAACAGATCGTAGGACCGTTGCCATTCCCGGCGCGACTTGAACAGTTCTGCATACTCGTTGGCGAAGTGGGCATTATCGGGCGCGAGTTCGGTAGCACGGCGCAGTTCGGCTTCCGCAAGGTCGCCGCGTCCAAGATCGACCAGCGCAAAGCCCTTTCCGAAGTGTGCATCGCAAACCGCGCTGCTCACGATGACGGCCTTGCCCGCAGCAACAGACCCTTCAGCCGCTTCCGACTGGCAGAGCCGCGGACGGACGTCACCGGTCAGCGCCTGTTCGCTCGCGAGGATCACCGAATCGAACATCTTTACCGCCTGCGCAGGCTTGCCGGCACGAATCAGCGCGAAGCCTTTGCTGACGCCGTTCTGGCTTTCGATGTGGAGCGCGGTGTTCACCACCGCCCCGCCGCCACCGATGTCGCGCGCGAATGCAGGTCCGCTGCTGGCCACGGCGGCAAGCCCGATGAAAACAAATGAAACCGACTTCATGGTGAAGTGCATCGGCGTTATCCTCTCCAGGAACACCGATCGCGCACCGATCTTTGCCGGGCGATTTTCGTCGGAACAGTGTTCGTCGAACTGCGTAGACTATCCAACGGACGCGGTTTGACAAGAACTTTCACGAAACCCAGATAGCGGTCACCGAATCTTTCCCGTCCCCCGGAGTATCCATGCCAAACAATCCCTGGAGCCACAGCCGCAATTCCGCGATCGCCGACGATGTCGACTTCGAAATCAAGGGTGCGGAACTCCAGTTCGTCGAGATCGAACTGGACCCGGGCGAAAGCGCGGTAGCGGAAGCGGGCGCGATGGTCTGGAAGGATTCGTCGATCGCCATGTCCACCGTGTTCGGCGACGGTTCCGAACAACAAGGCAGCGGCTTCATGGGCAAGCTGCTTGGCGCGGGCAAGCGCCTCGTCACCGGCGAGAGCCTGTTCACCACCGTATTCACGCACGAAGGACGCGGCAAAGCCCGCGTCGCCTTCTCCGCGCCGATCCCCGGTTCGATCGTGCCGATCAAGCTCGATGAAGTGGACGGCCGCCTGATCTGCCAGAAGGACGCCTTCCTCTGCGCGGCGCGCGGCGTCTCGATCGGCGTTCATTTCCAGCAGAAGATCATGACCGGCCTGTTCGGCGGCGAAGGCTTCATCATGCAGCGCCTCGAAGGTGACGGCTGGGTCTTCGTGCAAATGGGCGGCACCGTTATCGAGCGCACGCTGGAAGCGGGCGAGGAACTCCACATCGAGACCGGCTGCGTCGCCGCCTTCACGTCCGGCGTGGATTTCGACCTGGTGCGTGCAGGTTCGGTGAAATCGATGATCTTCGGCGGCGAAGGGGTGTTCTTCGCCCGCCTGCGCGGCCCGGGGAAAGTGTGGATCCAGTCGCTGCCGTTCTCGCGCCTCGCCGGGCGCATGATGGCCGCCGCCGTACCCTATGGCGGACAGAACCGCGGCGAGAGCACGCTGCTCGGCCTCGGCGCCGTTGGCGGAATCGGGGCCCTGCTCAGCGGCGACGACTGATCGCTTCGGATTACATCCGATAACCCATCCGCTTTGCACACATTACCAAGCCTTCATGGTGGCGCCACCAAACGCCAACCATTATCGGTGTATGGGCAAGGCAGTTTCGGCTCGAACAAGGTAACGCAAGCGCAATGTGTGGAATCATCGGCATCGTCGGCAAGGAAGAAGTCGCGGATCGGCTCGTCGACGGACTGCGCCGCATGGAATATCGCGGTTATGACAGCGCGGGCGTCTGCACGGTCGAGAACGGCCAGCTGATCCGCCGCCGCGCGCAGGGCAAACTGGTGAACCTCGTTGACGAGCTGGCGCGCGATCCCGCGCCGGGCCTGATCGGCATCGCTCACACCCGCTGGGCCACGCATGGCGCGCCCACCGCCGTCAACGCCCACCCGCATGCGACCGAACACCTTGCCCTCGTCCACAACGGCATCATCGAGAACTTCAAGCCGCTGCGCGAAGCCCTCGAAGCGCGCGGTCGCAGGTTCGAGAGCCAGACCGATACCGAAGTTGTGGCGCATCTCGTTTCCGAGCAGGTCGAAGGGGGGCTCTCCCCGCAAGAGGCGGTGAAGGTCGCGCTGCCGCAACTTCGCGGCGCCTTCGCGCTCGCGATCGCTTTCCGCCAGCACCCCGACCTGCTGATCGGCGCCCGCCTCGGCTCGCCGCTGGTCGTCGGTTACGGCGAGGGAGAAACCTACCTCGGCTCCGACGCCCTCGCGCTCGCCCCGCTGACCCAGCGCATCACTTATCTCGACGAAGGCGACTGGGTCGTCATCACCCGCGAGGGCGCGCAGATCTTCGATGCCGACAATAATCCGGTGGAGCGCGAGATCGTCTCCTCCGGCGCCTCGGCCGTTGCCATCGAGAAGGGCAATTACCGCCACTTCATGCAGAAGGAGATTTTCGAGCAGCCGACCGTGGTGGCGCAGACCCTGCGCAGCTACATCCACCAGGTGGACCAATCGGTCGCCCTGCCGCAGATCGATTTCGACCTTTCGGCCATCAAGCGCATCACCATCGTCGCCTGCGGCACCAGCTTCTACGCCGGCATGGTGGCGAAATACTGGATCGAGACGTTCGCTCGCCTGCCGGTCGACATCGATGTGGCCTCCGAATTCCGCTACCGCGACCCGGTGTTGGAGCCGGGCGGCCTTGCCCTTTTCATCTCGCAGTCCGGCGAAACGGCGGACACGCTCGCCGCGCTGAAGCACTGCAAGGCGGCCGGGCAGACCATCGCCGTCGTCGTCAACGTGCCCACCAGCACGATGGCGCGCGAGGCGGACCTGCTGCTGCCTACCCATGCCGGCCCGGAAATCGGCGTCGCTTCCACCAAGGCCTTCTCCTGCCAGCTCGCCGTGCTCGCTGCCCTCGCGGCGCATCTGGCGGTAAAGCGCGGACGGATGGACCGGAATGAGGAAATGGAAGTCGTCCATCACCTCCTGCAGACACCCGCCAGCCTCAACGCGGCGCTCGCTTTCGACGAAGAGATCGCCGCCATGGCACATCTCATCGCGCCGGCCCGAGACGTACTCTACCTCGGCCGCGGGCCGGACTATCCGCTTGCCCTCGAAGGCGCGCTGAAGCTCAAGGAAATCAGCTACATTCATGCCGAGGGCTATGCCTCTGGCGAGATGAAGCACGGCCCCATCGCCCTTATCGACGAAGCCGTGCCGGTGATCGTGCTCGCCCCCTCCGGACCGCTGTTCGAGAAGACGGTAAGCAACATGCAGGAAGTGCGCGCACGCGGCGGCAAGGTCGTGCTGATTTCCGACGCCGAGGGCATCGCAGAGGCAGGCGAAGGCTGCATCGCCACGATCGAAATGCCGCGCGTCCACCCGCTGATCGCGCCGCTGGTCTATGCGGTGCCGGTTCAGCTCCTTGCCTATCACGTCGCCTGCGTGAAGGGCACCGACGTCGACCAGCCTCGCAACCTCGCAAAGAGCGTCACCGTCGAATAACCCGCGCGGCGGTGACCGCTTATGCTTTACCTAGTAATAACCCTTTGCCCGATATAGGCTGAAGGCGTGAATAAGCGGTCACTCCCCACCAAGGCCCTTCCCCGGGAGTTGCCTGTTCTCGCCGTTCTCGGTTTTACCGAACCGGCGGAAGGGGATTGGGCTCGTCTGCGTGGCATCCAGTATTCCAGCCTCGGCCGCGCGCCGCTTGCACGCGTCTTGACGCAGCTGGCGGCCATGGCTGCCGCGGCCGCCCTGCTTCTGCCCCATGTCCATCCGGCGGCGGTCGCCTGCTGGGCCATGCTGGTCTGCCTGACCACCTGGCACGGTGCCCGCATCGGACGAACGATGGCCGATGCGGATAGCCGTCCTCGCCACCGGGGAGAAGCTCGCGCGCAGATCGTCAGCACGGCTGCGAAGTGTCTGGTCTGGGCCATCCCGGTGTGCGGTTTCGGGCCGTTCGTCGATCCGCAAGTCCAGATCAAACTCTGGACCGTGCTGGCCATGCTGATGACCGCCTGTGCCGTACTGATTCCTGGGTTCCCGCTCACGACCCTGCTGTTCATCGCCATTGTCGGCGGTTCCGCCATCGGCTCCTTCCTTGCCGCCGGGCTCTACGACATCGCGCTTATCGCCTCGGCTTTCATCGCCGTGGTCGTTGCGGGGACGATCCAGTCCGCCAGGCAATACCTGACCGGCAAGCTGGCTGAGGCTGGGATGGTCGAACGGGACGAAGTGGTTTCGCTCTTGATAAGCGAATCCGAGAAAGGTCATGGGGACTGGGCCTGGCAGATTGACCCTTCACGCCGCCTCCGCGCCGTTTCACGCCGACTCGCCGGGGCGCTCGACAGGACTGCGGAAGAGCTTGAGGGCGTGCCGTTCCTCCAACTGCTGGCTGGTCCAAGCTGGGAAACCGGCGAATTTCCGGCGAGCCTTCACGAACTTGCCGAACGGCTGAAACGCCGTGAGAGCTTCTCGAACCTGCTCGTCCGCGTCTCGGTAGGCGGGAGGCCGCGCTGGTGGGACCTTTCAGGCGATCCCAAGCTCGACGCGAACGGCCGGTTCGACGGTTTCCGCGGCAACGGCACCGACGTGACCGAAGCTCGGGAGAATTCGGACAAGATCGCCTGGCTCGCGCGCTACGATCCCCTGACCGGGCTTCCCAACCGCCTGATGCTCACCGAAGCCCTGGATGGAGCGCTTGCCTACGCAGCGCAGTGGCGCACGCGCTGCGCCTTCCTCATGATCGACCTCGACCGCTTCAAGGCCGTGAACGAGACCCTGGGGCACCATGTCGGCGACCAGTTGCTGGCGCGCGTATCGGAGCGCCTGAAGGAACAGATGACCGATCGCGAGGTCTGCGGCCGTCTAGGCGGGGACGAGTTCGCGGTCGTCATTCGCGATGCATCGGACCTCGACTACGTGCGGCGCGTCGCGCAGCGCATCATCCAGAGCCTTTCCCAGCCATACCAGGTCGACCACCACACTCTCTTCGTGGGCGCATCGGTAGGCTCAGCGATCGGCCCGCGCGACGGCGCAACCGTCGAAACCCTGATGCGCAATGCCGATCTCGCGCTCTATCGCTCCAAGGACGAGGGCGGCAACGCACACTTCACTTACGAACCCGTGCTCCACGCCCATGCCGAGGAACGGCGCAAGCTGGAATTCTCGCTCCGATCGGCGGTGGAACGCAAGGAATTCGCGCTCCACTACCAACCGGTCGTCGATGCCGAAAGCGAAGCGGTCGTCAGCTTCGAGGCGCTCCTGCGCTGGAACAGCAAGGAGCATGGCTTCGTCAGCCCGGCCAAGTTCATTCCCCTCGCCGAAGATACGCGTCTTATCGTGCCGATCGGCGAATGGGTGCTTCGGGAGGCTTGCCGCGAGGCGATGAACTGGCCGGATCATGTCCGCGTTGCCGCCAATGTGTCGGGCGAACAATTGCTCGACGCCAACTTCGTCACCAGCGTGGTCTCCGCGCTGACGCAAAGCGGCCTTCCCGCTGCCAGGCTCGAACTGGAAGTGACCGAGAGCATCTTCCTGCGCGACGCCACGCTCGCCCGCGCCGCGCTGGAGCAGGTCATGGCACTGGGCTGCAAGGTCGCCCTCGACGATTTCGGCACCGGCTATTCCTCGCTCGGCTACCTGCGCAAGCTCCGCTTCTCGACTATCAAGATCGATCGCTCCTTCGTGCAGGGCGCCGCCACCGGCAACCCGGAAAGCCTGGCGATCATCCGTGCCGTCGTCGCCATGGCCGACAGCCTCGGCATGTCGACCACCGCCGAAGGCACGGAAACCGAGAAGGAGGTGGAGATGATCCGCAAGCTCGGCTGCCGCAAGATCCAGGGCTACTTCTTCGGCCGCCCGATGTCGGCCGCGGACGCCGGCGCGCTGTTCCGCAACCGCGCCTACTCCGCCGCCTGAAACTCCAGAAAGCCCAACGAAAAGGAGCGGGAAAGGCATGCCCCTCCCCGCTCCCGATCTTTCCCGAATGGGCAAACCTTCGATAGTCGGTCCGCCGCAGATCCGGCAATCGCCGGACCCGCCCTGGCGGCCGCTTAGGCGCCGACCATCCCGCGAATCGCGCTTTCGAAAAGCGCGCGGCCATCCGTGCCGCCGTGCGTCGCCTCGATCGCTCGCTCCGGGTGCGGCATCATGCCCAGCACGTTGCCGGCAGCGTTGAGCACGCCGGCGATCTGACGGGCCGAACCGTTGACGTCCTCGGCATAGCGGAAAGCCACGCGGCCCTCGCCCTCGAGACGGTCGAGCGTTTCGTCGTCGGCATGATAATTGCCATCATGGTGAGCGACCGGAACGCGGATATGCTGGCCGGTCTCGTATCCGGAGGTGAACAGCGACTGCGCGTTCTCCACCTTGAGCGACACTTCGCGGCACACGAACCGGATGCCCGAATTGCGCAGCAGGGCGCCCGGCAGGAGGCCGCTTTCGGTCAGCACCTGGAAGCCGTTGCAAACGCCGAACACCGGCACGCCGCGATTGGCGGCCTCGATCACCGCCTGCATGACCGGCGAACGCGAAGCGATCGCGCCGCAGCGAAGGTAGTCACCATAGGAAAAGCCGCCGGGCAGGCCGATGAAATCGAGCCGTTCGGGCAGTTCTGCATCACCGTGCCAGACGCGGATGCACTCGTTCCCCGAAACCTTTTCCAGCGCCACCGCCAGATCGCGGTCGCAGTTGGAGCCCGGGAACGTGACGACAGCGGAGCGGAAAGCCATCAGGCGACCTTCTCGATGCGGTAGTTCTCGATCACCATGTTGGCGAGGAGCTTCTTGCACATGTCGTCGATCGCTTCGTCGCTGACCGATTCTTCGACATCGAGTTCGAAGAGGCGGCCGGCGCGCACATCGTTGACACCGTCGAAGCCGAGGCCTTCGAGCGAATGGTGGATCGCCCGGCCCTGCGGGTCGAGAACACCGGGCTTGAGGCTGACGTGGACGCGGACTTTCATCGCAGGGCCTTTCGCTAAAGCAGCGCAGATTCGTTTCATGCGCCTATGGCCTCGCGAACGCTCCGGGGCAACCCGTGAGGAGGCCAAACCATGCCACCTTTGCAATTGAAGGGGCTCGCGCAACCTGCCATTCCCGGCTGATGCAGTCCTTCATCTCCTTTGCCGATCAGGTTGCCGTGGTTACCGGAGCGGGTCACGGTCTTGGCCGGGCCTATGCCCTCGAACTCGCGCTGCGCGGTGCGAAAGTCGTCGTCAACGACCTTGGCACGGCGCTTGACGGCTCGGGGCATTCCGATTCCGCTCTTGCCGTCGCCGAAGAAATCCGCGCGCTCGGCGGCGAGGCCATGGCCGATGGCGGGGACGTTTCGGACTTCGCGCAAATGGAAGCCATGGCCGCACGCGCCAGCGAGGCGTGGGGCGGCATCCATGTTCTCATCAACAATGCCGGAATCCTGCGCGACCGCACTTTCGCCAAGATGGACATGGCCGATTTCGAACGGGTCGTAAGGGTCAATCTGCTAGGCAGTGCTTATGCGACCAAGGCCGTGTGGGAAATCATGCGAGAGCAGAACTATGGCCGCGTACTCATGACGACGAGTTCCAGCGGCCTCGGCGGCAACTTCGGCCAGGCCAACTACGGAGCGGCAAAGCTCGGCGTTCTGGGCCTTGCGCGTACGCTTCGCATGGAAGGCGCGAAGTACGGCATCCGCGTCAATTCGCTTGCCCCCACCGCCGGTACGCGGATGACCGCGGACATCTTCCCCGACGAAGCCTACTCAGCGTTCCGCCCCGAAGCCGTCGTGCCCGCCGCACTGTTTCTCGTATCGAAGGACGCCCCCAATGACGCCATAGTCGGCGCAGGGGGCGGTGTCTGCCAGAGCGCCTTCGTCACAATGAATGACGGCATTCTGCTTGGCGAGGACAACCTTTCCGTAGAAGGGTTCGCCGAAGCCTGGCCCAGGATTGCCGACCGCAGCGGTGACAGCGTGCTGGAAACGGGCATGGAACAGGCCCAGCACGCTCTCTCCCTGCTGCTGAAAACCCAAGGTTAAATTCCCGAAGCCCAAATTGTAACCCAGTTGACGTCGCGCTTGCCGCAGGGCAGCCTCCCGTGAGGTGCGACGGGGGAATACTGGAACATGCGGGGGCATATCACGCCGCAAGCTAACGCGCGGCTGGCGACTTATTCGGTCTTCACACAACTGGCAGCAGCAGCTTATGTCGTTGCCCTGATCATCGCGATTTTCGCGCTGGCCTGGGCCGAATACAGGCGGCAAATCGGCTATATCGAGCTCGGCGAGCCGAAGATGGTTCCCTTCGTGATCGCGGGCTTGGCGATTATCGCCGGTCTGGTCACTTTCGTCGTAGCCATGATCGCCTTCCTGCTCTGGTTTCACAAGGCCATCGCCAACCTCCATGCCGTAGGGCTCGCCGGCCTTCGCGCGCGGCCGGTCTGGTCCGGCGCCAGTTTCTTCGTTCCGGTGGCACAGCTCTTCGTGCCGTTCCTGGCCATGCGCGAACTGTGGAACCGCAGCCACGGAGAAGACGAGTACCAGTCGCGCACCGGCGTCACGCAAGTGGCGATCTGGTGGATGAGCTTCGTCACCGGTTCCTTGCTGGTGTTCTTCGTGACCGGCCTCGGGCTGTTCAACCTCGTTTCGCCCGTGAAATTCATCTCGCCCAGTCTGCTCAACCTTTCGCTCATGCTATCAGGGCTTGTCTTCTGGTGCGTGGCTGCTGCCGGCCTCGTGGTGATCCTGCGCGCAATCACCCTCGCGCAGGCCACGCTCATGGACGAAAAAACCGTCTTTGCCTGAACGACAATCCTTCCCGAAAGTAGCTTCATCATGCCCGAAACCGCGCTTTCCGATGGAATCGCCTCGCTCGCCCGCCGTACGCTCGTGGTACGGGTTCTGCTGTGCTGCTACATCGGAACCACCGGGCTGACCCTCGCGGCCATCGCAGCTTCGCTCGCCAGCGGTGCCGTCCCGGAAAGCCCGCTGGCGGTTTTCGCCGCCACAGGTACCGTCGCCGTCCTGGCCGTCTATCTGGTCTGCGCAGTCGCGGTGTCGCTTTGGATCCACAGGGCCCATGCGAATCTCTTCGCGGCCGGGATGGAAGGCCTGGAATTCTCGCCCGGATGGTCCGTCGGCTACTTCTTCATTCCGATAGCCTGCCTGTTCAAGCCATTCGAAGCGATGAGAGAGTTGTGGAACCGGAGCCACCTGCATGGCCATGATGCAGACCAGCCTACCGATCCGCGCCTGGTCGTCTGGTGGACCTGCATGATCGCCGGTACTGTCGCAGGAACGCTCCTCTCATTCAGCATAAGCGCACCGCCGGCAGGCGCCGTGCTGACCTGCATCGTTTATGCCTTGCGAATTGTCGCCGCCGGATCCCTGCTTGCGATCGTCAACGGCGTCGCCCGCGCGCAGGAGGCGGATCTGGACATGCATCACGCATTCGCCTGACCGCATAGGAACCCCTGAGGCTCAGTCTTCCACCACTTTCAGCAGCTTGCGCTCCAGCGGGCTGAGCACGCCGGCCAATTCATGTCCGCGCTTCAGGATTTGCCCGGCCTCGCCGAACAGTGTCCACATTCCCTGTTTCGCACGCAGCGAAGGGCGCTTCTCGATGCGGGCCTGCGGACGCTCGGCAGCGCGGCGGAAGGCAGAGAAGTTGGCGGCCTCCTTGCCGAAATCCATCGCATAATCGCGCCACATGCCTGCTGCCACCATGCGGCCGTAAAGATCGAGAATGCGCTGGAGTTCGAGCCGGTCGAACCCGATCTGCAAGGGCGTGCGGCCGGGAAAGGCCAAGACGCTGCCGGTACTGGAATTCGCGCCTGCGGGGCCTGACACCATTCGGTTCAGACGCCCTTCACGGCCGGCTCGGCCTGCGGCTCATCTTCGCGCGCATGCATCAATTCAGCCACTTGCGCGCGCAGGGCGGCAATCTGCTCCTCCAGCTCGTCGATCCGCTGGTTGCCCACCGGCTCGCAGGGTTCCTTGCAGGGCGTGCCATAAGGCATGAAGTCCTTGGCGTAAGTTTCCGCCTTCACCAGCGTGGAGCGCGCCTTGACGCCGATCATGGTCGCGCCTTCGGGCACGTCCTCGGTCACGACGGCACTGGCGCCGACACGTGCGCGCCTGCCCACCGTTACCGGGCCGATGATCTGCGCGCCGGAGCCTACGATAACATTGTCGAGCAAAGTCGGGTGGCGTTTGCCGCCCTTCCCGTTGGTGGGGTTGGAACCGCCCAGCGTGACGCACTGGTAGATCGTCACATTGTCGCCGATCTCGGCGGTTTCTCCGATGACGGTGAAGCCATGGTCGATGAAGAAGTTCTTCCCGATGGTGGCGCCGGGATGAATGTCGATCGCGGTCAGGAAGCGGGAGATGTGATTCACCACGCGGGCCAGGAAGAACAGGTCCGCACGGAACAGGCGATGCGCGATCTTGTGAAAGAACAGCGCCCACACGCCCGGATAGAGCAGGACTTCCCAGCGTGAACGCGGCGCAGGGTCACGCGCGACGACGGAGTCCAGGTAGCGGACAAGATTACCCAGCATCGCGCGAATCTCCCATCAATCGGCCCGCAAGGCAAGCCGTCCGGTCAAGTGGTCTTCGAGTCGCCGCCTTTAGTCTCGATCAGAGCGTCGCGCCAGATCGCCAGAGTAGGCGACTGCTTGCGTTCCAGACTGAGCCGATCAATGGCAGTGACCAGATTTTCGACGCCCAGATGGCTACGCACGACGCGCGGTACAAGGTAGTCGATCGCAGTGGGATCGAGATTGAGTGCGCGCATCTGGGCGTGGATCTCGATCAGGGCGGCCAGCATCTCGTCGTCCGGCTCGACGATCTCCAGTTCCAGGGCGGCGCCAAGCCGGGATCCCAGGTCCGGGAGACTGACCTGCCAGCGCCCTTCCCCGCTGCCGCGGCGGCGACTGGAGACGATCAGCAACGGACGTCCGGTTTCCTGCGCACGGTTCCAGCTGTGGAAGATCACGTCCTCCTCCATCCGGTCGGCATCATCCAGCGCATCGCCGTGACCGGCCTCGACGAACCAGCGTGCCAGCAGGGATTTGCCCGAACGCGGAGGACCGGAAAGGATCGCGCTGCGGAACGGCCATGCACCCGGCTCAAGCAAGGCGTCGATCGCCTGTGCGTTGGCACTGCCGACGACAATGCGCGGCGGGCTGTCGCTCGCGGCAGACAGTGGGAGGGCGATCTGCTTCATCACCGAGGAACCTAGCGGGTGATCCTCAGCGCACCGCCGCCGTTCGTCACTTTCCAGCCTTGCGCACGCAGCGCGGCGGCAAGACGCTCGCTACCGCCCTCGACGGTCACGCGCATGACGGACGTTCCGCCGACAGCAAGGCTGACGGTGGCGGCGCCGCGCACACCCGGAACGCCGCGCACGGCGGCAAGCGCCGCATCGACGGCTGCCGCATCGGGCGAAGCGAACTGTACGGAAACCGTCTCGGTCGGGACGACGACCGCCGGGACCGGTGCGATTGCAGGGGGCGCGATGGGCACGACATCCACCGGAACCCCGCCCTTGGGCATGAGCTTCTGGCGCAATTCGGCAAAAGCGCGGTCCAGCACCTGCCCGCTGGTCGTCAGCGTGGGATCGGGACGCAGCTCGCCGCTGGCGAGTGCATTCCGGTACAGGCCATCGATCCGCTCCACCGCCTGATTGAGCATGACAGGAAGGTCCTGCTCGCTGGCGGCATCGAGTTCGAAGGTGCCGAGGAAAGTGTTGTCCGGGCCATAGCGCGCGGTGAAAGTGCCGTGAATCGGGCCGCCGGGCCATTGCCGCTCAAGACGGGCGACCGGGATCACCACATCCACAGCGTCGAACTGGTTGAGGATGTTGCGCCACCACAGGCGGCTGCGGCGAGAAGCCTGGCCGGCGGTGAGAATCAGCGATTCCCCCCCCGCGCCTACCGGCCGCACATAATCTATCGGGCTTTGCGAAGCCTGGAACTCGGCCCATGCCTTCTGCCAGGGCCCGCGCACTTCGAACACCTGCTGCACGCCGCCCGAGTACAGCACCGGCAGTACCAGCATCGGCGCCGACCGGATCGCCGCGCCGCCTGCGCCCACGTACTGCCCTGCACGCGCCTTGTTGAAGATGATGCCGAGCGTGGCGATATAACGGCGAGGCCCGACCTGCTCATGGCCGATCACGACCGACGAAACCATGGCATCGATAGCCTCAACCGGCATGTCCGGCCCGCCGAGCTTCTTCCAGGCGTCCTTCTCCGCCTGTTTCCAGCCTTCGAGCCGGGCATCGGCGCCGGTTTTGGCCGTAACATCGACCTTGATGCCGTTGACCTGGATATCCTCGGAATTGGCGAGCGGGGCGATGCCGCGATCGCCTTCCACCTG
Organism: Novosphingobium aeonii; assembly: GCF_052279045.1. Taxonomy (NCBI): domain Bacteria; kingdom Pseudomonadati; phylum Pseudomonadota; class Alphaproteobacteria; order Sphingomonadales; family Sphingomonadaceae; genus Novosphingobium; species Novosphingobium aeonii. The sequence goes on along the minus strand of NZ_CP176832.1, from coordinate 1,782,529 downwards.
CGCCACGAGTCGGTAACCACCCACGGTGCCCAATGCGAGAAACGCCGCCCCGCCCAGCGCAAAGGCCAGGCCCCGCGGCGAACGGACGCGCGCCTGCCCAAAGGCCAGACCGCTGCCGGCCACGCGCCGGATTTTGTGGGAGAAGGTGATTGCCATTATCGAAACCGACCGGCCTTTTGCCCAAACGAATCCGGAAATCCAAGTCGTAAAGCGACGACATCCCCGGAAGGCGGGACGCACGATCGGCCAAGGCCCCGGAAATCCGGCGGAACGCCGCGCACCGGCGCCTCCTGCACGAATTTTTCCGCCCGAATTGTTCACCTGATTGCCGCCTCGGGCGTGACAGGAGAGCGTTTGCACACTATGCGCGCGCAATGTCCGACGATAACTCCCCGAAGAGCTACTCCTACGAGCAAGCCGGCGTCTCGATCGCCGCAGGCAATGCGCTGGTCAAAGCCATCGCCCCGCTCGCCAAATCCACCGCGCGCCCCGGCGCCGATGCGGAACTGGGAGGCTTCGGTGGCTTCTTCGACCCCCGCGCGGCCGGCTACAAGGACCCGCTTCTGGTCGCCGCGAACGACGGTGTCGGCACCAAGGTCAAGCTGGCCATCGACCATGACCGGCACGACCAGATCGGCATCGACCTCGTCGCCATGTGCGTGAACGACCTTATCGTACAGGGCGCAGAGCCCCTGTTCTTCCTTGACTACTTCGCCACCGGCAAGCTCGAGAACGGCGTCGCCGAACGCGTGGTTGCCGGAATCGCCGATGGCTGCCGCATCTCGGGCTGCGCCCTCATCGGCGGCGAAACCGCAGAGATGCCCGGCATGTACGCCGCGGGCGATTACGATCTCGCGGGCTTCTGCGTCGGCGCGGTGGAACGCGGCGAACAGCTCACCGGTGAAAAGGTCGCGGACGGCGACGTGCTGCTCGGCCTTGCATCCTCGGGCGTGCATTCCAACGGCTACTCCTTGGTGCGCCGCCTCGCCGAGGACAAGGGCTGGAAGCTCGACCGCCCGGCCCTGTTCGATTCGGACACCCTGCTGATCGACGCGCTGATCGCGCCCACGCGCATCTACGTTAAGAGCCTGCTGCCCTTCATCCGCGCCGGCCGCATCAATGCGCTGGCCCATATTACCGGCGGCGGCCTGCTCGAAAACATTCCGCGCGTGCTGCCCAAGGGCCTGCACGCCCGTATCGATGCCGGCGCCTGGGAGCAGCCGCGCCTGATGGCGTTCCTGCAGGCGCAGGGCAATATCGAGCCGGGCGAGATGGCGCGCACCTTCAACTGCGGCATCGGCATGGTGCTTGCAGTCTCGCCGGAAGAAGTCGCCGCGCTCAAGGCCGAGCTGGAAGCAGCCGGCGAAACCGTCTTCGTGATCGGCATCGTCGAAGAAGGCGACAAGGGCTGCACCGTTCAGGGCAAGACCGAGATCTGGTCCGCCCGCGAGGACTGGGAAGCCGTTCATCTTGCCTGACAAGGCAAAAGTCGCCGTCCTGATTTCGGGCAGCGGCACCAACATGGCCGCCCTGCTCTACGCCAGCCGCGCCGAGGACTGTCCCTATGAGATCGTCCTCGTCGCCAGCAACCGGCCCGATGCAGGCGGCCTTGCACTCGCCTCTGCCGAAGGCGTGCCCACCTTCGCGCTCAGCCACAAGGGGCTGAGCCGCAAGGAGCATGACGCCGCGATGGACTCCGCCATCCGCGGCTCCGGCGCGCAATGGGTCGCGCTCGCGGGCTACATGCGCATCCTGACCGGCGGTTTCGTGGGCAAGTGGGACGGCAGGATGGTCAATATCCACCCGTCGCTCCTGCCGAAGTACACCGGCCTGCATACCCACCAGCGCGCCATCGACGCGGGCGACAGTCACGGCGGCGTCAGCGTCCATCTCGTCATTCCCGAGCTGGACGAAGGTCCGATCCTCGGCCAGACGCCGGTTGCCATCGTGCCGGGAGACACCGCCGATACGCTTGCCGCGCGCGTACTGATTGCCGAACACCAGCTCTATTCACGCTGCCTCGCCGCGCTTGTCGTGCGCGAAACGAGCCCGGAATGGCTGCTTGAGCGCGTACGGGAACGGGCCATGGCCCTGCCCGAAGCGGACGAGATACAGAGCCACGGAATGCCCTGCTTCGGCGTGACCAAGGGCAAGAAATTCGCCTACTTCACGTCGAACCATCACGCCGACGGTCGTACCGCCCTGTTGGTGAAGATCAGCGGCCCGGACGAACAGGCCATGCTCATCGAGCAGGACGAGGAACGCTATTTCCGCCCCGCCTACTTCGGCGACGGCTGGATCGGCATTCGCCTCGATCTGGGCGAGAACGACTGGGACGCCATCGGGACGTGGCTGGCCCGGTCATGGCGCGCGATCGCCCCGAAGAAGCTGACCTCGCTCGTGGACGTGGCCGAGCAGTTCTGACGCGAAAAGGGCAGCGCGGCCGGCCGCACTGCCCTTTGTTTTCCAAGGGTTCAAGCCAGCCGCGTCTCGATCGGCAGGCCCGACTTCAGGGTCAGTGTAACCGGCGTCCGCTCCGCGATGTCGGCGAGGCGGCTTTTCTGCTCCTCGTCCAGTCCCGAAATGAGGAGCGTGCGCTCGACATGCATGTCATCCTTCGAGCCCCTCAGCTTCAGGTCGACATCGAGCGATTGCAACGGCCAGCCCTTGCGCGCGGCGTACATCTTCAGCGTGATCGCGGTGCAGGCGCCGAGACTGGCGAGCAGCAGGTCGTAAGGCGCGGGGCCGGCGCCCTGCCCGCCGAGCGCTTCCGGCTCGTCGGCAACGATCGCATGGCCGCCGACGACGATCTCGGTGCGCCAGGGGGTTTCGCCGATATGGGCGGTTCCATGTGCCATGGCGTGATGCTCCTCAGGCCGGAAGGGGAATGAATTCGTTTTCGTCGGGCACGCGGTCGAAGCGCTGTTCCTTCCAGTCTTCCTTGGCCTGCTCGATACGGTCGAGCGAGGAAGAGACGAAGTTCCAGAAGATATGGCGCTTCTCCGGCAGGGGTTCCCCGCCCAGCAGCATCAGGCGGGTGCCGCCCCTGGCCCTGAGCACGACTTCGGCGCCCGGCTTGAAGACCACGAGTTCGGTTTCCTTGAAGCTGCCGGTCTGGCCTTCGACCTCGACTTCGCCGCCGACGACATAGATCGCGCGTTCGACGTGCTCGGCCTTCACCTGATAACGCGCACCGTCGAGCATGACGATATCGGCATAGACCATGTCGGAGTAGGTCTTGAGCGGCGAGGTCAGGCCGTCGGACGTACCGGCGATCAGCGTCAGCCGGGTTCCGGCGTCTTCGGTCACGGGAATCTCGTCTGCCTTGTGGTGCGCAAAGGCCGGGGCGATCTCTTCCGCTTCCCTGGGCAGCGCAATCCAGGTCTGGAGCCCGAACAGCTTGCCGCCGCTGGCGCGGACTTCGGGAGAGGTGCGCTCGGAATGGACGATGCCGCTGCCCGCCGTCATCCAGTTGACCTCACCGGGGCGGATCGCCTGGACCGAGCCGAGGGAGTCGCGATGAAGGATCTCGCCTTCGACGAGGTAAGTCAGCGTGGAAAGGCCGATGTGCGGATGCGGGCGCACGTCGAGACCTTCGCCGCTGCGGAACACCGCCTCGCCCATCTGGTCGAAGAAGATGAAGGGGCCGACCATGCGGCGCTGCGCGGTGGGCAGCGCACGGCGGACCTGGAAGCCGTCGCCAAGGTCGCGGACGGGGGGAAGAACGACGAGGTCAACGCCTTCGATATCGGATGAATGGACGGTCATGGGGGCAATCCTTCCTTGCGCTTCTTTTGTGCGTTTGAGCGCCGGGGAAGAACGTCGGCGCCGATAAGGGAAAATGCAATCGGGCAATCTGGCAGAGAAGAGATGGGAGCGGGCGATTTCCGCCCGCTCCCCTTACTTCAGGCAGCGTCGACCAGAACGATCTCGCTATCCTCGATCGCGGTGATCCGCAGCACGTCGAGATCGCTGATCGCCACGCCGTCCCGGGCATTGGCGCGCACATCGTCGATCTGCACCGCACCGATGGCGGGAACGAGGTAGGCCTTGCGGTCCTTGCCCAGCGGGTATTCGGCGGTCTCGCCGGCCTTGAGCGTGGCGCCCACGACGCGGGCATTGGTACGGATCGGCAGGGCTTCGTTGTCGTTCTCGTAGCCAGAGGCGAGCGTCACGAACTGGCCCGAGCGGTCCCCCTTGGGGAAGGGCTTGGCGCCCCAGCTCGGTTCCTCGCCGTCGCGGGTCGGGATGATCCAGATCTGGAAAATCTTCGTCGTCACGTCCTCGAGGTTGTATTCCGAGTGCGTGATGCCCGTGCCCGCGCTCATCACCTGGACATCGCCGGCCTCGGTCCGGCCCTTGTTACCCAGGTTGTCCTGGTGGGTGATCGCGCCTTCGCGGACATAGGTGATGATTTCCATGTCGCGGTGCGGGTGCGGCGGGAAGCCGGTCTGCGGAGCGATCGCATCGTCGTTCCAGACGCGCAGGTTGCCCCAGTGGACGCGGGCCGGATCGTGGTAGCCGGCAAACGAGAAGTGGTGCTTGGCGTCAAGCCAGCCGTGGTTGGCACCGCCGAGGCTGTCATAGGGGCGAAGTTCGATCATGGCCTATCTCCTGAAGGGCGGCGGGGTTAGGTGCCGCCCTCTCTTGAAAACCCATATAGACCTCGGCTCATTTCAAGTTCAGAGGGATAAAATCGACCTGACTGTTCGAGGAGATTGAAAAGTGAGCAACCCCGGCACGCCGACCCTGGACCAGCTGCGCATCTTCCTGGCCATCGTCGACACCGGCAGTTTCGCCGCCGCCGGGCGCAAGCTGAACCGTGCGGTCTCCGTCATCAGCTATGGAATCGCCAATCTCGAAGCCCAGCTCGGCGTCATGCTGTTCGAGCGCGAGGGTACGCGCAAGCCCGTCCTCACCACGGCCGGGCGTGCGGTCCTCTCGGAAGCGCGCGGCGTGGCGGAAGGGATCGACGGATTGCGCGCCAAGGTTAAGGGCCTGCTCGACGGACTTGAGGCGGAAGTCGATCTCGCCGTGGACGTGATGTTCCCGGCCGAGCGCCTCGGCGTGATCCTGCGCGCTTTCGCCGCCGAGTTTCCCACCGTCCAGCTGCGTCTCCATGTTGAGGCACTGGGCGCGATTACATCGATGGTGCTGGACGGGAATGCCGTGATCGGCCTGTCCGGCCCTCTCTTCGCGGGCGTGGACGGGCTGGAAAGCGTGTCCGTAGGCTCGGTGGCGATGGTGCCGGTGGCCGCCCCCGATCACCCGCTGGGCCGCATGGACCCGATCCCGCCCGGCGCGGGGCGGGAATTTACCCAGCTGGTGCTCAGCGACCGTTCGCGCTTTACCGAGGGAAAGGACTTCTCGGTAATGAGCCCCAAGACATGGCGCCTCGCCGACCTTGGCGCCAAGCACGCCCTGCTGCGGCAGGGAATCGGCTGGGGCAACATGCCGCTGCCGATGATCGAGCCGGATCTCGTTTCGGGAACACTCGTGCGCCTGGCCATGCCGGATCATCCCGGCGGCATCTACCGCTTCGGCGGGATATGGCGCCGCGACGTTCCTCCCGGCCCGGCAGCGGCATGGCTGCTCGACCGTTTCGTGGCCCAGTGCGAGTTGGACAACACGTTTAACGAACTTCCCGATATCTGACACAGGAAGCGAAGTTTTCCGATATCTTTCGTATAATACCTTAGTAAAATTCCCTCTTCCACCTAGCGTAGCAAGATCGCAATCTCTGCCAGCGATTCATGTTCCAGCGGAAAATCGGGTTGTCGTTCCGAAATACTGTGCGACAATCCGATTCGCCGAGATTGGAGAGTTGGTCATGCTTCATGCGAACTTGAGCACGACAACAATAAAATCGGGACGGGATCTACCAGCTATTTTCGAAGACAGGGTTCACCCCGCCGGCATTTCGGCGGGAGAAAGGCCCGAGAACTACCGCGCCCTGTTGCTGCCGGTGGCTCCGCCGGCGGACCTGACATCCGATCCTTCGGCCAAGGGCGGCCTCGCCGGCTGGCAACTGCACAGGGTGGTCCGCCATGTGGACGACAATCTTGCTCACCCCCTCGCCTGCAGAGACCTTGCCATGGTTGCGCGGCTCAGTACCGGCCACTTCTGCCGGGCCTTCAAGACCAGCATGGGCGAACCGCCCCACGCCTATGTCATCCGGCAAAGGATCCGGCGGGCGCAGCGCCTCATGCTCCAGACCGACGATGCGCTTTCGCAGATCGCCTGCACATGCGGATTGACCGACCAGGCGCACCTGACGCGGCTTTTCCGCCGCGCGGTGGGCACCACGCCCAAAGTGTGGCGCAGCCGCTGGCAGCCCGTCGCACGCGCCAACTGATGCTTCGCGTCAACTCCGTACAAGACCCTGAACCGCGAAAGGCCTAGCTCGTAAACTCCTGTCCGGCAAAGCCATTGCCTGCCGCGACCGTATTCATTTGCAACCTTGATGCCAGCCCGGGCCGGGCCGTTAATCCCGCCTGCTTGGCAAGAGTTACGGGCTTGGCGGCGACTACGCCAAGGCCCTGTTCGGAGCCCGCACGGTCGGCCTGCGAACCCCTGAGGGACTGGCGGCGACTCCCCCCGCCCTGCCGCCAGTCCCATTTTCCACGATCTACCATTTCAACTTTATCGAACGTGAAGATCAATTTTATCAGGATTTCTGGAAATCCGATCTTCCGGCACTTCCCTGTCATCGAGGCGCCGCAGCATCGGCCGCATAACGCGGACTTACGGCTCCTCTTCAACGCAAATGCCAAGGGGAATCGCCATGAATACCGCAACCGCCAAGACCGCTCCCGCCACGCTCGACAACGGCATCGCCAGGTTCCTGCCGCTGATCGGACGTATCCTGATAGCCGCCATCTTCATCCTGAGCGGCGCATCCAAGCTTGCCGATCCATCCGGCACGATGGCCTATATCGCCTCGGCCGGGCTGCCGCTGCCGGCTGTTGCGCTTGCCGGCGCGATCATCGTCGAACTGGTGGGCGGTGTCGTCCTGATCTCGGGCTATCGCCTGCGCGCCGTGGCCGCGGTGCTGGCGCTGTTCAGCCTGGCGACTGCCCTCTTCTTCCACGCCCAGCTCGGCGACCAGAACCAGTTCATCCACTTCTTCAAGAACGTCGCCATGGCCGGCGGCCTGCTGCAGATCGTCGCCTTCGGAAACGGCCGCGACTGACGGGTTTGCAGACCGAAAACATCAAGGGCGGGCCGAAAGGCCCGCCCTTTTCGCGTCTGGAACAGAACGACACCTAAAGGCACCAGAACGGCACCTGGCATCACCCTGCCCGCTCGGGCTGCGCGATGACGTTGGCGAGGCGATCAGCCCGCCCGGATCAGGTCGACCACCGCCTCGAACTCGCGCCGGATCGCTGCCCGGGACGTTTCGCCCTCCGCCCCGGCATGGTTGCGCGTCAAGGACGAAAGGAAGCTCGACAGCAGCGCCGCTTCGAGATTTCCCGCCTGACGCCGCCCCTGGATCAGTGCCTCCAGCAGCTTGCGCGAGGTTTGTCCGCGCAGATAGCGCAATTGCGCCGCGAACTGGTTCAGCGCCGGGTCGCGCGCCACGGCGATGTGCAGTTCATCCATGCCCCGGCCGCGCACGCTGTGGGCGATGAAGCCCACCATGTTGTCCAGCGCCTGCTCGATCGCGGCTTCGGCGGCGGTGTCGCTGCCGGGCAGGGCATCGGAGCGGAAGCGGGTCACGCCGCTCAGGTAGGTTCCCTCGAATGCGGCCTGGACCAGTTCCGACTTGGTGCGGAACTTGTGCGAGACCACGCCCAGCGTCAGCCCCGCGCTTTCGGCAACCGCGCGGTGAGTCAGCCCGCTGGCGCCTGTCTTCTCCAGCAAGGCGGCTGCGGCCTCGACGATGCGGGCGCCGGTGGCGTCGCGTTCAGGGAAGGCCGGAAGCTCGCGCAGAGCCTCGGCCCGGGCATAGTCGCGCCATGGCGCTTCCGGGATCGGCCTGCCCGACAACCACGCCGCCAGCCCCCGCGCGAATTCGTCCAGCCCGGCGCGGTCCACGGTGCGGCGCCAGCGGAACATGTGCAGGAAGCTCTCGTTCTCGAAGACCCGCTCGGCAACCACGGCCCGGTCCGCCAGCCCGAACTTTGCCGCCGCGACCTGCCAGAACCCCGCCCAGAGATCGCGCCACTCCCCCTCCGCCTGCAGGAAGGCCGGGCTGGTGGCGGCCAGAAGCTGACCTTCCCGCCAGGCGAAGGCCAGCCCCCGCCGCTCGTTCGCCCAGCCATCGACGATCTGTGCGAAGAAGGCCGGGAAATCGCGATAATCCCCCGCGAACCCCGAAACCTGCCCGAGCTGGTCATCGCACCAGAGCCGCGCCTGCTGCCGCGCGTGATCCTGCGCAACAACCAACAACTGTTCCAGAGAGCCGAAATGATGGTAGATCGACGATACCGGTATATCGGCAATTCCGGCAACCTGCCGCGCGGTAACCCCGCTGCCGCCAACAGCGGACCATTGTTCGAAAACAGCCTCCAACAGCCTGTCATTAGAGGGTTTTCTAGGATTTTCCGGCATCAGGCCCCGCTCCGGTTCGGCATGTCGTCTGCCTGACAATAGCAAGCGATCCCGCCGATGGCGAGCATCGTGGCCACGATGCATGCCATGGAGATTGACGATGCGGATGTCACACAGGATACATACATCCGTTCTACATCGGCCACGATCAAATCCGCGCCGCCGGGCCTGTCGCCGCTACGTCCGTTCATCACGGGCCGATCGGAACCACGCTGCCCCCTGCGCCACTGACCGGGAATCCCAGAAATGACGCGCAAGACCACATCCATCGCCCTGATCGCCGCCATCACGGCGCTTTCCGGCACAGCCGCCACCGCGCGCGAAATCGCCGCGCTAACGCGGCTCGACGCGCAGACCGTCCAGCTCACCCGGCCGGACACCGCCCCGGTCGCGGTGTGGATCAGCGCCGATACCGTGCTCGACAAGGGCGACCGGCGCTTTGCCGCCGCCAGCACCGAGAGCACGCTCACCCTGCCCATCCCCGCAAGCGAGCGCCGCTACGTCATCCTCGAAAGCCGCAAGGGCAAGACCGCCGTGGTCGCCGAGCGGGTCCTGCCGCTCCAGCAGGGCAGCAACTTCCGCGACATCGGCGGCTATGTCACTCGCGACGGCCGCACCGTGAAGTGGGACAAGGCCTTTCGCTCGGGCGCGATGCCGCTGCTGACGGATGCGGACTATGCGCTGCTCGATCAGGTTCATCTGGGCGCCGTGGTGGACCTGCGCTCGATCGAGGAACGCGAAGTCGCGCCCGACATGCTTGACGACCGTACCGGCGCACTGTTCCTCGCCAACGACTATTCGCTGAAGCCCCTCTTCGCGAAGATGGCCAGGAGCGGCGGCGAGAACATCTACGAGGGCATGGAAATCATGCTCGTCCCGCAGTTCCGCGCCCTGTTCAACCGGCTCCTCGCGAACGAGGGCGCGGTGGTCTACCACTGCTCGGCCGGGCAGGATCGCACCGGGATCGCCACGGCCCTGATCTACGACCTGCTCGGCGTGGACCGGGAGACGATCCTCAAGGACTATCACCTCTCCACCACGTTCCGTAAGCCGCAGTGGGAAATGCCCAAAGTCGACCCTGCCGATTATCCGGGCAACCCGATCCTCAAGTATTACGCCGCCCGCGCCGATGGCCAGCCGCCCAAGGCCGAACCGCTCTACACCCCCGGCGGCATCTCTCACCTCGCGCAGTTCTTCACTTATCTCGACAAGCAGTATGGCGGCACCGAAGGCTACCTGAAGCAGAAGATCGGCCTGACCGACGCGGATATCGCCAGGCTGCGCCAGACCATGCTCGACTGACCGGGCCGAACGAGGCCGCACTTCGCGTCGCAATACGAAGCGCGGCCTCGCCAAGGGCCGGAAACGGCGCCCCCCGGCCTGCGGCCGGCCCTTGCGGATATCAGGGCTTGTGCAAGGTCACCGCGTCGAGCGGCTCACCCGTCGCCGTATAGGCCCGGTAGGTCAGCGCGGCGGGGCTGACGTCGATCACCTGATAGGCCTGCGTGCGGGAGGCCGACTTGCGGGCCCAGGGCAGGCTGCCGACATCGTACATCTTCGGCCCGGCGACCGAGACGGCATAAGTGGTTCCGGCATCGTCCGCCGATGGGCCCTCCTTGCCGATCGCGCCGCGCGCATAGCCGTGATCGTGGCCCTGCAGCACGAGGTCGACATGATACTTGTCGATCAGCGGCTTCAGCGCGGCGCGGACCTTGGGATTGTCACGCCCCGGCTCGCTGGAGAACAGCGGGAAGTGCAGGAACAGCACCGTCCAGCGGTTCGGATTCTTCGCCAGCAGCCCGTCCAGCCATTTCACGATGGCCTTGCGCGCGGTCTCGTCCCGATCGACCTGCATGGAATCGATCGAGATCAGGCGCAGGCCCTGATAGTCGGTGTACCAGCTCGTTTCCCGGCTCGCCGGAAGCTCGGCCGGACCGTTCTCGGGCAAGGTGAACTGGCGCCGCCACTGGCCGTTGATCGAGGAACCGGCCCGCGCGGCTTCATCCCTGACGTATTCGTGATTGCCCGGCGTCGGCATCTGCGGCGTCTGGGCATAGAGGAACCCGCCCGAGGCGAACCACTCGCCCCATTCGGCATCGCTGTCATGCCGGTTGATGAGGTCTCCGGCGTGGATCGTGAAGGCCGCGTCCCCCGCCTGGCGGAAGGCCATGCGCAAGGTGCGCGAGGCTTCCGACAGGATCTGGTTCTGCATGTCGCCCATGTAGATGAAGCGGAACGGCTTGCCCTCGCGGGAGGCGGTGCGGAACTGGAACCATTCGGACCAGTGCGCGCCGTCCCCCACGCGGTAGGCATAGACGGTATCGGGTTCGAGCCCGGTCAGCACCGCCGAGTGATAGGCGGCGCGGAATGCCGGGTCCTCGCGGACCGGCAAGGTGGCATCGTCGGTATTCGCCGCCACGGTGAGCGGCGCCTTCACGAAGTCGGGGCTGCTGGTCGCCTTCGCATATTGCACCTGCCCCGGCAGCCCCGGTGCCGAGCGCCAGGTCACGGCCATGCCGGTGGCCGGATCGGCAGTGAGATTCAGGATCACGCGCTCGGGCCGGACGGTGGCGGGCGCCAGCGGCTCCTGCTGCTGGGCCGGAGCATCAGCGGCGAAGGCGGGACACGGCAGGCACAGCGGCAGAAACAGCGGCAGGGCCGGGGCCAGCGCTCCCAGCAGGATGCGCGTCTTGGTCTTCATGGCAGGTATCCTCAGAAGATCAGGTTGAAGCCGAGCGTCATGCTGCGCCCGTTCTTGATGTAGGCGCGGCTTCCCCCCGTCCCCGACGACACGGTTTCCCAATAAGTGTGCGAATCGAAGAGGTTCTGGACCTGGAACTGCACCGAGGACTTCTTGAGGAAGGTCTTGCGGAAGGTCAGGTCCACGAAGCTATAGGCCTGCTCGTAGGGATTGTTGCCGAAGTCCTGGATGCCGCCGAGGAACCGCGACTGGTAGTTCCATGCACCGTAGATTTCCCAGCCCTTGCGCTCCCAGAACAGTTGCAGGTTGGCGATCGTCTCGGGCGTTTCCATCAGCGGCAGGGTGTAGCCGTCGGGATGCCACGAAAGCCCCGTGACCGCCTTCGAACGCTGCAGCGTCAGGTTGCCGCCCACGCCCAGCGAACCGAGCACGCCCGGCAGCCAGTGCAGGAGCTGCTGGCCACTGATCTCCACGCCGTAGACTTCGGCCCACTTGCCGTTGTTCGGCATCGAGATCGCCACGCCGGCAGGATCGACGTTCTCGCCCAGCGTCCCGTCGCGGATGTTGCTGGAGGAGGAGCGGAACAGGAAGTTGGTGATGTGCTTGTAGTAGAGCGCCACCGAATAGGCCCCGGTGCGGCCGGCATAGTGCTCCAGCGACATGTCGAGGTTGAGCGAGCGCATCGGCTTGAGGTTCGGGTTGCCCTGCGCGATCGAGGTCAGCACCCACTGCGAGACCGGGTTTTCCTCGCCGTCGCCATCGGGGTCGGTGTCGTAGCCGTATTCGCGCGCCGAACTCATGCGGGCGATGTCGGGACGCGCGAAGCTGGTCCAGACCGCGCCGCGCAGCTTGGTGCGGTCGTCCAGTTCGTAATTCACATGGACCGAGGGCAGCACGTTCACGAAGCTGGACTTGTCCGAGACGAACCGCTCGCCCTGGATCAGGTCCATGTTCCAGGCGTCGATCGTGTTGCGCGTCGCCTCCATGCGCACGCCGGCGATCACTTGCGCCCGGCCGAAGCGGGCCGTGCCCATGGCATAAGCCGAGATCACCCGTTCGCTGAAGCGGAAGCTGTCCTCATTCGAAAGCTCCGCGTCATTGGGATCGACCGCGAAACCGTCGAAGATCTCGCTCTGGCCGTCCTCGGCGCGCTGGAGTTCGGCCAGCATCTTGCGGTTGTCGATCGTGGTGCCGAGCCGGTAGAGCCCGCTATAGGCGCCGCCGAACAGGCTGTTCACGTCCTTGCCGTAGAACTCGGAAAAGTCCGCCAGCGTGCCGTCCGCCTCGAGGTTCAGGAACGAGCCCTGATAAGTGCGGCGGCGCGAATTGTAGAACTTGGCGCCGGTCTTGAACGATTGCAGCCAGGAATCAACCGGCTTCCATTCAAGGTTGAACTGCGCCTGCCAGAGCTTCTCGCTGCTGCCGCCCACTTCGCCTTCAAGGCTGCTGAAATCGTACTGCGACGGGTCCTGCACCGCTTCGAGCCCGGCGGAATTGAGCAGCCACTTCGGGAAGCGCGAATCCTCGCTGCTGCTGAACAGCACGCCCTCGTTGCCGAGCCAGCCGTACTTGTCGCTGCGGAATTCCAGCGTGTACCCGTCGTCGAGATTGTCTTCCGACTGCGAGTAGGAAACGTCGTAGTCGACCGTCAGCTCGCCCACGCGCGAGATTCCGCCGAGGTTGGCCGAGGCGAGGCTGCCGGTCTCGCGCGAACCTTCCCAGAAGCGGCGCAGGCGGAAGCCCTGCGGGTCCCACGTACCCGACCCGCCGTTGAGGCTGTAGAACGATTTGCCCTTGCGGTCCGCGTCGGTGATGATCCCGTCGCCGTCCTGATCCACGATCTGGTCGAGCGAATAACCGTAGATCCGGCCCAGCGCATCGTCGTACCCGGTCACGTTGTCGTCGGGCTGGAGCAAGGCGGTATCGGCGGAATCCACCTGCACCAGGCGGGTCGAGTTCCGGGCGGTGTCGTTGCGGAAGTTCAGGCGGTTGAGGAATTCGTCCTTGCGGTACTTGTTGTACTGCCCGCGGAAGTGGAAATCGTGATTGTCCGAGCGGTAGTCGATGCTGGTATTGGCGCCCCAGCGCTTCACGTCGGTTTCGCCGAAGCCCAGGTCCATGCCGCGCATGACGAAGCGGTTGGGGTCCCAGCCCAGCGTCTCGCTGTCATCGTACCAGGTATCGGGCTGGTTATCGCCGTCGACGCCGTTCTGCTCGAACTGCGACTTGCGGCGGCTCCAGTTCGCGGCGACGTATATGCCGAAATGGTCGCTGAACTGGCGCGAAAGCGCGCCGGAAACCTGGCCGGACTTGCGATGGTCGTACTTGTCGAGCATCCCGCCCTCGGCGGACAGACGCGCGTACATCGGGGTCTGGTCGAAGGCGGTCGGGGTGGAGATATCCACCGAGCCGCCCAGCGCGTCACCGTCGCGGTCGGGCGTCAGGGTCTTATAGACGGTGATCTGCTTGATACCGTCCGGCGGCAGGACCGAGAGGCGCACGCCGCGATAGAAATTGTTGTCGCGCGAACCGGCCCCGCCCAGGCGAACGCCGTTGATCGAGTAGTTGTTCAGCTCGGTGGAAAGGCCGCGCACGGTGATGCGGTCGCCCTCGCCCGTGGTCGGGCTGCGCACCGCGTTGACGCCGGGCAGCCGCGCGAGCGCCTCGGAAACATTGTTGGCGGGCAGCTTGCCCATGTCGTCGGCGCTGATCGTGTCGGAGACGGTGTCGTTCCTGCGCTTGATGTCGAGCGCGTGCTGCGCCGCCTCGATATAGCCGGTGACGACGATCTCGCTGTCTCCGCCCCCGGCAGGCTCTTCGGCAACGGCGGCGGCGGCCACCGGCGCGGCGCGGCGCGCCGGAGCGGTGACTGCGGCGGGGCGCGGCGTGGCCGCCCGCGCCTTCAGGATCACGGTGCCCCCGCGAAGCTGCGTCTCGACATTGGCGCCGCGCACCAGCCGGGCGAGCGCCTGCTGCGCGCTCATCCGGCCCGAGACGGCCGCGCTCCGGCGCCCCCGCACCGCATCGGGCGCCGCCGCCACCTGCAGCCCGGTAACGCGCGAGAATTCCTGAAGCGCATGGCCGAGGTCCTGTGCCGGAATGGCGAAGCTGTACTGCCCCGTGGCAGCCGCCTGCGCAGGCGCCGCGGCGACCCCGCCGCTCACCGTGGCCAACGCGATCGCCCACGCGGATACGCGCAGCAGGGCATTACTCGAACGAAACATCATTTCCCCCCTAGGATAAGGCATTCGGGGGGAAGACGTGCAGGCCCGGCCTAACCCGACAATTATTTTTTCTTACATTTTCATTACGTTATCAAGTATTCTTGATGACACCAAGAGCCTGCCGCCTAACGCGAAAGCAGGTAGCGGCCGCCTTCCCTGTGCCACTGGAGATCGTGGATCGCGGCCAGCGCATCCAGCACCATCTCCGGGTCCGACGTCTGGAACCGGCCCGTCACCGGAAGGTCGCCCAGGGCCGGATCGGACAGTTCGATCGGCCGCGAGGAACCCCGGTTGAGCCGCTGCACGAGTTGCCGCACCGATGTATCCTCGGCATCGAACCAGCCGTCGATCCAGCCGGGATGATCGCCCGGCACATCGCCAAGGCTGCGGACCTTACCGCCGCCCACCTCGATGCCGCTGCCCGCCGGCAGGCGCCATTGCCGCCCGGCACCGGCATCCACGCTCACCAGGCCGCGATAGACCCGCACCACCCGCGTCTGTTCGTCCACCAGATCGATGTCGAAGGCGGTGCCGAGCACGGTCACGCTGGAGCTGCCGGTATCGACGGCGAAATTGCGGACTTTCTCGTGCGCAACGTCGAAGAAGGCCTCGCCCTCGCGCAGGACGACCTCGCGCGACCATGGGGTGAAGCGCACGTCCATCCGGGTATCGCCGCTGAGGCGCACTTTCGATCCGTCCACCAGCTGGACATCGCGGGTTTCGCCGCGCGCCGTGCGGTAGCTCGCCTCGCTCACCAGCAGCCGCGCCCCCAGCGACACGACCACCACGAGGCAGAGCGCCACCGCAGTGAAGGCCGCGAACTGCTTCCACGCCTGCGCGGCCCAGTTCGGGGCCTCGCCGTCTTCCGGCAGGCCGGATTCGTCCGTACCCGTCCGGGTGCCGCCCGCCGCGCCGGGCCATGACCCGATCGCCGCCGCGCCCGTCCCTGCCTCCGCTGCCGTCAGCGCGTCCTGCATGGCCCCGGACTGCCAGAGCCCCTGCATCCGCGCATAGGCTTCCACGTGGCGGCTATCCTGCAGGATCCAGCGATCAAACGCCGCCGCCATCTCGGCATCCTGCAAGGGGCGGTTCATCCGGTCCGCCCATTGCGCGGCCTGACGGTCGATCTCGCCGAAGTCCTGCCGGTCGGGCATCATTCAGCCATGTCCCGCAAGGTCCACGCCCGCGCGTTCGAGCGCCCGCCGCAGGTCGAGCAGACCGCGCGTGATATGCTTCTCCACCGCCTTCGCGCTGATCGAGAGATCGTCACCGATGGCGCGGCAGCTTTCATGATTGAGGCGCCTGCGAATGAGCACTTCCCTGCGCAAGGGCGGCATCCGCCGCAGGCAGAGCGAGAGCACGTCCAGCGCGCGGCGTGAATCGAGAACCCTGTCCAGCGAGGGATCGTCGCTTTCCCATTCTTCGTCTGCTTCCCCGGACTGGCGCGACCCATGGCAGTAATCCTGGCGCATCTCCCGCCGCTGCAAGTCCACGATCAGGTTGTCCGCGATCCTGAAGCCCAGTGCAAAGAGACTGCCGATCTGCTGCGTCTGGCTGAGAGCGATCAGCCGCGCAAGCGTTTCCTGCGCCACGTCGTCGGCCACGTCGGGCCGCGTTCCCCGCGCCCTGAGATAGCGCACGAGCGCAGCGCCGACCGCATTCCAGTCCTGCGGCGGCGACGCGGGACGATCCATGGCATTCGACAACACGATTTTTCACCCAGCGCCCCGCCGTCTCGTGTCCGGCCGGCGGTCCCTAGGGCCTGTCCATGACGGTTTGAGGAATACCGGAAACTGCAGGAACGGCAGCGCCCGGTTGGGTATTCCTGCGGGCTTCCCTTGGCCCCGGCCCCACGCGCGGCGCTGGACCATTGACTCGGGCGCGGGCTGAATCTAACCGGCGCACTGTTGCGATTGATTTGCAATATACAGTTGGACGGTGGGAAGACGATGGCGAGAAGTGCCGCGAACGGCAGGACGACGGGGCGCGGTATCGGCCGCTGGAACGTGACCGCACGCATTCTCGCGGCGGTCCCCGCGAACTATCTCGTCACCTCGCTGGCAACGGCCTGCCTGGCCCGGCTGCTGGCGCACGGACTTTCCGTCAACCCGGCGGAGGCCAGCGTGGCGGCCACGCTGCTGTCCTTCGCGCTTTTCGCCACCATCGCGCTGCTGGCCTTCGGCCTGCGCTCGGCAGGGCGGCTCTGGCTGTGGCTGGCCGTTTCGGCAGCGGTTCTTGGCGGCGCGCTGTGGCTCTCGCTCGACATGGGAGGCCGGCTGTGAAGGAGGGCCTGCGCCAGTCGATGGCGCTGCTCCACACCTGGACCGGGCTGCTGCTGGGCTGGCTGCTGTTCGCCATGTTCGCCACCGGCACCTCGGCCTATTTCCAGGACGAGATCACCCGCTGGATGCAGCCGGAGATCACCGGCGATGCCGATCCGGTCGCCTCGGCGCAAGGCGCGGTGCGGTTCCTGCAGCGCACGGCCCCCGATGCGGCGAGCTGGTACATCTCGCTGCCCAACAGCCGCAGCGCCACCACGCAGGTCTACTGGCAGCCCGGCGAAGGCAGCGCGCCCGCAAACCGCGGCGAAACCAG
The DNA here is from genome assembly GCF_052279045.1 of Novosphingobium aeonii. Lineage (NCBI taxonomy): Bacteria > Pseudomonadati > Pseudomonadota > Alphaproteobacteria > Sphingomonadales > Sphingomonadaceae > Novosphingobium > Novosphingobium aeonii. The sequence goes on along the minus strand of NZ_CP176832.1, from coordinate 1,765,456 downwards.
CGCCCTGCTCGACCAGACCGGCAAGGAAGTCTCCACCCGCGAGACGCGCGGCGGCTTCTTCCTCTACCGCTTCCACTTCGACCTGCACTACATGCCGGTGCTCTGGGCCCGCTATCTCGTGGGGCTGGCGGCGATGTTCATGCTGGTGGCGATCCTTTCGGGCATCATCACGCACAAGAAGATCTTCGCGGACTTCTTCATGCTGCGCTTCAACAAGGGACAGCGCTCCTGGCTGGACGCGCATAACGTGACCGCCGTGATCGCCCTGCCCTTCCACCTGATGATCACCTTCACCGGGCTGGTCACGCTGGCGGTCATGTACATGCCCTGGGGCATCGCCGCCAACTATGCCGATCGCGCCACCTTCCAGGACGCCGTCTTCGGCCGGACCGAGGAAGTGGCCCGCAGCGGCAGCCCCGCGCCGCTGGCCGCCATCGCGCCGATCATGCAGGCGGCCTCCGCCCGGTGGGGCGGCAAGCGGGTGGGCTACCTCAACATCTCCAACCCCGGAGACGCCACCGCCAGAATCGGCGTGACCCGCGCGGCGGAAGGCGCCATCGGTTCGCGGGGCGAGGAAATCTCGTTCGGCGGCGTCACCGGCCGCCCGGTGGATGCCAGCATGGCCAAGGGCGCCGCGCTCGCCACCGAGAGCGTGATGATCGGCCTCCATGCCGGGCGCTACGCCCGGTACGGCCTGCGCTGGCTCTACTTCCTCTCCGGCCTCGGCGGCACCATCATGGTCGGCAGTGGGCTCGTGCTCTGGACGGTCAAGCGCCGGGCCAAGCTGCCCGATCCCGCTCGCCCGCACTTCGGGTTCCGCCTCGTGGAGAAGCTCAACATCGCCACGGTCGCGGGCTTCCCTGCGGGCCTTGCGACATACTTCCTGGCGAACCGCCTGCTGCCGCTGGACCTTGCGGAGCGTGCCGAGCGCGAGATCGACAGCCTGTTCCTCGCCTGGCTCGCGGTGCTGCTCTGGGCGCTGGTGCGCCCCTCGGCCCGCGCCTGGCCGGAAGCGCTCGGCCTTGTCGCCGCGCTGTTCGCCGCCGTGCCGCTGGTCAATGCACTGACGACCTCGCGCGGGCTGCCGGTGAGCCTGCTCGCGGGGGACTGGCTGTTCGTCTCGTTCGACACGGTCATGCTGCTGCTGGCGGCGGGCTTCGCGATGGGCGCGCGCAAGGCGGCCCGCAAACGCGCGGAGGGGCCCCGCCCCGCCCGGCGCAGGAACCAGACGGCGGTGACGGCATGATCCAGCTCCTTTGCATCGTCCTTGCCGGCGGCGCCTTCGCCGCGCTGGCCCTGTCGATGAAGCGCCACCAGCGCGACCTTGCCGGGCGGGCGCTGACCCAGCGGGAAACCCGCCTCGCCCGCATCGGCGGCTGGACGCTCGTGGTGCTGGTGCTGGGAATCGACGCGGCGGCATCGGGCTGGGGCTACGGCACGGTTGCCTGGGCCGGGCAGCTCACCGTGGGCGCGTGGGCCAATGTCGCCTGGCTGATCTGGCGCGGCCGTTCCTCGCGCGGGGCCTGAACCTTCGCAGCCCGCTTGCCCCGCCCGCATGTCATGGACATGTCGCCGCGCGGGAGCGATAGAGCGGCCCTGTCCATCCTTGCGGGAGCCTGACCATGGGAATGCTGATCGACGGCCAGTGGCACGATGTCTGGTACGACACGAAGTCCACCGGCGGCCGCTTCATCCGCAAGGATTCCGCCTATCGCGGCTGGATCTCCGCTGACGGCGCCTCCGGTTTCAAGGCCGAGGCCGGGCGCTATCACCTCTATGTCAGCCTTGCCTGTCCCTGGGCCCATCGCACCCTGATCGTGCGCGCGCTCAAGGGTCTGGAAGCGCTCGTCCCGATCTCCGTGGTGAACTGGGTCATGCTCGAAAAGGGCTGGACCTTCGCCGATGCGCCCGGAGTCATTCCCGATCCCGTCAACCATGCCGACTATCTCCACCAGGTCTATACCGCCGCCGATCCCGCCTACAGCGGCCGCGTCACCGTGCCCGTGCTCTGGGACAGGCAGACCGGGACGATCGTGAACAACGAATCCTCCGAGATCATCCGCATGTTCAACGAGGCGTTCGACGGGCTCGGCGCCGCGCCGGGGGACTTCTATCCCGAAGCCCTGCGTACCGAGATCGACGCGGTGAACGCGCGGGTCTACGATACGGTGAACAACGGCGTCTACAAGGCCGGCTTCGCCACCAGCCAGGATGCCTACGAGGAAGCCCTCACGCCGCTGTTCGATTCGCTGGACTGGCTGGAGCAACGGCTCTCCCGCAGCCGCTTTCTGGTGGGAGACAGGCTGACAGAGGCCGATATCCGCCTTTTCACCACGCTGGTCCGCTTCGATGCCGTCTACGTCGGTCACTTCAAGTGCAACGTGCGGCGGATATTCGATTATCCCGCCCTGCAAGACTACCTGCGCGACATCTACCAGACGCCGGGCATCGCGCCGACGGTGAACTTCCAGCACATCAAGGGCCATTATTACGAAAGCCATCGCGGCATCAATCCAACCGGGATTGTGCCCAAGGGCCCGATACTTGACCTCGACACGCCGCACGGACGCTCCTGATCGGGACTCCCGCGGCAACTTTGGGCTGTTCCCTCTCGGGCAAATACAGGTAAGCTGTATTCCGATCCGCACTATCCCTCAGTTCCCAAGGAGGCGCCCCCATGCGCAAGGATGCATCCCTCTACTCGATCGATGGTTCGTCGCTCTCCGGTGCCTCCTCGGATGAGCCCCTCACCGACCGTCTGAACCGGGTGCTGGAGATGCTCCGCGCCGAGTTTCCGCACGCGGTGGACATCGGGCTGGAATTCGACGGCAAGCTCCACGCCCATATCGACGTGCGCGGCGGCGAGGAAGTCTGCGGGGTGGAATCGAAGCTGCCCAACCTGGGAGAGGGAATGTTCACCCAGATCGCCCACGGCGCCACGCCGCACCATCCCTTCTTCCACCGCATCAGCTCGGTCGTCGAAGGATAAGCGGCGGCGCGGCGGGGCGACCTGTCGCGAAACCATCATCAAACGGTGATCGTCCCGTCACTTGCGGAGCCTATCGAGCCCTGGGCGGCATCGAAGGCGCCGTGAGGGACGGCAAGGTCTCGATGCCCTTGCCGCTTTCGTGGTATCCTGCCGCATCCATCGTTCGAGCGAGGGGCAGAACATGATCGACGAACCGACCCGCCATTTCTGCGCCGGAATCGGGGCACGCCCATGATCTTCGCCGCGCTCGCGCTTGCCCAGAGCCTGGCTCTTGCCCTGCCTCCCGCTGTCGCGGCCTCCGGCGCGGCGCCCGGCGCGCCGCTTCCCGCAGCAACCGAACTGCGCCGCATCGCCGCCCCCGAAGCCCGGCAGGGCGCGGCCGGCGGCCATGGCTCCGTCTATGCCGTGGGCGATCACGAGGTCGCCCGTTATGACGCCGCGAGCGCCCGGCGCGTCGCGCACTGGAGCGGCGATCCGGTGATCTACCCGCATCTCAACAGCTGCGAACTGGACGGTTCCGAACTGGTCTGCGCGGCTTCGAACTATCCGCAGGTTCCGATGGACAGCCAGGTGCTGTGGTTCGACGCGGCCAGCCTGAAACCGCTGCGCAGCCATGCCCTGGGCCATGGCCACGGCTCGCTGACATGGTTCGTCCGCCACGAGGGCAGCTGGTGGGCCTGCTACGCCAATTACGACGGCAAGGGCGGCGAGCCGGGCCGCGATCACCGCGCCACCACACTTGTCAGGATGAACGACCGGTTCGAGGAAACCGGCCTCTGGACCTTCCCGGAGACCGTGCTTTCCCGCATGGCCCCGCGCAGTTCCTCGGGCGGTTCGTGGGGCAAGGACGGCTTGCTCTACGTGACCGGCCACGATCTGCCGGAAATCTATGCGGTCCGGGTTCCCAGGCAGGGCGGCGTGCTCGAACATGTGGCGACGATCGCCATGCCGACCGGCGGCCAGGCCATCGGCTGGGCCCCGGACGAGCCGCGGGTCATATGGTCTATCGAGCGCAAGACGCTGGAAATGGTGGCGAGCAGGGTTCCTCCGGTGAAGAGCGGAAGGAAGCCGTAGATCCGATCATCGCCCTGCCGGGCCGCCCGGCAGGAAACGGCGCAACAGGGGACGACCATGATCTTGCACAGGGGCAGGCGCGCAAGGGAGTTCTTGAAAGCATCGGTCCGCTGGACCGCAAGAGACCGCCGGCCGGTCTGGCTGGCGGTGCCGCTTGCCGCCGCGCTCGGCCTTGGCGGCGCCATCGGGGGGGAACCGCGCGATCCGGTCCCGATCACGGCGGCGCCGCTGCCGGAGCCAGCAACGGCGGGAGCAAGGGAGCCGGGCACGATTTCCATCCTCACCTACAACGTCAAGGGCCTGCCCTGGCCGCTTGCCAGCAACCGCCCCCAGGCGCTTCGCCGCATCGCCGAGCGGCTGGCGGGGATGCGGCGCGAAGGGCGCCAGCCACATGTCGTCGTCCTGCAGGAAGCCTTCACCGCCGATGCCAAGGCGATAGGGCGGCGTGCCGGATATCCCTTCGTGATCGAAGGCCCCTACGCCCGGCGCGCGCCCTCGCATTCAGGCGGTCGCGACTGGCATCTGGGCGAAACCAGCATGGCAGTGGTGGACAGCGGGCTCGTCCTGCTTTCCGACTTTCCCGTGCTGGGCGTGGAGCGCGCCGCCTTCCCGCCGGAGGACTGCGCCGGGTACGACTGTCTTGCCGCCAAGGGCGTGCTGATCGCCGAACTGGAAACCCCGGATCGCGGCCCCGTGCTGGTGGCGACGACGCATCTCAACTGCCAGAGCGCATCGGGAGCGCCCAAGGCCCGCACCACCGCCGCTTTCGGACGACAGGCGGCCTTCCTCGGCGCATTTCTCGCAAGGGCACATGCGCGCGGATTGCCGGTGGTGGTGGCGGGAGACTTCAACCAGGGCCAGCGCCCCCGCCGCGCGGCCCTGCTCCGCACGGCGCTGGGCGAGGTGAACGGACAGCCGGTGCGCGATGCCCTCAGCCGGAGCCTTCTCCCCGGCGCGTCTGACGATCCCGCCCGGAACGCCGATCTCGCCGCGATCCGCGAGCACGCACGCGATCTGCAATTCGCCTTCGACGGCACGAACGCGCGCATCGTGCCGGTGGGCGCGGACGTGCCCTTCGGCCGCGAACCGGACGGCCGGATGCTTTCCGACCACATGGGCTACACGATCCGCTACCGGATCGAGCCATTCCGGGCTTTGCGGCCCCGGATTGCTACGAACTAGGCCTGAGCAAACCTAGGGTTGCGGAGAAGACGAAGCGGCGGGTGCCGGATCGGTGCGGCGTGGCTGCACCAGTTGCTCGATGATCTGCCGCCCGTCGATCTGGAGCCCCTTCTCGTCCAGCTTCACGTCCACCGGAGCGCCGCCGATCTGGGTGGAGAGCACCGCTTTGCCCTCCTCCACGCGCAAGCTGGAATCGCCCAGCGGGATATCGCCGATATCCGGCACGTCGAGCGGCTGGACCGGGCCTTCGGGATCGGGGCTCCCGGTTGCACGGGGACGCGGCGCGGCGCGCTCGCCCAGCGCCTGCTGCATGAAATCGCGCCAGATACGGGCCGGAATCGTGCCGCCGGAAACCCCCTTGAGCGGCGTATTGTCGTCATTGCCGACCCACACGCCGACCACGAGGTCCTTGGCATAGCCCACGAACAGCGCATCGCGGTTCTCCTGGCTGGTGCCGGTCTTGCCGTAGTTCGCGGTTTGCAGCCGGGCGCCGCGCCCGGTGCCGCGATTGACGGCGCCCCGCAGCAAGGTCTCGATATCGTCGTGCTCGCTCTGCGACAGGCTGCGGCGGCCGCTGATGAGCCCGTCGAACCAGCCCTCCTCCTTGGCCTTGAACGCCGTCGGCGCGACCGGGAAGCGATTGCCGGCCACGCCCGCATAGGCCGCCGTCAGTTCCATCAGCGTCATGCTGGACGTGCCGAGCGCGAGGCTGGGATCGCCATGCGGCAGCGGCGCGGTGACGCCGAGCTTGCGCGCCATGTCGATCACCGCCTTGTCGCCCACTTTCTGGAACAGGCGCACGGCCGCCACATTGCTCGAATGGGCGAAGGCATCGGCCAGCGTGATCGTCTGCGAATAGGCGCCCCCGGCGTTCTGCGGGCGATAGTAGCCGATTTCGAACGGGGTGTTCTCGATCGTGTCGGTCGGCTTCCAGCCGTCATCGAGCGCGGCAAGATAGACGAAGAGCTTGAACGTCGAACCCGGCTGGCGCCGGGCCTGCGTCACGCGGTTGAACGGCGACTTGGCATAGTCGCGCCCGCCGACCATGGCCACGACCTCGCCATTGGGCCGCATCGCCACCAGCGCGACTTGCGCCTTGCCCAGCGGCGCATTCTCGATGGCGCGGCGCGCGGCGGCCTGGAGACGGGAATCGAGCGTAGTCTTGTAGGTCTGCGCGGCATAGCTCGCCTCGTCGAGCCCGCGCGCCTGCGGCAGCGCCCAGTCCGCGAAGTAGGTGCCGGTGGGCAGGTCGTTCTGCGAACGCACGTCAAGGCGCGGCGCACGGATGGCGCGGGCCTGCTCCGGCGTCATGTATCCCGCCTCGACCATGGACTGGAGCACCAGCTTCATGCGCTGCTCGGCAAGATCGTAGTTGTTGGTGGGCGCGAGGCGCGAAGGCGCCTTCATCAGCCCCGCCAGCATGGCCGACTGCGCGGGCGAGAGGTTCTCGGGCTTGCGGTGGAAGTAATGCATCGAGGCCGCCCGCAACCCGTAGGTATTGTCGCCGAAGTAGGCGTTCGACAGGTAGCGTTCGAGGATCTCGTCCTTGCTCAGCCAGGCTTCCAGCCAGAATGCGATCAGCACTTCGCGCGCCTTGCGCGTCAGGCTGCGTTCGGAGGTGAGGAAGGTGAACTTGGCGAGCTGCTGGGTGATCGTGCTGCCGCCCTGGGTGCTGCCGCCGCTCACGTTGCTCCACAAGGCGCGGGCGATGCCGCGCGGATCGATGCCCCAGTGGCTGTAGAACCGGCGGTCCTCGATGGCGATGAAGGCCTGCGTGACGTGGATCGGCAGCTTCTTCACCTCCACCGGCGCATCGACGATGGCGCCGTTGCGCGCGATCGGGGTGCCGTCCGCCGCCAGCAGCGTGACTTGCGGCGGCGAAATCGGCTGGAGCGACTTTGACAGCGGCGCCGTCACCAGCAGCCAGCCGATCAGCAGGAAGAACAGCATCAGCACGCCGGCGGTCCCGCGCGAAATCCACCACCAGCGCGAACGGCCGCGCGGCGGCGCCTCGGCGGAAGGCGGCGGGTTCGGGGAACTGGGGGAATGGTCGTCCTGGTCCGGCCCGCCTTCCGGCAGGCTTTTCAGGTTATCCAACGTCAAGGCCATATCGCGGCTTCGCCTGCACTTCCCATCCAACAAGGCCCGCAGCGGGCCGGATTTCGCCAATACGGGGTTCCGTGGCGCCTTGCGAGGCAAATGTTGTCGCAAAATCGACAAACCGATGACCGGAACCGGCGCAGGTCCATCCCTTCCGGTACGGTGTGCGTGCCATCCCGTCTATCCGGCAGGGGTAGCCCCGTTCCCGGAGGGCTAGGCCATGCGTTCCGGCGCGGGCATTCGGGAGTATAAGGTCCTGTAGATACACGCCGTCCCACCCGCCCGGTAGCCTGCTTGCATATCGATGGCAGGAGAGATCGAGCGTGACGGCACATTCCAAGATCGAAGCCCGGATCGAGACCCTCGGCCCGGATGCGCCGGAAGACCGCAAGCTGCTGTCGCTGGAGCAGAGCCTCGCGCTGGACGGCGATGCGGCGATGGACCTCTATGCCGCGCACCTCAACAAGTACATGCTCCAGGTCTTCGACATCCTCGGCCTGGCGCGCATGGATATCGAAAGCGCGCAAGGCGCCGAGATCACCTTGCGCGACGGGCGCACCATCCTCGACTATTCGGGCGGTTTCGGCGTGCTCGGGCTGGGCCACAACCACCCGCGCGTGATCGCCGCGGAGCGCCGCTGCCACGAACTCAAGGTGCTGGACTGCATCAAGATCGCGCCGCACAAGCTGCAGGGCGCGCTGGCCTACAACATCTCGCGGTTCCTGCCCCGCCCGCTGGACGTCTCCTTCCTCGCGGTATCCGGCACCGAGGCCAACGAAGCGGCGATGAAGCTGTGCGAGCGCGTGCAGACCCCCAAGGGCAAGACCAAGTTCCTGTGCTTCCGGGGCGCCTTCCACGGCAAGACGCACGGCCCCCTCTCCCTCACCACCGCCACCGACGTGCAGAGCGGCTTCATCATGGGCGTTCCCCGGGAGAACGTCGTCTTCGCCACCTATGGAGACATCGAATCCGTGATCGAGGCGATCCGGCAGGAACGGACCGCAGGCGGCAACCGGATCATCGCCGGGATCGTCGAAACCATCCGGGGCACCTCCTGCGAAGTGCCGCGCCCGGGCTTCCTCACCGAATTCGCGGCGCTGTGCCGGCAGGAGGACATCCTGACGATCTTCGACGAGGTGAAGGTCGGCATGGGCCGCACCGGCAGGTTCTGCGCCTTCCAGCACGAGGACGTGGTGCCCGACGTCGTCACCCTCGCCAAGACGCTGGGCGGCGGCAAGCGCGAACTGGGCGCCATGGTCACCTCGCAGGCCCTGTTCGACAAGGCCTATGGCAACAAGCAGGACTGCAACCTGCACAGTTCCAGCTTCAGCGGCATGGGGGAATCCTGCGCGGTCGGCATCGAGACGCTCAACGTGCTCGCGGACGAGAAGCTGATCGAGCGGGCCGGACGCATCGGCGCTTACCTGAAAGCCGGGCTGGAACGCCTGCGCGAGAAGTATCCGCGCAAGATCGTATCCCTGCGCGGCAAGGGCTGCTTCCAGGCAATCGAGCTGAACTTTGGCCAGCAACTTGCTGAAAAAGCGATAGATATACGCAAGAACCCGCTTTTCGTGACTTACGAGACGGTGCTGATCGGCGCCGTGGCGCGCGAACTGTTCGAACGCCACGGCGTGCTCGTCCATTTCCAGCCCGGCGCCCGAGACCTGCTGCACTTCATGCCGCCCTACATCGTCGAGGAGGCACAGGTGGACCATCTGCTCGCCGCTCTGGACGACGTGCTGGGACGCGGCGTGGCGGATGCCACGGTCCGCTTCGTCGCCAAGAACATCAAGCGCGTGCTGGGCTGAGCCGATGGCAACGCCCGCCGAGATGGCCCGCCCCTTCGCGGCCACCGCGCCCCGCCCTCCCCTGGGCCTTGGCAATGCCGCTTCGGTCCGGCAGGGCCGGATAGCCTGCGCGCTCCTGGTGCTGGGCTCGCTGGCATTGCTCCAGTTCAACGTCCACCACGGGCTTTCCGTCACCCCGGACAGCACCCGCTACATGGGGATCAGCCCGATCCCCTACGACGCGCCGGTCTACCACTGGATGCTCGTGCTGCCCCATGCGCTGGGCGTGCCGCTGCTGACGGCGGCCATGGCCTGGGCGATCGTCACGCTCTGCACCAATGTCGTCATGATCTTCGCGCTGCTCCGGCGGGCCGCGGGGGACTGGCGCCATGCGGCGGTCGGCACCGCCCTCGTGGCGCTGGCACCGCAGTTCGTCGCCCTTCATGCCAGCGTGATATCGGAGCCGCCGTTCATCTCCTTCGTGTTGTTCACGTTGTGGTTCGTGCTCGACTACTTCGAGCATGGCCGCCAGCGCGACCTGGTGATCGCCTCGCTCATGCTGGGCATGGCCACGCTTGCGCGGTTTACCGCCCCCCCGCTGGGCGCCGCCATCGTGCTGGTCCTGCTCACCACGCCGCGCCTGCCGCTTGCCCGGCGCGTGGCCGACAGCGTGCTGATGGCCGTCCCGGGGGCCGCGCTGTTCTTCGGCTGGGTGATCCTGAGCACGCTGACGGTGGGCCATTCCATCGGCCGCGAGATGCGCTTCTACGGCAACATGGGGCCGGCGCAGTGGCGGGCCAATCTCGAAACCACCGCCGCCTGGCTGTTCCCCGACAACGTGCCGCTGGCCTTCCGCGTCAGCCTGCTCGTCCTGCTGCTCGGCTTCGCTGGCTGGCAGTTCACCCGCCAGCTTGCCGCCTGGCGGAACGAGCGCGCCGATGCGCCCAGCGATGCGCGCACCGCCCTGTCGCTGGTCCTCGGGCTGTTCTTCGTGGGCTATCTCGCCTTCGTCTGGCTCTCGACGATGCTGGAGGCGAACCTTTCCTTCGTGGGGCGCTACGGTCTTCCCGCCTATCTGGTCCTGGCGATGCTGCTGACGCTTCAGGCAAGCGGGCTCGACCGCCGACTGGCCGCCCCCCGCGCCATGTGGTTCGCGCTGGCCGCGCTGGCGGCGGTGATCCTCGCCTCGCACACCGTGCGCACGGTCAGCCGCACCCATGACGCCTATCGCGAGGGTTCCGGCTTCCACGCCCGCATCTGGCGCGAATCCCCGACGATCGCGGCGGTGCGGGCGCTTCCCGCCGCCTCGCTGGTCTATTCGAACGGCCCCGAAGTCGTCACCCTGCTGACGGACCGCCGCGCGGGCATGGTGCCGATGGAGCGCCTGCTGCGCACCAACCGGCCCGATCCCAACGATCCGCCCGAAGCGCAGATCGCCCGCATCCGCGGCGAAGCGGCCGCATGGCCCGAGCGCCCGGTCTATGTGGTCGCCTTCGACAACATCGACTGGCGCTTCTACCTCGCCAGCGAAGACCGGCTGCGGCGCGCGCTCTCGCTGGTTCCCGTCGCCAGCTTCGCCGACGGACGCATCTACCGCGTGTCGCCCGCGGTGCAGCCATGACCCCGCCGCCGCCATCGGCATCCCCGCCCGCGATCGCGCCGCCCATCGCGGTGGCGCCAATCGCCTCCGGCCCGGTCGGCCCCCTCATTTCCGGAACAACAGCCGTTCCATCCGCATCCGTTTCACCGCCAGCCACCCCGCCCCCTCCGCTCCAGGAGAATCCCCCCATGCCCTCGACGGCCACGCTTGACCGCAAGACCGCGCGCCTGCGCGATTACCTGACCCTTGCCCGCTTCGATCACATCACCAAGCATGTGTTCATCATACCGGGCCTGATCCTCGCCTATGCACTGCGCGAGCCCTCGCTGCTGGACGCCCCGCAGCGCGTGGTCATCGGCTTCGTCGTGGCCATCGCGATCGCCTCGGCCAACTACGTCATCAACGAATGGCTGGACCGGGAATTCGACGCGCATCACCCCAGCAAGCACCACCGCAAGGCCGTGTCGCTGCAACTCTCGCCGGCGCTGGTCTATGTGGAATACCTGGCCTTCGCCGGGGTCGGCCTTTCGCTGGCGGCTTGGATGGGAGGCAGCTTCTTCGTCTTCTCGATCGTGTTCCTCGCCTCGGGCCTCGTCTACAACGTGCAGCCGATCCGCTCGAAGGACCGCCCGTTCCTCGACGTGATCTCGGAATCGGTGAACAACCCGATCCGCCTGACGCTGGGCTGGCTGATGATAGACCCCTCCAGCATGCCGCCCGTCAGCCTCCTGCTCGCCTACTGGACCGGCGGCGCCTTCCTCATGGGTTCCAAGCGCCTGTCCGAATACCGCGACATCACCGCCGCCGTCGGCCTTGAAACGCTGACCCGCTACCGCAAGTCCTTCGCCGGCTATACCGCCGAGAGCCTGGTGGTGAGCTGCCTCGTCTATGCCATGCTCTCCTCGTTCTTCCTCGGCGTGTTCCTCATCAAGTACCGGGTCGAATACGTCCTGGCCTTCCCGTTCATCGCCGGGCTGTTCGGCTGCTATCTCTGGCTGTCGATGCTGCCGGACTCGATCGCGCAGCGGCCGGAACGGATGTTCCGCTCCCGCCGCCTGATGGCGACGCTGGGCGTGACCGTGAGCGTGCTGCTGGTGCTCTCGTTCCTCGACCTTGCCGGCCTGTCCACGCTCACCAACCGCAGCTTCACCCCGGCGGACATGCTCCCCGGGCACCGCAAGTGAGGGCCGGAACGATGACGGAGTGGGGCAACATGTCCGAAGTGGGCTGGAAGAAGGTCGGGCTGGTCGTCTTCGACCTCGACGGTACGCTTTACGACCAGCCGCCGCTGCGCCGCGCCATGGCCATCGAACTGTGCAAGCACAGCCTGCGCCAGCGCAGCCTTCGCACCGTGCGCACCCTGCGCGCCTTTCGCCAGATCCGCGAACTGCTGGGCGAGGTGCAGGGCGACGACTTCACCCATGAACAGTTCAGCCTCACCTCGCGGCGCTGCGGCTGCTCGGAAGGGGAAATCCGCGCCATGGTGGAGGAATGGATCGAGCGCCGGCCGCTGGCGCTGCTCCCTCGCTACAAGGCGCGCGGGATCGACCGGCTGTTTTCCGCCCTGCGCGCCACCGGGCGGCGGATCGCGGTCTGGTCGGACTACCCGGTAGACGCCAAGCTCGCCGCGCTGGGGCTGCGTTGCGACCATACGATCTGGTCCGGCTCGGGCGGGGTCGGCCGCCTCAAGCCCAACCCTGCCGGCCTCCTGGCGCTGCTCGCCGAAACCGGCATGACGCCCGAGGAAACCCTCGTGATCGGAGACAGGGCGGATCGCGATGCCGCCGCCGCCGCCGCCATCGGCGTTCCCGCCCTCATCCGCACGCACGGCAAGACCGCCGAGCCCTCGGGCTTCCGCCGCTTCGACGATCCCCCCTTCAAGGCCATCCTCGCGGAGGGAGCCCATGCCTGAACCCGCCGCCACGCCCCATTCCGCCCGGGCCGGAGGCGGGATGATCCGATCCTGCATCGCGGCTCTCGTGGATGTCCTGGTGGAGGAAGTGCGCCCCGGCCTCTCGCCATCCGACCGTGCGACCGTGCGCGACTATGTGCTCGCCACCAGCGCGGCCATGCCCGATCACTTCCGGCTCGGCTTCCGGGGGCTGGCGCTGCTGTTCGAACTGTCGAGCCTGCCGGTCCATGGCCACCGCTTCTCCCGCCTTGCCCCGGGCGAGCGCACCGCCCATGTCCGCGCCTGGCGCGGATCGCGGATCGGCTTTCGCCGCTCGATGATCGCCTTCTATTCGACCTTCTCCTGCTACGGCCTCTATTCGCTGCCCCTGCGCGAGGAACAGGCCCGCGCGAAACGGATCGCGGCATGAGCGCGCCCGGCGAGATCCCCACCGAAGTGCTGGTGATCGGCTCCGGCCCCGGCGGCGCGGTAAGCGGCACGCTGTTCGCGCAGGCGGGCCACCGGGTGACGATGGTGGAAGAAGGCCAGCATCTCCCGCTCGAAGCCGCGCCGCACTTCTCGCGTGAGGAGATGCTGCTCAAGTACCGCAATGCCGGGGTCGGCGTCGCGCTGGGACGGCACAAGCTGGCCTGGGTGGAAGGGCGCTGCGTCGGCGGCGGCAGCGAGGTCAACCGCGGGCTCTACCACCGCACGCCCGCCTATGTGCTTGACGACTGGCGGCGCCGGTTCGATGTGCGCGATCTCGACCTTGCCGGAATGACGCCCCATTTCGCCGCCTGCGAGGCGATCGCGAAAGTGGAATATGCAGGCACCGCCGCCTCCGACATGTCGCGGCGGCTCCAGCAGGGCGCGCAGGCGCAGGGCTGGTTCGCGATCGAGGCGCCCCGCCTGTACCAGTACGCCGCCGATGGACGCGGCGGTGAAAAGCAGTCGATGTCCGCCACTTTCGTGCGCCGGTTCCTGGAGGCGGGCGGCGAACTCCTGCCCGCGACGCGGATCGCCCGCCTGCGCCGCGAAGGCGGCATGTGGATCGCCGAAGGGTTCCGCCGCGGCGAGAACGGCCTGCCCCGCGCCGTGACCTTCCGCGCCGAAACCGTGGTCGTCGCCTGCGGCGCGGTGCAGACCCCTGCCCTGCTGCGCCGTTCCGGCATCTCCCACAATGTCGGCAACAGCCTGCGCTTCCATCCGATGGTCAAGGTCGTCGCGGAATTCGACCGCGACGTGAACCAGCCGGGCGATTTCGATCCGGTCCACCAGGTCAAGGAATTCGAACCGCGCTTCGGCATGGGCTGCTCGATCAGCAATCCCGCGATGCTGGGCGTGGCGCTGGCCGGGCGCGAGGGCCACTGGGAGCTCGTGGCCGAACGCTGGCGGCGCATGGGTATCTACTACGTCCAGTCGGGCGGCGGCGTGGCCTCGGTGCGCAACCTGCCCGGCTTCGACGATCCGCTGGTCCGCATCCGTTTTTCGAAAGGCGATCTCTCCGTGCTCGGAGAGGGGCTGCGGCGGCTCTGCGAAGCGCTGTTCGCGGCGGGGGCCCGGACGATCTACCCCTGCGTCACCGGCTACCCGGACCTGCATTCCCCCGCCGATCTCGCGGACCTTCCCGAACTGCTGGAAGCAGGCGACGGCAACGTCACCTCGGTCCATGTCTTCTCCTCGTGCCCGATGGGCGAGGACACGCGGCGCACCGCCACCGATTCCTTCGGCAAGGTCCACGGCGCCCAGGGCCTCTACGTAAACGACGCCTCGCTTCTCTGCGGACCGACCTCGGTAAACCCGCAAGGCACGGTCATGGCTCTGGCCCACCGCAACGCCATGGAAGCCATGACCCGCCGCTTCCATTAGGGGCCAAGGGGCCGGTAGGCGAATGTCCGGTTTGAAGGCGGGTTTCGAGGATAACTGACGCTCACGCGGCGTTGGCTGCCGACCAGAGCAGCAGTTCCCGCTCCCTCTGCCTAATGTCTAATGCCTGCCGAACCCCGATCAAGGTCCACGAACGGCAACGGCAAGGACTAACTTCCGGCCTCGCATTGTTGTGCTAGACTGACGCCGGGTGGAAGGGGCAAGAAATGATCGACACCATGAAAAGCGGCTTGGAATGGGCACAGGGGCTCACGTTCTTTCCGAAATTAGGATTGAGTGTCGCAATCAGTGCGGCAGCCCTCGCATTCTTAATTGCGATTTGGCAAAAGCCGCCGCCGAACGCTGTCGAACCAAGCCTTCCCCTTTCGATCAACCAATCCTCGACGGACGGAGCCGATACAGCACAGATTGCGACCACGGGCGATCATTCACCCGCCATCGGCCAACATAACAGCGGCGGGATCAACGTCGCGGGCGATAATACCGGCGTGATCGCC
Organism: Novosphingobium aeonii; assembly: GCF_052279045.1. NCBI lineage: Bacteria > Pseudomonadati > Pseudomonadota > Alphaproteobacteria > Sphingomonadales > Sphingomonadaceae > Novosphingobium > Novosphingobium aeonii. Next base: position 1,750,449 of record NZ_CP176832.1, on the reverse strand, counting down.
GGGACGTATTACGCCGCACCCGCTACGGCTGCGGAGCGGGCGCAGCAAGGCAGTCGGCTCAAGCAGGAGCTGGGAGATTTTGCTAACTATCCTGACAAGTTCGAGGGGAAGCCTAGAACGATCCTTGAGACGCACAGCACCACCGGCCAGCCCCTCGCCCTCTACTCTATTTTGTCGCGTTACTATAAAACGACAATTTCAGATGTCCCGGATGTCGGCGCTGACCTCCTGAAGTTCAAGCGGGACTATTACACTTTCTCAGGCTCCGAAGCGCAATTTGAACAACGGGCGATTCTCAAGGTAGGAACGCTGGTTGAAGGCCGGCTGCGGCCGGCGTGGGAGATATATTTCTACTATTTTCTCCTGCGAAGTGCCGAGCACTCAATTGATGCGGTCAAGGCCGGGGGCAATTTCCTCAACTATGGCATCACATGGGAGGACGCCGAGCGGGTGTATCAAGCCTTAAACACCGATGCCGAGATAAGCGGCGGGATGAAGAGAAATCTCGCTCAGATCAGCGAGCTCCAGCGGTCGACGGGCGGTCTGATCGCGAACATCAAGAAGCTAGACTTTTAGGTCCCCCCAAAGTCCCAGCACCGGTGATAAGCGGAATGTCCGGTTATGCGCCCGCAAATGCTCAATTGAACGGCAAGAAGGGGCGCAATCCAGTCGCTGTATCCAGCTCAGCCTGCTCTCAGCAGCCGCAGCGGGGAGCCGGTTCGTGCGGCTGCCAGCCAGCCGAGTGCGAACAGTGCGGTCGGCAGCCAGAGCATGAGATGCGCCAGCAGGATCGTCGCGGTGGCCTGCTCGGCGCCGACACCTACCGCCCGGTAGGAAAGCATCCCGAAGAATTCGTAGGAACCGAAATGCCCCGGCAGCGCCGGCACCAGCGTGCCCAGCGTGGAAAAGGCAAAGGCCACCAGCGGCCGCAGCCCCTCGGTCACGCTGCCGCCCAGGCTCACCCATGCCCCCAGCATGACGAGGCTTTCGAGCAGCCATAGCGCGAAGGACAGCAGCACCATCCCCGCGATCCGCTTCGGGCCGCCGCTTCCCCGCACCGCGCGCGCCACCGCCCGTGCCGTTTCCGCCAGTTTCGCGGCGGCGGCGAACGGCAGTTTCCGCTCGATCAGGCCGGCCAGCCCCTCGATCAGCGACGGCGAAAGCAGCACCGCTAGGCTCGCGATCACCGCGACCGCCAGCACCAGCCGGAACTGCGCCACGATCTCGGCGGGAAGCGTACTGTCCACCAGCATCAGGGCCACGCCGGCAACCATCAGGATCGACACGAGATCGAGCACGCGCTCCACCACCATCGCCCCCAGCACATGCCCCACCGGCAGTGCGAACCTGCGGTGAAACCAGTAGACGCGGAACACGTCGCCAAGGCGAAAGGGCAGGATATCGCTGATGCCGAAGCTTGCCACGAAAGGCGCCACCGTAGGCGCGAAGGGCACGTCCCGCCCGCCGGGATCGAGCAGCAGCCGGAACCGCCACGCCCGCAGCAGGAAGTCGAGCGCATAGGCCAGCAGCGCCAGCGCCAGCGGCGGCCATGTCGCGCGCACCAGCAGCGCGCCGACAGCGGCCATGTCCACCGTGGACCACAGCACCGCGAGGAAGGCCGCCCCCACCACCACGCCAAGCCAGAACCGCAGGCGGCCGCCTTGCGCAGCGGGTGGGGGCTGCGCAGCCATGGTCACTCCTGCTCGCTGCGCTGGGCCTGATACTTCACGAACAGCGTCGCCAGCGTGGTGCGGCTGGAAATGTCGAGCTTGCGGTAGATGTTGTGGAGGTGAATGCTCACCGTCCCCTCGGTCGACCCGAGCATCCCCCCGATCGCCTTGTTCGAGAACCCCCGGCAGACCAGCGCGCTGATCTCCCGCTCGCGCGGAGTGAGGTTGCCGATATCGGAGGCGATGTCCACGCCCCCGCCCCGCCGCCCCTTGGCGACCAGGTCCTCCGGCAGCCACTTGCGGCCGGACACCACCTCGCGCAGGCAGTCGAGCAGCGAATTGGCGGCATAGTCCTTGAGCAGCAGGCCCCAGACCCCAAGCGCGATGGCTTCGGCGATCTGCCGCCCGCTCATCGTTGCCGACAGGAAGATGACCCGGACCGGCCAGCCCGCCTCGCTGATCGCGCGCAGGATCGCGAGGCCGCCGACATCGGGCATCGACACGTCGAGCACCGCGACTTCGGGGCGCTTCTCCCTGATCACCGCCAGAGCGCGCGTGCCGCTGCCGGTGGCCTCGATCAGGTCCACCTCGCCCGTGCCGCGCAGCATGTCCGCCAGCCCGCGCAGCAGCAGGGGGTGATCGTCCGCAACCAGGACCCGGCAAGCGCTCGCGGGCATGTTCATGCGGCTTCCTCCAGCGGGATGACCATGGTGACGCGCAGCCCGGTTGCGCTGTCGTCCAGCGCGATCGAGCCGCCCAGTTGCATGGCCCGGCTGCGCAGCGAGGCCGGGCCGATCCCGTTCGCCGCTGGGCCCAGGCCCCGTCCGTTGTCGGCCACGCCCAGTTCCAGCGCGCTGCCGATCAGCCGCGCCTCCAGCGCGATCTGCGTGGCGGCGCCGTGGCGCACGGCGTTCGCGGTCGCCTCGGAAAAGAGCTGGATCACCTCGTCCACAAGGCTGCGCGGCAACTGCGCGGCGCGTCCGTGCCAGTCGAACAGAACGGTGACGCCCCACTTCTTTTCGAGAATGTCGGCCTCCCGGCGCAAGTCGGCCACCATGTCGGTGGGCGCTCCGCCGTCGCAATCGCGCTGGTCCTCCACGAAGCTGCGGATGCGCCGCTGCTGCTGGGTCACGAGTTCCTCGATGTCCTTGAGTTCGGCCGCCAGCTCCCTTGCGCCCGCCGGATCGCGCGCCGCCAGCCCGCGCAGCTTGAGCGTCGTGGCGGTCAGGTCCTGCAGCACGCTGTCATGCAGGTCCTGCGCGAAGCGGCTGCGTTCGTCGGCACGGACGCTGTCGGCATGGCGGGCCACCAGTTCGACATGCTCCAGTTCGGACCCCGTGCGCGCGGCGATGATCTCGGTGAGCGCCAGCGCGTCCTCCGGCCGCCCTTCGGGATCGACCAGGATCAGCGCCCCGCGGAACCGCAGCCCGGAAAAGCCGGAACGCACCGCATAGTCGTGCGAACGCGGACGCGGCAGGCCCAGCCCGCCGAGCATGAGCGTAAGCGCCAGCATCTCGTCCGGTCCAAGCTGGCTGGCCCGCGTGCGGTCCATGAAGTCGAGCCGCGCCTCGGAAAAGGCGCTGCGGAAATTGGCGCGGTCCAGCGGCCGCAGGTCGAGCCCCTGCTTGCGCCAATGGGCGATGAAGCCGGTCGGCTCGTCCTGCTCGCGCCAGATCAGGATCAGGCTTTCGCAGCCGGTGACGGTGGCGGCATGGCGGCACAGTTCGGACAGCCAGCCGCGCCGGTCGCCGAACCCGGCATCCATTGGCCAGCTCGCCAGCCGCGCCAGCCGTTCGCGGCTGCTTTCGCGGTAAGCCCCGAAATAGCCGAGCATCACCGCGCAGACCAGGAAGTAGGCCGCCCGGATGATGAGCACGTTGAGTTCGGATTCACCGTCGAGAATGTCGGGAATGCCGACCGCGAACAGCACCATCTCCAGCATGACCGCGCCGACGATCGCGCCCGCGAACCCCCAGCGCACCGCCATCGCCAGCAGCGCAAAGGGCAGAAACGAGAAGAACGGGCTGGTCAGTTCGTTGGTGAGGAACGCCAGCCAGCCGAGGATCGCGGTATCCAGGACGTGAACGGCGAAGTGGACCGGGCTGTCCACCGGCTTGCGGATCGGCACCGCCACCAGCAGGATCGCCATGACGAGGTAGATCGCCAGCACGTCCTGCGCCTCGTGCCGGTAACGGCCGGGCTGCGTGGGATCGAGATAGATCGCGATCACCGCGAAGATCGCGGTCATCAGGCGGCCATAGCCGATCAGCCGGTTTGGATCGGTGATCAGCAGCGCCTGGCGCGCCCGGCTCAGGCCGGATGATCTCGCGTCGAATGTCCGCCCCATGTTCCTAGCTGTCTTGCCGAACCGCCCGGCGAAGTGCCGGAAGCGACGGGAAAAACCTACGAAGGCCGGGGCTCCGCGTCGAGTCAGCCTTCCTGCTGATACCCCTGCTCGAAATCGCCGGAACCGTTCTCCGATTGATGGTCCGGCCCGTCTTCCGATTGACGGCGGACCGGGATCGGCCTAGCAGACGCCCCAGCATCAAGAGTCGGGATAATGCCCGGCACCAACCTGCTCCCGAGCAAGGTGGTACCTTCGCAGACATGCGAAGGGATGTGGCCGGACCGGCAACAAACGGGTTTTCCAGCTGCATCGCCGTCATTTTCCTCCCGGCTCGCCGAGCCCAGAAGGAAATACCGCATGTCCCAGATCCGTCCCGCCCCGGCCCAGCAATTCGCCAGCGACAATTATGCCGGAATCTGCCCCGAGGCCTGGTCCGCGATGGAGCTGGCCAATACCGGCTCGGCCACCGCTTACGGCGAGGATGAATGGACGCGCCGCGCCGCCGACGCCTTCCGCGCGCTGTTCGCCACCGATTGCGACGTCTATTTCGCCTTCAACGGCACTGCCGCCAACTCGCTGGCGCTTGCCGCGCTGTGCCAGTCCTATCACTCGGTGATCTGCTCCTCCTCCGCCCACGTCGAGACCGACGAATGCGGCGCGCCGGAGTTCTTCTCGAACGGGTCCAAGCTGCTGGTCGCCCAGAGCGCCGACGGCAAGCTGACGCCGGAGGCCATTCGCGCGCTCGCCACCGGCCGGTCGGACATCCACTTCCCCAAGCCGCGCGTCGTCACCATCACCCAGCCGACCGAGACCGGGCAGGTCTATTCCGTGGCCGAAATCGAGGCGATCTCCGCCACCTGCCGCGCGCTCGGGCTGAAGCTGCACATGGACGGCGCCCGCTTCGCCCATGCCTGCGCGGCGCTGGACTGCACCCCCGCCGAGATCACCTGGCAGGCCGGCGTGGACGTGCTCTGCTTCGGCGGCACCAAGAACGGCATGGCCGTGGGCGAAGCGGTCATCTTCTTCGACCGCACGCTGTCGGAAGACTTCTCCTACCGCTGCAAGCAGGCCGGGCAGCTCGCCTCGAAGATGCGCTACCTCTCGGCGCCGTGGATCGGCGTGCTCGAAAGCGGCGCATGGCTGGCGAACGCGCGCCATGCCAATGGCTGCGCCCGCCGCCTTGCGGATGCCTTCGCGGGTGTGGCCGGGCTGGAACTGATCTTCCCGGTCGATGCCAACGCCGTGTTCCTCTCCGCGCCCGAACCGGTTCTGGATGGACTGCGCGCGCGCGGCTGGCGCTTCTACACCTTCATCGGCGGCGGTGCCCGCTTCATGTTCGCGTGGGACGCCGACCCGGCACAAGTGGACCGCCTTGCCGCCGACGTGCTCGATCTTGCGCGAGAATGTGCCCGCCCCGTCGCGGCCTGAAGGCAGGAGCGGCGCGCCTTGCGAAGGTCCGCGCGCGCCGCTCCTGCAAACGAATGAAATCTCTGTTGCTATTGCAAGTTGATCGCATTAGCGAAGCTCCCTCGAGGGAAGACTTGCGAAAGTCCAGAGGCCGAACGGCACGCGCTTTCCCGAGGGGCCGGTGGGCGGCCCCGGCAAGATCAAGCGGGAAGCGAAGACGTGACGCGGCAGGTACTGTTTCAGATTCACTGGTTCCTCGGAATCACCGCCGGCTTCGTGCTCGCGCTGATGGGCGTGACCGGCGCCACGCTGAGCTTCGAGAACGAGATCATGCGCCTGCTCAGCCCGGGCATCGTCACCCTTTCCCCCGGTAAGGGCCCGGCGCTTTCCCCTGACGAGGTGATCGCCCGCGCCTCCGCGCAGCGCGCCGGTCTCAAGGTCGAGCGGCTGACCGCCGAGCACGACCCCGAGGCCGCCTGGCAGGTCCAGTTCGCCGCGCAGGGCAAGGAGCGGCGCGGCGAGCGCAGCTACGTGGACCCGCGCAGCGGCATCCTGCTGGGACAGCCCAGCGGCACCGGCTTCTTCCGCACGGTGGAGGACCTGCACCGCTGGCTCGCGCTGCCGGGCGGCGGCAACGGGATCGGCCGCCAGATCACCGCCTTCTCCGCGATCTCGCTGGTGTTCTTCGCGATTTCCGGCCTCTACTTGCGCTGGCCCCGCCGCACGTTCGACTGGCGCGCATGGCTGGTGCTGGACCTGCGCAAGAGCGGCCGCAACCTTTACCGCGCGCTGCATGCCGTGATCGGCGGCTGGGTGGCGCTCGTCTATCTGCTGAGCGCGCTGACCGGGCTCTGGTGGTCCTACGACTGGTACCGGCAGGGCGTGCTCTACGCACTCACCGGCAAGACCAGCCGCGAGGAAAGCGGGCATGGCGGCGGCGCGAACGGCAAGGAAGGCGCGAAGGAAGCCGCAAAGGAAACCCCTGTGCCCAGCCTGGCCCGCGCCTGGCCCACGGTGCTGGCCGCGATGGACGGCCGCTATCGGTCGATCTCCATTTCCATGCCAGAGGACGGCAAGGAAACGGCCACGTTCCGGGTGCTGCTGGAAGATGCCCGGCATGACCGCATGACCGACGACATCAAGGTCGATCTTGCCGACGGCAAACTGGTCAAGGCCGACCGCTACGACCGGCGCAGCCTGGGCAAGGTCATCACCACCAGCATGTACGAACTGCATCGCGGCGCCTTCTTCGGCATCGGCGGACGCATCCTGCTCCTGCTGACCAGCCTGACGATGCCGCTTTTCACCGTTACCGGACTGCTGCTCTACCTTGTGCGCCGCCGCAAGAAACGGTCGCTCAGGGAAGTGGTGGAGGCCCAGCCCGCCCTGTCCGCCGCTACCGGCGACCTGCTTGTCGCCTTCGCCAGCCAGACCGGCGGCGCCGAACGCCTTGCCCGCCAGACCGCCGCCGCGCTTGGCGGCGCCCGGGTCGTGCCGCTTTCGGCAGTGGACGATGCGCTGCTCTCCGATGTCGATCGCGCGCTCTTCGTGGTCAGCACTTATGGCGAAGGCGAACCGCCCGACCCGGCGCGCCGCTTCGCCCGTCAGGCGATGGCGACCCCGCCCGGCGCCGAACACCTCGAATATGCCGTCCTCGCCCTGGGCGACCGCGAATATCCCGAGTTCTGCGCCTTCGGCCATTCCGTTGACCGCTGGCTCCATGCCGGCGGCGCGCGGCGCCTGTTCGACATGGTGGAAGTGAACGGCGAGGATATCGACGCCCAGCGCCAGTGGCAGCAGCAACTCGCCGCGCTCGGCGCCGAACCCGACATGCCGGACTGGGAGCCCGCCGCTTACGAGAACTGGCAGCTTGCCGAACGCCGCCTGCTCAACCCGGGCAGCGCCGGAGGCCCTGCCTTCCTCGTCAGCATCAGGCCCGCTACCGGTCCGATGCCGTCATGGCAGGCGGGTGACATCGCCGAAGTCCTGCCCGGCGCCAACGATCCCGCGCGCATCGCCGCCTACCTTTCGGCCTGCGGGCTGGGCCGCGATGTCGAGGTGGAGGGCAAGTCCCTGGCCGATCACCTCTCCCGCGCGCTCATTCCCGACCACCTGGTGGAAAGCGCCGGGGAACTCGTGGCCGCGCTCCGTCCCCTGCCGCACCGCGAATACTCGATCGCATCGGTCCCCGGCGACGGCAGCCTCGACCTGCTGGTCCGCCAGGTGGAACGAACGGACGGCACGCTGGGTCTCGGTTCCGGCTGGCTGACGCATTTCGCTTCGCCGGGCGGCGCAGTCTCGCTTCGCCTGCGCGCCAACGAGGGCTTCCACGCTCCCGCCGGGGGGCGCCGCCTGATCCTGATCGGCAACGGCACCGGCCTTGCCGGGCTGCGCGGCCACTTGCGCCAGTCCCGCGCCGAGGGACGCGGCGGCCACTGGCTGCTGTTCGGCGAACGCAGCCGCGCGCATGACGCCCTGCTTCCGGGCGAAGTGGACGGCTGGCTGGCGGACGGCACGCTCACCCGCCTCGACCGCGCATGGTCGCGCGATGCGGACTGCGGGCGCTATGTGCAGCACCTGCTGGCCGAAGCCGAGGCGGACCTGCGGGACTGGGTGGAAAACGGCGCCGCGATCCTCGTCTGCGGCAGCCTTCAGGGCATGGCACCGGCGGTTGACGACGCCTTGCGCCGTGCGCTGGGCGACGAAAGGGTGGAAGCGATGGCCGAAGCCGGGCTCTATCGCCGCGATATCTATTGAAGCCGTGATCTCTTGAAAGTTGCGGGGCTCCCTTCGCGGAGCCCCGCAACCTTTCCGATCAGGCCGAGGTGACCAGCCTGCGCGTGCGGGCATAGAGCATGTAGACCAGCGCGAAGAACAGCACCGTGCCGCCTGTCAGCGCCGGCCCGGCGAAACCGTCGCCCACCAGTGCCAGCGGTGCGTCGCTGCCCGAAGCCGCGACGATGCCCGCAAAGCCCACGCCCCAAAGGCTCTCGCCCACGATCAGGCCGGTAGCGGTCAGCACGCCCATGCGCTCGGCGAATTCCGGGTCGCGCTGCTGCCTGGCCCAGCGGTCGTAGAAGAAGCCCAGCACCGAGCCGATCACCGTCGGCAGGATCACGCTCATCGGCAGGTAGATGCCGATCCCGACGCCAAGGGGCGGCAGGCGCAGGCGGCCCATCAGCCCCAGCACTTCGTCCAGCGCGACGAACACCACGCCCGCCGCAGCACCCCAGCCAATCATCGTCCAGTTGAGATTGCCGCCCAGCACGCCCTTGGCCAGGGTCGAGATCAGCGCCGCCTGCGGCGCGGGCAGCGCATTCGGCCCGGCATTGGCCGCTCCGGCAAAGCCGAAGGCGGTGTTCAGCAGGTCCAGCACCGGCGGGATCACCAGCGAGCCGAACACCACGCCGATCACCAGCGCCACCTGCTGCTTCCACGGCGTAGCGCCGATGAGTTGCCCGGTCTTGAGATCCTGGAGGTTGTCGTTGGAGATTGTCGCCACGCCGAAGACGATGCCGGTGACGATCAGCGCATAGGCGACCAGCGCATCGGTCGTCTCGGCGCCCTGCCCCCGGCCGAACAGGCCGACCAGCATGAGCGAGGCGGCGACCACGGAAAGGATGCCGATGCCGGAAACCGGCGAATTCGACGCGCCGATCAGCCCCGCCATGTAGCCGCAGACCGCCGCGATGAGCAGGCCGATCACGAGGATGAACAGCAGCGCGCCAAAGATCAGCAGCATTTCCGAACCGGCCAGCGGCCCGCTGCCGATCACGCTCCACAGCAGCACCGCGATCGGCACCAGCATGGCCAGCGAGCCCACGAACACGATCGAGATCGGCAGGTCGCGCTCCTCCACCGCCAGCACCGTTCCGGCATGGCGCGCACGGCTGGCCGCCATGGCCGAACGCACGCCGCCGATCACCGGACCGGCGATCCGCAGCAGGGTCCAGACCGCCGCAACGCCGATCACGCCTGCGCCGAAGAAGCGCACATTCTCGGAAAACACCGTGGTCGCCCAGACTTCCGCGCCGCCCGGCAGCGGGTTCTGCGCGGTCAGCATCGGCAGGAGCACCCACCAGCCGACGACGAGACCGAGGAACATCGCCATGCCCACCGAGATGCCCACGAGGTGGCCCACGCCCATCAGCGCGAAGGACAGGCCCCCGGAAATGCCGGTGGCCCCCGGCCCCGCCCGGAACCAGAGCGAGGCTTCGGCAACGGCAAGGCGCGTCTGCGTGAGGATCGCGAAACCGGCCGAAGCCAGCGCATTCCACAAGAGCACCGAAAGGCCCTTGGCGCTTTCCTCGGCCCCTTCGCGCGATTCGGAACCCACGCGCAGCACTTCGGCAGCGGCATGGCCCTCGGGATAGGGAAGCGGCGTGTCGATCACCAGCGCGCGGCGCAGCGGCACCGAGAACAGCACGCCGAGAATGCCGCCCGTGCCGGTGATCGCCGCCGTCGTCCAATATGGGAAGCCCTGCCAGTAACCGATCATGACGAGGCCGGGCAGCACGAAGATGATCGCCGCCAGCGTGCCCGCCGCGCTCGCCACGGTCTGGACGATGTTGTTCTCGAAGATCGTCGAATCCTTGAAGCCGCGCAGGATCGCCATCGAGATGACGGCGGCCGGGATCGAGGTCGCGAAAGTCAGGCCCACCTTCAGGCCGAGATAGACGTTGGCCGCCGTGAACAGCAGCGTGATCACGCCGCCCAGCAGCACGCCGCGCAGTGTCAGTTCCAGCGGCGAGCCTGCTCGCGCGCTGCCTGTTTCTTTTGCCATGTCTTTCCGTTCGGGAAACAAAGTGATTGCCGCCCTCATCGCACGGCCGCCGCCTGCGGGGCAAGCATCGCAAGGCCCCGCAGGCGGCGGGGGAGGCATCGCAAGCCGCCCGATCGCCCTGCTTTTGCCCCGTTGGCGCAGGACCGGCGCCGTGCTAGCCGCTAGCGATGCTGACCATCAGGCAGATCGAGATCTTCCGCGCGGTAATGATTACCAAGACGGTGAGCGGCGCCGCGCGCATGCTGGGCACCTCGCAGCCCGGCCTCAGCCGCATGCTCGGCCACATGGAGGACAAGCTCCACTTCCGCCTGTTCGACCGTACGCGCGGACGGCTGGTGCCCACGTCCGAAGCCCGCGTGCTGTTCGAGGAGATCGAGCAGATCTACAAGGGCTTCAACGATCTGGAACACGTCGTCCGCCGCCTCGCCAAGGGGGAGGACCGCACGTTCAGGGTCGGCGCCTCTCCGTCGCTGGGGCATTCGGTGGTGCCGCAGATGCTCTCTCGGCTGACCGCCAATTATCCCGGCCTCACCATCCAGTTCGACATTCTCTCGGTGGAGCAGGCGGACGACTGGCTGGCACTTCAGCGCGGCGACTATGCGTTGACGGTGTTCCCCATCGACCATCCCAACGTGCTTTCCAGCCGCATCGGCGCCGGCCGCATGGTCTGCGCCGTGCCCGCCGGGCACCGCCTTGCCGAACGCGAGCGGATCACCGTGGCCGACCTCGGGGGCGAGCGCATCCAGTCATTCCGGGAAGACACTCCGCACGGCCGGATCATCGCCCGGATGTATGCGGATGCGGGCGAGGAACTGGACATCGCCACCTATATCCGTTTCGCCGAAACCGCCGTGGCCTTCGTGGCGCAGGGCATGGGCATCGCGCTGGTGGACAGCTTCACCGCCATGCAGCCCCACGCGGACACCGTGCGCTTCCTGGAATTCGAGTCGCCCGGCGTGCTGCCGGTCTACGTCAGCCGCAACCTCGACGTGGCGCGCACTCTCGTGGGGGAGACCTTCGAGGAGATCGCCCGCAACATACTGATGAACCTGCCAAGAGTTATAGGCCATAACATAACGCTATAAGTCACATCGTCGTGATGTCTGGCAATGCACCCCGGGATCAAACACCGTGAAGATGCCCGCAAGGTTCATACAGTCCCGGCGCCGGGCCGCCGGACGACAACAGGCGCAGCCAAGCGCCGCTGAGGATGGGAAAGGCGTTACCATGGCCAGCTATTCCGCCGCCGGATCGGTATCCGTGCGTCCTTACGTGACGGTGGGCGAGAGCGCCTCGCAGAACGTCGACGGCTGGACCGCGCGGCAGGTGCTTGTGGTCGCCATCTGCTTCCTCCTCAACATGCTCGACGGGATGGACGTGCTCATCCTGTCCTACGTCGCCCCCGCCCTTTCCGCCGACTGGAAGGTCAATCCCGAGAGCCTGGGCGTCGTCTTCAGCTCCAGCCTCGCCGGCATGGCCGCAGGCGGACTGCTGATCGCGCCGCTGGCCGACAAGTTCGGCCGCCGCAAGCTCATCATCGCCTCGCTGGTGATGATGACGGTGGCGATGTTCGGATCGGCGATTGCCGGCTCGATCGCCGAACTGATCGCCTCGCGCTTCCTGGTCGGCATCGGCATCGGCACCGTGCTGGCCAGCATGGCCGCGCTGACCGCCGAATATGCGCCTGCCAAGCACCGCACTTTCGCGGTGGGCTTCCTGCAGGCCGGATACCCGGTCGGCGCGACGATCACCGGTTTCATCGTCGCCCATCAGATCGACAACCACGGCTGGCAGGCCATGCTGCTGGGCGCCGCCACCCTCTGCCTGCTGGCGCTGCCGCTGGTCTGGGCGATGCTGCCCGAATCGGTCGATTTCCTGCTCGCTCACCAGCCCAGGGGCGCACTCGCCAAGGCCAATCGCCTGCTGGCCTCGCTTGGCCGCCCGACGCTGGAAGCCCTGCCTGAGCGCCGCGTCGCCGAAGCCCACTCCGTCGGCCTGCGCGGCGTGCTCGGCGAAGGCCGCACTTCGGGAACGATCCTCCTCTGGACCGCGACGATCTTCGGTTTCATGACGCTCTACTTCGTCATCAGCTGGATTCCCAAGCTCGCCGTCGAGGCGGGCCTGCCCGCCACCCAGGCAATCTACGCCGGCGCGGTCTACAACATCGGCGCCTTCATCGGCATCACGTCGATCGGCCTGATCGCCAGCCGCATCGACCTGCGCCGCCTGATCCTGCTCTACATGGTTCTGGCCGCCGTCGCCCTCGTCGTGTTCGGCGCGGTTTCCATGACGATCGCCGCGACGCTGCTGACCGCCTTCTTCATCGGCGCCTTCATCCAGGGCGGCTTCAACGGCTGCTACCCGCTCGCCACCAGCTTCTACCCGCCGCAAGTGCGCAGCACCGGGCTCGGCTGGGCGATGGGCGTGGGCCGTATCGGCGCGGTGATCGGGCCGATGCTGGGCGGCGTCCTGCTGGCCGAGAAGGTTCCGCTGGCGGCGATCTTCGCGATCTTCGCGGTCCCGGCGGTACTGGCCGGACTGGCCGTCACCCTGATCCGGATGCCCGCCGAGCGTTAAGCCTTCCTCCCTACCCAAGGACCAAGATCATGCTTCAGTCTCCCGTCGCCGTCACGGGCCCCGCGCGCTCGACCATTCTCTGCGGCCTGATCGGCTCCGGCATCGGCGGTTCGCGCAGCCCGGCGATGCACGAAACCGAAGCGAGGGCGCTGGGCCTGCCGCTGGTCTACCGCATCCTCGACAGCGACGTGATCGGCTTCGGCGCGGATGACCTCGGCACTTTCCTGAAGACCATGGCCGCCCTGGGGTTTGACGGCACCAATGTCACCCACCCCTTCAAGCAGGCGGTCGTGCCGCTGATGGACGAGCTTTCGGAAGCGGCCGCCAAGCTCGGCGCGGTCAACACCGTGCTGCTGCGCGGCGGCCGCCTGATCGGCGACAATACCGACTGGTCCGGCTACCGCGCCAGCTTCCTCGCCTCGCTGGGCGTGCTGCCGCGCAAGCGCGTGGCCATGGTCGGCGCGGGCGGCGCGGCTTCGGCGGTGGGCTATGCCCACCTCGACCTGGGCGCCGAGCGGCTGGCGATCTTCGACCCCGCAACGCAGCGCGCAGAGGCGCTGGCCCGGCGCCTTGCCGCGCTGTTTCCCGACGCGGAAGTGATCGCGGCAGGTTCGGCCGCAGAGGCGATCGCGGGCGTGGACGGCGTGGTGCAATGCTCGCCCGTGGGCATGGAGAGCCACCCCGGCCTGCCCTTCGACCCGGCCCTGCTGACGCGCGACATGTGGGTTTCGGACGTGATCTATTTCCCGCTGGAAACCGAACTGCTCAAGGCCGCGAAGGCCATCGGCTGCGCGACGCTGAACGGCGGCGGCATGGCGGTGATGCAGGCCGCGCACGCCTTCGCGCGCTTCACCGGGCGGGAGCCTGACACCGAGCGCATGCTCGCGGACTTCGCGGCGGCCAGTCAGGCAGTTTAAGGAAAAGGAAAAGCAGGGGAGCATAGCCCCCTGCACTATCCGGCCGCGCCCCCCTTGCGTCGGAAGACTTACTGGCTGCGCCGCAAGTAAATCGCGCGCGGCGCTGACATTCCGAGGGTCTGGGGGATAGCCCCCAGGACTTTGCTCTTACTCGGCCACCTCTTCCACCGCACGAAACCGGTTCTGCGCCGCCAGCCTGATCCCGGCATTCGGCGCGCCGTAGCCCGTGTAAGTCCCGCCGCGCTCGACGAATTCGAAGAAGAACAGCTTGTCGAACGCCCGGCTGTAAAGCTGGCGATAGGCATTGCCGGCGCCGTCCTCGTCATAGAGCACGCCGGCCTGTTCCATGCGCGCGGCGGCCTTGCCGTCGAACCCGAAGCGGGCGACGAGATCGTCGTAATAGTTCTCCGGGATATCCAGCATCGCCGCCCCCCGCGCGCGGACGACAGCCGCCGTGGCGAGCAGGTCGTCGCTGGCGAGCGCAACATGCTGGAAACCGCCGCCCATGCCCTGCGCAAGGAAGCGCGAGGACAGCGTCTCGCGCGCGTCCGAGGCGTTGAGGGTGAGGCGGAAGCCTCCGTCCGGCGATTGCAGCGCCTGGCTGTGGACGAGGCCGGAAGGGTCGATCACGTCGTTGGCGTCGCGTCCTTCGAGGCCGAACAGGGCGCGCCAGTAAAGCTGCCAGGACAGGAATTCGTCATTGTGGACCACGGCGGCAAGGTGGTCGATCGAGCGGGCGCGGGCATCGTCGGTGAGGTCCTCCACCGGCACCGCCTCGAACTCGCGCGCCCAGAGCGCCTCGGCGCCGTCATCCTCGACCAGATAGACGAGGCTGCCGCCGACGCCGCGCAGCGCGGGCATGGCCATGCGGCCGGGGCGGCCCTCGGGGCTATAGGCACGGATGCCGAGCGCGGCGGCGCGCTCCATCACCGCGGCGGCGTCCTTAACCCGCACCCCGATGGCACAGATCGAAGTGCCGTGGACGATGCGATAGGACTTGGCGAAACCCTTGGGCTCGGCATTGATGACGAGGTTGACATTGCCCTGCCGCCAGCGCGTCACCTTCTTGGCGCGGTGAGTGCCGATATGCGAGAAGCCGAGCGTTTCGAAAGTCTCGCCCAGCCGCGCGGTGTCGTCGCCGGTGGCGGTGAACTCGACGAATTCGGCGCCGAGCGGCGGCTGCGGTGCGGGCATCGTGGTCGGCTGGCCAAGCAGGCGCCTTGCCGCATCGCGCACGTATTCGAGCGAGCGGTGCCCGTCCTGCGCCACGAGGCGCGAGGAAATCGCGCGAAAGCGGTCGTTGAAGATTTCGAGCGAGAGCGGGCCGTCATAGCCGGTACGCAGAATTTCGGCGACGTAGCCCGGCAGGTCCAGCCCGCCCTGCCCCGGCAGGTTGCGGAAATGCCGGCTCCAGTAAAGCAGGTCCATGTCGAGCAGCGGCGCGTCGGCAAGCTGGACGTAGACGATCTTGTCGCCCGGAATGTCGCGGATGCTCTCGTTCGGGATACGGCGCGACAGCGAGTGGAAGCTGTCGAGGATGATGCCGACCGCCGGATGGTCCACCTGCCTGACGATGGACCAGACATCGCGGTGATCGTTGACGTGGCGGCCCCAGGCCAACGCCTCGTAGCCGACGAGGATGCCACGCGCGGCGGCCCTGTCGCCCAGTTCGCGGAAGTCGTCGACGATGCGCTGGCGCTCGCCCAGCGCATGGGGCGAGCAGTTGGAGCATACGAGAATGCGGTCAGTGCCCAGTTCGCCCATGAGGTCGAACTTGCGCTCGGCCCGGTCCATGGCACGGCCCCGCATCTCGCCGGGCATCCCCTCGAAATCGCGGAACGGCTGGTAGAGCGAACAGTGGATGCCGAGGTCGGTCATCAGCTTGCGCACGTCTGCCGGGCGCAGGGCCGAACCGATCAGGTCGTTCTCGAAAATCTCCACACTGTCGAACCCGGCGTCGGCCGCGGCCCTGAGCTTTTCCTCAAGCGTCCCGCGAAGCGAAACGGTGGCGATAGCGTTGGCGGCGGCGCTGGACATGGTGACCTTCCGAAGCTGTGATACGCCAGATATCGTACCAAGGCAGCGCGGATTGAAGCGCCGCCATCGCACTCAGCCATGCCTTGTTGTTATGGCAGAGGCCCTGCACGGTAGCGGGAGGCCCGCCTCAGTCACCGCCCCCTTGCGCCAGCACCAGCGAGAAGTCGCCCCCGGCATCGCTCCAGTGCTCCACCTCGCCCCATCCGCTGGCGGCGAGCAGCAGGCGGATTTCTCCGGGGCGGTACTTGTGGCAATTCTCGGTATGGATAGTCTCGCCGCTTTCCATGTGGAAGCCTTGTCCCGCCACCTCGAAACGGATCGCCCGGCGCGCCTGCAAGTGCATCTCGATCCGGCTGGCATCCTCGTTCCAGCGCGCGACATGGCGGAATTCGCCGACCGGGATAGTGCCCCCAAGCTCGCGGTTGATGCGCTGGAGGAGGTTGAGGTTGAACAGCGCCGTCACCCCGCCCGCGTCGTCATAAGCCGATACCAGTCGCGCCGGGTCCTTGACCCGATCGATCCCGATCAGGAGATGCGCCTGCTCGCCCAGCGTCTCGCGCATCGAACGCAGCAGGTCCACGGCGGCGAAAGGCGTGAGGTTGCCGATCGTCGATCCCGGGAAGAACCCGAGCATCGCCCTGCCCTCGCGCCGCAGCGGCAAGGACACCGGGTTCATGAAATCGGCCTCCACCGGCACGATCCGCAGCGCGGGAAACAGCCCCTGCAGCGCCAGGCAGGCCTCGTCGAGGAACTCGCCGCAGATGTCGATCGGCACATATGTCGCGCGGGGCAGCGCCTTGAGCAGGATGCGGGTCTTGATCGAACTGCCCGAGCCGAACTCCACCACCGTGGCATCGGCGCCAAGCCTTTCCGCGACCGCCGCCACATGGGCGTGAAGCAGCGCGGTTTCGGTGCGGGTGGGGTAATATTCCGGAACCTGGGTGATCGCCTCGAAAAGCTGCGATCCGCGCATGTCGTAGAACCAGCGCGCCGGGATCGCCTTGCCTGCCTGCTCCAGCCCGTTCAGCACATCTTCGCGAAAGGCAGGATCGGGCTGGAACGTCCGGGGAGTAAGGCGCTGTTCGGTAAAGATCTCGTCGCTCCGGGGGGCCGTGAACATCTCAGAGACTCCTGGCAAGGCGCAGGCCGGTGAACTGCCAGCGCTGGTGAGGATGGAAGAAATTGCGGTAGGACGCACGCATGTGGCCGCGCGGGGTGGCGCAGCTGCCGCCCTTGAGGACGAACTGGCCCGACATGAACTTGCCGTTGTACTCGCCCACGGCGCCCGCCGCCGGGCGATAGCCGGGCCACGGGCGATAGGCCGAGCCGGTCCATTCCCAGACGTTCCCGAACAGCGAGGCGAAATCTCCCGCCGGCGCTTCGGCACGGGGCATGACCGCGCCTGCGGTGTCCAGTTGCACGCCGCCGCGCGGATCGCGGCCATGCGCGGCCGCTTCCCATTCCTGCTCGGTAGGCAGGCGGGCGCCCGCCCATGCCGCGAAAGCATCGGCTTCATAGAACGAGACATGCGCGACCGGCGCATCGGGATCGACGGGAAGCCAGCCGCCAAGCGTGAAATGCTCCCATTCATCGCTGCCGCCCCGCCAATAGAGCGGCGCCGCGATCCCTTCGCGCCGGGTCCAGTCCCAGCCGTCGGAAAGCCAGAGCGCGGCGGTGCCGTAGC
Organism: Novosphingobium aeonii; assembly: GCF_052279045.1. Classification (NCBI taxonomy): domain Bacteria; kingdom Pseudomonadati; phylum Pseudomonadota; class Alphaproteobacteria; order Sphingomonadales; family Sphingomonadaceae; genus Novosphingobium; species Novosphingobium aeonii. Next base: position 1,733,027 of record NZ_CP176832.1, on the reverse strand, counting down.
CATTGTCGCGAATGAATTCCGCCCATTCACCATTGGTCACCGGCCGACTGGCCAGTGCATGGGGAGCCAGCCATGCGGGGTGCCGGGGCGTTTCGTTGTCGAAGGCGAATGGATCGTCCTCCAGACTGCCGATCCGGGCCAGCCCTTCCTGCCCTTCGATCCAGCGCAGAGCCCCCCCGTCCGGCGTGGCCCGGGAAGCGGATGCGGATGCATAGGCCGGGCCGAGCGGATTGCGGGAGAACAAGTGCTTGATATCGGTCAGCAGCAGTTCCTGATGCTGTTGCTCGTGCTGGATGCCCAGCTCGATCAGGTCGCCATGCCGCGCCAGAAGCTCCGGCAGCGCCGCGCGCATCGCCGTGTCGACATGCTCGCGATAGGCCATGACCTCGGCCAGGGCGGGCCGGGTCAGCAGGCCGCGTTCGGGCCGCGCCATCCGCTCGCCCTCGGCTTCGTAATAGCTGTTGAACAGGAACGGCCAGCGCGGGTCGAACAGGCGGTAGCCGGGAACGTGATCGCGCAGCAGGAAAGTCTCGAAGAACCACGTCGTATGCGCCAGATGCCACTTGGCGGGCGAGGCATCCGGCATGGACTGCACCGCCGCGTCCGCCTCGTTCAGCCCCAGCACGAGCTCGCGGCTGAGATGCCGGGTCGCGGCGTACCTTGCAGCAATGGCGTGGATGTCGTCGTCAGGTCCCCCATCGGGCATGGGATGCAGGTCCGCATTGCTTGGCCGGTGCGCCATGGCCTCTCCTTCTCGCTACCCGCGTGGGCACGCTTCGCCCTCGCCCGCCATCCCCGGATGCTATCGCGCCGCGACGGTCCGCTGAATGAGACGAAAGTATGGCTAGGTAGTGCGCGGGCGGCTCCGAGGTTCCGGGCAGCGCGAAAAAGGCCGCCGGAAACGCGCCCGCGTGCGCCGAGCGGCTATGGAAGCAGGCCTGTGCCGATGTCGGGTGCCCGATATCAGGCGGCCGATCGGGCCTCGATCACTTGCGAGGCACGGACGAGGTCTGGGACGGAGCGGAGCTGCATCTTCTTCATCAGGCTGGAGCGGTGGAGCTTCACGGTGATCTCGCTGATCTCCAGCTCCCAGGCGATCTGCTTGTTCATCAGGCCCCGCACCACGCCTTCCATCACTTGCCGTTCGCGCCCTGTGAGGGCCGCGAAGCGTTCCGCGACCGCGCGGTGGCGATGGGTCAGTTCCCGCCTGTCCCGGTCGAACGCGAGCGCTGCATCGACGGCATCGATCATCTGCTGGTCGCCAAAGGGCTTGGGCAGGAAATCCATCGCCCCCGCCTTCATCGCCCGCACCGATAGCGCCACGTCGGGATGGCCGGTCATGAACACGACCGGGATCTCGTCGCCCCGCCGCTTGAGCTGCTCGTACAGTTCGAGCCCGCCGATGCCCGGCAGGCGCACGTCGGCGATGAGGCAGCATTCGCGGTCGGGAAGCGGCGCATCCAGCACGGCCTGCGAGGATGCGAACCCCTGCGGGCAAAACCCTTCCACACGCAGCAGGCTGCCCAGCGCCGAGCGCATTTCGGGATCGTCATCGACGATCAGGACCGTGCCCGATGCCCTGTCGGCAATCGAGGCGGGCGTGGCGGGGGTGACGGGTTGGGGAACCACCTGGGGGGGCAAGGCGAGACCTCCGGTTTTTTGCGATGCACAAAAATGCCTCCAAGTGCACATATCGGGCAATCCCCCCATTCGGGGGGAATTGCCTAATCCGGCCATCGCGCTCAGGGTCTCCCCATGGACATGCCCGCTTCTGGCGAAACCACCTCCGCACCGGCAACAGCCCCGGAAGCGCCGATCCGCGTGCTCGTGATCGACGATCATCCGCTGCTGCGCGACGGCGTCATGGCGGTGCTGGGCACGCAGCACGACATGGCACTGATCGGCATGGGAGAGGACGGCGAGGCCGCCGTGGCGCTCTACCGCGAGCTTCGCCCCGACGTCATGCTGCTGGATCTCCAGATGCCGGGCATCGACGGGCTGACCGCGATGGCGCGCATCCTTGCGGAATTTCCGCAGGCCCGCGTGCTGGTGCTGACGACCTATTCGGGTGACGGCTGGGCCCTGCGCGCGCTCAAGGCGGGCGCCGCAGGCTATCTGCTCAAGAACAGCCTGCGGACCGAACTTCTCGACGCCATCCGCTGCATTCACCGGGGCGAGATGCATTTCGACGCCGGTCTGGTCAGCGCGGACGGTTCGAGACAGGCCGCCTCCGAAAGCCCCCCTCACCTCACCGCTCGCGAAAGCGACGTGCTGGAACTGGCGGCGGCGGGCAACTCCAACAAGCAGATCGCCGGCCGGCTCTCTCTCTCGGAAGAGACGGTGAAGGGATATATGAAGGCGATCTTCGCGCGGCTGGGGGCGATGGATCGCACCCATGCCGTGGCGATTGCCGTGCGAAACGGCCTGATCGAGCTTTAGCCGGTAGACAGGCGCATTCGCTCAGGGCCTGTGCGGCGCGGCGGAGGCCGGATCGCGGGCAAACAGCAGCGTTGCACCCAGCACGATGGCACCGGCCAGGATCAGCGGAACCGCCAGTCCGACATGGAGCAGCAGCGTGGCACCCACGGCGGCGCCGAGGAAGATCGAAAGCACGGCGGCGAAGCGGCGCAGGAAATTGGGAGAGCGTCCTCCCACCTGATCGGCGGCGATGCCGGTGATCGTCAGCGTCAATACGGTGGTGGTCAGGTCGGGCACCTTGAGCGAGCGCACGGTCGCATTGCGCAGACCCATGGCGAAACCGGTCAGCACGATCACCGAAAGCACCGCGATCTCCGGCGCCTGCGCGGCGATGTCGATCCTGGTGGAAATGGCGGCAGCGATCCACAGCAGCGCGGCTTCGACCACGGCGGCCCAGAGCAGCCAGCGGCGCAGCGGCAGGTCCACATGGGCGCCGGCAAGGCGTCCCGCCCCAAAGGCGCCCACCATGAAGGCCAGCAGCGCCATGACCGCCGGCACAACCTTGAAACCGGGCGTTCCCGCCGCCGCGAAGCCGAGGAACACGACGTTGCCGGTCATGTTGGCGGTAAAGACCTTGCCGAGACCCAGCACCGAAGCCGCATCGACCAGACCGGTGGTGGCGGAAAGCAGCAACAGCAGGCGCGGCAGGGTGGACTTGATGGGGGAAGCGGCGGGTGTTGCGGTCATGTCGATCTCCGGGATGGGGGGGATGCCGGTGGTCTAGGTCGGGGCTGCTATCTCAGGTATCCGAATAAGATCGTCCGGTTTGTTCGATGAAACTGAAATGCCGATCAGAACCGGAAATTGCTTTCGAGACCGAGCATATGGATCGTCCTGGCGGAGCCGGTCTCGCGGATGAAGGCTCCCGGCGCGAAGGCGGAAAGCGAGGCGGAGAGTTCGAGCTCCGCCGTCGCCTGCCAGGCCAGCGTCGCTTCCACTTCCTTGCCGACGAATTTCGCGCGGCTGTCTCCCGCGTCGCGGATCAGGTTGCCGGGAATGTCGTAGATGCCGTCCCCGCACGAGGCGCGCCAGTAGGCCATGGCAGCAAGGCTGGCCGAGATATCCGGGGCAAGTTGCAGGCCCAGCGAGGAATAGGCGTTGACGATGTTGTAGGGGCCGACCGGCGAAAGCTCGCCGAAGTATTTGCCCTTGGGGAACATCGCGTTGAACGTGCCGAGGCGATTGTCGGCCTTGTCCTTGTCCCCGCTCACCACATTGACGCGAACGGTAAGGTCGGGGGCGAGCGGTGCTTCCGGGAAGGCGCGGCCGAGTTCGGTGCCCAGCGTCCAGGCCGAGATCGGGCCATCCGCGAAACGGCCGAACTGATAGACGCCCTCGACGTTCCAGTGCCAGTCGTCGCGGCTGCCGTGCCAGCGCGCGCCAAGACTGTGGCGGGTTTCGGTGCCCCCGCGCGTGCCCCAGTGGGCGGCTTGGTTACGATAGCCGAGATAGTAGAGATCCAGTCCCGGCAGCGCGGCATAGGCGCCCCAGAGCGACTTGTCGGGCGAAGTGCGATCGTCGAAGTCGCCCCGGCGGGCCTGCACGGGCCTGACCGCCAGCAGGCTGACTTTCGCGGCGCCCAGCGTCACGTCCGCACGCAGGCCATCGAAGGCGAGCGGCACGTTGGGACCGTAGCGGGTGCCGATCAGCCGTTCGGTGCCGAGCGAGAGCATCTGCCGCCCGCCGCGCAGGGTTACGGGGCCGAGGTCAGCCTCGACGAAGCCTTGCAGCAGGTCGATGCCGGTGCCGTCCACCGGGCCCGGCGAAGGCGCGACGCTGGCCGATGTCGAGGCGATCGGCTGCACGAAGGCACGCACTTTGCCGACATGCAGGTCCGCATAGGGCAGCGCGCGCAGCCAGACGTAGCTGTCGTTCGGCGCATCCGCCCCGCCCCAGAGGTTGTTTTCGAGGTTCTCGTTCCTCACGCGCAGTTCGATGCCGGTGGAGAGCCAGACGTCATCGCTGATCGGGATGTACTTGAACGGCCCGGTCCAGTGGTGCGCGCGCTTTTCGGCGTCGGCAAGGTCGGACCAGTCCTCGTCGTAGCGGGTGATCGAGAGGGTCGGGGCCTGCCAGGCCTCGGTGGGTTCGGCATGGGCAAGATGGGGGAGAAGGGTTGCGGCAAGCGCCGCAAGCGGGGCCAGCCTAGGCACGTCGCTTCGCCCGGGAGGCTAGGATGGCCACGAGAATGAACCCGCCGACGAGGCCCATGTGTTCGAAGAAGGCATTCGTCGCCCCGAAGCGCTCGGGTCCGGCGGGCATGGCCCAGAAGGCATTGGCGACCGTCGCGGCGAAGAACGTGAACACGCCCAGCATGCCCGCGCCCAGCCAGACCAGGCGGTTCGTCAGGATCAGCAGCGGGCCGACGAGCTCCACCGCAATGGTGAGCGCCGCCCAGAGCGCGGGCGGGGTCAGGCCGAAGTGGGCCTGCTCCGCCACGGCGCCCTGCCAGTCGGTGAGCTTGGTGAGCCCGCCGACGAGATAGGCGCCCACCAGCAGGAGGCGGGCAAGAAAGCCCGTCGGCGCGAAATCCAGCACCGAGGCGACGAATTTGGGCGTACCGGTGCCGGACATGGTTCAGTCAACCTCACCGGAGTGGATCTCGGCGATGTAGCCGCCGGGGAAGCGCACGATGGCGGCCTGGCGCTTGCCTGTGCTGTAAGGCGCGACCAGCGTTTCCGCGCCTGCCGCCGAAGCCCTGGCGAGCGTGGCATTGAGGTCGCTCACCGCATAGCCGGTCATGTCGCGGCCATAGGGCCAGGGTAGCTGGCCGTCCGAAACGTAGACCACCATCTTGCCATAGCCGCTGGTGATCGACACGCGGCGGATGGTCTTGCCGGGCTCGCCGATCTCGGCGCCATTGGCGGCCTTGTCATCGGCGGTGATCTTGCCGTGGGCGAAGCCGGTCCAGCCCTTGATGAAGCTGTCGGCGGCATCGGCGGTCAGATAGACGCGGTTTTCCGGGACCGTCTCAAGCGCCTTGTAGTTCGGCTTGGCGGTGTGCCAGTAGAGCTGCATGTTCACGCCGCCCGGCCACTGGATCACCGAATCCCGGCCGATGGGATCGGGGAAGGTCTCCAGACGGCGCACCGCCCCGTGGCTGCGGGCAGACTTCACCGCCGCATCGAGGTCGGTCACCAGATAGCCGGTGCGCTCGTCGCCGAAGGGAACGGGGATCGGCGTCTTGAAGCCGAAGACCGAGACGGTGCCCGCAGGCGTCAGCACGAGCTGCGACTTGGTGAGGCTTTTCGTCGGCGTCACCTGGAATTCGCCCTGCTTGCTGGTGGTGCCGCCGAAGGTGGCGACGAAGCTGGAAACGAACGTGTCGAACTGGTCCTGCGGCACGTAGACATGGGTGGTGTCGTACTGCGCGCCGACGGCGTAGTCGGCTGCGGGAGCGGCGAAGGCAGGCGTGACTGCGGGGCTCGCGGCCACCAGGGCGGCCGCGATGATCAGGGTGAAGTGCTTCATGTCTGTGGCTCCGATGGGAGAGGGACAGTGCCGCTCGGTCGATGGTGCAGGCCCGGTGTAGGGGGCCGTCGGCTATCCATCGATCCGAATAATCTAGACTGGAATGTTCGAAATTATGGAAAAGCCGTGAATGCGGCCCCTCCTCGCCCGGAGGGGCCGCACCGGATCAGACCGCCCAGCAACCGCAGCCGAGCGAGCCCCAGAAAGTCTGGACATCGGCGGCGGGAACATTGGCGCCGAGCGCGGCGGCATGGTCGTGCCCGTGGACGCCGCAGGAACTGGCGCAGCCGCAGGCAGAGGCCAGCTTCTGCTTGGCTTCCGGCGTCTGGTAATAGCCGCCGAAGGTGGCGACCGGCGACCAGTCCGGCATCGGGCGCGGCAGCTGCGGCGCGAGCGGGCGATAGTCGCCCTCGCCGTGCACCACCTTGCCGCCCAGCAGCGTCAGGATCGAGCGGATGTGGACGATCTCGTTATCGGGGACGCTGAAGTAGTCGTCGGAAAGCAGCGCGAGGTCGGCCAGCTGGCCCGCCTTGATCTGGCCCTTCTTGCCCACTTCGTTCGAGAACCAGGTGTTCTCGTGCGTCCACATGCGCAGCGCCTTTTCGCGGCTGACGCGGTTGTCGCCGCGATAGAGCGGGAGGCCGCCCACGGTGCGTCCGGTGACGAGCCACGAAAGCGAGACCCAGGGGTTGTAGCTGGCGACGCGGGTGGCGTCGGTGCCGCCGCCCACGGGGATGCCGGCAGCCAGCATCCGGGCAATCGGCGGGGTGCGTTCGGCCGCCTTGGCGCCGTAGCGCTCGACGAAATCCTCGCCCTGATAGGCCATGCGGTGCTGCACCGCGATGCCCCCGCCGAGCGCGGCGATACGGTCGATATTGCGATCCGAAATGGTCTCGGCATGGTCGAAGAACCAGTTGATGCCTTCGAGCGGGATGTCGCGGTTGACCTTCTCGTAGACGTCGAGCGCACGGCCGATCGTCTCGTCATAAGTCGCGTGAAGGCGCCAGGGCCAGCGGTGCTCGGCAAGCAGGCGGATGACGGGTTCCAGATCGCCTTCCATGCTGGGCGGCATGTCGGGGCGTTCGACGCGGAAGTCCTCGAAGTCGGCGGCGGAATAGACCAGCATCTCGCCCGCGCCGTTATGCCGGTAGGTGTCGTCGCCCTGTCCGGGGCTGACCTGCTTCACCCAGCCCGAAAAGTCCGCCAGTTCCTCTTTCGGCTTCTGCGTGAAGAGGTTGTAGCTGATGCGCACGGTCAGCTGGTCGTCGGCGTGGAGCTTTTCGATGATGTCGTAATCGTCGGGATAGTTCTGGAAACCGCCCCCCGCATCGATCACCCCGGTCACGCCCAGCGCGTTGACTTCGCGCATGAAGTGGCGGGTGGAGTTGATCTGGTATTCGGGCGGAAGCTTCGGTCCCTTCGCCAGCGTGGAATAGAGGATCGTCGCGTTGGGCTGGGCCAGCAGCAGGCCAGTGGGGTTGCCATTCGCATCGCGCACGATCTCGCCGCCCGGCGGGTTCGGCGTGTCCTTGGTATAGCCGACGACACGCAAGGCAGCGGCGTTCAGCAGCGCACGGTCGTAGAGGTGGAGGATGAACACCGGCGTATCGGGCGCCACCGCGTTCAGTTCCGCGATGGTCGGCAGGCGCTTTTCGGCGAACTGGTGCTCGGTGAAGCCGCCGACCACGCGAACCCACTGCGGGGCGGGCGTGTTGTCGACCTGCTTCTTCAGCATCGCCATCGCTTCGGACAGGCTGGTCACGCCGTCCCAGCGCAGCTCCATGTTGAAGTTCAGCCCGCCGCGGATGATGTGCATGTGGCTGTCGATCAGGCCTGGGATCAGGCGGTGCCCCCTGGCATCGATAACCGTCGCTTCGGGAGCGGCGGCGCGCACTTCCTGCTCGCTGCCCACGGTCAGGAACTTGCCGTCGCGGATCGCCACGGCTTCGGCTTGCGGGTTCTCCCGGTCCAGCGTGGTGATCCTGGCGTTGACGATGATCGTGTCGGTCATGACGGCTTCCTTGGAACGTGCGGTTTGCGAGAGTAATGTGGGCAGGAGCGACGTGGCAGCCGCTCCGGCAAGTGTCTGGCGGCGGGTGATCACGCTTCCGCCTTGTGGTCGGCGGTGCGGCAGGGGAACTTGTCTCCCGGCAGGCGGCCGAGGACGTGCTTGCGGCAGTCCGTCTGGACGAAGTGGGCGATTTCATCGTCCGCCCAGATCCTCTTCGCCAGCGGTACGATCTGCTCGCCCAGCAGGATGCCCAGAAGCCCGAGCAACGCGATCATTGGCGGGGCCGGCGAACGCACGCCGAGGAGACTGTAGACGATACCCACCAGCAACCCGGCAGCGATCGAGAGAAGGTAGGCTTTCATCGTGGAGGCTCCCCGGCGTCTTGGTTCAGGCCTGCACGAAAGCGAGCAGGTCGGGGTTGATCACGTCGGCGTGCGTGGTCAGCATGCCGTGCGGGAAGCCGGGATAGATCTTGAGCGTGGCGTCCAGCAGGATCTCGGCCTGGAGCACACCGGCGTTCTTGTAAGGCACGACCTGGTCGTCATCGCCGTGAAGCACCAGCGTGGGCACCGTGATCGCCTTGAGATCGTCGGTCTGGTCGGTTTCCGAGAAGGCCTTGATGCCTTCGTAATGGGCCTTGGCGCTGCCCATCATGCCCTGGCGCCACCAGTTGTCGATCACCGGCACGGAAACTTCGGCGCCATCGCGGTTGAAGCCGTAGAAGGGACCTGCGGCCACATCGCGGAAGAACTGCGCGCGGTTGGCGGCAAGCCCGGCGCGCAGGCCGTCGAACACCTCGATGGGAAGGCCGCCGGGATAGGCCTGCGTCTTGAGCATGATCGGGGGGACGGCGCTCACCAGCACGGCCTTGGCGACGCGGCCCTGCGGAATGCCGTAGCGGGCGACATAGGCCGCGACTTCGCCGCCGCCGGTCGAGTGGCCGATGTGGACCGCGTTCCTGAGGTCGAGATGCTCTGCCACGGCGGAGGCGTCGGCGGCGTAGTGGGCCATGTCATGACCATCGCTGACCTGCTCGGAACGGCCATGGCCGCGGCGGTCATGGGCGACGACGCGGTAGCCCTTGGAGAGGAAGAACAGCATCTGCGTATCCCAGTCGTCCGACGAGAGCGGCCAGCCGTGGTGGAAGACGATCGGCTGGGCATCCTTCGGGCCCCAGTCCTTGAAGAAGATTTCGACGCCGTCCTTGGTGGTGACATATGCCATGATGCTGATCCTTCGGTGGGTTGGGTTGTCTATGCAGCGGCTTCGACAAGCTCAGCCTGAGCGGAGCTGGAACTGAGAGGGCTGTTTCCGCCCATCCTGAGCCTGTCGAAGGATCACGAACTCAAATCAGTGAGCGCCCTCGGACGCGCCGAACATGGTCTTCGCGTAATTGATGCCGATACCGTAGGCACCGCCCCACTTCTTGGCGATTCCGGTGGTGCTGTCGTAGGTCTCGGTACGGGCCCAGTCGCGCTGCAGTTCGAGCAGGTACTGGAGCGAGGTCATCGGCACCGCGCCAAGCTGGATCATGCGTTCCACGGCCCGTTCGTGCGCCTCGGTGGAAATATCGCCGCAGGCATCGGTGATGACATAGGCTTCGAAGCCCTGGTCGATGGCCGAGGCAACCGGGCCGACGATGCAGACCGAGGTCCACAGCCCGGCGAAGACGATGCGTGGGCGGGCGATGCGGTTGATTTCGGCGATCACGCCTTCGTCTTCCCAGGTGTTCATGCTGGTCCGGTCGAGCATGGCCTGACCTTCGAAGGCTTCGGTGATCTCGTCGAACATCGGGCCGGAGAAGCTCTTCTCGGCAACCGTGGTCAGGATGGTGGGAACGTCGAAGGACTTGGCCCCGCGCGAAATCAGCGCGGCGTTGTTGCGGAGCAGTTCGGCCGAGATCGACTTGGTTGCGAAGGCCATCTGCGACTGGAAGTCGATCAGGACAAGCGCATGATTGTCAGGCGAGATCAGCGACTTGCCGGGGGTTGCAGTGGCGGTCGGCGTGGCGGTCTTGGTCATTGGGAAGCTCCTGTCGTTGTCTGGTGAAGCTGTTTTCGCGTCATTTTCGCTTGCAGTGAAGCTGGATAAAATGACCATTATTGTTCGATAAACTTGAAAAGCCTGCCCGAGGCAGACCTGCATGGCCTGGCGGTACAGCCGAACGCCCGCCCACCACGCGCAGCACTTTTGCCTCGGTCGTGCCGGAATTCTAAGCCAACCATTGGTATGGTCCGGGCCGAACGGAGCGGCTTTTCCCAGGCCGGGCGGCGTGGAAGAATTCCGCATGGCCACGGCCGCAGCCCAAAGCCGCCAATTCAAGAAGGCGCGGCGACGGAATATGTCCGCGCCGCCTAGACTTGCATTGCATCGCAACGTAGTCCGGTGCGGCCGGCTGCTGTTTCAATTCTGTAAGCGCAGTTCTGCCAGAATTCGAATTGACGAGGGGCGAATATCGATGAGCCACATCAGGTACCGGCGCGATATCGATGGGCTACGAACGATCGCGGTACTGCCCGTCGTGCTGTATCATGCCGAACTTCCGCCTTTTTCGGGCGGCTTCGTCGGTGTCGACATCTTCTTCGTCATTTCCGGGTTTCTGATTACCAGCGGCCTTCTCAAGGATGCGAACGAGCAGAAGTTCAGCCTGCTGGCCTTTTACGACCGCCGCATCCGGCGTATTCTGCCCGCACTGCTGGCCGTTACCATGGCGACTCTGGCCTACGGCACGTTCGTCATGCTTCCCGGCGAACTCCTCGCCCTCGGGAAATCCGCGGTAAGCGTGGCCCTGTTCTCGTCGAACATCTGGTTCTGGTCGCAGCTCAACTATTTCGGGCCGGCGCCTTACGAGAGCCCGTTGCTGCACTCCTGGTCGCTGGCGGTGGAGGAGCAGTTCTACATCTTCTGGCCGCTGGTCGTGGCCCTGTTCACGCTTAAGCCGCTTCGCCGCTGGTTCCTGCCGGCGATCGTGGCCGCGATCGTCATCTCCTTCGGCCTCTCTGAATTCATCGTCCACAAATCGCCGAACTTCGCCTTCTACATGTTCCCCACCCGGGCATGGGAACTGCTTCTGGGCGCGGTGCTGGCGGTCGTTCCATCCCTGCGCATTCCGAACCCCGCCTTGCGCCTTGCAGCCGCCCTCGCCGGTCTCGGCCTCGTGCTGGTTCCCATGCTGACTTATACCGGGGCAACGCTGTTCCCCGGCCTTTCCGCGCTGCCGGTCTGCGTGGGCACGGCGCTGCTCCTGCTGGCCAATGCCGAACAGGACAACGTGGTGGCCCGGCTACTGGGCAGCGGCCCGATGGTCTTCGTGGGCAAGCTCTCCTATTCGCTCTATCTCTGGCACTGGCCGATCATCGCCTTCTTCTGGCTCCAGCGCGGTGCGGCGCCCTCGCCCGTCGAAGGCGCGCTGCTGGTGGCGGCCAGCTTCGTCCTGTCCTACCTCAGCCTGCGCTATGTGGAAGCGCCCTTCCGCCAGCGCAGCAGCACGAATATCGACACCCGCATCGTCCAGCGCCGCGTCGTCGCGTTCGGCGCGCTGGCGCTGCTCGCGATCGGCCTGGCCTCCGCGCCGCTGATCGTCACGCGCGGCCTGCCCGGCCGACTGCCGCAGCCCGCCCTGCTGGCGACCGAGTTCTCCCCCAAACCCTTCACCCCCGAAATCGGCTGCGCGCTCGGTGGTTCGAAAGGTATAGAGAACTGCGCGAAAGGCATTGCCGAGGATGACAGGTCGACAGTCGTGCTGTGGGGAGATTCGCACGCCCGCGCTCTCGGATTCGGCTTCACCAAGGCGACCGAACAGGCCGGAATCCCCCTGCGCACGGCCGTGAAAAGCTCCTGCTCGCCGCTGCCCGGCACGCTCGAAACCGACGGCACCCTCGTTGCCGACGACAGTTGCCGCCGGTTCAACGAAATGATCTTCGAGGCGATCAGGTCCAATCCGCATGTAAAGACCGTCGTCATCGCCGGGCGCTGGGCACGCTTCGTGAATGACAGCGCTCCCGGCAGCAACGAGGCCATCACCTCGAAATTCCTGCTCGACGAACAGGAACGCGTTGCCGGACCGGAACAGACCAAGGCGGTGCTGCAGCGCTCGCTCGAACGGGTGATCTCCCGGTTCGGCGCGGCGGGCAAGGAAGTGCTGCTGGTCGAACAGGCCCCCAGCTTCCCGGACAATGCCCGCAAGTGCGTGGCCCGTTCGCTGTGGCGCGGCAAAAGCGCGGAGGACTGCTCCGTCCGGGAAACCGACGTCCGCCGCCGACGACTGGCGCTGACCACCATGTTCGAGGATATCGCCGCGCGGCATGACAACGTTCGGCTGATCGACCCCCTGCCCGTCATGTGCCGGGGCGGCCTATGCCCGGCCGATGACCGTGGCCTGCCGCTCTACGCGGACGAGCACCACGTCACCGAACGCGGCAGCGCCCGTGAAGCGACATCGATCCCGCTGCGCGACCTGAGGTCATGAGCGGCTGCGAAGCTGCAGGATAGAAGGCCTGAACGGGCCGGAGCCCGGATCGGAAGGGTCCGCCTACAAGGCGTTGTAGCGGACCAGTTCCTCGCAGTCGCAGCATGGCGTTTCTACCGAACAGCCCGGAATCCTGTCCGGGCAGAAGTTCGATTCACCGATGCATCGTTTCAGCCACGCAAGAACCGCGTGGCCCCACCCTTTTCTCATGTCGCCCCCCGACAACGTAAACGCGGCGCTTACTATGCAGACCAAGGGTACACAAGGGTTTCACGGGCGGCCCGCTAGTTCGCACTCCGGGCCTCCTGCCAGCGGCGATAGCCCAGTACGGCAAGGGCGATCATCGCCGCATAGAGGCCCGCCGTGAGCCACAGCCCCTTGAAGGCGAACATGCCCACGTAAAGGATGTCCACCGCAATCCACAGCAGCCAGCTCGCCGCGTGTCGCCGCGCGGTCCAGTATTGGGCCACGAGACTGAAGCTGCTCAGGGCGGAATCCATCCACGGCAGCGCCGCGTCGGTATAGCGGCTGGTGAACCAGCCGATGGCGACGGCGCCCGCCGCGCCCGCCGCCAGTCCCGCCCATGCCTGCAGGGGAAGCAGCGGCTTCACCATGACTTCCCCGGCATCGCCCTTCCCTTTGGTCCAGACGATCCAGCCATAGACGATGGCCACGCCGAACAGCGCCTGCAGCACCATGTCGGCATAGAGCCGCACGTCGAGGAACAGCTTGAAGTAGAGCGCACAGGCCAGCAGGCTCGTTGGCCAGCACAGCAGCCAGCGCTTCGCGGTGAGCCAGATTGCCAGGAAGCTGACGACGACGGCAACGATTTCGAGTGCCGACATCAGGCCGCGTCCCCGCTTTCGAGTTGGTTCAGGAAGTCCCGCCCCGGCGGGGAGAGGAACCAGTCGGCATGGTCCACGAGATAGCCCTGCCATGCGAGCTTCGCCTGAGCGCCATCGCGCAGGATGCCCGCGAAATAGTCCACTTCCGAAAGCGCGAATTCGATATGGACGAGCGGCAGCAGGCGGACGACCGTCTCCACATCACTGCGGGTGAGCGGCAGCACCGTGCGGTAGCCGGCAAGCAGCGCCAGCGCCGCTGCCGAATCGGCGGGTCCGTCGCCCCGCCCTTCCGCAAGGTCCAGCCACGGAATGGCGGTGCGCTCGATCGCGGTGGCGAGATCGTGGTGCGCCGAGGTCCGCGCCGCCAGCCCGAAATCGAACACGGTGCGCACCGCGCCGTCCTCGCTCCAGAGAAGGTTCGAGGGGTGCCAGTCGTTATGGGTCCAGAGCCGCGGATGCCGGGCCAGACGCTCGGGCAGCCCGGTGCCCAGCGCGGCGAAAAGGCGCGCGAGTTCCTGCCGCCAGGGCTTGTCCTCAAGAAATCCGGCCAGCGCCGGACGGGCGGCGACATAGTCCGCCGCCGCCGCCAGCGGATCGCGGGAGGGCAGGATGGTGAAGCTGGCGACAAGCGGATGCGCCGCGCGATCCGGCGCCGCGTAACCTTCTGAGGCACGGTGCAACCGCGCCAGCGCCACGCCCGCCTCGAAGGCGTGACGGTGCGAAAGGAACGGCGTCCATGACAGCCTGTCGCGGTAAATATCCCGGCCCGGCGACCTTGCGTGAACTTCGTATGTCCAGTCACCCCGGGTGACGGCCCCGCCGCCCCCCTCCGCCGGCACGACCTCCGGCACCGGCACGCCGCCGGCCCGCAGATGCGCCATGAAACCATGCTCTTCATCCAGCCCCTCCGGCGTGCGGAGCGACTGGTGATGGCGCTTGAGGAAGAACGATCCCCGTTCGGTCTCGACCAGAGCCCCTGCCGAGAACGGTCGCGGCGAATGCCAGTGCAGCGCCGCCAGCCGCCGTCCGGCGGAAGGGAACCGGGCCAGGATCGCCTCGGCCTCGCCATGCGTGATGGCGGGCCAGGTCGGTGCCTCCAGCGCGGTGCCCATCCCATGCACCATGTGGCCGGGTTCGGTGCGGCCGGACACGAGACGGGGCACCGCGCCGCTCACGGTCAGAAGGCGCGCGAAAGCGTCGCCACGAAGGCGCGCCCGCTTCCGACGTAATAGGCCGGCGACGAGCCCGAAATGACGGTGCCGCCGCGCCCCGTCGTATCCAGCGCATTGGGCGTGATCGAATAGACGCCCGACAGCACATGCGGGTTGGTCACGTTGATCGCATTGAGCCGCAGGTCCATCCGCTGCGCGTCGATCAGCCCGGCAAGATGGACGCCCACGGACAAGTCGAGCGTGGCATAGCCCTTGATGCTCTCGTCATTCATGAAGGTGGCGTACTGGCGGCCGACGTACTTGAGCGCGCTGCTGCCGAACAGGCGGCCGTCGTCATAAGTGGTGCCCATGGCGAACTGGAACTCGGGGCTGGATACCGCGCGCTTGCCCTTGGTCGGCAGATAATCGCCGCCGATGGCCAGGTCGTCGTTCAGGCGCGTGTGCAGGTATTCGCCCGAGAGATAGACGCTGACGCCCCTCGCCGGGCGATAATCGATCTCGCCGTCCAGTCCGTAGGAGGTCTGGCTGCCCCCATTGATCGTCGAATTGACGAGCGCGCCGCCGCTGTCGATCACGGTCGCCACCTGGCGGTTGCGGAAGTGATAGTGGAAGGCGGTGAGCGAGAAGGACAGGCTGGGGCCGATGTAGCGATAGCCCAGCTCCTCGGAGACCGAATATTCGTTCTTGAGATCCCCGCTCCCCTGGCTGACGAGTTCGCCGCCGTAATAGCTGTTGTAGAGCGCGAACTCGTTCGGGGTGCGGAAGCTCGTCGTGATGTTGGCGAAAAGCTGCTGCCGGTCGTCCAGCTTGTAATGCACCGCGGCGCGGGGCAGCGCGGCGAAGCTGTCGGCGCGCACTTTCGACTGTGGGCCGGGCAGGTAATTGCGGCCGTTGCGCAGCACGTCCACGCCCTTGAAGCCCAGGTCGACGCTCAGGCGCGGCGAAACCGCGATGCTGTCGGCCAGGAAGAAGCCTTTGGTGACGGTGACGGTCCGCGCATTCTCGTAAGCCAGCAGGCGGCCGTCGGCCGTGCGGATCGCCTTGTCCTGATAGCCCCACTGGTCCACCGGATGCCCATCGGCGCCGATCGAGGTGTAGGACTGGGTAACACGGTCGGTCCCGTAATCGAACCAGAGCCCGGCGGTGAGCGTGTGGGCGCCCGCCTGAAGCGTAAGCTTGCTGACATCGCCGACGCGAAGCTGCTTGCCGGTCCAGTTGCCAAGCACGGTGGCCACCCCGTCCACCGCGCCGGGCAGCGCGATCGGCTGGGTCAATTCCTCGGTGCCGAGAAAATTGCCGGTCGTGGCAAGCTGCGTGCCGTAAGGCGCATTGCCGTGGCCGAGCTGGAGATAGGCCGAACTGTCGAACGCCAGGCGATCGCCCAGCTTCAGATGAACCGGCGCCGCCACGTAGAAGTTGCGGAACGGCGCGCGGTAGAGCCTCCAGTAGTTGGTATTGCCCTCGGTGTACTGCCGATCGTAGTTGAAATCGCGGCCGGAGGCTTTCCAGTCGGCCAGCGTGGGGCTCGGATAGCTCGATGTCTTGGCGTCGTTGTACGAGAAGGAGATGCTGGCGCGGTTCCCGTCGCCCCATTCGCGCAGCAGCTTCGCATCGATATGCTGGCGCTTGTCGTATCCGGCGCCCCGCCAGTTGTCCGCGCGGTTGTTCGAATAGGAGACGAAGGCCTTGAGCCCGCTCGCCCCCAGCGTGCCGGTGTCCAGCCGCACGAAAACGCGGCGGGCATCGTAGGAACCGGCAGAAAGATTGACGAGGCCGCCCAGCTCCGATTTCGGATCGTCGAGCGTCAGCGATAGCAGCCCGCCCGCCGCGGCGACGACGGGCGCGTCGATATCGGCGGCCCCTTGCGCCAGCGCGATCTGCCGCACGTTCTCGGCATCGGCGAACTGCGAGGGATAGGCGTAGAAATAGCCGATATCGTTTTGCGGCGCACCTTCCATCACGACGCCGATCTGGTCCTGACCCAATCCGCGCAGGGTCAGGCTGGAACCGGTGGAGAGGCCGTAGGGATCGCTCGAAGACACGTTCGCGCCGGGCAGGAGGTTGACGAGCTGGAACGCATTGAGCGTCGGCGCCTGCTTGAGGATGAAGTCCGCCGAAATGGCGCTTACGGCCTTGGGCGCGGTCTGGTCCGGCAGCAGCCCCTCGGGATCGGGATGCCCGATCACCTGGATGTCGGACGGGCCGGCATCGTCGGCCGCCTCCGCCATCGCCGCGGGCGCGGCCAGCAAGGCCGGCAGAACCAGCGCGGCACCACCGATGCCGGTCAGGCCGCGAAGACAGGAAAAGTTACGGAAATTGGGCAGATTAATGGGCATCGTCTTACTGGGCATCTTCTCGCGTCCACTCCATCTGGAGGGACAACGGACCTGCCGCCAGCCCTCCCTACGCCGGTGTCAACCGGATCAGGTTCAGCGGGTCGTGGTCTGCAGACCACCTCTCAGCCGCGCATAAGCGGCCCCCCGGGGATAGGGCGCCTCTAGGCGGTCAGATGCGGGCTGGGAAGCGTTATTGAGAGCAAGGCACACCATTACCGCCCCACCGGCGTCCACGCGCGAGGATCCTGATCCACAGTCTTGCGGCTCTTTGCCTCCGCGATTTCATCCCGCCGCCCGCGCACGGCCTCGATCTGGCCGGCAGCGTCACGCGCATGGCGACTTTTGCACCGAAGGGCCGCATCGATCTGGCGACGGTCGACAACGAAATCGCCAGACTTGGGCGCCTCTGGTCAGTCAGCAACGCCAGCAATGAGGATAAGCTGGCAGCATTCCTCGACGCGGAAAGACTGGAGGAGATCGATCCCTTTGACCGCGTCCAGCTGGCTTACGTCGTGGACACATGCCGCGAGAGTACCTCCCTGTCCGAAGCCGGACGGCACCTGTTCTCCGCCTCGCGCGCGCGACGCAACAGCACCAACGACGCAGACCGGCTCAGAAAGTATCTGCCTCGCTTCGGATTGGATTTCGCAACAATCCGATAACGCAGGTTAGTGATGCCTGTTCACCGCAGACTAAAACTTAAAAAAACTTGATCTAAATTATGATTGTATAATTAGTCACCCATTGCCAGCATCGTTCCAATGCGACCACGGGATGTCGCCCGCGGCCCCATCAATTCACAACCCTTTTCGGACGATCATCGGTCACCAAGTAAAGTCGATGATTTTCTAACTTAGTATTCTACGGTTTAAGGGGTAGCCTATCAAGCAGAGTTCTGGTGATATGGTCGCCTATCAATACCTTGGGAGAGATGATGAAGGGTGGCCTTGCATGGCGATCAGCAGCGGCACTGTCCCTGCTCTTAGCCTGTTCCGGATCGACGCACGAGGTCGAAAGGGTGGGCATCTACTATCTCCAATCGGAGCGCCTCTCCGGCCCGGAGACGGTCAATGGTTACGGATCAGCCAATGTCGGCGTCCTGGTGACCATTGACGTGAAAGGCCATGTCATCGACGCTCGGGTAGGAGACAACTTCTACAAGCTCGACCCCAAGCCAGCTCTTGAAGCTGCGCGGAAGTGGACATTCAAGCCTCAGTCGTTCGACGGGCATCCTGTCCAGGCAGTTGGCTTCATAACGATCAACTACGAAGCCGCCGAAACTGCTCCTGACCCGAAAGTCCCGTTCCCGGAAGGTAGCCCTCAGGATACCGAGGTTACGCTGCGAAGGACCGCCTGTTACGGATCGTGCCCCGATTATGAGGTTTCGATCAGGGGAGATGGCCGCGTCCGTTTCTCCAGCAATTATCCTCGCTTTCCCGGAAGCGCCGCCGACGTGCATCGTGCATTCAACGGGTACAATGTACTCTGGCCCGGCCCTCATGAAACGAACGTCGAGCCTGAAGCGGCTGCCGCCTTGTTCCAGAAATTTCGAGATGCGCACTTCATGGGGATGAAGCCGGATTACACGGCCGGCGTCACGGATAGTCCGACCTATGAACTCACCCTGAGAGTCGGCACAACCTCCAAGGTGGTGGTCGATTACGTGGGCCGGTCTGTCGGCATGCCTCGGAGCATGACCCAACTCGAGGATGCCGTGGATACTCTGGCTCAGACAGATCGGTGGATTCGGGGCAACGGCGGTACTGTCGCTCTACTCAAGCAGCAGCGGTTCGACTTCACTTCTCAAGCCGGCGCAGACCTCGTTCAAAGTGCCATAAGGCTTGCGCAAGCCTCACTCGGAAGGAATGATCCGACAGACCTTGTCCGAGCTGCTCTTGCCTCCGGAGTTCGTTTGGACGCTCTCATTAAGGCCGGACCGCAGGATAATTCCCCTTCTTCGCTGGCTCTTGGCGTTCTGATCGCCGAATTTGCGGCAGAGAGGGGAGATCAAAAGCTGTTCGACCGGATGGCAAAGCAGGGCTATGTTTCACGGATACCCAAGGCACGGTTGACGGCTCTGCTTGCCGAGGGAGTCGGCTGCAACGCCCCGATAGCTCGGGCCCTGGTGAATGCCGGTGCCGACCCCAAAGGGCAGGATAATGACGGGAATGCCCTGCACATATTTCGCGGAACCTATGGGGCTTGCGGGAAGGCTTCCAGCCGGGACCGTGCTGCAATGGCGCGCACCCTGATCACGCTTGGCGTTCCACTGGAGGGACGCGATAGCCTGGACTGGACTCCGCTCATGGGAACCAGCGATCTGGCGGTGACGAAAGTTCTCATCGAAGCGGGGGCGAAGCTGGACGCCAAGTCCAATGACGGCACCACACCTGTCCTTTCAGTGGATGACGACCGCATCGCACTCACAATGTTGCGGGCAGGCGCCAACCCCCGCGTGAAGGACCCAGACGGAACCCTTCTGGCTGCCGCGAAAAGGCGTCATTGGCCTGCCACTTTGGAATGGCTCGCTGCGCATGGGATACAGTGAAATGGCGGGCCGCTTCCCCATCGGTCGCCGTGTGAACGTGTTCTGCCTGGTCCTGGGCTCGCTCCTCATGGTTCAGTGCACAGGTGGATTGTCATCTCCTGATCCGTCAGGCAGCGAGGATGCCGAACTGACGGAACCAGCAGGGGCTGCGCTAGCCTATGATGACGGCGATACCGTCTATGTCTCAGCGTCGACCCTTCGGACGCGCGACGCGCCTTCAACCAAAGGGCACATCACGGGAAACTTCCGCAGCGGCGATAACGTCGAGATCATCAAGCGGTCGGGCGAATGGCTCCAGGTCATGAAGGACGCCCGGCGCGTGTGGATCTCAGCGAACCATGTCTCCTCGTCATCACCTGTCACTCGCCAGTCCTTTGCCTCGCGCCCCTCATCGACAGGAGTATCAACTGACGACTCTGGCTCAGGCGGTGGATTTTCATGGTTCGGCAAACGCTGCAAAAAGGGAAAGCCCTGCGGCAACGCCTGCATTTCAGTCAATCGTGTCTGCCATAAGTGACAACGCCCCTCCCGAGACAATACCCTCCCCCAAGCTGCTCGAAGTCCCCGCTTTCGTAGCTGTTCGTGGGAGAGGCATGAAGTAGACTTTCATTACCTCTTGCCCCAACGCCACGCCTTCTGTTGATGGCGGGGCTCGAACACCCCACAAAACCGACCCATGCCGGTCGTTCAGCCACCGATGGCTCCCCCGGGAGCCGGGACCGGCAGCTCGTCATCGTCCTACCGGGAGGATGGGGGGCCAATCGGCTTCAGTGCGCAGCCACCCAATCCTTGAGGGCTGCATCGATCCGCGACTGCCAACCGGGGCCGCCGGATTTGAAATGCTCGATCACCTCGGGCGAAAGGCGCAGTGTGGTGCTGACCTTTTTTGGGGCCTTCTGCGGACCGCGCGCGCGAATCGTCTTTGCGAGGTCCGGGAAGGCCTCAGCGAAAGGCATTGCCCTCGCGAAGTCCTCGGCTGTCAATTCGGGGTTATTGCTGACCGCATCCATATCGGCCCTGGTGTATCCGGGAGCGGCGTGTTTCGGGTCGGTCATGGCAGGAGCGTCCATCCTTCGCAGGGATCACCAGAGCGGAGAGGAAGGACCCTTCGCCCACATCGGCAAAGTCGATCCCGTGCTTGACGAGGATCGCTTGCCGTTTCGGTTCATCCCATACAGCAATCATGGCTTTTTGTGGCTACGATTTGATTGGAGGTCAATCGCTTTTAGTAACTACAATTTGCTTTTGGCGGCGGGATCGATCTTCCAGTTCATCAGGCGTCACAGGCTCTTGAACATCTTGCCCAGCGTGGCGGCGGGCGAGGCGAGCGCGCTGGTCAAGCAAAGGCTTGCGCGGTTCCGTCGGCGAGCCGTCAAAAGGGCACGTTATCGGCCCTGCGGCTGAGGTTCGAGCGCTGACGGGCCGGTCCCAACTTGAGCGCAACGCGGCGGCGGTGGCCCAAGTAAGCAGCGTGAACACATGGCGTCTCTGGCTCGATCACGCCTCCGGCTTCCATCTTCACCGTCGTACCCAGCGATGGCACGAACCAGATCGGGAACTTCCTGCAGCGGCACGCGCGCCATGTGCTTCACTCGTGGGCGGGGCTTCAAGGCGCCAAGCAGGTGAACAGTTGGATTCTCGCGCTCCCACCCGTTGGCGATCGCAAACCGATAGACCTGGCTCACGCATTGGTTGGCGCGCCGGCTGATATCGAGAGCCCCCCCCCTCGCCTCGATCTTTCTGATCATGTCCAGAATCTCGGGGACGGATATCTCAGTGAGAGGACGGTGACCGATCGCAAGAAAGACATCCCTTTCCATCCGGCTGATTACCCGCTGGGCGTGGGCGGCATTCAATCCGCTGGCGCGATTGGCGTGCCAATCGCGCGCGACCTTTTCGAAGGTACGCTCTGCTGCCCGCTGTTCCTCCGCCTGCACCGCCCCCGGATCTCGCCCCTCGGCAAGGCTGGCCCTTGCCTCGTCACGCTTGGTCCGCGCCGCGGCGAGCGGAACGTCGGGATATTTTCCGAAGCTCAGCAGCTTTTCCTTGCCGCCGAATCGGTACTTCATACGCCACAGCTTCGAGCCGTTTGGCTGCACGAACAGATGCAATCCGCCGCCGTCCGTCAGCTTATATGCGCGGCTCCGGATCGCCGCGTATTTAACTTCAAGTTCCTTGAGGGCCATCTGGGGGTATCGCCTGTTGGGGGTGCCGGCCAAAAATACCCCCAATTCCACCCCCAATTCAAATCGACGTGGGCGGTCTCGCATGGACGAGAGTGGGCGCCAGCGGATAACCGCGAACGCCGTAAATGCTTGAAATTATTTTGAAAAAAAATGCCCCGAGACGTCAACGGACAAATCTGGACTGTCTCGGAAAATGGGAAATGGTAGCGGAGGAGGGACTCGAACCCCCGACACGCGGATTATGATTCCGCTGCTCTAACCAGCTGAGCTACTCCGCCAAACCAAGGCCGCCGCGTCGGGCGGCTCGATCCGGTGCCCCACATCACTGCCGGGCAGGTCGCGTCCTCTAGGGGCAAGGTCGGCATCGGTCAACACCCAAAAATGCGTTTCAGCCACGAAAAGGTAAAACGCGGATCGGGCGCCACAATCCGTCCTCCCAGGCATAAAGGCCAAAGCCCCGGAAGCGGAAGCTGATCGGGTGCAGTTGAGCCCCGAGCTGTGCCTGCAGCGCACGGGCGGCGGCCGGGGCGACCTTGTTCTGGATCGTCACGTGAAGGCGCAGTGGCCGGCTGTCCTGATCGGTCAGCAATCCATGCATGCGCTCCGCGATCACGGCATGGAGCCACGCCATGTCCGGTGATTCGACGGAGAGAGCGGTGCCGTTGTCCAGCTTCATCAGCCCGTCGATTCGCGCCCTCGGCGGCGCGCAGCGGGCAAGGTCGGCGAGGACGTCCACCAGTTCGCCTTCCACCGAGGGCGGCAGGGCATGAAACAGGGTGACATGGGCGCGCAAACGGTTGCGCTCGGGTGGGTAGTGGGCCTTGCGCAGGCCGTCGGCCCAGCCGAGCACGTCGGCGGGCAATTCGGCCGTCACCAGCAGCGGAGCGCCGCGCTTGCGATCCGCCGCCAGAACTTCACCTTCACGGTTCATTCGCCTTGCTCCCTGAGGCCGTCTGCCTTGCCCCTACGGTCAATTGCCAGAACAGGGACGCTGCGGCAAAGTGCCCGTTCGGCCGTCATGCGCGAAAGGGAGCGGGCATGCGCAAGTTCTGGATCATCGCCATCCTCATCCTGCTGTGGAACCTTGCCGGGGACGTGGCCTATCTTGTTCAGGCCAGCGCCGACCCGGGCGAAATCGCCCGCCAGGACCCGGTTCAGGCGCAGGCCTTCCGTGAAATGCCCGGCTGGGCATGGACCGCCTATGCCGTGGCAGTGGCCAGCGGCACCATCGGCTCGGTCATGCTGCTGTCCCGGCGCGGCTGGGCATGGATGCTCTTCGCGCTTTCCTTCGTTGCCGTGGTGATCCAGTTCGGCTGGAGCTTCCTCGGTTTCGACATGCTGGGTGCCAAGGGGCCGGCTTCGGCGATCTTCCCGCTGCTTATCGCGGGAATCGCACTGGCCTCCACGATCTATGCGCGGCGCAAGCGGGCGGACGGGACGCTCCGATAGCGGGCGCCCTTCCCTCCGTTCAGATTTCGCCGCGCTCGCGCCGGATCGCGAACCACTTCTTCACGTTGGCATTGTGCTGGGCCAGCGTGTCGGCAAAAGCATGGCCGCCGGTGCCGTCGGCCACCATATAGAGCGCATCGGTCTTTGCCGGATTGAGCACGGCGGCGATCGATTCGCGGCCCGGATTGGTGATCGGATGCTTGGGCAGGCCGACCATCGTGTAAGTGTTGTAGTCGTTGACCGCCTGGATCTCCGACTGGAGGATGCGGCGTCCCAGCGCCTTGCCCTTGGTGATCGGGTAGATGATCGTGGGGTCTGCCTGCAGCATCATCCCCTGCTTGAGCCGGTTCGAGTATAGCCCGGCCACCATGCGCCGTTCAGAGGGCTTGCCGGTTTCCTTCTCGACGATGGAAGCCAGGATCAGCGCCTGCTCCGGCGTCTTCACCACGAGACCCGGGGCGCGCTTTTCCCAAAGCTCCTTGAGTGTGCGGGTCATGGCCGCCTGCATGCGGCGCAGCACCGCCTCGCGCGGCTCGCCAGTCTCGAAAGCGTAGCTGTCAGGCAGGACCGAGCCTTCGTCGGGCGAAGCCACCTCGCCGCTGAGCTGGTCCTGCGCCTTCAGGCGTTCGTAGACCATGATCGAGGGCATGCCTTCCGGCACGGTGACGAAGCGGCGGATCACCTCGTCGCTCGAGAGGATCGCCAGCACGCGCGAAGGGCTGGCATGGGCGGGAATGGCGAATTCGCCCGCCTTGATCCCGCCGCCGCCGCCGAACACGCGGGCGCGCAGTTCGAAGCCGCTGGCCGAGCGGATCACGCCCTTGTCCTCCAGCCGCTGGGCCACAGCCGCAAGGCTTGCCCCGCCGGGAACGATGAAGTGCTGGTCCTTCGCCAGCGGGCCGGAACCGTACCAGCCGCCCACGAAGGACCATAAGGAGATCACGGCCGCAAGGCCGATGGCCGCGACGAGAATCCAGTTGCGCCGCGACATCATCGCCCCTTACGCCTTTCGCGATCAGTCGATCTTGCGCATCACCAGGCTGGCGTTGGTGCCGCCGAAACCGAACGAGTTGTTCAGCACCGCGCGCACTTCACGCTTCTTGGCGACGTGCGGCACCAGGTCCACGCCCTCGCAGCCCTCGTCCGGGTTGTCGAGGTTGAGGGTGGGGGGCACGATCTGGTCGCGCATCGCCAGGATGCAGAAGATCGATTCGACCGCGCCGGCGCCGCCCAGGAGGTGGCCGATGGCCGACTTGGTCGAGCTCATCGAAACGCTGCCGATGGCATCGCCGAACAGGCGGCGCACGGCGCCCAGTTCGATGGTGTCGGCCATGGTCGAGGTGCCGTGGGCGTTGATGTAGTCGATATCCGCCGGGGTCATCCCCGCCTTCTTCAGCGCCATCTGCATCGAGCGATAGGCACCGTCGCCAGTGGGTTCCGGGGCGGTGACGTGGAAGGCATCGCCCGAAAGACCGTAACCGATCACTTCGCAGTAGATCTTCGCGCCGCGGGCCTTTGCGTGTTCGTACTCTTCGAGCACGAGGACGCCGGCGCCCTCACCCATGACGAAACCGTCACGATCCTTATCGTAAGGGCGGCTCGCCTGTTCGGGGCGGTCATTGTAGCTGGAATTCAGCGCGCGCGCCTGCGCGAAGCCGGCAATGCCGATCGGGCAGATGGTCGATTCGGCGCCGCCGGCCAGCATGATGTCGGCATCGCCGTCCTTGATCATGCGCGCGGCATCGCCGATCGAGTGCGCGCCGGTCGAACAGGCGGTGACGACGGCGTGGTTCGGGCCCTTGAGGCCGTACTTGATCGAGACCTGACCCGAAATCAGGTTGATCAGGCGGCCATGCACGAAGTGCGGAGAGACGCGGCCCGGACCCTTTTCGGCCAGAACGAGCGATTCGCTTTCAATACCCGGCAGACCGCCGATGCCCGAACCGATCGAGCAACCGGTCATGAGCTTGTCTTCCTCGCTCATGTCGGTGAGGCCGGCATCTTCAAGTGCCTGCCCTGCGGCATCGATGCCGTAGACGATGAAGGGATCGACCTGGCGCTGGATCTTGTGGTCGACACGCTTGCCGGCATCGAAGCCGTATTCGTGATCGGCCGGCTTCACCTCGCAGGCGATCTGGCACTTCTGGTCCGAGGCATCGAACTTGGTGATCGGGCCCGCCCCGCTCTTGCTCGCAAGGATGTTGGCCCAGGTGGTCTCCACGTCAGCACCCAGCGGGGTGACAAGACCAAGTCCGGTGACGACAACACGACGCATTCATGCTCTCCGAAAAAGCAATTTGGCCGAAAACGCGGCTGGCACGAACCAGCCTGCAGAAACGGCAACAGGCCCGCCCCCTTAGAGGTCGAGCCTGTCGAGTTCAATCCGGTTATGAACCGGGATCACAGCCGCCCGCGCGCCGGCGCATGGCCGGACCGCGCGAGAGTAGCCGAAAAGCCGGGCTCAGCCCTTGTTCTCTTCGATGTACTTGATGGCATCCGAGACGGTGCTGATCTTCTCGGCAGCATCGTCGGGGATTTCGACGCCGAATTCTTCTTCGAACGCCATGACCAGCTCGACGATGTCGAGCGAATCTGCGCCCAGATCGTCGATGAAGCTTGCTTCTTCCGTCACCTTGTCGGCTTCGACGCCCAGGTGTTCGACGACGATCTTCTTAACCCGATCGGCGGTATCGCTCATTGAATAAACCCCTTCAAAAATTCGCGAGGTGTGAAATCTCGCCTGCCGCCCTAATGACTGGGGCGCGCGCTGGCAAGCCTCGCTCGCAAGATAGGATCACGACGCGAAAGCGCCATGGCCCGATTTATCCACGCCCCGATCCTGTTTCCAGAATGTTTCCGGGATCGTGAAGGTTGGGCAGCGAAGCGAAGGCCCGCTGCCCGGCGGAAATCTGGAAACGAATTCAGTTCTTCTGCGGTTCCACCACACGCATGTGCAGTTCGCGCAGCTGCCTGGATTCGGCCGGGCTCGGCGCGCCCATCAGCAGGTCCTCGGCGCGCTGGTTCATCGGGAACAGCGTGATTTCGCGCAAGTTCTGCGCACCGCACAGGAGCATCACGATGCGATCGACACCGGCCGCCATGCCGCCGTGCGGCGGCGCGCCGTACTGGAAGGCGCGGTAGAGGCCGCCGAAGCGATCTTCCACGTCCTGCTTGGTGAGGCCCACCATCTCGAAGGCCTTGACCATCAGTTCCGGCGACTGGTTACGGATCGAACCCGAGGCGATTTCATAGCCGTTGCAGACGAGGTCGTACTGATAGGCCTTGATCGTCAGCGGGTCCTGGCCTTCCAGCGCTTCCATGCCGCCCTGCGGCATCGAGAACGGGTTGTGCGCGAAGTCGACCTTCTTGTTGTCCTCGTCCCATTCGAAGAACGGGAAGTCGACGATCCAGCACAGCTCGAAGCGGTCCTTGTCGATCAGGTCGAGCTGTTCGCCGGTGCGGATACGGGCAAGCCCTGCCAGCTTGGCCGCCTGCTCTTCCTTGCCCGCGGCGAAGAACACGCCGTCGTTCGGACCCAGACCCAGCGCCGCGATCAGCGCGGCGGTCTTTTCCTCGCCGTGGTTCTTGGCGATCGGGCCGCCGGGGACGCCGTCCTTGATGTTGATGTAGCCAAGGCCCGAATAGCCCTCGCCGCGCGCCCAGACGTTCATCTCGTCGAAGAACTTGCGGCTGCCCGCACCGGCGCCCGGAGCCGGGATCGCGCGGATCACGCCGCCACCGGCCACGATGCCCGCGAAGATGCCGAAGCCCGATTCGACGAAGTGCTCGGTCACGTCCTTGATGATCAGCGGGTTGCGCAGGTCCGGCTTGTCCGAACCGTAGTCCAGCATCGACTGGGCGTGCGGAATGCGGCGGAATTCACCCGCAGGCGTCACCGGCTTGCCTTCCGCGAAATCGGCGAAGACGCTCTGGAGCACCGGCTCCATGGTTTCCCAGATCTCTTCCTGGGTCACGAAGCTCATTTCGAGGTCGAGCTGGTAGAACTCGCCCGGCAGGCGGTCTGCGCGCGGGTCCTCGTCGCGGAAGCAGGGGGCGATCTGGAAGTAGCGGTCGAACCCGGCGACCATCAGCAGCTGCTTGTACTGCTGCGGCGCCTGCGGCAGCGCGTAGAACTTGCCGGGGTGGATGCGGCTGGGCACCAGGAAGTCGCGCGCGCCTTCGGGACTGGAAGCGGTGAGGATCGGCGTCGAATATTCGGTGAAGCCGATGCCTTCCATCTTGCGGCGCATGTCCGAGATGATCTTCGTGCGCTTCACGATGTTGCCGTGCAGCGTGTCGCGGCGCAGGTCGAGGAAGCGGTAGCGCAGGCGGATATCCTCGGGATATTCCTGCTCGCCGGCCACCGGCATCGGCAGTTCCTCGGCGCGGCTGATGACCGTGGCGGAACGGGCGTAGACCTCGATCGCGCCGGTGGCGAGGTTCGGGTTCACGGTGGATTCGGTGCGGGCCTTGACCACGCCCTCGATCGTGACGACCGATTCGACGCGCAGCGAATCAAGCAGTTCCAGCGCCGCGCTGTCGGTGTCGGCAACGACCTGGGTCATGCCGTAGTGATCGCGCAGGTCGACGAAGAGAACGCCGCCGTGGTCGCGCTTGCGATGCACCCAGCCCGAGAGGCGGACGGTCTGGCCGACCTCGGCAGCGGTCAGGGCGCCGCAGGTGTGGGAGCGATAGGGATGAGTCATGGCGGGCTCGCGCTTCTTCTGATCGGAATGAGGTTGCAAGCCGAGCCCCCTAGTCGAGTGGCGCGGCGATTTCCAGAAGAGATCGGCCCGCAAGCACGCACCGGGTCGGAGAACCGGGCTGCAACGAGCCCCCGCCCCGGAATTCCGCTGCCCCCGCAGTGCGATCAGGAGATATCCAACGACGCGGCCTGGCGGGAAAAACGGACGTAGCCCCAGTTACCGCGATGTCGCACTTGGGTGGTAAGCTGCCGCTACGCGCCGTCTCGGTCCAAACGGATTGCCTCTTCCAAAAAACGTTGCGGTTCTCGAACAAACTTCATGGCCCGCGATTGCATGATCGTTCTGACGACAGCTTCCCGGTTCGGCAGAAGGATCGCCCCATCCCTCGTGGCAAGGATGCAATCGAAATGGCGCGCGAGTCCGCAGATACCACCGACTAAATGTAATGAGAGGTCTGCCACATTAAGGCGGAACTGAATGTCCTCAATGACCTGCCCATCGAAGAAGACCTGAATGTCATCGGTCTTCTCATCGCCCCAAATTCGTAGGCTGGCGGACCAAGAATTTTTCTCGGGTAGTAGTGTGCCAAGCCTGGCAAACAGCACATCGGCATCGGTGCTTGAGAAACCCAGACGAATTTCATCGAGTTGCTCGCGCCTCATCCGTGCAGCAGTGGCTCCAGCGATACGGGCCGATGATGCTGGAACGAAGTCAAGAACGAATTGCCAAACCGCCATCGTCATATCGTAGCGCGTGATCGAACGTCCGCAATGGGGCGAAACCCGACCTACCGGGCGACGCCCGGGCTCTCCGGGAAAGCTCCGGCCCCGGCATAAACCCCAAATAAACCAATTCGGGGCTATGCCGCTGGGCAAAACGGGTCTCGCCAATGGATTACATGGACAACGCGCAGGTTCCGGATGCCGTCACCATAGACGGCATGTCGGAAAATCAGTTCCGCACGGCGATCGAGGCGATGCTGCGCGAAGGCCGCGCCGACGAGGCGGCGCGCCGGATCAAGGACGAACTCGTGTTCCTCTGCGGCGAGGGCCTGCCTCTGCCCGCCCGCTTCCGCTTCATCGCTTCGCAGGACGTGATCGTGACCGGCTGGGACCGGCTGATCCGGCGCATCGCCGAACTTGACCGGCCCGGCGATCCCGTCACCGCCATCGCCATGGACATCTGCCCCGCCATCGCAGCTGCTTCGGCCGATCCGGGCCGCCCGTTCTACGAAACCGCCTATTACACCGATCGCGCATGGCCCTTCTCCACCGCTGGCCGGTCCCGCCTGGCGCAGGCCTTCGCCATGCCCGAGGTGCCGTGGCAGGGCGCTTTCGAGGACAACGACGACACGCTGGGCGTAACCGGGCTGGAGGATCTGCACGCGGTGATCGCGGCCATGCGGAAGCTTTGCACGGCCGGCATGGCCACCGCCGAGGAACAGCGCGCCTGCACGGTGGGCGCCTGCCATCTCGCGGTGCTGACGCATCAGGCCATTCGCGACAAGGCCATGGCCGAGGGGCTTCCCCGGCCCATGGCCGTTCTGGTGGGCGGCCATGGCGGCTACCCGGCATTCGAGGCGGCGGCCCTTGCCGCCGTCACGGACGAGAGATGGCCGGAAGGCGCTCCGGACGGACAAGCCGCTGCCCCGGCGCCCTCACCGTTTCCCGCGCCCTCGTTTCCCGCGCCCTCGTTTCCCGGGCCCTCGTTTCCCGGGCCCTCGTTTCCCGCACCTGCGTTTCCCGCGCCCCCGCTCGCCGCCGATGCCCCCGATGGCGGCCCGCCGCCGCGCGGTGCCGCGCCGGGCGACGACGCGGAAGCCTGGCACCTGCCTCCGCCCGGAATCCATGTGACCGGCACTCAGCTTCGCCGCCGGCTGGTGACGCGGGAAAGCATCGCCGCGCTGGAAAACGAGGCCGCGCCCAGCCTGCTCCAGACCCTCGCAAATCGATTGCTGACGCCCTTCCTGCGCAAGAAATAGGCAATATCGTCATTTGTCGGAGAATTTGACGGCCGGGAAACATTGATCCCCCGCCTTGTTCGCGTTACCGCCACGCTCGAAATGAAAATCCATCCGCTGATAACAAAGACCGAAGAGCTCGCCGCGCTGTGCGAACGCCTTGCGAAATCCGATTTCGTGGCCGTCGACACGGAATTCATGCGCGAGAACACCTATTGGCCCGAACTCTGCCTGGTGCAGATCGCCAATACCGAGGAAGCGGCCGCGATCGACCCGCTCGCGCAGGGGCTCGACATGACCCCCCTGCTCGACCTGCTCACCGCGAACGAGGAAGTCCTGAAGGTCTTCCACGCCGGCGGGCAGGACGTGGAGATCATCTTCAACCTCACCGGCCGCACCCCGCACCCGATCTTCGACACCCAGATCGCGATGATGGCGATCAGCCAGTCGGAGCAGATCGGCTATTCCAACCTCGTCGAATCGTGGATGGGCCTTACCATCGACAAGGGCGCCCGCTTCACCGACTGGTCGCGCCGCCCGCTGACCGAGCGGCAGATCGAATATGCCATCGGCGACGTCACCCACCTCTCCAAGATCTTCCCCAAGATGCTCAAGCGCCTGATCAAGACCGGGCGCGGCGAATGGCTGGACCAGGAGATGGAAAAGCTCGCCGATCCCGAACATTACCGCAACGACCCCGCACAGGCGTGGAAGCGGATCAAGGCGGCGGGGCGCAATTCCGCCATGCTCGGCAGGCTCAAGGCCATCGCCGAATGGCGCGAACACGAAGCGCAGGGCAAGAACATCCCCCGCGGCCGCATCGCCCGTGACGAAACGCTGGCCGACATCGCCAGCCACCCGCCCAAGCAGCAGGCCGATCTCGCCAAGGTGCGCGGCCTCTCGCAAGGCTGGAAGGACAACGACATCGGCAAGCGCCTGATGAACACCATCGCCCGGGCGGAACCGCTTTCGGACGACGAACTGCCCCCGCGCACCCCCAAGGGCGCGCCGCTGGGCAAGGAAGGTTCGCTCGTCGCCGACCTGCTCAAGCTGCTGCTCAAGATCCGCGCGCGCGAGATCGACGTGGCCGCCCGCCTGCTCGCCCGCAGCGAAGACCTTGAACTGCTGGCCGCCGGCGTGCGCAAGAAGCTGCCGATCCTCGAAGGCTGGCGCTACGAAGTGTTCGGCCGCGATGCGCTTGCCCTGGTGGAAGGCAAGCTCGCCTTCGCGGTGGAGAACGGCAAGCTCAAGATGACCCGCCTCGAAGACGAGCCGGTCGCCGGAGCCGACGACGATGCCGGCGACACCGACGGGGCGGCAACGGAAGAGTGACCGTCTACCAGCCCACGCTCAAGCAGCTCCAGTACCTCGTCGCCCTGCACGAACACGGGCATTTCGGCCGCGCCGCCGATGCCTGTTTCGTGTCGCAGTCCACGCTTTCGGCGGGCCTGCGCGACCTTGAGGCGCTGCTCGGCGTGACGCTGGTGGAACGCACCAAGCGCGCGGTACGCTTCACGCCGCTGGGCAATGCGGTGGTTGCCAAGGCCCACCGCATCCTGCGCGAGACCGAGGAACTCTCCGACCTCGTGCAGTCCAGCGGCAAGCCGCTCTCGGGCGAAGTGCGCATGAGCGTGATCCCCACGATCGCGCCGTTCCTGCTGCCCCGGATGCTGCCGCGCCTGCGCCGCGAACGTCCGAACCTCAAGCTGTTCCTGCGCGAGGAGCCGAGCCAGGCCGCCATCGAATCGCTGCACCACGGCCGCGCCGACTGCGTGCTGCTGGCGCTCCCCTATGCCACCGGCGAGGTCGAGAAGGAGACGATCGAGCTTGACGCCTTCTTCGTCGCCTTCCCCAGCGACGACCCGCGCAATCCGCCTGCCGAGGTCGGTCCCGAAGTCATAGACGAGCATCGCCTGCTGCTGCTGGAAGACGGGCACTGCCTCAAGGACCATGCGCTGGCCGCCTGCAACCGGCCGGAACTGCGCGCCTCGGCGACGATGATCGGCACTTCGCTGCACACGCTGGTGCAGATGGTCGACAATGGCCTGGGGCTGACGATGCTGCCGGAAATGGCGATCGACGCGGGCATCCTCAACGGCACCAATGTCGTCGCGCGGCCCCTGCTCTCGCCCAACGCCAACCGCGAGATCGCACTGGTCTGGCGCAAGAACTCTCCGCGCGGGGACGAATTCCGCATGCTCGCGGACGAGCTGCGCGCCGGTTAGCGGGAACAGGCGGCGCCTGGCGCTGCCTTACTTCTTCACACGCAAGGTCTGCAGCGCCAGTCCGAGCGCCGCGATTCCCGTGCCCAGCACCGTCACGCCGGTCCAGCCCCAGTTGTGCCATGCCACCGTGGCCGCGCCCGAACTGGCCGCGCCGGCGAGGAACATCGAGGCCATGTAGACCGTATTGATTCGCGAGCGCGCCTCGGGGCGCAGCGCATAGATGATGCTCTGGTTGGAAATCTGGCTCGCCTGGATCGCGAAATCGAGCAGCAGCACGCCGACCACCAGCCCGGCGATCGAGGTCCAGAACCCGAAGACCAGCCATGACGCCAGCGTCAGCACGCTGGCCGCCACGATCACCGGATGCGGGCCGCGCCGGTCGGCGATACGGCCCGCGATCGGCGCGGCCAGCACGCCCGCCGCGCCGAGCACGCCGAACAGGCCCGCCACTTCCGAGCCCAGCCCGAAGCGCGGCTCCTGAAGGTGCAGCGCGAGAATCGTCCAGAACACGCTGAACACGCCGAACTGGGTGCACTGCGTGAACGTCGCCAGCCGCAGCGCCGGGAATTCGCACCAGAGATCGCGCAGCGAGGCCATGAGCCCGAGCCAGCCGAGCCCCCCCGGCTGCGGACGGCTGCGCGGAAGCTGCCATGCCATCAGCCCCGCCGTCAGCAGCGCCAGCGGCACCGCCAGCCAGAACATCGCGCGCCAGCCGAAGTGCCCGCCCACGAAACCGGCCAGTGTCCGGCTGAGCAGGATGCCGCAGAGCAGGCCCGCCATCACCGTGCCGACCACCGCGCCGCGCTTGTCCTCTGGGGCCAGATTGGCGGCCAGCGGCACGATCTGCTGGGCGACGGAGGCCAGCAGGCCCACCAGCAGCGAGGCGGCAAGCACGGCACCCGCGCTCGGCGCCAGTGCGACCAGCGCCAGCGCCACCGACAGGGCCAGGCACTGCGTGACGATCAGCCGCTTGCGCTCCAGCAGGTCTCCCAGCGGCACTAGCAGCAGCAGCCCGGCGGCATAGCCGAGCTGCGTGGCGGTGGGCACATAAGTGATCGCGGCGCCGGGAACCTCGCGCTCCATCAGGCCGAGCATGGGCTGGCCGTAATAGATATTGGCCACCGTCAGCCCCGCCGAAGCCGCCAGCGCGAAGACCATCGCGCGGCCGAACGGGCGCTCGCTGCGCGGATTCGCGTCCGGAGAGGGCTTGCGGAAACGGGCGGTGAAAGGGCGAAGCGGCGCGGTAATGGGATTGTCCTTGATGAAGAGTCCCCCCCGAACGTGGCCCGCCCTGCCGCAGGATCACGCTTGCGCCAAACGCAACGAATTCACGTCAGACGGCGAATTTTGCAATGCAGCGACAGCATCGCGCCGCGAGGCCCGAACCGGCGAGCCCCCCGCCTCAGTCCATATGCTTGAGGCCGACGCGCAGATAGTCCCACCCGGTGATGAGCGTAAGCACGGCCGCGCCCCACAGGGTGGTCAGGCCGACGGTGTGCGGAATATTGATCTCGATCGCGCCCACGTCGAGGTTCCACCACGGGGTGGCCACGCCGAGAATCAGCGCGCCGAGCGAGATGAGCTGGAACGTGGTCTTCCACTTGGCGAGGCGGCTGACGGGAACCGAGACCTGCAGGCTGCCGAGGAATTCGCGCAGGCCCGATACCGCGATCTCGCGCACGAGGATGATGAGCCCGGCAATCACGTGCATGTCGCCCACGTAAGGTCCGGTCAGCACGCCTTGCGCCGTCAGCACCAGGATCACGGCGGCAACCATGATCTTGTCCGCGATGGGATCGAGGAAAACGCCGAGTTTCGAGACCGTCCCGCTCGACCGCGCGAGATAGCCGTCGAAATAGTCGGTGATGCCCATCAGGCAGTAGACGCCGAAGGCCAGCGCATAGCCGAACTCCCATTTCGGCCACCACAGCAGGAAAGCCAGGAAGGGCATCGTGACGATGCGCGAGAGGGTGAGAATGTTCGGCAGGGTCAGCATGCTTTCCTGCCCATAGCCGCGATGATCGCTTTTGAGAATGCGCTTCTGGCGAGGATATCGCCCGGCGGCGCGAAACATCATCCCAGCCGGGCCAGCAGCAGCCCGCCAAGAGCCGCGATCGCCAGCACCTTGATGACATTCAGCTTCAGCCGGAAGATCAGGATTGCCGAGAGCGCCGCCAGCAGTCCGGCACGCCAGTCGAAGCTTCCCCAGTCCGGCAGGTAAAGGCGCAGAGGCCCGATCCGCGCATCGCCCACCCGGCTGAAAAGGACATGGATCAGGAACCAGAGCGAGAGGTTGGCGATCACGCCGACCACCGCCGCGGTCAGCGCCGCCAGTCCGCCCCTGATGCGCCGCGCGTTCTCAAGCCGCTCTATCCACGGCGCGAAGGCGAAGATCCACAGGAAGCAGGGCGCGAAGGTCACCCATGTCGTCAGAGCGGCGCCGATCATGCCCGCGACCAGCGGCGTGAACGGCGCCGGTGCCCGGAAGGCGGCCAGAAAGCCGACGTACTGCGTCACCATGATCAGCGGCCCCGGGGTGGTTTCCGCCAGCCCCAGCCCGTCCGCCATCTCCCCCGCCGAAAGCCAGCCGTAACCCTGCACGGTCTGCTGGGCCATGTAGGCCAGCACCGCATAGGCCCCGCCGAACGTCACCACGGCCAGTTGCGAGAAGAACGCGCCGATCTGCCAGAGCACATGGCCCGTGCCCAGCGTGACCAGCACGGCGGCCATCGGCAGGGCCCAGATCACGCTCCACAGGCAGACGGCGCCGATGCTCTGCTTCCACGGACGCGGCGCGGCGGGCGCGACCTCGCCGTTCTCCCTGATCGCCAGCAGGTCCGGCCGCACGGCCGCTATGCCCATGCCCAGCGCGCCTGCCCCCAGCACCACCAGCGGAAAGGGAAGATCGAAGAAGAACAGCGCGATGAACGCCGCCAGCGCCAGCCCTTTCTTGACCCCGGTGTTCAGCGCCCGTCCGGCGATGCGCAGCAAGGCCTGCGCCACCACCGCCAGCACCGCCGACTTGATGCCCAGGAACAGCGCCGCAAACCAGCCGAGATGGGCGGCATAGGCGTAGAGCACCGAAAGCCCGAGGATCACGAAAGCGCCGGGCAGCACGAACAACAGTCCCGCCGCCAGCCCGCCGCGCATGCCGTGCAGCTTCCACCCGATCCATGTCGCCAGTTGCTGCGCCTCCGGCCCGGGCAGGAGATGGCAGAAGTTGAGAGCGTGAAGGAACTGCTCCTCGCTCACCCATTCCCGCCCGTCCACCAGTTCGCGGTGCATGAGCGCGATCTGCCCGGCCGGTCCCCCGAAACTGAGGAAACCGATGCGCGCGAAGACCCGGAGAAGCTCGGAAAACTCCGGCCTGTTCGCGGAATGGGATTTCACGGAGTTCGTCATGGAGTTCGCCACCCTGCCCTGCGCCTTTCCGTCCGCGCAAGCACGGACAACAAGGCAACGCTTGGGCGGTGACGCCTGGTCGGGAGGTTGCTCGATCCCGCTGCGTTTTTCTAGCAAGGCCCCGCCGCCTTGCCAATAGCCCGGCCCTTCCGGCGCGCCCATTCGCATGGCCAGATTCCCGGGCCCGATTGTTTCCGGACGATTTCGCACCGGCGCGGAAGAACGCTGCCGGGCGGCAAAAAACGCCTCAAGGGGTTGTGCCCTCGCCCCACCGCATTAAGTGTCGCGGCAACGATGAAGCGAGGCCGCCGAATTTTTCCGACATGACAACGACGACCCAACTCATCCGGGCCAGGAGATTCCTGCCCTTGTTCGTCACCCAGTTGCTCGGCGCGTTCAACGACAACCTGTTCAAGAACGCCATGGTGCTGTTCGTGGTGTACGGCGTCTACAACTCGGAGGCCGCCGAGGCGCGGTTCAGCGCGCTCGCTTCCGGCATCTTCGTGATCCCCTTCTTCCTGCTTTCCGCGCTGGCGGGCCAGATGGCCGACATGCGCGACAAGTCCAGGATCATCCGCATCGTCAAGCTGTGCGAGATCTTCATCATGCTGGTGGGCGGCGCAGGCCTCGCGCTGGCATGGAAGGGCATTGCCCTTCACACCGCCGCCATCCCGCTGATGCTGCTGGCGCTGTTCGCGATGGGCATCCACTCCACCTTCTTCGGGCCGATCAAGTACGCGATCCTGCCGCAGCACCTGCGCGAAGGCGAAGTGCTTTCCGGCACCGGCCTCGTGGAGGCAGGCACTTACATCGCGGTGCTGGCGGGCACGATCGTGGCGGGCTGGATCAGGGTGGACATCGCCGCCGTCACCGTCGTGGTGATCGCCGCCATCGGCTATCTCGCCGGGCGACAGGTTCCCCCGGCACCCCCGCTCGGAAAGCTGGAGCCGATCGACTACCATGTCGTGCGCTCCTCCATCAATCTCGTGCGCACGACGATGCAGGATCGCCGCGTGTTCCTGGCGATCTGCGCGATCAGCTTCTTCTGGGCCATCGGCACGGTGCTGTTCGTGCAGTTCCCGCCGCTTACCAAGAACATCCTCAACGCCAGCAAGGAAGTGGCCAGCCTGTTCCTGGTGATCTTCTCGGTCGGCGTGGCGATCGGCTCGGTGGCGATCAATGCGCTGCTCAAGGGCACCGTCTCGGCTCGGTGGTCTCCGCTATCGGTGATCGGCATGGGCGTGTTCCTGGTGGCCTTCCAGGAAGTCTGCTCGATCTGGCCGCCGCACGACGGTCCCGAAGCGCTGATGAACGTCGCGGTCTTCGTGGTCCAGCCGCTGGCGGTGCCACTGCTGCTGACGCTGCTCGGCATTGCGGTGTGCGGCGGCATGTTCGTGGTGCCGCTCTACGCGTTCCTCACCACCTTCGTCGACAAGTCGCAGACGGCCCGCACGATCGCGGCGAACAATATCGTCAATTCGGGTGCGATGGTGGTCGGCGCCATGGCCACGGGGCTGATGTCGCTGCTCGGACTGCCGGTTGTGTTGCAGCTCGTCGTGGTGGCGATCAGCTGCGGCGCCTCGGCCTGGCTCGGTTTCCTGCTCTACCGCGCCGAGCGCGCGGCCCTGCCGGCCTGAACTGCCCGCAGGTTCCGTTCAGCACCCTTCAGGTGCCGTTCTGTCCGGTCAGGCAATGAAGGCCAGTGCAGCCACGAAAGTGGCGCAATAGGCTGAGAGAAAGCGGCGCCAGTCGCCGCCGTTCATGCGCCACGCCTCAGCCGCCGCGACATTCTGCGCCGTCTCCGCAGCCTCGGACGTTACCGCAAGAGCCTTGCGCGGCAGGGACCGCCGGAAGGGATGGCCCGCACCCTCGCTGGTGAGGACAAGATCGCGTCGTGACATTCTCTGCATGAGACGCACCTTAAGAACTTGTTTACTCTTTTCCAGTCACC
Organism: Novosphingobium aeonii; assembly: GCF_052279045.1. Lineage (NCBI taxonomy): Bacteria > Pseudomonadati > Pseudomonadota > Alphaproteobacteria > Sphingomonadales > Sphingomonadaceae > Novosphingobium > Novosphingobium aeonii. The sequence continues at coordinate 1,695,819 of NZ_CP176832.1, read as the reverse complement.
CGAAAGGATCATCTCATTTCGGGACGAAAGTGTTCTCGTGAACAGATGAAGGAGTTTTAACAAGCGACTGGTTTCCCACGAAAAAGGGCCGCCAGCTGGCGACCCTTTAAACGCTTGCGCCGATCCGGCGGAGCGCGGTGTTCCCGAGGGAACTATGTCAGATGCGGTCGCCCAGTGCGCCCTTGACCTTGCCGATGCCCTGCTGGACTTCGCCCTTGGTTTCCTGCGCCTTGCCTTCGGCCTGCTGGGCCGGATCGTTGCGGGCCTTGCCGATCACCTGCTTGGCATTGCCGGCGACTTCGTTGCCGAGGCCCTTCACGGTGTCCTTGAGCTTACCCATGGTCGATCTCCTTGCTTGTCCGGCGAAAGTCCGCCGTGTTCACGAGAGACAAACCCGCAGATGCCGCCGCAAGTTGCGTGCCTTCGCGCCGAGCCGTGCCGCGGCGAAGGCAAGACGAAAATCAGCCTCCCGCAAGAGTGAGGATGTAGTCCCATTCCTCAGGCGTCACCACCGCGACCGAGAGGCGCGAGAACTTGACCAGCTCCATCTCGGCCAGCCTGGGGTCGGCCTTGACCTGCTGGAGAGTGACCGGACGAGCCACCTTGCGCACGGGCTTGAGCTTGACCGCCGCCCACTTGCCTTCGGGATCGGTAGGATCGCTGAGGCCGGACTGGCTGATCGTGGCGATGCCGACGATCTCCTTGCCGATGTTGGAATGGTAGAAGAACACCTCGTCCCCCACCTGCATCGCGCGCAGGTTGTTGGCCGCACGGTGGTTGCGCACGCCGTCCCAGGTGCCCTCACCTTCCGCGACAAGGTCGTCCCAGCTGTAGGCGTCCGGTTCCGACTTCATCAGCCAGTAGCGCTTTGCCATAAATCGCCTTTCGATTTCGCCTTACGGCCAGAAACTTCTATGGGGGCCGCATAGCGATTCAATCGGCGGAGACAACACTGGTGATTCGGCGCCGTCATTCGCGCGTGCCGGTCACTGTCAGCCGATCCTTGTTTGGAAGACCATGATGAACCTTGCCCAGATTCCCGTTCTCAGCCTCGAAGGCGACCGCGCCGAATTCTCGCAGCACATCGGCGAGAGCTTTCGCACCTTCGGCTTCGCGATGGTCCGCGACCACGGCATAGACCAGGCCCTGATCGCCCGCGCCTGGGCGCTTACCGAGCAGTTCTTCGCACTCCCCGACGACGTCAAGCGCCGGTACTTCATCACCGGACAGGGCGGCGCGCGCGGGTATACGCCGTTCCGCACCGAAGTGGCCAAGGGCGCGACCGAAAAGGACCTCAAGGAGTTCTGGCATGTCGGCCGCGACCTGCCCGCCGGCTCGCCGCTCGCCGCCTCGATGCCGCCCAACATCTGGCCCGCCGAGATCGAAGGCTTCGAGGAAACCTTCACGGAACTCTTCGCCCAGTTCGACAAGGCCGGCGCCGAGATTCTTGCCGCCATCGCGGTCTATCTCGGCCTCGATGCGCGCTGGTTCGATCCGGCCATCGAAGACGGAAACTCGGTCCTGCGCCTGCTGCACTATCCGCCCGTGGGATCAGGTGCGGGCGGTGCCATTCGCGCCGGCGCGCATGAGGACATCAACCTCATCACCCTGCTGCTCGGCGCGCAGGAAGCCGGTCTCGAACTGCTTGGCAAGAACGGCGAGTGGCTTTCGGTCGCGCCGCCCGAAGGCGCGGTGGTCATCAATATCGGTGACATGCTCCAGCGCCTGACCAACCACTTCCTGCCCTCGACCACGCACCGCGTCCGCAATCCCGAGGGCGACCGCGCCGCGCACAGCCGCTACTCGATGCCGTTCTTCCTCCACCTGCGCAGCGACTTCCCGTTCAGGACGCTGGAACAATGCGTGAGCGAGGAAAACCCGGACCGTTATCCCGTCAGCATCACCGCAGACGACTATCTGCAGGAACGCCTGCGCGAGATCGGCCTCAAGATGTAAGACGACCGCGCGCGGTTCGGCCAACTTAACCAATATTTCAGTCCCCCTGCGCTAGCGATCCACCGGGGTTCAAGCGCAGGGGGACATCAGGTGAGCACAATCGGGGCCGCGCCAGACGGCGGCGACGGCGAGATTGCCGACCGTCAGGTCGACATCGTCGCGCTGGGCATCGTCACCGCGGCCATCCTGCTGTTCGTGGCGACGGGCAGCGCCATCGGCCCTTCGGTCGTGAAATCGCTGCTTGGCCAGGGTCCGGGGCCAGACCGATTCCTGCTCAACGCCTTCCTGCTCAACGTGGCGATCATCATCTTCGGGTGGAGCCGCTACCGCCAGCTTTGCGAGGAAATCCGCCAGCGCAAACGCGCAGAACAGCGCGCGCGCCACTTGGCCGAAACCGACCCGCTCACCGGCTTCCTCAACCGCCGCAGCTTCCACCGCGCGGTGGACGAGATGATCCGCAAGGCGGAGTTGCAGGGGCGCGCCGTCGTTCTGGCCATGATCGACCTCGACAACTTCAAGCAGGTCAATGACTACAACGGCCACAACACCGGCGACCGGCTTCTGCAGGAGTGCGCGCGGCGGATTTCCGGTTGCCTCCCTCACCAGGCGCTGATCAGCCGCATCGGCGGTGACGAGTTTTCCGTCGCCATCCCCTTCGACCTTACCCGCGTGGACCGGATCGACCGCATCGCCGCGTCGCTCGTGGAGGCGATCGGGCAAAGCGCCTCGGTCAATGCGATCAATATCGAAGTGACCGCTTCGATAGGGCTCGCCCGATCCGACTTTCCTCCCGCGCACGGCGATCGCCCCGATGCCCGCGCGCTGCTCGAAATGGCCGATGTCGCCATGTACCATGCCAAGCGGCAGGGCCGGAACAGCTACTACTGGTTCGAGGCCCCGATGGCCGCCGAGATGCGCTTCCGCAATGAACTGGAATTCGGGATTCGCCAGGGAATTCCGCGCGGCGAGTTCGTGCCGTTCTACGAACAGCAGATCGACCTGCACACCGGCGAACTGACCGGGTTCGAAATGCTGGCGCGCTGGAATTCTCCGCAGTTCGGCATCGTCGCGCCCGATATCTTCATCCCCATCGCGGAAGAGATCGGCGCGATCGCCGACCTCTCGGAATGCGTGATCGCGCAGGCTCTCGACGATGCCAAAGGCTGGGATTCGCGCCTTACCCTTTCGGTCAATATCTCCCCGCTGCAATTGCGCGATCCATGGTTCGCCCAGAAGCTGCTCAAACTCCTGCTGGAAGCGAGCTTTCCGCCGCACCGACTTGAGATCGAGATCACCGAATCCTGCCTGCACCAGAACCTGGCGCAGGTCCGCACGCTGATCACCAGCCTGAAGAATCAGGGCATCAAGGTCAGCCTCGACGACTTCGGGACCGGCTACAGCTCGCTGGCGCTGCTGCGCAGCCTGCCGTTTGATCGCATCAAGATCGATCGCAGCTTCGTTTCCAGCCTGACCGACAACAAGGACAGCGCCGCGATCGTCCACGCCATCGCCATGCTGGGCAAGGGACTGGACATGCCCGTAACCGCGGAAGGGATCGAGACCAGCGAAGTGCTCTCGCACCTCCAGCAATACGACCAGATCAAGGGCCAGGGCTATCTCTATGGCCGTCCTCGTCCTGCCGCACAGCTCGCCGAATGGCTCGAAGGGATGGAACTCGTGGCCGACTCGGAAGCGATCAGCGATCTCGAAGCGCTGCGCAGCCAAATCGAGGCGAAGCGCGAAGCGGAACTCTCCAGCGCCGCCGAAAGCACTGACGACCCGCAAGCCCGGCAGGCCTGACCGGGTCCTGTACGCCCGTCTTGCGGCTTTCTCTGGACCTGACGCGCCGCAGCGCATAAATCGCGCGCCATGCGGATCGATTTCACCAAGATGCATGGGCTCGGCAACGACTTCGTCGTGCTCGATGGACGCACCGGCGCGCTGCCGGTCGTGGATGCGGCGCTGGCCGCCGCGCTCGCCGACCGCCACACCGGCATCGGCTGCGACCAGCTGATCGTGCTGGCGCCTTCGGATCTCGGCGATTTCCGCATGCGCATCTTCAATGGCGACGGTAGCGAAGTGGAAGCCTGCGGCAACGCCACCCGCGCCATCGGCCTGCTCCATGGGCGTCCCGCCACGATCGAGACGCTGGGCGGAATGCTTGCCACCACGCCTACCGATGGCGGCATCAGCGTGGAAATGGGCAAGCCCCGTTTCGACTGGGATGCAATCCCGCTCGGCTATCCGATGGATACGCACCGGATGCCGGTGGCCTGGGAGGAGCTCGTCAATCCGATTGCAGTCAATGTCGGCAATCCGCACGTGATCTTCTTCGTTGAAGATCCATACCGGATCGACATGGCGCGCCTCGGCCCTCTGATCGAGACCGATCCGCTGTTTCCCGAGCGCATCAACGTCAATGTCGCGGCCGTCACCGCGCGCGATGCCATCAGCCTGCGCGTGTGGGAGCGCGGCGCCGGGCTTACCCGCGCCTGCGGCACCGGTGCCTGTGCGACTGCCATCGGCGCGATGAAGCGCGGCCTCGTGGATCGCAAGGTCACCGTCACCCTGCCCGGCGGCCCGCTCGCAATCGAATGGCGGGAAGACGACGAGATCGTCATGACCGGCCCCGCGACCGAATCGTTCCGGGGCTCGTTCGAAGCGGCGGACTACGGGATTCCAGATTGACCGTCGAAGTCCATTCGCTCGGCTGCCGCCTCAACATTTCGGAAAGCGAAACGCTGCGCGGGCTCTTGCGCGGCGTGTCCGACGCCGATGGGGATCTCGTGGTCGTCAATTCCTGCGCGGTGACGGCCGAAGCGGTGCGCCAGACCCGCCAGACCATCCGCCGCGCTCGCAAGGAACGGCCGGACGCGCGCCTGATCGTCACCGGCTGCGCCGCCGAAGTAGAGCGCGAGATGCTGGCAGCCATGCCCGAGGTCGATGGCCTGGTTCCGAACACCGCCAAGCTCGACCCACGCGCCTGGAACGTGCCCGCCGTACCTGCCCCCGCCGAACGCCGCGCCTATACGCGCGGTTTCGTGCAAGTGCAGAACGGCTGCGACCATGCCTGCACGTTCTGCGTGATCCCGCAAGGCCGCGGCCCCAGCCGCTCGCGCAGCGTCTCCGAGGTGCTGCACGACGTGGCGGTCCACCTCGACAGCGGCGTGAACGAGATCGTGCTGACCGGCGTGGACCTCACGTCTTGGGCCAGTGATCAGGGAAGTGATCTGGGAACTGATCGCGCCGGCGCCCCCCGCCTCGGCGCGCTCTGCGAAGCGATCCTCGCGCGCTTTCCCGCTCTGCCCCGCCTGCGCCTTTCCTCCATCGATGGCGCCGAAGTGGACGAGACCCTGTTCGAGCTGCTGGTCGGCGAAGCGCGGATCATGCCGCATGTCCACCTCTCGCTCCAGCATGGCCACGACCTGATCCTCAAGCGCATGAAGCGCCGACATTCCCGCGCCGATGCCATCGGCCTCGTCTCCAGCCTGCGCGCGCGCCGCCCCGAGATCGCCATCGGCGCCGACCTTATCGCCGGGTTCCCGACAGAGGACGAGGAGGCCCACGCGGCCAATCTCTCCATCCTGGGCGAACTGCAGGTCGTCCACGGTCACGTCTTTCCCTATTCGCAGCGCCCCGGCACCCCGGCGGCGCGCATGCCGCAAGTCGATCCCGCCGCGATCAAGGCGCGCGCCGCGCAGCTGCGCGACAGGATCGCCGAAATCAGGGCGAGCTGGCTGGCCGGCCTCATCGGCCACCCGCTATCCGTGCTTGCCGAAAGAGGTGGGAAAGGCCATGCGGAAAACTTCGCGCCCGTGCGCTTGCCTGCCCATGCGCAGCCCGGCGCGCTGATCCGCGTTACGCCCGCAAGGGTAGTCGAAGGAATACTGGAATCATGAGTACCGAAGGCCAGCAGGCTGAACGCGACTGGTCCGACCGCCTGTTCGGCGGCTTTCGCAAGACCTCCGAACGCCTGAGCGAGAATCTCTCCGGCATCGTCGGTAAATCGAAGCTCGACGACGCACAGCTCGATGCGCTCGAAGACGCGCTGATCATGTCGGACCTCGGCCCCCGCGCCGCCGCCCGCATACGCACCCGCCTTGCCGAAGAGCGCTTCGAGCGTGACGCCGATGAGCGCGCGATCATGGAAGTGGTCGCCCGCGAGATCGCCGAGATTCTACGTCCGGTCGCCAAGCCGCTCGATGTCGTCGCCTTCCCGCGTCCGCAAGTGATCCTCGTGATCGGCGTAAACGGCTCGGGCAAGACCACTACGATCGCCAAGCTGGCGCACTTGTTCCAGGAGCAGGATTATTCGGTCATGCTGGCGGCGGGCGACACTTTCCGCGCCGCTGCAATCGGCCAGCTCGGTGTCTGGGCCGACCGCCTCGGCATTCCGCTGATCAAGGGGCCCGAGGGCGGCGACCCTGCGTCGATCGTGTTCGATGCGGTCAAGGCCGCGACCGACCAGGGTATCGACGCTTTGATCGTCGATACCGCCGGCCGCCTCCAGAACAAGCGCGAGCTGATGGACGAACTGTCCAAGATCCGCCGCGTGCTCGGCCGCCTCAATCCCGAGGCACCGCATGACGTGGTGCTCGTGCTCGACGCCACCAACGGCCAGAACGCGCTCTCGCAGATCGAGATTTTCAAGGAAGTGGCGGGCGTCTCCGGCCTCATCATGACCAAGCTGGACGGCACCGCACGCGGCGGCGTCCTCGTCGCGGCGGCGGAGCAATACGGCCTGCCCATCCACGCCATCGGCGTCGGCGAGAAGATCGACGACTTGCGCCCCTTCAACCCGGACCTGCTGGCACGGGTCATCGCCGGAATCGCCTGATGAACGCCCACACCACCTCCGCGGAAAAGCCTAAGTCGAGCTGGGTCAACCTCGTCGTCGATTTTGGACCGCTGCTGGTCTTCTTCCTCGCCTACCGGCACTTTTCTCCAGCCGGCGAAGGCAGTACCATCGGCACCGTTTCCGCCGTCATCAAGGGCACTATCGCCTTCATGGTCGCCACCGTGATCGCGCTGGGCATCTCGAAATGGCGGCTCGGCCATATCTCGCCGATGCTCTGGCTGACGACGGTGCTGATCGTCGGATTTGGCGCGCTGACCGTGGTGTTCCACGACGCCTTCTGGATCCAGATCAAGCCCACCGCCGTCTACCTGATGTTTGCGGGCGTGCTGTTCTTCGGCCTGATGCGCGGGAAGGCCATGCTGAAGTATCTCCTCCAGTCCGCCTTCGAAGGTCTGACCGAGGAAGGATGGCTGAAGCTTTCACGCAACTGGGCCTGGTTCTTCCTGCTGCTCGCAGCGCTGAACACGGCACTGGTCTTCAGCGTGAGCTTCGAAACCTGGCTTCAGGCAAAGCTCTGGGGATTCACGGTGCTTTCATTCGTTTTCACCTTCTCCCAGCTTCCCATGGTGCTCAAGCACGGGATGGGCGAGGCCGCCAAGGAAGAAGTGATCGAGAATCCGCCGCACGACTGAGCGGGCCGCGATTCAGAATTCCGTTTCCGGCTCCACGGCATCTGCATCTGTCCGGGAGCCGGCCTGCGGTTCCATCGCGAACCTGACCCGCGCGACGCAACCCGTCGCGCCTTGCGGCGAACTTGCCAGCTTCGCCTGCTGCAGCATCTGGAGCGCCTGCCGCCCGAAAGCGTCGGAAGGCTGCGTCTGCACCACCCTGGCATTACCGATAGCGCCCCATGGGGCCACATCGTAGGCGACGATCGCCCAGCCTTCGATACGGCGGCGGCCATAAGCCGGCGGAAAACGCAGTGAAGGCGGAACGGCCCACTGCTTTTCCGCGGGACAGCTCGCGTTCTTCGGCTGATCGCCGGGGCCGGGCATCGGCGGCGCCGGGACCGTGGCGGGTTTCAGCCAGTAGGGAAAACGACAGGCCTGCCGCGCTCCCCCGGTAAACCGCGATCTGGCGACGGCTTTGACGGACTCTTTTTCGAGCGCCTGGTTGCCGCTGCCCGTCATGATGCGGGCATGGACCGACTTGCCATTTGCATCGAGGTCATAGGAGACCAGTGCCCACTCCCGCACACCGGGCTTCGCAGGTACTTTGCGAAAGTCCGGGTAGGCGCGTGTGAGAACCTGGGGCCGCGGACGCTCCATGCAGTCCCCCTCTCCCCACAAGCGGCTCCAACCCTGTCCCGGCAATCGACCTGAAATCGGGTCCATCGTATAAGCCGCGAGATCGGCGATCGTGGCTGCTGCGATCGGTATCTCTTTCGGCGTGAAGGTAATCGAGCACCCTTCGCGCGCCGCCGCCGGGAAATGGCTCGCCGCCAATGCCGGGCCGAGGTCGGTGCCGGGAGAATAACGGTCCTCGATCGAAATCGCCCGGCCCGAGGCGTCGATATCGAAGCGCAGGGTCACGCCTCCGCGCGCCATGGAATCGCGCCACAGACCCTTCAAAGGATGGACCAGCCCGGCCGTGTCAACCGGCGTGCCGTCGTTGCAGGTCACCGGTCCCGGCGCCCAGCCTGCAAGGCTCGGCCCTCCAGAAGCCCGCGCGCCGACCGTGTCGATCACGGGTAGCGGAGGCGGAACGAATCCCGCCGATGAGGGTGCGAGCAGCAAGCCAAACAAGAAGTTCATCGTCCCGGCTCCAGATCGTTTGCGCGAAAGCTAACACGATCAGAACACGGGATAATGACAAAATTCCCGTCAGATTTCGAGCTGACTGCCCAGTTCGACCACGCGATTGGTGGGCAGGCGGAAGAATTCCATGGCACTGGCGGCGTTGCGCATCATCCAGGCGAAGAGCTTCTCCCGCCAGATCGCCATGCCGGGCTTGGCCGAAGGCACCAGCGTCTGACGGGAGAGGAAGAAGCTGGTCTTCATCATCTCGAACGGGCCGCCGCACAGTTCGGAGTGGGCAAGCGCGGCCGGAATGTCCGTCTCTTCCATGAAGCCGTAGCGCAGCGTCATGCGATAGAAGCCCTGCCCAAGGTCGGTCACCGAGTAGCGCTCAGCAGGCTCGACATAAGGCACGTCCTGCACTTCGACCGTCAGAACCACCACGCGTTCATGCAGCACCTTGTTGTGCTTGATGTTGTGAAGCAGCGCCGAAGGCACACCGGCGTTGCTGGAGGCCATGAAGATCGCCGTCCCCGGTACCCGCGCGGCAGAACCGTGGGCGCTCTTGGCAAAGACGTTGAGCGGCAGCGCTGCCTCGGTCATGCGGTCGCGCATGAGGCGGCGGCCCTTGTTCCACGTCGTCAGCAAGGTGAAGGCGATGCCCCCGATCAGCAGCGGGAACCAGCCGCCATCCGGCACCTTGGTGGCATTGGCGGCGAAGTAGGCCCCGTCGACCACGAAGAAGGTGACGATGACGGGCACCGCCAGCCAAAGCTTCCAGCGCCACAGCACGATCAGCAGCACGGCCATGAGGCAGGTGTCGATCAGCATCGCACCCGTAACGGCGATACCGTAGGCGGACGCAAGGTTCGACGAATTCTGGAACACCAGTACCAGCACGATCACGCCGGTCATCAGGGCCCAGTTCACGAACGGGATATAGATCTGCCCGACCTCGTGCTCGCTGGTATGGCGAGTCGAGAGGCGCGGGATGAAGCCGAGTTGCATGGCCTGGTGGGTGATCGAGAACGCACCCGAAATCACCGCTTGGCTGGCGATGAAGGTAGCGCAGGTCGCGAGAATCACCAGCGGCAGGCGCAGGTTTTCGGGAGCGAGATTGAAGAACGGGTTCTTCATCGCCTCTGCCGCCGCAGAATCGTCCAGTCCGAGGATCATCGCCGCCTGGCCGAAGTAGTTTATCAGCAGGCAGGGCATGACCACGCCGAACCACGACAGCCGCAGCGGGCCGCGCCCGAAGTGGCCCATGTCGGAATAGAGCGCCTCGGCCCCGGTAACGGCCAGCACGACCGAGCCGAGCGCCAGGAAACCCAGCACCTTGTCGGTCATGAAGAACTGGATCGCGTACCACGGGTTCAGCGCCACCAGCACCGAAGGCATCTGCACGAGATGATAGATGCCGAGCACGGCAAGCACGGCGAAGTAGACCACCATGACCGGCGCGAAGAGCGCGCCGACCTTGGCGGTGCCGCTCTTCTGGATCACGAAGAGCGCGATCAGCAGCACCAGCGCGATGGGAAGTACCAGCGGTGCCAGCCGCGATTCGACCACGGTAAGACCCTCGACCGCCGAAAGCACGGAAACCGCAGGCGTAATCATCGAATCGCCGTAGAACAGCGAAGTCGCGAAGACGCCGAGCAGGACGACCAGCGGGCCATAGCGGGACTTGCGGATCGCGCCGGAAATCAGCGCAACAAGCGCGAGGCTTCCGCCCTGCCCCTTGTTGTCCGCCCGCATGAGGATACCGACGTACTGGACCGAAACCACCAGCGTCATCGACCAGAAGATCAGGCTGACCACGCCGAGAATATGGAGTTCATCGATCGCCAGCGGATGCGGGCCGACGAACGTTTCGCGGAACGCATAGAGCGGGCTGGTGCCGATGTCGCCGAACACGACGCCAACGGCGCCAAGTGCGAGCTTGGTTATATTGCCGGAACCATGTCCCCCGGCGGCGGGGGCTTTGCGCCCCGTCGCCGGATCGATCACCGTCGGAACGACAGCCGTGTCCGAACTTGCATCACTCATTCCAGCGCCCCGTAATGGACTTGTCGCGTCAGCATTTCACCGCCCCGACAAGCGCCCGCCGTTAGCAGCATGATAAGAGCCTAGCAACGACCGTTAGCGCTGCGTTCATGGGCGGGCCGACATGTCCTCGGGATTCTGCCCGGAGGACTGGCTGGCAATGAAGGCGTCCAGCCGCTGCAATTGCTCCGCCAGCGGGCCGCGCCAACCGGCATCGGCCGGAGCGTGTTCGAGAAGATCGGCCCAGAGCGCCCGCGCTTCCGGCAGCTTTCCGGACTGCGCCATGGCAAGGCCGAGGAAGTAGGGAGGCCCCGGCGCCTTCGGATCGGCCGCTCCCGCCTGGCGATAGGCATAGAGCGAGGCCGGTGTCAGTACGCCTTCCGAGTGGGCGACGAGCACGTTACCGAGCGCCAGCCAGCCCTCAGAATTCCTGGGATCGTCCTCGATCGCGCCGCGCAGCAGGCCGGCGGCGTCGATGTAGTGACCGTTGCGGGCAAGGCCGTCGGAAATCACCACCCAGCGATTGCTCGTCGGGATGCCCTCGCGGCTCAGCTTGCCGCGCGCCTCCACGAAGAATTCGCCGGCCTCGGTGTCCTGCGCCTCGGCCGCCTCCTTGGGTGCGCCGGGCTCGCTGGGGCGCCCCTGCGCGGCATAGCCCGCAATCCCCAGCATCAGTGCGGCAGCAATGGCCTCACGCCCGCCCCTCGGCGCCTTGAACACGAACACGATCAGCACAAAGGAAACGATCGCGAGCAGCGCGACGAAGACCCAGGTCACAGCGAATCTCCCGGCACCGGGCCGCCCCGTCGGAACCGTTTGCGTAGCAGCAATGCCGCCAGCGCCAACAGGAACAGCGGCACTGCAAACAACGGCCAGGTCAGCGCCGTCAGTTGCGGGGCATAACTGACATAGTCTCCGTAGCGTTCGATCAGCCAGCCGCGAATCGCTTCGGGGTCCTCCCCGGCGGCGATCCGCTCCCGCACGAGCGAGCGCATGGAACCGGCGATGGGTGCGTCCGAATCGGCGATCGACTGTCCCTGGCACTGCAGGCAGCGCAGCGTTTCCATCAACGTCTGGGCCTGTTGTTCCTTTGCGGGATCGTCAAGCTGGCGATAGGCATAAGGCGCGGTGGACTGCTCCTCCTGCGCCGCCGCGGGCAAGGCGGTCCACATGACCAGTGTCAGCAGCAATGCCGCGAAGAAACGGGTCACTGGCTCGCTTCCTTGAGCTTTTCGAGAATCAGCGGGATCTGGTCCGGCCTGATTTCGCCGATGTGCTGGTAGCGGATCACGCCCTTGCCATCGATCACGTAAGTCTCAGGCACGCCTGACGAACCGAGCGACAACTGCACCTTGCCGTCGTCATCCGCGCCGACCCGCTTGTAGGGATCGCCGTTTTCCTTGAGGAACCCTTGCAACGCCTCGGTGCTGTCCCTCACCGATATGCCCTCGATCGGGACTCCGGCCCGGGCCAAGGCTCCCAGTTGCGGCGCCTCGACACGGCAGGGAATGCACCAGGAGGCGAAGATGTTGACGAGATGGGGCTTGCCGTCAGCCATATCCGCACTGTTCAGTCCAGGCCGATCCGGCAATGCCGCGGGCAGGGAGAACGCCGGCATCGGCTTGCCGACAAGCGTGCTGGCCACGGTCTTGTCGGCCGGGCGATAGAGCCCGAGCATGACAAGCGCCACGAACGCCACGAACAGCGCCAGAGGCAGCCAGATCGCCCAGCGAGGCGCCTTGGCGGACGGTTCGCTCATGAGCGCTCTCCCAGCTGGGCCTGACGTTCGCGGCGGTACGCGATCTTGTCACGGGCGAAGATACGGCGAAGGTCGCTCGCCACGCGGCCAAGCAGGGCCAGGAAGCCGCCCAGCGCAATCATCAGACCGCCAAGCCAGATCATCGTCACGAAAGGTTTCCACCACAAGCGAAGCTGCCAGCGCCCATCCTCGGCTTCTCCGCCCAGAACCGCATAAAGCTGCCCGTTCCAGCGCGTCAGCAATGCCGATTCGCTGGTCTGCTGCGGCGGCGCCCAGAAACTGCGCGATTGCGGATCGATCTGAATCACCCGCCCGGTATCGCCATAGCGCACGAGCAGCCGCGCTTCGAGCGCCGTCCAGTTCGGCCCTGCCACCGGTTCCACGGTATCGAGTTTCACCTGCCACGGGCCGACTTCGGTAACGTCGCCGGCCTTCACCGCGACAAGCTTCTCGATCGAGAACGCGCTTTCGCAGCTCATCCCCAGTAGCGACACGGCAATACCGAAATGCGCCACCACCATGCCCCAGACCGGCAACGGCGTGCGGCGCAGGTTCCGCCCCTTGAGCGGCAGGACGCTGGCCCATCCCAGGCCGAGCGCCAGCGCGAAGCCCAGCGTCGACAACAACGAGACACCGCCGATCGCCACCATGGCAATCATTCCCGCAACGATCAGCATGGCCGGGATCACCAGAGTCTTGCCGATGCGCGGGAACGAATCGCGCCTCCAGCGCAGCAGCGGCCCCACCATCAGCACGATCAGCATCGGAACCGCGAAAAGCGCGCCCATCGGATTGAAATAGGGCGGCCCGACGGAGACTTTCGCACCCATCGCCTCGGCCACCAGCGGATAGAGCGTGCCGAACAGGACGATGCCGAGAATCGCCGAAAGCATGACGTTGTTGAACACGAGAGCGCCCTCGCGGCTGACGACGGCAAAGCGCTCGCCTTCGGTCACGGTCGCCGCGCGCAGGGCAAACAAGATGAGCGCTCCGCCGATATTGATCGCCAGCAGCGCAAGGATGAAAGATCCGCGCTCGGGGTCGACCGCGAAAGCATGGACGCTGGTCAGAATGCCTGAGCGCACGAGGAAAGTGCCGATCATCGACATCGAGAACGCCACCACCCCGAGCATCATCGTCCAGGCGCGCAGCGCATTGCGCGCTGCCAGCACGCTGACCGAATGGAGCAAGGCTGTCGCCGCCAGCCATGGCATCAACGAGGCGTTTTCGACCGGATCCCAGAACCACCAGCCGCCCCAGCCAAGCTCGTAATAGGCCCAGTAGGAGCCGGCCGTAATGCCGACCGTCAGGAAAATCCAAGCGCCGAGTACCCACGGGCGCATAGCCCTTGCAAAGGCAGGGCCGACTTCCCGGGTGACGAGCGCGCCGATCGCGAAGCTGAAGGCAACGGACAGACCGACGTAGCCGAGATAGAGCGTGGGCGGATGGAACGCGAGGCCGAGATCCTGAAGCAGCGGGTTGAGTCCATTGCCCTCCTGCGGAACCGGCAAGAGCCGTTCGAACGGATTCGAGGCGATCAGCAGGAAGGCATAGAAGCCGAGGCTGACGAAAGCCTGCCCCGCGAGCGTCGCCAGCATGGTCGGCTCCGGCAGCCGCTTCTCCACGAGCGCCACGAACCCACCAGCCACACCCATGACGGTGACCCAGAGCAGCATCGAGCCCTCGTGGTTACCCCAGGTTCCGGCGATCTTGAAGATCAGCGGCTTCATCGAATGCGAGTTCATCGCCACCAGCTTCACCGAAAGGTCGGTGGAAGCGAACAGGTCGACGAGGGCCATGAAGGCAACGAGAGCCAGAAGGCCCTGCACGACGGCGACGGGACGCACGATGCCCGCCAGCGATGCCCCGCGCGCCGTCAGCGAAAGAGCACCCGCGATCAGTTGCAGGCCAGCGAGTGCAGCGGCCAGCCAAAGCGCTGCAAGTCCGAGTTCCGCGATCATTTCGACTGGTTCATTTCGTCTCGCGCATGACCTGCTCGGCCTGTTCCCTGCTCATGTCCTGCATTTCACGCGGCACGTAGTTCTCGTCATGCTTGGCCAGGAGATTGTCAGCCTGGAAGGTTCCGCCCGCGTCCAGATGGCCCTCCGCCACGACGCCCGAGCCTTCCACGAAAAGCGAAGGAACGATGCCCTTGAACCGCACGGGAACATGCGCCTTGCCGTCCTGCACGGCAAAGGCAATCGTCACCCCATCGGCCTCCGTCCTCAGCGACCCCTTCTCCACCATGCCGCCAAGGCGCACTGCCCGGCCCGGCTCCGGCGGATTGGCCACGATTTCGCTCGGCACATAGAAATAGCTCGCCTGGTTGCGCAGCGCCCAGGCTGCAAGCAGGCCCGCACCGATCAGCACCACCAGCGCGATCACCAGCAGGATCAGCCTCTGATGTTTCGCCTTGATCCCCGACGTCTTTGGAATTCCCGAAATCGCGGCCACCGTCAGCGCTTCCTCGCTTCGTCGCGGCGCTTTTCCGCGCGCTTCATCGACAGCAGGGACCAGGCGACCATCGCCGCGGTCGCACCCACGCCGATTGCATAAGCGGCCATCACGAAAGCCCAGGGGTCCATCGTCTCGCGCATCAGTTCGTCCCCCTCTCCATCGTCTCAGTATGCCTCGCTCAGCGCCTTGCGCCGTAAGCGGGCCTCCGCCTGCTGGTTGGCCAGAATCGCCCTCATCCGGGCCAGTACGCAACCTGCGAAGAGCAAGGTGAAGCCAAGCATCGCGAAAAGCAGCGGCCAGAGGAACGCCCCCGACATGGCCGACTTGCCGACCGTGATCGATGGCGCCTGATGCTGGCTGTTCCACCAGATCACCGAATAATGGATGATGGGAATGTTCACCGCGCCAACCAGGCCGAAGATCGCCGGGGCGCGGTTCTGTCCGCCGTCGGAAGCCTCGCTCGCTTGCGAAAGCGCCATCCAGCCGAAATAGAGGAACAAGAGCACCAGCATGCTGGTAAGGCGCCCGTCCCACACCCACCAGGTGCCCCAGGCCGGCCGCCCCCAGAGGGAGCCGGTAACGAGGCAGACCGCGGTGAAGACCGCACCGGGTAGGGCACAGGCCCGCGCTGCAATCGCCGCGAGCGGGTGGCGCCAGACGAGTTCGGTGAAGCTGGCTGCGGCGATACCCATCCAACCGGCCATGCCGAGCCAGGCTGCGGGAACATGAAGGTAGACGATTCGCACCGTTTCGCCCTGAAGGCGTTCAGCCGGACCGAAGAACAGCCCCCATCCCAAAGCAGCCAGGGCAACGAGGATTCCCGCCCCCATGCAAAGCGGCATCAGCCAACGGGCGATGCGCAGGAAGCGGGCGGGATTGGCAAAGCCGTGCATGTCAGGAGGCTTCTATCGTTCGCGGTGAAAGGAGCAAGTGGCCTAAGTGAAAGCGCTGCGCTTTTCACCCGGCAAATGCCCCATGGCACGATGGATAAAAGATAAAATGGGGCGATCGATGGGGTTCGAACCCACGACCTCCGGTACCACAAACCGGCGCTCTAACCAACTGAGCTACGATCGCCACACGAGAAAACACAGGCCTTGCCGTGTCTTTCCGAAGCCCCGCGTCCGTTTCGCTGCGAAGCGACCGTTGCGGGAGCGCGCCCTTTGCACAAGGTTTGCCGACTTGAAAAGCAAAAAGTCGAGGTCGAGCGCAAAAAATCGGAACGAGGCCGATCCAATGCAATTTTACCGGCATGATCCCCCCGCTAAAGCAGGGCTCATGAATGCTCCCGGCGAATCATCTGGCCAGATCCTGCTCGCACGTTCCGGCGTGCAACGCTTCCCATCCTCGAGGCTCGACCTGTTCGTCCTGCGCGATTTCCTCAAGGAGGCAGAATGCGAAGAACTCGTCGCCCTGATCGAGGCGCGGCATCGCCCGTCCACGATCGCCAACTTCAATGGCGACAATGCCTTTCGCACCAGTTCCACCTGCGACCTCTCGCCCGATGTTCCCGCGGTTGCGGCACTGGCGGAGAAGCTGTCGAAACTGTCGGGGATCGACCCTGCCCACGCCGAGCCGCTGCAAGGGCAGCGCTACGAGGTAGGGCAGGAGTTCAAGGCCCACACCGACTATTTCGAGCCCAACAACGACGACTACAAGAAGTACTGTACGGTGTCCGGGCAGCGCACCTGGACCTTCATGATCTACCTCAACACGGTAGAAGCCGGCGGCGCGACGCGGTTCAAGGTGATCGACAAACTGGTCCAGCCGGAACGCGGCAAGCTCATCGCCTGGAACAATCGCCGCCCGGACGGCACACTCAATCCCGCAACGCTTCATCACGCCATGAAAGTGCGCAAGGGACTCAAGTACGTCATCACCCAGTGGTATCGCGAAAAGCCTTGGGGATGACGGTTCGAGGATGAGCGGCCGAGGAGTGGCGCGCCGCCGGTCCCCAGCCGCTTGGGCATTTACTTCGGCGCGCTGATCACGGCGCAGGCGATGCGGCCGCCGGCATTGCCCGCGGGCTGGCTGGTATAGTCGTCAGGGTCGGCATGGATCACCAGGGCCGAACCATCGGCATCCGCAAG
The DNA here is from genome assembly GCF_052279045.1 of Novosphingobium aeonii. Lineage (NCBI taxonomy): Bacteria > Pseudomonadati > Pseudomonadota > Alphaproteobacteria > Sphingomonadales > Sphingomonadaceae > Novosphingobium > Novosphingobium aeonii. Next base: position 1,678,920 of record NZ_CP176832.1, on the reverse strand, counting down.
AGACTTGGCGCCTGCCGCAAGGGTCACGCCCGTGTTCAGAACCTGTGCCTTGAGCAGACCGTCAGTCCCGACATGCTGGTTCGGCATGTCTCCGCCGTGCGGACCGCCCATGACCATGAGGCCGTGCTTGTGCTCGCCGCCGGTGAAGTGACCGCCCGCCGTCGTGAATTTCTGGGCAGGATCACACAGGCCCTTCTCATGGAAATGGAAACCGTGATCGCCGGCGGGCAGTCCCTTCAGGTCAGTCGTCACGAGGACGCCGGCAGGCGTGTCCTGCAGCATCACCATTCCAAGCGACTTGCCGTCGAGGCCGATCACGTCTGCATGAACCATCGGACCGCTCGCGGCGGCAGGCGCGGTATCCTGGGCAAGTGCCTGGCCGGCCACGACAGCGGCACCACATGCCGCCAGGATTTTCAGGGTACGGATCATTGCGCTTCTCCATTTGCGAGCCGGTTGACCGGCATCTGCGAACTTCCGCCGCCCTGCCCTTACGGATTTTCCGCAGGGCAAAGGCGCGCGGTGACTGACCGTTAACGATATTGGCCGAAATTGGCTCCGAGAACTCAATGGCCGAAAATCAAGCGGCCAGAAAATCCCTCGGGAAGCCAAGGACATCGCACAGTGAACGCACCGCTCGCAAGGCTCAAGGCCTGCTCTCCGCAAACGCGGGACGAACGGCGGCGGGAAGACCGCCACATAACGTGCCACGAGGCAACACTCGAATCGCTTCGTGGCGGCTGCATGGGCGTGCAACTCGCCGACGTTTCCGCCCACGGATGCAGCGTGCGCGGTGAAGCGACATGGCTGCGGCAAGGCGCCTTTGTTTCGATTCGCCTCGGCACGAGCGCGAAACTGGACGCCATCGTCCGCTGGGTGCGCGGCGACGCGGCAGGCATGGAGTTCCTGCATCCGGTCCCGGCCGACCGATTCGATTGGCACGACCTGATGGATTTCGGGTTCGAAGCCTGACCGTCAGGATGCCGCATCTGCAGCAGGCAACAAAAAAGGCGGCCTCGAAAGGCCGCCTTCTTCGTGTTCGTGAAGCTGACTTCGCGCTCAGTTCTTCTTGAGCGAAAGGCCACCGAAACGCTTGTTGAACTGGGCAACGCGGCCGCCGTCCTGCAGCTGAGCCTTGCCGCCGGTCCAGGCCGGGTGCGACGTCGGATCGATGTCGAGAACCAGCGTGTCACCTTCCGAGCCCCAGGTCGAGCGGGTCTGGAACGTGCTGCCATCGGTCATCTGAACGGTGATCAGGTGGTAGTCGGGATGGGTATCGGCCTTCATGTCGTATCTCTCTTCGCATATGGCCGGTTCCGACCGGCCTGCTTGGGAAAGCGGCGCCCTTACAGGGGCAGCCCCGAAATTGCAAGGATTAAGGGGAAGGCAAGCCCTCCCCCCATCCGTCAGGCGTCGGCGATCATGGCGGTGAAGTTGACCTCGCAGGTCACCTTTTCGCCGATCGAGGCCTTGCCCCAGAACTTGCAGACACGCGAACGCTTCTGAACGAAGCCGGCCCGCAGGTCGAGCAGGTTGCCCGGCGTCACGGGGTTACGGAACTTCGCTTCCTCGATCGCCATGAAGTAGACCAGCTTGCCGGTCCCTGCGAGGCCAAGCGCTTCAATCGCAAGAATTCCCGCCGCCTGCGCGAGCGCCTCGATCTGAAGCACGCCGGGCATGATCGGACGGCCGGGGAAGTGCCCCTGGAAGAAGTCCTCGTTGAAGCTCACGGCCTTGACCGCGTGGATCTCGTTCTCATCGAACGAGACCACACGGTCGACAAGCAGCATCGGGTAGCGATGCGGCAGCGCCGCCAGGATCTTCGCGGTGTCGTAGACGAACTCGGTCGAATCGCTCATCGCTCTACCCGCCGTCGCTCTTAGCGGCCCGAGGCCGCCGGAGCAGGCTGCTGCTGCGCCGGAGCGGTGGTGTTGATCGTGGTCAGCGCGCCGTTCAGCGCGGTCAGAACGTCGGTGGTGATGTCCAGCGACGGATCATAGGCCAGCGTCTGGCCCATCTCGACCAGCATGTTGGCGCCGCGCTTCTGCATCGCCGGCTTGTAGAGGTTCTGCAGCTGCGCCTGGATCTGCTGGCCGACATAGGCCTGGTTGCGCTGGATCTGCTGCTGCTGGCCCTGCAGTTCCTGGCCGGCCTGCTGTTCCTTCTGCTGGTAAGCCTGGATGCGGGTCTGCAGCGCGGCGTCGGGCTGCTTGCCGCCCAGTGCCTTCACAGCGGTTTCGAGACCCTGTGCTTCGGGCTGAAGCGAAGCCTGAAGCTGGTTGCGACGTGCTTCGAAGGTCTGGATCTGCTGCTGCAGCGCCTGGTTGGCGGTCTTGCAGGCGTTGCATTCGCGCGCAACGCGGTCAAGGTCGACCACGGCAACCTTCGAGGCGGGTACGGCCTGCGCCAGCGCGGGCTGGGCCAGAGCGACAAGCGCCAGGCCCGAGGCCAGAGCGGCGGACTTGAGAAGCATGTTCATCAGAATTGAGTTCCCACGTTGAAAGTGAAGGTCTTGGTGTTGTCGCCGTCGTACTTCAGCAGCGCCTTGGAGATGTCGATACGGAACGGGCCGAAAGGCGAGTTCCAGTTGACGCCGAAGCCGATCGCGACGCGGGGCTTCCAGGTGTTGCCGACGAAGGTTTCGTCGAAATAGGTGGTGGTGCCGTAAAGCGTGTTCGCCTCGCCGGTAACCGTATTTGTCGGGCTGGTAACGTACGAGATCGTCCCGTCCGACGCAGTCTGCTGGTAAAGCTGATTGCCGTCGGAATCGCGATTGCCGATGAAGCAGCCCGCCTTGCAGTGGCTCAGCTCGGGCGACTTGATCGCCCATACCGCGCCGGCATCCACGAAGATCGAGGGACGAAGGCCCATTTCACGAGCGCCGGAACCGAGCGGAATTTCAAGCTCGGCACGGCTCATGTAGTAGTAGCGGCCACCCAGCGCGTCATCCGAATCCGAACTTACTTCGTTGTTGGAGGCAGCCGTCGCGTCGGCGTAATAGCTACGCACCACGCGCGGACCGATGCCGCGAATGCCGAAGCCGCGAATCTGGGGCTCGCCCAGATAGAAGCGATCGGTCAGGCGAATATCGTCGCCGCCCCAGCCCTTGATCGCACCGCCCTCGCCCTGGAGCGAGAAGATGAAGCCACTGCCCAGCGGCCAGTACTTCGCGGCATTCGCACGCAGGCGCACATACTTCACGTCGCCGCCAAGACCGGCCACGTCGATGTTGGTCGAGATGGTTTCGCCGCGGGTCGGGCGCATGCGATTGTCGAGGTTGTCGTAGATCAGCGAGAAGCCGAGGATCGAGCTCAGCCGCTGGCCGATCGCGTCGCAGAGATAGCGTCCTGCGCGAAGCGGATCGCAAACGTATTCGCCGTTGGAATTGACGGAATAATACGTGCTCTTGGACAAGGTCACGTCGTCGTAGTTGAGCGTGTAGCGGCCAACCGCGGTGAGGTACTCGGTCAGCGGAACACCGGCACGAACCTGGAAGCCGGTGGTCGACTGCTGGTAGGTCGTGTTGCGGTCCGAGTTGTAGTACTGGAAGCTGTTGTAGTCGCGGCGATAGATGTCCACGCCCAGCGAGACGTTCTTGTCGAACAGGTAGGGCTCCACGAAGCTCGCTTCGACCGACTTCGAGTAGGACGAATAGCTGCCCGAAAGACCGATCGTCTGACCGCGGCCGCGGAAGTTGCGCTGGCGGATCGAGGCCTGGAAGATGAAGCGCTCAAGGCTCGAGAAACCGGCCGAGAGCTGCAGCTCTCCGGTCGGCTTCTCCTCGAGGTTGGCTTCGAGGATAATGCGATCTTCGGCGGAACCGGGCTTCTGTTCGACCTCGAACTTCTCCTGGAAGTAACCGAGAGACTTGATGCGGTTGGTCGAACGCTTGACCTGCAGCGAGTTGAAAGCGTCACCTTCGGCGAGACGGAACTCGCGGCGGACGACCTTGTCCTGGGTCAGGGTGTTGCCGTTGATGTCGATCCGCTCGACATAGACGCGCGGCGCCTCCTGGATCACGAAGGTCAGCCCCATGGTGAGGTTTTCCTTGTCGCGATCGTACTGCGGACGCACGTCGGCGAAAGCATAGCCGAAGGCACCGGCGGTGTCGTTCAGGCCCTCGATGGTGTCTTCGACGAGCTTGGCGTTGTACCAGTCGCCCTTCTTCATCGACAGGTTCTTCGCCAGCTTCTCGCCGTCGAAGTCGCGCAGCTGGCTTTCGACCTTCACGTCGCCGAACTTGTAGCGCTTACCTTCCTCCACCACATAAGTGATGATGAAGTCCTTCTTGTCCGGCGTCAGTTCGGCGACCGCCGAAACCACGCGGAAATCGGCATAACCCTGCGTCAGGTAGAACTGGCGCAGCTTCTGCTGGTCGAAGGCCATGCGATCGGGATCGTAGCTGGTTCCCGAGCTGAAGATGCGCGTGATGCGCGACTGCTTCGTCACCATCTGGCCGCGCAGTTCGCCGTCGGAGAAGTGCTCGTTGCCAAGGATGTTGATCTGGCGGACCTTGGACTTGTCGCCCTCGGTGATCTCGAAGACGATGTCGACGCGGTTCTGGTCGAGCATGACCATCTTCGGCTCGACGGTCGCGGCGTAGCGGCCCTGACGCTTGTAGAGTTCGATGATGCGCGCAACGTCGGCGCGGATCTTCGAGCGGGTGAAGATCTGGCGCGGAGAGACCTTGATCTCCGGCAGGATCTTGTCGTCCTTGATGCGCTTGTTGCCCTCGAGGATGATGCGGTTGACGACGGGGTTTTCCTTGACCTGGATGGTCACGACACCCTTGTCGTTGGTTACCTGCACTTCCGAGAACAGTTCGGTGCCGTAAAGATCCTTCAGCGCGGCGTCACCGGCAGCCTTGGTGTAGGGCTGGCCCACGCGCAGCTTGATGTAGGACATGACCGTCTGCGCCTCGAGGCGCTCGGCCCCGGTAACCTGGATAGTCAGGATCGTCTCGGCAGGCTCTGCCGCAGCGGCCGGCGCGGCTGCGGGAGCCGAAGACGCTGCTGCGTCCTGCGCAAATGCCGCATCTGGCACGCCTGCGAGGATCGTGGTTCCCAGGAGCACTGCTGCAAGCTGCGGCGCACGGCGGGCGTCAGTGCTGCGACCCATTACCAATCCCATCATTCTACGCAAATTCCCGTATTCGCTTTCGCGAGGACCCCGATCGATCCGCCAGGCTGCCTGTCAAAATGACAGACAATCGCGCCCATCTGCCCGATGGACGACGTCCAATCAAGCAGCCAATCCCGGCGGAAATGTGATCGCTGATGAATTCCTTCAGCCTATCCCCCGAAAATCGGGAGAGAAGCCAGATCGTTGACAGTGACGAACAGCATCAAGGCCAGCACGAGTGCCACCCCGGTGCGGATCGCCCATTCCTGACTGCGCAGGCCCAAGGGCTTCCGACGGACCAGTTCAGCCGCGTAGAAAGCCAGGTGCCCGCCGTCGAGCCCAGGAATTGGCAGGAGATTGATGAATGCCAAGTTAATCGAGATCATGGCCACGAAGCCCACGAAAGGCTCCCAACCAAGGGTGAACTGCTCACCGGAATACTTGGCGATCTTGATCGGGCCGCCCAGTTCCCGGACCGAACGGTCCCCGACGATGATCTGGCGGATTCCCGTGATCATGGTGCCCATGGTCGCGAAGCTCCGCTCCACGCCGATGCCCAGCGCCTGAACCGGACCGACAGCCTCCCGGCGGCCGAAGCCCGACTGAACACCGATGCGACCGATGGTCTCTGTGCGGCCATTGCTGCCTGTCTGCGTCGCGCTGCCGATCGTCATCGGCAGCACATGGGCTTCGCCCTTGCGCATTACCGTGATCGTGACCTTCTGCCCCGCCCGCGACATGATGAGCGGCGGCACCTGAAGGAAGCTCGTCACGCCGACGCCATCGACCGCGACGATACGGTCGCCGATCTCCATGCCCGCCTCCTCGGCAGGCGAATCGCCGAAGAAACCGCTGACCACGGGAACCGCAAAATCGATGCCGATGTCGCCGATCCGGGCCTTGTTGCCGAACCTGTCGCTAACTTCCTCGCCGGAAAGCTTGACGGGGAGCGTGACATTTCGCCCGTCGCGATCGACCATCACGTTCACGGTCTTGTTCGGGAAGTAGACTGTATGTTCGGGGATATCGGTGATGCTGCCGATGCGGTTGCCATCAATGGCGACGATGCGATCCCCGACCCGCAGCCCCGCCTGCTTCGCGGCCGACGATTCGGAGAAACCCGCCACTTCGGCATCGGCGATCAGGCGTCCGTTCGCATAGACGAAACCGGCCAGGATCAGCACGCAGAGCAGGAAATTGGTCAGGGGGCCGGCCAGAACGATCAGCGCCCGCTGCCAGAGCGGCTTGACGTGGAAGGTGCGCGCCCGCTCCTGCGGAGTCAGGCCGTCTTCCGCCGCGCTCGGCGCCGAAGCCGGGTTCATGTCGCCAGCGAACTGGACATAGCCGCCCAGCGGCAGCGCCGAGAGCTTCCAGCGAGTACCCCGCCTGTCGGTCCAGCCGGCGATCTCCTTGCCGAAGCCGATCGAGAAGGCATCCGCCTTCACGCCGAACAGCCTTCCGACCAGATAGTGGCCGAGTTCGTGGATCAGCACGAGCGGCCCGAGAACCAGCAGGAACGCGAAGATCGTCGTCAGCAGATTGGGCGATCCGGTCAAATCAGAGAATCTCCATCGGACCGCGTATCGTCACGCGGCCCCTGCGAGCATGCTTGCCCTTGCCCGCGCCTCGCCGTCAACAGCCAGTACGTCCGACAGGCTCGCGGGCGGGGCCGGCGAATAGGCGCCGAGCACGTCCTCGACCTGGGCGGCGATGCGGGTGAAGGGTATCCGGCCACCGAGAAAAGCGGCCACCGCCACCTCGTTAGCGGCATTGAGCACGGCGGGGATGCCGCCTCCGGCCTCCGCAGCTTCTCTGGCAAGACGCGTTGCGGGAAAACGCACTTCGTCGGGACGGCGGAAGGTGAGCTCACCGATTTCCGCAAGGTCGAGCGGCGCGCAGGGCGTGTCCATCCGCCCCGGCCACGCCAATGCCGAGGCGATCGGCACCCGCATGTCGGAAGGTCCGAGCTGCGCCAGTGTCGAACCGTCGCGGTATTCGACCATCGAATGGACGACCGATTGCGGGTGGACGATGATGCGGAGACGATCGAGGCCCACCGGGAAGAGATAGTGCGCCTCGATCAGTTCGAGGCCCTTGTTGAACATCGTCGCCGAATCGACGCTGATCTTCGCGCCCATGTCCCAGTTCGGATGCTTGACCGCCTGCGCCGGAGTGGCCAGCGTCAGCTTGTCGAGCGACCAGTCCCGGAACGGCCCGCCACTGGCGGTGAGCGTGATCCAGCGAACATCGTCGAGATCGTTGCCCTGAAGGCACTGGAAGATCGCATTGTGCTCGGAATCGATCGGCAGCAGCGTGGCACCGTGACGGGCGACGGCGGCCGTCATGACCTCACCGGCCGAAACCAGGGCTTCCTTGTTCGCGAGCGCAATGACGCGGCCCTGCTCGATCGCGGCCATGGTGGGCGCGAGGCCCGCGCAGCCGACGATGGCGGCAACCGTGACGTCGGCGCCGCGCGCCGCGGCCTCGACCAGCGCGGCCTGACCGCCTGCCGCCTCGATTCCCGTGCCGGCCAGCGCTTCGCGCAAGTCCGCGAGACTGGCCTCGTCGGCGACGACGGCGATTTGGGCGGAAAACTCCACCGCGAGCCGCGCCAGTTCAGGCACGTTGGCGTTGGCGGTCAGCGCCACGACCCGCCAGTCGGCGGGGCTGCGCCGCACGAGGTCCAGCGTCGAGGCGCCTATCGAGCCGGTGGCTCCGAGAACGGAAATGGTGCGCATGGTCGTCATCGCGGCTGGAACAGGATCATGAGGCCTAACACGAAAAGCACCGCGAGCAAGCCGTCGAGCCGGTCGAAGAAACCGCCGTGGCCCGGAATGAAGTGGCCCGAATCCTTGACCCCTGCCCGCCGCTTCATCCAGCTCTCGAAGAAATCTCCGGCCTGCGCGCAGACGGCGAGGAGGATGCCGGTCATCAGGCAGGTTGCGAATAGCGGCACCGGGTTTGCCGTCAGGTACCAGCAGGGCTGCATCCCGAAGCAAGCCGGACCGTCGGCGGCATTGCCCTGCGGATGGACCGAGATCAGCCCCTCCTGCCAGAACCTGGCGGCACCGAACAGCACCAGAGTGGCACCTAAAACGCCGCCAAGGAGGCCGGACCACGTTTTCGAAGGACTGATGGCAGGCGCGATTTTCGGACCCCCCAGTGCACGTCCGGTAAAGTAGGCGCCGACGTCGACTCCGATCACCGCGAGCAGCACCGTCAGCAGCGGCGCCAGGCTGAATGCGGGGTTGCGGAGGAACAGCAGCATGGCGGCGCCGATGCCGACGTAGACCATGCCGCCGAAGTTGAAGGCTGCCCGCTCCGCCGGGTTCTGCGTGCCGCCCCGCGCGAGCTTGACCCATTCCCACAGCACGCCGAGCGCCACCGCGCAGACGAAGGCGGTCCAGACCACGCCGCCGAGCCACAGCGTGCTGCCCGCGACCAGCAGCATGACTGCCGCCGAGATGCTCCGCACCTTGAGGTCGGCGTTCTTCTTCACCGGATCAGCGTCCGCCATAACGTCGGTCCCGCGTGGAGAAATCTTCGAGAGCCTGCCGCAAGTGTTCGGCGGTGAAATCCGGCCAGAGCACTTCGGTGAACATCATCTCGGCATAGGCGGCCTGCCAGAGCAGGAAGTTCGACAGCCGCACTTCGCCCGAAGTGCGGATCAGCAGGTCGAGCGGCGGCAGGTCCGCGGTATCGAGCTCGGCCGCGATGCTCTCGGGCGTGATCGGTCCCTTGGCGGCCGCCTTGGTGGCGGCGCGGGCGATCTCGTCCTGCGAACCGTAGTTGAGCGCGACCGCCAGCGTGGTCCCGGTGTTGCCGGCGGTGCGGGCGACCGCACCTTCGACCAGTTCCACGACGTCGGGCTTGAACGCCTTGTAATCGCCGATGATCTTGAGCCGCACCCCTGCCGCTGCGAACTCGTCGAGGTCGGAGAGGATGAAGCGCTTCATCAGGCTCATGAGGTCGGAGACTTCCTCCTCCGGCCGGCGCCAGTTCTCGGTCGAAAAGGCGTAGAGCGTCAGCGCCTCCAGCCCCATCTCGCGCGCGCCGCGCACCACGCGCCGAACCGATTCGACGCCGCGCTGGTGGCCCAGCGCGCGCGGCAGGTGGCGCTTCTTGGCCCAGCGCCCGTTACCATCCATGATGATGGCAACATGGCGCGCCGAGACGGGTTCACTCTTCGCCATCAGACATTCCTCCAAGCGGACCGCAAGGCCTCACTTGCCGAGGATTTCCTTCTCCTTGCGGCCGAATTCCTCGTCGAGCTGCTTGATGATATCGTCGGTCAGCTTCTGGACTTCGGTTTCGCCGCGCTTGCGCTCGTCTTCCGAGATTTCCTTCTTCTTCTCGTCCGCCTTCAGGTTCTCGATACCGTCACGGCGCACGTTGCGCACGGCGACGCGCGCCTTTTCGGCATAGGAGCTGGCGAGCTTGGCCAGTTCCTTGCGGCGTTCCTCGGTCAGGTCGGGAATGGGCAGGCGCAGGGTGTTGCCGTCGCTGATCGGGTTGAGGCCGAGACCGGCCGAGCGGATCGCCTTTTCGACGGGGCCGATGTTCGACTTGTCCCACACCTGCACCGAAAGCATGCGCGGCTCGGGCGCCGAAATCGTGGCGACCTGGGTGATCGGCGTGTTCGCGCCGTAGACGGTGACCATGATCGGTTCGAGCAGCGCCGTATTGGCGCGGCCGGTGCGCAGGCCCGAGAGATCGTGCTTGAGCGCGTCGATGGCGCCCATCATGCGGCGCTCGAGGTCCGCCTTGTCGTACTTGGCCATGAATCAGGCTCCTTTCTGGACGACCGTCTTGATGCCGCCACCCGCGAGAACAGTGGCAAGATTGCCCTTCTCGCGGATCGAGAACACGACGATCGGGATTGAGTTGTCGCGGCACAGGGCCACGGCGGAGGCGTCCATCACCTTCAGGTTGTCGGCAAGGACGGTGTCGTAGTCGACCGAATCATAACGCTTCGCGTCGGGATTGGTCTTGGGATCGCTGTCGTAGACGCCGTCCACGCTGGTGCCCTTGAGCAGGGCGTCGCAGCGCATTTCGGCGGCGCGCAGGGCAGCGCCCGAATCGGTCGTGAAATAGGGTGCGCCCACGCCGGCGGCGAAGATCACCACGCGGCCCTTTTCGAGGTGACGCTCGGCGCGACGGCGGATCACCGGCTCGCAGACCTGATCCATCTGGACGGCGGACTGCACGCGGGTTTCCACGCCCAGCTGCTCAAGCGCGTTCTGCATCGCGAGCGCATTCATGACAGTGGCCAGCATGCCCATGTAGTCGGCCTGCGCACGGTCCATGCCGCGCGCGGCACCGGCCATGCCGCGGAAGATATTGCCGCCGCCGATGACAAGGCAGATCTCCAGCCCGGTCTCCTTGGCCGCCTTCACTTCCCTGGCGAGTTCAGCGACGAAATCGGGGTCGATCCCGAACTGCTGGCTCCCCATCAAGACCTCGCCCGACAGTTTGAGAAGGACGCGCTTGTAGGGGGAAGAACTCATGGCCGCACAATCTCCTCTGGGCAGGACCGCCCGGCTTTAGGAGCGCGCGCGCGGATTGCCAAGGGGCGAGCTTGTGGATGAGCGCGGGCGACCCGCAGAAAAGGCCCCAGTTTGACTTGCCTAAGATGATAGGCAAGAAAAACACTATGGGGACTTCGTATATTGCTCGGCATCACCTTTCCTGTCTTGCGGCGATGACGATATTCGTCAGTTTGAGGGGCGATGCTCCGCCAACGCAATATGAATCATTGCCATCATCAGGCAGCGAACAACCGGCTACCTGCAAGCCCGAACTGCGGCCTGACGATCCGGCCCTTCTCACGCGCGAAACGCGTGGCTATTTTCCTAAAGAATGGACATCGCTGGGCCTGCAATGCAATCGTCACTGCTTACCGCTATTCTCGCCTTTTGAAAGAGAATGGTATTCCGATGCCCTCGCCGCAGCGGGGGAGCCATCCTTGGCTTCGGCCTCATTGTCCGATCGGACTGAACAAGAACAGTTTCGATTTACGTGGCTGCCCACTTTCCATCATCCGGTGGTCGTGCGTGTAACTTTCGACGCGGAGGGCGGCCGACTGGACGCCGTAGAACTTTCAGGCTCAGGGGGCTATGAGCCCGGCAAGATCGGCCGACAGATCCATCGCCCCTTGCAGCCGGATGAACTGGTTAAAATCAGGCAGGCATCGGCCGAGACAATGCTGTTCGAATTCCGCAGCGTCGAATGCGGCAAGGTCGGAATCGACGGATCCGAATGGCTTTTCGAAAAACGTGACGCCAATGGCTATCACTTTGGCAATTACTGGGCCCCGGAAAAGAACAGGGCACGCCGCACAGGCGAATTAATGCTGCGCTTGACGGGCTGGAAGTTCAGGAAAATTTACTGAAGCCTCACGCTCCGATCAGTCGTTCCCGCTCTCGTGTATCATAGGCACACTGCGCTTCTCCCACCATCGCCATGCGTCGCTCGGCCCAGTCGATCATTGCCTGAAGCGCCTCGATAAGTTCGCTGCCAAGCGGCGTGATCGCATAACTGACGGTGACAGGCACAGTCGGCACGACATGACGCGCGACCAGCCCGTCCCGCTCCAGCGAACGTAAGGTCTGGCTCAGCATCTTCTGCGAGATTCCGTCGATCCGGCGCTTGAGCGCATTGAAGCGCATCTGGCCCCCGCCAAGCGTCGTCAAAATCAGCACGCTCCACTTATCGGCAATACGGTCGAGCAGCTGCCGGGTCGGACAATTCGCGGCATAGACGTCCGGCTGCCTGCCGCCGGTTTCCTCCGGGTAACCCGGTGCGATGAAAGTGCCTTCTTGCATAGGCGCACCCCATGCCACACTTGGTCACTATTGGAAACTAGTGGAGTAATCGTAATGAAGATCGCAGTCCTCGGCGCCAGCGGCCGCGCCGGATCGGAAATCGTCAAAGAAGCCGCCGCACGCGGCCATGAAGTGCTCGCCATCGCGCGCAATCCCGAAAAGATCGCCGCTGCTCCGGGCGTAACCGCCGAAGCCGGCGACGCCGCAGACCCCGAAGCCCTCGCGGCGCTCATCGCCGGTAGCGACGCCGTGATCAGCGCCCTGCACTTCGACGTTCCGGCCGAAACCTTGCTTTCCGCAATCCGCAAGGCCGGAGTTTCGCGCCTGCTGGTCACCGGCGGCGCCGCCAGTCTCGAAGTGGCGCCCGGCAAGCGCCTCATCGATTCGCCCGACTTCCCCGAGGAATGGAAGCCCTTTGCCATGGGCGGCATCACCTTCCTCGACGCCCTGAGAAAGACGGACGACGTGGACTGGACGTTCTTCTCGCCCGCAGCGCTGATCTTCGAAGGCCCGCGCACCGGCTCCTATCGCCCCGGCACCGACCAGCTCGTCACGGACGAAGCGGGCGAGAGCAAGATCAGCTTCGCCGACTACGCCATCGCCATGGTGGACGAACTGGAAGCCCACAACCACAGCCGCGCGCGCTTCACCGCTGCGTACTGATCCGGCGCTACGGCACGCATAGAAAAAGGGCCGGGAAGCCAACGCTCCCCGGCCCTTTTCTTATCTCGGTATCCGCGAAGGATCAGCCGGCGACAGCGGCAGCCACTTCGGCTGCGAAGTCGGTGACTTCCTTCTCGATGCCTTCGCCGAGCTGGAAGCGGACATAGTCCTTCAGCACGATCTTGGCGCCGGCTTCCTTGCCGGCCTGGTCGACGACCTGCTGGATCGGGGTCTTGTTGTCCATGACGAAGACCTGCGAGAGCAGAGCGTTTTCCTTGGCGTACTTGGCGATCGCACCGTCGACCATCTTGGCCTGCACGGCTTCGGGCTTGCCCGATTCCGCGGCCTTTTCTTCGGCGATCTTGCGCTCGCGCGCGATCAGCTCGGCGTCGAGGTCGTCGGCGTTGAGGGCCAGCGGGAAGGCAGCGGCGATGTGCATCGCGATCTGCTTGCCGAGCGCTTCGAGAACGTCAGCCGAAGCTTCCGATTCGAGAGCGACGAGCACGCCGATCTTGCCGAGGTTCGGCGCAGCAGCGTTGTGCATGTAGGGAACGACGAGGCCCTGAGCGACTTCGACGGTCTTCAGGCGGCGAACCTGCTGGTTCTCGCCGATGGTCGCAACGTTGTTGGTCAGCGCGTCGCCAACGGTGCCGCCATTCGGGTAGGCAGCGGCCTTGAGCGCTTCCACGTCGTCACCGGCAACGCCGAGGGCGACTTCGGTGGTCTTGCGGACGAAGTCCTGGAACTGGTCGTTCTTCGCAACGAAGTCCGTTTCCGAGTTCACTTCGACGGCAACGCCCTTGGTGCCGGTGACGGCAACGCCGACCAGACCTTCGGCAGCCGTGCGGCTCGACTTCTTGGCGGCAGCGGCCAGACCGCGAGCGCGCAGCGCGTCAACGGCGGCTTCGAGATCGCCACCGGTCTCGTCGAGGGCCTTCTTGCAGTCCATCATGCCGGCGCCGGTGCGCTCGCGCAGGTTCTTCACGTCAGCGGCGGTGTAAGCCATCGCTCAAATCCTCTTGCTTGGTGGGGCCGCATTTCACGGCCTTTAAAATGCCCAGGTCGCCCTGCGACCCGGAAATGGAACGCGCGCCAGGCCCATTGGACCCGGCGCGCGACAATTCCATGACGAAAAGTCGTCGCCGGACCTATCAGGCCTCGACTGCTTCCTCGGCAACCGGCACTTCCATGGCGCCGAGATCGGCACCGCTGTTGACCAGCGCGTCACGGCCACCCTTGGTCGCGGCCTGGGCGACGGCGTCGCAGTACAGGCGCACGGCGCGGCTGGCGTCGTCGTTACCCGGGATCGGGAACGAGATGCCCTGCGGGTTCACGTTGGTGTCGAGCACGGCAACGACCGGAATACCAAGGACGTTGGCTTCCTTGATGGCCAGGTCTTCCTTGTTGGCGTCGATCACGAACATCACGTCCGGAATGCCGCCCATGTCGCGGATGCCGCCGAGCGAAAGCTCAAGCTTGTCACGCTCGCGGGTGAGCTGAAGGACTTCCTTCTTGGTCAGGCCGGTGGTGTCGCCCGAAAGCTGCTCTTCAAGAGCCTTGAAGCGCTTGATCGAACCCGAGATCGTCTTCCAGTTGGTGAGCATGCCGCCCAGCCAGCGGTGGTTGACGTAGTGCTGACCGCAAGCGCGGGCGGCCTGTGCGATGGGCTCCTGAGCCTGGCGCTTGGTGCCGACGAAGAGCACCTTGCCGCCGGCCTGGACAGTGGCCTGCACGAACTCGAGAGCGCGCGCGAACAGCGGCACTGTCTGCGAAAGGTCGATGATGTGGATGCCGTTGCGGGCGCCGAAGATGTACGGCTTCATCCGCGGGTTCCAGCGGTGGGTCTGGTGGCCGAAGTGAGCGCCGGCTTCGATGAGCTGCTGCATGGAGACGACAGGAGCCGCCATAGGTAATTCCTTTCCGGTTAGGCCTCTGGAAAGCAGGAACCAGGCGTGGGACGAACCCATGACACCAAGGCACCGGTATGTGCGCTTTCCATGTGGATTGCCCGATTCGCCAGATACCGCGAATTCGGTATCGTCCCTCGAGCGGGGCCGCCCTTAGCGCCGTTGCCGGAGAAAATCCAGCCTCAATTCGATCGCGTTCCGCCGTTCCGCAAAGGCATCTCGTCGCAGACACCTCCGCTTCCGATGCAACTGGCGGAAACCAAACGCCTTCCACCGTTTTTCCACAGGGTAATCCCTGTTATATCCACTGACGCGGAAAGGCAGAGGCTTCCGCTTTCGCAGGAGAAGAGCCGGGGACTTTCGTTCAATGCGCCCAGGGGGCAGGGCGCGAAGCAGGACACATGCAATGAGCCTCCTTCCACCCATCCTATTCGCGATCGGCGCCTGCGTTGCGATCAGGGCGATCTGGGGCACCTATCGCAGCACCCTCCCCGCGATCCGTGCCCTTCATCGGGCTTCCCACATCGCAGCCGCATCCGGCGACATCGAATGGTCCACGTTCGAGCGCCGCTCCACCACGCATGACAGCACCGCCCGCGCTGTTCGCCGCAACCGGCGCCCGATCCGCTCCAAACCGGCACCGCACCATCCGCAGCGCCCGGTGCGAGAACGCACCGCAGCATAACTCGTCGCCTCAAAAACGGACAGAGTGCCAACTGCGCCTCAGTGCAGTCGCCGCGAACCTTCCAGCCCGAATGCCTGATCGATCGTGCGATCATCCGCAGCCACTTCGGTTTCGATCACCTCATCCAGCAGCGGGCTCGTATGATCGATGATCGCCTGCATCTGCATCACCGCCTCCGCAATCGCCGCCGAAGAACGGCAGGACGGCATCAGGTCAACGATGATGACAAGCCCATGCTGCGAATCCACCGAGAAACGGCACCCCAGCAGGCGGTCGTGCAGCCTTGCCAGAGTCAGGCATAGCGCGGGCCCCGGTTCGACATCGTCCAGCACCAGCCCTTTCACCTGGATCCAGCCATCCACGCAGAACACCGACCAGACGCTTCCCGCTTCCTGATCGTTAAGCACCAGTTCGCTGTCGTCGATGATCTCGATCTCGAACTGGTTGGCCGCGCACCATTCGCGCAATCCTTCGAGTTCGCCAAGGCTGACGCGGGTTTCCTCGCTCATGCGGCGACTTTCGGGAACCGAGCCAAGCACTGGGCAGAAGCCTCCTCGCAGGTCATGCCTTTACGCTTGACAGCATGAGAACAAATTGAGAACAACGTCATCACAGGAACATTGATAGAACGATTCTCGGTTTTCCACAAGCTCTCCACAGGCTGGGCAGAGAATGTGGACGATGGTTCGAAAGGAACGATCATGACTGCATTTGCCGCCTGTCTCTTCGTTGTAGCCGCGCTGGTTTCCGCCCACGTCATCTGGTCGAACTGGCTTCGCCATGCCGATACGGTTCGCGGGCTGCGCACGGCACTGCGCCAATGCCCCGAAACGGTGATGCTGGAATGGAAGATGGTGGAGCGGGTGCCCCTGCCCACGCTCGCAATCCTCAGGAAGGACCGCATGACCCGCATCCGCCGTACCCAGTGGACGCCGGGTTTGGAATGGCCCTCCACGGAGCGCGCGGAAGGCGAATGGACTACCGGGGAACTCGCCGCCTGACCTTCGAGTAGCTGGCGATTCCTACGGGAATCAGCAGGATATAGGCGATGGTGATCACGGCCAGCGTGAACCAGGGCTCGGTCAGCAGCGCGGCCACTGTCAGGCCGACCAGCGCGAGAACGCCAAGACGCAGACTGGGCGGAGGCCGCATCTTTGCCCAACTGAGCGTAGGCAGGCTGGAAATCATCAGGAAAGCGACCAGCACCATCCACACGCTCACCGCGACGGGATTGGCGAATTCGGAAATTCCGCTGGCGATCCACAAGTACATCGGCAGGAACGCGAGCCCGGCGCCCAGCGGCGCGGGAACACCGGTCAGGAAACCTGCCTGCTTGTGAGGCTGGTCCTGCTCGTCAAGCCGGGAATTGAAACGTGCGAGCCGCAACACGCAGCAGATCGCAAACGCCAGCGCCGCGATCCAGCCAAGGCTGGGAAGCTGGTGCAGGGTCCAGAGATAGACGATCAACGCCGGCGCAACGCCGAACGAGATCGAATCCGCCAGACTATCCAGTTCGGCACCGAAGCGGGTCTGGGCCTTGAGCAGGCGCGCCGCGCGGCCGTCTATGCCGTCAAGCAGGCCGGCAAGGATGATGGCCTGAACCGCTCGCTCGTAGTCGCCGCCGATGGCAAAGCGAATGCCGGTCAATCCCGAGCAAAGCGCGGCAGCGGTGATGGCGTTGGGCACGAAGACGCGCATCGGAAGCCCGGCGGCCGCCATCCGGCCGCGCGCACGCGGGCCTGCGGCGTCGAAATCGCCGGTCTCGTCGATCCCGGCTTCATCGATCGCAGGCCCATCGTTCACTGGGCGATACCCTCGATCACGGGCGCGGAGCCGAGTTCGGCGAGAATCGTTTCGCCGGCCACGATCTTCTGCCCCATGAGCACCTTGGGCTCGGTTCCAGCGGGAAGATAGACATCCACACGGCTACCGAAACGGATCAGGCCCATGCGCTGACCGGCGGCAAGCATGTCGCCCGGCTTCACGAAGGGAACGATGCGGCGCGCAACCAGACCGGCAATCTGCGTGAAGCAGATGCGAAGCCCGTCGCCGCGCTCCACCAGGATGTGCTGGCGCTCGTTTTCTTCACTCGCCTTGTCGAGATCGGCGTTCACGAACCGGCCGGGAATGTAGATCACCCGGCGCACCGTGCCGCCAATGGGCGTGCGATTGATGTGAACGTCGAACACGCTCATGAAGATCGAGATGCGGGTGACCGGTTCGGTCGACATCGGCTCAGAACCGCTGCCATCCTCCACCGTCAGCTCACGGGGCGGCGATACCTTGCCGATGAGCGTGACCAGGCCGTCGGCCGGAGCGACGATATAGCGATCATCCTGCGGCGTAACGCGGACGGGATCGCGGAAGAAGGCCAGCACGCACAGCGTCAGGACCGCCAGCGGCCATCCCACCCACGGACCGAAAACGATCCATCCGAACAGCGCGATAGCTGCGGCGATGGCGCCGAACTTGCGACCCTCGCCATGGATGGAGGGCCAGTTCCAGGACGCTTCGCCGCGCCCCTGATTATCAAGAATTTCTCCGGGCATCACCATCCTCTAGTCAGTGTCCACCGCTCCCGCAATGCCGGGAAGCGAGCCATGTTCCCATTCAACGGGATTGTCGGAAAGACGGCGGGGGATAGTTTTCGGCGAAAAGCGCGACAGGACACTTGAAGCGGCGTTGCCGGCAAAGGCAAAACCTGGTCAGCCGCACCCCGAAGGGAATGTCCTGTTGAGGAAACCGGTGGTGGACAGGGCTGGATTCGAACCAGCGTACGCTTGCACGGGCAGATTTACAGTCTGCTGCCTTTAACCACTCGGCCACCTGTCCACACCAGTTATGGCGGGGGTCAAACTCTCGAAAGACCCGTTGTGTTGAGGCCCTGAAGTCAGAGCCTCGCTGCCGAGGAGCGCGCCTATGTAGAACCCGGCCTTGCCTGTCAATGGGGGGAATGGCAGGAGCGGCATAGTTTTTTCGAATAAGGACAATTTTCATGACCAATCGTAGCGACCGGCAAGAAGGCGACCGCGAAGGCGGACGCTCCGGAAAGGCGCTGCGCGGCCGCGCGGGCCGGATGAAGAACGGCCGTGGCAGCGGGCGAGCGAGCACGGGCATGATCCGGCTCTGGGGCCGGCACGCGGTAGAAGCCGCGCTGAAGAACCCGAATCGCAACCACCGCAAGCTCTGGGCGACTCGCGAGGGCGTGGAAGCGCTCGACGGCGAACTGCCTGCCGACTTCCCGGTGGAATGGGCACAGCCCGCCGACCTCGCCCGCCTCGTCGCCCGGGACGCCCCGCATCAGGGCCTCGTGCTCGAATGCACGCCGCTCGACGACATCTTCATCGACGACGTGCTCGACGGCGATCCGTCGCGGCCCGTGATCGTGCTCGACCAGGTGACCGACCCGCACAACGTCGGCGCCATCATGCGCTCCGCGGCAGCCTTCAATGCCTGCGCAATCGTTACCCAGGACCGCCATGCGCCCCCGGAATCGGGCACCTTGGCCAAGAGCGCCTCGGGTGCGCTCGAAACCCTGCCCTGGGTCCGCGTGGTGAACCTTGCGCGCGCGCTCGAAGAGATCGCCGAAGCCGGGTACTGGCGCATCGGACTTGACGGCGCCGCAGAATCCACACTCGGCCAGGCCCTGCCGACCGGCCCCGTCGCCCTCGTGCTCGGCGCCGAGGGGGACGGCATGCGCCACAACATCGTCCAGCACTGCGATTCGATCGCCAAGCTGCCCATCAGCGAGGCCATGGAAAGCCTCAACGTCAGCAATGCGGCAGCCATCGCCCTCTATGCCGTCGCCACGCGGTCCGAATAATCCGAAATCGAGAGGGCACTCATCATGAACCGAATCGAACGGCGTCCTCCGGGACGCCGCCTTCTCGCCGGGCTGGGCGTTACCGC
Source organism: Novosphingobium aeonii (assembly GCF_052279045.1). NCBI lineage: Bacteria > Pseudomonadati > Pseudomonadota > Alphaproteobacteria > Sphingomonadales > Sphingomonadaceae > Novosphingobium > Novosphingobium aeonii. Next base: position 1,659,811 of record NZ_CP176832.1, on the reverse strand, counting down.
CCTCGCCCTGCTTGCGGCGGCCTGCATCTTCGCGCCCGGCAAGTTCACCTCCACCCTGGACTTGCGCAAGGATCGCAGCTTCGCCTTCCGCTACACCGGCGAGATAGTGATGGTGCCGCTCCAGTCATCCAAACCGGCCGTGTTCGAGCCGGAGACCTGCCACGACGACGACTATAACGATCGCGCGTGCACGGACGAAGAACTCGCCCAGCAAAAGACCGACTGGGAAAGCTCCAGCAAGGAAAAGAAGAAGAGCGACGCCCAGGCCGCCCAGATGCTGCTGGGCGGGCTCGATCCGAGCGATCCCAAGGCAGGGGAGCAAATCGCCGAGAAGCTGCGCCGGCAGACCGGATGGAACAAGGTTACCTACATGGGCGACGGCAGGTTCGACGTGGACTTCGCCATCGCCGGAAGGCTCGACCATGACTTCGCCTTCCCGACCATCGAAGGCTTCGCGATGAGCAACCATTTCGTCCAGCTTTCGCTGCGCCGCGATGGCACGGTCCGCATGGATGCCCCTTCGTTCGGCCCGCAAGGCGGTTCGTCGGCCATGGGCGCAATGATGAGCGGTGCGCTCAACGACAAGGCCGGTGACATGGCCGACGGCAATACCCAGGCCGACGGCACCTTCACGCTGACCACGGACGGCGAAATCCTCGCCAACAATACCGACGAGGGGGCCGTGACCGCTCCTGGCGGCAAATCGCTGTTCTGGAAGGTCGATCCCCGCACACCGGCAGCGCCGACAGCGCTGGTCAGGCTGAAGCCCTGACGCGGATTGGCCGGGCCCGAAAGGTCCGGCCATGGCCTGCCTGCCCGGCAGGTCGTCTTCCGGCTTTACGAAAAGTCATGACTTCAAGGACATGACCTCAAACGAAAAACGCCGCGCCAACCCGAAGGTTGGCGCGGCGTAATCTTATCAGCCTGCGAGGCGAAGCAGGCTGCAAGGATGCTTAGTTGACAGCGTCCTTGAGGCCCTTGCCGGCCTTGAACTTCGGCTGAGCCGAAGCCTTGATTTCCATCGGTTCGCCGGTGCGCGGGTTGCGGCCGGTCGAGGCCTTGCGCTTGGCGACCGAGAAGGTGCCGAAGCCGACCAGGCGAACTTCGTCGCCGGCCTTCAGCGCGCCAGTGATGGCGTCGAACACGCTTTCGACAGCCTTGGTGGCATCGCTACGGGTAAGACCGCTCGAGTCGGCAACGGCGCTGATGAGATCGTTCTTGTTCATTATGGGTACCCCCTAACCTTTCAGTTGAATCGGATGTGACGGGAATATTCGGATTCGCCTCTGGACGGGGACGGAATTGAGCGGGTTTTGCGCGCGGTGTCAAAGCCTAAACAGAGCCAAAAGTGGCAGTTTATCGCGTTTTTCCGCCGTTCAGATGACGATTCCTGAATTGTGCAATGCAGCATTATGAAATGCAGCGCATCTGCTCCCCCTTTCGAGCGAGCCAATACGGTACTGCGCGTATGCCGCGTGCCGTTCCTGAGCCGATATCGAGCGATTCGTCGAATGGAATCAGCTCAGTAGATGGCGCAATAAAAGCAACTGCGCCCACCTGCCGCAAGGCGCAAAAAAGGCGGTCCGAAATCGAACCGCCTCTCAGGCTGCCCGCCCCTTTCGGGCCGGGCAATCGACCAGGGCTTACGCCTTGGTGTCGTTGACGCGGCGCTCGGCGATGCGGGCGCGCTTGCCGGTACGACCACGCAGGTAGTACAGCTTCGCACGACGCACGACGCCGTGACGAACCACGGTGATCGAATCGATGTTCGGCGAGTAGAGCGGGAATACGCGCTCGACGCCTTCACCGAAGCTCATCTTGCGAACGGTGAAGTTCGAACCCATGCCACGGTTCGAGCGCGCGATGCACACGCCCTCGTAAGCCTGGACGCGGGTACGGGTGCCTTCGACAACCTTCACGCCGACGCGGACGGTATCGCCCGGACGGAAGGTCGGGATATCCTTGGCGGCCTTGGCAATTTCCTCGGCCTCGATCTGCTGAATCAGGTTCATGAACCCAAATCCTCGTTTTTGCGCCGCGCACCAGAGGCAGACTGGCCCCGAACGTCCCTGTGACGTTCCCAAAGGTCCGGCCTGCGTGACCGTGTATCCTCCGCCGCCTGTTGTTTCCGCCAGGCAGCGATTTTCGCATGATCCCCCGATCGCAGCACTTCAGGGATCGTGCGCCCTTCCCACTCGGTGGGTCGGGTATATTGCGGGTATTCGAGAAGACCGTCCTCGAACGATTCCTCGGTCCCGCTGGAAGCCGCGCCCATTACGCCGGGAAGCAGGCGAATGCAAGCGTCAAGCAGCAGGATTGCCGCGGGTTCACCCCCGGAAAGCACCGCATCGCCGACGGACATCTCCTCGACCTGCCGGCCTTCGAAGATCCGCTCGTCGAAACCCTCGAACCTTCCGCACAGGACGATGACACCGGGACCGTCCGCGAGTTCGCGGACGCGGGCCTGCGAGATCGGCTTGCCGCGCGGGGTCATCGCGATGATCGGCGCATCGGGATTGATCGAACGTGCATGGTCGATGGCGGCGGCCAGGATATCCACCTTGAGAACCATTCCCGCCCCGCCCCCGGCGGGCGTATCGTCAACCGTGCGGTGCTTGTCCTTCGCGAAATCGCGAATATGCACCGCATCGATCGACCACTTGCCCTCGGCCAGCCCGCGCCCGGCCAGCGACAGGCCCAGCGAGCCGGGGAACATCTCGGGATAAAGCGTGAGAACGGTGGCGTTGAAAGTCATGCGCGCGGCAAAGCCCAAATCGGCCCCCGCGACAAGGGGCTGCGGCCGAAAAGTGGCTCAGAAAGGCTCCCATACTTCCGCCGGGAGGCTTCCCTTGTCCGCGGCGACCTCTTCCCGCAGCCATTCGCGCAGCCGCTCGATCTTGCGCAGGCCCACACGACCGTCCGGATGGACCAGCCAGTGCGAATTGCCCGGCATGTAGAGCGTCTCGAAAGGCTGGACGAGGCGACCGCTCGCCATTTCCGCACGCCAGAACAAGGGCGACATCAGCGCCACACCGAACCCGCTCATCACCACGCTGGCCTCGGGCAACTGGTTGTCCATGTACATCCCCCCGCGCTGGAGCGGCGGCGCATCCACCCCGGCCGCTTCGAACCAGGCAGACCACCAGGGATCGTCGGGCGTCAGGCGCTCGACCCTGAGCAGGTCTTCAGGCCTGCGGATGGCGTGCATTTCGAGGAAGGCGGGCGAACACATCGGCGCCAGGTGCTGTCGGAACAGGAATTCCGAGCGCATTCCCGGCCAGTTGCCCTTCCCTGCCCGAATCGCGACATCGAACGAGGACGCGGAAAGGTCGATCACATCGTTCGAAAGCGACAATCGCACCGCAATATCGGGATGGCGCAACTGGAACCGCCCAATCCGCGCGCCCAGCCAGGCCCCGCCGATCGAGGTGAGCGAGGTTATGGACAGGACTTCGTGATCTTCCTCGCGAATGGCCGCGAAGGCTTCCGCCATGCCGCCAAAGGCCGCACTTATCGCGGGAAGCAGGCGAAGCCCCGCCTCCGAAAGCCGGACCCGGCCCTTGCCGCGCACGAAAAGCGCGCGGCCGACCCGGTCCTCCAGCTGGCGGATCTGATAGCTGATGGCGGCCTGGGTCATGCCCAGTTCTTCGGCCGCGCGCGAGAAGTTCTCGTGGCGGCCCGCCGCCTCGAAGGCACGGATGGCGGTCAGGGGCGGAAGGCGGTCCATGCGCAGATCATAAGCCTGCCTTATACTCCATGCCAATCGTCTTGTTGGCGCTCCTGCTCCGGCAGGTTCATCTCACGGCCTTCGCAACAAGGATGCATGCCATGCAGGACGAACACTTCATGCGGCAGTGGAGCCAGTGTCACACCCGCTTTTCGAACGATGTGAACGATGGCCTTGCAAGAGTGGCAGTGGGGATGAGCGGACGGCGCATGCCAAAAGCCGGGCTTATCGCCTTTGTGCTTATCGGCATGCTGGGCGCCACTGTCGCGGGCAGTTTCGCGCTCGGCAGCGCCGCGCCGACGACACCGGCCGGTCAGGCCGAACAGCCCGCGCCCTGACCGCTAGTCGAAAATGGCAGGAAGATGCGCCGCGCCGTCATGACGCCAGCGACGCGCCAGATAGAGGGTGGCGGGCAAGCAGACGCCGCCTCCGATGAAAAGTGCCGGAAGCAGCGACGCGAAAGCATGAAGCACGCCGGCCTGGAAAGCCTCCGGTTCGCCCAGAAGAACCATGGCCCCGGCTACCACGACCGCACCCGCCAGAACGGCAATAGCCCCGCGCAGCAGGCCATGCATGCGCGGGGCTATCCGGCGTAGAAGCAGCAGGAGCGCAACGCAGGGCAGATTGGCGATGATCGTTATCGCCGCCAGCCCCACGAGGAAATCACTCATCCGCGAAGGCGGCGGCAATCACGATCCGCTCATGATCCCATTCGGGAACGGCGGTTTCGTTCATCGGCACCATGAAGCGGCGGCTTCTGGCGCTTTTGGCACCATCTTCGCCCTCACCCACCGGACGCTCGATCTCGATCACATCGCCGGCACCGAAGTTGTCGATCGCGATGCAGATGCCAAGCTCCTCGCCCGCGTCCGAAACGGCGCGCAGGCCGAGCAGGTCGGCGTGGTAATACTCGCCCTCGCCCAGTTCCGGCATTTGCGAGCGCGGAACGGTGAGCGCGGTACCGCGCAGCTTTTCGGCGGCGTTGCGGTCGGTCACTTCCTCGAAGCGAGCGATCGCGCCGCCCTTGCCGTCGTCGCGCAGCTTGGCGAGCGTCAGGGTGGAATCGTTGAAGGCGCGGTAGCGCTTGAGCGCGGCCACGCCTTCACCGAACAGCTTGAGGCGAACCTCGCCCGTCACGCCGTGCGCGCCGGTAACGGCAGCAAGCGTGACGGGGCGGTCTTGACCAGCCATTGTGGATTCGAACCTGAAGCTTAGGCTTCGGTCGATTCCTCAGCGGCTGCTTCAGCCGGAGCTTCCTCGGCCGGAGCAGCAGCTGCCGCAGCAGCGGCTTCTTCAGCTTCGCGCAGCTTCTCGGCCTTTTCCTCGGCGCGGTCCTTGGCCTTCTTGCCCGGCTCAGCCTTGTTCGGGTTCACGGTGGCGGCGCGTTCCTTGATGCCGGCCTTGTCGAGCAGGCGGGCAACGCGGTCGGTCGGCTGTGCGCCAACGCCGAGCCAGTAGCGAACGCGGTCCTCGACCAGACGCACGCGGTTCTCGTCTTCCTTGGCGAGGACCGGGTTGTAGGTGCCGACCTGCTCAAGATACTTGCCGTCGCGCGGAGCGCGCGAGTTGGAGACGACGATCTTGTAGTAAGGACGCTTCTTCGCGCCACCGCGCGACAGACGGATCGAAACGGACATTGCTCTACCTTTCCTTCAAATCTTCAAAAATTACTTTTTCAGAAACTTGCCGAGATCGGGACCACCGGCGCCGAGGCCGGGAAGGCCCGCCGCGCCGGGACCGAGGCCCTGGCCGCCAAGGCCCGGCATGGCAGCATCGAGGCCGCCCTTGCCGAACATCGCGGCCAGCCCCTTGAGGCCGCCCATCTTCTTGATCTGCTTCATGGCCTTGGACATTTCCTGGTGCATCTTCAGGATCTTGTTCACATCCTGCACCTGGGTGCCCGAACCGTTGGCGACGCGGATCTTGCGCTTGGCATTGAGCAGCGCGGGGTTGGCGCGCTCCTTCTGCGTCATCGAACCGATGATCGCGTCCATGCGCAGCAACACGCGGTCGTCCATGCCCGAGGCCTGCATCGCCGCCTTGGCCTTCTTCATGCCCGGCATCATGCCTGCCAGCGCGCCGAGGCCGCCCATCTTCTGCATCTGGCCAAGCTGCATGCGCAGGTCGTTCATGTCGAACTTCCCCTGCTCCATGCGCTTCGCCAGCGCTTCGGCGTCCTCGATCTTGACCGCTTCGGCGGCCTTCTCGACGATGGAGACGATGTCGCCCATGCCGAGGATGCGGTTGGCGACGCGGCTCGGGTGGAAGACCTCGAGGGCCTCCATCTTCTCGCCGGTGCCCGCGAACTTGATCGGCTTGCCGGTGACGGCCCGCATCGACAGCGCCGCACCGCCGCGCGCATCACCATCCATGCGGGTGAGCACGACGCCAGTAAGATCGACTTCGCCGGAGAACGACTGCGCGACGTTGACCGCGTCCTGACCCGTCAGCGAGTCGACCACGAGCAGCGTTTCACGGGGGTTCGAGATGGCGGCAACCGCCTTCATCTCGTCCATGAGCTGCGTGTCGACATGCAGGCGGCCCGCGGTATCGAGCATCAGCACGTCGACGGCCTGCAGCTTGGCGGACTGCATCGCACGGGTGGCGATCTCGGTCGGCTGCTGGCCGGCGATGATCGGCAGGGTGGCGACGCCGACCTGCTCGCCAAGGACGCGAAGCTGTTCCTGCGCGGCCGGACGGTTGACGTCCAGCGAGGCCATCAGAACCTTCTTGCCCTGCTTCTCGCGGAGGAGGCGGGCGATCTTGGCGGTGCTGGTGGTCTTGCCCGAGCCCTGAAGGCCGACCATCATGATGACGACCGGGGGCGCGGCATTGAGATCGAGTTCAGCGGTCTCTTCGCCGCCGAGCATCTCGATCAGGGCATCGTTGACGATCTTGACGACCTGCTGGCCCGGCGTGACCGAGCGCAGCACCGACTGGCCAACGGCCTTTTCGGTAACCTGGTCGATGAAGCGGCGCACGACGGGGAGCGCGACATCGGCTTCGAGCAGCGCGATGCGCACTTCGCGCATGGCATCGCGAACGTCCTGCTCCTTGAGCGCGCCGCGACCGCGCAGCTTGTCGAAAACGCCACCGAGACGATCCGAAAGGCTGTCGAACATGCCTAACTCCACTGTTGGCCGGCCAACGGGCCAGCCAGAACGCCAAAAACGCCGGTGGGCGAAACCTCGCTGACCGGCGTGACGGGACGTTATGCGAAAAACGCCGGCGGACGAAACCTCGTCAGCCAGCGTGTCGCGTTCCCGCGAAACTGCAATGATGAAATGGTGGAGCCTAGCGGGATCGAACCGCTGACCTCCTGCATGCCATGCAGGCGCTCTCCCAGCTGAGCTAAGGCCCCAATCATTTCAGCGGACCAGCCCCGGGAGGTTCGGTCCGTTCCCTTGCATCGGCTTGCGCCTCCGCTTGGGAGGCCGCCCTCTAGATTGGGTTCGCCGGGCTGACAAGAGGAAATTTTCACCGACCTGTCATTTTTAGGATCGGACCCGATAAAGAGAAAGGGCGCGACAGCCGAAGCTGCGCGCCCTTTCCTGAACCGATGCGTTCGAGACTTACTCGTCCCGGTCGCCGTCGTCGTCGCCCGCGCCGATGCCGAGATCGTCATCGCCGCCGAGATCGACGTCGTTGTCCGGCGAATCGCCGTCGTCGTCGATGTCCAGATCGTCTTCGGCGAGATCCGAATCCTCGGTCTCGACGACTTCCTTCTTCTGGATTTCCTCATAGGGAATCGGCTGCTTCGACTTCAGAACCGGTTCCGGCTGCCAGGAATTACCGCACTCGATGCAGGTAACCGGGTCATCCTTGCCCAGGTCGTAGAAGCGGGTGCCGCATTTCGGGCAGCCGTGCTTGGCGCCCCATTCAGGCTTTGCCATGAAATGTCCTCAATAATGGCCCGTCCGAAAGGCGCAGGCGTGAATTCCGTGTCTTGATGGGAGGGCCGGCGCGCAAAATCAAGCATGCGGGATCAAGCGCGCGGGTCGCATCAGGGCGCGCGCCTTGCCATAGGCCGCACCCGCTGTCAAAAGCCCCGCGATTTTGCGCCCCTTCCAGCCTCGAAAGAAGCCTTGCCGTGAGCCACGACACCACCACCGCCATGCGCCCCCGCCGTTTCCTGCCCGCAGGACCGCTGAAAGGACGCATCCGCGTGCCGGGCGACAAGTCGATCAGCCACCGCTCGATCATGCTGGGGGCACTGGCCGTGGGCGAAACCCGCGTGACCGGCCTGCTCGAAGGCGAGGACGTGCTGGCCACCGCCGCAGCCATGCGCGCGATGGGCGCCAGCGTGGAGCGCATCGGCGAAGGCGAGTGGCGGGTGAACGGCGTGGGCGTCGGCGCCCTGCTCCAGCCTGAAGGTCCGCTCGACATGGGCAATTCCGGCACCTCCACCCGCCTGCTGATGGGCCTCGTGGCCAGCCACCCGATCCATGTCAGCTTCACCGGCGATGCCTCGCTCTCCAAGCGCCCGATGGGCCGCGTGATCGATCCGCTCTCGGAAATGGGCGCGAGCTTCGAGGCGAGCGAAGGCGGCCGCCTGCCGCTGATCGTGCGCGGCGCCTCGCCCGCCGTGCCGATCACCTACCGCCTGCCGGTCGCCTCCGCCCAGGTAAAGAGCGCCGTGCTGCTGGCCGGCCTCAACACGCCGGGAATCACCACCGTGATCGAGCCGGTCCCCACGCGCGACCACTCCGAACGCATGCTCAAGGGCTTCGGCGCCGACCTCACCGTGACCGTGGAGGCCGACGGCACCCGCATCATCACGCTCAAGGGCGAGGCCGAACTCAAGCCGCAGGTCATCGACGTTCCGGGCGACCCTTCGTCCGCGGCGTTCTTCATCGTCGCCGCACTGGTCACGCCGGGCAGCGAGGTCGTGATCGAGAACGTCGGCCTCAACCCCACCCGCGCCGGCCTTGTCGAAGTGCTGCGCCAGATGGGGGGCCAGATCGAATTCCTGGACGAGCGCGAAGTGGGCGGCGAACCGGTCGCGGACCTGCTGGTGAAGCACTCGGCCCTCAAGGGCATCGAAGTGGATCCCGCCGTCGCCCCCGCCATGATCGACGAGTTCCCGGTCCTCTTCGTAGCCGCCGCGCTGGCCGAGGGTGTTACCGTGACGAGCGGACTCGACGAACTGCGCGTGAAGGAATCGGACCGGCTCTCCGCCATGGCCGCCGCGCTCACGCTGGCCGGCGCCGGGATCGAGGAGCGCGAGGACGGCCTCGTCATCACCGGCACCGGCGGCGCGCCCCTGCCCGGCACGCCGGGCGATGCCCGGGTCACGACGCATCTCGACCATCGCATCGCCATGTCCATGGCGATCGCGGGCCTCGGCAGCCGGGACGGCGTCGAAGTCGACGACACCCGCCCGATCGCCACCAGCTTCCCCAATTTCGAGGAACTTCTGGCAACGCTCGCCGGATAGGCGCATTTGGCTAAAGGAGGCGGCGCGATGCCGCCTTCCGCCATTCGGCCGGGAGCCTGCATGATCCTCGAACTGCCGGAAACGCTCAGCAACGTCCTCGGCTTCCTGGGAACGGCCTGCTGCATTCTCGCCTATGCCTACGTCACTTATGAGGACAGGCCGAACCGCTACCTCCAGCACGGGCTCAACCTTGCCGGCGCGGTGCTGCTGCTGATCTCGCTGATGGTGAACGTGAACCTGCCCTCGATCGCGATGGAATCGCTCTGGGCGGTGATCGCCGGATGCGGCCTCCTGAAGGCTCTGCTGTCACGCCGCAAGCGGTTGCGCCCGTCGGACGACACGACCTTGCACTGATCCCTGCCAGCGGCCATGAAGCCAGCCATGATCATCGCCGTAGACGGACCCACCGCCTCGGGCAAAGGCACTATCGCCAAAGCCCTTTCCCGCCATTTCGGGCTGCCTCACCTCGATACCGGGCTGCTTTATCGCGCGGTGGGGCGGCAGTGCTTCCTCGATGGCGGCAATCCTGACGACCCGGCCGCCGCGCTTGCCGCCTGCACATTCGCCGACGGGCTGCTCGAAGACCCCGAACTGCGCTCCGAAGCCACCGGCGGGCTGGCAAGCCGCGCCTCGGTGCATCCCGCCGTGCGCCAGGCCCTTTTCGAACGCCAGCGCAGCTTCGCCACGCAGGCCGGCGGCGCCGTGCTTGACGGCCGCGACATCGGCACCGTGATCGCGCCGGAAGCGGGGGTGAAACTCTTCGTCGTCGCATCCGTCACCGCCCGCGCCCAGCGCCGCTTCCTGGAGATGCAGGCGCAGGGCCGCACGGTCTCCCTTGAAGAGATCGAGGCCGATCTCGCCGCCCGCGACGAACGCGACCGCAACCGCAAGGACGCCCCGCTTGTCGCCGCCGACGACGCCGTCGTTCTCGACACCTCGGAACTGGGCCGTGACGAGGCGATCGCCGCTGCCGTGGCCATCGCCGGGAAGGCCGCTGCGGTCCTTCCCTGAACGGCCCCATTCTCCTTGCATTTCGGCGGCCAACGGCGTAGTGGCCGCCGGTCTGGAGAGCCATGCGGCTCGAAGGACGCCACGGCCGGCATCCGGCCACCGTGGCAGTTCGGCCCTTTTGGCCCGTTTCGCCTGCATGGTGCGGCAAAGCGGAGGAAAGACCGGCGGAAACAACCGCCTGGCCGGGAAAATGTTGAACAGGAAAGACCTTTAATGGCTACTTCTGCCAATCCCACTCGCGATGATTTCGCGAAGATGCTTGACGATCAGCTCGGCGGCGTCGCCGATGACGGCTTCGAAGGCCGCGTCGTCAAGGGTACCGTCACCGCCATCGAAAACGACAAGGCCGTCATCGACGTGGGCCTGAAGAGCGAGGGCCGCGTTGCCCTGCGCGAATTCGCCCGCGGTGAAGACGACCACGGCCTCAAGGTCGGTGACGAAGTCGAAGTTTACGTCGACCGCGTCGAAAACGCCGACGGTGAAGCGATGCTGTCGCGCGACCGCGCACGCCGCGAAGCCGCCTGGGACAAGCTCGAAAACGAATTCGGTGAAGGCAAGCGCGTCGAAGGCGTGATCTTCGGCCGCGTCAAGGGCGGCTTCACCGTCGACCTCGACGGCGCCGTTGCCTTCCTTCCCGGCTCGCAGGTCGACATCCGCCCCGTGCGCGACGTCACCCCGCTCATGGACGTGCCGCAGCCCTTCCAGATCCTCAAGATGGACCGTCGCCGTGGCAACATCGTCGTGTCGCGCCGCGCCGTCCTCGAAGAAACGCGCGCCGAACAGCGCAGCGAGCTGATCGACAAGCTGAGCGAAGGCCAGGTCATCGAAGGCGTCGTCAAGAACATCACCGACTACGGTGCGTTCGTTGACCTCGGCGGCATCGACGGCCTGCTCCATGTCACCGACATGAGCTACAAGCGCGTCAACCACCCGAGCGAAGTGATCGCCATCGGCGACACCGTGAAGGTCCAGATCATCCGCATCAACCAGGACACCCAGCGCATCAGCCTCGGCATGAAGCAGCTGGAAAGCGATCCGTGGGAAGGCGCAGCCGTCAAGTACCCGGTCGGCGCCAAGCTGTCGGGCACTGTCACGAACATCACCGAATACGGTGCCTTCGTGGAACTGGAAGCCGGCATCGAGGGCCTCGTCCACGTTTCGGAAATGTCCTGGACCAAGAAGAACGTCCACCCCGGCAAGATCGTCTCGACCTCGCAGGAAGTCGAAGTGGTCGTTCTCGAAGTCGATTCGGACAAGCGCCGCATCTCGCTCGGCCTCAAGCAGGCTCAGCAGAACCCCTGGGAAGCCTTCGCCGAGAAGCACCCCGTCGGTTCGCAGGTTGAAGGCGAAGTCAAGAACGCCACTGAATTCGGCCTGTTCATCGGTCTCGACGGCGACGTCGACGGCATGGTTCACATGTCGGACATCGCCTGGGGCATCTCGGGCGAAGACGCGCTGGCTCTGCACCGCAAGGGCGAGCAGGTTTCGGCCGTGGTTCTCGACGTCGACGTCGAGAAGGAACGCATCAGCCTCGGCATGAAGCAGCTTGAGCGCGGTGCTCCGGCAGCTGGCGGCGTTGCCGCAGCCGGCGGCGAAGGCGGCCTGCGTCGTGGCCAGGTCACCACCGTGACCGTCCTCGAAGTTCGCGACGGCGGTCTGGAAGTCCAGGCTGGCGACGATGGCGCCACCGGCTTCATCAAGCGTTCGGACCTCGGCCGCGACCGCGACGAGCAGCGCCCCGACCGCTTCCAGGTCGGCCAGAAGCTCGACGCCATGGTCACCGGTTTCGACCGTTCCAAGAAGCCCAACTTCTCGGTCAAGGCCCGCCAGCTGGCCGAAGAGAAGGAAGCCGTGGAACAGTACGGTTCGTCGGACTCGGGCGCTTCGCTCGGCGACATCCTCGGCGAAGCCCTCAAGAACCGTTCGTAAGAACGTTCCGGGTTTCACCGCGAGGTGAATCAGTAAAGGCCCGTCCGGAGAAATCCGGGCGGGCTTTTGCTTTTGCGGGAACGTGATAGGCTCCGCGCATGGCGATACGAGACCTGCTGAAAACAGTCCTCGAACGTTGGGGCGTACCGATCGCCTAGGCCTTTCTGTTGGCGGCCACCTCGATCCTGGATTTCGCCGGCTCAGCCGGCACATGCGATACTTCGCAATGCGAAGGCGGCTTCCCGATCGCCGATTGAGCTCCTAAATCTCTCCCTGAGGAGAGACCCCATGCTCGAAGTCCACCAGTTTCCCTGTCTCAGCGACAATTACGGCTACCTGCTGCACGATCCGGCGAGCGGCGAAACCGCTTGCATCGATACCCCGGATGCCGACGAATATCTGCGCGAGGCCGCACACAGGGGCTGGCAGATCACCCAGATCTGGAACACCCACTGGCACCCCGATCACGCTGGCGGGAATGCGGCCATCAAGGCCGTCACCAACTGCACGATCACCGCGCCGCAGGGCGATGCCGCAAGGATCGACGGCGTGGACCGCACGGTGATGCAAGGCGACGTGGTTTCGCTGGGTGACTGGAAAGCCCAGGTTATCGACGTGGGCGGCCATACGCTGGGCCACTGCGCCTACTACATTCCCGGCGCTCAAATGGCTTTCGTCGGCGATTCGGTCTTTGCGCTGGGCTGCGGGCGCATGTTCGAAGGCGATCCGGCCCAGTTCTGGGCGAGCCTCCAGCGGATCAAGGCGCTTCCTGCGGGCACGATGCTCTACTGCGCGCACGAATATACCGCATCGAACGCCAGGTTCGCGCTTCACGCCGACCCCGACAATGCCGAGCTGGCAGCCTATGCCGACGATATCGTCCGCGCCCGGGCGGCCGGGCTGCCCACTGTTCCGGCCAAGCTGGGCCGCGAACTGCTCACCAACCCGTTCCTGCGCGCGGACGATCCGGCGCTGCAGGCGCGCTGGGCGCCGGAAGGGTCACATGGAGACGCGGTGGCTACATTCGCGGCCCTGCGGGAAGCCAAGAACAGCTTCTGAGGCGGCAGGGGAGCGGCTCCCCTGCCCTCCCCTTATTCGTAAACGATGCGCACTTTCGCGGCGGCTTCCGCCGCGATCCGGCGTGCGCTGTCTGTATCTCCGGCGAGCGCCAGCGTCGCGCCCATCCGGCGATAGGGCCGCGTCGTGGGCTTGGCGAAAAGGCGCAGGTCCACTTGGCCGCCCGGCGTCGCCAGCGCATCTGCCTGGCCTTCGTAAGCGAAGGAATCGGACACCCGGTCAGCCAGGATCACCGCCGAGGCGCTGGGCCCATGCAGGGTGATTTCCGGGATCGGCAGGCCGAGAATCGCGCGCGCGTGGAGGTCGAACTCGGAAAGGTTCTGCGAGATGAGCGTGACCATCCCGGTATCGTGCGGGCGCGGCGAGAGCTCGGAGAAGATCACATCCTCGCCCTTCACGAAGAACTCCACGCCGAAAATGCCGTAACCGCCAAGATCGTCCACGACCTTGCGCGCCATGTCCTGCGCATCGGCGATGGCGGAGGGCGCCATCGGCGTCGGCTGCCAGGATTCCTGGTAATCGCCGCGCTCCTGTCGGTGGCCGATCGGCGGGCAGAACGACACGCCCTCGCGGCTGCGCACGGTCAGGAGGGTGATCTCGTAATCGAAATCGACGAACTCCTCCACGATCACGCGCGCACGGTCACCGCGCATGTTGGACACGGCGTAGTCCCACGCCTTCTCCAGATCGGCGGCATCGCGCACCGTGCTCTGGCCCTTGCCCGATGACGACATGACCGGCTTGATGACGCAAGGCAGCCCCGTGTGCGCGGCGCCGGCCATGACCTCATCCAGGTTCTCGGCATAGCGATAGCGCGAAGTCCGCAGGCCGAGTTCCGTCGCCGCCACTTCGCGGATACGGTCGCGGTTCATCGTCATCTGGGTCGCGCGCGCGGACGGCACGACGCAGAAACCCTCGGCCTCCACTTCCGCCAGCACCTCGGTGCGGATCGCCTCAACCTCGGGGACGATGAAATCGGGCCGGTGCTTCTCGATGGCGGCACGCAGGCGCTCGCCATCGAGCATGGAGAACACCTCGAACTGGTCCGCCACCTGCATGGCAGGCGCGCCCTCATAAGCGTCGCAGGCCACAACCTGACAGCCGAGCCGCTTGGCCGAGATCACGAATTCGCGGCCCAGTTCGCCCGAGCCGAGCAACAGGATCTTCGCGGTGAATGCCATGGGGCCGTCCTTTCGTCTGGTATCCGGCGACAAGGGATGGGTCGCCAATTCGATCATCCGGGCCTAGAGCAGCGTACCGGATAGAATGGCAAGCGCGATGGTGAAATAGATCACCAGCCCCGTGACATCCACGAGCGTCGCGACGAACGGGGCCGATGCACTGGCCGGATCGAAGCCCAGCTTCTGGAGCAGGAACGGCAGCATCGAGCCCGCCAGCGAACCGAACGTCACGATCCCTACAAGACCGGCCGAAACAGTGGTCGCGATCAGGATCCAGTGGCTGCCGTAATCATAGAAGCCCAGTGCCTGCCACGCGGCGATGCGCACGAAGCCCACCGTACCGAGGATGGCGCCCAGCACCATGCCCGCCGGCAGTTCGCGCAGCGCCACGCGCCACCAGTCGCGCAGGCGCACCTGGCCGACCGCAAGCGCCCGGATGATGAGCGAGGTCGCCTGGCTGCCGCTGTTGCCGCCCGAACTCATGATCAGCGGGATGAACAGCGTCAGCACCACTGCACGGGCCAGTTCGTTCTCGAAATGCTGCATGGCGCTGGCGGTGAGCATTTCCGAAACGAACAGCACGCTGAGCCAGCCCGCGCGTTTGCGGATCATCTCGAAGAAGCCGGTTTCGAGATAGGGGCGGTCGAACGCCTCCAGTCCGCCGAACTTCTGGACGTCCTCGGTATGCTCGGCCACCAGCGCGTCAAGCACGTCATCCACGGTGACGATCCCGAGGGGCCGCCCCTCGTCGTCCACCACCGGCAGCGCAAGAAGATCGTGCCGCCGGATGAGGTGAGCCACCTCCTCGCGGTCGGTGCCGGGCGTCACCGTTACCGGCTCCCGGTCCCGGGCAAGGTCGATCGCCGGCGAATCGGGCTGTGCGGCGATCAGGCGGCGCAGCGAGATCGTGGCATCGAGGCGGCCCCGCTCGTCGAGAAGGAACACCGAATAGACCGTCTCGCGGCTGCGCTCCACCGTACGGATGAGATCGAGAACTTCAGCCACGCTGGCCGAAATCCGTGCGGCGACGAACTCCGTCGTCATCATGCCGCCGGCGCTGTCTTCCGGCCATGCCAGCAGGCTGCGCAGCGAAGTGCGCACTTCGGGAGCAAGGGCGCCGAGGAGCTGGCCAGCCACGGCTTCGTCCATTTCGGCAAGCACGTCGGCAGCCCGGTCTTCCGCCATCTGCGCAAGAAGCTGGACGGCGCGCGGCTGCGGCAGCAAGGCCAGGACATCGGGAGCCGCCGAGAATTCGGGCCGGTCAAGCACAGCCACGGCGCGCACGTCGGCCATGCGGCCGAGCTTGGCGGCAGCGGCCTGCGGCGCCAGCGCCTGAAGCATCTCGACGATATCTGCAATATAGAGCCCGCTCTTGGCGGGACGGGCACCGGCGGTCACGCCGGCGAAGAGGTCGTTCACCATCATCACACCTTTCGTCCGCACGACCCGGGCGGACGACGGCCAGCGAGAACTAGCGGACGACCTCCGGGCGTGCGGTCCTACTGGAACTGTCGCTTGACATGTCCTCGCTTCCTGAAACACCGCAGCAACATGGGCTGCGCGGGCGTCGCTCTGATCCCAAACGCAGCGCCCGTCAACTCCCGATCACGCTCCCGCCGGACATGACCGGACGCGGGACACAAAAAAGCCCCCGTGCAGCGCACGGAGGCCTTTTGCTTCGCAGCCGATCCGGAAAAGATCAGATTCCGGCGATTGCCTGATCGACCAGCGCCTTGTCGGCATCCGCCGAATGGTTGGTCTTGATAAGGCCCCGCGCTGCCGCGGCAGCGGCGGCAGCGGCTTGCTGGCGCAGTTCGGTGACGGCGGCACGTTCGACGGCGCCGATCTTGTCCTGGGCCATCTTCTCGCGGCGGGCGATGACATCGGTCGTATCGGCCTGAGCCTTGGCGACGATGGTTTCCGCTTCGTGACGGGCATGGTCGAGCATGGCCGCGGCGTCCTTTTCGGCGCTCGCGATCTTGTCGGCATATTCCTTGCGCAGCGCTTCCGCTTCGGCGCGCAGAGTCGTGGCTTCGGCAAGCTGCGCCTTGATCTCGGCAATCTTGCTGTCGAGACCGCCGGAGATCATCTTCGGCAGCCCCTTCCAGAGCATGATCGCGATGAGCACCAGCATCGAGGCGCTGACGACCGCAACCGGCGGGGCGACGCCCAGCAGCAGCGGTTCGGCATGATGCTCCACGCCGGCCTGGGTTCCTGCCATCTCGGCGCCTTCGTGGGACGTACCCTCGGCGACGACGGTGTCCGTGGTGGACAGCTCAGTGTTCTCAGCCATGGACCAGGTTCTCCTTAACGGCGGAACGAACCGCACCGTCGTCAAGAGTCAGGCCGGCAATGCGGCTGACGATCTCGCGCGCGGCGTCGGCGGCGACGTCCTCGATCTCGGCGGCGGCCGAACGGCGTGCCTGCGAGATACGGGTTTCGGCTTCGGCGAGCGTGGCGTCGATTGCCACCTGCGCGGTCGCGAGGCGCTCGGTCGTGACGGCAGCGGCCTTGGCGCGGGCTTCCGCGATAAGGGCCTGCGCCTCGGCGCGGTTAGCGTTCTCACGCGTGCGCCAGGCTTCCTCTTCCGCATCGGCCGATGCGCGGAAGCGCTCGGCGGCGGCGAGGTCGTCGGCAATCTGCTTGTCGCGCTGCGCGACCGTATCCATGACCTTGGGAACCATTCCCCGTCCAACGACGAAGAACGTGAAGCCGAAGAAGATCAGCATCCAGAAGATCTGGCTGGAATAAGTCGCGGCTAGCTGTGCGATCTGAGGCATGGGTCCGCCCTGTCTCGAAGTGGCCGATAGAATTCTTGCATCCGGTGATCCGGCCGCCTCACCAAAGGGTTCGGGCAGCCGGACCGGATCAGTGGCGCGCGATCAGGCGAAGATCAGCAGCGCGGCAACGACGAACGACAGCAGACCGAGAAGTTCGGCACCGGCGAAGCCGATGAAGAGACGGCCCTGCTGGGCATCAGCGGCGCCCGGATTGCGCAGCGCGCCTTCGAGGAACTTCGCGAAAACGCTACCCACGCCGATCGAGGCGAGGCCGCAACCGATTGCGGCGAAACCAGCACCAAGCAGCTTTGCAGCTTCTGCGTCCATTTCAAAAACTCCCTTTGGAAAACTCGAGTGAGACTGAAAAATCAGTGAAGATTCTCGGCGTCGTTGAGATAGACGCAAGTGAGAAGAGCGAAAACATAGGCCTGGATACCGGCAACCAGCAGCTCGAGAGCGCAGATGCCGACCATCAGGATGAAGCTGGGCAGCCCGGCGATGGCGAAGAGGCCGATACCGGCATTGCCCGAGCTGATGACGAAGCTCGAAAGAACCTCAAGAAGGACGTGGCCGGCCATCATTGCGACGAAAAGACGCAGGCCGAGGCTGAACGGGCGCACCAGGAAGGAGATCAGTTCCACGCAGAAGATCAGCGGGATCATGATCACCGGAGTGCCGTGCGGCACGAACAGCGAGAAGAAGTGCAGCTTGTGCTTCGCGAAACCGACGATGATGACGATCGCGAAGGAAAGCACCGCAAGAACGCCCGTGGCCGAGAAGTGGCTGGTGAACGTGAAGGCATGGAGACCGATCACGCCCAGCGGCAGCAGGCCGAGGAAGTTCGCGAAGAGAATGAACATGAACAGCGAGAAGATGTACGGAACGTACTTCTTGCCGCCGGGGCCGACGTTCGCAGCCAGCATGCCGTCGATGAAGCCGGTGAAGGTTTCCACCGCCATCTGCCAACGACCGGGCACGAGCTGGCGCTTCATGCCGCCCGCAACGAAGAACGCCAGCGTGACGGCGGCAATCGCCATCCACAGCGTGCTGTTGGTGAAGGCGATGTTGTAACCGGCGATGCTCCAGCCTTCCGAGCCGAACAACGGCTGGATGCTGAACTGGTGCATCGGATCGACCTTCGCTTCGGCTGCCACGCGAATATCCCTGTCGCCAATGAACGACAGCGCCCTAATCCACCCCCCTTGGGTCAATCCGGGCGCCGGTTCGAATTCCTGATAATATTCCTGAAGGCAACGAATATTCCGAGGAACATCATTACCATCAGACCCCAGGGCGATGTTCCGGCAAAGTGATCAATCACCCAGCCAAGAAACAGACCACCGGCAACCCCACCGAGCAAGTCGGCCAGGACGCGGTTTCCGGCACGATAGGCATCGTCCGTTTCCGCGCCCGCGACCGGCTTCTGACGCTTCGCCTCCCGCTCACGAAGGGCTTTCAGCCGATCGTCCAGCGAATCGAGGCGCGCATCCTCGCCGACAGGTTCCCGTGCGGACGGCTCGTCGTTCATGTCAGGCTCCTCCTCTCAAACGAATAGGAACGTAATGACGCGTTCAACGGCTGCCCGCCGAGGGCGCCGCCCCCTTAGGGTGGGGCTATTCTTGAGTCAACCATGGCACGAGGCGCGCGGCAACAGTTGTTCACACGCGACGGCGTGTGTCCAAGTGTCGATCAGGCTGCGGAAGTGGTGCCTTGCGGACAATACCGCAAGGACGATGCCGAAGAAAATCCTCAAGAACGCGCCGAACGTCCGCCGGGATATTCAGCTCGGGAGGAAGCCCGGCCGCTCGCCTTCGCGAACGCGGCGCTCTTCGACATACGAAAAAGGGCGACCGGAAAACCGGCCGCCCTTTCAATGTTCATTAGACGCTGTCGATATCAGCGCCAGCCCGATATCAGGGGCAGCGTGCATCGCGCTCCGGCGCTCCGGCACCGCGAACCTTCCATGAACCATCGGGGGCCTGATACTTTTCGCCCGGCTGGGTCTGCGAGATCAGGCGGCATGCCGTGGCAAAGGCATATTCCTCGATCGTGCTCTTGCCCGCGGCCTTTTCGGTGTAGATCGCGCGCCGCTTGTTGTTGAGGTCACGAACCATGGCGCGAATATCGGCGGAAGGCGCTCCGATCACGCCGAGATAACCGTCCTTCTGTTCGCCCACCTGCCCTGCGGCACGGGCTGCGGCATAGGCCGGGTCGCGCCCTTCCTGCGCCAGCGCGCCGCTACCGGCACCAAGTGCCAGCGCAATCGCACCCAGATAGGCGACGGGACTGCTGAAACGGATCTTGCTCATCAGAATACGCCTTCGTTTTCCTTGATCGTGTTCTCCGCGTCCTGGGAGAGACGATAGATAACTTCCTGCCTGATGTTGATGTTGAGTTCGATCACTATCGGCTTGTCGGGCGCGCTCACATTCACGCATCCGCCCAGCATCGATCCCAGACCCATCACCACCATCAGGGCGCGAACGGCGCGCCTGCCGGACCGAAAGGGAACCTGCTGCGGGTTGTGGAGTGCCTGGCTCATCATCGCCGGACTTGTCGCAGCCGGAGTGCTTCCGGTCAATTCCAGGGCCTTCATGGATTATTCTCGCTGACTGGAGGCTGAATGGTGGCTGGGGCGGGACGAGTTGAACCGGGATCGCCCGTCGGGACCTGCCCCGGCACCGTGCTGAATATGCCGACCGCACGCGGATCGGTGACGTAAGTGGGATCGTAAAGCGAACGCATCGAGCCGAAGAGCTTGAAGAACGGCGCCTTGATCTTGACGACGAAGCGGATCGGCAGCTTCGCGATCTGCTTGGTGATGAAGTTTCGCTGCGCACTGGTTCCCTGGCTGAGCCCGTCGAAACTGATGCGCGTGAGAAGTTCGCCCGAGATCGAGCCGCCCAGCCCGATCTCCATGTGCCTGTAGTCCACCGACTTGAGCGCACCGAAGGCGAAATTGCCCATCGCCGAAAGGTCCTTGTAGGTCAGCGCGCCCAGATAACTGACATTGCCGCCCGGATCGCGCGAGGCGAGGTAGCCATCGACGATGCGCCCGCCCTGCTCATCGAACACCAGCGGCACTTCGCCATCGAAGACGCCGGTGGCATTGATGTTGGTGAGTTCGAGGTGCTGAACAAAGGTCGCCGCGTCGAGCCCGCTGACGTTGAGCTTGTAGTGCCGTGTTTCCGAGGCGCCGATGCGCATCGTCGCCGGGTCCAGCGTCAGCGTGCCTGACATGAACGGCCAGCGTGCTCCGTTCAGGCGCAGCAGGTAGCCGGGCTCCATCTGGAACGACAGCTCCCCATCGGTCACTTCCACGCCGGGATTGATCGAGGCGATCTTCAGCTTCTGGTCCGGCGCAGTGACGAAGCCGAGCAGGTCCGTGAACGCGATATCCCCGCTCAATCCCTTCACCGGACCGAACGCCGCCGCAAAATCGAGGCCGTCGGTGGCGAAGCGCCCGTGGCTGGTCACGCCCTGCCCGTTCCAGTCGATCCGTCCGGTGCCGTGGACGCTGCCTTCCAGGTTCGAGACGATGCCCAGCAGCAAAGGCGAGAGCGTTTCGGCCTGGACCTGCTTGTCGAACGTGATCCCGGAGACCGCGAGGTCGGCATGGCCGCTCGCCTTGCCGAGATCGTGGACCACGTCGGCGCGGACCATTTCACGGTCGCTGGTGGGCTCCCGCAGCACGGCCTGGGCGGTAATGACGTTGTTTTCCAGCCTCAGCGTTCCGTCGCGGGCGACGAGAGGCTGGAAACGCGGCGCCTGCTGGCGATCGACCAGGGTGAAGCGGGCCTTGTCGATGGCGAGCACGCCCCCCGAATAGCGCCAGTTGCCCGCGGTCTGCTTGAGGTCGAGCGGGACGGCGGCGAGCGAAATGTCCGCTTCATCGAACGCCCCGCCGATATCCTTGCCCACTTGCGCATCCAGCGTGGCGAGGCGGAACCGCGATGGCGCCTCCCGCGGACCGAGGCTGACATCGACCGCCTTCGCGGTCAGCGCGCCGGGCCTGCCGGCGAACTGCGCGTAGCCGAGCGGGCCGCTGGCGACGCGAATCGGGGTTTCGCCAAGGTGCCCGGACACGTCGAGCGCCGGAACGCCTGCGGCGATGTCGAACCCGCCTGCATGGCTGCGCAGGATCGAACCGCCGCGCGCCGGGCAGACTTGCAGGCTGCGCCTGTCGAGCGTGAGATTTGCAAAAGCGAGCCGCCCGAAGCCGATCGTCGTGCATCGCGGCCAGACCGCAAGCGTGCCGTCCGCGCCCCAGCGCCCGTCGATCGGCAGGACCAGATCCTGCGCCGCGCCGCCGGGCAAGGCACCGGAAAGGCGCGTTTCGCCGGTGAAGCTCATCGTGCCGTCAGGCGTCTGGCTCAGCGCGAAATGCGGCAGGGCCACGCGGGAATCGCCGGCGCGGTATTCCGGCATCTCGACCTGCAGCGCGAGATGGCCGCGTGCATCGCTTTCCATCCGCCCGGAAACTTGCGGCAACCCCTGCCCGCCACTTGCGAAATTGCCGGTGACCACGGGGCGGCGGTCGTTCGCCCCGAATTTCGCCTGCAGGCGGGACAGCGCCAGCAACGAGGCACCGCTGGCCCCGCGCCAATGGCCGCGCGGCACCACCAGGCTGAACCCGTCCTCGCCGCGTCTCAGGATGAGATTCGCGTCAAGCGTACTGCCCCGCGTCTCGCGGGCCAGCGCAGAGCGGACCTGCGTGGCGACCGGCGCGGCGAGCGTGCCCTCCCCGGCGCGCGCCGCCTCGACCAGCATGGCATCAACCGATTCGCCGATGGAGACGCCCTTGCCCGTCACGTCTCCGTCGAGATCGAATCGCGCAAGACCGTTTGCGGAGCGCAGGCTTCCATCGAACGCCAGTTGCCCCAGCCGCGCCTGCGGCGTGGCGAGGCCTTTCGCCTCCACGCGGAACTGAGCGGTGAGCGCCTGCCTGCGATAGGTGAAACGTCCCGAGCCGGTCAGGCCCTCCAGCCGGTTGGCCGCGAAGCCTGTCTCGCCGGCGTCTAGACCGATCCTGCCCTCGCCGCCGTCGAGCAACCGGTCGAGCGTCACGTCGAGCTGCGCGCCGCTCTTTGCCACCCGAAGCGACTGCTTCGGGCAGGCCAGACCGTCGAACCGCAGCGGGCCGGTGAAGCGGGGCTTGCCGCCGGAGATGCGGACCCTGCCATAGAGCGTGGTCCGCCCCGCCTCGCAGCCTTGCGCGGCAAGATGCGGAGAAAGGGCCGCGAGTTCGCCGTCGAACCCGCCGCGCAGCCCGCCTTTTCCGGCAAGCCTGGCGGCGATGCGGCCATAGTCGCTCTCGATCAGGGCGCGCCCGTCCTCCACCGCCACGTCGAGGTCGGGCAAGGCGTAGTCCTTGCTCGGCTCACCCGCGTGCAGCACTTTGTCGAGCGAGCCCAGGCTGAACCTGCCGCCGTGAAGGGTGCCGAAAAGGCGCGGGCGAACCACGGTGATTCGCCCGATGCCCGGCCAACCCCAGTTCAGCCGCGTGGCGACGCGGATTTCCTCGACAGTGAGGTCCGGCCGGCGGGGATCGCCGATCACGAGATTGCGCACGACCTGTTCGGAAGGACCGATGTTGACGATCTCGTAAGTGGCAGGGAGCCCCAGCTTGGCAAGCTCGCCGGAGATCAGGTTTTCGGCGATGTCCTCGCGCCAGAACCATGTGCCGGCCAGCCCGAGCGCGGCGCCCGTCAGCAGGACGAGTGCAAACGCCCTCCGGCGCTTGCGGCGCGGCGGGGGCGTTTCCGCCGGAGCGGTGGCTGGGTCATGCTCCTGAGGCATCCGGTCCTTCACTTGCGCTTGGCGTCCGGGAAAGGCAATTGTCTGTGCACGTTATGCCCGATCACGACAGTCTCTTCGATGAACCCGCCGAAAACTCCGGCCCGGATGCCGGTGGGGTTTCGGGTGCCCGGGATGGGCGCGCCGCGCAGACGGGGAACGATCCCAGCGGCCACCGGGCCCGGTTGCGCAAGCGGCTGGTCGAAGGTGGGGCGGAAGCTCTGGGGGATCACGAGGTCATAGAACTCCTGCTGATGCAGGCCGTTCCCCGGCGCGACATGAAACCCCTCGCCCGCAGCCTGATCCATCGCTTCGGCTCGCTGGCGGGCGTGCTGCAGGCGGATCCGCGCGCGCTGGCCGGCCACCCCGGCATGGGCGAGGCTGCCGTGGCCGCGCTGCGGGTGGTCACTGTCGCGGCGACCCGCCTCGCCCGCCAGAAAGTGCGCGAAGCACCGGTGATCGGCTCGTGGCAGGCTTTGATAGACTATCTGACGATCGACATGGCGCACCTCACGCGTGAGCGCGTGCGCGTGCTCTATCTCAATTCGAAGAACATGCTGATCCTCGACGACCTCGTGGGCGACGGTTCGATCGACGAAGCTGCCATCCATCCGCGGGAGGTGATTCGCCGTGCGCTGGACATTGGGGCAACGGCGCTGATTCTCGTTCACAACCACCCTTCCGGCTCGCCCCAGCCCAGCCGCGCCGACATCGAGGTCACCAACCGCATCGCCGAGGCCGGACGACTGCTCGGCATCTCGGTGCACGACCATGTCATCATCGGCCGGGAAGGCCATACGAGCCTCAGGGCCAAGGGACTGATCTGACGATGTGCGTTGCCGCCGTGGCATGGCAGGCCCACCCGGAATGGCCGCTCGTGGTTGCCGGCAACCGGGACGAGTTCCACACCCGCCCCACCGCCCCGCTCGCGCGCTGGGGTGACGGAAGCGGCATCATCGCCGGACGGGACCTGCTGGGCGGGGGCACCTGGCTGGGCCTCACCGAAGGCGAAACGGCAAGGACGAACCGATTCGTTCTCGTGACCAATTACCGGGTGCCGGAAGGCTCCGTGCCCGGCAGGCCTTCACGCGGAAAGCTTGTCACCGATCTGCTCGAAGGCCGCCGGTCCGAACCGGTCGAATCGATGAACCCCTTCAACCTCGTCGAAGTGGCGGCGGGCGAGGCGCGTTTCCTGACCAACCACCCCGCCCCCGAATCACGCCCGCTCTTGCCGGGCATCCATGGCCTTTCGAACGGCGGGTTCGACGTGCCCTGGCCCAAGACGCTCCAGGTCGAGCAGTCGATTGCCACCTGGCTGGCCCAAGGCGATGCTAACCCTGCAGACCTGCTCGCCGCACTGCGCGCCGAAACCCCGGACCCACGGCTCGCCAGTCCCGAAGACGGCCCGGAGCCGCGCTTCGCCCCGGTCTTCATTCGCGATCCCCTCTATGGCACGCGGTGCAGCACGGTGCTGGCCGTACAGCGCGGCGGCAAGGGCATGATCGTGGAGCGCAGCTTCGCCCCGGACGGCACCACCTTCGGTGAAGTGTGCATGGAATTCCAGTGGTCCACCGCCTGACCGCGCCGCCATGGACTTGCGATCTCGCAGGACTTAGGTCGCTGGCATGTATTTCCGCAAACGGATGAATGGTGGACCTGCTCTTTCCCGAAGCGCTGCGGGAATCGGCCTCATGCTGCTGGTCGCCGGCTGCAACACGATGGCGCCCCCTTCGGCGCAAGTGCCATGCAGCGCCGTCCAGCCGCCCCCGATCACGCTGCTCGACGACGGGCAAACGGCCACCGCGACACTTTCGGTGCTGACTTACAATATGGAAGGCCTCTCCTGGCCCGCGCGCAGCGGCCGGGGGCCGTCCCTCTCGCAGATCGGCCAACGCCTTTCCGCCATGCGCGCTGCCGGAACCGCGCCCGACGTGGTGCTGTTCCAGGAAATGTTCAGCGATGCCGCCAAGCGGGCGGTCGCATCCACCGGCTACCCCGCAATCCACTCCGGCCCGCACCGCACCACCCGCGCCCGCGGCTCCACCAGGCAGAAGCTGCCGGGCAACTCCAATCTCCAGCGCGGCGAGATCGGCATTCATTTCTTCGGCAGCGGCCTTGCCATCGCCTCGCGCTACGCGATCGTCGATACCGCGCGGCGCGCCTATGGGCGCAAATCCTGCGCCGGGTTCGACTGCCTTGCCAACAAGGGCATCGCACTGGCGCGAATCGAGATTCCCGGCGTGCCCACGCTGATCGACATCTACGATACGCACATGAATTCGCGCGGGGCCTCCCGGGCCCCGGCCGCGCGGAATCTCGCAGCGCATGACCGGCAGGCGCTCGAAGCCTCCGAGTTCATCGACCGGACTCACGATGACGCAACGCCGCTGATCTTCGGGGGCGATTTCAACATGCGCCATTCGGAACAGCGCTGGGAGAACTTCTCCCGCTATCAGTCGCTCGATCTCGTCCATCGCATCTGCGCCGAGCCTGCCTCGGGATGCGACGTGCGCATGTCATGGGATGGCGATGAACCGTGGATGGACACGCAGGACCTGCAGTTCCTGTGGAGCGGAGACAGCGTCCGGATCCGCCCGATCCGGGTGGAGGCCCTGTTTGACGGACGCCCGGAAAGCCCGAAGCTATCGGACCATGACGGTTTTCTCGTCACTTACGAACTGCGCTGGAAGGCCTCGGCCACCCCTGCTCCGGCGTGCCGCCGGAACCCCGGCGCCCTGCCGCCGAGCCCGTAACAGCCCACGCGGCTTTCCTCGCCGGTCGATATCCGGCCTTCACGGCGCCGGGGCGCCCAGCACGTCCAGTAATTTCGCGCCGAACACCTCCGGCGCTTCCACTTGCGGCGAATGGCCGAAGTCCGGCAGTTCGACGATGCGCGCGGACGGCATCGCCGCAGCCGCCTGAGGGGCAATCGCCGGAATGGGCTTCAGCTTCGCGCGCACCTCGGCCGGCGCCTGCCCCTTGCCGAACACCGTGGTGTCCTTCATCCCGATCATCAGCGTGACGGGAACGGCGAGGCGGCCGAACTCGTGCGAAACCGGCTGGGTCAGGATCATCTCGGCGGTCTTAGCCTGTGCCAGTTCGGCGGCATCGTTGTCCGGCGTCGCATATTGGCCCGCCAGCATCGCGACCCAGCGGTCGTAGGCTGGCTTCCACTCACCGTGATAGTAGGTATCGAGCTGGTACTGCCGCATTTCGGCATAGCCCTTGGCCTTCTCGGCAGCGAGCAGCTTGTCGAGCGGGACATAGGGCACGCCCTCCTCCATGCGATCGACAAGGCCAAGCGGGTTCACCAGCACGAGCCGCTGCACCGCGCCGGGATACATCAGCGCGAAACGCAGGCCGAGCATGCCACCGGTCGAATGGCCAAGGATGATCGCCTTCTCCAGCCCGACTTTCTCCATCAGCCGGTGCGTCGCATCGGCCATCATCGCGAAACTGTACTGCGCGGAGGCGGGTTTGGACGATTTGCAGAAGCCGAGCTGGTCGGGAATCAACACCCGGTAGCCCGCGCCGAGCAGGGTGCGGGCGGTATCCTCCCACGTCGCACCGCAGAAGTTCTTGCCGTGGAGCAGGACGACGGCCTGCCCGTTGGGCTGGTCCGGCTGCACGTCCATATAGGCCATCGAGGCGCTTTCGGCGCCGACCTTCAGGTCCATGCGCTCGACCTTCCAGGGATAGGGGAAGCGTTCGAGATCGGTGCCGAATTCCTCCAGCTTCGTTTCCTCCGCCTGGGCCGCGGGCGCACCCAGAATGAAGGCAGTGGCGAGAAAAATCGAAAGCGCACGTCGCATCGCTTGTTCTTCCTGTTGTGACGAGGAGCCGCGAAAAGCTGTCCTCTCGATAGCGCATCTCGTGGAACATGGCTCCTTGAAGCCGGAAAAATCGTTTCCCCGCAAAGGTTGCGGAGCGCTTCGATAACCGTCCCGAACACCGCCCAGGCCGTGCAAACCTTGCACGCCCGCGCCGGAACGGCCGCGATCCGGCCTCAGGATTGCGAGAAGCGGGCCCACGCGCCCTTGCCTTTATCGCAAGCCCGCCCTAGCGGCTCTGGCGCAAGAGGCCCGGTCAGCCTGCCAGCGCAGCCCCGGTCGAGTCAGGTCACTCAAGGAGTCGAACATGGTCCCCCGTTACGCCCGCCCCGCAATGACCGCGATCTGGGAACCCGAAGCCCGCTACCGCATCTGGTTCGAGATCGAGGCGCACGCCGCCGTGAAGATGGGCGAGATGGGCACCGTGCCCGAGAGCGCCGGCAAGGCCCTGTGGGACTGGTGGGCCACCAATCCGACCATCGACGTCGCCGCGATCGACGCCATCGAGGCCGTGACCAAGCATGACGTGATCGCCTTCCTTGACTGGGTAGCCCAGCAGGTCGGCCCCGAAGCGCGCTTCATGCACCAGGGCATGACCAGCTCCGACGTGCTCGACACCACGCTGAACGTCCAGCTCGTCAAGGCCGCAGACATCCTGCTCGAAGACCTCGACGCCCTGCTGGCCGCGATCAAGCGCCGCGCCGAAGAGCACAAGTACACCCCGACCATCGGCCGCAGTCACGGCATCCACGCCGAGCCAGTGACTTTCGGCCTCAAGATGGCCGAAGCCTATGCCGAATTCTCGCGCTGCAAGACCCGCCTGCTCGCCGCCCGCGAGGAAGTCGCCACTTGCGCGATCTCGGGCGCCGTGGGCACGTTCGCCAACGTCGATCCGGCCGTGGAAGACTATGTGGCCGACAAGCTCGGCCTCGCGGTCGAGCCGGTCTCGACGCAGGTCATCCCGCGCGATCGCCACGCCATGTTCTTCGCCGTGCTGGGCGTGATCGCCAGCTCGATCGAACGCCTCGCCATCGAAGTCCGCCACCTTCAGCGCACCGAAGTGCTTGAGGCGGAAGAATACTTCTCGCCCGGCCAGAAGGGCTCGTCGGCCATGCCGCACAAGCGCAACCCGGTGCTGACCGAAAACCTCACCGGCCTTGCCCGCGTCGTACGCTCGGCGGTGGTCCCGGCGATGGAAAACGTGGCGCTCTGGCACGAGCGCGACATCTCGCACTCCTCGGTCGAACGCTTCATCGGCCCCGACGCGACCATCACCCTCGACTTCGCACTGGCCCGCCTCACCGGCGTGATCGACAAGCTGCTCGTCTATCCCGAGCGCATGCGGAAGAACCTCGACCGCATGGGCGGCCTCGTCCACTCGCAGCGCGTGCTGCTGGCGCTGACCCAGGCCGGCCTGACGCGCGACCAGTCGTATCGCCTGGTTCAGCGCAATGCGATGAAGGTGTGGGAATCGGACGGTCAGCTCTCGCTGCTCGAACTTCTCAAGGCGGATGAGGAAGTCACCGCCGCGCTGCCGGTCGAAGTGATCGAGGACAAGTTTAACCTCGACTATCACTTCAAGCAGGTCGACACGATCTTCGCGCGCGTTTTCGGGAACTAAGCTTCCAGCCGACACTTCCCATGCCTCGCAATCGCGCTTAGCATCGAGCGCGATTGCGAAGGTCTTGGTACACGAATTGCCGGAGGGAACATGCAGATAGTCCGCACGGTGCTGTGGATTGCGATCACCGCGATCCTGGTCGCTTTCATAGCCATGAACTGGACGAAGGTCCCGGTGAACTTCTGGCCGCTCGACGATGCCAATTACGTTCATTTCGAATGGCCGGTCGGCGTCGTGGCGCTGGTCTTCTTCGGCCTCGGCATGGCCCCGGTGTGGCTCTACCTGCGCGCGATGCGCTGGCGGCTCCAGCGCCGCATCGCCAGCCTGGAAAACTCGCTGCGCGCCAACAGCGTGCCGTCGGCCGTCGCTTCCCCGACCACCGTCGAAACCCCCCTCTCCACCCCAGAACCCTCGCCGGAACCTTGAGAACATGAACAGCAATCCCGTCTATCTCGCCCTCGACCTGCCCCGCCTAGACGCCGCAGAGGCGCTGGCGCGAAAGGTTTCCGGGCACATCGGCGGGATCAAGCTCGGTCTCGAATTCTTCTGCGCCCACGGCCATCACGGCGTGCACGAACTGCACAAGCTCGGCCTGCCGATCTTTCTCGACCTCAAGCTGCACGACATTCCGAACACCGTGGCCGGCGCCATGCAGGCGATCCACGTGCTCGAACCGTCGATCGTCACCATCCACGCCGCCGGTGGCCGCGCCATGATGGAAGACGCCAAGGCCGCTGCCGGAGAGAACTGCAAGGTCGTGGCGGTCACCGTGCTGACCAGCCTCGACGGCGGCGACCTGAACGCCATCGGCGTCAACGCCGAACCGCACGAACAGGCCCTGCGCCTGGCGGATCTTGCCCATTCTGCCGGGCTCGACGGCATCGTCTGCTCTGGCCACGAAGTCGCCGCCGTCCATCAGCAGTGGAAGGACGGCTACTTCGTCGTCCCCGGCCTGCGCCCGGACGATGGCCGCAATGGCGACCAGAAGCGCACCATGACCCCGCGCGCCGCGCGCGATGCCGGCGCCAGCGTACTTGTCGTCGGCCGCCCGATCAGCCGCGCCGAAGACCCCCTCGCCGCCGCGCGCGCGATCGAGGCCACGCTCTGAACTGAAATCCGCTGCCGGCGGTTGTTCGCGTCACCGGCCCGTTCGGGCCGGTGCGACGCCGCGTGGAACACAAACCTTTCATAGCGCAAAATGCACGGTTCAGCGCCGGGCAACCTCTCGCCAGCCAGATCGTTGATCCGGCCAATGAATGGCCAAATGGATAGAGAGTGCGACCTCATGAAATCCCTGAACCTGCTTGCCGTTACCACCGCCGCCCTGGCATCGACGATGGCGGTTCCCGCCCTTGCCCAGGACTCCGGCATGATCCCCGCGATTGCGGCGGGCCACACGCTGCTGACGATCAACGCCCAAGGCTCTTCCACCCGCACGCCTGACATGGCGGGCTTCTCGGCGGGCGTCACCACGCAGGGCGCCACCGCCAGCGAAGCGCTGAACAGCAATTCGACGCGGATGGGCCAGGTCATCGCCTCGCTCAAGCGTGCAGGCGTTGCCGACAAGGACATCCAGACCAGCAGTCTCAGCGTCAACCCGGTCTATGCGCAGCCCAAGCGCCAGCCTGACGGATCCTATGTCGACGGCCCGCGCGAGATCGTCGGTTACGAGGCCGGCAACACCGTCAGCGTTCGCCAGCGCAAGCTCGACGATATGGGCAAGGTGATCGACGCGCTGGTCAAGGCGGGCGCGAATCAGGTCAACGGCCCCAACTTCATGCTCTCCCAGCCCGACGCCGCGCAGAACGAGGCGCGAGTCGCCGCGATCAAGGACGCGCGCGCACGGGCCGATCTCTATGCCGGCGCCACCGGCCTGCGGGTGGCCCGCATCATTTCCATCAGCGAGAGCGGCGGTTATTCGCCGTCACCGATCATGTACCGTGCCAAGGCTGCCATGGATTCCGTGGCCGCCGCTCCCCCGGTCGCCGCAGGCGAACTGGAAACCAACGTGAACGTCACGGTGCAGTTCGAACTCGCCCCCTGATCCCCCCTCTGACTGCCCCCGGTCAGTTCAGCATCATATCCTGCGAATCGATGTTGTAGCCCACCAGGGTCATTCCGCCTCCGTCACCCTTGCGATAGACAAACTGCTCGACCCCGGAGCCATGCTCGAAGGTCGTCTGGTACGTGAGGGTGACGAAGCTGCCGCCGGTGGTGGCATTGGCATTCCAGCCGACCTGCTTCGCTTCGCGAACCTTGCCCAGCTTGCGGTGCACGGCATCGAGGAACTTCTCGAACTGCGGGCGCTGAGTCGTCTCGCGCAATTGCGGATCGGCCTTGGTCCAGACCTGCTGCCACTGCCCGGCATCGAGCGCCTGATGGAACTTGCCGACTTCGATCTCGGCATCCTTGAACGACTCCTTCACCCCGCAGCCTCCCAGCATTGCAGCGGCGGCAAATGGCATTAGATAGCGGCCCAGTCGGTTCATCATCGGTCCCCCTTCACATCGGGGACACAATCTAGGCCAGAAAAGCGACATGCCAACTGCGGCGATCAAGATCTGCGGGATAAGCACGCCCGAAGCGCTCGAAGCGGCGATCCGCGCGCGGGCGGCCCACGCCGGCTTCGTGTTCTTTCCCAGAAGCCCCCGGAACGTCACGCCCGCGCAGGCTGCCCTGCTTTCGCAGCAGGCCGGAAGCCGCATCGGCAAGGTCGGGCTGTTCGTCGATGTCGATGACGCGGCGATCGCCGAAGCCGTGGCCGGCGCCCGCCTCGATGCGCTCCAGCTTCATGGCAGTGAAAGCCCCGAACGCGCCGCGGCATTGCGTGATCGCTTCGGGATAGCGGTGTGGAAAGCCCTGTCCGTGGCCACCGCCGAAGATGCCGCCAGGGCCGCAGCCTATGCCGGTGCCGTGGATCTCGTGCTGTTCGACGCCAAGACGCCCAAGGGCTCGCTGCCGGGCGGAATGGGCCTCAGCTTCGACTGGAGCCTGGTGGCGGACTGGAAGGGGCCGGTCCCCTGGGGCCTCGCCGGCGGCCTTACGCCGGACAACGTCGCTCAGGCCATCAGGATGACCCGCACGCCGCTGGTCGATACGTCCTCGGGCGTGGAAAGCGCGCCGGGCGTAAAGGACCTCGACCGGATCGATGCCTTCGCCCGCGCCGTGCGCGGCGCCTGAGCAGCCGCGGCCTGCGCCAAAGAGAAAGGGCGGCCCCTCATAGACCGCCCTTCCCTGGCTTACGCTCCTTGCAGAGCGGATTCCCATCGTCCGGCCCCGGCCTGGCGAACTCGGTAGCTGCGCCAGGCCGAAGCGTTCGATCAGAACTTGTAGCCGACGCCAACCAGGCCGACGTCTGCGTCGGGGGTGTTGTCGCCAACCAGCAGGTGCTTGTATTCAGCCTTGGCGTAGAACTGGCTGCCGAGGCCCTGCTCGACACCGCCACCAACAGCAACGGCGCTGTTGCCGTACTTGCTGAACTTCGACTGCCAGGTCGAAGCGGCATAAAGCTTGGTGGCCGGAAGGACCTTGAAGCCGGCGCGGCCGCCGACGCCCCACGAAACGCGGGTGTTGTCGGTCAGGATCTTGTCCGCCGAACCTTCGACGCCCACGAAGAACTTGTCACCCAGGTCGTAATCGTAACCGACAGCGACGCCAGCAACTGCTTCGCTGTCGCTACCGTCCCAGATCACGCCGGTGCGCGCTTCAACGCGTGCTTCGTTGGCCAGGGCGGGAGTAGCAGCAGCCACGGCAGCAACCGCGGCGAGCGAAACGAGTGCAATACGCATATTTTTTAACTCCAGTGTGTCCCCGGCCCTCACCGGGGGAGGCCCCGCTGCTCCCCCTTACCTTTCGCCCAGATGAACAAAATTATTCATAATTACCCGAAACCGTCATGAAACTGCCGCTTACAGACATTATATTGCCAATGCATCCAGTGGTGTTGCATGATTTGCAATTGAAATCGGGCAACTCGTCCCCATGCAGTCTAATAGAGGCGAAGGCGCTGGACTTGGCCGCGCCGCTCTGCCAATCGGCCCGATCATGACCGCACAGACGCCCGTGAACAGTCTCCGCAGCCTGCCCGACGATACCGGCCACTTCGGCCAGTTCGGTGGTCGCTACGTCGCCGAGACCCTGATGCCGCTGATCCTCGATCTCGAGACGGAATACCGCAAGGCACAGGCGGACCCGGCATTCTGGGCGGAATTCGACGCGCTGATGAAGGATTTCGTGGGCCGTCCCAGCCCGCTCTACTATGCGCCGCGCATCACCGAGTATTTCCGCGCCCTTGCCCCGGAAGGCAAAGGCCCGAAGGTGTATTTCAAGCGCGAAGAGCTGAACCACACCGGCGCGCACAAGATCAACAACTGCATCGGCCAGATCCTGCTCGCCATCCGCATGGGCAAGAAGAAGATCATCGCCGAAACCGGTGCCGGCCAGCACGGCGTAGCCACGGCCACCGTCGCCGCGCGCTTCGGCCTGCCCTGCAAGATCTTCATGGGCGCCAAGGACATCGAGCGCCAGAAGCCCAACGTGTTCCGCATGAAGCTGCTGGGCGCGGAAGTGATCTCCTGCGAAAGCGGATCGCAGTCCCTCAAGGACTCGATGAACGACGCGCTGCGCTACTGGGTCGCGAACGTCCACGACACTTTCTACATCATCGGCACTGCCGCAGGCCCGCACCCCTATCCTGAACTGGTGCGCGATTTCCAGTCGATCATCGGCAAGGAAACGCGCGAGCAGATGCTGGAGAAGGAAGGCCGCCTGCCCGACATGCTGGTGGCAGCCGTGGGCGGCGGATCGAACGCGATCGGCCTGTTCCACCCCTTCCTCGACGATCCCGAAGTCGCAATGACCGGCATCGAGGCAGCGGGCCACGGCATCGACACCGACAAGCACGCCGCCTCGCTCACCGGCGGCAAGCCCGGCATCCTCCACGGCAACAAGACATACCTGCTGCAGGACGAGGACGGCCAGATCACCGAGGCTCACTCGATCTCGGCCGGGCTCGACTATCCGGGGCTTGGGCCGGAGCACTCGTGGCTGCATGAAAGCGGCCGCGTGAACTACGTGCCGATCACCGATACGCAGGCGCTCGAAGCGTTCCAGCTCTGCTGCGAACTCGAAGGCATCATCCCGGCGCTCGAAAGCTCGCACGCGCTGGCCGCGCTGCCGCAGCTGACGGCTCAGATGGACGAGGACAAGCTGCTCGTCGTCAACGTCTCGGGCCGCGGCGACAAGGACATCTTCACCGTCGCCGAAGCGCTGGGCGTGGAGCTTTAATCGATGACCCGCTTCGAAACCGCATTCGCCAAGGAAATTAACGGGAAAAGCCGGGCGGCGCTCGTCTGCTTCATCACCGGCGGTGATGGCGACACTGCCGCCAATCTCGACGCGCTGGTCGCAGGCGGCGCCGACGTGATCGAACTCGGCATGCCCTTCACCGATCCGATGGCCGACGGCCCGGCGATCCAGGAAGCGAACATCCGCAGCCTCGACGCCGGCACCAAGACCGCCGACATCTTCCGCATGGCGAGCGAATTCCGCGCCCGTCATCCGCAGGTTCCGCTGGTGCTGATGGGCTATGCCAACCCGATGATCGCGCGCGGCGCGGACTGGTTCGCGGACGAATGCGCCAAGGCCGGTGTCGACGGCGTGATCTGCGTCGACATCCCGCCCGAGGAAGATGCCGAGCTCGGTCCGGCCTTGCGCGCCAGGAGCGTCTCGCTGATCCGCCTCGCGACGCCGACGACCGACGCCGCGCGCCTTCCTGCCGTTCTCAGTGGCTCCTCGGGCTTCCTCTACTACGTCTCTGTCGCCGGTGTGACCGGCATGCAGCAGGCCGCTCAGGGCTCGATCGAGGACGCCGTGGCAAAGCTCAAGGCGGCCAGCACGATCCCGGTTGCGGTCGGTTTCGGCGTCCGTACCCCCGAACAGGCAGCGCAGATCGCCAAAGTCGCGGATGGTGTCGTGGTCGGTTCGGCTCTGGTCGATCTGGTCAAGCAGCACGGAACCGAAGCCCCGGCACATTTGCGCGAACTGACCTCGGCCCTGGCCGAGGCTGTCCACGCCGCCCGATAAGCACGGAATTCCGCCGATGCGCGACTTCGCGGTTTCGGATTCGCCCGAGGTTCAGGCCCAGCTCGACCGGCTCGGCGCGCTCGCCGTGCCGCAGGGTCGCCTCGGCCTCGAAACGATCCGCACGCTCCTTGCGCGTCTCGGCGACCCGCAAAAGCACCTGCCGCCGACCTTCCATGTGGCCGGAACCAACGGCAAGGGTTCGACCTGCACTTACCTGCGCGCCATGCTGGAAGCGCAGGGGCTGACGGTCCACACCGCCACCAAGCCGCACCTCGTGCGCTACAACGAGCGTATCCGTCTGGCCGGCAAGCTTATCGACGACGGCATGCTGGCCACCTTGCTGGCGGAAGTGCTCGATACCGGCGAAGACCTTGCTCCCAGTTTCTTCGAAGTGACGACGGCAGCGATCTTCCTCGCCTTCGCGCGGGTTCCTGCGGATGCCTGCGTGATCGAAGTCGGGCTTGGCGGGCGCTTCGATGCCACCAACGTGATCGAACATCCGGCCGCGGTCGGCATCGTCACGCTGGGCATCGACCATGAGGCCTTCCTGCTTCGGCCGGAGCCGGGAGTTCCCCAGGAACCGCTCGCCCGCATCGCCTTCGAAAAGGCCGGCATCGTCCGTCCCGGCGCTCCGGCTTGCACCCTCGCCTATCCGGAATCAGCCGAACTCGAAATCGAACGTGCCGCCATGACCGCCGGTGCGCCGCTGCACATGCTCGGGCGGGACTGGGACGCCAGCGTGGGCGAAAGGATCGAGTATTCGGACCGGCACGGCGAACTCGTGCTGCCGCTGCCCAGCCTGCCGGGCTCCCACCAGGCCGAGAATGCGGCACTGGCCGTCGCCATCCTGCGCCATCAGGACCGTGTTTCCGTCTCGCCCGAAGCGATGGCGCGGGGCATCGAGGCGGCACGCTGGCCAGCGCGACTGCAACGCCTGTCAGCCGGCCCGCTCACCCAATTCGCAGGAGCACGCGAAGTGTGGCTCGACGGCGGTCACAATCCCGATGCCGGGCTCGCGATCGGCCGCCACTTCACAGGGCAGCGCCTGCATCTCGTGATCGGAATGCTCGCGAACAAGGACCCTGGCGCCATCACCGATCCGCTCGCCGCGAATCTCGCGAGCATCCGCGCGGTTCCGGTGCCTGGCCACGAATGCCATGGCCCTGCAAGCTTTGGCTCCAAAGCCCTGGCAGCGCGCACCGTGGAGGAAGCACTGGCAGCCCTGCCCGACGACGGACTGCCCGTGCTGATCGCCGGCTCGCTCTACCTCTCGGGCGAGGTCCTGCGCGCCAACGAGGAGATTCCCGACTAGAACTCCCCAGGATTGTCCTCACCCGCGGTCCCCATCGCCTGATCGACAAGGCCGGTCCGGCACATCCACCAGAACAGGACGATGCCGGGCAGCGAAGCGACGGTGGTGACGAGGTAGAAGTTCACGTAGCCCAAGGCCTCGATCAGAGCGCCTGCCGTCGTACCGGTCAGGAAACGGCCGACGACACTGGCACTCGCCGAAATCAGGGCATATTGCGAGGCCGTATAGCGCAAGTCGCAGAGCGCCGAGAAATAGGCGATGACGACGACCCCGCCATAACCCGAAGCGATGTTCTCGAACCCGATTGCGCCGGCCATTCCCCAGTTGCTGTGCCCGGCGGCAGCCAGCGCCGCGAAGCTGAGATTGGAAATCCCCATCAGCACCAGCGAAACCATGACAGAGCGCTTCAGGCCCATCTTTGCGAATGCCACCCCGCCGATGAACACACCGATCAGATAGGCCCAGAAGCCCAGCCCCACGTCGTAGATGGCGATTTCGTCATTGCTGAAGCCAAGATCGTCGAACAGCAGGCGGAACGTGAGATTGGCCAGCGTGTCGCCGATCTTGTGGACGAGGATGAACAGCAGGACGAGAAACGCGCCGTTGCGGCGGAAAAACTCGCCAAACGGCCCGGCAATCGAATTCCAGACCTCCACGACACCGCGCTTTTCCACCACCACCTTGCGGCGTTCCGGCTCGCCGAGGAACAGCGCGGTGAGCATTGCGGGCAGCGCGAAGACCGCACAGGCCGCATAGCCCGCACTCCAGCCGTAACGCGCCGCCAGAATCAGCGCCAGCGCGCCCGCACCGGCAGAGCCGATGCGCCAGCCATATTGGCTCATGCCCGAGCCGGTGCCGAGCTGGTAGGGCTTCAGCGTCTCGATACGGTAGGCGTCGATAACGATGTCGAAGCTGGCGCCGGCAGCGCCCACCAGCACGGCGGCGATGACCGTCGCCCGGATACTGGCAGCCGGATCGACCAGCGCCAGATTGAGCACCGCGGCGATCACAAACACGCCGCAAACCAGCATCCACGAGACGCGCTGGCCAAGCCGGCCGATCACCGGAAGGCGTACGCCATCGATGATCCAGGCCCAGAAAATCTTGAGATTATAGACAAGGAAGGCAAGCGTGAAAGCGGTAACGGTCTTCTTGTCGATCCCGTCCTGCGCCAGGCGCGTCGTCAGCGTCGCGCCGATCATCGCATAAGGAAAACCCGATGACAGGCCGAGCAGGAATGCCGCCAGCGATTCCTTTTCGAGATAGGGCTTGATTGAATCCCAGACGCCGCGACGCTGTTCGATGCTTTGGGCGTCCACGCCTTACTCCCTGAAATTGCGATCCCGCGCCAACCTAACGCCGCAATGCTCGAAGGGAAGGCTGGATGAAGCGGCGATCAACAGGTATGGGCGGGCGAATGTCCAAACCTCCTTTCAAATCCGGCGGCCCGAAGCGTGGCGGCTCTTCCCGCGATGGCGGATCTTCTCGCGGCCCCTTCCGCACCGGCTCTGGCAACAGCTCAGGCAACGGAGGTCGGCGCGGCGCCGATAGAACCGGACGCGATGGCGCCCCCCGCAGCGACGGCCGCCGCGAAGAAGGCCGACGGGAGGAAAGCACCGGACGTGGCCGCGGCCCCCGCGACGGCCTGTCGCGCGATACGCGCCCGTCGCGGGATGATCGTCCGGCTCGTGCAGAGCGCTCCGGCCGCGACGACCGCCCGGCACGCGGTGGACGCGGCGATCGCGGCGAACTCTTTGGCCGCAACGAACGCCCGGTACGCGACGAGCGCCGCGCGCGCGACGACCGGCCCGTCCGCTCCGAACGCCCGGCACGCGGCGACCGGCCCCACCGGGACGACGCTCCGGCGCGCGGTGAACGCCCCGCACGTTCGGCCAGTGGCCCGCGGGACGGCGCGCCGCGCCGGAGCCCCGGCTCGCGTTCCGGCGAGTTTACACCTTCCGGCGGCGCATATGTTTCGCGCGGCTCGCGCCAGTCGGATTCGCGGCGACAGGACTCCCGGCCGTTCGACGGCGATCGCCCTCGCAGGAAACCGCCCCGCTCGGCCCCGCAGGCTGCCGCTCCTACGCCCAAAACGCCGGGAATGCCCGTGCGCGAAGGCGAACGCATCGCCAAGCTTCTCGCACGCGCCGGAATCGCCAGCCGCCGCGAGGCGGAACGGATGATCATCGAAGGCCGCGTCAAGCTGGGCGAGGACGTGATCGAAACGCCGTCTACCGTGCTGCACGATCTTCGCGGCGTGACGGTTGACGGCAATGCCGTCCGGGAGGCGGAGGAAACCCGCCTCTTCGTCTTCCACAAGCCCGCAGGCCTCCTTACTGCCGAACGCGATCCGATCGGCCGCCCCACGATCTACACCGCGCTGCGCAACGCCCTGCCCGAGGGCAGCGGCCGCGTGATGCCGATCGGCCGCCTCGACCTCAACACCGAGGGCCTGCTCCTGTTGACCAATGACGGCGAATTCAAGCGCCAGCTTGAACTGCCCGCCACCGGCGTGCCGCGCACGTATCGTGCCCGCACATTCGGTGACATTTCGCAGGACCAACTCGAGGATCTGATCGAAGGCATCGAGATCGAGGGCGTGGTCTACGGCAAGATCGACGCCAACATGGAGCGCCGCACGGGGCGTAACCAGTGGATCGAGATGACCCTTACCGAAGGCAAGAACCGCGAAGTCCGCCGCGTTCTCGAACATCTCGGTCTGCAGGTCAGCCGCCTGATCCGCACCTCCTACGGGCCGTTCCGTCTACTGGACCTGCCCAAGGGAATGGCGTTCGAGGTGGCTCCGCGCGATCTCGATAACTTCCGCCGCACGCTGCCGGGCAACGCCGCATGAAAGTGGGAGCGAAGGCCCCGATGAAAGGCGGTCCGATCAAGACCGGCCTGCGCATCGTTGCCGGTGAATGGCGCGGCCGGAAGCTGGCCACGCCGGAGGGGGAAAATACCCGCCCCACCGCAGACCGCACGCGCGAGACGCTGTTCTCGATGCTGGCCAGCCGTCTGGGCACTTTCGAGGGCTTGAAAGTGGCCGATCTCTTCGCGGGATCGGGCGCGCTGGGGTTCGAGGCGCTTTCACGCGGCGCGGCGCACTGCCTGTTCGTGGACCAGGATCCGGCAGCCATCCGCGCGATCCGCTCCAACATTGCCAACCTGCAGGCACAGGGCAAAAGCGATGTCCGGGCAGGTTCGGTAATGGCGCTCGGGCCTGCGAAGGACGTCCTCGACCTCGTCCTGCTCGATCCGCCTTACGAGACCGGGGCCGGGGTCGTCGCGATCGACAAGCTCGCGCGGCTGGGCTGGATTGGCGAGCAGACCTGGATATGCCTTGAAACCTCCCGCACCGAGGCCGTGTCCATTCGGGGCTTCGAGGTGGAATCGGCACGCGACGTCGGCAAGGCGCGCCTGCACTTCCTTCGCAAGACCGAATCCTGAATTCGCCGGCCTGAAGCAGTGCGCGTTGAAGCGCGCCGCTTCAGGCCGGAAGTCTTGCCTTCCTCAGACGCCGCCGCGATTGCGGCAATTGTCCGTCACCTTCTTGCTGCATACCGGATACGGCTTGTCCATCGCGGTCGCCGGAGGGGGCGTCAGCGCGCCCTTGTACGGGCCGCCCTGATATCCCTGATCGGCGGGCATCGCGGGGCGCACCGCCTGCTGCGCAAACTGCGGGTCGGGGACGCCGGTCGTGGGCATCCCCTCACCCGGAGGATTGGCCTGAGTGGGCGGCGTGGTCGGGGTCTGCCCGGCAAGCTGCTGCGATATGGAATTCCAGGCGATTGCCTGCTGCTCGGGCGTCATCTTGTAGATCTGTCCGCGCTGGTCCGGCGTGAGCGCCCAGTAGCCTTTCTGCTGCGGGTCCGTCAGGCTCCAGTAATAGGCCTGATACTCCGGCGACCAGGAATCGTAATCGGCACGCTGGGCTGCCGGCCACGAATCGTACATAGCCTTCTGTTCGGCAGACATTGATGCCGGAGAGATCGGCCTGGCCGGCGGCGTCCCGGAATCCGAAGGTGCTGCCGGCGGCGGAGGGGCTTCTGGCGCGGCGGGCATTTCGCCATTGGTATCCTGCGCCCCGATCGCTCCCGACATTCCCAGGAACGAAAGCGCGGCGGCTCCGGCAAGGAGATATTTTCGCATGATCGCTCTCCATGTTCTTGTTCGTGAACAACCGACGCCCCGTCCCTGGGATTGTTCCCCCGGTGCGACGAAGCGGCCTTGCGCCGCGACACCCCGTTCCCTAGATGTTCACGGGTGAACGATCTGCAATCCTCCATGCCCGAAGCCTCGTCGGACCCTCTGCTCGAAGGCCTGAATCCGCCCCAGCGCGAAGCCGTCCTGACCACTGACGGACCAGTGCTGATGCTGGCAGGCGCGGGAACAGGGAAAACCGCAGCGCTCACTCGCAGGCTTGCCAACCTGATCCGCAACCGGCTCGCATGGCCCAGCGAAATCCTCTGCGTCACGTTCACGAACAAGGCTGCGCGCGAGATGCGCGAACGCGTGGGCCATCTCATCGGCCCTGCCGTGGAAGGGATGCCATGGCTCGGCACGTTCCACGCGATTGCGGCGAAGATGCTGCGTCGCCACGCCGAACTGGTAGGGCTGCAGCCAAACTACACGATCATCGATACCGACGATCAGTTGCGGCTGCTCAAGCAGCTGATCCAGTCCGAAGGGCTGGACGAGAAGCGCTGGCCAGCGCGCCAGCTCGCCGGTTGCATCGATCGCTGGAAGAACCGGGGCCTCAATCCCGCCGACCTCGACGCTGCCGAGAACGAGACTTATGCGAACGGGCGCGGCCAGAAGTTCTATCAGCTTTACCAGGACCGCCTGAAAGCGCTGAACGCCTGCGATTTCGGCGACCTTCTGCTCCACATGCTCAACATCCTGCGCACCAACCGCGAGGTGTTGGAACAGTACCAGCAGCGCTTCAAATACGTCATGGTGGACGAGTATCAGGACACCAACCAGGTCCAGTACCTCTGGCTCCGCCTGATCGCACAGGGTCATCGCAACATCTGCGTGGTGGGCGACGACGACCAGTCGATCTATTCCTGGCGCGGCGCCGAAGTGGCTAACATCCTGCGATTCGAAAAGGATTTCCCCGGAGCCAAGGTCATCCGGCTTGAGCAGAACTACCGCTCCACGCCGCAGATTCTCGCTGCCGCCTCCGGCCTCATCAACGAGAACAGCCAGCGGCTCGGCAAGACGCTGTGGACCGAGCGGCACTCGGGCGACAAGGTGCGGGTGATCGGCGTATGGGATGCCCCCGAAGAAGCGCGCCGGGTCGGTGACGAGATCGAGCGCCTCGAACGCGAAGGCGCTCCGCTGGAACAGATCGCGATCCTCGTGCGCGCCCAGTACCAGACCCGCGAATTCGAAGACCGCTTCATCTCGATCGGCCTCAAATACCGCATCATCGGCGGTTTCCGGTTCTACGAACGCGCCGAGATTCGCGACGCTCTCGCCTATCTTCGCGTCATCGCCCAGCCCGCCGACGATTTGGCGTTCGAACGTATCTACAACGCCCCCAAGCGCGGGCTGGGCGCAAAGGCGCTGGAAGCGCTGCATGTCCTGGCGCGCCGCCGGAACATTCCGCTCGCCATGGCCGCGATCGAGATCGTCGATACCGACGAACTCCCCGCTCGCCCGCGCAATACCTTCCTCTCGCTGATGCGTGACTTCGCCCGCTGGCGCGAACTCGCCGGAACCGAGAACCCTGCCGACCTCATGCGCACCGTGCTCGACGAGAGCGGATATACCGATGCCCTTCAGGCGGAAAAGACGCCCGAATCGGCCGGACGCCTCGAAAACCTCACCGAACTCGCCCGGGCCATGGAAGAGTACGAGAGCCTGGGCGACTTTCTCGAACACGTCAGCCTCGTCATGGACAACGATGCCGCCTCGGACGAGGAAAAGGTCACGATCATGACCATGCACGGCGCCAAGGGCCTGGAATTCGACAACGTGTTCCTGCCGGGCTGGGAAGAAGGCGTGTTCCCCTCGCAGCGGGCGATGGACGAAGGCGGGCTCGCCAGTCTCGAGGAGGAACGCCGCCTCGCCTACGTTGCCATCACGCGCGCGCGGCGAAAGTGCACGATCCTCCACGCCGCCAACCGCCGAATCTACGGCCAGTGGACAAGCTCGATCCCTTCCCGGTTCATCGCCGAACTGCCTGACGATCACGTCGAGAGCGAAACGACATTGTCAGGCGGTGCTTCCCTCTGGCGCGCGCAATGGTCGGAACATGGCGATCCTTTCGCCGACGTCGCCCGGGCGCAGCCCGCGCGCACGATGACACGCGGCCCCGGTTGGCAGCGCGCCGCTGCCCGCGAGTTCGATCCCGCACCGCGCCGCATTGCCGAAACCACCCGTAGCGCCGCCAGCTTCGCCGCCAAGCCTCGCACCGACATC
The DNA here is from genome assembly GCF_052279045.1 of Novosphingobium aeonii. Taxonomy (NCBI): domain Bacteria; kingdom Pseudomonadati; phylum Pseudomonadota; class Alphaproteobacteria; order Sphingomonadales; family Sphingomonadaceae; genus Novosphingobium; species Novosphingobium aeonii. The sequence continues at coordinate 1,617,597 of NZ_CP176832.1, read as the reverse complement.
GAGATCGGCGCCCGCGTCTTTCATGAGAAGTTCGGATACGGCACTGTCGCCGCGCAGGAAGGCAACAAGCTGGAGATCGACTTCGAGCAGGCCGGCCACAAGCGGGTGATCGACAGCTTCGTCAAGCCAGCCGGAAGCGAATGAACCTCCCGGCCGGCTGAACGCGCTGGCTTGGCGGCGCCTAGATCCCGCTTTTGGCGGAGGCTGCCTCGATCTGCCGGAGCCACGGGTCAGCGCCGAATTGAGCGGTTCCGCCGGGCGAAAAGTCCATCAGCGCGGAGCCGTCTCCGGCACGTGATTTCCATTCCGGCAGGCCTGCGCCGTTAGGATTGCCGGTCTTCGCGAAATTCACGAGATAGCTGCTGATGGTGCGGCCCATTTCCCGATCCCGCGCGCTGGTCTTGCCGCCGTATTTCACGTCCTGCGTATCGAGGAAGAACGGTATGTCCGTAGCATGGCCGGCCCCTTTGCCGCCGCCTTCAATCGATGTGGCAACATAGGAAAAGCGGTATTCGTAGACAGGTGCGCCGCCGGCCGCCGCCAAGGCCGATATCTGCCGCGCCCCCGCAACCATGCTGCCCGAAATCCCGCCGATATCGTCACTTGTGGCACCGATCATCATCGGCACGCGATGGAACGTTTTCGCCTCGTAGGCATGGCGCTGATCCACCGCCAGCCTGCCGTCGCTGAACGGGCTGGCGAATGTGCGCGGCGCGCCGCTCGGACTGAAGAGAGCCATCAGGTTGAGCCCATCCGTCACCGCATCGGCAGAAAGGCCGCGCAATTTTGCAAGGGCCTGCGGATCATCGCGGGAAATGCCCTTCGCTTCGGCAAAGCGCACGCCGATCGCTTCCGTGGCGGCGAGATCGGGATTGGCAAGGCTCGTGCCATTCCCGCCCGACATGACGACTGCCTTGTCGAACAGCCCTTCGGCCATGGGCGAGGTCACCAGGTTGTTGACGGACATGCCGCCCGCGCTTTCGCCTATGATCGTCACATTCTCGGGGTCGCCGCCGAACGCCGCGATGTTCCGCTGCACCCAGGCAAGCGCGGCGATCTGGTCCATGAAGCCATAGTTGCCGACAAGCCCCTTGTCCTGCGCCGCGCGGGTCAGCGCAGGATGGGCGAAAGTGCCGAAACGGCCGACCCGGTAATTGAAGCTGAAGAACAGCACGCCCTGCTTCGCGAGTTCTGCACCTGCATAAGTCGGCGGCGATGCGCCGCCGTTCACGAAGCCGCCACCGTAGATCCAGACGATCACGGGGAGTTTCGCCTTGGCCTGCGCCGGGCGCCAGACATTGGCGTAGAGACAGTCCTCGGCGGGGGGCGTGCCCAGCGGCGCCGCATCTCCGGCGAAGGGCTTCTGCATGCAATCATGCCCGTAGCTTTCCGCCGAACGGACATCCTTCCATGCCGCAACAGGCTGCGGTGCACGCCAGCGCAGCGCGCCGACCGGCGGCGCCGCGAAGGGAATTCCCTTCCAGCTCACCACCTCGTCCTCGACGCTGCCGGCAAGCCTGCCGCTGTCCACCTGGACCACCGCCTGCGGTTCGGCCAGCGCCGCGCACGAGGAGACGAGCGCAGCGCCGAACGCCAGAGAATACCTGAATTTCATGGATAATCCGCCTCGCCTGCCTCTCGATAGGAGGCAGTCTGCACAGGGCGGCAAGGACAGGCAAGCACCATTGCCGCACCCTGAGGCGCGGCGATGGTGCCTGGCTTGAAGTAGGATCAGGTGAGAGCGGAAACGCTCAGGAATTCGGGGATCGGACCGTTCCAGCCGTCATCGGCGGGCTCTGCATCGCGGCGACGCGAACGATTGCCATCGGCACGGCGTTCGCGGCGCTGTTCGTCACCCCGGCTTTCGCGGCGCGGGGCACGCTCAGCGCGTTCCTCGCGAGGAGCTGCGCGTTCTTCACGCGGCGCGGCACGTTCTTCGCGCGGGGCTTTCGCCTCCGTGCGCGGCTCTGCACGCTCACGCTTCTCACGGCGGGGCTTTTCCGCACGAGCAGCAGCTTCGGGCGCTTCCGCAGCCGTTTCCTCGCCGCCGAGATGATAGACCGGAATCTTGCCGCCGGTCAGCTTCTCGACGTTCTCGATCGCTTCGGCATCTTCGGGCGCCACGAAAGTGAAAGCACGACCGGTTGCGCCGCCACGGCCAGTGCGGCCGATACGGTGGACGTAATCGTCCGGATGCCAGGGCGTGTCGAAGTTGAAGACGTGGCTCACGCCCTTCACGTCAAGCCCGCGCGCAGCCACGTCGGACGCGACGAGGATGTTGATCGAGCCATCCTTGAAACGCTGGAGTTCGGCAAGGCGCGCCGGCTGTTCCATGTCGCCGTGGATCTCGCCGGCTGCAAAGCCATGACCCTTCAGGCTCTTGGCCAGTTCACGCACGGTCGTCTTGCGGTTGGCGAAGATGATCGCGGTCGAGACGTTGTCGGTGCGCAGGAGCTGGCGCAGGGCCTCGCGCTTCTTGCGGGCCGGCACCGCCACCTTGTGCTGGACGATATTCGTGTTCGCGGTCGCCGGGCGGGCAACCTCGATGTACTTCGGATTCGACAGGAAGCGATCCGCCAGCTTCTTGATCGGCGGCGGCATCGTTGCCGAGAAGAGCAGCGTCTGCCGATTGGTCGGCAGCTTGGAACAGATGCTCTCGATGTCGGGAATGAAGCCCATGTCGAGCATGCGGTCCGCTTCGTCGATGACGAGCAGTTCGCAGCCGGTCAGCAGGATCTTGCCGCGCTCGAACAGGTCCATCAGGCGGCCCGGCGTCGCGATCAGGACGTCGACACCTTCCTGCAGCGCCTTGATCTGGTCGCCCATCTGAACGCCGCCGATCAGCAGCGCCATGCGCAGATCGTGGTTCTTGCCGTACTTCTCGAAGTTCTCGGCAACCTGGGCCGCGAGTTCGCGGGTCGGTTCGAGGATCAGCGAGCGCGGCATCAGCGCACGGCGACGGCCATGCGCGAGAACGTCGATCATCGGGAGCACGAAGCTGGCCGTCTTGCCGGTGCCTGTCTGGGCGATGCCGATCAGGTCCTTCATCATCAGGACCGGCGGAATGGCTTGGGCCTGGATCGGAGTCGGTTCGCTATAGCCAGCGGTTTCAACCGCTTGCAGCAATTCGTCAGACAGGCCGAGATCGGCAAAGTTCATAGACAGACAGGGCTCATAGGCAAACAGGTTAGCGAAAATCAGGCAAGTTAGCGAGAATCAGGCAGGTTAGCGAGAATCAAGGACGCTAAGGATATTCGCGGCGCTACGGCAACGACCGAATCAATCGGTCAGCACGAAGCCGATCGTATATCTGGCCGGGCCCTATGCGGGAAATGCCCCCAACGTCAAGGAAATCCGCGCAAAGGCCGCGATTCGACCAGGCCGACAATGCTCCAAATCAGGATTCGCGCGCCAACCGCGGCCAATCGCTCAACGACCCACGGCAACCAGTTGGCGAATGCGCGTCAACTTGCAGGTGGTGCCGCTGCGGGAAAGCAATTCGTCGCGATCGACGCAGAGCTGGCCATCGGATGTCCGTGACAGCAGGAATCCGGAATAGAAAGCCCCTGCCCGGCAACCCCTTTCCAGTTCGGCACCGATCACCCGCCGATCGCGCATGAACAGCAGGAGCCGGCTCTGCCCGTCGGGCTGCACCCCGGCGATGCCGGACATCGGCAGGCATTTGCCGATCTTGCGTTCGGAAAAGCGCGGGCCGTCGTCATCCCGCCCGGGCATGCCCACGAACATGTCTGGCGGGCTGGGCATCTGCGCGCGCGGGGTGACGCGAATCGTCATGCGCTGCTCGATTCGCACCTGCCAGGCATCGCCCGGCTCGACATGATCGAACGCCGATGCGGAAAACGGCCAGCCGCCCGGCGAATCGGGCAGCTCATCCGGCCACGCATAACTGCCGGCTTCCGGTTCCACGGAGACGGTCCCGGTCTCCGCCCGCTCGCTTCGGGCCGTGCGGCCAGCCTCCGTCGCGCCCACCACGGGTAGCAGCAGCGCAAACGGATAGAGCAGGACGGAGGCGAGATTCATCGAAAGAGTTGGTCCCCGGGCACAGTGCTGTCGCCTTAGAGCAAGAGCTTGAACCAGCGCTTAACCCGATACGATGCACGTTCCATGTCGATAGCGAGGCAAGACCACGGATGAAACCCGGTGAAGCCTGTGCCATATCGCCTTCATGACGAATACCGACAGCTTTCTTGCCGAAGCCACCGCCCTGCTTGGCCCTCGCGGCCTGACCACTGACGCGGACCTGCTTGCCCCCTGGCTCACCGACTGGCGCGGACGATATACCGGGAGCGCCGTGGCAATGGCCTCTCCCGCAAACGTCCCGGAACTGGCCGAGCTTGTGAATATCTGCGCCAGGTTCGGCGTTCCGATCGTTCCGCAAGGCGGCAACAGCGGCATGTCCGGAGGGGCAACGCCTGACGGCAGCGGAACTGCCCTGCTTCTTTCGCTGCGCCGGATGAATGCGATTCGCACGCTGGACGTCGAAGCGCGGCAGGCCACGTGCGAAGCCGGTGTCGTGCTCCAGACCCTTCATGAAGCGGCCGAAGCGCGGGACCTGCGCTTCCCCCTCTCGCTCGGCGGCAAGGGCTCGGCCACGGTGGGCGGACTGATTTCCACGAACGCCGGCGGCACGCAGGTTCTGCGGCACGGATCGATGCGCGCGCTTGTGCTGGGCCTCGAAGCCGTACTGGCCGACGGCCAGGTCTTCTCGATGCTTACGCCGCTCAAGAAGGACAATCGCGGGTTCGATCTCAAGCAATTGCTGATCGGCTCCGAAGGAACGATGGGCATCGTGACCGCGGCAACGCTGCGCCTGCTGCCCGCCATTGCCGAACGCGTCGTGATCTGGGCCGGCGTGCCCTCGCTCGGTGCGGCGCGCAAGCTCCTGCTCCACTGCGAGCGCTCTGCGGGAGAGGCACTGGAAGGCTTCGAGGTTCTGCCGCAAGCCTGCCTCGACGCCGTGCTCGATTATCTGCCCGACAGCCGCGCACCGCTTTCGGATCGCCACGCATGGCATGTCCTGATCGAGGTCGTGGCGGATCGCAACGCTGCCGCGACGCTGCGCGATCGCTGCGAATCGATGATGGCGGACGCATTCGAAGCCGAGCTTCTGGAAGACGCAGCCATGTCCAGCAACGAGTCCCAGGCCGAGGCCATGTGGCTGCTGCGCGAATCGATTTCCCCGGCCGAGCGCGCTCGCGGTCCGGCGGTGCAGCACGATATCTCCGTTCCCGTCGAGAAAATGCCGGACTTCGTGGAAACCACCGCCCCGATGATCGAGGCCAGGTGGCCCGGCACGGAAGCCATCGCTTTCGGCCACCTTGGCGATGGCAACGTCCATTACCATGTGATCGCGCCGGATGTGACCGACGGCCCCGCCTGGCAAGCCGACCAGGGCAAGACGATCAGCCGCTACATCCATGATCTCGTCACCGAATGGGGCGGCTCGATCTCGGCCGAGCACGGCATCGGCCAGCTCAAGCGCGACGAACTGGCCCGCCTCGGAGACCCTGCCGCGCTGTCCATGCTGCGCGCGGTGAAGCATGCCCTTGATCCCGCCGGAATCCTCAATCCCGGCAAGCTGATCTGACCCCGAACGACAAGCGCGCCTGCGCTTCGGCAGTGGCACTTACCGGGATCAATCGGGCGAGGACCCACGACTCGCCCAATATCCCCGTTTCGGCGGGCTGCGCGCTTGCGCCCGCCCCATGCAGCCCCTAAAGCGTCGCCTTCGAAATTTCCCAGTCTTGCGGAGAGTAACGCAATGGCCACCGCGCCGCAGAATCCTGCCCTGCCCCTGTTCTACAAGGACCTCGTGCCGCTCAACTCGCAGCAGCACGCCACCTGGAAGACGCGTTCCACCGACAAGGCCACCTGGCTGGTCGGCGTGAACTCGATCCCGCTGACCGTCGAGGAATTCCCGCAGGCGCAGCGCCACTTCCCGATCATCTTCACCGCTGGCGAAAATCCGGTGCCGCTGATCCTGATGGGCATGAACGAAGGCGTGAACGTCTACGTCGACGAAGACGGCACCGTGAATACGCCGGTCTACATCCCCGCTTACGCACGCCGCTATCCGTTCATGCTGGCCCGTCTGCGCCCGGATGCCGAAGAACTCTCGCTCTGCGTCGACCCCACCAGCGATCTCGTCGGTGAAGGCGAGGACGGTGAAGCCCTCTTCAACGAGGCCGAGCCGACCGAAGCGACCAAGAACATGCTCAAGTTCTGCGAGAACTTCGAGATCGCCGGCACCAAGACCGCCAATTTCATGGCGGAGCTGACGAAGCACAACCTGCTGATGGACGGCGAGCTGAACATCGACATCGGCACCGGCCAGCCCTTCACCTATCGCGGCTTCCAGATGGTCGACGAAAACAAGCTGCGTGAAATGCGCGGCGACGTGCTGCGCCAGTGGAACCAGAACGGCATGCTGCCGCTGATTTACGCACACCTCTTCTCGCTCGATCTGGTGCGGGACATTTTCGGTCGTCAGGTTTCCCAGGGCAAGGGTCCGCAGATCCTCCCCGCCGCCTGACACTCTGATTTCGTGAACTTTCGGGGCGGGGTTTATGACAATTTTGTCACACCCCCGCCCCATTATGCAGCACCATCCCAACGCGCACTTGCAAAAGGTATGTTGCATGCCCCATTCTAGGGGTTGAATGTGCGATCAGGCTTGCTATGTTAGGGCTACCTGATCGGCGCTACCCTCATGGCCCGGTCGGGTTGGTGCACATCGTGCACCTCCTCCCTGAACCTTGGCCACCTCGCGCATTGCGCGAGGTGGTTTTTTAATGTCCTGAGCAAAGCGCCGGACTTTATCCGACAATCGAACTTAGCTGCGGGCGACCTGCCGCAAAACCTGCGCTATTCCGCGGCCTGCGCCCAGCCCTTGCCGCCCGAATCCTGCACCAGATCGCAGACCGAGGCCGCCAGGCGGCGCACCAGTCCTTCCAGCAGTTCGGTCACCGCATTCATCCCGTCACCCGGCTCGAGCAGCCGCGAATCGAGATAGCTGCTCCGGTCGATCTCGATCTGCATCGCATGGACACCCTCGGACGGCGCGCCATGACGGTCGAGGACATATCCGCCCGCATAGGGCCGGTTATGAGTTGCCTCCTGCCCCTGCGCTGAAAACCACGAAAATGCCGAAGCGACCAGACTGCCGTGACAGGCGGCACCGAAGCGGTCTCCGATAACGAAACGGGCCGGCTCGCTTCCCAGCCGCACGGGCAGCGGCGGCATCGAATGGAAATCGAGCAGCAAGGCCGCACCCCAGCGGTCGCGCAGAGCCGTCAGCGCCTGCGACAAGGCGGAATGGTAAGGCCGGTGAACCCCCTCCAGCCGATCGACGAGCGCAGCGCGCTCAAGCCTCCCGCGCCAGATCTCCCCCAGACCGGGAAGGCGGCGCGGGACGAGTCCCAGCCCGCTGCGCGCCCGGCGACTCGGCAAGAGGCTCGCACCTTCCGGCCGCGAACCGCGCGGGACCATTTCCCAATCCACATCGTCTGGCGCCCGGTTGAGATCAATCATGGCGCGCGGAGCCTGAGCGACGAGCAGCCCCGCCCCCGTTGACCGTGCAACGCTTCTCGCGATTCGATCGACATAGCGATCTTCAAGCCGGACTGCGGCAATTTCAGGCTGACGCATCTCACGCAGGAGCGACGCCGGATAGGCCCGGCCCGCATGAGGAACCGCGATCAGCACGGGGATCGCGGAAGGCTCCGATCCATCGATCACATAGGCCGGAATCTCCGGCAAGCCCGGTATCCAGCCCCCGACCCGTTGTTGCGAATCATTCTCGCCCGAAGGTTTTGCCATGTTCGGAAACTGGCCTTTTCGACCACTCAAGTCAAAGCGTCCCGTTCCCGGTCAGTGGGGAAACCGGGCGAGAATTTTAACGGAATAGGCGCTATGGCTCGAAGCATAGACCGTCGCACCCACGCGTCAGAACAAATCTGGATAGAAACCCGATGATCCGCATCCTGCTTGCCGAAGACGACCAGGCCATGCGCACTTACCTTGCACGTGCGCTGGAAAACGCCGGCTACGACGTACTGGCCGTCGATCGCGGTACCGAAGCTCTCCCCCACCTGGAAAGCGAACATTTCGATCTGCTGCTCTCCGACATCGTCATGCCGGAGATGGACGGCATCGAGCTTGCCCAGCGCTGCGCCGAAGTTTCACCGATGACCAAGGTCATGTTCATCACCGGCTTCGCGGCCGTCACCTTGCGCGCCAGCCGCGAGGCACCGCACGCCAAAGTGCTCTCGAAGCCCTTCCATCTGCGTGATATCGTTATGGAAGTTCAGCGCGTCTTCGGGCTTTCCGAGCACGCTCGCCTCTGATTCCGGCTATCCACAGAACCGTCCACAGGCAGTTCGAGATTTTTGGAAAAAACGGGTTGCCAACCTCTGACACCACCGTTAGAGGGCCAATCCACCGAGCGGCACACCACGCCGCTCCGGACCGACCGAATGGTGTGGGCGTATAGCTCAGTGGTAGAGCACTATGTTGACATCGTAGGGGTCGCAAGTTCAATCCTTGCTACGCCCACCATTCGGACCGCCGGCCAGAGCTGAGCCGGCCCTCCCGAACATCGTTGAGCCGGCTTCGTAAAGAAGCACGCCGACAGAAGCGCAAGTCGCCATCGATTGCGCATCCTTCACTCCCCTTCGACATCGACCGTGCACGCGTTGCAACTCCGCCACCGCGCAAAGCGGCCGGCCGGCCCGCAACCTGCCTTGCCAGCGCTCCCCCGCCTGCCTAAGAGACGCCCAATTTCTCACCTCTGGGGAGTATTCAGGAATGGCGAAAATCAAGGTCAAGAATCCCATCGTCGAGATGGACGGCGATGAAATGACGCGGATCATCTGGGAATGGATCCGTGAACGACTGATCCTCCCCTACCTCGACATCGATCTCAAGTACTACGACCTCTCGGTCCAGAAGCGCGACGAGACGAACGACCAGATCACCGTCGACGCCGCCAACGCCACCAAGGAACACGGCGTTGCCGTCAAGTGCGCGACCATCACGCCCGACGAAGCGCGCGTCACCGAATTCGACCTCAAGAAGATGTGGAAGTCGCCCAACGGCACGATCCGCAACATCCTGGGCGGCGTCGTCTTCCGCGAGCCGATCGTGATCTCGAACGTTCCCCGCCTGGTTCCGGGCTGGACCGATCCGATCGTCGTCGGCCGTCACGCCTTCGGCGACCAGTACAAGGCCACCGACACCCTGATCCCCGGCCCGGGCAAGCTGCGCCTGGTGTGGGACGGCGAAAGCGGCGAGAAGATCGACCTCGACGTGTTCGACTTCCCGGCTCCGGGCGTCGCCATGGCGATGTACAACCTCGACGAATCGATCCGCGACTTCGCACGCGCTTCGTTCAACTACGGCCTGAACCTCAAGTGGCCGGTGTACCTCTCGACCAAGAACACCATCCTCAAGGCCTATGACGGCCGCTTCAAGGATCTGTTCCAGGAAGTGTTCGACACCGAAGGCTTCGCCGAGAAGTTCAAGGATGCCGGCATCGTCTACGAACACCGCCTGATCGACGACATGGTCGCCTCGGCGCTCAAGTGGTCGGGCAAGTTCGTCTGGGCCTGCAAGAACTACGACGGCGACGTGCAGTCGGACACCGTTGCGCAGGGCTTCGGCTCGCTGGGCCTGATGACCTCGGTTCTCCTCTCGCCCGACGGCAAGACCGTGGAAGCGGAAGCCGCCCACGGCACCGTGACCCGTCACTACCGCCAGCACCAGCAGGGCAAGGCGACCTCGACCAACCCGATCGCCTCGATCTTCGCCTGGACCCGCGGCATCGCCTATCGCGGCAAGTTCGACGAAACGCCGGAAGTGGTGAAGTTCGCCGAAACGCTTGAGCGTATCTGCATCGAGACCGTCGAAAGCGGCAAGATGACCAAGGATCTCGCGCTGCTGATCGGTCCGGACCAGAACTGGATGACCACCGAACAGTTCTTCGAGGCCATCGTCCAGAACCTCGAAGCCGAAATGGCCAACTGGGCCTAAGCGCCCGGCCTTTCGGATCTGAATTCGAAGAAAAACCCTCCGCCTTCAAGGGCGGAGGGTTTTTCTTTGCCTGCAAGCGCTCCGACCGCCGTACGATCCGGCGCAGGCGATCCCGGCAGAAGAAAGCCCGCCGGACACATCCGGCGGGCTTATGGAATTTGAAATCGGCTTCGGCGAAAGCTTATTCGAAGGGCTCTTCACCTTCGAGCTTGGTACGGTGCATCATGCGCCCGCAAGTCGGATCATAGGCTTCTGCCCGGTGCATGGTGCCGGTGTTATCCCACATCACGAGATCGCCGACTTCCCATTCGTGGCTATACGTGAATTCCGGGCCGGTCGCCCATTCGCGCAGGCCGTGAATGATCATCGCGCTTTCCAGAGCCGACTTGCCAACGACCTGCGCGGAAGTGCAGCCGATCACGAGGCTCTTGCGGCCCGACTGGTGCTTCCAGACCAGCGGCAGTTCCTGTTCGCCGATCTGGGCATAGCCCTGGAGCTTGGCCAGGCTCGGTTCCGGCTCGTAATAGAACAGGCTTGCCCAGGGACCATGAACGACGCGGTACTGCTCGTACTCTTCCTGCTTTTCGGCAGGCAGGCCCTCGAACGCCGCATAAGTATTGGCGAAGCCGGTGTTGCCGGTGCCGCGCGGGCTCGGCACGCGGCAGGAAAGCAGCGAGGCCAGGATCGGCACGTCATTGCGGGTGCCATCGATGTGCCAGTAGAGAGAGCCCTTGAGGTACTCCGCCGCCATGGGGTTTTCCTTGGCGTCGAGCGTGATCTTCGAGATCACTTCCTCGCCGCCCTTCCGCTCCGGCGCAAAAGTGCCCAGCGTCTTCGTGAAGGCGATCTGCTCTTCATCGGTGAAGTTGACCTGCGGGAACACCAGCACGCCGCGCGCTTCCAGCAGCTCCCGGATTTCCCTGGCGATTTCGCCGGACAGGAGCTCTTCCTTCGTGTTGAGCACACGACCGCCGATTTTCGGCTTGATATCTTCCGCGTTGAGTTTGGTCTGGGTTGCGACCGACATTTTCCGAACTCTCCCAATTCACTGACGAGAACGTCGTTCCTGCGATGCGCGAAGAACGAGGCCTGCATCAATCCGCCCATGGCGATAGTTGCGATCGGTATTGTGTTATCACGTACTGAACGCCCGTTCAAACAGGCGTGCAGCGGCGCGGCGATCAGTCGGCCCCGATCGGCTCCAGCCGGGACAGCCAGGTTTCCACGATGGCCATGGCGGCCTCATGGCCGTCCGTCACGCCCAGCGCCGATTCCATCACGATGGCCCGGCCGATCCCGGCCAGAACCACGGTGAGGCCGGCGGCGTCGAAACCTTCAAGCACCTTGAGGCGATCGCCCAGAATATGTTCGAGAATCTCGACCTGGCGCTTGCGCATGGCCATGCTGTGCTCCGCCATCATCTGGCGAACCGCCGGCCGATGGTTGGAAAGCGCCATGAATTCGAGGGACATCGCGGTCCTGCTGGTATCGACGAAGAAACACCAGAGCGCCCGCACCGGATCGTCGGAAGTCAGCGCCTCCTCAATCATGCGATCGCTTTCGGCAGCGCCCTGGCGCGAGACTTCGAGCAGGAGATCGTCGGTCGTGGGAAAATAGTAATGGACGAGCGAAGGCTTGAGCCCTGCCCGCGCCGCCACGCGCCGCGTGCTTGCAGCGGCATAGCCTTCGTCCCGAATGAGTTGGACGGTCGCCTCGACGATACGTGCCCGCGTCGCGGACGTCTCGGCTCCGATCCTGCGCGGTGCGCCTGCCATCAGATCTCCTTTGCCGCGCTGGCCTAGGGCCTGCGGCCGGGAAGATCAACCGGACCGCCGGGACTTGCCATTTGTTCCCTGTTTGTTCAAAAAGGCGGCATGAAGGTCCACAAGGGAAGAGGCGCCGTCAGCGGACAGGCCAGCACCCGCTTCAACCTCCCACAGCGGGAGGCCGATGGCGACTGGCTCGACAGCAGGGACGATGTCGACGGCCCTGCCCGCCATCCGGCCACGACCGTAACAGAAGAGCATCCCCGCTCGATCCTGTCTTTCAACAAATCTCCGGACATCCCGTTCGATCGCTCGATCAACGCCTATCGCGGCTGCGACCAATCCACTAACAGTTGTGTAGACCTAGAAAGAGGTGGATTTTCGAGATTTCGTTATTTACCCATTGCGAATGGATTGTGTGCCCACATTCAACTTGTCACGATTACGTGAGATTGGCTGGTCTCAGTGGGATCCAATTGGAATAGACGATCTTGATGATCGACCTGATGACGAATACGATGCGTACTTGACGCAGGCAGCTGCACGCCTCTCGAAGGGCGTGAGCACAGAAGATGTAGCCGCATACCTGATCGATGTAGAAACTAATTACATGGGCTTGGGCGCGTCAGCTAACGCTCGTCAGAGAGCGAACAAAACTGCTGCCGACATAGCCCATTATATCTCGGAGTTGCGCTCCCAGCCGCCGATTAAGGATTAGGGCAGCCGAAGAGAAAATGACTCGCACACCCCATTTGTTCCCTATATGTTCGATCTATGGAACGGATCAAGGGACGCGGCGCGACCAACAATCAAAGCAGCACTCGCTTCAACCTCACTAGTAGTGAGGCCGACGGCGACTGGCTTGATGAGGTCGATCAGATCGATGGTCCGCGCCCTAAGCGCGCGACGACAGTCACCATTCTCCATCCCAAAACGATCCTCTCATTCAACAAGTCCCCGGACATTCCGTTCGATCGCTCGATCAATTCGTACAACGGGTGTGAGCACGGCTGCATCTACTGCTTCGCACGGCCGACACATGCCTATCACGACCTCTCGCCCGGTCTCGATTTCGAAACCAGGCTCTTCGCGAAACCCCAGGCAGCCAGTCTGCTTCGCGAAACTCTGGCCAAGTCCGGCTATAGGCCCGCACCGATCGCGATGGGCACCAATACAGACCCCTATCAGCCTATCGAGGGGCGTTACCGCATCACCCGCGCCATTCTTGAGCTCTGCCTCGAAACACGCCACCCCGTGACGATCACCACGAAATCGGACCGCGTCCTGCACGATCTCGACCTGATCGCGGAACTGGCCCGGCTGAAGCTGGTGGCAGTGGCCATTTCGGTGACCAGCACGGACCCGCACCTGTCACGCCTTCTCGAACCTCGCGCCGCGACTCCGCACAAGCGGATCGCAGCGCTCGGCGAACTGGCCAGAGCCGGAGTGCCGGCCCATGTCTCGATCGCGCCGGTCATTCCCTCCATCACCGATCAGTTCCTGGAGGATATTCTGGAAGCAGCCTCCGCGCAGGGAATCCACGCCGCAACGTGGATCATGGTCCGGCTTCCTCACGAAGTCGCTCCCTTGTTCCGCGAATGGCTTGACGCTCATTTCCCCGACCGGGCCGGGAAAGTCATGGCCACTATCCAGTCGATGCGGGGCGGACGCGACAATGACCCGCAGTTCTTCACCAGGATGCGGCCGAGCGGCGTGTGGGCCGACCTTTTCCGGCATCGGTTCAGGGTTGCGATGAAGCGGATGGGCTTCGCGAAGCCGTCCATCGCGCTCGACTGTTCGCAATTTCGCCGTCCGTCGCTCGATGGCCAGCTCTCCCTGCTCTAGAGGCGTTTCAACACCTGTTGAAGCCACCTTTGGAATGCCCCCGAGAGGCAATTGTCCCGGCCATTGCAGACCTTGATCGCCGATCAGGAGAACCCGAGGATTCCTGTGCCATTCCAACCGGGGACGCCATGCAGGAACCCACCATTCTCGTAGATAGTCGCGGCGATGTGGAGATCCTCACTCTCGATCGGCCGCACGTCCTCAATGCTCTCGACGAGAACATGACCTTCGCGCTGCGAGACTATTTTGCCGGCCTGGCCGAGCGGCCCGAGGTGCGGGTGGTGCTGCTGCGCGGCGCAGGCCGGAACTTCTGCGCCGGACTGGACCTTTCCGGGTGGCAAAACGACGCATCTAGGGGCGAACTTCAGCACTTCTGGCGCCTGCAAAGGAGCCTCGCAGGGCTGCTGGAACTGATGCGCGCCTGTCCGCAGCCGATCATCGGCCTCGGCCATGGCGCGGCCTGCGGTGCGGGTTTTTCGCTCCTGCTGGCCTGCGATGTGCGATATGGCGCGCCGGACCTCAGGATGAATGCGGCCTACATCAAGATCGGCCTTGGCGGCTGTGATCTGGGATGCAGCTACTTCCTGCCCCGTATCGTGGGCGCTTCCGTCGCCACCGAATACATGCTCACCGGCCGCTTCATGGATGCCGGGAAGGCGCTGCAATGCGGCCTCCTGAGCGAGATCGCTCCGCTGGATTCCCTGCTGGATCGTGGGCTGGCGCTGGCCGGCGAAATGCTGGCCAATTCTCCGATGGGCCTGCGCCTTACGAAGGAAGGCATAAACCGCAATCTCGATGCGCGCTCCCTTTCGGACGCCATGGCGCTCGAAGACCGGCAACAGGTCATGATGTTGATGAGCGAGGATTTTTCGGAAGGACTGGCGGCCTTTCGGGAGAAGCGCCCGCCCAAGTTCCGGGATCGCTGAACGGGATCACGAAACCTTGCGCCGCTTTCACGCGTTTCCCCGTCCAACGATAAGACAGGACAGGAGGTCTGCATGACCGAAGAAACCGTTACAACTGAGCGCGCACCGGAAGCCCCCACCACCACGACCACGATCATTCGCGAGCGCGGCTCGTCCGGCGGGGCGACCGGGATAGTGATGGCGCTGATCCTGCTGGTCGCCGTAGTCGGCGGCATCTATCTCTTCAGCCAGGGTACGGAGAGCGAGACGGCAAAGGACAACGCGATCTCGGAGGCCGCGAACGAAGTCGGCACGGCCGCCAACAAGGTTGGCGACGCCGCCCAGGACGCCGCTCAGGACGTCAGCCGAAACAATCGGTAAGCTTGGCGCTTGCGCCGGCGGTCAAGCCGCCCGGCGCAAGCCCTCCGGGCCTCTTCTGGCGATAAGCGAGACATTCGAGAGGCCCTTGATGCTGGAGAGATGCTCGGCAAAGTCGCCGTCCAGCGCGAAATCGCGGCCTAGCCGCATTTTCTGGGTGCGGCCTTCGCCAAGGTGCAAAGTGGCGACAACCTCGCCGCAGCCGGGCGCCCCCGGACGCATGAGCATCGCGAGTTCCTGAACCGCTTCGATACTGTCTATTTCAAGCGACAGCAGCATCCGGGCATCGGCCTTGACCTCGTTCAACGGACGCGCGCTTCGCACCGTGACGCGCGGCGGCTCGTCGGGACTGGGGCTGTCCAGTTCGACGTTGAGCAGCACGCATGCCCCCTCCTTCGACCATTTGACGAAGTTCTCGACCATGCTCTCCTCGAAGCAGGAGGCCGAGAAGTTGCCGGACTGGTCCGAAAAGTCAGCCATGACGAAATCTTTGCCGCGCTTCGTCTTTCGCTTCTGGACGTTCTCGACCATCGCCGCCATCACCGCGCCGGTGCGGCCCGCGCCGCCCCCCGTCATGAGGCTGGAATAAGTGCGCGCGCCGTTGGCGGAAGCCACCGCGCGGAATTGCTCGACCGGGTGTGCGGCGAAGTAGAAGCCGAACGTTTCCCGCTCCTTGGCCATCTGGTCCATGCGGTTCCACGGATCCGCCTCGACGAAGCGCAAGCCCTGCTCGACGTGATCCTCACCCCCGAACAGGCCATGCTGGGCACTGTTTCGCTCACGGGAAGAACGGTCTGCTTCGGCCAGCAACGTATCGGCGTTGGCCAGGACCTTGGCGCGATTGGCCTCCAGCCCATCGAAGGCGCCCGCAGCCGCGAGGCTTTCCAGCTGGCGGCGATTCATCGATCCGGCCGGCGCGCGGCGGAACACATCGTCAAGACTGACGAACTTGCCGTTCGCCTCGCGCTCGGCAACGATTGCGTCCATGGCCTTTTCGCCGACGTTGCGGATACCGGCGAGCGCATAACGCACGGCGTGGCTGTCCGGCGTTTCCTCCACGCAGAACTCCGCTTCCGACATGTTGATGTCGGGCGCGGCGAGCTGGATGCCGTTGCGGCGCGCGTCGTCAACGAAGATCGCCAGCTTTTCCGACTGATGCATGTCGAAGCACATCGAGGCCGCATAGAATTCGTGCGGGTAATGCGCCTTGAACCACGCGGTGTGGTAGGCGAGCAGCGCGTAGGCGGCGGCGTGCGACTTGTTGAAGCCGTAGCCTGCGAACTTGTCGATCAAGTCGAACAGTTCGTTGGCCTTGGCCGCATCGATGCCGGACACTTCCTTGCAGCCATCGACGAAGCGCTGGCGCTGCTTGTCCATTTCCGCCTGGACCTTCTTGCCCATGGCGCGGCGCAGAAGGTCGGCGTCGCCCAGCGAGTAGCCCGCCAGGATCTGCGCGGCCTGCATGACCTGCTCCTGATAGACGAAGATCCCGTAAGTCTCGCCCAGAATGCCCGCCAGCTTGTCGTGCGGGTATTCGATCGATTCCAGCCCGTTCTTGCGGCGGCCGAACAACGGAATGTTGTCCATCGGGCCCGGACGGTAGAGCGAGACGAGCGCGATGATGTCGCCGAAATTGGTCGGCTTCACGGCCGCCAGCGTGCGGCGCATCCCTTCCGATTCGAGCTGGAACACGCCAACCGTATCGCCGCGCTTGAGCAGTTCGTAGACCGCCGGATCGTCCCAGCCGAGCGTGGACAGGTTGATCGTGATGCCCCGCCGCTCAAGCAGGTCGCAGGCCTTCTTCAACACGGAAAGCGTCTTCAGACCGAGGAAGTCGAACTTCACGAGGCCGGTGTCTTCCACCGACTTCATGTCGAACTGGGTCACCGGCATGTCCGAACGCGGATCGCGGTAAAGCGGCACGAGCTGCGCCAGCGGACGGTCCCCGATGACCACGCCCGCCGCGTGAGTCGAAGAGTTGCGCGGCAAGCCTTCGAGCTGGACGGCCAGATCGACCAGACGCCTGACTTCATGGTCTACGTCGTATTCCCGGCGGAATTCGGCGACCGGCGGATCCTTGGTCACGCCGTGCTGCTTCCTTCCATGCAGCGCCTCGGTCAGGGTCCAGGGATCGGTTGGATGGTTCGGCACCATCTTGCAGAGACTGTCGACACGGCCGTAGCCCATCTGCAGGATTCGCCCGCAGTCGCGCAGCACCGCGCGGGCCTTCATCTTGCCGAACGTGATGATCTGCGCGACGTGATCGTGCCCATACTTGCGCTGGACGTAGCGGATCACCTCGCCGCGCCGGGTTTCGCAGAAGTCGATGTCGAAGTCAGGCATCGAGACGCGTTCGGGATTGAGGAAGCGCTCGAACAGCAGGCCCAGCTTCAGCGGATCGAGGTCGGTCACGGTCAATGCCCAGGCGACCAGCGAACCCGCGCCCGAACCACGGCCCGGACCGACCGGAATGTCGTTGTCCTTGGCCCATTTGATGAAGTCGGCAACGATCAGGAAGTAGCCGGGGAAACCCATACCGACGATGATCTGCACTTCGAAGTCGAGGCGCTTGGCATAGTCGAGGAAGTCTTCGGTGACACCGCGCTCTGCGAGTTCGCGATAGGCTGCCTCCCGCTCTTCGCCCTGAAGGGCCATGGCGGCATCGAGCTCTTCCTCGGTCACATCCGGCCAATAGGGTGCAAGCCGCCGCGCCAGGCCGGCGCGCGAGTTGTCCGCAAGCATCCGCGCTTCGCCCTCGAGGTCGCCTGCAAGGCTGGGCAGCAGCGGCTTGCGGCGCGGAGGCATGTAGGCACAGCGCTGCGCGACGACGAGAGTATTCGCCAGCGCCTCGGGCAAGTCGGCGAACAGTTCCTGCATCGCCTCGACCGGCTTGACCCAACGCTCGGCCGAGGACCGAGGGCGCTCGGGCGCATCGACCTGTGTGGAATTGGCGATACAGAGCATGGCGTCATGCGCGGCATGGAACTGCGCTTCGGCATATTGCGCCGGATTGGTGCCGACGAGCGGAATGTCGCGCGAATAGGCGAGCGCGATCAGGTCTTCCTCGCTTTCGTCCTCTACCTGCTCCCCCGTGCGCGTGATCTCGATATAGAGGCGGTCACCGAACAGAGACTGCAAGGTATCGCAATAACTCTCGGCAGCCTCGAACCTGCCAGCCGCGAACAGCCGGGCGAGCGCGCCCTCGTCGCCGCCGGTAAGGCAGATCAGGCCATCGGTATGGCCGCGAAGCGATTCGAGCGGGACGTGGGGATCGAGTTCGAGCGGACGTTCGAGGTGAGCCCGGCTGACGAGATCGCACAAGTTGAGCCATCCCTGCTCGCTCTGGGCAAGAAGGGCAAGCCAGTCGATCGGCAGATCCTGCCCCTGCGCCACCACACCCGGCCGTGCCACTGCCAGGAACGTTCCGACGATCGGCTGAACCCCCGCCCCCTTGCACGCCTGCGCATAAGTCGGCGCGCCGTAAAGGCCGTTGCGATCGCAGATGGCGGCGGCAGGAAACTTGCGCTCCTTGGCGAGCTTGGCGGCCGCCTTGGGATCGATCGCACCGTCCAGCATCGTGAAACTCGAGAAGATGCGGAGCGGAACGAAAGGTGCATGAGCCATCGGCGGAATTTAGGCATTGCCCCACCCCTCAATCAAGGCGGGGCTGGGGATAAGCCGGGGGATAGGAGCAGGCGATATGCGGCCGCCAGGCACCGACAGGGGAACCGGAGTGAACGGAAGCGCCCATGTCGTTGATCGCACACGCAGCCGAGGCGCGGGCATCGACTGGCGCCAGGCCGGATTACCTTGAAAGCAGCAGGAAATCGCGCCATGCTCGATCCGTTCCTGTCCTCACCGGCTCTTCCCGGCCGGTTACTTCAAGAACCCGATGATTCATGCACAACCCACGCCGATCCGGCGTAATTTGTCGTTGCCCCGTTCACGGGCGGCACTGGAGACGTGTGAATGAAATTCGCCTATCTTGCCCTCGTCCCGTTCCTGCTGGCTCCGGAAAGCCTGCTTCCCACGGAATTTGCCGCCACGGCGCAACAGAGCCGGCCCGGCGGATCTCATGGGCAGGGCGCTAAGCCGCCCGGCGGCGGTTCGCACGGCCCGGGAACAAGACCGCCCGGCGCGGGATCGAACCGCCCGACGAATCCGGGATCGGGAAGCAACAGGCCTCAGCCGCAGCCACCCCGGCCGGGCGGGAACCACGTTCAGCCCTCTCGTCCCGGCGGAGGAAACCAGACGAGGCCGCCCTCGCAACCCGGCGGTAATCGGCCAGATCGCCCCGGGAACCACCGCCCGCCGGCCATCAAGTACCCCCATAGACCGGGTGCCGGCCGTCCCAGCACGTTTCGGCCCATGCATGCGCCGGGATATCGTTATCCACGCGGCTACGGCTACCGGCGGTGGTCGATCCACATGATCCTGCCGGCGATCTTCCTGTCCTCGACCTATCTGTTCCAGGATTATGCCATGATCGGCGTCGGGCCGCCGCCCCCCGGCTACTACTGGGTTCGCTACGGCCCTGACCTGTTGCTGGTGGATCGCCGGACCCGACGGGTCGTGGACGTTATCTATAGCGCATTCTATTGAGGAAAGCGGTCGAGGCGCTGCCGACTAAAGCAGCGCCTCGATGTCCTTTTCCAGTGATTCCGGCTTATCGGTGGGGGCATAGCGGCGCACGACCTTGCCGTCGCGCCCGATCAGGAACTTCGTGAAGTTCCATTTCACCGACTTGCTGCCGAGCAGCCCCGGCGCCTCGGCCTTGAGCCATTTCCAAAGCGGCGAGGCATCATCACCATTGACGGCCACCTTGCCCATCAGGGGAAATGAGAGGCCAAAGTTGATGTCGCAGAATTCCGCGATTTCTTCAGCCGAGCCCGGCTCCTGAGAGCCGAACTGGTTGCAGGGAAATGCGATCACCTCGAACCCGCTCTCGCGGTACTTTTTCCAGAGCGTTTCAAGGCCCGCATACTGCGGCGTGAACCCGCACTTGCTGGCCGTGTTTACGACGAGCAGCACCTTGCCGAACTTTTCAGCAAGACTGACCGCCTCGCCATTCGGCAATATCGCTTCAAAATCCGCGATCGTTCGAGGATCAGCCGGTGATGCCATGTGGGAAGTCCGTCCTTCGATAGAGACGGCGAATGTCCCCGATTTCCAATAGCCTGTCACCATCCTTCTGGACGGCATAGCCAGCCTGATCCGCTTCAGGCAGATGCATGACATAACGGATCAGGTTTGCCACCGTATCCCGGCGGATACCCTTGAATACGTTGAACAAACCGCCACCGTCGGCCGTCTTGTGCAATTCGGCACCGTCGTTCCAGCCCGGGCTCTCGCCGGCAGGAAGGCCTTGGATGGTAGTAGGAAAGTCGCTCATACAACGCTCCTTTCGCGCGCTTTTTGCCTCTGGTGGTAAAACGCGCCGAAAGCCTGCGATGTTCCCTGTCAGAATGTCAGGTCAGCACGCCTTCGTGAAGTCTTACCACGCGGTCCATCGCCGCCGCGAGACGCTCGTTGTGAGTAGCCACAAGCGCCGCACTGCCCTGCCCGCGCACCAGTTCCAGGAACTGCGCAAAGACCTTGTCCGCCGTTTTCTCGTCAAGATTGCCGGTCGGCTCGTCGGCCAGCACCAGCCGCGGGCGGTTGGCAAGCGCACGGGCAACGGCCACGCGCTGCTGCTCCCCGCCCGAAAGCTTGCTTGGCCGGTGTTCGAGCCGCTGGCCCAGCCCAAGCGCCGCAAGCAGTTCGGTGGCCCGCTGCTCGCACTCTTCCCGCGACTTGCCGGTAATGAGCTGCGGCAGCACCACATTCTCGATCGCGTTGAAATCGGGCAGCAGGTGGTGGAACTGGTAGACGAACCCGATATGGTCCCGCCGCACGGCCGCGCGGCGGTCCTTGCCGAGCTTGGACGCGTCGATCCCCGCAATCTCGATGCGGCCGCCGAAACCGCCCTCGAGAAGGCCGATGGCCTGAAGCATGGTCGACTTGCCCGAACCCGAAGGGCCGAGCAGCGCCACGATCTCGCCGGGCTGAACGGTCAGGTCGACACCGCGCAGCACGTCGATGCGGACGCCGCCTTGCTCGAAACTGCGGGTCAGGTTGTCGAGACGGACTACGGGATCATTCATAACGCAGCACCTGCACGGGATCGGTGCTCGCCGCCTTGAAGGCCGGATAGAGCGTGGCAAGGAAGCTGAAGATCAGCGCCATCACACAGATCACCACGATTTCGAAAGGATCGGGACGCGAAGGCAGTTCGGTGAGGAACCGGATCGAAGGATCCCAGAGGTTCTGTCCGGTCAATATCTCGACCAGATGGACGATGGGCTGGCGAAAATACAGGAACACGAAGCCCAGCAGCACGCCCGCCACGGTTCCCAGCGCCCCGATGCAGAAGCCGGTCGTCACGAAGACTTTCAGCAACGAGCGCCGTGTCGCGCCCATGGTGCGCAGGATCGCGATGTCGCGGGTCTTGGCGCGCACCAGCATGATGAGCGACGACAGGATATTGAACACTGCCACCAGCACGATGATGGAAAGCACCACGAACATCGCCACCCGCTCCACGGCAAGCGCCTCGAAGAGCGATGCGTTGATCGTCTTCCAGTCCGTGACGATGGCGCGGCCCGCCAGCTTCCGGCTGAGCGGGGCGAGGATTTCGCCGACCTTGTCGGGGTTGGTGGTCGTCACCTCGATCATGCCGATGGTGTCGCCGGTGAGCATGAGCGTCTGCGCGTCCTGCATCGGCATGACCACATAGGCTTTATCATAGTCATAGACGCCGATCTCGAAGATCGCCGCCACACGATATGCGATTTGCCGCGGAACCGTGCCGAACGGGGTCGAGCGCCCGAGCGGGTTGATGATCGTGATCGTATCGCCGATCTGCGCGCCGAGGTTCTGCGCCAGTTGCGAGCCGATGGCGACATTGTCGCTCCCGGTCTTCAACTCGGAGAGATTGCCGGACTGCACCTTGTCCCGCAGCCGGCCGAGATCCTCGTTCGTATTGCCGCGCACGAGGATACCCTCGACCCGGCCGTTGAACGTCGTCATCAGCGGCTGTTCGATCAGCGGCGAGGCCTGAACGACACCTGGAGTGGCCCTAACGTCCCTGAGAACGCCCTGCCAGTCATCCAGACGGCTGCCATAGGCCTGAATGATCGCATGACCGTTGAGGCCGACGATCTTGTCGAAAAGCTCGGCGCGAAAGCCGTTCATCACGCTCATGACGATGACCAGCGCGGCCACGCCGAGCATGACTGCTGCCAGGCTGATGCCGGCGACCAGAGCAATGAAGCGCTCGCCCTTGCCGGGCAGCATGTAGCGCTTGGCGATGGTCCATTCGAAAGGGGATAGGATCAAGCGACGGTCCGTCTGTGATCGGGCAGATGGCCCGGCATTAAGCATATGTCTGAAAGCTGGCAAGCTGATCGGCGAATGCCGGTGACGCTGCGATGAACGGATCCGGCATTCCGGCAGAAACGAACGCTGGCCGATTCGGCTCCCTGCCCGCCGTCATTATGCAGTCACGAAAAGCGCGCAACGCCGCCACCTTGGCCATATCCTGTCGAGGGCCTTGCATTTGAAGCCAACACGCTCCAAATGCGCGGGCGATTTTGGCGCGCCAGCAGCCCGGACGACATCCATGAACATGACACATCCCTTTCGAGACGCCGATGGGGACAAGCTGCGCGAAGAGTGCGGCGTTTTCGGCGTAATCGGTTCCAAGGACGCAGCGAACATCGCTGCGGCCGGGCTCCATTCCCTGCAGCACCGCGGCCAGGAGGCCGTGGGCATAACCAGCTTCAGCGGGGCGGAATTCCATTCCCACCGCGGGCTTGGGCACGTCGCCCAGGTCTTCTCCCAGCGCGAGCTGGATACCCTGCCCGGCACCATGGCTTCCGGCCATGTCCGCTATGCGACGACCGGGGGGTCGGGCCTGCGCAACGTGCAGCCGCTCTTCGCGGACCTCGCCGCCGGCGGATTCTCCATTGCGCATAACGGCAACATTTCCAACGCGATGACGCTGAAGCGCGATCTCGTGTCGAAGGGTTCGATCTTCCAGTCGACCTCCGACACCGAGGTCATCATTCACCTCGTCGCGACCAGCCGCTACCCCACCCTGCTCGACCGTTTCGTTGACGCGCTGCGCATGGTGGAAGGCGCCTATTCGCTGATCTGCATGACCGCAGAGGGCATGATTGCCTGCCGCGATCCGCTGGGCATCCGCCCGCTGGTCATGGGCCGTATCGGCGACGCCACCGTCTTCGCTTCGGAAACCGTGGCCTTCGACGTGATCGGCGCCGAGTTCATCCGCTCGATCGAGCCGGGCGAACTGGTCCAGGTCGATCACAAGGGCACGATCTCCAGCCACCGCCCCTTCGGCAATCCGGCTCCGCGCCCCTGCATCTTCGAGCACGTCTATTTCAGCCGACCCGATTCGGTGATGGACGGCCGCTCGGTCTATCAGGTGCGCAAGCAGATCGGCATGGAACTGGCCAAGGAAGCGCCGGCCCCGGCCGATGTCGTGATCCCGGTTCCCGACAGCGGCGTGCCTGCCGCGATCGGCTATGCCCAGCAATCGGGCATTCCCTTCGAACTGGGGATCATCCGCTCGCACTATGTCGGCCGCACCTTCATCCAGCCGGGTGACGCGGCCCGCCATGCGGACGTGAAGCGCAAGCACAACGCCAACCGCGCCATCGTCGAAGGCAAGAAGATCATCCTGATCGACGATTCGATCGTGCGCGGCACCACCTCGATGAAGATCGTGGAAATGATGCGCGACGCAGGCGCCGCCGAAGTGCACATGCGCATCGCCAGCCCGCCGACAGAGCATTCGTGCTTCTACGGCGTGGATACGCCGGAGCGTTCGAAGCTGCTGGCCGCCAACATGGACATCCAGGCCATGGCGGACTTCATCAAGGCCGACAGCCTCGCATTCGTCTCGATCGACGGTCTCTACCGCGCGGTGGGTGAGGAAAAGCGCAACAAGAAGCGCCCGCAGTTCTGTGACGCCTGCTTCTCGGGCGAATACCCCACCAAGCTGACGGACTTCGCCGACCGGTTCGCCGGGGAGCTCAACGCAGCGTGAGCGACGGTACCGGCGGAAAGCCTTTCGAAGGTCAGGTCGCGCTTGTCACCGGCTCCAGCCGGGGGATCGGCGCGGCCACCGCGCTCGCCCTGGCCGAAGCCGGTGCGCATGTCCTGCTGACAGGCCGTGACACCAAGGCGCTCGAGGCCATCGAGGACCAGATCTTCGAGGCCGGCGGCTCGGCCACGATCGCGCCGGTGGACCTCGTCGAATCGGACGGGATCGCCCGCCTTGCAACGGCGGTCTCGCAGCGCTGGGGCAAGCTCGACATACTCGTCGTCAATGCCGCGGTCCTGCCCGAGCTGACGAGCGTGGCCGATATCGACCAGCGCGCCTTCAACAAGGCGCTCACCACCAACGTGCTCGCCACGCAGGCGCTGATCGCCAACTTCGATCCGCTCCTGCGCCTGAGCAGCGACGCCCGCGTCATCGGCATGACCTCCACGGTCGCGACCGCGCCGCGCGCCTTCTGGGGCGCCTATGCCGCGACCAAGGCCGCTTTCGAGGTCCTGCTGGACTGCTATGCGGACGAAACCCGCAATATCGCGAAGCTGCGTGTCGCCGTGGTCAATCCCGGCGCCACCCGCACCGCCATGCGCGCCCGCGCCTACCCCGGCGAGGCACCGGCTTCGGTGAAGCCGCCGGAAGTCGTTGCGGAACGGGTGGTTTCGCTTCTTGGCGAACCCTTCGAAACCGGCCACCGCGAAACCGTTGCCGCCGCGAATTAACCGCGCGGTAACCCTTTCCTGATTTCCTGCCCTTGAACGGCGCACCTCCTGCGCCATTCAAGGGTACGGGTCTCGGGAACATGACGACGAAATCCCCGCAGGACATTTACGAACTGGCCGCGCAGGAAGATCGCAGTGCCATTCGCCAGCGCATCTCCATTCCTGCCGGCTTCCGCGCATCCGGAACCAAAGGCTTCCAGACCGCGGTCCGCGACCTTTCGCTTTCCGGGTTCTCGGCCACGGCGATCAGCCGTATCCATGCCGGTACCTATTGCTGGCTGACGCTGCCGGGCATGGAGGCCTTGCCTGCCCGCGTGATCTGGTGGGAAGACGGTCTGGTCGGCTGCGCCTTCGAGCAATTGCTCAACCCCATCATTCTCGAAGCCGTGATGAACCGCTGGCGCGGTAGCGGATACTGACCGGCGATAGCCCTGCCCGCGATCCAGCAGGCGGACGGCACCTGGAGACTTTTCACGCAGCCCAGGCGGCGTAAACGAATTCGAGGACCCACAGCGGCGGCTATCTGGAAAATTTGTCTGAAACCCGCCATTCCGGACACGCCCCTTTGCAGCCGTTCGGCCTTGCAGTTAGCATGGCTGGATGGAAGTCACATCGATCATCAGAACCGACGCTTTGTTCATCGGTCGCCTCTTCGCTCAATTGGCGGCAGTGGCCCTGCTGGTTTGTGCCGCGCTGCTGCTGGTAAATGAGTCTAGCTTCTGGTCGCGATGGAACATGCTATGGGCGCTTGGCATCCCGTTCGCCGTCTCTTACGCGTTCAACCGAGATACTCGTAGGCGAGTGATCACAGGCCTTTGCCTTGTCCCATGGTCTCTGCTCTCTGTCTTCGTGGGGATCGCTTCGTTCGCTATCGAGCCCTAAGGCAGCTAACCACCCTTGCCTGCCGTTCAGCCAGTTTACGTGTCTACCCCATAGCGAAAGTCGATTCAGGCTGGGAATTCGTCCAGGCGGCCTAGGTTGCAGTCTTCACCAGCGTCACTTGCGCCACGTCGATGCCGCCGCCCATGAAGCCGCCTTCGCAATACATCAGATAGAACCGCCAGAGCCGGACGAAACGTTCGTCGAATCCCACCGGCAACCGCCCCTCTTCTACCGCTGCGTCGAAATTACGACGCCATTCGTAAAGCGTGCGGGCATAGTCGAGCCCGAAGCCCTGCCGGTCTTCCCACGCCAGCCCCCGTTCCTCGGCCAGGCGGCGGAATTCCGGTTCGTGGATCAGCAGGCCGCCCGGAAAGATGAAGGTCTGGATGAAGTCCGCGCTTCGGGCGTAAGCCTCGAAGAGATCGTCCCGAATGACGATGTACTGGATCGCCGCCCTGCCGCCGGGTTTCAGGTTTCGGGCCACGCAGTCCAGGAAATCGGGCCAGAACCGGCGCCCGACCGCCTCGACCATCTCGACCGAGGCAATCGCGTCATACCTGCCCGCAACGTCCCGGTAATCCTGCTTGCGAAAATCCACCCGGCCGCCGCTTGCCTCGATCCTGCCGCTCCAACGCTGGCGCGCGTAAGCGAGCTGCTCTTCGGAAAGGCTGATGGCATCGACATGGGCACCCTCGGTTTCGGCCAGGAAGGCGGAAAGCGTGCCCCAGCCGCAGCCGATTTCCAGCGCCCGGCCGCCCGCCGGCAATGCCAGCCGGTGGGCAATCGCGCCGATCTTGTTGGACTGCGCCATGTCGAGTTCGCTGACGAACTGGCTCAGCGCATTCGGGCCGCTTCCCGGCTTCGGGTAGATGCCGCTCGAATAGAGCATCGTTTCGCCCAGCCACTGCTCGTAGAAGTCGTTGCCGAGGTCGTAATGGGCGTGGATGTTGCGCAGTGCGCCCGCGCGGGTGTTGCGGTGGAGCCAGTGCACGAAGCGCGCCGCCGCGCGCCACGGGCCATGGGCGCGTCCCACGTCGCCGAGGCTGGTGGCATTGTCCATGAAAAGCGCGAAGATCGGCACCGGGTCCGCGCTGTCCCATTCACCCGCCTCCCAGGCCTGGTACCAGCCGACCGAACCTGCCGTGGCGAGGCGCAGCAAGGCGCGCCAGCTCCGGATTTCCACGGCGGCCTCGAATCCCGGGGCCCGGCCGCCGAGCAGACGCGTTTCGCCGCCGGGAAGCGTGGCCTCGATGGCCCCGCGCTCCAGCCCCCGGTCGATCCGGTCCAGCACTTTGTCCACCCCGCCCGACCAGAGCCTGGCCAGCCATTGAGGACCGACACCGATGGACCGGCCGCCCTCGACCAGTTCCTCACCCCTGCCTGGCGCATGTGCGTTCATGCTGCCGATATTATCCGGAAAATGGCCACGGGCAATTGCTTAGGTCGTGCCATCAATTGCCTTTCGAACGGGCCCAAGCGGCCAACGCACGCTCCCGTCCGTCGCGGTGCTCGACCAGCTTTGCGGGATAGCCTGCCGGGCGCCGGCCGGCGGGCGGATCGTGGATATCCTGATCGGACAGGTCCTTGAGTTCCGGTACCCATTCCCGAATGTAGGCCGCCGCGTCGAACTTCTCCGACTGCGAGAGGGGCGCCATGATCCGCACGAACATCTGCGCGTCGACGCCGGACCCTGCGGACCACTGCCAGTTCACCGCATTGGACCCGTAATCGGCGTCCACCAGCGTATCCCAGAACCACTGCTCGCCTTCGCGCCAGTCGATCAGGAGGTGCTTGATGAGGAAGCTGGCCGCGATCATCCGGACGCGGTTGTGCATCCAGCCGGTGTGCCAGAGCTGCCGCATTCCGGCATCGACGATGGGATAGCCGGTCCTGCCCCGCTGCCATGCGCGAAGGTCCGATTCGGCCCCCTTGCCGGTGCGCCAGTGCAAGTGGGCGAAGTCCTCCTTCGCCGGGCGACTGCCATATTCGGGCAGTTGCAGGATCACGTTCTGCGCATAGTCGCGCCAGCCCAGTTCGCCGAGAAAGGTTTCCACGGAACCGCCCGCTCCGGCGACCGCGTGCCACACCTGCCCCGGCGAGATCTCGCCGAAATGGAGGTGCGGGGAAAGGAAGGAGGTGCCTTCGACCGAAGGAAGGTTGCGCTGCGCCTCGTAAGCTGCGGCTTCCTCCCGGAAGGCATCCAGCCGCTTGTGCGCACCGTGCTCTCCCGGCTCCCACATGTCCCGCATGCCGCCCGCCCAATCGGGCTTCGCCGGCAGCAGGTTCCAGTCCGCCAGACGGTCCGACGCGGGCCATTCGTCCGGCGCTTCGAGCCGATGCGGACGGGGATGCGGCTCCACCGGCGGCAGGCGTTCGTGCAGCGCCCGCCAGAACGGCGTGTAGATCTTGTAAGGCCGCCCGGAACCGTTCGTCACCGCGCCGGGCGGAACCAGATAATTGCCGTGGTGGAGATGGAGGTCGATCGCCTTGGCTACCGCCTTTTCGGCGTTGCGCCACCAGGGCTCGTAATGGTGCAGCGCGTGAACCGCGGTGGCGCCGGTTTCCCGCGCGATTTCGGCCAGCACATCCTCGCTGCGCCCCTTGCGCAGGACAAGGCGCGATCCCTTTTCACGCAGGGCTGCATCAAGGCTTTCCAGCGAGTGATGCAGCCACCAGCGCGAAGCCGCTCCCATCCGGCGATGCCTGGGGGTCTCGTCATCGAGAACGTAGACCGGGATAACGGCCCCTTGGCTGGCGGCTTCGGCGATGGCAGGCTGGTCCGAGAGGCGCAGGTCGCGCCGCAGCCAGACGATGACGGGGGATTTCATGGAGCCGGAACGCGTATCACTCATGGGCGTTCCCTAGGCCAATGACCCTGTCTTCCGAAAGAACGATCGCTCCGCGTCACCGGATCGACCCGCGCAAGGCGCTGATCGCGGCGCTTGCCTGCTGGTCCACCTTTGCCCTGTTCGCCTGGGCCGTGCCGACCGGCCGAACCGCGCAGTTCGACCGGATCGGCCTGCTGTTCTGGCGCACCGAGGACCTGAGGCCGCTCGGCCCCACATGGCTGCTGGAATGGGTTCGCGACCTGACCGCGATGGGCGGCTTTCTCCAGCTCAAGCTCTACACGATCTGCGCGGTCGTCGCCCTGTTCTGGCTGCGCTGCCGCCGCGAGGCGGTGCTGCTGGCGCTGACGGTGCTGAGCGCCAGCCTCGTCAACATCGGGTTCAAGGCACTGTTCGGCCGCCCGCGCCCCGAAATCCTGCTTCGTCTCACCGAAGCGGGCGGCGCCAGCTTCCCGAGCGGGCACAGCTTCAACGCCGCCTCCACCTACATCGCCCTGGCTCTCGCCTTCGCAGCGCTGAGCCCCCGTGCAAGCGTTCGCCATACGCTGGTTGCCGCGGCCATGGCGCTCAGCCTTGCCGTTGCATGGAGCCGCGTCTGGCTGGGCGTCCACTGGCCGAGCGACGTCATGGCGGGCTGGCTGGGCGGAGCGGGCTGGTCGTTCCTTGCCAGCGCCCTGCTCTACCATCCCGCGCAGACCATGGTTCACGCCGCGGACGAGTTCACCGACCCGGACAACCGGGACCGTCCGTAGGAACTTCCGCCGAGGCGGAGAAACTGTTCTCGAAACGCGGCCCCTCGAAACGCGCGTCGCGGAAGGTCACGCGGGCGGTGCAGCCCCGTCGCTCGATCCCGGCCATCGGCAGGTTCGACCATGCCAGAAACCGCGCGACCTCGAGATTCGCCGCGGCAGCGCGGCGAACCAGCGGATCGGCCATGTTGTCCGGCCGCAACGGTTCGCGCGAAATCAGGGCGTCCGCCTTGCGCAACAGGTCGTATCTGCCTTTCCCGATCATGCCGCCCTCCCGCCAGATCACTTCGCGGCGCCAGAACGCCAGCGGCTCCGGCCCGGCGAATATCCGATCCGCCCTGACACCGGGCGCCTCATAGGCCAGCCGGGCGATGCCGATGTTCGCGGCGATATAGGCCAGGACGACCAGCAGCGAGGCAATCGCGGGCACGGCGCTGCCGGATCGCCTTCTGCGCCAGATGCCCAGCCCCAGCACGATCCAGACCCACGGGTCGATGATGAACAGCCCGTCGGTATGGAACCACGCCCCGCTCATCGGCGAGAACAACTGGACCGCATAGACGTTCTGGAGGTCCAGCAGGGGATGGGTCAGCGCGCCGAGGTAGCATAGTGTCACCAGCCAGCCGAAGTGCATCCGAGGCCCGCGTGCGAACACCTTGCCGCGCTTCGCCTGCCAGCGGTCGAACAGCCAGAGCAGCGCCGCGAGCAGAGGCGGCATGAGCAGCACGCCGCCGACGAGGCCATGAGTGAAGCCCCGGTGCATCGCCAGCGGTGCCCAGGAAGACCAGCCGAAGAATACGTCGATATCCGGCATGTTCGCCGCCAGCACGCAGGCCGCCAGCCCCTTGCGGCTCCGCCGCATGAGACCGGTCTCCGCCAGCGCCCAGCCGACAAGGCTGTGAGTGATATTGTCCAGAAAACGCGACCTCGAGAACGTGGATCAGGAAACCGTCCAAGTCTGGCCGCGCGCGAGCAATTTGCCAAGGTCTGCGGACTTTCCGGCGATCAGGCCCTCCCGCTCCGCGATCACGGCGCTTTCGAAAGTCGGCGCGGGATCGTCGTAAATCACGCCGAGTGCCATGGGAAACGGTCCGAACGGCATCTCGACCAGCATATGCGCAAGCCCGCGATTCCGGGCATTGTGGACCAGCACCCCCGCTGCCTGCCAGTCACCCCCGGCGACCTCGACGACTTTCAGCGAAAACGTATCGGAATCGAGCGCCAGGCCCTTGCTTTCCTTTGCGAAAAGCAGCGGCTCACCGTCCCGGCACTGGACCTGCATGTCCGCCGAGACCGCCTTGGCCGTGAAGTCGTCGAATCGGTCCTTGTTGTAGACTATGCAATTCTGGAAAATCTCGATGAAGGCCGCGCCCTTGTGGCGATAGGCCGCCTGGAGCACTTCGGGCAGGTCTTTCGAAACGTCGTAACTGCGGGCCACGAAGCGCGCGCCCGAACCAAGCGCGAACGCACAGGGGCTCGCCGGGCGGTCCACCGACCCTGCCGGCGATGTCGGCGAAGGCGTGCCGGTGCGGCTAGTGGGAGAATACTGGCCCTTGGTCAGGCCGTAGATCTCGTTGTTGAACAGCATGATCTGGCAATCGAGATTGCGCCGCAGGATATGCATCGTGTGATTGCCGCCGATCGACATGCCGTCGCCGTCGCCCGTCACCAGCCAGACGTCGAGTTCGGGATTGGCCAGCTTTATCCCGGTCGCCACCGCCGGCGCCCGGCCATGGATGGTGTGGAAGCCGTAGCTCTCGACATAGTAGGGGAACCGGCTCGAACAGCCGATGCCCGAAACGAACACGGTGTTCTTCGGATCGGCGCCCAGCAACGGCAGGGTCCGCTGCACCGCCTTCAGGATCGCATAGTCGCCGCAACCCGGGCACCAGCGCACTTCCTGATCCGTTTCCCAGTCTTTCAGCGTCGTCTCGATCGGGGTCATGTCGTTCATGAGGAAGTCTCCGTCCGAAATGCTCAGGGCTGTTCGATTTCGGGCGCGGGAAGCTGGGTTTCGTTGACCGCCACTTCGCCGCCTTCGTTTCCGGGCACCCCGTCGAAGAACCGGAAGATCGCCGTTTCGAGTTCGGCGATCGCGAAAGGCTGGCCGCTCGTCTTGCCCAGCGATACGGCATCCACGAGGAAGCGGTCGCGCAGCAGCGTCTTGAACTGACCGGTGTTCATTTCCGGCACCAGGATATGCTCGAACCCGGACAGCAGCTCGCCCAGATTTCCGGGCAGCGGCCAGATATGGCGGACATGGGCATGGCTGACGTCGAGCCCCAGCCTGCGGGCGCGCCGGACGGCCTGATGGATCGGCCCGAATGTCGATCCCCAGCCGATCACCAGCAATCTTCCCTTCGCCTCGCCCAGGCAGACTTCCTGCGGCGGAACGGTTTGGGCTATACCGTCGATCCTGGCCTTGCGCGCATCCGTCTGGA
The DNA here is from genome assembly GCF_052279045.1 of Novosphingobium aeonii. NCBI lineage: Bacteria > Pseudomonadati > Pseudomonadota > Alphaproteobacteria > Sphingomonadales > Sphingomonadaceae > Novosphingobium > Novosphingobium aeonii. The sequence goes on along the minus strand of NZ_CP176832.1, from coordinate 1,585,898 downwards.
GCTGATGCACGTCTGGCGCATAGTCGATGTTCCCGCTGTCCACCGCCTTCTCGATTCCCCCTATGCGGTGCATGAGGCCGGGCGTGCCCGGCCTGATCCAGGGGCGGACGCCGCGTTCGTCCCGCTTGTAGGGCAGCACGCGGTCCCCGCCGTTCCTTTCCTCCAGGAAGCGGACGGGGAACGGCTCGAAGCTGTCGGGATCGGGGACTTTCCAGGGCTCGGACGCATTGCCGATATAGCCGTCCGTCAGCAGGATCACCGGCGTCATGTAGCGGGTGGCGATGCGGCAGGCCTCGATGGCGCATTCGAAGGCATCGGCCGGCGAACGCGCGGCAATCACCGGCAGCGGTGCATCGCCGTTACGGCCGTAGACGGCCTGATAGAGGTCCGATTGCTCGGTCTTGGTCGGCAATCCGGTGGAAGGACCACCGCGCTGGGAGTTGACGATCACCAGCGGCAATTCGGTCATCACCGCCAGACCCATCGCCTCACCCTTCAGCGCGATTCCGGGACCGGAGGACGAGGTTACGCCAAGCTGCCCGGCATAGCTCGCCCCGATGGCAGAGCAGATCGCGGCGATCTCGTCCTCGGCCTGAAACGTGGTGACGCCGAACTCCTTCATCTTCACGAGATGATGCAGGATCGCCGAGGCGGGCGTGATCGGATAGCCGCCGAAGAACATCGGCAGTTCGGCCAGGCGGCAGCCGGTGACCAGCCCCAGCGAGATCGCCTCGGCGCCGGTGATCGTGCGGTAGAGGCCCGGCTCGGCAGGCACGGGATCGATATGCAGCTTGCGAAGCGGCCCGGCGATTTCGGCCGTCTCCCCATAGGCGTGTCCGGCATTGAGGGCGGCGACGTTCGCCTGGGCAAGGACCGGCTCCTTCGCGAACTTCGCCGTAAGCCAGTCCACCAGCGGCTGCCGGTCACGATCGAACATCCACAGCGCGAGGCCAAGCGTCCACATGTTCTTGCAGCGCAGCGCCTCCTTGTTGCCGAGGCCGAAAGGCTTCACCGCTTCGAGCGTCAACGCCGAAATATCGAATGCCAGCACGTCCCATCTGGCGAGACTTCCGTCTTCCAGCGGGTTCTCGGCATACTTCGCCTTTTCGAGATTGCGCCTGCCGAACTCGCCCGTGTCGATGATGACCAGCCCGCCGGTCTTCAGCGCATGGATGTTGGTCTTGAGCGCTGCCGGGTTCATGGCAACGAGCACGTCCGGCGCATCCCCCGCCGTGGTGATCTCGCTCGAGCCGAAATTGATCTGGAATGCCGAGACCCCGAACAGCGTCCCTTGCGGTGCCCGGATTTCGGCGGGGAAATCCGGGAAAGTGGCAAGATCGTTCCCGGCAAGCGCCGTGGAGAGCGTAAACTGCCCCCCGGTCAGCTGCATGCCGTCTCCCGAATCGCCGGCAAAGCGCACGACCACCGCTTCCACGGCCGGTGCATCCGGCGCTCCGCCCGCCGCGCCGGAGAAGATGCCCTTATCCGATGAGCCCGATGAGCCCTTATCCGATGAGATTGTCGCCATCATCGTCCTCTCCCGGGAATGCCGGTCTTGTGCCGACGGCTTGTTTTCCCGTTCGCAAGACTATGCCCGCTCGGTATCGACGCAAAACGGAAAAATGCTCAGGGCCACAAATAGCCCCGCCCCCCAAATCGGTTACCGGGGATGGAAGCATAAATCGCACTGGCAATGCGAGCGCCCTTGGGCCATTCTGGAGTCATGCGATCCGCTCCGGTAATCCTGCCGCCGATTTCCGAATGACGCTTCTCCCAATCACCATGGAATCCCGCTCACCGATGAAAGACTTCGCGTCCCTGCCCTACCGCCCCTGTGTCGGCGTCATGCTCGTCAATTCAGACGGCAAGGTCTTCGTCGGCAAGCGGATCGACACCAAGGAAGGCGACTGGTGGCAGATGCCCCAGGGCGGCGTCGACGAGGGCGAAGACCTGAAGGCCGCGGCTTTTCGCGAGCTTTGGGAGGAAACCGGCGTCACCGAAAAGCACGTCACCATCCTGTCGCACACGCGGGAAGAGCTGCTTTACGACCTGCCGGACGAACTCATCGGCAAGCTGTGGAAGGGCAAGTATCGCGGCCAGCGCCAGACCTGGTATCTGGCACGCTTCGATGGCGCCGATGCCGACATCGACCTCGACGCGCACAAGCCGGCCGAGTTCTGCGAATGGAAGTGGATCGACGCCGAACTGCTTCCAGAGCTGATCGTGCCCTTCAAGAAGCGTGTCTATCGGGCCGTTCTGGAAGAATTCCGGGCACTGATCTGAATTTCCGGCCTGCCCGAACCGGGCACGCCGCAATTCCCCAAACTCAGTTTTCCGAAACGGCCGGCTTCGCGGTCACCGATTCGGCGCTGACCATGCGCGTCGACGGCCCACGGGCGATCGCTGCCGCCAGCTTCTCCGTCTCGGCGCAATCCTTGCCGCAGAGCGTCTGGAGGCGGGCGAGATTGCGATTCGCCTTCTCGGTCGCGCCCTTTTCGGCAAGCGCGATCCCCTCTCCGGCGATGGCCGCCACATTGCGCGGGTCAGTACCAAGCGCGACGCGGTAATAATGCAGGGCCTTGCCCTGGAGCCCCTGCCCGCGAGTGGCGTCCGCCAGGGCGAGAAGAACCGATACATTGCCGGGCTCGACCGTCAGCGCCGCCTCGTAGGCATCGATCGCACCGTTGAGATTACCCGCCTCGGCAGCCGCGCGGCCCTCTCCCATGAGCATTGCCGTGCGCGGGTCGAGAGCCGCGACGGGCGCTGACAGGATGGCGCTGGAAGAAACGGCAACAACAAGGGAAAGAGCAATCGCGGCAGGCGTGTAACGCATCAAAATGTCCTTGGCCGAGGGCTTCGTCCTCATCATGACCGCGACGCTATCACAGGCGTTCAAAACGCGCGACGAAAAAGCCGTCGGTACCGTCGTGCCACGGAGAGAGGCGCAAACCGGGGCCACGCGGCGTTCCGACGGGCAGGTCGGGCATCGCCGCAGACCAGTCCGGATGCCGCTTCAGGAAGCCTTCGGCCTGCTTCGCGCCTTCCTCGTCCAGCAGCGAACAGGTGACGAAAACCAGCCTTCCACCGGGCTTCACGAGCTGCGCCGCAATATCGAGCAGGCGCGACTGGGTGGCGACGTATCGGCCCAGTTGCGCCTCGGTGAGCCGCCAGCGCGCCTCGGGATTGCGGCGCCAGGTCCCGGTTCCGGAACAGGGTGCATCCACCAGCACCGCATCGGCAGCCCCTGCAAAGCGTTGCAGCGCCTGAAGTTCCTTGCCCGGATCGAGCAGAACGGTTTCGATGCCCGTCGCCCCGGCACGCTCCGCGCGAGGCGCAAGGCGCGAGAGGCGTGTCCGGTCGGTGTCGCAGGCCACCAGAGCGCCGGAATTGTCCATGGCTGCCGCCAGCGCCAGGGTCTTGCCCCCTGCCCCTGCGCACAAGTCCATGATCGTCTCGCCCGCACGGGCGGCAACCACTTCGCACGTGAGCTGGGAGCCGGTGTCCTGCACCTCGATCGCGCCCTGAACATAGGCTGCGGACTGTTCGATGCGGGTTTCCGGCGGATAGCGCCAGCCGTTGGCGGCCACCGATCGCTCGCCGCCCTCCGGCAAGGCAAGGCTTGCGGCCTTGAGCGTATTGACGCGGATGTCGAGCGGGGCCCGGTCCAGCAAGGCCGCCGCATCTGCCGCGGCGACACCGCTGGCGGCGAAGCGTTCCACCAGCCATTGCGGAGCCAGACCGGCCTCCGCAACGGGTTCTCCCGCCACGATCGTGGCCGGAGAATGGCCCGTACCGTCAAACAGGGCGGCAACTTCCCGGTCTTCCGCAGCCACCCGCAGCATGGCCGCCCGGCCCGTTTCCGGTACTTCGCCGCAGGCCCTGATCGCACGGTAGGCAAGCTCACGAACGGCGCGCCGGTCCTTGCTGCCTGCAAATCGGCGCGTACGGAACCAGTCCCCGATCAGGCGATCCGCCGGTGCGCCGTTGGCGCGTGCGGCGGCGATCACCTGATCGAGAATCTCGATCGCCGCCTGTACTCGTGCGCCCGGCGTCATCCCCCAGCCCTCGAACCGATGTCGAAACCTGCGGCGATCAGCGCGTCGGGTAGTTCGGCGCCTCGCGGGTGATCGTCACGTCATGGACGTGGCTTTCGCGCAAGCCGGCATTGGTGATACGGACGAACTGGGCGTTCTTGCGAAGGTCCTCGATGGTGGCCGAACCGGTATAGCCCATGGCCGCCTTCACCCCGCCCACGAGCTGGTGAATGACGTCCTTCGCGGGGCCCTTGTAGGCTACCTGGCCTTCGATACCTTCGGGAACCAGCTTCATCTGGTCCTTGATGTCACCCTGGAAGTAGCGGTCCGCCGAACCGCGGCCCATGGCGCCCACCGAACCCATGCCGCGATACGACTTATAGGCACGGCCCTGGTAGAGGAACGTCTCGCCCGGCGCTTCCTCGGTACCGGCAAGCATCGAGCCGACCATGATGGTCGAGGCGCCGGCGGCCAGTGCCTTGGCAGCATCACCCGAAGTGCGCAGGCCGCCATCGGCGATGACCGGGACGCCCGCCTTGTCGGCTTCTTCCGCGGCATCCATGATCGCGGTCAGCTGCGGCACGCCGACACCTGCAACGATGCGCGTGGTGCAGATCGAACCCGGCCCGATGCCCACCTTCACGCAGTCCGCACCCGCGTCGATCAGCGCGCGCGCCGCTTCGGCGGTGGCGATGTTGCCGGCGATGACCTGTGCCGAATTCGACATCTTCTTCACCCGCTCAACCGCGAGCGCCACGTCCTTGTTGTGGCCGTGTGCCGTGTCGATGACGACAACGTCGCACTCGGCCGCAAGCAGCGCCTCGGTGCGGGCGAAGCCCTTTTCGCCCACGGTCGTCGCAGCGGCGACGCGCAGGCGGCCGGCGGCATCCTTGGTGGCGTCGGGGTAAGTGACAGCCTTCTCGATGTCCTTGACGGTGATCAGGCCGACGCAGCGGAAGTCATTGTCGACCACCAGCAGCTTCTCGATGCGGCGGGCGTGCAGCAGGCGGCGAGCTTCGTCCTGATCGACGCCGACCCGCACCGTGGCGAGGTTCTCATGCGTCATCAGTTCGCGCACGGGCTGCGCCGGGTTGGCTGCAAAGCGCACGTCGCGATTGGTGAGAATGCCGACGAGCTTGCCCGAGTTCTCCACCACGGGAATGCCGCTGATCCGGTTGGCCTGCATGATCGCCTGCGCTTCCCCCAGCGTGGCATCAGGCGAGATCGTGATCGGATTGACGACCATGCCGCTTTCGTAGCGCTTCACGGCGCGCACGGCAGCGCACTGTTCCTCGATCGTGAGGTTGCGGTGAAGCACGCCGATTCCGCCGAGCTGGGCCATGACGATGGCCATGTCGGCCTCGGTCACGGTGTCCATCGCGGACGAGATCACCGGGATGTTGAGCGAGATATCGCGCGTAAGGCGGCTACGGGTATCGGCCTGCGTCGGGACGATGTCGGACTTCGCAGGACGAAGCAGTACGTCGTCGAAAGTAAGTCCGAGCTGGATATCCATGAGCGCCACCATAACCTTGTACCGGGGAGAATCGTGGCGGCCCATGTAATCAAAGGGGGGCGCTAGTGCTAGTACCTCATTTCACCGTCTTGTCGGCCGGCGCGGCACGCGTTGGCGCGGAGCCCGCCGGCACCCGGCGCAGATCGCCGAACCAGCGGCCGAGCGCGGTCAGCATCTTCACGTCCTCCACCGCGCCGCCAAGCTCCAGCGGCTTTGCCATATGGGCCAGGTCGTCGCTCGGCCGGTGATAGTCTCCATCGAAGAAGGCCCGCATGCGGTCGATGTCACCATAGGCCGTGGTAACCATCACCGCCGGAATATCGTGCTGCAACAAGGCCCAGCCGTCCTGGCGGCGCATATATTCGTTGGCGTCGTCATTGGCGCGCAGCTTGACCTTCTCGGCCTTGGCGACCTTGGCGATTTCCGCATCGAGGCCGGTCAGCCCGCGGCCGACGATGGCAAAGGGCGTGCCTTTCGGCGCGATCGCATTGGAATCGATGTTGAATGCCGCCACGATCTGGCCGGGCGGAAGCGGCGGGCTTTCCGCAAAGGCATGCGCGCCCAGCAGGCCAAGTTCCTCGCCGGTGGTCGCCAGGAAATAGACATCGCGATCGAGCTGCTGCCCGCGCGCAAGACGCCGGGCCACTTCGGTCAGCGCCGCGAGGCCGCTGGCATTGTCTATCGCGCCATTGCAGATCAGGTCCTCGGCCGGAGCCTCCCCGCATTCGCCGAAATGGTCCCAGTGCGCAAGGAACAGCACGGCCCCGGTTTCGGGACGGCGCCCCGGGAGCTTGCCGATCAGATTATGCGTGCGGATCGTCGTCTCGCGCGTGGTCGCCTCGAAAGACCCGGTCACATCAAGCGCCACCGGCACGAAATCGGGCTTGGCCGCCAGTTGCTCCAGATCGTCGAGCGAGCGTGACGTGCCCTTGAGCAGCGCGGTCATGGCCTCACGGGTGATGAAGGCTTCGAGATCGCCGCCGAGAGAATCGTCAGACAGCGCATAACCCGAACGCTGGCGCCGCGCGGCAACCTGATCGAGGCTGCGATCGCCGTCCAGCACCGTCAGCACGGCGGAAGCGCCAAGCGCGAGAAGGTCGTTCTGGCGTTCGCCATCGGGCGTATCGCCGTCGAGCACCACCGCCACGCGGCCGGCAAGTTCGGTGCGCGTATAGTCCCGCCCGCGCCCCTTGCCGAGGAACAGCAGCGGGACATTGCGCACGAGACTGCGCTTGCCGGAGGTCAGCACCAGAACGCCGTCGGGGGAAACGGTGCTTCGCGCGCCCTTGCGCAGGAACCGCGCCGCGGAAGCGGAAGGTTCGCGCGCGACCAGCGTGACCGGCGCGAACCACTCATGCCCCGGATCGTTGGTGCCCGATACCAGCCCGATATCGAACCATTGCTTGCCGAGATAGCGCAGGGTCTTCGCCTCGCCGTCGGTACCGGGTTCGCGGCCGTCGAAATCGTCGCTCGCAAGCACTTCGATATGGGCGCGCAGCCGGGCGGCCAGTTCCTGATCCGCCCGGGATATCGCCGAAAGCAGCGGATGCCCGCTGACCAGCACCGCGCCGAGCGCCGCCGCGCCAACCGCACGAGCCAGTCCTGCCTTGAATCCCCTGTTCATCGTGTCGATGCCTATACGACGGATTTCGGCAGGCGGTTAGCATTTCCCGCGCACGCACAGAGGCATGACAGCATTTGTGGCCGGATGGCAACGCTGGAACCTCACGCGCCAAAAGCGATTGAACAGGACTTGAGCCTGTGGCTACTCTCAACGGCCCAGGACGGCTGACGGAAAGGATCCTTCGCGATGCGGCTCGATGAGTTCGACCCCGACAATATCCGCGTCAGCCAGGGGGGAAGGAGCTTCCCCGGCGGGCGCGGCGGCAAGATGGGCTGCGGCTCGCTGGTGATCGTGCTGATCGGCGCGCTCGTATTCGGCGTAGACCCCGCGCAGATGCTCGGTACGCTGGAGAACGTACAGCAGCAGCAACCCGCGTCCGTCCAGCAGGACGTGCCGCAGGACACCACGGCGACCTGCAAGCAGAACGCCTACTCGCTGGAATCCTGCAATGCGCTCGATTCGCTCAATCGCACCTGGCAGCCCCTGTTCCAGAAGGCCAACATCGCGTTCGAGCAACCGATGCTGCGCTTCTACAACGGCACGGACAGGTCGGGATGCGGCGCGGCGCAAAGCGCGATGGGCCCGTTCTACTGCCCGGCGGATCAGGGCATCTATATCGACACCAGCTTCTATGACGAGCTTGAACGGCAACTTGGCGCCAAGGGTGACTTTGCACGCTACTACGTGGTCGCTCACGAATATGGCCATCACATCCAGCACCTGCTCGGTATCGACAGTCAGGTCCGGCAGGCCCAGCGCCAGAACCCGCAGCGCGCCAACTCCCTTCAGGTCCGCATGGAACTTCAGGCCGATTGCTATGCCGGCGTCTGGGTGGGCAGGAACAAGGACCGCATCGAGCCGGGCGACATGGAGGAAGGCATGACTGCCGCCAGTGCCATCGGCGACGATACCCTGATGAAGAACGCCGGCCAGCGCGTGAGCCCTGAGAGCTTCACGCACGGCTCCAGCGCCCAGCGCATGGAATGGCTCAAGCGCGGATTGGAAACAGGGAACGAGGACGCCTGCGACACGTTTAACGATATGAAATGATTTGAACCCCAGGCTGGCGCTTTCCCTCCCATCCGCATGGCTGGCGGCGATGCCGCCGGCTGGGAGGACAGGAGGACTCAATGCGCCATTTCATGATCGTTGCGGCTCTGGCGGGTACGCTCGCGGCGACTTCGGCCGAGGCACGCCAGGACAAACCTATCACCAACAAGGACCCGGATGTGGTGGATGTCGCCAAGACGCCGGTGACGGACCTCAACCTCGACAAGACCGAGATTCCGCCCACGCTGATCGCCGCATTGAAAAAGCCTTACGACCTTTCCTCGATGCGCGGCTGCAGGCAGATCAGCGCCGCCGTCTCCGAACTCGACCGCATTCTTGGTCCGGATCTGGACTTGCCCCAGGAAGCGCGCGACCGTGTGAGCACCGGGCGAGTGGCGAAATGGGTCGTCAGCTCGTTCATTCCGTTTCGCGGGTTGATCCGGGAGATTTCCGGCGCCAACGCCCAGGAACGCGCAGTCCTTGCCGCAATTCAGGCGGGTGTCGCAAGGCGCGGCTTCCTGAAGGGGGTGGGCGCGGAACGCGGCTGCAAGTACCCGGCCTCCCCCGCCACGCCCGCGATCATTCAGGCAAAGGCGCTGGAACGGCATAACAGCGACGAAGAGAAGAGCGATGCCAAGGCCGATCCCAAGCCGGCCGGGAAGGACGCGAAGGCCACTGGGCAGGGCGAGGTGACTTACACCTCGCAGCCCGTGGTCCAGCGGGTGCCCTGATACGGCCTAGATGCCCTCTTCGTTCAGCGCGGCCCGGCGGGTGTCGGCCATTTCCTTGTCCAACTCCGCAAGTATCTGGCTACGCACCATGCTGTCGAGATTGCGGTTAGCCGCAATTGTTGCCCGCGCCGATGCGATGGCCTTCAATGAAACTTCGGCGGTGTGCTTGGGTGCACCCGTGCAGATCAGCACCGAGGTGGAACGGTTTCCATTCCTTGCGTGGGCGGAAGACCGATGCGTGTCTGCCGGGCAGGTGCTGTCGAGCGTCATGGTGTTGCTGACGTCCCGCTTGCCGCTTTCGTCCGTGCTGACGATTCGAATGGTCTGGATCCGGCCGTCCGACGAGGTGGACTGCTCGACCTTCGGCACACGCCGCATGGCTCTGGCCATGGCGGCATCATGATCGGCCCGGGCAAGCGCACGGTCCGCCGCAGCCTGCCATGACGGCGGCGGAGGCGGCGGAGGAGGCGCCGGGGGTGCCGGGGGCACCGGGGGCGCAGAACGCACGGCCTGCGCGGACGGCCAGGGCGCAGCAACAGGGCGCGGCGATGCGGCGGACGGGAGAGGCTCGGCCGCTTCAGAGATTTCCGCCGGTTCAGAAGTCCAGGTGCCATGCTCTACTGCAGAAGCCGCCTGAGGCTCCGCGGGAGCATCGGGTACGACGGGTGCGCGCGGCGCCGCCGGCTCGGCCGCAGGCATTTCAGGTGCAGGCGGAGCCTCGGGCTCTTCCATCGCCGCATAAGTGACCGTGGCGGTGCAGGGCACGGAAACGATCGCAAAAGCGAAAAGACTACGCGCAACCACGCGCCTAGCCGGCGAGACCTCGGCCGAGGCAAGCGCCTTCAGGCGCTGAATGATCGGCTTTTCTCCTGCCAGCGTACCGGCGATCGGCGCCGCCAGCGTCAGCCGCGTTCCTGCAGCGAACGAGGCGATCACGCGGCCGTAACGCGCACGCATCTCGCGGTTGCACCCCGACATGACACGGGCGTCGCAGGCAGCCTCCTGATCCGCACGCAGCGCGCGCCATGCAGCCCAACCCAGCGGGTTGAACCAGTGCAGCGCGAACAGCGGCTGCAACACCATCAGCGCAAGCAGGTCGTTTCCGGCGTGATGTTCGAGTTCGTGCGCAATCGCGAAGTCGGAGCTTTCCGAATCGACCGTCGCCAGAAATCCGCGGGGAAGCGCCACGACCCTGTCCGTCACCCCGAACGCCAGCGGCGCCCCGGCTGCCGGCGTCTCGACAATGCGGATATCGCCTGCCCGCGCCACTTGCCGCGCATCGGCGAGCAGTTCCTGCTTCATCAACCGATAATTGCGAACCCTGAGCGCAAGGAAAATCACCGCTCCGGCCAGCCAGATAGTGATCGCCAGATTGCCCCAGGGTATCTGGGCCAGCACTCCGGGCTCGATAGCGGCAACCGGGACCGAAGCACCCGCATCCGCGACGGGCCCCGCGATTGGTGCCTTAGCATTGGCGAGCGCCGCATCAACGGCAGGAAGTGCGTTCGCCGTTGTCTGTTCGACCACGATATCGGGCCTGGTGAAGAGCCCCCGTGGCAGCGCCAGCGGCGGAAGAACAAGCCTCAGGACCGGCAAGGCCCATAGCGCATAGGCAGCGGCAGGACCGAACCAGCGCGATACCGGGCGGCGGACCAGCAGAACCAGCGCCATGAGCGCACCGGTCATGACGAGCGTATCGGTAAGCCATTCAATCATGACTTCAGCTCCTTCAAGAGCGCTTCGATCTCGGCGATATCATTCTCGGTCAATGCGTCCGCTTCGGCAAGATGCGCAAAGAGCGGTGCGGCCCTCCCCCCGAACAGGCGGTCGACCAGCCGCCGGCTTTCAGTGCCGACATAAGCCTCACGCGCAATGCTGGGAGAATAGAGAAAACGCTTGCCGTCGGGTTCGGTCGTCACCGCCTGCTTGGCGACCAGTCGCGAAAGCAGGGTCTTGACGGTCGCCAGGGTCCAGCCGCGCGGTTCGCAGACCTTTGCGCAGACTTCCGCAGCCGTAAGCGGACTGCGGGACCAGAGCGCCTCCATCACCGCATGTTCGGCATCCGAGATACGCTCGGGCGGCTCAGCCGACTGATCCGAATTGACCGACACTCTGGCCTCCATCGTTTACACACGTAATCGACTACGTTTGTAAACATGAATGCCAGATTAACGGGAGCGGTCAAGCCTGCGCCGACTTGCGCAGTGTGAGGGCGAGCATGATGAGGAACACACCGCGCACGACCAGACTGACCATGATGATTATCGCCAGGAAGGCAAGACCGATACCCGGTGAAGAGAACAGCAGGACAAACCCCAGCAGCACGTCGAGAACGCCGAGGAACAGACGCCATCCCTTGTCGTGCCGGGCCTTGAGCGCGAAGGCGATCTGAAATCCACCCGAAACGAGAAGCCACGCACCGATAGCCCAGACGAGCGAAAGCGCGCCCGCAACAGGATTGACGAGCGCAAAGACGCCCGCGATCAGCGCCAGCAGCCCCAGCAGGATTTCCACCCAGCGCGCTCGCTGCGAAAGCGATGTCCAGCCGGAAGCAATGGCAGCGATCCCGTAGATAACCAGAACTACGCCCACGAGCAGCCCGGTCGCCACTCCTGCAACAAGCGGGCGGGAAACCACCAGCAAGGCAATGAGCATGAGAAGAACACCGTAAGCCAGCACCCAGCCCCAGGCCTTGCCAGAGGCCTGCTTCAACGAACTGACGAGGGGATCGTTTTCCACGTTCGGTTCGAGCAACGGGTCCATCTCGGTTCGTGTCATGCGCCTGCCTCCTGCGTTGGCGGGGTCTCTGCAAGAAAATGCCCAGAAACCCGATCGGTTGCAACGACACGGGCAATTGTGAACGCAAAAGGGCGGCGCACCGGATGCCGGTACGCCGCCCTTTTCGATTTCAGCTGGCTTGGGAGAAGCTCAGTACACGCGGGCCTTGGGCTTGATGTACTGCACGTCTTCCGTGAGCGTGTATTCGTGGACCGGGCGGTAATCGAGACGGATTTCGCCGCCCTTGCCGCCCCAGCCGTTGAACCAGCCGACGGTGTGCTTCATCCAGTTCGCATCGTCGCGGTTCGGGAAGTCCTCGTGCGCGTGGGCGCCGCGGCTTTCCTTGCGCGCCTGGGCGCCGTGCAGAGTGACCGAAGCCTGCGAGATCAGGTTGTCCAGTTCCAGCGTTTCCACCAGGTCCGAATTCCAAATCAGGCCGCGATCGGTGACCTTGATGTCCTGCATGCGCTCATAGGTCTTGGCGAGCTTGTCCTTGCCTTCGACCATGAGTTCATCGGTGCGGAACACGGCAGCGTGTGCCGACATGGTGCGCTGCATTTCGGTGCGGACTTCCGCCGTCGGCGAACCGCCGTTGGCGTTGCGGAAGTGGTCGAGACGGCCCAGCGCGAGATCCGCCGAATCCTTCGGCAGTTCCGCCTGATTGACGCCCGGCTTGACGATCTCCTTGAGGCGGTGGCCGGTGGCGCGGCCGAAGACCACGAGGTCGATCAGCGAGTTCGAACCCAGACGGTTGGCACCGTGAACCGAGACGCAGGCCGCCTCACCCACCGCGAACAGGCCCGGCACCACGGTGTCCGGGTTGCCGTCCGGTCCGATGGTGACGACTTCGCCGTGATAGTTACAGGGAATACCGCCCATGTTGTAGTGAACGGTGGGAACGACCGGCAGCGGCTGACGGGTCAGGTCGACGCCTGCGAAGATCTTGCCGCTTTCGGTGATGCCCGGCAGACGCTCGCCCAGCACCTTGGGATCGATGTGATCGAGGTGCAGGTAGATGTGGTCCTTGTGCGGGCCGACGCCGCGGCCTTCGCGGATTTCCAGCGCCATCGAGCGCGAGACGACGTCGCGCGAGGCGAGATCCTTCGCGGAAGGCGCATAGCGCTCCATGAAGCGCTCGCCTTCGGAGTTGGTCAGGTAGCCGCCCTCGCCGCGCGCGCCTTCGGTGATGAGCACGCCCGCACCGTAGATGCCGGTGGGGTGGAACTGCACGAATTCCATGTCCTGCAGCGGAAGACCCGCGCGCAGGACCATGCCGCCGCCGTCGCCGGTGCAGGTATGGGCCGACGTGGCGGTGTAGTAGCTACGTCCGTAACCGCCCGTCGCCAGCACGACAGCCTGCGAACGGAAGCGGTGGATCGAACCGTCATCCATGCAGAGCGCGATCACGCCCACGCACTTGCCGCCGTCCATGATGAGGTCGATGGCGAAGTATTCGATAAAGAAGTCCGCGTCGTACTTCAGCGATTGCTGATAGAGCGCGTGCAGCATGGCATGACCGGTACGGTCGGCAGCGGCGCAGGTGCGCTGCACCGGCGGACCTTCGCCCATGTTCTGCATGTGGCCGCCGAACGGGCGCTGGTAGATCGTGCCGTCGGCATTGCGGCTGAAGGGCACGCCGGCGTGCTCCAGTTCGTAGACCGCCGCCGGGGCTTCGCGCACCATGTATTCGATGGCGTCCTGGTCGCCCAGCCAGTCCGACCCCTTGACGGTGTCGTACATGTGCCAGGTCCAGTGGTCCGGCGAGTTGTTGCACAGCGAGGCGGCAATGCCGCCCTGCGCCGCAACGGTGTGCGAGCGGGTCGGGAAGACCTTGGTGATGCACGCGGTGCGAAGGCCGGCTTCGGCCGAGCCCATGGTGGCGCGCAGACCCGAGCCACCGGCGCCGACGACGACGGTGTCATAGGTATGGTCGATAATCTTGTAGGCAGGGCCCGAGGCGTTTTGGGTCATCAATGGGCTCCCAGCGCGAGACGAATGACGCAGAAGACGCCGAAAGCGATGCCGGCGCAGGCGGAAAGGTTCAGCGCCGCGATGCAGGCGAACTTGTTGGCGTGATCGTGGACATAATCCTCGACGACGACCTGAAGCCCGATGCGGGCGTGCCAGAAGGTGGTCACGACGAGCAGGATCATCGCCACGGCGGGAACCGGGCGTACAATCCACTCGACGACGGTTGCATAGCTCAGATCCGGCAGCAGCAGGATCGAGACCACGAGAAACAGCACCGAGAGAAGGTTGCCGATGGCGGTGAAGCGTTGCAGCAGCCAGTGGTGAACACCGGTCTTCGCCGAACCGAGGCCGCGAACGCGGCCGATGGAAGTTCCGTTACCCATATTTCCCGTTCCTCAGCGAAGCAGCAGGATCGCCCAGAAGGCGACGGTGAGGATCACACCCAAGACCGGCGAAAGGATCGACCAGGTCTTGTTGATCGTCAGCTCGAACCCGGCGCCGACGTCGAGGGCGAAGTGGCGAAGGCCGCTCATCATGTGCGTGAAGAAAGCCCAGGAAATGCCGACGAGAACGACATAGCCGATCGGCGTGGTCATCGCCCAGCTGAACGTCTCGTAGGCGGCAGGGCCACCGGCGAGCGCCCCGAGCCACCACAGCAGCACGGCGAGGCCGGCGAATGCCATGCCATCACCGGTCACGCGGTGAAGAATCGAGACGAACATGTGAGGGCCCCAACGCCAGATCTGGAGATGGGGCGAAAGCGGACGGTTCCTGGTGCCGTCTTTGGCCATGGCTCTTTCGAATCCCTTTTGCCTTTGCAGCAGCCCAAGGCTGCCCCTGTCGAGAAGTCCCCTTAGACAAATCGCCGCTTGGCGCAAGTTCCGCGAAGCACATCGCGGATGCATCGCACACAAGCGACTTTTCCGGAGCCTCATCGACAATCGGGCGCAGATGGTACGCGGGACGCCCCGTCCCACTGGCTTTGGCCGCCCCTCCGCACTAAAGCGCCAACCCATGAAGAGACCCATGAGCCGCCTGTCGAACATGCTCGCCCCCGCGTTTCTGCTGGGCGCCTGTTCCACCGCGCCCGGCAGCGCAGCACCTGCAACCGACAGCGCGGAGGCGCCCCCATCGAGGCTCGCCGCCGCCTGTGAAGGGCACGATGGCTGGGCCGATGCCGCTCCGCCCGCCCACCTTTACGGCAACACCTGGTATGTCGGCACCTGCGGCATTTCCGCTATTCTCATCACCGGCAAGCAAGGCCACATCCTGATCGACGGCGGCCTTCCCGAAGCGGCGCCGATGGTTCTGGCCAATATCCAGGCGGCCGGATTCAAGGTGAAGGACGTGCGCTGGATTCTCTCCAGCCACGAACACTTCGACCATGCGGGCGCTCTTGCGGAGCTGCGACGCGCGACCGGCGCACGGCTCGCCGCATTGCCTGCCGCCGCCGAAGTGCTCGAAACCGGCAAGGCCAACCCGAACGATCCGCAATTCGGCCAGCTCGACCCATTCCCGGCGGTTCACGTCGACAAGCGCCTCTCGGGCGGGGAAAGCATCACGCTGGGCGACATCACCGTCACCGCCCGCGCCACGCTCGCTCACGCTGCCGGATCGACGAGCTGGACATGGCAGTCATGCGGCAAAGACGGCAAATGCCTGACGATCGCCTATGCGGACAGCGCAAGCGCGATTTCGGCCAAGAGCTACCGCTTTACCGACCACCCCGACCGCATTGCCGATGTCCGGGAAGGGTTGCGCCGAATCGCCGCCCTGCCCTGCGACCTGCTGGTCACGCCGCACCCCGGGGCAAGCGATCTCTTCACACGGCTAGCGGGCAAGTCCCCGCTGGTCGATCCCACCGCCTGCCGTACTTATGCGGCTGCCGCCAATGCCCGCTTCGACCAGCGCCTTTCCGAAGAAGCCGCCGCCGCAGCGAAGGAGACCCGTTCGTGAGCTGGAAGATCACCGCTTATGCCCCGCGCACCGTCATCGAAGACGCCCTTGTCGCTCACGAGGATGCATTCGACTGGGACCCCGACATCGTCCTTTCGGGCAGCGAGATCGCCGAAGACAAACCGGACGACTGGCAGCTTGAAGCATGGCTGGCCCACAAGCCGCGCAAGGCCGACAAGGACGCCGTCGCCGCCCTGTTCGGCGGCAAGCCGCCAAAGTTCATTGTCGAGGAACTGCCGGAAACCGACTGGCTGGTAACGAGCCAGCAGGGACTCGAACCGATCCGCGCGGGCCGCTTCCACGTCCACACGCCCGAACATCCGGTTTCGGACGATCCCGGCATAACCGATTTCACCATACCCGCCAGCCAGGCTTTCGGCACCGGCCAGCACGCCACGACCGCCGGCTGCCTCGCCATGCTGACGCATATGAAGGCGCAGGGGCTGGTCGTTCGCAACCACGCCGATATCGGGACGGGCACGGGACTGCTGGCCTTCGCAGCGATGTCGCTCTGGCCCCGAGCACTCGCGACCGCGAGCGATATCGATCAGGTCTGCTACGGCGTCGTGGAAGACAATGCCGCCGCGAATGGAGTCAGCCTCGGCGCGCGCGGCGGCGAACTGGCCATGACCATCGCGGACGGCATGGACCACCCCCTGCTGGCAGCGCGCGGCCCCTACGATCTCATCATGGCCAATATCCTCGCCGGCCCGCTGGTTTCCCTTGCGCCGGACTTCGCCAAGTCCCTTGCTCCGGGGGGTAGCCTCGTCCTTGCGGGCCTGCTGGAAACGCAGGAGGCCGCCGTGCGCCGCGCCTGTCGCCGGGCCGGGCTTCGTCTCGCCGCCAGACTGGTAAATGGAGACTGGTCGATCCTGTGGATGCGGGCGCGTCGCCGATAGCGCGCACGCTTCACCGCACGAACAACTCGCCCAGTCGCAACCGCCGTCATCTCCAAGAACAGCAGATGATCGTGGTTAAACCGAACTTAACGCAAGTCAACGAAAGTTAAATCTCCGAGGGAAAAAAGCCTCGGAGATTTACCCATTCATTTCAGGGAATTACCTGACAATTGGTTAACGGTGATTAACCAAGACCGGTTCCGAATAATTAAAGGATTCGGCCAAGAATTAAGGCCAAGGGGGGCTGGTAACAACAGCTCAAGAGGCCAAAAATGCTTCAATCTGAACTAGACAGGCCGAAGGCCGTCGTCGGACCCCTGGGTGAAGCGCTCGACAAGGGCAGCCTTCCGCCACGCAACACGTCTCGCTGGGTAGTTCGCCGTAAGGCGGAAGTCGTAGCTGCGGTCAACGGAGGGCTCCTGACGATCGCCGAGGCTTGCGACCGCTACGGCCTCACTCTCGAGGAACTGGCATCGTGGCAACGCGCCGTCGAGCGTGAAGGAATGGCCGGCCTGCGCGCCACCCGGGTACAGCACTACCGTCACATGCACGAAAGGCAGGGACGAAACTCCTGATAATCCGCTCGCCGGCGTTCACGCCGACGAGCGGCAGGGGGCCCTCCCTGGGCGCCCTGCCCTTTCTCAACCGGCGCTGCGCACGATCTCGGCCCACCCGGCTTCATCGATCACTTCGATACCGAGCTCGGCAGCCTTCTTGAGCTTTGAACCGGCACCGGGACCAGCGACCAGCAAGTCCGTCTTTGCCGATATGGACCCGGCCGCCTTGGCGCCAAGACGCTCAGCCTGAGCCTTTGCCTCGTCGCGGCTCATCGTTTCCAGCTTCCCGGTAAATACCACCGTCTTGCCCGCCACGACGCTTTCCACCGTCTCGACGACGTAAGGCGGGGGAGCGACCTCCGAAAGCAGGTCGTCCCAGACCTGACGGTTATGCTCTTCGTGGAAGAAATCGCCCAGCGCCTCCACCACGGCCGGACCGATGCCGTCGATCGACACCAGTTCGGCATAAGCCTCGCTACCCAGCGCCGCAGCCTCCTCGCCTTCCTTGGCATGGGCCTGTTCGGCCAGCAGCCGCAAGGCCGGCAACGTCTCGAACCGCTTCATCAGATCGCGCGCCGTGACGGCTCCGACATGGCGGATGCCGAGCCCGAAGAGCAGCCGGGCCGCATCTGGCGCGCGCTTGTTTTCCACTGCGGCCAACAGGTTGTCCACAGACTTGTCCTTCCACCCGTCAAGCGCGAGAATCTCGTCGCGGCGCTTGCGCAGACGGAAGATATCGGCCGGACTTTCGAGCCAGCCCCTGGCGAAGAACTCGTCGATAGTCCGTTCCCCCAGCCCTTCGATGTCGAGGGCTCCCCGGCTGACGAAGTGCTTGAGCCGTTCCGTCCGCTGGGCCGGGCAGATGAGGCCGCCCGTGCAGCGCACATCGACTTCCCCCTCTTCCGCAACCGCCTCGCTACCACATTCCGGGCAGTGATCCGGGAAGTGGAACGTCGCCCTCTCCTCGGCGCGCGTCAGGTTATCCACGACCTGTGGAATCACATCACCGGCGCGCTGCAGGACCACGCGATCCCCCGGCCGGACGCCAAGACGCGCAATCTCGTCGCGATTGTGCAGAGTGACATTGGTAACGGTCACGCCTCCGACCAGAACCGGCTTGAGCCGCCCGACCGGCGTGAGCTTGCCCGTGCGCCCGACCTGAACGTCGATCGATTCAAGAACGGTTTCGGCACGCTCTGCCGGAAACTTGTGAGCCATTGCCCAGCGCGGCGCCTTGGCCACGAAACCAAGCCGCTGCTGCCAGTCGAGGCGATCGACCTTGTAGACGACGCCATCGATCTCGAACGGCAAGCCGGGCCGGCCATCGCGAATGACGCGGTAGGCCTCCAGCACTTCCTCAAGCGTATGGCACAGGCGGAATTGCGGGGAGACCGGAAGCCCCCAGGATTCGATCCGGCGGATCACCTCGTGCTGGCTGGCCCCCGGCACATGGCTCGCGGCGCCCCAGCCATGCGCCCAGAAACGCAGCGGGCGCTTCGCGGTGACAGCCGCATCCTTCTGGCGCAGCGAACCGGCTGCGGCGTTGCGCGGATTGGCGAACTGGCGGACCTTGCCCTCGTCGAACACCTCGCCCCTGGCCTCCGCATGTGCGCGCGCTTCAGCCATCAGGGCCTCGTTCAGCGCCGCGAAGGCTGCCTTCTCCATGTAGACCTCGCCGCGCACCTCGAAGACTTCGGGAACATCCTCTCCCTTCAGTTCCTGCACGACATCGGCGATATGCGCGACATTGGCGGTAACGTCCTCGCCCACCATGCCATCCCCGCGCGTAGCGGCGCGGACCAGCCTGCCTTTCTCATACCGCAGCGAGCAGGAAAGACCGTCGATCTTGTCCTCCGCCGTCATCGCTACCGGCTCCTCCGCCGATAGCGAAAGGAAGCGCCGGACCCGGCCCACGAACTCCGCCACTTCCTCGTCAGTGAAAGCATTGTCGAGGCTCATCATGCGAACCTCGTGCGTCACTTTCGACAGGGGCGAGCCGGCCACTTCGTGCCCGACCTGATTCGATGGACTGTCGGAGCGGGCGAGATGGGGGAACGCCAATTCCAGTTCCGCATTGCGCCGCACCAGGGCGTCATATTCGGCATCCGAAATCTCGGGCGCATCCTCGGCGTGATAGAGGCGGTTGGCGCGCTTTATCTGGCGCGCCAGGCGCATCAGTTCATTGGCCGCTTCGGCTTCTCCGATCGCGGAAGCAATCTCGGGGCCGATCTCGGAGCGGGTCTCAGTGCTGGTCATTGCGCGGTAATAGGCCAGAGCGATGCGGGTTGGAATTCCCCCGACGCGTTAATCCCCTTCGATCGGATCGAATTCGAGGTGCAAAGCCGCCAGCGCGCGCAGGATGTAAGTCGGCTCGTAATCGAAATGCAAAGCCTCGGCGGGGCCATGATGGGCCTCGGACAAACGGATGTTGCCCATGCGGGCGAGCAGCCGCTCGATACTCGTCACCACTTCGCGCCGGGCCAGCGGAGCACCGATGCAGGTATGAGCGCCCCTGCCGAACGCGAGATGCTCCTTGATCCTCGGCCGGTCCATGTCGAACTGCCCCGGTTCCGCGAAGCGCCTGGGGTCCCGGTTGGCGGCCATGTGCGACAGCAGGACGGCGGTGCCAGCCTTGATCTCCACCCCGCCCAGCGTCGTCGTCTTCTGGCACATGCGCCCGCCGCTCTTCACCGAACCGTCGAACCGCAGCACTTCCTCGACGAAATCACCGATCCGAGCCCGGTTTCCACGGAGTTCCTGCTGGATATCGGGCCTCGTCGCGATGATCCGGAAGGCATTGGCAAGAAGCCGATTCGTCGTGTCCTGCCCGGCGCCGAAAAGGAAGGCCGCAAGGCTGGTAAGATCCACCAGCGAAGGCTTCCCGCCGTCGGGATAGCTCGCCGTGGCCAATTCGCTCAAGATATCCTCACGCGCCAGCAGGCCGTGCAAAGGCTTCATCAACGGATGGGCGACTATGCGCCGCTGGGCGATCAGCCTGAACAGATCCTTCCCCACCCCCACCAGCGGGTTCTTGAGCATGTCCTCCTCGCTGGCATCCATCGGCACGGGTATCGCTCCCTCAAGCAAGGCCCTGAATTTCGCGCGGCTTCGTTCGGAAAGGCCCAGGAGATCGGAAATGACAAGCGCGCCATAGGGACCGCCGTATTGGCGCACGAGGTCGACCTTTCCGTCCCTGGCGAATTCTTCGATCAGCGATTCCGCCGTGGCGAGCAGCTTCGGCTGCAGATCCTTGAGGCGGCTCGGCGTAAACAGCCGCGCAATGATGGAACGAAGGTCAGCGTGGCGCGCACCGCCCTCGGTCACGATCTGATCGGCAAACGGTATCTGCCGGCGATGCGCCTCCAGCTTCTCCGAGATGTCATCCCCATCGGCTCTGAAAGGCAGGTCGGCGACCGGGCCGGTGACGGCATTGATCGAGGAGAAATGCTCCGTATCCAGCATGATCTGGACAGTCTCATCGTACCCCGTCACCGCCACGGCGTTGCGATATGGCAGTCGCACCACCGGGCCTTGCGCGCGCAGGTAATCGAAATAGGCATGTGGATCGTCGACGAGCGAGACGTCGGTATACCAATCGGCGGTTTCGTAGGCTTGTTGATGAGACACCCGTTGCTCTCCCGATTTTATGATCTCCTATGTATCATATATGGATGAGGCGTCATAGCCGGACTGTCCACGCCGCGGCGATGCGATCCCCTCCCCGATTGGCGACAGGCGCGCTATGACAAGGCCATGCCCACGATCATGCCGCCTGACGCGCCCGCCCTGCCCGCAGCGTTCGATATCCTTGGAATCGCCGTCTTCGCGCTGACCGGCGCCCTTTCGGCGGCCCAGTTGCGGCAGACTTTCGTGACCGTCGCATTCTTCGCACTCATGACCGGCGTGGGCGGCGGCACCTTGCGAGATCTCCTCATCGGAGCGCCGGTCTTCTGGGTTCGCGATCCTTTCGTGGCCCCCGTATGCCTCGCGGTCGCGACCCTCGCCTGGTTCACGCCGGTACGCTGGTGGCAGGGACAATTGCTGGAGTGGGCCGACGCATTGGGACTTGCGGTTTATTCGGTGTTCGGAACCATCAAGGCCATGGCCTGGGGCGTGCCACCGATTCCGGCGATGGTCATGGGCGTCGCCACCGGCTGCGTCGGCGGCATCGTCCGCGATGTCGTGGCCGGACAGCCTTCGATCCTGATGCGGCCGGAACTATACGTGACAGCCGCAGCCCTGGCAGCAACCGTCGCGGCGGCGGGTATAGCCCTCGGCATCGCCCCTCAACTGACCTGGGCCATAGCCGCAGCGGCGGGATTCGCACTGCGCGGAGCCGCTATCTACTGGTCCCTGGGGCTGCCCGCTCACGAAGGAACGGACAGCGAATCCTGAAGGGGCTCAGTCGGGAATCTTCAATCCCGTCCACCGCGCAACGAACGAGAGGACATCCGCGCCTTCCTCGATCGCCTTGTCGGTCGGCTTGCCGGAGCCATGTCCCGCCCGCGTCTCGATACGGATCAGATGCGGCTTGTCACCCAAGGGCGCGGCCTGAAGCGCCGCCGCATATTTGAAGGAATGCCCCGGAACCACACGATCGTCGGTATCCGCGGTGGTCACGAGAATCGCCGGGTAATCCGTGCCCGCCCGGATGTTGTGATAGGGTGAATAGGCCTTCAATATCCGGAAATCCTCTTCCCGGTCAGGATAGCCATAGTCGTCCACCCAATAGCGACCGGCAGTGAAGCGGTCGAAGCGCAGCATGTCCATGACGCCGACCTGCGGCACCCCGGCCGCGAAAAGATCGGGCCGCTGGTTCAGCACGGCCCCCACGAGAAGCCCGCCGTTGGACCCGCCCTGGATCGCAAGGCCATCCTTTGAAGCGATCCCTTCGGCCTTGAGATACTCTCCGGCGGCGATGAAGTCGTCGAACACGTTCTGCTTGTTGGCACGGCGCCCGGCATCGTGCCAGGCGCGTCCATACTCGCCGCCGCCGCGCAGGTTCGCCATGGCAAAGGCGCCTCCGGCCTGGACCCAGGCCATGCGACTGGCCGAGAAACCCGGCGTCAGGGAAATGTCGAAACCACCGTAGCCATAGAGCAGCGTCGGCACGGCCTTGCCCGACTGCACCACGTCCTTGCGCCGCACGAGGAACATCGGCACCCGCGTGCCGTCCCTCGACGTATAGAAGCGCTGCTCGACCACGACGTCCGAAGGGTCGAAATCCATCACCGGCTCCGCGAAGGGCTCGGACATGCCGGTATCGAGGTTCATCCGGAAGATCGCTGCCGGACGGTTGAAGCTCGTGAAGGAGTAGAAGGTCTCAGGGTCTCCGGGCTTGCCCCGGAACCCGGAAGCCGTCCCGATACCGTTGAGCGCAAGCGCACGGCCGGGCTTGCCGTCAAGCCCGACGATCTCGGCATGGCTCGCCGCGTCACGCATATAGTTGAGAACGAGTTGCTGGCCGACGATACCGGCCCGCTCCAGAATGTCCTCGCGCTGCGGGACGACTTCCGCGAAGGCCGGAGCCTTCGCCCCGAGATCGATACTGATGAGCCGGTAGCGCGGTGCACTTTCGTTGGTGACAAACCAGAGCTTCTGTCCGGCCCCTTCGACAAGCCGCCAGTCGTCCTTGAAACCCGTCACCACGGGCTTTGCGTCCCACCCCGCCTTCTTGCGCTTCGACAGGTCGATCACATGCACATCGTAGCGCGAATCCGTGCCGATATGCGAGGTGATGACAGCAAGCCGCCCGTCCTGCGTCACTTCGGCGGCGTGGCCGTAATCCGGATGGTCCGGCGTGGAGTAGACCAGTTCGTCGGCGCTCTGCGGCGTACCGAGCCGGTGGAAATAGATCGCCTGGTTGTAGTTCAGGCTCTGGAACGCAGCTCCTTCCTCGGGCGCCGGGAATCGCGAGTAGAGGAAGCCTTCCTCCCCGATCCACGCCAGCGCGCTGAACTTGACCCAGCGCAGTTCGTCATCCAGCGCCTTGCCCGTGGTTACATCCAGCACGTGAAGCACACGCCAGTCACTCCCGCCGTCCTGCACACTATAGAGCAGATAGCGACCTTCGTGAGAGGGCTCCCACGCATCCAGTGCCGTGGCACCGTCCTTCGCCCAGGCATTGGGATCAAGCAGCATCCGAGGCGCGCCGTGCAGTCCGTCGCGCACGAAAAGCTGCGACTGGTTTTGAAGCCCGGTGTTTCGGGTATAGAAGTACCGCTTGCCAGCCTTGATCGGCAAACCGAACCGCTCGAAGTTCATCAACGAACTGATCCGCTGCTTGAACCAACTACGCTGCGGCAGTCCTTCAAGGTACGCTTCGGTGAAGGTCGATTCCTTCTCGACCCAGGCGGCGACTTCCGGATCGTGCCGCACATCGTTTTCGAGCCAGCGGTACGGGTCCGCGATGCGCTCGCCGAACAGGGTTTCAACGAGATCGTCGCGGCGTGTTTCGGGATAAGTCATCGGAACCATCGTCTGCGCTGAAACAGGTACCACCGCAAGGCTGGAAGCGGTGGAAAGAAACACGGCCCCAAGCAGGCCCGACAGACGATACATCACGTTCTCCCGAAACAAAAAGAAAGGCGGCCGCGAGGTATTCCCGCGACCGCCCTGCAATCTCTTTGCCGGCTCCTCTACGAAGCCGACTGCCGAAAGGCGATCAGGCCTCGGCGTATTCCTCGGTGTCGGTGGTCACCGGGCCCGAGTCCTTGCCCTTTTCCGAAACGTCGCGGTCGACGAGTTCGATGATCGCAATCGGGGCGGCGTCCGAAGCGCGGATGCCTGCCTTGATGATGCGGGTGTAGCCACCGTTGCGGCCGGCATAACGCTCGGCCAGAACTTCGAAGAGCTTCTTTTCCTGCGCTTCGTCCATCAGGCGAGCGTGCGCCAGACGACGATTCGAAAGGCCGCCATGCTTCGCGAGCGTGATCAGCTTTTCGAGGTAAGGACGCAGTTCCTTCGCCTTCGGCGTGGTGGTCTGGATCTGCTCGTGCTTGATGAGAGCGGCGGCCATGTTGCGCAGAAGGGCGGCGCGGTGGCCCGAGGTGCGCTGCAGCTTGCGCTGACCATGCTTATGACGCATTTCATATACTCCGTTCGTCAGGCAGCCGTTCAAGGTACTGCCTGCCGGGCGATGTGGTTCGGCCATCGCCCAAAGCCGGTTCACTTACGTGTGAGTGGCGCCCTCAACCCGAAAACGGCGATGGAGTCAAGCCGGAACGGGCCTACTACTGCTGGACAAGCACCCATAACGGCGGACCCAGCGTCAGCACACCAATCAGCGCTGCCGCCAGAGAGGCGATTAGAACAGCCCCGGCCGCAATATCCTTGATCCGGCCTATGACAAGGTCGAACCCCGGTTCGATCCGGTCGCAAAGCTCCTCGATCGCCGTATTGAACGCCTCGGCGAGCCACACCATGGCCATCGCCAGGACGAGCCACCGCCAGTCGTTCATCGAAACTCGCAGCCAGATGCCTGCCGCCACGACGCTCAGCGAAGCGGCGAGGTGTATCCGCGCGTTATGCTCGCCATGAACAAGCCTACGCAGTCCGCGCCACGCATAGATGACACTCCTGAAGCGTGCGCCAAGACTGAAGCGAGTCCGCGCCGATAGCACGTCGGAAGGTTCGATCATGCCAGCACGCTAAACAGCCGCACGCAAATCGGCCAGACCCGATTGCACCTGCTGCCCAGAGAGCAGTTCCCCAAAGAAAAAGGCCCCGCATTCCTGCGGAGCCCTCTTCAATTCGGTATCGAAGTAACCGATCAACCGAGCAGTTCCTGCTCCAGCTTCTTGGCCATTTCTTCGATGTTCTCGGGCGGCCAGCCCGGAATGTCCATGCCGAGGCGCAGACCCATCGAGGAAAGAACTTCCTTGATCTCGTTGAGCGACTTGCGGCCGAAGTTCGGCGTACGCAGCATCTCGGCTTCGGTCTTCTGGACCAGATCGCCGATATAGATGATGTTGTCGTTCTTGAGGCAGTTGGCCGAACGTACCGACAGTTCCAGTTCGTCCACCTTCTTGAGAAGGTAGCGGTTGAGCTGATTGGTATCGCTCTCTTCCGAGGCAGCAGCGCCGCCAGCAGCCATGCCGATCATCGGCGAGGCGCCAACCGGAGCGATGTCCTCGAAGTGGACGAACAGCGCAAGCTGGTCCTGGAGGATGCGCGCAGCATAAGCCACGGCGTCTTCCGGGGTCACGGTACCGTCCGTTTCCACCGTCAGATTGAGCTTGTCGTAGTCAAGCTCCTGACCGATGCGGGCGTTGTCCACCTTGTAGCTGACCTGACGCACCGGCGAGTAGAGCGAATCGACCGGAATAAGTCCGATCGGTGCGTCCACGGGACGGTTCGACACGGCGGGGACGTAGCCCTTGCCGGTGTCGGCGGTCAGTTCCATGTTGAGCGTGGCACCCTCGTCGAGGTGGCAGATCACGAGGTCCTTGTTCATGACCTCGATGTCACCCGAGACGGCGATGTCGCCCGCCTTGACCGCTGCCGGTCCGGTAGCCGACAGTTGGAGACGCTTCGGGCCTTCGCCCTGCATCTTGAGCGCGATCTGCTTGACGTTGAGGACGATGTCCGTGACGTCCTCGCGCACACCGGCCAGCGACGAGAATTCGTGCAGCACGTTCTCGATCTTGATCGAGGTGATCGCAGCACCCTGCAGCGAGGAGAGCAGCACGCGACGCAACGCATTGCCGAGCGTCAGGCCGAAACCGCGCTCGAGAGGTTCGGCGACGAAGGTCGCCTTCAGCTTGGGGTCGGGTCCCGGCTTGATCTCAAGGCTGTTCGGCTTCTTGAGTTCCTGCCAGTTCTTGATGTTGACAGTCATGGACTTCCCCTGGGAGTGATGGCGGTTACGCCCCGGAGCCTGGTGGAAAGGCTCGGGACGTTCCGAAGCCCGGACGACGACCGGTTCGTCGTCCGGATTAGCTCGATCAGACGCGGCGACGCTTGGAAGGACGCACGCCATTGTGCGGGATCGGCGTCACGTCGCGGATCGAGGTAATGGTGAAGCCGACCGCCTGGAGGGCGCGCAGGGCGCTCTCACGGCCCGAACCCGGGCCCTTGACTTCGACTTCGAGAGTGCGGACGCCGTGTTCGGCGGCCTTCTTGCCGGCGTCGTCAGCGGCGACCTGCGCGGCGTACGGCGTCGACTTGCGGCTACCCTTGAAGCCCATCATGCCTGCCGAGGACCAGCTGATCGCATTGCCCTGGGCGTCGGTGATGGTCACCATGGTGTTGTTGAAGCTGGCGTTCACATGCGCGATGCCGCTGGTGATGTTCTTGCGCTCGCGGCGCTTAATGCGCTGGGGTTCGCGTGCCATGTTCGTGTATCCTGTCGAAAAATCGCTGGGGAAAACCGGATGGGCCGATTGCTCGGCCCGAACGGCTTACTTCTTCTTGCCGGCGATCGGCTTGGCCTTGCCCTTGCGGGTGCGCGCATTGGTATGCGTGCGCTGGCCACGAACCGGCAGACCCTTGCGGTGACGCAGGCCACGGTAGCAGGCGAGGTCCATCAGGCGCTTGATGTTCATCGCGGTTTCGCGACGAAGGTCACCTTCAACCGTGTGATCGGCGTCGATGGTTTCGCGGATCTGCAGGACTTCGGCGTCCGACAGGTCCTGAACGCGGCGGCTGTGATCGATGCCGAGCTTGTCGGCGATCTCGAGAGCCTTGGTACGACCGATACCATGGATGTAGGTGAGCGCGATGATAACGCGCTTGTTGGTGGGGATGTTTACCCCGGCAATACGAGCCACTTAAATCTCCATGCTCCACAGGAGCGCCCTAGGGACGACCCCCATCTCAACGCTTCTCACCCGAAAGGCGTAAATGACAAAAGGTCCGGTTGGCGGCACGCTTGTTGCCAACGCCCCCGGACTTGCCGAAACCTTTGAGTGAAGGGCGCGCATAGGACGATTCGAAAGGCGTGTCAACGCCCGCGAACCGTGCCGCTCGATCACCGGCCCCGTGTGGGCGGCGAGAGCAGACCTTGCGCCAACTGTTTACCGCATCCGCGTACGGTAGTCAAAGAAAGCGAAAATCGCCGCGCAGGAAGCCCCGCGCGGCGCATCGTCACGGCAGCGCCACCGGCACGCATACCGCAAACGAGAACGGCCGGA
Organism: Novosphingobium aeonii; assembly: GCF_052279045.1. Classification (NCBI taxonomy): domain Bacteria; kingdom Pseudomonadati; phylum Pseudomonadota; class Alphaproteobacteria; order Sphingomonadales; family Sphingomonadaceae; genus Novosphingobium; species Novosphingobium aeonii. The sequence goes on along the minus strand of NZ_CP176832.1, from coordinate 1,558,649 downwards.
CTTTCGCCCGGCCGCATCATCAGGATTTCAGGACCGCTTCGATGGCTGCGGTGACATCGTCCATGTCAGCCATGCCATCGACTCTGGCAACGATTCCCTGCGCCTCATAGATCGGCAGGATCGGCGCAGTTTTCGCACGGTACTCTGCCAGACGAGTCCTAACGGTCTCGGCATTGTCGTCAGGACGGCGCTTGAATTCCGTCCCACCGCACTTGTCGCAGACCCCGGGAACCTTGGGTTGCTCGAACTTGTCGTGATAGCCCTTCCCGCAACTGGCGCAGGAAAAACGGCCGGTGATCCGCTCGACAAGCGCCTCTTCGTCGACTTCCAGTTCGATCACATGATCGAGCTTGCGACCACGTGCGGCCAGGATTCCGTCAAGCGATTCGGCCTGAGCCGCCGTGCGCGGATAACCGTCGAAAATCGCACCGGCACCGGACCCCATGGCGTCCAGTTCGTCTCCGATCAGAGCTGAGACGATCTCGTCCGAAACGAGCTCGCCACGCTCCATCACTGCCTTGGCTTCCAGCCCGGTAGGCGTACCAGCCTTCACCGCAGCGCGGAGCATGTCGCCAGTCGAAAGCTGGCGCATGCCATGCCGCTCGACCAGACGCTGCGCCTGGGTGCCCTTGCCCGCCCCCGGCGGGCCCAACAGGATGATATTCACGCCTTACCCCTCATTTGTCCCTGGCGAGCGCCGATCAGCGCAGTCTGCCTTTCAGTTTCGCCTTCTTGATCAGGTCGCCATACTGGTGTGCCAGCAGGTGCGACTGGATCTGCGTGATCGTGTCGACGGTCACGTTGACGACGATCAGCAAGCTCGTTCCACCCATGAAGAGCAACGGCAGACCGGTCATCGAGAGGAAGTACTCCGGAACGGTGCAGACGATGGTCAGGTAGATCGCTCCGATCACGGTGATGCGGGTCAGCACGTAATCGAGATAATTCGCGGTGTTCTTGCCCGGGCGAATGCCGGGAATGAAGCCACCGTTCTTCTTCAGGTTGTCAGCGGTTTCCTCGGGATTGAAGACGACCGCAGTGTAGAAGAAGCAGAAGAACACGATGCCCGCTGCATAAAGCAGCATGTAGAGCGGCTTGCCGTGACCGAGGTACTGGTTCAGCGAGACGACGATCTTGCCCCAGGTCGATTCCGGATTCAGCGATTTACCCGCGAACTGAGTGATGGTCAGCGGCAGCAGCAGCAGCGAACTGGCGAAGATCGGCGGAATCACGCCCGCCGTGTTGATCTTCAACGGCAGATGGCTGCGATCGGCCTGCATCATCCCGCGCTGAGTCGCCCGCTTCGGATACTGGATCAACAGACGGCGCTGCGCACGTTCCATGAAGCAGATCATCAGGATCATGGCGACGATCAGCACGATCAGCGCAATGATGAGGATCGAGCCCGTGTCGCCCGCGCTGTAGGCCTGTCCGACGTTCGTCGCGAACGTCGGCATCTGGGCGACGATGCCCGCCATGATGATGAGCGAAACACCATTGCCGATGCCGCGCGAGGTGATCTGCTCACCAAGCCACAGCAGGAACATCGTGCCCCCGACGAGCGAAATCACGGCACCGATGCGGAACACCAAACCAGGATCGACGACGGCCTGAAGCCCGTTCGAAGCGCCGTACGCCTCCAGGCTGACCGCGAGGAACCAGCCCTGGATCGCGCAAAGGAGAACTGCGCCATACCGGGTGTACTGGTTAAGCTTCTTGCGGCCGGTTTCGCCTTCCTTCTTCAGCGCCACCAGTGCGGGGTGGAGCGATGCGGCGAGCTGCACCACGATCGACGCCGTGATGTAAGGCATCACGCCGAGCGCAATGAGGCTCATTCGCGAAAGCGAACCGCCCGAGAAAGTGTTGAACAGGTCGAGAATGCCGCCCTGCGTCTTGCTGTAGAGCTGCGAGAGAATCAGCGGGTTCACGCCGGGAAGCGGAACGAAGCTCAGGAAGCGGAAGACGATCAGCGCACCGATGGTGAACCAGATTCGGTTCTTTAGCTCGGTGGCTTTCGAGAAGTTGGCCAGGCTCAGAGTGCTGGCGATATTGTCGGCGCGGGAAGCCATGACGATTTGTAAAGCCTCGATAGTCGGTTCGGGTCTGCCTTAGCGACTGCATGAAGGCTTGTCGAACCCCGGTTCTGGTCCGCTCATATAGACATTCGCGCCGGCTCTGGAAGACCTGTCGCCGAAAGGCAGTCTGAATGAAGAGAGGGCGAAGCGCATCGCGCCCGCCCTCCCCCTATGAGCATATCGCGGTTGCGATGGCTCAGGCTTCGGCGGCTTCCTTGGCAGGAAGAATCACCGAACCACCAGCCTTCTGGACCGCTTCCACGGCACCCTTCGAAGCACCGGCAACGTTGAACTCGACCTTGGCGGTCAGTTCGCCCTTGCCCAGCAGGCGGACGCCGTCCTTGCCACCACGAGCCAGGCCAGCGGCCTGGAGAACCGCGTGATCAACGGTGCCCGAGATGTCCAGCTTACCGGCGTCGATCGCCTTCTGGATCATGCCGAGGTTCACTTCCGCGTAATCCTTGGCGAACTTCTTGTTGCTGAAGCCGCGCTTCGGAAGGCGCATGTGAAGCGGCATCTGGCCGCCTTCGAAGCCGTTGATCGAAACGCCCGAGCGTGCCTTGGCACCCTTCTGACCACGACCAGCGGTCTTGCCCTTGCCCGAGCCGATGCCACGGCCGACGCGGATGCGACGGTGACGGGCGCCCGCGTTGTCGCGGATGTCATTCAATTTCATAGTCTGCACTCGCTTTCGCTTTTAGTCGCGCTAATGGGAAGGCGCGGCCCATAAGCGAACCGCGGCGCAATGTCACCCCCGAATCCGGAACTGCGGCTCTTAACTGCCTCGGAGGCGGATCATGAGCTTCCCGTTTCCGGGGATCGAACGGCCTTCAGCGTCTCGTGCGGGCTTCCATTTGAACACCTCGGCACCAAGCCGGCAAATATCCGCGTCGAACTCTGGTGAAACAGTTTTCGGTTCGAAAGAACAAGAGGTTACGCGCCCGCCAGCGTTAACGGTGAACTTCAATTCATGACGAGTGAGCTCGTCCTTATTAAAGATCGTGCCGTAACGATCGCCCAGTTTCGCCAGTTCGGCGTTGAACTGCGCCTTGTTTCCATCGGGCAAGGCCGGCTCTTCCGCGAGACCGGCATAATCGGCCTCAGGCACAAGCGCCTTCATCTTCAGGACCATCTGCAGCCAGCCCTGAGCTCGCGCAATCTGCATCGGCGAATCGCGGTCCATCAGCGCCTGACACTGCGCGCCCGAAGGGCTCGCCTGCCGTGAGAGCAGGAAACGAGCGGCTCCGTCACGATGATAGGCAATTGCCCAGGCAAGCGGCGTCATTCCGAACAGATCTGGGGAATCGATGGTCTGCGGCGCATCCAGCGCATCACCTGTCGGGTCGGCCGAAGGTTCCTCGTCAAGCATCCGCCGCAAAGCCGCAACATTGCCGCGGCGCGCTGCATCGGCGAGCGTGGCGTTTTCTGGCAACGGGCCGAGCTTTGCGTAACCATAAGCGCGCTCTGGACCCTTCGCGACGTCAGGCTCCTGCGCTGCAGCCCCCTTCTTCACAGCCAGGACGGGAACGGACCGGCACACGTCTCGATATGGATACGCCGGATTAGCGATCAGCGCTTCATTGAAAGTCCGTGCAAATGTCGCGAGCCGATCTTCGGTCTCACCGCTCGGCGCCTCACTGGGCGCAGGCGTCGGCAGCGAATCTTCACCGAAGTAGGTCACGACACGCGCCATCCGGGGAGATAGTCCTCCCCGTAGCACGCATTGAGCACCGAACTGGCTGGTGTCGATGCCGCCAAGCGTCACCGCAGCGACAAGCCGGAAATCTCCGGCCGCCGCAGCCTTGCGCGCCTCGGCAACCGGATCGGCCTGTCCGGATGCGAGAAGCGTCTTGAGCGCCTTGTCGGCCTCGCGATCACGCTCCAGCGTAGCGGGATCGGCGAGCGGATCGTTACAGGCCGGCTCGGCAGCCGGACTCTCCTGAACATAGGTTTCACCGTTATCGGGCGGCTCGCTGCCTTCACATCCCGAAAGAGCGAGAACGGCCAGAGACAGTGACGTGGCCGCGATGGTCCTGCGAAGCAAAGTATCCCCCGGGGAAATCCAGATCTCCGCGCTTAACACAAGTGGCACCAAAGGTGGAGGAACCGACACGGCTACGCACGGATTATGCGCAGCATCGATAAGACGCGGGATAAGGGAATGTAAAGCTCGACCGAAACGAGAAAGGCCCCGACGTTTCCGCCAGGGCCCTTCCGGTTATCGTGCCTGATACAGGCTGATCAGTCGATCACCACAACCATGTGTGGCAGCTTCGCGATCGCACCACGGACTTCCGGGGTGTCTTCGCGTTCGACGACCTTGTGCATCTTGCCCAGGCCAAGACCGATGAGGATCTTCTTCTGGCTTTCGGGGCGACGGATCGGCGAACCGATCTGCTTGATCTTGATCTTTGCCATGAGCCTTACTCCACGATGGCTTCGGCAGCGGCCTCGGCCTCTGCTTCGCTGACGCCACCGCGACCAAGCAGGTCGGCGACCTTCTTGCCACGACGCTGGGCAACCGACTTCGGCGAAGTCTGGTTGACGAGCGCGTCGAAGGTGGCGCGGATCATGTTGTACGGGTTCGAGGTGCCCACCGACTTGGTGACGACGTCAGCGACGCCCAGGCTCTCGAACACGGCGCGCATCGGGCCACCGGCGATGATGCCGGTACCGGCCGGAGCCGAACGCACGTTCACCTTGCCGGCGCCGAAGTGGCCCTTGCCGTCGTGGTGAAGAGTGCGGCCTTCCTTGAGCGCCACGCGGACCATCTTCTTCTTGGCAGAAGCAGTGGCCTTCGTGATCGCCTCGGGAACTTCGCGAGCCTTGGCGTGGCCGAAGCCGACACGGCCCTTGCCGTCGCCTACGACGACCAGCGCAGCGAAGCCGAAGCGCTTACCGCCCTTGACCGTCTTCGAGACGCGGTTGATGTGGACGAGCTTCTCAATAAGCTCCTCGCCCTGTTCCTCGTCGTTGTTGCGGCCACCGCGACGGTCATCGCGACGGCCACGGCCACCACGCTCACCGCGTTCACCGCGACCACGACCGCGCCCGCGACCCTCACGGGTCTCCTGCGCTTCGCCGCCCTGCGGCTGCTCAGCGGCGATCGGCGCTTCGTTGATGTTTTCGTCAGCCATGATCAGAACTCCAGCCCGCCTTCACGGGCGGCATCGGCCAGCGCCTTGACGCGGCCATGGAAGAGGAAACCGCCACGGTCGAACACGACCGAAGTGATACCCGCCTTCTTGGCGGCCTCGGCGAGTTCCTTGCCCACGCGGATCGCGGCGTCCTTGTCGGTGCCCTTGGCGCCAAGCGTGTTGGCGGCGGCCACCGTACGGCCCTGCGCATCGTCGATGATCTGCGCATAGATGTGACGGCCGGTGCGGTGCACCGACAGACGAGGACGGCCGCCCGAACGAGCCTTCAGTGCGGTACGAACGCGACGAGCGCGGCGATCGAAAAGAGACAGCTTGGCCATTACTTCTTCTTCCCTTCCTTGCGGAAGATGAACTCGCCACGGTACTTGATACCCTTGCCCTTGTAAGGCTCGGGCTTGCGCCAGCGACGGATCTCGGCCGCAACCTGGCCGACCTTCTGCTTGTCGATACCGGAAATCTCGACCGTGGTGTTATCCGGGGTCTTGATTTCGATGCCCTCGGGGACAGCGACGTCAACGTCGTGCGAGAAGCCAAGCTGAAGCTTGAGCGTCTTGCCCTGCGAATTCGCACGGTAACCAACGCCCTTGATCTCAAGAACCTTGGTGTAACCGTTGGTGACGCCCTCGATGAGGTTGGCCACCAGCGTACGCTGCATGCCCCAGTGGCTGCGGGCAGCCTTGGTCTGGTTGGCGGGCTGAACGGCAATCGAACCTTCCTCGACCGAGTAGGTCACGAGGTCCGACAGACCCAGCGTCAGGGTGCCCTTCGGGCCCTTGACGGTCAGGATGCCGTTATCGATGGCGGCAGTGACCCCGCCAGGGATCACAACCGGCTTTTTGCCGATGCGGCTCATTAGAACACCTCCGCCAGCACTTCGCCGCCGACGTTGGCAGCGCGCGCTTCGGCATCCGAAAGCACGCCGCGCGGCGTCGAGACGATGGTGATGCCGAGGCCATTGCGAACAACCGGGAGTTCCTTCGAACCCGAGTAGACGCGGCGGCCAGGCTTGGAGACGCGAGCGATGTGCTTGATAGCAGGCTCGCCTTCGAAATACTTCAGCTCGATGCGCAGCTGCGGATGAGCGCCGGTAGCGTCATCGCTGTAGCCACGGATGTAGCCTTCGCGCTGGAGAACTTCCAGAACGCGCGCACGAAGCTTGGATGCGGGCGAAAGAACGGTGTCCTTCTTCGCCTGCTGCCCGTTGCGGATGCGGGTGAGCATATCACCCAGGGGATCGGTCATAGCCATTGCTTCGTACCCTTACCAGCTCGACTTGGTCACGCCGGGGATCATGCCCTTGTTGGCAAGATCACGCAGCTCGATGCGGCAGAGACCAAACTTGCGGTAGTAACCGCGCGGACGGCCGGTGGTCGCGCAACGATTGCGAACCCGGGTCGGGTTGCCGTTACGCGGGATTTCGGCCAGCTTCAGACGGGCGATGAGACGCTCGGTTTCGTCGAGCGATTCATCATCGGCAACCGCCTTAAGGCGCGCGTACTTGCCTGCATACTTCTTAACGAGCTGCTTGCGGCGCTCGTTCTTGTTCACGGAACTCAGTTTCGCCATGGACTTAAGCTCTCTTCCTCAGCGGCGGCTCACGCCGCTTCCTTCTGTTCCGACTCTTCAGCCGGGAACGGGAAACCGAACAGACGGAGCAGCTCGCGCGCTTCCTCGTCGGTCTTTGCGGTGGTGGTGACGATGATGTCCATGCCACGCACCTTCTCGATCTTGTCGTAGCTGATCTCCGGGAAGATGATCTGCTCCTTAAGACCCATCGCGTAGTTGCCCCGGCCGTCGAAAGACTTCGGGTTCAGACCACGGAAATCGCGAATGCGGGGCATTGCGATCGTGATGAGGCGATCGAGGAATTCGTACATGCGTTCGCGGCGCAGGGTAACCTTGCAACCGATCGGCATGCCTTCGCGCAGCTTGAACTGTGCGATCGACTTGCGGGCCTTGGTGATCACCGGCTTCTGACCAGCGATGGCTTCCATTTCCGCAGCGGCAGTCTGGACCTTCTTCTTGTCCTGGCTGGCCTCGCCCACACCCATGTTGAGCGTGATCTTTTCGATCTTGGGCACTTCCATTGCGTTCTTGTAACCGAACTTCTCGGTCATCGCCTTGACGACGGCGTCGTCATAGCGGGTGCGCATGCGCGGAGTGTAATCAGCCATCGATGGTCTCCCCGGACTTCACGGCCACGCGGACCTTCTTGCCGTCCTTGGTTTCGAAGCGAACGCGCGTCGGCTTGCCGTCCTTGTCGGCGACCGCGATCTTGCTGATCGCCATCGGGGCCGGAATGCGCTCGATGCCACCCTGCGGGTTCTGCTGGGTCGGCTTGCGGTGACGGGTTGCGACGTTCACGCCTTCAACCACGACCTTGCCGTCCTTCGGGAGAACCTGAAGCACGGTGCCGGTGCGGCCCTTGTCCTTGCCGGACAGGACGACGACGGCGTCACCCTTCTTGATCTTCGAAGCAGCCATTACAGCACCTCCGGAGCGAGCGAGATGATCTTCATGAAGCCCTTGCCGCGCAGCTCGCGAACGACGGGGCCAAAGATACGAGTGCCGATCGGCTCCTCGTTCTTGTTGATGAGCACCGCCGCGTTGCTGTCGAAGCGGATAACGCTGCCGTCTGCACGGCGCACGTCCTTGCGGGTACGCACGATCACCGCACGGTGAACGTCACCCTTCTTCACGCGGGCGCGGGGCTGCGCCTCCTTTACCGACACCACAATGATGTCGCCAACGCCTGCGAAACGACGCTTCGAGCCACCCAGCACCTTGATGCACTGGACGCGCTTGGCGCCGCTGTTGTCCGCGACGTCGAGATTGGATTGCATCTGGATCATCGATCCGGGTCCTTCTCAACTGGCTTGCCGGAACCAGTCCGGCAGTTCCTAAAAAGACAGGCCCACTAGGGGCCCGAGTCGCCTTGACGGGCGAAGTGCGGGCCTTTGCCGCATTCTCCCGTCCAGGTCAACACTCTGCTTTCGGCCTGGAGGCCGAGGTCCTTAGACCTCTGCTTCCAGTGCCGTGCCCTTGCTCGCCTGAAGACGGTCAAGAACCTTCCAGGTCTTGGTCTTCGAGTAGGGCTTCGTCTCCTCGATGCGGACACGTTCGCCGGTCTTGAAGGCGTTGTCCTCATCGTGAGCATGGTACTTCTTCGAGCGGCGGATGATCTTCCCGTAGAGGGGGTGCTTCACCTTGCGCTCGACCAGTACGGTAACGGTCTTGTCGGTCTTGTCGGAAACCACGGTCCCGATCAGAATACGCTTGGGCATCGTGTGTCTCCTCAGGCCTGCGCCGCGCGCTCGGCCTGGAGCGTCTTGATGCGCGCGATGTCACGGCGGACTTCACGCACCCGCGCCGGGGCTTCGAGCTGGTTGGTCGCGGCCTGGAACCGCAGGTTGAACTGTTCGCGCTTAAGGTCGGCGAGGTCAGCGGTCAGCTGATCGTCGGTCTTGGCACGAAAGTCTTCGATCTTGTTTGCCATGATTCGACTTCCTTACTCGCCGCCAAGGTGCGAAGTGTCGCCGAGGCGAGCCACGACCTTGGTCTTGATCGGCAGCTTCATCGCAGCGCGGCTGAAAGCCTCGGCTGCGAGCGGGCCAGCGACGCCGTCCAGTTCGAACAGGATACGGCCGGGCTTGACGCGGGCCGCCCAGTATTCGACCGAACCCTTGCCCTTACCCTGACGGACTTCAGCAGGCTTCTTCGAAACCGGCACGTCGGGGAAGACGCGGATCCAGAGACGACCCTGGCGCTTGATGTGACGCGTGATCGCGCGGCGAGCCGCTTCGATCTGGCGGGCGGTGATCCGCTCGGGCTCGAGGGCCTTGAGGCCGTACGAACCGAAGTTCAGGTCGGTGCCGCCCTTGGCATCACCCTTGATCCGGCCCTTGAAAGCCTTGCGGAACTTGGTCTTTTTCGGTTGCAGCATGGTGCTTACTCTACCTCAAGCCTCAGCGCGCCGGACGGACGCCGGAGGTCTGAGCCTCCATCATCAGACGATCCTGCGCCATCGGGTCATGGCCAAGGATTTCACCCTTGAAGATCCAGACCTTGATGCCGATGATACCGTAGGCGGTCAGAGCCTCGGCTTCGGCATAGTCGATGTTCGCACGCAGCGTGTGCAGCGGAACGCGGCCTTCGCGATACCATTCCACGCGAGCGATTTCGGCGCCCCCGAGACGGCCACCGCAGGTGATCTTGATGCCTTCGGCACCAAGACGAAGGGCCGACTGAACGGCGCGCTTCATCGCACGGCGGAACGCAACACGGCGGACCAGCTGGTCGGCAATGCCCTGAGCGACGAGCTTCGAATCGATTTCCGGCTTGCGGATTTCGACGATGTTCAGCTTCACTTCGCTCGAAGTCATGGCCGAGAGCTGCTTGCGCAGCTTCTCGATGTCCGCACCCTTCTTGCCGATGATCACACCGGGACGGGCTGCGTAGATCGAGATGCGGCACAGCTTGGCCGGACGCTCGATGACCACCTTGGAGATCGCTGCCTGCGGCAGGGTCGACATGATGGACTTGCGGATCTTGAGGTCTTCCTCAAGAAGCTTGCCGTAGTCCCGGCCTTCCGCAAACCAGCGGCTGTCCCAGGTACGGTTGATCTGCAGACGCAGACCGATCGGATTGCTCTTGTGACCCATGGATCAGGCCTCCTCGACTTCGCGAACGACGATCCGCAGGCGTGAGAACGGCTTGAGGATCCGGGTGGACTTGCCGCGACCGCGCGCGTGGAAGCGCTTCATCGTGATCGACTTGCCAACCGATGCCTCGGCGATGACGAGAGCGTCAACGTCGAGGTTATGGTTGTTTTCCGCATTGGCGATCGCCGAAGCGAGGATCTTGCGGGCGTCCTGGGCCATGGCCTTCTTGGAGAAGGCCAGGATGTTCATCGCGTCCTCGGCCTTGCGGCCACGGATGAGAGCGGCGACGAGGTTGAGCTTCTGGGCGGAACCACGAATGGTGGTGCCAACCGCAAGAGCTTCCTTCTCGCCAACGCGGCGGGGTGCTGCCTGCTTGCTCATTAGCGCTTGCCCTTCTTGTCGGCGGCGTGGCCGGGGAACGTGCGCGTGGGCGCGAATTCACCGAGCTTGTGGCCGACCATGTCCTCGTTGACCGAGACAGGGATGAACTTGTGCCCGTTGTAGACCGAGAAGGTCAGACCAACGAACTGCGGGAGAATGGTGGAGCGACGCGACCAGGTCTTGATCGGACCAGCGCGGTTGCCGGCATCCTGCGCGACCTCGGCCTTCTTGAGAAGGTACAGGTCGACGAAGGGGCCTTTCCAGACGGAACGTGCCATCGTGTCTTACCTCTTCTTCTTGGCGTGGCGCGAACGGATGATCATCTTGTCCGTCTGCTTGTTGTTGCGAGTGCGAGCACCCTTGGTCGGCTTGCCCCACGGAGTGACCGGATGACGGCCGCCCGAGGTACGGCCTTCACCACCGCCGTGCGGGTGGTCGACCGGGTTCTTGGCAACACCGCGGGTCAGCGGGCGACGGCCCAGCCAACGGCCGCGACCAGCCTTGGCAAGGGTCTGGTTGGCGTTGTCGGGGTTCGACACGGCGCCAACGGTGCCCATGCAATCGCCACGCAGGTAGCGCTGCTCGCCCGAGTTCAGACGAACGATGACCATGCCGCGATCGCGACCGACGACCTGCACATAGGTGCCTGCCGAACGTGCGATCTGGCCGCCCTTGCCGGGCTTCATCTCGACGTTGTGGCAGATCGTGCCGACCGGCATCTGCGACAGAAGCATGGCATTGCCGGGCTTCACGTCGGTCTTCTCGCCGGCGACGACGACGTCGCCAACGGCCAGACGCTGAGGCGCGATGATGTAGGTCAGCTCACCGTCGGCGTACTTGACCAGCGCGATGAAAGCAGTGCGGTTGGGATCGTATTCGATCCGCTCCACGGTTGCTTCCATGTCCCACTTGCGACGCTTGAAGTCGATGAAGCGGTACTTCTGCTTGTGACCGCCGGCGATGCCACGCGAAGTGACATGGCCCTTGTTGTTGCGGCCACCGGTCTTGCTCTTGCCTTCGGTCAGCGCCTTGAGGGGCTTGCCCTTCCAGAGCGACGACTTGTCGACGAGGACCAGGCCGCGGCGGGCGGGGCTGGTCGGGTTGTAATGCTTCAGTGCCATCGGATCAGCCCCGTACGCCTTCGGTGATGTCGATCGACTGGCCTTCGGCCAGCGTGACAATCGCCTTCTTCACGTCGCTGCGGCGGTATTCCCTACCGCGCCAGCGCTTGGTCTTGCCCTTCTGGACCAGGGTGTTCACGCCAGTCACCTTGACGTCGAACAGCGCCTCAACGGCGGCCTTGATCTGGGGCTTGGTTGCCGCGTCGGCCACCTTGAAGACAACCGCGTTCTGCTCGGAGAGCAGGGTCGACTTCTCGGTGATGTGCGGCGAGAGGATCACGTCGTAATGACGGATGTCCACGTTGCTCTTAGCCATTGAAACGCGCCTCCAGCTTCTCGACAGCGGCGCGCGTCAGCACCAGCGTATCATGCTTCAGGATGTCGTAGACATTGGCGCCGACAGCCGGAAGCACGTTGACGCCGATGATGTTGCGGGCAGCCAGGGCGAAGCCCTCGTTTACCTGCTCACCGTCCATGACGAGAACCTTCTTGCCGAAGTTCGCCTTGGCGAGCTGACCGGCGAGCGCCTTGGTCTTGGCATCGGAAACGTCGAGCGAGTCGACGATCACGAGACCCTTCTGAGCCTTGGCCGAAAGGGCCATCTTCAGACCGAGAGCGCGGATCTTCTTGTTCAGCGAGACGTTGAACTCGCGGCGACGAGCACCGTGAGCCTTACCACCGCCGATGAACACCGGAGCCGCACGATCGCCGTGACGGGCAGTACCGCCACCCTTCTGGCGACCGAACTTCTTGCCGGTACGCGCGACTTCCGAGCGCTCGCGGGTCGCACGGGCGATGCCGCGGCGATTTTCGAGCTGCCAGGTGACGACGCGGTGCAGGATGTCCGCGCGCGGCTCGAGGCCGAACACGTCGTCCGAAAGCTCGATGTCGGCGTTAGCGGCCGAACCGTCGATATTGAGGACCTGAACCTTCATGATTAGCCCTCCTGGCCTTCGGTCGCTTCGGGAGCCGCCACGTCAGCAGGGGTCTCGGCAGCGGCCGTATCATTGGTGTTGGCAGCCAGCTTGAGGCCGGCGGGGTACGGAGCCTCGCCGTGACGGTCGACCTTGACGGCGTCCGAAACGGTGAGCCAGGCGTTCTTCGAACCCGGGACCGAGCCCTTGACGAAGATCAGGCCACGCTCGTCGTCCACGCGGACGACTTCGAGGTTCTGCTGGGTGCGCTGACGGTCGCCCATGTGGCCGGCCATCTTCTTGTTCTTGAACACCTTGCCCGGATCCTGACGGTTACCCGTCGAACCGTGCGCACGGTGCGAGATCGACACACCGTGGGTGGCGCGCATACCGCCGAAGCCCCAGCGCTTCATAGCGCCCTGGAAGCCCTTGCCCTGGGTGTGGCCGGCAACGTCGACCAGCTGGCCAGGCACGAAGTGCGAGGCAGCGATCGTCGAACCGACTTCGAGGAGGGCATCGTCGGCAACGCGGAATTCCGCGACGCGCATCTTGAGCGAAACTTCAGCCTTGGCGAAGTGCTCACGCTGCGGCTTGGCAACGTTCTTCTGCTTTGCTTCGCCCGCACCGAGCTGAACCGCGACGTAGCCGTCACGATCAGCAGTACGAACCGAAACCACCTGACAGTCTTCAAGTGCCAGGACAGTGACGGGCACGTGGCGACCGTCCTCCTGGAACAGGCGGGTCATCCCGACTTTCTTGGCGATCACGCCTGTACGCATGACCTTTCTCCTTACAGAGGCGTACGCAGGACCATCCCCCGTACGCGTGTCCAACCCTGGTTGTGATACGAACCCCGTCCGGGTCAGGTGTTCCCTGCCAGCCCATCATGGACCGCGGAAACGAGACGGGGGACGCATTCCCGACGCTTCCCGAAGGAGACGGCGGAGGTATCCCTTGTGTCCCCCGGCGGCTTGCCGCCCGGGGCGCTGTCTCTGCGGGTTTCTCCCCGCAAAGCCGGCCATCGGGCCGACAAGGACAATTTGGATCCGAAGATCCGAATTTCGCCTCGATCGTTTAAAGTCCGATCGGAAAGGACTTTCGGGGCAACCTTTCGGTCACCCCGCAAACCGGCTTAGGCCAGCTTGATTTCGACGTTCACGCCGGCAGCCAGATCGAGCTTCATCAGAGCGTCGACGGTAGCTGCGTTCGGCTGCACGATGTCAAGCAGACGCTTGTAGGTGCGGACTTCGAACTGCTCACGCGACTTCTTGTCGATGTGCGGGCCACGGTTGACCGTGAACTTCTCGATCTTCGTCGGCAGAGGAATGGGCCCACGAATCAGAGCGCCGGTACGGCGGGCCGTGTCAGCGATTTCGCCAGTAGCCTGGTCGAGCACGCGATGGTCAAACGCCTTGAGGCGGATACGGATGTTCTGAGCTTCCATTACCTACTACCGATGAGAAAGAGCCAAAGGGCCGAAGCCCCGTCAAATTCGAACCGCGCCACTACACGGTGATGCCGAGTCGAGCAAGCCCTGATTTCACGAAGTCCGGCAGGTTCCCGAAGGTCGCCAACGCGGTTCGTCGCATCGCCCCTTCCCTACCTCCGTTCCGCATCCTAGGTTGGCATGGCGACGCCTAGCAGAAGGCGCTTTCAATGCCCTCCATCACCACGACAATTTCCAGCACGCTTGCCGCGCTCACCCTTGCATGCCTGGCGCCCGCCACCGCAGCAGCCGACAGCTCCGGCTACGGCCCCGGCCAAACGGGCGTCCCCATCGACATCGACGATACCAACACGCTTTCCGCCCACGCCACCATGCCAGACGCCAAGGGCGCTGCCGTTGATGAGGCCTGCCGTGCTGCCGCCCGTGCCAGCAATGGCGGCAATGACGGCACGATCGTCGTCTGCTCCCACGGCGGCGATGGCACTGACCAGCGCGTCCCGGCTTCGAAATCCGTCGACGAAAGCACGCGTACGGGCGCGGCCTACCCGCCCGACCTCTGGGACCTGCCTGGCTGCCTAGGCCCCTGCATCACCATACCGTTCGGCCACGTGCCGGAACCTGTCTACTACATCGACCTGGCGTCCATTCCCGCAGCACCCAAAGGCTCGGATGCATGGAAGATCGGACAGGGCGAGTTGCGGGCACACTAGCCCTACGCCGGGGCCTCGAGCGCCACAAACGCCTTAACTCCATAAACGCGAAAAGCCCGGCGCCTCTTTCGAGACGCCGGGCCAATCACTTTAGCCGTAGCTGCAAGATCAGCGAATTACTTCGTGATCGTGGCAACGACGCCCGAACCGACGGTGCGGCCGCCTTCGCGGATTGCGAAGCGGAGACCTTCGTCCATGGCGATCGGAGCGATCAGCTTCACGGTCAGCGAAACGTTGTCGCCCGGCATCACCATTTCGGTGCCCTCGGGAAGGATCACTTCGCCGGTCACGTCGGTGGTGCGGAAGTAGAACTGCGGACGGTAGTTGGCGAAGAACGGCGTGTGACGGCCGCCTTCGTCCTTCGACAGAACGTAGACTTCAGCCGAGAACTCGGTGTGCGGGGTCACGGTGCCCGGCTTGGCGAGAACCTGGCCACGCTCCACGTCGTCGCGCTTCAGGCCACGAACCAGCGCGCCGATGTTGTCGCCGGCTTCACCCTGGTCGAGCAGCTTGCGGAACATTTCGACGCCGGTGACGGTGGTCTTCTGCGTGTCGCGGATACCGACGACTTCGACTTCTTCACCAACCTTGACGATGCCGGTTTCGACGCGGCCGGTAACAACCGTACCACGACCCGAGATCGAGAACACGTCTTCGACGGGCATCAGGAATGCCTTGTCGGTGGGACGCGGGGGCTGCGGGATGTAGTCGTCGACAGCCTTCATCAGCGCAAGGATCGATTCCTTGCCGATGTTGTCGTCACGGCCTTCGAGGGCGGCGAGAGCCGAACCCTTGACGACGGGGATGTTGTCGCCGTCGAAGTCATACGACGAGAGCAGTTCGCGCACTTCGAGTTCGACGAGCTCGAGGAGCTCTTCGTCATCGACCTGGTCGACCTTGTTCATGTACACGACCAGCTGCGGCACGCCGACCTGGCGGGCGAGCAGGATGTGTTCGCGGGTCTGCGGCATCGGGCCGTCAGCAGCGTTCACAACCAGGATCGCGCCGTCCATCTGGGCGGCACCGGTGATCATGTTCTTCACGTAGTCAGCGTGACCCGGGCAGTCGACGTGCGCGTAGTGACGGGCTTCGGTCTCGTACTCGACGTGAGCGGTCGAGATCGTGATGCCGCGCTCGCGCTCTTCCGGAGCCTTGTCGATGTTTGCGAAGTCAACGGCTTCACCGCCGAACGCTTCCGACATGACCTTGGTGATGGCAGCCGTGAGGGTGGTCTTGCCGTGGTCGACGTGACCGATGGTGCCGATGTTGCAGTGCGGCTTGTTCCGCTCGAATTTTGCCTTCGCCATCTTACAAACCTTCTTTCGCTTGAATTGTATCTGCGGGATGTGAGGCAACGCCCGCCGAAACAGGCGCCGCCCCTAGAATGATCTTGCCGTTTAGGCAAGCTTCTCCTTGACCTCAGCCGCGACGTTCGCCGGGACTTCGTCATAATGGGAGAAGAACATCGAGTAGTTCGCACGACCCTGGGTGAACGAGCGGAGCTGGTTCACATAGCCGAACATGTTGGCCAGCGGGACCATCGATTCGACGACCTGGGCATTGCCGCGGCTGTCGGTGCCCTGGATCTGGCCACGACGGCTGTTCATGTCGCCGATGACGTCGCCGAGGTATTCCTCGGGGGTAACGACTTCGACCTTCATGATCGGTTCGAGCAGCTTGATGCCGGCCTTCTGGGCGACTTCACGCATGGCACCGCGACCGGCGATTTCGAAGGCCAGGGCCGACGAGTCGACGTCGTGGTAGGCACCGTCGTAGAGGACGATGTCGAAGTCGATGATCGGGAAGCCGACCAGCGAGCCCGAGGCAGCGGTTTCGCGCATGCCCTTTTCGATCGCGGGGATATATTCCTTCGGAATGTTACCGCCCTTGATCTCGTCCTTGAAGGTGATGCCCGCACCGCGCTCGCCCGGCGTGACCTTGACCTTCACGCGACCGAACTGACCGGTACCGCCCGACTGCTTCTTGTGGGTGTAGTCGATGTCCACCGGCTTCGCGAGGTATTCGCGATAGGCAACCTGCGGAGCGCCGACGTTGGCTTCGACCTTGAACTCGCGACGCATGCGGTCGACGATGATGTCCAGGTGAAGTTCGCCCATGCCCTTGATGATCGTCTGGCCCGATTCGTGATCGGTAGTGACGCGGAACGAGGGATCTTCGGCCGAGAGACGGTTGAGCGCGACGCCCATCTTCTCCTGGTCGGCCTTGGTCTTCGGTTCCACCGACAGTTCGATGACCGGCTCGGGGAATTCCATGCGTTCGAGCACGATCGGCGCGCGTTCGGCGCAGAGCGTGTCGCCCGTGGTGGTTTCCTTCATGCCGGCAAGAGCAACGATGTCACCCGCGAAGGATTCGTCGATGTCCTTACGGTCGTTGGCGTGCATTTCGAGAATGCGGCCGACCTTTTCCTTCTTGCCCTTCACCGAGTTCAGGTACGAACCCTTCGAGAGCGTACCCGAGTAGATACGGATGAAGGTGAGCGAGCCCACGAAGGGATCGTTCATGACCTTGAAGGCCAGCGCCGAGAACGGAGCGTTGTCTTCCGGCGGACGGCTGTCGGGCTCGTCGCTGTCGACTTTGACGCCCTGGACGTCTTCGATGTCGAGCGGCGAAGGCAGGTAGTCAACGACGGCGTCGAGCAGGGGCTGAACGCCCTTGTTCTTGAACGCCGAGCCGCAAACGACCGGAACGAACGAGTGGTTCAGCGTGCCCTTGCGGATCAGCGACTTCAGCGTGGCGACGTCGGGCTCATTGCCTTCGAGGTAGGCTTCCAGAACCGCATCGTCCTGCTCGACAGCGAGTTCGAGCAGCTTTTCACGGTATTCGGCAGCTTCGTCAGCGAGTTCAGCCGGGATTTCTTCGTAGAAGAATTCGGCGCCGAGCGATTCGTCCTTCCAGATGATCGCGCGGTTGTGAACGAGGTCGACCAGGCCCTTCAGGTCGGCTTCGAGGCCGATCGGAATGTAGAGCACGGCAGGCTTGGCACCGAGGCGGTCGATGATCGACTGCACGCAGTACTTGAAGTTCGCGCCGGTACGGTCGAGCTTGTTGATGAAGCACATGCGCGGAACGCCGTACTTGTCAGCCTGGCGCCACACGGTTTCCGACTGCGGCTCAACGCCGGCAACGCCGTCGAAGCAGGCGACCGCACCGTCGAGCACGCGCAGCGAACGTTCGACTTCAATGGTGAAGTCAACGTGGCCGGGGGTGTCGATGATGTTGATGCGGTATTCCTGGCCCTCGGACGTCCAGAAGCAGGTGGTCGCAGCCGAGGTGATGGTGATCCCGCGTTCCTGCTCCTGCTCCATCCAGTCCATGGTCGCGGCGCCGTCGTGGACTTCGCCGATCTTGTAGGACTTGCCGGTGTAATAGAGGATGCGCTCGGTAGTCGTGGTCTTACCGGCGTCGATGTGCGCCATAATACCGATGTTGCGGTACATATTGAGCGGATGGCTGCGTGCCATGGTGAGAATCCTTAGCAGGAGTGTTCGGGGTTGGGACCGACCGTCAGATAGGCCCCCGCCCCCTGAATTAAAAGTGTGACGCCCGGATGACCGCCTCTGAAGGGGCCGATCCGGGCGACACCACGCACATTACCAGCGGTAGTGCGAGAAGGCGCGGTTCGCGTCCGCCATGCGGTGCGTGTCTTCGCGCTTCTTCACGGCGTTGCCGCGGTTGTTGGCAGCGTCGAGCAGCTCGCCCGAGAGACGCGCCGACATGGTGGTCTCGGGACGGTTGCGGGCGGCGGTGATGAGCCAGCGGATGGCCAGGGCCTGGGCGCGCTCGGGGCGCACTTCGACGGGAACCTGGTAGGTCGCGCCACCGACGCGGCGGCTGCGGACTTCGATCTGCGGCTTCACGTTGTTCAGGGCATCGTGGAACAGCTGGACCGGATCGGCCTTGGCGCGGGTTTCCATGGTGTCGAGAGCACCGTAGACGATCGATTCAGCGACCGACTTCTTGCCGTCGAGCATGAGGTTGTTCATGAACTTCGACAGGGTCTGATCACCGAACTTGGGATCAGGCAGGATTTCCCGCTTCTCGGGACGACGACGACGTGACATCGTTGGTATTCCTTGTTGTTTCGGGCGGGAGCGTGAGCATCACCGGCCGGTAGATCCAGTACCGTGCGGCAGAGAACGTCAGGCCCTCATGCCGCTACCAGCTTACTTCGGACGCTTGGCGCCGTACTTCGAGCGCGACTGCTTGCGATCCTTGACGCCCTGCGTGTCGAGCACGCCGCGCAGGATGTGGTAGCGCACGCCGGGAAGGTCGCGAACGCGGCCGCCGCGGATGAGCACGACCGAGTGCTCCTGCAGGTTGTGGCCTTCACCCGGGATGTACGAAATGACTTCGCGGCTGTTGGTCAGGCGCACCTTGGCGACCTTGCGGAGAGCCGAGTTCGGCTTCTTCGGGGTCGTGGTGTACACGCGGGTGCAGACGCCGCGCTTCTGCGGGTTCTGCTCCATCGCAGGAACCTTCGACTTGGCCTTCTGCGGTTCGCGACCCTTGCGGATCAGCTGGTTGATAGTGGGCATCTATACTCTTCTTTCAAATGGGAGTGCGATGGATCCGGGCCGGAGCATCTTGCCCGTCGAGACGGACAGCACCGGCGCGAACCCTTCGCACCCCAAGGGACCAAACCGACAACGGGCCCCGGAGCATCTGAAAGGATGAGGAAATTCGAGAGTCACGCCGAACGGTGAACACCCGGGCCGCACCTGCCGCGCCGATCCCGGATCGGGAACGATGGCGGTCTGCAACCTGGCAACCGTCGAACGTGAGCCGAAAAACACTCCACCCGGTCAGAAACACCGGATTACTTTGCCATGCGCACCTTCGAAAACCCCCTGCACGACTCGGCACAAGGTATTTCCGAAGAGACCTCCTCATGGCCAAGCCACGGAAAAGTCCCAAAAAATGCCGACATGACAATGTTCAGCTCTATGTCGTTTCCCACGAGCGAACCCGCAGGAGATGGCGGCCCTTAGGTGATCCGAGCCGCAGGGTCAAGTTCAGGCGCAATCCGCCTCCCCTCCCATCCCTATGCGGAAGCTGCGGAAGATAGCTTTGACGTCAGGAAGGGGTGGATTGCGGACGATCGGCTTTTGCGCTTCAGTGTCGACCTGAGCAACGTCAACCGAGGAGTGTGCTTTGCTGACGGAATTCTTTCTAGGCCGCGCTGACGATGGCGTCGCGCTCTCCACGGACATGGCTCGCACGCCCATCTACCGCACGAACAACGCTGATAACTCAGTTCTTGCTGCGCTCTGGAAAGCCGTGGATCAGAGTGCGGATGCTTCACGCTTGGCTGGAGAAGAGTTTTTAGTCGCGATTGGCTCGCCCGAGGGACCTTGGGTCTTTGCAATACCTGATGAGCTTGTCATTCGTTTGGATGAATTAAACGAGGACAGCTTTGCGAACGCGGCGGATCGATGGGCGCGATCAAAGGAACTTTCCTATCATGGTGTCTCCGGGGCGGACTTAATTGAACCCCTGAAAACTATGAAGGCGCTGGCGAGCGATGCCCGATCGACAGAACACACGCTCTTTTTGAGGATGGCGATGTAGACGCTGATGGGCCTTGAGACGGATCGCGAGGGCCGCAACGGGGGGGAAGCTGTCATTAGGCGGGGCAGCTAGTCGGTTCCTTTGGCATTGCCTCAACGAACTTCGTTCCTATCCAGCGGAACGCCTGCTTCGCACACGCGCCAGTGTTGCTGCCGTCGCGCGACCCGTAGGTCACTTCCACGACATCGCTATCATGACTGGTCTTGATGTCCCAAATCATCTGTCCGTCACCCGCTTCGCCCGGAGCGGAAAAGACTAGCCCACTGCGGCGGTCCACAAACCAGTAGCTGCCGCATGCAGTGCCACAGGGAACGTAGGCAGTAGAGTAGTGACCTGCGAAGCTAATGTCTCCTTCGACCGCCAGTTGTATTTGCCTGAGAAGCTCAGGCTTGCTTTCCCCCGATGCGAAACGGCTTGGTTTAGCGTTTTCGTCTCCATCCCTTGAGCCATCGACCGGACAAACCGTGTTCGCGTCACCATCACGGCAAGCTGGCGTGTCAGAATACATGTCTTTGGCGCAAGCAGACCCAAGGCATAGCAGAAGTAGTGCCACAATTTTTCTTGTCATAAGGCTATGTTTAACCTCGCGCCTAATGTCCGTAATGGGGCGGTCGCGGACCGACAGCTTTTCTCGCGTAACATAGGGCGGCCTCGCCTGAACGAGCGGCCGCTTTCGATCAATGGAAGATACCTGCCGTCCGGCGGTAATGGGTGCAAGGCAGTCGCTGATCCGGCTCCGACCCGCTGAATTGTCCGCAATCGAGGCGTGAGGATCGAGAGACCGAAAAAGCGGCCGGAGGAATTGGGCCACGCCCCCGCGACGTCAGAAGAGCGAGAATCGACTCACGCCGTGAACAAGGGATTTTATTATTTTCTGTCCGGCTTGTGCGAACTCGTGCAAATATCTATCTAGGAACCATCGAAGAGAATTCCGTCTACAGGCAATGCTTCGACTGAGAGCTCCGTGCTCCCGCTTATGAAGTGGAGCAAGGCCATGGCTTTTCATCTCACCCGTTATTTCACGTCATCGGCATCCGCACGATGAGCCGCGCCATCAACGTGAACCTGCCCGAGGCAGACGTGATCGCGCTTTGCGACAAGTTCGCCGTGTCTATCAGCACCATCGAGCCCTTGCCCACGGGCGGGACGCATCTGGTCTGCACGCGGGGAGAAGGCGCGGACGAAATGCGGCGCAGGCTCAAGGGCCATATCGTCGAAGGCGTCGTCAGGCGCTTCCCCTTCTATCGCGCCCGGGGCCCCTGGTAGGCCCGGACGCGCCGACGCGAAGGACCGTCCGATGGCACCGCAACTCAACCTGATCGTCCAAGCCCCCATCCGCGAGGGCGCCCGGCCATTGGACCGCAGCAACGCGGCCCGCCCTGGAGTGCAGGGCGATGCACCTTCCCACTTCGACATCTTCCGCGCGGAATCCGTCAGCGTGACCTCCACCCTGTTCGCCGGGGGCGACTGGCGGTGGCGGCTGGTTTCCTGCGTGGGCACTGTGCTGGTCGAGTGCGGCGGCTATCGCAGCCAGGCGCTGGCGGCGGCGGCCGTGGACCTGCTGCGCAGCGAGGCCTGGTCCGCCACCGTATCCGCCCGGGCCTGATCTCGCGCAGGATCGAATCGGCCGAAGCGGCCTTTCCCCGAATTCGTACACGTCTTCGGGCGATCGGTGCTAGAAGCAGCCATCGCGGGAACCGGACACCAAGCCTCCCGCGGCTGAGGGATAAAACGCGCCCCCGCTTGAAAGCAGGAGCACGAACATGGCCAAGTCGCAGAAGCGCAGCACGCGGGAAATCCGCAAGCCCAAGGCAGCCAAGACCAAGCCCGCGCCTTCCCTGGGCCTTTCCACGGACTCGCAGGTCGTCACCACCATCCGCAAGCCCAGGGACAAGCTGTGAGGCCTTGACCCCCTGAGGCCCTGATCCCGCCCCTCCGCCCGCCACACCCCCGGCTGGCGGAGGGGCGCGGGGAGCATCCGCCCACCGGCGATCCCCGTTCGGCCAGTGCATTGCAGAGCCACGGCCCTCACGAAACATTTTCCTACACGCCGCCGACCGCGTTAAACCGGCCCGCCATGAAATGACGGGGATGACGGCAAGGATAATTGCTCCGGCCCCTGAATCGGCCCTGCAACCTTCATGAGGCCTGAAACGGCTTGAAAATCCCGCGCCCAAACCGGCGTAGAAGTGGCCGCAAACAGAAATCGATGCGCCGATGCAGCACGGAATAGCTTGCAATTTTGACGTTTAGACACCATGTGGCGGGTGCTGCGTCGCCTGCGACGGGATTTTGCCGGCTGGAACTTCAGCCCTGCCTCCCATTTCTAGCTGCTTGGCCTTGATGGCTCGCCTTTCGATGTGCGGACGGCGGGACCTGACGCAAATTGACTATGGACGGAACCGGATGGCCAAGGAAGAATTGCTTACTATGGAAGGCTACATCGAGGAAATCCTCCCCGATGGGCGCTTCGCCGTTCTGCTCGACAACGAGCACAAGATCATCGCCTACACCGCGGGCAAGATGCGCAAGTTCCGCATCCGCTCCGTCGTTGGCGACCGCGTACACGTGGAAATGACGCCTTACGACCTCACCAAGGGTCGCATCGTGTTCCGCGAACGCACCCCCGGCCAGGCCGGTGGCCCGCCGCGCAAGCGCGGCGGCTTCAAACGATAAACGCAATGCGGCCAAGGGCCGCTGATTCAGGGCGGCCATGAGCCGCGAAATTCAGGAATAGATGATTACAGATTTTTCGGGAGCGATCCATCGCTCTACCAATGCCTTCAATACACATCAGATCCGGCATCTCCCGCGCCCTGCGCGGGACGCCAGCCGGACCAGCCTGTCACGAGAGGATCTCCAGCGGCTTGTCGCCGCGATGGTCGACTGAGGTCGACCCTTCCTCCTGAAGGCACTTACCGGGCGGCGCGCAGGACGCGCCGCCTCGGGCAAAAACCCACAAACCGCAGCTTGCGGGGTAAGAACCGGGGTCGGCATATGCCGCGCCCCGGTTCTTCTGCAATCAGGCCGACTGCAGGTTCACGGCAGAAGCCTTGCCATTGCGGCCGACTTCGACTTCGTAGGAAACGCGCTGGTCCTTGTTCAGCGTCTGCATCCCGGCGTTCTGAACGGCGCTGATGTGGACGAAGCTGTCCTGGCCGCCGTCCTCGGGCGAAATGAAGCCGTAACCCTTGTCGGTGTTGAAGAACTTCACGGTGCCGATCGGCATGGGTGTTTCCTTTCAAGAAACGGTGTTTTCGGCCTGCGAGATTGCAGTCCGGTAGTGCGTCAAATCGTCAAGTGAAAGGAAATCGTCGCAGTTGAAGTTCGGATCGGAAAATTCCGGCCCGGACCCAATATTGCCGAAACCCGTCGCAAATTCGACGTCAGCGCCAACGGCTATATCACAACAGCGCCCCGGTCCCTAGCTGGAACTGTTCTCGGGCGGATGATCCCCCTTCGCCCGAGTATTTTCGCGGCCTGTTCTCCGAGTTCGCCACCACCTAGCCCTTAATAACCAAGGAAATCCGCCGTCATTTTCGTAACCTATCAGGTGACGAATCCATGGGCGTGTCAGCCATCGGCGGGGCGGTTTCCCCCCGAAGGCAGGGCGCCGGGTGGCAGGTCTTTCCAGGGAGGGCACCCCATATGTCGCACCAGTTATCGCGCCTGTTCCGTTTCAGGCACATTCTCGCGGCCCCGCTTGCCGCGACGCTCGCTTCGTCATTGATGCTCGGGGCATGTTCCTCGCCCACGGCATCTCTGCCCACGCTCGCATCCACGCAGGCAGGTCCCTACCGCGTGGGTGCGGGCGACAAGCTGCATATCGTGGTGCAGGATCTGACGACCGCCGACGGCGACTACATCGTCGAGGATACCGGCGCGATCTCGCTGCCCTATATCAAGCAGGTGAACGTCGCCGGGCTCACCTACCGGGAGATCGAACAGGGCATCGCCGCCACGCTGCTGCGCCAGGGGATCATGACCGGCGACCCGGTGGTCAACGTCGGCCCGGTGGAACTGCGCCCGTTCTATGTGGTGGGCGAGGTCAACCAGCCCGGCCAGTTCGCCTATCGCCAGGGCATGACCGTGCTGGCAGCGCTTTCGGCGGCGGGGGGCTACACTTACCGCGCGCAGACCGGCAAGGTGGCGATCACCCGGCAGGTCGACGGCAAGGACGTGACCGCGCAGGCGGACGAAACCACCATCATCCTCCCCGGAGACCGTATCCGGGTCTACGAGCGCTGGTTCTGACGCCGTGCGGGGGGCAATCGCACTGGCCGTCCCGGTCCCGCTCCTGCTGGCGACTCCGCAGCAGGCACTGGCCCAGGCACGCGACATCGGCTCGACCGCTCCGGCGGTCTATCCCAACGATAGGTCCTATCGGGAACTGCCGATCCACCTCGGCTCGATCGACGTCACCATGGGCGGCGAAGCCCGGATCGAGTACGACAGCAACGTCTACGCCGAACCCGCCAATGCCCGGGACGACGTGCATCTCGAAATCACGCCCGAAATCAGGGCCCGGACCGCGCCCGGCGTCGTCAGCGGCGAAGTGCTGGCCACGTCCACGATCCGGCGCTTCGCCGATCTCAAGACCGAGAATACCGAGGCCTGGCTGCTCCAGGGCTCGGCGCGCTGGTCTCCCGATCCTTCCACCTCGGTAACGGGGCGCGGGTTCTGGCAGCGCGCGGTCGAGGAGCGCGGCTCGCCGGAATCCCGGCAGGACCCGAACTCCGGCCCCCGCGAGATCGACAGCCTCGGCGGCGAACTGCGCGCACACCATGAGACGGCGCGCCTGCTGTTCGACCTTCAGGGCAACATTACCCAGTACGACGCGGTTTCCGCGGCGGACGCCAACCGGGACTTCACCGGCTACAGCGCCCTTACCACGGCCGGCTGGCGGGTATCGGGCATCACCTTCGTCACCCTGAGCGCCTTTGCCGTGCGGCGTGATTTCAGGATCGAAAGGACTTCCGAGGGCGACAAGCGCAACACCACCACCTGGGGCATGCGCGGAGGCATCCAGATCCAGCCGGGAGGCGTGCTGGAGGGCAATCTGTCGGCAGGCTTCTTCCGCCTCGAACCCGACGACCCGGGCACGCCGGGCCGCACCGGGCTCTCGGTCTCGGGCAACCTGACCTATCATCCCACGCGACGCACTGCGGTGATCCTCGACGCCTTCAACGGCGACGTCGCAACCTTCCGCACCGGCGCCCAGTCCCGCACGGACACGACCGTCAAGCTGGCGGTGCAGCAGGAGATCAGGCACAACCTGTTCGCAACGGTAGGCGCCGGCTATCGCCGCTCGCGCTACAACGGCTCGGGAACCAAGGAGCAGACCGTAACGGCATCGGGCGAGATCGAATATGTGATGTCGCGCAATATGTCGCTGGCCGGCTACGCCAATTTCGGCAAGCGGACCGGCGATGACGGCACCCAGGAGTTCGACCGCTTCCGCACCGGCGTCGCACTGCGCATCCGGTTCTGACCGGGCACCCCGCCGGCAGCACACACCCAGGGGAGCGCCCCGGGTGTGTGCTGCCGTGTGCGGGGTCGGCCCGTGCCGCGCGCCCTTCCCCTTCAGCCTCGCGCCAGTTCCTCGTAGACCGTGCTGACCTGACGGACGTGATTCTCCTTTGAGAAGCGCCGCCTGGCTTCGAGCCGTGCATGCCGGCGGATCGCGTCGATCCGTTCCGGATCGGCAAGCAGGTCGGCGGCCGCGCGCGCCATGGCGGCGGGATCGTCGAGCGGGCAGAGCACGCCGCAGCCGCCCTCCAGCGCCTCGGGGTTGCCGCCCGAATCCGTGGCGACGACAAGCGTGCCGACCAGCATCGCCTCCACCAGCGTGCGGCCAAGCGGCTCGCGCGCGGCGGGAACCAGCAGCAGATCGCAGCCCGCCAGCCATTCATGCCCCGGCGAGCGATAGCCCATCATATGGACGCGGGCATTGCCGGATACCCGCGCGATCCGCTCGGGCAATGCGTCTCCCACCTCGGTGTTGCGCGGATCGCCGAACATCAGGCCGACGACCGGACGGTCGAGCATGGCGCCCAGCCGCTCCACGGCCTCCACGAACTCCAATGGCCGCTTGCGCTTCACGAAGTTGCCGAACCAACCGCACAGCAAGGCATCGGGCGGACAGCCGAGTTCCTCGACGATCCGGGCGCGCATCGCCGCCCAGTCGGCGCTGACCGACGTGTCGAAGGGACTGTAGACGACTTGCGCGGCCCTGGCCGCCTCGCTCGATCCCTGCGGCAGGGAAAACCGCGAGACGGTGAAGATCCGGCTGGCCAGCAAGGGGGCGACGAAGCGCAGGCCGCGGGCATCGGGATCGCCGCGATGGTGCCAGACCAGCCGCGCCCCCGCCAGCCGCGCCGCCAGCGCCCAGCTCGCATGGCTGCGGCCGTCATTGCTGTGAACCACGTCGATACCATGCTCCCGCAGGAAGCGCGCCCGGCGGGGTACCCCTGCGAGCGCGCGCAGCACCTTGCCGGGACCGAAGCGCGCGCCGGGCACGAAGGAGCGGCGCGGCGCGGCGGGATCAGGCATCCGGGTAAAGGCGCCGAAGAACTCCGCAATCGTTCCGTCCGGCACTTCCGGCACCACCAGCAGGCGGTAGCGCGCCTGATCGAGGCCCTCCATCAGCCCCCGCGCCGAGACATGGCTGCCGCCCAGTTCGTCCCCCGCGAAGGGGAAGCAGATGGTGAGCGGCCCGCCGGTCCGCCCACGGGCCGGAATCTCGCCGCCAAGGGGAACCGGCGCAGCCAGGCTGTTCACAGGCCGAACCCCTTCTCGCGATATGCCAGGAATTCCTCGAAGTTCTCGATCCCGTTGCCGTTCCGGTCGCCCCAAGCGTCGTTCTTCGTGGTGTCGAGCCCGTTGGCGCGCTCCCAGGCGTCGTCCATGCCGTCCTTGTCGTTATCGGCATAAGGCGCGGCCGGAGGCTGGTAGGGGATCGCCGGGACAGGAGCGCCGATACGTCCGGTGATGCCACGCACGTCGGCGAGCACCTGCTGGTCGATGGCATCGCGCGGGAATGCCCCGGCGCGGGCGAGCACGGAGGAATAGGCGGCCGTCGCGGCCATTGGCTGGAGCGTCAGCGGGCACGGCGCCTGCTGGACCTGCGCGGGCACGACTTCCGGGCTGACATGCTTGAAATTGCCGCTGAAATTGTTGTCCCACAGATAGATCGACGCGGTTCCCGTCGATCCCACCGTCTCGCGGGCAACGCCGCGGCTGTTGGTGTTGGTGTTGGTCCCGGCGATGAAGCTGTTGCCGACGATGGATACCGGCGAGCCCCCGTAGCTCTCCCAGACTTCCGCGAACTCGGAGGCGGCGTTGTAGAGCACGTTGTTGATGACCTCCACGCAGGAGCCGCGCGGGAAGTTGATGTCGGGGTTGCGGTCTCCGTTGTGGGCGCAGACGTTGCCGATGAAGCTCAGCTTCTGCTTGTCCACCGGATCGCTGGCGAGCAGCGCGCACTTGTCATGCTTGGGGATACCCCAGGCGAAGATCGAATTGCTGATGGTGATCTCGTCGTTGTCGTCGTAGCCGTTGATCACCTCGTCGCGCGCCCAGGAGGCGCTGACATGGTCGATCACCACGCGGCTGCTCCGCTCGATGGTGATATCGTCCTCGCCGCCGGGATTGCGGCCGATGCGGTCGGTGCGCACGCGGATGCCGCGCACGACCACGTCATGCGTGTTCTTGATGACCAGCGGGGTCAGTCCGTTGGACCCGCCCGCATGGGCCAGCGTGATCCCGCCGCCGGGCGCGGTCTGGCCGGCGATCGTCAGGTAGGGGGTCATGATCCACGGCGGGCGCTGGGTGAAGCGGATCACCCCGTTGACCCGGAACACGCAGACGCGCGGACCGGTCGCGGTCACACAGGCGCGGTAGGAACCGGCGCCGGAATCGGCCAGCGTGGTGATGTAGATGATACGCCCGCCGCGCCCGCCCACGCTGGTGGCGCCGTAGCCCACGGCTGCCGGGAACGCCTTCTTGCCCGCGATGGCGCGCACCACGGGCGCCGCCGCCAGCACCGGCTCGCCCGCGGTTCCGGCAAGGCCGAGCACCAGGGCCACGATCGCCAGCACCGCGCCGCCGAACCAGACGGGACGCCAGTTCGCGCGTTTCCTCGCAACGGGGCGGGCTGTCCTCGAGGTGTCTGCCGCGGTCATGCCATATCTCCAGCCTGGCTCAGGAGCACTTTGCCCCCCGCCCCCCGCAAAGCCGTTTGCGGCAGGACCTTGATCCTCGCCCCCAGTGCGCACAAGTCACCAATTCGACTTAGCGCGGGACCGGCCCTCACCCTTTTGCGCTAACATCTATGCGCTGGCGGACTGCCCGGACTGGCCTTTGCCTTCGCCTCCCCCCCTGACCATGATCGCCGCCATGGCCGCTATCATCACACAGGCATCCCCCGAGTTTCCGGCGGGGCTTCCGAAGCCGGTTCCCGGCGTGATCCCCGACGCGGGGTGGCAGCAGCCGGCGAGACTTCCGGGCCATTCCGCATATCGGCCCGCGACCGCTTCGGTATCCCCATACGAACGCGTGATCGCCGTGCTGCTGCCTGTCGCCGCCTTCTTCCTGAGCTGGTGGCAGGTGGGCCGCATTCCCGCCTTCAACCTCACCATGTCCGACATCCTGCTTCTCGTCTGCACGCTGCTCATGCTCGCCTCGCGCGGGCTCAACGCGGCGATGATGGGGCGGATGTCGGCGATCTGGGTGCTGGGCCTGGTCATGCTGCTGGGCGGGATGCTGGTCGGCTCGGTCACGCACGGCGATTCCGAACGCTGGCCGGTGGTCGCCGGGCAATATGCCTTCGCGCTGCTGCTGATCCCGATGCTGCTGGCGAACTGCAGCCACGCACTGCTCCAGAAATGCGCGATCGCCTATGTGCTGGGCGTCGCCGTATCGCAGGCCATCGGCATCGCCATGGTCAACCTGCTGAGCCGCGCGGCGATCACCCAATACGTCAACAAGTACGTGGTGACCGGCAATGGCCGCCTCGGCGCGATGACGGGCGAGCCGAACTCGAACGGCGCGGTCTGCGTCTTCGCGCTGATCTTCCTGATCCACGCTGTGATCGACAAGCGCCTGAAGACGGTCTTCGCGGTTCCCCTCGCGCTCGTGATCGTGGCCGGGCTGGTCTATTGCGCCAGCTTCACCGCCTTCACCGCGACGATCCTGTCCATCGGCTTCATCCTCGCCTTCTCGCGCATCCGCACGGTCATCTCGATCGCGGTGCCGGTGCTGCTGGTGGTGACTGCCTATGTCGGCCTCGGCGGGCCGGTGCCCGCCGTGTTCGAGCAGCGCGTGGGCGACGCGGTGGTCACCGGAGATCCGACCAAGGCGGGTACTTTCGTCGGCCGCTCGGTGCTGATCGAGGAAGCCTGGCAGATGTCGGGCAACAACCTGCTGATCGGTCTCGGCAGTGACGGATACCGCAAGGCCAGCTCTTACGGGATGCCCGTGCACCAGCTCTACCTGCTGGTGCTCAACGAAGGCGGGATCGTCTCCTTCCTCGGACTCTTCGTCATGTTCCTCGCCATGCTGGTGGAGGGGTTGTTCATAGCCCGAAGAAACAAGGCGGCCGGCGTGTCCGCGCTCGCCAGCCTGGGAGTGTTCTTCATGTACGCCATGTCGTTGCCGCACATGTTCGCGCGGATGTGGAACGGACCGGTGGTGCTGATGTTCGCGCTTGCCGGGGCCGCCACTTTCACGGCAGCACGGCGGGAACGGCGCCCGAGACACGGGAGCTGGAAACCGGACGAACGGGAAGGCGACGAGCCCTCCCTCCGCCCGCAAACGATACGGACGCTGGAAGCAGGATGAACCGGAGAGAGAGTGCCAGCGAGGGCGCGGCGCCGATCTGGCGCCGTGGAGCCTCCTTCATCGCCCGCCAGCGCGAACGCTGGCAGGGCTCGGAGATGCTCCGCCCGCATCTCATGAGCATCATCCACCTGCTCTCGGGCAATTTCGGCGGCGTGATGATCATGATGGCGAGCCTCGCCATCGCCACCCGCGCGCTGGGCCAGCAACAGTTCGGCACCCTCGCCGTGGTGCTTTCCATCGGCAGGGTGTGCGAACGGCTGATCCGGTTCGAATCCTGGCAGCCGCTGGTCCGCTTCGTCGCCGTGGAGGAGGAAAACGGCGATGCCGGCAGAATGTCCTCGCTTTACGCCTATGGCCTGCTGCTGGACGTCGGCAGCGCGCTGGTGGCGGCGTTGATGAGCGTCCTGGTCGCCTGGCTGGCGGGCAACCTGATCGGCATCCAGCCCCATGACGTGGACCTCGTGGCGATCTACGCCTGCGCCATCGCCTGCAACCCGCGCGGCATGGCCAGCGCGGCACTGCGACTGGCGGGGCGCTTCCGCATCCTCGCCTATGTCCAGCTCGCCTCGTTCGTGGCTCGATTCGCGCTTTCGGCGCTGCTCTACGTACTGGGAGAAGGACTGGTCTGGTTCGTCGTGGTGTGGACGGTGAGCCAGATCTTCGATTCGGCGCTGTTCAACTACCTCGGTTTCCGGGCGCTTCGCGATACCGGCATTCCCAGCCCGCTCAAGGCGGACCTGCGCGACCTGCCGGGCCGCTTCCCCGGCTTCATGCGCTTCGCCATCTCCACCAACCTCTCCTCCACCCTGCGCACGATGACGCACGAGATGGACACCCTGCTGGTCAGCAGCTTCGCGGGACCGGCAGCGGCCGGGCTCTACTATCTCTCCCGCCGCATCGCCAAGGTGGCGCAGACCGCGGGCGACATGATCCAGACGGTGATCTACCCTGATCTCGCCCGGCTCTGGCGCAAGATGGGGCCGGATTCGATGGCCCAGCTCGTTTCCGTGCTGCAACTGGTGCTGGCGGGAATCGCGCTGGCCACGGTGGGGGCGTGCTGGCTGCTCGGCCGGCAGGCGATCGAACTGGTGTTCGGCCCCGGCTTTGCCGACAGCTATCCCATGCTGCTGGTCCAACTCGTGGCCGTGTTGCTGACGCTTCATGCCACCCCTACCCGCGCCGCGCTGCTGGCGATGAACCGGCCGACTTTCGTGCTGCTCTCCAGCCTCGCCGCCACCGTCAGCTTCTTCGCTTCCGCACTCGTGCTGATCCCGCATTACGGCGCGCTCGGCGCCAACATGGCCCATATCGCCTTCGGAATCGCCACGGTGGCCCTGCTCGACACCGCGTTCTGGCGCGGCATCCGCAGCGCCCGGCGCACTGCCGTCCCGGCATCCGATTCCCTGGGCTCCCTGCATCCGGCACCCGTGCCTACCCCGATGCCGGCGGATTCCCGGACATGACGGTTCATGCCCCCAGCGAAGGCTTCGCCCGCAGCGTCAGCCCGCCGCAGCCGCTCCGGGTCAGCTCGATCATCACCAGCCTGACGTCGGGCGGCGCCGAAATCCTCGTCACCAACCTCAACGGCGCGTTTGCCGCCAAAGGCGCATCCGGCACCGTGGTCGCTTTCTGCGACGCGGGAACGCTGGGCAATTCAGCGGAGATGGAAGCCGAACTCGCCGCGCAGATAGACCGCACCGGCTGCCGTTTCGAATCGCTCTCGCTCGGACGGCGGCGGCGGCTGCTGCCGGGAATCCTCGCCTTGCGCCGCCACCTGGCCGAAACACGGCCCGACGTGGTTCACGCCCATACCGTGCGCGCGGTGGCCATGCTCGCCTTCTGCGGCTACCGAGGGCCGGTGGTGTTCACTTACCACAACAGCCGCCTCAGCTTCCCACCCGGCCTGTTCACCCTGCTCGACCGGGTGGTCCATCACTACGTCGCCATCAGCAACGACACCGCAGGCATCTACCGGCACCTGTCGAAGCGGCCCTTCACGCTGATCCAGAACGCCCCCGCCGCGCGCTACCGCGCCGCCGGGCCGCGCCTCGTGCCCGAACGGCCCTGCCGCATCCTCAGCGTCGGCGCGATCTCGGACCAGAAGAACTATCCGCTGCTGATCGAGACCGCCCGCATCCTGCGCGACCGCGCGACCCCGGCCTGTCCCGCCCCGCTGCTGCGCGTGGCCGGTGGCGGCGAGGGGCTGGAGACGCTCCGCGCCCAGGTGCGCGAGCTGGGGCTGGAGGATGTCGTGCAGTTCCTGGGCGAGCGGCGCGACGTGCCCGAACTGCTCGCGCGCAGCGATCTCTTCCTCAACACCTCCCACTACGAGGGGTTTTCGGTGGCGATCCTTGAAGCCATGGCCATGGGCCTGCCGGTGGTCGCCACGGATGTCTCGGGCAATCGCGGGCTCGTGCGGCCCGCCCAGAACGGGCTGCTCTGCCCGGTCGACAGACCGCAGGCGCTGGCCGCGGGTATCATGCGGCTGATGCAGGATACTTCGCTTTACCGGCAGTTTTCCGCGGGCGCGCTGACCACCAGCCGCGAGTACACGATCGAGAACGCGGCCGCGCGCCATCTCGAACTCTACTCGTCCCTGCTGCGCCGCCGCGCCCCCCAAAAGGACTAGTCTCTATTAGCGGCGCCGTTCACGGATGCCCTTTTTGCCTGTCCCGCCTTTCACCGCATAGTCGAACATGGAAGGCCACCTGACCCGGCGGCACCTATCTTCACCTCGCAGGAGGGGCACATGTCGACTGCAATCGCGCCAAGCCAAATGGGCGGCGCGCCGGTACATTATCGAGGACCGGCGCTGTCGCAGGAAGGTTCCCAACCACCCGAACAGCAGGTCGGTCCGCGCGACCTGCTTCGTGTCGTCTACCGCTATCGCACGATGATGGCCCTGATCGTCGGCACGATCACGCTCGCGGTGCTTGTGCAGCAGTTGCTTTCGCCCACGCTCTATCGCTCCTCCTCCACGGTGCAGGTCGAACTGATCGACGAAGTCGGCACCAACCAGGCGGACGTCAATTCCCGCAACGCGGAACGCGTCGCCAATGCGGTGCGCCTGCACCGTTCGCGCTCCGCCGCCGAACAGGTGATCCGGGATCTCGATCTGGTTCACAACCCGGTCTTCCTGCGCGAACTCGGCAATGTCCCCTCGGACGCCAAGGTCCTTTACCAGGCCGCGACCAACAAGGTCCTGTCGATGACGACGATGAACTCGGAAACGGGTTCCGACCTCATCGAGATCGCCGTGACCGCGCGCTCGCCCGAACTGGCCGCCGAGATCGCCAACCAGATCCCGCCTTCGGTGCGCGCCCTGCGCACCAGCAAGAGCAACGAGCGCCGCGCCGAGCTGCTCTCCTCGCTGGAATACGAACAGCAGGCCCGCGCCCGCGCCGCCGAGGAAACCGCCAGGCACGTCGCCGATTTCCGCGAAACCCACCAGATGCTGGTGGGCGCGGGCGGCGCGGAGGACCTCGCCCAGATCAATCGCATCGCCGTGCAGAGCGCGGCAGCCACCGCCGCGCGTGACGGCGCCGCCGCCCGCAGCGCCGGCATCGCCCGCGCCAGCCAGATGCAGAGCACCGCGCTGGCCACCTCCGGCGCGCTTGACCAGCTCGAACGCCGCCGCGGCGAACTCGTGGCCGAAGCCTCCAAGCTCGGCACCAGCCTCGGGCCAAACCATCCCGACGTGAAGCGCCTCGGCTCTCAGCTTGCCGCGGTCGACAGCAGCATCGCCGAGGAACGCGGCCGCGTGCAGGCCGCCGCCCAGGCCGACGCTTCCGCGCGCGGCGCGCAGATGGCGCAGATCGCCCGCAGCGAAGCCGCCGGCGATTCCGCGCAGGCCTCGCGCCTCGAAGGCATCGTCGCCGGGCTCAGCTCGATGGCCTACCGCAACACCTCCAACACCGTGCAGCTCGAAAAGCTGGTCCGCGAGGCCACTCTCGCCGACGATGCCTACAAGGCGATCGCCGGCCGCGTCGAACAGGTTCGCGCGCAGATGCAGCTCGAAGGCGTGTCCTCCTCGATCGTCTCGCCGGCGGTTCCCAATTACGATCCGATCGCCCCGGCCCCGGTCAAGATGGCGATCACCGCGCTGCTCGGCTCCACCGTGCTCGCCTTCCTGATCGCGTTTGCCCGCGACTTCCTTGACGACCGCCTGCGCACCACCGCCCAGATCCGCCGCCTGTTCGGGCTGCCGACGCTGGGGATGCTGCCGCTGCTCAACCAGGACCTTTCGGAAGATCCGAAGGAAAGCCCGGTCATCCGCGAGCCGCAGTCGCTCTTCGCCGAAGTCGCCCGCTCGGCCTATACCGAAGTGCGTGCGCTCGACCGGCGCCCGCCGGCCCAGCGCAGCAACTCGCAGGTCGTGCTCGTCACCTCGCCGCTGCCCGGCGACGGCAAGTCCACCGTCTCGCTGACGCTGGCCGCCGCGGGCATCGCCATGGGCGATCGCACGGTGATCCTCGACCTCGACTTGCGCAAGCGCGGCGCCCTCCAGCGCCTCCAGAGCGACATGCAGGTGCCCGATCTGGTCGACATCGTCTGCGGTCGCGCCAATCTCGACAGTCTGGTGAGCCCGCGCTCGGCCAACCCCTATGACGGTCCGGACATGCCCGTGACGCTGGACGGCGAGGCCGGGGTGCCGATCCCCGTCGAAGCCGCCAGCCCGCACCAGATCGTGCTGCTGAGCGCCAAGGAACCGGTGGCGGAACCGGCGCTGCTGCTGTCCTCCAGCCGCCTCAAGACCCTGCTCGAACAGCTCCGCGAGCGTTTCGAACTGGTCATCATCAATGCCCCGGCCGCCCTGGCCGTGCGCGATGCGCGGGCGATGTGCCACTTCGCCGACCAGACCGTGCTGGTCGCCCGCTGGGGCCACACCACCGGAGACCAGATGCGCGCCGCGCTCGAAATGCTGGACGACAGCGTGGGCGGCGTGATCTTCGATCAGGTGGACTACGCCGAACATGCCCGCCGCCGCTACGGGGACTCGGTGCAGTATTATGCAGACTCGGCCAGCTACTACAGCTCGCCGGTCGCCGCCCGGGAGGCCATGGCCGCCCGTATCCGTCGCATGTTCCGGGGCCACTCCTGGCGGCCGGTGGAAGCCTGAGCGGGGCGCGCGGCGTGCAGAAGCTCCCCTTGCGTCTGCTCGCCGCGCTGCTCCTGCTGGCCGTGCTTCCGCTGCTGGTGGTGCTCGGGATCGGCGTAGTCCTGTCAATGGGTCGCCCGGTGCTGTTCCGACAGCGCCGGGCGGGCCTGCACGGACAGGCCTTCCCCCTGCTCAAGCTGCGCTCCATGCGCGAGGCCGCCGGAAAGGACGGCCAGCCGCTGCCCGACGAGGCGCGCGTCACCCGCTTCGGGCGCTTCCTGCGCCGCAGCCGGCTCGACGAATTGCCCGGACTGTGGAACGTGGCCGCCGGCGACATGGCCTTCGTCGGCCCGCGCCCCCTGCTCCCCGAGACCATCGCCGGACTGGGCCAGCGCGGCGCGATGCGCGGCGAGGTTCGCCCCGGGCTGACCGGCTGGTCGCAGGTCAACGGCAATACCCTGCTCTCGCTCGACGAGAAGATCGCGCTGGACCTGTGGTATGTCGCTCATGCCGGGCCGCTGCTGGACCTGCGCATCCTGGCGCTGACGGCCTGGGTCATGGTCGGCGGCGAGCGGCGCTCGCCGGATATCGCCCTAGCTTCAGGCGCGGACTGACGGTTCCAGCACGAGATCGTCCAGCGAATCCACCACATGGTGAGCGGCATGTTCGGGGGTCGGCGCGATGCAGGGATGGATATGCCCCTCGCGCAGGATCTGCACCGTCAGCCAGCCGCGCGCGCGCGGGGTGACGAAGTCCTTGGCCGCATTGTCCCCGATGTAGACATGTTCGGCGGCAGGACGTCCCGACCATTGCTCGACCATCGCATAAGCCATGGCATGGGGCTTGGCGCAGCCCTCTGGCAGGATGCCGGTGAGCACCACCTTGCCGATCCGCGCGTAAAGGCCGAGCGCCGCCACCTTGTTGCCCTGCGTCTGGCCGGGACCGTCGGTTATGATCGCGGTCGCGTGGCCGTCCAGCCGGTCGATCAGGCGCGCGGCGTCCCCGGCCAGCGCGATCTCGGGCGCATGGCCGCGATAGAGCGCCACCAGCGGGCCGACGTCGATCGCGGAAAGCCCCAGCGCGCCCAGCGCCGCATCGAACACGGTGCCGCGATGCCCCTCCTCGAACAGGCGCACGCATTCAGCGCCGTAGCCCGGCAGGCCGTGGCGTTCCTCGACATGACGGCCCACCGCCGCGAAGCCGCTCAGCGCGAAATCGCGTTCGAGATAGAGCGTATCGTCAAGATCGAGCACGACGACACGGCGCGAGATATCAACCACGGAACACGGCACTGTCGTAGCGTACCATGGTCACGCCCTCGCGCCAGTGGTCGCTTGCACATTCGGGCAGGCCCGCCACCCGCGCAAGCAGGCTTTCGGCGAAGCGACCGCCCGCCTGGTCGGCCAGCGGATAGCCGCCGCCGAAGCGGGCGTTGATCTCGAACACGCGGGGGCCGCGATCGGGGTCGTCGA
Organism: Novosphingobium aeonii; assembly: GCF_052279045.1. Classification (NCBI taxonomy): domain Bacteria; kingdom Pseudomonadati; phylum Pseudomonadota; class Alphaproteobacteria; order Sphingomonadales; family Sphingomonadaceae; genus Novosphingobium; species Novosphingobium aeonii. Next base: position 1,522,183 of record NZ_CP176832.1, on the reverse strand, counting down.
TGAGCTGGAAGCACAGGACGCCCTCCGCCCCCCGCCCCCGGCCCAGCGCCGCGGCCACGTTGGCGGCGATCTCGATCATGCGCGGATCGCGCACGGTGCGCCCCTTCTCGACTTCGCCCGCCCGCACCGAGATGCGCAAGTGCGGGATCGCCGAGCGGATCCGCCCGCGCGCGTCGAGGTACATGTTGATGGTATATTCCGGCCCGCGCAGCAGTTCCTGGACCAGCATCGGCTCGGGATAGTCTTCGCGGATATCGGCGGCGGATTCGAGCACTCCGATGCCCCGGCTGGCGCTTCCTCCCACCGGCTTCACGAACAGCGGGAAAGTCCAGCCCGAGGGATCGGCGCGCAGGGCCTCTATCCGCGCGGTGCGCGGAACCGGCACTCCCGCGTCGCGCAGCACGGTAATGGTGCGCTCCTTGTCTCGCACGACGTCGATGATCTCCGGCGCGCCGACATGGACCATCGTGCCCACTTCGGCGAACCTGTCCCGCGCGCGGGAGAGCACGTCCAGCTCGGTATCGATGGTCGGCACCAGCAAGGCGATCTTCTCGCGCGCGCAGTGGTCGAGCAGGCGGGCCACATAGTCAGGGTCGGTGCAGCGCGGCACCTTGAAGGCGGCTTCGGCCTCCAGGCAGGCGGCGCTGAGTTCGGGCTCCAGGTCGCAGGCATGGATTTCCGCCCTCATGCCGAGCTTTTCGGCAGCCCGGCGGAAACAGCGCGTCAGTTCGACACGGCGACCCGCCGAAGTAAAGAGAATGCGTACCACGTTCATCTGCGCGTTCCCGCCTTTCCAATGAGGGCCTTTGCCATGAGGGGCTTTCCGACGGGAGCCTCCCCGGCATGCCTGGCGGCTCCCCCCTCTCCATGCCCCGCCGCGCGGGACTGCGCCAGCCGCCGGTCGTCCGGGTGCCCCGCTTCGGAAAGCCCGTTCCCCAGCACCTGGTCCCAGTTCTGGAGTATCCGCTCCGGATGAAACCGTGCCATGGCCGTGCGCGCGGCCCTGCCCATGCGCATCCGTTCGAACGGATCGGCGATCAGCGCGGACATCGCCGCCGCCAGTCCCTCCACGTCCTCGCTGTCAACCAGCAGCCCGCTGCGGCCGTGCTGCACCATGTCGGAAGGCCCGAAATCGCAATCGGCCGCGACGACCGGCAAGCCCGCCGCCATCGCCTCGCCCAGCACATTGGGAAAACCCTCGTAGCGGGAGGAGAGGACGAAGATATCCGCCTGCGCCACCCAGGCCCGCGGCCGGGGCGTCAACCCGCGCAGCACGACCCGCCCTTCCAGCCCGGCACCGGCGATCAGCGCGGCAAGGGCGCCGTGTTCGGGACCCTCACCCCAGATATCCAGCCCCCAGCGCGCCCAGCGCGGCGCCACTTCGGCAAAGGCCCGCACCAGCAGGTCGAAGCCCTTCTGGTGCGTCAGCCGCCCCACCGCGCAGAGCCGCCGGGTATCGCCGGCGGCGCGCAGCACGTCGGGTGGCGGCACCGGGTTCGCAATCGTCACCAGCTTGCCGCGCACCGAGGCGGGGAAGCAACGACGCACCGCATCGGTCTGGCAGACGATGACGTCGGCGCGGCGGTAAAGCAGGCGCAGCAGGAGGTTCCACAGCGGGTGGGCGGCCTGCCGCTCGGGGTTGTTGCGCTCCGAACAGACCAGCCGGATGCCGGTGCCCGTGGTCGCCAGCGCAGCGATCAGGTTATTCTTGGTCAGGAAGGACACCAGCACCTGCGGCTGCCGCGCCGCAAGGACGCGCCGCAGCGCCGCCACCCGCCCCGCCATGCCGGCAAAGCCGCTCGAACCGCCCAGCCGGTGCAGCATCGCGTCTTCGGGAAGGCGGTGGAATATCGGATCGGCGGGACGGTCGAAGGCGATCACGTCCACCTGATGCCCGGCCTCGCACCAGTGGCGGGCCAGCTGCGCGATCACCTGCTCCGCACCGCCTGCCCCCAGACCGGAGGTCAGGATCGCGATATGCGTCGATGTCGGGAGAATTGCCAAGGAGGAAGAGCCCGTCCGGATGCCGCGCGAAGCGTGTGATCGATCGCCTCCAGTCTATCGAAAGGCCCGGCCGCACGGCAGGGTTCATGCGGTCTAACCCTTTATTGGCAAAGGCATCCATCCCTCGCCACCCGCCTCGCGCGCTGCCTTCATCCTGAGTGATTACGCCCTAATCGCGCTCACGCGGGGGGCCGTGATCCGCCAGACTTCCGCGCGGCGTCGGCAGCGCCGGCAATCGGGAAAGGGGCCTTCCGCGATGACGATGGGCGACGTTCTGCAGGAACGCGAATTGCAACAGGGCGAACGGCCCGAGACGCGGCCGCGCTCGCTCGCAAGGGTGGCGGGCTATGCGCTGCTCGGCGTGCTGTTCGTGGGACTCGCCGGCCGCCTGATGGACTTTCCCATCGGCCGCGACGAGAACCTGTTCATCACCGTCTCGCGCCTCTGGGGCAGCGGCGACATCTACCGCGACTTCGGGTTCAACCACCTGCCCTATCTGCCCTACCTGCTGGGCGGTCTCTACTGGCTGACCGGAACCGGCCATCTCCTCCTGCTCGGCCGCCTGCTGGTGCTGCTGGCCTGGGCGGCGGCAATCACGGCGCTATGGCTGATCGCCCGGCGCCAGCGCGCAGGCTTTCCCGCCTTCTTCACCGCCGCCGTCCTGCTCATGGGCAATGTGCTGCTGCTCGGCGGTCCGGGCATGATGGCCACCAACAACTTCCTGCCGATCCCCTTCGCGCTGTTCGCGCTCTATTTCCTGCTGTGCGGACTGGACCGCGAACGCCCTTCGTGGACCCTGTGCTTCGTGGCGGGGATGATGGTTTCCTGCGCGATCGGGCTCAAGGCGAACTACGTGTTCCTCGCGCCGTTCCTGGCGATGGCGACGATCCTGGCACCGGCGGCGCGGCCGCTGCGCGCGCGGCTGGTCTGCGGCGCCGTCCCGCTGGCGCTGGGCGGGCTGACCGCCGGGATCCCGGTGCTTATCGCGATGGCCACCGATCCCGAGGCCATGCTCGCCCACACCGTGCGCTACTTCACCGAGCTGCAGGCCGCCTACTGGGCCCATTCGACCGAGCCCAAGGTCGTCGGCCTTGCCGCCAAGGTGCTGTTCGCCGAGGATATCTGGACCTCGAACGCCTCCTTGCTGTCCATGGCCGCAATCGTCGCCCTCGTGGCCCTGCCGCTGCTGCGGCGCGGATGGCGCGACGGGCTGCTGACGGTCTGGTCATGGCCGGTGGTGCTGACCGCCGCGCTGGCCGCGATGGGCTTCGTCGTCGCCTTCGTGCCGAGCCCCTCGTTCCCGCAGTATTTCGTGCCGCCGATCCCGTTCCTGGTGCTGCTGGCGGTGCTGCTGCGCGCCCGGATGCTGAGTGAGAACCGCGTGGCCGCCGATGCCGTGCTGCTGTCTCTGGCGCTGCTGGCGCTGCTCTGCGCCGCCTCCCGGCTTGGACCGGGGCTGGTCTCCTTCGCCCGCCCGGCATCATGGGAAGGCGTGGCGGTCCACCGCGAGATGCGCGAACTCGTCCGCCGCGCCGCGGCTTCCTCGGGCGACCGGGTGGCGACGCTCTCGCCGCTGCTCGCAGTGGAGGGCGGGCTCACCGTGCCGCCGGAATTCGCGGCAGGCCAGTTCGTCTACCGCGTGGCCGAATATATCCCCCCGCGCGACCGGCCCTACTGGACCACGACCTCGCCTGCGCAGCTCACCGCCTTTCTCGACGCGGACCAGCCCTCGGCGATCCTGATAAGCGGCGAGGAACCGCTGGAACAACCTTTCGAGGACTATGCCCGCAGCCATGGCTACATCCTGACCCAGGGCACCGGGAACGGCGGCTATCCGCGTCTTTTCCGTAGGCCCGAACGCCCCTTGGAGGCACGCCGGTAACCCTTTGATAGCCGCATTGGCTAAAGCTGCCTAACCCGGATGACCATTTCTCCGACGGCAGGCTCTGCCCTTAACCTTGCCCCATCGACAGGAGAAATTCTCCTGAAAATACCGACGCCGGAGACACGATCATGAAAGTCGTCCTGCTTGCCGGGGGCCTCGGCTCCCGCCTTGCCGAAGAAACGGTTCGGGTTCCCAAGCCCATGGTGGAAGTGGCGGGGCGCCCGATCATGCTCCACGTCATGGATATATACGATCGCTGGGGTCACAACGACTTCATCGTGGCTTGCGGTTACAAGGCCATGGCGATCAAGAGCTTCTTCCAGGACCTTCACCTCATGTCGAACGACTTTACGGTCGGCATCGGCAATGGCGAAATGGCCCTGCACCCCACCACCAAGGTCGACTGGCGGGTTTCGGTGGTCGACACCGGCCTCGCGACGATGACCGGCGGCCGCCTGAAGCGCCTGCGTTCCTGGCTCGACGACGAGACCTTTATGGTCACCTACTCGGACGGGGTCGGCAACGTGGACATCTCCGCCCTGCTGGAATTCCACCGCTCGCACGGCAAGCTCGCCACGGTCACCGCGGTCCAGCCGCCGGCCCGCTTCGGCAATCTCGAACTCGGCCAGTGCGCGGGCGCGGGCGGCGAGGTGATCGAATTCACCGAGAAGGTCATCAAGTACGAAACCTGGATCAACGGCGGCTTCTTCGTCTTCGAACCGGGTGTGCTCGATTACCTCACCGGAGACGAGGAGCCGCTGGAGCAGGCCCCGCTCACCCGCCTCGCCCATGACGGCCAGCTCATGGCCTACAAGCACAAGGGCTTCTGGCACCCCATGGACACGATCCGCGACCGCGACACGCTGGACAAGCTGGGCACGCAGACGCTGCCGCCGTGGATGGACTTCGAGAACGGACAGCCGGTGCTCAGCACCGACATGCCCACCAAGCTGCAACATGCCTGAGCAAGGCTCACTGGATCAGGCGTTTGCTTCGGTTTACCGGGGCAAGCGGATTCTGGTAACCGGCCACACCGGTTTCAAGGGTGGCTGGTTGTGCCTCTGGCTCAGGAAACTGGGTGCAGAAGTAACCGGGATCGCCTTGCACCGCCCCCCGCAAGGCCCTGACTTATTCCATACGGTCGACCTCGGGGGGCTGGTCGACCACCGCATCGCCGACATCCGCGATGCCGGGGCCTATGCCCGGGCCTGCGAGGGGCTTGAGCCGGACCTCGTGTTCCATCTCGCCGCCCAGGCCCTGGTGCGGCCTTCCTACGACGATCCGGTGGAGACGTTCGCCACCAACGTCACCGGCACCGCCGTCGTGCTCGATGCGGTGCGCCGGATGAAGAGCGTGCGCGGCGTCGTCGTCGTCACCAGCGACAAGTGCTACGAGAACCGCGAGTGGGAATGGCCCTACCGCGAGACCGACGAACTGGGTGGGGCCGATCCCTACAGCGCCTCGAAAGGCTGCACCGAACTGGTCGCCGCCGCGTTCCGGCGCTCCTACTTCTCGGACGCCGCCGGTTGCCAGATCGCCACCGTGCGCGCCGGCAACGTGATCGGCGGGGGCGACAATTCGCTCGACCGTCTGCTGCCCGACGTTGTGCGCGCCACGATCGCGGGCACGGCTGTGACGATCCGCAACCCGGCCAGCGTGCGCCCGTGGCAACACGTGCTGGAGCCGCTGGCGGGATACCTGATGCTGGGTGCGCGGCTTCTTGGAGAGGGTGCGCCGCGCTTTGCCGAAGCCTGGAACTTCGGCCCCAGCGCCCAGGGCTTCATCGACGTCGAGGAAATCGCACGCCACTTCCAGCGGGCCTGGGGGCCCGGCGTGGCGCAGATCGCCTTCGGTCGCCGTACCGACGATCCGCACGAGGCGGGAATGCTGACGCTCGACAGCAGCAAGGCACAGGCCCGGCTCGGCTGGCGCCCGCGCCTTTCGACCGAGGAAGCGGTGACCATGACGGCCGAATGGTACCGCGCCTTCGCGCGCGGAAACACCCGGATGCGCGCCTTCAGCGAGGCGCAGATCGCCCGGTATTCCCACGGGAATGCCGGGAGCACCACCGAATTGACCGAGGGGGAAGCAGCAAGATGCGCGTGAACTATGGCCAGACCGTCCACGGCGAGGAAGAGATCGCCGCCGTCCTCGAAGTCCTGCGGACCTCGACCCAGATGGGTCCGAAAGTGCGCGCCATGCAGGAGCAGGTCTCCGCGCTGTTCGCCAAAGACCACGGGATCATGGTCAACTCCGGCTCCTCGGCGAACTACCTCGCCATCGAGCTGCTGAACCTGCCCGAGGGCAGCGAGGTCATCACCCCGGTCCTGACCTTCGCCACCACCGTGGCGCCGATCGTGCGCTCTCGCCTCGTACCGGCCTTCGTGGATTCCGCGGTCGGCACCTACAACATCGACGTCGAGAAGATCGAGGCGATGATCGGGCCGAACACCAGGGCGATGATGATCCCCTCGCTGATCGGCAACCTGCCCGACTGGGACCGCATCCGCGAGATCGCCGACAAGCACGGCCTCATGGTGGTGGAAGACAGCGCCGATACGCTGGGCGCCACCCTGCGCGGCACCAGCACCGGCACCCGCTCCGACATTTCCACCACCAGCTTCTACGGCTCCCACGTCATCAATGCTGCAGGCAACGGCGGCATGCTCTGCGTCTCGGACGAGGCTCTCGCCCGCCGGGCACTGCTGCTGCGCTCATGGGGGCGCACCAGTTCGCTCTACGTCGATTCCGAAAGCATCGAGAAGCGCTTCAACGTCGCGCTCGACGGGATCGACTACGACGCCAAGTTCCTGTTCGACGAACTGGGCTTCAACGTCGAGCCTTCGGAAATGGGCGCGGCCTTCGGGCTGGTGCAGCTGAAGAAGCTCGATAACAACATCTCGGCGCGCGAACATAATTTCGCTCGCCAGTATGCCTTCTTCAAGCAGTACGAGGACTGGTTCGTCCTGCCGGAACAAATGCCGGAATCACGCACCGGCTGGCTGGCCTTCCCGCTCACCATCCGCGAGGACGCGCCTTTCACCCGCACCCAGATGCAGATCTGGCTGGAAGAGCGCGACGTGCAGACCCGCCCGGTCTTCACCGGCAACATCCTGCGCCAGCCGGCGATGCAGGGCGTGCCGCTCAAGGCGCCGCCGGAAGGCTGCCCGGTTGCCGACGCGGTGATGAAGGGCGGCATCCTGCTCGCCTGCCATCACGGGCTGACCGACGCCCATATCGACTTCATGCACGAATGCTTCGAGGCCTTCGTGCGATCGCTCTCCCCTGCAACGTCCCGCGAGGCCGCAAATGCCTGAATCGATGACCGCCGAGCGTACCCACGCCTCGACCCTCACGACCTGCCGTGCCTGCAAGGCGCCATCGCCTTACCTCTTCCTGCCACTGGGCGACCATGCCCCCGGCCAGATGCTGATCCGCCCCGAAGACCTCGACCGGGAACAGCCTTCCTTCCCGCTCAACACCCAGGTCTGCCTTGAATGCGGGCTGGTGGAGATCGCCGACCAGATCCCGGCCGATTTCTTCCGCCATTACCTCTACGTCCCCTCGGGCGCGGCGCGGATGCACTGCCACTTCTCCGATTTCGCGCGGGTGCTGTCCGACAAGGCGCGCGGCGGGCTGATCGTCGACATCGGCAGCAATGACGGCCTGCTGCTCGCCGCCTGCAACCTGCTGGGCTGCACGACGCTGGGCTTCGACCCGGCCGAGAACATCGCCGCCATGGCCGCCGAGCGCGGCGTGGAAACCCATATCGATTACTTCTACCCCGCCTCGGCGGAACTGGTGCGGGGCCAGCGCGGCGAGGCAAAAGTCATCGTCACCACCAACACCTTCAACCACATCGGCGACCTCCACACCTTCATGGAGGCGATCTGCATCCTGCTGGCGCCGGACGGGACTTTCGTGATCGAGGTTCCCCGCGCCAAGGAGTACATCGACCACACCGAATTCGACAATATCTACCACGAGCACGTCTCGGAATTCAGCCTGTTGTCGATCGCGAAGCTGGCGGCGTTCTTCGACCTCGAAGTGACCGACGCGCTTTCGCTGCCCGACATTCACGGCGGTTCGATACGCGTGTTCCTCAACCGCAAGGCCGCCGGCATCGCGCCCTCGCCCGCAGTGGCGGAAATGCTGGAGGACGAACTGTCCGGCGGCATGCTGGAGCAGGCCACTTACGACCGGCTGGCGCTCGACGTCGCGGCCATGGGCGTGGACATCCGCACCATGCTCGACGAAATGAAGGCACAAGGCCTGAAGATCGCGGGTTACGGCGCCTCGGCGCGGGGCAACACGCTCATCACCCATTTCGGGATCGACAGGCGCTATCTCGATTTCCTGGTGGACCGCAACACGCTGAAGCACGGCCTCTATTCGCCGAACACCCGCATTCCGATCCGGCCGGTCCAGGCCATCGAGGAGGAGCAGCCCGACGTGCTCTTCGTGCTCGCCTGGAACTTCTTCGACGAAATCTTCGAGCAGCAGGCGGCCTTCCGGGCGCGCGGCGGCAAATTCCTCGTTCCGCTGCCGATTCCCCGGATCGTCTGCTGACTCCAACACCGGAGGGCCTGAGTGTGCGCAATGCCGTCTCGCTGCTGACCGGCGCCGGGGGCTTCATCGGCGCACACCTGGCCCAGCGGCTCGTCGCCGCGGGCGACCCGGTCCATGTGATCGTCCGCCCCTCGACCTCGCTGGCGCGGCTCGCGCCGTTCGTGGACCGGCTGGTCGTGCACCGCATCGACCTTGCCGACCGCGCCGAGATCAGGCGCTGCCTCGCCGGGATCCGCCCGCGCCGGGTGTTTCACCTGGCAGCCGAAACGCGCCTGCCCGCCCAGCCCTCCTTCGCCGCAGCGCGGGCTGCGGCCGGAACCTACCTCCAGCCCGCGCTCAACCTGCTGGAACCGCTGGCGGAGCTAGCCGAGCCGCCGGACGTGGTGGTGCGGGCGGGCACCATCGCCGAATATGGCCGGGCGGAGCTGCCCTATTCCGAGACCCGCCGCGCTTTCCCCACCACGCCCTACGGCGCGGGGATGCTGGCCACTACCGACAGCATCGCGATGCTCGCCCCGCTCATGCCGTTCCCGGTGGTGACCGCGCGCCTCGCCCTCTGCTACGGCCCCGGCCAGGCCACCAGCTTCCTGATCCCGGCGCTTGTCGAGGCCTGCATGGCGAACCGGCCGATCACCGTACAGCGCCCGCTCGACCGGCGCGACCTGCTGCACGTCGACGATGCCGTCGATGCCCTGCTGCACATTGCGCGGATGGCGCCCCGGGATTTCGGCACCGTCAACATCTGCACCGGCATCGCGCCCACCATGGCCCAGGTCGCGCAGCGGATCGCCGCACTGGCCGGCTGCGCTCCCGGTATCGTGACGCTCCGCCCCGCACAGAGCACCGAGCCGGGAAGCGGCGGACAACCGACGGAACTGCGCTCCGATCCGGCACGGGCGCGAAGCCGGCTGCGGTGGGAACCGCTCATCGGCTTCGAGGAAGGGCTGCGCCGCACGGTCGCCGCCCACCGGCAACTCCAGCAGCAACATATCCAGATGAAGGCGGGGTGACGGGTGAGCAGCGAAGCGAAGACACTGGTTTCCATTCTTGTTCCCGCCTTCAACGAGGAACTCAACGTCGTGCGATGCTACGAGGCGATCGTGCGCACGTTCGAGAAGCTGCCCGAATACCAGTACGAGATAATCGTCACCGACAACCATTCGAGCGACCGCACTTTCGAACTGCTGGAAGAACTGGCCCGCCGCGATTCCGCGCTCAAGGTCATCCGCTTCTCGCGCAATTACGGCTACCAGCGCTCCCTGCTCTGCGCCTACAAGGCCGCGGCAGGCGCCTGTTCGATCCAGCTCGACTGCGACCTGCAGGACCCGCCCGAACTGATCCCCGAGATGCTGAAGCTCTGGCGGGTCGGGCATCAGGTGGTCTACGGCATCCGGCGCACGCTGGCGGACGGCTTCATGGTGGCCACGCTGCGGCGGGCCTTCTACCACTTCATCTCCTGGATCAGCGACGACGACCTGCCCGTGAACGCCGGGGAATTCCGTCTCGTCGACCGCCGTATCCTCGTGGAACTCCAGAAGGTGGACGATGCCTCGCCCTACTTGCGCGGGCTCATCAGCGCGATGGGCTTCTCGCAGGTTGGTCTCGAATACGACCGGGGCGACCGGGTGGCCGGCGAAAGCAAGTTCCCGCTCAAGTCGATGATCTCGCTGGCGGTGGACGGCGTGCTCAACCATTCGCTGATGCCGCTGCGGATCGCCTCGATCTCGGGCATCGTCATCGGCGTGCTCAGCCTGCTGCTGACGTTCACCTATCTGGTCGGGCGGGTGCTGCTGGGGCAGACCTGGCCGGCGGGTTTCGCCACGACCACGATCCTGCTGCTCATGTCGATCTCGATCAATGCGATCTTCATGGGCATCCTGGGCGAATATGTCGGGCGGCTGTTCCTGCAGGCCAAGCCCGGCACCAAGCCGATCGTGGAGGAACGGCTCAACTTTCCCGAAGTGATCTCTCTGGTCGCGCGCGAAAGACCGTGAGGCGGGTCAGCACGAAGAGCACGCCCGCGTAGACGCAGATCGCCAGTCCCTGCACCAGCGCGCTGCGTTCGAAGCCCGCGGCGCGGCCCATCGCCACCACTGCGAGATTGGCGGCATAGGACACCAGAAAGGCCGCGGCGTAGCGCAGCCCCTCGGCAGCGGTGGCGCGGTGGCGGGCGCGGAAGGTCAGGTGGCGGTGCAAGGCGTAGGAGATCGGCAACCCCATCGCGAAACCGGCAAGATTGGCGGCATAGTCTCCCAGCCCCGCATGAAGCCAGCCCAGGATCAGGCCATAGCCGATGGCGGTGTTCGCCGCGCCGACCAGCACGAACCGCGCGGCCGTGGCCGCTTCCCGGCCCCAGGCGGAACGGATCATCGGGCCTCGGTCCCGGCGGGCTCCACCGCATGGAATTCCCGGTACCAGTCGGCGAAGCGCTGCAACCCCTCTTCCAGCATGACGCGGGGATGATAGCCGCAGATCGCGTGGAGCTTGCTCACGTCGGCGAAGGTCGCGGTCACGTCTCCAGGCTGCATCGGCCGCATCACTTTCTCCGCCTTCCGGCCGAGCGCGGTTTCGAGCGCCTCGATCATGTCCATCAGCCCGACCGGGCGGCTGTCGCCGATGTTGAGCACGCGGTGCCCCGCGGCATCATTGTCGAGCGCGCCAAGAATGCCGTCGACGATATCGTCGATATAGGTGAAGTCGCGCGCCATGCGGCCTTCGCCGTAGACCTCGATCGGCTCCCCGGCCAGGATCTTCCGGGTGAAGCCGAAGTAGGCCATGTCAGGCCTTCCCCACGGCCCGTAGACGGTGAAGAAGCGCAGCCCGGTCTGCGGCAGGGCGTAAAGGCTGGCATAGGCCTCGCTCATCAGTTCGCACGAACGCTTTGTGGCGGCGTAGAGCGAGACGGGCGCCACGGCCGGATCATCCTCGGAAAAGCCTGCCCCTGCCAGCGGACGGTCGCCGTAGACCGAGCTGGAGGAAGCATAGACGAGATGCTCGAAGCCGGGAGCATGGCGGCAGGCCTCCAGCACCGAGAGATGGCCGGCCAGGTTGGAGTGCTGGTAGGCGAAGGGGTTCTCGATGCTGTAGCGCACCCCGGCCTGCGCGGCGAGATGGACCACCCGGCGCACCCCCCGCCCCCGCACGAGCGCAGCCACCGCCGCCGCGTCGGCCACGTCGATCCGGTGGAATTCGAAGCCGGCCATCCCCTCGAACGAGGCCAGCCGGGCTTCCTTGAGCGCCGGGTCGTAATAATCGTTCATCACATCCAGCCCGATCACCTGTTCCCCGCGTTCGAGCAGGCGATGCGCGGTGGCGTGGCCGATGAAGCCGGCGGCCCCGGTTACCAGGATCGGACTTTGGGCAGAAGCGATGGAGTTCAAGGGCTGATCCTCGTGCGCGGGCCGGATGTGGCCTTGTCCGCCGCGAGGGTGGGCATCCGCAGGGTGCTCGGCAATCACCCGTAAGCATGAACCGCGCGGTCATTCGGGGGTGCCGCAAGGTCCGTCCGGCTTAACGGCCCGCTGCGCCAAGCAGACCTACGTCATAACCTAGACTTTCGGGGGAGCCGCAGGCGATTCATGGCAATTGACCCATCCCCGCGCGCCATGTTCTTTCGTTAGTGTTCAGGGTGTTGTCCGGCAGGATCGCCCCGGGACCAGATAAAAGGGTCACTCCGCCGTCAGTCCGTTTTTCCGGCATTTCCGCGGAGCAAGCAGGGAGCGCGACGTGCAGGAATCGGGTACAAGACCACTTGTCCATATCGGATTCCACAAGACGGCCTCCACGCTGCTCCAGAACGCGCTGTTCGCCCGTCCGGACCTCGGTTTCGAGCGGCTGGAGAACGATCGCCACCACGTCCAGCTCGACTTCGTGAAGCAGGGTGCGTTCGACGGCCCCTCGCCCGACCGGATCGAAAGCTACCGCCGCCGCGCCCGCGAGGCGCAGCGGCGCGGCAATACGCTGGTGGTCTCTCACGAACGCCTGTCCGGCTATCCCGGCTCGGCCGGCTTCGATGCACCGCTGATCGCCGATCGCCTGAAGGAATGCCTGCCCGACGCGCGCATCCTGGTTTTCATCCGCGAACAGCGCTCGATGATCTTCTCGTACTATCTCCAGTACATCAGCGACGGCGGCTCGCTGTCTTTCAACCGGCTGGCCACGCCCCTGCAATGGACCCTGTACCGCAAGCCCGAATTCGATTTCCGCACGTTCGCCTACATCCAGTGCATCGAGTACTATCGCCGCCTGTTCGGGCCGGAAAGCGTGCTGGTCCTGCCGTACGAGGCGCTGCGGACCGATCCCGGTCGGGTGGCGCGGGAGATTTCCCAGTTCTGTGAACAGAACCCCTCGCTCGTTCCCCTCGACATCTTCGGGGAGCCCGCGAACGAGGGGATGCCGATGCTGATGCAGATCCTGCGCCGGCCGCTCAACGCCCTGTTCAACCGCAACCAGCTTGCCCCGAATGCCCCGCTGCTGTTCCCGCCGTTCGATCGCAACTACCGCAAGCTGCGCCCCCTCTTCGCGTTCACCCGCATGCTCGAGGGGCCGCTGCGGCGGCGGCTGATGCGCCAGATCGAACTGGCCGTGGGCGAACGCTATGCCGAGAGCAACCAGCAGCTGCAGCGCATGACCGGCTACGACCTGCGCCGCTTCGGCTATTGCCTGCCCGCACCTGCACAGCCCCAGCAGGACCTGCCCCCGATCGCCCTAGGCGGCAGGGCGAGAGCGCGCGCAGCGATCCCGGCGCGCGCCTCCCGGCCGGCATGACACGGCCATGACCGACGCTTCCGCCATTGCCCCGCCGCTGAACCGCACGGCCGCCGGGGAACCGGACCGCACCACCGGCACGGCGCCCGGCAAGAAGGCCGGGGCGAACTTCAATCCCACCGTCCACGGCCTGCGCGGCGTGGCCGCGTTCATGGTGTTCCTTGCCCATGTGCTCGGCGGGGTCGGCGAGAACGTCTATTCCGCCGATCCCGGCTATCTGGCCGCGACGACCGCGCCCTGGAATTTCGGACGCTGGGGCGTGTGGCTGTTCTTCGTGATCAGCGGCTACGTGATCCTGCCCAGCGTGATGCGCTACACCCCGCGCGAGTTCGCGCTGCGGCGGTTCTTCCGGCTCTATCCGCTGTTCCTCGCCTTCTCGCTCCTGTTCATCGCGGTCAACGCCGCCAGCAACGCCTTTCCCGACCTGAACAGGATCGGCACGATCATTCCCGCCCTGTTCATGGTGAACCTGCTGACCCATACCGAGCAGCTCACCCCGAACGCCTGGAGCCTGAGCTACGAAGTGCTGTTCTATGCCATGGCCTGCCTTACCGTGCATGCCGCGATCCGGCGGCGGGACCGGGTCATGACGGTGCTGCTGGTCCTGTGTTCGGCATGGCTGGTGAGCCGTTTCCCGGCCATGGCGTTCTTCCTGGCCGGGATCGGCGTGCGCCTGCTGGACGACCGGCATATCCACCTGCCCCGCGCCTGGCGCCCGCTGTTCGAGATCATCGCCTTCGCCGGATGCCTGGTGTTCGGATCGGTGCAGCACTACGACTTCGGCCTCAGGGACGTTGACAATCCGCTCGCCTACGGCACATTCCTGTTCACCGCCGCCTACTTCTACATGGCGATCGCGCCCGGCAGCCTGACCTCGCGCCTGCTGGATCGTCCCTCGATCTTCTACCTCGGCACGGTGAGCTACAGCCTCTACCTCGCCCATCCCTATACCTATTTCGCCACCCGGCAGCTCTTCGTCCACATGGGGTGGTTCGGGCCGAACTGGCCGCTGTCGCTGGTGTTGTTCTTGGCCGCGGCGATCCCGGTGACGCTGCTCTTCACCCATTTCGTCTACCGCGCGCTGGAGCGCTATCCCTACCGCTGGTTCTTCCACGAAAGGGTGTTCCACCGCTGAGCGCGGCGGACCGGAGAAGGTGGCCAGTCAGTTCGCCGGAACGGCCTGCCCCGGATCGCGGCGATCGACCGCGGCAACCACGCGATCCCGGCCTTCCTCCTTCGCCCGCAGCAGAGCCGCATCCGCCTTGGCGATCAGCGCATGGGCGGGCACATGCGCAGGATAAGTGGCCAGCCCCATCGAGACAGTCACCCGGCCGAGCGATGCGCCGTCATGGACGAGCGTCATCCCCGCTATACGCTCCTGGATCAGCCGTGCCCGCTCCAGCGCGCGCTCCTCGTCGAAACCGGGGAGCAGTAGCAGGAACTCCTCGCCGCCGTAGCGGAAGGCCACGCCTTCCTCGCGCACGGCATTGTCCAGCACGCCCGCCACCGAACGGATCGTCAGGTCTCCGGCATCGTGGCCGTAACGGTCGTTGAGCAGCTTGAAATGGTCGATATCCACCATCAGGCAGCTGAGCTGCGTCCGGGCGGCATCGGCCTGGGCAACGTGGCGGCGCAAGGTGTCCGCCAGCTCGTGGCGGTTGCGCAGCCCGGTGAGGGCGTCGAACAGCGCCTTCTCGTGCAAGGCATCCCGCAGCTTGAGATTGGCGAGCGCCAGCCCCACCGTCTCCGACATCAGCTCGATATAGGCTTGGATGTTCTCTCCCGGCCCGTGCGTCTCGGCCAGGTTCTCCAGCACCAGCAGCCCGATCGTCTCGCCCTGCGCGGTCAGCGGCACGCATACCGTTGCCGAGGCCGCATCGGGCGTGACGTGCTTGCACGGCACGTCCACGATATCCCCGCCCGGCATGTGCGCCTGCCCGCGCCGCAGCGCCCAGCAATCGTCCGGGGTGAAGGCGGCGTCGCTGCCGTGGGGCGATTGCCACTCGGACGCGCAGGCCATCATGCCCAGCCGGTCATCGAGGGTGTAGAGCCGCCCGGCAAGGTTCGGTGCGATCTTCGGTGCGAAAAGGCGCACCACCTCGAACAGGTCCGCCACGGATTCGCAGCCCTGGAGGCGCTGGGTCATGCGGGAAAGCAGGTCGCGCACATGCCAGTCCGCGTCGCGCTCCCGTTCCAGCCGCTGGCGCTCTATGCCGTTCTCGCGGAAGATGCGGATGGCGTGAGCCATGTCGCCGATCTCGTCGATCTGGGAAAGCTGGGGCGGCTCTACCGCATAATCCTGATCGGCCAGGCGGTTCACCACGTCGCTCAGGGTGGTGACCGGCTTGAGGATACGGCGCTTGAGCACGAAGCCCAGCACGAAGAGAAACAGCAGCGCGGTCACGCCCACCATGACTTCGGACACCGTGCGCAGCCGCTGCGAGGCCGTACTGGCATCCTCGATCGTGCGGTCGGATCGCTGGTCGAGCATGTAGCGGAAGCGGCCGAGCAGGAAGTGGACGCGTTCCAGCTCGCGTTCGTACTCCGCGCCAAACACGATCCGCCGGGCGGTGGCATCGTCGCCCGTCTTCATGGCGGCGATGGCGGCCTTCTGTTCGTCCTGCAGGGTTTCGGCCCAGCGCAGCCCTTCAGCCAGAGAGCGCAGTTCCTCCTCCTTCGCGCCATTGTCCTTGAGCCGGGCGACACGCTGCTCGACCGGGCCGAGCGCCGCGAGGGCGTGATTGTAGACGATCTCGTGGCTGGGGTTACCGGTTACCGCATAGAGCCTTGCCTGGTCGGTCAGCTGGGCCTCGTCGCTTTCCACCTCGAAGGCGAGCGCGTCGAACCGGTCGCGCTGGATCACTGCCTCGCGCTCCACCCGGTCGGCGTTGGACGCCAGGACCATTGCGATACCGGCGGCGATGGTGAGGCATACCGTCGCCCCATAAGCCCAGTTGGTTATCGTCGCTATGCGCATGCCATGATCCCGCCCCACCCAGCTGCTCCGCCGGTTCTGCTCCGTGATGATCCTAAGCGGACGAACTTGCCAGTCCGTAAAGCAAGATTTCCGTGAGAGTTCCCCGAGGATAGCTCCGGTCCGGAGGCGGAACATCGGCTCCCGTCCGGGCGTTTCGATGAAGAACACCGCAGGAGCCCTCCATGCGCAAGACTTTCACCGTTTTCGCCAACGCCGTCGCCGGAGCCGCGGGCAAGGCGCAGACTTTCATCATCGCGCTGCTGATCGTGGTTGTCTGGGCCTTTTCCGGCCCGGTCTTCAAATGGTCCGACACCTGGCAGCTGGTCATCAATACCGGCACCACCATCGTCACCTTCCTCATGGTCTTCCTCATCCAGAACAGCCAGAACCGCGATGCCGCCGCCTTCCAGGCCAAGCTCGACGAACTCCTGCGCGCGGTCGAAACAGCGCGGGACGATTTCATCGGCATCGAACACCTCAGCGTGGAGGAAATCGAAAGCCTGCGAAGGATGCTGGAAGAGCAGACCGGTGAGTGCAAGGACGGGCACAAGGCCCATGCCAGCGTCGAAAGGTTGCTCAGCCGTTATTGAGGCGGCGTGAGCAAGCGGGCTCAGGCCGGCGGAAGCGGCGCCGAACGCTTAGGGTGCTGCATCACCACCAGCGTCTTGAACGCCTTCACATGCTCCTCCCCGTGCAGCACGCGCCGGGCGAAACCGTCGTAATGCTCCATGTCCTGCGCGACCACCTGGAGCACGAGGTCATGGTCCCCGGTGACGTACCAGACATCGATCACCTCGCGCGCCTGCCGCAGCCGGGCCACCAGGTCGTCCACCACGCGCACCTTGTCGGTATCGAGCGAGACCAGCACGATCATCTTGACCAGCCATCCCATCGTCCGCGGCGATACCAGCGCCATCTCCCGCTCGATCGCCCCCTGCTCCCGCAGCGCCCGCACCCGCCGGTAGCAGGCCGGAGCCGAAAGCCCGACCGCCTCCGACAGTTCGGGCATGGAGATTCGCGCATCGCGCTGAAGCTCGGTGAGGATGCGCAGATCGAACGCATCGGGCATTTGCGGGAACTCCGATAAAGATTATCGCCGAACCCGCATCATAGACCGCATTTATCGCGCCTCGACGATAAAAATCCCGCCACCTCGCCATCAAGGGATTTCCATGGTCGTCCGCCGTCTCGCCGCCAGATCTTCTTCCAGCGACTTTGCACCGCTTGCCGCGGTGGCGGCGGCGATGGTCTCGATCTGCTGGGGCGCCTCGGTGGCCAAGACGCTGTTCCCGCTGATCGGCCCCGCCGGAACGACGGCGCTGCGCCTTTCGCTCGCCGCCGTGATTCTGTGCTGCGTGTTCCGCGTCTGGCGCCTGCCGTTCGACCGGACGATCCTGCGCGCGGCCCTGCCTTACGGCGTGGCGCTGGGCTGCATGAACATGCTGTTCTATTTCGCGATCCAGCGCATTCCCCTCGGCATCGCGCTTGCCACCGAGTTCACCGGCCCGCTCGCAGTGGCCACTTTCGCCTCGCGCCGACGGGTCGATCTGGCGTGGATCGCGCTGGCGGCAGCGGGTCTCTGCCTGCTCCTGCCCCTCGATTTCTCGCGCGATGCGGTCGATCCGGTCGGCGTGCTGCTGGCGCTCGGCGCTGGCGTGTTCTGGGGTGCCTACATCCTGATGGGCAAGCGCGCGGGCGAGGCGCTGGGCGCGGCCGCACCGGCCTACGGCATGACCATCGCCGCCCTGGTCGCCCTGCCGTTCGGCGTGGCGCAGGCAGGCGCGACCTTGCTCCAGCCGCATGTCCTTGCCGTCGCGCTGGTGGTTGCGATCTTTTCCAGCGCGATCCCCTATTCGCTGGAAATGTTCGCGCTGCGCCGCCTGCCGACCAAGAGCTTCGGCGTGCTGACCAGCGGCGAACCGGCCGTGGGCGCGCTGGCGGGCGCGCTGCTGCTGGGCGAGATGCTGCCTTTTGCCAAGTGGATCGGGATCGCCGCCATCGTTGGCGCCACCATCGGCACCACGCTGACCGCGCGCCCCGATGGCGATGATGATACGAAAGCTGTCGGTAGAGAGGGCTGATCCCGGCCCCACGGCTTGCGTGTGGGTGCGATTGCGCGCATTCGTCACTGCATCATGCCGCAAGCCCCCGATATCCAGCTCGCCATTTTCTCCCAGGCCGTCGACGCAGTAGGCGGCCAGCGCGCGCTGGCCCGTCACCTCGGCATCGCCGAACGCGACGTGCGCGACCGGATCTCGGGCGACACCCCGCTCGATTACGCGACGCTGCGCGAAACCGCCCGGGCCCTGATCGCCCATTCCGACATGTGCCGCCGCCTCGAACGCAAGCTGTCCCCGGCCTTCAGCGAAAACCTGACCGACGAACAGATCGAGGCGCTCAGCAAGTCCTGACGAGCCCGCCTTCCGGTCGGAGTTGCCGACGCGGGAGGCAATGGAACGACGAATAGGCAGCGGAAGCGGGATTTCCGTCGATCCGGCTCCAGTCCGAATTGAGCGGCACCCCGCTCCTCGGTAAATTCCCTTTATGTCCCGGACCCTTACCGCTCACACGCGCGCCTGATGCGCCGAATCGCCTCGATCCTCGGCTCGCTGGCCATCGGTCCGGTGATGGCGGCGGCGGGGATCGCCGGCCATGATCGCGCCCTGACGGTCGCGGGCGCCATCCTCTTTGGCACCGCATCGGTTCTATGGCTGTTCGTCTGGGGATCCGGGCGAGGTGCGGGCCGGAGCCCCCGGCGCACCGGCCCGGTCGCCCGCCTGTTGCGCAGCGCCACGCCCGAACGCCGCCTCGACGCGCCGGTCGCCCGCCTGCTCAAGCTGCGGATGCTGGCCGAGCTCGACAAGACCGGGCCCTGGGCGGTGGCGGGCATGGCGGGAGACCCCGAATCCTGCCGCTTTGCCGATGAGATCCGCGCTTTCATGGCCTTCAGCGGATTTCGGATGGCCCCGGATGGGCTCAGCGTCATCCTGCCCCCTTCCCCGGTGGTGGGACTGGCGATCGTCCCGCCTGACCCCGGCTCGGAACCGCACGGCCAATGCTGGTACTTCGTGGTCGGCGAAAAGCCCGGACCGGACCGCATCCTCCGGCACATGGCCCTGCGCCTTCTGAAGCCCTGAACACGGCACCGGCCGCCGCCGCGCCACTCCCCTGAGGGAGAACCGCGGGAACTCAGGCAAAATGCGCACCGGGCTCGGGGTTTTCCCCGATAGCTGACAGCCCCCGCCCCGGACAAAATCATTGCAATCTTCATGGGTTGGAGATGAGCGCAGCCGGTGGGCAGGTTCGCCGGACAGCGCTCAGGCTCAAGCAACAGGGCATTACGCGATGAAGCAATTCGCCGACTTCCGCAGAGGCATCGGACGCGCAGCACTGGCGCTCGCACTGGTCGCGGCAGCCGCCCCTATGGCACATGCCCAGTCGGGCGGCGGCGATGCCGGCCACCCCAATATCCTCATCATCTACCCCGACGATGTCGGCTGGTCGAACGTTAGCGCCTACGGCAACGGCGTGATGGGCTATACCACGCCCAATATCGATCGGCTGGCCAGGGAAGGGGCAATGTTCACCGAACATTACAGCCAGCCATCCTCAACCGCCGGCCGCGCATCGCTGATTACGGGGCAATATCCTATCCGCTCCGGCATGACCTCGGTCGGCCTTCCGGGATCGCCGCTCGGGCTGAAGGCCGGATCGCCCACCCTGGCCGAATTGCTGAAGGAACAGGGCTACGCCACCGGGCAATTCGGCAAGAATCATCTCGGCGACAGCAATTCCTCCCTGCCCACGGTCCACGGATTCGACGAATTCTACGGCAACCTCTACCACCTGAACGCCGAGGAAACGCCCGAACAGCGGGATTATCCCAAGGACGCTGCCTTCAAGACCAGGTACGGCCCCCGCGGCGTGCTTCACAGTTGGGCCACCGGCACCGATGACCAGACCGTCGACCCGCGCTTCGGCAAGGTCGGCAAGCAGAAGATCCAGGATACCGGCGCGCTTACGATCGAGCGCATGAAAAACATCGACCAGAACTTCATCGATGCCAGCCTCGATTTCGTGAAACGCGCAAAGGATTCGGGCAAGCCCTGGTTCGTCTGGCTCAATCCCAGCAGGATGCACTTGTTCCAGCATCTTACCGACCAGAACCAATATCTGGCGCAGGATGCCACCATGTCCGACGACATCTACGGATCGGGCATGATCGAGCATGACATGCAGGTCGGCGCGATGCTCGAAAAGCTGAGAGCGATGGGTGCGCTGGAAAACACCATCGTCATCTGGTCCACCGACAACGGCCCCTCGCATAACGCCCGCACTTACGGTGGCACCACACCTTTCCGGGGTGAGAAGATGACCACTTACGAAGGCGGCGTCCGCGTGCCGTTCATCGCCTGGTGGCCGGGCCACATCCCCGCCGGCCAGGTGAAGCAGGGCATCCAGGCCAACATGGATGTCTTCACCACGCTTGCCGCCGCCGCCGGCATCCAGGACCCCGTCGGGCGCGTCCTGAAGGAAAAGAACCAGGTGATCGACGGGGTGAACAACCTCGACTGGTGGGAAGGCAAGTCGGACCATTCCAACCGCAACAATTACATCTACTACGAAGGGAATGAGATCAGGGCCGTCCGCCTGAACCAGTGGAAGATGCACTTCGCGACTTCGGAAGGGTTCTTCGATGCCTGGAAGGAACTCAAGTTCCCGATGGTCATGAACATTCACTTCGATCCGTACGAAACGTTCGATACGGTCACTGATCTGACTTATGGAAACGAACGCAAGCAGTGGCTCATGGGGCCGATCCAGGATCTGCTAGCAGCCCATATAAAGTCACTGACCGAACATCCGCCGCTGCAGATCGCCCCTTCGTTCAATCTTTCGAAGATGACGGAAAAGCTCCAGACCGTCTCGAATTGAACGGCAAGCCATCAACGCGCATGGAGGCGCCGGGTCTGTAATGCTGCAATGAACAATCCGACGCTTGATCGTAACGCCCTGATCCCCGGATCGACCTATCGCTTCCACGCCATGGTCAAGCCGGGGGGGGCGGAGTGCAACATCGACTGTGCCTATTGCTTCTACCTCCACAAGACCGACCTGCTAGACCACCGCCCGCGCGCCCGCATGAACAGCGCCGCGCTCGAGCAGCACGTCCGCCAGTATATCGAGGCGCAAACGGGCGAGGAGGTCGTCTTCTCGTGGCAGGGCGGCGAGCCCACGCTCATGGGACTCGCCTTCTTCGAAGAGGTAGTCGCGCTCCAGCACAAGTACCGCAAGCCCGGCCAGCGGATCGAAAACGACCTTCAGACGAACGGCCTGCTGCTCGATGCCAAGTGGATCAGCTTCCTCAAGGCCAACGGTTTCCACGTCGGGCTGTCGATCGACGGTCCGAAGCACCTTCATGACCGTTTCCGCGTCACCAAGAACGGCAAGCCGACGTTCGATCTCGTCATGGCGGCTGCCACGATGCTGCGCGAGGCCGACATTCCCTTCGCGGCCCTGTGCGTCGTCAATCGCGAGAACGCGCTGCACCCGCGCGATGTCTATCGCTTCCTCGTCGACGAGATTGGCACCTGGCGCGTGCAGTTCACTCCAGCCGTGGAACCGCGCCGCTTTCGCAGCGAAGCGCCCGCCCTGCTCGCGGAACCGCCTGTGGAAGGCACCGCGCGCGCCCGGCCGGGTGCTGCCGATTCGATCGTCACGGACTGGTCGGTCGATCCCGACGACTATGGCCGCTTCCTGAGCGCCGTATGGGACGAATGGTTCGCGACCGATATCGGCCGCGTCCACGTCAACCTGTTCGAAACCGCAGTGGCCCAGGCGGCGGGAATGCCGGCGCAAATGTGTACCCAGGCCGAGTTCTGCGGCAAGGCGCTGGCGGTGGAGCATGACGGCGAAGTGTTCTCGTGCGACCACTTCGTCTATCCCGAGTACCGCATCGGCAACATCAACCAGACCCACCTCGGCAACCTCGCCTTTTCGCCCCGGCAGGAACAGTTCGCCCGCAACAAGAGCGCCAGCCTGCCCGGCAAGTGCCGCAGCTGCGAATATCTGCGGCTATGCTACGGCGAATGCCCCAAGAACCGCCTTCTCCGCACACGCAGCGGCGAAACGGGGCTCAACTACCTCTGCTCGGGCCTTTACGCCTTCTACGACCACATAGGCCCCGACCTCGTGCGCATCGTGCAGTCCCTGGGACGGATCTAGGCCGGGCTTTCCGCTGAGGCGCGACAACGCCCAGCGGAAAGCCCGCAGGCAACCCACCGCACCTCGCGAAAATGGATGAAAAAGGTGGTGAGCCCTGCTGGGTTCGAACCAGCGACCTACTGATTAAAAGTCAGTTGCTCTACCGACTGAGCTAAGGGCCCCCGTTACCGGGCGCAGCACGCGAAGCGGCTGCGGAAGGGGTCACCTAAGGGCAGGGCGAGGCTTGGTCAAGCGGGCATGAAGCTGATTAATCGTAAGACCTGTCAAAGGGTCACGCCAGGTGCCGGCAATTCGCCGGGCCGGGCCGAGCACGAAATCACGCGCGCGGAAGGCGGGGTGAGGCAGGACAAGGCTTTCCTCGCCCTCTCCGCCCGCCCAGGGGCCGCCGTTCCAGAGCACGAGATCAAGGTCCAGCACGCGCGCCCCCCAGGCCCGACCGAGGCGGCGGCGGCCGAACTTGTGCTCGATTTTACGCAATTTGTGCAGCATCTCGTCAGGCTCGCGCTTGCTGCGCACCAGCGCAACGCCGTTGGCGTAGCGGCGGCGCGAGGGGCCGAGCGGCGCGGTCTCGATCACCGGGGAGGCGGCGAGCACTTCCATCTTGCCCCGGCCCAGCGCCGAGAGCGCCGCGGCGAGCACCTTGCGAGGCCCGCCGTGGCGATGGTGGCGCATGTTGGAGCCGAGCGCGACGAGATACTGATGCTTGGCCAAGGCCGCTGCCCTCCCCCGATTATGCCGTAACTGCCGGGGCTTGTATCAGATATCCTGCGCGATGCGCGTATAAAGCTGCGGGCGGCGATCGCGGAAGAAGCCCATGCCCGCGCGGTGCCTGGCCGCACGCGCGAGATCGAGCGTGGAAACCAGCACGCCGGTCTCTTCCTTGCCGAACTCGGCGAGGTAATCACCCCATTCGTCGGTGATGAACGAGTGCCCGTAGAAGGTCTGCTCGGTACCGCATTCCGATTCGACGCCGATGCGGTTGGCGGCGATCACCGGCATGCAGTTCGATACCGAGTGCCCGACCATGGCGCGGCGCCACATGCGGCTGGTGTCGAGCGTGGCATCGTAAGGCTCCGAGCCGATTGCGGTGGGATAGAACAGCAGTTCCGCCCCCATCAGCGCCATCACCCGCGCGCATTCGGGGTACCACTGGTCCCAGCAGACGCCCACGCCGACTTTAGTGCCGAGCACGTCCCAGACCTTGAACCCGTCGTTGCCGGGGCGGAAGTAGTACTTTTCCTCGTAGCCGGGGCCGTCGGGAATGTGGCTCTTCCGATAGGTGCCGATGATCTCGCCATCAGTGCCGATCATGGCGAGCGTATTGTAGTAGTGGTGGCCGTCGCGCTCGAAGAAACTGGTGGGAATGACGATCTTCAACGCCTTCGCCAGCGCCTTCATCGCGATCACCGAAGGATGCTGCTCGGTCGGGCGCGCCAGGACGAAGAGTTCCTCTTCCTCCACCTTGCAGAAATAGGGGCCGGAGAACAGTTCGGGCGGCAGCACGATCTGCGCGCCCTTTGCAGCGGCTTCCTCGACCAGCGTGGAGACGGCAGCGATGTTTTCGCTCTCGTCGGCGGAATTGAGCGCCAACTGGAGCGCGGCAACGGTAATCTCGGTCATACGGCGCGCCCTTATCAGTCCCGCTTGCGGAACAGAAGGGTCATCCGGTCGCTCTCGCCGATCGCCTGATACTTCTCGCGGTCCTTGTCCTTGAGCGCCAGGGTGGGCGGCAGGGTCCAGACGCCGTCCGGCCAGTTGGCGGTGTCCTTGGGGTTGGCGCTGATCTCGGACTGGGCGACCAGATCGAAGCCGTTGTCCTTCATGAAGCGGACCACGTCGGCCTCGCGCAAGTAGCCCTTCGAGCCGTCGGCATAGTCGGCCGGAGCATCGGGACGAGCGCGGTGCTGTTCCACGCCGATCAGCCCGCCGGGCTTGAGCAGGTCGCGCATCGCCGCGAACTCGCTGCCGGCGATGTTCCAGCGCAGCAGGTTATGCATCATGCGCGGCACGATGATGACGTCGAACGTGCCCTTCTCGCCTTCAGGGATCGCGCCGAGCGTATAGGCGGCGAACCTGTCGGCGGGCATGCCGGTGAACTTGGCGACATCGGCCGGATAGCCCGCCGCGCCCTTGCGGATGCCCTCCTTCGTCTCGGGCTTGAAGGCCGGAGCATCGGGATTGAAGTAGAGTCCGACGAGATGGCCCTGCTGGCCGAGGTAAAGCCCGAGCAGGCGCGAGTACCATTCCCCGCCCGGCGCATACTCGCCCACCTTCATGGTCGGCGCGACGCGGAAGAAGCTCAATGTCTCCACCGGGTGGCGATACTTGTCGCGCGCGCGGTCTTCCTTGCGCGAGGGGCTGGAGGCGGCCAGTTCGAGCAGCGCCTCGCAGCCCTTGCAGGCTTCCGCTTCGGTATTCTCCTCGGCAGCCATGGCCGCGGTGGGCATGGCGATAACGCCGAGGAACGAGGAAAGGGCGATCAGGGCGCGGCGCATGTGATTCTCCCGTGGAACTCTGGTCGCGAATGAACCTAGTTTCCGGCCGCCCAATGACAACCCATCCAAGTGTACCTATCTAGCGACAAACTTCGCGCATTTGAGGAATTGAATCAGACATGGAAACGGCAATCGTGGCAGGCGGGTGCTTCTGGTGCACCGAAGCGGTGTTCCGCGACGTCATCGGCGTGAGCTCCGTGGAAAGCGGCTATATCGGCGGCACCGTGCCGAGCCCGACCTACAAGCAGGTCTGCGGCGGCGACACCGGCCATGCCGAAGCGATCCGCGTGAACTATGACCCTTCGGTCCTGTCCTACGGCGATCTGCTCGACGTGTTCATGGGCACCCATGACCCGACGCAGCTGAACCGCCAGGGCAACGACGTGGGCACGCAGTACCGCTCGGCGATCTTCCCGCTCGACGATGCGCAGGCTGCCGAGGCAGAAGCCGCCATCGCCCGTTCGAACGAGGACAACGGCGGCAAGGTCGTGACCACGATCGAAGGTTTCGCCGACGGCAGGCAGAACGACGAATGGTATCCGGCCGAAGACTACCATCAGGAATACTGGGACGGTGAAGGCCAGCGGAACCCCTATTGCCTCGCGGTCATTCCGCCCAAGCTGATGAAGCTGCGCAAGAGCTTCCAGAACAAGGTCAAGGCCTGACCTGAAGCGCGGCCCTGCCCGGCCCTTCCCACGGATGGGACAAGGCGAGACATCGCCCGCGTTAACCGTTCGCAAGGGATGACTCTTCGCCGTGTCTCACCATGAGACACGGCGAAACGGGCAGTATCCAAAACACACGGGACAAGTACTTAGCTCGCTCATTGCTCCGTTATTCTGGCGAGTCCCGCACATGTCCCGTCTCCGCAAGCTGTCACTTTCCGTTGCTGTTGCCGCCGTCGCCTTCGCGGCCAGCCCCGTGCTTGCCTCCTCGGGCATGATCGCCGGGATCGACGTGTTGAAGACCTGGAACCTCGTGGTGCTGGGCGATCTCACGTCCTCGTCGGAAGTGGAGGGCCGGACCTTCGTAGGCGGCAATCTCGACGGCAATGCCTCGAACTACCAGATCACCGCCCTGCCCGCCTCCAGCACCGGCACGCCGGGGCTGACGGTGGTGGGCGACGTCAACGGCGGCTACAAGAACCTCAACAACGGCTCCGGCGCGGTTGTCGGCGGCAACGTCAACAGCGGGCTCAACCTCAACGGCGCGGCACAGACGGTGCTGGTGGGCGGCACGATCAGCAACACCAACGTCAACAACAACACCGTGACCTCGGGCCTCGCCTCCAGCGACCCGCAGTTCGCCCAGAACCTCACCCAGCAGAAGAGCCTCATCGAAACCTCGATGGAGGGGCTCAGCCACTCGATGAGCACCGAGACGGCCAACAGCCAGCTCTCGATCAGCGGCAATACCGGCACGTTCAACGCCCAGCCCGATGCCAACGGCGTGGCCGTGTTCAACATCTCCGCCGCCGACCTCGACAAGATCGGCGAGATCAAGTTCAACCTCAACGGCGCCGACACGGCGATCGTCAACGTTTCGGGCACGTCGATCAAGCTGGACGACAACTTCCTCGGCGGCACCGCCAACCTCGGCGAACATGTCGTCTGGAACTTCTACGAGGCCGACGATCTTTCGCTGGCCACGGCATGGGGCGGCTCGGTTCTCGCGCCGGGCGCCAATGCGACGACCTCGAACTACATCCAGGGCTCGGCCGTGTTCGGCAATCTCGTGCAGAACGGCGAGATGCACGTGGGCACCTATACCGGCGGGTACACGCCGGGCGGCGATCCGGGCACCTCGACCAGTTCTGGCGGCAGCACTTCGGGCGGCAGCACCGACGTGCCGGAGCCGGGCATGGTCGGCCTGTTCGCGCTGGGTCTCGGAGCGCTGGTGTTCTGGCGCCGCCGCCGCGCCGTCGCGGCCTGAAACCATGAAGCCTGCGCGCCGCGGATAGCGGCGCGCCAATATCGATATGGCGAAGGTCCGGGGGATCATCCCCCGGAACTTCCCGTGCTTATTTCTGCCAGCGGCCAACGAAGAACCCGTCAAGCCCGCCGACCTCCGCCAGCATCCCCGGATCGGTCCGCACCCAGCCCTCGGCCGTGGGTACGAGTCCTTCGGGCAATTCGGAGGCCGTGACCGGAACCCTGGTGAGCGAAACCTTCTCGGCCTGTTCCTCGCCCTCTTCCAGCTCCATCGAGCAGACCGCATAGACCAGACGCCCGCCCGGCTTGAGCCAGCCCGAAGCGCGTTCCAGCATCTTCTCCTGAAGCGCGGTCATGTCCTCGATCTGGCGCTCGCCAATGCGGTGGAGCACGTCGGGATGGCGGCGCGCGGTGCCGGTTGCCGTGCAAGGCGCATCGAGCAGGATCGCATCGAACGCTTCTTCCGGCTCCCACGTCAGCACGTCGGCCTGCACCACTTCGGCTTCGAGCCCGATGCGCTTCAGGTTGTCGCGCAGGCGCTCGAGGCGGCGCTTGGAATTGTCGAGCGCGGTGACCTGCCAGCCCGCCGCCGCCAGTTGCAGCGTCTTGCCGCCCGGCGCGGCGCACAGATCGAGCACCCGCTTTCCTTCACCCGCGCCCAGCAGACGCGCCGGCAGGCTCGCGGCGAGATCCTGCACCCACCAGGCGCCGTCGCGGAATCCTTCGAGGTGCTCCACCGCCGTACCGCGCGCAAGGCGGACGTGGCCGGGCATCAGCGAGGTTCCGCCCAGGCGCTCGGACCATTCGGCGGTCTGTTCGGGATGACGCAGCGCCAGGTCCAGCGGCGGCGGCTCGGCCAGCCCCGCCGCGATCGCCTCGGCGCGCACGCCCCAGCGGCCCGCGACGTCCTCGGGCAGGGTCGGCACATCGGGAAGCTGCGCACCGCCCTTGGTTACGGTCGAGAACACGCCGTGCGCGAGCCGGCGCGGACCGCCCATCAACAGCGGCAGGCCGGTGGCGATCACCGCATGGCCGGGCGTCTCCAGCCGCAGTACCTGCGCGAGCATGATCTGGAGCACCGCGCGCGCCTTCGCGTCGGGCGCGAGCGGCAGGCGGGTGGCGCTGTCGATCAGTTCGTCGAGGTCGGTGCGCCAGCGCAGCACCTCGCCGGCAATGGCGCGGGCAAGCGCCCGGTCGGCGTCTCCGCCCACGCGGGCCAGCGCGGAGCCGCCCGCCTGGTCGAGCGTTTCGCCCCGCCGCAGCACGGCATCGATAAGGTTGAGCGCGGCACGGCGCGCGGGAAGGCCGGGAATGTCCATGTGCAGCCCCTATAGCGGATTGCGTTTTCGCGCTACCTCCACCACATGAGCTTCATGACACAGCGCGCCACCCAACGTCCCGAAGGCTTCGCGAAGCCCACCCACTGGACGAACGAGCCCGCCCCGAAACCGGCCGAGCAGAAGGCCGAGCCCGATCCGGACGGCATTTCGCCCACCCGCTACGGCGACTGGGTGCGCAACGGGATCGCCGTGGACTTCTGACCCCCGCCGCCTGCAGGCGGATGACGAAAACCCCCTAGCCGACCAGCGTAGCGGTTTCGGCGATCTGGCTGATGCCGCGCTTCCCGTCCTGGCGATCGAGCTGGACGACGATATCGATCACCGAAGCGGCATATTCCAGCGTCTCTGCGCGGGTCAGGCCGATTCCGGTCTGCATCGACATCAGCGCGATCTGCTCAAGTGCGCCGCGCGGCGTATTGGCGTGCACGGTCGAGAATGAGCCGGGGTGCCCGGTATTGATGGCGCGCAGGAACGAGACTGTCTCGGTGCCGCGCAGTTCGCCCAGCACGATGCGATCGGGGCGCAGGCGCAAGGCGGCTTGAAGAAGATCGTTGGCGGAGACCTTGGCCTCTCCCAGTTCGCCCTTCACCGCGATCAGCCCTACCCCGTTGGCGCCAGGCAGCCGCAGTTCGGCGGTGTCTTCCACCAGAACCACGCGCTCCTGCTGCGGGATTTCCGAAAGCATGGCGTTGAGGAACGTGGTCTTGCCCGTGGACGTACCGCCTGAGATCAGGATCGTGCGGCGGCGGCGGATCGCGTCGCGCAGGAAGGCGATGGGCTCGGCCATGGCATCTGGCGTGGGCTCTTCGGCGGGCGGCGTGATAGGGCCGCGGTCGTAGGCGTCCAGCGGCAGTTCGAGCAGGCGGTGGCGGCGGATCGCCATGGCCCAGTTGGCGCGTGTCGCAGGCGGACCCACGAGCTGGATGCGCGCGCCGCTCTGCCCGCCATGGGCAGGAAGCGTGGCGGAGAGCAGCGGATGCTCGCGATTGATGCCCTGATGGCTGATCCGCGCGACCTGCTCGGCCAGGCGCTGGAGCAGGCGATTGTCCATTTCCGGTAAGGCGATGCGCTGCATGCCCGCAAGCGCCGCGTCTTCCACCCAGATTTCGCCGGGCCGGTTGACGAGGATCTCCGTTACGCTCTCACGCTCAAGCCAGGGGCGCAGCGGCGCCAGATAGGCATCGAGGTAGACCGAGCGCGCAGCGACCTGCATAGGCTCGCCGTCAGGCAGGAGCACCCCGGACGGGGCGCCTTGCAGGGAAAGAACGTCAGCCATAACGCCTCACTGAACCTGACTGAAATCCAGGTCCTTGGCGGTGAAGACGCGAATCGGCTCCCCCTGCCGCACCCGGATCGTCGGGCCGACGCTGCCGCTCTGCTGGACCGCTGCCGCCGCCGCCGACTGGCCGCCGCCGACGACCACGCTCGAACCGCTGGTGGCCAGCGTGGAAAGCCCGCCCACGACGGAGAGCAGCATGGCCGAGCCGAACCGCTCGAAGAAGTGGCTGTTGACCTTGCCGGGAAGGCCGGTCTCACCGCCGAAGGCAATGGCGGGCGAACCAAGGTTTACCGAGACGCCGTCCGGCCGGATCACGCGGCTCCAGATCACATAGGCGCGCTTCTGGCCGGCCGTCAGGCCGCTCTTGTACTGGCCGATCAGGCGCGAGGAACGCGGGATCAGCGTGCGCTTCCCGTCGAAGCTGCGCACGTCGGCGGAGACGATGGCGCGCACGTAACCGGGCACGTCGGTGTCGATCGCGGTTTCAAGCACGGCCGGGATCAGCGTGCCCTGCGTGACCGTGGTGGTCGGGTCGAAAGTGCGCGCGGCAGCGGCGGTGCTGCCGGTGCCACCGATGCGCGCGGCGAAATCGTCATTGGCGTTGCCCGCCTTGGCCTCTCCCCCCGGACCGGCGGACGGCATGGACACGGCATTGCCGCCTGCATCGAACACCACCGTGGGATTGGCGAAGGGATTGGCCGAGGCTGCGGGATTGGCGCCGGGGTCTGCGGCAAGCACGGGCGCCGGAGCCGGAGCCGCCAGCGGCGCACCCTGTACGACCGGCTGCGCGGGGACTGCGGCGGGTGCGGGCACGGCCGGTGCGGGAGCGCCGGGCTGCGGAACGGCGGCGGCGCCGGGCTGCGCGGTCTGGCCTTCGGGCGAATTGCGCACCGAATCCATCGACCACAGCGTAAGGCCGCCCAGCGCGGCAACGATCAGCACGCCCGCGGCAAGGCCGAGGCCGTCCGCCTTCTTGCGCTGCGTCACCTGCGGCAGGACATTGCGGCTGGCGAGGTCGATGACCTGTGCGCCTTCACCGTCGCGCGGGTCGGCGGCCTCGGTGGAATCGAGCTTCTCACGCAGGAAGGAGTTGGGCGCCATGTGTCAGTTCCCGTTCGATGAAGCGGCGATCGTGGTGGAGGCCGTGGGGGCCGCTGCCGGTGCGGCCTGGGCGACGGCGGCCGTCCCGCCTGCCGCTGCCGGCGGCGCGGAGATGCCGGGCGCCGCTTCCGACCGTGCATTTTCAAGAGTGGCCACGGCCTTGCCCGAACGCAGGATGATCTGGCGCGGCACTTCGGCGATGACGATGGTCTGCCCGCGTACCGCGTAGTTCACCGGGCCTTCGTCGCCCTTCTCGTTCTTCACGAGGATTGCGGGAACGGCGGTATTGTCGGGCCAGAGCAGATAAGTCGAAATGCCGTCGTCATAGACCCGCGAGGGCTGGAGCTTGGCAAGACCGGTGCGCTTCCACGCAAAGTTGAGCGCGGCGGCATCCACCGGCGTCGCGGCCGGATCGCCCGCCGCCAGCGCCTGTTCGGCAGGATCGAGCCCGGCCATCGCCGGTGCCCCAACCGCGCCCGGCACCGCTTCGGCCGGTTCGTCCTTGTACGTGAAGCGCAGCATGTAGAGCGCGCGCGCCTTGGGCGAGGCCACGAGGTCGAAGAAATAAGTGTGGCGATTGGTCACCACCGTCATGTTGGTGCGCGCGCTGGCTTCCAGCGGCTTCACGAACAGGAGATCGGCACGCTTGTTCGGCGTGATCTGCCAGGTCTGCGAATCGCCCACCGCGACGTTCTCGATCGCCTCGTTTCTGCCGAAGGCGATGGTCGCCTGAACGCCGGTCTTCCCGTCGATCCGCACGACTTCGTTGTCGGTGAAGGCATGTTCGACGAGGCGCTCGTCCGCCTGTGCGGCAGCGGCCTGCACGAAGGCAAGGGCGGCGGCGGTCGCGGCCAGGGCGCGAATCATGTGAACTTCTCCTTGGCCGGTGCGCGGCCAGTGCTGTTTGATGCCACATCGTTGGACGGGCGGAACCGGCTGCCGATCCCGCGCGCACGCGATGCATTGCTCGAACCCAGCGGCTCGACTCCGCCGCCCGAGACTTGCGTTATCACGGTTCGCCGGTCGCTTGAATGCGCTGTCGTGCCCTGGTCCTGTCCGGGAACCGGCGCCATGGCCGCCGCGCTCGCCGCCGAGACCGCCGCCGTGCGGGACTGGCCGGCAGTCGGAGCAAAGGGCTGGACCTGCCCGCCGATGACGGAAACCGGTGCGGGAGGCGCCACGTTGTCGCGCCCTGTGCGCGAGCGTTCGGGGCTGGCGAGGCCGAATACCTGCCAGCCGGACACCAGCGTACCGGCGATCTTGAGCACCATGCCCATGAGCGCGAGATGGACGGCCGCCACCACGAACAGCGCCATGGCGGCACGGCCGTCGATCTCGCCGAGCTGCGCGCCCTGCACCAGCGCCGAGACGATCGGCACCAGCAGTTCCAGAGTGATGCCGCCGCCAAGCACGACGAAGAGCGGCGTCGTCGCGGTGAGCACGACACCGCGCAGCCAGCCGGCGGTAAGTCCGCGCGTGCCGCCGAACAGCGCCATGACGACGAAGATCGGCCCGAGCGCGAGCAGGATGGCCAGCGCGATGCGCGCTGTCAGCAGCACGCCGACGGTGCCGAGCAGCAGCATAAGCGCGCCCATCCACATCACGCTATCGGGCGAGAACAGCCCTGCGGCACCGGCCGCCTTGGCCGCTGCGCCGCCCTGAGCTGCACCCTGTGCCGCATCCCCGCCGTTCTGGCCCGCATTCTGGCCTACATTCTGCGAAGCTTCGGCAATGGCGTTGAACACCACGTCGATCCGGTCTCCGAAGATCTGCGTGGCCGATCCCTTTGCGCCCATCAGCAGCGACGCGATCCAGTCCGGGCCGCCTACCGCAAGCTTCCAGACCACGCCCTGATAGGCGATCCAGCTCGTCGCGAAAGTCAGTACGAGGCCCAGCGTCAACATGCGCGGGGTCAGTGCCGAGATACCGAGGCTGG
Organism: Novosphingobium aeonii; assembly: GCF_052279045.1. Classification (NCBI taxonomy): domain Bacteria; kingdom Pseudomonadati; phylum Pseudomonadota; class Alphaproteobacteria; order Sphingomonadales; family Sphingomonadaceae; genus Novosphingobium; species Novosphingobium aeonii. The sequence goes on along the minus strand of NZ_CP176832.1, from coordinate 1,489,674 downwards.
AGCGCCCGGTCAGCAGCGAGATCGCGAAGAAGGCGATGTAGAGGGTAAGCAGGATGGTCAGCACCGGGGCCATCGCCCCCTCGGCGCCGAACAGGCGGCCGAACGCGGCCGAGGCCATCTCGTTGGCCACGCAATCGACCGCACGCAGCGCCGGGGCGACCCCGGCGGATGCGACTTCGGTGAGCTGTTCGCAGGCGGTGCTCATGGCCGGGTTACTCCGCCGCCTCGATCCAGGCGTCCTCGTCCTCGACCTCTTCGGGTTCGCCGGGCCACGGGAAACCGGTCAGGCGCGGATACCACGCCGCCGGATCGTCGCCATAACGCTCGCGAAGCTGGTCGAGCTTGCGCACCGTGCTCTCGCGCCCGGAAAGCACGGTGAGCACCTCGGGCATCCCTGACAGGTCGAGCCTGACCACCGCCGAGGCATCGGACTGGCGAACCAGGAAGCAGCGGGACTGCGCTGGCAGCGTCTTGATGACGTCCAACTCGTGCTGCGACAGGCCGAAGCCCTCGCAGTAATCCTCATGCCGGGCGCGGGCATTGGGCATGAACACCATCGTCGCGGTCTGCTCGACCAGCGCGGTGGCGATCCTGCTGTCCAGCGCATCGCGCGCGGACTGGGTGGCGAAGCCCACCAGCGCGTTGCGCTTGCGCAGCGTTTTCAGCCAGTCGCGGATGCGGGCGGCGAAGACTTCGTCGTCAAGCGCCTTCCAGCCCTCGTCGATGAGGATCATCGTCGGCTCGCCGTCGAGACGCTCGTCGATGCGGTGGAACAGGTACATCATGACCGGCGTGCGCAGGCGCGGGCTTTCCAGCAGCGCCGTCATGTCGAAACCGAGCACGCGGGCGGAAAGGTCGAGACGGTCATGCTGGTTGTCGAACAGCCAGCCGTGCTCGCCTCCCCCGTTTGGCCCATGGCTTATCCATGCATCGAGGCGCGATGCGAGATCGCCCGGTTGCGGGCGCCGCGCGCCGGCCAGCAGTTCGCGGAAGTGCGAGAGGCGGCGCAGCGAGGGATCGTTGTGATAGGCCGCATCCACCGCGCCCGCGATCGTCGCCAGTTCCTCGGGGCCGCGCGCTTCGAGCAGCACGCCCAGCCAGTCGCGCAGGAAGGCGCGGTTGGCGGCGGTGTCGGGCAGCGAGAGCGGGTTGAACCCGGTCGGATGGCCAGCGGCAACGCGGCTGTACATGCCGCCGATGCCCCGCAGGAACACCTCGGCACCGCGATCCTTGTCGAACAGCACCGTGCGGGGCCCGAACTTCTGCGCCTGCGCGGCCAGGAAGTTCATGACCACCGTCTTGCCGGAACCCGACGGACCGATGACGGTGAAGTTGCCGAGATCGCCCTGATGGAAATTGAAGAAGAACGGCGTCGAACTGGTGGTGGAGAGCAATGTCACCGCATCGCCCCAGTGATTGCCGCCAGCCTGTCCCATCGCAAAGCCGTGAAGCGAACCGAAACAGGCCATGTTGGCGCTGGAGATCAGCGCGCGGCGCACGATGAATGCCTCGTTGCCGGGAAGCTGGCCCCAGAATGCGGGCTCCATGTTGACGTCCTCGCGCACCGCCACCGCGCCGGCATCGGCGAGCGAGGCGGCGCAAAGCGCGGTCGCCTCGTCAAGCGCGTCCAGCGTATCGGCACGCACGAGCACCGAGAGGTGATGGTCGCCGAAACCGACCGCGCCGGTTCCCAGCGCATCGCGTGCAGCCGACATCTCGCGGCGCTCGGCCATGGCTTCCTCGTCCGCCGAGCGCAGGCGGCGGATGGCAAGGTCGATGCGCTCGCGGGCGATCTGGCGGTCCGAAGGCGCGTAGCTCTCGGTCAGGACCAGTTCGCAAGGCAGGCGCAGCAGCGCATCGGTGAGCCCGGGCGCGGTGCTGTCGGGATAATCCTTGAGGCTGACGACCGAGGCGAACGAGGCGCTGGCCGCGCCGCGCAGCTCCAGCGCGTCCATGCCGAAATTGATGCGGCGGTAGGGCAGCATGTGGCCGATGTCGGTGCCCTCGGCCGGGCGGCGCACGGGGCGCATCTCGCCGTTGTAGAGCGCGGAAAGCAGTTCGAGCACTTCGGAGCACGCACCGGCCTGCCCTTCGTAGTCACCCAGCAGCCGCGCGCCATAGGCACCCAGCGAGGCGACCATGGCCGAGGCGGCCGCGCGCAAGGCCCGCACGTCGGCGAGATCGGCCTCGACCGGCGCGGAACCCTTGTTCCTGAGCATGCGCGAGAGCTTGTCCGGCCAACCTGCCTTGCCGCGTGCGGGGCGGCGGACCAGGGTGATGAACTGGTCGTTGACGAAGAGCGCACCGGATCCGGTGCGGGCCCGCCAGCGCGCGTCGATATGCGCGGCGAGCGGGTCCTCGAACTGGCCGCCCATCGCGATCTGCACACGTCGGCGGATCACGTGATGGTAGAGAACGAAGCGGGCATCCAGCGAGGATCGGAGCAGCACTTCGCGCGTGGCGACGTGCGCGTTGAGCTCATCGCTGTCGGCAGTCTCGAACGCAAGCCCCGGCACCATCAGCGAGAGCATGACCGAGCCGTCGCGCAGCAGCACGACATTCTCGTCCACCAGCGCCTGGTAAGGCAGCCGGTCTCCGACCAGCGTTTCCCTGGCTCCCCAACCCTTGAGAACCGATTTCCTGTTTCCGGCCATCGTTATTTCCCCCGCTTCCCCGCATCCAGACCCGTACCCGGGCCGGGATCAGGGCGCGTAACTGTTGCAGCCCCAGCGCTGCCAGTTCGGCACGCGCGGGCATTTGCTGACCTTGGCGATCCACAGGTCGAACACCCGGGGCTCGCGAAGACAGGCGAGGTATCCCGCGCCATGAATTGCGATCGCCGCCGGCACCGCCCAGAAGCTCTTGGTGATGAGGAATATCTCCGTCGTCACCGCAGCGTTGATGATGAAGAAGCTGTACGTCACGCCCCCGAACATCTGCGGGCGGGTGAGCGCGCGGTGCACCGGATAGCGGGCGAGGCTCATCAGCCGTCCTCAGCCCGCCGCCGACTGGATGCCGGTCACGATCGCGCCCGCGCCGAACAGCACGAAGCAGCCGATGATGACCGTGGCACCGAACCGCCAGTTCATGCGGCCGGTCAGCATCATGAAGCCGACCGCGGCAACCGCCATGACCGCAACCGCCGTGGCGACATTGCCGAGCAGCGTCCCCTGGAGCCAGCTGAGCGCGGCCACGATCGGGCCGGAACCGGCCGGATCGGCGCGCGTGCCCGCCTGTGCATGGGCGATTGCCGGTGCAAGACCGAAAGCAGCTGCAAAAATCGTGAAAAGACCGCGCATATTGCGGATCTGAAACTGAGCGTATCGAATCACCATGCCCTCCGTATGAGGGCGCAGTGCTCCATCCTGATGACAGAAGTGTGACGACAACACGGCCAAATCGACAGCCATGTTGCAATCGTCACACCCGATTTCCGTTCAGCGATCCCAGCCTGCGCCCATCCCTCTGCGCATGAGCCCTTATACTTCAGGGGTACTCAAAATGGCCAGTATCCGCCAATTCCTTGGGGAAAATTCGGTAGCTCCCGAAGTTAGAACGATTTAATTTCGAAATCGCCTAGCGAGACGCCCGCGCATTGGCGCGCAGCAGGTTGTTGAGCGCCAGCCGGGCAGCTGCACGCGAATCGACCCAGCTGCCGTCGGCCAGTTGCAGATCGTAGCGATCCGAGCTGCCGACAGCGGCGCGATAGGCCGCTATCGCCTTTTCGGTCTGCCCATTGGCGGCATAGGCCGTACCGAGATTTATCAAGGTGGCGGGATCGTCCGACCGGGCCGCGCCGGAGCCCTCCAGCTTGCGCACGGCAGCATCCGCATTCCCGGCCGCAAGCTCGGTATAGGCCACTTCCACGCGGTCGTTGCGCGGCACATCGGTCATCGGCGTGGCGGCGGCCTGGCTGAGCATGAGGGTGGCGGCAAGGGCAGTGAGGGACATGGCGGTTCTCCCGTTTCTCTATCTGTGGACTATCAGCAACATCCGCCCAGCCAAGTCGCTCCGCAAGAAAATGACGTTACTGTCATAAAACTGCAATGGACGTGTGAACCGGCCCGACAACCGCGAGTCGCACCCGCCGGGAGCCTCACTTGCCCCTCATGGTCACACTGTCGTCGTATAAGTGCAGATTTCTGTCACGGTATCGCCAACAAACTGTCACCCCTCAGCCCTAGACCCCGCGCTCAGCGAAGGCGGACTCGCCGTCTCGTTCCGACCTGACCAACGGGGGAATTCACGTGAAGACCATTCATGGCGTGCTGCTTCTGGGCTGCAGCGCACTCGCTCTCGCCGGCTGCGGCGCCGACGACATCTCCTCGCCGGGCGCCGGCTCGATCGACGTGGACATCAACAACCCGGCTCCCACGCCCACCCCGACCCCGGGCACCGGCCTGGTCGAGGCAGCGGCGGAGTGCCCCGGCACCGCGGCCACCGGCGGCCTCGTGCTGAGCAACGACGGTACCATCGAAGGCCCCGAAGGCAGCTGGCGCGTCTGCACCCTGCCCGCGCTGGTCAACGTCAGCTCGACGCTGCCCAAGCGCACCGGCGTGGTCTATCGCCTCAACGGCCGCGTCGACGTGGGCTGCGACGGCGGCTTCAAGGCGCCGACCGCAACTTCGACGTTCGCCACCACGACCGTCGCCTGCGGCGCGCGGACGCTCAGCGCCGACACGAACGTGACGCTGACCATCGCGCCGGGCGCGATCGTCTATGGCGACAGCACCTCGGCTCCGGCCTGGCTCGCCGTCAACCGCGGCAACAAGCTGATGGCGGAAGGTACCGCCGCACTGCCGATCATCTTCACCAGCCTCCAGAACATCCAGGGCTCGAACACCAACGATTCGATGGGCCAGTGGGGCGGCGTCGTGCTGCTCGGGCGCGGCGAGATCACCGACTGCTCGACCGGCATGGGCACCACCGCAGGCAACAACTGCGAGCGCGTGACCGAAGGCGCGGCAGATCCCGCGAACTTCGGCGGCCAGGACAACACCTACAACGCCGGCAGCATGAAGTACGTGCAGATCCGCTTCTCGGGCTATTCGCTCGCTCCGGGCAACGAACTCCAGTCGCTTACCGGCGGCGGCATCGGCAGCGGCACCCAGCTCGAATACATCCAGTCGGTGAACAGCTCGGACGACGGCTCCGAATTCTTCGGCGGTGCGCTCAACCTGAAGCACTACGTCGCCATCAATGCCGACGATGACAGCCTCGACCTCGACACCGGCGTCCAGGCGAACGTCCAGTTCGCCCTGATCGTGCAGAAGCCGAACGCCGGCGACTCGTTCCTCGAGTTCGACAGCAACGGCAACGAAGCCGACGATCCGCGCACCAAGATCACCGTCGCCAACTTCACCGCTGTCCAGACCAGCGTGGGCTCGGGCAACAGCGGCAACCAGGCCTCGATGCTGTTCCGCGGCAACTCGGACGTCACTCTCGTCAACGGCGTGGTCTACACCCCGACGAACGAGTGCCTCCGCCAGAACGGCACCACCGCAGGCGGCTCTGCCGCGACCTCCCTCACCGCCCACTCGGTGGTGATGACCTGCGGCGGCACCGGCGCCTTCCTCGGCACCGGCACTTACGACAATGCCGCCGTCCAGGCCGCATTCAACGCCGGCACCAACAACAACGCCGCCTTCACCTCGACGCTGACGAGCACGTTCGTCAACGGCGCCGGCGAAACCGCGGTCCCGGCTTACGCCAGCCTGTCCACGCTCTCGAGCTTCTTCACCAACGTCACCTATATCGGCGCGGTCAAGGACGCTTCGGACACCTGGTATCGCGGCTGGACCTGCGACACCACCAACGCGAACCTCGGATCGAACAGCGCCTGCACCGCAGTGCCCACCGTCTGATCCGACCGCCCGCAGCATAACAAAGGGGGGCGGTCCAAGCTGGCCGCCCCCCGTTCGCATCCGATCCGATCGCATCCGTTACGTGTTCCAGGGGGACAATCCATGATCAAGCCGCGGCTCGTCACGCTGCTGCTCTCCACCGCGTTGCTCGCGCCGACCGCGGCGTGGGCACAGGACAGCACTTCCGCTCCCGCCTCCGGCATTGCCGGCGCCGTTCCCACTCAACCGGCGGATGACGCGGCGGCCGGAGAAGAGGCGCCCGACGTCTCGATCCCGGGCGGTGCGATCATCGTTACCGGCCAGCGCAGCCGCAACATCGAGCGCACGGCCCCGCAGGTCATCTCGGTCCTTTCCAGCGAGCAGATCGCGCGCACCGGCGAAGGCGACATTGCCGGCGCGCTGGGCCGCGTCACCGGCCTTTCGGTGGTCGGCAACGGCTACGTCTATGTTCGCGGCCTCGGCGACCGCTACTCGCTCGCACTGCTCAACGGTTCGCCGCTGCCCAGCCCCGAGCCGCTCAAGCGTGTCGTCCCGCTCGACCTCTTCCCCACCAGCATCATCGCCTCGTCGCTGGTACAGAAGAGCTATTCGACCAACTTCCCCGGCGAATTCGGCGGCGGCGTCATCAACCTGACGACCAAGTCTATCCCGGAAGAAAGCTTCCTGACCATCGGCGGCGGCATCGGCTGGGATACCGAAACCACCAACAAGCTGGGCTACACCTATTACGGCAGCCAGACCGACTGGACCGGCTACGACAACGGCAACCGCTCGCTTCCCGCCCCGCTCAAGGCCTACCTGAAGAGCGACACCGTGATGGGCTCGGGCAGCGACCAGGCGCTTGAAATCGGCAGCACGCTGTTCCGGGGCCGCAACTCGGTGGTCCAGAAGGTCGACAAGATGCAGCCGAACTTCTCGGCCGATCTTTCGGCGGGTACGCGCGCCGAACTCGGCGACGCCACGCTGGGCGTGATCGCGGCGGCCGGCTACTCGAACAAGACCCAGACCCGCGATGCCGTGCAGCAGCTTACACAGGGGCTGAGCGCCAACCCGGACAATCTCTGGGAAGACTACCGCACGGTCAGCACCGACAACCGGATCATCGTCAACGGCATGCTGGGCCTCGGCCTCGAATGGGGCGACAACTCCATCCGCTGGACCAACCTCTACATTCACGACACCAGCAAGTTCACGCGCCTTCGCGCCGGCCACCAGGAGAGCAACCAGGACGTCGACTACATCTCGCAGAAGACCGCCTGGTACGAACGCGCGCTGCTCGACACCCAGTTCACCGGTGAGTTCAAGCCGGACGACAAGACCTCGATCGACGTACGCGCCGGCTTTGCCAACTCCAAGCGCCTCTCGCCGTTCGAGATCGACTCCGAATATATCCGCACCAACGACGGCACCCAGTTCGGCGAAAACTTCGTCAACACCATGGGCACCGGGGCGGTCGATCCCACCACGATCAGCTTCTCGCGCCTGAGCGAGGACGTGTGGTCGGCCGGCGTCGACGTCTCGCGCCAGTTCTTCGACGGCTGGCGCGGCACCGCCGGCTATGCCTATCAGCTGAACCGGCGCACCAACACCAACCGCCAGTTCGGCGTCTATGCCAGCGGCGACCAGTCGCTGATCCAGGCTTTCGGCCTGCTGCGGCTCGACGTGCTGCTGCAGCCGGGGATGTGGTATCTGAACGATGCCTCGGGCATCAACTACAACCTCGAACTGCGTGACCTGACCGCCAACGTCGGCCAGTTCGATGCCCGCCTGCTCAACCATGCCTATTACGGCAAGGTCGATGGCCAGATCACCGACAGCCTCTCGATCGACGCCGGCGTGCGCTGGGAATATGCCAAGCAGACGACCGTCCTTCGCCCGGTCGGCGGGGTGGCCACGCCGACCACCGGCCTCAAGAAGGAATACTTCCTGCCTGCCCTCACGCTCACTTACGAGCTTGAGCCCGGCATGCAGGTCCGCGTGAACGGCTCGAAGACGATCGCCCGCCCGCAGTTCCGCGAGCTGGTCTACCAGAACTTCTACGATCCCGACAGCAACCGCACCTATCGCGGCAACCCGTTCCTGAAGGACAGCCAGCTCACCAACGCCGAGGCCCGCTTCGAATGGTACTTCGCGCGTGACCAGCGCGTTTCGGTGGGCGGTTTCTACAAGCACATCAAGAACCCGATCGAATCGATCCTCGCCGGCTCCGAAAGCTTCATCACAACTTACGCCAACGCCCCTGCGGCGGACCTCTACGGCGGCGAGCTGGAAGTGCAGAAGAACGTCGATCTCGATACGATCGGCGGCGCCTTCTTCGAGAACCGCCGTCTCGTGCTGATCGGCAACTACACCTACACCAAGTCGAAGCTGAAGGTCGGCGCGGAAGACACCACCGACATCTACGGCGCCAGCACGACCCAGCTTGCCAGCGACTACTTCCAGAACGGCGCGCCGCTCACCGGGCAGTCGGAACACCTGCTCAACTTCCAGCTCGGCATGGAGGACACCTCCGGCCTCTCGCAGCAGACGATCCTGCTCAGCTATGCCAGCAAGCGTTCGGTCAGCCGTGGCCTGGTGGGCAGCATCCGCCAGCCCGACGTCATCGAATACCCCGGCCTGCGCGTGGACGTGGTGCTGCGCCAGGGGATCGCACTGGCCGGCAGGGAACTGGAACTCAAGCTCGAAGGCCGCAACCTCACCGGGCGAAAGCACCTCGAATACCAGACCTTCGAGGACGGCCGCGTGGACTTCAACACTTACGCCCTCGGCCGGGTCTTCTCGCTTTCGGCCACGGCCAAGTTCTGACGATCTCACCAGGGAGGCGCCTGCCCTCCCTACGGCAACTGACGGACCGGTCGCAGCGATGCGGCCGGTCCTTTTTTCTTTGCCAGCACCGGTCGCCCGCGCTAAGGGCCGGCTTGTCATCTGGGGAGTAGCCGCCTGCGCCCCCTTGCCCCGGCCATCGCCCGGACAAGACCAGCAGGACCTGTCGTCAACATACTTGGTCGAGAGACCATGGCGCACAGGAGGACGGAAAATCCGTCCGGGCGAGACCAATGGCGTTGCAGTTCCGTCCGGCCGGGCGGGTTCTGCCGCGCTATTGTCTTGTCTGTTGCCCGGCCCGGAGAATTCACTTGGAAGCCCTGCTGACGTCCACCGCCGTGGTCGCGCTCGCCGAAATCGGCGACAAGACGCAATTGCTTGCGATCGTCCTCGCCACTCGCTTCAAGCGCCCCTGGCCCATTGTCGGCGGCATCTTCGTGGCGACGCTCGCCAACCACTTCCTCGCAGCGCTGGTCGGCGAGCAGGCCTCCGCCTTCCTCGACGGCCAGTGGTTCCGCTACCTCGTTGCGGTCAGCTTCATCGCCATGGCCGCATGGACGCTGATCCCCGACAAGTTCGACGAAGACGACGAGCCCAAGCCCAGCCGCTTCGGGCCCTTCGTGGCCACCGCCATCGCCTTCTTCCTCGTCGAGATGGGCGACAAGACCCAGCTTGCCACGATCGCGCTGGGCGCCCGTTTCCAGAGCGTGCTCCCTGTCATGGCCGGCACTACCATCGGCATGATGCTGGCCAACGTGCCCGCGGTGTTCCTCGGCAACGAGATCATCAAGCGCGTCCCGCTGAACGTGGTGCGCACGATCGCGGCGCTGCTGTTCCTGGTGATCGGCCTCTGGCTTCTTGCCCAGACTGCGGGCCTGCTGGGCTGACGATCCCTGCGGTTTCCGCGCCCTCGCGAGGTAAATCTTTCGCCTTGCGGGGGACGGCGGAGCCGTAAAGACGCCGCCTCGGCAGCAGATGGCGAGCCCTCGGCTTCGTCCGGCAGCTCAGATCGCGTCGAAGACGTAGCCCAGGGAGCGCACGGTGCGCAGCGGATTGCCCGCACCCACACCCTTCAGCGCGCGGCGCAGGCGGCCGATCCAGACGTCCACCGTGCGTTCGTCCACTGGCGGCTCCTGCTTGCCCAGCGCGGCGATCAGCTGGGTACGGGTGAAGACCCGGCCCGGATGCTCGATGAAGTAGCGCAGCAGCCGCAGTTCGTTGGGCATCAGCGAGATCGGCCTGCCCTGCCAGCGCGCCTGGAACGCCGCGACATCCACCGACAGTTCACCCTGCGCGAGGACGCGGCCGTTGGCGGTGTCCTGCTCGCTGATATTGGCGCCCAGCACCCGGTCCAGCAGGGCCGAGCGGGTCAGCGGACCTACCATGTAGTCATCCGCGCCCATGCGCAGCGCACGCTTGCGATCATCGACGTTGTCTTCCTCCAGCACGATCGTGACATGTGCATGCGAGGTCAGACTGTCGGCCCGCAGGCGGCGGCACAGCTCAAGGCCCGACATTTCGGGCAGCACCCAGTCGATGAAGACCCAGAGCGCGCCTTCGATCAGCGGAAGCTCAGCAAAGTCGGTCCAGCGGTGAAGGAGGACGTCGAAATCGTCGTGCCGAAAGGCCGCATGGCCCCCGGAAAGCTCGCTCGCCAGCAATATGTCGATCCGCCGCATGGCCCCCTGCGCATTAGCTACGGGCGGCTACTTGCCGCGCCAGTGTGACGAACAGGTGACATATCGGTGACATCACCATGAAAACACGGGCCGAACCCGCCTGTCATCGAAGTGACCCGCAACCGTCACCGCGCCGCAACGCGAAAGTGGGAATATCCCGGCAACTGGAACGGGGGCGCAACCGATGCGGAAAGACGTGGACACCCTTCTCGAACGCACCACCGGCGACAATGCAGGCGCCTTTGCCGGCACCAACATTCCCGCCTGGCTCGACCTGCCGGACCCGAAAGGCTTCCGGCCCAAACGCAAGTACGAGACGATCTGGATCTCCGACGTTCATCTCGGCACGCGCGGCTGCAATGCCGAGATGCTGGTGGATTTCCTGCGCTCGGTGGAATGCAGGACGCTCTATCTCGTAGGCGACATCGTGGACGGCTGGCGCCTGCGCAAGGGGTGGTACTGGCCCGATGCCCATAACGAGGTGATCCGCCGCATCCTCAAGATGGCGCACCGGGGCACCCGCGTGGTCTTCGTCGCGGGGAACCACGACGAGATGCTGCGCGACTATGCAGGACTGACGTTCGGCGGCGTGGAACTGGTGCTTGAAGCGGTGCACGAAACGCTCGACGGTCGTCGCCTGCTGGTCACTCACGGCGACGCCTTCGACGGCGTGGTGCTCTACGCCAGATGGCTCGCGTTCCTCGGCGACAAGGCCTACGGCGCGTTGCTGCGGGCAAACATCGTGTTCAACGCGGTGCGGCGCAAGCTGAAGATGCCGTACTGGTCGCTCTCCGCCTACATGAAGAAGAAGGTGAAGAACGCAGTCCAGTACGTCTGCAGCTACGAGGAAGCCGTGGCGAACGAGGCGATCTCGCGCGGGTTCGACGGCGTGGTCTGCGGCCACATCCACTGCGCCGAGATCCGCCAGTTCGGCGGCATCACGTATTACAACGACGGTGACTGGGTGGAGAGCTGCACCGCGCTGGTCGAGGACCTCCAGGGTCATATCGCCATCGTCGACTGGATCGCCGAGACCGGCGGCCACACGGCGGATGGCGTGGAGGCGATCCGCGCCGAGGCGGCGGAGTGAAGCTCACCCTGGCGACGGACGCCTGGCTGCCGCAGGTCAACGGCGTCGTCCGCTCGCTCTCGGCCACGCTCGATGAACTGGTGCGGCTGGGGCACGAGGTGGAAACCCTCACTCCAGACCGGTTTTTCACGGTGCCGATGCCCGGCTATGCCTCGATCCGCCTGGCCATGGCACCGCGCTTCGGGGTGCGCCGGATGCTCGACAAGGCGCAGCCGCAGATCGTCCATATCGCCACCGAAGGCCCGATCGGCTGGGCCGCTCGCGGCTGGTGCCTTTCGCGCGGAGTGCCGTTCACTTCGGCCTTCCACACCCGCTTCCCCGAATATGCCGCCGTGCGCACCGGGCTCAGCGCCGAGCGGTTCTGGCCGATCATGCAGCGCTTCCACGCCCCGAGCCAGGCCGTGCTGGTATCGACCGACAGTCTCGCACGCGAACTCGCCGGACGCGGTATCTCCCACACCCGCCGCTGGAGCCGGGGCATCGACCATGCCCAGTTCCACCCGCATGGCACGCGGCACCCGGCGATGGCCGCCCTGCCCGGCCCGGTCCTGCTGAACGTCGGCCGCGTGGCGCCGGAAAAGAACCTCGAAGCCTTCCTCGACGCACCCGTGCCCGGCAGCAAGGTCGTGGTCGGCGACGGCCCCGCCCTGGAAAGCCTGCGACGGCGCTATCCGGACGTGCTGTTCCTCGGCGCGCTTTCGGGTGACGAACTGGCAAGCGCCTACCGCGCGGCCGACTGTTTCGTGTTCCCCAGCCTTACCGATACCTTCGGCCTCGTGGTGATCGAGGCGCTGGCCTGCGGCACCCCGGTCGCCGCCTATCCGGTAACCGGCCCGGTCGACATCCTCGGCCGCGACGGATGCGGGGTGGACGAAGGCCTTCGCGCTCCGGCAGGCGCGGTGGACGCGGTGCTGGAACGGGCGATCGCGGCCGCGCTCACGGTCCGGCGCGAGGACGCGGCGCTGCTGGGCTCGCGCTTCTCGTGGCAGCGGGCGACCGGCCAGTTCCTGACGACGATCCAGTCCGCTCTCGAAGCCGCCGAAAGCCCGAGACGCGCGGCCGCGTAAAGCGCTGCGGCGCGGCGCTCAGCGAAAACCGAGGCTGCGGGAGATATCCGCCGCCTCCTGCTGCACCAGCCGCGCAAGATCCTCCAGCCGGCCCTGCGCGCGCGGGGTGGGCGCGGCCACGACCAAGGCGCCGAGCACCAGCCCCGCGGCATCGCGAATGGCCGAGGCAGTGCCGGTTACGCCGTCCGCCGCCTGATCGACGGTCTGGGCGACGCCCTGCTCCCGCGCATCGGCAATGGCAGCGGCCAGGGCCTTGCGATCCACCAGCGTTGCCGGGGTAAAGGCCTGCGCGCTCAGGCGGCGCAGGTAACTGTCGGTCGCATCCTGTGAGCATGTCGCCAGCAGCGCCCGTCCGCCCGCCGTCGCGTAAAGCGGGCGCCGGTCTCCGACACTGACCGAATAGCGCACGACGTTGCGGCTCTCTACCATGTCAACATAAGTGAGCTGGTCGCCCTCCCCGTCGCCCACGGCGAACAGCACGGTTTCGCCCGTCGCGGCGCAGAGGCGGCGCATGCCGTCTCGGATCAGATCGGAGCTTTGCAGGCGGCGGCGTGCCTCGGCCAGTGCACTGCCGAGGCCGAAGGCGCCGGGGCCCAGCCGCCAGGTGCCATCCGCGCCGATCACGAAGTCTTCCTCTGCCAGCCCGCGCAGCAGCGCCGCGAGGCTGCTTTTTGGCGTGGCGAGACGGCGGCTGAGGTCCGCCAGCGACAGCGGCTCGCTGCTCGCGCAGAGGGCTTCGAGCAGGCGGACCACGCGCGTCACCGATTGCGGCGAGGCCGCCCGCGCTCCCACGCCTTCCGCGGCCGTTCCGTCCTGCTCCGTCACCGTGCTCAAGCCTGCCTCACCGAAATGCCGGGATCACTTCATCCGCGAAGGTCCGGGCATAGGCAAGGAAACGCTCCGCCGGAAGGCCCGGCGGCATCATCATCGTGAAATGCTCAACCGGCGCCTTGTCGCGAAGGGCGCGGAAGCGGTCCACCGCCTCGGCCGGGGTAAGCACCTGAAGCACGCCGCTGCGCTTGAAGGTATCGAGGTCCATCGGCTTCATCGCCGCATCCTCGATCCCGATCGCCCGGTCCTCCGCCATCCACGCCGCATAAGTGTTGCTGACGTGATGAAAATAAGGCGCCAGTTCCTCGACCGCAGCCGCCTTTTCATGCGCGACGACCAGCATCAGTTCCTGCAGCCAGATCTTCGCAAGCGCCGGGTCCTTGCCCTGCTCCTCCAGCTTCTGGCGATAGAGCGGCCAGATATCGAGATTGCCGAAGTACCCGTCGCCATACCTCGCCACCCGCTCCATCGCCTTGGGCGCGAAGCCACCGATGTAGAGCGGCACTTGTCCCCGGCTCGACAGCGCCGAAACCCGCGCGCCTTCGAGGCGGAAATGGCGGCCCTCGAAGTCCACCGTCTCGCCCGCCCAGAGCCGCCGGACGATGCTCAGGAATTCGTCGAACCGCGCACCGCGCCGGGTGAAGTCGAGGCCGTGGGCCGCATATTCGCGCGCCCGGTAGCCGATGGCGAGCCCCATCGCCAAGCGCCCACCGCAAAGCGTGTCGAGCACCGCACAGTCCTCGGCGAAACGCAGCGGCTCGTAGAGCGGGCCAAGCGCGATGCCAGCACCGATGCGCATCCGCTTCGTACGCGCAGCGATGGCCGCAAGCGCCACCAGCGGCGAGGTCATGTAGCCGTCCCCGGCGAGGTGGTGTTCGGGCACCCAGGCCCCGTCGAAGCCCAGCGCCTCGGTTTCGGCAACGACGTCGAGAATTTCGCCATAAAGCGCTTCCGGCGCCCGTCGCCACGGGCCGGGATTGCGGAAATCGTAAAGGTAGCCGAAGCCGAGTTCGCCCATCGTGCCCTGTCCCGTTCGTTCTCGGGCAGGAGCCTAGCGGCCGGGGCCGAGGCGGCAAGGCGCGGGGGCGATGAGTTGGCGAAGCCCGCCCGCCGCCAGCCGCCGCAGGGCACCGGAGCGGCTCCCGGAGGAAGAGCCCTCCGGGAGCTTTCCTGCCTTACTTCTCCAGCTTGACCGGGCCGATCAGCCCCGAAGGTCTGAGCGGCGCATCGGCACGATAGGTCGGCATCGCCGTCCAGGTGATCGGCTTCGCGCCGGGCTGCGCATCGCCGACGAGGCGATTGACCCAGAGATTGGCCACCTTCACCTCGATGGTGTTGGCGCCGTTCTTCACGGCCTTGCCGATATCGATCCGGTAAGGCGCATGCCACGCCGCACCCACCGGCTTTCCGTTCACCGTGACTTCCGCCAGGTCGCCCACCTGCCCGAGGTCCAGCCAAAGCGGCTGCCCCGCTTTCGCACCCTTCGGCAGGTTGAAGCTGCGCGAATAGGTCGCCTCGCCGGAGAAGTACTTCACCCCGGCTTCGGCATTCTGTTCGAGCGGGGCAAGCTTCGGCATCTCGATCGAGGCGGGAGCGCCGCGGTCGGCCTGGAACCGCACCGTCCAGCCATCGTCGAGCGAAGCCAGCGCCTGCACCGGCCTGGCGGGCAGTATAAGGCTCTGCTTCGCGGCCGCCTTGCGGAACACCACGAAGACCGCGTCACCTTCGGCCAGCGAGAGCGGCACGACCGTCTCGCCATTCTCCATGCGGTAGCTTACCGGCTCGCTGGTTCCGGTTTCCGGGTGCCAGAGTTCGGGAGCCTTGCCGGTGACGCGGAAGCGCGCCTCGATGGACTGCGCGCCTTGCGGATTGGAGAGGTAGTAGATCTCGCCCTGCCCGTCGCGGCGGTGGACGAAGGGGATTTTCGTATTCGCCTCTGCTCCGGTGAAGGTGAAATCCGGTGCCACCGACAGCTTGCTAAGCGCGCCTTCCACGTCCTTGCCGGCGATCACGCGGCCCTTTCCGACTGCGGCGTCACCGCTGCCCGGCCAGAGCTTCGCCACCAGCGCCGACCATTCCGCGTCCTGCGGGCCCATCATGCCCCCTGCCATGCTGGGCGTCGAGACCGGCGCATCGCCGATCACCGTGGCGCCGCCCTCGACCAGCGCGGCGAGCTTCTTCAGCGCTCCCAATGTCATGCGCTGCGACGAACCACCGAGGTAGATCGCCCGGTAACGCGCGCCGCCGGGCGCGGCGACCTCGTTGCCCTCGTTGGTGAGCAAGCCGGTGAGCGCATCGTAGCTGAGGAAATCGTAAGCGTGCGAAACCGGCGCATCAGCCACCGGCTTGTCGCCATAGAGCCCGGTCAGCGGTGCTTCCTCGCCGTAGAAGTAGGCCACGTCGGCCACGTTCCGCCCCGCCTGAAGCAGCAGCGAGGAGCGCGAGATATAGTCCACCCAGGGCTTGGCCATCTCGCCCCAGCTTTCCATCCGGTTGAAATACTGGCCGAAGATGAAGAGCGAGAGGCCGGGCTTCTTGTCGTCCACCGGCACATGGACCGAGGTATGGACCACCGGGCGGTTGACGCCGTTGACGAACTCCATGTCGATGAAGCGCTTCAGATCCTTGGGCGCGAAGGCCCAGGGCGACATCGAGGCGGTCATCGATTCCGCCGCGACGAGGTTCTGGCCGTAGAGATGCGCGACCGAAGCCGCGCCCTTCATGTCGGCGATCAGGGTCTGGCGCGGGCCTTCCTCGCGGAAGGTCCACATCGCGGCCATCGGGATATCCGTGTGGCTGCGCATGGTCATGTCGTCGCCCAGCATCGGACGCTTGTCTTCCAGCGCCTCGCCATAGACCTTGAGGCCATTCTCGTGAGCGACCCTGGCGACGGTGCCGTAATGCTCGCTGGCCAGCAGGTCAGCCAGGGTGCGGCGATAGTCGTAGAGGAACTTGTCCGATTGCGCGCGCGTGCCCACCAGCACGCCGGTCAGCGCCGGCAGCCAGGGCCGCGCGTCATAGCCGCGCAGGCGCTGGAACTGCTCCAGCATCTTCGGCGTCCAGTTCGCCTCTCCCACCTCGATGGAATCGGTGAGCAGCGCACGCACGCCGCGCTGGCCGATCATGTCCGGCCCGGCGGCATCCTTGTACATGCCGATGTAGTGATCGAGATAACGGCGCACCGCGTCGCCATCGAACTTGTCCACCTCAAGCCCGGTCGCCTCGGGCGGTGCCGGGTGGTTGGTGGTGCCGAGCAGCGAATAGCCCATGCGCAGCACCCGCCAGCGCTGGCCCTTGGGCAACGCCGGGGCCTGCCAGTCGAGCGTGCCGTCCGCCTTGAGCTTGCCGGTGAGGTCGACAACGCTGGCGGGGGCGATACCGGCGGCACCGTCCTTCGGCTCCTCCAGCGCGTAATAGTCGCGGCTCATCACGAAGCCGGCCTTGGTCTCGAAACGGTCTACTTTCGGAGCGGCATCGAGCGTGAAGGTGCCGACGACCAGCGGCTTCTTCGCCAGCATCGCGCCGACGCCGTCGAACAATCCGTCCATGGCAATGCCCGGCGCGGGCGATCCGAGGCCGCCGTCCTGCTTGCGAGGATTGAGCACGACACGGAAATGCGCGGCGGTAACGGCGGGGAAGCTGACGGTCGTGGGTACGGCACCCAGCGTCAACGTGGCGATCGGCGTCCACGTGTTACCGTCCGCGCTCGATTCCAGCGCGCCCGTGAAAGCGGCTCCGGCGAAGGGAACCACCACATCGGGCACGAAGACCGTCGCGGTGGAGATCCGGGCCGGCTTCGCATAGTCGAGCCGCAGGCTGGGCGCCTCGCCTTCCTTGCGGGCCAGGGTTACGCCCTTGGCAAGATCGCCATCGAACAGCGCGGCAGCGGAGAGCACATTGCCCAGCCCATCCGCCGCGCGCGGCAAGGCGACTGCGGGTTCGACGGATTCGGGGTAAGCGAAGACGCCGACATCGCCGTAGTACGACGGCCCCGGAGGGGCGGGATGACCGGAGATCATCTCCTCGATGGACACCGCGGCACCCAGCGCCTGATAGGGCCCGGTCGCCGAAGGCGGCGCGGAAAGCTTGCCCGAGAAGCGCTGCCCGGCGGCTACCGGGGTCTCCGACCAGACCAGTTTCTTCAGGCCGTCCTGCGGCTGAACCCAGGGGCCGCCGGTTTCCGACCATCCGGGCGAGGCGGCGATGGCGAGTTCGAGCCCCTGCCGGTCCGCCTCGTGCGCGGCGAAACGGAAGGCGTCCTTCCACTCCGGCGTCATGTAGACGAGGCGCTTGTCGACCACTTGCGGGGTCTGAAGATT
This sequence comes from Novosphingobium aeonii, assembly GCF_052279045.1. Lineage (NCBI taxonomy): Bacteria > Pseudomonadati > Pseudomonadota > Alphaproteobacteria > Sphingomonadales > Sphingomonadaceae > Novosphingobium > Novosphingobium aeonii. Next base: position 1,472,001 of record NZ_CP176832.1, on the reverse strand, counting down.
GGCGTCGAAGTTCTGCAATCCCCCGATGCCGACGCGCTTCATCCACGCCATGTCCTTGGCGATGCCGTCCTTCGAGATATTGCCGTTCATCCAGTGCCACCACACGCGCGGGCGGGCGGAATTGGGCGGATCGCGGAACTGGTCCTCAAGTGGAGCGGTAGAAGCAGCGGCTTCGGCGACGGGCACCTGTTCCTGCGCGGCGGCAGGCATCGCAGCCAGCGCCGAGGTCAGTGCGGTTGCAGCGCGCAGCACGGTACGAAACGATTGGATCGGCATAATTTCCCTCCCAAATCCAAATGGTTGTGTAGATTTTTTATTATTGCAGCAGTCTTGTCTTCACCTTGCCGCCGGGACGGGGAGTCCCGGCGAGAAGGGTTTTCCGGCAGGGCTTGTTACCCTTTGGTCCGGCAGTATTTCAGGATGCGAAAGAGATCAGACGATCCCGGCGCCGAGGCCCACGGCCTTGCGTTCCTGCGCTTTGCGGTCGCGCCAGCGGCTTTCGCGGTAGACGCCCAGCACGTCCGCCGCGCCGCCCGCCTCGACGCGCGCCTTGGCCAGAATCGGGCTGACATCGACATTGTAGGCACGGCGCAGCGCCTGGAAGGCCATCATCGTGTCGTTGGCTTCCTGAGAGAGATGCAGCGCCTCGCGGTCCACCAACAGCGCCTTGGCATAGCAGGAACCGATGGCTTCGGCGGAGGACAGCATGGATTCGATCGGATCGGTCACGTTGTGCGACTGGTCGATCATGTAGCTGGGCTTGAAGCCGTCACGCGGAGCCAGTTCGGCCTCGACCAGTTCGTTGAACACCAGGAACAGCTGGTGCGGGTTGATCGAGCCCGAATCGAGATCGTCATCGCCGTACTTGCTGTCGTTGAAGTGGAAGCCGCCCAGCTTGCCGAAGCGGTGGAGGCGGGCCACGATCTGCTCGATGTTCACGTTGGGCGCGTGGTGCCCAAGGTCGACCAGACACTTGGCCTTGGGGCCCAGTTCCTGAGCGGCGAGGATCGAGGAGCCCCAGTCGCTGATGACGGTGGAGTAGAACGCCGGTTCGAACATCTTGTGTTCGAGCAGCATCCGCCAGTCATCGGGCAGCGCGGCATAGACCTGTGCGGCGGCATCCAGATAGCGGTCGAGGCTGCGGCCGAGGTCCTGCTGGCCGGGGAAGTTGGTGCCGTCCCCCACCCAGACGGTGAGATCGGTGGAGCCGAGCTGCTGGCCGATCTCGATGCATTCGATGTTGTGCTCCACCGCCTGCTGGCGCGTCGCCTCGATGGTCGAGGAGAGCGAACCGGTGGAATAGCTGTGCGCCTGATCTTTCTGGTCCTGGAAGGTGTTGGAGTTCACCGCATCGAAGCCAAGGCCAAGGCTGGCCGCTTCCTCGCGCAGCGCCTTGTAATCGCTCACCTTGTCCCACGGGAAATGCGGCGAGACGCGGGAGGTCAGGCGCGAAAGCTGGTTGATGACGGCGCAGTCTTCCAGCTTTTCATGGATGTTGGTGGGTTCGCCCGCAATCGGGAATTTGGCGAAGCGGGTGCCGCCCCGGCCAGCGCCCCACGAGGGAACGGCGACCGAGAAGGCGGAAACCTTGTCCTTGATCGCATCGATGGCGATGCCAGAACGCTCCAGCTTGCGGCCAAGCGAGGCATATTCGTCCTCCAGCGCATCTGCCGCGCGGGCATTGGCTTCGGCGATCAGTTCATCGGAAATCGGCAGTCTGCTCATTCTCTTATCCTCTTCCGCATCCGGCACCGCGATGCCGGAAAGGGGAATGCGCCGGTTCGTGCATTCCCCCGAAAAACATCTCTTAACGCGTGAACGCCTGTGCGTTACCCGCATCGACATTGATCATGTTGCCGGTCGATTTCGCCGACTGGTCACCGGCCAGGAAATAGACCGCCTCGGCAATGTCGGAAGGCAGCACGTCGCGCTTCAGCATGGAGCGGTTGCGGTAGTGTTCTTCCAGTTCCTTGCCGGTGTCGATGCCGTGGGCGCCCGCGCGTTCCTTGCGCCAGTCGCCGTCCCAGATCTTGCTGCCCTTGATGACCGCATCGGGATTGACCACGTTGACGCGGATACCGTGCGGCGCGCCCTCCAGCGCCAGACAGCGCGCAAGGTGGTTCGCCGCTGCTTTGGCGGAAGCATAGGCCGAGGCATTGGTGGCCGCCGCGACGCCGTTCTTCGACCCGATGAACACCACCGAAGTGCCGCCCTGCTCCTTCATGCCCTTCAGCAGCGGCCATGCGGCGCGGCTGGTGAGAAAGTAGCCCTGCGCCAGCACGTCGTAATTGCGGTTCCACAGTTCGATCGTGGTCTCCTCGATCGGTGCTGACGAGGCGATACCGGCATTGGCAACCAGAATGTCGAGCCCGCCGAATTCGCGCGCGGCCACGGCGAAGGCTTCGGAGACTTGCGCCTCGTCGGTCACATCGCAAACGGCGGCGCGGACCACGTCCTTGCCGAACTGTTTGGCGAAACCGGCGCGGACTTCCTCCACGGCACCCGCATCGCGGTCAGCCAGCAGCACGCAGGCCCCGTCCGCCATCAGGCGTGCGGCGGTGGCGGCACCGATGCCGCCGGCGCCGCCGGTGACGAGCGCCACACGGCCGACCAAGGGCTTGGGTGCGGGCATGCGCTGGAGCTTGGCTTCCTCAAGCAGCCAGTATTCGATGTCGAAGGCTTCCTGCTCGTCGAGCGCGATATAGTCGCCGATGGCCTCCGCGCCGCGCATCACGTTGATGGCGTTGCCGTAGAATTCCCCGGCAAGGCGCGCCGTGGTCTTGTCGGTGGCGAAAGTGATGCGGCCCACGCCCGGCACGAGCACGACCACCGGGTTGGCATCGCGCATCGCGGGCGAGTTGGGACGCTTGCAGCGCTCGTAATAGGCTGCATACATGTCGCGATAATCGGCAATCTTCTGAGCCAGATAGTCCTGGTCCTGAAGACGCGTAGGGTCGAGGGTCAGGGGAGCGATCTTGGTGCGCAGGAAGTGATCAGGGCACGAGGTGCCGAGACCGGCCAGACGCTCGAACTCCGCCGAGTTCACGAATTCCAGCGCTTCGGCGTCGTCCGAGAAGTGGCCCAGCTTGCGGCGCGCGCCGGTCATCAGACCGCGCAGGCGCGGCATGAGATCGGCGGCGATCTCCGCGCGGTTCCCGGCAGTGCCATGGGCCGCGCCGCCGAAGGCAGGCTTCTCGCCCAGCTTGGCGTTGAGATAGTTCGCCGCGTCCGCGATCAACTCGACAGTGTGTTCGTAGCAGGACTTGGCGCTGTCGGCCCAGCAGATGATGCCGTGACCGGCAAGCATGACGCCCTCGACGCCTGGATTGGCCGCCACATAGTCGCGAAGCTCGACGCCGAGCGTGTAGCCAGGGCGCTTCCAGCCGAGCCAGCCGATCTTGCCGCCCCAGATTTCCTGCGTTGCCGCTTCGCCGCCCGAACTGGCGGCCAGCGCGATGATCGCGTCCGGGTGAACATGGTCGACATGGGCGAAAGGCAGCAGCGAGTGCAGCGGCGTATCGATCGAGGCGGCGCGCGCGTTCAGGTTGAAGGTGCAGTGCGGCAGGTAGCCGACCATCTTGTCGTCGTCTTCCGGCCCGGCATAGTGCGCCTCAAGGCCGAGCAGCTTGTCCTGATAGAGCGTGGCGAAACCGTCGAGCTTCATCGAGCCGATGTCGCCGCCCGAACCCTTCACCCACAGCACTTCCACCGTTTCGCCGGTGAGCGGGTCCACTTCCGCCAGCTTGGCCGAGGTATTGCCCCCGCCGAAGTTGGTGACGGTCAGATCGGAACCGAGCAGGTTGGAGCGATAAAGCAGCAATTGCTCGGGAGACAGCGTCGCGGCCAGCGAATCGTCCCAGCGGCTGGAAGGAACGGCAAACGGTATCGCAGCCGGGCGGGAAGCGGTCATGGTATCCATAGTCATCCTCTACCAATTCGTGCTTGCATGAGCAATCTGTTTCGCTACAAAACGATCACGTTCGATCATCAAAGTCAATCATAATTGGTCAGAGCGTGTTTGGGTTGGAGGATGGTTGGAGAGCCATGACGGGTACCGGTACATTCATCGTCGTCGATATCGGCAAGACCCTCAGCAAGGTGACGCTGTGGACGCGCGGCGGGCGCATGATCGACCGTCAGGTACGCCCCAACGTCCCCTGCGAGCATGACGGGCTGCGTGTTCTCGACGTCGAGGGAATCGGCCAATGGCTGCGCGCCACGCTGCGCGGCTGGTCCGGCCATCCGGTGGAAGCGATCATCCCCGTGGCCCACGGCGCGGGCTTCGCCGCTCTCGACGGCGCCGGCGGCAATGAGGGCCTGCTGTTCCCGCCGCTCGACTACGAACAGGCCGTCCCCGAAGACGTGATGGCCGACTATCGGCGCGAGCGTGACGCCTTCACCCTCACCGGCAGCCCCGCCCTGCCCGACGGCCTCAACCTCGGCACGCAAGTCTACTGGATGGCCCGCCGCCACCCCGAGGAGATGGCCCGCGCCACGCTCGTTCCCTGGGCGCAGTACTGGGCCTGGTTCCTCTCCGGCAAGGCCGCGAGCGAAGTGACCAGCCTCGGCTGCCACACCGATCTCTGGTGCCCCGCCGATGCGCGATTCTCGCCCATGGCCGAACGATTCGGCTGGGCGGAACGCTTTGCCCCCGTGGTCAAGGCGAGCGACATGGTGGGCACGCTCCGCCCCGAGATCGCCGCCGAGACCGGCCTTCCGGCCACGGCCCAGGTGCTGGCAGGCCTCCACGATTCGAACGCCGCTCTCCTCGCTGCGCGCGGCTTCGCCGAGATCGCACGGCTGGAGGCGACGATTCTCTCCACCGGCACCTGGTTCATCGCCATGCGCCTTGCTGCCGAGACCTTCTCCATCGCCGCCCTTCCCGAGGCGCGCGACACCCTCGTCAATGTCGATGCCTATGGCTGGCCGGTGCCTTCCGCGCGCTTCATGGGCGGGCGGGAGATCGAATCGGTAATTCAGATCGACACCCGCCGCGTCGACATCCGACCCGACCAGCCCAAGCTGATGGACGCCGTGCCGGGCCTGCTCGAACGCGGGACGATGATGATGCCCACGCTCGCGCCGGGTTTCGGACCGTTCCCTCACGGCAAGGCAGACTGGGTGGACAAGCCCGAGGAATGGGCCGGCACCTGGTACGCGCGGCGTGCCGCGATCTGCCTCTATGCGGCGATGGTGGCCGACACCTCGCTCGACCTGATCCGCTCGAAGGAGCGCCTGCTGATCGAGGGTCGCTTCGCCGATGCCGAAGTCTTCGTGCGCGCCCTCGCCGCGCTGCGGCCGGAAACCGAAGTCTATGTGGCGAACGCACATAACGACGTCTCGTTCGGCGCGCTGCGGCTGATCAATCCGCTGCTGCAAGCGCAAGGCGGGCTGCGCCGTGTCGAGCCGCTCGAAGGCGATCTCATGGCCTACCGCGAGAAGTGGCGCGCGCACATGCGGGAGCTTGCCTGATGATCACCGCCTCCATCCCCGACTTCCGCGAGGCCGCCCGCCGCCGCCTGCCACGCTTCCTGTTCGAATATATCGACGGCGGCTCCTATGCCGAGGCAACGCTCCGGCGCAATGTCTCCGACCTTGCTGACCTTGCGCTGCGCCAGCGGGTGCTGCGCGACGTTTCGCAGCTCGACCTCTCGACCGAATTGTTCGGCCAGAAGCTCGCCCTGCCCGTCGCCCTCGCCCCGATCGGGCTGGCCGGACTCAATGCCCGGCGCGGCGAATGCCAGGCGGTGCGCGCGGCGGACAAGGCGGGCATTCCCTTCACGCTCTCCACCGTGGGTGCCTGCACCATCGGCGAAGTGGCCAAGGCGGCGAGCAAGCCGTTCTGGTTCCAGCTCTACATGATCCGCGACCGCGCCTTCATGAAGGACCTGCTGGCCAAGGCGGTCGAGGCAGGCTGTTCCACGCTTGTCTTCACGGTGGACATGCCCGTCCCCGGCAGCCGCTACCGCGACTATCACACCGGACTTGCCGGAACCGGCGGGCTGAAGGGCGCGGCATGGCGCGCGGCGCAAGCGATGATGCGCCCGTCATGGGCCTGGGACGTGGGCCTCAACGGACGGCCCCACACTTTGGGCAATGTCGCCCCCGTGCTTCAGGGCCGCACCGGCATCGAGGATTTCTTCGCCTGGATGCGGAACAACTTCGACCCTTCGATCAACTGGCGCGATCTCGATTTCATCCGCTCGGAATGGAAGGGCCCGCTGGTCATCAAGGGCATTCTCGATCCCGAGGATGCGAAGGAAGCCGCCGAACTCGGCGCGGACGGGCTCGTCGTTTCCAACCACGGCGGCCGCCAGCTTGACGGCGTGCTTTCCAGCGCGCGCGCCCTGCCCCCCATCGCCGACGCCGTGGGAGACCGCATGACCGTGCTGGCCGACGGCGGCATCCGCTCCGGCCTCGACGTCGTGCGGATGCTGGCGCTGGGCGCCAGGGGCGTGCTGCTCGGCCGCGCATGGGCCTGGGCGCTCGGCGCCGGGGGCGAGGCGGGCGTGACCAAGATGCTGAAATTGATCGAGGCCGAGATGCGCGTCGCCATGGCGCTCACCGGCACGACGAAAATCGCAGAGATCGACAGAACGATCCTGGCGGGAGGGACCTGAAAATGACTGAAACCACGGGACAAGAGGACAACTGGCGCAATACCATACTCGCCGGCCTCGCCAATTATATCGACGCCGGCTCGATCGTCGCCGGCTCGGCCGCGCTCGCGCTCTGGCAGGAAAGCTACCACCTCTCCAACGACTTCGTCGGCCTGATCGCCGCCTTCGGCCCCAACGCCATCGGCGCGGGCGTGGGTGCGCTGATCGGCGGCTGGCTCTGTGACAAGCTGGGCCGCAAGAAGATCTACCAGTGGGACATGCTGATCTACGCGCTGGGCATGTCGATGCTGGTCTTCGCGGTAGCGCCGTGGATGATCGTGGTCGGCTTCCTGATCGTCGGGCTCGCCGTGGGCGCGGACATTCCCGCAAGCTGGTCGCTGATCGCCGAACAGGCGCCGGACAACAAGCGCGGCAAGCATTCCGGGGTGGCGCAGGCGCTGTGGTATCTCGGCCCGGTCGTGGTGCTGCTGATGAGCCTCGCGCTTACTTCGCTCGGCGTGCTCGGCGCGCGGATCGTCTTCGCGCACCTCGTGGTGATCGCACTCGGCCTTACCCTGCTGCGCTCGAAGATGAAGGAATCGGAGCGCTGGGTGGAAGCCCAGAAATCCGAGGTAAAGCGCCCGCCGGTCTCCAGCCTTTTCAAGGGCAAGTACCTCGCCTCGATCCTCGGGCTCGTGGGCATGTACGGGTTCTGGAACCTCTGGGCCGGTACCAACGGCTTCTTCTTCCCCTATATCCTGCGCACGATGGGCGCGGCCACCCAGGCCCAGAGCGTCGCCATTCAGGCGGTCTCGTTCTTCGTTGCCATGATCTCGGTGACGTTCATCTTCATGCGCCTGTCGGACAAGGTGAACCAGCGCACGCTGTTCATCGTCTCCGCGGTTATTCAGGTCGCGGGCATGATGCTGCTGGCGGTATTCCCGCTGACGATCCCGGTCGCGCTGCTCTATGTCTTCCTGCTGCAATTCGGCGGCGGCTTCGGCGCGCAGAGCTTCTTCCAGCTCTGGAGCTCGGAGATGTTCCCCACCATGCTGCGCTCCACCGCGCAGGGCGTGTGCTTTGCCATCGTGCGCATCTCGCTGGGCGTGTTCAGCTTCTTCGTGCCCATGCTCAACGCCACGGGCTTTACGAACCTTGCCTGGATTCTTACCGGGTTCCTTGTCATCAGCGGGATCATCGGCGCACTCTGGGCGCCGCGCAACGAAGGCAAGTCGCTAGAACAGCTCGAAGCCGAACAGGCCGATCCCGGCCGGACTCAAAAGGAAGCACAAGTCGCATGCACGCCGAGGAACGCGAACGCCTGATACTCGAGGCCGTCGCCGATACGGGCTTCGTGAGCTACCGTGCTCTCGAAGCCCAGCTCGACGCCTCGCCGGCCACGATCCGGCGCGACCTGACGCGGCTGGAGGAATCCGGCCGCATCCTGCGCGTCCACGGCGGCGCCAAGCTGCCCGAGGACGAGAAGCCTGACAGGCCCCAGGGTCTGGCAGGCACGCCCTTCGAGCAGTCCATCACCCAGAACCTGCCCGCCAAGCAGGCCATCGGCCGCGCCGCCGCCCAGCTCTGCCGCCCCGGCGAGGGGATCATGATCGACGGCGGCACCACCACGCTCCAGATGTGCCCCTATCTCGACGGGCTGGACATGCAGGTGCTGACCAACTCGCTGCACATCGTCCACACCCTGCTTCCGCAGACCGGAACGCGGGTGCTGCTGCCGTCAGGCACTGTGTTTCGCGAACAGAACATCGTCCTTGCCCCTGCGGGCGAGGATTCGATGCCGCGCTTCCACGCGCCCAAGCTGTTCATGGGCGCGGCGGCGGTCGGACCTCAGGGGGTGATGCAACAGGACGTGATCCTCGTCGCCGCCGAGCGCCGGTTCATGGACCGGGCCGAGGAAGTGATCCTCATGGTCGACAGCTCGAAGTTCCGCTCCTCCTCGGGCGCGATCGTCTGCGGGCTGGACGAGGTGGACGTGGTTATCACCGATGCGGGCGTGCCGCAGGATATGGCGGAACGGCTGCGGGATCTCGGGGTGAAGGTGATCGTGGTTTAAGGAAGGTCCGCTCCTTGCGGCGCAGCCAGTAAGTCTTCCGGAGCGCGGAACGCGGTTGGCCCGGCTGACCTCGACAGTATTGGGGGTGCAGGGGGGTGCTGCCCCCCTGCCTTTCCTCTTCCCCCTTTAAAGCGAATTGCGCTTCGCAATCCCACCCAGCACCGAGGCGCTCGGCTTGGGCGTCCGCACGAAAGTCGTGCGGTCCACGCTGCACAGGCCGAAGCGCGGCTTGTAGCCGAAAATCCACTCGTAATTGTCCAGCAGCGACCAGTGCATGTAGCCGAGCACCGGCACCCCATCATCCATGGCCTGCTTCAGCCCTTCCAGCGCGGCGGGAATGAAGCGCGCGCGCAGCGTGTCGTCCTCGGTGCCCACGCCGTGTTCGGAGACCAGCACCGGAACCTTCGTGGCAGCGTGGACATAGCGCACCGCGCCCGCCAGCGACGGCGCCCAGACTTCGGTGCCGGACCAGTTGCGGTCGGCGCCGTCGGGCGCGGGCAGACGGCCCTTGTCGTTCCAGACCGCGCGCTCGTAGTTCTGCACGCCGATGAAATCGTCACCCTTGGCGATCTCCAGCCAGCCGCCGTAAAGTTCGGCGCGGACCTTGTCGCGCAGGGAGTTCTTGCCGGCAGCCTGGTCATCCAGCACCGAGAGCGTGAAGCCCACCGGCAAGTCGCCGCGTACCGCCTTGATCGCGGCGCGTGCGGCCTTGTGCCCGGCCATCTGGCCCGCGACGATGGCGTCCACGTCCTCGCGACCGGCGACATTGGCGCAGAGGAAGCGCTCGACGCCAAGGCGCTTTGTGGCGGCGGCAAGGGTCTGGCGCTGCATGTCCCATACCGGCGGCGGCAGGATGTTCTTGAGAATGAGCAGGATATTCGGCTCGTTCAGCGTCATGGCCATGGCGATATCCGCACCGATCGCGCGGGCCACCTTATCGCAATAGCGGGCGAAGAGCTGTGCCGATTCCGGGTTGGTCCACCCCCCTTGCGCGCTGAACCAGAGCGGCGCGGTGAAGTGGTTGAACGTCACCAGCGGCGCAAGCCCGCGCGCGTGGCAGCCCTCGACGATGCGCTTGTAGTGATCGAGCATGGCCTGAGAGAACAGACCCTTCTCCGGCTCGATCCGCGCCCATTCCACGCCGAAGCGATAGGACGTGAGGCCCAGCGACTTCACGATATCGAGATCGGTCGCCCAGAGTTCCAAGCTGTTCACCGCGTCGCCCGAGGGCTCGGCGAAGACGGTGGGCTTCTGGTTCTCCACGAACCAGAGATCGGAGGAAACGTTGTTGCCCTCGATCTGGTGCGGCGCGGTGGCGGCGCCCCACAGGAAGCCTTTCGGGAAAGCCGGGGCCGGACGCTTCGAGGCCGCATGCGCCATGACCGGCGCAGCCGCTGCCAGCGCGCCCACGGCAAGCAGGCTTCGGCGGTCGAGATTGAGTATCTTGGTCATCGAGAAAGCCCCTCAGGAAAGATCGGCGAAAAAGGAAAGCAGTTCGTCCGACAGCCGGTGGTCCGACGTGCCGAGATGCATGGCCATCGAGTAGTGGTTGTGCCCGGAGGCATAATGCGCGCGCGGCAAGTGACCGTGGCGACCGAGGCGGGCTTGCAGGAGGCTGGCCCATTCGGCCTGGAAACGCGGCGGATCGAACTCGGCGCAGGCGACCATGAGCGGCAGGCCCGTGGCCATCACCGCGCCCATCGGCATGCGCAGGTCGTAGCAGTCCTGCGGGCCGTAATAGCGCATGTCGCGCTCGTCGAGCGGGGTGAAGCCATAGAGGCCCGAGAGCAGCGCCGCGCCGCGCACAAGTGCCGCGTGGTCTTCACGCGCCTTGAGGAAGGCGGAGACATGGACCGCGCCTGCCGAAGTGCCGAGCAGGAAGATCCGCTCCGGATCGCCGCCATGCGCGGCGACGTTCGCCCGCAGCCAGTCGACCGCGAGACCCACGTCTTCCGCGCCCGAGGGCCACATGTGCGCCGGGGCAAGCCGGTAGTTCATCACTGCGCCCACCATGCCGTTCGCCGCTGCCCAGCGCCCTACATGGGCATTCGCCCAGCCGCTTTCGCCGCCCTTGTCGCCGACAAGGAACCCGCCGCCATGAACGAAAAGGACGACGGGGCGCGGGCCCCCGGCCTCCCCCTCGCGGTAGAGATCGAGCCGGTTGCGCGGGTCCGGGCCGTAGGCGCAGTCCACCGACAGCGGCGCAATCCGGGCGGCCAGCGCCTGCTGCTCGGCATCGAACAGGTCCCGGCAGGCGGCCACGATATCGGGGCCGAGCTTCGTGCCCATCGCCGCGATGGCGCGCCCGGTTTCACCAGAGCTCATGCCGGTTCACTCCCTTGTGCGAACAGCCGGGTGAGCGCGAATGTCGTGCCGGCCACGCCCAGCGCGGTGCCATAGACCAGCTTCATGCCCAGTGCGACAAGCCAGCCGATCTCGCGCCACGGTCCGAACAGGCAGAGCGCGGCCAGCAGCGCGGCACTCGCAAGGCCCGCCAGCACCACGCTCAGCACGGTCCGCGCGATGAAGGCCCCTCCGCCGGTCCGCCCTCCGGACCTGCGCAGACTGCCGGAAACCACCAGCAGCGGCACCAGCGAAGACATCAGCGCGATCGCGGCGGCCTGCGGCAGGAAGTCGAGCGCCAGGTTGTCAGGTGCGGCGAAACGAAGGGGGCGGTTTTCCAGCCCGAACACGCCGAGGAAGAACGCCGCGCTCAGCACGAGGTTGATGACCCCGCTGGTGCGCTGCTCCCGCCGCAGCCGGGCTGCGATATTCATGGCCGGCACCCCAGGTCGAAGCTTTGCAGATCGCGGGCGAGATCGACCGCCCCGTGATAGCGCGCGGCGATCCCCGCGCGAATGGCCGGCTCGAACTGCGGCAGCGGGCCGGGCGGGACCGCGAAGTGCGTGAGCACGACCCGGCCGACCCCGGCCTGCGCGGCGATCTCGCCCACGGCCTCGGGCCGCAGGTGATGCGTCGAAAGATGGCGCTCCATCCCGGCCAGCATCTCGGGCGAGGCGTCCTTGCGGCGCGCGCGGATTTCACCGAGCAGAGCATCGAGCGCGATGACTTCGGAAACGAACATGTCGCTGCCCTTCGCCAGCGCGGTGACCGCGGCGCTCGGACCGGTGTCCCCGGTGTAGGTAATGCTGCGCGTGCCCAGCACGAAACGGTAGCTCAGCGAGGCGTTGTCGGGATCGGGCTTGCCGTCATGGTCGAAATGGCTGTTGGCGGCGACCTTCACGCCTGCGCCCGCGCCGAGATCGAGCGATTGCCCGTCCGCGAGTTCGATCACCCGCACCGAGTCCGCCGGACGCGGCGGCGGCGTACCGAGACCGAAGCCGATGCTCCCCGGCGTCGCCATGGAGGCGACGATGCCTTCAACGACGGCCCGCGTGCCGACCGGGCCGTAGACGGTCAGGACACCGGCAAACTGGTTCATCCAGCGCAGGCCGATCACTGCGGCGAGGCCGCCGGTGTGATCGAGATGGTTGTGGCTGATGAACACCGTGTCGACGGCGCCGAGGTCCAGCCCGATGCGGGCAAGCTGGTCCACGGTGCCGTCACCGGTATCGACGAGTATCCGCCGCTCGCCGATGGTGAGGAGATTGGCCGGCTCCGAACGCTCGGCGGTCGGGACCGGTCCGCCCGCCGTCCCCAGCGTCGTCCAGCGCAGCGCCGGGCAGCTTGTGGCCGCAAGCGCGGGAAAGGAAGAGATCGCCACTGCCGAGAGCGCCAGTGCCGTCATTGCGCGTTTCACCTGCATCTTCACCCTTGTTTCGGCGGCCTCTTGCGGGCCATTCGGAAATATGGCCGGAACCTTGTTCGCAAGGTTCCGGCCGGACACGATCAGAACTTCGTTTCGACCTGGACGCCGATGGTGCGGCGGCCTTCGCGGGTCAGCCAGTTCACATAGGCGCCCGAGTCCGCGAAGGGCAGGTGGATGACCGATGCGTGGAAGCGCTGGTCGAGCAGGTTGCGCACGAAGGCGCCGATCCGCCAGTTGCCGTCCGGATGACCGATCCCGGCGGAAAGGCCGATCGTTCCGTAACCGTCCTGATAGGCATAGGCATTGGCCACCGCGTACTGCACGCGGCTGCGGTAGTAGATGTTGGCCGAAGTATCGAACTGGAGGTTGTCGTTGATCGGCAGCTTCACGTCGGCGCCAAGAGTGGCGCTGTACTTGGGCGCGCCCGAAAGCGGCTCGCCCTTGGCCTGCACCAGGCTGGTGACGCCGTCCGCCGCCAGATAGCAGGCATATCCCGCCTTCACGTCCTCGGGGCAGGCAGTCACGTAGTCGGTGAACTTGGTGTCCGAATAGGTGAAGCCGCCGTTGAACGAAAGCACCGGGCTCACCCGCCAGGAAGCATCGATCTCGAAGCCCTTGGCGGTGAAGCCGCCGGCATTCTCGGTCACGAATTCCACGCCGTTGAACACCGAGGTCTGGAGGTTCTTGTACTTGTCGTAGAACAGGTTGGCGTTGAAGGTCACCGCACGGTCGAAGAGCTGCGACTTGATGCCCACGGTGATGTCGCGAACGGTCTGCGGCTTCACGTTGGTGCGCGTGCCGGTGAGGCCGGTGAAGGTCACCGTCGGGCCGAGATAACCACGCGCGATGGTGCCGAACAGCATGACGTCAGGCGTGATCTTGAACTCGGCGCCGCCACGGCCCGACCACGAACCCTTCTTGGTGCTGCCGGTCTGCAGCGCGGTGGGCGTATAGGGCAGGACGAAGCCGGAACCGTCTGCCGCTGGCGTACCCGGCGTGAAGTTGGGATCGAGGATCGAGAAGTACGAGGCCTTCACCCAGTCGTACTGATAGCGCAGGCCGCCGATCAGGCTGAACTGGTCGGAGACGTGGAACTTCCCGTCGAAGAAGGCCGCCAGCGAATCCGACCGCGTCTGGGTATTGCCCTGCCCGCCCGAGATACTGACGATGAAGCTGTCGAACGGGTTGGCCGGGCGAAGCTGGGCGCGGTTGAAGTCGTTGTCGTCACCCACCTTGCGCCGCGAGGCATAGACGCCGGAGGTGAATTCGAGCTGGCTGCCGCTGGGCGAGCTGATGCGCAGTTCCTGCGAAAGAAAGCTCTGGTCGGTGCCGGTCTGCTGGGCGGTGAAGACCGGGACGCTCGAACCGTCGATCGCGAAGACCTGCGGGCCTTCGTCAAGCCGGCGGTAGGCCGTGATCGAGGTCAGGTTATACTCGCCCAGCGCGTAGTTGATCTCCATCGAGGCGCCGTAGTTCTGCTCCGACGAATAGCCGCCGTAGTCCTCGACCGACTTGTTGTTGTCGAAGCCCGCCGTCACGCCAAGCGCCGAGAGGTTGCCGAAACGCGCCGCCATGAGCGGGTTGGCGAAGCTCGGCAGGCGATTGAGCGTCCAGAGCTGGCCCGGACCCTTGCGGCTGATCTTCGAATAGTCGCCGATCAGGTAGATCGACAGGTCGTCGCTGGGCTCGAACAGGAACTTGGCGCGGCCGCCGTAGCTTTCCTCGCCGCCCCAGGTCTCGTCACGGTAGACGTTCTTGAGGAAGCCGTCGTTGCGGCGATAGAAGCCGAACACGGCCAGCGCCGAGTTCTGCGAAACCGGCACGTTGACGCTGGCATTGGCGTTCACTTCGTTCAGTTCGGCGTAGCTCAGGAAGGCCTTGCCGAAGAAGTGCGAAGGGTCCGGCTTCTTCGTGGTGATGTTGATGACGCCGGACGAGGCGTTCTTGCCGAACTGCGTGCCCTGCGGCCCCTTCAGCACTTCGACGCGCTCCAGATCGCCAAGGCTGTTGATCGGGTTGCCGAAGGGAATGACGACGTTGTCGACCACGGTGCCGACGTTCTGTTCCGACGAACTGGAGAAGCCGCCCGCCGAACCCACGCCGCGCAGACGGAAGCCGGAATCGTTGGGCGAGGAACCGAACTGCACGCCCGAGAACTGGTACTGGATGTCGGTCAGCTTCTGGAAGCCGCCTTCGGTAAGCTGCTCGCCGCTAATGGCCGAGACGGCGATCGGCACGTCCTGCAGGCGCTCGGCCCGGCGCGATGCGGTGACGATGATGTCCGTGCCCGAAATCGCCGGTGTCTCGGCGGCCTGCGGCGCGGTGTCCTGCGTCGCTTGCTGAGCCATGGCCGGCGCACTGATCGCGCCGAGCGCGATACCGGAAAGCAGAGTGAACTTGCTGATGAAGGTGTTCATGTTGGTCTCTCCCCAAACGGATTGTTTTTGCCGGTGTTTCCCGGCTGTTTTTGCGACCCGTCAGGTCTCGTCGATGACGGGGTTGGTCAGTGTGCCGATCACGCCGATGGACACTTCCACCGTGTCGCCGGCCTTCAGGTAAAGCGGAGGCTTGCGCTTGTCGCCGACGCCGCCGGGCGTGCCGCTGGCGATCACGTCGCCGGGCTTGAGGTCGGTGAAAGTCGAGCAGTAGGCGATGACCGTGGGGATATCCCAGATCATGTCCGACACCGGCTGATCCTGCACCAGCTCGCCGTTGACTCGGGTCTGCACGCGCTGCGAGGCCAGGTCTTCCACATCGGCAGCGACAACCATCGACGGACCGAAGCCGCCGGTGCCGGGCCAGGTCTTGCCGGGCGTGAACTGGATGTTGTGGCGCTGCCAGTCACGGATAGACCCGTCGTTGAAAGGCGCGAAACCGGCGATGTGCTCCCATGCATTCTCGGGCGCGATGCGGCGGCCGCCCTTGCCGATCACGACGGCCAGTTCGCCCTCGTAGTCGAAGCGCTCGCTTTCGGGCGGGCGGACCATGGCGTCACCGTCAGCGATCAGGCTGTCGGCCCAACGGGTGAAGATCGCCGGGTGCTCCTTCTGCTCGCGGCCGGTCTCGGCAACGTGAGTGGCGTAGTTGAGGCCCACGCAGAGGATCTTTTCCGGGTTCGGAACGACGGGCAGCAGCTTGACGGCATCGGCTGCGAATTCGCCGGTCACGGCCAGCGCGGCAAGATCGCAGGCCAGCACGTCCTTCAGCCAGGCGTCACCGCCGGATGCGCCGAGATCGATCACCTTTTCCCCTTCGAGGCGGCCGAAGCTCTTGGTGCCATCGGGACGTTCGAAGCTGATGTAACGGTTCATGCGTATTCTCCCCTGCCCCGCGTGTCCTGCGGCGGCGGTCAAATGGTCAGAGCGGCGCGGCTTCCCAGTCGCGGCGGAAGCGGAAGCGCTCCTCGGCGCGGCGAAGCCCATCGAAATCCTTGTCCGAGATGCCCCACTGGTCGATGCGGTTCGGTGGCCAGGTCCAGTCTTCCGGTGCGCCGGCCTTGTAGTCCTCCGGCACCTTTTCGACCGCGGTCGAGAACTCGATCACCGGGCCGAACGGGGCGATGAAATAGGCGTAGACATTGGCGCCCGGGCCGTGGCGGCCGGGCCCCCATGCGGGGACCAGGGCGTGATCGCGCAGGCGGCCAATCCCGCGCATCACCGCATCCATGTCCTCCATTTCGAAAGCGACGTGGTTGAGCGAGGCAAAACCGGCACGGGCAAAGGCGGTGGAATGGTGGCTGTCGTTGCAGCGCACGAAGACCATGCCCTTGGTACGGTCGGACACGCGGAAGCCGAGAATGTCCTCCACCGCATGGCCGCAGGCTTCGGCATCGGCGGCGTTGAAGACCACATGCGTGAGCTTCACCGGCAGGTCGCGTCCGGTGATGGGTTCGACTTCGGCAGCGTCCACCAGGAAGCGCAGGATCGTGCCTTCGGGCAGTTCGACCAGCAGGCCGTGCCCGCCGCCGAGATCCTCGCTCACGGTCGGGCTAGCCATCCAACCGGCAGCCGCAATGCGCGCCTTCAGCGCTTCCAGTTCCCCGGCCGTGCAGACGAAGGTGGTCGAGCGGACGAACTCGTCATCCGACTTCTCGAACGCGACGAGGTAGGGGAACGGGCCGGAGCCGCGCAGGTAATGCGTATCGCCTTTCGTTTCGGCGTCGGCCATGCCCCAGATTTCGGTCATGAACGTGGCGGCCGCGGCCGGATCGGGCAGCGCCAGTTCGATGCTGCGCAGTTTCATGGCTTTTGCTCCTGAAGAAGACCCGCCGCGCGGATACCGGCGCGGGCACACTGGGCATCGCACTCGCCCGTGTCACCGCTGACGCCTACGGCGCCGATCAGGGTGCCGGTGGCATCGCGGATCACTACCCCCCCGGGCGAGAACGCGATGCGGCCGCCGACGGCAGCGGTGACGCTTTGAAAGAAGATCGGGTTGCCCTTGGCCCGCTCGGCCAGCACGGCGGTATCCGCGTCCATGCCCACGGCGCCCTCGGCCTTGGCCTTGGCAATGTCGAAACGGTAGAGGCTCGCCCCGTCCTCGCGGGCGAAGGCGACCGGGTGCGCGCCCGCGTCCAGCACGATCACTGCCAGCCTCTTGGCATTGCGTGCCCGTGCTTCGGCGAGGGTGCCGGTGACGATGGTCTGGGCCTGAGCCAGCGTGAGAGTCATGCGGCAAGCTCCTGATGGCTGGAAAGCTGCGCCGCACGGGCGGCAAGAAGGTCTTCGGCGCTGTGGCTGGCCGTGCCGAAAACGTAGTGATCGGGGCGGATCAGCACGGCATCGGCGCCATGTTCGTCGAGCCAGGCGGTGACCGCGCCATTGTCCGGCAGAGTGCCGACGGAAATGCGGGTGACGCCCTCTGCGCTGCCGGGCACCGCATCGTCGCGAACGAACAAGCGCCAGTCGCCGCCGGTCAGGTCGTCAAGCTTGCGGCCATCGGTCAGCACCGGCTGCACGAAGCGCACGCCTGCGCCAGAGGTCTGCGCGAGAACTAGGCCATCGGCGATGGCGGGGATCAGATCGTGCGCTGTCTCTCCGGCCTTCTGGCGCGCTTCCTCGCGGATGCGGGCATCGCGCGCGGCAGCCTCGACAGGATCGAGTTCGCAGATGTACCGGCCGGCAGCAACAGCCGCGCCGATCACCGCGCGGACATGCGGATCGCGCTCACGCTGATAGGTGCCCAGCACGGAAGGCGCGGCACCGTGATTGGCCACCGCATCCATCTTCCAGGCCAGATTGGCGACATCGCGCAGGCCATGGCACATGCCCTGCCCGAAGAACGGCGGCGTCTGGTGCGCGGCGTCTCCGGCGAGGAAGACGTTGCCGACCTGCCACTGATGCGCGACGAGCCCGTGGAAGCGATACGTGGCGGCGCGCACGATCCTGTGCGGAACATCGGCCATCCACGCACCGACCAGTTCAGCTACCTTTTCCGGCGCCATCATCGCGGTGTCGTCCTCGCCGGGGAGCAGCATGAACTCCCAGCGGCGATGGTCGCGGCGGCCGGGAACCACGGTGGCCGGGCGCGAAGGATCGCACATCATCACCGAAAGACGCTGGAGATCGGCCCCCTCGGGCACCCCGGAAAGCTGCGGGAAGGCAACCGGGCCTTCCACTTCGGCATCGACGACGAGCCAGGGCTCCTCGAAATCGAGATCGTCCAGCCCGACGCCCAGTGCCTTGCGGACAGAGCTGCGCGCCCCGTCGCAGGCGATGACCCAGCGGGCGCGGGCGCTGCCGGCATCGCCATCCTCGCTGTAGTCGACAGTCACGCCGTCATCGTCCTGCGTAAGGCCGAGGAAGGTGGCGCCCAGCACGAGTTCGACATTGTCCCTGTCCGCAAACCCCTCGCGCAAGTGCGCTTCGAGTTCGGGCTGGTAGAAGAAGTAATCGTTGGCCCACCCGAACGGGCGCGGCTTGCCCACGGTGCCCATGTAGCGGATCACGCCGTGGTCGGCGCCGACATGGAGGTGCCCGTCGGTGGCGATCATGTCGCCCTGCACGCGATCGATCACACCGGCGGACTGGAACAGGCGCATCATCTCGTGATCGAGATGGACCGCGCGCGGCAGCGGGTAGTGTTCCAGTTCCCGTTCGAGAACCAGTACCTTGAGCCCTTTCAGGCCGAGAAGGTTCGCGGCCAGCGCGCCCACAGGGCCGCAGCCTACGACAACCACGTCGTACGACATCATTTTAGCCCTTGGTTACTCGGTTGCTTCGATCTCGGCAGGCGCCTTGTGGAACGCCCCGCCCTTCATGATCATCTTCAGCCGGTCCTTGTCCTGCAGCACCGCGACATCCGCCGTGGGATCGCCGTCGACCAGCAGGAGGTCGGCCAGCCAACCCTCCTTCACCAGCCCGACCTCAAGTCCCATCAACTCGCCGCCGTACTGGGTGGCGGAGCGCAGGGCTTCGGCGGGTGTGAAGCCGAAATACTGCACGAAATGCTCCAGATCGCGGGCATTGCGGCCATGCGGATTGAACGGGAAACCGTAATCGCCGCCGGTCAGGATGCGCACGCCGCGCGCCTTGAGTTCAGGCACCAGCTTGCCTTCAAGGCCCATGCGCTCATGCGCGCTGGCCTTCATGTGCGTCATGTCTACATGCGGCGGCGGGTTGGCCTCGATGGCGGCCACCGAAACGCCGGGACCGGGCGCGTAGAAGAACTTGTCCTTGTCCGCCGCCATACGCTCCACGGTCGCCGCGTCCGCGAAGGAGCAGTGGTAGAGAATGCGCGCACCGGCATCGAGAGCAAGACCGATGGCTTCCGGCGAATAGGCGTGAGTGGCGATCCACATGCCCGCCTCGCGGGTCGCTTCGCCGGCGGCGAGCATTTCCTCACGGGTATAGAGCACCTGCATCGCCGAGCCGGGCTTCAGCGCATCCTCGCCGGAGACGACCAGCTTGATCGACTTTACGCCCTCGTCTTTGCAGTAGGACACGAACCGCCGCATCGCCTCGGGCCCGCGCCCGTTGAACACGTCTCCGGTCTCGACGCCTTCGTCGCCTTCCGGGCTGCGTTCGAGGGTGGAGGGCACCATGCGCGGCCCCGGCGTTTCGCCCGCGGCAATGGCCTGCGCCAGCTCCGGTTCGATCATGTCGCCCAGCGCACCGGCCGAATAGATCGAGGTGAAGCCGTGGTCCAGCAGCACCCGCGCATTGCGCCATGCCGCGACCTTCAACTCGTCAGGCGGGAGGATGAACTGGTGGTAGATCTTCTCGACCGAGGAGCCCCAGGTGAGGTGCGTATGCGCGTCGACCAGTCCGGGCATCAGGGTCATGCCGTGCCCGTCGATCACCAGATCGGCCTGCTCCTCCGCCAGCGCGTCGGCGCCGAAGGCAAGACGGGCGATCCGCTCACCGTCCACCAGCACCGAGCCGGTCTGGAGAGCGCTGCCGCTGCCGTCGAAAATGGAAACCTGGCGGATCAGGGTCCGCATCGCTCTCTCTCCCGGTTTTTGTCGTTCGGATTGAGAGTGGTTCTAGCGCTCTATCTGCCCTCAAGTAAAATAATGAGTTTTGGATTTGCCATAGCTAAAGACTATGGAATGGCCGGCAAGGCATGAAGCATGGCTTCGGCCAGCGGCGAAAGCCGCCGCCCGGCCAGGCGCAGCACCCCGACACTGCGTTCGAAAACGGCTTCCTCGATGGCGATGGCGCGGATCGAACCGTCCGGCGCACCGTCCAGCGCGACCGCGCGCGGCAGCACCGTGACGCGGTCGGTCTCCCGCACGATGGCCCGCGTCGTCAGCAGCGAATCGCAGCGGATCGTCGTGCGCGGCACCGAAACGCCGGCGGCGATGAACAGCGCGTCGACCTGCCGCCGGAACGCGCCGCGCGCCTCGGGCAGCACCCAGGGATAGTGCTCGACATCGCGCAGCGAGACACGCTCCCCCAGGTCGGCATGGCTCGGGCCGACGATCAGCGCGAAGGGATCGCGCGCGCAGGTCACTTCCGCGACGTCCGAAGGCACGTTCTGGATGCGCGTGGTGACGAAGGCCAGTTCGATTTCCCCCTTGCGCAACATGTCGAGCAACTGTTCGTCCGGCCGTTCGACCGCGCTGAGAGCGAAATCTCCCACCGCCTGCTCCACCCGCATGATCGCGCCGGGAAGCAGGGTGAGCAAGGCGCCCGGCGTTCCCCCGATCCGCAGCGGCCCGGCAATGCGGTGACGGGCATGCTCCACATCGCTCACCGCGTCGGAAAGCAGGCGCGCCATGGCCTCGGCCGGGCGGCGCAGCACTTCGCCTTCCCGCGTGAGGACGATGCCGCCGCGCCGGCGCTCGAACAAGGTCACGCCAAGGCGGCGCTCCAGCAGGGCGATGGTATTGGAGACGGAAGGCTGAGACAGGTTCAGCGCCCGCGCCGCCGCGCTGATCGAGCCGGTTTCGCAAACGGTGCGAAAGGTCATCAGCGCGCGGGGATCGATCGCGGGAAGACGCGCAAGCGGCTGCGACGTCGCTGTTTCATCCGCCATGCCGGTCCCGTCCCTCTCGTCGATCCATTCGCTTTCGCATCTGGAGGCAATCGGGGAACCGATCAAGCCGGACGAAGGACGCCAAAGCTAGATCTGGCGCTTTTCCAGCTTGCGGGCGAGCGTGCGGCGATGAAGGCCGAGGCGGCGCGCGGCCTCGGATATGTTGAATTCGCATTCCACCAGAGTGCGGTGAATATACTCCCATTCCAGCGTCTTGATCGAACTGCGCCGCCCGTCGACCGGGACGCTGGCGTCCCCCTCGATGCTGGTGAAGGCGGCCTCGATATCGTCGGTATTCGAGGGCTTGGCGAGATAGTGCGAGGCGCCGAGCTTGATCGCCTCCACCGCAGTGGCGATCGAGGCGTAGCCGGTCAGCACGACGATCCGCGTCTCGGGAGAACGGGCGTGAAGCGACTGCACGACCGCCAGCCCCGAGGACGCGCCCAGCTTGAGATCGACCACGGCATAGTCGAACACTTCGTCCTCGCTCAGCGTCTCGGCCTCGTCCGGGCTGCCGGCCGAGCTGACGCGATAACCGCGCCGTTCGAAGGAGCGGCGCAGGGTGCGTGCGAAAGTGGGATCATCCTCGACGATCAGCAGGCTCGCGCCGTCGGGATCGATCATTGCTGCTTCTGTCATGGCGCCCCGGCTGTGTCCTCGCCCTTCCTGGGCTCGTAGGCCAGTGTAGCAAGGGGAATGGCAAGTTGCACCCTTGCGCCGCCATCGGGCAGATTGTCGACCGCGACCTTGCCGCCCAGCTTGCGGATCACGTTGACGACAAGGAACAGCCCCAGCCCGCCGCCGTCGCGTCCCTTGGTCGAAGCATAGGGCTGGCCGACACGGGGCAGCATGTCCGCCGCGAAGCCGGGACCCCGGTCGCTCACGGTCAGCACCAGCCCGCCGTGCTCCACCCAGGCCTCGATCACCACGAGGTCGGGCGAGACTTCGACGGCATTGTCGATCACGTTGCCGATCACCTGCCTGAGGCCGGGATCGGAGACGATCGGGCGATCCTCGGCGATGCGGTCGATGAAGCGCAGCTCGCCGGGCATGCGCGCGCGCCATTCCTCGAGGATTTCGCCGATGAACCCGCGCATGGTCGTCACCGCCGGCGCCACCCCCCGGATTTCCCCGGCCGACATCAGGATGCCGCTGACGATGTTCTTACACCGCGCCAGTTCGCGGCGCACGTCGGCAAGGTCCGCCGCGAGGTCGGGATCGTCGGCGATGCCAGGCTGGTGGCTCCAGTCCCCCAGGATCACCGAGATCGAGGACAGCGGCGTGCCAAGCTCATGCGCCGCGCCGGAAGCGAGCAGGCCCATGCGGATGATGTGATCCTCCTCCACCGCCTGCTGGCGCAGTGCCGCCAGCTTGGCGTCGCTCTCGCGCCGGGTGAAGTCGAGCCGCGCCACGAAGACGATCAGCAGCACCGCTGCCAGCACGAAGCAGAACAGGCTGCCGTAGATATAGAGTTCGAAGGGATGCTCCGCATAGCGGGCGGGCAATTGCAGCGGAACGTAGAAGAACGTCAGCAGCAGCATGCAGAGGCAGGCGTTGATCGCGACCAGCGAACTCCATCCCAGGTCGAGGATCACCGCCGCGATCACGATCTGGAGCAGGAACAGGAAGGTGAAGGGATTGGTCGCGCCGCCGCTGTGGTAGAGCTGCCAGCACAGCGCGATCACGTCGACCATCAGCGCGGAGAACAACTCGCCCTGCGTGAAGTCCCGCCGGCGGGCAACCACGCTGGCCGATGCGAGATTGACGACGATCAGCAGCAGCGGCGCCAGCAGCAGCGGCGCCAGTTCCAACCTGACCCCCAGTCCCTGCGAGACGATGACGATGGTGGCGAGCTGGCCGAACACCGCCGTCCAGCGCAACTGCGTCAGCAGCACGACATTGGCCCGGCTCGCCGATCCGCCGGGCACGCCGTGCGGCGCGAACAGGGCGATCAGCCGTTCCATCGTCTCCGGCGCCAGACGAAGAGCAGCGCCATGATCGACATCGCCGCCAGCGCGAACCAGGTGAGCGCATAGGTGAGGTGATTGTCGGGGAACTGGATCTGGGTAAGGCCCGGCACCGGCGCGGCCACCCCGGGCACCGGAGCGCCCTTCTCCATTTGCGCATCGACGAAGACCGGAACGACCGCCCCCACGCCGCGCGCCTGCGCCATGGCGCGGACATCGCGCGAATACCAGCGGTCGGCGCCGGGCTGGTTGGACTGGAGCAGGCTGCCCCCCGCCTCGGTCGGGCGCAGCAGGCCGGTAACCTCGACCGGGCCTGACGGCGTGGTCGCCGCAGCTGCCTGCACCCTGGTTCCGGCGGGCAGGAAGCCCCGGTTGATCCACACCTGCCGCCCGTCGCCCAGTTGCAGCGGCGTCATCGTCCAGTAGCCGGTGCCGAGGCCGGTGGCCGCGCGGACCAGCAGGGTGGCCTTGCCCTCGTAAGTGCCGGAGACGTGGACGCGCAGGTATTCGAGGTCCTTCGGCGCAATTGCCGCCAGTCTCGCCTCAGCCGGAAGCGGCACCGGCGCGGCATGGACGCGCGCGTCGACCCGGGCGATCAGCGCGTGCTTCCAATGCATCCGCTGCACCTGCCACACGCCCAGCGCCACGAAGCCGCAGAGCGCCACCAGCAGAAACGCGGCGAGCCCCCAGGGCCGCCGCGCTTCCGTTTGATCCGTTTCTGTCCGCATGTGTTCGGTCAGTTTCGCCTCGTTCATCGAACCACGATCAGGGCAGCTGGCCCGCCTCGTGGCTCGTCATCGGCATCATGTTGTGGTTGAGGTGGTACATCACCCACAGCGAACCGGAAAGCGTGATCACGAGGATGACGATCGTGAAGATCAGCGCCATCACCGTCCAGCCGTTCTCCGACTTGGTGTTCATGTGCAGGAAGTAGATCATGTGGACCACGATCTGCACCGCCGCGAAGGCCATGATCACGAGCGCCGTCGTCGACTTGTCGGTGATCGCGCCGGTCATCACCAGCCAGAACGGAATGGCGGTGAGGACGACCGAGAGGATGAAGCCGATCACATAGTCGCGCAGCGAACCGTGGCTGCCGTGATCGTCCTCGAGGTGGTGATTGGGGTGGACGTGCTCGCTCATCACAGCATTCCCATGAGATAGACAAAGGTGAAGACGCCGATCCAGATCACGTCGAGGAAGTGCCAGAACAGCGAAAGGCACATCAGGCGACGCTTGTTGGCCGGGATCAGGCCCTTCTTGCCGATCTGGACGACCAGCGTGAACAGCCAGATCAGGCCGAACGTGACGTGCAGGCCGTGCGTGCCCACCAGCGAGAAGAACGCGGTGAGGAAGCCCGAGCGCATCGGGGTCGCACCCTCATGGATGAGGTTCGCGAATTCGTAGAGCTCGATCGAGAGGAACGCGGCGCCGAACACGGCGGTCACGAGCAGCCAGAGCTGCGTCGCGCCCTTCTTGTCCTTCTCCATGGCGAGCATGGCGAAGCCGTAAGTGATCGACGAGAACAGCAGCATCGCCGTGTTCACCGCCACCAGCGGCAGCTCGAAGAGATCCTTCGGACCCGGACCCGCCGCGAAGCTGCCGCCGAGAACGCCGTAAGCGGCGAACAGCATCGCGAAGATGAGGCAGTCGCTCATCAGGTACATCCAGAAGCCCAGCATGGTGCTGCCGCCTTCGGGATGGTCGTGCTCGTCCAGGTCGTAGAACGCGGCCTGGAGCTGGGGCTGGGTCAGCGTCTTGGTCATTTCAGCAGTGGCAGTCATCGATCAGGCTCCCGCTGCTGCAAGCTGGCGCGTACGCTCGGCCTCGGTCGCTTCGACCGTCTCGACCGGGATGTGATAGTCGCGCTTGTAGTTGAAGGTATGGAAGATGGCGTAGCCGAGGATTCCCGCGAAGGAGACGGCTGCCAGCCACCAGATGTACCAGATCATCGCGAAACCGAGGACCGTCGACAGGCCGGCGAGAACCAGGCCGGTACCCGTGCCCTTGGGCATGTGGATCGGACGGAAGCCGGTGGTCGGACGTTCCACGCCGCAGCGCTTCATGTCGTCCCATGCGTCGATGTCGTGGACGATCGGCGTGAAGGCGAAGTTGTACTCCGGCGGCGGCGACGAGGTCGACCATTCCAGGGTACGGCCGTTCCACGGATCGCCGGTTTCGTCGGTCAGTTCCTCGCGCTTCCAGATCGACACCGCGAACTGGAGAAGCATGGCGCCAATGCCGCCCGCGATCATCACGGCGCCGAAGGCGGCCACGATGAAGAAGGGCTGGAGCGACGGATCGTCGAACACGCGCATGCGGCGGGTCACGCCCATCAGGCCCAGGATGTAGAGCGGCATGAAGGCGAACCAGAAGCCCGGAACCCACAGCCAGAAGCTGACCTTGCCCCAGAACTGGTTGAGCTTGAAGCCGAAGGCCTTGGGCCACCAGAAGTTGATCGCCGCGAAGATGCCGAACAGCACGCCGCCGATGATGACGTTGTGGAAGTGGGCGATCAGGAACAGCGAGTTGTGCAGGACGAAGTCGGCAGGCGGCACCGCAAGCAGCACGCCGGTCATGCCGCCGATGGTGAAGGTCAGCATGAAGGCGACCGTCCACATCATCGGCAGTTCGAACCGGATGCGGCCACGATACATCGTGAACAGCCAGTTGAAGAGCTTCGCGCCGGTCGGGATCGAGATCACCATGGTGGTGATGCCGAAGAACGAGTTGACGCTCGCGCCCGAACCCATGGTGAAGAAGTGGTGCAGCCAGACGAGGTACGAGAGGATGGTGATGACCAGCGTCGCGTAGACCATCGACGAGTAGCCGAACAGGCGCTTGCCGCAGAACGTGGCGGTGACTTCGGAGAAGACGCCGAACAGCGGCAGGATGAGGATGTAGACTTCGGGGTGGCCCCAGATCCAGATCAGGTTCACGTACATCATCGGCGAGCCGCCGAAGTCGTTGGTGAAGAAGTTGAAGCCGAGATAGCGGTCAACCGTCAGCATCGTCATCACCGCCGTCAGCACCGGGAAGGCGGCGACGATCAGGATGTTGGTGCAGAGCGAGGTCCAGGTGAAGATCGGCATGCGCATCATGGTCATGCCCGGCGCGCGCATCTTCACGATGGTCGCGATCAGGTTGACGCCCGATAGCAATGTCCCAACACCCGCGATCTGCAAGGCCCAGATGTAGTAGTCGACGCCGACCCACGGGCTGTACGCCAGGTTCGACAGCGGCGGATAGGCCAGCCAGCCGGTCTGCGCGAACTCGCCGATGAACAGCGAGGCCATGACCAGCACCGCGCCCGCGGTCGTCATCCAGAAGCTGAAGTTGTTCAGGAACGGGAAGCTGACGTCGCGTGCGCCGATCTGCAGCGGCACGATGTAGTTCATCAGGCCGGTGACGAAGGGCATCGCCACGAAGAAGATCATGATCACGCCGTGGGCGGTGAAGATCTGGTCGTAGTGGTGGGCGTTGAGGTAGCCCTCGTTGCCGTTGAAGGCGATCGACTGCTGGATGCGCATCATCACTGCGTCGGCGAAGCCGCGCAGGAACATGATGAGGCCCAGCACCATGTACATGATGCCGATCTTCTTGTGGTCAACGCTGGTGAACCACTCCTTCCAGAGATAGCCCCAGAGCTTGAAATAGGTCAGCCCCGCCACCAGCGCCGCGCCGCCGAGGGCGACGACGACGAACGTGGCGAGCACGATCGGTTCCTGTGGCATGGCGTCCCACCACAGGCGGCCCAATAGTGGGCTCCAGTGCGAATGGTCTACAGCTTCCATTGTTCTGTCAGTTCCGGGAAATCTGGGAGGAGTGCGCGTCGCCCATGGCAACGGGCTCGGTCTTCTTGGGCTCCGCGGCCTTCGGCTCGGCAAGAGCCTGCTCGCTCTTGCCGAACAGCGGCAGCGATTGCGGAGCCTTCATGCCGGCGCCGGTCAGCGAACGCAGGCTGTCGGGCGCCTTGACCGTATGGTCGGGCGCGGCGCCGGGCATCTGGCGGCAAAGCGCGCGGACCCAGGCCAACTCGCGCTGGATGGCGGCCGAAGGATTGGCGTTGGCGGAAGCAGCGGCTTCGCGGCCGCGCTTGTCGTAAGTCAGCATCTCGACATTGCGGATGCCGGCCTTGCCGAGACCGCCGCGCGCATCGAGCGCCATCATTTCGCTCATGCACATCTTGCCCGGCTCGACGCACATGTCGACGATGGCGTCATAGAGGTCGGGCGAGACCGAGGCGTAGCGGATGACCGAAACCTTCTCGCTCGGCTTTTCGAGCTGGAGGTAGGCAGTGCGGTCAAGCGTGCCGCCGGCAGTGCCGCCGTTGGCCGATTCGCCGCCGGCCTTCACGCCCTGCGCCCACTTCGCGAAGTCCGCATCGGAAACCGCGTGCGTGGCGAAACGCATGTTGGAGAAGCCCGCGCCCGAATAGTTGGCGGAGAAGCCGACCGTCTCGATCGGCTTGTTGATCACGGCGTGCAGGCGCGTTTCCATGCCCGGCATCGCGTAGATCTGGCCGGCCATGGCGGGCACGTAGAAGGAGTTCATCACGCTCGACGAGGTGATCTTGAACTGCAGCGGACGCCCGGTCGGGACGACCAGCTCGTTGACCGTGGCCACGCCCTGCTCGGGGTAGATGAACAGCCACTTCCAGTCGAGCGCGACGACTTCGACTTCCAGCGGCTTGGCATTGGCGGCGACCGGGGTGGTGGCGTCAATGCGGCCGATGGTGCGGTAGGGATCGAGAAGGTGCGTGGTAACCCAGGTCAGGGCGCCCAGGCAGATGATGATAAGGAGCGGCGCGGTCCAGATCAGCAGTTCGAGCTGGGTCGAGTGATCCCAGTCCGGTTGATAGTCGGCCTCCTTGTTCGACGCGCGATAACGCCACGCGAACAGGACCGTCGCGATCATGACGGGGACGATGATCAGCAGCATCAGCAGCGTGGAGATGACCACAAGGTCCCCCTGCTGACGTGCGACATCGCCGGCCGGATCGAGCACGACGGTGTTACAAGCGGAAAGCGCGCCAGTCAGGGACAAGGCGGCAAGGACTTTGGCGAGCGCGGTCAGCTGCCGCGGCTTCGGTCTGGACTCGGGTGGGCGCATGGGTGGAGCGCCTAGGCCGATGCCGCGAGTGCGAACATAGGACATTTTGTCCAATCCCCTTGAAGCCGGACAATGACGATACGCCCCCCATTATGTAGCCGGGCGTTTCGCGCGCCCGCCTTGATTCGTCCACGCGCGGAAGGCTGTATCAGGACCGGCCGCTCGCGGACCCGAAACGAAGGCCGCAGAATCGAAATGACCAGCACTCCCCAATCCGGCGAAGCCTTGGGCCAGTCCCGCGAAGCCTTGGGCCTGCCGACTTTCAAGGAGCACCATCAGCCCTCGCCCGGCGAGATCGCGATCGGTGTCATCATCGGGCGAACCTCGGAGTTCTTCGACTTCTTCGTCTATGCCATCGCCTCGGTGCTGGTCTTCCCGAAGCTGTTCTTCCCCTTAGTCGATGCGCTGACCGGCACGATCTACTCCTTCGCGATCTTCGCGCTGGCGTTCGTCGCCCGCCCCTTCGGCAGCCTCGTGTTCATGGCGATCGACCGCGCCTACGGCCGCGGCACCAAGCTGACGATCGCGTTGTTCATGCTCGGCGGGTCGACCGCGGCGATCGCGTTCCTGCCTTCCTACCAGACGGCAGGCAGCACCGCGATCACCCTGCTCTGCCTGTTCCGGCTCGGCCAGGGCTTCGCCCTCGGCGGCACCTGGGACGGCCTTGCCTCGCTGCTCGCGCTCAACGCACCTGAAGGCAAGCGCGGCTGGTATGCGATGATCCCGCAGCTCGGCGCGCCGTTCGGCCTGATCGTGGCCAGCGCCCTGTTCGCCTTCATGATCGCCACCCTCCCCGCCGAGGACTTCCTCGACTGGGGCTGGCGCTATCCCTTCTTCGTGGCCTTCGCGATCAACGTCGTGGCGCTCTTCGCGCGCCTTCGCATCGTCGTCACGGACGAGTTCGAAAACCTCTTCGTCAGCCGCGACCTGCAGCCCGCCGCCGTGTCCAGCACGATCAGCCGCGAATGGCGCACGATCGTGATCGGTGCCTTCGCACCGCTCGCCAGCTTCGCGATGTTCCACATGGTGACCGTGTTCCCGCTCTCGTGGGTGTTCCTGTTCACCGCCGATTCGCCGATCGGCTTCCTGCTGATCGAGGCGCTGGCCGCTGCCTTCGGCGTCGTCGCCGTGATCGCCTCGGGCCGCATCGCCGACCGCTTCGGCCGTCGTAACCTGCTCGGCACCTGCGCCGTGGGCATCGCGATCTTCTCGGGCTTCGCGCCGCAGCTGCTCGATGCCGGCCCGGCCGGCGAGATCGCCTTCATGATCATCGGCTTCGTGCTGCTCGGCCTCGCGTTCGGCCAATCCTCGGGCGTCGTCGCCTCGGGCTTCTCGAGCGAGCACCGCTATACCGGCTCGGCGCTCACGAGCGATCTTGCCTGGCTGTTCGGTGCCGGCTTCGCCCCGCTGGCGGCGCTGCTGCTGTCCAGCAACTGGGGCCTAATCGCTTCGGGCGGCTACCTGCTCTCGGGCGCGATCGCCACGCTGGCGGCGCTCTGGCTCAACAAGGAGCTGGCCAGCCGCAACTAACGGCAAGCCATCGCTTCGGAATTCGGGAAAGGGGGTGCTTCGGCGCCCCCTTTTTCTTTGCGCCACGGATCAATCGTCCGTGCGATCCATTTTCGCAAAACTCGAAATAGAAGGCATATTTCAACAACTTACCCGATGTTTGAGCGAGTGTTCAAATAACGCCATGCCGTAGTTTGGCAGAAATGAAGCCATTTCATTTGACAGAATCGGGGGTCAGAACGCACCCAAACTCCCAATCGAAAAGCAAAATATCCGGAGGGAGAGTAAATGCGTTCTTTCAAGCAGCTTCTGCTGTGCTCGGCAGGCTTGGCCAGTCTTGGCAGTCCCGCGTTCGCGCAGGAGCAGCCGGATGATTCCACGCACGTCAACGAAGCGAACGTCATCATCGTCCAGGCCCGCCGCCGCGACGAAGACGTGCAGGACGTTCCCGCCGTCATCGACACCGTCACCGCGGACGACATCTCCAAGCTGAACCTGCGCGACTTCCGCGAGGTTTCCACGCTCACCCCCGGTCTCCAGCTCGATACCAACGCCAACGGCATCGGCGGCAACGCCAAGATGCGCGGCGTCAACTTCGACGTGAACGCCAGCGGCAACAACCCGACCGTCGAATTCTACATGAACGACGCGCCGATCACCGCCGGCGTCGTGCTCCAGCAAATGTACGACATCGGCCAGATCGAAGTGCAGCGCGGGCCCCAGGGCACCCTGCGCGGCCGTGCATCGCCGTCCGGGTCGATCACCGTCACCACCAAGAAGCCGGACCTCTATTCGTGGGGCGGCGTGGTGGACATGACCGCCAACGACATCGGCACCATGAACTTCAAGGGCGCGCTCAACATCCCGGTGATCGAAGGCATAGCCGCGATCCGCGCCGCCGGCGTCTGGGACGAGAACGAGGTGGACCGCGTCCACTCGATCTACAGCAACCGCGATCCCTTCGCCCGCACCAAGAGCGGCCGTATCTCCGCCCTCGTTACGCCGACCGACTGGCTGCGCTTCGAAGGCATGTACCAGCGCCTTGATCGCAACCAGCGCAGCTACGACCAGATCGCCTCGTTCTCCGAGGTCAATCCCGATGCGATCGAGAGCCCGGTCTACATCTCCTCGAAGGACCGCCTCTCGAACTACGAGAGCCCGCGCCTCGTCAGCCAGGTGTTCGACGTCTACAACTGGCGCGCAGAAGCCAGCGGCTTCGGCCAGCGCCTGATCTACCAGGGCCAGTACTACACCCAGAAGATCCACTCGACCGAGAACTTCGACCGCGGCAACCTCTTCGAAGGTGACGTGAATCAGTTCACCGACACCCGCTCCACCTCGAAGTCGCACGAAATCCGCCTGCAGAACGAAGAACGCCTGTTCGACATGGTCGATTACGTGGTGGGCTTCTTCGACAGCCGCAACAAGCCGCACACCGATCTCACCAACCCGACCATCGTGGCCCTGCCGGAAGTGTTCGGCGGCGGTATCGCACAGTTGGTCCAGACCCCGATCACCAGCCAGGGCAAGACGCACGAACAGTCGTTCTTCGGCAACCTGACCGTGCACATCGGCGATGCCACCGAAGTCTCGGGCGGCCTGCGCCGGATCGACTACAAGGACGAAAGCCAGCTCATCGTCAACGGCATGACGATCTCGAACAACGTGCAGTCGGCCAAGAAGTGGATCTACAACGGCTCGCTCAAGCACAACTTCACGCCGGACCTGATGGTCTACGTGGGGACCGGCAGTTCGTGGCGCCCCGGCATCAATGTCGTCGGCGACTTCAACATCGCGCAGTCCGACCTCGAAAAGTCGTTCCTCCACCTGCCGGCGGAAACCTCGAAGTCGTATGAAATCGGCATGAAGTCCACGCTGCTCGACGGCCGCATGCGCTTCAACCTCACGGCCTATCACCAGAAGTTCAAGAACTACCCCTACCGCGTGCCGGGATCGGGCGTGTTCTTCATCAATACCGTTGCCCTGCGCGATTCGGCCGGAAATGTCACCGGCACCGCCCAGCAGGTCAGCAACTTCAACTTCGCCGGCGCCGTGCCGGTGGAAGTCAACGGCATCGAAGGCGATGTCTCGTTCGACGTCATGCAGGGCTGGACCCTCGGCGCGTCGGCCAGCTATTCGATGGGCAAGATCAAGGGCGGCACCGTCCCCTGCAACGATCTCAACGGCGACGGCGTGCCGGACGCAACGACCAGCGCGCCCTCGCTCGACGACCTGATCGGCGCCGTCGGTTCGAACAACATCGCCGCCTGCCAGGTCTCGCAGCGTTCCTCGTTCATGGCGCCCTTCTCGGCCACCGCGCAGAGCGAATACGCGTTCCCCGCCTTCAGCGGGACCGACGCCTACCTGCGCGGCATCGCGACCTATACCGGCAAGTCGAAGGGCGATCCGGGCAATGCCTGGGACAACGTCGGGGCCTATGCCCTGGTCAACCTCTTCGCTGGCCTGCGCGCGGATGACGGCGCCTGGGAAGTGGGCCTCTATGCCAAGAACGTCTTCGACACGACGAAGACCCTGACCCGTACCAACCCGCTGTTCACCTCGTACCAGCAGCTTGGCTTCGCCGGACAGTTCGATCCCACCACCGGCCGCCCGATCTTCACCGGACCGACCGCCGCCACGGGCACGAGCACGTACACCGGTGTGACCACCACCGCCCCGCGCGAGTTCGGCATCAACGTGCGCTACGCTTTCGGCTCGCGCTGATCGCACAGGCCGGATGAAAAAAGGGGGCGGCAAGGTCACACCTTGCCGCCCCCTTTTCCGTTTGCCTTGCCGGCGCGTCAGGTCTGCTGCCAGCTTCCACCAAGCGCCCGGAACAGATCGACCTGCGCGAAAGCCACCGCACGGGTCGCCGCTGCATAGTCCGCTTCGGACTGTGCAAGGGTACGCTGGGCATCGAGCACGTCGAGCGAATCGATCTGCCCCCTGCTCTCGCGCGCCAGGCTGACGTTGGCCGCGCGCTCCGCCGCATCGCGGGCGGAAGCGAGGCGCTCCTTGCGCAACAAGGCATTGCGATAGGCCGAAAGCGCGGTCTCGGTTTCTTCCAGCGCCCGCAGCACGGTGCCGTCGAACGTGGCGAGATCGGCCTTGGCATCGGCCTTCGCCCCGCCGATCCGTGCCCGGATCGCTTCCTGGTTGGGGAACGCCCAGGAAATCATCGGCCCGAGCAGCCAGCGCAGCGGGCCGCCGCCGAACACGTCGGTCGCGCCGACCGCAGTGGTGCCGATCGAACCGCCCAGCGTGATCTTCGGATAGAGATCCGCCGTCGCCACGCCGACGCGCGCGGTATCGGCGGCAAGACGGCGTTCGGCCGCCTTCACGTCGGGACGGCGCGCCAGCAGGGTCGCCCCGTCGCCAACCGGAATCGCACGGCTGACGTCAGGAGTCGTCGTGCGGGTCCGCGCCGCTTCCGGCAGGTCCTGCGGCGTCCGCCCGGTCAGCGTCGCGAGACGGAACAGCGCCGCGTCGCGGGCTGCCTGAAGGCTCGGGATCATGGCCGCCTGCTGCTCGCGCAGCTGGGTAACGCGGATCACGTCGAGCTTCTGGTTGAGCCCCCGCTCGAAACGGGCATTGGTGATCCGCGCAGAACGGTCGAGCAGGTCGACGGTTCGCTGGGCGACGCCGAGCTGGTCGGCGGCGCTGGTGGCATCGACATAGGCCCGCACGGTGTCGGCCACGACCGTCACCCGCACCGCGTCGGCATCCTCCTGCGCAGCGGCGAGATCGGCGCGAGAAGCCTCGATCCCGCGTGAAACCCGGCCGAACAGGTCCAGTTCGTAGCCCACCGAGAACTCGCCGTCGACGCGGCGACCTTCACGGTCGTAGCCCGGCAGGACCTGGCTTTCCGAAACCCGGCCATAAGTGCCGCTGGCATCGATGTTCGTCTGCGGCAGGCGGTCGGAACGCGATCCGCGCAGGCTGGCCCGCGCCTTCTCGATCCGGGCCACGGCCACGCGCACGTCGGTGTTGGCGGCGAGCGCATCGGCAACCAGACCGTCAAGCACCGGGTCGTTGTAGAGCCGCCACCAATTGTCATTGGGCGCGGCGGCGGTGACTTCGGCAGTCTGGACGCCCACGAAGGGCGCCGCTGCCGCGACCGGCGGCGTCGGCGCGACATAGTCGGGTCCGACGGCGCAGGCCGAGAGGGCGGTCGCGGTGAGAAGTCCCGCAACCAGGTTCTTGATATTCATGGACATCATCCGTCCTTTCATTCCGCCGGAACCACCGCGTGGCTCTGGTGATGCGGCGCTGCCGGGTTCCGGCGAAGCGCTGCTGCGAGCTTGCGGCAGACGACGTAGAAGGTGGGCGTGAACAGCAGGCCGAAGCCGGTAACGCCGGTCATCCCGAAGAACACCGCCGTGCCCAGCGCCTGCCGAAGCTCGGCGCCTGCCCCATCGGCGATCACCAGCGGCACCGTGCCGAGGATGAAGGCCAGCGAGGTCATCAGGATCGGGCGCAGGCGGGTGCGGGCCGCATAGACGGCTGCCTCCACCGGCGAATAGCCCCGCTCCTCTTCCGCCTGCTTGGCGAATTCGACCACGAGGATCGCGTTCTTGGCGGCAAGGGCAATCAACACGACCAGACCGATCTGGGTGAGGATATTGTTGTCCATCCCCCTGAGGTTCACGCCGGTCATCGCGGCGAAGAGGCACATCGGCACGATCAGGATGATCGCCAGCGGCAGGGTCAGGCTTTCGTATTGGGCGGCGAGAACCAGGAAGACGAACAGCACCGCCATGCCGAAGACGATTCCGGCGGTATTGCCCGCAGTGGCCTGCTGATAGGCGATGCCGGTCCACTCGGTGTCATAGCCGGTGGGCAGGGTTTCGCCCGCGATCTGCTCCATCGTCGCCAGCGACTGGCCCGAGGAATAGCCCTTGCCGTAGCTGCCGTCGATTTCCACCGCCGGGTGCAGGTTGTAGCGCACCACGCGGTAGGGGCCGGTCTGGTCCTTGAACGTCGCGACCGAGCCGACCGGAACCATCGCGCCCGATTCCGAGCGGGTCTGGAGGTTGGCGATATCCGCGGTGGAACCGCGATAGGCCGCGTCAGCCTGCGCGGTGACGCGATAGGTGCGTCCCAGCAGGTTGAAGTCGTTGATATAGGCCGAACCGAGGTAGACCTGCATCGCCTCGAAGATCTTGGCCGGAGAAACGCCCAGCATGTCCGCCTTGCGGCGGTCGACGTCGGCATAGACGCGCGGGGTGTTCATGGTGAACAGGGTATAGACCTGGCTCAGTTCGGGGGCCTGGTTGGCCTTGGCGATCAGCGCGCCGGCAGCCTTCTGAAGCTCGGCCAGACCGCGCCCTTCCTTGTCCTCCACGACCATGCGGTAGCCACCCGGGGGGACGATGCCGTTGATGGTCGGCGGCGGGATCAGCAGGACCTGCGCCTTGTCGTAACCCTGCATCGCGGCCTGGGCCTGGGCCATGATCCCTTCATAGGTCACGCCCAGCTGTTTGCGCTCCGCGAAGCTCTTGAACGGGAAGTAGATGGCGGCGGCGTCAGGCGCGGCCGTCTGCGAGGGACCGTGGAAGCCGGCGAACATCACCGCGCCGCGCAGGCCCTTGATCGGCAGGATGCGCTTGGCGACTTCCTGCGTCACTTCGTCCGTACGCGTGAGCGAGGAGCCCGGCGGCAGGAAGATCGCGGCAAGGAAATAGCCTTGGTCCTGGTTCGGGATGAAGCCCGCAGGCGTCGCCCAGAACATGCCAACGGTGGCGGCGATGAGCGCGGCATAACCGGCCATCATCTTCACCGGGCGCTTGACCAGCGTGAGAGTGAGGCGGGCATAGCCGTCGCTCATCCGGTCGAAGCCGCGGTTGAACCTGTCGGCGGCGCCTTGCAGCGTCCGCTTCCAGCGCGGGGCGCCCTCCGGCAGGGCATGGCGTTCGCGCAGCAGGATCGCGGCGAGCGCCGGAGACAGCGTGAGCGAGAGCACCAGCGAGATCACCGTGGCGGTGGTGATGGTGACGGCGAACTGCTTGTAGAACTGGCCCGACATGCCGGTGATGAACAGCGTCGGCACGAAGACCGCGCAGAGCACCAGGACGATGGCGATCAGCGCGCCGGTCACTTCGTCCATCGAGCGGCGGGCGGCCTCCAGCGGAGACATGCCCTCCTCGATGTAGCGTTCCACGTTCTCGACCACGACGATCGCGTCGTCGACGACGATGCCGATGGCGAGCACCAGCCCGAACAGCGAGAGGTTGTTGAGGGAATAGCCGACGGCCGCCAGCATGATCGCGGTGCCGACCAGCGAGACCGGGATCGCGATGATCGGAATCACCGCCGCGCGCCAGTTCTGGAGGAACACCAGGATGACGAGGACGACGAGGATCACCGCCTCGAACAGGGTGTGGTACACCGCGTCGATCGACTGGCCGATGAACTCGGTGGGGTTGTAGATGACGGAATAATCGAGGCCCTTGGGGAAGGCCTTGGCAACGTCGTCCATCTCGGCACGCACGGCCTTGGCGGCATCGAGCGCGTTCGAGCCCGGGCGCTGGAGCACGGCGATCACGACCGTGGGCTTGCCCGAGAGGTAAGTGTTGGTGGTGTAGTCCTGCGCGCCCAGTTCGACACGCGCCACGTCGCGCACGCGGACCTGGCGGCCTTCGGCATCGGTGCGCACGACGATGTCGCCGAACTGCTCGGGCGTGGTCAGGCGGCCCTGCATCTCGACGCCGACCTGATAGGCATTGCCCCGGTCATAAGGCGGCGCGCCGATCGCGCCCGAGGAGACCTGCACGTTCTGGGCCTTGAGCGCATCGACGATCTCGCCCGCGGTCAGGTTCATGGCGGCGGCCTTGGTGGGGTCGATCCAGATGCGCATGCCGTAGTCGCGCGAGCCGAACAGCTGCACGTCGCCCACGCCGTCAAGGCGCGAGAGCCGGTCCTTGACCTGCGTGAGGGCATAGTTCGACAGGTAGTCGCGGTTGAACGTGCCGTCGGGAGACTGCAGGTTCACCACCATCAGGAATTCCGGCGAGGTCTTGCGCGTCACCACGCCCATTGCGCGCACGGCGTCGGGAAGACGCGGTTCGGCAATGGCGACGCGGTTCTGTACCAGAACCTGCGCGGCATCGAGGTCGGTGCCGATCTTGAAGGTGACGGTGATCGTCACCTTGCCGTCGCCGGTGGACTGCGATGACATGTAGAGCATGTCGTCGACGCCGTTGATTTCCTGCTCGATCGGAGCGGCCACGGTGTCGGCGACGGTTTCGGCGGAAGCGCCGGGATATTGGGCGGTCACCGTCACCGTCGGCGGGACGATGTCGGGATACTGGCTGACCGGCAGGCCGAAGAACGCAAGCGCACCCACCACGGTGAGGATCACCGCGATGACGCCTGCGAAGATCGGCCGGTCGATGAAGAACCGGGAAAATCGCATGGGAATATGCCCCTGTCACGGGGAGCGGTCACTCAGGTCGAGGACCGCTCCCCCGATGGGTGAATGTCAGTTGGCGAGCGTGGCCTGCGCGGCAATCGGCGCATTGGGGCCGGAGGCGACATTGGCCGCCTTGGGGTCCACCGCGATCTGGCCGCGGCGGGTATTGACCTTGGCGCCGGCAATGGCGGCCTGGTAGTTGGAGATGACCACGCGGTCCGCAGGCGCAAGGCCCGAGCGGATGACACGCAGCCCGTCCACCAGCGGGCCGAGTTCGACCGGCTTGGCCGCGACCACGCCGTCCTTGCCCACCGTCAGCACGACCTTGCGCGCCTGGTCGGACTGGATGGCGTCGTCAGGCACCAGCATGGCCTTGACCGTGCCGCCTTCCGCCAGACGCATGTTGCCGAACATGCCCGGCGTCAGGAACCCGTCGGAATTGTCGAGCACGGCGCGCACGCGGATCGTGCCCGAGCGCGGGTCGAGGCCGTTGTCGGTGAAGTCCAGCTTGCCGTTCCAGCGGTACTGGGTCTCGTCCTGAAGGCGGACCTGCACGTCGGCGGCGCTCTTGTGCTCGGCCTTCTCGCGCTGGGTCTTGAGGAACAGCGCTTCGGAGGCATCGAACGTGAAGTAGATCGGGCTGACCGCGTTGATCGTGGTCAGCAGGGTGGCGCCGGTGCCGTTCTCACCCGAGACGAGGTTGCCCACGTCCACCCGGCGGTCGGAAATGCGGCCCGAGATCGGCGCGCGCACGGTGGCGAATTCGACATCGAGCGAACGCTGGCGCACGCGGGCCTCGGCCCCCGCCAGCGCGGCGGTGGCGGCGCGGACCTTGGCGCGAAGCTGGTCGACCTCGCTGGCGGCCATGGCCTCGTCACCCTTGAGCCCGGCAACGCGGGCATAGTCCGACCTGGCGAGGACCAGAGCGCTCTGGGCGGAGGCGACTTCGGCCTGCGCCTCGGCCAGGGCGGCGCGGTAGGGGCGCGGGTCGACGGTGAACAGCGGCTGCCCCTCGCGGACGAAATCGCCGTCCTTGAAGAAGAGCTGCGTGATCGCGCCCGAGACGCGCGGACGCACTTCCACCGATTTGCTGGGTGCGAAGCGGCCGACATAATCGTCCCATTCGGTCACGTCGCGGATCAGCGGGGTTGCGGCCTGAACGACGGCAGGCGCCATCGGCGCCGCGTCGGCCTGCGTATGGCTGAAGGTCTTCCAGCCGATGCCGGCCACCGCGATCAGCGCGATGGCGGCAATGGCGACGTGTCGTCCGCGGCGAGGACGGCTGGCCTGGCTGCCATCGGGCAGTTCGGCCTCCGTCGCCGTCGCGGCGAGCGTTTCTGGAGATACGGGGAAATTCACGCGGCAAGCCTCCGGAACGGGGCGCGGGAGCGCCCGATAAAGTCGATGACGGCGCCGATCTTGGCCTCGCTGTGGCCGGCCACGCGGGCTTCCTTCATCACGGAAGCGGGCAGCGTGTAGCCATGGTGCCAGGCCTGCACGGCCAGGCGGCGCAGCGCCTCCAGTTGCTCGTTGGCGAGCATCGGGGACGGCGGCTGCGGGCCGAAGATCAGGCGGGCGAACCAGCCGCGCTTGCGCTGCGGCCGGAGCGTGGCGAGGCCATCCTCGCGCGCCAGCTCCACGATCCTGCGCTCGAAGCGCGAAAGGGGTTCGGAAACGGCGCCGAAAGGAGTCTCGGCAGGAATGGGGCGCCCGGAAAAGGCGGAAGTTGCGGGCAGCGCCTGGAGCGCCGCATCGGTAAAGTCGATGAAGGCCATGTTTCGTGCTCCCTGAAAGTGCCCGGCGCGCGCCCTCGGGACAGGAGGGGGAAAGGGCGCGCGCCGGGGCGTTCCGGCGCAAGGGGCGTCGGAAAGTCTTCGGGCACAGGCGGACACCACACGAACATCCGATTTCCATCGAAGTCCTGCATGCCGACTGCACGGGTTCGTTTTTGTATGGAGCCACCTGCGGGGGGACAGGCAGCACCGAGGGCCGACCGGCATTCACCGGCCGCGGAAACTTGGCCCCCGAACTCCCATCAAGCGGCGAGTCGGGTTACCTCGTTCTGTACCAAGCGGTATATATTGCGGTGCGGTATCTCGTCAAGCGACTTTCTGTACCGCTTGGTAAGATTTGTTCGAAAGCGCCCTTTTCAAGGGCCTGAACGCCAGTTGAATGAACTTTTTTCAGGCGGCACGAAGGTTTTGCGAGCCACCGTGCGCCGTAAAGGTCCATTTTGCCGATCCGAAGGGAGAACCGAGTCGGAGCCCGGCTTTCCGGGAAGGTGGCCGGGACACGTGCCCCGAGGCGTTTACCGCCCGGGCCACATCGTCAGGTAGGTATCGACCACGCCCTTCAGCTCCTGCGCACAGGAGCCGCCCTGGGCCTTCACCGACATGCCCTGAAGCACCGTCGTCAGGCATTGCGCCAGGCAGCGGGGGTCGACGGTTTCGGGAAGGTCGCCCTCCTCCTTGCCGCGCGCGAACCGTTCGATCAGGGCGTCTTCGGTGGCGATGCGGCGTTCCGTCACGAAGTCGCGGATGGAGGGATCCTCCATCGTGCAGGTGACGGTGGACATCACGCCCAGGCACCCGTGTGGATCGCTGCCGCCGCAATGCGTGGTGATCGCGCCGTTCAGCAGCCTTTCGGCAACACCGCGCGCGGTGGTCGCTTCCAGTGCCTTGCCGACATAGGCCAGCTTGTCGCGCTCGTAGAGATCAAGCGCCTTCTTGAAAAGCGCTTCCTTGTTGCCGAAACAGGCATAGAGGCTGGGCTTGGTGATGCCCATGGCCTCGGTCAGTTCCGCCATTGACGCGCCTTCGTAGCCGCGCTGCCAGAACACCCGAAGCGCAGCCGTCAGGGCTTCTTCAGGGTCGA
This sequence comes from Novosphingobium aeonii, assembly GCF_052279045.1. Lineage (NCBI taxonomy): Bacteria > Pseudomonadati > Pseudomonadota > Alphaproteobacteria > Sphingomonadales > Sphingomonadaceae > Novosphingobium > Novosphingobium aeonii. The sequence continues at coordinate 1,432,208 of NZ_CP176832.1, read as the reverse complement.
ACTCGCGCGGGCGACCCCGAGTCGATGTGGGAGCTGAACATTTCATACCGGTCGGTATATAGGTAGGAGGCTGCTGTCCGTAAAGTGTCACGCTCGCTCACAGACCGAGCGTGACATGCAACGGCAAGGCGCCCTGTTCTCTAACCGACGCCCTGTTTACCGACGCCTTCTTAACCGACGAACGCGCGTTCGATGACGAAGTCGCCCGGCTTGGCGTTCGAACCCTCGGTGAAGCCCCAGGATTCGAGGTCGGCCGAGAAGTCCTTGATCATGTCCATCGAGCCGCAGAGCATCACGCGGTCGGTCTCGGGATTGAAGCGCGCATCGCCCTTCAGGCCTTCGAACAGGCGGCCGCTTTCCACCAGCGCGCCGATGCGGCCGGTGGTGTGGAACGGTTCGCGAGTGACGGTGGGCACGTAGGAAAGCTGCACCAGTGCCTGCTCGGCAACCAGCGGATCCTCGGCCAGCTGGCTTTCCAGTTCCTCGCGGTAGGCAAGGTCGCTGACGCGGCGGACGCAGTGGACCACCACGATCTCGTCATAGAGATCATAGACGTCCGGGTCGCGGATCAGCGACATGAACGGCGCAAGGCCCGTGCCGGTCGAAAGCATGAACAGGCGCTTGCCCGGCAGCAACGCGTCGGTGACGAGCGTGCCGGTGGGCTTGCGGCCAAGATAGATCTGGTCGCCCGGCTGGACGAGCTGGAGGCGCGAGGTCAGCGGGCCGTCCGGCACCTTGATCGAGAGGAATTCGATTTCCTCGGCCCAGGAAGGGCTGGCGATCGAATAGGCGCGCAGCAGCGGGCGCTTCTCACCCTGGAGGCCCAGCATGACGAACTCACCCGAGCGGAAACGGAACGATGCCGGACGCGACATCGTGAAGCTGAACAGGTGCTCGTTCCAATGCCGGACAGTAAGAACTTCCTCGACCGTCAGGGCGGCAGTGGGTTCAAGAGTGGGCATCACGGCCTGACCGTCGCTCATCAATTCATTCCTCGGGTGGTAGAGTGGCAAAGCCCAGACAGGCGCGAGCCCGCAGAGTCAAGGCAGTTTTCGGTGCGTTTCGCGGAAACGGCAACGGCCCGCGTGCTTGCGTAGACCGCAAGGCCGGCTTCCCTCCGCGCAATCTGCACGCGGTGTCCGCGCATAGCAGACGCATTCGCAGGCGCAAGCGCCCGGTGCCGGGAGGTGCCGAAATGGTTCATGGGCCGGAGGTTCCGCCTAGTAGCCGTCCCGCGCCGCCATGCAACGCAATTGCATTTTCACGGCCGAAAGCCAGACTTGGCGCCCGCGCGGCCATCAGCCGTCGAGCCGGTAGGTCATCGGCACGAGGAACCCGCGCTGCGAGGAGGAAAGGCCGCGCGGCGGGCGCGGATAAGGCACCGCCTCGCGAATCTGCTCCAGCGCCAGCGCGTCCAGCGCGGCATGGCCGCTGCTCCGGGCGAGTTCGGCGCGCTCCAGCCGTCCATGCTCGTCTATCAGGAGGCGAACCAGCGCGGTCCCTTCGCGGCCTTCGCGCGCGATCCGGCCGGGATAGCCCTTGTGGCGGCCGATCCACGTGAACACGCGGCGGGCATACGTATCCTCGCCCCGGCTGCCGCCGGATGCCGTCGCGGCGGCCTGCGCACGGCCTGCCCCCTCGCCGGACGCCGCGCCGCTAGCGGCGCCCTCGCCCGAAGAGGCGGAAACCGGGGCGGCGGGCGGCATCGCCGGCGAAGCTGCCAAGGCCAACTGCGACAACCGGATCGCAGGCGCCGCCACCGGCTGGACGGTCACCACCTGCGGACGGGCAGGCGCGACTGCCGCCAGTTCGGCTTTCGGAGGAGGCGCCAGCGCCGGACGTGGCGGCTCGCTTTGCGCCTCCTCCTTGCGCGCGGTTTCCTTGCGGTCCTCGTCCCGATGCGACAGGTCCACCGCGCGGAACGATACGAGCCCCGCGCCGCGGCCGGGGGCACCCACGGGCTGGCTCGCCCCGAAAGCACTCCAGGCGAGCGCGAAGACCACCGCGTGGACGGCGCCGGTCATCGCCAGGGAAAGAGGTCGTGAGGAAATCATTGCGCGCCGCCTAACAGTACTGCTATCGACTCGCAATAGCATACTAAGGAGCCCCGATGATTTCGCGCCGGTTCGAACGGGTCGCCCTCTCCGTCAATGCGGCCTTCGCGCTGTTCTGCCTGGCCAGTGTGACCAACCTGCTCTGGCTGGCGGGCCATCGCGGCAATGCGCCCGAACATGAACTGGTCGCGGGCCTCGCGCTGCTGACGATGCTCTGGCTCGCCAATGCCGCGCGCCTTGTGTGCCCGCTGCGCCGCCGCGCGCTGCCGCAAGCGCTTCTGAACGGCGCCGCGCTGCTTCTCGGCGTGCTCGGACTGCTGGTCGGCTTCGCGGACCCGGTAGCCTGGCTGGCACCGCTCGTGACCCTGCCGCCGGCCCTCACTTACCTCTGGGCCAGGCACGCTAGAGCGTCCTGAGAAACGCCGCCAGCGCGGCCTGTTCCTCCCGGGTAAGGTCAAGCCTGAACACCAGCGGATCGGGCCGGGGCGCAGGCGCCCTGCCCGGTTGCTGCGCCCGGTCCCGCCCTCCCCCGCCATTGTAGAGCGCCACCACGTGCTCCAGCGTGAGGAACAGGCCGTTGTGCATGTAAGGCGCGCTGCGGCTCACCCCCAGCAACGAGGGCGTGCGAAAGCGGCCGACATCGGCCGGATCCTGCGTGACCTCATAACGGCCGAGATCCTCGCGGGCGCGGCCGTAGAAGCTGATGCCGAGATTGTGAAACCGACCGTCGCTCAGCAGCGGGCCGTTGTGGCAGGCAGCGCAGCCTGCCTTGGTGCGGAACAGGTGCAACCCTTCGAGTTCCTGATCAGTCAGCACCGCGACCCCGCGTTCCATGACCCGGCTCCAGCGCGAGCGCGGCGGCCGCAAGGTCCGCTCGAAAGCGGCGATGGCAGCGGCGGCATCCTGCAAGGTCACGCGGCGATGGCCATTCAGCGCCTCGAAGGCCGACCGGTAGGTCTCATCCCGGTTGATGCGCGGCTCGATCAGGCGTGCGGTGCCCGCCATCTCCTTGCCGTCGAGCACGGGGTGGATCGCCTGATCCTCCAGCGTCGCCGCGCGGCCGTCCCAGAACAGCGGGGTCATCCAGGCGGCGGCGTAAAGCGACTGGGCATTGCGCCGCCCCCGCTGGCGGTCATGGCCGAACGCGGTGCGCAGCCCGTCGGCCATGCCCAGCTCCGGGCTGTGGCACGAGGCACAGGCGATCTGGCCGGATCGTGACAGCGCGGGATCGTCGAACATCCGCCTGCCGATCTCCGCCAGCGCCTTTTCGCGGGGCGAGGCTTCGGGGAGCCGGGGGAGCGGGCCGAACTCGGCGAAGCGGGCCCCCTCCCCCAGGCGCGGACGAGGCCAGGATTCCGGCTTCCCCGCATAGAGTGCCCGCAGCGCCCCCGCTGCCGGCGCTCCCTCCCCCACCGCTCCCTCCCCCACCGCCCCCTCCCCCGCCACCTGCTGCGCACGCCCGGCGACACTCCCCCCGATCACGAGAATCGCGAGCGTCATGACAAGGCGCGGCAGCAGCTGGAAACGGGACATGGAGCGGGTCAGAACCGGTAGTTGAGACCGACCCAGAACGAGCGCCCATACTGATAGGGCTGTGAAGTGGCCGTGCTGTTCGGCGAGGGTATCCGGTCGAACAGGTTCGCCACGCGCAGGTCGGCAGTCAGCACGCCGTAGCTGGAACGGATGAGTTCGGCCTGCGCATTGAGGTTCACGTCGATCGAGCGCGGATACTTCACATAGTCGTAGAGATCGTAGGCCGTACCGTCGATCGTCTCGCTGCGGCCGGTATCCTCGATGCGCTTGAACTTGTCGGTATAGCGCACGTTGACGTTGGTGGTGATCCGATCGCTCAGCCAGAGCACGGTCCAGGTCATGTTGGCCATGAACGGCACCGCCATGTCGTCACGCTGGGTCAGGCTGACGATATCGGCAAGTGTGACGACCTTGCCCTGGAACGCCACGAACGGGTTCTCCACCAGATCGTCGGAATCGACGAGATACGTGTCGTTGCTCGAGGTGGTCTTCGAGAAATTGGTGTTGAACGCGAAGGAGTGCTTGCCGAAAGTGCGGGTCCACTCGAACGAGAGCCCCCGGTATTTGCTATAGCCCTCGTTCGTGACGAAGTAGTTGGTATAGGTGGTGGTATTGCCATTGGCGAGAGTGGTCGTCAGCGTCTCGGCGGAACGGACGAACTCATCATTCCCTTCGCGGTAGATGCCCTTGACCCTCAGGCTTCCCCCCAGCACGCGCGCCGAAAGCGCGGCGGACAGTTCGTCGGAATAGGGCGTCTTCTTGTCGCCATCCGAATAGCTGGCGGAATGGCTGGTGGAATAGAGATACCAGTCGCCGTCAGTGTAAGTCGTGATACCACCGCTGGTCGTGCCGTTACGGCGATAGACGAAGTTATCGGGGTACTGTTCGCGCAGGGCATAAGCGAGCATCGAACGTCCGTAATAGCGGTTCGCACCCAGGGTGAAGCTCCACCCGTCCCACGGCAGGGCATAAGTGGCCGAAAGGCGCGGCGAGAAGTTATGATTGCCCAGGAAGCTCTCGTAATCGTAGCGAAGACCCGCGCGCAGCGAGAAATCGCCAAGATCGGCGCTGTATTCCGCCCAGCCCGCCACGCTGTCGAGGTTCACGCGGGCACGGTAGGCCGCATAGAGCGAATATTGCGTAAGCGCATATTCGCCGGCAACGCAGGTCAGGCTGTTCGCATCGCCGCACGCAATCGTGGCCGCCGCACTCTGCGCCGTTCCACGCGAATAGGCATAGTTGTCGGCGGGACGGCTTCGCATCGCCTCGATGCGCTGATAATCGAAGCCGATCGCCAGACGGCCCGGTCCCACGGGCGCCGACCACCGCCCGGTCAGGGCGTAGTTGTTCTGCCACTGGTCGACATCGCCGAATCCGCCGATGGTGCAGTTGGTACCGGTGCAGACGCCGCCGTTTTCGGTCCACGAAGGAATCGAATAGTTGTTGGCCGATGCATCGCGGCTGGTGTCGCTGTGCGAGAGGCTCGCCGAGATCGACCAGTTCGTGGTGCCCGACTTCGCGAGTTCCAGCCGGCTGGTAATGCCGCCGCCGTGCGAGGTCACCTTGTTGTCTATGCCGCTGGCCGAGGACGACTCGCTTTCATAAGGCGTATAGACGAACTGCCCGGTCAACTTCAGGTCGCCGGCGAGGTCTGCCTCGGCCTTGGCAAGGAAGTTATCGCTGACGCTGGACTGGCCATAGCGGGTGCTCCCGTAGTTCGCGCCCCGCGTGTATACGACATCGGCACGCGAACGGTTATAGCCCAGCAGCAGGCCGACATTGCTGCTTACCGGCAAGTCGACGGTGGCACCGAAGCGCCACTTCTCGAACGACGGCTTTTCGGGAAGATCGCCATCCAGCGACTCGCGCGAACCGTCCGAGAGCTTGTAGTGCGTGAGCGCATCCGAACTGTAGGAGACCGTGCTGGTGAAGCCGAACTCCTTCTTGGGAGACCGCGTCTTGATGTCGAGCGCGCCGCCGGTGAAACGGCCATATTCCGCCGAAACGTTGGAATCGCGCAGGGTGATCTCACCAATCAGGTTGGTATCTACCCAAAGCGACTGCGCGCTGGCGCCGGTCGGTTCGGCGAAGTGCTGGGGGTTGGACTGGGTGATATCGACGCGGGCATTGGCGTCGACCCCGTCGAGCGTGATGAGGTTCTCGTAATAGCGCCCGCCCGAGATCGAGATATCGGAAGGCCGGATATCCTGGATGTCCTCTTCGGTCGCCATGTACTCGTCGCGGCGGAACTGGACGGTCGGCAGGGCTTTCAGAAGCTGGTTGGCGTCGCCCGAACCCGGCGCACGGGCGCGGATTTCCTTTTCGGTGATGCGCGTGGTGCCCGCCTCCGCGCCGGTGCCCATGACATAGCTCTCATCGGCGCGCTCACCATCGGCGACGACTTCCGGCAACTGCTGTTCGGCAGCGCCGCCGACGGACTGGTCCTGCGCATGGGCCTGGATGGAAGGCACGGCCACAGCCGCTGCGAGCAGCGCCCGCGCGAGAGTAAGATGCATTGAGCGACCCCTGTTGTTCGTTGGGGGCGGCCTCTAACCAGACGCCTGCGTTATTGCAAGCGATTCTCAATATCATTTCAGGGCTATGCTTGCTCTTCCTGCATCAGCCCATGCGCTGCGCGCTCAACCGCCCCGTAACTGGGTGCGCAGCGCTTTCAGTTCGCGATTGAGATCGGCGATACGGTCTATCGAAACCCCGGTCGCCTCCACCAGTTCGGCCGGCACGCAGCGCGCCTCCGCCGCAGTGGCGCGGCCCTTGTCGGTCAGGGTGATCCGCACGACGCGCTCGTCCTCGGTCGAACGCCGCCGTTCCACCAGCCCTGCCGCCTCGAGTCGCTTCAGCAGCGGGGTCAGCGTGTTCGATTCGAGAAACAGCTTCTCGCCCAGTTCGCTCACCGTCTGCCCGTCCTTCCGGGCAAGACCGAGAATGGCGAGATATTGCAGGTAGGTCAGGCCCAGCCGGTCCAGCAGCGGCTTGTAGATCCGGTTGAAGGCGAGCCCGGTGGAATAGACCGAAAAGCACAGGAAATCCTCGAAGGGGTCGAGAGCGTCTTCCGGCGGCGATGAGGGTGTCTGGTCCATGGCCTCAATATAAATCGCGCGCGATTGAATCGCAATGCTTGACACTGGCACCCGACTCACGCATTTATATCGCACACGATCTAATCACTAACGATGTAAATGGAGGAACCCGATGTCCATCACCCCGATCTACAAGACCAGCGCCACCGCAACCGGCGGCCGCGACGGCAAGGCCCGCACGGACGACGGCGCTTTCGAAGTCACGCTCGGCACGCCGAAGGAACTGGGCGGCAACGACCTCGGCAACAATCCGGAACAGCTCTTCGCCTCGGGCTACGCCGCCTGCTTCCTCGGCGCGATGAAGTTCGCCGCCAGCCAGGACAAGAACCTCCCCCGCGTGCCCGCAGACACCACCGTGAACGCCACGGTCGGCATCGGTCCGCGCAGCGACAAGGGCTTCGGCCTGTCAGTCGAACTGGTTGTCACGCTGCCCGGTGTCGAGCGCGAAGCAGCCGAAGCGCTGGTCGCCGAAGCCGACACCATCTGCCCCTACAGCCATGCCGTTCGCGGCAATATCTCGGTGTCGCTCTCGGTCGCCTGAACGGCGCTCAGTCCCCTTTGTCCCAGTACCTTTGTCCATGCCGGGGAGCAGGTCTCCCCGGCATGACATTTCAACAATCTGGAACAATTCGAACCAACTTATCCCGATACCCTGAAAGCCTCGAAAAGAGGAAGAAGAGGCCAGCCCAGACGCAGCCAGGAAAGTCCCCCGCCATGTCCCGCTTTTTCGAACCCATCCACGACCGTGCCAGCCGCCTCGCCGACGCCGCCCAGCCGGTCATCATCGCCATGGGAACCGCGGGCCTGACCGGCGGCGCCATGGCCGCTCTCGCCCTCTTCACCGACCGTGCCATCCAGTCCCGCGCCGCGGCCAACGCCGCCCGCTGAGCAAACCCGCCACTCCTCGCATCCAGCATGAGGGCAGAGGCTTTCCCCGAGGCTGCGGACAGTCTATCTGTCCCCGCGAACAAGCCACCATGCCTCCGTCCGCGCCCTCTTCCCCCACCCGATCGGGTCTCGAAGCGACTTTTCTCGAGAATCGGGACAAGCTGCTGCACTTCCTGCACGCCCGCGGTGCGGGAGATTCGGCGGAAGACCTGGTGCAGGAAGTCTGGCTGAAGATTTCGCGCAGCACCCCCGGCCCGGTGGCCGCCCCGCTTTCGTACCTGTTTCGCACCGCCGACCTGCTGATGATCGACCGGTTCCGCTCCGCCCGCCAATCCGGCCACCGCGAACGCGACTGGACCGATGCCAACGCAGACGAAGCCGGCGCCTCTCCCGAACCTTCGGCGGAACGCCGCCTCGCCGCGGCGCAGGAGGCCGGACGCGTGCTGTCCCTGCTGGAAAGCCTCGGTCCGCGGGCCTCGGCGATCTTCCGTCGCCACCGGATCGACGGGCTGGCGCAGAAGCAGGTCGCCGCAGAACTCGGCGTGAGCCTCAGCACGGTGGAAAGCGATCTGCGCGTAGCCTATCGGGCCCTCACCGAATGGAAGGAACGCAGCGATGAGGCCTGACGCCGACAAGGCCCGCGCCGATCGTCTCCGTCTTCGCCGCAGAAGGAGCGCGCGATGACTGAAGACGACAAGATTCGAGCCGAGACGCTCGATGCGGCGCTGGACTGGGCGCTGCGCACCGGCGATCCGGGATTCGAGGACTGGGAAGGCTTCACGCTCTGGCTTGGCGAGAATCCTGCCCATTCCCGCGCCTATGACAGGGTTTCGGCCGCAGTGGCGGAGGGCGCCGAACGGATCGCATCGGCCCGGCCGGCGAACGACGATGCCCTGGCCGCTCCCGCGGTGGCGCCGCGCCGCTCCGCCCGTCCGTGGATCGGCGGCGCCATGGCCGCCTCGCTTGCGCTCGTCGCGGGCCTCTGGATGTGGCAGGCGGGCAGCCGCGATCTCTATCGGATCGAGACCGCGCCCGGCCAGGTCCGCACCGTCTCGCTGGACGCGCAGACCCGCGTGGACCTTGCCGGCGGCACCGCCATGGAGTTCGATCGCAAGGACCCGCGCTTCGCCCGGCTCGAAAGCGGACAGGCGCTCTTCACCGTCCGCCATGACGAGGCCCACCCCTTCAGCGTGGCCGTTGGCGAGGACACGCTGGTCGATGTCGGCACCGTGTTCGACGTGCGCCATGACGGCGGCGATCTCAGCGTGGCGGTGTCGGAAGGCGCCGTTCAGTTCAATCCCAGGGCGCAGGACCTGCGCATCTCGCCCGGCGAAGTTCTCCAGCGGCACGGCAAGTCCGGAGACTACACGCTCGGCAGGATCGCACCCGAACAGGTCGGCGAATGGCGCGAGGGCCGGGTGACGTTCGACGAGGCGCCGCTGGGCAAAGTCGCCGCCGATCTCGCCCGCGCGACCGGCGTGGCCTATGCCGTCGCGCCCGGCAGCGCGGAGCGGAAAGTCTCGGGCTCCCTGCTCGTCGCCCCGCTGCGCAGCGATCCCGCCGCGCTCGGCCCGCTCCTCGGCGTCGCGGTTCGCGCCGAAGGACAACGCTGGATGATCGGCGTCCCCTGATCGTGAGAGGTGCGGCCTGGCTTCTGGCGGCCGTTGCGGCCATGCCCCTCCCCGCCCTCGCCAGAGAGGCGAGCGTGACGACGCGCGCCGGCACCGCAAGCGAAGCCGCGATCGACCTCGCCCGCCAGACCGGCACCAGCATCGTCATCGCCGATCCCGCCATCGCCCGCCGCTCGATCCCCGCACTGCGCGGGCGCATGGAGGTTTCCGAAGCGCTGAACCGGCTGGCCCGTTCCGCCGGCGCCCGCGCCGTCCCGGTCGGGCCTTCCGCATGGCGGCTGGAAGCGGCGCCCCCTGCCGTGGCGATCACCCGAACCCGCCGCGACGCAACCCGCCCGGCACAGGCGGCGCCGCCTGCCGAACCGCACGGCGAACCTATCGTGGTGCAGGCCACCAAGCGCGACTTGCGCATCGAGGACGTGCCGGGCCAGCTCGCCATCCTTGACGGCAAGGCCCTGGAAGCCGGCGGCGTCGGCGGGACCGAGAAGATCACCCGCCAGCTCGCCACGGTGTCCTCCACGCACCTCGGCAGCGGACGGAACAAGCTGTTCATTCGCGGCATCGCCGATTCCAGCTTCACCGGGCCGACCCAGGCCACCGTCGGCCAGTACCTCGGCGACATGCGGCTGACCTACAATGCGCCGGACCCGGACCTGCGCCTGTCCGACCTTGCCCGCGTGGAAGTGCTGGAGGGTCCGCAGGGCACGCTCTACGGCGCCGGATCGCTGGGCGGCATCATCCGGCTCGTGCCCAATGCCCCGGTCATGGGCGAAACCGGCGGCTCGGTCATGATCGGCGGCTCGCTGACGCAGCACGGCGCACCCGGAGCCGATGCCAGCGCCACCGTGAACCTGCCGCTCGCGGGAGAAAGCGTGGCCCTGCGCGCAACCATCGATTCCGCCAGCCTCGGCGGCTATATCGACAAGCCGGAGCTTGGCCGCAGCAACGTCAACCGCACCGATATCCTCGGCGGCAAGCTGGCCCTGCGCGCGCATCTCGCGCCCGGCTGGACGATCGACCTGATCGGCCTCTCCCAGTCCACCGAGGCGGACGACAGCCAATATGCCGACCGCGACGGCAAGCCACTGGAAAGCTCGGCCCGCGTGGCCGAACGCGCCAACGCGCACTACACGCTGGGCCAGTTCGTGGTCTCCGGCCGCATCGGCGATGTGAACCTGCGGTCGACCACCGGGATCGTCAGCCAGGACCTCCACGAACGCTACGACGCCAGCGAGCCCGGCGGCCCGCCGCGCCTGTTCTCGCAGGTCAACGAAACGCAGATGATCGTCCACGAGACCCGGATCTGGCAGCGTGAGCGCCGCGGGTTCGGCTGGCTGCTGGGCGCAAGCTACACACACAACCGCACCACGCTGAACCGCAGCTTCCAGACGCCGCTGCTCGACGCACGGACCGCCGCAACCGGCGTGGGCAACACCATCGACGAAGTCACGCTCTACGGCGAGGCGAGCCTGCACCTCATGGGTCCGCTGGCCGCCACGGCTGGCGGGCGTTTCACCCGTTCACGGCTGAGCGGCGACGGCGAGGATATCTCGCCCGCCAAGGCCATGGCGCTCATCGCCAATGGGGTGACCGCGCAGCGCTCGCTGAACACGTTCCTGCCCTCGTTCGCGCTCAATGCCCGCTTCTCGCCCGAAGATTCGTTCTACCTGCGCTATCAGGAGGGCTTCCGCCCCGGCGGCTTCGCGATCGAGAGCGACACCGTGCGGCGCTTCCAGAGCGACCGTACCGGCACTTTCGAGATCGGCGCGCGCCACGGCCGCGCGGGCAGCAGCCCCTTCGACCTTTCGATGAGCCTGTCCTACACCCGCTGGCGCGACATCCAGGCGGACTTCATCGACAATTCCGGCCTGCCGAGCACCGCGAATATCGGCGACGGGCGCGTCTGGTCCGTCAGCCTGTCGGGCGGCCTGCTGCTGGCACCGGGCCTGCGCGTGGAACTGGGCGCGACATGGAACGAAAGCAAGGTGGACGAACCCTCGCCCAGCCTGCTCCAGTACGTCGCGCTCTCCGCCGCCCAGGCCGCCAGCTACACGCAGGCCGATCTTGCGCGGGCCGTGGCGATGCGGGCCATGCAGGTGCCGAACATCGCCCGTTTCGCCGGTCATTCGGGAATCGCCTGGACGCATGAGTTCGCGGACGGGGACTGGGGCCTGACCGCCAATGGCTGGGCGAACTACCTCGGCCGCTCGCGCCTCGGCATCGGGCCGGAACTGGGCGAGCCGCAGGGCAACTACCTCGACAGCGGCTTCGACATCCGCTTCGGCACATCCAGCTACGGCGTGACGCTCAGCGTGACCAATCTTGCCGACGTGCGCGGCAACCGCTTCTCGCTCGGCACGCCCTTCAGCATCGGCCGTGATCAGGTGACGCCGCTGCGCCCGCGCACCGCCCGTATCGGCCTCGACGCGCGTTTTTGAATTTTTTCCAAGGCTGGCGGCCAGTGCCTCCGTCTCAGGTCTCGATATCGACCTGAAGGGACGAAGATGCCTCGCTACCTGCTTGCTTCCACCGCGCTCCTCGCACTGGCGACCGCCGCTCATGCCGAGGACGTGACCACCAAGAAGACCACGCCTCTCCTCACCTCCACGATCAAGAACGGCGCCGCCGACGCGATCAACATCACCAAGGACGGCTCGGTCGTGCTGACCTCCGGCACCGCGGTGACGATGGACAGCAACAACAACGTCGCCAATGCCGGCGCGATCACCATCGCCAACTCCAACGGCGCGCGCGGCATCGTCGCCAATGCGGGCACGACGGGCGACATCGTCAACACCGGCACCATCACGCTCGACGAACCCTACGCCCCCACCGACGATGACAAGGACGGCGACCTCGACGGACCCTTCGCGCTCGGCTCCAACCGCATCGGCATTCGCACCGAAGGCGATCACACCGGCAAGATCACCCAGAGCGGCACGATCGTCGTCGAGGGCAACGATTCCGCCGGTGTCTCGCTCGGCGGCAAGCTGACCGGCAACTTCACGCATGACGGCAAGACCAGCGTGCTGGGCGACAACGCAGTCGGCGTAAAGGCCGGCCAGATCGACGGCAACGTCCGGCTCGCGGGCACGGTGCAGGCCCAGGGCAAGAACGCTGTCGGCGCGCACTTCGGCGGCGACATCAACGGTGCCATGGTCGTGCAGGGCTCGATCGTCTCGACCGGCTATCGCTATCCCACCCCGCCCAGCGATCCCTCCAAGCTCGACGCCGACGACCTGCTGCAGGGCGGTTCGGCCGTCATCGTCGAAGGCAATGTGACCGGCGGCATCGTGCTCGCCGTGCCGCCCAAGGACAATGACGCCAACAACGCCGACGAAGACGCCGACGGCATCCCCGATGCCACGGAAGGCTCGGCCAAGGTCGTCACTTACGGCAAGGCCCCGGCCATGGTGATCGGCTCGGCCACCAACGACATCGCGATCGGCCCGGTCGCGGGCACCGCCAGCAAATACGGCCTCCAGATCGAGGGCGGCATCGAAGGCAACGGCCTTTACGCGGGGATCGACGGCAACGGCCTTGCCATCGGCGGTCTCGGCGGCGACGTCACGATCGCCAACGGCATCGGCGTCTCCGGCACGGTCGTGGCGACGTCCAAGGACGCCAATGCCACCGCGATCCGCCTCGGCGCGGGCGCCAGCACGCCGCTCCTCCAGAACTCCGGAACCATCGGCGCGGCGGGCGGCAACACCACCGGCGCCCAGACGACCGCCATCCGCATCGACGCCGGCGCCAGCCTGCCGACGATCCGCAACAGCGGCACCATCAAGGCCGTGGCCGCAGGTGAGAACGGTTCGGCCACCGCGATCAGCGACGCCAGCGGCACGCTCAACCTCGTCGAGAACAGCGGCACCATCTCCGCCACCGGCGCCAAGGCAGGTTCCGGCCGCAACATCGCGATCGACCTCTCGAACGCCAGCGGCAGCGTGACGGTGAAGCAGACCCAGGTCGGCGCGGGCTTCACCGCCCCCTCGATCGTGGGCGACGTGCTGCTCGGCGGCGGCAACGACACGGTGGACATCGCCGATGGCACCGTGACCGGCAACGTCATGTTCGGCGCGGGCAACAACACGCTCGCGCTGTCGGGGGATGCGGTGCAGACCGGCAACGTCACCTTCGGCGGCGGCACCGATACCATGACCCTCGCCGGAACCTCGCGCTTCGTGGGCACGGCGGACTTCGGCGGCGGTGCCGACAGCCTGACGCTGACCGGCACCTCGGTCTTCTCGGGCTCGCTGGTCAATTCGGGCAATCTCGCGGTGAAGATCACCGGCGGCACGTTCGACGTGAACAAGCCCGCCACGATCGGCTCGCTCGACGTGTCCAAGGACGGCGTCCTGGCCGTCACCCTGAACAAGGCGGCGGGCCAGGGTTCGGCCTATACCGTCGCCGGCACCGCCTCCTTCGAGGACGGCGCCAAGCTCTCGATCAAGCTGGCCGACGTCTCGACCGCGGAAGGCAGCTACCAGGTGCTGACCGCCGGAACGATCCTCGGCCGCGACAACCTCGAAGCCTCGACCGACCTGGTGCCCTTCATGTTCAAGGCCACCCTCGACGAGGACGCCGCCGCGAACACCGTGGTCGTCGACATCGCCCGCCGCACGGTGGCCGAACTCGGTCTCAACCGCTCGCAGGCGACCGCCTACAACGCGATCTTCACCGCCCTCAGCCAGGACGAGAAGATCGAGGACGTGTTCCTGGGCATCACCAACGGCGACCAGTTCCGCCAGACGGTCGGCCAGATGCTGCCCGACCACGCCGGCGGCTCGTTCGAAGGCATCAGCCTGGGCACCCGCACGCTCGCCCGCCAACTCATGGAACCGACCAACCCGGTCTGGGGTGAAGGCCGCTTCAGCACCACCATGAACCTTTCGTTCTGGGGCAGCGACAAGAAGGCCGGCAGCAGCGCCGCCTACAACCTCCAGGGTTACGCCATGTCGTTCGGCGCCGAGTACCTGACCGGGATCGGCCGGTTCGGCGGTACCTTCTCGTACCTGTGGAACCGCCACACCAGCGGCGGCACCAGCGAGATCAAGTCGAACTCCTTCGAACTCGCCGGCCACTGGCGCGGACAGTTCGGCGCCGTCCAGGGCTTCGGCCGCGCCTCCATCGGCCGTTCGAACTACGACAGCGAACGCCAGTTCATCGGCGCGATCGGCACCGAGAAGGTGAACCGCACGATCAAGGGCAAGTGGGACGGCACCTTCGTGACCGCAGCGGGCGGCGCTTCCTATGAGGGCGGCGGCAGCCACTTCTTCTATCGCCCCGCAGTCTCGGTCGACTACGTGCGCCTGAAGGAAGACGGCTACACCGAGAACGGCGGCGGCAAGGCGCTCGACCTGACGGTCGCCTCGCGCACCAGCGACGAACTCGGCGTCAACGGCGGCGTCACGCTCGGCGTCGACTTCATGGGCATGGAGCGCCGTGACGAGAACTGGTTCCGCATCGAAACCGAAGGCGGCTGGCGCGAAATCGTCAGCGGCGGCATCGGTTCGACGACCGCGCACTTCGCGGGCGGCCAGAACTTCACGCTCGACGGCGACGAAGCCACCAGTGGCTGGTTCGCCCGCCTCCGCGCGATCGGCGGCACGCTGGGCCTGACGATGGGCGGCGAACTCGCCGCCGAGGATCGTCACGGCCGGGTAGACCTCGCGCTTCGCGGCTCGGTGACGATCGGCTGGTAAGCCGCTCAAGGAACGGCTGGAAAAGCAACCGGACCGGCGCCCCAGCCGGTCCGGCTCGCTGCAGGAAAGCGCTGCCCCCCCACCCCAACCCCGCGCCACCCACGGCGCAGGCGCTTTCCAGCCCAGCCTCCGGCCCCGGTCGCCCCCAATGCGGCCGGGGCCGGGTCGTTTCCCGGGGCATGCTCGATATTGCAATCGGGCCGCTACATTCGCGCCCGCACTGAAATCTTCGCGCTAAACGGCGAAGGCAGACAGCCTTCCATGCGCAAGATCTCCCTCGCCCTCATGGCATCGCTCCTGCTCGTCCAGTCCCCCGCCCTGCTCGCGCAAGGAATGGGCGGCGGAATGGGCGGTGAAATGGGCGACATGGGAGGCGGCGGCGGAGGCGGCGGTCCCGGGGGCGGCCCGGATGGCGGGGGCCCCGGCGGTCCGGGCGGCGGCAAGCCCCGCGCGCCCAAGCCGGTCACCCGCAAGCAGTACGACAAGCTCGTCACCGCCATGTTCCGCGAGGCCGACGCCAATCGTGACGGCATCGTCACGATCGACGAACTGCACGCCGTCGTCGAAGCCCGGCGCGAGACCACCATCCGCAGCCGCTTCGCCGCCGTCGATACCGACCGCAACGGTTCGATCTCCCAGGCCGAATTCATGGTCTGGCAAAAGCAGATGGGTTCGGTCGCCTCGAACGAGGCCGGCGCCTTCGGGGACCGCGACGGCCCGATCGCCGACGCCATCCTCCCGGTCGCCGGGGATGGACCGGAGGATTACATGCTTGCCGCCATGATCGAACCGCTCAACGGGACGACGATCGCCCACGCCAACACAAATTACGATGCGGGCGTCTCGCTGGACGAACTGCTGGCTTACGAAGGCAGGAAGTTCGAAGCGGCAGACAAGGACCAGGACGGCGTGCTGTCCATGCAGGAACTGCGTCCGGCGGATCGCGGCGCCAAGGGGCCCGGAGCCGGGGAAGGCCCGGGACAAGGCCCCCGCTTCGGTGCGCCCGGCGGCAAGCCGCCCTGCCCTCCCGGCCAGACCTGCTGACCACCCTGCCGATCACGGCCCACGGCCCCTCCTACCATAGCGGACGCTGCTGAAGGGTGGCGCGCCGGTCACGCAAGATGGCCTCGCGCTGCTGCGGCGTGACAGTCGGCGTATCGGCCGGCAAAGCGCCCCGCAGATCCTTCAGCGCGATCTTGCGGGCGGCGGGCACCGGCTGGCTGGAACACTCCATCCACCGCCCTTGCACCACGCCGGTCCGGTAGCCCGAAGTATCGAGCCAGTTCGGTACGCCGGGATCCTTCGCCGCCACGACCACGCGCAGAACCCCGTCGCTGTCGAGGTGTGTCTGCGCACCGTTGAGGCTGCTCTGGTTATTGTACCAGTCGGTCGTCTCGTAGAGGTCGTTGGTGAGGATCAGTGACTGGTAGGTGCATTTCTCCGGCAGCTTGGTTTCGATCAGCAGCGCCTCATCATCCTTGAGATCGTAAGCACCCTCGAAATAGAACTGGCCCGCAAGGCCGCCCATCTGGCTGAAATCGACGGCCTTCAGCCTGTTCACATAGCCTTCGCCGCGCAGTTTCGCCGGCCGGTCGGCAAGCAGCGGTGCAATGAACCCCGCCGCCACCGGAATACCGCGCAACTTCTGCTCGAGCACCGCCGCCGCCGGGCGCGGACGCACCGCCGGAACATCGAGCCGCTCGATGGAAAGAGTGGGTTCCTTCTCTGCGTTCCAGTCCGATGCGACCATGCGAACGAGCAGCATGTTGGTGGTAGGATCGAGCTGCCACCAGTCCCCGACATGGCCCGGCGGACGCTCGGGACTGAGAATGACGTCGTAGCGCCCCTCGGCATCGACTTTGAGTGCGTTGATGTCGTGAACCGGCCTTGGCGCGCCGAGGTTCACGGAACCCGCCGTCTGCTGGGGCCGAGGGCCCGCCTCCGCTATGCGGGCCTGGTTCATCGAACCTCGCAGGCCCCTCAGGCGATAGATTCCTCCCGGCGCGATCTTCGCCGCGCGGTAATTGGTATCAGCATTGGGCTGGCCGGTCGTGATGTAGTTGTTGATCTGCGGGATGAAGGCCGGATGGTCGGGATCGGCTGCCAGAGCATCGATGGTCGCGGCAGCCACGGCGGAAAGCGCCAGCCTGCCCGCTTCCTGCCGGACCTGCGGATCGCTGCGCTGCTCTGCGGGAATGCGGGCCAGAATGCGGTCCGGCAGATCGCGCAATCCATCGAGAAAGTCGCTCCACCCGGGAACAGTGCTTGCGGGCGCCGGCACCGACGGCGCTTCGGCGCCCGCACCGCCTGCCTGCAAAAGCGCCGCACCCAGAGCGACCAGGGCCACCCCCTTGAACACGGGAACGATACGCATCGGCTGCTCTCCCAAACCCAGGATTAACATTCCCCGCCCCGCACAGTCGGCCAAACTCAGGGAAAGGAGCATCCTATTTCGGGGGACGCCAAGGCCAGCGCCGATATTTGTCGCGATCGAGACGCGCGACATGCTTCGGGACACGAACTGCGCCGCCTATAATGAGCACATGTCCCAAATCCCATGGAACAAAGGCCGTAGATTTAACGCTGTACTAACCATATTTTCGTATTACTGGGCGATGCCACGTTTCGCCGCTCCCGATTCCAGACATGCCGTGCGCGAAGCAGTCCTCACCGCGACAGCCTATTTTGTCTGCGCTTCCATAGCCTTGCAACTGACCCGCTTCGACGGCGGTGTCGCGATCATGTGGCTGGCGGGCGCGCTGCTCTTTGCGAAGCTCTGCGCCACGCCGCGCCGGCGCTGGCTCCAGATCACTCTGGCATGCGTGCCTGCCGGGCTCCTCGCGTCCTTCCTGTTCGGATTCCGGGGACCGGTAGCGATCCCGCTGCCGCTTATCTGCATCGCCGAGGCCCACGCCGCGGCCTGGCTCGTCAGACGATGCTTCCCCCGGTTCGGCCGGTTCGAATCTGTCCCGGAAGTTGCCCGCTTCCTCATCATTGCCGGCCTGATCGTGCCTGCCACCACGGCTTTCCTCGGAGCGCTGTGCGCGCATGTCGCGCGCGACATCCCCTACTGGTCCGCATGGCGGGACTGGTACGCCGGACATGCGCTCGGGCTCGTGGCGTTCGGACCGCCCCTGTTGTTCACCCTGCGCGGAGAAACCCGGCAGTGGATCGCCTCCGCCGGAAACCGGAAACGCGGAGAAGCCACCGGGCTTTTGCTGCTGGTCGCCTTGGCCTCGCTGCTGACTTTCGGCCAGAATCGCATCCCGCTGGTCCTGATCCCGTTCCTGCCGATGGTCGCCGCAACCCTCAGGCTGGGGCGCTTCGGCGCGGTCTCCTCCATCGTGGTCCTTCTGGCGATCGGCCTGCCCTGCTCGCTCGCAGGCAGCGGACCCACCACTCTGCTCCACGTCAGCATGACGCTGAAACTGCAGGTGCTGCAGATCTACTTTGCCTCTATCGTGCTGATCCTCCTGCCGCTGGCGGCCGAGCTGCGCGCCCGCCGCCGCCTGCTGGACCGGCTGCACGCGGTGGAGGCACTGCACCGGCTGGTGCTTGACCGCACGAGCGACATTATCATGCGCCTCGGCTATGACGGCACCCTGCGCTATGCCTCTCCCGCAACCGAACGCGTACTCGGCTATCGTCCGGAAGAGCTGACCGGCAAGGTGATGTTCCATCTCGTCTCGCCCGACGACCTGCCTTCCGTCCTCGATGCACGCCGCCGAGCCCTGGCCAATCCGGACGAAACGGCGATCGTGGAGTACCGGGTCAGTTGCAAGGACGGCGGAGTCGTCTGGGTTGAAAGCCATATGCGCGCCACCATCGACGATGACGGCCGGGTTATGGGCACCGTCAGCATCGTGCGCGAAGTCACCGGCCGCCGAAAGCTCATGGAAGACCTCGCCCACCAGGCCATGACCGATCCCCTGACCGGAATCTACAACCGCCGTATCTTCGACGAAGCCCTCCCCGCCCTGCTCGCCTCGATCCCGGCCGACGGAGTGCTGGGATGCCTTGCCGTCTTCGATCTCGACCACTTCAAGCGGATCAACGACCTGCACGGTCATGCCGCAGGCGACGTCGTACTGATTCATTTTGTAGAGATTCTTCGCTCGTCCGTTCGGGACGGCGATCTGGTCGCCCGGCTCGGCGGCGAGGAATTCGCCGTGGTGCTCGGCGGAATGGAAGCGGTTCAGGCTCGCGTCGTTTGTGAACGGGTTCGTATTCGCCTCGAAGAAGCCGCGATACCCTATGCCGGCGATACCCTTCGCGCGACGGTCAGCGTGGGCATCGCCTCTCTCGTTCCCGGCCAAAGCTGCGAAGAAGCACTCAGGACCGCCGACACCGCCCTCTACAGTGCCAAACAGGCCGGCCGAAACCAGTCCGCGCAAGCGGCATAAGCCGCGGCATCGGGCCAGCGCCTTATAGACCTTCGATCCGCTCGGGAGTGAGGCGACCTCTCATCAGATCGAACATGCCGATCCAGTTCCCTTTGGCCCGGCCCGCACGATCGACCCAAGGTTCGGGCCTCAGGCATTTGACGTGATTGGCCAGGACGTTTCGGATTATCAGCCGTCCGGCAAAGCGCTTCGACATCGTGCCCTTCTTCACCAGGTACGATGGATTTATCACTTGCGAGTAACCGAGCCTTACACCGGACGTGCGCCCGAACTTCACCCCGCGGTGCACACCGGCAAAGGCGAAAGTCTTCACCAGCCTTCCGTGACGGCTGATCGAAGCGGCGAAATCGACGTCTTCCTGCCAGCCATAAAGGCTCAGTCGTTCGTCGAACCGCGCAGAGCCGATGGCAGAGGAACGATAGGCCATGTTGCAACCGTAAAGACCGTCAAGACCTGTCACGATACAGTTCGGACTGAAATTGCGCTCCTCGTGCTGCTCGACCAGTTCCTGCGCATCCTCGAAAGAGATGCCGGCGCCGTTGATGCCATCGCGGATGACATTGCCCGTCGCGCCGACCACTTCGGGATGTGCTATAAAGAACTGCTTGATCTGCTCGATACTGTGCCTTGAGGGCACGAAATCGTCGTCATAGAAGACGACGAGATCATAGGCGCCCTTCAAGGCGTCGAGCGCGGTATTGCGTTGAGCACAGAGCCCCTTGCGCCCTTTCAGAAGCCAGACCCGCTCCGATTCCTCCAGGCCTTCCGGAACATCTGCATCTCCGACCACGGAAAAGACCAGCACGTCGGCCGGGCAGGTCTGCCGATCTATCAGTCCATGGATCTGGCCGATCAGTTCCGGCCGCCCGAGGCTGGCGACGACCACGGCCACCGTGAGATCGCTTCCAAGATCACCGATTATCGCGTTCATGCTCACGATCCTTCATCATGCCGGCCATACGCGCGGCAGTTAGAGCGCCGACGGCCGCTCAAGGTTGCTCGTCCACATGGCGCAGGAATCTGGCGGGAACGCCGCCCACCACGACTTTGGCAGCCACATCCCGCGTGACGACCGCGCCCGCCGCCACCACCGCGCCCCGCCCGATCGTGACGCCGGGCAGGATTATCGCGCCCGCACCGATCCATACGTGATCCTCGACCACGATCGGCGCCGTTACGGGGGCACGGCTCCGCCCCGGCGCGAAGTCCAGTTCGTGCGATCCGGTCTCGAAGGAAACGTTGGGCGCGATCTGCGCAAATTTCCCGATGGTGATCCCACCGCCCGCACCGAAGCGGACATTGGTGTTGAGAAAAGTGCGCGTCCCGATCACGATCATTTTCCCGGCCCCGGGCGGCATGACCGTGACCGGGCCCATGACGATGACTTTTCCCGAGAGTTTGAGCCCTGCAAGCTTCAAGGCGAAATATCGCGCCTTGGTACCGACCTTGCCCCGCGAAAAGTGGTTCGCAAGCCATACGAAGAACGCTTCCCGCATCATGACCCTCACATGGTTGCTGGCCGGGCGGAACGCCCGCCGAACGGCGCGTAGAGTGGCGGCCATCGCGGCGCGCGCTCAAGGCGGGGTGCATCCATTTCCGCTGCAAAACAGACCTTCGCCATTTCGTGCACCAGCTTCGAGAGCGAAGTGCCGCACCGCGGCGGCTACGGCGCGGCAGGGTCGCGATCCGCCGCGCTCGACACCGGTTGCAGCGGCGATCCGGTTTCGACCGCCCAGTCGAAGTCGGTGGAATATTCGAGCTGGACCGGCGCGGCGGCGACCCTGTCATTCTTGATGAGGCGATCGACAGGTTCGAGGATCGGTCTCAGCGGAAGACCCGCCAACCCCGCAATCGCGTGTTTCCGCGAATTGGGATCGTAGGGCCGCTCGCGAGAGAACATGCCGATCTGGAGCAATCCCGCGTCGCGCAGGACTGAAACGGTCAGGACGTATGCCTCGGCGCGTGCCTGAACCGCCGCCGTGCGAGCAGACAGCAAGTCATTCGTGACGTCCAGAACGTCTCGCAAGGTTCGAATGCCCGAAGTCTCCTGGCGCTTTACACCGTCCACCGCCCGCTCCGCGGCTTCCACGGCAGCTTCGTAGCGCGGCAGGGATTCCCCCGCAGCCTTGAGAGAGGTCCAGTCGGACGCAAGCCTTTCGCGCATGTCTCGGCGCGCTTGTTCCACATACTGCTGATCGGCCTGGTTCCGGTCTTTGGCCTCCCGAAGACGGGACGACATCTGCCCGCCGGAATAGAGAGCCATCGTCAGGTTCACACCGGCGGACACCGCCTCTTCACGGTACGTATTCTGGTAAGGCGTGACCGGAACCCGCGCCGCGGAGGCGTAGGCCCGGACCTGCGGCAGCATGTCTGCGCGTGCTTCCGCCACTCTCGCCCGCGATGCCGCTTCGGTGAACTTCGACAGGGCCAGAGCCGGGCTGTGCGTTTCCGCTTCGACATAGAGTGTTTCGAGAACCGGCAGCGCCGGCAAGGCCGGTAGCGGCATGAGGTCTTCGGGATAGTGGCCGACGAGATTGCGATAGCGCGCCGCGCTCACCTCCACGTTGGCGCGAGAGGAAATCACGCGGCCCGCTGCGAGTTCGAGACGGTTCAGCGTCTGATCGAGGTCGGGCGCGGTGGAATCCCGCAGCCGATAGCGTGAGGCGGTAACGTTGCGCTGCTGCAGGAGGAGATCGTAAATCTCCACCGCGACGCCGTAGAGTTCCATGTCGCGGCGGAGCGAGACATAAGCGGCAACCACGTCCGCGATAACCTGCTGGCTGACGACGTCCAGACGGGCCCTTACCGCCATTTTGTTGGCAGCCGCGAAGTCAACACCCGCAGCCAGCCGTCCGGAAGTGAGCAGCGGCTGCGAGAGAAAAAGCGAGGCGCTCGTGGCGAAACCATCCTGTTCCGATGGCAGGATATACCCCCGGATGCGCGCAGACGTGTATTCATGCTGCGCACTGAGGCTCAACGTGGGACCATAAGCCGCCCGCGCCTGCACCTGCCCTTCGTCCGCCGCGCTGGCCAGATCGCGCGCGCCCTCAAGCGAAGGATTATTCCGATAGGCTGCACCAAGAGCGTCCTCAAGAGTATCTGCATGAGCCCTCACCCCCGAGCAGAGGCAAGCCAAAGCGCAAAGCACGCGAATTCTGATCGAATTCACTAAGTAATACCCCCTATATTACGCGGAACTTTTCGGAACGTGCCCGGCGGAAAGCGCCAAAACTGATGCATCGGCCCTAGTTCTCTACAACCCGCCCTGATCTAATGCAGCGCGAGATTGTTCCAGAGAGGACGTAATCATGCAGCTTCACACGCTTCTCGCGATCAAATCGGATCTATCCGGAAGATCGCTTCCGAGGGGCCTTCGTCGCTCTCCGAATTCAATAAGGACATTCCCGTGATCCTTGCCGTCCGGCTCTCTTCCGAACTGAAGACCGCGGTCGCTCCGCTCAGACGTACGCTCCTGCCGATCCTGTTGATCAGCAGTGTCTACAACGTGCTTCTGCTTGCCGGCTCGTTTTTCATGCTGCTTGTCTACGACGACGTTCTGCCCAGCCACAGCGTGCCCTCTCTCGTGAGCCTGCTGGTGCTGGTGATGATAGCCTATGGCTTCCAGGCCCTGCTCGACGTCACGCGGGGCCGGATCATGGTTCATGTCGGCTCGATGTTCATGCGGTCGGTCAGCACGCGAATTCTCGACCTTGTCTCCGAGTTCGAGCTGAACCGCGGCCCCATGCCGCAGGGCACCCAGATCGTCCGCGATGTCGAGACCGTGCGCGGCTACCTCTCCGGCCCCGGCCCGCTGGCGATCCTCGACCTGCCGTGGATCGTGGTCTACCTCCTGATTCTCAGCGTTTTCCACTGGAGCATCGGGCTGCTCTCGCTAATCGGCGTGGCAGCGCTGGTCGCGCTGATGCTGGTCAACAATCGCCTTACCGCGCCGCTCGCGCAGGCAACCGTGCGCGCATCGGCCAGCCGCAGCAATCTCGCCGAAACCACCCGCCGCAATGCCGAAACCATAAAGGCACTGGGCATGGCAAGCGCCAGGCGCATCCAGTGGTCTGCCGCCGAAGCGGACTACCTTCGCGCGAACGACCGCTTTTCCTACATATCCAGCACGATGAGCGGCCTGACAAAGGCCTTCCGGATGTTCCTCCAATCCGCGACCCTGGCGCTAGGCGCCTTCCTCGTGATCGAAGGAGAGGCAACCGGCGGCGTGATCATTGCCGGGTCCATCCTGTCCGCGCGCGCGCTCGCCCCTGTCGAACAGGTGATCGCCAACTGGAAAGGTCTCATTGCCAGCCGTCTCGCGCTCGGCCGCATGCGCGATATCATGGAAGCCATGCCCGACCGGGTGGAGCCGATGGGGCTGAATCGTCCCGGCCGCGAGCTCGACGTCAAGGCACTTTCCTCTGCCCCGCCCGGCACCCGCAGGGTGACGCTCGCGGACGTGACTTTCAAATTGCAGGCCGGAGATGCTCTTGCTGTCGTGGGCCGCAGCGGTTCAGGCAAAACGACACTGGCGCGGGTTCTCTGCGGTGTCTGGCCGATCCTGCGCGGAACGGTGCGCATGGACGGGGCCACGATCGACCAATGGTCTGCAGACGAGATTGCGCGGATCATTGGATATGTGCCGCAATCGATCGAACTTTTCGAAGGAACGATCGCACAGAACATCGCCCGCTTCCAGACACCGCCAGACCGGGATGCCATCCTGAAAGCCGCGCAAGCCGCTGACTGTCACGATCTGATAATTCGTCTCGAAAATGGATACGATCATCTCATCGGCCCTCAGGGCGGAGGGCTTTCAGCAGGCCAGCAACAGCGCATCGCGCTCGCAAGGGCTCTCTATCGCGATCCGTTCCTCGTCATCCTGGACGAACCGAACAGCAATCTGGATTACGATGGCGAAGTAGCCCTCGGTGCAGCGATAGGCCGCGTACGCGAGCGCGGCGGCATAGTCGTGGTCATCGCGCACCGTCCCAGCGTCATTGCCAACGTCAGCCACATTCTGGTGATGAACCAGGGCAAGGTCGAACGCTTCGAGACGCGCGAGGATTTCGAGAAACGCATCCGCCCGCCCGCACCGATCGCCAAACCCGGTCGGCCCACCGGGGAGAGAAGGCAGACAGGGAAAAGTGACGCAGCAACTCAACAGCCCTCAGGCACACAAGCGCGTGAACAAGCCATGGACGACGCCGGCGAGCGAACCGATATTCCTGCGGAGATCAGGGAATGAACCAAGCGGTAGATTTTCTGAAGCCAGCCGAGACGACATCCACACTTGCCGAACCTCCGCCACCTCCGGCGGACGACGCAGGCCTTTCCCGACTGCTCCGAAGAGGAATGATCTCGGTAGCCGTTCTGGTGCTGGGCTTTGGCGGGCTCATCGCATTCCTGCCCATGGCTGGTGCGATCATTTCACCGGGTGAAGTAACGGTCGAAACGCACGTGAAGGAAATTTCACACCCATTCGGCGGCGTAGCGGCTGAAATTCTGGTCAAGGATGGCGACACTGTCCGCAAGGGGCAACCGCTGATCCGGCTCGACAACACAGTTGCCGGGGCCGTTGCGGAGTACACAGGCCTGAACCTGGACCAGCTTGTTGCAAAGGCCGCCCGCCTGCGGGCAATCCAGGATGGCGCGGGCGACGTGACGTTCCCTGCGGAACTGGTCAGGAAAGCAACTCACGACCCGGGAACCAGAGCGGCGATAGAGGATGAGCGGCGCAGCTTCGCCCTCGCCCGCAACGCAAGGCTCGACCAGATTCGCCAACTCCAGGCCCGTATTGCCCAGACCCGCGCGGAAGTGGCGACATTCGCAAGCCAGTCCAGCGCTTATCACCGTCAGGCCGATCTCGTGAGGCAGGAGTTACAACAGACCCGCGAACTCTACGAAGGCCGCCTGACAACTCTCGATCGGCTCAATGCGCTCGAAAGATCGGCAGTCGGCGTGGACGCGCAGCGCTCGACGGCACAATCAGGCATCGTCGAAGCGAACGCGCGAATTGCCGAACTCGGCACCCAGATGGCACTCATAGGCAGTGGCGCTCGAAGCGAGGCGGCGCTGGAACTCGCTCAGGTACAAAGCGCGATTTCGAACCTGCGAAAGGAGGATGCCTCCGCCAGCGATCAGAACGACCGAACAGTGATCCGTGCACCGCAGGATGGCATCGTCGACAAGCTTCAGGTCAGGACCATAGGAAGCGTGGTCCGCCCTGGCGACACCCTGATGGAGATCGTGCCCTTGCGTGATCGCCTGGTCGTTCGCGCACATGTCCGTCTGATCGACATCGACAAAGTCTCGAAGGGCCAGCCGGCAAGGCTGCGCTTCACCGCCCTGAATGCGCGCACCACCCCTGAAATCAGAGGAACAGTCAGCCAGGTCGCGGCAGACCGAACCGTCGACACCGTCACTAATTCCGCCTTCTATCCTGCCACAATCACCATTTCGGACGCAGAGTTCAGGAAGCTCGGAAATGTGCGAATTTCCGTAGGCATGCCCGTGGAAACCTTCATTCGAACCGACCAGAGAACCATCCTGCAATATATTATTAGACCGCTTTCGGACCAATTTCAGCGCGCACTGCGCGAATAGCCGATGTAGTAAATAGACATATTCCCTAAGTCGGTCATCGGACCTTCCCGTTATTCCATACTTATTAATCAAAGAAACGGATCAACGGGCAGCGAACGCATCTGACTGCGCCGGAATAGTAACTGATTTTTCTCATCCTGCATCGCCTTGGCCGCAGCTGCTTCGCGGCGCCCGGGCGCCTGCACGCAGCCGAGGCCTGATCGATGGTTCGTGACGCTATCAGAGGATTGTTGACGTCAGGCATCGTCCTGACGCCAGCCACCTCGTTCGCACAAACCGTTGGCGCAGGCACAACGATCGTGATCGCTCCGGAACTGGATCGCAATGACGTTGCCGGTGCCCGCATCGAACCGGAATACCAACCCCGGACAATCAGGCTCGGCCCGTTTCTTGCGCAGCCGGCCCTGTCGCTGGCATCGGCCTATGCCTCGAACGTCTTCAACAAGGCCGATGCGCGCACGGATGCGGTGGCGATGGTCATGCCCGCGCTTGAGTTGACGGCAGACACCACCCGGCACGAACTCAAGATGACGGCCGCCGGAACGATACGCAGATTCGCACGGTATCAGTCGGAAAACAGTGAAGAATGGGACGTAACTGGGAAGGGGCGCCTCAACCTGTCGCCCCGTCACGCGATCACCGCCACCGCCGATTACGCCCACCTCATCGAACCGCGCAGCAGCGCCGGCACGGCCGCAGATGCCAAAGAACCCGTGAACTATTCGCGCGCCACCGGCAAACTCGGGACCGATCTGGAGTTCGGGAACTTCAGGCTTTCGCCATCTGCAGGCTATCAACAGGTCCGCTATGCCAGCCTGCCGCTTAGTTCCGGGACCAGGATAGACCAGTCGTTTCGCGATGCCAGAACGCTTCAGGGCGAAGTACGGATCAGCTACGATTTCTCCGGCATGGTCGCGGCTTATGCGGCTGCCTCCTATGGTGCCATCCACTCGACCTCCGCGCCGGCGGATATCCGGCGCGATGCCCGCAACACTATGGCCATCGTCGGTCTCAAGGGAGCGCTGAGCCCCGTTGTCACGGGAGAAATCGGACTGGGCTATCAGTCGCGCAGTTTCGAACTGCCCATCTATCGCGACTTTGCCGGATTCACGTTCAGGGCCGACATGCAGTGGTTCGCAACGCCGCTGCTTACCTTGCGCGCGCAGGCCAACCGGATCTTCCAGAACAGCGGCGACCGCTCCGTAGCAGGCATCCTGACCGACACCTTCCAGGTCAGCGCCTACTACGATCCACTGCGCAACTTCAGGATCGCGGCAAGCACCGCTCTCGAACGGGGCCGCTACCGTGAGGTCGATACACGGACCACGCGCGGAATGGCCCGCCTCAACGCCCAATACCGCATGAACCGGGGCATCTCGCTGGGTGCCTACGTCTCGCTCCTTCACCAGGAGGTCCGGGGGACCCCGCTGGTGAGCGAGTTCACCGCCCTCAACGCGGGGATCGGCATCACCATCACGCCATGATCAGGCGAACTCGAAGGAGTGCTCAATTTTGAACCTTCCCGCGATCTATGAAGCGTCCGGAGCGGTCCCGCAGGTCATCGAAGGGTCCGAGAGCTATCGCTATTCGGACGACCAGATGACTGTGCGCTATCTGATGGCGATGCTGCGCAGGCGCAGGGAAGTGCTTGTGCTGACACTGGCCATCTGTGTGCTTCTCGCACTGCTGTGGACCACGGCGCTGCCCAAAACCTACCTTTCCACCGCCGACGTCGTCATGATCACGAAATCGACCCAGCTCGTTCCCCAGGACAAGGATTCAGACACTCCAGGGCCAGTCCGCTCCGAAGACGTGGAAACGCAGATCCAGTTGATCGCATCGCGCGAAATGGCCGCCCAGGTCCTGGAAACAACCGGCTTGTTGAAGGACCGCGTTTTCCTGTCTGATGTCATAGCCCCGCGTTCCTTCCTGGACAATTTCCTGGCCTCGTTGGGGATCGACCGCAGCGACGATACCGCGCTCGCCAAAACAGATCGCGCCGTGCTGATCGAAAGGGCCACGACCTATCTCCTGAAGCACCTCAATGTCGCGCGGGTAGGCGAGTCCTTCAACTTGCGCATCTCGTTCACCGATTCCAGCGCGGAGAGAACGACAAACGTCGCCAACGCATTCGCACGCCTCTATACGACGGACGACGCCCGCGAACTTGCCAGGACAAATGCCACTGCAGCCAAAGTCCTGAAGGCACGCGTCGATGAACTGCGCAAATCCGCGAACGAGGCTTTCGCGGCCGTGCAAGACTATCGCATTCGCAAAGGGCTGCTCAGTTCCGCCGCAACAAGCCTCACCGAGCAGGAAATCTCGACCTACAACCAGCAGATCGCCGAGGCCCGTGCAGAAGCCGCCCGCGACGCCGCTTCCCTATCCAGCGCACGCCGCCAATTGCAGAGAAGCGGCGCAAACGGAGTGGGCGAGGCTGTCAGTTCCCCTGTCGTCACGTCCCTTCGCGCGGAACGCGCCCAACTCGTCATCCGCGAACGGGACCTGTCGCAGCGCTACTTCGACAACAACCCGGACCTCGTGACCACTCGCCAGCAAATTGCCGATATCGACCGGCAGATCGCCACGGAAGTCACACGATCGATCAAGGCACTGGAAAGCCGCTCGGATTCGTCCGGAAAACGCCTGTCCTCCCTGCTGTCCAGCCGCAGCGGAACCCGCGCCCAGCTCAGCACCGACAATACCGCGCTGGTAGCTCTGGCAGACCTGGAAAAACGCGCAGACGCGACCCAGCTGCTCTACCAGTCCTATTTGCAACGTTACAATTCGGTCGTTGCCGAAAGCGGCTCGGAGCAGCCGAGCGCTCGCCTGGTATCCGCAGCGACTACGCCTCTGCTGCCGATTTCACCCAACCTGCCGCTCAACCTGGCACTTGGCTTCGTGGTCGGGCTTCTCGCAGGCGCAACGCTCGCGGTCGTCTCTGAGCTTTCCTACCGCGGCTTCACAACCCTGGACGATATCGAGAACCGCCTCGGCATCCGCGCACTGGGCTTCATTCCCTCGCATCGCTCCGTCGATCCCCATGCTGCTACGCCCCTCGATACCGTGCGAGACCATTCCGACGGCGCCTTTTCCGAAGCCTTGCGCAACGTAATCGTCTCGGTCCGCCAGTCCGGCCCTTCGAGCAGCAAGGTAATCGCCATCACTTCGGCACTGCCCGGCGAAGGCAAATCGACAATCGCCTCTTGCCTGGCCCGTTCGCTTGCCATGGCCAACGAGCGGGTCGTCGTGATCGACTGCGATGTCATCCGTGCGCAGTTGAGCAAACAGTTCGGCTTCATCAGCGGCGAACAGGGTCTCTACGAGGCGCTGCATTCGGAAAGCGGCGCAATCGCCCAGTACACGGATTCCGATTCCCCGATGCGCATCATCCCGATCACCCGCCCCTTCGCGAAGGGTGAGCGGTTGACCGAAAGAGGCCGCCTCAACCGCGTCATCGCCCGCCTTCGCGAAGACTTCGACATTATCGTGCTGGATTGTCCGCCCATTCTGCCCATCGCAGAATCCCGTGAAATCGTATCGCTGGCCGACCATGTCGTCCTTGTCGTCCATTGGCGCAAAACCGTCGATCGCGTGGCCAAGGCTGCGATCCGGCAATTGCCGATCCGTGCCATCAAAGGCCTCGGCATCGTCCTCAACAAGGTCGACATGAAGAAGCAGGTCCGCTTTGGGGGAAGCGACATCGCCAGCTTTTACAAGCACTATCGCGGCTATTACGCATGACGCGCGAAGGCCTCCCATTCAAGCGCGTGGCGCTGATCCACTATTGGCTGGTTTCGATGCGGGGTGGCGAGCGCGTGCTGGAGCGCCTCCTGGATCTGTTCCCTCACGCGGACATCTTCACGCACGTCTACGATCCGGCCAGGGTTTCGCAGAAAATAAGGTCTGCCAACGTCCGCCAGACATTCGTCGGCGCCCTCCCCGGTGCGCGGCGTCACTATCAGAAATATCTTCCTTTCATGCCCATGGCCTTGGAAGAACTTGATCTGCGCGGTTACGATCTCGTTATCAGCAGCGAATCCGGTCCAGCCAAGGGCGTCATCACCAGCCCTGACACACTTCACCTCTGTTATTGCCATTCCCCCATGCGTTACTTGTGGGATCATTATCAGGACTATAAAGCGTCGGCGGGGGCCGTCAGCCGCATAATGATGCCCGCGATGTTTCACCGGATGCGTCAGTGGGATGTCAGCTCTGCCAATCGCGTCGACACGCTGGTCGCGAACAGTTCGTTCGTTGCCCGCCGTATCCGGAAGGTATGGGGCCGGGAAGCGCGGGTTGTGCACCCCCCGGTCATGGTCGATGCCTTCACACCTTCCGGCCAGATTTCCGACCGCTACCTCTGGGCCAGCCAAATGACCCCCTACAAGCGGGCGGATATCGCCCTAGAAGCCTTCAATCGCCTTGGTGTACCCGCATTGATGGTTGGCGATGGCGAGATGTTCAAATTCATCTCTGCCAATGCCGGCCCGAACGTGGAAGTGCGCAAACGCCTGTCATTCCAGGAACTCAAGGAAGCCTACGCAACCTGCAGGGCTCTCGTGTTCACGCCTGAAGAGGACTTCGGCATCGTCCCCGTCGAAGCGAACGCCAGTGGCCGCCCGGTCATTGCCTATGGTCACGGCGGCGTCACAGACTCAATTCTGGACGGGAAAACCGGGCTGTTCTTTCAGGAACAGACCGTTTCCGCTCTCTGCGAAGCGCTGCAGCGTTTTGACCAGTGGCTGCCCACCTTCCAGCCTGAAGACGCCATTCACAACGCACGCCGTTTCGCGCCGGAAGTGTTCGACAACGGCATTCTGGACGCACTCCGGTCATACCGCCCCATTGGCGAGTTCGCCTGAAGCTGCGCCTTACGAGCCTAGGAGAAATCATGATGCTACGCGCGATCGCTCTCATCCTCGGCGTTTGCCTGACCGGATGCACAACGGCAGCTTCCAACGAATTGCCAAGCGTCAACGTCGTGCAATATCGCCTTGCCGCCGGGGATCGGATCAAGATCGAAGTCTTTCGCGAGAAAGATCTCTCGGGAGAATATGTCATAAACGACGAAGGCCTGATCGGGCTGCCTATGGTCGGCAATGTAACGGCTGCGGGGAAAACCCCTGCCGAACTGCGCGGCGAACTTACTCGCCTTTTCGGCACTGAATATGTCCGTGACGCGAAGATCACGCTCGACCTTGTCAGCTATCAGCCAATTTATATCCTTGGCGAAGTTCAGAAACCGGGAGAATATACATATTCCGAAGGCATGTCCTTATTCGCTTTGATCGCGAAAGCTGGCGGCTTCACCTATCGGGCCAATGAGAAAATGGTCTATATCCGCCATTCCCGAGAGGGCGCGGAACATTCCTATAAGCTCACAAGCGGAGCAGCGGTTCTTCCCGGCGACACGATCCGGATCGAACAACGCTTCTTCTGATATTCAGACCAAGGCCGCACCCTTTATGCCAGACAAGATCGAGCGCGTGGTTCTATTCCACGATTACAGCGAAGCGCTGGGTGGTGCTTCCTATCTTGTGCAGGTTCTGATCGAAGAACTCCGGAGCCGTGACGTACCCGTCACCTTCTTCGCGGGAGACACCGGCACGAATTTCGGCAGAGATGATGTCGAGTTCATCCCGCTGAACGGGAAGTCCCTGCTGGACCGCTCCACGATAGGCGCCTTGACGAAAGGCCTTTTCAATCCGCCATCACTATTCCGCGTGCGAGACTGGATACGGAAAAACGATACGCCGGGGACGATCTATCACGTTCATGGCTGGACGAAAATTTTGTCCCCCGCGGTGTTCGGCGCTCTTCGCGATGTGTCGCTGCGCGTGATTCTGCATGGACACGATTACTTCAACAGCTGCCCCAACGGAGCCTTTTTCAATTATGTGACCGAGCAGGACTGTTCGCTTACCCCACTTTCGGCGGCATGCCTCAGCTGTCGGTGCGATAAATCATCATACGCACACAAGCTCTGGCGCTCAGGCCGGGAGGCTGTCCGGCGAGTGCAAACGGTAGGTGCGAATGCTAATCGCATGTTACTGATCCACCCTGGCCAGGCCCGAAATTTCGCACTTGGTCACTGGCCTGCCGAAAAATTGGTCGCGGTGCGAAACCCCGTCACCCCCCTTGCACCCCAGCGCATCGAGGCGGAACGAAACAACGGGATCATCTACATTGGCCGGATTTCAGCCGAGAAAGGCGCCGATCTCGCTGCCAAGGCTGCTGCCATGGCAGGAATTCCAATTACGTTCGTGGGAGACGGCAGCGAAGTCGATCATGTGCGTGCAATAAATCCAGACGCGATCATGCTCGGTCGTCAGGATCGTGCAGGCGCAGCAAAGGCACTGTCTCGCGCCAAGCTTGCCGTAATGCCCAGTCGCTGGGCAGAGCCCTTCGGGCTGGTTGCGCTCGAAGCCATCGGATCAGGTGTGCCGGTCATTGTAAGCAACCGCGCGCTCGTTGCGCCCGAGATCGAGCGCGCCGGGTTTGGGCTTTCCGCTAATACTGCAAATCTGGAAGAATTCGCGCGTACCCTGCTGGACCTCCATGCCGACAATGCGCGGGTCAAACGCATGTCCACCCATGGGCACAAGAACTATCTCAATCTGTGCAACACACCAGAGAGCTGGGCGAATACAATCGTGAATCAATATGAACAGGCATTACTCTGAACATTAAAATCCACGCCACATTTCCTGTTCGCACAAAAAAGGGGCACAAAGCCCCTTCCCCCCACTTCCCTGAAGTGCGCAGCTCAATATGATCCTCGGGCAAACATGACTGCCGGGAGAGTTTTTAAAAGCAGCCATGCATCTAAAGCGAGACCTTTTCGTTCAACATAAGATACGTCCATGTCAACGCGCTGTTGATAGGATGTGTCGCTACGACCGCTTGTCTGCCATATTCCGGTTAGCCCCGGCCTGACCTGACAGTAGTATTCGAAATATGGGCCATATCGAAGAACTTCTTGTTCAACTATAGGGCGAGGCCCAACGATACTCATGTCTCCGGCCAGAACATTCAAAAGCTGCGGAAACTCATCAAGGCTCAATTTTCGCACGATTGCCCCAATGGGTGTCACGCGCGGGTCTCGGCGCAGTTTCCGGGTGCGTTCCCACTCGAAACGCGCTGCGAGATTGCTTTGCAGATGCTCCTTCAGGATCGCATCGCCATCAACCTTCATCGTGCGGAATTTAAGACAGCCGAAGTAGCGTCCGCGGCAGCCGATGCGGCGATGCCGGTAGAATATGGGGCCAGGATCACCGAGGTAAGTGACAATGGCCAGGACAATCAGGAAGGGCAGCATGAACATCAGGATTGCGCTGGCCACCAGTACATCAAAAAGCCGCCAGAGCATCGCTTCCCCAAAGTTGATCGACCTGGGTTGTGCAACAGAAGGGCGTGCATTGCTTGGCCGAAGACCGTCAGCCAAGTACACATCTTCCTGCAGACACAATGTGCGTAGTGCCGTTTCCGCCACTCAATCACTCCCTCTGACAACGCTCAGGAAGCCTGACGAGCATCCTTACTGCTTGGTTAATCAGAGCTATCACCCCCCTCTTCGCATCCGCAACATGATCTGGCTCCACTTTGGACGCGTAAAACAAAACCCGCCAAAATAGCGACATGATGGTCATTTCTGCGCAAAATCACGTAGTAAAAATCCGAGAATTAGGCACGTAAAAGCAGATTCTCGTCAACGACGGATTATTCGTTGCTCGCTGCGTAGATCGACAAGCGCTCCGCTCTCCGAGAAAGATCTGTGGTCAGCAACCTGCGCCGAATTCGTCGAATTCAACGTGCGTCCGCCTTGCAGATTGCCTGAAACCCGGCGACATCAATCGCCGAAACGACCAAAATACGTCGTTGATAAGCGAAAATGCGACCCACGAAACCGTGTGGTGCGCAATCGTAACTCCGAACAATCTTCATCCAACTTGGGGGGAGTTTCACGAACGGAAACTTCGCTTGATGATAGGGTTAACCCTCACCAGCGATCGGAATGGCTTTCAGAATCAAGTCGAAATCGCTGCACGCCCCGAAATCACGCAGGACTATTGTCAATTGAATCATCCTCATGACAGCCTCCCGCCCTCGACCGTTCAACGCGAGCCAAGTCGTGGCAGGATCGGGAACGTTCCCACATGAAGAGCCGCCAGCAAACGCGGGTGCAAGGTGCACGTTCACCCGATAGGGCCCCAGCGGCATGAGCGTTGCGGTTCTGAGACGCGCCAACCTTCGGATCGTTCGCAATCGCGGTGGGTTCGCCTTGTTCGCGTTTTCAGCCCGTGCGCTGGAACAAGTCTCGACCCTGGTCATAACGCTCCTCGCCGCGCGATTTCTGGAGCCAGCCGATTTTGGGGTGTTCAGCCTCGCGAACGTCTTCGTCATTCTCGTTCAGACGCTCACTTATACAGGAATATTCCAGTTCGTCCTCGTTGCGAAAGCGGAAGATTCGCTGGTCGTATCAACGTGCTTCTGGCTGATACTTGCGCTGGTCGGGGCAGCATCGCTGTTCCTGGCCGCTATCGCATTTCCCCTGGAGTGGCTTTTCGGCGCCAAAGAACTCGGCCTTGTTCTGCTGCTGCTCGCAATGGCACAGCCCGTCGCCTCGATCGTTGCCTGGTCTTCGGCGACATTGCTGCGGCGGCAGGCGGTAGCACTTAACTTCAAGTTCGTCTTCGTAGAGAACCTGGTTGCGCTGATCAGCGGCGCAATCTTGCTGTGGTACTGGCATTCGCTCTATGCCTTGGTCGCCGCGCGCTATGTGCGCATTCTGTTCGGCGCAGTGCTGTTCGTCGTGGCGGGCCGAACCTGGCCGATGTTCCAGTTCAGCATGGCTTTGGCGCGCAAGGCCACGGCCTTTTCCAGCAATCTCTATGGATCGCGCTTTCTGGCGTTTCTAGCGCGATATGCCGGCGATGTGATGCTCGGCCTGTTCCACTCGCCCGCCGATGTAGGGCTGTACCGTTTCGGCAATCGCATCGCTACCGGCGCAACTGACATTCTGACGCAGCCGATGAGCAACTTCGCCGCAACCCAATTCGGCAATTCCGCGCGTCAGGAGCAGGATCTGGCCGGACCGCTGGCCCGGTTCTCGGGCACCGTCGCCTTGCTGACGGGCATGGCGGGTGCCGTTATCATAGTTTTCGGACGAGACATCGTTTCCGCATTCTTCCAACCTTCCTATCTTGCCGCGCTGGTCGTCACTTATGCGATGAGCCTGCGCGGCGTGGCAGGTGCGGGCCAGTTACTGGTTGAACCCGCCTTCGCGGCGCTGGACCGGACGCACTGGGTCATGATGTTCAATCTGATCGCTGCCGCCCTGTCCGTGGCGGCGATCCTCATCGCCACACCTTTCGGCATCGCGGCGCTCGCATGGTCGCAAGCATTCGTGGTGCTTATCACCACGATCTGGGGCTTTCATCTCATTCGATGGAAAGGCCATGTGCGCGTCGGCCCCGCGGTCAGGAAATTCATCGCCGCCGGCGCACTCGGTCTGGCCTATTTCCTGATGCTTTACGCGCTGCGCCACTGTGGGTTCCTCATAATGTCCGCTCCCCCCATCACCACACTTGTCATCGGCCTCCTCGCTTCCGCGATGCTGGGACTCGTGTTCCTCGCCATGGCCTACCGGCTGCGCATTTTCAGCCTGGAGGTCTTTTCCGGTTAAATTCAGACCCTACGAAGGAGATGAAACCGTGCTCTATATCCAAGCTGCCCGCCTGGCATTCATCCACATTCCCAAGAACGCAGGCCAAAGCGTTCGCAATGCTCTGGCCCAATGCGATGCGCTGTGTTTTGCCGCGATGGCCACGGACCTCGGCGTCAACGAACCGGAAGCGGAGAGACTCATGGAGGCCGGCGTAACCGGCATGCCGGGGCTGGGCCGGGTCCAGCCAGAACATGTGCCGCTCGCCTTTCTCGAAAGGCACTTTCCGGCGACGTGGTCCACCCTGGTAGGTTCTCGCAGCTTCATCCTGGCGCGCCCTCCACGCGATCGCTTCTTTTCGGCGCTCTTGCAGCGTCTTCGAGAACATCGCGGGATGACAGCACTGCGCGCGGACGACCCCATATTGAAAGAGGAGGCACGGCATGTGTGTGACTGGCTCGATGCCCGGGGGCACTTCTGCGACATGGAATATATCCACTTCTCCCGCCAGTGTGACTATGCCGAGTTGGGCGGCGAACGCATCGTGACCAAGATTTTCCCGATCGACCGCATCGATGCCGCCGCGCTTTGGGTGAAGACAGAGACCGGCCTCACGATCGACATCCCGCACGATCATGCCCGGCACGAGCCGCGAAAATGGGCGGGTCCCATCCAGCCAGCGGCCCGTTTCGTTGGCCGCAAGCTGCTCCCCCCATCCCTGAAGCAGGCGATCTATCCTTTCTGGATGAAAAGCGGCGCCTTCGCCAAGGCCGCGAACCGCTACGGCTCAATCACATTGGGCGACGAAGTGGAACGGTTTATCGCCGAATATTACGCCCGCGACGAAACGCTTTACCGGGAAGCGAAGGACAACGCCGAAGCCTTCTGCAAACGCAAGGTAGCGTGAAGCAATGGCCAGCATCGATATCAACGGCAAGTTCCTGGGCGCCGGCCTAAACGGGGTTCATCGTACCGCCGCCCATTACTGCGAACAGCTCATCAAGCGAACCGCAGGCGAACATGATGTTCGCCTGCTTTCGCCGTTTGCCGCAGCATCGGCCGCCGAATTTGCACATCTTACCCCCACGCAGGCTCGCGGGCGTTGCGGCAGCGGGCAGGGTTGGGAAATGCTGACGCTGCCGAAACTGGCGCGCAGCAACCTGCTGGTCAATTTCTGCAATCTCGCTCCGCTGCTTCATGGCAACAGCGTGGTCATGATCCATGACGCGCAGACGTTCCTCTATCCGCAAGACTATTCCGGCCGCCAGGCGGCTGCCTATCGCCGCATGCTGCCGTGGATCGGACGGCGGGCCCGCCGCATATTGACCGTATCCGCTTTCGCTCGCGATGCGCTGGCCGCACATGGCATCGGGCACCACGACAAGATCGATGTCGTGCATAACGGCACGGATCACCTGCTCGGCGTGCCCGCTGATAGCACGATACTGCAGCGGCTCGGGCTGCAATCGGGGCGCTTCGTCCTGACAATGGGTTCGATCAAGGGCTACAAGAACATGCGCAGCCTGTTCCGCGCCATGCACCAGCCATTGCCCGAAGGATATCGATTCGTCGTTGCTGGCGGACCATCCGGCGATCGGTACAGCATGGCTGGTTGGACGCCGCCTCCGGGCACGGTTTTCACGGGCTTCGTATCCGATGCCGAACTACGGGCGCTCTACTCCGCCGCCTCGGTATTCGTCTTCCCCTCCCTGACGGAAGGGTTCGGCCTGCCACCTGTCGAGGCGATGCATTGCCGCACCCCGGTTGTGGCCGCGCGCGCGGGAGCCATGCCGGAAGTCTGCGAAGGTGCTGCGGTGCTGGTCGATGCTGAAGATCCGTCGGCATATCGGCAGGCAATCAGCGCCATTCTGGATGATCCCATGCTCGCTGACGATTTCCGTGCGCGTGGCGCCCGCCGAGCCGCAGCGTTGACCTGGGACACTGCAGGAGAGCGCCTTCACTCCCTGATCAGCGGGCTGGTGTAACCTCCTGGCCGAGCAGAACTTCCCGAGCCTCGCGCCTGACGCTTACCTTCAGGGCCCCGCCGCCCAATTGCCAGCAAAGGGTCTCTGCGAAGGGACTTTCCCAATCCGCCACCGTCATATCCTCGCCATTGGATGTGACCCAGCGCAGATCTTCGGCTTGGCGCGCGAACTCGGTCCGGTTAGCCGCGCGGAATGCGGCCAATTCCGCGACGTGATCTTCCAGTTCGCAATCGCGCCGTTCCCAGTCGATCCAACCGATAGCGTTATCCTGGCAATAGGCATTGTTGTTACCGTGCTGGGTTCGCCCGAACTCGTCTCCTGCAGTGAGCATTATCGTTCCGGTGGAAACGAACAGCGTGCCCAGCATGGCCTTGATGTCGGCATGGCGGGCAGCAAGCACCTGCGGATCGTCGCTCGAACCTTCTACGCCGTTGTTCCAACTGAAGTTATCGCCATGACCGTCGCGGTTCTGTTCGCCATTGGCCCAGTTGTGACGGTTTTCGTAAGATACGGTGTCAGCCAGAGTGAAACCGTCATGCGCGGCCAGGAAATTGATGGAGCGGCACGCTTCATCGGGCGTGACCGGGCCGAACACATCGCTGGAGCCCGCCAGCCGCGTGGCCAGCTTGCCGATACCTTCCTCGGCCTTCCAGAAACGTCGCACATCGTCGCGGAAGCGATCGTTCCATTCAAGCCATGACGCTGGAAAATTGCCGAGTTGATAGCCGCCCGGCCCGATATCCCACGGCTCTGCGATCATCACGCGGGTGGAAAGCACCGGATCCGCCGCGATTTCCGCGAAGATCGGAGCGGCTGGATCGAAACCGGGCCCGCGCGCCAGCACCGGCGCAAGATCGAACCGAAAGCCGTCCACACCGCAGCGCGTGACGAAATGGCGCATGGCGTCCAGCGCGAGGCGCCGCACTGCGGGATTGGCGAAGTCCAGCATATTGCCGCAGCCGGTGTCGTTTATCAGTGAACCGTCAGGGGCATGGGCATATGCGCCATTATCGAGCCCACGCAGCGAAATAACACCGCCCGCCACGTCACTCTCCCCGCTGTGGTTGAACACGAGATCGAGCAGAACGCCGATGCCCTCGGCGTGAAGTGCGGCCCCTGTTTCGCGCAGTTCGGCGATGCCGCCCGGACACAGGCCGGGGTCGAGCGCCATCATCGCCACCGGATTGTAACCCCAGGCGTTGACGAGCCCCAGTGGCGGCAAGTGCCGCTCGTCAATCCAGGCGACCACCGGCATCAGTTCCACCGCACTCACATGCAGTTTCCTGAGGTGCGCGATCACGGAGGGATGCGCGAGGGCGGCAACTGTGCCTCGCATATGTTCCGGCACGTCGGGATGAAGGCGCGTGAAACCGCGCACGTTGAGTTCGTAGATCAGCCCGCCGGGCGCGAAGTGCGGCGGCCCCGACATGAGCGGTTCGGCCGGAGCCGGGACAATGGCGCGAGGAACGATGTTCGCGGTATCCGACCCGAATTCGGCCAAAGTGCCATCCTGCACGAAACGCCGATCGAGTTCGACTGCATAGGGATCGACCAGCAGCTTCGCGGGATCGAACCAGAGCCCTTTCGGCGGCGCCCACTCGCCTGCCGCGCGGTAGCCGTAACGGCCGCCCGCCATTTCCTCCGGCAGTGTCAGAACCCAGTCAGGCCCGCTTCGCTCCATCGGATGGCGGACCTCATGCTCCCCTGCGAAAAGGCAGAGCCAGACCATGTCGGCGCGCGGCGCGCGCACCGCAAATCGCGTGCAGCCTTTCCCGACTGTCGCTCCCAGTGCGGTCATGCGATCAGGGAACGATAGAGCCGGGCATAGGCGGCCCCGCTGGCCTTCCAGGAAAAATCGCTCTTCATCGCGTTCTTCTGGATCGCCCGCCAGAGATCGCCACGTTCGTAAAGCTCCACCGTGCGGGTAAGTGCAGCCGCGAAGGCATCGTAGTTCACGCCATCGAACTGGACCCCGGTGGCCACACCTGCCGCCAAGGCCGCCGGGTTGGCATCTATCACCGTATCGGCAAGTCCGCCGGTCCGCGCCACCACCGGCACGCAGCCATATGCGAGCCCGTAAAGCTGGGTCAGGCCGCAGGGTTCGAAGCGTGAAGGGACGAGAATCGCATCGCCCCCTCCCTGCATCCGGTGGGAAAGATCCTCGTCGTAACCGATCCGCACGGCTATGCGCCCGGGGTGGCGCGCCGCCGCTTCGTGCAGGGCCCGTTCGATCGCGAGATCGCCGGAGCCCAGCAGCGCCAGTCTCCCGCCGATGCCGACGAGGTGATCCAGCACCTCCAGGAGGACATCCATGCCCTTCTGCCAGGTCAGGCGGGTCACGACGATGAACAGCGGGCCATCGTCGATTTCCAGGCCGAACTCGGCTTCGAGCGCCCGCTTGTTCGCGATCCGCTTATCAAGTTGGCGAGCATTGTAGGAAACGGCCAGCGCCGGGTCGTTCGCCGGGTTCCAGAGCGCGGTATCGATCCCGTTGAGAATGCCTGAAACCGCATGACCACGCGCGGCGATTAGGCCTTCGAGCCCCATGCCGAAAGCAGCCGAGCGGATTTCACGCGCGTAAGTGGGGCTTACGGTCGTCACGGCGTTTGCGCAGGCCAGCCCCGCCTTCAACATGCCGATGCCGCCGTGATACTCCACCCCGTCCAGCGTCCATGCCTCTGGCGGAAGGCCGAGGCGCGGAAAGACTTCCGCACCGAACCAGCCCTGGAAGGCCATGTTGTGGATCGTCACGACCGAGGGGACACGCCCGCCCTCACCGCCATAAGGCGCAAAATGGAGGTAGGCATTGGCCATCGCCCCCTGCCAGTCGTGCGTATGGACAAGATCGAAGCGCTTAGGCTTGCCCCGGCTGACCACGGCGCCGCCGGCGATATCGGCAGCCGCACGCCCGAGCGCGGAAAAACGCTGCCAGTTGTCGCCCCAGTCCTGTCCGGCCGTGTCGGCATAGGGCGCGCCCTCCCGCGCATAAAGCGCCGGCGCGTCAAGCACGAGCAGCGGATAACCGTCGATCCTTGCCGAAAGTAGCCGCGCGGGCGACCCTACCAGCGAGTCCCACGAATGGACGGGGCGGGCCCGGCCGATCGCCTTCATCACTGAAGGATAGCCCGGAAGCAGCGTCGTCATCTCCACGTCGTGTTCGGCGAGAGCTGCGGGAAGTGCCCCTGCGACATCGGCGAGGCCACCGGTCTTGACCAGCGGCACCGCTTCGGAAGCGACGGATAGAACCTTCAACGGCATTCGCTATCCAACCCGATCACAGGCCGAGCCGGTCGATCATCGGCTTGGTGATGAGACATACTCCGTTGTCGGTTCGGCGGAAGCGCCGGCCGTCCAGTTCAGGATCCTCGCCAACGACGAGCCCCTCGGGGATACGGACGCCGGAATCGATCACCACGCGCGAGAGGCGGGCATGGCGGCCGATGTTGCAATAGGGCAGGATCACTGCCTCGTTCACGGACGAAAAGCTGCCCATCTTGACCCCGGTGAACAGCAGCGAGCGCCGCGCGAGCGCGCCGGAGACGATGCAGTCCTGGCTTATCAGCGACGAGATCGCCTGCCCGCGCCGCCCCTCCTCGTCATGCACGAACTTGGCGGGCGCGGCGACGACAGTGTCGGTCCAGATCGGCCAGTCCCGATCGTACATGTCGAGCTTGGGAACGGTATCGGTCAGGTCCAGGTTGGCGTCGAAGTAGGCATCGACAGTTCCGACGTCGCGCCAGTACTCCTCGATTTCCTCGGCCGCGCGGATGCAGGAATTGGTGAAACGGTGGGCCTGTGCCTTACCGTGCCTGACGATGTAGGGAATGATGTCCCCGCCGAAATCGCGCCGGGAATCAGGATCTGCGGCATCCCTGCGAAGCTGTTCGAACAGAAACTCGGTGTCGAAGACGTAAATGCCCATCGAGGCGAGGCAATTGCCCGGGTCGCCCGGGATCGAGGGCGGATCGGCGGGCTTTTCGAGGAACGAGGTGATCACGTCGTTCTCGTCGACATGCATGACGCCGAAAGCGGTCGCTTCTTTGCGCGGCACGACGAGGCAGCCGACCGTGACGTCCGCCCCCGAATTGACGTGCTGTTGCAGCATCAATTCGTAGTCCATCTTATAGATGTGATCGCCTGCAAGGATCACCATGTATTTCGGGCTGTAGGAGGCGATGATGTCGATGTTCTGGAACACCGCATCGGCCGTGCCCTCGTACCACAGCAACTCGGATATGCGCTGGCTGGCGGGGAGGATGTCGAAGCTCTCGTTCCGCTCGGGCCGCATGAAGTTCCAGGCACGGTTCATGTGCCGGATCAGGCTATGCGCCTTGTACTGCGTGGCGACCCCGATGCGACGGATGCCCGAATTGATCGCGTTCGACAGCGCGAAATCGATGATCCGGCTCATGCCCCCGAAATAGACTGCCGGCTTGGCCCGATTGTCGGTCAGTTCACTAAGCCGGCTGCCGCGTCCGCCGGCAAGGACATAGGCCATGGCATCGCGCGCGAGTGGCGATCCGGTCGGCGTCCTCATTGCACTCACTCTCCTTCGTATCTCGTTTCAGCCTGCGTATTCGAGCATGATCGTTGCCAATGGCGGCAGTGTTACCATGGCTTGCCCGTCCGCGGCCTTGACTTGCCCCAAGTTGCCTTTGCCGGTCCCGCCATAATGACGGGAATCGCTGTTGAGGATTTCGTTCCATTTGCCGTCATGCGGCAGCGGCAGTCCATACCCCGTATGCATGGCCGAGGTCATGTTGGAGATCACCGCGATCGGCCTGGAACCGGGCGCCTTGCGCAGCCAGGCGAAGACGGAATTCTGCGCATCGTCCACCACCAGCCACTCGAACCCCTCGCCCTCGCAGTCCCCGGCGTGGAGCGCGGGTTTCTGGCAATAGATGCGATTGAGGTCCTTCACGAGATTGCGGATGCCCTCGTGCGCAGGCGCATCCCGCAGCTCCCAGTCGAGCGCGCGCTCCTCGCTCCATTCGCGGCGCTGCGCGAACTCCTGCCCCATGAACAGCAGCTTCTTGCCCGGATAGCCCCACATCAAGCCGTAGTAGGCGCGCAGATTGGCGAATTTCTGCCAGTCGTCTCCGCTCATCTTGTTGAGCAGCGAGCCCTTGCCGTGCACCACTTCATCATGGCTGAGCGGCAGGACGTAGTTCTCCGAGAAGGCATACATCAGCCCGAAGGTCAGATCGTCGTGGTGATAGCGCCGATGCACGGGATCGCGCGCCATGTAGCGCAGCGTGTCATGCATGAAGCCCATGTTCCACTTGAAGCCGAAGCCCAGCGCCGAAGCCCGTTCTCCCTCGGGCACGTCGTAGGCGGGCTGAGTGACGCCCGGCCAGGCCGTCGATTCCTCGGCGATAGTGAAGACGCCGGGATGCTGGGCATAGATCGCCCGGTTCGTCGCGCGCAGGAAGTCCACCGCTTCCCAGTTCTCGCGTCCGCCCTGGGCATTGGGGATCCACTCCCCTTCCTTGCGCGAGTAATCCCGGTAGAGCATCGAGGCCACCGCATCCACGCGCAGCCCGTCGATGTGATAGCGCTCTGCCCAGAACAGCGCGTTGTTGACGAGGAAGCTCGCCACTTCGCGCCGACCAAAATTGTAGATCAGCGTGTTCCAGTCCGGCTGGAAGCCAAGTCGCGGGTCCTGATGTTCGTAAAGCGCGGTGCCGTCGAAACGGACCAGCCCATGGTCGTCGGTCGGGAAATGGGCGGGAACCCAGTCCAGGATCACGCCGATTCCGGCCCGGTGCGCGCCATCCACGAAACGCGCGAAGCCCGCCGGTTCCCCGAAACGGGAACTGGGGGCGTAGAGCCCGGTCGTCTGATAACCCCAGGATGGATCGTAGGGATGCTCGCTGATCGGCAGGAATTCGATATGGGTGAAACCCATCTCGACGACATAGGGGATCAGGCGGTCGGCAAGGTCGTCCCAGTTGAGGAACCAGTTGAAGCGATCCCGCTGCCACGAACCCGCGTGGACTTCATAGATCGAGACGGGAACCTTGCGTGGATCGATCGAGGCCCAGTGCGCGCGGTGCGCTTCGTCACCCCAGTCCAGCTTGGCGGGGTGCGCGGTCATCGAGGCGGTGGCGGGCCGGATTTCCGACATGAAGGCGAAGGGATCGGCCTTGAGCGGCTGGACCATACCGTCGGCACCGATGATATGGTACTTGTAGGCACGGTAATCCGCGATATCCGGGATGAAGATTTCCCAGACGCCGATGTCGCTGCGATCGCGCATGACATGGCGGCGAGGGTCCCAGTCGTTGAAGTCCCCCACGACGCTTACCAGTTGCGCATTGGGCGCCCAGACCGCGAAGTGAACGCCGTTCGCGCCTTCGTGGCGGATGATATGAGCGCCGAGCTTGTCGAACAGCCGGAAATGCGTGCCTTGCGCGATCAGCAGGTCGTCGACAGGGCCCAGCACCGGGCCGAAAGTATAGGGATCGGTGACAAGCCAGTCGCTGTCCCGCGCCGTGCAGCGATAGCGGATCGGCTGGGGCTTTCCCACCAGCTTGCCTTCGAACAGGAACCGGTCATCGACCTTGCCCAGCATGCCCAGCCGGCGGCCGTCGAGGCTGAAGGCCTCCACCGTCTCTGCGCCCGGCAGGATCGCGCGGGCATACGTCCCGTCAGGACCGGAAAGCGCGCCGAGAAGCGAGAACGGGTCGGCGTTGAGGCCTTCCAGCAGGGATTCGATGGCGCTTTCTGGTGGTTTCACAGGACTTTCCAAATATCTCTGGCATATTCGGAAATCGTCCGATCCGAAGAGAACCAACCGACGTTGGCAATGTTCCTGATCGCGGCAGCGCGCCACCCGACGACATCCTCCCACCGGGCGTCGATGGAGCGCTGTGCAGCGGCGTAACTGTCGAAATCGGCGGCGCACATGAACCAGTCATGCTCATGAATGCCGCGGATCAGGTCCTTGTAACGGTCCGGATCATCGGGCGAAAATACGCCGGATGCGATGGCGGTTAGCGCCTGGCTCAGTTCGCGCGAACCATCGATCACTTCGCGCGGATTGTATCCGTTGGCGCGCTTGTGGGCGACTTCCTCGGCGGTAAGGCCGAAGATCACGATATTGTCGTCGCCGACATGATCCTTGATCTCGACATTCGCGCCGTCAAGCGTGCCGATGGTAAGCGCACCATTGAGCGCGAACTTCATGTTGCCCGTGCCCG
The DNA here is from genome assembly GCF_052279045.1 of Novosphingobium aeonii. NCBI lineage: Bacteria > Pseudomonadati > Pseudomonadota > Alphaproteobacteria > Sphingomonadales > Sphingomonadaceae > Novosphingobium > Novosphingobium aeonii. The sequence goes on along the minus strand of NZ_CP176832.1, from coordinate 1,387,436 downwards.
AAGCCTCCATGCCCGCGGTCGAAATCTGTTCCGACAGGTCAGCGGCGGGAATGATCCGTTCCGCCAGGCTGACATTGTAGTTCGGCACGAACACGACCTTGAGCAGCCCGCCCACTGAAGGGTCGGCATTGATGCGGCGCGCCACGTCGTTGGCCAGTTTGATCACCAGCTTCGCATTGTGATAGCTGGACGCAGCCTTGCCGCCGAAGATCTTCACGCGCGGCACCCAGTCCCGCTCGGGATGGCTGCGGATCTGGTCGTAGAGCGCAACCGTTTCAATCAGGTTCAGAAGCTGGCGCTTGTATTCGTGAATGCGCTTGATCTGGACGTCGAACAGCGCGTCCGGATCGAGACGGATCCCCATGGTCTTCTTGATGTAGTCCGACAGCACGACCTTGTTGGCCCGCTTCACTTCGGCCACCCGCTCGCCGAACTGCCTGTCGTCCGCGAAGGCGTTGAGGTCAGCGAGCCGGGCCGCATCGTCGAGGAAGGCATCGCCGATCGCCTCGCGGATCACCTTGGTGAGCCCCGGATTGCACTGTTGCAGCCAGCGGCGGGGGGTGACGCCATTGGTCTTGTTGTTGATCCGGTCAGGGTAGAGCTTGTGGAGATCGGCAAAGACCGTCTCCTTCATCAGCTCCGTGTGAAGCGCCGCCACGCCGTTCACCGAATGTGCGCCGACGAACGCAAGGTTCGCCATGCGCACGCGGCGCTCTCCGTTCTCGTCGATCAGCGAGATCGCGGCGATCTCCGCGTCGCTGCACCCCGCCTTGCGCGCTTCGCGAAGGACGCGGCTGTTGATCGCGTAGATGATCTGCATGTGGCGCGGCAGAAGCCGTTCGAACAGCGGCAGGGGCCAGGATTCCAGCGCCTCCGGCAGCAGCGTGTGGTTGGTATAGGACACCGTGCGGCGGCAGATGTCCCAGGCTTCGTTGAACTCCAGTCCAGTTTCGTCGACAAGCAGGCGCATCAGTTCGGCCACGGCCACTGACGGATGCGTGTCGTTGAGCTGGATCGCCGCCTTGTCCGGCAGGGTGCGGATATCGCCTTCGTACTGGATATGGCGGCGCACGATGTCCTGGATCGAGGCGGCCGTGAAGAAATACTCCTGCCGCAGGCGCAGTTCCTGTCCGGCGGAGCTGGAATCGGCGGGATAGAGCACGCGCACGAGACTATCCGCCCGCACCTGTTCCGACAGGGCACCGAAATGGTCACCTGCGTTGAAGGCATCGAGCTTGATTGGGTCGAGCGGGCTCGCCGTCCAGAGGCGCAGGGTGTTCACGCGCTTGCCGCGCCAGCCCACCACAGGGGTATCGATCGCGGTCGCCTCGACATGTTCGGCCGGATGCCAGAAAACGCCGTCCCCCTCGGCCACGACTTCGCCGCCGAAACCTATGCGGTATGTGCTTTCGAGCCGCTCGAACTCCCATGGATTGCCGTGGGCCAGCCAGGTTTCCGGCAGTTCCACCTGCCAGCCGTCGTCAATGCGCTGACGGAACATCCCGTTCACGTAGCGGATACCATAACCGTAAGCCGGGATGTCGAGCGTCGCGAGGCTCTCCATGAAGCACGCGGCGAGACGGCCAAGGCCGCCGTTGCCGAGCGCCGCATCAGGCTCCAGCTCCTCCAGCGCGGCGAGATCGAGCCCATGGGCGCGAAGGGCCGCCTCGAACTCGCGCGTCATGCCCATGTTCGAGAGGGCATCGCGCAGGAGGCGGCCGATCAGGAACTCCATCGAGAGGTAGTAGACCCGCTTCCCGCTGGAATCGTAGGTGCGCCGGGTGGAATCTATCCACTTCTCGATGATCTCGTCACGCAGGGCGAGGATCGAGGCGGTGTACCAGTCATGCTGCTTGGCGGCACGCTCGTCCTTTCCGACGCGCTGGCGAAGCACTCTGACGATATGCTTGTCCATTTCCGAGGGAATTGCAGCCTTGCTGCTGGCAACAGGATCGGTAGCCACGGGCGCACTCCTGATCTGGCCGTCGCAGGCGCGTTCGAAAAAGCCCTGCAATCAGTATAGTTTAGAGCCGGGATCCGAAGAGGTCGCCTCCGCATTTTCCCATGCTTTCATCCAATGGCTACCACAGCGCTGCCTTGCGGCAAGCATCATTGTGCAGCGCCGCAAAAAATTCGCGCAAGCGGCCGCTCGATGGTATGGGCGAAGGGCAATCCCATCGCGGAAGGTGTGCATGAGCCTGACCGAAACCGAAGATGCCCTGCCTGCGCCCGGCGCGTCCGCGGAGCCCTGCTCCGCCCCTGCCCCCGACATGCCGTGGTGGAAGGGCGCATCGATCTACCAGATCTACCCGCGCAGCTTCCAGGACACCAACGGAGACGGCGTGGGCGATCTCGCGGGGATCACGCGGCAGCTGCACCATGTTGCCCGGCTGGGTGTAGATGCGATCTGGATATCGCCCTTCTTCACTTCCCCGATGCGCGACTTCGGCTACGATGTGGCCGATTACTGCGGGATAGACCCGGTGTTCGGCACCATGGCCGATTTCGACGCGCTGGTGGCGCACGCCCATGCCCTCGGGCTCAAGGTCATCATCGACCAGGTCTACGCCCATACCTCGGACCAGCACCCCTGGTTCGCGGAAAGCCGCTCCGACCGCGGCAACCCGAAGGCGGACTGGTACGTCTGGAACGATCCGAAGGAAGACGGTACCCCGCCCTGCAACTGGCAGTCGGTGTTCGGCGGTCCCGCATGGACCTGGGACGGGCGCCGCCGCCAGTACTACATGCACACGTTCCTCAAGGAACAGCCCCAGCTCAACATGCATAACCCGGCCGTGCAGGACGCGGTGCTCGGCGTAGCGCGATTCTGGCTGGAGCGCGGGGTCGACGGGTTCCGGCTCGATGCGCTCAACCACGCGATGCACGACCCGCTCCTGCGCGACAATCCGCCCGCCCCCGCAGATGGCCGCCTGCGTACCCGGCCCTTCGACTTCCAGCTCAAGACCTACAGCCAGTCCCACCCCGATATGGTGCGCTTCGTCGAACGCCTGCGCGCGGTGTGCGACGAACATGGCGCGGTTCACACCGTAGCCGAAATTGGCGGAGATCATCCGCAGGCGGACCGGCGCGCCTATACCGAAGGCGAACGCCGCCTCAATAGCGCCTACGGGTTCGACTTCCTCTATGCGCCCGCGCTCACGGCGCAGTTCGTCGCCGACACGCTCCGGCGCTGGGAGCTCGCGCCGGGCGAAACCGGCGGCTGGCCAAGTTGGGCATTCGAGAACCACGATGCGCCCCGCGCCGTTTCACGCTGGAGCGCCCCGCAGGATCAAGCGCCGTTCGAACGCGTGAAGATGGCACTGCTCATGGCGCTGCGCGGCAATGTTATCCTCTACCAGGGAGAGGAACTGGGCCTCGTGCAGGACGAGATTCCGTTCGAACAGCTCCAGGACCCGGAAGCCATTGCCAACTGGCCCCTCACCCTTTCGCGGGACGGCGCCCGAACGCCCCTGCCGTGGGACGATGCCCCGCTGGGCGGCTTTACAGGCGGCGAGCCGTGGCTACCGCTTTCGGCCGAGAACCTCACCCGCGCGGTGTCTGTGCAGGAAGCCGATCCTGCCTCGCTCCTGCACTTCACCCGCAACGTCCTGGCCCTGCGAAATGCAAGCCGGGCGCTTCACCATGGCACGCTGGCCGAATGCACTGCCGATGGCGCTCTGCTCTCGTTCGACCGCGCAGAAGGTGGGGAGCGCGTGCGATGCCTGTTCAATCTCTCCGCCGATCCGATAGCCTTTGCCCTGCCCGCCGAGGGCGAGGTGCTGCTCGCGGTGAACGGGGCAACGAAGGCCGGTCTTCCTGCCTATGCCGCGCTCTGGCTTACGATATGAGATGACGTTTTCACTGGCCCGCAGCACGCTGCTCTGGCTAGAGGCGGGCCATGAGACCAGTCCTCCTCGCCGCTGCTGCCTCGCTCTGTGCGATCCTGATGCCGGCCCCTGCCATGGCTGAAGCGATCGTAGTCACGTCCCCGCAAGCGCTTCCCGCCGCTCATGACCGTCCGCGCGTGTTCCTGGGCGGAAGCATCGACATGGGTTCTGCCCCGGACTGGCAGAAGCAAGTGATCGCGGCTCTGCAGGACGAGAACGTGACCCTGCTCAACCCGCGCCGTCCGGACTGGAACCCGGCCTGGAAGCCCGAGGCGGACGAACCGGAGTTCCGCAAACAGGTGGAATGGGAACTCGCCGCGCTGGAAAGTGCCGACGTGATCGTTCTCTATCTCGCTCCGGGATCGCAGAGCCCGGTGAGCCTGCTCGAACTCGGCCTCCACGCACGGACAGGCAAGGTCGTGCTGCTCTGCCCGCCCGGCTTCTGGCGCAAGGGCAACGTCGACATCACGGGTGAGCGCTACGGCGTGGAGCAGGTCGCAAGCCTGGACGAGTTGATCGCCGCGACGCGCAAGCGCGTGGCACACGCCGCCGCGCGCCTCAAGGCCGCGAAATAGCCCGGCCCTTTACTGCTGGGTCCATTCCACGCGGTACAGATCGAAACGGCGATCCTTGAGATTCTGCACCGCGCCCGACTGGCGCGCGGTGAGCAGCGCGTCGAGGCTGAGGTCGGCGATGGCGATCGTCTCCGTGTTCGGCGCCGTATCCGCCGCCACCCCGTCACGCGCGAAGGGGAAGTCCGAAGGGGTCAGGATCGCGCTCTCGGCGTAGTGGACATCCATGTTCTCGACGTTCGGCAGATTGCCCACGACGCCCGAGGTGACGACGTAGCACTGGTTCTCCACCGCCCGTGCCTGACAGCAGTAGCGAACGCGCAGGAAGCCGCGCCGTTCGTCCGTGCAGAAAGGGACGAACAGCATGAGCGCGCCCTGGTTGACGAGGTGGCGGGAAAGCTCCGGGAACTCGCTGTCATAGCATATCATCACCCCGATGGGTCCGCAGTCGGTGGGGATCACATTGGCGCCGTAGCCGCCCTTGATGTTCCACCAGCGGCGCTCCGAAGGGGTGGGGTGAAGCTTCTGCGTTTCGTGCACGGCGCCGTCCCGCAGGAAGGTATAGGCGATGTTGCGGATCTCGCTCTTGCCCTGCCCCAGCTTCACCCTGGTCGGGTGCGATCCGCCGATGATGTTGATGTTGTAGCTCACCGCCATGCGCTGCATGAATTCGACGAAGCGCTCGGTGTAATCCGCAATCTTTTCAATGGCGGCGGCGGGTTCGAGCTTGGTCTCCTCGATCGAAAGCAGCTCCAGCGTGAACAGTTCCGGAAACACCACGAAGTCGCTCTCGTAATCGGCGGCCACGTCGATCCAGTATTCGACCTGCTCCTCGAACTGGTCGATCGCCTCGATCTTGCGCATCATGAACTGGACGGTCGCGACGCGCACGGTGGACGGCACGCGTTCCTTGAATCCCGGCACAGCCTTGCCGGTATCGCGCGGCGCAAGCGGGTTGGTCCAGTACATGATGACGGCATTGCCGCCGCTTTCCTTGTCGTTGGGGATGTAGTCCGGCAGAATCCCGCGCGGCTCGTAACCCTCGTTCATCTGGAACTGGATGACCTGATCGCGGACCTTCTTGTCCTTCACCGCCTGCACATAGTCAGCCGGGTTGGGATACTGGCGCCTGCGGCGCGAATAGCCCGGCATGCGTCCAGCGAAGGCGATGCCCTTCAGTTCGAAGTACTGGCACAGTTCCTTCCGCTTGCGGTAGAGCCGCTGGCCGATGCGCAAGCGCCGATAGTCGGGGTCGACGCAGACCTCGAAGCCGTAGAGCACATCCCCGTCGTCAGCGGGGGGGCGACCGTAGCCGCCGTTGCTGATCTCCTCCCAGCTATGCGGGCGAAAGGCCTGCTCCGCCGTGACGATCATCGTCGCACAATGGCCGACCACCCTGCCGTCGTATTCGGCCACGAACTGGCCCTCGGGAAAATTGATGATCTGCCCGCGAACTTCGGCGCGGGTGAAGGCGTCCGCCTTGCCGTAGACTTTTACCGAGAGCCTCGCGATGGCCGGAGCATCGGCGACGGTGGCGGCGCGGATGATGAGTTTGGCTTTGGTCTGGTCCATGGCCCAACACTACGCGCGGCGGGGCTCGGGGTTCCAGTCCTGAAAATGACTCTTTTCCCGTCGCTTGCGGGATATTTTTGCCAGGTCGCTCGTTATCCCTCTCGAAAGGAGAGAGATATGAGCGTCACACTCATTGCCCTCGCCCTGTTTGGTTGCAGCGATGATGGAGCGGCTTGCGAAAGATTGCCTGCTCCCTTGCAGACCTATGAATCGCGCGCTGCCTGTGCGGCTGGCATCGAAGGCGCCCTGGCCACCGATGCCGCGCTGAAGGCGGACGCTCCGACCGTTTATGCGCAGTGCCTGTCGAACAGCCAGCTTGCCGCTCTCGGCAAGGGAACGGTCGATCTCCGGCAGATCAACGGAGTTCAGTTCGCGGCAAGATGATGAAATACGTATCCCGGCACGGACCTTGGAAATCGGTAGCCACGCCCTGCCGTCACCTGAGGGAAAGTCCGGGGGCACAGGGATGTCGGCGCCCCTGCTATTTGGTGAATTGGCCCACCCCGGCCTTGCGCAGAAGCTCCGGGCCGGAATTGGCCGGGGCCTTGGAAAGGGTCAGCCCCGGCCGCGGTAACCCTGTACGCCCTGATCCGGCACCCAAAGCCCTTCCGGGGCCGCGCCGGACTGCCAGAACACGTCGATGGGAATCCCGCCGCGCGGATACCAGTAGCCGCCGATACGCAACCAGCGAGGCTTCATTTCGTCGAACAGGCGCTGGCCGATGCCGACAGTCACGTCCTCATGGAAACCGTTATGGTTGCGGAACGCGCCGAGGAACAGCTTGAGGCTCTTCGATTCGACGATCGTTTCGCCGGGCGCATAGTCGATCACGAGATGCGCGAAGTCCGGCTGTCCGGTCACCGGGCAAAGCGAGGTGAACTCCGGCGCCGCGAAACGCACGAGATAGAGGCTGCCCTGACGCGGGTTCGGCACATAATCAAGCACGGCCTCCTCGGGCGAGGCAGGCAAGGCACTGTTCTGGCCGAGGTGCAGCGGGTTCATGGAAATGTCAGTCATGCCCGTCTTGATAGGAGCCGCGAGCCCGCGCTTCAACCCGCCCGGTCCTTGGGGAAAGCTGCCAGCGGCGCGATTGCCCCGCATGGCTTGTTTCGGCTATGATCGCCAACGTCTCGCCGCGCGGCCCAAGGGCATTAACTCGGGGTTCAGCGCGGAGCCCTTTTGGGGCTTGGGAGGATGATGCGGGGCACTGTGACTGAAATCGCGACCACTCTTTCACGCGCGGCACTGACGCTGGGTCTCTTGGCGGGACCGGTTGCAGTTCATGCGCAATCGACGACCTGGAGCCTGCCGCCCGGCGCGCAGGACAGCCAGAACCCGCCCCGCGCGCAGGGACCGGTCGATCCGCAGGTGCCGGTCGTTGCCCCGCGCGAAACCGCGCCTGACGCAGCGGCAACCCCGCCAGCCAGCACGCCATCGGCGCGGCCAGGCCCCGTGCCCACGGTAACGCCGCCGCCGCCCCCCGCCGCGCGCGCCACCGAGCGCCCGCAGCCGCGCCCTGCTGCCTCGGCCACCCCGGCACGCCCGGCGATCGCACCCGAAACCCCGCCATCGGCGGGTCCCGAACCGGCAAGCCCTTCCCCGGAAGTCTCAGCCTCACCCGCAGCCATGCCGGCGCCCAGCGCGAGCGAACCCCCGGTTTCCGAAGGCAGTCCGGCAACGGCCTCCCAAGCTCCGTCGGAACCCGCCGCCTCGCCGCACTGGCCCGAATGGTGGCTGGCCATTCCCGCTGCGCTCCTTGCCGCTGCCGGGGGCGTATTCGTTCTGCTGCGCCGCCGCCGGACACCTGCGACCGCATGGGAAGAAGCCGGTCTCGAACCTGAGGCGGAACCCGAGGACGAACTTCTCGACGAACCGGCGAAGCCTGCCGCACCTGCCGCCGTGACCGCCCTTGAACCGCCGCCGACCGCTGCCCCGGCTGGCCCCGGACCCGTTCCTGTTACCCAGTCCTTCTCCGGTGAAGTTCAGGGCAACGACATCGAGATCGTCTTCGAGCCGGTCGCCCTGCGCCTGTCGCTGGTCTACGCCACGCTGCAATACCGCCTCGCGGTTACCGCACCGCCTGCGGGCCTGCCCGGAGGCCTTCGCATTTTGGCCGACATGATCTCCGCTCACGCCTCGCTCTCGCAGGCGGAACAACTCGCCCCCGATCCGTCGGCCCAGCCGCTCCGGCACAGCGTAGAGGCCCTGACAGCCGGAGAAACGCGCGAATTCAAGGGCGAACTGCAATTGCCGCTCAGCGCCATCCGCGTGATGCGGCAGGGACAGGCCAGCCTCTTCGTGCCGCTGGTGCGGCTGTCCTTCTTTGGCGAACATGGCCTTTCCGCACGCCGCGTCTTCACGCTCGGCCTTCCCGGAGAGGGACCGGGGGTGTCTCCGCTGCGTCTCGATACCGGCCCGCGCGATCATGCCCAGATTGCCTCGCGCGAAATCGAGGCAGCCCGCACGATGGGCGTCGATACTACCGGCCTCTTGCCTCTCGACCCGCGCCGCGCAGCGGTTTAAGCCTTTCCGCGCAAGCGGGCTCCTCCCCGCAAGAGTCAGTTTCCGATAGCCCCGCGCCTTGCGGAACTTGACGATGCCGGCCACACGAAAAATGCCTCCCGGGGCATTCTCGACCAGCCCCTAGCGGAGAGCACTTTGAGCGATTTGGACAATTTCGACGACCTCGCCACCTTCACCAAGCTGGTCGGCGGTGGCCGCCGCAAGGAGTGGACCGGAGCCGTCGTCAACCCGCCGGTCTGGCGGGCCAGCACGCACCTTTACGAAAACACCGCAGCGCTGGCCGAAGGCCCGCGCCGCAACGAGGACGGCCGCTTCTTCTACGGTCGCCGCGGCGCGCCGACGCAGTGGGCACTCTGCGAGGCGCTGACCAAGATCGAACCCGGCGCTCACGGCACGGTGATCTACCCTTCGGGCGTAGCGGCCATCGCGGGCGTCATGCTCACGCTGCTGCGGCCCGGCGACGTGGTGATGATCACCGACAATGCCTATGACCCCACCCGCTCCATGGGCACGGGAATGCTCGCCGACTTCGGCATCGAGACCCGCTTCTTCGACCCGCTGGACCTTGCCGCATACGAAGCGATGTTCTGCGAGCGCACACGCGCAGTGCTGATCGAAGCTCCCGGCAGCCTGTCGATGGAAGTCTGCGACGTGCCGGAAATGGCCCGGATCGCACGGAGCAAGGGCGCGGTGTCGGTGCTTGATAACACCTGGGCCAGCCCGCTCGGCTTCGCGGGACTGAAAAAGGGCGTGGACATCACCGTGATGGCGCTGACCAAGCATGTCGGCGGCCACTCCGACCTGATGATGGGCAGCGCCAGTGCAGGCGAGGAACTCTACGGCAAGCTGCGCGAACGCGCGCAGCAGCTTGGCATCGTGGTGTCTCCGGACGATGCCGCCCTCGCCTTGCGCGGGCTGCGCACGCTGGGCGTGCGTCTGCGACAGGAGGCCGAATCCGCCCTCAGGATCGCCCAATGGCTCGATGCGCGGCCGGAAGTGGCGCAAGTGCTCTGCCCGATGCTCCCCTCCTCGCCTGGCCATGACCTCTGGACGCGCGATTTCACGGGCGGCTGCGGATTGTTCAGCTTCGTATTCAAGGGCGGCACACTGGCCGACCGCAACCGCTTCATCGACGCTCTCAACCTCTTCGCGATCGGCTACTCCTGGGGCGGCTTCGAAAGCCTTGTGGTGCCGATCGAGCCTACCAGGCACCGCAGCATCATGCCCTGGCCGCCCCAAGCGCAGGACGAGGCCAACCGCTTCGGCGTGCGCCTCGCCGTGGGCCTCGAAGATACCGACGACCTCATTGCCGACATCGAGCAGGCGCTCGCGGTGATGGCGCAGGGATGAGCAACCCGGTCGCCCGCATGGTCATGGCCAGCCCGACGCCTTCGGCCACGGCTTCGGCGGCCGCCCATCGGCCGGTCGATCAGCCTCTGGCAGGGGCGGACGGGCTGAAGCACGCCGTGACCTCGCGCGGCGGCTTTCTCAGCGATTTCGTGGACACGCTGGACCGGCTGGCCGTGCAGGTCGGCTCCAGCCGCGTATCTGTCTGGGATCTCGTCGTGCTGCTGCTGGTGCTCGCGCTGGTGGTTTCCACGGCATGGTTCGCCAGCAGGCTCTCCAGCCGCCTGCTCCGCTCTGCCACGGGTCTGGACCAGACGCAGCGCCTGCTGGCGGAAAAGCTCGTCAGCCTGCTGATATGGACGATCGCGATCCTCGTCGGCATCGACGTGTTGGGCATCGACCTCACGGCGCTCACGGTGTTCTCGGGCGCGTTCGGCCTTGCCATCGGCTTCGGCCTGCAGAAGACCTTCGGCAACCTGATCGCGGGCATCATCCTCCTGATGGACAAGTCCATCAAGCCGGGCGACGTCATCACCATCACCGATGCCGGCGGCATGTCCACATTCGGCCAGATCCGCCGGATCGGCATCCGGGCCGTCTCTCTGACGACACGCGATCAGAAGGAATACCTGATCCCGAACGAGAACCTGATGATCAATCAGGTCGAAAACTGGTCCTATTCCAGCAAGAACGTCCGCATCCAGGTGCCGGTGGGCGTCGCGTTTTCGGCGGACATCGTGAAAGCCGAACAGCTCATGCTCGAAGCGGCACGCAGCGTACCGCGCGTGCTGGTCGCGCCGCCGCCCACGGTGTGGCTGGATTCCTTCACCGAGAACGGCGTCCGCTTCGTGATCCATTGCTGGATTACCGATCCGGAGGAAGGCGTCGGCAACGTGCGATCCGACGTCCTCAAGAAGCTATGGGAACTGTTCCGGGACCACGGGATCGAAGTCCCCTATGCCAAGCGAGACATCAACCTGCGCGACACCGACGCATTCCGCGCCCTGCTGGATGCCATGAAGAACCGCAACGAGGAACCGTCCCGCTGACCGGGATCACGAAGCCATGCGCTTCGGCTTCTCCATTTCCAGCCGGTTGCGCCCCTTGGCCTTTGCGCAGAACAACGCGAGTTCTGCCCGCTCGATAGTGCTGTCGAGACTGTCCGCAATGCGGGCCACGCTGCCGCTGGTGGTAATGGCGAAGCGGCTCTCGCCGATCTTCTGCCGCAGGTCCGCCAGAGTGGAAACCACGCGGCTGCAGATCGCCTGCGCCTGTTCCGGCGTGGTACGCGGCAACAGCACGGCGAAACGCTCCGAGCCGATCCGCGAGATGATGTCGTCCGAGCGAAGTATCTCGCGCAGCAGATCGGCAAAGACACGCAGCACATCGTCGCCGGTGGTCTGGCCGTATTTCATGTTGATGGTGCGGAAGAAGTCGATGCTGAACATCGCCAGGCACCCTTCCATGCCGGAAGCGATCATATGCTCCAGCATCGATATGAACGCCGCGCGATTGGTAAGGCGGGTCAACGGATCGGTGTAGGTCGCGGCGAAAAGCTGGTCGCGCAGTTCGCGGCGCTCATCGATGGAGCGCATCACCGCCAGTGCCCCGTAGACGGTGCCGTCGTCATTACGCAGCGGACGAATCTGCATCTCGAACCAGCTTTCCCGCGCATCGGCGGTGATGGCCGGGAATTCAACCCAGCGGTCGGGCTGCTCGCCCGCGATGGCCGCCTTCAGCGCGCGCGAGACCACACCCCGTCCGGTCTCCGCCACGAGGTCCAGCAGATGCGGCCCCATCGGCTCCGGCAGCAGGCGAATGCCGAGCTTGCCGATGCCCGGCGAAGCATGAAGGATCAGGCCTTCGCGATTGGTCTTCAGAATAATGTCAGACGTGGTTTCCGCCAGCAGCCCGTACAAAGCGGAACTTTCCTGAACGGTGAAATTCATGCCCATCTTGGTAACGCCCCGGATCAGAGGGATCGCAACTCGATCCAAAGAAGGTTCAGCCGAAAGGAACCCGGCCAAATAAATTCGACGCTTGGATCGCCGAACCTGTTAGCCAAAACCCCTCATTGAAATGAGAAAATCCAGCCATCCAACTTCCGAAATCCAGCGACCCTGCAATAACTTCGCAAAAAAAGAATTAGCCCCGTTATCTAACTCACTTTAATACAAAGTATTGTTATTTATGCATTTACCATCAGAGGATTGAGTCGGAAAGAGGCTTGTCCCCATCTATGGGAACTTGATCAATCCGGTGCTGATTTCAGAGTTCGATCATGATCCGGACCTTGTCCGGGCTGGTCTCCACGGCGGCGGCGATCTGTTCACGGCAGCGGGCGATGAGTTCGGGCAACCCGGCAACGGTGCGTCCGGGACGAAGCTCCGCCGCGGTTACGCCCAGTTCCTCGGCAATGGCGTCCAGACGCTCTTCGATGGGCCGGGCCCGGCCCTGCTCCCAGGCCCAGACCGTGGGTTTGCTGACGCCGAGGCGCGCAGCCAGCTCGCCCTGGGTGAAACCGCGCAGCTTGCGAAGCCGGTGAAGACGCTCTCCGAAGCTCTCCCCGCCGATTGCGGCCGGAGCACTGGTCATGGGAGAGGCGCCGAGATCGACCTCCTGCACTGCACTGCGCAGCTGCGCCGCACTGAGGACGGACGAGGAAATCGGGGCATCGAAGGCACAGCCGTACAGCTTGCCACTGGCCCATACGACGCGAGCCCGCGTGATACCGGCCTGCGGCAGCTCGACGTCGATGGTCTCGCCGATCTCCAGATCGATGCGGCTCTCCATCAACATCCCGCTTTCCGAGAAATTGTGGATCACCACCGGCATCTCCACGCCGGATGCCAGCGCACCCTGCGTTTCCAGGAGCAGGCGGCGGCGCTGCGCGCGCGGCTTAACACCCTGCTGGTCGCCCCTGGGACCGTTTTCAGCGAGATTTTCTTCAAAATGTGCCGCTATGGGCATGGCGCATTCTCCACGAGAATCGCAACGTGAGCGCAGGGGATTAAAATTCCGTTAGCAGAACAGCTAATTTCGGCACGCAAAAGCACGGAAATATGAGGCCTCGGGGCCACAGGTGCGACGAAATCGAGAATCCGGCGTTAAGGACTTTCTAACCGGGATATCCGTAGCTTTCCGGGCAATTAAACGGGGTTGCAGTGTTCGATATCTATCTTTGCATCCGCGATGGGCATGACCTGCGACTGGTCCTGCTCGCCGCCTTGATCTGTCTGCTTTCTTCGCTGACGGCGCTGCTTCTCCTACGCCAGGCAAAACGCTGCGAAGGAGCGGTCCGCCGACGCTGGTGGACCATGGCGGGCGCCAGCGCGGGCTTCGGCATCTGGGCCACGCATTTCGTGGCCATGCTCGGATACGTCCCCGGCATGATCGTCGGCTATTCCCCGGCGCTGACGCTCGTGTCACTGATCATCCCGATCATGACGACCGGCCTCGCCTTCGCTCTGACCCTCGGAAAGCCCGGTCGCAGGACGGTGGCGTTCGCCAGCGCGATCTGCGGCTCGGGCATTGCCGCGATGCATTACACCGGCATGCTGGCGATGGAGCTTCCGGCAGCGCCGCACTGGAACACCGGCTATGTCGCAGCCTCTGTTGCCCTTGCCATCCTGCCGCTCTACCCCGCGCTGACGCTGGCACTGCGCGACGGCCGTTTGCGCAGCCTGCTCGGCGCAACGGCCCTGCTCGCCGGCGCCGTCGTCGCCCTCCACTTCACCGGCATGACGGCACTTTCGCTTACACCGGCGCGCGTCGTCATCACCGAACAGTCTATCTCCCCGCGCGAGATGATCGGCGCGGTCACCACCGTGACCCTGCTCATCATCGCGCTCTCGGCGATCTCGCTTGCCATCAGCCGTCGCACCGCAGCCGCAGTGGCGGCCAGCGAGCGCCAGTTCTCGTTCCTGGTGCGCGGGATTTCCGACTGCGCGATCTACATGCTGGACCGCGAAGGCCGGGTCGTGAACTGGAACGCCGGTGCCCAGCGCCTCAAGGGCTATGCCGAATCCGAAGCCCTGGGCCTGCCCGTCGCCACTTTCTACACGCCTGAGGACCGCGCCGCAGAGCTGGACAGGCTGGCACTGGAAACCGCGCGAACGGAAGGTCGCTTCTATGGCGAGGGCTGGCGCGTTCGCCGCGACGGCAGCCGCTTCTGGGCCCATGTCACGATCGAGCCGATGCTTGGCGAGCACGGCGAATCGATCGGCTTTGCGAAGATCACCCGCGACATGACCCGTTTCAAGGAGGCGCAGGACCGCATTGCCGAGGCCAGCCGCCAGCGCGACGCCGCCCTGGGCCACATGCACCAGGGACTTTGCCTGTTCGACGCCAAAGAACGCCTTGTCCTGTGCAACCCCCGTTTCCTCGAAATGTACGGATTGCCGGACGGCGCACTGCCCCCCGGCCTCCTGCTGGAGGAAGTGATCGGCCGTTGCAGCGTGAACCGCTTCGAGCCGCAGGCCGTCACCGAACGTGTCGCGCATGTCCGGCGGATGATCCGCGACAATCTCGCCGCACCGTTGCATCCCCCGATCCTCGCCCAGTATCCCGACGGTCAGGTCGTTTCTATCGCCAACCGCCCCATGCCCGATGGTGGCTGGGTCTCGACGTTCGACGACATCACGCGCCAGCACGAATCGGAAGCGCGCATCGCGCACATGGCCATGCACGACGGCCTCACCGGCCTGCCCAATCGCACACGCTTCAACTTGTGGATCGACGAGATGCTCGAACAGGCATCGCGCTACGGCAAGCGGCTGGGCGTGACCGCCATCGATCTCGACCGTTTCAAGGAAATCAACGACACTTATGGCCACGCCTGGGGTGATGTCGTGCTTGCGGAACTGGCCCGGCGGCTCCAGTCGGTGATCGGCGAGGACGAGATCGCCGCGCGCCTCGGCGGCGACGAATTCGGGCTCGCCAAGCTTTTCGACACCGACGAACAACTCGCGGACTTCCTCCGCAGGATCGAGCCTTGCTTCGCTTCTCCCGTCGAGCATGAAGGGCAGGAACTCGTCTTCGGGGGCAGCCTCGGCATCGCCGCCTACCCGCATGACGGCGCGAACCGCGAGACCCTGCTCAACAACGCCGATCTCGCGATGTACCGCGCCAAGCTCCAGATCGGCGAACGCATCTGCTATTACGAGCCCGGCATGGACGAAACCGCCCGTGCCCGCCGCCAGCTTGCCAACGATCTGCGGCAGGCCGTCGAGAAGCAGGAATTCGTCCTCCTCTACCAGCCGCAATGCCAACTGCGCAGCGGCGAAACTTCCGGCTACGAGGCGCTCGTCCGCTGGCACCACCCGCTGCGCGGGCTCGTCTCGCCGGATGAATTCATTCCCATCGCCGAGGAATCCGGCGCGATCCTCCAGATCGGTGAATGGGTGCTCGAAGAGGCCTGCCGGGAAGCGGTTAGCTGGCATTCCGAACACCGGATCGCCGTAAACGTCTCTCCGATCCAGCTCGTCCAACAGGATCTGGCGCCGATCGTCGCCCGCATCCTGATCGAGACCGGCCTGCCTGCCCACCGGCTCGAACTGGAAATCACTGAAAGCGCCATCATTTCCGACAAGACCCGCGCACTTCACAACTTGCGCCAGTTGAAGGAACTCGGCGTCGCCATCGCGATGGACGATTTCGGCACCGGCTATTCCTCGCTCGACACGCTCCATTCGTTTCCGTTCGACAAGATCAAGATCGACAAGTCGTTCCTGCTCGAATCGGACGACAACGAACAGGCCCGCGCCATCATCCGCGCGGTGCTCGCCCTCGGGCAATCGCTGCGCATCCCGGTACTGGCCGAAGGCGTGGAGACCGAGAGCCAGTTCGACCTCCTTATCCGTGAAGGCTGCGAGGAAGCGCAGGGCTATTTCCTCGGCCGCCCCGACCGCGCGCCCAGCATGTCCCTTTCGGAAAAATGGCAGCCAGTCGCGGCCGAAGCCGGCTAGGCAGCATCGCTGGATTGAAAAATAAAAACCCTCTCAATTACCCAATTGACGGAACGCATATTCGGCATATGTCTCGCATTGGGCATTTCACGAGGGGGAAATTCATGAAATCCGTAAATACCATCAAGGCTGCTTTCGCAGCCGTACTGTTGCTGCCTGCTGTTCCGGCACTCGCGGCAGACAAGCCTGCTTCGGCTCCCGCTTTGGTCAACGAGGAATTCGGCGTTCCCGTATTCCCCTACGACATGACCGACCGCCCTTACGAGGTCGTCGGAGAAGTGAAGGCCGGGGTCCGCAAGGCCACCATCTTCAGCAAGGCCCCCGATCACGGCAAGATCTACCGCGAACTGTGGGAACGCGCGCAGAAACTCGGCGCCGATGCCGTGATCAAGGCCCAGTACGGCGACGCTCACGTCACCGCGATGAGCTGGGGATCCGTGACGGCCACCGGAGTGGCTGTCCGCTTCACCGACAAGCCGGCCCAGTAATTTCGTGGTTCTGGCACTGCTGACCGGAGCGGCGCTCGTCGCCGCGCCGGTTTCTGCCCAGCCGGTTTCTGCCCAGCCGGCTCCTGCCCAGCCGGCGCCGAGCACATCGGCAGAGTCCGTTCCGCCTGCAACCGCGACGATCGCTGTCACAGGCGGAGCCAGCGCTCAGTCGGTGCCGCCGGGAACCCCGGTTCGGCTCATGGTTCTGCGGGAAATTTCCAGCCGCACGGCCAAGGCGGGAGACCGATTTCTCCTGAGGGTCGACGAACCGGTCTACATCGACGGGAGGCCGGTCATTCCGGTCGGCACCAAGGCCTGGGGCGAGATCGTCAGCCTCGAAGGAAACCGCGCGGTCGGCAAGGGCGGACGTCTTGCCGCCCGTTTCGTCGAGCTTGAGCTGGCGGATGGCATGAAACTGCCCTTGCGCGGAGACATGAACGAGCGGGGCGCTGGAAACGGAGCCGGCGTCGTGCTCGCCGTTGTCGGTTTCGGGCTGCTCGGCCTGCTCACTGCGGGCGACAGCGCCCGCTTCAAGGGCGGCCAGACGATCACCGCCTATGTGGACAGGATCGCCGAGCCTGTTCAAACCTCGCTGCCAGCCACCCCTCCGGTCGGTCCGGGCACCGAGGCATCACCGCAAACCCTTTCGGAACCGCCGGAACCGGCCGCCTGAACGGCACCTAGCGGCAGTCTAAAGCCCCTCTTGCCCCGCACAAAGCCATTCTGGCTGGCAATCGGAAGCAAGGGGGATCATCTGCGCCACCATGCAAGCGAATCCCGCCTCTGTCGGTCGAGTCTTCCTGGTTGGCGCCGGTCCCGGCGATCCCGACCTCCTGACCCTGCGCGCCGCGCGGCTGCTGATGAATGCCGCGATCATCGTGCATGACGGCCTCGTCGATCCGGCGATCCTCGCCATGGCGCGTCCGTCTGCCCGGCTGATTTCCGTCGCCAAGAGCCGCGCGCGGCACACCATGAAGCAGGAGGAGATCAACGCCCTCCTCGTGCGCGAAGCCCTCGCCGGCAATGACGTCGTACGGCTCAAGGGCGGCGATCCCTTCGTTTTCGGCCGTGGCGGCGAGGAAGCCGAAGCCTGCCATGCCGCCGGCGTGCCGGTGGAAGTGGTGCCGGGAATCTCCTCGGCGCTGGGCGCTTCCGCTGCCGCACAGATACCGCTGACGCACCGGGACCATGCCTCGATCGTCACGTTCGTCGCCGGCCAGTGCAAGGGGCTGACCGATCAGGACTGGTCGGGACTTGCCGGCAAGGGCCGTACGCTGGTGATCTTCATGGGAATCGCCACCTCGGCCCAGATCGCGGAAAAGCTCATGGCCGACGGGCTCGCGCCCGATGTGCCGGTTGCGGTGATCGAAAACGCCACCCGTTCGCGGATGCGTGTGCTGCGCGGTCCGCTTGCGGGCCTTGCCGACCTGATCGCCGATGCGAAGGTGCAAAGTCCGGCGCTTATCGTTATCGGGCACGTCACCGCAGAACCCGACAACACCATTCGCGCCCTTGCGCTGGAGGCAACAAAGTGAAGATCCTGACGGGCAACGACCTGAAGACCGGAGCGGTCATCTGGTGGACCGGCGTGGGCTGGTCGCTCGACGTCAACGAATCCGCCGACGTGGGCGAACATGGCGCCGCGCTCCTCGCGCGCGAGGAAGGCGCCCAGAATGTCGTCGGCGGCTATATCGTCGATGGTGCGAAGACCGAGGAAGGCATTCGTCCCGCCCATATCAAGGAGCGCATCCGCGCCCTCGGGCCGACCGTGCGCCTAGACCTGACGCTCAAGCCGTCCGACCCCGAAGCCGTGAACTGGGTGATCTGATGTACAAGTACGACGAATACGACCAGCAGATGGTCGATACGCGCGTCGCGGAATTCCGTGACCAGGTGCGCCGCCGCCTTGCCGGTGACCTTACCGAGGACCAGTTCAAGCCGCTGCGCCTGCAGAACGGCCTCTACCTCCAGCTTCATGCCTACATGCTGCGCGTCGCCGTGCCCTACGGCACGCTGAACTCCGCGCAAATGAAGCTGCTCGGCGATATCGCGGACAAGTACGATCGCGGCTACGGCCACTTCACCACCCGCCAGAACATCCAGTACAACTGGATCAAGCTGGAAGACACGCCCGACATCCTGGCCGAACTCGCCAAGGTGGAGATGCATGCCATCCAGACCAGCGGCAATTGCATCCGCAACATTTCCTCGGACCAGTACGCGGGAGCGGCCGCCGACGAGATCATCGATCCGCGCCCTTACGCCGAACTGCTGCGCCAGTGGTCCAGCTTCCACCCGGAATTCCTGGTGCTGCCGCGCAAGTTCAAGATCTGCGTCATCGCCTCCGAAACGGACCGCGCGGCGATGCGCCTGCACGACATCGGCATCAAGATGGTGCGCAACGATTCCGGCGAGATCGGCGCACAGTTCTATGCGGGCGGCGGCATGGGCCGCACCCCGATGATCGCGCCGCTGATCCGCGAATTCGTGCCGCTGGACCAGCTCATCACCTATTCCGAGGCATGCCTGCGCGTCTACAACCGCTACGGCCGCCGCGACAACAAGTACAAGGCGCGCATCAAGATCCTCGTCCATGAACTGGGCCGCGACGAATATGTCCGCCAGGTCGAGGAAGAATTCGCGCACCTGCTGACCCAGCCGATCGAGCCCCCGCTCGCCGAGCTGGAGCGCATCGAGGCGCACTTCACCGGACCCGACTTCGAAGCCGGCGCTTCGAACGATCTGGACCTGTCCGATCCCGACTTCCGCCTCTGGGTGGAGCGCAACACGCACGCCCACAAGCAGGCCGGCTATGTGATCGCCACCGTCAGCCTCAAGCCCGTCGGCGGCATTCCGGGCGATGCCACGGCAGACCAGATCCGCCTGATGGCGCAGCTCGCCAAGGACTACAGCTTCGACGAACTGCGCGTCACTCACGCGCAGAACATCGTCTTCCCGCACGTGAAGAAAGCAGACCTCTACACCCTGTGGCAGGCGCTGGACGAAGCAGGCCTGTCCACCGCCAATCTCGACACCGTGGGCGATATCATCGCCTGCCCCGGCCTCGACTATTGCGCGCTGGCCAATGCCCGCTCGATCCCGGTGGCGCAGAAGATCTCCGAACGTTTCGGCAGCGCCGAACGCCAGGCCGAGATTGGCGAGCTGAAGCTGAAGATCTCGGGCTGCATCAATGCCTGCGGCCACCACCACGCGGGCCACATCGGCATCCTCGGCGTCGACAAGAAGGGCCTGGAAAACTACCAGCTCCTGCTTGGCGGCAGCGAGGGCGCGGACACTTCGCTCGGCCAGATCACCGGCCCCGGCTTCACCGAGGACGGCGTGGTCGATGCCATCGAGAAGGCCACCGAGGTCTATCTCGCCAACAAGCAGGGCGAGGAACGCTTCCTCGACACCTATCGCCGTATCGGCATGGCCCCGTTCAAGGAGGCGATCTATGGTTGACGTTCAATTCCGCTTCCGTGACGACGAGGCGGTCAACGACCCGGCCATCACGGTCGACGCCTTCTCGGAGCAGACCAACGCCACGGCCGTGCGCATCGAGCCGGGCGACGATGCCCGCGATCTCCTGCCGCATCTCGACCGGCTCTCCCTCGTGGAAGTGAGCTTCCCGGCGTGGACCGACGGGCGCGGATACTCCTCCGCCCGGCTTCTGCGCGAAGCAGGCTACCAGGGCGAGATGCGGGCCGTGGGCGATCTGGTGATCGACATGCTCTCGCACCTCAAGCGCTGCGGTTTTGACGCTTTCGCGCCCGACAAGGCACTCAACGCGGAAGATGCGCAGAACGCATTCGATCGCTGGGAAAACGTCTACCAGGCCACCGTCGTCGACGGTCGCCAGGCGATCTGGGCAAAGCGCCACCCGGCGTAACCGTCCTTCCGGAAGGGAACAATCGATGCCCCACACCGAAGTTGCACGTATCCGCGACCTGATCGACACCGGTCCTCGTTTCGACGAGGCCGATGCCGTTCGCCTCAACCGCCTCTTCCGCGGCACCGAAACGACCGAAATGCTCGAAACGGTGCTCAAGGAAGGCATGGCGGGCGATGTCGCTATCGTGTCCAGCTTCGGTGCGGAATCGGCGGTGCTGCTGCACCTCGTCTGCCGCGTCGATCCGGGCGTGGCGGTGCTGTTCCTTGAAACCGGCAAGCATTTCCCCGAAACGCTCGCCTATCGCGATCTTCTCGTCGAGCGGCTGGGGCTGACCAATCTCATCAACCTGCTGCCCGACGCCGAGGAACTGGCGAAAAAGGACGAGAACGGCCTGCGCTGGTCCTACGACCCCGACGGCTGCTGCGAGATCCGCAAGGTCAAGCCGCTGGAGAAGGCGCTGCTGGGCTATGACGCCTCCTTCACCGGCCGCAAGGCATTCCAGGCCTCCACCCGCGCCACCCTGCCGCGTTTCGAGGTGGACACGACCGACACACAGGGCCGCCTGAAAATCAACCCGCTGATCGACTGGTCGCCCGAGCGCATCGCCGCCTATATCGCCGAGCATGATCTGCCTCCGCACCCGCTGGTGGCGCAGGGCTATCCGTCGATCGGCTGCATGCCCTGCACCAGCAAGGTCGCCGAAGGCGAGGACCCGCGTTCGGGTCGCTGGCGCGGATGGAACAAGACCGAGTGCGGCATCCATGTCGCCACCCTCTCGGAACACACCACCAAGAACGCACCGGAGTTCGACCCCGGGCTCTGAACCGGAAGGCCTGCCCCCGATCAGGCGGGCCTTTCTCCTTTCCGGCAAGACCGGGACGGCCAGGCGCACGCCGGGGTTTCGGCGACGATCAGGGCAACACATTGCAACGAACGCGACAAGGCGTGCAAATATTGCACGGCCCGGCGGGTTGGCATTGCCAAGCGCTGGACTAGATCGCAGATGCCCCCAATATTGCAGTGCAACATGACCGATCAGCTCGATACTCCCCGCCACACCCACCCCGCGCTCGTCATTCTGGCGCTGGCGATGGGTGCCTTCGCCATCGGCACCACCGAATTCGCGGCCATGAGCCTCGTGCCCTATTTCGCGCGCGATCTCGGCCTGACGGAGCCGGAGGCGGGCCATGCCATCAGCACTTACGCGCTGGGCGTCGTCGTCGGGGCGCCGGTGATCGCCGTACTGGCGGCCAAGCTGCCGCGCCGGGCGCTGCTGATCGGGCTCATGGCTCTCTTCGCGGTGGGCAACGCGCTTTCCGCGATGGCGCCGACATATCCCCTGCTCCTGCTGTTCCGCTTCATCAGCGGCCTGCCGCATGGCGCCTACTTCGGCATCGCCGCGCTGGTGGCCGCCTCCATGGTGCCCGCGAACAGGCGAGCGCAGTCCGTGGCGCTCGTCATGTCGGGCCTGACCGTGGCGACGATCATCGGCGTGCCGCTGGCGAACTGGCTGGGACAGGCGTTCGGCTGGCGCACCGGATTTGCCATCGTCTCCGTGCTGGCCATCATCACCATGGCCCTCGTCGCGCTCTATGCTCCGCACCAGAAGGCGGCCGAAGGCGCCAGCCCGATGCGCGAACTGGGCGCCCTGCGCCGCCCGCAAGTCCTGCTGACCCTGCTGACCGGGGCCATCGGCTTCGGCGGCCTCTTCGCCGTCTACACCTACATCGCCTCGACCATGATCGAAGTGACCAGGGTGTCCGAACACCTCGTCCCTGTGGTGCTCGCGGTCTTCGGCGTGGGCATGACGGTGGGCAACCTGTTCTGGGCATGGGCCGCGGACCGATCGCTGAACAAGGCTGCCATCGGCGCCCTGCTGTTCAGCGCATTCGCGCTCGCCCTGTTCCCGATGGCCGCCGGCAACGTCTGGACGCTCAGCGTGGTCGTCGTCATGATCGGTTTCGCTGGCGGCCTCGGCACGATCCTCCAGACCCGCCTCATGGACGTTGCCGGAGACGCGCAGGCGCTCGCAGCGGCAGCGCATCACAGCGCCTTCAACATGGCGAATGCGCTGGGCCCGTGGCTCGGCGGCCTCGCGATCTCGGCGGGCTATGGCCTGACCTCGACCGGGTGGATCGGCATGGGCCTGTCGCTGGGCGGTCTCGCGATCTTCCTCGTCACGCTGGCCTTGCACAAGCGCGAGGGCGAAGTCGGCGGCCAGGCCGTTCCCGCCTGCGGCTGACCGGCCCTACGCCGCAAGAAAAAGGCCCGCGAGTTCGTCACTCGCGGGCCTTTTCGTATCCTGACCGGGGCTGAACGTCAGCCGATCATCATCAGGCTGGCGTTGCCGCCCGCTGCCGTGGTGTTGATCGAGGTAGACACCTCCTCCAGCAGCCAGACGAGGTTCGGCCCGGCCGAGGTATGGACCGGAACGATCGGCCCCGGCATCGCCGCAACCGCCTCGCAGGCCGCGCGAACCGCCTCGGCATCGCCTTCCACGAGACAGGCGGAGAAATGCTCGGCCGCATCCGGCGCGAAACGGGCGGCGACCGCCTCGGGCAGCCCGCCCGGAAGCGCCATGCCCACAACCGTCGCCGTATTGCCGCTGGCCAGCACCGCCGCCATCTGCGCGTAGAGACCCTCTTGCGTTGCCGGGCGCAGCAGCACGCGGCCGCGCGGGTGAAGGGCGTAGAGATTGGTTTCGCCCACGGGCCCCGGAAGGCTGACTTCGAGGCCCAGTGCCGAACCGCTCGCAAGCGCGCGCGCGGCTGCTGCCGAGGCCGCATCGCCCTGCCCGCTCAGCCAGGTCGCGAAAGCCTCGACCAGCGGAGCGGCGCGGGCGGGGGCATCCAGCACTTGCGGAGCCTGTTTGGCGAGGCGGCCGAGATAGAGCGGTCCGCCCGCCTTCGGCCCCGTGCCCGAAAGCCCGCGCCCGCCGAACGGCTGGACGCCGACGATGGCACCGATCGTGTTGCGGTTGACGTAGAGGTTGCCGGCGCGGATCGCGGAAGTGACCTGCTCCACCGTTGCATCGAGGCGGGTGTGCAGGCCGAAGGTAAGACCGTAGCCGGTGTCGTTGATGGCCGCGATCAGTTTGGGCAGTTCATCGCGCTTGAAGCGCACGACATGGAGCACGGGGCCGAACACTTCGCGTTCGAGCTGGGCGATGCTCGCGATCTCCACGATGGTCGGCGCAACGAACGTGCCGGCATCACATGCCGCCGGGATCGCCACCTGTTCCACCTTGCAGCCGCGCGACTTCATCCGCGCGACATGGCCGTCAATCGCGCCCTTGGCCTCGGCGGTGATGACCGGCCCGATATCCACCGCGAGTTCCTGGGTATTGCCCACGCGCAGTTCGGCAAGCGCGCCCTTGAGCATCGTCAGCGTGCGATCGGCCACGTCCTCCTGAAGGCACAGGACGCGCAGCGCCGAACAACGCTGCCCGGCGGAATCGAAGGCCGAGGCGATAACGTCGGCCACGACCTGCTCGGCAAGCGCGGAGGAATCGACGATCATCGCGTTCTGGCCGCCCGTTTCCGCGATAAACGGAACCGCGCGCCCGTCTGCCGAAACCCGGCCCGAAAGCTGCTTCTGGATCAGGCGCGCCACTTCGGTGGAACCGGTGAACATCACCGCAGCCACTTGCGGTGCCGCGACCAGAGCCGCCCCGACCCGGCCATCGCCCGGAACCAGCTGAAGCGCGTCCTTGGGAACGCCCGCCTCGTGCAGCAGGCGAACGGCCTCGGCAGCGATCAGCGGGGTTTCCTCGGCGGGCTTTGCCAGGACCGGGTTGCCCGCCACGAGCGCGGCGGCCACTTGCCCCGCAAAGATCGCGAGCGGGAAATTCCAGGGGCTGATGCAGACCACCGGGCCCAGCGGTGCCTGTTCGGCGCCGAAAGTCTCGCGCGCCTGCTTCGCGTAATAACGCAGGAAGTCGATCGCCTCGCGCACTTCGGCGATGGCATTGGCGGCGGACTTTCCGGCCTCGCGGATGACCAGGCCCATGAGCAGGCCGATCCGCTCCTGCATGGCATCGGCGGCAGCGTCCAGCATGGCGGCACGCTCGGCAACGGGCACACCGCCCCAACGGCTGATCGCGGCCCGCGCAACCGCAACCGCAGCCGCTTCCGGCGCGACCTCGATCACCTTGCCCACCACGTCGTCATGATCCGCCGGATTGAGAACTGCACGCGCCTCACCCTGTGCATTGGCGGGCATGGCGAACCATTCGCGCGCGGCGGACCGCCGCAAGTCTTCCGAAAGCGCGGCAAGCGCAGTCTCGTCGGCCATGTCGATCCCGTCCGAATTGCGGCGGCCGGGGTAGAGATCCGCGGCAAGCGGGATCAGGTCGTGACGGGCACCGGGATCGGGCATGGCGCGAACCACGTCCACCGGATCGGCCACCATGTCCGCCACCTGCACGGCAGGATCGGCGATCCGGTTCACGAACGAGGAGTTTGCACCGTTCTCCAGCAGGCGGCGCACGAGATAGGCCAGCAGCGTCTCGTGCGTTCCCACCGGGGCGTAGATACGGCAGGGACGGTCGAGATTGTCCTTGCCGACAACCTGCGAATAGAGCGGCTCGCCCATCCCGTGGAGGCATTGAAACTCATAGCGGCCAACCACGAAGTCCGGCCCGGCGAGATGGTAGATCGTCGCCAGCGTCTGCGCATTGTGCGTGGCGAACTGCGGGAACACGGCGTCCGGCGCCGCCAACAGCTTCTTCGCGCAGGCAACATACGACACGTCGGTATGGACCTTGCGGGTATAGACCGGGAAGTCGGCAAGCCCGTCCACTTGCGCGCGCTTGATCTCGGCATCCCAGTACGCGCCCTTGACCAGCCGCACCATCATGCGGCGGCCCGAACGGCGGGCGAGATCGATGATCCAGTCAAGCACGAAGGGGCAGCGCTTGCCATAGGCCTGCACCACGAAACCGAGGCCATCCCAGCCCTTGAGTTCGGGATCGAGCGCCAGCGCTTCGAGCAGGTCGAGCGAGAGTTCGAGGCGGTCGGCTTCCTCGGCATCGATGTTGAGGCCGATGTCGTAGCCCTTGGCCAGCACCGCCAGCGCCTTAACGCGCGGCAGCAATTCGGCCATCACCCTGCCGGCCTGCGCGCGGCTGTAGCGCGGGTGGAGGGCCGAGAGCTTGATCGAGATTCCCGGGCCTTCGTAGATGCCCCGCCCCGCGCCGGCCTTGCCGATGGCGTGGATCGCATTGACGTAATCGGTGTTGTAGCGTTCGGCATCGGCGGCGGTGGTGGCCGCTTCGCCCAGCATGTCATAGCTGTAGCGGAAGCCCTTGGCCTCCAGTTCGCGGGCGCGCTTCACGGCCTCGCCGATGGTTTCGCCGGTCACGAACTGCTCGCCCATCAGCCGCATCGCAAGATCGACGCCGCGCCGTATCACCGGCTCGCCCGCCCGGGCGACTAGGCGCGTCAACGCCGCGCCCAGTCCCGTGTCGTCGACCGATCCCACCAGCTTCCCGGTCACCACCAGGCCCCAGGTCGCGGCATTGACGAACATCGACTTGCCGCCGCCGAGATGCGCGCTCCAGTCGCCATCGGAAATCTTGTCGCGGATCAGCGCATCGCGGGTCGCATTGTCGGGAATGCGCAGCAGCGCTTCGGCGAGGCACATGAGCGCGACGCCTTCCTGGCTGGAGAGAGAGTATTCCTGAACCAGCCCTTCGACGCCTGTGCCCTTGTGATTGGCGCGCAGCGTGGTGACGAGCGCGCTCGCGGTCTCACGCACGTCCCGGCGCTGAGCATCGGGCAAGGTCGCCGCTTCGAGCAGAGGTGCCATGCAGGCGGCCTCGTCACGGCGGAAAGCCTCGGTGATGGCACGGCGCAGCGGGGTGGGCTCGCTGACGGCGGGGGCGAATGCGGCGAAGCGGGGCGTGTGGGTCATGAATCGCCAATATCCCAAGACCGCTTGGCAATCCGCCTTTTCACAGGCACAGATCGGACCATATGAACTTATATTTCGGCATCATGCAGGCCAAATGAATGGTAAATAGCCAGAAACAGGTCAATCTGGATGAGCTTGACCGCAAGATCATTGCCGCCCTGCGCGCAGATGGCCGCATGAGCGTGACCGAACTCGCCCAGGTGGTGGGCCTGTCAAAGACGCCCTGTCAGGTGCGGATGCGGCGGCTGATCGATTCGGGCGTGATCCGCGGCTTTCGTGCGGTCGTCGATCCCGCCACCCTCGGGTTCGACCACGTGGCCTTCACCGAAGTGAAACTGTCGGATACGCGCGAACAGGCGCTGAAGGAATTCAACGCCGCCGTCCGCCGCATTCCCGAAGTGGAGGAGTGCCACATGCTCGCCAGCCATTTCGACTACCTGCTGAAAGTCCGCACCACCGACATCCGCCGCTACCGCGAGGTGTTGGGCGAAAAGCTGTCGAACCTGCCCCACGTTTCCAGCACATCAACTTATGTGGCGATGGAAACCGTGAAGGATGCAAGCAGCTAGGCGGCAAGGACAAGCAGGCCATGCGCAAGATAGCCTTGGCGTCATGAGGGGGCCGGTTGCGGAATGGCGGCTCATCTTTGGGGGAAGGGCAGATGGCTGCCCGTCCGCTGACCAACTACCTTACTTCGATTAGGAAAAGCTGTCTGACGGCCTCCTCCCCCAAGCAGACATATTCTGTTCAGCGGTCCCGGACTTCATCCGGGACCGCTGAAGCGTCTTTAGGCTATAGGTTTCGATCGGTCGCTGCGACGCGGCGTTTTCACGCATCCGCGCGCGGCTTTGCCAGCGGTTCCCGATCAAGTCCGGGACGACGGCTTGGAGATGGTAGCTCTCCCCTATTAAGGACGCTCAGAGGGAAAATTCTCATTCCCGAATGAAGATAGTCTGCGCTCCATCTACGGATCCGCGATCGGTCAATTTGCACCAAATTATTATCGTTGTCAGAAGCGTTTGTTATCTGAGGAAGCGCTCGGCAAAGAACATCCAATTCATACAGTAACGCGCAAACCGCTTCG
The DNA here is from genome assembly GCF_052279045.1 of Novosphingobium aeonii. NCBI lineage: Bacteria > Pseudomonadati > Pseudomonadota > Alphaproteobacteria > Sphingomonadales > Sphingomonadaceae > Novosphingobium > Novosphingobium aeonii. The sequence goes on along the minus strand of NZ_CP176832.1, from coordinate 1,360,192 downwards.
GAATTCAACGTTCGCGAGGTTGTCTCGGCGGAGGCCTTGGACTAGCAATTGATGCTGTGGCCGAGAACAAGTCCGAGGGCGGCATCTCGATCCAAAGTCTAGGGGGAATTAGATGAAGCGTACAGTCATTCTCGCGATGCTCGCGGGTGCATTCGCATTGGCGCCGCAGGCGGTCGCCGCGCAGGATAACTCGGAGGTAGCGTCGGCTCCCGCATCGGCTCTGCCGACGGCTGTCGTCTTTTCGGAAAAGGGCGCGAACGGGATGAGCGATCTGCCCATGGGCGTCCATCGCATCCCTGATAGCAACGTTGTCATCTCGGGGCATCAGGGTGGCGGCGCAATCGGGATGCTATTAGGCCCGGTCGGCATGCTGGTACAAAGTTCGATCAACGCCGAGAGCGGCACGGGCAAAGTCCACAATGTCGAGGATGACCTGCGCTTTGACGTCCGGGCAAAGGCGATCGAGATGACCAACACGCTCATGGCGAGCGACAAATTCCGGACTGCCTATACGCTCGCACCCCAGCCGGGCGGCAGCACGATGACGGTGACACCGTATGTCGTGCTTACGTTCGTCAAAAAGACCGAGGATGTTCGTCCCTATATCGTGCTGAAAACGAAGGTCGCGACCGACAGCGACTCCGGCAAGACGATCAAATATTTCTGCTGCGAAGGTAAGCCGCTTCCGCTCGCGAGCTTGATCGAAAATGACGGCGCCGGTCTGAAGGACTTGCTGACTCGCGAGCTAGACACCGCCATCAACGTGATGCTGCTAGATCGTTCGCAGCCTCTCCCTCGGAACGATGAAGCGAAGGTCGATACCAACGGCTTTCTACCGTTCGTCGGTAAGTCTTTGAAGTGGAGGGGATTCGATATGGGCCGTTATAATGATTACAGGCTGATCGAGTTCCGCGGCGGGATGATGGTCTTCTCCGGAGTGAATATCGTCGAGCCGGATGGCCTGGAAATTACGCCTGTGGTCAAGAAATGAGAGCCGATACCGAGATGGTCTGAAGCCTGATCGAGCGGTCCCGACATAGCTCGCTCCACGTTGGAAGGTCCGCTCATCACCTTTCTCAGCTGCTCATCGATCATGCCTGCACGGGGAAGCGGACGGTCGGCTCTCCGGCGGGTTCAATCGGCCCTGGCGCGACCGACTTGGGCGCAATGCTGTTGTTAATCCCACCAGCTCGGAAAGAGCCTGCTTCAGCCGGCCCGCTCGCCCGTCACCTTGGCCGAGCCGAACATGCCCATCTTGCACTTTCCTGCGATGGTGTTGCCGGTCACGGTCAGGTCGTATTTCAGGGTGATCTTCATCGGCTTCTCGACCTTGAGGTCGAAACGAACGCGGTTTTCATCGACGGTGCCACCCTCGAAGTCCTGCGTGCCTTCCGGGCTGGTGAAGCGGCCCGAAACGGCTGCGCCCTCGGTACGGAAGGTGACGACCATCGCCTGAGGCCCCATCGGGGTCTTGAGCACCATGTTCCAGTCACCGTCGAGCCCGGCGGGCGGCGCCTCGGGTTCGGGAACCGAGGCCGGCTCGGCCTGAATGACGGGCTCCATCGCCGGCACTGGCGCCGGGGCTTCTCCCGACACCATACCCGACTGCCCTCCATCTTTGCGCACGCCTGAAACATCGCGTTGCTCGATCACGTCGAGGATGCGGGCAGGCGTGAGCGGAAGCACCAGGTCCTCGATCTCGCCAAAGGGGCTGAGCGCATCGGCGATGGCGTTCACCAGCGTCGGCGGGCCGATGATGGCACCGCCTTCACCTACGCCGCGCATGCCGCCGATCGTCTGCGACGGGGTATTGGCATGGACGAACTCGAACACCGGCACGTCGCTGATCGACGGGAGGAGATAGTCCTTGAACGTCGCCGCCTGGGGATTGCCGCGCGCATCGTATGGCATCTCTTCCAGCAGGACCATGCCGATCGCCTGCGCCAGCCCTCCGGATATCTGCCCCTCGACGACGCCGGGGTTTATGACGGTCCCGCAATCCTCGCTCGATATCCAGCGCAAGATCTTCACGAAGCCGGTTTCCGCATCGACTTCCACCACGCAGGCATGCGCCGCGCTGGTGAAGGTCATCGGCGGGGGCTGGTAACGGAACTGCGCTTCCAGCCCGGCCTCGAAACCGGGTGGCAGACGGTGCGGTTCGCCATAGGCGATGTTCGCGATCTCACCCAGCGATCGCGACATTTCCGGGGCGCCGGCGATGTGGACCATGCCGTCCTCGATGGTCACGGTGTCGATTGAGGCGTTGTACAAGTGGGCTGCCAGAACCTTTACCTTGTCCGCCAGCAGTTCCGATGCACGGATCGCCGCGCCCCCACCGATCACCCCCTGACGGCTACCCGCCGCGCCGGGGCCGAAGCCGCCGCGCGAACTGTCCCCCTCGAACACGGTCACGTCGTCGTAAGCCACGCCGAGCCGGTCGGCGATGCATTGCGCCATGGTCGTGGCGGTGCCGTGGCCCTGGGAATGGGTGGACATCAGGGCGGCTACCTTGCCGGTCGGCTCGATCCGCACTTGCGCCAGTTCCCCGGTCATCGTCACCATACTGCCCGCCGAGCCGGTCGGCTCGATATAGGCGGCAACGCCGAGGCCGAGATAGCGCCCCTCCCCCCGCGCCTTCGCCTGTTCGCGGCGGAACGCGGCCACGTCGAAATGCGCAACGAGCTTTTCCAGACATTCGCCGGGCGTGATATCCTCCAGCGGGATGCCCATGCTCGACACCGCCGGCTGATCGGAAAGATAGACGAGATTGCGGCGGCGCAGTTCGATCGGATCGATGCCGAGCTTCCTCGCCGCCTTGTCCAGCAAGGTTTCACGAATGAGCGATTCCATCGCCCACGGCCCGCGATAAGCCGCCAGCCCGTTGGTATTGCTGTACCACCCGCGTGAGACAAAAGCGTAGGCGGGCATCCTGTAGGCCGCCCAGACGAACATATGGACGGCGATATTGCTGTCCGCCCCCTGAGGATAAGCGCCGTTGTTGCAATCATAGATGCCGTGGCTGGCGATCAGCCGCCCCTCGCCGTCAAACCCGGCCTGGAGGCTCATCTCCGCTTCCCGGCACTGGCTCGACGCGGTAAGCGCCTCGTAGCGATCCTCGGTCCATTTGAGAGGACGCCCCAGCAGCATGGCCGCGCAGATGACTGCGCATTCCTCCTTCCACGGTGTGTTCTTGAGCCCGAAGGAGCCGCCCACGTCCTTGGCGATCACCCGGATCGCGGCATCCGGCAGGCCAAGCGCCAGGCTGACCCAGCGCGCGATGTTGTGCGGGCTCTGGCAGGTGATCCAGAGGTTGAGCTCCTCGGGTCCGTCCCGGCTCGCCAGGATCGCGCGGTTTTCCATCGGCGACTGCGAGATGCGCTGGTGGACGACCTTCTGGCTAACCCGCAGCGCCGCGCCCGAAAGCGCCGCTTCCAGCTCCTCGTCAAGCTCCTCGTCGCCGATCTCCGCCGCGACATTGCTCTCGGTGCCCGGATGGATCGGCGCTGCCGCCTTCGCCTGGGCAAGGGTGACAACCGGTTCGAGTTCCTCGATCTCGACCTCGACGAGCGAAGCGGCATCTTCCGCCTGGGCGCGGGTCTCGGCCATGACCATCGCCACCGGCTCGCCCACGTATTGCACCAGCGTATCCGCCAATGGAGCGACCGGCACTTCCGAGGGCGTGAAGAAGAAGCTCATCATCGTGATCGGCCGCAGCGCCAGGTCGGCGGCGGTCAGCACCGCGTGGACGCCCGGCATCTGCACCGCTGCGGCGCCATCGATCGAAACCAGCCTGCCGCGCGCCACCGGACTGCGCACGAACGCGACGTGAAGCATGCCGGGCAGCACCACATCATCCGTGAACTGGCCGCGCCCCGTCAGCAGGCGCGCGTCTTCCTTGCGCGGAACCCGCTTCCCGATCCAGCGCGCAGCGCCAATGCCCGAGGGTTCTGCGTTCATGCCGCCTCTCCCGCGCCGGAGACGGATTGGGCCAGTGCCTTGGCCGCGCGGCGTATGCCCTGATATCCGGTGCAGCGGCAGATATGGCCCGACATCGCCTCGATCATCTCCTGCTCGCCCGCGGCGGCCTCTCCCGCCGTCAGCGCGGCAAAGGTCATCAGCACGCCGGGCGTGCAGAAGCCGCACTGGAGCCCGTGCGCATCGCGCATCGCCTGCTGGACCGGGTGGAAAGTGCCGTCAGGCGCGGCAAGGCCCTCCACCGTGGTCACCTCCGCCCCATCGGCCTGGACCGCCAGCATCAGGCACGATCGTACCGCCCTGCCGTCCACCAGCACCGTGCAGGCACCGCAAACCCCGTGCTCGCAGCCGAGGTGGACACCGGTGCAGCCCGCCTCCAGCCGCAGATAATCGCCAAGGCTCGTGCGCGGCTCGACGGTGGCGCTGCGATGCTGGCCGTTGACGGCGAATTCGATCCGCCATTCGCTTTGAGGCTCGCTCATGCCGCATCCCTCAGGTCGAGTGTTTCACGAAGCGTCCGCGCGAAGATCCTGCGGCCCACGGTCCGGCGGTATTCGGCGCTGGCGTGGTGATCGTCGAACGGTGCGGCGTCGGCCACGGCCAGTTCCGCCACGGCGCCGGGATCGATCTCGGAAAGGCTCCTGCCGATCAGCGCGGCTTCTGCCCCGCGCATTCGGATCGGGGTCGGGCCCATGCCGAACCAGGCCAGCCCGGCCCGGGAAACGACGCCGCCATCCAGAACCACGCAGCCCACCATGCCGACCAGCGCGAAATCGCCCGGTCGCTGCGCCACTTCGCGAAACAGCACGAGGTGGCCCTCGGGCCAGTCGGGATAGACGATGCCGGTCAGCAGTTCGTCACTCTCCAGCACAGTCATGTAAGGGCCTATGTAGAAGTCCGTGGCGGCAACCGTTCGACTGCCGCGCACCGAGGCGATCTCCAGCGTCGCGCCGAGCGCCACCGCCGTGGCCGGCATTTCGGCTGCAGGCTCGCCCAGCGCCACCGAACCACCCACCGTTCCCCGGTTCCGCGTCTGGTAATGCCCGACATGGCCAAGCGCCGTCACCATCGCCGGCAGATGGCGCGCCAGCGTGGCATCGGCCAGGGCATCGGCCTGCCTTGTCATCGGCCCGACGCGGATGCCGCCCGTGACGTGGGACACGCCGGTGAGTTCGGGAATGCGGTTGATGTCCACCAGGATGAAGGGCTGGCTCATCCTGAGATTGAGCAGCGGCATCAGCGTTTGCCCGCCCGCGATCACGGTTGCGCCGCCGCCGGCCTCGGAAAGTATGCGGCAAGCCTCGGCCACGCTGGATGGCCGGGCATAGTCGAAGGGAGCAGGCTTCATCGGCGCGCACCTCCAACGTTTCCGCGTCGCCCGGCCTCGAAAGCCGCTGCCGCAGTCACCACGAGCAGCATGAGCACCACCAGCATCTCCGCATGGAGGCCGCGCGCGCCCAGCGTGAAGCCGGCGAGCAGTGCCAGCACCAGTGCGGCGATCCAGCCCCAGATGGTGCCGCGACCAGCCGCCGCATCGGTAACGACGGGCCTGAAGGCGGCAGGTGCCGCTGCCGCTGCGGCTGCCTCAGGCTCTGCCTGTCCGGCGCCGGTTGCCTGCTCCCCCGCAGCAACCGGCGCCGGAGCGCCCCCCGTGACCACATCGCCGAACTTCGAAAAGAACTTCCCCGCAAGGTTTCTTGCCGTGGCGTCGATGATCGGACCGCCAAGCTGCGCCATGCGCCCGCCCACTTCCGCCTCCACCTCATACACAACCAGCGTACCGCCATCGCCGGTGTCGCTCAGCCGGACGTTCGCGCCGCCTTTGGCGCTTCCGGCGATCCCGCCGTTACCCGTTCCCGTGATCCTGTAGCCGTTGGGCGCATCGAGATCGGAAAGCTGCACCTGCCCTTTGAACCGCGCACCGATCGGCCCGATCTTCACTTCGGCCGCCGCGACGAAACGGTCTTCGCCATCGCGTTCGAGGCTCTGGCAGCCGGGAATGCACTGTGCGAGCACTGCCGGATCGTTCAGCGCCTCCCAAACCTTTCGGCGCGGTGCTGCGACCCTCTGCTCGCCATTCATCTGCATCCGCGCACTCCCAGATCGCTGCCGTCTTGCCCGCGGCCCATAGGCGCGGATGAAACGACGGGATGCGGTTCAATGCAAGAAGTATGAGCGACACTGTATCTTATTCCCCGGGGCGATGAGTGCCTCAGGCGCTGGCTAGACCTCCCGGCGCCCGTTACCACTTCGCCCGATGCCGAAGGAACGGCGCGAAAAGGAGAGGTCATGAGCGCAACCGTCATCATCACTGGTGCCGCCGGAGGCATGGGCCGCCCGGCCGCAACCCGTTTCGCCGCGCAGGGCTATTCCCTGCTCCTGTGCGATGTGAACGCCGAACGCCTTGCCGCGCTCGCATCGGAACTTCGCGCGGGCGGCACCGAAGTCTCGACCCTCGCCGGGGACATTTCCGCAGCGGAGTTCCCGCAGCAGCTGCTGGACGCATTGGGCGACGCCCCGCTGTTCGCGCTCGTTCACACCGCCGGGCTCTCGCCCACCATGGCAGAAGCGCCGCGCATTCTCGAAGTGAACTATTTCGCCACCGAAAGGCTTGTCGCCGCCCTCCTGCCCCGCTTCGAAGCGGGCGGATGCGCGGTGCTGATCTCGTCGATGTCGGCTTATCTGCTGGGCGACCCCGCCATGGTATCGGCTGTGCAGGACCTCGTCGCCGGCAAGGGCCGCGAAGGGGTGGACGGGCACGCAACCAATCCCGGCATGGGCTACACGCTTTCCAAGCGCGCAGTGATCGGCCTCGTCGGACGCGAAGCTGCAGCCTACGGTGCACGCGGCGTGCGGATCGTCTCGATCGCGCCGGGCTTCATCGATACCGAAATGAGCCGCGCCGAAGCCAAGGCCAGCGAACAGATGGTGCGGATGATGGGAATGACCCCGCTCGGCCGCCTCGGCGTGGGCGACGAAATCGCCTCGGTCGCGGAATTCCTCTGCTCTCCGGCGGCAAGCTACGTCAGCGGGTGCGACATCAAGGTGGATGGCGGAATCATGGGGCGGCTGGGAATCTGATCCCCCCGCCGGGGTGATTGCCCGCGGCTTTCACCCCGTCGATGCGCTTTCGTATTCCACCACCGTCGCGATCCGAAAAGAGGCGCGGTCGAACAGATTGCGCTCATCGGCAACGATCTCATCCGGCATCAGGCTGGTGGTGATATAGCCGAGCGTGGCGCGATAGATCGCCTCGTCCTCGAACCAGAGTTCGGTAATGACGTCCGGCCCATCAAGGAAGGCGCCGGTTTCGGGATGGACTTGCGGATCGACATAACGCCGGATGTAGCGACTGACCCCGCGCGAATAGCGTTCCGCCAGCGGCGCATGACGCGTCTCGTAATAAGCGCGGAACTGCTCGACCGTCAGATCGGGCCGACGCTTCATGAACAGCAGGATCTTGTGGAATGGCCCGGCCATGACGCATATCTCCCGTTCCACCGGTTCGTCCGGCGTTCGCGGGATGGCCTAACATGGCCTTTCTCCGGAAGGCAGGGCGGGCCGTGCCGCCACGGCGATAAGGGACGCCAGGCGGTCCGGCGTCCCTTTATTCTGTCAGGCAAACCATTCCAGCCGCCCGATCACCTCATTCGGCTTCGCCGAGCGGCGCGCCCCTGGCATCATTTGCGGCGGCTACGATCGGAACCGAAGCGGGCGCCTGCACCGCGCCCTGCACCAGATTCGCAAGCGAAGCACCGTCGAGCCCCAGTTCCTTCATCAGCCCGTCGATCACCGGCGCCTGTGCCCGATAGGCCAGCGCCGCGCTGACCGCGTCGTTGGCCAGATTGCCCGAACCACCTGCCGCAGCCGGGGAAGCTCCCGCGCCGCCCTTCTGGGTCAGCCCGTCAACCTGCACGATCTTGATCGAATCGATAGCCTCCAGCGGCCGCACGGATTCGCGCACGATTTCCGGCAGTACCTTGAGCAGCGCCAGCTTCATCTGGAGCGAGATCTGGTCGGACGAAAGGAGGTTCGCCGCCTCGTTGACGGCACGCTGACCGGCCGCCTCGACCTCGAAGCGCACGCGCGACGCTTCGGCGCGGAGCTTTTCCGCTTCGGCCTCACCTTCGGCGGCCAGCCGGAAGGCTTCCGCCCGGTTGGCAGCCGCCTCGCGCTCCGCCTCGGCCTCTACCTTGATGGAGATCGCCTGCCGCTCGGCTTCCTTGCTGGCCTCGATCAGTTCGATACGCTTGACGCGCTCCGCCACCTCGGTTTCACGGCTGGTGACGACCTGTTCCTCTGCGGCGACCGCCTTGGCGCGCGCCTCATCGGCCTCCGCCTTGGCCTGGCTTTCCTCGCGGCTCTTGTTCTGGATCGCGATCTGCTGGCCCTGCCGCGCCAGTTCGACGGCCTGCGCCTGCGCGATCTTGGCCTGCTGGATGGTGCGGTCCGATTCGATCTGCTGGGAATCGACCTGCTGCTTGGCGATGATCCGGGCTTCTTCCGCCTCACGGCTGCGCAGCGCCTGTTCGCGCGCCACTTCCGCGGCCTGTTCCGCGCGGCGCATCTCGATCTCGCGCTCCTGCTCCAGCTTTGCGAACTCGTTGTCGCGCTGGATCGAAAGCGAAACGCGCTCCGCTTCGAGGTTCTTCGTCTCGATCTGGACGCGGGTGTCCTGCTCGATGTCGTTCCGGGCCTTCTTGCGCAGTTCGATCTGCTCGGTCAGCTTGGTCAGACCCTCGGCATCGAAAGCGTTGTTTGCGTTGAAGTGTTCGATCGAGGTCTGGTCGAGGCCGGTCAAGGAGACCGATTCCAGTTCCAGCCCGTTCATCGCGAGATCGGACGAGGAGACCTGCTGCACCTTCTGCACGAAATCCGCGCGCTGTTCGTGAAGCTGGTTCATCGTCATGCCTGCCGCCACCGAGCGCAGCGCATCGACGAACTTGCCTTCGACGAGTTCCTTCAGCGCCTCGGGATGCATGGTCCGCGCGCCAAGCGTCTGCGCCGCCATGGCGATGGCGCCCGCATCCGGGCGGACGCGGACGTAGAATTCCGCCTTCACGTCAATTCGCAGTCGATCGAGAGTGATGAGCGCATCCTGGTTCTTGCGCTCCACCGCGAGACGCACGGTGTTCATGTTCACCGGCATCGTCTCGTGGAATACCGGCAGGACCAGCGCGCCGCCGTTCATCACGACCTTTTCACCGCCGAAGCCCGTGCGAACGAACCCGATTTCCTTCGAGGCACGCTTGTAGAGCCGCGCCAGCATGAGGCCGAGCGCCAGGAACAGGACCAGAGCGATGCCGGCCAGAATCGCGATGCCGACGAGGTCTTGCATGTTAAGAATTCTCCCGTTGATGCCCGCCCGAGAAAAATGGCGCGCGAGCATTGAATTTCACGGAAGTTCTTATCCGAAATTCGCAAAATCTTCCATAAAAACCGGGCCGGTTTGCTCGATTTTCAGTGCTTTAATCGAACCGATCCGGAGTTTCCCATCCTCAATTCAGTCAAGGCGCGGAAGATAGTGGTCGCCCCGGGCGATGCCCTTGAATACATCGCCATCGCGGCGGACCAGCAGGACCTTTTCGCCCTGCACGAAGCGCTGGCCGTGCTCGTCGGGCTCGACCATGACATTGTGGGGCTGCCCATGGAAATCCACCACCCGGCCCCGCGCGGGACTGCCCGGCGTTGCCGTGCCGACGAGAATCTCCGCCTCCCGGCCGACGAGGGCGGAAATGTCGATCGCGGTCGTCTCGTCCTGCGGGATGATCCGCCCCAGCCCGCGCGACAGCATGCCGCTGACCGGCAGCGAAGCGAGGCCGACGACCGGGGCGACCAGCCATGCACTCCAGGTGTGGCCCGTCAGCGAGAGCAGCAGTTCCTGCGCCGAAATGCCCACCAGCCCGAATACGGTGAGCAGCAGCATCAACCACATCAGGAACGGCACGCGGCCGATGCCGAGAACCGAAAGCAGGCCTGCGTCGATCCCGCCATGCGCATGGACGCCGGCATGGGCATCGACATCCGCGTCACCGCCCAGAAAGTCGCCCGCGCCCACGATCTGGAGCAGCGCAAACATCAGCATCAGCGCCAGCGCGACGGAGAACGGCAGGCTCCCCGCCCGCGTCAGCAGGTCAACCATCGTCGCGGGCGTCGATATACTTGGTTTCGAGAAAGCGTCCGCGCGTCGCCAGCGCGTCGAGATCGTTGCGCGACAGATCCAGACTCATCGTCTCGATCTGCCCGGCGATGACATCGAGGCCCTCGACCAGTTGCTGCGAAGGCGTGGTTCCCCCGGCATGGGGCTTGTTCCGCAGTTCTGCGGGAATCCGGGTATAGCTGTCCACCAGCGAGGGCAGGTGTTCGGACAGCAGCTTCCGCACCTCGCGCGCGGCGGGGCCGCTATCCTCCAGCGTGGCGAGTTGCGGCGCCAATTGCTCCAGGCGCACGCCGATCATGTCCACCGCGTCCACCGCGGCATTGGGCAGGGCGCGGCGGCGGCTTTCCAGCCAGAGTTCGGTCGATCCCGCCAGTTCCGGCAATGTCGCGCTGCCGAGTTGCTCGGCACGGGGCCGGGGCGAAGAAGGATAGATCGAGAGAACGATGAACACCGCAAAGGCAAGCAGCGTGGTGAGCACCGTCGTCGTGAAGGAAAGCCCGCCCAGGATGAGGCCCGCCGTCAACGCCACGATGAAGATGCCGAACAGCGCCAGGAACGCCCGACGAATGCGGCGCCAGCGGAAGTTCCAGCGCTCCTTGCGCGCGTTATAAAGCCGCGCCGCGCGCTGGCGGCGGGCGGCGCGGATGATTTCCTGGTTCACGGCACTGCGATTGCGGGGAGTGACGGGATTGGCCATGGCGGTCAGTCGAGCGCCTCCAGCATGGCTTTCGCCGCCTTGTCGCTACCCAGCGCGGTGCCTTCGGCCTGCCCCTGCGCGCGGGCGATATAGGCCTTGGACTTCGTGACCTCGCCTTCGAGCGATTGCACCGTCTGCTTCATCGAATCGAGCGCCTGCATCTTGAAGGTGTCGATCGAATCCATCGTGTCGTAGATGTTCTGGAAGGCGCGGCTGAGGGTTTCCAGCGGGATCGTGGAATTCGCCGCCTGCTCGTGGATGCGGGCGGTGTTGTCCTTCAGCATCTGGCCGGTGCCGTCGATGATCCGCGCGGTCGTGGTGTTGAGCGCGGTGATCTGGTCCAGCACCAGCTTCTGGTTGGCCATCGCCTGCGCCACGGTAACCGCGGTGCGCAGCGCGCCGACGGTGGTGGTGGAAGCCCGGTCCACGCCCTTGATCAGTTCGACGTTGTTCTTCTTGACCAGATCGAGCGCGAGGTAGCCCTGCACCGAAACCGCCATCTGCGTCAGCAGGTCCTGCGTCCGCTGGCGCACGTAGAACAGCGCGGATTCGCGCACCGCCTTGGCCTTGGCAGGGTCGGTATGGTCGAGATCGTTGGCCTTCTGCTCCAAGGTCTCGTCCAGCGCCTTCGACATGAAGATCATCTGTTCGAGCTTGCCCATCGCCGCCCAGAGGTTCTGCCGCTCCACGTCGATACCGGCATTGTCCATCAGCAGTTCGTCCTTGCCCCCCTGCAGGCGGGCGAGGATCGCGCTGATGTGGCCCTGCGCGCTCTGATAGCCGTCGAAGTAGTTGCGCAGCTTGTTGCCCATCGGGATGATCCCGAAGATCTTGCGGCGCGAGAGCAGGTCGCCCTTGGTCGAGGGGTCGAGGTCTTCCACCGTGCGGCGCAGCTCGGCAAGGTCGGCGCCGACGCCGGCGTCCTTGTCCATCGCCCGCACCGGACGATCGAGGAAGCGGTTGGACTGGCCGGCGGCCTCGGAAATCTCCTTGCGGCCCATGTTGGTAATCTGGTCGACACGGCGGCCGAATTCGGGCGAGTTAACGTCCTGGGACACCAGGTCGTTCACGAATTCATCGACGCGGACCTGCAACTTGGACTTCTGCTCGTCGCCCACGGGGACGAGACCGGCCGCCTTCTCTGGCTGGACCACCGGCACCGGATCGGGAGGCGTCAGCTTCAGCTCGCCTGTGGTCGCCTGATCGGTCGTAGTGGCCATGGAAGAAAGTCCCGTCCTTCAAGAAGTGTAGTCGTCGTCTGCGAATCTAGGATTGCGCGCGAATACTGCAAGCAAAACAGGAAGACGCCGGTTTACGGTTCGACGAGCCGCATGGCACGTTCGTCGGTCTCGTCGCAGTCGTGTACCAGCAGCATCGTATCGTCCCGCGCCACGAAGCACAGCTTCAGCCCCGCCGCCCGCGCCCGGCGAACGGCCAGGTCGGTGGGTGCGGAAATCGCGACGAGCAACGGGCAACCGGCGCGCGCGGCCTTCTCCACCAGTTCGTAGGAACAGCGCGAGGTGACGATCATGAAGCCCGCGCCCGGATCCATCCCGGCCCGGGCGAGCGCGCCGACCAGCTTGTCCAGTGCATTGTGCCGCCCCACGTCCTCGCGCACCAGCACCATGCGGCCGGACTCGTCGCAGAAGGCGGCGGCATGGGTGGCATGTGTCTCGCGCCCCAGCGCCTGCCCGGCCTGCAAACCGTCAAGCCCGCGCCGGATCGCCGCTGCCGTCGCCCTGCTCGGCCGCTTCAGCACCGGCAGCGGACGCAATGCCGCTTCCACGCCTTCGATGCCGCAGATGCCGCAGGAACTGTCTCCCACGCGCCGCCGCGCCCGCGCCACGATCGCGCCGATGCGCTCAGGCGGCAGGTTCACGCGGGCCACGTAGCCGGTGCCCCATTCGCCGTTCTCCACCCGGTGCACGGCCACTTCGCCGACTTCGTCCGCCTCGGCGAGCCCCTCGGCCATCAGGAAGCCGGTCACGAAATCCTCGATGGCGGTCGGAGTCGCCATCATCACGGCATAGGCGATGCCGTTGGTCTCGATGGCGATGGGCGCCTCTACCGGAATGGCGAAACGTTCTCCCGCGCGCAGGTCCGTCCCGTAAGCATTGCGGCGGACCGTGATCGTCTTTGCACCATTCATCTCGCCGTCCTAGCCTGCATGCCGGGCAAGGTCATCCGTCAGATTTCGGCCTTGATCTGCGCAAAGGCCAGAAGCGCGAACAGACCGGTGCCGCCGATCACATTGCCGACCAGCGTGGGCGCCAGATGGAGAGCGAAGGCATCGAGCATCGGTATCTCGCCGTGAAGGACGAGGAGGAACATCTCCGTCGATCCCGCCACGACATGCGCGAAGCCGCCCGCCGCGATCAGCCAGGCGAAAAGACCGACCACGAAAATCTCGAAGCCCTTGGAACTGGGCAGCATCCACACGAATGCGGCGATGAAGAAGCCCGCGGGAATGCCGTCCAGCAGCGCGGTCAAGCCGCTGGCCTGCGCGGCCTTGCGAGAGACATCGAGCATGCCCGCCAGCGTGGGATGCGCGGGATCGGCGAAGATGTCGATCAACAGCGCTGTCAGGAAAGTGCCCACGAGGTTGGCGGCGAGCACGATCGCCCAGAGCCTTGCCGTGCGCCATAGCCGCTCCACATTCGGCCCTGCCAGCAGCGGCAGCACGGCCGTGAGCGTGTTCTCCGTGAAGAGTTGCAGGCGTGAGAGCACCACCAGCACGAAGCCCATGGCATAGCCGAACGCGGAAATGAGTTCGCGCTGGGGGTGATCCGCGAAAGACTGGTGGAGCAGGCCCTGCGCGAAGACCGATGTGGAAATGCCGATGCCCGCGGCGATGCCGGACCACCAGAGCGACATGGCGGGGCGGTGGAGTTCCTCCTCGCCCTCGCGCCGGATCACCGAGAAGACGGTGATCGCCGAAAGCCGCAGGTTGTCCTTGATCTGGCCGCGTTCGTGGCCGGTCAGGCCGGATTCGTCGGCCTCGATCTCGCGGTCGGATTGCCGGCGCTCGGGATCGTCGTGCGAAAGATCGCTGGCGTCGTCGGTTTCCGGGTCGGTCTGGGCGGCATTGTCCATGCCGTCAGAACCGTCCCGGAGAGCCTATGTTCCGTCAGGGCTATCGGCCGGTCAGGCGTAGTCCTCGGTATCGATGGTCGGCTTGATCATGTCCGGGTAGCGATGGCCGGCAATGGTCTGCTGGTTCATCAGCGCGCCCGCCTTCTCCAGAACGGCCGCGTCGATTTCCAGCGCGGCGGCCGCGTGATTCTGGTCGAAGTGGGGAATCGAGCGGGTGCCGGGGATGGCATGGACGTGCCCGGCCTGCGCGAGGACCCAGGCCAGCGCCAGCTGCGCCGGGGTGACGCGGATCGAGGAGGCGAGAGCGTTGAATTCCTCGATCAGCGCCAGATTATGCGTCCAGTTCTCGCCGACGAAGCGCGGGAAATTGCGGCGCAGGTCCTTCTCGGTGAGCGTGTTCACATCGGCCAGCTCGCCGCCCAGCGCCCCGCGCGCGACCGGCGAGAAGGCGACGAGCGCAATCCCGAGTTCGCGCGTGGCGTCCAGCACGCCCAGTTCGACATTGCGCGTCCAGAGCGAATATTCGGTCTGCACCGCCGCCACCGGATGCACCGCGTGTGCCTCACGGATATGCGCGGTGGACCATTCGGACACGCCATAGGCGCCGATCTTGCCCGCCTCGATCGCGCGCACCATGGCGCCCACCGACTCGGCAATCGGCACCTTGGGATCGAAGCGGTGCATGTAGAACAGATCGATGTGATCGGTGCCCAGCCGCTTCAGGCTGGCGTCAAGCGAGGCGGTGATGCTCTCCGGCGCGCAGTCGATGCCGCGGCGGGCGCCGTCGATCAGGATGCCGGTCTTGGAGGCCAGCAGGAACTCGCCGCGCCGGTCCATGATCGCTTCGCCGAGGATTTCCTCGCTCAGCCCCATGCCGTAGATATTGGCGGTGTCGAAGTGATCGCAGCCCGCGTCCAGCGCGTGGCGGAACAGGCGGGCCGCCTCCTCGCGAGACGGCGGATTGCCGTAGGCCCAGGCCACATTCATGCAGCCGAGACCGACGGAGTGGACCGGACGGCCCGCGAGGAGGCGTTTTGCCATGATCAGGACCAGCCGTCCTGCGCTTCGAGGCTCTGCGCCAGTTCGCCGATCACGCGGTAGCAATCGAGCACCTTGCCGACCGACGAGTTGGGCTCACGCCCTTCGCGGATGGCGGCGACGAATTCGCGGTCCTGAAGCTCGATGCCGTTGTTCGACACGGTGACGCCGGTGAGGTCGATCGGCTCTTCACGGCCGTTCACCAGATCGTCGTAACGCGCGATGTAGGTCTCGCTGTCGCCGATGTAGCGGAAGAAGGTGCCGAGCGGGCCGTTGTTGTTGAACGAGAGCGAGAGCGTGCAGATCGCGCCGGTCTCAGCCTTCAGCTGGATCGACATGTCCATGGCGATTCCCAGTTCCGGGTGCTTAGGCCCCTGCAGCACGTTGGCAGCAACGATCTTGCCCGACTGATAGGCGAACAGGTCGATCGTGTGCGCGGCGTGGTGCCACAGCAGGTGGTCCGTCCACGAGCGCGGCTGGCCCTTGGCGTTCATGTTCTTGCGGCGGAAGAAGTAGGTCTGCACGTCCATCTGCTGGACGTTGAATTCGCCCGCGGTGATCTTGTTGTGCACGTACTGGTGCGAAGGATTGAAGCGGCGGGTGTGGCCGACCATGCAGACGAGGCCCGTTTCCTTCTGCTTCGCCACGACGGCTTCGGCATCGGCCCAGCTGTCCGACAGCGGAATCTCGACCTGCACGTGCTTGCCCGCGTTCATGCAGGCGATAGCCTGCTGCGCGTGCATCTGCGTGGGGGTGCAGAGGATCACGGCATCGACGTCGGGCAGCGCCAGCGCTTCGGCCAGATCGGTGCCGGAGTGCAGCGCGCCGTACTTGGCGGCGACTTCGGCAGCCTGCTCGGCCGAGCGGCTGATGACCGAGGCGATCTCTACGCCATCGATGTTCTTCAGGCCGTCGAGATGCTTTTCACCGAAAGCACCCGCGCCTACGAGGGCAATACGCATGGAAATCTCCTTGGAAACTCTATCAAGGGAAGGAGCGTGCCGGCGTCAAGCACCGGCACGCGGAATCAGTCTGCGAGATGCTGCGAGGCCGCGCCTTCGACGGTCGTCGAGGACGGCACGTCGCCATTCACCGGCTCCAGCACGATGTGGCCGACCGCCGTGTTGCTGGCAGGCACATGGTAGAAACGCCGCAGTTCGCGGGTTTCCTTGCCCAGCGCGCCGCGCATGATCAGCCACATGACCATCTCGATGCCTTCGCTGCCGGTTTCGCGCAGGTATTCGATATGCGGAATGCACCGCAGTTCCTGCGTGTCGCCCGACAGCTTGTCGAGGAACATGTTGTCCCACTCGGCATTGATGAGGCCCGCGCGCGGACCCTGAAGCTGGTGGCTCATGCCGCCGGTGCCCCAGACCTGCACGTTCAGGTCCTCATCGAAGCTTTCGACGGCGCGCGCGATCGCCTCGCCCAGCGCCCAGCAGCGGTTGCCCGACGGCGGCGGATAGGTGACGACGTTGACCGCCAGCGGGATCACCTTCACCGGCCATTTTTCCGGCTTGCCGAACATCATCGACAGCGGAACGGTAAGGCCGTGATCGACGTCCATCTCGTTGATGATGGTCATGTCGAATTCGTCGAGGATCAGGCTCTGGGCGATGTGCCAGGCAAGGTCCGGATGGCCTTCCACGTCGGGCACCGCGCGCGGGCCCCAGCCCTCGTCCGCCGGCTTGTAGCTTTCGCCGCAGCCGATCGCGAACGTCGGGATGATCTTCATGTCGAAGGCCGAAGCGTGATCGTTGTAGACCAGGATCACGACGTCCGGCAGGTTCTCCGCTTCCCACTTCTGGGTGGGCGCGAAGCCTTCCTGGATCGGCTTCCAGTAGGGATCTTCCCACTTGTCGAAGTCCGACGCGACGCCGAGCGCCGGGATGTGGCTGCAGGCGATGCCGTGCGTAATGCGGGCCATCTCAACGGTGCTCCTTGATGGAGCGCTGGCCCTCGGGCGAGCGGCCCCCGGCGATCATCATCGCCTGATAGTCTTCCAGCTTCATGCCGGTCATCGTCGAGACGGCCTGAAGGAAGCTCAGGCCATCGGTCGAGAAGACCTTGGCGAGGAAGTAGATGTTGCCGCCCAGATCGAGCAGGCGGTTGTAATCGCGGGTGAGAACGCCCTGCTTCTGGTCCTCGGTCATCGGCCATTCGTCGAGATAGGCGCGCTCGTCCGCCTTCCAGCGCTCGCGGTTTTCCGCCTTCATCAGGCTCATCGCGAACTGGTTCAGGTGATAGCCCTGCCGCGCGCGCTTAGCGGTGTAGACGCGCGTGCCCGGAATATCGTCGAACTCGCCGAGATAGGCGTGGATGTCGATCGGACCACCCGCATTCTCGCAAGGATTCTTGTCGGTCGGATTCTTGTCGGTCACAGGCCACGTTCCTTGAGCTTGGCGTCAAGGCGCGGGAAGACCTTGCGCACGTTGCCTTCGAAGATCGCGTGGCGCTCCTCGTCGGAGATGTCGAGCGCATCGACATAGCGCTTGGTGTCGTCGAAGTAGAAGCCGGTCTGCGGGTCGATCCCGCGCACCGCGCCGACCATTTCGGAGCCGAACAGGATGTTCTTGTTGTCGATCACGTCGGCCAGCAGGTTCACGCCCGGCTGGTGGTAGACGCAAGTGTCGAAGAACACGTTGTTCATGATGTATTCGTCAAGCGAAGGCTTCTTCAGCATGTCCGCCAGACCGCGATAACGGCCCCAGTGGTACGGCACCGCGCCGCCGCCGTGCGGGATGATGAAGCGCAGCTTGGGGAACTTCGCGAAAAGATCGCCCTGCATCAGCTGCATGAAGGCCACGGTGTCCGCCGCGATGTAGAAGCCGCCGGTGGCGTGCATCGCCGGGTTGCACGAACCCGAGACGTGGATCATCGCCGGAACGTCCAGCTCGCTCATCGCCTCGTAGATCGGGAACCAGTATTCATCGGTCAGCGGCGGATGCTCGAAGTGGCCGCCGCCCGGATCGGGGTTGAGGTTGCAGCCGATGAAGCCCAGTTCCTCGACGCAGCGGCGCAGTTCCTTCACCGAGGCGGAAAGGTCCGCCTTGGGGCTCTGCGGCAGCATGCACACGCCCACGAACGTCTCGGGGAACATGTGGACCACGCGGGCGATAAGATTGTTGCAGTGGACCGCCCATGCCTCGGACATGGCCTGATCGCCGACATGGTGCGCCATCGCGCTGGCGCGCGGGCTGAACACGGTAAGGTCGGCGCCGCGCTCCTTGATGAGGCGAAGCTGGTTGTCCTCGATGGTCTGGCGGATCTCGGCGTCCGAGATTTCCGGGTAGGGCGGCGCGGCTTCACCGGCCTTGAACGCGGCGATCTGGGCTTCGCGCCAGGCGTCATGCGCCTTGGGCAGGACGGTATAATGTCCGTGACAGTCGATGATGAGCGACATGCTCAATTCTCTCCCTTGAGTACGCCTGCCGCGACTGCCGCCGCGAGCTTGGCTTCGAATCCTTCGGGCGGCGGCACCAAGCCCAGCGCGCCCAGCGCCTGCTGCCAGGCAACGGTGTTTTCGGTCATGAGCGGCGGGATGCCCAGCGAACGCAGCATTTCCGCCGCCTCATCCATCTCGGCGGCGCGGCGGCGGCCGTGGACCAGCATACGGTCGAGATTGTAGTCCGCGCGGCTTGCCCAGGGAATGGTCTTCTCGCTGGCGTCGAGCGAGGACAGTACCTCGTCCGCCACGCCTTCGGCATGGGCGGCCATCATCATCTCGGCGGTCAGCGCCTCAAGCCCCTTGACCATGACCGAGCGCACCAGCTTGATCGCCGAAGCCCGGCCGACCGCATCGCCGACGACACGCACATTGGTGAAGCCCACCGCCGTCAGCGCGCTTTCCGCCTCTGCGGCATCGGGGCCGGACACCAGCAGCGGCACCTTCATCCGCGCGGGGTTCACAGGCGCGAGCACGGCCACGTCGACATAGCGGCCCTTGCCTTGAGCGATCACCTTTGCGGCCGCCCGCTTGGTGCCCGGCGCGACCGAGTTCATGTCGCAGAACAAGGCGCCCTCGCCCAGGAGCGGTGCGACCTGTTCCGCCACCAGCGGCGCAGCATCTGCGGTGACGAGCGAGAGCACCAGCGAGGCGCCCGCAAGCGCCTCGGCCGCGCTGTCGCAGGCGGTGATACCGAGTTCGGCCATGACGTCACGGCACGCGGGAAGAATGTCGAAGGCACGAGCCTGCGCCGACCAATCTCCTGCTCCCGCGAACGTCGATCCGGCTTCTCCAAACCCGATAAGGGCGATCGATCTGTCCATGCCTCCTGTCATGCCCCGATTGGCTGAAAGCGGCCAATTGGAACCACCCGGAAGCTATAAGCCCTGCCTAAAAGCAGCTCAGCGCGAAACCTCCCGCGCCGCCCATTCCAGATCGGCGAAAAATTCGCTCTGAACCTCGGTCGGACGCAGGGAAGCGCGGGTCGTCATGCCGATATGGCGGGTGAATTCGGCCGGAAGCCGCGATAACTCGCAGAGCCAGCCCGCTTCCAGTTCCACCGTCACCTGATCGGGCGAGAGCACAGTAAGGAAATCACCGCCCATCATCACTTGCCGGATCATCATCACCGATCCCGATTCGACCGGCACTTCCGGCAGCGGCACGCCGTGCTCCTCGAAATAACGCTCGAAACTGTCGCGCAGCGGCGTGCCGCGCGGCGGCAGCGTGAAGGGAAAGCGGGCGACATCGGCAGCGCGGGGGTTCGTACCTTCCAGCGGATGCCCCTTGCGGCCGTAGACCGCCGGACGATCCTCGAAAAGCGGATGCTGGATCAGGTCGCCCTCCACCAGCGGATCGCGCAAGGCGCCGACCATGAGATCGAGCGTGCCGTTGCGCAGCGGTTCGACCAGCTCGGCGCGCGATCCCTCGACGATGTTGAGCTTCACCCTGGGCCGCCGCGACAGGAATCGGGCCACGGCGGCGGGCAGGATGCGGGCACGGGAAAGCGGCATGGCGCCAATGGCGATGCGCCGCGTTTCCAGCCCGCGCAGCGCCTCGACCTCGGAAAGACCGGCCTCCAGTTCGACTTTCGCCAGGCGGAATTCGCGGGCGAGCTGGGTGCCGGCCTCGGTGGTGATCACGAACTTGCCCTGCCGCGCCACCAGCGGCCGCCGCAGCGCCAGCGCCAGATCGTTGACGGCGCGGTGGATCGAAGGAAGCGACAGCCCGGTTTCCTGTCCGGCCCCGGCATAGCTGCCCGTTTCCGCCAGCGCGAGCAGCGCCCGCAGGCGCGACATGGTGACGTGCGGGCTCTGGATATGGGAAAGCGCCGCGCCGATGCGGGGGGCGAGGATTTCTCCGGCCCGGGTCGGGATCATGCCATCGTGACGACGCTCGAACAGCGGCAGCCCTATCATTGCCTCAAGCCGCCCCAACGCCTGTGTTATCGCAGGCTGACTGAGGTTTACGGCCAGGGCGGCGGCATTGACCGTCCCCAATTCGGCGATCTTGGCGACTGCACGCAGATGCCGAAGGTTGAAGTTCCAGATGTCCATGGGGCCACTCTTAGCCAAATCCTATGGCGCGTCCAAAGTTTCTCTTTCCCCCTTCCCGCACGCTCCGGCAGGAAGCCGACTGCGGGACAAGGAGATGGCGTGATGAGTGCAACCGGGCCGGTCGAGCAGGGCGTTCGCTGCATGTGGATGCGCGGCGGCACTTCCAAGGGCGGCTATTTCCTCAAGAGCGACCTTCCCGAAGACACCGCGGCCCGCGACGCGTTCCTGCTTTCCATCATGGGCTCCCCCGATCCGCGCCAGATCGACGGCATGGGCGGCGCCGATCCGCTGACCAGCAAGGTGGCCGTCGTCAGCAAATCCACGCGCGAGGGCATCGACGTCGACTACCTGTTCCTTCAGGTCTTCGTCGATCAGGCGCTCGTCAGCGACCAGCAGAACTGCGGCAACATCCTCGCCGGGATCGGCCCTTTCGCCATCGAGCGCGGGCTGATCGAGGCCCGGGGTGACGAAACCGCCGTAGCCATCTTCATGGAGAATACCGGGCAGGTCGCCGTCGCCACCGTGCAGACGCCCGGCGGTATGGTCTCCTACAAGGGCGAGGCCGCGATCGACGGCGTTCCCGGCACCCATGCCCCGATCCCGCTGGAATTCCGCGACACCGCCGGTTCTTCCTGCGGCTCGCTCCTGCCCAGCGGCAACGCGGCCGACGAAGTGAACGGCGTGCGCGTGACCCTGATCGACAACGGCATGCCCTGCGTCGTCATGAAAGCCGAGGACGTGGGCGTAACCGGCTACGAGGACCGCGAGAGCCTTGACGCCAATACCGAATTGAAGGCCAGGATCGAGGCCATCCGCCTTGCCGTGGGCGAACGGATGAACCTGGGCGACGTCAAGGACAAGTCGGTTCCCAAGATGATGCTGGTCGCCCCGCCGAAGCACGGCGGCGCGGTGACCGTGCGCAGTTTCATTCCCCACCGCGCCCACGCCACGATCGGCGTGCTCGGCGCGGTCTCGGTGGCCACGGCCTGCCTGATCGAAGGCTCGCCCGCCGCCGAAGTCGCCCAGATCCCCGAGGGTCGCCGCAAGACGCTGTCGGTCGAACATCCGACCGGCGAGATGTCTTGTGTCCTCGACACGGACGAGGGCGGCGCCGTCAAGAGCGCCGCCCTCCTTCGTACCGCGCGCAAGCTGATGGACGGGGTGGTTTTCGGGTAAGCATCAAAAACCATTCGCTGCATGGCAACAACAACGGTTATCAAGCGCTTGGGACCAAGGCCGACGGGCAAACAAGTACGGCCTCCCCGCTTTTTGGAAGATACCTGCCAGGAGCAGCGACATGGCATCGAAGACCATCCTGACGACAACCCTAGCCGCATTTGCGCTGGCAGCCGCCATGACCGGCTGCAAGGGCTCCGAACCCGCCGCGACCACGACGAACGCCTCGGGCGAGCCGGTGGACGTTTCCGAGACGATCGAGGCGCGCGAAGCCAATTTCAAGGCGATCGGCAAGGCCAACAAGGCCGCAAAGTCCGCACTGGAGGCCGCAAGCCCCGACTTCGCCACGGTCGCCGCCTCGGCAACCTCGATCCAGACCGATGCGGGCAAGATCGTCGGCCTGTTCCCTGACGGCAGCGGCAAGGAATCGGGCGAGAAGACCGAGGCCCTGCCCACGATCTGGCAGAAGCCTGCCGAATTCAAGGCTGCGGCCGACAAGCTGGCAACCGCAGCCGGCAACCTCAAGGTTGCGGCCGACGCCAAGGACGCCAAGGCCGCGACACTGGCGATGGGTGAGATCGGCGGAGCCTGCAAGGGCTGCCACGACACCTTCCGCGAGAAGAAGCAGTGAGTTCACACAAGGGTGCGGCGACCGTCCGCACCCCGCTGTGGGACTGGCCCGTCCGAATCATCCACTGGAGCTTCGCCCTGTTGATCCCGGCGCTCTGGTGGACGGCCGAAAACGGCGAGATGGGCTGGCACACCAGCATCGGCACGATCCTGATGCAGTTGGTGGTGATACGCGTGCTCTGGGGTTTCGTGGGCAGTTCGACGGCGCGATTCTCCTCGTTCGTGCGCGGGCCGCGGGTGGTGCTGGGACATCTGCGTTCACAGAACGACACGCCGACCGCCGGGCATAACCCCGCAGGCGGCTGGAGCGTCGTCGTCCTGCTCGGCCTGATGGCACTGCAAATCGGGCTAGGCCTCTTTGCGGGCGATCCCGACGACGGCACGACGGGGCCGCTTAATCACCTCGTCTCCTCGACGGCGGCGAGCCGCGTGACCGACCTGCACGAAACGGTGTTCTACCTGATCCTCGCGATGATCGTGCTGCACCTTGCGGCGATCATCTATTACCGCGTCATCAAGCGCGACAACCTGATCGCACCGATGATTACCGGCGCCCGCGCCATGCCCGCCGGGACGACCAGCATGGTGAAGGCACCGGTCTGGCGGCTGATCGCCTGCATCGTCGCGGCCTGGCTGACAGGCTGGGTGGTCTGGGTCGGCGCGGCCTGAGATTGCGCTATAAAAAAGGGGGCGGGCAAATGATGCCCGCCCCCCCTTTTCATTTCGGCGATCCTGAACGCGCTACCTCAGAACATGTCCGCTTCGAGCGCCATCATCGAAGCCTTGCCCGACTTGATGGCGAAGAACGCTGCAGTGGCCTGTGGCAGCAGACGGTCGAAGAAGAACCGGGCAGTCGCGATCTTGGCGGTGTAGAACGCCGCCTCGCCCGTGCCTTCGTCCAGCCGCGCCTTGGCGATCAGCGCCGCCTTGGCGAAGCAGTAACCCATGGCGACAAGACCGAGCAGGCGCAGATAGTCGGTCGCGGCGGCACCGGCTTCCTCGGGGTCCTTCATGCCCTTCTGGGCAATCGTGCCGGTCGAGAGCTGCAGCGCACCGAAGGCCTTTTCCAGCCCCTCGATCATCTTGCCGAAGGTTTCGTCCGCCTTGTTCGCCTCGATGAAGTCCGAAACGGGGTGGAAGAACGAACGCAGGTAGCGACCCGCGTGCGCGGGCATCTTGCGGCCGACGAGGTCGAGCGCCTGAATGCCGTTGGTGCCTTCGTAGATCATGGCGATGCGGGCATCGCGCACGAACTGCTCCACGCCGCTTTCGGCGATGTAGCCGTGGCCGCCGTAGACCTGCACGGCAAGGTTCGCGCTTTCATAACCGCAGTCGGTGAAGAGCGCCTTCACCACCGGGGTCATCAGCGCGATGAAGTCTTCCGCGCGGGCCTTCACGGCGGGATCGGTCGCGTGCTTTTCGGCGTCGAGCGCGCGGCTGACCCAGGCGCCGAGCGCGCGGCAGCCTTCGTTGTAAGCGCGCGCGGTCATCAGCATGCGGCGCACGTCGGGGTGGACGATGATCGGATCGGCCGGGCCCTTGGGGTTCTTCACGCCTGACAGCGAGCGGCCCTGCACGCGGTCCTTGGCGTACCACACGGCGGACTGATAGGCCGCTTCACCCACGCCAAGCCCCTGAATGCCCACCGAAACACGTTCGGTGTTCATCATCTTGAACATGGCTTCCATGCCCTTGTTCGCGGTGCCGACCAGCCAGCCGATCGAATCGTCGAAATTGAGCTGGCACGTGGCCGAGGCCTTGAGGCCCATCTTGTGCTCGATCGCCGCGACCGAAACGCCGTTGGACGGGCCGGGCGTGCCGTCTTCCTTGGGAAGATACTTGGGCACGAGGAACAGCGAAATACCCTTCACGCCTTCCGGGGCATCGGGAAGCCGCGCGAGGACAAGGTGGATGATGTTCTCGGTCAGGTCGTGCTCGCCCGCCGAGATGAAGATCTTCGCGCCGGAGATCTTGTAGCTGTCGTCACCCTGAGGAACGGCCTTGGTGCGCAGCATGCCGAGGTCGGTGCCGCAGTGCGGTTCGGTAAGGCACATCGTGCCCGACCATGTGCCCTCGACCATCTTGGGCAGGTAGGCCTGCTTCAACGCGTCGCTGGCGTAACCCTCGATCGCGGTGGTCGCGCCGTGGGTGAGGCCGGGATAGAGGCTGAACGACAGGTTGGAGGAGCAGATCATCTCCTCGGTCAGCTTGTTCAGCGCTTCGGGCAGGCCCTGCCCGCCCCACTCGGGATCGGACGCCAGCGCGCACCAGCCGCCTTCGCGGAACATGTCGTAGGCTTCCTTGAAGCCTGCGGGAGTGCGGACCACGCCGTTCTCCAGCGTGCAGCCCTCGATGTCGCCGCTGCGGTTCAGCGGCAGCAGGACTTCCTGCGCCACCTTGGCGGCCTCTTCCAGCACGGCGTCCACCAGATCAGGCGTGAATTCGGCCAGGGCTTCGAGATTGCCGAAGCCGTCATCGTTGTGGAGTTCGTGGAGCACGAACTTCATGTCGCGCAGGGGCGCTTCGTAGACTTGCATGTCACTCTCCTCGCGCGCGCCGCCGGATCACCGACGGGCGCGCATTCATACCTTATCAGTTACGCAGCATCAGTTCCGCAGGGGCTTGCCGGTTTCGAGCATGTGCTCGACGCGGGCGACCGAACGGCCATCGCGCAGGCGGCCCATGAAGGCATCGCGTTCCAGCTTGAGCAGTTCGCCCTCGCTCACCGTGTCGACGAGGTCGAACTCGTCGCCGCCGGTCAGCACGTCGGCCAGCACGCCGGAGACGACCACGTCGTAGTCGGTCGCCATGCCGCGCTTGTGGAAGCCCTCGACAGCCAGACCAAGCGCCGTGCGGCCACCGGCGCCGGGCAGCTTGAACTCGGGTGCTTCGGGCGGGGTGTAGCCTTCCACCAGCGACAGCGCCTTCTGCTTGGCATCGTAGAGCAGGCGATCGCGGTTCATCGAGATGCCGTCATCCTTGCGCAGGATCATCATCTCGCGCGCCTGCTGGGCAGACTTGGAGACTTGCGCGGTGGAGACCATCTCGAACACCTTGGCCACCGCCGGCATCGGGCCCTTGGGCATGCCCGGGGCCTTGCGCCAGCGGTCGATCATCTCGCCATTGCCGCCCCAGCCCGGAACGAGGCCGACGCCGCATTCCACGAGGCCGCAGTAGAGTTCGGCATAGGCCTGGATCGCGTCGCAATGCAGCAGGATCTCGCAGCCACCGCCCAGCGCCATGCCGGCAGGCGCGCCGACGACGGGGAACGGAGCGTACTTCAGGCCCTTGTAGGCCAGCTGGCCGCCGGCAACGAGCTTCTCGATCTCGCTCCACGCCGCGATGTTCACCGCGAAGAGCGCGAGGCCAAGGTTGGCGCCTGCCGAGAAGGTATCGGCATCGTTGTAGACGACGAGCGCCTTGTACTGCGCCGCCACCAGCGGAATGGCCTGCCCGATCAGCTTCATGACTTCGCCGTCGAGCGCGTTCATCTTGCCGGTGAATTCAAGGCAGACGACACCGTCGCCAATATCCCAGAGCGCCGCCGAGGCGTTCCTGAGGATGGGCCTCGACGAAAGCTTCACGTCGGCAAGGCGCATCACGCCTTCGGGGCGGACGATGTCGCGGTATTCGCCGTCAAGGCCGAGGAACTGGCGCTTGCCGTTCTCGATCCGGTAGAACGTGCGGTCTCCCGCCACGGTCAGAATCTCCGGCACGGCCTTGCCTTCGGCGGCGAGGCGTTCGGCAAGATACCTGGCGCCGAGCTTGTCGATCATCTCGAACGGGCCGGCCTTCCAGTTGTAGCCCAGCTTCATCGCATCATCGACGGCAACCACGTCATCGGCGGCCGAGGGCACGAGGCTGGCGGCATAGGCCAGCGTGGCGCCGAGCACGGCCCAGGCGTAAGCGCCGATATCGCCCTTGCTTTCGACCAGCGCCTTGAGGTCGCCCTTGGCGGCAGCACCGCGCGGGCCCTGCGCGGTCACGGTCGGGCGATATTCGCCGGTCTGGAGGTCGATGGTTTCCTTGCGGCGACCGGCCTCCTTGTTGAGGCGGTAGAAACCGCCCTTGCCCTTGCGGCCGGTGTAGCCTTCGCCGATCATCTTGTTGATCAGCGGGATGTCGCGGGCAATGCCGTGATAGAGGTCGCCTG
Source organism: Novosphingobium aeonii (assembly GCF_052279045.1). NCBI lineage: Bacteria > Pseudomonadati > Pseudomonadota > Alphaproteobacteria > Sphingomonadales > Sphingomonadaceae > Novosphingobium > Novosphingobium aeonii. The sequence goes on along the minus strand of NZ_CP176832.1, from coordinate 1,333,768 downwards.
CGGGCAGCGTCGAGGTGAGGCTGGCCTGCAGGTGCGGCATCAGATCAATGCCGACCAGATCGACAAGGCCGAAGATGCCGGTCTTGGGCACACCCATCGGCTTTCCGGCAATGGCGTCGGCCAGTTCGACGGTGATCCCCATGTCGAACGCGGCGTTAAGGCCAAGCTGGATCCAGTAGGTGCCGATACGGTTGGCGATGAAGCCCGGGGTATCCTTGGCCTTGACCACCGTCTTGCCGAGCGAAATGTCGGCGAACCGTTCGACCCTGGCGGCAACGGCAGCGTCGGTGGCGGGGCCGGTGACGATCTCCAGCAGGCGCATGTAGCGCGGCGGGTTGAAGAAGTGGGTGATCAGGAAGTCGCGCTTGAACGCATCCGAACGCCCTTCGACCAGATTGGCAAGCGGGATCGTCGACGTGTTCGACGAAACGGCGGTGCCGTCGCGCTTCACTGCTTCGAGCTTGGCGTAGAGGCCCTGCTTGATGTCGAGACGCTCGATCACCGCCTCGATCACCCAGTCACACTCGGCAACCTTGTCCAGATGATCTTCGATGTTGCCGGTTTCGACCAGCTTGGCGGCGGACTTGCTCATGAACGGCGCAGGCTCGGTCTTCAGCATCTTCGCCACCGCGCCTTCGGCCACCACGTTCCTGTTGGTCGCGTCCTTTGGAACGATGTCGAGCAGCAGCACCGGCACGCCGGCATTGGCGACCTGAGCGGCGATCCCGGCACCCATGGTACCGGCGCCGATCACGCAGACTTTTTTGATGGTGTCGCTCATTCCACCGACTCCAGGATCGTGGCGATGCCCTGACCGCCGCCGATGCACTGGCTGGCGAGTGCATACTTGCCGCCTTCGCGCTTCAGCAGCGAGGCCGCCTTGCCGACGATGCGCGCGCCGGTGGCGCCCAGCGGGTGGCCGATGGCGATCGCGCCGCCGTCGATGTTCACCTTGGCAGTGTCGAGGCCGAGGTCCTTGATGCAGGCCAGCGCCTGCGAAGCGAAGGCTTCGTTCAGTTCCACCACGTCGAGATCGCCGGCAGCGATGCCCGCGCGCTCAAGCGCCTTCTGGCTGGAAAGGATCGGGCCAAGGCCCATGGTTTCCGGCGCACAGCCCGACACCGCGACCGACTTGATGCGGGCGAGGATCGGCAAGCCGTGGGCGCGGGCATATTCCTCGGTGGTGACGAGCACGGCGCTGGCGCCGTCCGTCAGCGGCGAGGAGGTGCCGGCGGTCACCGATCCTGCGGCATCGAACGCGGGCTTCAGGCCGGCAAGGCCCTCTGCGGTGGTTTCGCCGCGAATGGTGCCGTCTTCGCTGACGAGGCCGGTCTTGGTCTGGATCGGCACGATCTCGTCGGTCAGCTTGCCGGCGTCACGCGCGGCCGAGGCCTTCTGCTGGCTGGAGACCGCAAGCGCTTCCTGATCGGCGCGCGAAATCTGGTACTTGGTGGCGACGTTCTCGGCGGTCTCACCCATCGACATGTAGGCCGCGCTCTTCGCCGCCAGCGCCGGGTTGGGCAGCGGGTTGAAGCCCATCATCGGCACGCGGCTCATCGATTCGACGCCCGCGCAAACGAACACTTCGCCCGCGCCGATGGCGATCTGGCCCATGGCGTAGTGGATCGAGCTCATCGAGGAGCCGCAGAACCGGTTCACGGTCATGCCGCCGACCGAGATCGGCAGGTCTGCCAGAAGGCCGATGAGGCGTGCGACGTTGAAGCCCTGCTCGCCTTCGGGGAATGCGCAGCCGACAATTACGTCTTCGATATCAGCAGCTTCCACGCCGGTCTTCGCGATCAGGCCGCGAATCACCTGGGCGGCAAGGTCGTCGGGGCGGACGCGGGCCAGCGCGCCCTTGTTGGCCAAGTGGAAGGGCGAGCGGGCGTAACCCGCGATCACGACACTTTGCATGCACTCTCTCCGTGGGCGGACGCGCCTTGGGCTTTTCCCGAAGCTGCGTCGTCGTCTTCCCTAAGGGTGCAATTCTTTCCCTATACGTCAAGCAAATTTTGGGTTACGACAAATCAGCATCCCACCGTAAGGGCCCCGTCCCGCCGGTGAGAAGATGTCCGATTGGAGAGACGATGGAGAGGTCGCTCATGAGAAATTGGAAACCCGTGGGGCTGGCATTGGTTGCCGGCGCGGTGCTGCTCGCTCCCGGCATAAATCCGGCGTTCGCGGCCGGAAACGACTCCGTCGTCGGCAAGTGGCGCACGCCTTCGAAGCACGGCGTGGTCGAACTGGGCCGCTGCGGCGAATCGGTCTGCGGACGAATCGTCGATTCGGATGGGCTGAAGGCCAACCCCGACCTTCGAGACATCAACAACAAGGACACCACCAAGCGCACCCGCAAGGTGAAGGGCCTGCAGATCGTCGGCGGGTTCAAGGCCAAGGGGAACGAATGGGTCGAAGGACAGATCTACAACCCTGAGGACGGCGGCACCTACAAGGCGACGATAACGCCTGTCGGCGCCGACACCCTCAAGCTCAAGGGCTGCATCGTCTGGCCCCTGTGCAAGACCCAGACCTGGACGCGCATTCCCTGAGGCGCGCCGGGAAAACGACAGAGGTTCAGGGAATGAAGATGAATTGGGAGATTAGGGACATGAAACGCACTTCGGGCCGCATCCTTCTTGCAGGTACCGCATCGGCCATCGTGCTCGGCTTCGCCGGCTCGGCCCATGCACAGGCCTTCTACCTTCAGGAACAGTCGGTACGCGCACAGGGACGCGCCTTCTCGGGCGAGGCCGCCGATACCGGCGTCGACTCGCTCTGGTGGAACCCGGCGGCAATCGGCGGCCTCGATGGCGGCCAGGCCTCGGTCCACGCCAGCGTCATCCTGCCGCGCGGCAAAGTGGTGGACGACGGCACCGTGATCGTCCGCCCCGGCCAGGCTCCCGCCCCCGTCGGCGGTAACGGCGTGGCCAAGAACCCCATCAACAACGGCGTGCTGCCTTCGGGCTCGATCGCTTATGGCACCGGCAAGTTCGCCTTCGGCCTGACGGTGACTTCGCCCTATTCGTTCACCACCAACTATGATGCCGACAGCTGGGCGCGCTACTCGGCCGACAAGACCAAGCTGCGCACGATCGACATCCAGCCGAGCGTGGCCTTCCAGCCCTTCGAAGGCTTCTACGTCGGCGCCGCCGCCAATGTCGAATATGTCGACGCGACCCTCGGCAACTACCTGCCCAACCTCTCGCCCCTGCTCGCGGACGGCCATCAGCAGCTCAAGGGCAATGGCTGGGATGTGGGCTGGTCGGTCGGCGCGCAGTACCACAACGGCCCGGCCTCGATCGGCGTCGCCTACAAGTCGGCGATCAAGCACAAGCTCAAGGGCACGCTGACCATCGACGGACTGCTCGGCCCGCTCGCCCCGCAGAACACCTCGCTCGACGCCAACGCCGAATTCTCAACCCCGTGGCAGGCGATCATGTCCGGCCGCATCAAGGCGACGAAGCAGCTCACGCTCAATGCGCAGGTCGTGGCCTATGGCTGGAGCAAGTTCGATTCGATCGACCTCGGCGCGCCGATCAACCAGTCGATCCCCGAGAACTACAAGGACGGCTTCTCCTACGCGTTCGGCGTGGACTACGACGTGAGCCCGAAGTGGACGGTTCGCAGCGGCGTCCAGTACGGCGAGACCCCGACCTCGAACGGCAACCGCGATGCCCGCGTGCCTGACAGCAACCGCTGGAATTTCTCGGCCGGCACCACCTACAACATGAGCGAGAAGATCGCGATCGACGCGGCCGCATCGTACATCACCTTCAAGGATGCACCGATCGACCGCATCACCGCGGCCTATCCCGGCACCGCCGCGCAAACGCCCGTCATCACCAACGGCAGCCTCCAGAACGCTTCCGCTCTGGTGTTCTCGCTCGGCGCGCGGGTGTCCTTCTGATGGGCGCCGCGGCGACGATCGGCGGCCACTCCGTCCCGGAAACCTCCTCCCAACACCCGGAAGAGATGCCGCCGATCGCGCCGCGGTTGCTCACCGACCTGCTCGACCATGCCGTGGAAGCCCACGGCGCCTGGCCGGCGATCGACTTCATGGGCCGCAAGTGGACCTACAGGGAGATCGGCGACCTGTCCCGCCGCGCGGCGCGGGGGTTCCAGGACCTCGGCGTCAAGCGGGGGACGCGGGTGGGGCTGTGCCTGCCCAACACGCCCTATTACGTGATCTGCTACTTCGCGATCCTGCGCATCGGCGGGATCGTGGTGAACTTCAACCCGCTCTACACCGAGCGCGAGATGGCGCATCTGGTGGACGATTCGGGCGCGGAATTCATCGTCGCCTCCGACCTTGCGCTGTCGCTTCCCAAGATCGAGCCGCTCGTGGGGAAAGGCGCGCTGCGCCGGGTCGTGGTCTGCCCGATCGCCGATGCCCTGCCCCGGCTCAAGGGCCGCGCCTATCGCCTGCTCAAGCGCAAGGACATCGCGCATGAGCCGCATGACCTGCGCTTCCTGCGCTTCGCTGACCTCATCGCGCGCGATGCCGATCCCGATCCGGTGGAGCGTTCGCCTTCCGACCTTGCCGTGCTCCAGTACACCGGCGGGACCACCGGCGTGCCCAAGGGGGCAATGCTGAGCCACGCCAATCTCGCCGCCAATTCGGCGCAGATGATCGCGCACGTCGGCCACATGCCCGAACAGCAGGAGCGCACGCTCGGCGTGCTGCCGCTGTTCCACGTCTTTGCGCTGACCACCGTGCTCAACTACTCGGTGGACACCGCGGCGGAGATGATCCTCCTGCCGCGCTTCGAGATGAAGTCGTTCCTCGCGACCGCCAAGCGCACGAAGCCCACGCAGTTCTTCGGCGTGCCCACGCTCTACACCGCGCTCAACAACCAGCAGCTCCACGGCGAATTCGACCAGGTGCGCGTCTGCATCTCCGGCGGCGCGCCGCTGCCGCTGGAAGTGCGCCAGAAGTTCGAGCAGCGCACCGGCGTGCGCGTGGTGGAGGGCTACGGCCTGTCCGAAGCCTCGCCGATCATCGCCTGCAATCCACTGGAAGGCGATGTGAAGGACAACTCCTGCGGACCGGCCTTCCCCGGCACCGCGCTGGAGATCCGCGATCCCGACAATCCGCACCGGATCATGCCCCAGGGCGAGCGCGGCGAAGTCTGCGCGCGCGGGCCGCAGGTCATGTCCGGCTACTGGAACCGTCCCGAGGAATCGGAAAAGACCTTCATCTTCGGCGCCTTGCGCACCGGAGACGTTGGCTATCTCGACGAAGACGGCTATCTTTTCCTCGTGGACAGGATCAAGGACATGATCCTGTGTGGGGGATACAACGTTTATCCGCGAACGATCGAGGATGCGCTTTACGAGCATCCGATGGTTCACGAGGCGATCGTGATCGGCGTGCCTGACGCCTATCGCGGGCAAGCCCCCAAGGCATTCGTGGCGCTGCACCCGGGGGACGTCTTGGACCAGGATACATTGATGGCCTTCCTCAAGGAGCGGCTCAACAAGATCGAGATGCCCAGCAGCATCGAGTTTCGCGACAGCCTGCCCAAGACGCTCGTCGGCAAGCTCTCCAAGAAGGAACTGGTCGAGGAAGAAGCCGCGCGCCGGGCCGCGGGATCGGCCCAAGGGTCCGCTGCGTGACCGGAACCGGGGCAGCCTTGACACCTGAAGAGAACACGCCGGCCGCCGAGGCGGGCGGCGTGAACCCCGATATGCTCGGCATCCAGGAAGCGGCCACCGAGCTGGGCGTTACCATGCGCACCTTGCGCTTCTACGAGGACAAGGGCCTGATCGCGCCGCAGCGCGTCGGCACCACGCGGATCTACTCCCGCCGCGAGATGGGCCGGATGCAGCTGATCCTGCGCGGCAAGCGGCTCGGCTTCTCCATCCGGGAGATCAAGGAATTCCTCGACCTCTACGACGTCGACCCCGAGCATCACGAGCAAGTGCGCGCGCTTCTGGTCAAGGTCACGGATCGGGTAAACGAGCTGCGCCAGCAGAAGACCGCGATCGAACAGACACTGGAAGAATTGCTCTCGATCGAACGCCAGTCGCTCGCCTGGCTGAAAGGCACGCCGGTCGAACCGATCGAGGCCGCGCTCAGGGAAAACCATGCCGATGACTGATGACGCCCGCCTTGCCGTGGCGGAACTGCGCGGCCTGCTCTCCGTCGAGGAAATCGACACCGGCATCTTCCGGGGCGCCGCTTCCGCCGAGCAGCCCGGCCGGGTCTATGGCGGGCAGGTCGTGGCCCAGGCGCTGGACGCCGCCGCGCGCGGGATCGATCCCGAGCGGCAGGCCCATTCGCTCCACGCCTATTTCCTGCGTGCGGGCGATTCCGGCCGCCCGATCATCTACCGCGTCCTGCCCGATTTCGATGGCGGCAGCTTCTCCAACCGCCGCGTCGTCGCCATGCAGGGCGGCAAGCCGATCCTGAACCTCGCCGCCTCGTTCCACCGGCACGAGGAAGGGCTTTCCCACGCCGTGGCCATGCCGGACGTACCCGCGCCCGAGCAGTGCCCGGATTTCCGCGATGCGCTGGCCGCCGCCGGACAGAAACTGCCGCCGTTCCTGGTGGACCGCCTCGCCTCGTTCGACATCCGGCCCTGCCCGCCGGTTCGCGGCGGCGAGCTGCCGCAGCGCCACCAGTGGTTCCGCCTGGCGCACCCGCTGGATGCCGAGCCGGCGATGCAGCGCGTGATCCTTGCCTATGCGAGCGACTTCGCGCTGGTCTCCACCGCGCTCATGCCGCACGGGCTCGGCTTCTTCTCGCCCGGCGTCTCGGGCGCGAGCCTCGACCACGCGGTGTGGTTCCACCAGACCCCGCCGATGGACGACTGGCTGCTCTATACGATGGACAGCCCCTGGTCCGGCCATGCGCGCGGCTTCGCACGCGGGGCGATCTACTCGCGCGGCGGGATGCTGGTAGCAAGCGTGGCGCAGGAAGGGTTGCTGCGGGTGAAGCAAGGGTAGGACGAACACGAAAGCGCGCCGCGATTCGGCGGCGCGCAATTCAGAGGCAAGGCAGCGATTCCGCGAGTTCCGGGGGATCGCCCCCGGAAACGCTGTTGTTCTCAAGCCCCGATCAGTTCCCGCCCGATCAGCATCCGCCGGATCTCGTTGGTGCCCGCACCGATATCCAGCAGCTTGGCATCGCGCAGATAGCGTTCGACCGGCCAGTCCTTGGTATAGCCTGCACCGCCCAGCGCCTGCACCGCCTCGCCCGAGACGCGGAAGGCGTTCTCGCTCGCCAGCAGGATCGCGCCGGCCGCGTCGAAGCGGGTGGTCTGCCCGGCATCGCAGGCCCGCGCCACCGCATAGACATAGGCCCGCGCCGATTGCAGCGCGACGTACATGTCCGCCACTTTGGCCTGCATGAGCTGGAACGTGCCGATGGCCGCGCCGAACTGGCGGCGTTCGCGCACATAGGGAATCACCGTGTCGAGGCAGGCCTGCATGATCCCGATCTGCAAGCCCGCAAGCACCACGCGCTCGTAATCGAGGCCGCTCATGAGAACCTTCACGCCGCCGTTCAGCGGGCCCATGACGTTCCCTGCGGGCACGAAGCAATCGTCGAACACCAGTTCGCAGGTCGGCGAACCGCGCATGCCCATCTTGTCGATCTTCTGGCCGATGGAGAATCCGGCCATGTCCTTCTCGATCAGGAAGGCGGTGATACCCTTCGATCCCGCTTCGGCATCGGTCCGGGCATAGACGACCAGCACATCGGCATATGTGCCGTTGGTGATCCAGAACTTGGTGCCGTTGAGGCGGTAGCCGCCTTCCACCGCGTCCGCCCGCAGCTTCATGCCCACGACATCGGACCCGGCGCCCGCTTCGGACATGGCCAAGCTTCCCACGTGCTCGCCCGAGATCAGCCCCGGCAGGTACTTCGCCTTCTGCGCATCGTTGCCCCAGCGGCGGATCTGGTTGACGCAGAGGTTGGAGTGCGCCCCATAGGACAGCCCCACCGAAGCCGAAGCGCGGCTGACTTCCTCCACCGCGATCACATGTTCCAGATAGCCGAGGCCGGTTCCGCCCCATTCCTCCTCCACGGTGATGCCGTGCAGCCCAAGCTCGCCCATGGCAGGCCAGAGCTCACGCGGGAACCAGTCCTCGGCGTCGACCCTGACGGCAAGCGGGGCGATCTGTTCGTCGGCGAAGCGGGCAACGCTTTCGCGGATCATCACGGCGCTTTCGCTCAGGCCGAAATCGAAATCGGGGGTGGCTTTCATCTCTCTTCCCAAACTTTCAAGGCCCGCCGGAGATGCGGGCCATCGTTGCCGGCAAGCTATCGAAACCCCTTCACGCAAACAAATTGAAACTTGCACGGCATTTGAATAGATTTTTCCAATGATAAAGCGCGCGCATATCCGCCATTTCCTTGCCGTTGCCGATTCCGGCAGCTTCAAGCAGGCCTCGGCGCGGCTGCATGTCACCCAGCCCACCGTCTCGACCAGCATAGCCGAACTGGAACGACTGGTCGGCACGCCGCTGTTCGTGCGCGACCGGCGCCATGTCCGGCTGACGGAATCCGGCGGGGCCTTCCTGCCGATCGCCCGCGACCTCGAAGCGGGTTTCCGCCGCGCCGACCAATTCGCCCGGCCAGTCCAGGAACAATGGCCGGGACTGAAGCTGGGCGTCATTCCCACCGTGTCCGGCGCGATGCTGGAGCGGGTGGCCCGCGAACTGGCCCGCGAATTCGGGATCGAACTGGTCGAGGGGGACGACCGGGATCTGCGCGGGCAACTTGCCAGCGGCAAGATCCACCTCGCGCTCACGCTCATGGCAGAAGACGAAGGAGCGTCGGGCGAGGTGCTGGAGGAGCCTTACCTGCTGGTCATGCCCGCCGCGCACCGCTTTGCCGGGCGAGGGGAGGTCGCTCCGCAGGAACTTGCCGGCGATATCATGATCGCGCGCCGCTCCTGCGAGGTGCTGCAGCGGACCAGCCGCTTCTTCACCGATGCCGGCGTCCGCCCCCGCTTCGCCTTGCGCAGCGAGAACGAGGACCGCTGCCTGAGGATGGTCGCAGCGGGGCTCGGGGTGACGGTGGCGCCGCGCTCGCTGGCGGGGCAAGGCACCGTCACGGCCGCCATCACAGGCTATGGGCTGCGCCGCCGGCTTGGTTTCCTGCGCGGCCCCGGCCTCCCGGCCGAGGCGGGAGAACGACTGACGGCAGCGCTGGAGATCGCCGCCGCCAGTCTTCCCTCCCTGGCTCGTGATCCCGCCGCTTATTCCGGCAGTTCGTCCTTGTAGCGATCCCAGTCCGCCAGCCACGCATCGACCACCTTCGAGCCGACGAGATAGAGGCTCTCGACCGAGGCCTGGAGCCCGGCGTAGCCTTCGTTTTCCCGCAGCAGATAGGAGGCCGCATCCACGCCGGGCGGCGGCATCGTGTAGTTCGAGCCCGCACGCAGCACGAGCACGCGGTCCTTGTCGGCCCGGCCGATCCGGTCGAGATACGTCATCGCCTGAAGCACGCCGGTGTCCTCCATCGCGGAAGTCACGAACTCGCCCTTGCCCTGTGTCCAGTAATGGACCCAGTCGTTGGCCCAATCGGTCAGCAGCTTGCCGTGCCAGAAGGTCATCGCGGAAAGCTGCTCCCCTTCCAGGACGAACGGCGGCTTCTGTGCATTGGGATATCCGGTGAAGCGCATGCGCTCGGCCCGGATTTCCGGGCTGTCGGGGATATTCACGTCCTTGGTCAGGTTGAAGGCCCAGCGCTCCAGCCGGGGGTTGATCTGGTAGACTTCGCCGCCCGAGGTATCGATCGGGGTGGTCTTGTCGTTCGGCCCCTTGAGGTGTCTGGGGAAGAAACCGCTCTTCCAGTCCTTCGGGATTTCGCGCGCATCGATCTCATGCGCAAGGTCGCCGTCCACCACCCAGCGCGCCCAGGCGGCCGAGCCGATCGAGGCATCCTGGGGATCGATCCCGGCAATGCCCGCGACGAGCCAATAGGACTTGGACAGGTCGAAACGCGGATCGAGGCCGAGCGCCATGGTCGCCGCGGTCGATCGTGCGGTGCCGACGCCGGTGACGACCCCCAGCACTTGCGTCTCGGGATTGTAGTAGAGATCGTGGAACGATTGCGGGAAGGGAATCCGCATCGTCAGCCCCCGCCGTTCCTTCCAGAGCTGGAACTCTCCGGCAGTGTCGCCCTCGTCCTTGCCGATCTCGAACAGGGAGACGACCACGACCTTGACCGGCAGCGGCGCGGCGCAGGGCTTGCCGGGCTCGCAGGCGGAAATATCGGGAACCGGCGCGGCGGCCTGGGCGGAGACGCCGAAGGCCAGCGAAGCGGAAGCACCGGCAAGCAGCACGGCGCGGGTCAGGAATGTCATCGCAGGATTCATCTTTTCGTCGATGGCAGCGGGGACGCCGGTAGGGAGGCGCCCCCGCCGCTTTGAGGTCAGAACTTGTAGACGATCGAGCCCTGCCAACTGCGCGGGGTTTCCGGCAGCACGATGGTCGAGCCGAACAGTTCGGTGAAGTTCGCGCGGAAGTAGCGTTCGTTGGTGGCGTTCTTCACCACCACGCGGAACAGCCACGGCCCGGTCTCGTAAGATGCCGAGACGTCGACCTTGGTATAGGCGGGCAGCTTCACGACCTGCGACTGGCCCGAATAGACCGAATCCACCTTCACGGCGCTGGCGCTGAGCGCGATGCCGTTGTCGAAGGCGTAAGTGGCCGTCAGCGAGTAGAGGTTGGTCGGAATGCCCGCGCGGCGCGAGGCGTTCTTGTCGGGGATCAGCACCAGGCCGATCGGCTGCCCGCCGAGATAAAGCGTGGGGTCGGTGACGTTGACCAGATCCTCGATGCCGAAGAAGCTGAACAGCGTGCCGTTCTCCAGCGCGGTCAGGTTGTAGACCTTGGTGCGGGTATAGCCGCCGGTGATGAGCAGGTGGTCGTTGACCGACCAGCGCGCCTCGGCTTCGAGGCCCTTGGTCTCCACCGACTGGTTTACCGTGATCGACTGGATGTTGTAGTCGGTACGCTTCTGCTTGTAGACCGACAGCGCAGCGTAGAGACGGTCGTCGAGGAAGCTGCCCTTGATGCCGCCTTCATAGAGCTTCGACGCCGAGATGAAGGTCTTGCCCGCGATGTCCCCGGCGTAAAGCTCGGCACCCTGCCCCGCGATCACCGTGGACTGGCGGGCGATCGTGGCATAGGGGATCAGGCCGAAGGGCAGCTTGTAGTTGGCGCTGGCCGACCATGACCAGGCACCCTTGCTGCCGCTGGCGCTGTAGAGCCCGCCAAGGTCGGCGACGTCCGCCGGGAGCATCTTCGTGATGTCGTATGTGGACTTGGCCTTCACGTAATCGTAGCGCGCGCCCACGGTAATCCCGAGGCCGAACGCGAAGTCGATGTCGGCAAGGCCGGCCATCGCATAGTCGGTATAATGGCCGCTGACGTAATTGTTGTAGCCGCAATCCGCCGCCGTATAGCCGGGCTCGTCGCTGAGCGGGCATTCGGTGGCCAGCAGGCGGTCGGAGGCGGCGGTGTAGCCCTTGGTCAGGTCCACGCGGTGGAAGTATTCGTAGTCGAAATCGTCACCGTGCTTGAAGTTGGTGTAGCGGATCGACGGCGAGAGCTGGAAGGCGAACTTGCCGAGGTCGTTCTCGAACTTCTTGGCGACGACGATCTTGTCCTCGAACACCCAGGAATCGTGGAACTGCGCGAAGCCGTAGCTGTTCTCGTTGATGTTCTCGTAGCTGTCGTAGAACGCCTGGTTCTTGACGCTCCAGTCGTCGTCGCCTTCCCAGATCAGGTCGGCATAGAGCGTGGTGGCGCGGGTATCGAGGCGGTCGTTCTTGCCTGCCAGCACGTCGCGGCGGCTGAGCTTGGCGGTGCCGGTATCGGTAAGCGCCATGAGCGGGTTGAAGGAACTGTCGGTGAAGGAGGAGGCGGGGACGCCGAACGGCCCGAAGTTGTTGCCGTGCGCGATGAATTCGCCCGCCGATATCTGGCCGTCGCCGTTGTCGTCGATCGATTGCGCGGAACCGGTGATGTAGGTGCCGTTATCGACGAGATCCTGCGTCAGGCGGTTCCAGCCGCCGTTCTGCACGCCCTTGAAGTTCTGGTACATGCCGCCGAATTCAAGCCGCAGGTTCGGCGTGAAGTCGGTATCGAACGCGGCCTGGAGCACGGTGTTCTTGGTGGAGATGTTGCGGTAGTAGCTGCCCGAATCCTCTACCTCGGCAAACAGGCTGTAGCCGAATTCCTGCGAGCCGATCTTGCCGGGGCCGCGCATTTCGGCCTTGAGGTCGGCCTTGTCCCACGAACCGCCGGTAAAGCTCACTTCGCCTTCCGGGTGGCTGAGATAGGAACCGCCCTTCACGCGCGCGGTCTTGGGAACGAAGTTCATGTAGCCGCCGGTCTTCGACGGGCCATAGATCGGCGAGGCCGGGCCGCGCACGATGTCGATGCGGTCGGAAGCGCCGATCGGGGTCGGGTAGTTGCCCGGATTGTCGAGACGGCGCATGCCGCGGAAGTAGACTTCGCCCGGCGTGCCGCGAATGTCGAGCGCGCCGCCGACACCGAAGAACGAGTTGGTGAACGTGCCCGGCGCCTGCGCGACGAGATCGTAGATGTCGCTGATGCCGAAGCGTTCGATCTGCTCGCTGCTGATCGTCGATGCCGAGCGCGGCGTCTCGGTCAGCGTCTTGTCGAAGCCGAAGACCGATCCGACATCGGCAACCGGCAAGGCGCCCAGCGAACCGGTGACGACGATTTCCTTGCCCTCTTCAGGCGCGGGTTCTTCTGCCGCCGCTTCCGCCGCGAAGGCGGGAGCCTGGATCGCCGTGCAGCACAGCAGCGTGGCGGCGAAACTCAAGGCGGATCTGCGCAAGGCATGACGCCGCGGCGCGGTACGGGATTCCATGTGCGTATCAATCGATGCGGCCATCGTGCCAGCCCCCTGAAACCGTACGGATAATCGCGCCCCTCGCGGTTCCGCCGGCCTGTTGTTGAACCCCGTCTCCCGTGAGGTTGTGATTGTTGCGGCGCACCGTGACCGGGCGCGCCGGGTACTCGAAACTATCCCTTGCCGCCCGGTGCGGGCATGAGCCGTTCAAGGCCCTGCTCGAACGCGTCGAGCCGCTGTTCCAGCGTGACCTGAAGCCGAGCCTTCTCGCTGCGCGCCAACAGCGCGCGGCATGGCGCGGCATCGAACCCGGCGGTACAGGCGGCGACCGGCTCACCGGGCACGCGCCCGCGCCAGAGGCTCTCACCGGGCACGAAGGCGAATTCGAGGCTGGCGCGCGTCACCTGCTTGAGGTCCGCATAATGCAGCCCCTGCTCGCGCGCGGCGCGCATGTATTCCTGGGTAAGATCGGTGCGCAGGATGCCCTGGTCATCGGTGGAAAGCGTCACCGGCACGCCGAAGCGGCGGTAGAGCTGGATCGGATGCTCGCCCCCGCGAACACCCAGGATCACGTCGTTACTGGAAAGGTTTATCTCCACCGCAACGTGATCGCGCGCCATTCGGCGCAGCGTGCCGGCGGCATCGTCCTCGTAAGCGATGGCCACCCCGTGGCCGATGCGCTCCGCCCCGGCATCGAGCGCCTTGCGCATGTGATTGCGGATACCGGCAGGCGGCACCAGTCCGAAGGCAAGCTCGCCCGCATGCATCGTGCGGTGGACGCGCGGATACTTGCCTTCGAGGAAGCGGAACATCGCCATGTGCAGGTCGTAGTCGCGCATCGAGACCGGCCAGTCCTCGGGCTGGACGATGTTGACCCCGACATAGCGCGGATCGGCATCGGCCAGCGCGAACGAGGCGATCAGCGAGCGGAACACCTGCGCGGGCGGCAGCGCGCGGAAGGCGCTGGCAAGATAGTGGACCGCAAGGCCGCAGGCTGCCTCGGCCGAGGACGTGCCGCAGCCCATGTCGGCCCGTACCTGCTTCTCGTCCCGGTCCAGTTCGGCGCGGGCCTTGGCGATCGCCGGGGCAAGACCGGCCAGTTCCTGCGCATAGCGCGCCTCAAGCCCCGTCTCGTCCAGCGGCACATCAGGCGCGGCGAGGATATAGGCCATCATCGCATCCGGATTGTGCATCAGTTCGAGGTACGTCGCGCTGTCGCCCGCGGACGTGCGCAGCGCGACTTCCATCGCCGGAACCGTATGCCCCGGCGCAACCGGGCCGAAGCGCTCGAAACTGATGAAGAACTGGGTGTGCCCGGAAACCTCGTCCCGGCCGATCCCCTTCTGCCAGCCGCGCGTGCCGAGGTGATCGACCAGCCGCGCATAGTCGAAGGGCCGTTCGGCGGCGATGCGGGTGATCCTGTCGGCATCGGCGCAGGGCGGCGGCAGCAGCTTGAGATCGCTTCCGGCGCAGAAGCCCGCCTTGCCCGCCCAGTCCAGCCAGTCCTCCGCCGAAGGGGTGCCGCCAAGGTGGTTGTGCAGGTCGCCGCCCTTGGGCATCGCCTGAAGGAACAGGCGCAGCATCGCCGCGTTGCCGGACAGTTCGTCGAACAGCGCCGAGGCTTTCGCCTCGCCCGCCGCATCGGCATGAGCGACCGACGCCGACGCCAGCGCCGCCGCCAGCACCGCCGCCGCGGCAAGCCCCCTGGCAAGCGCGCGTCTCGGGGCCGGCTTCACGGCCGGGGCGCTCCCGGAACGGTATCGCGATACTTCGCCCAGCCCGCCAGCAGTTCATGCACCACCGGCCCGCCAACGCGGTAATTGGCCTCATAGGCGACAAGCTGGCCGGGGCCTTCGTCACCCACGCTGTTCAGCGCATCGACGCCCGGCGGCGGCATGGAAGGGTTGCTGGCCGTGCGCAGCACCAGCACGCGCCGGGGATCGACGAGCCCCTGCGCCGCGCCGTTCAGCATGGCGCCCGCCATCGACTGGCTCTCCATGTTGGTCATGACGAAGCGGCCCTTGCCGCCGGTCCACAGCCTGACCCAGTCGCGCGCCCATTGCGTGCGGGCCGGGCCGTGCCAGTAGCGCACCGAGCCCAGCGTCTCCCCCATGAGCACGAATGGCGGCTTCTGGGCATTGGGATATCCGGTCCACGCAGCGCGCGCCCTGGCGAGATCGGCGTTGTCGGGGATCGGCACGGCTTTCGTCATGTCGAAGGCCCACTGCGCAAGCCCCTGGTCGAGCGTGACCGCCATCGACAGCGCGCCCGCATCGGTCATGCCGGCGAAACTGTCGGGATTGTCGGGAAGCTGGTTCGGAGCCTTGGCGCCGATGGCGAAGAGCCCGTAAGGCCAGTTCTTGGCCACCTCGCGGTCGTCGAACTCGCGCAGGGTATCGCCCGAGACCACCCAGCGCGACCAGGCCGCACTGCCGACCGAGGCCACTTGCGGATCGACCCCGGAGATGCCGGTGAACAGCCAGTAGGTCTTCGAAAAGTCGAAACGGGGATCGAGCAGCAGCGCGGTACGCTGTTCACCCACGCCGCTCAGCAGCGAACCGGCATTGCCCCAGACGATGCCGTAGAGCCCATCCTTGTTACGCAGCAGTGGATGAAGCACGCCGCGCACGGCGATCTTCTCGTCCAGATGTTCGCGCTCGGCCCAGAGCTGGAATTCGCCGGGGGCATCGCCCTTGTCCTCGCCCGGTTCGAAATTGGCGACGACCACGACCTTCACCGGAATCGGCGCGATTTTCGGAAGCTGCGGCACCGGCGGTTGGGCAGCCGATGCCGTAGCGCATGGAACCGAACCGGCCATCGCCAGCGCAGCCAGAAGCCGCCCCCACCGGGGACGTTTTTCGCAAACCCTCATCATTGCCCTGAACCCCGCAAGCGGGGGCGCCTCCGCGTCGGGTGTCCCTTTTACAACCCTTCGCGGAAGATGCGCCCCCTACCGTCATGCGCTCGTGCACCGGCCGCCACCTCTGTTGGGAGAGGAGAAATCGCTGCCGGTGCCGTCGCACGTTTCGGTGTTGCCCATTGCGTAAGGGCTTGACACGGTGCGAGCAAACGCAATGAATTCGACACATCATTGCAAAAATTAGAGCGGGTCCAGAAACACCACCATGCCGGCATTTTCGCGCTTCCTGCGGTACTTCATGGCGGTGGGCCGCCTCGGCTCGATCCGCAAGGCCGCCGACGAACTGAACGTTTCCGCCTCGGCGATCGACAGGCAGATCCTCAACGTCGAGGCCGAACTGGGCCTGCCGCTGTTCGAACGCCTGCCCACCGGCCTCCGGCTGACGGCGGCGGGCGAGATGATGATGGCATCGGGATCGCAGTGGCAGCAGGGCATGGTCAGCCTGCGCACGCGGATCGAGGACTTGCGCGGGCTGAAGCGCGGCCACGTCGAGATCGCGGTGATCGACGCGCTGGCCAAGGGGCACGTTCCCGCCACCATCCACGCGATCCAGCAGCGCTATCCCGGCATCACCATCGGCGTGAAAGTGCTGGGCAACGACGCGGTGCGGCGCGCGGTGAGCGACGGCACCGTCGATTGCGGCATCCTGTTCGAACCGCATTCCTATCGCGACCTTTCGGTCCGCGCCTTCACCGAAGTCGTGCTGGGGTTCATCACCCCGCCCGAGCACCGGCTGGCCACCCTTCCCGAAGCGCGTTTCTCGGCCTGCGCGGGCGAACCGATGATCGTCCCGGCGGACCCGCTTGCAGTCTACCAGCAGATCGCGGTGCTCGAAGGCGCCACCGGCATCACCCTCGACCGCAAGGCCAGTTCGGACAATATCCAGATGATCACCTCGCTGGTGCTCCAGGGCACCGGCATCGGCGTGCTCACCTCGCTGGACGTGCGCACCGAGGTCCAGCGCGGACTGCTGAACTTCACGCGCATCTCCGATTCGCTGCTCAGACCCATGACTCTGGCCCTCTGCACCGCCACGGCACGCACTCCGTCCTATGCCGCGACCATGGTCCTGGGTGAATTCGAGAACGGCTTTGCACAGCTTGGACACGCCGCATCAAAGACTTAGGTGCGACATATTCGATTACGCGACGTGCGGAAAATTGCCGTGATTGCGAATTCCGCATGAAATCGATAACCGGGCTACTTTCCCGACATGATCGTTTCAGGATTCGCCCCGCATGAGTGAAGCCGCCGAGCCCCAGCTCCATTTCCTCGAATACTACGAAGATTTCCTCGCCAAGGTCCGCCAGCTTTCGCGGCAGATCCAGCAAAACGAGTGGCAACCCGAGTTCGTGATCGGCGTCGGGCGCGGCGGACTGGTGCCGGCCGTCTACATCTCGCACCAGCTCGGCCTGCCGATGCTCTCGATCGACCATTCGGCCAAGATCCCGGGCTTTGCCGACGAACTGATCGCCAAGGTCGCGGCGATGAGCGCACAGGGCACCCGCCTGCTGTTCGTGGACGATATCAACGATACCGGCGGCACCATCGAATATATCCGCGGCCAGCTCACGCAGGGCGGCGGCGATCATGACAACTTGCGCTTCGCCGTCGTCATCAACAACAAGAGCTCGAAGGTCGAAGTCGACCTCTGGTCCGAAGTGATCGACCGCGCCGACGACAAGCGCTGGTTCGTGTTCCCCTGGGAATCGGTGGGCACCCGCGACAGCATCGTGGAAGAAGCGCTTTCGGTCCCCGAACGGCTGGCCTGAACGCTTCCTTCAAGCACCGGTGAGCCGGGCCGAGCGCCCAGCTTGCCGGTGGCCCAGCTTACCGGCGGCTGGCGGCCATCACTTGCACCATCAGCGCGTCCAGCCGCGCCGCGTCGATCTTGCGCACCACGGTTGCCTTGCGTTCGCCAAGGCCGGGCTGATATCCTTCGCGCCAGCTCAGCATGTCGCCATAGCCCGCGCCGAACTGCGCGTTGTAGTCAACGTAAAGCTCTTCCGCCTCGGTCACCATGCCCGGGTCGAGCAGGACACCGGCGGCGATCTCGTCCCACATCGGGAAGCCTGCCTCCATGCCGCCGATGAACCGGCCCAGTTCCGGCGCGGCCGCCGCGCTCATCGCCTTGACCAGTTCCGGGGTCAGCTGCGTGCCGGTGGCGGGATCGGCGGGCACCACCGTGATCTTGCGCCAGGGACTGCGCGAAACGATGCTCGCCGCCTCGGGATCGAAACGGGCGTTGAATTCGCGGCGCGGCGAATTGGCATATTCGCGCGCGAACTGCGCGGCCGAAACGTTGTCCAGTTGCTGCTGCGGATTGAGGCTCCCGCCCATGTAGACCAGCTCTCCCGCCAGCGCGGCGAACTCGGGATCGAGCCGCTGCGCCAGCGCAAGGTTCGTCAACGGGCCGCAGGCGACGATGGTGATCTGCCCCGGATACTTGTGGACCATGCGGATCAGGAAGTTCGCCGCGATTTCGGGCGAGGCCTTCAGTCCTGGATTGCCCCAGGGCAGGTCCACCGGATCGGTCGGTCCATGGTAGGCAGGCGTCGATTGCCGGGTAGGCTCGACCCACTGCTTCATCCACGCGCCCTTCCACGTCAGCTTGCCGTAGAGCGCTTCCCAGCGCTCCGTCAGCGCTTCGGAATTGAGCAGCGGATAAGTCGCGCCCTGAACCACCGGCACATCGCCGCGATGGGCGATCTCCAGCCCGCGCAAGGCCATCGCGGTTGCCCGATTGGCCCAGGTATTGCCGGAGACGGTGGTGATGCCAAGCACATCGACCCGATCGCTTTCCAGGAACATCAGGTGCATGAGCGCGAAGCCCTCGTCATCGATGATGACCTTGCGCCTCGCGCCGTCGGCATGGGCGGCAACCGGCAGCAGAGCCGCAAGCACCGCCAGCAATACGGCGCGAAGCAGGGCCTTCATCGGCGATGGTCCGCCATGTAGGCGTCAAGCGCGCCGAGATGCGCCGCTACCGCGCTTTCTGGCAGGAACGAGCCGGTGAAGCTGTTGCGCGCCAGCGTGGCCAGCGCTTCCTTGCCAAGCCCGCGAGCCGCCGCGACGGCGCGGTAATTGTCCGCGACATAGCCGCCGAAGTAGGCCGGATCGTCAGAATTGATGGTAGCCTTGAGCCCGTGAGCCAGCATCGCGTCGATCGGGTGATCGGCCAGGTCGTCCACCACGCAGAGCTTGTGGTTGGAAAGCGGGCAGACCGTCAGCGTCATCTCCTCGCGCACCAGCCGCTCGATCAGGGCCGGGTCTTCCAGCGCGCGATTGCCATGGTCGATGCGGTGGACGCCCAGCAGGTCCAGCGCCTGGTGGACATATTCGGGCGGACCTTCCTCGCCCGCATGCGCGGTGATCCTGAGGCCCTTCGCGCGCGCGGCGGCGAAGACGCGGGCGAACTTCTCGGGCGGATGGCCGACTTCCGAGGAATCGAGCCCCACCGCCTCGATCCGGTCGAGCCACGGCTCCGCCTGGGCCAGGGTGGCGAAGGCCGCCTCTTCCGAAAGGTGCCGCAGGAACGAGAGGATCAGGCTGCTGGACATGCCGAACGCCGCTTCGGCGGCGGCCATGGCGGAAAGCAGCCCCTCGATCACTTCGGCGAAGGGCACGCCCCGGTCGGTATGGGTCTGCGGATCGAACATCAATTCGGCATGGACCACGCCGTCCGCCGCCGCCCGCGCGAAGTAGGCCATCGCCAGATCGTGGAAATCCTGCCGCTTCAGCAGCACGTTCGCGCCCGCGTAATAGATGTCGAGGAAGTCCTGCAGGTTGGAGAATTCATAAGCAGCGCGAACTTCCTCCACGGTGGCGAAGGGGATCGACACGCCGTTGCGTGTCGCCAGCGCGAACATCAGTTCGGGTTCGAGGCTGCCTTCGATGTGGAGGTGAAGCTCGGCCTTCGGCAGGCCGGCGATGAAAGTGTCGAGGTCGGTCATTCGGTATCCCTGTCCCAGGCGCAGCGGCCCAGCAGATAAGTGCGCGCGACGGCGCGGTCGTCGCCCAGCACCTGCAACGCGAAGAGCCGTTCGGCAAGGTCGGCGTGGCGGGTGCGACGGGCGAGCAGCGGTGTCGCCTGCGTATCGAGTACCACGAAATCGGCCTCCTGCCCCACTTCGAGGCTGCCCACCCGGTCAGCGATATGAAGCAGGGCGGCGCTGCCCGCCGTCGCCAGCCACAGCGCCCTGAACGGATCGAGCGCGGTGCCTTTCATCAGCGCGGCCTGATAGGCGATCCCCTGGGTGTGCAGCAGCGAGAAGGTCGTCCCCGCCCCCACGTCCGAGCCGAGGCCGAGGCGTATCCCGTGCCGGTCGGCCTGTGCGAAATCGAAGAAGCCCGAACCGAGGAACAAGTTGGAACTGGGGCAGACCGCGATCCCCGCCCCGCTTTCGTGCAGCCGCCGGCAGGCGCGATCCGGCAGGTGAATGCCATGCGCGAACACCGATCGGCCGGTGACGAGGCCGAACCGGTCGTAAGCGTCCAGATAGTCCGCCGCCGCGCTGAAGCGCGCTGCCACTTCGGCGCATTCGCGGCGGTTCTCCGCAAGGTGGGTGTGCATCAGCACGTCCGGATGCTCGGCCAGCAGGGCGCCCGCATCGGCAAGCTGGGCATCGGACGAAGCCAGCGCGAAACGCGGCGTCACCGCGTAGCCCAGCCGCCCGCGTCCGCGCCAGCGGCGGATCAGCGCCTCGCTGCCCGCCCGGCCCGAGGCCACGGTGTCGTTCAGGCCGTCGGGCCCGAGGTCCATCAGCACTTTGCCCGAGATCAGCCGCATGTCCCGGTCAAGCGCGGCCTCGAACAGGGCATCGACGGACTGCTCGTGCACGGTTGGGAAGACCAGCGCGCTGGTGGTGCCGTTCCTCAGCAGTTCGCCCAGGAAGAAGGCGGCGACGGCATCGGCATGGGCCTTGTCCGCGAAGGCCTTTTCCGCCGGAAAGATGTGGCGCTCCAGCCAGTCGAGCAATTGTTCGCCATGAGAGGCGATGCGGTCCGTCTGCGGATAATGGACATGGGAATCGACGAAGCCCGGCACGACGAGGCCCGGCAGCGCTTCCACCGGGACACCGGCATATCGCTCCGCCAGTTCGGCATGGGGGCCGCGCGCCGCGACCACGCCGTCCTCGACCACCAGCAGCCCGTCCGCTTCGTGGCGGACGGCCTGGGGATCGCTGCGCGGGTCTCGGGAAACGGACAGGAATTCGCCGCGAAAGGCGCGGATCATGCAGCAGGCCTCTTCAGGATCGGACGCGGCGCCATCTCAGCTTCCCCGGTAAGTCGAATAGCCGAAGGGAGAGACGAGCAGCGGAACGTGATAGTGCCCCTGCCCGTCCGCCACGCCGAAGTCGATGGACACACGGTCAAGGAACGGCGGTTCCGGCAGGGTCATGCCCCTGCCGCGAAAATAGGCGGCCACCGCGAAAGTCAGGCGGTAGGCCCCCGGATCGAGCGCGGGAATGCCCGGACAGCGGCCATCGGCATTGGTCGTGCCGGTGAACAGCACCGCCCCGCCGGCGCCGGCGAGTTCCAGCGCGATTCCCTCGGCCGGGCAGCCATGGGCCGTGTCGAGAACGTGCGTGGAAAGCGTGCTCATGCGGCAAACTCCGGCAGCACCGGCCAAGCGCCCAGGAACTCGTGCTCGTCATAAGTCAGGAACTCGGCCACCAGCACCTCCCGGTCATCGAGGAACAACTGGTCCGCCACGCCCCTGACAAGGCGCGGCAGGGCGTTCTGCAGGCCCGAAAGCGCCGATGCGGAAAGGCCGAGGCTGACGAGCGCGGAATAGTTGAACGCGAACAGCCCGTGCAGCGGCGCGGGGTCCACGCCCTGCCGCGCGGTGAACTCGAACGCGGGGCCAAGGTAGGGATGTGCGTCGATCAGGGCATTGCGCGGCCCGGTCGGGACCACCCGCTCGCCCCAGCGCTGGATAAGCCCGGCCACTTGCCCCAGTTCGGGGCGCAGGCCCGGATCGCTGACGAGACCGGTGGAAACCACCACGAAGTCGAATTCGTGGAAGCCCTGCGGCGTCGTCACCCGCACGCGGCCCTCGTGCTCCGTCACGTCGAGCCACGGCGCGCCAAGGTGCAGCGCAAAGCCGGGCCATGCGGCGGCACGTTCGAAAGTGTCGTTGGTAGGCGGCTGGTTGTGGCCCAGGAAGCAGTCCATCGCCGCATACTTGGTGGCATCGTCCAGCGCGGGATAGCGCGCGGTGAACCCCACCCGTTCCATGAAGCGGATCGGATTGACGCGCGGCAGCGCCTTGCGGCGAATGAAGACTTCCGCCGCCGCCACGCCCTGCGAAAGCGCGAAGTTGGCATTGTCGAAAGCCGAAGCCCCGCCGCCCAGGATGCCGATGCGCTTGCCGTGCAGCGCGGCGAAATCGATCGGCTCGCTGGTATGCGCCCAGAGCGATCCCGGCAGATTGTCGCGCACCATGGCGGGCGTGTGCCATTCCCCCCCGCCCTGGATGCCGGTGGCGAGCACGACCTTGCGCGCCTGTTCCACTTTGCCGTCCGCGAAGTGCAGGCGGTGCAGCCCGGCTTCGGGCAAAGGCTCTATCCGCAGCAGCTTCGCGCCGTTCGTCACCGGCAGGGCGAGCGCGCGGCGATACCAGCGCAAGTATTCCATCCAGTCGCCACGGGCGATCTTGTCCACCGCCGCCCAGCCTTCCGCGCCGTGCTGCGCTTCCCACCATGCGCGATAAGTGAGCGAGGGAATGCCGAAATCGATCGGGTTGAGATGCTTGGGCGTGCGCAGCGTGACCATGCGCGCATAGGTTTCCCACGGCCCTTCGAACCCGGGCTCGTTCTCGTCGAACACCATGACATTGCGCACGCCTTGCGAACGCAGCCCGAAGGCGGCCGAAAGCCCGCACTGCCCGCCGCCGATCACCGCGACGTCAAGCACGTCCGCGCCCTCGAACATGCGCGGCCGTACCCATTCGGGCCGGTCATGACCGATCAGCTCCAGCTCGCGCGCCAGCCGCTCTTCGAGCGCGGCCAGTCCGACCTCGCTCATGCCGCATCCTCCAGCCGCAAGCGCACGATTTCGCCGATCTGTTCCAGCGCCGTCGCCACTTCGGCGTCGCGTTCGTTGCCGAGGCGGCGCTCCATCGCGGCAAGGATGCCCGCCTTGTCGGTCAACCGCACGCAGATGATGAAGGGAAAGCCGAACCGGGCGCGGTAGGCGGCGTTCAGCGCGTGGAAGCGTTCGTATTCCCCCGGCGTCAGGCGGTCGAGCCCGGCACTGGCCTGTTCGGCGGCCGAAGCCTCGGTCAGGGTCCGGTCGATCGCCGCCTTGCCCGCCAGTTCGGGATGCGCGCGGATCAGGGCGAGCTGTTCCCCGGCGCTGGCCTCATGCATCACCGCCAGGAGATCGGCATGGCGATCCCCCGAGAAAGGCCGCGCATCGGCGCGCTCCTCCACCCAGGGGCTATGTTCGAAAAGCGCGGTCACGACGTGCTCCCTTCGAGGCTGACATGAGCGGAAACGACCTTCCAGCCGTCATCGAAACGCACCCAGCTCTGCGTCTGGCGGCCGCGACTGTCGGAACCCTCGCGGAAGAATTCGGCATCGGCGGTGGCGAAGCTGTCACCATAGACGGTGATGGCGACACGCCCGAGCCGGCGCTGCGGCGAGCCGCCGCGTCCCTTGCGGAATGCGCGGATTTCCTCGATCCCGTAAAGCACTTCGCCCACGCCGTAGCGGTTGGTGGTGGGCGCCTGATGAAACAGGGCGTCCATCGCCGGAACATCGTCCGCCATCAGCGCGCGCTCGTAGGCGCGAAAGGCAGCGGCCACTTCGGCGTGAAGCACGGGATCGTCGATCTTCATGCCGGGAAACGCTCCTGCCAGTGGCGCGCGATATCGATGCGCCGGGCAACCCATCCGTCACCGCTGGCGACGACATGATCGAGGAACCGGGCAACGGCGCGGGCGCGGCCGGGCTTGCCGGCAATGCGGCCGTGCAGGCCCACCGACATCATCCGCCCGCCTTCCTCGCGAAGCTGATCGTAAGTGTCGCGCATGTGGCGGAAGAACTGCTCCCCCTCGGTAAAGCCGTTGAGCGCCACGATCTTCATGTCGTTCACGTCGAGCGTATAGGGCACCACGAGCTGCGGTTTGCCGTGCCGCCTGTCCCAATAGGGCAGGTCGTCGGCATAACTGTCCGCATCGTAGAGGAAGCCACCCTCCTCGGCGACGAGCCGCGCGGTATTGGGCGAGGTGCGGCCCTGATACCAGCCGAGCGGGCGGCTGCCGGTGAGCCTTTCGTGAAGCGCGATGGCTTCGGCGATGTGAGCGCGTTCCACCGCTTCGGGCACGTTCTGGTAATCGATCCAGCGCAGGCCATGGCTGGCGATTTCCCAGCCGGCCTCCAGTATCGCGGCGACGGCTTCGGGGTTCATCTCCATGGCCCTGGCCACGCCGAACACCGTCACCGGCAACCCGCGCCCGGTGAACAGCCGGTGCAGCCGCCAGAACCCTGCGCGGCTGCCATATTCGTAAAGGCTCTCCATCGCCATCGCCCGGTCGGCATGGCTGGCCGCGCCGACCATCTCGCTGAGGAAGGCCTCGGAGCGTTCGTCGCCGTTGAGGACGGAATTCTCCGCGCCTTCCTCGTAGTTGATGACGAACTGCACCGCCACGCGCGCCCCGCCGGGCCACTGCGGATCGGGAGGCGTGCGGCCATAGCCGACGAGATCGCGGGCCATGTCCGCCCCCTTGCTCATGCCCGCTGCTCCCCAACTTGCGGAAAGTCCCATGCAGCCATGGCCGCCGGAACCGCCTTGCCCGGCGGCAGCCTGAAGCCTTCCATGCCGAGGCACGCTTCCAGCGCCGCCAAGGTCAGCAGCACCTTGTGCTTCATGGCATTGTACCCCATCGCGCCGATCCGCCAGATCCGGCCCTGCAGGGGACCGAAGGCGGTGCCGATCTCGATCTCGAACTGCTGCCGCATCGCCATGCGCACCGCTTCGCCGTCCACGCCTTCGGGAATGAACACGCCGGTGACGTTGGTCATCCGGTGGGCATCGTCGCCGAACAGCGAGAGCCCCATGGCGCGCAGCCCCGCCGCCATCGCCCGGCCCGCAGCGGCATGGCGGGCATAGCGGGCCTCCAGCCCTTCCCCCAATGCGATGCGCGCACATTCGCGGGCGGCATAGAGCATCGAGGTCGCCTCGGTATGGTGATTGAGCCGCTTGTCCGACCAGTAGTCCATCACCATGGCAAGGTCGAAATAGTTGGAACCGATGCGCGGCCCCTGCCCGTCCACGATGTCGTCGCGGCGGATGCCCTGTTCCACGTGGCGGCGGCGTCCGATGTGCTCGGCCGCCTTGTCCGAAATCGTGATCGGCGCCGAGCCGGAGGGGCCGCCCATGCACTTCTGCAAGCCGCCGGTGACGACATCCACGCCCCAGCGGTCCGCCGCCAGTTCCATGCCGCCGATGGTCGCCGTGGCATCGACATAACTGAGCGCGCCCGCCTGGCGGCAGAGTTCGCCGAAGCCGTCGAGCGGCTGCGCCATCGTCGTCGAAGTGTCGCCGTGAATGGTGGCCACAACCTTGGGATGGCAGCGGGCGATGGCCTCGGCCACGCGTTCCAGCGGCACGACCTCGCCCCAGGGCGCGTCCACCGTCTCGATCACCGCGCCGATGCGGGTGAGGATTTCGGCCAGCAGCAGGCCGAAACGCCCGAAGTTCACCACCAGCACCACGTCGCCCGGCGCCACGAGGCTGACCAGCGCCGCCTCGATCCCCGCACGCGCGGTGCCGTCCACCAGCATGGTCCACTGGTTCCGCGTGCCGAAGATCGGACGGTAGAGCGCCATGACCTGGTTCATGTAGCCGGTCATTTCCGGGTCGAACTGGCCCAGCAGGTCCGCGCTCATCGCCCGCAGCACGCGGGGGTGCGCGTTGATCGGCCCCGGCCCCATGAGCAGGCGCTGGGGCGGGTCGATCTCGCCGAAGAGCAGCGGATCAAGTTCGGTCGGCAAAGCTGTCTCCCAAGTGTTTCTGGCCCAGTTTCTCGATGAAGCCCCGCATGACCCGCAGCGCCGCATCGGCGTCGGCGGGTTCGACATGCTCGGCGGGATTGTGGCTCACGCCGTCCTTGCAGCGGATGAACAGCATCGCCGTGGGGCAGAGCGATGCCATGACCATGGCATCGTGCCCCGCACCCGAGACGAGACGGCGCACCGGCTGGCCAGCCTCGATCATGGCCGCGTCCAGAAGGTCCATCAGCACGGGATCGCAAGGGCTGGCAGGCAGGTCGTGGACCAGCGCCAGATCGAGCACGAGGCCGCGCTTCGAGGCGATCTGCTCCAGCCGCGAGAGAATTTCCCCCGCCGCACGGTCCCGCCGGGCCGCCTCGCCCGAGCGCACATCGATGGTGAAGCGCACTTCGCCGGGGATCACGTTTGCAGCGCCGGGCATGGCCTCCAGCCTGCCGACGGTGGCGACGAGATCCGATCCATCCGCGCGGGCGATCTCCTCGATCGCGAGCACCATTTCGGCCGCCCCGGCCAGCGCATCGCGGCGCAGCGGCATCGAACTCGTGCCCGCGTGGCCCGCCATGCCGCGCACGGTGGCGGCATAGCGCAATTGCGCGGCGATCCCGGTGACGGTGCCAAGCGCCAGCCCTTCCGCCTCCAGCGCCGGACCCTGTTCGATATGGGCTTCGAGATAGGCCACGATGTCTTCCGGCGCGCGGCGCGCGGCGCGGTAGGTCCGTGTCGAGAAGGTGTTCGTCGGCGTCTTGGCCGTCACCACGTCATAATCGGTCTTGAACGAGCCGAGCGCCACTTCCATCGACACCCCCTCGGCATCGGCAATCGCGCCGAGATCGACGTCCAGCGTTCCGGCCACGGCGCGGCTCGTCAGCATGGCGGCGGGAAAGCGCGAGCCTTCCTCGTCCCCGAAACCGTAGACCTCGATGGCGAAAGGCAGGCGGCGGCCCTGCTCGTTGAGCGCGGCGACGCATTCGATGCCGAGCATGACCCCCAGCGGGCCATCGTAGCAGCCGCCGTCCCGCACGGAATCGAGGTGGCTGCCGATCACCAGCGCCGGGGCGCCGGGCGCCTCGCCTTCGTAGCGGCCATGGAGATTGGCGGCCGCATCGAGATCGACATCCATCCCCGCATCGACCATCCACGCGCCGACGAGGTCCACCGTGGCATGGTAGGCCGGGGTCAGGTAGCCGCGATAGAGGCCCTGCTCCAGCTCGCTGTAAGGCGCCGCGCCAAGGGCATCGCAGCGGGCGACGGCGCGGGCTCCGCCGGCCTCTACCATGCGGCCACGCCGCCATCGCTGCGAGGGTCGGTGGCGCCTTCGAACGTGCCGCCGGGCAGACGTACCACGGCGCCCGCATGGCCCATCGTCGCGGTCGGCGGGCCGACCCGCTCGACGTCGTGCCCGGCCTGCGCCAGCGCGGCGTAGAGCGCCTCGTCGAAACCGTCCTCCAGCTTGAGCGAGGTCGTCGCCTCACCCCATGTCCGGCCCAGCAGCCAGCGCGGCGCGCTGATCGCGGCCTGGAGGTCGGCGCCGTAGCGGGCATAGCGGCTGAACAGCGCCGCCTGCGTCTGTGGCTGCCCCTCGCCCCCCATGGTGCCATAGGCCATGACGCGCCCGTCCTCGAACACGGCGAGCGCGGGGTTGAGCGTGTGGAACGGCTTGCGACCGGGCTTGAGCGCATTCCACCCCGTTTCGGCCAGACGGAACGAGCTGCCCCGGTTCTGCCAGACGATCCCGCTGCGCGGCAGCACCAGGCCGGAACCGAACTCGAAATAGGTGGACTGGATGGAGGAGACCACGCGCCCTTCCCCGTCCGCCGCGCCGAACCAGCAGGTATCGCCCCACTGCGGCGGCTGCGGCCAGGGCAGCGCGCGGGCCGGATCGATCCGCGCCGCCATGGCATCAAGCGCCTGCGGATCGTCAAGCAGGGCCTGAAAATCGTAATCGGTATAGGCCGGATCGCCCACGTGCGCGTCGCGCAGCAGGAAGGCCTGCTTGGTCGCCTCGACCAGCCCGTGGACATGGGCGAAACCGTCCGGCCCATCGGCGGCGAGCCGGTCGAACAGCGCAAGGATCACCAGCGAGGCGAAGCCCTGCGTCGGCGGGGCGCTGTTGTAGAGGCGCGCGCCGCGGATGGGGACGGAAAGCGGCTGCGGCCGGGTGGCGCGATGCGCGGCAAGGTCCGCCGCCGAAACGGGGCTGCCCAGCGCGGCAAGGTCCTCGGCGATCGCGGCGGCCAGTTCGCCCCGGTAGAAACTGTCCAGCCCCTCTCTCGCCAGTGTGCGGAAGGTTTCGGCAAGCGCGGGATTGCGCAGCACGTCACCCTCGGCAAGCGGGCGGCCTTCCGGCTCGAACACCGCGGCATAGGCTCCCGGCGCGGCGCGCAGTTCGGCGCCCTTGCCAGCGGCGATCGCAGCGCCCCCGGCGGTCACGGTCACACCTTCCCCGGCATGCCGGATCGCATCGCGCAGCAGGCGTTCGAGCGGCAGTGTCCCTCCCGAGGTTTCCAGCGCCGCCGCCCAGCCGGAAATCGTCCCCGCCACCGTGTTGGCCGCCAGTGGCCCGCGCGTGGGCACCGCGTCCAGCCCGGCATAGAGCGCAAGGTCGGCGCTGCCCGCCGCGCCGCCGCAGCCGTGTACCGAATGCACGGCGCCGTCCGGTTCGCGGATCAGCCAGAAACCGTCTCCGCCGATCGCGGTCATGTGCGGATAGACCACCGCCAGCGTGGCGGCCACCGCAACGGTAGCCTCCACCGCATTGCCGCCGTCCATCAGCACCGCCAGCCCCGCTTCGGCCGCAACGCGATGCGGCGCCGTGACGATGCCGCGCGTTCCGGTAACCGTCGTCAGTTCCATCGCCTCAGTCCGGCAGCGCGGCGACGAAGGCGCGCACGACATGGGCGGAATTGACCGAGGCCAGCGCCATGAAGGCATTCATCTGGTTCGCCCCGGCATCCCCCCCGGCGAGATCGGAAAGGCTGCGGAACACGATGGCCGGCACCCGGTTGGCATAAGCGACCTGCGCCACCGCCGCGCTTTCCATGTCGAGCACGCGGGCGTGCCAGGCCTGCTGGAGATAGCCGCGAAACTCGGCATTGTCGGCAAAGACGCCCGCGCTCACCCCGGTTCCGCCCACGACGATGCGCGGCGTCTGCGGCAGGCACGGCCCGGCCTGCTCGGGCGGACCATCCTTGGCGCAGCGGCGCAGCGTGACTTCGGACGTGACCTTGCGGGCAAGATCGACGAGGCCGGGATCGACCGCGATCGTATAGTGCCGCTGCATCGGTTCCGCCGCATTGCCCAGCCGCACGCCGCGCGGGAACATCATGTTCCAGTTCTTCGGCGCCCCGGCATCGACTTCCTCGGGCACGACCCAGCCCTGTTCGGTCTGGCGCGCGAAGGAAACCTCAAGATACTGGGCCCAGTCCTGCGCCACCACCACGTCGCCGATGGACAGTTCGGGATCGACGCCGCCGGCGATCCCGGAAAAGACGATCCGGCGCACGTTGAAGCGATCCAGCACGAGCTGCGTGTTCATCGCCGCGTTCACCATAGACACGCCGCTGGCCATCAGCACCACCGGCTTGCCCTCCAGCTTGCCGGTGAGGAAGGTAAGCCCGTTGACCTTGTATTCGCGCGGCTTGCTGATGGCCGGGGCGAGTGCGTCCCATTCGGGCGAAAACGCGGTCATCACCACGGTGCGCGGCGTATCGTCAAGCCGCTTCGCTTCGGCGGGAACGGCGCCGCAGACGGCGGCAAGGGCGAGGAACATTGCAATGGCGCGCATCAGGCGGCTCCCATCCAGACGAAGCGGGCGATGAACAGCAGGGCCAGCACCAGCAGGAACCAGTCCTTCTTCTCGATGGTGCCGCGCACGATCTTGAGCCCGGCATGGGCGGTGATGCCGAAGGCGAGGCCGTTGGCGATCGAGAAGGTGAGCGGGATCATCGCCACCGTGAGGAAGGCGGGGATCGCCGCCAGCGGATCTTCCCATTCCACCTCGGTCAGCGGCAGCAGCATCAGCCCGCCGACGATGATGAGCGCGGGCGCGGTTGCCGCCAGGGGAATGAGCTGGGCGTAAGGCGCCACGAACATGGTGGCCAGGAACAGCAGGCCGGTGACCACGGCGGTCAGGCCGGTGCGCCCGCCTTCCTGCACGCCCGCCGCGCTTTCCACATAGGAGGTCACCGTGCTGGTGCCCGCCATCGAGCCGACGATGGTGGCGGTGGCATCGGTGATGAGGATGCGGTTGAGGCGCGGGATGCGGCCGTTCTCGTCCATCAGCCCGGCGCGCTTGGTCACCGCCACGAGGGTTCCGATATTGTCGAACAGGTCGACGAAGAGGAACACGAAAAGGATCTCCAGCAGACCCAGGCCATGGCTGCCGGAAAGGCCGAAGACGCCCGCAAGGTCCAGCTTGAAGGCCGTGCCGGTCAGGGCTTCGAGCGAATAGGGTTCCGGCGAGACCGAGACCATCCCGCAGAGCCAGCCGACCACGCTGGTCGCCAGGATGCCGATCAGCATCGCCCCGCGCACGTTCCACACGCTGAGCGCGCCGATCACCGCCAGCCCCATCAGCGCCAGCGCCGCGCCGGGCGCCTTGAGATCGCCGAGCGCCACGAAAGTCGCGGGATTGGCAACGACGATGCCGGCATCCTTGAAGCCGATGAAGCCGATGAACAGGCCGATGCCGCCCGCCACCGCCGCGAAGAGATATTGCGGGATCGAGGCGACGATCAGCTGGCGCACGCCGGTAACGGTCAGGACGAGGAACGCCACGCCCGATATGAACACGCAGCCCAGCGCCACCGGCCAGGGCACGCCCATCTGCTGGACGACGGTGAAGCTGAAATAGGCGTTGAGCCCCATGCCCGGCGCCAGCGCCAGCGGCGTATTGGCCACGAAGCCCATCAGGATCGAGGCGAAGGCGGCGGCAAAGCAGGTTGCGGCCGCGACCGAGGCGACCGGCATTCCCGCCGTGCCCAGGATCGCCGGATTGACCAGCACGATATAGGCCATGGTCAGGAACGTGGTCACGCCCGCCAGAACCTCGGTACGGGCGGTGGTGCCGCGCTCCTTCAGCGAAAACCAGCGCTCCAGCGCGCCCGCGCCGGGTCCTGCGGGCGGCGTGCCCGGTTCGTCGTCCGCCGTCATGTCCACTTGTGTCACCTGTCTGCCCCTTGCAGCGAGCGGATGGGCTCGCTCACCCCGATAATTCCCTGTCGTTCAAGCTGCGCGGCGCAGCGCAGCAGGGCCGGTTCCCCGTCCGGCGCGCCGATCAGTTGCAGGCCCAGCGGCAATCGCCCCGGCCGGTGCAGCGGCACGGCAAGCGAGGGCAGGCTGGTGAAGCTGATCGGCTGCGTGTGAATGCCCAGATCCGCCCGCGCGGGCGAAAGCGCGCCGTCGATCTCGATGCGCGGATCTGCGATGAGCGGGGCCGCGCAAGGCGTTGCGGGCGCCAGCAGCACATCGAAATCCGCCATCATCAAGGCGATCCGTTCCCGGAAGGCATGGCGGAAAGCTACCGCCTCCTCGTAGAGCGCGCGGGGCAGCAACGCACCTGCGAGGAGACGGTCCCGCGTTGCGGGATCGAAGGCCATGGCCTGTTCGGTCAGGGCATGGCGATGGAGGTTGCCGCCTTCGAAGGCGGTAATGAGGAACGCCGCCGAACGGGCGCGGGCGATGTCCGGCAGTTCGACCTGCGGGGCATCGGGCGCGATGGCGTCGATCGCGGCGAGCTGGTCGGCATCGGCATTCTCGCGGAAGCGGCCGCCCAGACGGCCGAGGCGCAGCGGACGATCCCCGTCTTGCGCGCTGCGGCCCGATAGCACTTCCCACACGAGCGCCATGTCCGCCGCTGTGGCGGTGAACGGCCCCACGTCGTCGAAACTCTCGGCGAAGGGAAACACGCCTGCCAGCGGAAGGTCGCCATGCGAAGGCTTAAGCCCGTAGATCCCGGTGAGGCTGGCGGGCACGCGCACCGAGCCGTTGGTGTCCGATCCCAGCGAAAACGCGAGCAGCCCGGCCGCGACCATCGCCGCCGAGCCGCCCGAGGAACCGCCGGCAAGGCGGGAGGGATCGTGAGGATTGCGGGTGGTGCCGTGGCGCGCGTTGATCGTGGCGAAGCCGTAGGCGAACTCGTCCATGTTGAGCGTGGCCACCATCACCGCGCCGGCAGAGCGCAGCCGCGCAACAGCCTCGGCATCGGCAAGCGCGGCCGGCGCCTCGGCATAGATCGAGGAGCCCGCCGTGGTCGGCAGCCCGGCCACGTCGAACAGGTCCTTCACCCCGTAAGGCACACCGGCGAGCGGTCCGGGGTCCTTGCCCGCCGCGATCGCGGCGTCGACCGCCGCCGCCTCGGCAAGGGCACGCGCGGGCAGCAGCCGCGTGATCGCCACCAGCGGATCGGCGCCGGGGGCGGGCAGCGCGGCAAGGCACTGCTCCACCACCTGCACGGCGCTTGTCCGGCCGCTGCGAACGGCCTCGGCAATCTCGCGGGCGGATTTCACTTCGTCGTCCCGCGAAGGGTCTCGGCATGGCGCGCCAGCAGCGCGAGATTGGTCATGACGCCCGCCATGCAGGCCGGCGCGACGACGAGCCCGCGCTGGTCGGCAGCACGCGCCACTTCTTCGAGGGTCAGGGGAATCGCGGGACGGTCGGACACGAAAAACGGCCTCCTCAGCAGCGCCCGCCGCGCCGACGGGCACGGACCTCGGACACCGCGCGATCATGCCCGGCGGGCCTGGGACGGACAAGCGGGTTCGGGAGGTTTTCCGGGTTTCGGAACGGGAGGACACGCGACATGACCAAGGCTCTGCCCGTTGGCCAGTGTTCGATCAAACGCTATGATCGGGATGGATCGTTGCAAAAATTAGAGCGGCCTGCAAACCGGCCGCTCCGGCTTGCGCGGGAACCTGCGGGCGATCCCGCCCGGCGCCCTAGTTCTCGGCGACCCATTCCCGCCGCAGCGCCGGTCCGGCCAGGCTCATGAGCACCGCCGCCAGCAGGTAGAGGCCAAGCCCCAGCAGCATGGAATAACGCAGCGATTCTGCTCCATAAACCGGTGCCAGCGTCTTTGACAGCGCACCCAGCGCGTAGATGCCGCCGCCAAGGCCGATCAGGTTGTTGATCAGCAGGAACAGCGCCGAGGCAGTCGCCCGGGCGGGCGGCTCGACAAGATGCTGGACCGCGCTCGTCACCGGGCCGAGCCAGACATAGGCGAGCGCCTGCGGGACGATGAACAATGCGAAGGCAAGCGCCACGCTGGACGTCCAGATTCCGCCCGCGAAAAGCGGCACCGCAACGACATAGGCCAGGGCCGGAACACGGCCGTACCAGGCGCGGTCGGCCTTGCCGAGACGATCCGCCAGCAGGCCGCCCGCAAGCACCCCCACCGTCCCCCCGATCAGCAGGACCGCGCCGATGAACCACGATGTCTGCACGAGATCGAGCCCGAAACTGCGCTGGAGCAGGCTCGGCAGCCAGAAGGCAAGGCCGTAGCCCAGCATCGAACTGGACGCGGCGCCGAAGCTCAGCAACCAGAACGCCCGCTTGCGCACGAGCAGCGCGGCCACTTCGCCGAAACGAACGGCGGGCGCGGCGCGGGCGGGACGGGGCTTGTCCCTGACCACCAGCCTGAACAGCGGCGCGATCAGCAGTCCGGCCAGCCCAACGGCGACGAAGGCCGCCCGCCAGTCCACCCGCGCGGCAACATAGCCGCCCGCCAGCACGCCCGCCGCCGATCCCAGCGGAATCCCCAGCGAATAGACCGAAAGCGCGAAAGCCCGCCGCTCGCTCGGGAAATGATCGCCGATCACCGCATAGGACGGCGCAACGCCGCCAGCCTCGCCCACGCCCACGCCCAGCCGGGCAAGGAAGATATGCCAGAACCCGGTGGCCGCACCGCACAGCGCGGTGAACAGGCTCCAGATCACCAGCGAACCGGTGATGACCCACGACCGGCTGGTCCGATCGGCAAGCCAGGCAAGCGGAACCCCCAGCGTGGAATAGAGCATGGCGAAGGCGAGACCTCCCAGCATGCCCATCTGCGCATCGTCGAGCGCAAGCTCCTTCTGGATCGGCGCGGCAAGGATGGCGAGGATCTGGCGGTCCACGAAATTGAAGATGTAGACCAGAAGCAGCATCGCCAGCACCAGCCGGGACGAGGTTGACTTGTGTACCGTTTCGGTGCCGTTCTGGCCGTGTTCTGTGCCGCTCATGTCAGCTTACGTATTCCTTGAGAAACGCCGAGATTGCAGCCAGTGCGGGCAACTCGTCGAGGATCGGGGCATGGCCGACGCGCGGCACCTCGACATGGGCATAAGGGCCGGAGTGACGGCGCGCCATCTCGCGGACGGTTTCCATTCCGAGCAGGTCGGACAGCGCCCCCCGCACCACCAGCACCGGCGCGGCGCCCAGCAGGTCCCACAAGGGCCAGAGGTCCGGCGGCACGGTTGGCGGGGTGTCACCGTCCATGCTTCTGGAAATGGCGGGATCATAGTCGAACGAGACGGTCCCCCCGGGATTCTCCCGGCAAGTGCGCCGGGCGAAGGCCAGCCAGTCCCCGCCGCCGAAATCGGGGAAGGCCACCGCGTTGATCGCCCTGCACCGCGCCGCCGCCTCTTTCCACGAAGCCATCGCCCCGCCCGGCCCGACATAGCCCTGTATCCGCGCAAGTCCCGCAGGATCGAGGACCGGACCGATGTCGTTGAACACAAATCCGCTGGCGAGCCCGGGCCGCAGCGCGTTCATCACCATGGCCATGAGCCCGCCCATCGAAGTGCCGACAAGGCAGGCCCGCGCAATGCCGAGCCCGCCAAGCAGCGCCAGCATATCCTGTGCATAGACGTCGGGCCGGTACTGCGCGGGATCGGGGTCCCACTGCGAAAGCCCGCGGCCCCGCTGGTCCGGCACGACCAGCCGGTAGCGCCCGGCGAGATGCCTCGCCAAGGGCTCGAAATCCGCGCTGTTGCGGGTCAGGCCGTGCATCATCAGCAGAACCGGCGCCCCGGCCTCCGCCGCCGGATAGTCGCGCGCGACAAGATCGAGCCTCCCGCAGGCGCTGCGGTAGCGGTGGAGGCGATATTCCATCGAAAGCTAGTCCTTTCACCGCTGCCGGGCCGAACGGGTGGCCTCGGTCTCCCCGCAAGACCGGGGAAATCCGAGGCCGCCGGGCGCGATCAGAATTCCAGCGTTCCGGTCACGAAGACCTGCCGGGGGTTGCCGTAGAACGCGGTCAGGGTTCCTTCCTTGCCCAGGGTCGGGATCAGGCTGCCGTCCGCGCCGGTGCCGACGAAGGTATAGCCCGAGGTCTTGTATTCCTTGTCCAAAATGTTCTTGCCGTGAACGCCAAGGCTCCAGCGACCGCCCGGAGCGGTATAGACGAGGCTGGCGTCGAGCAGGACATAGCCCTTCTGGTCGATATAGGGATTGGGAATCTCGAACTGGTAGGTCTTGCTGCGGTAAGACAGCGTGGTGTTCAGCGAAACGTCGCCATCGCCCACCGGGGAGGTATAGGCCAGCGTCGCGCTGCCGTTCCACTTGGGGGTGTTCTGCACCTTGCGGGCATCGGCAACGTCCACCGGGCCGACACCGGGAACCTGCGTGATATATTCCTTGTAGCGCGCATTGATGTAACCCAGCGAGCCCGACAGGTTCACCCTGTCGCCCGAACTTGCCAGATTCTGGCCGAGACGGGCATTCGCCTCCAGTTCGATACCGTCGATCTTGGCCTTGCCGGCATTGGTGATGACACCGCAGAACGTTGCGATCCCGCCCACCGTGCAGCCCGCCGATCCGGGAACCTGGACGTCCTTGTAGTCCATGTGGAACGCCGCCAGCGCAATATAGAGGCCGCCGCCGAACAGGTTGCCCTTGTAGCCAAGCTCATAGCTATCGACCGATTCCGGCTTGAAGCTGAGGTAGCTGGCGATCTCAGCATCGCTCGGAATGCCGCTGGGGTTGGTGGTCGGCGCGTTCACGCCGACACCGCGCGGATCGAAGCCGCCGCCCTTGAAGCCTTGCGAAAAGCTGGCGTAGAGGTTGTGGTCGGGCGTCGGCTTGAAGCTGAGCGAGGCGCGCGGCGTGAACTTCTTGAAGGTCGCCTTGCCCGAAAAGTCCGTGCTCGGCGCCCCGAACGGCACGCCAAGCCCGCCGAACACGGGCGATCCGCCGCCGAGATAGTTCTGACGGAGGATCTGCGCCTTGCGCTGGTCCCAGGTGTAGCGCCCACCCACCGCGAGGCTGAGCTGGTCGGTGAAGTCGAACGTGAAGTCACCGAAGACCGCCCAGGTATCGGTATCGACATCGGCCTGGGTATAGGCGGTAAGCCCGTTCAGCGTGGTGAAAAGTCGCACATCGAAGGCGGTATCGGCCTTGGCCGCGAGATAATAGCCGCCGATCATGCCCTGGAGCCAGCCGCCGTTATCATAAAGCAGCTGGAATTCCTGGCTGATCTGCTCGTTGTTGTAGAACGCCGGCACATCGACATCGACGGCGGGCAGCGCATCGAAATCGATCGGCGAAGCGCTCTTGTCCTTGCGCCAGGCACTGATCGAGCGGAACGTCAGGGCATCGGTCAGTTCGGCACTGGCGTTGACGGCAAGGCCATAGGCTTTCACGTCCTGCCGGGGATCGTCGAGGCCACCCTGGCTGTCGAACACATCGTCAAGCACCGGCGTGCCCGAGACCAGGGCAGGGATCAACCGGTGACCGCCCCGTGAATTGGACTTGTCGCGCGTGTAGTCGCCCGAAATACGGATCAGGACCGGCTGGCCGTTGCCGCCGATCTCCACAGTGCCGCGTCCGGCCCAGATATCCTTGTTGTAGTTGTCCTCGCCGGTGGTCAGGTTCTTGCCGAAACCGCCGCGCGACAGGCGCGCCACCGATCCACCGACCCGCAGGATATCCGTGATCGGAGCGGAAACGGTCAGCACGCCGTCCGCCTGGTCATACGTTCCGTAAGTGCCGCGAAGCTTGAGCGAGAACCGGTCCGGGAGCGACTTCGTCACATACTTCACCGCGCCGCCGATGGTGTTGCGGCCGTAAAGCGTGCCCTGCGGTCCGCGCAGCACCTCGATCCGTTCCACATCGTAGATGTCGAGCACGGCGGCCTGGGGGCGGTTCAGGTATACGTCGTCGAGATAGATGCCCACGCCCTGCTCGAAGCCCGAGACGGGGTCCTGCTGGCCGATGCCGCGAATGAAGGCGGAAAGCGTGGAATTGGTGCCGCGCGAAACTTCCAGTGTCACGTTCGGGGTGGACTGGGCAATGTCGGTGATGTCGATCGCGCCGGACTTCGCAAGCTGCTCCCCGCTGAAGCTGGTCACGGCGATCGGCACATCGACGAGGCGCTCCTCACGGCGGCGCGCGGTGACGACGATCTCGCCCACGCTCACTTCCTCGCCGGAACGGGATGCCTCGGCCGACTGACGCCCCTGCTCCTGAGCCAGGGCGGGAACGGCAACGCCGATCGCGGCGGCCAGCGCCAGACAACTCGAACCCATGCTGCGGAATCGCACCTGCTGCATCCCCGTTACTCCCAATGAACCTTGTTGTTGTCCGCCCCTGATATTGAAAGTTGAACCGTGTTTCAACATTGAAGGTTTGCCAAGCTGCCGATCTGGGTCTAGCTGTGCTCTTGTGATCACAGATGACACCCAGCCCCCTCTGCCCGAACCCAGGGAAGAATCCCGCCGGCAGGATGCGGGGCGCGAACCGGCGATCTCGGCCAAAGTGCCGCGTACCGAACGGGGCCGGCGAACCTTGCGCAAGCTGCTGGATGCGGCCGCCGTGGAGTTCGGCGAACGCGGCTTTCACGAAGCCTCGATAACCGGGATCACCAAACGGGCGGGCACGGCGCTCGGCAGTTTCTATACGTACTTCGATTCAAAGGATGAAATCTTCCGCGCGCTGGTGGACGACCTCAGCAGCAAGGTCCGGCAGGCCGCGCGCGAAGCGCTTGCCGAGCCGATGCCTGCGCTGGAAGCGGAAGAGGCGGCGTTGACCGCGTTCCTGCGCTTTGCCCGCGAACACAAGGAAATCTACCGGATCATCGACGAGAGCGAATTCGTCGATCCCGCCAGTTTCCGCATCCACTACGAATCGACCGCCCGCCGCATCCGCGAACGACTCGCCGACGGTGCAAGCAAGGGGGAATTGCGCGAAGGTCTTGGGGAAGCCCATGCCTGGGCGATCATGGGCATGAATGTGTTTCTCGGTCTGCGCTATGCCGTATGGTCAAACGACGGTACGCCGGAGGAACTGGCCGATCTGGCGAATTCGATCCTCCGCTCCGGGATCGCCGCGCCCGGCCCGGAATGACGCCTTCCCCGCGTTAACTTTCAGCCCGGCCAAGTCCCCTTGCGGGACACCGCTGAAGCCGCACTGGCGCTCGCCCACCTCCTGCGCGATGATAACGACGTGACAAGCGCCTCAACCACAGGATTTCCCGCCAGGTGACACCCCGCCTTCTGCTCACCTCGGGCCTGCTGGCCATCGCCGTGATCGTGGGCGTGTTCATCATCACCTCGCGCCAGACAGCCCGTGACCACACGCCTGCCCCTGTCGTTGCCCGGCCCGCACCGGTAACTCCGCCACCGGTACCGTCCCCATCGCCTGCCGCCAGGGACGAACCCTTCGTCATAAAGCACATCCTGCCGATCGAAGGGCCGATCAAGTATGGCGAATGGCACTGGGACGAGGCGAAAGTTCCCGCCGGGCCCATCGTCGTCACCGTCGATCTCGAAGCACGCGTCCTCTCGGTTTTCCGAGGCGGCTACGAGATCGGCACAACCG
Source organism: Novosphingobium aeonii (assembly GCF_052279045.1). Taxonomy (NCBI): domain Bacteria; kingdom Pseudomonadati; phylum Pseudomonadota; class Alphaproteobacteria; order Sphingomonadales; family Sphingomonadaceae; genus Novosphingobium; species Novosphingobium aeonii. The sequence continues at coordinate 1,295,199 of NZ_CP176832.1, read as the reverse complement.
CGGTCCTGCTCGGCACGGAGGACAAGCCCACCCCGCTCGGCGTGTTCCCGATCACCCAGAAGGACAAGGACCACGTCTCCAACATCTACACCGGCGCGCCGATGCCTTACATGCAGCGCCTGACCGACGACGGCATCACCCTTCACGGCTCCAAGGTCGAACTGGGCTATGCCAGCCATGGCTGCGTGGGAATGCCCGAGGATTTCGCCGCCAAGCTTTTCGCGACGACGAAGATCGGCGACAAGGTCTACATCACCCGTGGAAAGCAGGTCGGGCTTGGAGACAACCTGGTCGGCGGCTAAGGCATCCTTCGCGTCACCGGCACTCGCTGACCGGAAACCTAACCCTCGCTCTTCACCGGCCGGGTTCTCTTCGCTGCCCGAACGGGCGCCTTCGCAAAACTCCAGCCGCCGGCATTGGGCCGCACGACCAGTTCTCCGATCGAGGCGGGCCGCCCTTCCTGCAAGCTTACCAGCAAGCGCGCCACCGCGCTTCCGCGCGGCTCCTCGCCGCCAAGTTCGACCACGCAGCGCGCCAGCACGCGCAGGACCACCGCGCGCGGCGCCTGCGGGCGGTAGCGCAGTCCCATGGGCTCTCGGGTGATGCAGGACCGCCATTCCAGTGCCGCCATCCAATCCAGCGCAGCATCGGCCTCGGCAAGATGTTCCGCGCTCTGGGCAATGGCGGCAACGTCCAGCCAGTCGGCCGAAGCAAGCGCCTTGCGGATGCGCACGCGGTCGAACCGGTCGTTGGCATTGCTGGGGTCTTCCGCCGGAACGACGCCCGCGGCCGCTACCACCTCGGCCAGTTCCTCCCGCCGCCAGCCCAGTACCGGGCGCAGCAGGGGAATGGCGGTTCCCGGCACCTGCCCCCGCCCGCGCGTTCCGGCAAGGCCGCTGACCCCGCTCGCCCGGTTGAGGCGCATAAGCAGGGTCTCGGCCTGATCGTCGGCATGATGCGCGGTCGTGAGCGCGGCGAGACCGCGCTCCGCGATCCATTCCGCCATGGCCGCATAGCGGGCGGCGCGGGCCTCGGCCTGTACGTTGCCGGGCGAAACCTCAACCTGCAACGTTGCATGAGCCACGCCGAGCCGGGCGCAGAGCGCTGCGACCGCCGCAGCTTCCGCCGCGCTCGCAGCGCGAAGCTGATGGTCGACGGTTGCGGCCTCGATCCGGCCGGGCAAGGCGGCCTGCGCCAGCAGCAGCAAGGCCGTACTGTCCGGCCCGCCGGAAACCGCAACCGCAAGCCGCGCCCGCGGCTCATCGATCGCTTCGCCCCAGATCGCAGCCAGCCCCGCCCGAAACCGTGCAACGGCTTCGGGCGTCGGCATCAGCATCGGGTCAGGCGCAGCCAAGTCCATTGCGCGTGGAATCGTACGTGCCCTTCAGGCGACCGGCGGCCTCGCTGGCGTAAGTCTCGCTGAACTCGGCGAGAGCGATGCAGGCCCGCTTGTTGTCCTTGAGCTGCTTCATCGACACGGCGAGATAGAGCAGGCTGTCAGGCGCACGATCGCCCCGCTTGTCGGTCTGGTAGTTCTGGACGAACCACTTGGCGGCCTCCAGAGGGTTGCCGTCATCGAGATAGGCACGGCCCAGCAGGTTGCGGCCCCAGCTCGCGCGGGCATGACGCGGGTACTTTTCAAGGTAGAGCTTCAGCTGCTGCTGTGCTTCGGGATAGAACTTCGCTTCCCAGAGACGGAAGCCGTAGCTGTACTCGTCATCGCCCGGATCGGCGGACTGCGGCTTCACGATAGCCTTCACCGCCTCGATCCGCGAGTTCGACGGTGCCGCCGGACGCGGCGTGGAGGGCTGCGCGGCAGGAGTCGTCGAAGTCGGCGCGGGGCTGGCCCCGCCGCTCATCGCATTGAGATTGGACTGCGCGGCAGGGCCCCCCGACAGAGGCGCCGGAGCCGGCACACCTGCGGCAAGGCGCGCCTCAATCTGGTTGATGCGGTTGGTGTTCTGTTCGACCTGCGAGGTCAGACCGCGGATCTGCGCCTCGATCGAATCCATGCGCAGAAGAATATCGCTGACCGGCGTGGTCGCGGGCTGGCCCGGTGCCGGGGCAGGCACCGGCGTGCCGGGCGTGATTTCAGGCTGGAAGAACTTGCCGTCTCCGCCCGGGAACACCTTGCGCTGAAGTGCGCGAACCTCGGACTCCACCTTCTTGAGGCGGGAATCCGTGGATTCCTGGGCCTGGGCCGGCAGGCTCATGCCGACCAGCGCCAAAGCAACGGCACTCGTCGCGGCCAGGCGCATCGAGCGGATTGCCACAAGGGAACGATTCATCGCCAGGTCTACTCCGTATCGGGGCGCCCCGCGCCCATCGCGTTCCGTCACGCCATGCAGGGGCGCGACAGAACCGCTCGTTAACCAGAATTGTCTTGCGACCGATGTGCCGCAAGCCCCGCCCCCTTGTCGAGGCGGGCCTATTGGGAAGTCGTGGAAAGCGGCGCGGCAGTCTGTCCCGCATTCGGCCCGACAGTAGGCCCGGCAGTGGGAACCGCAGCCGTTGGAGCGGCGATTCCGGTTGCGCCTGCCGGCGCCCCGGCCTGTCCACGCGCCAGCAGGTCGGCAGGAACCAGCGAAACACTCGACATCGTCATCGGCTTGGCCGCGAGCGCCGGAATGGCCTTTCCGCCGACCGTGATCGCCAGCCCATCGGGACGGCCGGTACGAAGCTGCGGAGCCTGCGCGCCCTCGGGCACGGTCCAGGTTTCACCCTGCTTCAGCACCTTCTCCACCAGCTTGCCCTTGGCATCGGTGACACGCAGCCAGACGCCCTCGACCGTGGCAGCTAGCACCACCGGACCGTTGGTGGGCTGCACCGCAGGCGCAGCGGGCTTCGCGGCCACGACTGCGCTCGGAGCAGGCTTGGGCGCATCGGAGATCAGGTCGGGCAACTTGCCTTCAGGCGCGAGATAGCTGCTCCAGAACACCAGCAGCAGCACGATGACCACCAGCGCTCCGGCGGCGGCCACCCAGGCGAGGCGCACCGAAGGCACGCGCGCGGGATCGCCCGGCTCGAAATGCGGAACCATGACCGGTTCGCGACTGTGTCCTTCAGCATCAAGCTGCCGGCGCACCTGCTCCGCAATGGCCTTGTCATCGAGCCCGAGCGCGCGGGCATATGTGCGGGAGAAGCCCACCGCATAAGTCCGTGCGGCAAGGTCACCCAGCCGATCTTCCTCGATCGCGGCAAGATGACGCTCGGCGATGCGGGTCTGCGCGGCGATGTCAGGAAGGCTCAGGCCCTTGGCTTCGCGCGCCTTGCGCAAGGTCGCACCGACGGTGGACGCCGAGCCGCCGGCCGAGACACTGGCCAAACCTTCGGACGGGCCCTGATTTTCAACGTGTTCCATTCCGCTCCCGAAGGGACTGGTAAATCTGATGATGAACGGAATCTACCAAACCGCGCGAGAATCCAAAGTCAATCACGACGCGGGCGATTGTTCGAATTTTTTGCGGTGGATGCGACCCCGTGTACGGCGAGTAGCATTCCCGCAAGACTCCTTCGTGTCAATCGCACCACGGTGCAAAATCCCGTGGGATCAGCCTGCTGCCCCGTTCGATCCACGGCTCCGTTCAGTCCACCGGGATATCCCGCTCCACAGCCCAGGCCGTGAGCGTCGCGCGCATGTCCGCTGGCGGCGCGGCAAGCCATTGCTCCATCGCCGCGCTGATCTCCGCGAGATTGACCTTCGCGACGAGGTCCTTGGTGGGCCCGACCGAGGCCGGCGTGATCGAAAGGCGCCTGATTCCCAGCCCCAGCAGCGCGAGAGCTTCCAGCCGGCGCCCGCCCATTTCGCCGCAGACCGCAATTTCCACGTCATGCCCTTCAAGGCTGCGCACAACGCGCCGCAGGAAGCGCAGGATCGCCGGGCTCAGCCAGTCATAGCGCTCGGCCAGCTTGGGGTTCGACCGGTCGGCCGCGAAGAGGAACTGCGTGAGATCGTTGGTCCCGATCGACAGGAACGATATCTTCGGCGCCAAGAGATCGAGTTGCTCGGCCAGCGCAGGCACTTCCAGCATGATGCCGTAGTGGATCGCCTCGGGCAGCAGCTTCTTCTGGCCGCGCAAGTAGGCGAGCTGCTTTTCGAATACGGCCTTGGCCTGGTCGAATTCCCAGGGTTCGGCCACCAGCGGGAACATGACATGAAGCGTGCGACCGGCAGCCGCCTCAAGCAGCGCGCGGGCCTGCACCTTGAGCAATCCCTCGCGTTCGAGGGCAACGCGCAGCGCGCGCCAGCCCATCGCCGGGTTCTCCTCCCCCTCGCCGTCGTCGTGGCGCAGGTAGGGCAGCGTCTTGTCACCGCCGATGTCGACCGTGCGGAACTTCACCGGCTTGTCACCCGCCGCTTCCATGACATCGCGGTACAGGCGGGTCTGGCGTTCGCGAGAGGGTAGCGTGGCCGATACCAAGAACTGGAACTCGGTGCGGAACAGGCCGATGCCGTCGGCCCCGGTCATGGCGAGATTGGCGATATCGTCGCGCAGCCCCGCGTTTATCATCACCTGGATGCGCGTGCCGTCCAGCGTGGTGGGCTGGACTTCGCGCAGGGCGGCATAGGCCGCCTGGCGCTGCCGGCTCTTGGCGAAGCGGGCCTCGAACGCCTCGACCACGCCGGCCGGAGGGCGCACCATGGCGCTGGCCTGGTCGGCATCGAGCAGGAGCTGGTCGCCTTCCCTCACCACGCCGCGCAGGCCCCGCACACGGCCGAGTACCGGGATGCCCATGGCCCGCGCGACGATCACCACATGGCTGGTGAGCGAGCCTTCCTCCAGGATCACGCCCTTGAGGCGGCGCTTGTCGTATTCGAGCAGTTCGGCCGGGCCGAGATTGCGCGCGATCAGGATCGCGTCGTTCCGCAGGCCCATCGATGCAGCCGTGCCCATCTGGCCGGACACGATCCGCAACAGGCGGTTCGCCAGATCCTCCAGATCGTGCATGCGGTCCGCCAGCAGCGGATCGTCGATCTGGCGCATGCGCATGCGGGTGCGCTGCTGCACGCGCTCGATCGCGGCTTCTGCGGTGAGGCCGGAATCGATGGCTTCGTTGATCCGCCGGGTCCAGCCTTCATCGTAAGCGAACATGCGGTAGGTTTCGAGCACTTCCTCATGCTCGCCCCCCATGCCGAATTCGGCCTGGCTGGCCATCCGGTCGATCTGTTCGCGCATCTTGTCGAAGGCGTGGATAACGCGCTGCCGCTCCGCCTCGGTATCCTCGGCAACGACATGCTCGATATTGACGCGCGGCTGATGATAGACGGCCTGTCCCGAGGCAAGACCTTTCACCAGCGTGAGCCCACGCAATTGCTCCGGCCCCGTCTGCGCGGAGCCGAGGGCATGAACATCCACCTCGTCGATGAGGTCGGCATTGGTGATGACTTCGGACAGGACCATGGCGACGGTCTGAAGCGCCTCGATCTCCACTTCCTCGTAGCGGCGCGGCTCTACGTGCTGGACGCAGAGCACGCCCACGGCGCGTTCGCGCCGCACGATCGGCACGCCTGCGAAGGAGTGGAAACGGTCTTCCCCGGTTTCCGGGCGATAGGAAAAGTCCGGATGAGTGGCGGCTTCGGCGAGGTTGAGCGTCTCGATCCGTTCCCCGATCATGCCAACAAGGCCTTCGCCTATGGCCATGCGGGTAACGTGGACGGCTTCCTGGGCCAGGCCGCGCGTGGCGAAAAGTTCCAGCATCCCCTCGCGCAGGAGATAGATCGAACAGACCTCGCTGTTGAGGCATTCGCCGATCACTTCCACCACGGTATTCAGCTTGGCTTGCGCGTGGTTGCGCGACGCCATGACCTCATGGAGGCGGGTGAGGATGTTTCGTGCTGCTTCTACGGCTCCGCTGGTCATGGCAACCCGAGTAACCCAAAGAGTCCGCTTTGGGAACGCAGCGTGCGGTTAAAAGATCAGTTAGTTCGCCTTGGCGCGCACAGCGATCAAGCCCGCGCTCCGGCGATCATTCGCGCAGCATCCCCCCATTTGCGCAGCACCCCCGATGCGTCGACGCACCGGGGGCACCTCTGGAGCGGCGCCCGGTCCCTTCAGGCAGACCCGTGGGGGACGCGCCGGCTCAATGACGCAAGAGTTCTTCCTTCAGCTTCAGCTTTCGCTTCTTGAGGGCCTGGATCATGACGGCGTCAGGCATGGGTCGGCTCAACTCGTCATGAATCTGTCTTTCGATTCCGGCATGTTTGAGCTGCAAGGCGCTGACGTGCGAACTATCCATGGACGGTTCTCCTCTTTTCCGGGGGGTGGGCCGTATCCTTGCCGGCGACCATTGTTGGCGACTCGGCATCATCGATGCGGCGCAAAAAGGATGGAACCACATCCTGCCCATCTTGCGAAGACCGCTAATGCTACATATCGGTGAATCGCACGCCTGCTGCGTCAAGCGGGAGGCGGCGAAAGACGCAATGATGACAGCCATTCGATGACAGGGAATTCCGGCGTGACCGAAGAGGAAATGCGCAAGCGCCTGGAAATTCTCAGGATTGAACACCGCGATCTCGATGCCGCGATCGATGCGCTGAACGCCGCTGGTGCCGGCGACCAGATGCAGATCGCCCGCCTCAAGAAGCGCAAGCTCAGGCTCAAGGACCAGATTTCGGTGATCGAAGATTATCTGATCCCCGACATCATCGCCTGACTGGCACAATCACGACAAGGCGAACCGGACGCCAGGTTCGGAAAAGCGTGCCGAACGGGGACAACGCCCGGATTTGCTTCGGAAAATGGCATTCGGCCAGTTGCCCGGGACTCGCTGTTCCGAAATATGAATGCCGATGCCCAATTCCGCGACCATAAACCCGCGCATCGTCGAGGCGCTCTATTGCGAGGCGTTGGTGCTTTCGGACGAGGTGCGCCACGCCTTCACGCTGGCGCGCCGCCTTGAAGGCTCGATGGCGGAAGAGGATCTCGCCCGTGTCGCGCTCTCGAGCGAGGGCCTGCGCACCACCACCCGCATGATGCACGCGATTGCCTGGCTGCTGAACCACCGGGCGTACTTCATGGGCGAACTTACCGAATTCCAGCTTCGCCGCCATGGCCGGCTTTCGTCCATGCTGCGCAACTCCGAACCCGCCCAGCTCGCCCTGCTCGAACCGCAGGTTGCCGAACTGGTGGAAACGACCCGCCGGTTCTACGACCGGCTCATGAGGCTGGACCAGCGCTGGCGGCTCACCGAAGAGGCCGAGCCCAGCGGGATCGAGCGCCTGCGCGAACGGATCGAACGCCGGCTCGCCGATACGCTCAAACCGAAGCCAGCGCCTTTTCCCACAACCTGACGCGCTCGTCGCGCACCGCTCCCGCCATATCGGGCGAAAATGCCCGGCGCTTTCCGCCCATGGCCTCTACCGCTGCCTCCAACGACGGGAACAGCCCCGCGCCGTGCGCAGCCAGCACCGCAGCACCAAGCGCAGTGGTTTCGACGAATTCCGGACGCTCCACCGTGAGGTCGAGCACATCGGCAATATCCTGCGCCATCCAGTCGTTTGCGCTCATGCCGCCATCGATCCTGAGCGAAGTCCAGCGCGCACCGTCTGCGGCGAACGCTTCGGCAAGGTCGCGGGTCTGCATCGCCATGGCCTCCAGCGCCGCACGGGCCAGATGCGCGCGCGAACTGGCAAAGGAGAGCCCGGTGATAGAAGCCCGCGCCTCCGCCCGCCAGTGCGGCGCCCCCAATCCCGACAGCGCCGGTACGATGACCACGCCGCCACAATCCGGCACCGAGCGGGCGAGAACTTCGGTTTCGGCCGCAGCATCGACCAGGCCGAGACTGTCGCGAAGCCATTGCACAAGGCTACCCGCCACGAAGACCGAACCTTCGAGCGCATAAGTCCGCACGCCGCCAAGTTGGCACAGCACTGTCGCCAGGAGGCGGTGACGCGAGGCAGGCACTTTGTCGCCCATGTTCGCCAGCACGAAAGCACCGGTGCCGTAAGTCGCCTTGGTCGCGCCGGGGGCAAGGCAGCCCTGCCCCAGCGTTGCCGCCTGCTGATCGCCCGCGATCCCGGTGACGGGTACGGCCGCGCCGAACCACTGCGCCTCAACCATGGCCAAGTCTCCCGCGCTGTCGCAGACTTCGGGAAGGGCCGCGCGCGGCACCCCGAACAAGTCGCATAGCGCCTCGTCCCAGCAAGCGCCCTCAAGCGGCAAAAGCGCGGTGCGGCTGGCATTGGTGGCATCTGTCAGGTGCGCGCCGCCGGTAAGGCGGAACAACAGCCATGAATCGACGGTTCCGAAAGCCAGCCTTCCGGCATCTGCCGCGTCACGGACTTCAGGCACTTCATCCAGCAGCCAGCGCATCTTCGTGGCGGAAAAATAAGGATCGAGCAGCAGGCCGGTGCGGGCCTGGACCACCGCCTCGTGCCCGTCCCGGCGCAGCTGCGCACAGGCCGGTTCGGTGCGCCGGTCCTGCCAGACCAGAGCGCGGGCGAGCGGGGCGCCGCTCTTCTTGTCCCAGGCAACCACCGTTTCGCGCTGGTTCGTCACGCCGACCGCCGCGATCCGGGCCGCGCCGCCCACTTGCGCCACGGCCTGCCGGGCGCAGGCAAGCACCCCCTGCCAGATTTCCTCGGCATCATGCTCGACCCAGCCTGCGCGCGGATAGTGCTGCGTCAATTGCCGCTGGGTCAGCGCCCGCAAGGCTCCGTCAGGCGCGAAGACCATGGCCCGGTTCGAGGTCGTCCCCGCATCGATGACCAGAATCAACTCGGCTTCGGACGCCATGCCTGCTTCTCTCCCCACCCGGGCGTCTCGACACATGCCCGGCGAATGACCATATCGGCCACATGGACGCGCTGAAAGACATCGACAAGCCCTATGCCGTATCCGAGCGGATCGCCCCGCTGGTGCGCCGCGTGCTGGCGCGCAACCCTTCGCCGTTCACTTATACCGGCACCCAGACCTATCTCGTCGGCGACGGCGCGGACGTAGCGGTGATCGATCCCGGTCCCGCCGATCCCGAGCATATCGAAGCGATCCTCGAAGCCGTGGGCAAGGCGCGGATCGCCGCGATCTGCTGCACGCATACGCACCGCGACCATTCGCCGGCCACCGTGCCGTTGAAAGCACTCACCGGCGCCCCGATCGTCGGCTGCGCACCGCTGACGCTCGATGACGACGGCCCCCGCGCCGACGCCGCCTTCGACCCCGACTATCGCCCCGACCGTGTTCTGGCGGACGGCGAAACGATTTCGGGAGAGGGCTGGACGCTCGAAGCCGTGGCGACACCCGGGCACACCTCGAACCACTTGTGCTTCGCACTGCCCGAAACCGGGGCCATGTTCACCGGGGATCACGTCATGGGCTGGTCCACCAGCGTCGTATCCCCTCCGGATGGCGACATGACCGCTTATCTCGCCAGCCTCCAGAAGCTCTACGAGCGGGAGCAGGACGCGATCTACTTCCCCGCCCACGGACCCGCCGTGGAAAAGCCGCGCCAGCTCGTGCGCGGCATGATCGGCCATCGCCGCCAGCGCGAACGGCAGATACTCAGGCAGATCGAGGCCGGCCGAGAGACCATCGCCGAGATGGTACCGCTCATGTACAAGGGCGTGGACGAAAGGCTCTGGCCTGCCGCCGGGCGCTCGGTGCTGGCGCATCTCCTTGATCTGGAAAGACGAAACCTCGTAAAGCGCCATGAAGAGGCATGGTCTCTGATGGATAAATTACAGTAATCTGTGGAATTACCGTATTTTTACTTGAGAACATCCATTAAAACTCCGCCACTCCTGGGATGGCGGGGAAATCTTCATGGCAACTTTGCATCGCGTGCGCCTTGGCACCTTGTCGTTCTGGCAGAAAATGGCGATCGGCCTGTCGGCCTTCATCGTCCTGGCTTTCGCGCAGTTCGCACTTAGAGGCATGGCCGATTATCGTCATGCTCCACTTGTCATGCACCTGCACGGCGCGGCGATGCTGGCGTGGCTCGGCCTGCTGGTGACCCAATCGCTACTCGCCGGACATGGCGGGATAGCCCTCCACCGCCGACTCGGCTGGGCCAGCGCGGTGATGGTGCCGCTGATCTTCGTGCTGGTCATAACGCTCAACGTGACGGCGATCAGGCTCGGCATCCAACCGCCGTTCTTCAGCCCGGCCTACTTCCTTGCGCTCGGCATCGTCAGCGTGACGATGTTCGCATTGCTCGTGACGATGGCCGTATCCCGGCGCGGCCAACCGGACTGGCACCGGCGACTCATGCTGGGATCGACCGTGATCCTGCTGGACCCCGCATTGGGCCGGGTACTGCCGATGCCTTTCATCATGCCCTGGGGCGAATGGCTCTCGCTGGCGATCCAGCTTGGCGTCGTGGCGATCGTCGCGCGCCATGACCGCGAAACGACGGGCCGTACACATCCGGCAACGCTGGCCGTCGCGATCTGCGCAGTCCTCACGCACGTTCTGGTGGAACTGCTGGCGGTCATGCCGTGGTGGGGCGATTTCGTCGGCCGGATAGCCCTCGCCAGCGATTGACCGGGGAGGCGCATATTTCCCTTGGGCATTACGGCAAGCATCCCTAGATAGGCCGCAAATCCCGGCAGCCGGATTCCGGCAGGTGACCGGAGCGACCAGACAGAGGGATACCATGACCGTAATGCCCGCCGACCTTTCCGGTATCGACGTGCGCGCCGAAATCGAACGGCTGCGCAAGGAACGCAACGCGGTCATCCTCGCGCATTACTACCAGCGCCCCGAGCTTCAGGACATTGCCGACTTCGTGGGCGACAGTCTCGAACTCAGCCGCAAGGCCGCCGAAACCGACGCTGAAGTGATCGCCTTCTGCGGCGTGAAGTTCATGGCCGAAACCGCCAAGATCCTCTCGCCGAACAAGATCGTGGTCCTGCCCGACCTCGAAGCCGGTTGCAGCCTTGAGGATTCCTGCCCGCCGGAGAAGTTCAAGGCCTTCCGCGAAGCGCATCCGGATCACATCGCGCTCACCTACATCAACTGCTCGACCGAGGTGAAGGCGCTGTCCGACATCATCGTCACCAGTTCCAGCGCCGAGACGATCCTCCAGCAGATTCCCGCCGACCAGAAGATCATCTTCGGCCCGGACCGCCACCTCGGCGGCTACCTCAGCCGCAAGTTCGACCGCGAAATGCTGCTCTGGCCCGGCGTCTGCATCGTGCATGAGGCATTTTCGGAAACCGAACTGCTCAAGCTCAAGGCGCAACATCCCACGGCGCCGATCGCCGCGCATCCGGAATGCCCCCCGCACATCGTCGACCATGCCGATTACGTCGGTTCGACCAGCGGCATCCTTCAGTATGCGAAGACGATTCCCGGTGATACGCTGATCGTCGCCACCGAGCCGCACATCATTCACCAGATGCAGCTCGCGATCCCGAACAAGACCTTCATCGGCGCGCCGGGTGCGGACGGCAACTGCAACTGCAACATCTGCCCTTACATGGCGCTCAACACGATGGAGAAGCTCTACGTCGCCCTGCGCGACTTGGAGCCACGCATTGAGATTGAGGAACAGCTCCGCCTCGATGCCAAGCGCAGCCTCGACCGAATGCTGGAAATGGCCAGCGGCACGGTGGGCAAGGGCGATCTCGGCACCCGCTGAGCGTCCACGCGCACTCAGGTCGTCAGACAGAAACCTCGCGCCATTCACCCGGCGCGAGGCCATCCAGCGCCCACTCGCCCACCCGCTGGCGCACGAGGCGCAGGGTGGGATGGCCGATCGCCGCGGTCATGCGGCGCACCTGCCGGTTGCGACCTTCCGTGATGGACAGCTCTATCCAGCAGTCCGGCACCGTCTTGCGGAAACGCACCGGCGGATTGCGCGGCCAGAGCTGCGGATCGTCCAGACGCTTTGCCCTTGCCGGGCGGGTCGGCCCATCGTTGAGCATCACCCCCTTGCGCAGCGCTTCCAGAGCAGGCTCATCGGGCTCTCCTTCAACTTGTGCGAAGTAGGTCTTGGCGATCTTGAATTTCGGGTCGGCGATCCGTGACTGGAGCCGCCCATCGTCGGTCAGCAGCAGCAATCCCTCACTGTCACGGTCAAGCCGGCCTGCCGGGTAGACTCCGGGCACGTCGATATAGTCCGAAAGAGTTGCGCGCGGCGTGGGCGAGCGCACATCCGTAAACTGCGAGAGGACATCGTAGGGCTTGTTGAACAGGATGAGGCGCGCCATGGCCTATGCCCTAGCAGGGCGCCTCATCCGTTCATAGCCACGCGTCAGTGTCCGATCCGGGGCTCCTCCCCGCGCGTCTTCCACAAGGACCAGCCCACGCCGCCCGCGATCAGCGCCAACGTGACGCCCAGGCTGATCAGCGGCGGGAACTTCGCCCCGCCCATCACGAAGTCCGCAACGAGAATCTTGGCGCCGATGAACACCAGCACGAGTGCGAGGGCATACTTCAGGTAATGGAAACGGTGCACCATCGCCGCCAGCGCGAAGTATAGCGCGCGCAGGCCGAGGATCGCCATGATGTTCGAGGTATAGACGATGAAAGTGTCGGTCGTGATCGAGAAGATCGCCGGCACCGAATCCACTGCGAACACCAGGTCGGCCAGGTTGATGATGACCAGCGCCAGGAACAGCGGCGTGGCCGCCCAGACGAGCCTGCCTGCCTCATTCCTCTCGCGCACGAAGAAGTGCTCTGCGTGATGCGCCTTGGTCACGCGCATGTGGCGTGAAATCCAGCGGATCACGGGGTTGTTGCCGATATCGGGATCCTGCTCTTTCGCGAACAGCATCTTCACGCCGGTAAACACGAGGAACGCGGCGAAGATGTACATCACCCAGTGCGCCTGCGACACGAGCGCCACGCCGCCCGCGATCATCAGTCCGCGCAGCACGATCACCGCCATGATGCCCCAGAGAAGCGCGCGGTACTGGTACTTGGGCGCAATCGCGAAGAAGCCGAAGATCATCGAGATCACGAAGACGTTGTCGATCGAGAGCGCCTTCTCGATGAAGTAGCCGGTGAAATAGGCAATGCCGTCTTCCGAGCCCTTGGCCCACCAGACCCACGCCCCGAAAACCGAGGCGATGGCAATGTAGAAGACCGAGAGCCGCAGCGATTCGGCAATGCCCATTTCCCGGTCTTCCTTGTGCAGGAAGCCGAGATCGAACGCGGTCAGTACGAAAACGAGGCCGGCAAACGCCAGCCAGAACCAGGCGGGCGTACCCAACCAGTCATAGAAAAGAAAATCCACGGCGATCACCTGAAGCAGGAGAAGAAGGAAGCGCCGGCGCGAAAAGGGGGGGGATCACGCCGGCGCAAGGGTTACAGGCTGTGCGCAACGGCGCTGGGGGGGAGTAGCAACCGTGCCAGCCTGCCCCTGAACTCCTGTTTCCTTCTCTTCAGCTTCGCGATCTCGAGAGGATCGGCGATGGGCCTGCCCTGCGCGAAACGCAGCAGGGCATCGAGCTTCTGATGGCGCTCGAGCAGTCGGAACATATGATCGGTCATTGTCAAAACCCTATCGAACTTGAGTTGGTTCGATCGGATGACCCGAAGCAAGGTTCCTGTGCCGGAGCTATTTTGGGCTTGGAAGACCCCCGGAACCTGCATCGGTTTCACCCGATGCGGTCCGACATCACGAGGCGCCCGCGTGGATGAAACCACGACCGACGCCGCGCCAGAGGGGCCCGGCCCGCAACGCCCAGATAGCGGCGAATCGTCTGTTTTTCAACCCCGCTTGACCGAATGTGCACATTTGATATTAAAGTGATATCACTTTCAAGGGAGCGTTTTCGATGTCCGAGTCGCATTTGCCCATCAATTCCAGCCGGGAATCGGTGGCTTCGAGCATAAGCGGATATCTGATGCTGGCGGTTCTCGTCGCGCTTCTGGTGCTGGCGGTGGCAAGCATCGCCATGCTCGCGGGCAGCAACGATCCCGCGGCGGGCACGGTGTTCGCAACCCTCGCCCTGATCGTCCCGCTCGTTGTGGTGGCAATTCTGATCGCCTCCGGGTTCTACATGATCCAGCCCAACATGGCGGCCGCGATCACTCTGTTCGGCTCATACCGTGGTACCGACCGCGCCGCCGGACTGCGCTGGGTCTGGCCGTGGATGGCAAAACGCCGGATTTCGGTTCGCGCCAACAACGTGGTTTCGGAAAAGCTCAAGGTGAACGACTTGCGCGGCAATCCGATCGAAATCGCCACCAACGTTGTCTGGCGCGTCGCGGACACCGCTCAGGCACTTTACGACGTGGACGACTACAAAGCGTTCGTGAACGTGCAGATCGAGGCGGCGGTCCGCTCGATCGGTTCGCGCTATGCCTATGACGATGTCGAGGATGCCGAGATCACCCTGCGCGGCAGCCATGCCGAAGTGAACGCCGAATTGCGGGCCGAACTGATCGAGCGCCTGCACGTCGCCGGCCTCACCGTGGACGAATGCGGCCTCACCCACCTGGCTTACGCCCCCGAGATTGCCGGCGCCATGCTGCGCCGCCAGCAGGCCGAAGCCGTGATCGGCGCGCGCCGCAAGCTGGTGGAAGGCGCGGTCTCGATGGTGGAGATGGCGCTGGCACAGCTCTCGGAAAAGAACGTGGTCGAACTCGACGACGAACGCCGGGCAGCGATGGTGTCCAACCTGATGGTGGTGCTCTGCGGCGAACGTGACACGCAGCCGGTGGTCAATACCGGCACGCTCTACCAGTAAGGCTTTCGGGCGAATGGCCAGTCCCGGCAAGAAGGCGTTCGCGCTGCGGCTCGACCCGGTGCTCCACACCGCACTGGAGCGCTGCGCCGCAGCCGATTTCCGTTCGGTCAACGCCCAGGTCGAGGTGCTGCTGCGCGAAGCGCTTGCCCGGCGCGGGATCAAGGTCGAGGCCAGCGAGCCGGCCCGGCGCGGCCGGCCACCGGTTCAGGAGGACGAAGCATGATGCACGAATCGACGAAAGACGGCGCCTGGTTCGCGCCCAAGCGCTTCGGCTACGGCGCGGGCGTGCCGATCGCATGGCAGGGCTGGGCGCTACTGCTGCTCTATGTGGCCTCGGTCGCCGGAATCGCGCTGCTCAACCGTGCCGGCACCACAGGCGCGCGCATGGCCGCCCTAGCTCTGTTCCTGCTCGTGACGGGACTGTTCGTCGTCATCGCGGCAAAGCGCACACGCGGCGGATGGAAGTGGCGCTCCGGCAAGCGCGACTGACCGTCCTGTTCCGGGACGCAGCAAAAGCCGTTAACACAGAGGCGCTTCCGCCGCGCTAGGCAGGGGCATGAACCGCCTAGTTCGACTCGCTCTCGCCTCCGGCGCCCTGCTGCTGACCGCCCTTCCCGCCACCCTGTCTTTCGGGCAAGGCGCGCCGTACACCGTGGTCGAAACCGGCCGCAGCTACACGCGCCTTCAGGATGCGGTGGACGCCATCGGCGAAGGGCGCGGAACCATCCGCTTCGCCTCCATGCGGTTTGCCGACTGCGCGGTGCAGGGCAAGGGGGACGTGACTTACCAGGCGCAGGCTCCCGGCCAGTCGGTGCTTGATGGGGTCGCCTGCGAGGACAAGGCCGCACTGGTCCTGCGCGGGCGCAACGCCCGGATAGAAGGCATGGTCTTTGCCAATATTCGCGTTTCGGACAAGAATGGCGCCGGCGTGCGCCTCGAACACGGCAACCTCTCGATATCGCAGGCCTGGTTCCGCGACAGCGAACAGGGCCTGCTGACCGGCGACGATCCGCAAGGCTCAATCGCGATCGACAAGTCGACCTTTTCGCGCCTCGGCACTTGCGAGGGGTCGGGCTGCGCGCACTCGATCTATGTCGGCAACTACGGCGCGCTGTCCGTCACCCGCAGCCGGTTCGAGGCAGGCACCGGCGGCCATTACCTCAAAAGCCGCGCCGCCCGCATCGAAGTGCTCGATTCCAGCTTCGACGATGCGGCCGGTCGCTCCACCAACTACATGATCGACCTGGCAGACGGTGCAACCGGGCGCGTCGTGGACAACTGGTTCGTCCAGGGGCGCGACAAGGAGAACTACTCCGCCTTCATCGCCGTCGCCGCCGAACACCGCAACCACACCTCGCAAGGGCTGGTCGTGGACGGCAACAACGCCCGCTTCGCACCCGGTATCGACCGCAAGAGCGCCTTCGTGGCCGACTGGTCGGGCGATGCGGTGAAACTGGGTGCCAACACGCTCGGCACCGGACTGGTCCGTTACGAGAAACGCTGAGCCCCTGCATCGCCCGGGCCGATGGATGCCGTGCCGCCGGCTTGTCACGCGCGCCGCGAACCCCTAGCTAAATCACATGCCCCTGGGCTTCGCCTCGTTCCCGCGCTTTCACTTCTGGGCGCTTCTCCTGCTGGCCGCGATCGGCCTTCAGGCCGGCGATCCGATTCGCGCACCCCTGGAACGCACGCAAGGATCGGCGTTCAGCGCGGCCACGCTTGATCTTGCGCTGACTTCCGGCCGCCGTGTCGAAGCAGGCCATGTACAGGCGGTCCCGATGCCGCCCGCGCCGCCAAGAGCCATCCGCGAGATTGCCGTCGTCCGGCTGACAACGCTGGTTCCGGCATCGCCCAGGCACCTGCAACCCGATGTGCGCGGCCCCCCGCCGCGCCACCACCCCGCACGGGTTCCCGACAGCACCGCACCGCCGCTGGCCTGATCCGCTCCTCGCCCGGCGCGCCCAGACGCGCGCCGCACACGAATGCAGATCAAGGGTCATACCATGTCACCAGAAATCAGCGACGCCGCGCGCGTTGAAGATCGAGAGCGCATCTCCGCGCTGCTATCCCGCTATCCGGCGCTGACCGAAGCGGAACTTCAGGAAATCGACATCTGGTTCAAGCGCAGGGCCAGTTCTCTGGACCTCGGCATTCTCGCCGGAACGCCGGAAATCTCACAGCAATACCAGGACTACCGCGCCCAGCATCAGGACCGCTTCAAGCCGAGCGACATCGGCAAGGCAGCCCTGTTCATAGGCGCGGTCGCAGCCGTGGTCGGATCGATCGTACTCATGATCCCCTGACGACGGTGCCGGGGCGCGGCATCCCCCTCACCCCTCGTTCGCGCCCCGGCCTTTTTTCGGATGCACCGCCGCATTGACGGTATGTTCGCCCGGATCGCACCCGGGCGGACGAATCAGAGGATATGCCCCGTGCGATCGCGCTTGGTTTCCAGGTAGCGCGCATTGTGCGGGTTGGCCGGCAATTGATGCGGAACCCGCTCGACCACGTCCACGCCGACACCCTCTAGCGCGGAGACCTTGGCGGGGTTGTTGGTCATCAGCCGGATCGACGATACGCCGAGCAGGTCCAGCATCCGCGCCGCCACGGGAAAATCGCGCGCCTCGGTCGGCAGGCCCAGCCGGTTGTTGGCATCTACGGTGTCATAACCGAGATCCTGCAGACGATAGGCCCGCAGTTTGTTGACGAGGCCGATCCCGCGCCCTTCCTGACGCAAATAGAGCAGCACGCCCCAGCCGCCGTTCTTCGCCTCATCGGCCATGGCGCGCAGGGCGGCATCGAGCTGAGGCCCGCAATCGCACTTGAGGCTGCCCAGGATATCGCCGGTCAGGCATTCCGAATGAAGCCGCACCAGTGGGGCGCGATCGCCGTCCTGCGTGCCGATCACAAGGGCCACATGCTCGCGAAGATCATCGAGCGCGCGGAAGGCAACGATCTCGGCCTCCTCGCACGCGGCAACCGGCAGGCGCGCACGCGAAGCGATCGCAAGCCGGTCGGTATCCTTCCATTCGGCCAGATCGGCCGGCGAAACGGGCTGCACCTCACCGCCCAGTTCGGGTGCGATCAGGAATGCGGGCAGGATGCCCGCAAGGCGTGCCAGCTCCATTGCGGCGCGGGCCATGTCCATGTCGCCGATGTGCTCGGCCGCGAACGGCCCCTTCATCGGATGGGCGAGGTCCAGCGCGGGATCGGCCACCGCGCGGGCGGTTTCCAGATCGAAAGGCTCGGCAGCACGAATCAGCACCGGTGCCTCGGGCACGGCGGCCTCGCGCTGGTTGGCCAGCTTGAGCGTCACCGCGCGGGCGGCCGAGATCAGCATCCGCGGCGCGGTTACCCCCGGCGCGAAGCCGGTTTCGGCCGGCAACAGGATGGCGCCCCCGCCTTGGCCGTCACCGATTCGAATCGCCCAGCCGTGACGCAGCGCATCGAGCGCCAGTGCGACACGGCGAGCCCCGGCCGAAGGTTGCGCCGCGCTCAGAGCGCGAACTCCGTAATAAGCGGGATGTGATCGCTGGGCTGCTCCCAGCGGCGGGTTTCCTCCACGAAGCTGTGTGCACGCGCCTGCTTCGCGAGATCGGGAGAGGCCCACATGTGGTCGAGCCGGCGCCCCTGGTCCTTCTGGCGCCAATAGCTGCGGTAGGACCACCAGGAATAGTTGCGTTCGGGCGCGGGAATGAACTCCCGGCCGAGATCGACCCAGCCGTGCGCATCCTTGAAACGGGTCAGCGTCTCAACCTCGACCGGCGTGTGACTGACGACCTTGAGCAGCGCCTTGTGATTGTAGACGTCCGATTCCAGCGGGGCGATGTTGAAATCGCCGACGATCAGGGTCGGCCGGTCGACCTTGTCGGCCCAGCGCGTCATCCGTTCGAGGAAGTCCAGCTTCTGACCGAACTTCAAATTCACCTCACGGTCGGCCACGTCGCCGCCTGCGGGGATGTAGACGTTTTCGAGGATCATCCCCTGCCCGGCGCCCTGAAGCTCCACGCCGACATGGCGGGCTTCGCCATTGTCCTGCCAGTCATGCCGGCTGAACTCGGTGAAAGGCACGCGGCTGACGGTGGCGACACCATGGTAGCCCTTCTGCCCGTGGATCGCCCGGTGCGTGTAGCCGAGTCGCTCGAACATCTCGTGCGGAAAAAGCGGCTCGGCGACCTTGATCTCCTGAAGGCAAAGAACGTCGGGCGACTGTTCGGTCAGGAAACGCTCGACCTGGTCGATGCGAAGGCGGACAGAATTGATGTTCCAGGTGGCGATCTTCATGCCGCAGGCTTTAGGCATGCCCTTGGCGAATTTCCAGAGCCACGCCGCAAGAAAGCGGGCCCCCTGCCTTCGCGGGCAACATATGACCCAAATCACGAGCGCGTTTTTCTGGCCGATTTTTTCGTCCGGCGGGAGCGAGAATGCTGCCGATTGAGAACCGGAGCGGAGCGGCCTTGATGGCCGTGAGCACCGGAAGCGCAGAGCGGTAGCGTTCGCAGCCCCGCTGGGCGGAAAAAGCAGCCAGAAAAACAAAAACCCTCGGTCCGGGGGCAGAGGACCGAGGGTTCATGTAAGCGTTCGTCACGCTAAATCAGAGGGCCCTGTGGGAGGCGTGGGCAACAGGGGGGAAACCCGCCTCGAACCGCTCTGACCATTTCAATCTAGGCGCTGTTGGCTTGCTGCCAAGTGAACGGAATTCAGAAAAGTGTCGCATTCCGTCGCACGGAGCACTCAGCTCGCGACAAAGCGTTGCACTCTATCGACGGTTGCGGGGACGCGGGTCGTTCCAGCGGAAGTCCGCATCGCCAACCGGCACGCCATAGCGCTGGTTCGAAAGCGAGATCGTGGTGCGCTTGTTCTGCGAATCGAGCGCGACCCAGTAGCTCAGCTCCAACCCACCCGGCGCCGAAGCCTTGCGGGTGAAGATCAGGGTGATGACGCCGTATTCCGGGTGCGAACGATCGCGGACCTCGATGCTGACGACATTGGGATTGCCGGTCTGCCGGACCGTGCCGTATTTCGTCATGTCGCGCCGGGGGTCGATGATCGGTCCCAGCGGAGTATTGCTGATCGGCCAGCGCTGTACCTGCTTCACCGAGTAGTCGATCATGGTCAGCGCCTTGCCGTCGCTGACGATCAGCAACTGGGCGCTCTTCTCGTACTGGAAGCGGATCTTGCCGGGACGCATCAGCGTCAACTGGCCGGTCAGGCTCTGGCCGTTACGGTCAGTCTGGACGAAATCGGCCTTCATCGTCGAGATCGCGCGCAGCGCCTCGACGGCCTGGCTCAACTGCGCCGAATCATCGGATGGCGCGGCCAGTGCGGGCGTCGCCGGAAGGAGGGCAGGAACGGAAAGCGCGGCCAAACTGGCCGCGCCTACGCAAGAGCGAAAGATCTTGAAGGTGCGGTTCATGATGCTCCCATTGGGTTTGCAGGCTTGAACCGCCCCTGAATTGTAAGGTTCCGAAAAACCTTACTTGATCTTGGCTTCCTTGAACTCGACGTGCTTGCGCACGACGGGATCGTACTTGCGGAAGTTCATCTTCTCGGTCGTGTTGCGCGGGTTCTTCTTCGTGACGTAGAAGAAGCCGGTGTCGGCGGTCGAGACAAGACGGATCTTGACGGTTGCGGGCTTCGCCATGGCGGTTTCCTGTATCTCTCGTTTCAGCCGCCCTGGCCGGCCGGCATGTTCCGTTGAAAAATTTCAGGGCGGCAATCGAGCGCCGCCCCCCAAGGTTGCGGCCCATGCGATAGTGACAGCCCAAAGTCAAGCGGAAGAGGCCCGACTTACTCCGTGTCGAAAGGCGTGATCGGCTTCAGAACGCCGAATTTCTCATTGTAGGGCGAGTGATTCAGTTTCGGCATTTTGATCGTCTGCGGCTCGACCTTGGTATCGGGCAGCCGGTCCAGCAGATCGCGCACCAGCGTGAGTCGACCGATTCGCTGGTCGTTGAAGTCCACCACCGTCCACGGCGCGTGCTTCTTGTGCGTGGCCTTGAGCATGACCTCGCGCGCCTTGGTATATTCTTCGTACTTCTCACGCGCCGCCACGTCGATCGGCGACAGCTTCCAGCGCTTGAGCGGATCGTCGAGCCGTTCGTGAAGGCGCTCCTCCTGCTTCTCCTGATCGCAGGAGAGCCAGTACTTGAACAGCAGGATACCGTCATCGACGAGCATCCGCTCGAACACGGGGGCCTGCTGGAGAAAGCGCTTCACTTCCGAGCCGGTGGCGAAACCCATGACTTTCTCCACGCCGGCACGGTTGTACCAGCTGCGGTCGAAGAGGACGATTTCGCCCCGCGTCGGCAAATGTTCGGCATAGCGCTGGAAGTACCACTGGCCCTGCTCCCGCTCGCCCGGTGCGGTGAGGGCGACGGTGCGGCACTGGCGCGGATTGAGCTGGCCGCCTACGGCCTTGATCGCCCCGCCCTTGCCCGCCGTATCGCGCCCCTCGAACAGGACCACGATGCGGGCGCCGGTGGAGGAAGCCCAGCGGGCCATCCCCACAAGCTCCTCCTGCATCGGCTCCAGCAGCTTTTCGTATTCCTTGCGGCCGAGCTTCCTGTGATCGTTCTCGGCCATGGTTCAAACCCCTGATCAGACCCGCGAAAGCAGGAAGAGCGCGAGTGCGCCGGCGACGATACGATACCAGGCGAACGGTGCAAAGCCCGAGCGGCTGACGAAGGCCATGAAGGCCTTGATGACGACCAGCGCCACCACGAACGAAACGGCGAAGCCGATGCCGATCTCGCCCCAGCCGACCGGGCCCGTGCCCGCCATGAGTTGTTCGCGCGCGCCCAGCAGTTCGAGCGTGGAGGCACCCATCATCGTGGGAACGGCAAGGAAGAAGCTGAATTCCGCCGCAGTACGGCGTTCGACGCCCATCGCCAGCGCGCCCATGATCGTCGCGCCGGAACGGCTGACACCCGGCACCATGGCAAGGCACTGCGCGATGCCCACGCCGATGCACTTCACCATCGGCAGCTCGGCAACGCCGGTGAGCGGACCGGGCTTTGCCACCTTCTCGATGGCGAGGATGGCGATGCCGCCCACGATCAGCGCCCAGGCGACGACCGAAGGCTCGCCCAGCAGGCCCTCGATATGGTCCTTGAGGATCAGGCCCAGCACCGCCGAGGGGATGAAGGCCAGCAACACGTTGCGCACGAAGCGGATCGATACCGGGTCAAGCCGCAGCAGACCCACGCCCACCGCCCAGAACGTGCGCCAGAACTGCACGATGACAGCCAGGATCGCGCCGAGCTGGATCACGATGTTGAAGGTTGCCCACTGCGAAGCGTCGTACCCGAACAGCTGCGTGGCAAGAATGAGGTGCCCGGTCGAAGAGACTGGCAGGAACTCGGTGAGGCCCTCGACAATGCCGAGGAGGATCGCGGTTAGGGTCAAGCTCATCGGCGAGAGGTCATGCCGCACACACCGGGCAAGTCAACCCGAAGCGTGCGGCATGAGGCATTTAGGCGATAAAAATCACCAGATACGCACGCGCTCGGCAGGCGGAAGATAGAGAGCATCCCCCGGCTTCACGTCGAACGCCTTGTACCATTCGTCGAAGTTACGGACGATGCCGTTGATGCGGTAATGCGCCGGCGAGTGCGGGTCGGTGATGAGCTGCTGGCGCACCGATTCCTCGCGGTACTTGCTGCGCCACACTTGCGCCCAGGCCATGAAGAAGCGCTGGTCGCCGGTCAGGCCGTCGATCACCGGGGCTTCCTTGCCGTTCAGCGAGAGCTTGTAGGCGCGGTAGGCGAGGCTGAGACCGCCGAGATCGCCGATGTTCTCGCCCATGGTCAGCTTGCCGTTGACGCAGGTCTTGCCGTCGTCGAACGGGCAGAAGCTGTTGTACTGGGCTTCCAGCTTGTCCTGCAGCTTCTGGAAGTTGGCCTTGTCGGCCGGGGTCCACCAGTCGCGCAGGTTGCCGGTGCCGTCCGACTTGGCGCCCTGGTCGTCGAAACCGTGGCCCATCTCGTGGCCGATCACCGCGCCGATGCCGCCATAATTGACCGCGGGGTCCGCCGAAACGTTGAAGAACGGCGGCTGGAGGATGGCGGCGGGGAACACGATCTCGTTGTAGGGCGGGTTGTAGTAGGCGTTGACCGTCTCGGGCAGCATGAACCATTCGGTCTTGTCGACCGGCTGGCCGATGCGCTTCATCTGGTCGTCGTTCTCCCACGAACCCGCGGCAATGGCATTGCCGAGCGGATCGGTGGCCGAGAAGGTCAGGCCCTCGTATTCCTTGAACTTCGCAGGCGCGCCGATCTTGGGGGTGAAGGCATTGAGCTTGGCTTCGGCTTCCTTGCGGGTTTCCGGGCCCATCCAGGCGAGGCTCTGCAGGTTCACCGCCATGGCCTTGCGCAAGTTCGAGACGAGGTCGGTCATCGCCGCCTGCGCTTCGGGCGGATAGTACTTCTCGGCGTAGATCTTGCCGACCAGTTCACCGGCCATGCCTTCGACTGCGGCGACGCCGCGCTTCCAGCGGGCGCGCTGCTCCGGCTGGCCGCTCATGGTCTTGCCGTAGAAGGCGAAGGTGGCGTCATCGATGTCGGTGGGAAGAACCGAGGCATGGCCGCGCAGGAAGTGCGCGGCAAGCCAGGCCTGCCATGTCGAGACCGGAACCTCGGAAACCAGCCGGGCGACTTCCGGCACACCACCGCCGAACAGCGTCTGCGCCTTGGCGGGATCGATGCGGGCGACCTTCAGTTCCTCGGCCGTGGGCGGCATCTGATCGACGAGGATATAGGCGGCCTTCCCGGCGCCCATCGTCTCGATGAAAGTACGCATCAGGCCGGGTGCGGCAAGGCCCTCGAACTCGGCGACGGAAAGCTTGTTGTAGGTCAGGTCCGGATCGCGGCTGGCTGCGCGGTCCCAGTCTGCCTGCGCCAGCCGGGTTTCCAGCGAGAGCACGGCCTTGGCGGCGCTCGACGGGTCGGCATAACCGGCCTTGCCGAGGACGAAGGTCAGATACTCGACATACTTGGCGCGGATGTCCTGCGAACGCTTGTCGATCTTCAGGTAATAGTCACGGTCAGGCAGGCCGAGACCGCCGACGCCGACTTCGAAGGCATTCACATCGCTCTGCTTGGCATCGGCCGTCACATAAGCGCCGAGCGGCGAGGCGAAGCCCGGGGCCGCGAAGATCTTCATCAGGTCGTCGGGCGTCTTGGCCGCGAAGATGCGTTCGAGGTAAGGCTGCGCCGGAGAGAGCCCGGCCTTGTTGATCGCATCAACGTCCATGAAGGCCGCATAGGCCGCCTCGACGCGGGCAGCGTCGGTACCGGCGGCGGGCTTCGAGGCGATCAGGCCATCCATGATTCCGTGAACGCGCTGTTCCGAAAGGTCACGCAGGGCGGTGAACGACCCCCAGTTGGTGCGGTCGGCCGGGAGCACGACAGCGGCTTCCCACTTGCCGTTCACGAACTTGTCGAAGTCCGCGCCGGGCCTGGCGGTCTTTTCCTGCCACTGGGTCTGGATGCCGGCCTTGCCCCAATCCATCTTGCCGGGATCGAACTGCATCGCATCGGAGGACGCGCCTGCCGACGCCGGCGCCGGAGCGTCGGCAAGAGCCGGAACAGCGGAAAAGCTCAATGCGGAAACGAGCGCTGTCGAAGCGAGCACCCGGCCGAGAATGCGGGTCATGGTCCCACCTTTCTGAATTGCAATGACACGAACGGTCTGGCGACGGACCGGAACGGCCCGTCGATAGCGGCGCAACATAATTGCCATATTCGGCAACGCCAGCCCTGAAATGTCGTTCGTCGTCGCAGGTCAGGCGTTCGTCGAACGCGCGAAGGCCGATGCGGTATCCATATCGAATTGCAGCGAAGCCAGCCGCGCATAGAGCCCGCCGGCCTGGCCAAGGCTTTCGTGCGTGCCCTGTTCAACGATCCGCCCTCCGTCCATCACGACGATGCGATCCGCCTTGCGCACGGTGGCGAGGCGGTGCGCAATGACGAGAGTCGTGCGGTTCTCCATCAGGTGTTCGAGAGCGTCCTGCACCAGCCGCTCGCTTTCGGCATCAAGCGCGCTCGTGGCCTCGTCCAGCAGCAGGATCGGCGCGTCGCGCAGCAGCGCGCGGGCAATCGCCACGCGCTGACGCTGGCCGCCGGACAGGCGGGCGCCGTCCTCGCCAAGGAAAGTATCGAGCCCCTGCGGCAATTCGCGCAGGAAACGCTCGGCATTGGCGGCGCGCGCGGCGGCCCAGATGGCCTCGTCGTCCGCTTTCCAGTTGCCGTAGCGCAAGTTGTCGCGCGCGGAGGCGGCGAACAGTACACCCTCCTGCGGCACCAGTGCGATGCGCTGGCGGATCTCTCCGGGATCGGCGGAAGTCAGCGGGACGCCGTCGATCTTGATCGCCCCGCCCTGCGGATCGTAGAACCGCTCGGCGAGCTGGAACAGCGTGGACTTGCCGGCCCCGGAAGGGCCGACGATCGCCACCGTCTCGCCCGGTTCGATCGACAGGCTGAAATCATGCAGCGCCGCCATTTCCGGGCGCGAAGGGTAGCGGAAGGTCACGCGCTCGAAGGCCAGCTTGCCGCGCGCCGGCAGAGGAAGCGCCTGCGGGCGGGCGGGAGCGGTGATCGCAGGCATCTCGCCCAGCAGTTCGGCAAGGCGGCTGGCCGCGCCGGCGCCGCGCACGAGATCGCCGTAGACTTCGGTGAGCGAGCCGAAGGCGCCCGCCACGATGCCGGCCGTCACCACGAAAGCGGCGATCGTACCGCCCGTGATGGAACCTTCGGCAACGCCGATGGCACCGCGCCACATGATGACGGTGATGGAGCCGAAGATCAGGAACATGATAACCGCCGTCATCGCGGCGCGAATGGTGATGCGATGCTTTCCGGTCTCGAACGTGCGCTCCACTGCGCCGGCGAAGCGTTCCATCTCGCGGCCTTCCTGGTTGAAGGCCTGCACGACCCGCAGTGCACCGAAGACTTCGCTGGTGGTAGCGCCGATATCGGCCACGCGATCCTGGCTCGCCCGCGCCACGGTGCGCAGGCGGCGGCCGAAGGCGGCGATCGGCAGGATCACCACCGGGATGGCGACGACGAGCCCCAGCGTCAGGTGCGGCGCCAGCATGAAGAGGTAGATCACCCCGCCCACCGCCATGATGGCATTGCGCAGCGCGACAGAGACCGTGGTGCCGACCACCGTTTCGATGATCGCGGTGTCCGCCGTCATCCGGGACGCGATTTCCTTGGGGCTGTTTTCCTCGAAGAAACTGGGCGACAACGTGAGCAGGTGCCTCTGCACGCGCAGGCGAACGTCCGCCACCACGCGCTCACCAAGCCAGGAAACGCTGTAGAAACGCACCGCCGTGGCCACCGAAAGCACGATCACCACGCCCAGCAGCATGATGAACCACCAGCGGATTGCCGAAGGGTCGGCGCCCTGCGCAAAGCCCTGGTCGACGATCTGGCGGAACCCATAGGGAATCGCGAGGGTCGAAGTTGCCGTGGTCAGCAGCGCGAGCCCCGCAACCGCCATGCGGCCGGGATAGTGGAACAGTTCCCGCCAGACCATGCGCAGCGCCCCAAGGCTCCTTCGGCGCGGAGCCTTGGCATCGGTGGTGGCGTTCTCGTTCTCAGGCAATCCTGCCTGCCCCGCGTTGGCGTCCATGCGCGCGGCCTTATCCTGTCCATGGCTTCAGGAAAAGATATATGAAAAGCGCCTTTACGATCAGAGTGATCGGGCGGCTCGAATGCCGAAATCGGGTGCGCCGCATTGCGCCGGTAACGTTTCGGCCCCAAATGGCTTTCATAACCTTTGCAGGACGGAAGGGTCGCTTCACCGTCCGGGAGACGCACCTTGCTCTATAATGCCTACGAATTGCAGCGCACGATGCTGAGCGGCGCCGCCGCATGGGCCTCGGTCGGCGCTGAACTGCTTGCCAACCCTGCGCTGCCGATGGGTTACTTCGGATTCGGCCCGGTGATGGCCTCCGCACTGGACGTCTTCGCCCATGCCGCCGCCCCGCGCGGCAAGCCCGCTTTCGACATCGAGGACGTGACCACCGGTGGCAAGACCTGGCCCGTCACCGAATCGATCGTGCTGCACCGCCCATTCGGGAACCTGCTGCGCTTCGATCATCCCGGCCTGCCCAAGGATGCGCCCAAGCTGCTGATCGTCGCCCCGATGAGCGGCCACTTCGCCACTCTCCTGCGCGGCACCGTGGCGCGGATGGTGGAAAGCTGCGAGGTCTACATCACCGACTGGGCCGACGCGAAGATGGTCCCCGCCGCCGCCGGGCACTTCGACCTTGACGATTATATCGATTACCTGATCGGTTTCCTCGAACATATCGGCCCCGGCACGCACATGCTCGCAGTGTGCCAGCCCTCGGTCCCGGCGTTCGCCGCTGCGGCGATCATGGGCAAGCAGGAGCATCCCTGCCGCCCGGCAACGCTCACCATGATGGGCGGCCCGGTCGACACCCGCGAGGCGCCCACCAGCGTCAACGACGTCGCCATGGACCAGCCGCTTTCCTGGTTCGAGAACAACGTCATCGCCACCGTGCCGCTGGCCTATCCGGGGGCCGGCCGCAGGGTCTATCCCGGCTTCCTGCAACTGGCCGGCTTCATGGCGATGAATCTCGGCAGCCACATGATGAGCCACTACGGCATGTTCAAGCACCTTGTCGAAGGCGACGGCGAGGGCGCGGCGTCGACCAAGGCATTCTACGACGAGTATCGCTCGGTCTGCGACATGACCGCCGACTATTATCTCCAGACCATCGAGCACGTGTTCCAGAAGCATTCGCTGCCCAGGGGCGAATTCGTCCATCGCGGTGAGCGAATCGATCCCTCGGCCATTCGCGATACCGCGCTGCTGGCAGTCGAGGGGGAGCGGGACGACATCTCGGGCATTGGCCAGACCAGGGCAGCGCTCACGCTGGCGACGCATCTTTCCGAGAGCCGCAAGAAGTACGTGCTGGCCGAAAATGTCGGACATTACGGTATCTTCAACGGCAGCAAGTGG
This sequence comes from Novosphingobium aeonii, assembly GCF_052279045.1. Taxonomy (NCBI): domain Bacteria; kingdom Pseudomonadati; phylum Pseudomonadota; class Alphaproteobacteria; order Sphingomonadales; family Sphingomonadaceae; genus Novosphingobium; species Novosphingobium aeonii. Next base: position 1,267,565 of record NZ_CP176832.1, on the reverse strand, counting down.
CGCACCCGGATCGCGCCGGTGCTGGAGGACTGGATCCACCAGCATTCCCGCAAGCCGCTCAAGGTCGTGGCCTGACGAATCGCTGGCAGGTGCCGGGCGGGTTCGCACGGCATCTGCCCACCCGGCGACTCGCCGCAATCGGCGAATCGTGGGAACGATACGATGGCCCGCCTTCGCGCCGGGAACTCTTCCTGTCGGAGTAACTGGCGCTTCCGATCCAATTGAGTTAACTTACTGCGATGGAACAGACGTTGGGTCGGCGTGCTGTCCTCATGGGCGGATTGGTTGCGGGCGCAAGCCTGGCAATACCTTCGCGTGTGCTGGCAGCGGAAAATTTGGCAGGAACAGCTTCGGGACAGATTGGCCCGGTTGCCGCGGTGCCGAGCGCCCTCACGCCATATCAGCGCCGCGTCCTCGATGTCGCCACGCAGCAGGTCCAGCGGACGCAGGGCCATATCTGGCGCACCGATCTCGTCGGTATCGCCGATTTCGCCCAGCCTTCGTGGAAACCGCGCCTGCACTTCGTCAATATCGAGAACGGGACGGTGCGCTCTTTCCTGCTGGCCCACGGGCGCGGATCGGACCCGGCGCACAGCGGCTGGTTGCAGAGCTTCTCGAACATGCCCGGCTCGGAAGCCACTTCGCGCGGGGCGTTCCTCACCTGCGAATGGTACACCGGCAAATACGGCACTTCGATCCGCCTCAAGGGGCTTGACCCGGATAACTCCATGGCGCTCGAACGCGCCATCGTGATGCATCCGGCGTGGTACGTCGATGCCGCGATGATCGAGAAATGGGGCAAGCTCGGCCGCAGCGAAGGCTGCTTCGCCATGAGCAATGCAGACTTCAACGAGGCGCTGTGGCACCTCTCGGGCGGGCGCCTGCTCTTCGCGGATCGCATCGGGGAATATTGAACCCCATTCATGGCTTCATGCCGAAATCCGCCATGTCGAAGTCTGCGCAGGCGGGTTAGACACCCTTGCAGCAGGGTGTTACGGATCGATCATGAACGGAAATCTCGCGGGATTCAGGAAAGACGCGCCTACCGACGCGCGGCAGGTACGCTCGCGCAAGGCGCTCAACGCGGCCATGCTTTCGCTGCTTGAGGAAAAGGCCTTCGACCAGATCACCATCCGCGAAATCTCGGCCCGTGCCGGCACCGGCTATGCCACCTTCTTCCGTCACTACCCGACCAAGGAAGCGCTGCTGGGCGATGTCGCCTCCGAGGAAATCGCCGGACTGCTGGCGCTGTCGATCCCGATCCTCCACGCCTCGAACAGCTACGAATCCACTCTGGCGCTCTGCAGCCACGTCGGCCAGCACAAGGCCTTGTGGTCCGCGCTTCTGGCAGGCGGCGCCGCGGGCATCGTGCGCGATGAGTTCATCCGGCAAGCCCGCCGCCTCATCGAAGGCGTCGCCAATCCGGCGGACTGGTTGCCACAGGACCTGGGGGTCATCCATGGTACCGGTTCGACGATCGACATCCTCGCCTGGTGGCTCACGCATGGAGAGGACCAGACCCCGGAAGCCACGGCCCGCATCCTCCACCGCCTGGTGATCGCGCCGCTGGTCGGCGACCGCGTAGAGGCACGCGCCTCGGCAGGATGACGTGAGCGGTAGCATCGACAGTGCGGACTGGCCGCTGTTCGGCTGGATCGACGACATTCGGCGACCACTGGCGGAGGCTTTCGGTGCCGGGCATCCCGTCGCCCTTGCCACGCTCTATCGGGTCGGCGGCAGCGCCCCGCGCGGCCCCGGTGCGCAAATGCTGTTCGTCGCGCCGGAGAATGCCGGCGGCGGGAGCGACATTGCCGCCAGCGGCTACTTTTCGGGAGACTGCATCGAAGGCGACGTGGCCAGCCACGCCGCGCAGGTCCTGGCCGATGGTGAGCCCCGGCACCTCCATTACGGCGCCGGAAGCCCGTGGATCGACATCCGCCTGCGCTGCGGCGGCGCGCTCCACGTCATGGTCGAACGCATCGCCCCGGATAGTCCGGCGGCCACCGAATTGCTGCGCCATGCCGCCGAACGTCGGAGCTGCCGCTGGCACAGCGACGGCACGCGGCAATGGGTCACGGTGGACGAAGGCCCCCTGCTGGCCGTGGAGGAGAAACCCTTCCTGCTTTCGCGCCGCTACGATCCGCCCCGCCGCCTAGTCGTTTCCGGCGGCGATCCCGGCGCTCTGGCCGCGGCACAGCTCGGCGCGCTCGCCCAGTTCGAGACGATCCTGCTCCGGCCGGACGGGCCGCACCAGCCGCCGCCTTTCCCGGTTTCGCGCTACTTGCGCGCCGATCCCACCACTGCGCTCGATGAACTCGGCGTCGATCGCTGGACAGCCTACCTCGGCGCCACGCATGAGGATCACCACGACCTCGGCGGCTGCCTTGCCGCGCTGCGGGGCGGCGCCGGTTACGTCGCCATGATCGGCGCCAGATCGCGCGCGGAGACAAGGCTCGGCGCCTTGCGCGCCGCGGGCGCCACGCCGGAGGAACTGGACCGGCTTCACCTCTCGCCGGGTGTACCCGGTCTCGGAAAATCGCCTTGGGAAGTGGCGACGGGGATCATGGCAGAGATCATGCAGGCCCTGAACCCGGCGCGGGAACGCGCATGAACCGGGCGGCGATCGTCCTTGCCGCAGGATCGTCGCGCCGCTTCGGGGGCGACAAGCTGTCGGCACCGTTCGAGGGCGAGCCACTGCTGTTTCACGCGGTCCACGCCGCGCGCGCGGCGCCGGTGTCGCGCATTCTCATCGTCGCCCGCCCCGACCTCGATTGCGGAACGTGGGACGGCGCGCCGGCGGTAGAGGTGCTGCGCGTGGAGAGCGATGCCCTTTCCGATTCCCTCAAGGCCGGCATCGCGGCTCTCGGCGAACCCTGCGATGTCTTCGTGTTCCTGGGCGACATGCCCCGCCTGCCTCACGGCGAGGCCGCCCGTCTTGCCGATGCGCTGGGAAGCGGCGCCGCTGCGATGCCTTGCCGCCAGGGCCGTCCAGGCCATCCGGTCCTGCTGTCCGCGCGGCTTCTGCCGGAGCTTGCCGGGCTGACCGGAGACGAAGGCGCCGGACGGCTGCTGCGCGGCCGCGACGATGTAATCTTCGTGGAATGCGACGATCCCGCCATCCATCTCGACATCGATCGCCCGGAGGATCTCTCCGCCCTCTCGGAAAGCACGCCCCCTTCGCCCGCCCGGACCTGATCCGGGACAGCCGCAAGACAGGCGATCAGGCGCGGCCGGTCTGGCTCGACAGCAGCGCCGGATCGATCCCTTCCGCCCGCCAGGTCGCGGTCCAGCGGGAATCGACCGGCGTATCGAACAGGATCTCCGGATGCGGATCGGCCGCATGCCATCCGTGCTGCCGCATCTCGCCTTCGAGCTGACCGGGCGCCCACCCCGCATAGCCGAGCGCCATGAGCCACCGGCTCGGTCCACGGCCTTCGGCAATCGCGCGCAGCACGTCCATCGAGGCCGAAAGCGCGCAAAGCGGCTGCACTTCCACGGTGTCGCTCCCGCCCCAATCGGTCGAGTGCAGCACGAAGCCCCGGCCCGGCTCCACAGGGCCGCCGTCGTGAACCTCGCAATCGGGGGCGACGCCGGGATCGATGCCCAGTTCCTCCAGGATTTCATGGAAGCGCACGCCTTCGCGCAGCCTGCCGACGCCGATGCCCAGAGCGCCACTTTCGTCGTGCACGCAAAGCACGCTTACAGTGTGATCGAAGCGGGGGTCGAACATGCCCGGCATCGCGAGAAGGAGTCGCCCGGATAAGTATTGTTTCTCTGTCACACCGGCAAATGTAAGCGCTTCGCAGGGGACGGCAAGCCGGTTGCGCTTTCCCCGCACGCCATCGCGCTCTATGCCTCCGCCGCAACCAGGGAGGAAATCGCGAGTGAGCCTGCTGTTCGAACTGCCCGAAGTGCCCAGCGTCCCCGTCGTCGGTGAGGAAGCGCGTTATCCGGTGCGCCGCGTGTTCTGCGTCGGCCGCAACTACGCCGCCCATGCGCGCGAACTGGGCAACGCGGTGGACCGCGAAGCGCCGATCTGGTTCACCAAGGCGCCCGCCGCCATCTGCGCCTCGGGCAGCGCGATCGCCTATCCGCCGGGAACGCAGGACTGCCACTACGAGATGGAACTCGTCGTCGCCATCGGCGGCCACGGCTTCGAGATTCCCGCCGAACAGGCCATGGCGCTCGTCTACGGCTATGCCTGCGGCCTCGACATGACCCGGCGCGACCTTCAGAACGCCGCCAAGGCCAAGGGCTACCCCTGGGACACCGGCAAGGACTTCGAAAACGGTGCGGTGATTGCCCCGATCACCCCGGCTGCGGCATTCGGCGCCCCCGGCGAACAACGCATCACCCTCGCCCGGAACGGCGAGACGAAGCAGGATGCGCCGCTCTCCGAAATGATCTGGAGCCTGCCGGAACTCATCGCCGACCTTTCACGCCTCTATCACCTCGCGCCCGGCGACCTCATCTACACCGGCACACCCGCCGGCGTCGGTCCGGTGGCGCCGGGAGATCGGCTCGAAGGCCGCGTGGAAGGGCTGGAGCCCGTCGTTCTGGCGATCGAACCGGCCTGACCGATAGATGACGTATCAACGCTCCTTCCGGCTCGTGGGCGGCCTGCTTGCCGGCTGTCCGCTGCTGCTGCTTGCCGCGCCTGCTCTTGCCGATGAAAACGCGGAGCCTGCCGGGCCGATCATCGTCACCGGCCACGGCCTGGAATCCGGCCCGGCGACACCTGCCTACGACGTGGAAACGATCGAGCGCGACGCGGTGATCGCCAGCGCCTCGGGACGGATTGAGGACGTACTCAACTCGGTGGCGGGCTTCGCGCAATTCCGCCGCTCGGACAGCCGCTCGGCCAACCCCTCGTCGCAAGGCGCAACCTTGCGCGCGCTCGGCGGCAATGCGTCGAGCCGGACGCTGGTATTGCTTGACGGCGTGCCCGTGGCGAACCCGTTCTTCGGCTACATCCCCTTCAGCGCCATCGCCCCCGAACGACTCTCCTCGATCCGGGTGACGCGCGGCGGCGGTTCCGGAGCATTCGGAGCCGGCGCCGTCGCCGGAACCATCGAGATGACCAGCGCCGGGCCGGACCAGATCGGCGCGCTTCAGGGCATCGCGCTCGTCAACGACCGGGGCGAGACACAGGCGTCGGCCAGTGCCGCACCCAAACTCGGCGCGGGCTACCTCGTGGCCAGCGTGCAGTGGGACCGGGGCGAAGGTTTCTGGACGACCCCCGCCAGCCAGCGCGTGCCCGCATCGTCGCGCGCCGCCTATGACAGCTGGTCGGCATCGCTGCGGGCCGTGGCACCGCTGAACGCGGACGTGGAACTTCAGGCATCCGCCCTCGCGTATGGCGATACCCGCAGCCTGCGCTTCAAGGGCGCCGATTCCACCTCCGACGGGCAGCAGGCCTCGCTCCGTCTGGTCGGCCGGGGAGACTGGCAGTTCGATGTGCTGGGCTACGTCCAGGCGCAGGATTTCTCGAACGTCGTCATCAGTTCCAGCACCTTCAGGAAAACGCTCGACCAGCGCCGCACGCCGACCACGGCGATAGGCGGCAAGGCCGAACTGCGCCCGCCGGTGGGCAAGGATCATGTCCTGCGCATCGGCACCGACCTGAGGCTGACCGAAGGCCACCTGCTCGAACTGCCGTACAACGCAACCGGCGCCTTCACGGCCGTGCGCCGTGCGGGCGGCAACCAGTCCGACCTCGGGTTCTACATCGAGGATGACTGGACGCTGGGCGACCTCGTCATCACCGCCGGGGGACGGGCGGACCGCTGGACGATCCGGAACGGCTTCTACCGTTCGGTCAGCCCCGCAGGCGCGGTGACGCAGGACAGCGCCTATGCCGATCGCTCCGGCTGGATGGGCAATGCGCGGGGCGGGCTCGTCTGGAACGCGGGCAAGGCCGTCAGCCTGCGCGCCGCGGCCTATACCGGCATGCGCCTGCCCACGCTCAACGAACTCTACCGCCCCTTCGTGGTCTTCCCGGTAACGACCCAGGCCAACCCCGACCTCAAGCCCGAACGCCTGCGCGGTTACGAGGCGGGCGTGGACATCCATCCGTTCGAAGCGCTGACGCTTTCGCTCACGGCCTTCGACAACAAGGTGAAGGATGCCATCGCCAACGTCACCGTGGCCACCAACCAGCGCGAGCGGCAAAATGTCGATTCCGTCCATGCACGCGGACTGGAAGCGGCGGCCGCACTCGATCTCGGCAAGGTCAGGTTCGACGGTTCGCTGGCATGGACCGACGCCAAGGTCAGGGCGCAGGATCCCGACCTTGACGGAAAACGCCCGGCGCAAGTCCCCAGGTTCGCCGCCAGCGCGACGCTGGCCTGGCTGCCGGCCGATGGCTGGCGCTTCGCGGCCACGCTGCGTCATGTCGGCGCGCAATACGAGGACGACCTCCAGAGCTACGTCCTCCCCGCCGCGACCACGCTTGACGGTTATGTGCAAGTACCTGTCACAGGCCCGGTCTCGCTGGTGCTGCGCGCCGAAAACCTGACCGACGAGGACATCGTGACCCGCAATCAGGACGGCTCCATCGACCTTGGCACGCCGCGCACATTCTGGGCAGGCGTGCGGGTAGCCCTGCGCTGATGCGCCTGGCGGTCCTCTCGGACATCCACGGCAACCTGCGCGCGCTCGATGCCGTGCTGGAGGACGTGACGGCACGCGGCATCACGCGCATCGTCAATCTGGGCGACATCCTGAGCGGCCCGCTCCAGCCCGCCCGGACCGCCGAACGCCTGATGGCGCTCGGCCTCGAGACGATTCGCGGCAATCACGAACGGCAATTGCTCGAACTGCCGCGCGAACGCATGGGCCTGTCGGACGCGCACGCCGATGCAAGGCTGGAAGACCACCACCGTGCATGGCTGGCTGCGCTGCCGGATACGCTCTGGCTGGAGGAAGACCTCTACGCCTGCCACGGATCGCCCGGCAGCGACCTGCAATATCTGCTGGAAACCGTGGAGCCGGGCGGCTGCCGTCAGGCCACGATGGCGGAAGTGGAAGCCCGCGTTGCCGGCCTCGATGCCGCCATGATCCTTTGCGGGCACACGCACCTGCCGCGCAGCGTCCGCCTTGCCGACGGACGTCAGGTCGTCAATCCCGGCTCCGTGGGCCTGCCCGCCTACGACGATGACCACCCCTATCCGCACGTGATGGAAAGCGGATCGCCCCATGCGCGCTATGCCGTGATCGAGCGCGCGGAGGGGGAATGGCGCGCCGAGCTGGTTGCCGTGGCCTACGACTGGCAGTCGGCAGCGGAGGATGCGCTGGCGGCCGGGCGCGGCGATTGGGCGCGGGCACTGGCGACAGGCCGTGCATGAGCACCGTTCCGCCGCACATGCCGCACTGGCGCATTGCCGCGTGCGCGCATAAGGAGGGCCGATGCCGCGCCTGACCGTCAACGATCACCCGGTCGAAATCGCCATGGACCCGCAGACGCCCCTGCTTTGGGGCCTGCGTGACGGCGCGAACCTCACCGGCACCAAGTACGGCTGCGGCGTGGGAGATTGCGGCGCCTGCACGGTCCTGGTCGACGGCGCGGCGCTGCGTTCCTGCCTCGTCTCGCTGGGCGAATGCGAAGGGCGCTTCGTTACCACCATCGAAGGTTTGTCCGCCGATCGCTCGCACCCGATGCAGCAGGCGATGGTCGCCGAACAGGCGATCCAGTGCGGCTTCTGCACGCCCGGCATCGTCATCGGCGGTGCGGCGCTGCTCGCCCGCAATGCCGATCCCAGCGATGCCGAAATCCGCGAAGCGATCCCCAACCTCTGCCGCTGCGGCGTCTATCCGCGCCTGATCGCCGCCGTTCAGCGCGCCGGCCGGGCCATGCGCCGCGAGGAAACGCTGAGCGCCGCGCCCGCGCCCGGCATCTCGCCGCAGGATGCCGCACGCGCGGTCCCGGCCATGGCGCCGCTGCAAACGACTTCCCAAGGACAACAGGAGACACGCCCGTGAAGGCGACCATCTGGCACAACCCCAATTGCGGCACCTCGCGCAAGACGCTGGCGATCCTTCAGGAAACGCCCGGCGCCGAAGTGGAAGTGATCGAGTATCTGAAGAACCCGCCCTCGGCGGAAAAGCTTGGCCAGCTCTACAGGGACGCCGGGATTTCGCCGCAGCAGGGCCTGCGCATGCGCGGCACCGATGCAGCGGAGCGCGGCCTCCCCGATGCCGACGACGGCACCGTTCTGGCCGCCATGGCTGCGGAGCCCGTCCTGATCGAGCGTCCTTTGGTGGAGACCGACAAGGGCGTGCGGCTGTGCCGTCCGCAGGAAAAGGTCCACGAGATTCTGTAACTCCCCCGTAACATTGGGCCGACGCTTGCTTGCAATATCGGCCCCGATCTGTCACCGAATCGCCCTTCGCCGGACGACAACTAAGCGAGAGCTTCCGCCAGCATGACCAGTACCGAGCTTGCCCGAGAGGCGCTGCCCCAGCGGATCAAGCGGAAGATCAAACACAGCCTCGGACCATGGGGCGTGTTCATTGAAGGCTTCCTGCGCAATCCCGTGATGGTCGGCTCGATCGTCCCGTCCTCGCGTTTCACGATCAACCGCATGCTGGGTCCAGTCGACTGGGCCAACTGCAAGCTCTTCGTCGAATACGGCCCCGGCGTCGGCACGTTCTGCCGCCCGGTGCTGGACCGCCTCGGTCGCGACGGGCAGCTGATCGTGATCGACACGAACCCGCTGTTCATCGACTATCTGCGCCGCACGATCACGGACAGCCGCTTCATCGCGGTGCTCGGATCGGCCGCCGACGTGGAAGATATCGTGCGCGCCCATGGCCACGAAAAGGCGGACTACGTGCTGTCGGGCCTGCCGTTCTCGACCCTGCCCGACGGTGTCGGTCCGGCGATCGCTTCGGCAACCTACCGCGTCATCCGCAAGGGCGGCGCGTTCCTGGTCTATCAGTTCACGCCCAAGGCGCGCGAATTCATGGCCCGCCACTTCACGCGGATCGACAACGGCATGGAGCCGATCAACGTCCCCCCCTGCTTCCTGTTCTGGGGCTGGAAGGACGAGGATTGAGGCAGCGCCCTGCGGCGCGCTTCCTGCCTCCTCACACAAAAAGGCCGGCGCCATGGCGCCGGCCTTTTTCGTTTTCGGCTTATTCGAACGTGCCCGCTATCCGCTCGGGCGAAGGGCCGGCAAGCTGGCGATGCACCTGCCCGATCACCGCAACGAAATAGAGCGCCATGATCGTTGCCAGGATCGATTCGAGCACTGCTCCCGCAACGCGCGCCACTTCGGCCGGAGCCAGCAAGGCGATCGGCAGCGTCAGGACATTGGCGAAGATCATCAGCACCATCATCGCCAGCATCAGCAGGGCGTAGAAGCCGAGCAATCTGCCCGTGTTCCCCTTGGTCAGGGCCCAGGATCGAGCCAGCGCCGCGATCGGGTTGAGCGTCTTTTCGACGGCGACGACCGGCGCCGTCACCGACAGGCGCACGCCGATCGCGATGGCGAGAATCAGCGCAAGGCCGAGGCCGATGGCCGCACCGGCCTTCCCGCCCGCCACGCCCAGAACGCCGCCGACGACCATGGCGACCATGGCCAGCGCCAGTCCGGCCACGATCTGCGCCAGCAGGTAGGGCAGCAGGCCCTTCAGGCCGGAGCGAATCGCCTCTCCCACCGTCGGGCGGCGATCGGTGTCGAGCAGGCAGAGCAGCGAAAGCGTGCCCAGCGCCTGAAGCAGGGCGACCGGGATCATCACCGGCAGCACCGAGTTCCAATAGGCCCTCACCGCTTCGACGACCTGCGTCTCGCTCAGCCCCGAGCCCATTTCCGGCTGCGGGAAGAAGATCGCGAAAACGAGTTGCGGCAGCAGGAAGAAGACGCCCGCCAGTGCCAGAACCACCTCCCGATTGGCGGAAACCGCCAGGGACGCCTGGCTCCAGGCCTTGTTGCTGTCGAACCTCATAGATGCTCCTGATACGCCGTTCGAGGGCGCCATGTTAGCGCGGCGCCTCAAAGTGACTTGATAACCGCAGGGAATGACGCCACGCAACGCGGCATGACTTTTCCCGACACGCTTCCCGGTGATATCGAACTGCGGATCAGCGCCGAACCCGTGCCCTACCGCGCCGCGCTTGACGAAATGACCGAGCGCAACGCCCGGATCGCCGCCGGAGAGGCGCGCGAACTGGTATGGCTGCTCGAACACCCTCCCGTCTACACGGCCGGCACCAGCGCCGACCTGACCGAACTGCTCGATCCGCGCTTCGAGGTCGTGGAGGCCGGTCGCGGCGGGCGCTATACCTATCATGGGCCGGGCCAGCGCGTGGCCTATGTCCTGCTGGACCTGCGCAAACGCGCCCGCGACGCACGCGGCTTCGTCCATGGGCTCGAAGGCTGGGTGATCGAAACGCTGAAGGATTTCGGAGTCGAAAGCTTCCGCAGCGAAGGCCGGATCGGCATCTGGACCCAGGACGTGGACGGGCGCGAGGCCAAGATCGGCGCGATCGGCGTGCGCATCCGCAAATGGGTGACGATGCACGGCTTCGCGGTGAACATCCGACCCGACCTGTCGCATTTCACCGGCATCGTTCCTTGCGGGATCGACGAGTTCGGCGTCACCAGCCTTGCGCGCCTTGGACGCACGGTGGAGTTCGCGACCTGGGACGAAGCCCTGATCGCCCGCGCGCCCGCCTTCCTCGCCGCGCTAGACCGCCCATGCCCACCGGAGCAGCCAGCATGACCCGTCTTTCCCGGATGCTGCCCAAGGCCGCACTGACACTCGCCCTGACCGCTGGCACCGCCCTGGGCGGCTGCAACCAGCAGGACGCGCCAAGCGAAAAGGCCGCCAGCGGCGCGAAGCTCCTGCCCCGCTCCGTCAGCGACGACATGCTGCCTTACGATACCGTGCGTTCGCAATCGCCGCTGGCGGCGCCGACCTACTCGGGCTCCGGCTCGGCATTCCCGCGCAGCAGCGCCACGGAAGCAGCCCTGCCCGAGGACGACACGGCCAATGCCGCAGCCGCTGCCGCCGCCGAAGTGGAAGCCGCCGCCGCCGAGCCTGCGCCGCAGCAATAAGCCCCGGCGCACGGCCCGGCAACCGCGCCGCCCGTTTCAGAGTGCCTTTTCGTAGATCGCGTATTCGCGGTTCACCTTGCTGTCGATGGCCCCTGCAATGGCGACCATCCCCTGGTTGTCTTCGAGAACCCAGCCGATCTCGCCGCGCCTGGCGCCGAACTTCGCCGTGGCCGACCGGCGGATGTACTCGATCATCATGAAGGCGAGCTGGCTGGCCAGACGCGAGGATTGCAGCTTCTTGCGCACGCCCATCAGCGGCACGCGCATGTCGGCCGGCTTCGGCTTGCGCAGCCAGAGCAGCAACTTGATGAGCCCGAGGATCGACGGCTTGCCCTTGGTGCCGTTCAGCCGCTTCTGTGCCTGGTTGAGATCGGGCCAGGTCATCATGAATGCCACAGGCTCACCTTCGTATTCGGCGATCCGAATCAGTTCGGGATGAACCAGCGGCTTGAGCGCCTTTCCGGTGTAGGCGATCTCGCGGTCAGTGAAGGGCACGAAGCCCCAGTTGTCCGACCAGGCATCGTTGAGGATGTCGCAGATCAGCGCCGCTTCCTCGTCGAATCGACTGGGATCCACTTCGCGGATGCGGATCTTGGCGTTCTTCTCGCCCGAGGAGACGATGCGCTGGATCAGCGGGGGGAAATTCTTCGTCACGTCCAGATCGTAGGTGAACAGGGTCTTCACCCGGTCATAGCCCGCACCCTCGATCCATGGCTGATAGGCCGAATCGTGGTGCGCCATCATCACCATCGGCGGATGATCGAACCCGCGCACCTGAAGGCCGGGCTCTTCCCAGACCGAAAGGTTCATCGGCGCCAGAACCCGGGTCATGCCCTGCTCGCGCAGCCAGTTCTCGGCCGTTTCGATAAGCAGTCTCGCAACCGCCTCATCGTCCGCCTCGATGGCGCCCCAGTTGCCGGTTCCCGGCCCCATGCCCTGCTCAGGCGGCTGTTTCAGCGCCAGTTCATCGATATGCGCCGAAATGCGCCCGACGACGGCACCACCGCGCTTTGCCAGGAAAAGCTGGCCGCGCGCATGGTCCCAAAAGGGGTTCTTGCCCGGCGTGAACTTGGAAATCTCTTCCGAGCGCAGGTTGGGTACCCAGTTTTGATCTGCCGCATTGTGCCGATAAGCGTAATCGACAAAGGCGATGCGGTCGGCCTTGCTGGAAACGGGTGTGATGACTAGTTCGGCGTTGGCCACGATCCTGCCTTTGTTCCGCTATATGGGGAATGCTTGGATCGCGACCTGCGGTCGGTCCCGTCACCTTGTCAAGCAGGACCGCACGGCAGTGCCGCTGCAAAACACGCACCGGGGCCAATTTTGCCCCGAGACTTTGGGCTTGCACCGATCTTTCGGGCCCGCCCTGAACTTTGGACCCGATTGTATGATTGCCCAGGAAGCCATCGACCTGTCACCCACCGCACCGCGCGAAGCTGCTGCTCGCCCGCGTTCGTCGGAGATTCCCGACGACAAGGCGATGCTGCGCGCGGCAGTCGAACTGACCCGCGACATCTCGGCCGCGCGGCCCGAAATCTACTGGCCCGACATGCTGGCCTCGGCCGCGGTCGGCTATGGTGCGCTGGCCGGTGCAATCCTGGTGGACAACACCTGGGCGGCGCTCGGCTGTGGCCTGCTGGCGGCGCTGGGACTCTACCGGGCGCTGCTGTTCATTCACGAACTGAGCCATATTCACCGCGATGCCCTGCCCGGCTTCCGCTTCGGCTGGAACCTGCTGGTCGGCATACCGCTGCTCACGCCGTCTCTGATGTACGAGAACGTGCACACCATCCACCATACCCGCACGCGCTATGGCACGGTGGAGGACCCTGAGTACCTGCCGCTGGCGCTGATGAAGCCCTGGAGCCTGCCGGTCTTCGCGCTGACCGCGATCCTGCTGCCGGTGGCGCTGCTGATCCGCTCGGCTGTGCTGGTGCCGCTGGGCGCCGTGATCCCGCCGCTGCGCAAGCTCGTGTGGGAGCGTGCGTCCGCGCTCGCCATCAACCCGCAGTTCCGCCGGCGGCCCGCTGAGGGCAAGTTCGCTCGCATGGTCTTCTGGCAGGAAGTTGGCTGTTCGGCCTGGGCCATCGCCGTGCTTGCCGCAAGCGCCGCATATGGCTGGCGCCCGCTGCTGATCGCGCTCTGCGTGGTTTCACTCACCGCATTCCTCAACCAGGTCCGCACCCTTGTCGCTCACCTCTGGGAGAACGACGGCGACGCCATGACGGTGACCGCGCAGTACCTCGATTCGGTGAACGTTCCGCCCCCCGCGAAGTTCTCCGAACTTTGGGCGCCGGTGGGCCTGCGCTATCATGCGCTGCATCATCTCCTGCCCTCGATGCCATATCACTCGCTGGCCGAAGCCCATCGCCGCCTTGCCCGGCAACTGGGAACCGATTCCACTTACGCGAAGGCGAACTACCCCGGCCTGATGCCGCTGGTCGGACGCCTGATCCAAAGCACCATGCGAACGCGCTGATCGTCCGTTGGGACAAGAAAGAAAAAGGGGCCTCGCGCAATCCGCGCGAGGCCCCTTTTTCATATCCGGTGATGTTGGAAGAAGACGGGCTATTCCTCGGTTCGGATCAGCACCGTCTCACCGATGAGGGCGAAGAGCACGAACGGCGCCCAGGCCGCGATCAACGGCGGATAGCCGCCGAAGTTACCCATCGCCAGCGCTGCATTGTCGAGCACGAAATAGGCAAAGCCCAGAGCCATGCCGATGACCGCGCGGATCAGAAGCTGGCCCGACCGCGCCAGACCGAACGCGGCAACTGCGCCGAGCAGCGGCATCAGCACCGAGGAGAACGGCCCGGAAAGCTTGTGCCACCACGCGGCTTCAAGCTCGCTCGTCCGCCGTCCGGCGACCTTCATGGCTTCGATCGAAGCGGAGAGTTCGAACAGGTTTTCCGAATCGGCATCGACATTGGTGATCATGATCTTCGCCGGCGTGATGCCCGGGGCGACAGTGGCGGAGGCGAGCTTCGTCGTCGTGGTCGTCGCCACTTCGAAACGGGTGGGTTTCTCGAAACGCCAGCCCGGGTTCTGGTATGTCGCGCGGTCCGCACGCAGCTGCTCGACAACCATGTCGTTCGCATCGCGGCGATAGAACGTCACGCCGTTGAGCGTCATCTGGCTGCCGTTCCCGGATAGACTCGCCGCCATCAGCAAGTCCTGCCCGTCGGCCAGATAGAGATTCACCTTCGCCTTGGTGTCCTTGGGAACAGGCCCGTACTTCACGGCCTGCCAGGCATCGAGCGCCGCCGAGGCACGTGTGACCACGCGCTCGTTGAAGGCAAGGCTACCCACGGAAATCACCATCGCGGCGAGAATCAGGGGTGCCAGCACCTGATGCGCCGAAAGACCCGCCGCCTTCATCGAGATGACCTCGCTGTTCTGGTTCAGCGTGGCGAGCGTGATGATCGTCGCCAGCAGCACCGAGTACGGCAGGAACCGCGCGACGAGCTGCGGTATCCGCAAGGTCACATAGTAGAACAGCTGGGCTTCGCCGTTACCGGGATAAGCCAGGATGTCTCCGCTTTCGCCCAGCAGGTCGAGGACCTGAAGCACGAGAACCAGCATCAGCAGCACCGCCAGGATGCGGGTGATGAACAGCCGCGCGAGATACCAGGTCAGGGTGCGCGAGGGAAAGAATTCGAACTGCATCTCAGGAAGGGTCCGCGGGTTCAGGCAGGAGCGGTCCGCTCTGGCGGCGCTTCAACAGGGACTTGAGGCGTTTGACGACAATCTCGACGCCCTTCTCCAGCCAACCGATGGCCTGACCGCCGGGGACGTAGGCAACCCGCCAGTACATCCAGAGGATCAGCGCGGAGAGCATGAGGAACGGTCCCCAAAGCCCGAAAATCGGATTGATCTTGCCCAGGGAGGCAACGTCGGCCGCGTACTGGTTCACCTTGTGATAGGCGACGACCATGACGATAGAGACGAACAGGCCCAGCGCGGACGTAGAGCGTTTCGGCGGAATCGCCAGAGCCACCGCCAGAAGCGGAAGCAGCAACATCATCACGACCTCAACCATGCGATAGTTGAAATTCGCCTGGCTCGAGACCCGCTCCTCCTTGGGAAGGCTGTCATTCCAGCCGAGCTTGGCAAGTTCGGGCAGCAGATATTCACGGTCCTGCCCGCCGCGCTGGCGGAATTTCTCGATCTGGGGAAGTTCGATCGGCAGGTCATGACGCGTGAACGACAGGACGCGCGGCTCCTTGCCGGGCATGTCCTGAATGATCTGCCCCTGATCGAGCCGCAGGATGATCGTATCAGGTGCCCCCTTGAGTGCCAGGAATTGCCCCTCCCGCGCAGAAATCGAAAGCACCTGGCCCTTCTCGTTCGCGACGCGGGCGAAAATACCGATGAGACGACGCCCGTTGTCACGGCTTTCGTCGATGCGCAGCGCGATCCGGTCCTTGAGCGAAGTGAATTCACCGACCTTGATCGAGGCTCCCAGCGCACCCGATTTCAGCTCGTAGTTCAGCTCTTCGTAGTAATATCGCGCCAGCGGCTGCAGATATCCGACGATCGCGAAGTTCAACGCTGCCAGAACCAGAGCGATGATATAGGGCACGCGCAGAAGGCGGGTGTAGCTGAGGCCCACGGCACGCATGACGTCGAGTTCGCTCGACGTGGCGAGCTTGCGGAATGCGAGCAGGATACCGAGCATGAGCCCCAGCGGAATTGCAAGGCTCGCATATTCCGGCAGCAGGTTTGCCAGCATCTTGAAAACGACGCCGATCGGCCCGCCTTCGGTCGCCACGAAGTCGAACAGCCGCAGCATCTTGTCGAGCACGAGCAAGGATGCCGCGAGCAGAAAAATGCCGAGCATCGGCATCAGCACGAGGCGGAAGATATAGCGATCGATGGCGCTGAAGAATTTCACGCTGAGAGGTTCACCGGGGCGTCGTGAGAAAATCGTGCTCCCAGCCCTTAACGGCTTGGCGCGAGTGGGCAAAGCGAATTGTCTTTGCAAGCGGAGGGAACATTCGCGCAGGCCGTTGTAGAGCGACAAACGGGCATTCGGATGCGGCGGACGGAGCCCCCAAAAGCTTCGCCGCCCGGGCGCGCCCGACCTTGCGCCATTTCACGGTTAAATCAGCCCGTTTCACGTTGCCAGCGTCAACCTTCCGCCGAATGGGGCGATCCCCGCGAGCGGCCTCACCCGCACTCGCATCGCCCCCCGACGAAAGCCGCCATGCCGTCCGACAATCCTGAAGCCATCCCCCAGCCCCCCATTCCCCAAAGCCCGCCTGAAGCCGCCATACCAGGCCTTACCGACGGGTTTCGGCACTTTGCCGCCAGAGCGCAAGCCGCAACACGATCGGACACTCCGATAATCGTCCGCGAAGCGATGCTGGTCCTGGGTCGCTGGCGGCGGCCTGCGAACCCGGAAAGCTGGAATGTTCAGGAACGGGAAGCCGCGAGGCTTCTGGGCAGGAACGACTGTGCCGGCGCTGCGATAGCGTTGCTGCCTGTCGGCGCGCTCTTGCGCATCGAATCGCTCAACCCGTTGCACGACTGGGCGGAAGTGACGTTACCGAATAGCGGACCGTCCGCAGAAGCCACGGCACAATCATCCGCAGCAGCGATCATCGCCGCTCTCTTCCGCGCTCTGGCCGAAAAGTATGAGGTCCCGCCCGGCAAGGCCACCACGCCCTGACCGGATCAGGCGAATCAGCCGTTCAGGCCTTTTCCAGCGTGCACTGGAGAGGATGCTGGTTCTGCCTGGCAAAATCCATCACCTGGTTCACCTTGGTTTCGGCGATCTCGTAAGGAAAAATCCCGCATACGCCGACGCCCTTCTGATGGACATGAAGCATGACCCGCGTCGCCTGCTCCAGGTCCATGTGAAAGAAACGCTTGAGGACCAGCACCACGAATTCCATCGGGGTGTAATCGTCATTGAGCATCAGCACTTTGAACTGGCTCGGCTTTTTCGGCTTGGCCCGCGTCTTGGTCGCGACGCCGAGCTGATCGTCGTCACCGCCCCCCCGATCGGGATCCTGATCGTCTCCCGCTCCCACCGGTGCGGAAAGCACACGTTCGGCGCGCGCGGACATGATGTGCGCAGGCACGGAAAGGGGCAGCTGGGAATCGACGACAGGGGAAAGCATGATGGCAGAATATCGTATCGGAGCGCCGGGAAACAAGATGTCCCGCCAAGATTGCGTCGATTGACGGCAGAACGGTCGGACGAGTTGCCTCGTCCGACCGTCAAATGATGGCTGCGAAATAACCCAAAGCGGCTTAGGCAGCCGTCTGGCGGGCCTTTTCCACTGCGAGGCTAACGCGGCCCGAAAGCGGCGCGAACACGTCGCTCATCAGCTTGAGAACGGCTTCGCTGTTCTTCGAACCGTAGGCAACGGCGCTGTCGAAGTTCTTGCGGGCCAGATCACCCTGGAGCTTGAAGAAGTCGTTGGGAGACTTGGCAGCGGCAAGTTCCTTGATGTCGCCGGTCAGCGTCTCGAAAGCACTGCGACCTTCAGCGACGAACTCGGAACCGAAGCCCTGGAGGCCTTCAGCGAAGATCTTGCCCGATTCCAGCACGGCTTCGACATTGCCCTTGGTGAAATCGCCCACTTCGCCGAACGCGACAGCGCTCTTTTCGAATGCGGCCTTCGCCTTGGTCTGAGCTTCGGTAATGGCATCCTGGAAGCCGGCGAAGTTAGCGCTCATGTCCATCGTTTTTTCCTCGAGCATGAATGGTGTGAAAAGTCCTGCGAACTTGACTGTCTTGGTCTCAGCGGTCTTTTTTGCCGCGTTGGCTTTTGGCGCCAAAGGCTTCGTCACGGCCACGAGGACCGGCTTCGCCTTGGCGGCCTTGATGACCGGCTTTGCCGCTACGGGCTTGGCCGGAACAACTTTCTTCGGCGCGGCGGGCTTGGCCACCGCAGCGATCTTTGCCGCAGGCGCAGCCTTGACCTTGGCCACGGGCGCCTTTGCCGGGTTCGCCGCAGCCAGGACCTTCACAGCCGGTTTCGGCGCCTTCGCAGGCTTTGCCTTTACAACCTTCGCCTTGGCAGTTTTCGGAGCAGCAGGCGGGCTGGCCTTGGAAACAGCTGGAGCCGGCTCGGCCTTGGGAGCAGGAGCGGCAACAACCGATTTCGGCTCAACGGCCGCTTCCGCGATGTCGGAGATGGGCTTTGCCGATTCCCTCTTCGGAGCAGGAGGCACTGGCTTGGGCACCTCTACCGGCGCTTTTGCAGCGGCAGCCTCATAGGCCTTTTCAGCAAGTACCTCATCCTTCGTCTCTTCCTGGCCGGCCATATGACTGTTCCTGCGTTCCTGCTGGCAAACGGGTCTCGGGCGGATCGCGATCAATCATGAGGCGGCGGATAATTTTCCGCCATGGGGCCCCGAAGCTGAAAGATTGCGATTCGGAAATATCTTTGTTGCAATGCACAATATGATTTCGCAGGAGCGAAGTCAATGCCCTCATGCTGCACTGCAGCGTAAACGTTGCAACGCAGCATCCGCGGCGAACTGTGGCTCCCGCGGGGTTTTCGAACGGCGAATGGGCGACGCATCGTCCCGCAAGCAACGGCTTAACGGCAACGAAGTTTCAGTAAAATACGGACAAATCCTTGGATGCCACCATTTTCGCGCGGCAATTGCGAAGCGCTCTATCACGGCAATCTGAGGCGAAGGGACTACTCCTGCGCCGGACTGGCACTATTGATACCGCCGGTCCGGATGCGAAAGTTCCGGACCGTCTCCGCAATGGGGCAAAATCAGCGCGTGGCCACGTAACGGCCCGGCGCATCCTCGATCACCTTATCCCCCCGGCCGCCGGGGCGCCGCTTTCCACGGGCGGGAATCTCAGCCGAATCCAGCGCCCGCAGCCACTCTGCCCAGTGCGGCCACCAACTTCCGGGATGCTCATGAGCCCCTTCGATGAAAGCACCGAGAGTGTCCGGCCGCGCATCGTTGACCCAGTACTGGTACTTGTTCGAACTGGGCGGATTGACCACGCCGGCAATATGACCTGACCCTGCAAGCAGGAAGGTCCAGGGACCTGCCAGATAGTGGGTGAGCTTCCACACGCTCTGCGGGGGCGCGATGTGATCTTCGCTTCCCGCCTGAATATAGACCGGCGTAGCGATCCGGTGAAGGTCGATCGGGACACCGCAAGCCTGCATCGAATCGGCAACGACCAGCCGGTTATCGCGATAGAGGTCCCGCAGATAGTCCCGGTGCCATCCCGCCGGCAGGTTCGTCACATCGCCGTTCCAGTGGAGCAGGTCGAACGCCGGATATTCCTCGCCCTTGAGGTAGTTCTTCTCGACGTAGCTCCAGATCAAGTCGTTGCCGCGCAGGATGTTGAACGTGGCGGCAAGGTAGCGCCCATCGAGATAACCTTCGGGCGAAAGCTTGCCGAGCGTCTCGATCTGCTGGTCGTCCACGAAGTTCTTCAGGTCTCCCGCTTCCTCGAAATCGACTTGTGCGGTGAAGAAGGTGGCACTGGCAACCTTGTCAGCCTCGCCCTTGCGCGCCAGCACGGCCAAGGTTGCAGCAAGCGTGGTTCCGGCGACGCAGTATCCGATGGTATGAACGGAAGGTACGCCGAGCCTTTCGCGCACATGGTCGATCGCTTCGACCTGCGCGGCGATATAGTCGTCCCACACGACACCGGCCATGCCCGCATCCGCCGACTTCCACGAAACCATGAACACGGTCACGCCCTGCTCAACGGCCCAGCGCACGAAGCTTTTCTTCGCGTTGAGGTCGAGGATGTAGAACCGGTTGATCCAGGGCGGGAAGATCAGCAGCGGGGTCTTGAGCACCTTGTCCGTTGTCGGCGTATACTGGATCAGCTGGTAGAGCGGAGTCTCGAACACGACCTTGCCCGGCGTTACCGCGATGTTCTCCCCCAACACGAAGGCACCGGGCCGAGTGTGGGTGAGTTGTCCCTTGCGCATATCATCGAGCATGTTCTCGAAGCCGCGGACCAGGCTTTCACCCTTGGTCCGGCTCGCGGCTTCCAGAGCGACCGGATTGGTCAGAGGGAAGTTCGCCGGGCTCAGCGCATCGACGACCGCACGCGCCGCGAACATGAGCTGCGCCTTCTTCGCCGGCTCCAGCCCCTCGACCGCCCCGGCCATGCGCGTCACCTCGTCCGCGAACAGCAGATAGAGTTGGTGAAGCACCGCGAAGAACGGCTGGCGGCGCCATTCCGGATCGGCAAAACGGCGATCGCTGCGAGGCAGTTCGGGCTGCGCCTCTCCGTTGTCCTGCTTCAACCCGGCTCGCGGGCCAAGGCCGTACTGACCGAGCACCCCGTTGACGAGATCCACGGCTTCGCCCCACAGCCGCTGCTGGATCTGCGGATCGGAAAACGGCAACTGGCGCACGACCGCCTCGGCCGTGGCAATCCACTTCATGGGATCGGCATAATGCGGCGTGCCCTTCGCCTTGCCGAGTTGCTCCACCTGGAACTCGGTCCAGATCGAATGCATGCGGCTGGCGATCTCGGCCCACTGAACGGCAGTCTCGGCCTCGGGCGTACCTTCGGCCGGGACAAGCTGCCCGAACAGGCCAGTGACCTGCTGGGCCTGGCCCCGGAACATCTCGGTGAACAGGTCGGTGGCGTCGGTCGCCATATGCGGTCGAACTCCATTTGCAGCGGGCGATCCCGGGCGAATCTCCTCCCTCCGATACCTATCGACTGCACCGCCCGCCGCCAACCGGACAAAAGTTGCGCGGGACATCATTTGCACGTCGCACAATTGCGTATCGGCCATTTGCGCCGGGGCCTTATTCCCCTACAGGAACCCGCGCGGCACTTCTCGCCGCGTGTTTTATGGATTCACCGAGGTCATGGAAGACGAGTTCTACCGCATCAAGCGCCTGCCACCCTACGTTATCGCCGAAGTCAACGCGATGCGTCATGCGGCACGCCAGGCGGGTAAGGACATCATCGACCTCGGCATGGGCAACCCCGACCTGCCCCCGCCCGCCCACGTGATCGACAAGCTCTGCGAAGTCGCCCGCAAGGAAGACGCGCACGGCTATTCGGCATCCTCGGGCATTCCGGGCATTCGCCGCGCCCAGGCGAACTACTACGGCCGCCGCTTCAACGTCGATCTCGACCCCGAGACCGAAGTGGTAATGACGATGGGTTCGAAGGAAGGCCTCGCCAGCCTCGCCACGGCGATCACCGCCCCGGGCGACGTCGTGCTGGCGCCCAACCCCAGCTACCCGATTCACACGTTCGGCTTCATCATCGCCGGGGCGACGATCCGCTCGGTGCCGACCACGCCGGACGAACGCTACTGGGAATCGCTTGACCGCGCGATGGCCTTTACGGTGCCGCGTCCCTCGATCCTGATCGTGAACTACCCGTCGAACCCGACGGCCGAGACGGTGGACCTCGCCTTCTACGAACGCCTGGTCGCCTGGGCCAAGGAGAACAAGGTCTGGATCCTGTCCGACCTTGCCTATTCGGAACTCTATTTCGACGGCAACCCGACCCGCTCGATCCTCGAGGTGCCCGGCGCCAAGGACGTCGCGGTGGAATTCACCTCGATGTCGAAAACGTTCTCGATGGCAGGCTGGCGCGTCGGATTCGCGGTGGGTAACGCCAAGCTGATCGCCGCGCTCAAGCGGGTGAAGTCCTATCTCGACTATGGCGCATTCACGCCGATCCAGGCTGCCGCCTGCGCCGCGCTCAATGGCCCGCAGGACATCGTGGAAAAGAACCGCGCGCTCTACCAGAAGCGCCGCGACGTGATGGTCGAGGCGTTTGGCCGTGCCGGCTGGGACATCCCGAGCCCCAAGGCTTCGATGTTCGCCTGGGCGCCCCTCCCGCCTGCGCTGAAGGAAATGGGGAGCCTGGAATTCTCGAAGCAGCTTCTCACCGAGGCCGAGGTCGCAGTCGCGCCGGGCGTCGGTTACGGCGAGGACGGCGAAGGCTTCGTCCGCATCGCCATGGTCGAGAACGAACAGCGCCTCCGTCAGGCCGCGCGCAACATCAAGCGCTTCCTCGCCTCGAAGGGCGTGAACACACCGGCAGGCTGATTTGGACTACAGGCAGGCCATGACAGACGTTCAATGGCCTGCCTGTAAGAATTTAGGTGTTGTTCCCTAGGGCACATAGCCCAGTATATAGACTTCTTTTAACACCACTGGGGCTGATCAGATTGGGGGGGGAATGACCTATCTGGGAAAGAGCGAATGCCACGCGCCAAGATTTCGATGGCTGGCGCCTGAGACAATGCCTGAAAGACTCGACCTGCAACGCTGCGGCTGGATACTCGATCCAGACGGGCAACCATCGTCCGACTGCGTCGGGCTGATAGACGCCGCCGAACTCGACAGTGTCGAGTGGATGCGCCTGCTATCGTCGCTTCATCAGGAAGTTCGCAGATGCGTCCTGATCGTGGGCGTCCAGGAAGCGCGGGAACGCACGTCACTGCTCGAAATCGGCTTTGGCGATGTGGTGACCGATCGCATCTGCATCGAAGAGCTTGGCGCCCGCGCCAACCGACTCGTGCAGTTCACCCAATGGCTGCCCCGCAGCCGGCGGATCGGCCGACTGACCCTTGACCTGCTCGCTCGCGAAGCATTCGGGGACGGCAAGCCGCTCAATCTCAATCCACGTGAGTTTGCTCTGATCTGGCGCCTGGCCGATTCGCTCGACCAGTTCGTCAGCAAGCAGGAACTCATCTACGATGTGTGGCGCATGGGCTTCGTGCCCGAAACCAACAGCGTGGCTGTCCACATGTCGCGCCTGCGCCGCAAGCTCGCTTTCGTGGGGCTGGCCGGAGTTATCGAAACCTCGCCTTCCGGCGGTTACCGCCTGAGGGTTCCAGATGGTTGCCCCGTCGACGAAGCGTCGGCGCAAACCGAAGGGGCGCCGACGTCCGTGAAGGTTCGCGCAGTCGCGCACTGATGCCGAAAAGGCCTGACGCCGGACATGCGTCAGGCCTTTCGAGCCAGCCTCGCAAGATCCTGCGGTGTGTTGATATTCGATACCGGAACCGCCGTTTCGATCGGCCGCGCACCGACCAGTTCGGCAAACCGCCGCATGGAATGACGCTCCTCGCTATGGAGCAGAGCTTCCAGCACTTCCAAGGTAGCGGCAGGCCATAGGCCGATGACCGGCTGCCCTGCGAGGCAGGCAGGACCTCTTCCCAATAGCTCGAGCAGGTTGTCCGGCAGGACGGCAGCATCCACCCCGCAGCTCAAAACCGCCTCGTAGCCTTCGTCGCGCGCATGGTGGAGCGCTGCGGCCAGGCCGCCCAACGGCCCCATGCCGCTCCTCGGCCAATCCGGAAGCGTGGGCGCCGGCGCGGTTTCGCGGCCGACCACCACAACATGCTCGCACCAGCCCGAAAGCGCATCTACGGCAAGTGCGATCAATGTATGGCCGCCGAATTCGGCCAGTGCCTTGTCGCTACCGAAGCGACTGGACTTGCCGCCCGCAAGGACTGCACCGAGGATCATGGTCGAACTCCGTGAAGAAATGGGAATGCCGGGACTGCACCCTAGCGCCTGAGTGAACAGTTCAGGAAGTGCCCTCAGGCGGTTTGGTTCCGCATCCTCTTGCCCCCAAGGCGCCCGCCTCTGCTTGCCACACCCCCGATATTGCGCTCCAATACCGCCATGAAGACATTGCGCGATCCCGGTTGCCTGCTTCGTGCAGGGCTGGAGCGAATTCGGACCCAGTTCTCCGTCCCGGAGTCATTCCCACCCGAAACGCTGGAAGCCGCACAAGCGGCAGCCGCTCGCACGCCGCAAGATCATGCGGACCGGACTTCTCTCCCTTTCGTCACGCTCGACCCGGCAAGCTCCACGGATCTGGACCAGGCATTCGCAATCGAGGCATCGGGCGCCGACTGGCTGCTCCATTATGCCATCGCCGATGTAGCCTGGTTCGTGAACGATGGTGACCCGATCGACCGTGAAGCCTGGAATCGCGGCACGACGACCTACCTTCCCGATGGAAAGGCCAGCCTCTATCCACCGATTCTCAGCGAAGGAGCGGCCAGCCTTCTACCTCAGGTAGACCGCCCTGCCGTGATACTGACCGTGCGGATCGATCCCACCGGCGAAGCGAAGCTGGACGGCGCCGAACGGGCCATGATCCGCAGCCGCGCCAAGCTGGCCTATGAAACCGTCCGCGACGACGAACTGCCGGACGGTTTCCTCGACATCGCCAGACGGATCGATCGCGCCGAGGACAGGCGCGGCGCCGAAAGGGTGGACCCGCCGGAGCAGGTCGTCGAAGTTGACGGATCGGGCGCCTTCACCCTGGCATTTCGGCCCCAGTTACCCTCGGAGCGCCGTAACGCCGCGCTGTCACTTGCCGCCAATCTCGCGGTCGCCCAAACGATGCTGGATGCGAAGACCGGCCTCTTCCGCATCATGGCCATGCCGGACACCAAGGGCGAGGAAAAGCTGCGCACAACGGCACTGGCACTTCACTTGGACTGGCCCGGCGCCATGCCCCTCGCCCAGTTCCAACGCCGCCTGAACCCTTCGCGGCCCGCAGAGGCTGCGTTCATGCTGGCGATCCGCCGTTCCGGCCAAGGCGCCAGTTACCGTCCTTTCGTTCCCGAGGAACTGCCATGGCACGCCGCCATAGCTGCCCCCTATGCGCACGCGACAGCCCCGCTGCGGCGCCTCGCCGACCGCTACGTCCTACGCACCGTCCTCGCTCTCACGCAAGGCCGGACGGTGCCTCGGGAAGTGGCGGAAGCTTTCACTACCCTTCCCCGGATCATGGCCCGCGCCGCCTCACGCGATTCCCGAATCGAAAAAGCCGTAGTCGACCTCGCCGAGGCGACCATGCTCGCGCATATGGAAGGCACCTGCTTCACCGCAAGAGTGACGGACGTTCGTGAAGAGAAGGTCCAACTCCAACTCCAGGACCTCCCCGTTATGGCCAGCGCCCGTGTACCGGGGGCCTTCCCCGGCGATCTGGTTCGCATCCGCCTGACTCACGCCGACACGATAAACGGGAGCCTCACGTTCGAACCTGTCGACTAATTTCACCTTGATGGAGAATCTGCGTTGCACATCGCACGATCCGTTGTTAGGGGCGCCTCTCTCCACACGGATGGCCCGATGGCGGAGTGGTGACGCAGAGGACTGCAAATCCTTGCACGCCGGTTCGATTCCGGCTCGGGCCTCCATCTACAGCCTTTCCAAAGGCGCCTAATGGCGCCGGATAAAGTGGCTGTTTCCGCCAGTTTTGCGCGGCATATCCCCGAAGCCCACCTCGGATTTATTTAGCGCTCCCGTCCGGGGGTAGCGCCCTCTTCATGGTCTTCGGAAATCCCAAGCAGCGCGGAAAAAATGCCGGGTGGGTAAAATGCAAATTCCACCGGAAAACTCTGAACGAGTAATTCCAGGCGGAAGCAGCAGCGCCCTTCATCGCATCACCCAGGCCACACGCAAAGCGCACCTCGGAAATCACCGAGCCCCGAGCACAGCGATCAGGCCCTTGCGGGCTGGAATACATTTGTTCGAGGGAAATGGCGGGCGGGAGGGAGTAGAATCATGTAATTAATCCTTTGTTTTTACGTGATAAACTGGATGGTGAAAAAATCATGCCCACACTATTCCCCACACTTCACGGAAGTGTCGGTTTCAAGTGATGGATTTTGGGGAGGTCCGAACGCCGCCCTAATGCGTAACGGTAGCAAGACTGCCCGCTCGCGCGCTTCTCATATAGCGCTGTAGCGGGTGGGCAGTCTTGCGGGCTTTCATGCGGTGCCGTCTGCGACTGTTCCATTGAAGAAAGATTCGACATATTTCAGGAGCACGGCCAACTGTGATCCATGGATGCGAACGCGACGGACACGATGAAACTGCATTTGGAAGCGCTCTCAGCGAAGGCGTTGAGCGCATTCAAACGGCAGTTACTTGGAATATATGCCGCCGAAGATTATCGCGACTTCATCCCAGAGTTCATGATCAATGACATGGTGGGGGCGGCTGAAAGCAATGCCCAGCAGTGGCTTGCCGACGCCGTATCGCAAGTAGGTGCGGTGGCCGGGGGGCCAGCAGCCTTCGCTATAATTGATGAAGCGATGGCAGCACACCTTTCCGCCTTGGAA
The DNA here is from genome assembly GCF_052279045.1 of Novosphingobium aeonii. Lineage (NCBI taxonomy): Bacteria > Pseudomonadati > Pseudomonadota > Alphaproteobacteria > Sphingomonadales > Sphingomonadaceae > Novosphingobium > Novosphingobium aeonii. The sequence goes on along the minus strand of NZ_CP176832.1, from coordinate 1,241,431 downwards.
GGCACGGTGAAACTTGGGCGCGGAATGCCTCTGCATCCCGCCATGCTCAAGGTAGCTGTTGAACGGTTCGATGCCGTCCGCTCGCGTCTAATTCGACAGGTTGAGAACCACCGCCCTCAGAATGCCCAAGAGAGCGTTGTCGTTTCAGGAGTATCAAATCCTGTCGCTGACAGTGCTAGGCGTGGGCCAAAGGGAAAGTATGATTGGCCTCATGCCACCAACATAGTGTGGGGAAGGATTTTTCGGGGGGAACTTATCCCGAAAAGCCAAAGAGACATTGAAGAGGCTTTCGTCGCCATACTTAAAGGCGATGACGGCAAGTTAGAATCTTCAAATACTCGACCATATGCTCGGCCGATTTGGCAGGAGTTTAATCGCGATCCAGAGGATGATAATTAATTGTCATCCTACTCATCCGACAAGCCTGCTCATCATCCGTAGTGATGCGTCCATGCCCGCTGAAAGTCAGTGGAGGTGCTCTGACTGGCGGGCTTGGAACGAAACTGATGAACGAGCCATACCTATGTTCCGTCTCCGACGCCGCAAGGATGTTGGGGGTCGGACGAACCAAACTGTATGACATGATCGCCAAGGGCGAAATACTGTCCATGCAAATCGGCACAAGGCGGCTGGTTAAGGTCGCCAGCATTCAGGCACTAATCGAGCGCCTGACTGGGGGTGCCGCATGAACAATGCCAGCCACAATGGAAAGGCCGGTGCTGCGCCAACAGCAACCGGCCCGGAAGATGCCCAAGCGGTCAGCCCAGCATCCGCGTTTAACCCGGAAGAGCCGGTGACGCCAGATGAGATGCAGGCAGATGCGGCGAGCGTCGATGGTGCGGGACTGCTGAACCGCATTCACGCTTTTACACGCCGTTTCATCTGCTACCCCTCGGACCATGCCAGCACTTCACATGTCCTGTGGATCGCCCACACGCATCTGATGGAAGCATGGTTTTCGACGCCGCGCCTTGCTGTGCTGTCGCCGGAGCCAGGAAGCGGGAAGTCGCGGGTGTTGGAGATTACCGCTCTTCTGGTTCCAAACCCGCTGCTGTCGGTCAACTCATCGGCGTCGTTCATCCTGCGGACCATGGCCGATCAGGAGAATAGGCCTACCGTACTCTACGATGAGATCGACGCCATTTTCGGCCCCAATGCTAGGGGCAATGAAGATCTGCGGGCGATGATTAACGCAGGCTATCGCCGTGGGGCGATGATTGGGCGCTGCTATATGGAAAAGGGCAAGGTTTTGACGGAGCAGTTGGCCACATACGCGGCTGTTGCTTTAGGCGGCCTTGGCAATCTGCCGGATACTATCATGAGCCGCTCGCTCATCTTCCGTATGCGGAAACGAGCGGCTGGGGAAAAAGTTGAGCCATTCCAACCGCGTGTTCATGAGGGTCAGGCTGACGCCCTGCGGAGCGAACTGGCGGAGTGGGCCGCTAACGTCGCCGATCTCGCGGAAATGGCACAACCGGCCATGCCGGACTGTATTGCCGACCGGAACGCCGATGTATGGGGACCACTGTTCACGGTGGCCGATTTGGCAGGCGGTGCATGGCCCGAAGCGGCGAGGATGGCTGCGACGGATGCCGTGATGTCAGCGAAGGCCAGTGAGCGTCCTTCTTTGGGCGCTCAACTGTTGGCGGATATTCATGCCTGCTTCGGCGATTCTGATCGTATCACCACAGCCGACCTGCTGGACAGGTTGCTGGCCGACGACGAAGCGCCTTGGGGCGACCTGCGAGGCAGGAAGATCGATGCCCGCAAGCTGGCCGAGATGCTGCGCGAATATGGCATCCGCTCGTCCACGATCCGTGTATCCAATGGTCAGACGCCCAAGGGCTATAAGCGCGAAGCATTTCATGATGCATGGAAGCGCTACCTGCCTGCGTCACCAGCACGCACAACAGGCGCCACATCCGACACCGATCATGCCAACCCCAGTCTAACCGGGGATGGCACTGTGTCGGAGCATGACATGCCTGCGGCGTGTGGCGGCAACAGCGGCTGAGTCACGGGCGACGAGGCCTGAAAACCGTTGGTATCCGGTCAAGTTGCCAATGTGTCGCGTGTGGCGGCAATCCGGGAGAGTGGCCGAGAAGTTGCCTTGGCCACTCTCCAAATAGCCCCAAAGGGGGCGCGGGAGCCAAGAAGTTGAACATTCTCACGGACAACCCCATGCAACCGGCAAATCTGGCCAGTGCTCCTCGTTGCGGTGCCCGAACACGGTCTGGGGCCGAATGCCGGTCCCCGGCTGTCAGAGGAAAGCAGCGATGCAGGATGCACGGTGGGAATAGCTGTGGTGCGCCGAAGGGAAATCGCAACGCATGGAAACATGGTGATCGCTCGGCACAAACTGAAGCCGAAATGAAGCTGGTAAGGGTGGCCGACCGCACGCTTCGGATGCTGACAAAATCCGGCAAGAGCCGGAAGCTGTCGCGTACTGACTGGTAGCCATACTGCTGATCTGCCCCCTTCTGAGTGGCCCAAAATCTGTTTTAGATTTGGCCACGAAGGAGGACTTGAATGGCGAGGAAGCACAAGCCGGAAGAGATCATCGGCAAGCTGCGTGAAGCGGAGATCGTGCTGGCGCAGGGCGGAACGGTGGCGGATGCGTGTCGCCGGATCGGCGTCACCGAGCAGAGCTACTACCGCTGGCGCAAGGAGTATGGCGGCCTGAAGATGGACCAGGCTCGGCGCATGAAAGAGCTTGAGAAGGAAAACGCTCGGTTGCGGCGGGCGGTGTCAGATCTGACGCTGGACAAGTTGATCCTACAGGAGGCCTCGCGGGGAAACTTCTGAGCCCCGCGCGCCGCAGGCGCTGTATCGATCATATCCGGGGCATGATGCCGGTGTCCGAGCGGCGGGTCTGCCGCGTGCTCGGGCAACATCGATCGACGCAGCGCAAAACGCCGCGTGGGGCGGATGACGAAGCAGCCCTGACCGAGGATATCATCGCGCTTGCCCGGCAGTATGGCCGCTATGGCTATCGCCGGGTGACGGCCTTGCTGCGCGATGCCGGTTGGCATGTGAACCGCAAACGGGTGGAGCGCATCTGGCGCCGTGAAGGGCTCAAGGTGCCGCAGAAGCAACCGAAGCGTGGAAGGCTCTGGCTCAACGACGGATCATGTATCCGCCTGCGACCGGAATATCCGGGCCATGTGTGGTCTTACGACTTCGTCGAGGGACGCACACATGATGGCCGCAAGTTCCGCATCCTGTCGATCATCGACGAGGCCAGCCGCGAGTGCCTCGCCTTACCCATCGCGCGACGGCTGCGCAGCGAGGACGTGCTGGCGACTCTCGCCGAGTTGTTCGTCACACGGGGGCCGCCGGCGCACATACGGTCAGACAATGGCCCTGAATTTATCGCCAATGCCGTGCAGCAATGGCTGGCGAAGATCGGCGTGAAAACGCTCTACATTACACCCGGCAGCCCATGGGAAAATGGCTACTGTGAGTCCTTCAACGGCTCGATGCGTGATGAGCTCTTGAACGGGGAGATCTTCTACACCTTGGCCGAGGCGAAGATCCTGATCGAGGCCTGGCGGCGGCACTACAACACCGTCAGGCCTCATAGTTCGCTGGGGTATCGACCGCCGGCCCCGGAGACGGCGACGGCGCCATGGCTGCCCTCCGGTTCCGCTACGCTGCACCTACGGCCAGCCATGGCGCCGGAGGCAATCTTACACTAACAAACAACCCGGACCACTCGGTGGGGGCCGGTCACGTCCGGCTATGAGCGAAGGTCTAGCGACGATACTGCCCTTCGCACTTGCCGATCGATGGATTGTAACAGTCGAGAGCCAGCGCCAATTGGTGAAGGTTCGTCATCGCACCCGGTGGTATGTGGTGGCGAGGCGGGTGGGGCATGATGAGCGCCGGCATTGGTGTGCGAGCCGAGCGGACGCCCTTGTCATCGCTGGATGGCAGCGGGAAGCCTTCGAGCGTCTGGCTTTTGCCGAACAGGTTGAAGCGATGCTTTCGCGACTGCCTCCAATCCAGCGGGCCAGGGCGATAGAGAAGCTGCGAGCGCTCGCTGAGCAAAACTAGCCCCTGCTGGGGATTGCCGCCGATCCTCAGTGGCGAGCAATCGACCGAAGGGGCATAATCTTGGCGGGGATAGGCCGGCCAGCCGATAAGCGCGCATCCCACGTGCTTCCCCGCCTCACTCTTGGGAGCCGCTAGGGAGGCGGGCTTGGCGAAATATGACGAACGGGGCGTAATCATCCCCGCACCGCTCCAAGGCAGCGCTGCCGCTCTTGCTGGCAAACGGTATGGCGACAAGCATCGCGGTCCAGCGGTGATCGGTTCCTATGAGCTGTGGCATTGTTGGATCGATCTGGCTGAGCACTCAGCAAAATGGCCATGCCCCGATGATCTGCCCGCTGGGATGGTCGAATTTTCGCAATCCATTCCCGAGGAACAGCGAGCCGATTGGTTGCGTCGGCAAGCGAATCTGGAAGACGTTGACCGGCGCATTTCATACGCCATCCGATCGGGCGATCTGCCGATTTGGGTTGCGCCGCAAGGCGAGCCGGAACAGCTGGTAGCAACGGGGGCATTGGCGACAATCGACCAGCGCTCGATCAAAGGAGGCGTCTTCTGTCCGCTGTCCGAAGAGTACAAATCAGAAGATGATCGGCCTTGGCTTTGGGAACGCCCGCTATTTGTTAAATGGGACGATTGGGTGCGGTTTGTTGCAGAAGTGCAATCGGAAAAGGCTGATGCGGTGAAGCACCGCTACGTTAATCAGACTGAGGCGGCCGGAGCCAACGACGACGACTTGAACGACGCCGGTTGGCTGAAAGGTCTTCCTGCCGGCTGGATTGACGGGTTCATTTGCGCGCGTCGTCTCTCTCGCCGTCTCAAGGCCGAATATGGCGACGGCGATCCGGCACCGTGGCATGAGGTGATTAACGCCGATTATTGGGGGCCATACTTCGGTGACCCCCCAGAGGACTACGCGGCAAAGCAAAAGTTGTCCGTCCGCATCGTTGCGACGATGCAGCGGGCAGCGCTTTCTGGACAGGTCACCCCCTTGTGGTTCGATGGCTCCAACTTCCGAGAGATTCCCGCCCTCGCATTCTGCAATACGGGTGCCTTTCATAATGCGCTGTTGCACGGAACGTTCGAGATAGACCCACTGTGGGCCGACGAATGGCAACTATGGAACGGGCAGGGTTGGGCTATCTCGAAGGAGCAGTTTGAAGCTTGGCTTGGGTCTCCCGAAGCTATGCGCATGGATGGGCTTCCGCCCGACCTTTCTGCGCCAGATTCGCCTGTAAATTTCGAAATTTCGTCTCGTGAGCCGTCCGACGCTGGCCGTGTGTCATTGGCAGAGGCAGTCTCATGGGTCGCATTCGGCATGGCTTTGAATGCGGATCGTCTCATGCAGGCGATAACCTGGAATCGGCTATGCGGTGGCGAATTGCAGGAAGCTCAGCGACGCTTGGGCAATGCCGCAGCGGAGATTTTGAAAGCGGGATCGGACAATCGAATTTCGTTCTACGGTCGGCACATTGATGCCTATGACGACAAGGGTAAGAAAACCGAGAAAATCGACGCTCTGACTCTCGACGACTACCGCCAAGTTCTCATTACCGGGCACGATCACCTTTATTACGGTGACGGTTTAAAGCGTTGGTATGAGGCGCCGAACAACTCTCGCCTGCACGATAGTGACCGAAGTGACCTGTACTCGAACGTTACAGTCGATCGCGGGGAGCTGCTGAAAGCATTTCCCACGCAGGATGGGGAAGCAAAGGCGTTCTTTGCTCCGATCCCGGCGTCACTGCCCGATATTGGCCTAGTGATGCCGTTGGACGAGGCATTGTCATGGCTTGCAGTTGGGCGTCCATCGGCTGACTTGCAGGTTTGGGAAAACCGAGCCGGCGAGCTGTCATTCCGAGACCACAATGGCGTCGAGCTACGGAAACAACCGGACGGTTCTCACCCGCAATTCTTGGATGCGTTTCTGCAAGCCAGCCGTGCGATGCATTCTGCGCTCAGGGATGGGAGCCTGCTGAGCTATGTCGCACCCGATAACGGCCAGCCGCTGCAAGTGCCTCGATTCTACTGGAACGGGGTGAACCCCGAGAGCCTGCACCACACCTATCGCGGTATGTCGCCGGGCGATAATGGCGCGGGATGCCCTGTGCTGTTCTCACGGCTGGCCTTTGATCAATGGCGCGCGGCAATCGCCGCTATCCCTATTGCGAGCATTGACCGTGCGCCGTCTGTGAAGGGAGGACGCCCACCAAGCGATGATGAGATACTGGCCAAGGCCGACGAAATGAAGGCTCGCGGCCTGGATGGACGCACGATCGCCAAGTCCATGCGGCTTGAGCAGGGGTTCGAACACGTGGCGACGACTACGGTTCGAGCGCTGATAAAGGGTCGATGGAAGCCTGCGGGGCGGCCGAAAAAAGCCGCGTGAAAATTCCGCATATCTCGCCGCACATGGGCATTTTGCTGCGGATTTTGTGATGCGCCTTGATCGCCTCGGTTCAAACCAAACCGAGGTAAACCAATGCAGTCCATCAAGTCCGATCCCCCGAAGATCGGTTACAGCATTCGGGAAGCGTGTCAGGCATCGAGCCTTGGTCGCTCCACGCTCTACAATCACATTTCGGCTGGTCGCCTTCGCGCTACCCGTGTCGGTGGTCGCACGATCATTCCGGCCGAGGCGCTCCACGCCCTGATCGCGGGGGAGGTGTGAGCCATGCCCCGGAAATGCGAAACCCCGCTGGTGGGCAGCGGGGCGTCGCGGAATAGCTGTGGCGGCTGTTTCCAAGACGCTCTTACGCTCTCCACCCTCCGCGCTCAACACCTGATCGGCAGCTACGGCATCCGCCCGGAAATGGCCGCGACGATCGCCGTGCTCGCTTTCGATGGAGGTGCCCATGTCTAGGCGCTCCACCCACACCAGCCGCGCCGCTTTGGCGTCTATGGGCAGCGAAGCCGATACCTTGCGGGCGATCTCCTATCGTCTGATCCACGAGGCCGGCGCGCGCGGCATGACCGCTCTGGAGGTCGTGGACGCGTCGGGCCGTGACCGCTGGGGCATCCAGCCGCGTATCTCCGAATTGGTTTCCGCCAAGCGCGTGATCGATTCCGGCCGCACGCGGACCAATCCCAGCGGCCGGCAGGCGATCGTCTGGATCGTGCCCGATCTTGGCTCCGAAAGCCGGGAGGCGCTGTCATGACCGAGCGGACATATCGAGGCCAGCGCTACGCAGTAACCGGCACATTTCAGCGTGAGCGCCGGGACGGCACGGTGGCGACGATCCTGGAATGGACTTCGCAGTGCGCGGATTGCGGCGAGCCGTTCACGATCACGACGCCAGCCGCCTCGGCCAAATTCGAGCCGAACCGGCGCTGTCAGAAACACAAGCGGCCCGGCCATCGGGTGAAGGAGTCCGCGCTGTGATCGTCGATATTCACGCCATCGCGCGTCACTACGGCGGCAAAGTCTGCAAGGGCAATGCGCTGATCCCCACGCCGGGGCATTCCAAGCGGGATCGCGGCACGGCGATCAAAGCCAGTGCGCTCGCACCGGATGGATGCCTGGTCGCCTGCTACAACGGCACCAGTGCAGATGCGCTGGCGGTCAAGGAGATGCTCCGCGCGGACGGGTTTCTACCGGCCGATACCGGGCGTGAGCTGACAGCGGCGGAACGCCGTTCGATCCGTGAGGCCGAGCTTGCCCGCAGACGCGAGCGGCTGGCCGCCGAGGAAACGGCGTCACGATGCGCGGCGGAACTGTGGGCCAATGCCAGCCGCGCCGATCCTGCGCACCCCTATTTGGTCGCCAAGGCGCTGGAGCCGTTCGGCATTCGCCAGGCGGGGCGTGACTTGCTGGTGCCAATGGTCGATCCCGGCTTCCGCCTCTGGAACGTCCAGCGCATCCGGCCTGATGGCTTCAAGCTGTTCGGGAAGGATGCCCGCACGGCTGACCTGTTCTGGCCTCACGGCGTGCATATGAGCGACGGCAGGCCATCGACGGGGCCGCTGGTGATCGGAGAGGGCTTCGCAACCATGGCCGCCATCTATTCGGCAACGGGCTTTGGCGTCGTCGCTTCCATGTCCGCGCGCAACCTGGAACCGGTCGCGCGCGCCATGCGCAAGCTGTTCCCGACGCGCGCGCCCATCATAGCTGCCGACGATGATTGCCACCTGCCCGACAATCTTGGGCTGAAAGCCGCCAGGAAGGCCGCTCAGGCTATTGGCGGGTCTGTGGCCACTCCGAGGCCGGAAACGCGCTCAGCGGACTCCAGCGCGGATTTTGCGGACATTCCGCGCGGCGACGTGGCCGGGCGCATTGAAGCGGCGCGGGGTGTTGACCAATGTTGACCTCCGAACCGCTCGATTTTTCAGCGCTCCGGCCGGGTGAAGCGGCGGCGCGCATCAACGGCCACGGCGCGTTGCGGGCAACGCCGTACCGTTGGCCCGACCCCGCGTCGCTGCCTCGCCGGCAATGGCTCATGGGTCATTGGCTGCTGCGCGGTGAGGTAACCGCCATCATCGCGCCGGGCGGCACCGGCAAGAGCACGATCGGCAACACGATCGCGCTTTGCCTCGCCAGCGGGCAGCCGCTCTTGGGCAAGCCGCTGCATCGCGGGGCGCAAGCCGTGTGGATCTTCAACCTTGAGGACGGAACCGACGAACTGGAGCGGCAATTGTCCGCTGCCTGTGCCTATCATGGGATTGGTCCTGTCGATTGCGGAGATCGGTTGCACCTTGATAGTGGGCTGGTCCAGCCGCTCTGCACGGCTAGCGAGGACCGCGACGGTTTCGCGCTGGCGGAGGAAGTCTTTGCGCAGCTCGCGGTCACGATCCGGGACCGGCGTATTGCCACGGTGATCGTTGATCCGTTCGTTTCCAGCCATGCCGTGCGGGAAAGCTCCAATGAGGCCATCGACGCCATCGCCAAGCGGTGGAAGCGGCTGGCGCAGGAAACCGGCTGCGCGGTCGTGCTGGTCCACCACACCCGCAAGCTGGGCGGGCGCGAGGTGACGGCCGAGGACGGGCGCGGCGCGGTTGCCTTGCGCGATGCCGCCCGCGTCGTGCTGCCCCTCAATCCCATGGGTGACAAGGAAGCCGAGGAATTGGGCATCGCCGATCCCGCGCTGCGCCGTTCGCTGGTGCGCATCGATACAGGCAAGGCCAATCGTGCGCCGCCCGACTCCGCCACCTGGATCAAGCTGGAAAGCCAGAGTCTCGACAACGGCGATGGGCTGGAGCCGTCCGACTTCGTTGGCGTCGCCACGCTCTGGGAAAAGCCCGACGTGTTCCACGGCCTGACTACCTGGCACCTCTACATGGTCCAGCAGGGGCTTGCGGCCGGCGACTGGCGCGAGAGCGTGCAGGCCAAGGATTGGGTCGGCCATCTAGTCGCCAAGGTGGCGGGCCTGTCCGCTGAAACCGACAAGGGACGGATCAAGGCCATCGTCCGCACATGGCGGCGGAATGATGCGCTGGCAGTCGAGCATCGGACGATCAACGGGCGGGACGTGCCTTTTGTCGTTGTCGGCAAGGCGGTGGACCCCAGCGAAATAGGTCCACGTCCACACCTTCAAACGTGTGGTGCGGAAGGTGCGGAAAGTGCGGGCGCGGACCCGCTCTGAAACCCTGCCGCACCACCCGCACCTCTCTTTAGAGAGTGCGGTGGTGGTGTGGTGCGGTTGACGGCTGGCGAAGATCAATTTGGAGGTGTGGTAAAATGAGTGAAGCTATTGGAGCGAAGGCCACTCGATCTGCGCGAAAGCCGAAGGCGGCTGGCGTGACAGCCCCGGCGAAGTCCAGCCGGAACGACGCCTTGCAAGTGAACCAAAAGGCAGATGAACGAGAGCACCTGGCGACGGCCAAAGCGATAGTCGCTCCGGACTTTCGGCATGGCGTGACTGTCTCCCAAATCATGAAGCCGCAGATGGGGGCGTCCGATTTTGCGCCCGGTGCCGGCGACTATGCCGATGCCGTGCAGGAACGCGCGAACAGAGCGGCCGAGGGCGACCTAGCGTTCGCCAGCCGAATGCTGGCCGCCCAAGCCGTGACGCTGGACACAATCTTTACCGAGATGGCTCGGCGCATGGCGCTGAACATGGGGGAATATCTTGGCGCGACGGAGACCTATGGCCGTATCGCCATGAAGGCTCAGGCCCAGAGCCGGGCCGCCCTTGAAGCCCTGGCGAAGTTGCACCAGCCGCGCGAACAGACGGTGCGCCATGTCCACGTCAACGAGGGCGGCCAGGCCGTCATCGCCGATCAATTCCACCATCACACCGGGGGCCAGCAAAATGGACAATCAGCCGATCAACCCCATGCAGCCGGAGCCGGCCAATCTGGCGAATGCGCCGCGCTGCCTAGCCCGGACCCGCTCGGGGACGGCGTGCCAATCTCCGGCGGTGAAAGGGAGCCGGCGCTGTCGAATGCACGGCGGGAAGGGCAGCGGAGCGCCGAAAGGTAATCGAAATGCTCTCAAGCACGGCGCGCGATCAGCGGAAGCGTTGGCGGCGGCGCGATACGTGAAAGCTATGGCGCGGCTGGTCCGCTAACGCCCCATTGCAGACGGTCTGGTTTGCGGCGATACTTGCGGTATGCACCTTCAAATCCCTGCCTATGAATTCCCAGACACTGCGTTTGTTGTAGGAAGCGACCCGATAGTATGCGTCGTGCCGCTGTCGATGCTCGACCGCTACATGACCCTCACGGAACTAGATGAAGCATTCAGCGGGCATGCCTCCTATCGCCAAGCACCTTGGATGAAACGATATGTTGGTGTGTGGGGACGGAAGAACTGCCAAAGATTCCGGCGTTTCTTGCGAGAGCGTGGTGCGGATGTCGTGATTCATCGAGAGCGCCCATCGCGTCTTGGGTTGGCGAGTTACAAAACGAGCGGAACGCGGAAAAAGGTTAGATTGTTGGCTGCGCGGAACGGCAGCTAATCACGACCGGGTGCCGCCGACTTGCTCAACAGCAAGTCAAATTCAATTGGTGCGCGCCTTGGCTTCCATCGTGACGAAACGGCGCATTTCTGCGCCTTAGCCGCATGCTGATTTGAATCCGACTTGCCGATCGGCGCCCAATTGAATCTGACTGGGAAGCTGCCATCTCTGGAAAGCCGCAGAAATGCTGGCCTTTTGCCTGCGATTGGTCGCGTAGGGTGTGCTTAGATTTTCGCTTTTGGCGGCGTTCCAGACAGCTCGTCTAAAATGCCCGGCTGCATACGGTGATCTTACCGGCGGGATACGCGCGTTAGCGCCACGGCGGCCTGTCCGCTGTTGATGCGTCGCGACCTATCCGGCAACTTGCATGGATGATCGATCGCCTAAAGCGAGACCAGGCCGCGACGTTGATCCGGCAATTTCTCCATGGGGAGATTACGAGCGACGATCTGGAATCGGACTGGCCAACGAACAAGGCGGATCAGGCGCTTGAGGCGGTGGGTTCGATGGTGTGGCTTTTTTACGATGATCACAAGCCGCGCCGAATGATCGGCAGAGATGCCGCTGCGCCAGAGGAAATGGCGCTGCTTAAACGGTATGCAGCCTTCCTTGATGCTGATCAGCCCTATGAGTGGCCCACGGCCAACTTCATTCGCATCGCGGGGCTAGGCGCTCTCGTGCCGTTGACGCTAGGCATTCTGCGGCCGGTCGATCGATGGATTAAGGCCCGGAACGCGAAGCTCGATGCAGCCATGGACGCTCATGGTGATTGGAACGTCTGGCCATTCAGGAATCGCGATGATTGGGCAGGCGAGCCGTTCCCGCCATTTATTCGATAGCGCCTAGCGCTCATCTCGTCCTGTCCCGTCCAGCTTCGAGCGAACACGCTATTGGGGAGCGTTTATGGGAGCGGAGTGCCTTGGCGGGAAATTATCCAGCAAAATCAAAGCGCGATGGCGGAGCGGGAGGGATTCGAACCCTCGATACGCTTTTGGCGTATACTCACTTTCCAGGCGAGCGCCTTCGACCACTCGGCCACCGCTCCGCATTGCACTGGTAAGGCGGGCGCCCTAGCCTGCGACGAAGGGTTTCGCAAGCCGTCTGGTCGTGCCACACGCACTTGATGCACAAATTCTTTTCCGCGCTCGCGATTTGCACCTTTCTTGCCACCCCTTTGCTCGCGGACGAAGGGCCTTCTGCGCGCACTCCGAACGATGTCGTCGCAGCGGCACCGGCAAAGGACTGGGTGCGGATCGCACCATCGAATCTCCTGGTCATGGACCTCGCGCCCGACGGTTCGGGGAAAGGCCGGCGCGTGGTGATCCAGTTGATGCCGGCCCCGTTCTCGCAAGGCTGGACCGGCAACATCCGCAAGCTCGTTGCCGCACGCTGGTACGACGGGATCGCGGTGGTTCGCGTTCAGGACAATTATGTGGTGCAGTGGGGCGACCCGGAAGGCGAGAATCCGGCGAAGGCCAAGCCGCTGCCGAAAGGGCTCACGGCCGTGCCTGAGGACGAATACGTAGCGTCGATCGGCAAGGCAGGCGCCGGCATTTCGAGCAAGGATTCCTACGCTGCCAGCACGATGTTCGTCGATGGCTGGCCCGTGGGCGTGGGTGTGGGGCCTGGAGCGAGCGGCACGGCGGCCTGGCCTCTCCATTGCTATGGCGGGGTCGGCGTGGGCCGGAACAATTCGCCCGATACCGGCACCGGCGCAGAACTCTACGCCGTGATCGGGCAGGCTCCGCGCCAACTGGACCGGAATATCGCCGTCGTAGGACGGGTGATCTCGGGAATGGAAAACCTTTCCGCCCTGCCGCGCGGCACCGGCGAGATCGGCTTCTACAAGACAGCTGCCGAGCGCGTGGCGATTCGCTCCGTCCGCATGGGCAGCGAGGTGCCCGGATTGCCCACCTACGAATACCTCTCCACCGACAGCCGCAGTTTCGCAGCCTATCTCGAGAAGCGCGCAAACCGGAAGGACGACTTCTACATTCAGCCCGCCGGAGGCGTGGACGTGTGCAACGTTCCCGTGCCGATCCGCGAGGTCAGGCCGTGACGCTGCTCGAGCAGCTCTCCCACACCGGGCGACTTTGGCGCTGGACGGAGGGATCCGGCAATGGGACCTGGCACTTCGTCACTATCGACGGCGAGGCAGGAGAGGCGCTCTCCGGCACGGCCGTGATGCGCAAGCTGGAAGGAACGGCGCGCGGCTTCGGCTCGCTCAAGGTCCAGGCACGAATCGGCGACACCTGTTTTGCCACTTCGGTATTTCCCAGCAAGTCCGACGGTGGCTGGCTGCTCCCGGTAAAGGCCAGCGTGCGGCGCGCCGAAGGACTGGCGGAAGGCGACGAGGTCGGGGTCAGCCTGGAATACTGACCCCTGAACCGCGCCGTCAGATGCGCTCGGCCTCGGCAACGGCCTCGCTCGCCCGCAGAGCTCCGACGATCCGCGTGAGATGCGCAAGGTCGCTCACCTCCAGATCGACTTCGTACGTACCGAAAGGCTCGTCGCGATGAACCATCTGGAGGTTGGTCACATTGGCGCGGTTGGTCGCGAGAATCTGCGTGACCTCGGCAAGCGTGCCCGGCCGATTGTAGAGCACCAGACTAAGGCGCCCCACCGCGCCGGTCGTGCGCTCGCCCCAGGACAAGTCGAGCCAGTCGAAATCGGTACCGCTGGCGAGCGTCATACAGTCGATCGCATGGACCTCCACCTTGTGATCCGGCCGCCGCAGGCCGACGATGCGGTCCCCGGGGACCGGGTGGCAGCAATCGGCCAGTTCGAAACCCATCCCCGGCGTCAGGCCGCGTATGGAGATTGCGCGTTCGGTATGCGCCCAATCGCTGTCATCGGGTAATTCGGCGGTGCTGCCCGGCACCAGCGCTTCCATCACCTGACGGTCGGTAAGACGCGCCGAGCCAACGGCAAACATTAGGTCCTCGTCGTCGCGCATGTCGAGACGCTGGATGGCGCCGTCGATCGCCTTCTTGCCGATGCGGCCAGGCAGGCGGCCCATGATCTCGTCGAGCAGCTTGGCGCCGATCTCCGCCACTTCCTGCCGTTCCTTCGCGCGAACGGCGCGGCGAATGGAGGCGCGCGCCTTGCCAGTGACGACGAAGCCCAGCCACGAAAGCTGCGGCTCGGAATTCGGGCTCTTGATGATTTCCACCACATCGCCGTTGGCAAGCTGCGTACGCAGCGGCATGTGGCGGCCGTTGATCTTCACGCCGACCGCCGCATTGCCGAGATTGGTATGGACGGCATAGGCGAAATCCACCGCCGTAGAACCCTTGGGAAGCTGGAACAGCGCACCCTTGGGTGTGAATGCGAAGATGCGATCCTGATAGATCGCCATCTTGGTGTTCTCGAGCAGTTCCTCGGCGTCGTGGCTGGCGTCGACGATCTCGATCAGGTCGCGCAGCCAGCCGACCTGCCCGTCGGGTCGCGCCCCGCCCTGCTTGTAGGCCCAGTGCGCAGCGAGGCCGAACTCGTTCGTCCGATGCATCTCGCGCGTGCGGATCTGCACTTCCATGCGCATCGAGCGCTCGAAGATCAGCGCCGTGTGGAGCGACTGGTAGCCGTTGGACTTGGGAGTGGAGATGTAGTCCTTGAAGCGGCCCGGGATCATCTGCCAGGTCTGGTGGAGAATGCCGAGCGCCTTGTAGCATTCCTCCGGCGTATCGGTGAGGACGCGGAACGCCATGATGTCAGTGATCTGCTCGAAGGTGACGTGACGTTCCGCCATCTTGCGCCAGATCGAGTAGGGGTGTTTCTCGCGCCCCGAAACCTCGACGTTCATTCCCGCTTCGGCCAGCGCCTGCTTGATGGAAAGGGCGATGGAATCAACCTGGCCGCCCTCCTCGCTGCGAATCTGCTCAAGCCGGCCGGTGATCGTGGCATAGCCTTCCGGTTCGAGTTGCTCGAACGCCAGCATCTGCATTTCGCGCATGTATTCGTACATGCCCACGCGCTCGGCGAGCGGGGCGTAGATATCCATGGTTTCGCGGGCGATGCGGCGGCGCTTGTCCTCCTTCTTGATGTAATGAAGGGTGCGCATGTTGTGCAGCCGGTCAGCCAGCTTGACCAGCAGGACGCGCAGATCCTCGCTCATCGCGAGCAGGAACTTGCGCAGGTTTTCGGCCGCGCGCTCGTTCTCGGTCATCACGTCGATCTTGGAGAGCTTGGTAACGCCGTCCACCAGCCGGGCGACGTCGGGGCCGAACAGCTTCTCGATCTCCTCGATCGTTGCGAGGGTATCCTCCACCGTATCGTGGAGCAGCGCGGTGATGATCGTCTGCTGGTCGAGTTTCAACTCGGTCATCAGGCCCGCGACTTCGACCGGGTGGCTGAAATAGGGGTCGCCGCTGGCGCGTTTCTGCGTCCCGTGTTTCTGCACCGTATAGACATAGGCACGGTTGAGCAGGGCCTCATCGGCCTGGGGCGCGTATTCCTTCACGCGTTCGACAAGTTCGTACTGACGCAGCATTCCAAGGCTTCATGTCAGGATTTTTCGCAGCGCGGCAAGGGGGCGATATGCGAAGTGCAAATTATGCAATGAAACTGTGACTTCCGCACCACGAGCGGGATTGCTTGGCTCCAATCGATTGCTGCGGAGAATTCCGATGCGGCAGCTTAACGCCGGCGGAAGGTCCCGGACAGCACCATGGCGGCGGGACCGGGACCATGGCGATGCAGAGCCCCGACGTATCTGGTGACGGTCCCAACCCCCGATCTTGTCCCAATCTGTCCCAGCAGGAGGTGTTCATGGCGAGTTCTATGGAAACGGCGGTTTACGCCGCCATCCTGGGGATGACGGAGGCGGAACTCCTCGATGCGGCATTCCTTCCCGTCCGGCGGCTGAGGCCCCGCGCGCCGCGGATGCGGACGCTGATCGGCGCCAGCCTTCTGCGCCAGTCCCCCGCACAGCAGACTGCCGCCGAGCAGCCGGTGATCGTGCGCAACGTCTCGGAGCGGGGCATGTGCCTTGCCCTGCGGGGCATGAAACCGCAGGAATCCGCGCTTCGTCATGACGAGATCGTCTGCATCCGCATGCCGGAAAACGTGGAGCACGTCGGCCAGGTGCGCTGGGTGGAAGACCGCGCTTTCGGCGTGGAACTGTTCCATACCCTCGATATCGAGGCGCTGGGATCGGAAAACCAGCGCCGGAACGCCCATTTCCTCGAAGTGCTTGAGCAGCAGTACAAACCGACACAAACGGTACAGAACGCATACTGAAACACCCCCGACCGGAACCGGCGCGCCGCGCGGCCGCAACCGCTTGATCTCCTGTTGCAACTGCACAATAGTGCGAAGGGTGAACGAAGCGATCGTCGATCCCGTCCCCGCCGGCACCGGTCCCTCGGTGACCCTGCCGGCACGTCCCGAACCGATCAGGCTGCACCCCGAAAGCACGGCGATCATCGTCGTCGACATGCAGAACGCCTATGCCAGCAAGGGCGGCTATGTGGACGAGGCGGGTTTCGATGTCGGCCCCGCCGCGGCAACGATCGGCCGGGTTGCCGAAGTGCTCGACATTGCCCGCCATGCCGGGATGCCGGTGATCTTCCTCCAGAACGGCTGGGATGCGGACTATGCCGAGGCCGGCACCCCGCAGTCCCCCAACTGGCACAAGTCCAACGCGCTCAAGACCATGCGCAAGCGGCCCGAACTGGCGGGCCGTTTCCTGGCCCGCGGCGGTTGGGACTATGAGCTGGTCGAGGCGCTGACCCCGCAACCGGGGGACCTGCGCGTCCACAAGCCGCGCTACTCGGCGTTCTTCAACTCGCAGCTCGATTCTGTGCTGCGCGCGCGCGGCATCCGCACGCTGGTGTTCACCGGCATCGCCACCAACGTCTGCGTCGAATCGACCCTGCGCGACGGTTTCCATCTCGAATATTTCGGGGTGCTGCTGGAAGACGCGGTCCATCACCTTGGGCCGGACTTCATCCGGGAGGCAAGCCTCTACAATGTCGAGAAATTCTTCGGCTGGGTAAGCAGCGTCGCCGATTTCCGCACCGCCGTCGGCCAGCTTCCGGCGCGCGAGACACCATTGGGGGAGCCGTAATGCCATTCGAACCGATCAACCCGCCGCAGTTCCCCGCGCCCATCGCGCCTTATTCGGCGGGCGCCAAAGCGGGAAACACGGTCTACGTCTCGGGCGTGCTCGCGCTTGGCGAAGGCGGCACGGTGCTGCACGTCGGCGATGCCGCCGCGCAGACCCGCCATGTCCTGGACGTCATCAGGATCACCGTGGAAGCGGCCGGCGGCACCATGGCCGACATTGCCATGAACCACATCTTCCTCAAGGACCTGGCAGACTATGCCGCCTTCAACGCCGTCTATGCCGAGTACTTTCCCGGAGACAAACCGGCCCGCTACTGCATCAAGTGCGAACTGGTGAAGCCGGACTGCCTGGTCGAGATCGCCTCGGTCGCCCATCTTGGCTGAGGTTGCCGGGCTCCATTACGAAATCCACGGCAGCGCCGATGCGCCCGCGCTGATCCTGTCCAGCGGCCTCGGCGGCTCGGCGGGCTACTGGGCGCCAAACCGCCCTGCCCTTGCCGAACACTTCCGCGTCATCGCCTACGACCATCGCGGCACCGGCCGCAGCGACCGCACCCTGCCGGAAACCACTTCGGTAGCAGACATGGCGAGCGACGTGATCCTGCTGATGGACGCTCTCGGGGTCGAGCGCGCGCATTTCATCGGCCATGCGCTTGGCGGTGCGATCGGCGTGGAAACCGCCATCCGCACCGGCAGGATCGAGCGGCTGACCGTCATCAACGGCTGGCGCGCGCTTTCTCCCCATACCCGCCGCTGCTTCGCCGCCCGCCTCGCCCTGCTGCACGGCGCCGGGCCGCAGGCCTTTCTCGAAGCCCAGCCGCTGTTCCTCTTCCCGCCGGACTGGATCGCCGCGCATGACGATGCGCTGAAGGCGGAACTCGCGCATCACCTTGCCGCATTTCCCGGCGTGGCGACCACGGCCAAGCGCATCGCCGCCGTGCAGGCCTATGCCCCCGATCCCGCCGGTCTTGCCGCGCTGGAAAACCTGCTGGTCATTGCCGCCCGTGACGATTTCCTGGTGCCCCATGCCACCGCGCTGGATCTCGCCGCGCCGGTGGAGAGCGCCGAAGTCGCCCTGTTCGAATGGGGCGGCCACGCCTGCAACGTCACCGATCCCGTAAACTTCAATCGCCTCGTCCTCGATTTTCTCAGGAGCAGCTAATCATGCAGGTCGGCGTTTTCGTTCCCATCAACAACAACGGCTGGCTGATCAGCGAGAACGCGCCGCAATACAAACCCAGCTTCGATCTCAACAAGCAGATTGCGCAAAGCGCCGAGAAGCACGGGCTGGATTTCCTGCTCTCGATGATCAAGCTGCGCGGCTTCGGCGGCAAGACCGAGTTCTGGGAATATGGCCTGGAAAGCTTCACCCTGATGGCCGGGCTCGCCGCCGTGACCGAGAAGATCAGGATCTTCGCCACCTGCCCCACGCTCATCATCCCGCCGGCCTTCGCCGCGCGCATGTGCAACACGATCGACAGCATCAGCCACGGCCGCTTCGGGCTCAACCTCATCACCGGCTGGCAGCCCCCGGAATATACCCAGATGGGGCTCTGGCCGGGCGAGGAGCACTTCCGCAACCGCTACGAAGTGCTGGGCGAATATGCGCAGGTCCTGCGCGAACTCTGGGAAACCGGCCGCTCCGACTTCAAGGGCAAGTACTACCAGATGGAAGATTGCCTCGTCCGCCCCCAGCCTGAGGCGGAGATGAAGATCATCTGCGCGGGCTCGTCCGATGCGGGGCTGGCCTTCTCGGCGAAGTGGGCGGACTATGCCTTCTGCCTCGGCAAGGGGGTGAACACGCCTACCGCCTTCGTCTTCAACAACGAACGCCTCGCGAAATTCACGGCAGAGAGCGGACGCGCAGTCTCGGTCTTCGTCCTCGTCATGGTGATCGCCGCCGAAACCGACGAAGAGGCCATGGCCAAGTGGAAGAGCTACAACGACGGCGTCGACCTTGAAGCCATCGCCTGGCTGGCGGATCAGGGCGCGAAGGACACCGTGAACACCGACACCAACGTCCGCCAGCTCGCGGCACCCGAAGGCGCGGTGAACATCAACATGGGCACGCTGGTCGGCAGCTACGAAAGCGTGGCGCGGATGCTGGACGAAATGGCGCAAGTGCCCAACACCGGCGGCGTCCTCCTCACTTTCGACGACTTCATCGAAGGCGTGGAAGCCTTCGGCACCCGCATCCAGCCGCTGATGGAAAGCCGCCGCTGACAGTGGGAAAGCCCATCATGCCGAGGCTGTCGCGATTGGTCTGCGTCTATCCCGGAAGACATCCGCAAGGACGGCTAATACTTGAACCCCGTAATGACGCCGTCGCGGGTATCGCACTTGATGGTCTTCTGCGTGGTCTTGATCTTGCCGTCCTTCTCGCGGGTCGTCACATCGACCTCGGCCCGGAGCGAGGCGCGGCCGTCGCTCTTCTTGTCGGTGTCCTCGACCTTGCGGATGGCGACGTCCACCGCGCCCTGCTTTTCCCCGCGCGCCTTGGCTTCGGCCATGCAGACCTCCACGACCTTGTCGCGGGCATCGGCCCCGGACGACACCGCAGGCGGCGCCGGGTCCTGGCTCCACGCCTTGGGGATCACCGCAAAGACCAGCAGCAGGAAAGTGGCGCCGGTGAAGATTTTCCACGATTGATCCTGCATGATACAGCTCCCGTCATGCTGCCGAAGCGACAACACTCGCAAGGCTGGATCATGCACCGTGCAGTCCGGGAGCCCCATCGGGACAAATACCGAGACGCGGCTGGAAGATTCCCGTGGTGGGCCCCTGAGGTTGGCCCCCCATGGCCGGCGCCCATAGTCTGCAAGGGCAGGACGCGGCTTGAACCGCGCCCTGCACCGGTCTTCATGGATCAGGCGATAGTCGGCAGGATCCCGCCCTCTGCCCGGATCGCCGCGCCGTTGGTCACGGCGGCGAGCGGGCTGGCGAGGAATGCGGTCATCGCCGCCACTTCGTCCGCCTCGATCAGGCGGCGGATCAGCGAGAGCGGACGCAGCCGGGAGAAGAACTCCTCCTCGCGCTCGGCTTCGGAGGCGTCCTTGTTCTCCACCACCGAGCGGATGAACTCGACGATGCCTTCCGAACGCGTCGGCCCCGGCAGCACGCTGTTGACGGTGACTTTCGTGCCGCGCGTGGCGTCGGCCATGCCGCGCGCGACGGCAAGCTGCGCGGTCTTGGTCATGCCGTAGTGAACCATCTCGCCCGGCGTCATCAGCCCGCTTTCGCTGGAGATGAAGATCACGCGGCCCCAGTCACGCTCCAGCATTCCCGGGAAATAGTGGCGCGAAAGACGGATGCCGCTGAGGACATTGACCTCGAAGAAGTTCAGCCATTCCGCGTCGGTGATCTCGACGAAGGGCCGCGCCTCGTAGATGCCGAGGTTGTTGACGAGGATATCGACCTCGGGAACCGCCGCGATCAGCGCCTGCGCACCTTCGGCAGTGGCGGGATCGGCGAGCACCGGGCGCACCTTGCCAAGGCGGCCGACAACCTCGGCAGCCGCATCGAGCTTGGCCTGGTTGCGGCCGGTAACCACGACTTCGGCCCCTTCGTCCGCCAGCCGGGCGGCAATGGCAAGGCCGATGCCGGCGGTCGATCCGGTGACGAGAGCGGTCTTGCCGGCGATCTTGAGGTCCATGGGAAATCCTTCCTGATAATTGCGTTCGGCGGAAAGATAGGCGCGGCGGCTACGGTCGATTAGGAGGCTGCGGGGCGTTTCAGCTTTGCGCCCGGCGCACAGGTGGCGTCAGGCCTCCGCGCCGCGGTGATAGCTTTGCGCGGCATCCGCGTCCTGCACGTCATAGACGAACCAGGCGGCCGATCCATGGTCGTAGACCTGCACGAGCCCGTCGGCCACTTGCGCCTCGTAGAACTGCGAGGATCCCCGGTCGAACCCGCGCACTTTCGCGCCTTCGACCTCGAACGAGATGAAAGCGCCATCTGCGGCATCGCGGATTTCAGGAAGGGTGCCGCCGAACTTCGCGCCGCGATCGCCGTCGAACCCCTGCAACTGGTCGCCGCGGGATTCGGCGGCGATCCGCCGATCGCGTCCGGCCGAGTGATCGTAAAGGCCCCCCACCTTCTTTCCGGTAAGGAAGGCAAAGGCGGCGGCGGCGATCATCGCGCGAGTGTGTTCCTGCATGGCTTCATCTGGCACCCTGACGGCGGCGAGATCAAGCCATGTTTGCAGGATCGGCTACCGGGTCAGCGGCGCTTCTTGGTGATGGTCGCGGTGAAGTCCGGGTCCTTGTTCGCCACCCAGTCCACGAACTTGCGCACGCTGGGATTGTCCAGCAGCCCCTGCACGTCCATCCCGTGGCGCTGAAGCTCGGAATTGGTGAAGTTGGCGATCAGCGTCTGCTGGCAAATCGAGTGCATCGGCACGACATCGCGCCCGCCACGGCTCTTGGGAACCGGGTGGTGCCAGACGATGGTCTTGCCGGTGGGGCGGCCGCAGAGCCAGCATGGCACCGGCGGCGGCGCTTCCTCTTCCTCGTCCTGCACGTCGTCGTAAGGGCCGTGTTTCGAATATTTGCGGGCCATGCCTCTACCTGAACTGTCTGAGCTTTCGCGCGCCACCTACAGCGATGTGCCCGGCATTGCCACAACCGCGTCAGGCAGCGCCCCATTCCCGCGCGAAATCGCCGAGCCGGGCCTGGAACCGCGCGCGGCGCTCCGGCGCGATCCACGCGGTGTCGAAGGCATTGCGTTCTATCCGGACGAGTTCCGCTTTGGTCAGGTTGCTGCGCGCCTGTGCCTTTACCAGCACTTCGTTCACGTATTCGCTGCCCATGTAGGCCGGATCGTCAGAGTTGATCGTGACTTTCAGGCCCTGGTCCAGCATGCCGCGCACCACGTCCACCGGCTTGCCCGCCACCATGATCTGGCCCGAGAAGGTCGGGCAGACCGTGAAGGTCACGTCCCGCTTCCTGGCGATGGCCATGAGTTCGGGCGATTGCAGGATGTTGCCGCCATGATCGATCCGGTCGACCGCGAGATCGACCAGCGCCTCGCGGATGTGGTCCAGCGTGTCCTTCTGGTTGACGTCGCAATGGGCCGTGACATGGAGCCCCGCCGCGCGTGCCTTGGCGAAATGGGCCGCGAACTTGCCCGGCGGATTATCCTTCTCGTCGGAATCGAGGCCGACGCCGACCAGACTGTCCCGGTAAGGCAGCGCCGCATCGAGCGCCTTCATCGCATTGTCCGCCGTCAGGTCGCGCATGAAGCAGAGGATGAGCTGGGATTCGATGCCGAGCTTCGCCTGCGCATCGGCCCGCGCCCGAGTGATCCCGCCGATCACGGCCTCTACGGGGATGCCCCGGTCGATATGCTGCTGGGGATCGAAGAACATCTCGGCATAGAGCACGTTCTGCGAATGGGCCTTGGCCAGATAGGCGTAAGCGAGGTCGTAGAAATCCTGATCCTTCAGCAGGACGTTCATGCCGTCATAGTAGATCGCCAGGAAGCTCGGCAGGTCGTGATAGACATAGCTGCGCTTCATCGCCGCGACATCGGCATAGGGCAGCTTCAAGCCGTTGCGCTGCGCCAGCGCGAACTTCATCTCCGCTTCCAGCGTGCCTTCGAGATGGACGTGATATTCCGCCTTGGGCATCGCGGCGATGAAGGCGGCCATGTCCTGCGCAGGCGGCGCGGCCAGCGCGCGCGCCGCGCCCGATCCGTAAAACGCGGGCGCGCAGAGGGCCGCCTGCACGAGGGTACGTCTGCTCAGGTTCATGCCATACTCGCGGGAGCTGTCCCGGCCGGATCGGCCGGAGAAGGAAGCCCTTCTATCCGCGAGCGAATTGCCCCCTGTCCATCGACGAAAACCTCACGCCCCGTTCCAGAAAAGCGCGCTCGATCTTCCGGCCCGCTTCAACTCCAGCTCGCCTCGGGCGGCAGGCTCATCAGGATCGCGTCGATATTGCCGCCGGTCTTGAGCCCGAACAGGGTGCCCCGGTCGTAGACGAGGTTGAATTCGGCATAGCGGCCGCGCCATTCGAGCTGGCGCACCTTGTCGGCTGGCGTGAACGCCATGCCCATGCGCCGCCGCACAAGGCGCGGGAACACCGCGAGGAACGCCTCGCCCACCGCGCGGGTATAGGCGAAGTTCGCCTCCCATGCCGCTTCGTCCGCGCATTCGAGGTGATCGTAGAAGATGCCGCCGACGCCGCGATGGACCTTGCGGTGCGGGATGTAGAAATATTCGTCCGCCCACGCCTTGTAGCGGTCGTAATAGTCCACTCCGTGCGCGTCGCAGGCGGCCTTGAGCTCGGCGTGGAACTCGGCCGTGTCCTCGTCGTAGGGCAGCGGCGGATTGAGGTCGGCGCCGCCGCCGAACCACGCCCTGGTGGTCGTCAGGAAGCGGGTGTTCATGTGCACCGCGGGAACATGCGGATTGGCCATGTGCGCAACCAGGCTGATGCCGGTGGCGGAAAAGGCGTTCTGTTCGGCAGACGCGCCGTTGATGGTTCCCGCGAAATCCTTCGCCAGCGAGCCGACGACGGTGGAGACGTTGACGCCCACCTTCTCGAAGACCCTGCCCTTCATCAGGCCGCGCGTGCCGCCGCCGGTCTCCCCGGCTTCGCCGCCTTCCACCGCCGCGCGCTGCCACGGGGTATAGCCGAAGGACGCCGGCGAGCCCGCCTCGCGCTCAATCGCCTCGAACTCGGCGCAGATCCGGTCGCGCAGGGTTTCGAACCAGTCACGGGCACGTTCGGTTTGGGCGGTCCAGTCGGTCATCGCATCTCCTCTTCAGCCGGGGCGCTTGCCAAATCGCGCGGCCTGCGGCAAGGGAAAGCCATGGTTCCCTTTTCGTTCTGCACGCAGGAATTGCGTCTGGTCCCCACGCCGGCGGGATTCGCGGCCGGACGCGGCGCGGCGCTCTACTGGCCGCGCGAACAGGCCCTGCTCGTTGCCGACCTGCACCTCGAAAAGGCCAGCTATTATGCCAGGGGCGGGCAGATGCTCCCCCCGTATGACAGCCGCGAAACGCTGGAGCGCCTTGCCCTTGCCGTGCGGCAGACAGGCGCCCGGCGGGTCTTTGCGCTTGGGGACAACTTTCATGACAGCAAGGGAACGGAGCGGCTCGAACCGCACGCCGCCGGGATGCTGTCGGCGCTGACCCGCGCGCTGGACTGGGTGTGGATCACCGGCAACCACGATCCGCACCTCGGCAGCGAAGCCGGCGGCACGCGGGTGGAGGAGATCGCCGTGGAAGGAATCATGCTGCGCCATGAAGCCCTGCCGGGAACCACCGAACCCGAGCTTTCCGGCCATTTCCACCCCCGTCTGGTGGTTCACGCAAGGGGCCGCCGCATCGCCCGCCCCTGCGTGGTGCATAGCGGCAACCGCCTGATCCTGCCCGCTTTCGGCGCGCTCACCGGCGGCATGGACGCGGCCGATCCGGCTATCCTGAAAGCGCTGCAACCGGCACGGGAAATAGACGCACTGGTGGCCGCGAAGGACCAGCTTCTGCGCTACCCCCTATGGCGATCCGCAGCCTGACACCCTATATTGCAGGTCGGCCGTTTCACACGGCCCGGGCGTCCTGTAGAATTTGCGTGAAATCGTGCTTTGCGTGCGGACGCGATTCGCATTAATGACCCCGCACTCGCCTAGCGACAGAAACGATTCAGGAGAACGCTTATAGCACCCCCACCCCGGCGCATGATGACGCCACCGGTCAAGAGCGGACCGCGCTACAATAACATGATCCAGTCGGACAAGGTCCGCGTGATCGACGAAAACGGCGAGAACATCGGCGTGATGTACACGCGCCAGGCGATCGAGCAGGCGGCCGAAGTCGGCCTTGACCTGGTCGAAGTCTCGCCCAACGCGGACCCGCCGGTGTGCAAGTTCCTGGATGTCGGCAAGTTCCGGTATGAGGCCCAGAAAAAGGCCAATGCCGCGCGCAAGACCCAGAAGACGCAGGAGATCAAGGAGATCAAGATGCGTCCGAACATCGACGATCACGACTATGACGTGAAGATGCGCAATATCCAGCGCTTCATCGGCGATGGCGACAAGGTGAAGGTGACCCTGCGTTTCCGTGGCCGTGAACTTTCGCACCAGCAGCTCGGCATGAACCTGCTGCGCCGCGTGCAGGAAGATGTCGCGGACGTCGCGAAGATCGAGGCTTATCCGCGCATGGAAGGCCGCCAGATGCTCATGGTGCTTTCGCCCAAGTAAGCATCGGCTTCAGGCATCGGCTTCGGCCGGTGCAAACCGCAAAGGGCGCGCCGCAAGGCGCGCCCTTTGTGTTTGTGCGGCCGTCATGCGGTGTGGACGGCCGCCCGCGAGACGGGCGGCGGCGCGGGGCGGTCCGCGATCAGGCGCCCTTTTGCAGGAAGCGCTGCGACAGCCCGTGGTAGAGCTTCTCCTTGCTCACGAGCTGTGCGGCAAAGTCTCCGATCAGCGCGGCGGCCAGCAAGGGCATCATCAGCCCGCGACTGGCCGTCGTCTCCGAGATGATGATGACCGCCGTCAACGGCGCGCGGACCACGCCGGTGAAATAGGCCACCATGCCCAGAAGCACGATCGCGCCGGGGGGATAGTCGGGAAAGATGCCGCGCAGCAGGTCACCGATCCCGGCGCCGATGGACAGCGACGGGGCGAAAATGCCGCCGGGAATGCCGGAAACCGCCGTCGCCAGAGTGGTCGCGAACTTCGCCGCGCCGAACCAGAGGGGCACGTCCTGACCGGCGATGATTCCATGGGCGGTATCGTACCCGGTCCCCCAGGTCAGCCCGGTCGAGACGCCAAGGACCGCGACGACGATACCGCAGCCCGCAGCGAACAGCACCGGACGCGCGCGCAGCCAGACCATCGGGCGCATCGCGCTCGTGCCCGAGGCCAGCATCAACCGCGAGAAACCGCCGCCCGCCATCCCGCCGAGGATTCCGGCAACCGGCGTCACGACAAGCGCCTGCTGGAACCCAAGGGTCTGCCGCATGGCGCCGAAGTAGATGTAATCGCCTGCGATGCCCAGGCTGACCATGCCGGCGATGAGCACTGCGGCCATGACCAGCAGCGTCATGCGCTGCTCGTAAGCGGCGGCCAGTTCCTCGATCGCAAAGGCGACGCCCGCCAGCGGCGTGTTGAACGCCGCCGCCACGCCGGCCGCTCCGCCCGCGATATAGACCGACGAACGCAGCGGCACCCGCAAGATGCGGTGCATGCGGCCCATGATGGCGGCGGCGATCTGGACGGTGGGCCCTTCGCGGCCGACCGAAGCGCCGACCAGCAGCCCGCCCACGGTCAGAAAGAACTTGGCGATGGCGGCCCGCGCGGAAACCAGCGTCGACATCGCCGCTTCGGGATTCTTCGTGGCCGCCATGACCTGCGGAATTCCCGAACCTCTGGCCAGCGGTGCGAAGCGCTGGGTCAGCCAGGCGATGGCGGCAAATCCGGCGGGCGTGGCCAGCAGCGGCGCCCACCACCAGTCCCGCGCGAGGATATGGAACAGCGCATTCGCCCGGTCGGCCATTTCGGCGAACACCAGGGCCACCAGCCCGACCAGCACGGCGCCGCCGACGATCGCCACCCTTCTCCGCCAGACCAGCGCTTCGGGACCGTGGCGGCGCAGGACGACGCGGACACGGCGAGGCAACAGGCGGCTGGATATCATCACGACTCTCGGTGGACGACCTGGGGCGCGGTCGGGGGGTGGCAGCTTCTTGGAGCCGTTCTCCGGGCATGTCCACCCGCGCGGCTGCCATGGCCGCAATATCGCATCGATCCGCGAAACAGCCGCCGCGCCCCGGTCAATCCGGGCGGGCGGCGCCCGTCATCCCTTCCACTCGCGGCGTTCTTCCGCCGCGCGCAGGACTTCGTAGGCAAGCTGATAGGTCTGGAACGCCTTGGCCGCCTCGGGATCGTTGGGGCGCACGTCGGGGTGGACTTCCTTGGCCTTGGCGCGCCAGGCCCTGCGCACGGCATCGAACTCGGCATCCGGGTCGAGACCCAGCGCTTCGAGCGCGCGCAGTTCGTCGCCGCTGCGCGAACCGTCGCCCGAACCGGCCCAGCCGTAGTGCGAGGATTCCTTGTAGCCCGATGTCTGCGCCTGCTCGTCCTGCTCGCGCCGGGCGGCTTCTTCGGCGTCGAGACCGGCGAAATAGTCCCACCCGGCGTTGTATTCGGCGGCATGCTTCTGGCAGAAGTACCAGCGGTCGGGGCTGTTGGGGCTCTTGGGCGCGGGGCAGTTGCCCGGATCGGTGCAGCCGTGGCGATCGCACAGGCGCACCTGGGCAGCCTCGTGCGAGCTGCCATAGCCGCGCCAGCGCGGGAAACCCCAGTCCTGTGATCGACCTGCGCGACTCATTCGAACGCCGATACCTGCCGACTCGAAGCCAATGCAAGTGCGTATGGCTTGCCCCGCATGCAAAAAAGCCCGGCTCGCTGACGCGAACCGGGCCGATTTGCTGCGCCGGAGCGCGCCCGATCAGTCGATCGTGACGGTAACCGCGCGGCGGTTCTGCGCCCACGACGCTTCGTCCGAACCGAGCGCGATCGGGCGCTCCTTGCCGTAGCTCACGGTATTCAGGCGCGAGGCATCGACGCCCAGACTGATGAGGTAGTTCTTGGCCGCATTGGCGCGGCGCTCACCCAGCGCGAGGTTGTATTCGCGGGTGCCGCGTTCGTCGGCATGGCCTTCGATGGTGGCGCGCTTGTTGGGGTACTGAAGCAGCCACTGGGCCTGCTTCGAAAGCGCTGCCTGGTCGGCCGAATCGATGGTGTCCTCGTTCAGCTGGAAATAGATGGTGTCCGAACCCATCATGCGGGCGAGGAAGTCCGCCTGGCTGCCGGCCTGCGGGCCGCTCGGTTGGGTGGGGCCAGTGGTGGTGGTTGCCGGGCCCGGCTCGGGCGGCAGTTCCTTCGGCGCCTTCGATGCGCACGCCGACATGGCGAGCGCGCCGGCGAGGAGGAGCATTGTCGATCCGGTCTTCACATGGCGGGGGGACATGAGGGCAGGCATGAGGCAATCTCCTAAAGTGCGCAGCCAATTATGAATGGCCTGCGATTGTTGAAGTTCCGTATAATTTCAAATGCTGTCAACCTGAACGAACGCCCCTTTTCAGGGACGTTCCTTCAGGCTGCAATAATCGCTGGCCTCAGGGGCGAACGGGGCCCCAGGCCGGGTCCGAGGCGCCCACCGGGGTCGGCAGCCTGCGCTCGTTGCGGCCGGTAAGATCGACCTGCCAGATCGACGCCGTTCCCGCCGTCTTGGCGGTGCGGAAGAACTGGATGATGCGGCCGTTCGGAGACCAGGTGGGCGCTTCGTCCTGCCACGAATCCGTGAGGTGGCGCATGCCGCCGCCGTTCGGGTTCATCACCGCGATGCGCAAGTTTCCGGCAACGTGCGTGAAGGCGATCTGGTCTCCGCGCGGACTCCATTCGGGCGTTGCGGAGCGGCCGCCGAAGAAGCTGATGCGGCGCTGGTTCGAACCGTCCGCGTTCATCACGTAGATCTGCTGGTTGCCCGAGCGGTCGCTTTCGAACACGATCTGGTTGCCGTCAGGCGAGTAGGACCCGCCGATCGAGATGCCCGGCGTGTTGGTCAGGCGCTGCGGGGTGCCGCCGCCGGCCGAGGAGATGCGGTAGATGTCGGTGTTGCCGCCCGAGGCCATCGAGTAGAGCACCCACTTGCCGTCCGGCGACCAGCGCGGCGCCATCGTCGGGTTGCCGGTGCGCGCGATCAGCTTCTGGGTGTTGCTGGCCAGATCGTAGACATAGATGCTCGGCTGTCCGTTGAGATAGGACAGGTAGAGGATCTTCGAATAGTCCGGCGAATAGCGCGGGGTGAGCGCGGTCGACTGGCCGCTGGTTAGGTAGCGGTGGTTGGCGCCGTCCGAATCCATGATCGCCAGCCGCTTCATGCGGTGGTCCTTCGGACCGGTCTCGGCGATATAGGCGATCTTGGAATCGAAGAACGGGCTTTCGCCCGAGAGGCGCGAATAGACCATGTCGGCGCACTTGTGCGCGGCGCGGCGCCAGTCCCCGGCGCCCACCTTCCAGCCGCCTTTGGTGAGTTGCTGCTTCAGGGCGACATCGTAGAGATAGCAGCCGACGGTCAGGTCGCCGTCGGGATTGGCGCGCACGAAGCCCTGCACCAGCATGTCCGCGCTGCGGGCAGACCAGGTGGGGAAGTCGGGCGACTGGATCTGGCCGAAAGCGGGCTGCGGCAGACCGTCCGGGCCGGAGGGCTTGAACAGGCCGTTGTTCTTGAGATCGGCGGCGACCACTTGCGACAGCGCGCGGCCGAGCGCGGCGGTGGACCCGGCATTGGTGCGGGTCGGCACGTCGGCGTCCGTGGCGAACGTGGTGATGGCGATGCCGAGATCCTGCCACTCGTTCTCGTCGGAAACCGAGCCGGTCAGGCCGCCGTCATCGGGCTGCACACCCATGTCGGCCCCTGCGGGCGGTCCGGGAATGGCGACCGGCGTCGCATTCTGCGCGGCAAGCGGTGCGCCCGCCAGCGCGAAGACGAGAGCCAGCGGAAGCAGTCGTGTCGAAAAGGTCCGGTGGGTCATTGTGATAGCCTCTTGTCGAACTTGAACGACGATACGCGCTTCCACGCATCGAAGTATTCATCGGGAAGGTTGAACGGCGCCGCAAGCTGCACCGCGCGGATCGCCTGCTCCGCATGGCGGGCGGCCTGGTTGCGGTTGGTGTCGGTTATGCCGGTCTGGCGCACAACGGTCGGCTTGCCGGCAAGGCTGCCATCCTTGTTCAGCGTGAAGGCAAGGTAAGTCACCAGTTCCTCGGCGTCCGGTCCCTGCGGCGCCTGCCAGTGCGGCTTGAGCTGGCGGGTGATCGCACCGGACAGCGCAGACTTCACCTCGGGGCCAAGCGCCGCGGCCGGAGTGCCCTTGCCCTGCGTGGCCGTGGCGCCGGAAACGCCGGCGAGGAAGTCCGCTCCCACGCGGCTGCCGCCCGCCTTCTTGGGCGGGGTGGTGGCCTTGCTGTCCGCCGCGCCCGGCTTGCTGACAATCCGGTCGATAGCGCTGCCCTTGGACGGCGCCGACTTTGCAGGCGCAGGCTTTGCCGGCGCGGGTTTGGGCTTCGCGGGAGCGGGCGCAGGCTTGGGAGCCGGCTTCGGCGCGGGCTTCGGCCTCTCGGCCGGCTTTGGCGGCGCGGGCCTCGGAGCGGGCCTCGGAGCGGGTTGCGGCACCGGAGCAGGCTGCGGCTTCGGCGGTTGGGGCCGGGGCGGCAGCGGCGCGGGCTGGATCGGGGCGGGTTCCGGGGCAGGCGCCGGCTCGGGTGCCGGCGGCGGAGCGGCCTCGCCCAGTTCGGGCGCGATGTCGGGCGCGGCCTGGCTGTTCGGATCGGGCGAGGTCGAGGTGAGCCCCACTTCGTCGCTGATCGTCACTTCGATACGCTCGGGCGGCTTCACCACCTCGTTCTGCGCCGGACGCAGCATGATCACCGCCAGCACCCCGAGGTGCAGCGCGACCGCCACGGTGAGGCCCAGCCCCTCGTCCTTGCGCAATCCCAGCATTGCCATCGTGCCAGCCTAACTCAGCCGCCTGAACCGCTGCTGACACCCGTCACCAGCGAGATCGACGTGAACCCGGCGTGATTGAGTTCGCCCATGACGTCCATGACGCGGCCGTAGTCCAGCGCCTTGTCGGCGCGCAGCGTCACTTGCGGCTTGCGGCCGTCGGCGCCTGCGGGGACCGATGCAAGACGCTCTGCCAGTTCGCCCGGCGCCAGCGCCGCTTCCTCGTAGTAGACGGTGCCGTCGCGCTGGACCGTGATCGTGATCTGGTCCTGCTCCTCGCTCATCGCCTTGGCCCGGCTGTCAGGCAGCTCGATCGGCACCGCGGCCTTGAGCAGCGGCGCGGTGACCATGAAGATGATCAGCAGCACCAGCATGACGTCGACCAGCGGCGTCACGTTGATTTCGGCCATGGGGGTACGTCCCCCGCCGCTGCGCCGGCTACCTCGCCTGCCGCCGCCGGAAACGCCCATGCCCATCAGCGCTGCTCCAGCTCACGGGTGAGCGCGGAGTGCAGACGGTCGGCAAAGCGCTGGAGGCGCGATTCGAACAGGTTCACGCGGTGCGAGAAGCGGTTGTAGGCGATGACCGCCGGGATGGCCGCGAACAGGCCGATGGCCGTGGCGAACAGGGCTTCCGAAATGCCGGGAGCAACCACCGCGAGCGAGGAATTCTGCTGCTGGCCGATCTGGAAGAAGCTGTTCATGATGCCCCAGACGGTGCCGAACAGGCCCACGAACGGCGCGACCGAGCCCACCGTGGCCAGGAAGTTCAAACGGTTCGAGATGATGTCGCTTTCCTCGCCGACCGAAGAGGTCATGGCCAAGGCAATACGCTCGCGCGCGCCTTCGGGATCGAACTTGGGCATCGCGGCATTGCGGCGCCATTCGGCAAGACCGGCGCCCGCGACCTTGCCCATCGGCACGTCGCCGCGGCGGCGTTCCTTCTGGTAGGCCTCGAAGTTCTGGGCCTCCCAGAAGCCTTCCTCGTAATCCGCGCACTTGCGGTTGAGGCTGCCGATGCGCAGCATGAAGCTGATGATGATGGCCCAGACCCAGACGCTCGCCAGGATCAGCCCGGCCATGATCGCCTGCACGACGATATCGGCGTGCAGGAACAGCTTTACCGGGTTGAGGTGATCGGAATCGCTGCCGATGGTTACGGCGGCGGCGAGCATTTCAAACGTCATTCTTGTCCTTTCGGATGCTCACCCAGGAGCGAGGCGAAAGCATGTTGCCAGTCGGCGGGCTGTCTGCGCGGTCGTCCTTCAGGGCTGATGAACCCGACCTTTACCGTGGCCTCGGCAAGGCGGATTTCTCCGCGCCGGGCCACCTGGCGAAGGGTGCAGCTCACCCGGCCGACCTGCAGCGCATGGGTATCGATCACCACCCCGTCGCCCAGGCGCGCGGGCGAAAGGTAGCGGATGTTCACTTCCGCCACGGTGTAGAGCCCTTCCCCGGATTCCAGCGCGGCGCGCTGGTCGATGCCGAGAAGGTCGAGAAGGTCGGAACGGGCCCGTTCGAACCAGCGGATGTAGTTGGCGTGATAGACCACGCCGCCCGCGTCGGTGTCCTCGTAGAACACGCGAAGCGCATAGCGGTGGACCGGACCGTCGAGGACGCCGCTGGGAGGAAGAGGATCGCTGCTCATGCCGTCAGGTTGTGTAGCGGGCGAGGCCGGCAGTGCAATCCACTCGTCGCAGTTATCCCGCGCGTGCGGGCAAGCCGACGGTTAATTGCGTCGTAATCGTCGGACTTGTCGGAATTTCCGCAGCGCTGCCGCCGCCCCCGGCCGTTATTCCGCGATCATCTGGAAGAACTGGCGTCCGCCGAAGATGTGGACATGGAGATGCGGCACTTCCTGATGGCCGTTGGTGCCCATGTTCACCATCAGCCGATATCCCGGCCCGTCCATTTCGAGCTGGCGCGTCACGTTGCCCACCGCGCGCATGAAGCCCGCGATTTCCGCATCGCCGGCCTTGGCGGTGAAATCGTCCCACGAAACGTAGGGCGCCTTGGGGATCACCAGCACATGAATCGGCGCCTGCGGGCGGATGTCGTTGAAGGCCAGCGCGAATTCGTCCTCGTAGACCTTGCTGCACGGCAGTTCGCCGCGCAGGATCTTCGCGAAGATGTTGTTGTCGTCGTAAGGCAGCTTGGGGTCGATCGGCATCGGTTTCTCCCGAAAGATTTCGAATGCGGCCGGACTGGGCCTCAGTCCCTGGGACGAGCAGCCTTCTCGGCGATGCCCGAGACGCCTTCGCGGCGATCCAGTTCGGCCAGGACAGCGCTCAGCGGCACATCGCGGGCACCCAGCAGGACCATGAGGTGGAAGATCAGGTCCGAAGCCTCGCCGACCAGCGCCTTTTCATCCTCGGTCAGCGCGGCGATCACCGTTTCGGTGGCTTCCTCGCCGAGCTTCTGCGCGATCTTGCCCAGCCCTTTGGCATTGAGCCGGGCGACATAGCTGCTTTCGGGATCGGCGGCGCGGCGCGCGGCGATCGTCGCCTCCAGGCGCGCGAGGGTGTCGGAGCTGCTCATGCCATGCCCATGCGGCGCAAGGGCGATGGGGTCAAGACTTCGTGGCCCCGCCGCCTCAGTCGGAGCGCTTCGACGACAGCCTGCGGCCCACCGCCACGCCGATGACGCCCATCGCCAGCAGGAACAGCCCGCTCGGCTCGGGCAGGCTCGTGGCATCGGCCGCGAACGCGGGAACGGGTGCGAGGAATACCGCCAGCATGGCGGGCAGGTAGCGGTAGTGATGCACGACAGGCTCCTGCGGATGACTTGACTGAACCCTTGGACCCTTGGCGCGGGGCTGCAAGGGGCGATCGGGGCGTGTCCCGATCCGGGGCAATGAAACGGGTGGAAGTTTCGAGGAAAGGCGGCGGCGGGAAACTACATTCCGGCCGCCTGCGCCCGCCCCCCTGCGGATGCCTACCCCCGCGCCGGCAGGCCTGCCGAGCGCAGCGCCGCGTGGGCTTCCGCGATCGAGTGCTTGCCGAAGTGGAAGATCGAAGCCGCCAGCACCGCACTGGCCCTGCCTTCGGTCACGCCCGCCACGAGGTGGTCGAGATTGCCGACGCCGCCGCTGGCGATCACCGGCACCGAGACGCTCTCGGCGATGAGGCGGGTCAGTTCGAGGTCGTAGCCGTTCTGCGTGCCGTCTCCGTCCATCGAGGTGACGAGCAGTTCGCCCGCGCCGTAGTCGGCCAGTTTCACCGCATGTTCCAGCGCGTCGATCCCGGTGGCCTTGCGGCCGCCGTGCGTGAAGATCTCCCACTTGCCGGGCGCGACCTTGCGCGCATCGACCGAGGCGACGATGCATTGCGAACCGAACTTCTCGGCAATGTCGGCCACGACTTCGGGCCGCGAGACGGCGGCGGAATTGACCGCCACCTTGTCCGCCCCGGCCAGCAGCAGCGCACGGGCATCCTCGGCCGTGCGCACGCCGCCGCCGACGGTCAGCGGCATGAAGCAGACCTCTGCGGTGCGCTGCACGACGTCGAGCAGGGTGCCGCGCCCTTCGTGGCTGGCGGAAATGTCAAGGAAGCACAGCTCGTCCGCCCCGGCCGCGTCATAGGCGCGGGCCTGCTCCACCGGATCGCCGGCGTCGACCAGATCGACGAAGTTCACGCCTTTCACCACGCGCCCGTCACGAACGTCGAGGCAGGGGATGACGCGGATACGAACGGTCATGAGCTCACTCCTCGGGCTTCAGGAACAGCAGCACGCAGAACACCCCGACCATCAGGCATACCGCGAGGTTGAAGGCGGAGTAGGCCCAGAACTTGCGCGAATTTTCCGCCAGCGAGGTTTCCACTTTCGAGCGTGCCCGGCTGAACAGCATCAGGCGCGCCTTGCCCTTGCGAAAATCGCCCAGGGCCATGACCGCGCCCGGCACGAGGATGGCCAGCGCCAGACCCGCGACGAGGCGGTTCTCGTTCACGCCTTTTCAGCCATGGCGATCGCCGCCGCAAGGTCCAGCCGGCCGTCGTAAAGCGCGCGCCCGGTGATGACGCCCTCGATGCCGTCGTTCGCATGGAGCGAGAGCAGGCGGATGTCGTCCAGCCCCTTCACCCCGCCGCTGGCGATGACCGGCAGGTCGGTGCGGCGGGCAAGATCGACGGTGGCATCGATGTTCACGCCCTTGAGCAGCCCGTCGCGGCCGATATCGGTGAACAGCAGCGAGGCCACGCCCGCATCCTCGAACCGGCGGGCCATGTCGACGATCGAGACGTCGGAGACTTCGGCCCAGCCCTCGGTGGCGACCATGCCGTCGCGCGCATCCACGGCAACGACGATGCCGCCGGGATAGGCCTTCGCCATGTCCTTGACGAACTGCGGGTCCTTCAGCGCCGCCGTGCCCATGACCACGCGGCTGACGCCAAGGTCGAACCAGCCCGCCACCGCCTCGGGCGTGCGGATGCCGCCGCCAAGCTGGACGTGGCCGGGGAACACCTCGAGGATGGCTTCCACCGCTTCGCGGTTCTCGGCCCGACCCGCGAAGGAACCGTCGAGATCGACGACATGCAGGTGCTGCGAGCCCGCTTCGGCAAAGAGCATGGCCTGCGCGGCGGGATTGTCGCCATAGACGGTGGCGCGGTCCATATCGCCTTCGGCGAGACGCACGACCTGACCCTGCTTGAGGTCGATGGCGGGAAAAACGATCATGATTCTAGGGCTTCCATTCGAGGAAACGGGTCAGCAGCGCGAGGCCGTAGGCCTGGCTCTTCTCGGGGTGGAACTGCACGCCCACGACATTGTCCTTCGCCACCGCCGCCACCAGGCCGCCGCCGTGGTCGGTCATCGCCGCCACATGCGCACCGTCATCGGGCTGGAAGTGGTAGGAGTGCAGGAAATAGGCCTCGCCGGGCTCGATCAGCCCCTGCGCCGGGTCCTTGCGGCCGAGCAGGACATCGTTCCAGCCCATGTGCGGGATCTTGATGTGGGGGTCGGTACGCTCGATCATCCGGACCTGCCCGCCGATCCAGTCCAGCCCCCGCGTCACCCCGTGTTCGAGGCCCTGGGTGGCGAGCAGTTGCATGCCCACGCAGATGCCGAGGAACGGCGCCCCGCCGACATGGACCCGCTCGGCCATCGCCTCGACCATGCCGGGAATGCCCCAGAGCCCTTCGGCGCAGGCGCGGAACGAGCCCACGCCGGGAAGGACGATGCGGTCCGCCGCGCGCACCACGGCGGGATCGGCGGTGATCGCCACGTCCTCGGCTCCGGCCGCCCGCAGCGCGTTGGCCACCGAATAGAGGTTGCCCGCGCCGTAGTCGATCAGCGCCAGGGTCGGGCGGCCTCCGGTCATCCGGCCAGACCGGCGATGCTGTCGTCGAGGAAGCCGTGCGCCCATTCGATCACTTCGACTTCGGCGACCCCGCCCGCCACGAAGGGATCGCTGGCGGCCAGGATCTCGACTTCGTTGATGCTGTCGCCCCGGGCGAGAATGATGCCGCCTTCGCGCGGAACCTTGCGGCCCCAGCCCAGGAAGCGGCCTTCGGCGTGGTTGGCCCGCAGCCAGGCGACATGATCGGCCAGCAGGCCGTCCACGTCCTCGATCGGAGCGGTGTAGCGAAGCGAGATGATGAAGCTGGCCATCAGAGCGTGTCCTGTCCGAGAATGCCCTTGGTCGAGGGGATTGCCCCGCCCTTGCGCGGATCGAGCTCCACCGCGCTGCGCATGGCGCGCGCGAAGCCCTTGAAGATACCCTCGCAGATATGGTGATTGTTGGTGCCGTAGAGAAGCTCGATATGCAGGGTGATGCCCACGGCCTGCGAAATCGAATGGAACCAGTGCTCGACCATCTCGGTGTCGAACTCGCCCAGCTTCTCCTGCGTGAAACCGGCCTTCCAGACCAGCCACGGGCGGCCCGAGATATCCAGCGAAACGCGGCTCAGCGCCTCGTCCATCGGCGAATGGACGTCGCCGTAGCGGCCGATCCCGGCGCGGTCGCCCAGCGCCTGGCTGATGGCCTGCCCGATGGCGATGGCACTGTCCTCGGTCGTATGATGCTGGTCGACGTGAAGGTCGCCCTTGATCCGGCAGGTAATGTCGATCAGCGAATGGCGGCTGAACTGCTCGATCATGTGATCGAGGAAACCGATCCCGGTGGAGACCTGATAGGCTCCGGTGCCGTCGAGGTTGACCTCCACGGCGATGTCGGTCTCGTGAGTCTTGCGGTTGATCGAGGCGGTGCGCATGGCATGGGCCTATAGCCCGGTACGCCGGGGAATCAATTCCACCCGGCACCAAGTGTGCGCGAAAAGCGTTCCTGAGGTAATCTTCGGTCGTCCTTTTCCGAAACGACCTAGGGAAAACCCGCCGGGGCGTGCTATTTTACGCTTTAACACGCTTGACCGACCAAGGAACCATGAGCACCTAGGGCGCGATGAACGATACGACACCAGACAGCCTGATCCCCTATGACGAAATCGTCCAGGAGGCCCTGCGCGCCGTTGTCGGCCGCGTGCTTGGCCAGGTCGAAGACGCCGGCGGCGTCCTTCCGGGTACTCACCACTTCTACATAACCTTCAAGACGGGTGCGCCCGGCGTGTCGGTTCCCGGAGAGCTGAGAGCCCGCTTCCCCGACGAAATGACCATCGTTCTCCAGAACAAGTTCTGGGATCTCGCGGTGCGCGAAGATGGCTTCACGGTCAGCCTCAGCTTCAACCAGATGCCGTCCAAGCTGGTGATCCCCTTCTCGGCGATCACCGCCTTCGTGGACCCTGCGGTGGACTTCGGCCTCCAGTTCCAGGCCGTGACGGACGACGAGGACGAAGACGATCTCGCCGGCCACCCCGAGAACGATTCGGCCACGGAACGCGACGTCGCCTCGCGCATTATTCCCAGCGACGACGGATCGAACGTCGTTTCGGTCGATTTCGGCAAGAAGAAGTAAAGCGGGCGGGACAAGGCCCGGGAAAGCAAGGTCCATGGGCGTCACCACTGTTCCCCGGAAAGTCGGAAAAGGCATCGGCAACGGTGTGAGCAAGGCCGGAACGGCGGTGAAGAACACCGCTGCCAGGGCCCGCGACAAGGCCGTTACCCTGCGCGGCCCCAGCCCGAACACCGCCACCAACCTTGCCATTGCCGACATCGCCCTGCGCGGCGGCACCGCCATCGCGCGCCGCGCGGTCGAACATGCGCTGCTCGGCAAGCGCTATACCCCGGCGAAGGCCAAGGACATCCTGCGCGGGCGCTCGTTCGCCCAGTCGATGCTCCACACCGCGATAGCCCGTGTCGCCATGGGCTCCGCCCCCGGCGCCGCGCTGGTGATCGGCGGCCTTGCCGCAAAGACGCTCTACGAACGCAGCAAGGCCCGCAAGCAGCGCGCGCGCGGGGAAGCGGAGATCCAGGACATGGCCGAAGAGGGCGAAGGCGAATCGGACCTGGTGCCCGACCTCGGCGCCTGACCCGGCGCGCCGGGAATTGCCGAACCTTTATTCCCGGTAGCGCCGCAGCACCCCCGGCCGCTCACGTCACCCCTTGATTTGCGCGCCGGTCATCGGCATCGGGGCACATGGTCAACTCTCCGGACAATCCCGCCGGCCCCCTTGCCCGGCGCGGCCTCATGCTCATCATGTCCTCCCCCTCGGGCGCGGGGAAGACGACGATCTCGCGTATGCTGCTCGAACACGATGCGCATATCTGCAATTCGGTTTCCTGCACCACGCGCACGCCCCGTCCCGGCGAAGTGGACGGCAAGGACTATCACTTCGTCAGCCAGGCCCAGTTCGACCAGATGGTCGAAAACGAGGAATTCCTCGAATGGGCAACCGTCTTCGGCAACTCCTACGGCACGCCGAAAGCGCAAGTGAAGGCGGGCCTCAAGGATGGGCAGGACTATCTGTTCGACATCGACTGGCAGGGCACCCAGCAGCTCTACCAGAAGCTGGAACGCGACGTCGTGCGCGTGTTCCTCCTGCCGCCCAGCATCGACGAACTGCGCCGCCGGCTGACCGGCCGCGGCACCGACAGCATGGACGTGATCGCCGCCCGCATGGAACGCGCCCGCTCGGAAATCAGCCACTGGGACGGGTACGACTATGTCGTCGTCAACGATGACATCGACCACTGCTTCGAGAAGGTGAAGACGATTCTCGACGCCGAGCGCATGCGCCGCGCCCGCCAGACCGGCCTGATCGGCTTCGTCCGCGAATTGATGGCCCCCTGATCGAGCACGCCCCTGGCATCCGCCGGGGTGGATTTTCGAACAAGTGTCCGAACGGAAAATGCGCCACCGCGCACTTTCCGTTCAGCGCCATGAACTTCCGATACTTTCCTGTGCGGTGCTTATAGCCGCCGCATCCTTCCTGCTTGTCGCGCCGGTTCCCACCCTCTAGGCGCGCCTGCAAACATGCCTTTTGGCCGACTTTCTGGAGACGCGAACATGTCCGAACTCGAAACCGCGATCGAAGCCGCCTGGGAAGCGCGCGACACCGTCACCCCCGCCAGCGCGGACGTGCGCAAGCTCGTCGACGAAGCGCTGGGCCTGATCGAATCGGGCGCTGCCCGCGTCGCCGAGCCCGACGGCAACGGTGGCTGGAAGGTCAACCAGTGGCTGAAGAAGGCAGTGCTCCTCTCGTTCCGCCTCAATGACAACGCCCCCGTCGCTCACGGCGCCGGCGGCGCGCCCGCGTTCGACAAGGTGCCCGTGAAGTTCGACGGCTGGGCCGAGGACGACTTCCGCAAGGCCGGCTTCCGCGTGGTTCCGGGCGCCGTCGCCCGCCGCAGCACTTTCATTTCGAAGGGCGTCGTGCTGATGCCGAGCTTCGTGAACATCGGCGCCTACGTTGGCGAAGGCACCATGGTAGACACCTGGGCCACCGTCGGTTCCTGCGCGCAGATCGGCAAGAACGTGCACATCTCGGGCGGCGTCGGCATCGGCGGCGTGCTTGAACCGCTGCAGGCCGGCCCGGTCATCATCGAGGACAACTGCTTCATCGGCGCCCGTTCGGAAGTGGCCGAAGGCGTGGTCGTCGGCGAAGGCGCGGTGATCTCGATGGGCGTGTTCCTCGGCGCATCGACCAAGATCGTCGACCGTGCAACCGGCGAAGTCCACATCGGCAAGGTTCCGCCCTACTCGGTAGTCGTTCCCGGCTCGCTGCCCGGCAAGCCCCTGCCCGACGGCACCCCCGGCCCGTCGCTCTACTGCGCCGTGATCGTCAAGACCGTGGACGCGCAGACCCGCTCGAAGACCGGCATCAACGAGCTTCTGCGCGACTGATCCAACCGGCCGCAACGCAGGAACAGCCGAAGGGGCCGGATGCCAGCGCATCCGGCCCCTTCGCGCATCTGTGCCCTGCTGCACGGAACGTGCCCCGGCCATGGGGCGTTGACCTGAGGAAGCCGGCCCGCGCCGGCATGACGGGAGATGCAGGCATGGAGCGACCGGGCGAGGAAATTCATATCGACAAGACGGATGCGCGCGCCGGTTCGGCGCCGAACGTGATGCGCTATGTCCTGCTCGTCAGCCTGGCGCTGGCGATCGTGGCGCTTTCCGCGATCTGGATCACCGGATCGGTGCAGGCCCCCGAAAGCACCGGCGGCGACGCGGATACCGCGGCAGCCGTGCGGGACGGAGAAGCCAATCCGCAGGACCAGCCCGGCGCCCAGGCCCCGGATGCGCCGCAATCCCCACCCTCCCGCTGATCCATGAGCGGGCTTGACCGCTTCGTCGAGGCCCAGCGGCGGGACTACGCCGCCGTCACTTCGGAACTCGCGCGCGGGGTGAAGCAAAGCCACTGGATCTGGTACGTCTTTCCGCAGCTTGCCGGCCTCGGATCAAGTGAGACCTCGCGGTATTACGCGCTCTCCGGGCTCACGGAAGCACGAGCCTATCTTGCCCATCCGCTGCTTGGCGCGCGGCTTGGCGAATGCACCGATGCAATGCTCGGCTGGGCAGGAGAGCGCAGCGCCTCTGCCATACTGGGCGAACTGGACGCGTTGAAGTTCGGCAGTTCCATGACGCTGTTCGAGGCGGCCGGCGGCGGCGAACGCCATGCCCACGCCCTTGATGCCTTCTGCCAGGGCCGCCGCGACGAGCGCACCCTGCGCCTGCTCGGCCTCGGCTCCTCATCGAGGGATTTACCCTAGGCCCGGCACCCGCTTCCTTGCGGGAACTCCGGGCGTGCTGACGCGTTATACTTTCCGGCCCGTAATGCAATGTGGCCCAGACGCCGCCGGGCCGACGGGAGAGCCACCATGCAACGCATTGGCGATGAAGTTCATCTGGACGAGGACGAAGCACGCTCGGGCAGTACGCCCCATATCGTGCGGTACGTCCTGATCGCGAGCCTGCTTCTCGCCATACTGGCCATGTCGGCAATATGGATTTCGCGGGCATGGTGGGATCAGGCCCCGCCGCAGGGACATCCGGTCACGGCGGAAGAGCACGCCCTGGGTAGCTGATG
Source organism: Novosphingobium aeonii (assembly GCF_052279045.1). NCBI lineage: Bacteria > Pseudomonadati > Pseudomonadota > Alphaproteobacteria > Sphingomonadales > Sphingomonadaceae > Novosphingobium > Novosphingobium aeonii. Next base: position 1,200,486 of record NZ_CP176832.1, on the reverse strand, counting down.
CCCAGCGGGCCGTTCGCACCGCACATTGCCCGGCCGCACATTGCCTGAAAGTCACGAAAGGTTGACAGCCGCGGCAGCTTGCGGTGATCTCCTCTCCGGACACTCCGCGCATGCATGCCGATCAGGGTTTGCGGGAACGTGGGGGCCGAAACGCCCGATTCCGGGTGGAGAGAGGAAATCTGGATGGGACCGGATACCGAATTTGCTGAATCGCGCGTAGCCACGGTGCAGGGCAATGCCCCGGGCAACAATCATGCGGGCACGTCGCCCAAGCTGTCTCACATGCTGATCGCGATCTTCGCCATTTTCATCTTGGCGATCTCTATCCTCTGGTTCTCGACCAGCCTCTGGCAGCGCCCCGGCGTGGAGCAGCCGATCTCGGCTGGCCAGCAGGCACCGATCGAGGAGAGCCGGATGGGGCATTAGCCCCTAGAAAACCGTAGGCGATTCGATCGGCGGATCGCCGCGGTGGCCGGCCGCATATGCCTCGGCGGCCTTCATCACGCGCATCATGTTGCGGCTGGCGATCTTCTCCAGATCCGCCTGCGAATGGCCCCGCCGTGCGAGCTCGGCGAATAGCGCGGGATAAGTGGAAGCATCATCCAGCCCCGCTACCGTGGTCTCCACGCCGTCAAGATCGCCGCCGAGGCCGACGTGATCCACGCCCGCCACCTTGATGACATGTTCGATATGGTCCGCCACGTCACGCAGCGAGCCGCGCGGCATGGGGTGCGCGTGCTCCCACGCCGCCAGCGCCGCATCGGCCGCCGCCGGATCGCCCACGTGGAGCGAAGCCAGCCGCGCCTTCTCGCCGGCCCTTTCCGCCTGCCATTGCCGCGTGGCCTCCACCACGTATGGCGGATAGAAATTGACCATGACGATCCCGCCGTTCGCCGCCAGCCGCGCCAGCACGTCATCCGGCACGTTGCGGGCATGGCCGTTCACCGCGCGGGCATTGGAATGGCTGAAGATCACCGGCGCCCCGGCTACATCCAGCGCATCGTTCATCGTCGCCGCGCTGGTGTGGCTGAGATCGACCAACATGCCGATCCGCTGCATCTCACGCACCACGTCCCGCCCGAAATCGGTAAGACCGTCATGAGCGGGTGCATCGGTGGCGCTGTCGGCCCAGGCCGTATTCCGGAAATGGGTGAGCGTCAGATAGCGGGCGCCCAGTGCATACATCTGCCGCAGCACCCCGAGCGACCCGCCGATCGAATGGCCGCCCTCCATGCCCAGCAGCGAGGCGATCCGGCCCGCCTTCATCGCCTTTTCCACATCCGCGCTGCTTTGCGCAAACTGCATCGTATCGGGATTGGACGCGATCAGCCGCTTCGCCACGTCGATCTGCTCCAGCACCGCCTGTACCGCGTGCTGTTCGTCAAGCTCGGCAGAGACGTAGACCGACCAGAACTGCGCGCCGACCCGGCCCTTGCGCAGGCGCAAGAGATCGGTCTGCATGGCGGCGCGTCCGTCGCCGGCCGTATTCGCGGTGTCGCGGAAGTCGAAGCCCGCCAGCATGTCCTTGCGGCGGTCGCGCAATTGCTCGGGAACGTCGTTGTGCCCGTCCCACACCGGCGCGGCGCGCAGTGCGGCTTCGGCCACCTGTTCGGGAGAAGGCGCCGCGATGGCGCCCGTCGCCCAGATGGAGGCCAGCGCCGCACCTGCCAGCCAATATCCCTGCCGCATCGTCATTACCCCTGTGAACGATCTGCACGGCAGGAGAATCGATCACGCATCCGCGCGCAAGAGGCTGACCGGGCTTTTACGACATTTCCCGAAAGTGCGATGCGCTGAGGAATGCGCCGAGAAATGCAATGAGCCGCCGGCGGAAGCGTGTCCCGAGCCCGACACCGAGTATCGTGCTCACGCCCCGGACCGATCGTTCGCCCCCCGACGACGATCTGTCCCAAGCACCGGCGGCTCCTGTCAAAAATGGCGCCGAGACGCCATTCTCTAACTCGCGATGCTACGTTCGTGGGCTGGTGTATTCGTCAATGCGGGCCGCAATGACAGAGCGTTTCAGAAATTTAACAATCCGGGGCGGGAACCCCGGACAGAGGCCGCCCCAAGGCATCGCCGGAGCGGGTTTCACGCCAGTTCCCGCGAACGCTTGATCCACGTGAAACGGCAGCCTAGCCCTTGGAAATGGGAGAGTTCGACTACATCGTCGTGGGCGGCGGCAGTGCGGGCTGCGTGCTCGCCAACCGGCTGAGCGCCGATCCGCGAAACCGCGTCCTGCTGCTGGAGGCCGGCGGCAAGGACGACTATATCTGGATCCGCGTGCCGGTGGGCTACCTCTACTGCATCGGCAACCCGCGCACCGACTGGTGCCTCTCCACCGAAGCGGAAGCCGGGCTCAACGGGCGCACTCTGCGCTATCCGCGCGGCCGGGTGCTGGGCGGCTCGTCCTCGATCAACGGCATGATCTACATGCGCGGACAGGCTGCCGATTACGACCACTGGCGGCAGGCCGGCAATGCCGGTTGGGGCTGGGACGACGTGCTCCCCTATTTCCGGCGCGCCGAAGACCATTACGAAGGGGCAAGCGAATTCCACGGCGCCGGCGGCGAGATTCGCGTGGAGAAACAGCGGCTGCGCTGGGACATCCTCGAAGCCTTCCGCGAGGCCTGCACTGAGCAGGGTATCCCCGCCGTGGCCGACTTCAACCGGGGCGACAACGAAGGCGCGGGGTTCTTCCAGGTCACCCAGCGCCGGGGCTGGCGGTGGAGCGCCTCGGACGCCTTCCTCAAGCCGGTGCGCAGCCGCGCCAATCTCAAGGTCGAAACCGGGGCACTGGTGGACCGCGTGATCCTTGAGCAGGGGCGCGCCGTGGGCGTGGCCTACAGCCTCGGCGGCGGCGAGGCTCGAGTGGCGCGTGCGGGCGGCGAGGTCATCCTTGCGGCCGGAGCGATCGGCTCCCCGGCGATCCTCGAACGCAGCGGGGTGGGCGATGCGCAGCGGCTATCGGCGCTCGGCATCGCGCCCGTGCAGAACCTGCCCGACGTGGGCGAGAACCTTCAGGATCACCTGCAACTGCGCTGCGCGTGGCGGGTCTCCGGTGTCGCCACGCTCAACCAGCGGGCGGCCAATCTTTTCGGCAAGGCGCTGATCGGCATGGAATATGCCCTGCGCCGCAGCGGGCCGATGGCCATGGCCCCGAGCCAGCTCGGCGTCTTCACCCGCAGCCATGCCCGCTACGCGACGCCGAATCTCGAATATCATGTTCAGCCGCTCAGCCTCGAGGCCTTCGGCGGCGCGCTCGATCCCTTTCCCGCCTTCACCGCCAGCGTCTGCAACTTGCGCCCCGAAAGCCGCGGCTCCACCCATGTCGTGGCTGGAGAGGCGGCAACGGCGCCCAGCATCCGGCCCAATTATCTCGCCGCCGAGGAAGACCGCGCGGTTGCCGCCCAGTCGATCCGGCTGACGCGCGAGATCGTGAACCGCCCTGCCCTCGCCCGCTACCTGCCGCAAGAACTTCGACCGGGCGCGGACTTCGCCAGCGAGGAACAACTGCGCGAGGCTGCGGGTGCGATCGGGACGACGATCTTCCACCCCGTCGGCACTGCGGCCATGGGCCGCGTGGTCGATCCCGCGCTGCGGGTCATGGGGGTTGGCGCGCTGCGGGTGATCGACGCCTCGGTCATGCCCACGATCACCTCGGGCAATACCAATGCGCCAACGATGATGATCGCGGAAAAAGGCGCGGAAATGATCCTCGCGGACCGCCGCGCCTGACGGCCTGGCCCTGTTTCAAACCAACAGCATTTCAGGCCAGCAGCGTTTCAGGCCAGCAGCGCGCGGGTCCGCGTCACGACCTCGACCAGATAGTCCCGCGCCGCCTCCACGCCGAGCGCGGCCTGCGGCAGCGAAAGGTCCAGGCCAAGCGTCTTGCCGCGCGGCAGGGCGTCAACGAATTCGCGCAGGGGCAATTCGCCCTCGCCCGGAATGAGGCGGCTGTCCCGCGCTTCCGAAGAGGGGGCTCCAGTTCCGTTGAGCGCAGCATCGCAGAGCCGGACATGCCCGATCAGCGCTGCATCCAGTTCGGCCAATTCGCGTGCAGCACCGCCGGAACGGAAGAAATGCAGGGCATCCACGGTCACGCTCACCCGGTCTCCGCCGATATGCCGCACCAGATCCAGCGCGCCCTTGAGGTTTCGCACGGTCATGCCCGGCGAAAACTCGAAACCGAAGTCCATGTTACGCTCCCGCGCCATTTCCGCGAAGCGCGCCATGGTGTCGAAAGCGCGATCCCGCTCCAGCCCACCGTCGCGCACGCCGATCCGGCGCGTGCCCAGTTCGGCGAATATATCCATGTCGGCAGCATGGTCCTCCGGCGCTCGCAGATTGTCGCCCTCACCGATACTGACACCGATATCGGCACCGATCCCTTCGCCCAGCCCGATGCGGATCGCGGCATCGGCCAGCGCCGCCTTCACCTCGCGCCGCAGCCCGGCATCCTCGCGCAGGGACCAGGCGGGATAACCCTGCGGCCCGGGCGCCTGCTCAAGGCTCATGGAAACCGCCTTGCATCCCAGTTCGGCGGCCAGCCGCACGTGTTCGACCGGGCCCATGCCCGCAACCGTGCGCATGTCGATGCCGAGAGGATGGGGCATGATCGAATCCTTGAACCTGTTGAGGGGTTGTGAAGGCGTCCTGAATAGCCTTCATTGGGGTAGCCGCGAACCCTTCATCAGACGAAAGGCCACGATGACACCCCCTGTCGCCGAACCGAACGGAGAAGCCGCCGAACTGATCGCCCGGCTCGGGCTCAAGCCTCACCCCGAAGGCGGTTGGTACGGCCGGACCTGGACGGCGCCCATGACCGCGGCGGCGCTGGCCTCCACCGCGGAAGGCGAGCGGCCGCTGGCCACCGCCATCCATTTCCTGCTGGAAGCCCACCAGCGCTCGCACTGGCACCGGGTAGACGGAGAGGAACTGTGGTTCTGGCACGCCGGAGCGCCCATCGCCCTCTCCATCGCCCCGGCGGACACCGGCCCGGTGCAGCGCCATGTGCTGGGCGGGCATCTGCTCCGGGGCGAAGCGCCGCAACTGCTCGTTCCCACCGGACACTGGCAAGCTGCGGAGCCGCTGGGCGGCTGGGCACTGGTAAGCTGCGTGGTGTCGCCGGGCTTCCACTTCGGCGGCTTCGAACTGGCCGCGCCCGAATGGGAGCCCGGCCAGACGGCATGAGGGTGAAGCGAGGCGGGCCGATGATCCAGCGCCGGTTCACCCGACGGAACAGCCCCCTCCTTCGCTGACCTTGGCGCCATCGGGCTTGTACCAGGTGGCAATCGGCCCGGCCTTCTCGTCATAGTAGCAGACCGAAGTGACCTCGTTCGTCGTCGCATCGACGTGGATGGCGTAGTTGTGCGCCCCGCAGTTGTGCAATTCGCACCGCGAGGCGGCAATGTCGTTATCCTTGCGCAGGACCGGGCCGACCGGCCCCTCCATCGCCGCGATAGCCCCGGCCACGCGAGGATCGGTGACGGCACGGGTCACGCCCTCCTGCACCTTGGGGTGATCGAAGAAACCGTACGCACCCACCTTGTCGAGCGGATACTTGCCGACATAGACCGAGAGACTGTCGGGCGCGCCGGAGTCTACCGCCTCGGTCGCCTCGACGGCGGCGGGCGAAGCATCTTCCGACATGGTCGGCGAAGCGCCCGGGCCGGGCTCAGCGCCGCCCTTGCACCCCGCCATCAGGACAAGCACGGCGCCTGCCACCGCCACTCGCCAGTTTCCATTCCGCATCGGGCTCTCTCCTTCGCCGCTGTGATCGGCTTCGATTCCCGACGGAGCATCCCTCTTTCCCGAGGCGGCGGCAATAACCCAGGCCGTAAACTAGCCGCGAATGGCAGGCCGCAGGCGCATCGCGAAGGAAATGACCAAGGGCCAGAACAGTGTGGCGATCACGTCGCCGATCGTATCGTGCCAGGACCAGGAGCCATGGGCGAGCCGGTCGATATATTCGTTCCCCAGTTCCGCCAGCACCACCACGGCGAGCGGCCAGTTCGAGCTGAGCTTCTTCTTGAGGAGTATCGCAGTGAGCAACCAGATCGTCAGCCCCGCATAAGTGTGGGCGAACTTGTCCGGCGCGGGACACTGGGCAACGATCCAGGTGATCGCGCGCTCATACTGGTGAACGAATTCCATGCTTCCTTATGCTGCGGCGCATCAATCCGGTCCAGCAGGCGGGCGGCATAAGTCACGTTCATTTCGGGAAATATCAGGCCGAACGGCATCAAGGCGCGACGGACTGTGGCCCGACGCGCCTTGACCTTCTCCCTTTCCCTCGGCCTTGGCGTTTCCGCCCGGCATACTCCCTGTTGTCAGGCCAGCTTGCGCTGCAACCTGACGAGTGCGTGATCGATGGCGTCACGCGCAGTATCGTCCACTGTCCCTGAAACCACCCGATAGACGATCCGCCCTTCCGCCAGCGAATAGGCCACTGTCGCCATGCCATCGTTGAAGCTGGCAACGTACAGCGCCGGCTTGCGCTGGATAAGAGCGAGATCGTCCGCTCGGGGAACCAGGGTATCCCGCATGAAGTAAGCACCCGTCATCTCATCGGACGACATTGCGGCAGTATCCGCGCCGTTCAGATCGCCAGCTTGGCGACCTGTATCGCTGGCCGAGCCTACGCCCGACCAGGCCACGGCAAACAGGACAAGTCCAGCCTGCAATGTTGCCAGGAACTTCTCCATGACAGCATCCTCTTCCCATGGACGATACCATCGTTGTGGTCCGTCCTTATTGTTGGTCATGCATAGCAGCCGATCAAAGAAATCGGAAGCGATCATTGGCCGTAACCCGCGCAATTCCGATATTTTGCACTGCGAAAGGAATTCGTCATGCCTCGTGATCTTGCCAAGACCCTGACCTACCTGTGCCTTCATCTGACGGTGGGCTTCACGGTTGCCTATGCAATGACGGGATCGCTGGCGCTTGCGGGTGGTATCGCGCTTGTCGAACCCTGCATCAACGCAGTAGCCTTCTGGTTCCACGAGCGTGCCTGGAAGCGGGTCGATGCTGCATCCGCTAACGTGGAAAACGTGGCCGCAAGGGCGCTTCACCCCGCCTGAGCACCGGATCGGTCCTCGCCGCTTCGCGAATCGGGAACAGGTCCGGGCCGGCCGCGTTGGCCGATCCGAAGCATACCCCCCTTCTGCGAACACTGGAAAAGGACACCCGGATGACCACGAATTCCGCTTCCGCCCGTTACCTCGGCCTCGGCAAGGAGGGCAAAGGCGCGATCACCACGCGTTCCGGCGTCCTCAGCGAACAGCCCTACGGCTTCGGCACCCGCTTCGAAGGGCAGCCCGGCACCAACCCGGAAGAACTGATCGCCGCCGCGCATGCCGCCTGCTTCACCATGGCCACGAGCTTTGCCCTGGCCAAGGCCGGCTATGCGGACGGCACGCTCGACACCCAGTGCACCGTGACGCTCGACAGTGCCGACGGCGGCTTCGCCGTCACCAAATCGGCGCTCACGCTCAAGGCCAGCATTCCCGGGATCAGCGCGGAAGAGTTCGAGAAGCTGGCTGACGAAGCCAAGGCCGGCTGCCCGATCTCGAAACTTTTCAACTGCGAGATCACCCTCGAAAAGTCGCTCGAAGGCTAGAACTCCGATCCCGTCCCTGCCATGGCGGGCTTCCCAACCGGAAGGACCACCATGGCAGGCGACGACGAGGATTACGTCTACGACGAGGAAAGCGGCGAATGGCTGCCCGCATCGGAACTTGCGGCGAAGCGCGCCGCCGAGAACGCGGTCGAGGTGCGCGATGCCGTCGGCAACCTTCTGGCCGATGGTGACCAGGTCACGCTCATCAAGGATCTCGAGGTCAAGGGCGCCGGCCAGACGCTTCGGCAGGGCACCCTCATCAAGTCCATCCGCCTGACCGGCGATGCCCAGGAGATCGACTGCAAGTATCCCGGCATCAAGGGCCTCGTGCTGCGCGCCGAGTTCGTGCGCAAGCGATAAGGCCCCTCAGGCGATCGCACCACGGAACAGCCCGCGTTTCCCCGCGTTCAACCATAGCGAGAGGGAAAGCGGAGAACGCCATTGCCGATGTCGACGAATGTTCTGGGTGCGATCGCCGCCGCCGTTACCCTCGGCGCCCTGGCTGGTGCGTGCCTGCCTGCCGGTACGGATACGGGTAGCGGAGATTCAACCAGCCCGGATTCGCAAGTTGCCGGCACCGATGGTTCCGGCGCCCGGGCCGGGCGGCAGGCTCAAGGCCTGCCCGCAGCCGAGCCTTCACCGCCGATAGGCGGCTGACGATCGGTCCAGGCGCAGCCGCTGCGCGTTTCTTCCCCGATCTTCAGCATGGCCACGAAGGGATAGCGGCGATCCGACATTCCATCGCTGCAAGAGCCCGCCGTAATCGCCAGCGTCATCTGCACGCCCTTCGCCTCACCATTGAACGATAGACCGCCACGGCCCGCGAAGCGGCTGACCTCGATCACATCGCCGCCGGGATTTTCCGGCGTGGAATAGGTCATCCGGGTTCCCGAGACATCCCCGCCCCAAAACGGCTCGGTCCCGGTGAAGCGAACGTGATCTTCCGCCGAAATGGCATGAAACGGCGCGTGATCGTCAGCGTCGCCAGGCATGTCCTTCGCATGGTTGCCGCCATGGCACCCGGCAAGGACGATGCTCGACATCAGGCCAAGCGCGATACGCTGCAGGGCAGCACGGGTCACTTCCATGGCGCGATATCTATCGGCCCACCGCAAAAGACGCAATCGCCGGCCTTCGCAAACCGCCCCGACATTCGGCCTCTGAGATGATTCGGCCGAAAGAGAACGCCGGTCCCATGCGGAATCGTTGAAATTTTCGGCTCCGAGAACGCCGGGCTCATTTTACGATAGCGCTAACATCATCACTTGGCGGGGAATTTTCAGCAGATGCAGTAAACGCAACACCGGTGGCAAGTAATTCCATTGCGACGATGGTGCGAGATAGCGATGTTGCACCGCAACAAGATAAGAGGTGCCCGAGGCAATCTCCTATCCCCTACAAAGGACATTGCCATGCTGAAGACCGTTTTCGCCGCCGGCGCCGCTTTCGCCGCCCTTGCCACCACCGCCGCTCACGCTGAAGATCCCCGCAGCTTCTCGCACGACGGCGTGCACTACAACTACACGACCGAGCAGAAGGGCAAGGTTACCGTGATCGAAGGCATGGCCTCGGGTCAGGTTCCCTTCCGTCTCTACGTGAGCGGCAACCGCGTTACCGGCACTTACAACTCGCGCAACGTGAACTTCCGCCTCGCCGACGCCAAGGGCGCTCTGGCTGAAGCGGCACTCTCGGGCCAGTAAGTCTCGGGCCACCGAAGAATTGGGGCGCCTTCCTTCAGGGAAGGCGCCCTTTTTCGTGCGTGCTCTCAAGCCTGAAACTCTAACCCGCTACCGGGTCAATGGCGCTTCTGGAGGACGTCCTCGTGCCGGACAAGGCGGATCTCGATCCCGTCTCCCTGTTCCACGCCATGCTTGGCGGCGATGTTCTGGCGCATTTCCGCAATCGCCGCCTCGTCCGCGCCCGCAGGAAGCTGGTAGCGCGCCAGGATCATTCCATCGTCCACGTCCACGACGCTGAAATGGCTGGAGATGCACGATGCCGCCAGCGCATCGAGATCGAGCCCGTCGGCCAGGTTCCACCTGTCCCCGCCGCGTGATCGAATGCGCTTGCGGCAGTAGCGGCAGGTGCAGACCAGCGTGCCGTCGTCGTCCCGCTCGCGCCGCCCATCGGGCTCGTGCACGCGCGTGAACCAGCAGGGGGTCAGCGAGTAGGCGTCGGTTCGGTTCTTAAACATGCATTCACCATGTCACCCGGGAATGACCGAAACCTTGCGTTTCTGCCCCGTATCTTCCCTCATGCATTCACCTCACCGACATGGCGGCTCGTTTAGTCCTATAGTGGAAGGTGAGGCAGGCCATGCCGTTGGAGTTGAAATGGGTTTCGGAAAGTGGGTTCTGGTTTTGGTTGCCGGCGGCGTCGGTGCGGGCATCGTCGCCGCAGGGATGACCACCGGGAAAATGCAGAAGTTCCCCGAGGACTATGCGCTCTCCGGCTCGCGCGGTGCCAGGCACGATGATGGCGACTATGCCGCAGGCAGCAGGGCCGACCGCGAGGATTACGCCTTGTCCGACGAGCAGATGCCCGGCCCTCGCGACTATCCCGGCGAGGAGGAAGGCGACTACGCCGCTTCCGACCATTCCGGGTTCGGCCCGCCGCGCGGCCGGATGGTCATCCTCGACGGTTCGGGCTGGGCAGAGGACGACAGTGCCGCCCCGTCCCGCCGCCACTGGCGCGGTGACGAGGATGACGAGCGCATTTACGCCGAGCAGGGCCGCCCCTTCATCGCGCCGCAGCGCTCCTTGGCGCAGCCCGGCCCGCGCGCCTACGCGCCGCAGCCTTCCGCCCCGCAGATGGGCGCCCCTGCCCGTCCCGCTGCGCCGCCTGTCCGCGATTCCGCCGCAGATGCCGCCGCCCGCGCCGCCGGAGCGGCCGCCGATGTCCTTGCCGCCGAGCGCGAAGGCGCCTGATTCAAGCGGCCTGACTCAGGCGGTCCGTCTCAAGCCAGGGTCAGGAATATCTCCGCCTCGATCACCCATTCACCGCCCAGTTCGCGCCACTTGGCGGTGTAGGTGCCCGAGGCCGTCAGCACGTCGGAGGTGCTGTCGATCCCTTCCCAGTGGCCATGCTCCATCGCGATCGGTTCCACCGGCGAGACCGTGACCTCCTTCGGCGTGCGGGTGTAGACCAGCCGCGCCGTCCCAGCGAATTCGCGCCGCCAGACCTTCACCTGCCCCATCCGGCCCGAGATCAGCGCGCTGTCGGTGCCCGTGACCATCACGCAATCACGCGCGAGGATCGGACCGATGGCGGATGCATCCCCCTCGGCAATGGCGCGGTTGAACTTTGCCCGGCGGGAGCGGATGGCAAGCTCGGCCCCGCTCACGCCTGTCGCTCCGCGCGCACCGGATGGGCGGCATGCTCGCCCACCACCGTTGCCCAGCGTCTGACTGTCCAGCGTTCGACGATGCCCTCCGTCACATAGGGATCGGCCCTGGCGAAGGTCTCCGCCACCTCGGGCCCCGCGCCCGCGAAGAGCAGCAGCGCCATGTCCACCGGGTCCTCCACCGCGCCGCCCAGCACCAGTTCGCCGCGCTCAGCCGCGGCCCAGGCCAGCGCCAGATGCGGCTCCCGGAACTGCGGCCGGCGCTCCAGATAGTCCGGCGCGAGATGGTAGGTCAGCAGATAGTGATTCATCGCGGGCGTCTCTCGTGCTTCGAAGTGAGGCCGCCGGGTTTACACGAAACGCACCGAATGTGTCGCGCCACCTTGTCATGCCCACACCCCCGCGCCAAACCGGCCGCAAGCGCGGTCGAGCCGCGCCATCAGCCGCAGAAGCGCGGAATCCCGGGTCATCGCCCACGCTTACCGGAGCGGCGGGGCTGTAGGAAAATGGAGAGCCGCCCAAGGCGCTCAGGAACAGCCCTCGACATAACCCAGCACCGGCATCGTGCCGACGTGGATGAGCTTGACCTTGCCATCCTGCCCGATCTCGAACCGCAAGGCCGGATCGCCGCTTCTGGCATTGGGCGCGGTGAGGTACTTCGCCGGGGCGGGTTCATACTTGTGCGGCTCCTCGCGGAAGCCCGCGAACCACTTCTTCACGTCCGCCTCGCTGGAGCCGACGCCGATCCCCTCGACCAACCTGACCTCGGATCGCTGGCCGAGCGTGATGCGCCGGACCTTGCCTTTTTCCACGATGGCATAAACACCCGGATAGTCCGGCGACGTCACCGTGCGGCAGGCATCGGACGCCTGAGCACCGCGCTCCGCCCAGGACGAGCCGGCGGGTACCGCCTCGCCGATCCGGAGATCGCCAAGCCCCTCCAGCGCCAGCACCCTCGCGCCGGCAGCACCATCGGTGGGCGCGGCGAGCGGCGCTTCGGAAACGGTTTCGTCCGGCAGGGCGGAAGATGTCGCCGCTTCGCTAGCCTGCTCGGGCGCCTTCGCAGGCTCGGACGAACAGGCTGCAAGAGCGACGGCGAGCACGGAGGCGGTGAGGAGGTTTTTCATGCCCGGAACAACGAAAAGGATAGCCCCGTTGTTCCGCAAAAAAAGGCGCCCCGGATTGCCGGGGCGCCTCTTGCTGCGCTGGCACCGCCCGTAAGGATACCATCCTGCCGGGCGCGCCTGCCGGGTGCGCCTTATTGGGCGTGATCACCCGACGAAACCGTCGCAACCGCCGGCGAGGTGCCCTGCGAGACGACAGCGCTACCCGGAACGACAGCGGCCTGCACCGGCGCCGGGGCGAGACCGGCCGCCTGGAACTGGATCGGCTCAGCCGTATAGGCCTTCAACTGCATGCCGTTGGGAATGACTGCGGACTTGCCGGTCACGAAGCCCGCGAACACGCCTACCGCAAGCACGGTACCGAGGGTCGCGGCGGTATTGCCCTGTCCTTCCTGGCGATGCTTGCCCTCGATCACGACGCGGCGGCCGCCGATCTCCAGCCACTCCATGGTGACATCCATCTTCGCAGACTTGCCGAACGCCCCCTTGCCGGTCCGCCACGTGATCTTGCCCTGTCCCCGCGTGCCCTTGGGGATGACCACATAGCCGTTCATCATCACGTCGTAGACCGTGGTGATGGTGAAGACGTCGCCCTCACGCATGGACTTCGAGGACACCTCGCTATTGGGCGTCACTGTCAGTTCCGAATTGGCCGGCAGCGTGAGAGAGCCTGCCGGGGCTACCGACAAGGCGGGTTGGGCGGCAACGACCGCCGAACTGACAGCCTGCTCCGCCGCCAGAACCGGACTGGCAGCCGTCATCGCCGCCGCAATGGCGGCGAGGCTCGTGAATTTCATGATTTCCCCCGTTTCAAATCGGCCACGACAGGCCGATTCTCAAGCAGCTAGAACAATGTTGGCGGCTGGAAAAGCAGTGCCGCGACAATGGCCGGTGAAATTCCTGTAATCGTTCACACCGGCCTGAAGACTATCCGCCCCTCGGGTTATGACCGGCCGCGCGATTGTCAGCCCTGAATGACCGCCCATTCCACAAATGCGACCAGTAGCCAGTTGAATAGCAGTGCGCCTGTCGTGAAGATCTTCCAGCCGGAGGAAGCCTCGGACATTCCTCTTCCGAAAGTCCAGCGCCAGATCCCGACGCTCACGAGCGCCGAGGTCAAAAGCGTATAGGCCATGGGCTTGCCCAGCAGCAGGACGAACAGGAACAGCAGCAATCCGACTTGCGCGAACCAGGCCCCGGCAAACCAGACGATCGGAATGGGACGATAATATCCAACAGGCATGAACGTGCCCATGTCGGAATACTGCACGACCTGCTCAGCCGGCCCTACATATTCGCCCCTTGCTGCTTCTTTCTCCATAACGCCCCCTTCGCGATGAAATCATTTGCCCTTTGGCATCATTATCGAAGGCAAATGATCTTGCGAAGTGGTTAGGCGCCTTGCAGTTTCCCGATCAACGCCATCGCCGCTGCGGGAGCCCGCTCCTTTGCGCCGTTTATGAAGAACATGAACACGTCGCGTCCGGCTTTCGACCAGTCCTGCGCGCGCGCCGCCCAAGGGCTCAGTTCGGCGTCGGGATAGCCTTGCTCGATTTCGGAGCGGGCATTCTGGAGGCGGACGTAAAGGAACGGGCCTGCCTCGGCCGCCTCTTCGAAAACCGGGTACTTGGGGCTGTCGGCAAGGATGACGGCGACGCCGGCCTTGCGGGCGAGGTCGAGGAAGGCCGGGTCGCGGAAGCTCTCGTGGCGGGGCTCGATGGCGTGGCGCAGGGGCAGGCCCTCGTGCTTGTCCGGCAGCAGGGCCAGGAACGCGGCGATCTCGTCGGGATCGAATTGCTTGGTGGCGGCGAGTTGCCAGTTGATCGGGCCGAGCTTGTCGCCCAGTTCGACAAGGCCCTGCTCCACGAAATTGGTGACGCTCTCACCCGCTTCGCCCAGGTTCTTGCGGTTCGTGCAGTAGCGTGAGCCCTTCAGCGCGAACCTGAACCCGTCGGGCACCGTGTTGCGCCACTTGGCGAAGCTCGCAGGTTTCTGGCGGCCGTAGAACGTGGCGTTGATTTCGGTGCCGGTGAGGTGCTGGCCCAGATATTCCAGCTCCCGCGCCCTGGAGACGCCCTTGGGATAGAAAGTCTCGCGCCAGGGATCGTAGCTCCAGCCGCCGATGCCGACGTGGATCTCTCCCGGCGCCTTCGCGGTCATGGGGTTTTCTTCCGCGAGAGGCGGCGGCGGTTGGCGGTCACGCGCTTGCGATAGTGGCGAACGGCCTTGTGCGCGGTCTTCTCGGGAGAAGTCAGCCCGCCCATCGCCAGCGATACCGCCAGTTCGGCGTTGGCCTGCAGCTTTTCGGTGACCATCAGCACGTTTTCGCGATTGCTGCCTCGGCCGGTCATCATGTCGGTTGTGCGCATACCCATGACCATCATGGATTCGGCCCAGAGCCAGTAGCTGTCGTGGGCGAGTTTCATCCAGTCGCCATTGGCATTGCGGGACATGCAGGAACCCTTCGTAATGGAGAGCGACCCTAGCAGCGCAATCGATTCCCGCGAAGGGGAATTGGTGGGAGCGGAACCGCCGTCCCGGATTCGATCCGGGACGGCGGTTTCCAGGTCAATCGTGCTCGCGGTCTCCGGCGCCCATGTAAAGCTCGCTGCCGGTTTCCCTGAACACCTTGCTCATTTCGGCCATCCCCGCCTCCGCTTCGGAAATGGCGAGCATGCCCCCTTCTTCGGCGGCGATGAAGCCGGTCGAAGGCTGGTTCTGCTTCGCCGCGAAGTCCCGCACTTCCTGGCTGATCTTCATCGAGCAGAACTTCGGCCCGCACATCGAGCAGAAATGCGCGGACTTGGCGCCTTCGGCCGGGAGCGTCTGGTCGTGGTACTGTTCGGCCGTGTCGGGATCGAGGCTGAGGTTGAACTGGTCGCGCCAGCGGAATTCGAAACGGGCGCGGGACAGTGCATCGTCGCGGACCTTGGCGGCCGGGTGCCCCTTGGCCAGATCGGCGGCATGGGCGGCCAGCTTGTAGGTGACGACGCCGACTTTCACGTCATCGCGGTCCGGCAGGCCAAGGTGTTCCTTGGGCGTGACGTAGCAGAGCATCGCCGTGCCGTACCAGCCGATCATGGCCGCGCCGATGCCGCTGGTGATATGGTCGTAGCCCGGCGCAATGTCGGTCACCAGCGGCCCGAGGGTGTAGAACGGCGCCTCGCCGCAGGCCTCAAGCTGCTTGTCCATGTTCTCCTTCACCTTGTGCATCGGCACATGGCCCGGCCCCTCGATCATCACCTGAACGTCCTGCGCCCAGGCGCGCTTGGTGAGTTCGCCCAGGGTGTAGAGTTCGGCGAACTGCGCCTCGTCATTGGCGTCCGCGATCGAGCCGGGGCGCAGGCCGTCACCGAGCGAGTAGGCGACGTCGTAGGCCTTCATGATCTCGGTAATCTCGTCGAAGCGTTCGTAGAGGAACGATTCCCTGTGATGGGCAAGGCACCACTTGGCCATGATCGAGCCGCCGCGGCTGACGATGCCGGTCACGCGCTTGGCGGCGAGCGGCACGAACGGCAGGCGCACGCCGGCGTGGATGGTGAAGTAGTCCACGCCCTGCTCGGCCTGTTCGATCAGGGTGTCACGGAACACCTCCCAGGTCAGGTCCTCGGCAATGCCGCCGACCTTTTCCAGCGCCTGATAGATCGGCACGGTGCCGATCGGCACGGGGCTGTTGCGGATGATCCATTCGCGGGTGTCGTGGATGTTGCGCCCGGTGGAGAGGTCCATCACCGTGTCCGCACCCCAGCGGATCGACCAGACCATCTTGTCCACCTCGCTCGCCACGTCCGAGGCGACGGCGGAATTGCCGATATTGGCGTTGATCTTGACCAGGAAATTGCGGCCGATCGCCATCGGCTCGGATTCGGGGTGGTTGATGTTGGAGGGAATGATGGCGCGACCACGAGCCACTTCCTCGCGCACGAATTCGGGGGTTACGTAGTCCGGGATGGCGGCGCCCCAGTCTTGCCCGTCGCGCGCATATTCCTTCAGCATCGCCCGGCCGAGGTTCTCCCGCTCGGCGACGTATTCCATCTCCGGCGTGATGATGCCGCGGCGAGCATAGTGCATCTGGCTGACGTTCATGCCTGCCTTCGCGCGCAGCGGGCGTTTCACCACGTTGGGGAAGGCCGGGACGCCGCCCGAACGATCCGGGCCGAGCTGGCCGTTATCCTCGGGCTTCACTGCGCGGGCGTCGTATTCCTCGACATCGCCGCGTGCCACGATCCATTCGCGGCGCTTGGCGGCAAGGCCCGCTGCAATATCGATGGTGACGTTCGGATCGGTGTAGGGACCGGAAGTGTCGTAGACACGCACCGGCGCCTCGCCCGATCCCGGCTCAAGGCGGATTTCCCGCATGGCAACGCCTAGCGGTCCGACGTGAATCTTCTTCGACCCACGAATGGGTCCGGTGGTAACGCCGATCTCCAGCTTGGAGTTGATGTCGGCCATAAGCGATTTTCCTTCGGCTTATGGACGAAAGAAAGGTCGCGACAGAAGTGTCCTGTGGCCCGCCCTTCCCTCCGCCCGTGTTAACGGGTTCAGGTTCAACGGGTCGGGCAGCGTGACCTGCCCCTCTCAGCCATTTGTTTCCGTCCGGCTTTCGGGATTCGAAAGCCCTGGGCACAAGCTCCCCGGGGATGGCGGGGACGATAGACGCGGCTTTTCCAGCCGTCTAGGGCCTCACAGACATGCCGATCATCTATCGCCTCGACGCGCCCGCCCGCGAAGTCGCCCGTGCCATGGGCGCCGAAGCCGGTGACGATCCCTGGCCCGGCGGTTCGGTTTCAGGCGGCGGATTCGCGCCGGTGGTGACGATGGGCCGCGAGTTCGTGGCCGGGCCGCGCCCCGAAAAGCGCCTGCCGCGCCGCATGGTGCCGCGCCTCTGGGGCGTGCCGCCACCGCCCGCCGCCTTCGACCAGCGCCGCCACGGCATCCTCACCGTGCGCAATCTCGAAAGCCCGTTCTGGATCGGCAACTTGCGCAACAGCGAGTTCCGCTGCCTGGTGCCCGCCACCGCTTTCATGGAATGGGGCAAGGCAAGCCCGACAGACGGCAAGCGCCGCCAGAACTGGTTCGGCGCGGCCGACCAGCCGATCTTCGCGATGGCGGCGGTATGGAAGGACAGCGAAGTGCCGAGTTTCGCCCTGCTCACTTGCGAGGCGAACGCCGCCTTGCGGGCGGAAGGGCGCGATACGATGCCGGTGATCCTGCCGCCCGAAGCGCACGATCTCTGGTTGCGCGGCGACTGGAAGCGCGCCGCGCAACTGGTCCTGCCCTATTCCTCCTCCCTCATGACCCTGCGAACAGCGTCCTGAGCGACGGGAGAAACCGGCTCAGATCGCCAGGATAAGGGTATCGTCGGAACGCGGGGCCGCCGGTTCGAACGAGGGCAACGGGTCGAAGCTTTCGTCCAGCAGTTCGGTTGCGCCAAGCCCTGCCAGCTTGAACTGGCCCAGCCTCCGGTCTTCCTCGCTCCGCCAGTTCTTGCTCATGTTGAGCGCGCTGACGAACAGGTCGCCATGCCGCTCGAACAGCAGGTGCGGGGCAAGCTTGATGACGCCGCCATTGTATTGGGCGGTGACGGTGCGCTTGCGGGTGATCGCCTCCATCAGCTTCAGGCGTGTTTCA
The DNA here is from genome assembly GCF_052279045.1 of Novosphingobium aeonii. Lineage (NCBI taxonomy): Bacteria > Pseudomonadati > Pseudomonadota > Alphaproteobacteria > Sphingomonadales > Sphingomonadaceae > Novosphingobium > Novosphingobium aeonii. The sequence continues at coordinate 1,182,764 of NZ_CP176832.1, read as the reverse complement.
CTCATGGACGGCATACCGGATAGGATTGGACAGGACTGTTGTGCACCGCAGCATAATGCCGGACCCGGCCGCCAGATGCAAGTCCGGCGCCGTCACTGCCGGAGAACTCCCGACGGATCAGGCCCACGCCGGGACGATGGTGCGGCGGCGCGGGCTTGACTCACATTCTCTATCAATTAAGTTGAGAATACACCCAAGGGGGAGCGATGGTCGGTCGCCCCTGCGTTCAATTCAGGTGCCGACCCGCGGCTTTTGATCGGGATGCAGCTTGCTCCGCGTCACCAACAGCTAAAGCGCACGATGCCCGGGCGACCGCGCCAGCATCGTGATTCCCTCCTCATGAGGTGAAACGATGCGCATGAACATGATCCAGACCTGAGGCCGAAAACCGGAGCCCAGACTTGTGGGCCCGGCCTTCCCGCGCCGCTCCCGGCCCCCGCAGGGGCCGGCTGTTCCGGCACGCGCCATTTCCACGATCGGAACGTTCGTCACGCGCCGGCAGATGCCCGCGCCATGATACTTGGGGTAATTCCATGCATGTCTTCACAAGGGCAGCGCTGCTGCTTGCCGCGTCCTCGCTCGCCACGTCCGCGCTCACCACAGGCGCCATGGCGCAGGAAGCCAGAATAAACGGGGCCGAGGTGTTCACCGGCAGGGTCGGCCTCACCCGCGCCGATTCCGCCCCCGCTTTTCCGGCGCCGCCGCAGGCGCCCAAGGGCGCGCCGAACGTACTGCTGGTCCTGCTCGACGATGCGGGCTTCGCGGCAACTTCTGCCTTCGGCGGCGTGCCCCGCACCCCCGCGCTGGAAAAACTGGCGGCGGAAGGGCTTCGCTACAACCGCTTCCATACCACCGCGATCTGCTCGCCCACGCGCGCATCGCTGCTGACCGGGCGCAACCAGCATCAGGTCGGCTTCGGCAACCTTGCCGACATTCCCGCCGGTTTCCCAGCCTACAACACAATCTGGAAGGCCGAGACCGCCTCGATCGCCCGCATCCTGCAAGGCAACGGCTATTCCACCGCCGCCTTCGGCAAGTGGCACAATACGCCCAAGTGGGAGATTTCCTCGGCCGGGCCGTTCAACCACTGGCCGACCGGGCTGGGCTTCGACCATTTCTACGGCTTCATGTCCGGCGAGGACAACCAGTGGGAGCCGCACCTCTACAACGACACCACCGCGATTCCCGCCCCGGCCACACCCGAGCAGGGCTACCACCTCACCACCGATCTGGTGAACAAGGCGGTCGGCTGGGTGGACGAACATGACGCGCTGGCCCCGCAGAAGCCCTATTTCCTCTATTTCGCCACCGGCGCGGTCCATACCCCGCACCATGTCCCGCAGGAGTGGATCGACCGTAACAAGGGCCGCTTCGACGGCGGCTGGGACAAATACCGCGAGGAGACTTTCGCCCGCCAGAAGAAGCTCGGCATCATTCCCGCCGATGCCAGGCTGACACCCCGGCCCGAGGGCATTCCGGCATGGTCCAGCCTCTCGGCCGACGAACGCAAGCTCTATGCCCGGCAGATGGAGATCTACTCCGCCTTCGTGGAACAGACCGACTACGAAGTGGGGCGCCTGATCCAGACCCTGCGCGCGCGGCCGGGCGGCGACAACCTGCTGGTGGTCTACGTCGTGGGCGACAATGGCGGCAGCGCAGAGGGCGGGATCGAGGGCCGGATCACCAACGAAGGCGCCTCCGCCAGCGGCGCGCCGCACGACCTGCCGACCCAGCTTGCCCATATCGATGCGCTGGGCGGGCCGGAACTTTCCAACCACTACGGCGCGGGCTGGGCCTGGGCCACCACCACGCCGTTCCAGTGGATGAAGCAGGTCGCCTCGCACTTCGGCGGCACGCGCAATCCGCTGATCGTCTCGTGGCCCGGCCACACCAGCCAGCCGGGTGCCGTGCGCAGCCAGTTCGGCCACGTCAACGACATCGCGCCGACCATCCTCGACGCCGCGCACATCGCCTTCCCCACCGAAGTGGACGGCGTGAAGCAGACGCCTTTCGCCGGCCACAGCCTGCTCGCCACCTTCACCAACCCCAAGGCACCCGAAGAGCATACCGAGCAGTATTTCGAGATCTTCGGCAACCGCGCCATCTACAAGCAGGGCTGGGTTGCCGCCGCCAAGCGCAACTACCGCCCGTGGGAACTGCTGGAGAACCTCCAGCGCGTGTTCCTCGACGATCCCGGGAACGACCGCTGGGAACTCTACGACGTCGCGCACGACTTCAGCGAAAGCAAGGACCTCGCCGCCACGAACCCGGCCAAGCTGGAGGAACTCAAGGCCGAGTTCGTCAAGGAAGGCCAGCGCAACGGCGTCTTCCCGCTCGTCCCGCTGCCGATGGGCGTGCCGACACTGCTCGATCCCAAGCGCAGGAGCTTCGTCTATCAGGCGGATATCGGCCCGCTTCCGCAGAATGCCGTCCCGGACCTATCGAAGGCACATAGCCTGACGGTCGCGATCAAGGGCAATGCCGCCGCCGGACAGGGCGCTCTGGTGGCAGAGGGCGGAAGGCTGGGCGGCTTCGTGCTCTATGCCAAGGACGGGCAGCTGGTCTTCGAGAACAACGCCTACGGCCTGCGCCGGGACCGCGTGGTCTCCGCCACGAAGCTACCGCAAGGCGCGGCGACCGTGGGCTACGAATTCGTGCCCGCCCAGCCCCCCGGCGGACAGGCCCCCGGCGGACAGGGCGCGTTCTTCTCCCGGCCCGCTTCGGGAACGATCCGGCTCTTCGTGAACGGCCAGCCGGTGGGAGAGGGCAGGATCGCGGACTTCCCGACCAGCATCGGCGCGTTTTCGGAGAGCTTCGATATCGGGCAAGACCGGAACTCGCCGGTCGGCTCGGAAGCGGCGGCACGCCAGCCCTACAGCGAGGTGCTCGGCGAGACGCGGCTGGAATTGAAATGAAACGGCACGTCGTCCCGGACCAGGTCTGGCCGGATCAGGTCTGGCCGGATCATGCCCGGGACGACGCCCTGTTCGGCATCAGCCCAGCAGTTCCGCCATCTCCACCACGCGCTTCTCGCGCGCGCTGAGTTCCGCCGCCGCGCCGATGGCCACGGCCATCAGGCCGTCGCGCGCGGTCACCTGAACCTCGCCCTCGCCGCGAACGGCGCGGGCAAAGGCTTCATGCTGATAGAACGTCGCGCCGTGGTGCGAACCGGCATCCATCGCCGCCTCGTCCACCGCGACATGCCAGCGCTCGACCGACTTCGGCCCCGGCCACGGCACGCGCGGCGACCAGACGAGATCGCCCGGCGGGATCAGCACGTCGAGACGGCCCTTGTCGCCGGTGGCGCTCATCTCTTCCTGATGCTCGGCGCCTTCCGCGAACATGCACAGGTCCAGCAGCGCGCGGGTGCCGTCGGCAAAATCGACGGTGGTGAAGCTGTTGTCGATGATGTCCGGCTGGCGGCCGTCATAGCGCTCTTCGATATGGTTCACGTCCATGGCGCCCGAGCAATAGACACGCACCGGCTCCGAACGGGTGATGAGCCGCATGAGGTCGAAGAAGTGGCAGCACTTCTCCACCATGGTGCCGCCGGTATTGGCCGAGAAGCGGTTCCAGTCCCGCACCTTCACCAGGAACGGGAAGCGATGCTCGCGGATCGAGAGCATCTGCAAACGGCCGACCTTGCCGCCGTGAATCTCGTCGATGAAGGCCTTGGCGGGCGGCATGAAGCGATATTCCATGCCGGTCCAGAACAGGCCCTTGCGCGCCTCTGCCCGCTCGACCACCCAGCGCGCATCGTCCATCGTGGTGCAGAGCGGCTTTTCGCAGAGGATCGCCACGTCGCTGTCCAGCAGCGGCTCCAGCACCGCGCGGTGCGTGAAGTTGGGCGAGACCACCACCACGGCATCGAGGCCCGCGTTTTCGATCATGCTGGCGCTATCGGCGAATTCCCGGACGCCTTCGGCCTTGTCGCCCAGGGCATCCTTCGCCCAGCCGAGCGAGGTCGGCTCAGGGTCGGCGATGGCGACCACTTCGGCGCCTTCGAGGATATTGAGGTTGTGGATGTGCTCCACACCCATCATCCCGGTTCCGACAATTCCGTAACGCAGCGTCTCTACCATTTCGCAACTCCGTGTGCCATGTGGCGACCCATGACTTCCCCCACGACGACGCGCCTATCGGCCCAATCCGTCCCGCTCGGCAAGAGCGGAATTTCCGTTTTTCCGATTGCCTGGGGCATGTGGCGGCTCGCCCGCCCCGACGGCAACGACGATATCGGCGCCATCGTCGCCCGCATCGAGGCGGCGCTTGAAGCGGGAATCACCCTGTTCGATACCGCCGACATCTACGGCTGCGACGCCGCGCTCGGCTTCGGCGGCGCGGAACTGCTGCTGGGCAAGGCGCTGGCCCTGCGCCCCGACCTTCGCGAGCGGATGACGATCGCCACCAAGGGCGGCATCGTGCTGGGCGTGCCTTACGATTCGAGCCCCGACTATCTGAACAAGGCCCTTGAAGCCTCGCTCGAACGGCTCGGCCTGCCTTCGGTCGAACTCTACCAGATCCACCGCCGCGACTTCCTGGCCCACCCGCGCGACGTGGCGGCCACCCTGGCTGCCATGGTCAAGAGCGGCAAGGTCAAGGCCATCGGCGTTTCCAACTACAGCCCCGCCGAATTCGACGCGCTCCAGACCTACCTGCCCTTCCCCATCGTCTCGACCCAGCCCGAATTCTCGGCCGCCCGTTATGCGCCGCTCTATGACGGCACGCTCGATCAGGCGATGGCCCGCGACGTGGCGGTGCTGGCATGGTCGCCACTTGGTGGCGGCCGCCTTGCCGCGGATTCGGAAGACCCGGTGGCGAAGCTGGTAGCCGCACAGGGCGAGCGCTACGGCACCGATGCCGCCGCCGCCGCGCTGTCGTGGATCATGGCGCACCCCTCGCGCGCGATCCCCATCGTCGGTTCGCAGACCCCCGAACGCATTCTCGCCTCGCGCGATGCGCTCAAGGTCGAATGGACCGCATCCGAATGGTACGCGGTGCTCGAAGCATCGATGGGAGCGCGCCTGCCGTGACACTGGACCCTTGCGAGATCAGCTGGTTTTCGGCGCTCTGCGACGATGACTACGAGTTCCTCGGCCAGCCGGACCCCATGCTGCGCTCCAGCTGGGAACACTGCCGCAATATCGTGACTGCCGCCGAGGAAGGCGGGTTCGACAATGTGCTGCTGCCTTCCGGCTATGCGCTCGGGATAGACACCACCGCCTTCGCCGCCGCCATCGCCACGCAGGTCCGCCGTATCAAGCTGCTGATGGCGGTGCGCATCGGCGAGATGTGGCCCGCCCAGCTTGCCCGCCAGATCGCCACGATCGACCAGATTCTTGGCCAAAGGAACGGGGGCGGCCGCCTCAACATCAACATCATCTCCAGCGAGATGCCGGGTGAAACGCTGGATGGCGGCGCCCGCTACGAGCGCACGACCGAGGCCATCGAGATCCTGCGCACGCTGCTGTCGGGTCAGTCGCTCGACCATCAGGGCCGCTTCTGGAACCTCAGACTGGATGCCCCGCGCATGATCGCGCCGGGTTCGAAGTGCCCGCCGCTCTACTTCGGCGGCCTCTCCGAACCCGCCCGCGAAGTCGCCGCCAAGGGCTGCGACGTCTATCTCATGTGGCCGGACCGCATGGAAGCGGTAAAGGAAACCATCGCCGACATGCGCACCCGCGCCGCGAAGTATGGCCGCACCTTGCGCTTCGGCTACCGCGTCCACGTGATCGTGCGCGAGACCGAAGCCGATGCGCGCGATGCGGCGAACCGCCTGCTCTCGCGCCTCGACGCGGCAGAGGGCGCCGCGATCCGTGCCCGCTCGCTCGATTCCCAGTCGGTGGGCGTACAGGCTCAGGCTGCGCTTCGCGAAACCGCCAGCGACGACGGCTATGCCGAGGACAACCTCTGGACCGGCATCGGCCGTGCCCGCTCGGGCTGCGGCGCGGCGATCGTCGGCGATCCGGATCAGGTCCTGGCGAAACTGCAGGCCTATCGCGAGGCCGGGATCGATGCCTTCATCCTCTCGGGCTATCCGCATGCGGCAGAGGCGGACCTGTTCGCACGGCACGTGCTGCCCCGGATCGATCACGGGCCCCTGGCGCTTTAGGAACAAGGGAGAGGCAGGGGGCCGAACACCCCCTGCCTCTCCCTTGCCGCCCTAGAATTTCTTGTTCGCCCCTGCCCCTCGCCATCGCTAGACGATCCGCGATGCAGAAATCCCCCAAAACCCGGATGCGCCGCGCATGACCCTCTCCCCGCGCCGCCGCTGGCTGCTGTTCACGCTGGCCCTGACGGCGGGCGTGCTCAATCTCGTGGACCGCCAGATCATCTCGGTACTGAAGCCGACGATCGCCGCCGACCTCGGCTGGAGCGACGACGACTACGGCACCCTGGCCGCCTGGTTCCAGGCGGGCGCGGCGTTCGGCTTCCTCGCAGCGGGCTGGATCGTCGACCGGCTGGGCGCGAAGTGGGCCAACGCGGCAGGTGTGGCGGCATGGTCGCTGGCGGCGATGACGCATGGGTGGGCGCACAGTTTCAGCCAGTTCGTGCTCTGCCGCATCGGGCTTGGCGCCACGGAATCGATGGGCACGCCGGCGAACGTGAAGACCATTGCAACGATCTTCCCGCCGAACCTGCGCTCCATCGGATTTGGGCTTTCCAACGCGATGAACAGCCTTGGCGCGATCCTCGCGCCGCTGGCGATCCCGCTGGTGGCGGCGGTCTGGGGCTGGCGCGCGGCTTTCGTGCTGGCGGGCGTGGTCGGGCTGTTCTGGGTCGCGGCGTGGCTGGCCGCCTCGCGCGGGGTGGATTTTGGCGACCGGCAGCCCGGCGTTTCCGGCAATCTCGTTTCGGGCGACAAGCTGTTCCTCAAGGAAGGCCGCACCTGGACGATCGCTCTCGCCAAGGTGCTCTCGGACGCGACCTGGTGGCTCATGCTGTTCTGGATGCCGGACTATTTCAACCGGCAGTTCGGCCTTTCCGGCACCGAACTCGGCCCGCCGCTGGCGCTGGCCTACTGCGGTTCGGCCGCGGGTTCGCTGATCTCCGGCTTCGCGGCGAACCGCCTGCTGTCGAGCGGCTGGAGCGCCAACCGCACGCGCAAGACCCTGATGCTGATATCGGCGCTTTGCGTGGTGCCGGTGCCGCTGGCCCTTCACGTGGACGGCTATTGGCCCGCGGTGGGCCTGATGGCACTGACCCTGGCCGGACACCAGGGCTTCTCGACCAATCTGTTCGGCCTGATCGCCGACGTGACGCCGCGCCACAAGGTGGGCCGGGTAACCGGATTCGGCGCTTTCTGCGGCAATCTGGGCGGCACCGCGATCAGCAAGATCGCCGGTCTCGTTCTGGCAGCCGGGCTCGGCTACGGGCCGCTGTTCGCCTTTGCGGCCGTTTCCTACCTGCTGGCGCTGGGCTGGATCCAGCTTACCATGCCCCGCATCGTCCCGGCAGAGGACGCCGGTTCGTCTCTCGCATAGGGCGACTAAAGGAAAACTATCTTTCTCAACCGAAACGGTTGAGTATAGCTCCGCGGGTTCCAGGGAGATCCAAATGACAATGACCCCGCTCCGCGCCGCCCGCACCCTGCTGCTGGCTTCCGCGGTCCTGTTCCCGGCAACTGCTTATGCCGATGAAGCCGCCGAACCCGCTTCCGGCGAGATCGTCGTGACCGCGCGCTACCGCGACGAATCGCTCCAGCAGGTGCCGATCGCCATTACCGCCGTCAGCGGCGAATCGCTCAACGACCGGGCGATCCACAACCTGCAGGACCTGAGCGCCTCGGTCCCCTCGATCGATTTCCGCAACGGCGCCTCCAACAAGGACCGCACCGTCTTCGTCCGCGGCGTGGGCACGATCAGCACGTCGCCGGGCGTCGAATCCTCCGTTTCGACAGTTCTCGACGGTGTCGTCCTGACCCGTCCGGGGCAGGCGACGCTCGACGTGGGCGAAGTCTCGCGGATCGAAGTGCTGCGCGGACCGCAGGGCACGCTGTTCGGCAAGAACGCCTCGGCCGGCGTCATCAGCGTCGTCACCGCCGCGCCTTCGCAGGAATTCCACGCCTATGCCGAGGGATCGGCCACCACGGACGAGGAATACCGCATCAAGGCAGGCGTGACCGGCGGCATCGCCCCGAACGTCTCGGCCCGGATCGACGGCCTCTACGCCAACTATGACGGCAACGTGCGCAACGTCACCACCGGCAACGAAGTGAACGGCTACGAGCGTTACGGCGCCCGCGCCAAGATCGAGGCGACGCCGACCGACAACCTGAAGCTCACGCTTTCGGGTGACTACCTCCATTCGCACGACACCACGCCGAGCGGCGTCTACGCGCGCACCAGCCAGATCGCCTATCCGACCGGCACCGTCACCGATTCCGCCGCGCTTGCCGCATTCCTCGCCGGCAAGGGCATCACGCCCGGCAGCGAGAACCGCGAAGTCAGCACCAACTTCGACACCGACGTGCGCGACAAGAACTATGGCGGCTCGCTGACGGCCGAGTGGGGCCTGGGCGATTACACGGTGACCTCGATCACCGCCTATCGCGAGTGGAAGAACCGCCAGCACCAGGATTACGACGCGCTGTCCGAACTTTCCGCGACCTTCCCCGAAGGTGAGGATTACGGCACCGTCAACAACAAGCAGTTCTCGCAGGAACTGCGCCTGACCTCGCCCAAGGGCAAGTTCATCGACTATGTCGTGGGCGCCTATTACCTCCACGCCAAGACCGACGAGGTTTATACCCGCACGCTCACCCGCCTGATCTCCGGTGCGGAGAACACCGTTTCGGGCGTGGCGAACTACGGCGTCACCAGTGACAACTACGCCGTGTTCGGCGAAGCCAACGTGAACTTCACCTCCTGGCTGCGCGCCATCGCGGGCTACCGTTCGACCTGGGACGATCTCAGCTACTACCACGTCCGCACGTCCAGCAACGACCCGACGAACTCGGGCGCGACCGCGCTCGACGTGGCAGGCATCCGCGCCTACCACAATTCGGCAGGCTCGACCTCGAAGCGCGGCGATTCCTATCGCGGCGGCCTCCAGCTGGACTTCGCGGCGAACAACCAGGCCTATTTCACCTACTCGCGCGGGTACAAGGGCCCGGCCTACAATGCCTATTTCAACATGCGCTCGCTTAACGCGACCACGCCGCTGGACGAAATCGCGCTGAAGCCGGAAACCTCGGATTCGTTCGAAGGCGGGATCAAGGGCTCGGCGGTGGACCGCAAGATCACTTACGCGCTGGCCGTCTATTCCACCAAGTTCCACAACTACCAGGCCAACTACAACGACGTGGTCGGCGGGGCGCAGGTCACGCGTCTCATCAACGCCGGCACCGTCCAGACCAAGGGCGTGGAACTCGACTTCGGCGTGCGCCCGATCCCGGGCCTCTCGCTCGACACCTCGGTGGCCTATACCGACGCCAAGGTGCTGAACTTCATCTGCCCCGAAGGCGCTCCGTCGAGCTGCAACATCAACGGCGAAGTCCTTCCCTTCGCACCGAAGTGGAAGCTCTACAGCAATGCGGCCTATCGCTTCGCGCTGTCGGATTCGATCGACCTCGAATTCCAGTCCGACATCACACTCAAGAGCCGCACGCAGTACCAGCTGACGCAGACGCCGGGCACGATCCAGCCGGGCTACTACATCTGGAACGGCAGCGTCGCCCTGATCGGCACGAACGACGGGTGGCAACTGCGCGGTTTCGTGAAGAACATCACGAACCAGAGCTACTCGAACTTCCTCGCCAACGGCACGCTCGCCGGCATCGTCCGCTATGTCCCGCGTGACGACAAGCGCTACGGCGGCATCATGCTGCGCAAGGACTTCTGAGGAAAAGAAGGCCCGGGGGAATCGTCTCCCGGGCCTTTCTTCCGTCTTACAGACCCTCGCCGCCCACCCAGTGCGCATCCGCCAGATAGCGCGCGAGATTCCAGACCTGCCGCCGGATATCCGGCACCGCGACGATCTCCCACGCCTCGCCCTTGGTAACGGGGCCCACCGCGAAGAGCGTATCCTGCGGCTCTCCGTCGATATCGCGCACCCGGCCGAGATGATCGACATCGAGCCCCAGCCTGTGCGCGTCGGAGCGCACCTTGCCCTGCGCCAGAAGGTCCTTCACCAGCGGCGCGCCGCTGCGCATCAGGTCTCCTTCCGGGCCGGTGCAGTTGATCGTGCGCGATACGCCCAGCCGCACCAGTTCGTCCTTCCCGCGCGGACGATAGGCCACCGAGACCCCGCTTTCGGTCGGCTCTGCGCTCACGAGTTTGCCTGCGACGAACTCCAGCCGGCCTTCCGCCTCGATCTCGGCGATGCGCTTCGCCACGTCAGGCGCTAGACGGTGGCGATGGACATCCCAATAGGGACGCAAGTGATGCAGGAACCGCCGCTGCCCCGCCTCGTCGTGGCGGCGCCAGAGGTTCTGGGTGTGCGGCCGCAGCTCGTCCACAGCCGCGCGCCAGCCGATTTCCGCCGCCCGCGCACGCACCCGGCGCACGAGCTGCGATCCGCGTTCCTCGGGCGCGGGAACGTAATCCACCGACGGCCCGCTCTCGGCATGGGCAAGCGGCTTGAGCCCGCGCCGCGAAAGCGCGGTAATCCTGCCCTTGAACCCGGCCTTGTCGAGCGAAAGCACCATGTCGGCGGCGGTAAGGCCGGTGCCGATCAGGAGGACATGATCGACCTCCTCGATCTTCTCCAGCGTGCCGGGCTGCCACGGGTCGGTGAAGCGGCGATCCTCGGGTATGGTGGCCAGCACCGGATGAGGCGAAGGCGGGAAATTGCCGAGGGCAAGCACCAGGGCCCGCGCCTCGATCTCGTCCCCGTCCGCCATCTCCACCAGGACGCGGCCATCCTCGAAGCGGGCCGAACAGGCTTCGGCATTGACGATCAGCGCGTTCGGCCCCGCTTCCGCCAGCGCCCGGATGAGCAGCTCGCGCAAGTAGAGCCCATAGGACAGGCGCGGCACGAAGCGGTTCGCCTGCTCGTCGCCGCTATGGCCGATCCAGCGCAGGAAATTCGCCTGGTCGTCCGGGAAGGCGCTCATGTTGGCGGCGCGCACGTTGAGCAGGTGCTCCGGCCAGCGGGTGCCGAAGGCGAGCCCCTTGGCAAGCTGGGCATCCTTGCGCTCGATCAGGACGACGCGGACGCCGTTGCGCAGGAGGTTGATCGCCATCAGGGTTCCGCTGAACCCCGCGCCGACGATCGCGACGGGAAGCGCGCCGTTTCCATTCCGATTATTCAAGGGCAAGCTCCGTGGCGTATTCTGTGCGATGCCTGTCTAGCGAAGGCATCGGCCTATTATCAACTAAATTGGTTGAGAATATGACATAACGGTTTGGACGGCAGACGAGCCGCCTGCGAACGCCAGCTTAGCAGTCCTTGCGCGAAGGCCAACCTCTCGCCATCTGCCCATGGGTGACAGATCTCCCCGAACTGCTGGAAGCGATCCGCGCCTGCCGGGCCTGCCGGCGCGTGCTGCCGCATGAACCGCGCCCGGTGGTGCAGGCGGGACGCGGCGCGCGCATTCTCGTGATCGGACAGGCACCGGGGAGCAAGGTCCACGCCAGCGGCCGGGCCTGGGATGACGACAGCGGCGACCGGCTGCGGGAGTGGACCGGGATCGATCCCGCGACATTCTACGCCCCGGACCGGATCGCCCACATGCCCAGCGGCTTCTGCTATCCCGGCAAGGGCAAGGGCGGAGACCTGCCGCCCCGCCCCGAATGCGCCCCGCTCTGGCACGATCGCCTGCGCGCGGCGCTGCCCGATGTGCGGCTCACCCTGCTGGTCGGCCAATATGCGCAGAAACGTTACCTTCCGCGCCATTTCGCGCCGAACCTGACCGAAGCGGTCCATCGCTGGCAGGAAGCGCCGGAGGGGTTCTTTCCGCTGCCTCACCCCGCCTGGCGCAGCCGCATCTGGATGGCGCGCCATGCATGGTTCGAAGCGGAAGTGCTGCCGGACCTGCAGGCCCGCGTCAGACATGTGCTGAAAAAGGATCTGCCGGTGGGGTCAGGCTAGGTCGTAAACTAGGCGGAATGCACCGGCAGCGTGTGGTCCCCCTCGCCAAGCTGGCGCTGCATCACGAAGACGTCGAGCCACTTGCCATGCTTCCAGCCCGCGCCGTCAAGCGTGCCGACGGGCCGGAAACCGGCCCTTGCGTGAAGCACGACCGAGGCCGGTTCGCTTTCCGCGATCACCGCGAAGGCCTGCCGGAAGCCGCGCTTCTCGCATTCTTCCAGCAAGGCGTTGAGCAGTCTTCCGCCGATCCCCCGGCCCACGCTTTCCGGCCGGACATAGATCGTGGTCTCGACACTGTAGAGATAACCCGCGCGCGGACCGTAGCGGTGAGCGAAACCGAAACCGAGCACTCGCCCTTCGCCTGCCTCGTCATCGGAATCGGCGCGGACGACAAGAAAAGGATAACCCGCATCGACGATATCGCGAATGCGGCGTTCACTTTCCATGATGTCAGGCGGTTCTGTCTCGAAAGTCGCGGTGCTTTCGATCACATAGTGAGCGTAGATCTCGGCAATGGCTGCAGCATCTTCGATCGAAGCACCGCAGACGGTCAATTCCTCGGTCATTGTCATGACAATGCCGCAAAGCACCCGCCCTGCCAAGTTGCAGCAGGCACAACCTGTCCTTAAACGGTACCAAGATGGCAATTATTTCCTGCAACATGGCAATTCTGGGCGGAGGCCTCGCCGGTTCGCTGATCGCGCTCGCAATGGCGCGCCACCGGCCGGACCTGCGCGTACTGTTGATCGAGCGCGGCGAAAGCCTGGGGGGCGAGCATGTCTGGTCTTTCTTCGAAAGCGATGTAGCGCCCGCGCACCGCGATCTGGTGGAACCGCTGATCGCGCGGCGCTGGCCCGGCTACGACGTCCATTTCCCCGGCTACTCGCGCCGTCTCGGCACGGCCTATGCCAGTGTGACCAGCCGCCGGCTCGACGAAGTGGTCCGCGCGGCGCTTCCCGCAGACGCCCTGCTGACCGGCGCCGAAGTGCGCCAGGCCGCTCCGACCGGCGTTATCCTGGCGGACGGGCGCGAAATCCGCGCCGATGCCGTGATCGACGCTCGCGGCGCTCACGGCCTGCCGCACATGTCCGGCGGCTGGCAGAAGTTCCTTGGCCGGATGCTGCGCCTCGCCGCGCCCCACGGGCTTGACCGGCCGGTCGTGATGGATGCCCGCGTCGCCCAGCACGACGGCTATCGCTTCATCTACTGCTTGCCTTTCTCGCCCACCGAAGTCTTCGTCGAAGATACCTACTACTCAGGGGATACCGCGCTCGACGTTGCCAGCCTGGGCGAGAGGATCGGGGATTACGCCGACGGGATGGGTTGGCACATCGAATCCGTCACTTATGAAGAGACCGGCGTGCTGCCGGTCATCGCGGGCGGTGATTTCGAGGCATTCTGGAACCACGCCGACTGGAACCATGCGGGGGGCCTGCCGGTTGCCCGTGCAGGAGTGCGGGCCGCGCTCGTCAATCCGATGACGTCCTATTCGTTTCCTGATGCCGTAAGATTCGCCATGCACGTGACCGCACTCGACAAGCTCTCCGGCGAGAGCCTAGGAAGGACAAGTCATGCATGGGCCGCAAATCACTGGCGCGGGGGGCGCTTCTACCGGATGTTGACGCGCATGTTGTTCGGCGCCGCCCGTCCCGATGAGCGGCGCGCCGTTCTCGAACGTTTCTACACCCTGCCCGAAGGACTGATCGAGCGGTTCTACGCCGGCCGCCTCACACCGGCCGACAAGGCCCGCGTGCTCTGCGGCAAGCCTCCGGTGCCGATGGGCGCGGCGATGGCCAGCCTTGCCGGGCGCGGCCACCCACTGGCGGACCTCGACCCGAAAGGCGGCAATCGATGAAGAAGGCCTGCGTCATCGGCGCCGGGTTCGGCGGCCTTTCCCTCGCCATCCGCCTGCAAAGCGCCGGGATCGACACCACCCTTGTCGAAGCGCGAGACAAAGTGGGCGGCCGAGCCTACGTCTGGGAGCGTGACGGCTTCACGTTCGACGCCGGCCCCACCGTCATCACCGATCCCGACGCCCTGCGCGAACTCTGGACGCTTTCCGGGCATGAAATGGCCGACGATGTCGACCTGATGCCGGTAATGCCGTTCTACCGGCTCAACTGGACCGACGGCGTCACGTTCGATTATTCCAACGACGAAATCGCCCTGCGCCGCGAGATCAACCGCGTCGCCCCGCGCGATGTGCCCGGCTACGACGAATTCGTGCGCTATGCCGCCGGGGTCTATCAGGAAGGCTACGTCAAGCTGGGGCACGAGGCGTTCCTGGACTTTTCCAGCATGGTCAAGGCCGCCCCGGCGCTGGCCCGCTACCAGGCCTGGCGCTCGGTCTATTCGATGGTCAGCCACTTCGTGAAGGACGAGCACCTGCGGCAGGCGCTCTCGTTCCACACCCTGCTGGTGGGCGGCAACCCGATGACCACGAGCGCGATCTACGCCCTGATCCACAAGCTGGAGAAGGACGGCGGCGTCTGGTGGGCCCGTGGCGGCACCAACAAACTGGCGCAGGGCATGGCCCGCCTGTTCGAGCGGCTGGGCGGGCAATTGCGCCTCGGCGAGAAGGTCGTGCAGATCCACACGCTCGGCGACCAGGTGACGGAGGTCGAGACGGACAGCGGCTGGAAACAGCGGTTCGATGCCATCGCCAGCAACGGCGACCTGATGCACACCTACCGCGACCTGCTCTCCGGGAACCAGCGCGGGCAGGACATGGCGCACAAGCTGAAGAAGAAGCGCTTCTCGCCAAGCCTCTTCGTGGTTCACTTCGGCCTCGAAGGCACCTGGCCCGGCATCCCGCACCACACCATCCTGTTCGGCCCGCGCTACAAGGGCCTGCTCGACGACATCTTCGAGCATGGCGTGCTGCCGCGCGACTTCTCGATCTACCTCCACCATCCGACCGTTACCGATCCCTCGATGGCGCCGGCGGGCAAGAGCACGTTCTACGCCCTCGTCCCGGTAGCCAACATGGGCAAGTTGCCGATCGACTGGGACGAAGCCGGTCCGATCCTCGAAAAGCGCGTGCTCGCCGAAGTCGGTCGCCGCCTGATCCCCGACATCGACGACCGTATCGTCACCCGGTTCCACTACGCCCCGCCTGACTTCGAGCGCGATCTGGGCGCGTATAACGGCAACGGCTTCAGCCTCGAACCGCTGCTGACGCAGAGCGCCTACTTCCGCGGCCATAACCGCGACGACAAGCTGAAGAACTTCTACCTCGTCGGCGCCGGAACGCATCCCGGCGCGGGCATTCCCGGTGTCGTCGGCTCTGCCAAGGCCACCGCCAGACTCATGCTGGATGCCCTGAAGTGAGCCGCGCGCTCCACGCCCTGAAAGTCGCCTGGGGGTGGACCGGCGTGGACTTCGCCGAAGAGGTGGCCCACAGCCTGATGGGCCACATGCTGCTAATCGACCGCGAAGGCATTTTCCACTACCTCGACCCCGATCTCCTCAGCCTGTCCCGGCTGGGCGACGAAGCCGCGGCGCAGGCCCACATGGCGCTGGACGAAACCAAGGCCATCTGGCGCGCAGACGCCCTTGTAGACGCGGCGACGCAGCGGCTCGGCTTCACCGCCACGGGGGAAGTCTACAGCCGGACGCTTTCCGCGATCCTGTCGGGCGACTATGGGCATGAAAATCTGGTCCGGATCGACCTTGTCGACCTGATCTACCTGACCGGCGACCTCGCCCGGCAGACCCGCGATCTGCCGGACGGCGCGCGGGTACAACTGAAGGCTACCTGAGTCATGAAACGCATCGCCGTCTACTGCGGCTCCGCCACCCCCGCCGATCCCCGCTACGTCCAGCTTGCCCATGACGTGGGCGCCGCCCTTGCCGCGCGCGGCATCGGCGTTGTCTATGGCGGTGGCCGCCTCGGCCTGATGGGCGCCGTGGCCGCCGGCGCGCTCACGCAGGGCGGCGAAGTGATCGGCGTGATCCCCGAAGCGCTCACCGGCGCCGGCGGCAAGGGCGGCGAAGTCGCCAATCACGATTGCACCGAGCTTTACGTCGTCAAGACCATGCACGAGCGCAAGGCGGAATTCACGCGCCTGTCGGACGGCTTCCTGGTCCTGCCCGGCGGCGTCGGCACCATGGACGAACTGTGGGAAGCGGTGAGCTGGGCCCAGCTCGGCTATCACGACAAGCCGGTGGGCGTGCTGAACTCCTTCGGCTTCTATGACGGCCTGCTCGCATTCAACCGCCACATGGCCGAAGTCGGCTTCGTTCGGCCCGCCCATCAGGGCATCATCCTGGCCGAGACCGAGCTGGACCTCCTGCTCGACCGCATGCACGCGCACGAGCCGATCGTCCCGATCGTCAGGATGGACCCCAGCACGCTGTGAGGCTTTCGGGTGCCGACTGAGAAGCTCCTCGAAGCCGCCCTGCGCGGCGCCGCCCTCCGCTCCGGGCCGCTGGACCGCGCGCACCTCGTCAAGGAGGCGCGCCGGTCCATCCGCAAGGGATCGAAGAGCTTCGCGGCGGCCAGCCGCCTGTTCGACCGCGAAACGCGCGAGCGGGTCTGGCTGCTCTACGCCTGGTGCCGCGCCTGCGACGACATCGCCGACGAACAGGACCACGGCCACGCCATCGGCCCCGTGCGGCTCGGCACCCGCCTCTCGCCCGAGGACCGGCTGGCAACCATCCGCACGCTGACCGAGCTGGCGATGGCGGGCGAAACCACCGGCACGCCCGCTTTCGACGCGCTCGGCCAGCTCATGCGCGAAGTGCCGCTGACCGCCGCCATGGTGGATGACGTGCTGGCCGGCTTCGCGCTGGATGCGGCCGACTGGCGGCCTCGCTGCGAGGCGGACATGCTGCGCTACTGCTATCACGTGGCAGGCGCGGTGGGCGTGATGATGGCGGCGGTCATGGGCGTATCGCCCGACGACGACGACACGCTGGACCGGGCCTGCGATCTCGGCATTGCCTTCCAGATCGCCAATATCGTGCGCGATGTCTGGGAGGACGACGCGCGGGGCCGCTGCTACCTGCCGGTCGAATGGCTGGTGGAGGCGGACATCCCGCCCGGCGAAGTCACCAAGCCGCACTATCGTGGCGCGCTGGTGCCGATGATCGCCCGCGCCTGCGCGCTCGCGCGGGACTATGAGGCATCGGCAAGGATCGGAGCTGCCCGGCTGGCCTTCCGCCAGCGCTGGGCGGTGCTGTCGGCCGCGAACATCTACGGCGGCATCGCCCGCGAGGTGGAGCGGCTCGGCGCCCATGCCTGGGACCACCGCGTACACACCACCCGCGCCGAAAAGCTCGCCCATGTCTGGTCCGCATGGAACGAGGCGCAGGCGGGTAATCAGAACGATCCCGACCGGATGGCGGGCGGCGGGCCGGAAAGCGCAGCCGAGCCTGCGGGCACAGCGCCCCGCCCGGCGCTGTCACGCCGCGAGCTCAGGGAAATGGGCCTGCGGAAATAGTCTGGGCTGGCGTGGCGAGTGTCGCGGGCCGGCACAGGATGCGCCATGCCCGCGAACTGTCGTCGTTGCGACGTAATTGGGTGGACCCGAAGAATTCGCGGCGAGATGCGCCCAAGGGCGATTCGCGGTCGCGAGGCGACCATGCCTTGGCCGCCGCTGTCCGGCAATCGTCGGCCATGGCAGCATTCCATCGCCTGCCCCGAAGCCGGGACGAACCGTTTTCCCGGTGGAGATCGCGGAGCTTACCAAAAAAATCCGGGAGCCTCGAACGATACCGAGCGTTGCTGCTTTGTAACGAACAAGGGAGAATCGCCATGCTCTTCACCATTGCCGCCATCCTGCTGGTCCTGTGGCTGCTCGGCTTCGTGGTGTTCCACGTGTCCAGCGCGCTGATCCACGTCCTGCTGGTGATCGCCATCGTCGTGGGCCTCGTCCAGCTGTTTCGCGGCGGCCGGGCCGTCTAGCCCTCAGGCAGGTAAGCGGGGGGCACCGGCTCCCCGTATTACCGAATAAAGGCCCCTCGCTCAGGGCCGCTTGCCTGGGGGATAGTAGCCGGCAGGATAGTTGAGGCGCCGGAACAGGCGGCCTCGCTCGGAATAGAGCACGAAGACAAGCGCCGTCAGCCCCGCTGCCACCATCGAGCCCAGGATCGGTCCGGGCGTGCCGTCGTAGGCCTGCCCGATCAACGCACCCAGAACCGCGCCCATCACCATCCGCACGAACGACATGATCGAGGCTGCTGCCCCTGCCGTGCGCGCGAAAGGCTGGATCGCGATCGACTGGAAGTTCGAGCCGATGAAGCTCATCATGCACATGGAGAAGGTCATGAGCGGGACAAAGACCCACAGCGTCTCCCCGTTCAGGGCCAGCACGAAGTGCAGCACCGAACTGGCGATATAGCCGAACAGCGCCGTCTGCGACACGCGCCGCGCACCGAAGCGCTGGACGATACGCGAATTGGCGAAGTTGGTCATGGCCATGACCAGCGCCATGCCGCCGAACACCGCCGGGAAGAAGAACCCCGCGCCGAAGTGCTCCGCCACCAGCTGCTGGGCACTGTTGATGTAGCCGAACATCGCCCCCTGCACGAAAGCGACGCCGAACAGGTAGCCCACCGCCTCGCGCGTGCGCAGGGTCAGCGCCATGTTGGTGGCGATCACCCGGGGCCGGATTTCCTGCCGGTAATCGGGGTGCAAGGTCTCCGGCAGGCGGAAGGCCGTCCATGCGTAGACACAGGCACCCAGCACGCTGATGAGGCCGAAGATCCAGCGCCAGCCGGCAACCAGCATCACGCCCTGCCCCACCATCGGCGCGATCATCGGCACGACCATGAAGGTCATCGACACCAGCGACTGCATGCTGGCCATGCGATCGCCTTCGAACCGGTCGCGAATGACGGTCATCGGCATGACCATCAGCGCGGACGTGCAAAGTCCTGCCACCGCGCGCGCCGCCAGCATCATCGGAAAGCTGGTGACCAGCGCGCAGGCCAGAGCGCTCAGCACATAGGCGCAGATCGCGAAAAGCAGCACGGGGCGGCGGCCGTAACGGTCCGCCAACGCGCCGGGAACCAGCGAGCCGAGCCCGGTGCAGATCAGGAACACGCCGACGATCAGCTGCCGCTGGTTGGGGTCAGGGACCGCCAGGTCACGGCTGATCTCGCCGAGCGCGGGCAACATGATGTCGATCGAGAGCGCCTGAAGTGCCTGCAGGGCGGCCATGAGGGCGACGAACTCGACCCCCCGCATCGGAAAGGGCGCGGGATTCGCTGTGTCGGAGGTCATGCACGGCGCATTGCAGCACTTGCGCCGCAGTGGCCAGCAATTTCGCGCCGCGGATAGCGCTTTTCCCGGCGCAGGGACTATATCTGCCGCCATGTCATCGCGCGAAGCAGAATCGGCAGAGGGCCGCGAGGCCGACGGCCTGCGCAAGGTGATCCATGTCGACATGGACGCGTTCTACGCCAGCGTGGAGCAGCGCGACGATCCCTCGCTGCGGGGCAAGCCGGTGGCGGTGGGCGGTTCCTCCCTGCGCGGCGTGGTGGCGGCGGCCAGCTACGAAGCGCGAAAGTTCGGCGTGCGCTCCGCCATGCCTTCCGCCCGCGCGGCGCGGCTCTGCCCTGACCTGATCTTCCGCAAACCCCGTTTCGAGGTCTACCGCGAGGTCAGCCAGCAGATCCGCGCGATCTTCCACGAGTATACCCCCCACGTGGAGCCGCTCTCGCTTGACGAAGCCTATCTCGACGTCACCGCCGACCTCAGGGGAATCGGGTCAGCCACCCGCATCGCCGAGGAGATCCGCCGCCGCATCAAGGCCGAAACCGGGCTTACCGCCAGCGCCGGGGTGTCCTACAACAAGTTCATCGCCAAGCTCGCCAGCGACCAGAACAAGCCTGACGGTCTCTGCGTGATCCGCCCCGACCAGGGCGCGCAGTTCGTGGCGAGCCTGCCGGTACGCCGCTTTCACGGCGTCGGCCCGCGCGGCGCGGAAAAGATGGCCCGCCTCGGCATCGAGACCGGCGCGGACCTGCGCGAAAAGGACATCGCCTTCCTGCGCGCCCATTTCGGCAGCTTTGCGGAGTATCTCTATCAGGCCGCCCGGGGCGTGGACCTGCGACAGGTGCGCGCCAACCGCCCGAGAAAATCGGTCGGCGGGGAGCGCACCTTCTTCGATAATATCCAGGGCACCGAGGCCCTGCGCGAAACGCTGGACAACATCGTAGACATCGTCTGGGACCGCATCGAGCGCGCCGAGACCCGTGGCCGTACCGTCACGCTCAAGCTGCGCTACGCCGACTTCCAGACCCTCACCCGCGCCCGCTCGCTCCATCATTTCGTGGCCGACAAGGCGGAATTCTCCGCACTCGGTCATGGACTGCTGGAGGAACTGCTGCCGCTGCCGCAACCGATCCGCCTGATGGGCCTGACCCTCTCCGCCCTCGAACGCGGGGAAGAGGACGTTCGCCCGGCCAGGGATGGGCAGCTTTCGCTTCTTTAGGCCTGGACTTTCACCCCTGCCTGACGAGCACGATCCGGGCGCCGGCTTCGCCCGCCAGCCGGTCAACTTCCCGATATCCAAGCTTTCGGGCCAGCCCGAGCGAAGGCAGATTCGCCTCAGCAATCACGCAGGCGGTGCGGCGGGGGCCGCGTCCCTCGAACCACGCGATCGCGGCCCGGCCTGCCTCGCTCCCATAGCCCAGCCCGTGAAACCCCGATGCCAGCGTCCACGTCATCTCGATCTCGGTCTCCGCCAGAGGTCCAAGATCGCGCAGGAAGCGTGCATGCCCCAGCTTGCCGACGTAACGGCCCGAAGCTCTCTCCAGAACCGTGAACTGGCCGAAACCCTCCAGCGTCCAGTGCCCCACGTCTCGCTGAAACCGCGCCCATGCCTCGGTACGCAGGAGCGGACTGCCTCCGATATGGGCGACCACCAGCGGATCGCAGAACATCTGCCGCATGGGCTCGAAATCCCCCCGCTCTGGCGGGCGAAGGCAGAGACGCTCGGTCTCCAGCATGATCCCCGCATCAGGCATATTCGGCGATCCACTGCGCCAGTTCGGCGGGAAGCCGCGCCGGTATCCGATCGGGCAGCGCCCCCAGCGGGAAGAACCGCGCCTCCACGAGTTCGCGGCCATCCACGCGCGGCACATCGTTGGTCCTGCCGGCAACGACATGGACATGATTGCTCGCGCCGACGAGATCCTCGGTGACGAGAACGAGCAGGCGAACATCCGCAAGCGCGCAGCCGGTCTCTTCCAGCAGTTCCCGCCGTCCGGCGGAGAGCGCATCTTCACCGCGATTGAGCCCGCCGCCGGGGGGCATCCAGCGGCCGGAGCCATAGGAATGCCGCACCAGCAGCACCCGGCCTTCACCATCGAGCGCAAGCACGCGCACGCCGTGCAGTTCCGGCCGCCACACCTTCCACACCTGCCGCCGGCCCCAGTGTGCCGCGCGGTAAAGCGTACGGTGGAGCGGCGCCGGAAGCCGGTGCAGCAGCCAGTTCAGCAGAAACACGTGACCTTGTGCCGCGCCGCGCGCAGCAGCCGGGCAACCGGCAGATCGTGCTCGCCCTTGACCGCGGCATCGAAGACCGCGCGCTTGTCAGCGCCGCGGATCACGAACATCAGCTCGTCGCTGTCCGTCAGCGCCGGGATGGTCAGGCTTAGCCGGTCGAAGGGCGCCTCGGGCGGCAACGGATCGGGCGTAAGGCGGCGGATTTCGCGGGGATCGTCGATCTGCGGATCGGTGTTCGGGAACAGCGAGGCGATATGCCCGTCACCGCCCATGCCAAGCCAGGCGACCGCGAAATGCGGCGGCCGAGCCTGTTCGGTCAGCGCCACGACGCGCGCGCCCACAGGCTCGAGCCTTGCCCGGATCTTGCCGACATTGCTGGCGGGGTGATCCTCGTCAACGATGCGATCGTCCCCCGGCCAGACCGAGATGCGGTGCCAGGGAAGGTCCATCTCCGCCAACCGGTCGAAAATCGGGAAAGGCGTCGAACCGCCGGGCACGGTGATCGCGATGTCGTCGGGACTGGTTGCAAGAGCAGCCTTGAGGCGCTCCGCGAACCAAGCGGCAATGGCGCCATCGTCGGCACCTTCGATGATTTCGAGTTTCGGCATGAGCTGGACTTAGGCCGGTTTTTGTCTCTGCGCGAGGAGAGACTTCGGGTTCGGTCCGCGTTGGCGGTGCCGAAATGCCGGTGCGACCGGCTCGCCACGGCTGTAGCGAGCCGGTCGCACATTCTCAGGCAAGAATCTCGCGAAGGAACCAGGCGCGCTGTTCGGCCTGATCGGTCCAGTCATCGATGATGCCGTCGGTGGCATTGTCGCCTGCTTCGCCTGCCAGTTCCTTGGTTTCCTTCAGCGTGGCGACGTAAGCGGTGTTGTCCTCGAACAGTTGCTTGACCATGCCCTGCGCGTCGAGCGAGGTGTCATCCTCGTCCTTTACGGAAGTCTTGGCGGCGATCGAGCCGATGGAGGTCAGGGTGGTGCCGCCCAGCTTGCGGACACGCTCGGCGATCAGGTCGGTCAGGCCGAAAATCTCGGTTGCCTGGGTATCGAACAGCAGGTGCAGGTCATGGAACTGCGGGCCGCGAACATGCCAGTGGAAGTTCTTCGTCTTGACGTAAAGCGCGAAGGTGTCGGCGAGCAGCCCGTTCAGGCTGTCGATCAGAGCGGCCTTGGAATTGTCCTTGGAAGTCATGCCGTGTTTCCCTCGTTGCTGTTCGGCCTATGCCGTCCGGTGAACTATGTAGATTTGTGAACGCGGAAGTGAACCCCCGGTTCTCTATCAATTTCCGATCAGAGTATCGAAGATTCCCGAAGGAACAGCATGAGCGCAGCGCAGACCAGCAGGAGGCCGACGCCCCGCCTGATCCAGCCCGCCGCCGGAGCGCTCGAAAACTGCGGGAAGGCCCAGGCCATCCCCGCCAGTATCCCGCCGCCCAGCGCGCCTGCCACCCCGGATGCCACAGGCGCTGCCATACCCACGCCCATGGCGAAGACGATGAACCGGGCGGCATCGGCGATCTGGCTGGCCAGCAGCACCAGCAGCAGTGCGCCGAGCGAATTGGTGGGCTCCTTCGGCCGGCGGCGCGGGACTAGGATCAGGGACTCAAGCCCGGCAAGACCCACGGCGAATGCGGCGAAGATCATCCGTGCCGGAGGCGGTAGCTGGGCGAGCATGAAAGCCGCCGCCCATGCCGCACCCGCGGCGGTCAGCCCTGCACTGAGCAGGGCCGCCAGCAGGACACCGGGCCGCTGCCCCTGCCTTGCGGCGAGGCCGGATATGGTCATCTGGTCCCGCGCACCGAAACCGGCGAGCAGGACGGCGATGAAAGTCAGGTAGAAAGCGGGCATCCGGCTTCCCGCGAAGGCGCCGCTGCCGTCAGCCCGCCTTCTGGCAGGCGACGATCGCGGCGACGACGTTGGCGGTATCGGCGGGATCGCGCACGCAGATCGTGTCGAGCCCCATGGCCTTGGCCGGATAGTCGTTGCCACCGGGGAAGATGGCATCGCCGATGAACAGCATGTCGGCTTCGGCCACGCCGCTATGTTCGGCAAGCCGCTTGAGCCCCCAGGCCTTGTCCACGCCCGGCTGGGTCACGTCCACCGAAGTGGCACCGCCGAGATTGACCGAGACGCCGGGCAGGCGCTTCACGAGATCGGCCTGGATCACCTTGCGCTTGGCGAAGTCCGGGTCCCAGAGCTCCTTGGCATGAAGCGGAGCCTGCTGGCCCAGGGCGGAGAAAGTGATCTGGCTGCCGCGATCCTCGATCCGCTCACCCCAGGTTTCCTCGGGCGTGAAGCCGGTGGCGGCAAGCGAAGCGTCGAACGCTTCGAGAATCTCGCGCTTCTGTTCTTCAGTGAACAGTTCGGCATAGACCGGCGTCCAGGCGCCGTCGCGGTGGACGTAGAGCTTGGCGCCGCTGGTCGGCATGAGCCAGAGCCGCGAACGATCGGCATCGGCGGGAAGACGGCTGGCCACCTGCTTGTCGAACTGCGGCCAGTCCCCTCCGGAGATCACGGCAACTTGCGCCACTTCGAGCAGCCGCGCCATGAGTTCGGCCATTTCGTCGGTCAACGGCTGCTTGCTCAGCGCCAGGGTCCCGTCGAGGTCGAACGCTACGATCTGCTTCATTTCATGCCTTCCGCGATGCGATAATCCGGGCCCCTGCCATCATCCGGCCGGGAAAGAAATGTCGGACCTGCACCATTACGATGACAAATCCCCTACCGTTGCTCCCGATGTCCGGCCCCCGGACCCGGGCGCCTGCCGTCCCTTACTGGTTGACGGCACCGGATAGCTTGCCGACCTTTTGCACACCTTGGACGGTGGTGACCAGTATGTCGTTTCCATCGACGACGACGACGACGTTTTCGAGGCCGATGACCGAGACGCGCGGTCCGTCGCTGTCGACCAGGACATTGCGGCAATCCACCAGTTCCGCATCACCCGCGCCGCGCACCGCGTTGCCGTGGTCGTCGCGATCGAGCGCTTCGTGCAGGGCGTGCCAGTTGCCGATGTCCGACCACTCCATGTCGGCCGGCACCAGCGCCGCGCGGCGGGTGTTTTCCATCACCGCATAGTCCACCGAATCGCTTTCCACCTCGGCGAAAGTCGCCGCGTCGGGATGGAAGCGGTGGCCGTCGAGCGTGCCTTTCGCCACGGCCTCGCGCACCTTGGCGGCGATCTGCGGGCGGTGCGCGGCGAGTTCGGCCATGAAATCGCTCACCCGGAAAGCGAAGATGCCTCCGTTCCAGGCGTAATTGCCCTCAGCCAGGAAGGCGCGGGCGCGTTCGAGATCAGGCTTCTCGACGAACTGGGCCGTGCGGAAACCGGGCGTGCCCTCGATCGCCTCGCCGCGCCTGAGGTAGCCGAAGCCGGTTTCCGGCGCGGTCGCCTCGATGCCGAAGGACACCAGCCAGCCGTCCCTGGCAAGCGCGGCGGCAGCAGCCGCGGCACGGGCAAACACGTCCGGGCGGCCGATATGGTGGTCGCTCGGGCAGACCAGCATCACCGCGTCATCCGGCAGGCGGCAGGCGGCCAGCGCGATGGCGGCAGCGGTGTTGCGCGCGGCCGGCTCCACGATCACCGAGGCACCTTCCTGCCCGTGAAGCTGCGCCTCGACATGTTCGAGGTGCTGCCGTCCCGTCACCACCACCGGCGCCGCGAAACCCAGATCCGGCGGGCAGCGCGACACCGTCGCCTCGAACAGCGTGCTCTCTCCCACCAACGGCAGGAAAGGCTTGGGCTTGGCAACGCGGCTGCGCGGCCAAAGCCGCGTGCCGCTGCCTCCGCACAGAATAACTGGAACGATCTGGGACATGGGGCTCGATGAATGCCAGGGAAGTCTGGCTTTCGCTGTGCCAATACTAGCCCCTCGCCGGATTGCATAGAGGACTCGAAGCGACCTTCCACATCGGCCGGAACCCTGCCCCATCCCGTTCGTTTGACCCTTCTCCGGCGCCGCTGCCCCCGGCGGATAACGCCCAACCTCGACCGGATCGGCCGCTTTTCGGGTGGCCATCCTCTTCCGAAGGTGCAAGACTGACCATAATGACCGATCCAGGCGAATGTCCCTCGCTGGCGGAACATGGCGCTTTTCCGCGCGATCTGCCCCCTCCTCTGCCGCTTGGCGCGGCCGTGCCCACGGCTCTGTTCCTCGATTTCGACGGCACGCTCGTGGAAATCGCGGACCATCCCGACGACGTGATCGTCTCTCCGCATCTGCCCGACCTGATCGCGCGACTGGCCGATCGGCTGGACGGCCGGCTCGCGCTCATCACCGGCCGTTCGCTGGAATCGCTGGAGGAGATGCTGGGCCATCTCGATGTCGCTGCGGCAGGTTCGCACGGCGGTGAGTTCAGACCGGCAGGCAGCCGCGAAATCCTTCCCCTTGCCGAGCCGCTGCCAAAGGCCGTCGTCGACCGTCTCTCCGCTTTCGCGGCCGACAACGGCGGCCTCCTCGTCGAACCCAAGCCCTTCAGCATCGCCGTGCATTACCGCCGCCACCCCGAAGCCCTGCCCGGCCTGCTCGCCTGCGCCGACGAGACCGGCAGGGAGTTCGGGCTCAGGACGAAGCACGGCAAGCAGGTTATCGAGCTGTCCATGCCCGGTTCCGACAAGGGCAGCGCCGTCGCACGCTTCATGCAGATGCCGCCCTTCCTCGGCGCTCGCCCCGTCTTCATCGGCGACGACGTGACTGACGAGGACGCCTTCGCAGCCGTCGCCCGCCTCGGCGGAGACGGCATCCTTGCGGGGCCGATGCGCGAAACGCTCGCCCATGCCCGGCTCGGCGGCGTCAGCGCGGTGCACGCGTGGCTCGAAACCATCATTCACGATCACGACCAGGAGAACAGCCGAACATGAGCTCGCTCGAACTCTGGCCCATCGGCAATTGCCAGGTCTCAGGCCTGATCGACACCAGCGGCGCGCTCGTTTGGGGCTGCGTCCCCCGCGTGGACGGCGACCCGACGTTCTGTGCCCTGCTGCGCGGCCCGGAAGGCCAGGACGCGGGAACCTGGCGCTTCGAACTGGAAAACCAGGTCTCCGTCACCCAGCGTTACTCGCGCAATACCCCGATCCTCATCACCAGGCTGGAAGATGCGCAGGGCGGCGCGGTGGAAGTGATCGACTTCTGCCCGCGTTTCGAACGATCGGGCCGCACGTATCGGCCGGTCGCCTATGCGCGTATCGTCCGTCCGGTGGCGGGCTCGCCGCGCATCCGCACGGTGCTCACGCCGATGAGCGGCTACGGCGCCCAGCTTGCCGCCATCACGCGCGGCTCCAATCACATCCGCTACCTGGTGGAGCGCAACACCCTGCGCCTCACCACCGATGCCCCGATCGGCTACGTTCTCGACGAACGCTACTTCCGGCTGGAAACGACGCTACACTTCTTCCTCGGCCCCGACGAACCCTTCAGCGGCGATGTCGAACACGAGATGGAATCGATGCTGCGCCACACCGGCGACTACTGGCGGCTGTGGGTGCGCGGCCTCGCCACCCCGCTCGACTGGCAGGACGCGGTGATCCGCGCCGCCATCACGCTCAAGCTCTGCCAGCATGAGGAAACCGGTGCGATCGTCGCCGCGCTCACCACTTCCATCCCGGAAGCGCCCGGCAGCCAGCGCAACTGGGACTACCGATACTGCTGGATCCGTGACGCCTACTACACGGTGCAGGCCCTCAACCATCTCGGCGCACTGGACGTGCTGGAGCGGTATCTCGCCTATCTGCGCAACATCGTCGACGATGCCGAGGGCGGTGCGATCCAGCCGCTTTACGCGGTGAGCGGCGCGCGCGAGATCATCGAATGGGAAGCTCCCGACCTTTCCGGCTATCGCGGCATGGGGCCGGTCCGGGTCGGCAACGCCGCCTATTATCAGGTCCAGAACGACTGCTACGGCCAGATCGTCCTGCCCGCGATACAGGCCTTTTCCGACCAGCGCCTGCTGCGTATCGCCACGCCCGAGGATTTCGCCAGCCTCGAACAGGTCGGCGAACTGGCCTGGCAGACGCACGACCAGCCTGACGCCGGCCTCTGGGAACTGCGCACGCGCACGGCCGTCCACACTTATTCCAGCGTCATGAGCTGGGCCGCCTGTGACCGTCTGGCCAATGCCGCCGAGTTCCTCGGGCTCGACGAGCGGGCCGCAATCTGGCGCGAACGCGCGGCCACGGTGCGCAAGCACATCGACGAACACGCCTGGCACAAGATCGAGGCACCGGACTTCGACGACAGCGGCGCGGGAGGTCACTATGCCGCCAGCTTCGGCGGCTCGCAGCTCGATGCCAGCCTGCTGCAGATGGTCGAGCTGCGCTATGTCGAGGCCGAAGACCCGCGCTTCCGCGCCACGCTCCAGGCCGTGCAGAAGGCGCTGCGCCGGGGCGAACACATGCTTCGCTACGACAGCGAGGACGATTTCGGCCTGCCAGAGACCGCCTTCAACATCTGCACCTTCTGGCTGATCGAGGCGCTCCATCGCAGCGGCCAGGACGAGGAGGCGCGCCGCCTGTTCGAGGCGATGCTGGATCATCGCACCAGATCGGGCCTCCTTTCGGAGGATATGGATTTCGAAACCGGCGAACTGTGGGGGAACTTTCCGCAGACCTATTCGCTAGTAGGTATCATCAATTGTGCCGGGCAGCTGTCCCGGTCTTGGCGGGACTGGCGATAGCCGGCCCCGCAAAACGCGTCTTCCGCACATCTGGTCGGCGCGGCACAGGGGATTTGAAATGAGCAGACTGATCGTCATCTCCAACCGGGTATCGGTTCCCAAGGCAGCGGGAGCCGCCGGGGCGCAGGGAGGACTGGCAGTGGCGCTCAATTCGGCACTGCGCGAACATGGCGGCATCTGGTTCGGCTGGTCGGGGCAGGAAACCGAGGAGTTCACCGGCCACCTCGACATGCAACGCAACGACGGCATCACCACGGCTACGATCGATCTCGAACCGCAGGACATCGACGAATATTACAACGGCTACGCCAACCGCACGCTCTGGCCGCTGTTCCACTACCGCATCGACCTGACCGAGTACGACCGCAACTTCGGCGAGGGCTACGAACGCGTAAATGCCCGTTTCGCCGATGCCGTCCTGCCGCTGATCGAGGAAGAGGACCTGGTCTGGGTCCATGATTACCATCTGCTTCCGCTCGGATCGCTGCTGCGCGGAAAAGGCGTGAGGAACCGGATGGGCCTGTTCCTCCACACGCCCTGGCCGCCCACCCGTCTGCTGGTTTCGCTGCCCTTCCACGAACGTCTGGTTGCCTCGATGCTGGAATACGACGTGATCGGCTTCCAGAACACCGAATGGCTCGAAAGCTTTCTCCACTACGTGCAGAAAGAGATGGGCCTTAAGGTCAATCTCGACAATTCGGTGGAGTACAAGGGCCGCAAGGTCATCGCCCGCGCCTTCCCGATCGGCATAGACTTTGCCGAGTTCACCGAAGCCGCCGCCGGGCCGGAAGCCCGCGAAGCCCACGACCGGCTCAAGTCCAGTGTGCGCGGTCGCAAGATCCTGATCGGCGTGGACCGGCTCGACTATTCCAAGGGCCTGGGCGAACGCTTCGAGGCCTTCGGGCGCTTCCTGGCGGATTACCCCGATCAGGCCGGCGATGCCGTGCTGCTCCAGATCGCACCGCCATCGCGCGGGGACGTCGCCAGCTACCAGCAGATTCGCGAAGACCTCGAACGCAAGACCGGGCACATCAACGGCGCTTATGCCGATGTGGCGTTCGTGCCCATCCGTTACGTCAACCGGGGTTTCCCGCGCGATCAGCTCGCCGGGTTCTACCGCGCGGCGGACATCGGCCTTGTCACTCCCCTGCGCGACGGGATGAACCTCGTGGCGAAGGAATATATCGCGGCGCAGGATCCGGAGAACCCCGGCGTGCTGATCCTGTCGCAGTTCGCCGGCGCCGCGCATCAGCTCAAGGATGCGCTGCTGGTGAACCCGCACTCGATCGAGCATGTCGCCGAAAACATCAAGAAGGCGCTCGAAATGCCGCTGGCCGAACGCAAGAAGCGCCATGCGAAACTCCTTGCCTCTGTGCGCGACAATGACGTGCAGCGCTGGCGCGAAGACTTCCTCGGCGCCCTTTATGGCAAGGCCAGGGGCAAGACCCCCACGCCGCAGGACGAAGTCGCCTGAAGCATTCGGCCTAACCCATAAGAACAGGCGTCCGTCATGAAATCGGCTGCCATCATCAAAACGACACTCGCCTGCAACCAATCTGACCTTTAAACGGGCTATAGGAGAGTGTGCGGGATACCGATCCCGCTGATCCCCGGAAGAATGCCGGGGATCGCACGAATGACAACAAGGAGCCCGGACGATCCGGGCAGCGTGATGAGGATGGGCATGATTCTCTACGGGGAATGCATCGGCGCGCACGGTTCCGCGCGAGTCCGCATTTCGGACCTTGCCGATCTTGGCTGCGATCTGGAAGCGGAAGCGCTTCCCTGCGCGCTTGATGGCGATTTCTCGCTATGGATCGGCGCGATCGGTCCCCTGCCGGCAACGGTGGCGAAGAAGGACACGAGCAACCTCGAAATTCGCTTCAAGGAACCGCTCGACACCCGCATCGTGGAGCATTTCCGCGGTCGCTGACCACGGCTATTCCCGGTTTTCTATCGCTTCAGGCGCAACCGGCTCCTCGCGACCTTCGCCCATGTCTTTGTCCATCACCGTCTCGCCCGCATTGCGCCCCGCAAAGCGACTAGCGCCGATATAGAGGACCGTCGGCCACAGCAGCGTGTTGAACAGGTCGTAACCGGTATCCCGAAGTTTCCACGGACGATCGATCGGCCACATCGAGATGATGTCGGCCCCCTCGGTGCCCAGCGCCACCACCCAGAGCAGCGCCAGCGCCCAGCCACTGGCGATACCCCGTCGCGACACGAATGCCAGGAACAGGAAGAGCAGCATCCCGCCGTGGATGTGAATCACCGCACGGATCACCTGATCCTTGGGAACCAGCAGATTCTTCAGGCTTTCCCAATCGGCAACGAGGGCGAGGATGTGATTCAAGCAGGCGTTTCCCGGATAGGTCGTTGTTGAAGGCAAAGTTGGGGCGAAGAACGGGCAGTCGATCGTCCCGCCGCCCACAGCCGTTCATGCAGCGTTGCGGGCCACGCGATTAAACGACCGTGAATATTGCAGCGCAACAGGAAACGAGGAGTTTTCGACATGGCCCATCCCGCGAACCCCTTCGCCGTCGACCGCCGCTCTCTGTTCGCCGTCTCCGCTCTGGCGCTGGGCGCGGCGTCCTTGTGGCGCCCCACTTCGTCTTTCGCCGCCTCGCAGCCGGGCGACTGGCCGGCCTGGGCCCCCCCGCAATCGCGGCTGGAGAGCGATATCGCCGCGCTTCGCGCCCGCGCGTTGGACATCAGGCGTTTCGGCGCAGCCTGCAACGGAACCACGGACGACAGCGCCGCCCTTGAGCGTGCCATCGCCGGCGGCGCGCCCGCAGTCATGATTTCCGGCCCGATGCGCCTCACCCGTCCGGTCGCGATATCCCGTGGTTTCGGGATATTCGGCCAGGGCAAGGGGCCGCACCTGATCTGGGCAGGTCCAACGGGCTCCCCCCTTTCCGTCAGCCCCGAAAGCAACGATCCCGCCAGCTTCGTGCGAAACATCGTCGTCGATGGCATTCATGCGACGACCATCGCTTCCCAGCGTTCCAAGACCGTGATGCTGCGCGCGGTCAACATCCGGGGGTTGAAGGTCACGCGCTGCACGGCCGACGGGATCGGCCTTGCCTCGGTAGGCCACCTGCGGATGGACGGCAGCGGCTATGACCGCGCCAAGGGTTCCGTCACTGTCGATCCCGCCGTCCTCGCCGGATTCTCGCCCAACAGCCTCGACGACCTCAACGAGGACATCTACATCTCCGACAACACGGTGGACTACGGCGCCTACCAGGGCTCGATCCTGCGCTTCAACATGGCGCGGCGCGTCATTGCCGTGGGCAATGAGGGCAAATACGCCAAGATCAGTTGGTGGGGGGGCGGCGCGAAGCACGACCAGGGCGGAATGCCGCAGTTCCTGCGCCGCGTCAGCGAGGTCTACATCGCCGACAACACGATGCGCGGGGCCAATGGCGGGGTCTACGGCAACAACGGCCAGAAGGTCGTCGTCGCCCGTAACCGCATCAGCGACATGTCTGATGTCGGCGTCGACTTCGAGGGCTGCATGGACTGCATCGCCTATGACAACCGCGTCACCAACGCCGGCAACTTCTGCTATTCCACCTTCTACGTCGCCCGGAACATCGTCTTCAGGAACAATTACGGCGAGCAGGACGGCACGATCCCGGAAACGATCCGGCGCGAGAAGATGTCCAAGATCGGGGCCCAGCGCGGCCTGTCGATGGCCGCTTTGCAAAGCGGCGGCTTCGCAACCAGCCTCGATGCGATCACCGTCAGCTTCATCGGCAACGAGTTCGTCTATTCCGGCCCCGGCCAACTCGGCGTCTGCACGCCCAGTTACTTCGGCAGCATGGTGTTCCAGGGCAACCGCCTGCGCAACGTGACGGTCGACTGGACCTACCGCGCCACCGACAGGCTGGTCATCAAGGACAATGTGCTGCTGTTCGACCGGCCGGGGAACAAGCCAATGGTCCTGATCGGCGGGTCCGCGCCGAAAGGCGAGATTTCGGGCAACCGGGTCGAACTGGCCACCGCGCTGCCTGCGGAAAGCGTGGCGATCGGCTATACCGTCGCCTCCAACCGGATCGACCTTGCCATCCGTAACAACGCCGTGAACGCTTCGGCCGCCCGCGCGCTACCCCTCGTCGTCAGCGTGAAGCGCAACATCCAGGGCAACGCCCAGATCAGCGGCAATACCGTTGGCGGCGTGGTGGTCAGCCCGGTACTCAAGCGGCCGAACTCGCGCTTCGACGGGAACAAGACCGGCGAAGGCCGCGCGATCACCCCGAACTTCATGGCCCGGGGACTGCTGCCGACGCCGTGAACGACGGCAGCGATTCCGGGCGTCAGCCTTGCGGCCCGGTGGAGGTCGCCCCTCCCCCACGCCGGATTATCTTGCCCTTGTCCTGATTTATCCTTTCCCGGACCAGCAGGACAAATTCCGGGTGCCGCAATGCGAAGAGCCAGGCGATGCCGACAATGGCCCCGCCGAAGATCAGGCCCCTTACCGGAATGCTTGCGGCGCTCATCCAGAACTCCGGCATCGCGAACGGCAGGAGACTGGCGCCGGTAACGACCGTCGTGAGCATGATCGCGGCCCTGGAGGGGAAGAAGCGCGTGTGGTGGAGACGCTTCACAAGGAACCACGCGAAGACAGACCCGTAGACGGACATCATCACTTGTCCCGCCATGGCGCCCGTCAGGCCGAACAGGTGCGCCAGCAGGGCCATCGTGGAAAGCCCCAATCCGGTCGCGACGGCAAGCACTACGGGAACCAGCCTGACCGCCCCGAACGCGAACAGCGCGCGGATCGAAAGGCTCTGCGTCGCCTCGACAAAGGCAGCCGTAAGGGCAAGCGGAGCATAGAGGCTGGCGCTGTGGTAATCCTTGGGGAACAGGATGCGGAACACTTCCGGCATCACCGCGATGACGCCGAGCGCCAGAACGGCCTGAACCACGAGATAGCCTGCGCCCATGTCACGAACGACAGCCTCGGCCTCGGCGGTTTCCTCATTGGCCTTGCGGTAGAAGAACGGCTCGAATCCGCGATTGAACGATTGCCCCACCAGCGTGAGAATCTGTCCCGGCGCCGCTGCGGCATTCCAGATACCGAGAGCCGTCAGGTTGAAGGCGCCGGCAACCGCCAACCGGTTGCCACGACTGCGGCCCCAGGCGAGAAGATCGAAAGGAAGCATGGGAACGGAAAAGCGTTTGACCGAATCCCGCACGAATTCCTTGGTCCGGCGGTGCTCTTCACCCGTGAGGCGCAGCTTCCAGGCGTTGCGCGATTCGTACAGTGCGGTCCCGCCGAAAATCACGATCCGCGAGGCAAGGATTCCCAGCAAGCCGACCTTGAACACGAAGATCAGGAGCAACGTCAGCGTCGTCAGGCCGATCATTCGGGCCAGCGCAAGAACCGCGAAGGAGCGGGCATCTTCCTGAGCGCGATAGGTCGTCGCCGCGAAAGTGTTGATGCGCTGCAGCCATGCGGAAACGACGGTAATGGCAAAAGCAGAGACAACGAGTTCCGGCTGAGGGAAGAACTGGTCCAGAACAAGGAGCACGCCGGCAAGAACGAACATCGCCGCGAAGGATATTCCCAGCGACAAGCGCTGGAAGTAACCGATCAGGACCGGGCCGGTCATGAAAGGCAGGTCCTGGCGTGCCTTGTCGTGATATGTCCTGACCGCACCGCCGGACAGCCCGCAGTCCATGAGCAACAGGAAAAGTTGCTCGAGCGAGAGCACAAGCGCCAGCAGGCCGAACTCGCTGACGGGCAGGATATGGGCGTAGGCCGGCAGGAGGATCAGCGATAGCGCACTCTGCAACGAGCCCAGGCCGAGATAGATCAGCATCCTGTGATGCAACGCCGTCTTAGCCATCGGATCGATCTTTCAGCAGCTTTGCGATTGCCTCGGCGGCCCTGTCGGTCGCCTTGCCGTCCATCGGGCCGGTTTCGGCAGTGACGTCGGTCGTGGAAGGTACGCCGTGTGTCAATGCGTCGATCAACAGTTCAGCGAATTCATCGGCCGTTCGAGCATAAGGCACGCCAGCTTCATCGAACCAGAGCTGCTTTTCGCCCTCGAGCCGCTCCGTAAACGCCTCGATCGGGATGGGCATGCTGACGACCGGCACGCCCATCATAAGACTTTCCAGCAGACCGATCGAGTAGTGCCCGACGCTGCACGAGGCACCGGCCACTTCCTCGTCCAGCGGCCCTCCGGCCGAACGCGAGTAGGGGATCGTGAGACAGCCTTCGAAATGCCCGAAGGTTTCATGGTCGCTGCGGGGATGCGGCCTCGTCACGAGTGTGAAAGGCATTCGCTCGTAAGCGATTGCAAAACCCTTCGCCATCTCGGCCAGCGTTGCCCTGGCGGCGCTTCCCGCCACTCGCCCCTGCGCAACGAATGGCTGGAACACATAGATGACGCGCGGCGGGTCGGATCGGCTTCGCGCGATCTGGAGCAGCGGATCGAACCGGGGCACGCCGATAAACCGGATGGTGTGCGGCGCGACGCCTGCCGCCACGAAGCGGCCCGCATAGTCCTGCGAAGTGGCCAGGACCATCGAATGACCGTAAGCGCCATAAGGCATCGTCGGCGGGATCAGGCC
This sequence comes from Novosphingobium aeonii, assembly GCF_052279045.1. Classification (NCBI taxonomy): domain Bacteria; kingdom Pseudomonadati; phylum Pseudomonadota; class Alphaproteobacteria; order Sphingomonadales; family Sphingomonadaceae; genus Novosphingobium; species Novosphingobium aeonii. Next base: position 1,148,018 of record NZ_CP176832.1, on the reverse strand, counting down.
CAGCTTGCGCGCGGCGAGAGCCATCTTCGGGATCAGCCCAGGACGCGGCCCGGCTTCCTTGGAACGCACGATCGTGAACGGCCCTTCCTGGACCAGCACCGTATCCGCACCCATTTTGCGCGCCGCGCTGAGGAACGCGCGCTGCGCATAGAACGTGTCGTTGCAGGTCACGACGAGATCGGGCCTGACATGCGCCAGATCCTTCTCAATCCGCCGGACCAGCCTGTCGAAAGCGAACTGGCCGCCATTCAGCAGGAGGTTCACCCGGCCGGGCAGCGCCCGCCGTTTGGAGAAGTTGATGAGCCCGAGGTCTTCGGGAGCCAATCGCAGGACTTCGCCCGGTGCATCCCAGACAACCTTCGACCGCGTCTGGGTGTTGAACGCCTCACTGTCGATCGCGACAATTCTGGCATGGGGATGGTCATGCAATATGCGTTTGGCGACGAGCGCCAGAGTCGTGCTGGCCGAACCCGCAACGACGAGAAACCAGATGGTCGGACCGCTGGTCTTGTCAGACAACTTCACATCCATTCCGCTTGGCACCACCGCGACAGGCTCGGGTTCGACGCTGTCCCGAACGCGAAACAGCTTGAACACGAGCCGAGGCAATGAAGAGATAGATTGGCCCTGGTAGCAAGGCCGATGACGCAGTGCCGAGGAGACATCAGCGTGCGTCGGGCCTGGCTCGTGCTCCCCGCGAGCGAGAAGCAGTGCCGCTCACGAAAATGGGCGGCCCCCGCGAAGGCGCCGCCCATCTTTCTAGCTGGCTAAGCTCAGGCCGCTGCAGCGGGCTTCGGGCGCGGGCGCCACTTGAGCTTGTCGCGCTGGACCTGCTCGACGGGGAGAACTTCCGTCGACTTGGTGGCCAGCGACTTTTCCACGGCCTTGAGGTCGCGGCAGAGGCGGCGAAGGCCGTCCGGCTCGAGCGAGGCGGCGTGGTCGGTGCCCTTCCAGGTGCGGTCGAGCGTGAAGTGGCGTTCCACCCACTCCGCGCCGAGAGCCAGCGCGGCAATGTCGGCGGCGATGCCGAGGTGATGGCCCGAGAAGCCGATCGACTTCACGCGATCGCCGAAGGATTCGATCAGGCGGGTGATTTCACCGAGGCAGATGTCCTCGAAGGCCACCGGGTAGCCCGAAGTGCACGAATAGATCACCACGTCCTTCGCACGGCCGTGCTGTTCGAAGAACTGGACGATCTTTTCTTCTTCGTCCTGCGTGGTCATGCCGAACGACAGGTGGATTTCACCCGAGTATTCGTTGGCGAGAACTTCGAGCATTTCGAAGTGCAGGTTGCAGGCCGAGGGAACCTTGATGAGCGAGGGGTTCAGCGCGGCGATTTCGCGGGCCGAGGTCACGTCCCATACAGAGGTCGAGTACTCGATGCCGTTGCGCTTGCACTCTTCCATCAGCTCGCGGTGCTGCTCGGGCGTGAACTCGAGGTATTCGCGGTGAGCACCGTAAGTGTCGCCGTAAGAATTCGCGGGGTTCGGGTGCGGCGCATTGTACTGCTCTTCGGTGAGAAGTTCGCGATTGGTGCGCTTCTGGAACTTGACCACATCGGCCTTGGCGTAAACCGCCGCGATCCGGATGTGCTCCTTGGCGATTTCCATATCTCCCTTATGGTTGCAACCAACCTCGGCGATGATCTTCACACTCATGAAATAGCCCTTCTTTGAGCGATATGATTACCCAAAAAGGTCTATCAGGGAACATACCTAGGCGCAAATCCATTTTTGTGCGACGCACAATCCCCTTTCGAGACAACCAGATAACAGTAAATCACAACAACTCCATTTAATATCGCCTATTTCTGCCGATTAGGTCTGCTCAAATTTAGGTGGAATTAAGAACTTTTCGCCCGGTAAAGCCCGGCGTTGACCTGCAGCATCGCTCTTCTCCCGTCTCAATTGCTGCACGTCACGTCGTCATGAGAGGCGTTTGCAGCTTCATTAAAATACCCATCGAAAACCGCACAGGTATGACGCAAAACAGGGAAAAACAGCCATCATCAATACCTAACGGCCGGAGGAATCGCCCTGCCTTTCCAATAGCGCCTTTCGGCGGATCGGATGCTGCAAGGGCTTCTTCAACTGAATCGCCGCGCCTATTGCATCTGCGAGCAGTTTGATTTCGATGCGCACGCCGCCTCGATCCCGTTGGAAGGAATGATTGAATGACAATTGCCCTCGCCGGCGCCAGCGGATCACATCCGGAGACGCTGAAGCTGCTGGCACGTGAAGTCCGCGAGATGGCGCCTTCGATGGCGCTGACGGTCTTCGACATGTCGGCCTTCGACCTGCGCGGCACCGCCCGCTACGAGGATGCGGAGGGCGAAGTCATCAAGCCGACCCCGCGCGACGTCGGAATTCGCGCATGGTTCAAGACTGCGGGACCGAACGTAGCGGTCTCCGGCGGCACGCGCGCCTTCGCGCGGATGCAGCGCTATTTCGAGTCCGAACTCACCCGCCGCGGCACCCGCGTCCTGCTGCTCTCGCATTGCTGGGGCTTCCCGGAGCAGGCCCTGCTCAAGGCCGCCGCCGCCCTGGGCATCAGGATCGCCATGATCGACGAAGGGCCGTTCAGCCTGCCCCTCAATGGACGCGAGAGGGCTGAAGCCAGACGCGGGCTGCGCGGAACGCTCGCCCGCATCCTGCACCAGGCCGGACTCGTCCCCCGGCGCGACCTTACAGGGCAGGATTTCGATCGCCTGTTCATCACGGCCCAAGGCCGCGCGGATGAGCTTGTCCGGCGCGGTGTCGATGCCGACAAGATCCGTGTGGTCGGCTCGCCGCGATTCGATCGGATCGCCGCCACCGCCCGCGCACGGCAAGAACACCGCGACACTGCCGCGAAGCCGATCCGGGTTCTGTGGCTGCACCAACCATTCCGCAGTGACGGCAAAGTTTCGCGGCAGGAGGTAGACCGCGCCGAGACCATGCTCGCACAGGGCCTCGCAGCATTCTCGCGCGGCCGAGACCTCGTTGTCGGCCTGCGCCTTCATCCCCGAACCGAACAGGCGGAACGGGAACGGATGGCCCGGTTGATGGCAGAGCACGGCATCGCCAGCGAGATGGCCGAGGGGCCGCTATACGATCACTTCATAGACTGCGACTCTGTGGTGGGGTTCTACTCTTCGGCATTGCTGGAAGCGGCAGCCTGCGCCATCCCGGTGATCGTGGCGCGGCTCGCGCCCACCGCCTTCGCCCAGCAGGGAGAAGCCGCCAAGGCCCTGGCGATGACCGAAGTGGGTTTTGCCGTCGCCGACCAGCCAGACGATGTCGTCACCGCGCTCACGGCCCATCTGGAAGGCGACGACAGAGTGGATGTGGAAGCGCTGATCCGCGCGGAACTCGGCCCTCTCGAAGGTACCGGGACGGCCACGGTCGCCCGCTGGCTGATCGAGCAGCAGGCTCAGCCTGCGGGCGAGGCTTCCGCCCGGAGCTGATGGAGGGGTGCGGCCTTCCGCGATGACAGGAACGCCGCGGCCTCGTTCACGTCGGCCGCGACCTTCACCGGATTGGCCGACCACGAGCGCAGGGCCTGATCCATGCGCTTTTCGCCGAAGAGCGCGGGCACGAACAGACTGTTGTCGAAAGCTCCGAGATCGAGCAGCGCGGTGGAGACCGGGGCGACGAAGGCCCGGTAGCCGTGCTGCGTCACATGGCGGGTCAATCCATGCGGATCGGGCGCCATCGCGACATTGTCGATACCCGCCAGCATAGGGAGCAGCCCCGACCTGTCCTCACGCGGATGCGGCAGGTAATGGAGCGGCACGCCGGCAATCCGCGCGACTTGCGCCAGCCCGTCGGCAAGCTGGTCGCGCGTCAGTATTCCGTCGTCGACCAGCGGCGAACCGATGAACAGCACGGCATCCTCGGGCGCGGCGAGAACCGGATAGTCCCACGCGAGATTGCGCCGCTCGAAACGGTCGCGCACGATCATCCGGCCGCGATCCGCGCGGCGGCGCAGCGCCCCTCTCGGGTAGAAACCGGATACGATCTGCGCCGCACCGCGCGCCGCGTACCAGAGCGGGCTGGTCAGATCGATGTAATGGGAAAGGCCTTCTTCCCAGAGTTCGATCGGGCCTTCGAACCAGTCCGCGATCATCCGCTCCAGCGGCTCGCCTTCCAGGAACAGGATGAGCCGTTCAATCCCCAAGGGTTCGAGCATTTCGCGGACCCGGCCGTAATAGGCCCGGTTTTCCGCGATCTGCCGCATGGCGCCCCGGGGATTGCGAGGCAGCCGCCCTTCCCTGCCGAGATAGACCGCCTTACCGGGGTAGCGCCGCTCGATATCCTCGCGCAGATGGCTGTCCCGGTAGAGCACATGGTCGATCCGTGGATCGTTCGCATCGAGCAGTGCCAGATGCAGTGATGAACGCGGCAGGACGGCGGTGACCGTCATTACTGGGCAGCCTCCACACAGCCCTTGTCGAGCAGCAGTTCCGCCAGTTCCCGCAGCGCGCCCCTGCCACCGGAGCGCTCAAGCACGATCCCCGCCGCCGCAAGCGCGCGCGGATGCGCATCGGCCGGGGCAACCGAGCATCCCACCGCCGCCATGCATTCGAGGTCGTTCACGTCGTTGCCGACATAAACTGCCTCTTCCGGTGCAATGCCCTTCTGCGCCAGCCAGCGCAGCATGAGCGGAAGCTTGGTCTCGACCCCGTGCGTGCATTCGATCTGCAGCTTGGCGCAGCGCGCGGCGACGACCTTGTTCTGCTCCTTGGAGATCACCGTCATGGCAAGGCCTGCCTTGCGCAGCAGTTCGATCCCCATCCCGTCCGAACGCGAACAGGAAACCGCTTCTTCGCCGGATGTCGAAACGAGCACACGGTCATCGGTATGGACACCGTCGAAGTCCATGATGAGCGCCCGGACCCGGGCCGGCAGGCCCGCACCCACGGCATCGCGGCGCAAGCGGCGAATACGATCCTCGGCGATGCGGAAATCGGCAGGCTCATCGATCTCCTGCCAATGCTCGACCGGGATCTCGTGCATCGCGGTGCGACCGAAGAACCGGAATTGAACGTCCCGGAACTGCGGCACCTTCATGACATAGACCGAGCCGGTCTCAACGAACTCGGGCATACGCTGTTGCCGCATGAGGCGGAAGGACTTATCGTGATTCACACCATCGGCGCCGGACTGCTCATCGCCGTGCCACAGGAAATAGTGGAACGGCACGACCGACAATGCGGTATCGGCCTGCTCCTCGATGAGCTTGCCGACCGTTCCGTCGATATCCCCGCTGCTGGTGAGCGGTGACGTGCATTGCAGGAACACCAGAAGGTCGGGCCGGTAGCCTTCCGTCTGATCGAGGTGATCCAGCACGTGCAGCAGCGCGTCTTCCGACTTCGCCATGTCGGAGGCGAGTTCAGGCGGCCGCATGATGACTTCGGCACCATAGGCGCGCGAAACCGAGGCGATCTCCTCGTCATCCGTGGAGACGACCACCCGATCGACGCTTTCCGCCAGCAGGGCGGCGTGGATCGTGTGTGCGATCAGCGGCTTGTCGAGCAGCGGAAGCACGTTCTTGCGCGGGATTCCCTTGGAGCCGCCCCGAGCGGGGATAATGGCTAGCGTCTGCATAGGTTCTGCTCCTTGGTCAGGCCCTGCGCCGGGCGCCAAGCGCCTCATGATAGCAACGCAGGATTTCGGCATTCATGCGCTCGCTGGTGAAGCGCTCCTGGAAACGGAGCCGGGCCTTTTCGCCCAGCATTTTCAATTCGGCACGGTCGAGCCGCGAAATGGCGTAGGACAACGCCTCGGGGTCGCCCGGGCGCACGAGCATGCCCGCCTCGCCGACGACTTCGGGAAGCGCATCGACCCGGCTGGCCAGAACCGGCCGCCCCTGCCGCATCGCCTCGATCGCCACCAGGCCGAAGCCCTCCCAACGCGAGGGCATGACGACCACGTCGGCCTTCTCGATGAAGCCCGGCACCTGGCTGCGGTCCCGCCAACCGTAATGGGTGACGTTGGGCAGGCTGGAGACCAGGCTTTGCCCGTTGGAGACCACGCGGTCGCCAATGACGTGGAGATGCACCGGCCGGTCCACCAGCGTGGCCATCGCCGCTTCGAGCACGTCGAAGCCCTTCTGCTCATCGAGACGGCCGATGAAAAGAAGATTGAGGACGTCGGATCGCATGTCTGCGGCGGGCAGGAGCAACTCCGGCGGCGCCGCGCTCACGCCGTTCTCGACGACCACCATGTTCTCTGCGCGAATGCCGCGGGACAGGGCGGACCGCCGTTCGAAATCGGAAATCGCGATGGTACGCTGGCCGAGCGGCGCCAGCAGGCGCTCGACGCCCGCATAGCAGCCCCGCTTCCAGTTCGCGCTGTCCATGTTGAAGGCCCAGCCATGCGAGCAGTAGACGACGGCCGGGCGCCGCGATGCCGGCAGCGCGGCGATGGGAAGGCGCAGCAATCCCGGAAACGTGCTGTGGAGATGAACGACAGTGGGCCGCTCGGCAAGAAGCGCGGACATCGCCGTCCGCATGAACCCCAGAAGCGCAACCGGCCCACGCCCCGAACTGTCGAAAGCATGGACAGAGGATCGCGGAAACCCGGGCAAGTGCCCAAGCTCATCCCCGCAGGCGACGAGCGACACATTCGCATCGCCCAGAGCCGCGCGCTGATAGGGAAGCAGTTCGCCGAGATAGCTCGCCGGGCCACCCGGCAGCTTCTGTGTGACGTGAAGGACTTTCATGGGTGCGCGAAGACCGATCCCGCCGGCTCAGGAAAGCCCGGAGCGAGCGGGATATGACTGCCTCACCCCGTTGTCGAGCGAGAAGGACTTCCGCTCCGGCCTCAACCCACGGCGATAGATCAGGCTCGTCACGAAAAAGAACTGCGCGAGCACCGGCGGGAATACGAAGCACCCGTCGATCGCCGCGAGAACGACATAGCCCAGCGCGCCTGCGGTAGCGGCCCTGCGCAGGGGCGAAAGCGACTTCAGATGCAGGAAGCCGAAGACCGGCCCGGCCGCGAATGCACAGACGGCGAAAAAGGTGCCGACGAGGCCGAATGAATTCAGGAAGCCGAAATAGATCACTTCAGGAATCATCAGCGTCTTGCCGCCCAGGACGGTCATTTCGAAATTCGTGAAGGTCTTCACACGCCCGCCGAGATTGGAATCGACGAGCTTTTCCGGCGTCCACCCCATCAGCGGCAGCAGCATGATCAGCAGGCCGCCCGCAACGACGAGACCGATCCAGACGCGCGGGTTGCGAACCTTGATCTGGCCGGTCAGCATCATGATCCCGGTGACGCCCACCATGCCGAACCACACGGTGCGGCTCAGTGTGCAGACCAGTGCAATGATGAACAAGGCGAGCAACAGGCGTCGCTTCTCGAACAGGAAATAGATCGGTGCGAGCATGACCATGCAGGCGCCGAAGATATTGCCGTTGTTGTAGGTCGACACCAGCTTCATCAAGATGCCGCGCCGGTTGTTCTTTCCGTAGATCTCACCATAATCCGCCGCGTTGACGGTGAGGTATGGGATCTGGATGATGTCCTTGATGATCGGGTAGAGGACGAAATTCACGATCCCCCAGATCACGGCAAATCGTACGCACCACAGCAGGGTGGTGGCGATGATGTCCGCAGGAACTTCCTCGAGGTAAGGCCCCAGGATCACCAGGACGCCGACCGGGAGGAAGAAGAACAGCACTTCATGCACGGCCAGCGCCGAAAACGTGAGGTGGTAGACCACGGACTTGACGAGGATCAGCAGGGCAACCGGCAGGAAGAACAGGATGACCTGCAGAAGCGGCTGGGCAAGCGGCATCGGCCTGCGCAATGCCCCGATCAACCCCACGGGCACCAGCAGGAACAACATCAAGTAGCCCCAGGTGATCGGCAGATCGCCCGCCTTGATGCCGCCCTTGGGGATCGCGACATTGAACACGATCAGCAGGACGGCGAGCGCAACAACGAACTTGCGCGCGCCGCTCAGGGAACTCCACGTTCCGGCACTACGGTTGCTGCCGGCGCCACGCGAAAAAGGCACCGGCACCGATACAGGCATGCTTGCCGAGGCCACGCTCAGTTCTTTCCTTCTCCACCCGCCGTGTACTGATAGTAATACTGCGTGTAGCCGTAAGACGAATGGCCACCGCGATCGAAGTCGAACTTGGTCAGGATGACCCCGATCAGGTTCGCGCCGCCACGGGCCAGACGCCGCAGGGCGGTCTGGGCCTGGTGCTGGCTAGCCTTGCCCGCTTCGTGCGCGAACAGCGTTGCCTCGACGCAGGAGGTCAGCTGAAGAGCGTCGGCCAGGCCGAGGACCGGCGGACAGTCAAGCATGATGACGTCATAATACTTCCCGAGTTCGGCAAGCGCCGGCACGAGAACTTCATGAGTCAGCAGGCGCGGCGCGCTGAGCGGAAGCGGTCCGCTGGGCAGCACTGACAGGTTCGCCGTATCGGTCTGGACGATCAGGCCGTCGAACGGAGCCTGGCCGGTCAGGTAGTTGGAGAACCCCTGGTCGTTTTTCAGGTCGAACAGCGCATGAAGCGATGGACGTCGCAAATCGGCGTCGATCAGCAGCGTACGCGAGCCCGACTGTGCGATCTCCCGTGCAATCGCCATGGAGGTGGTCGACTTGCCTTCACCCTGCTGCGTGCTGGACATGGCCAGCGTGCGCGGCAGGCCGTGCGCCGTCGCCATCTGGAGCGAGGTGCGAATGGAGTAGATCGATTCAGAGAACGCCGAACCGGGATCATTGAGTTCGTCGCGCACACTGCCGGCCTTGGAAAGCGGCAGCAGCCCGAGCAGCGGAAGCCCGAACTTGCGCTCCACTTCGTCCGGAGAGCGGATGCTGTCGTCAAGCCGTTCACGGACGAGCGCGATGAGCACACCGAGCACGACGCCGATGATGGCGCCGATCAACGCGTTGAACAGCGGCTTGGGCCAGACCGGCGAACGCGGAATTTCCGCCTTGTCGATCACCGAGATATTGTTGATCGTGACGCCCGAAGCAGCATTGATCTCACGATAACGCTGCAGCAGGGCATCATAAAGCGCACGATTGGTATCGGCATCGCGGCGCAGGATCGACAGTTGCACGCCGCGTCCCTGCTCGGCCAGGCTCTTCTGGCGCATCTCCTCGACGCTGCTCTTGAGGCTGTTTTCCTGGTCTACAGCGATCTGGTACTGGTCGCGGATGGACCCGCGCACACGCTCCGCGGCATTGTTGATCACCGCATCGATCGCGGCGAGTTCAGCCTTTGCCTTGATGACCGTGGGATAGGCCTCCGCGTGGCGCTGCATTTCGCCCTGGAGGACGGCAGCCTTCTCGCCGCGGCTGCTCATCATGCCCTGGATGCTCGAATTGGAGAGCACATCGGGGATTTGCAGAAGCGGTGAGCGCGAGGCCTGTTGCCATTTCTGCTCAGCAAGGATGCGGTCGGTCGAAGCCTTGGCGTAGGCAGCATTGATGGCTTCGAGGTTCGAATCGGTCAGCGACTTGCTGCCGGATCCACCCGCAGCACTTCCCGAACCACCGCTATCAACTTCGGTGATGCCAGCCTGCTGGGCGAAAATGATGAGCGCGCGTTCGCTGCGTTCAAGCTGGACCCGGGTACGTTCGATCTGGTCCTGAAGGAACTTGCGGGAATAGTCCGAAGTGTCGAAGCGACGCTTCAGCGTGCTGTTGATGAACTGGACGCCGAACTCGTTGGCGATGATCTGCGCCAGCTTGGGGTCCGGGCTGGTGAAGTGGACTTCGACGAGGCGGGTGCCCGGTATCAGCTCAACCGAAAGGTTGGACTGAAGCATGTCGATGACGGCACGCTGCCAGCCTTCGCTTCCCGGAGCGCTCGTCGGGGGATCGCGGTCCATCCGCGTGAAGAACGTGGCATCGCGGAAGAGGTTCTGCGCGCGGGCCACCCGTTCGACCAGCGAACGGCTGGAAAGCAGGTTCACCTGGGTTTCGATATAGCTGTCGTCCCGGCCGGATTCGTCCAAAGACTGGCCGGAATTGCCGAGAACCTGCGGCGCCTGCTGCTCGATCTGGAGGGTGGTCTTCGCCTCATAGATCGGCGTGGAAAGCATGGCCACGAGCACGCCGACGAGAAGGCAGGCGATGGCCGTGCCGATCAGGATCCAGCGATTGCGGATAATGGCGGCGCGGATCGCATTGAGGTTCAGATCGACGCCGCCGAAGCCGGCGGCATCGTATGCCCCGGCAAAGCGGTCGTTGATGTTCATCGCCCCTTCCGGTGCGGACGGATATGGATTGTTCATCTCTATCGAGACCTTTTTCACATCACCAGGGGCCGGAAGAGCGCGAAGACCGGGACCATCTGCCTCAGGTCTCGCCAGAACGCACGCGACGACGAATAGCCGACGACAACCACGTCATTCCCCAGAATCGGAATATCCGGCTGTTCACCGCTCATGAGTGCGGCGACATCGAAGCGGGCCGCCATGCGCTGGCCATTGATCGTGCGGAAGACGATCACTTCGTCGAGCTTGGCGATCTCCGTTTCGCCGCCCGCACGGGCAACCGTTTCGATCAGCGTGGTATCGAGGCTGATCTCGTACACGCCCGGCTTCTGGACCTGACCGGTCACCACGACACGCTGACGTGCCGAACTCGTCACTGAAACGGCAACCTGCGGGTCACGCAGCAGGCGCCCCCGCAATGACCCTGCGATAGCGTTCGCCAGTTCCGTCGTGGTCAGGTCCTCGGCCTTCATCGGGCCAATGCCCGGAAGGGCGATCTGCCCCGAGGGGTCGACCTTGACATTGGCAACCGAAAGATCGGGTTCGAAGAACACGTTGACGCTCAACGTATCTTCCGGGCTGATGCGATAGGGGCCGCTCTTAACCTGTTCCGCCGCGCCGTTCATCATGGCGTAGGCTTCGGCGGCAGCCGGGATCGTGGGCGAAGCCTTGTAGGGCGCGGCGCAACCTGCGACCAACCCAACGCCAGCCACACACGTCAGAATTCTTGGCAACACTGCCTGTCTCCATGCGACAGCCCGGCCGTGGACCATCTGGCCCGGCCCGGACGGCTGCGTTCTACTTGATGGGATGACAATTCCGGGTTTCCTCGGAATGGAACGTGTCAGGACATTCGTCCCGAACAGGATCATGGCTCGATGCTCGGACGGCACGTGAAACGAGTTCCGTCCCTCGCCGAAACCTGGCGGGAACGCACCGACCGACTTGCTTGCATTCGATGTGATCCCCGGCTTGTCTCGTTCGTAATTGTGCCTAACCCGATTTGGAGTGCAGCGCAATATAGCCGCCCAGAATGGCGGCCTGCTTATAATGGATTGTAAAACCGCGTTTTACTGCGGGATAGATCATGCAGCGCGCCGATGCGCCCGAGCCATACCCCCCGCAGAAACACCATGTGCCGTGCGAGCCTTGCGTCGGCACGGTCAAACAAACGATTGTGCAGTGCGGAATTCGCCGCCGAACCCGCACAAAAGTTCGCCGGCCCCGAGACCGGCGAAGGGGTCGGATCACTCGACCACGATGGAGGAAACAGTACCGCTCCCGCTCGGCACCAGTATATCGACGGCCTGTGCAGGACAGGTGCCCGCAGGGATCACGAACCGCGCAGGGCTTTCCGAGAGTTGCAGGCGAATGATCAGGCCCGCGCCGTTGCCGGGGTTGTTGCAGGCAATGCGTATGGCAGGCGCCTCTCCGGTGAAGCGAGCCGAGACGTCATGAGGGCCCGGCTTCAGGGCGGAGAACCTCGAGGCGAGCGGCAGCGACATATTCTCGCCATTCTCGTACCGGATCGCAACCGACCGCCCCTCATCGACGAACTGGCGATCGATGCCGCCATCGCTCGGATAACTCCAGCCGAAAGGACTTTCCCGCTTGGCTGCACCGACGGGCCGCGAGAATGCGAAGCTCGTGGATTCGCCATCGGCCCCACACGATCCGTACCAGAGCTTTTCCGCAGCTTCCGCAGAACCACCGCGGAGCAACCTGACTGCGGCGCCCTGGATATTGCGGCAATCGAAACGCGCGCCATGCGCGCGGGCACGGTGTAACAGGTCCAAGTAGAGCGAAGGCTCAACGGCACCTGCCGCCCAGTTCACGAAGTCTCCTCGCCAAAGCGGATTGCTGCCGAGGATTGCAGCAAGTGCCTCCCGAGATCCATCTTCGGCCAGGACTGCCTGGGTCGCCGCATAAACGGCGTCACTTGCATCGCCCGCCCCCCAGAGCGCCGCCACACGCTCTGCCGCGACCTGATGGGCTTCTGCCGACTGGGCGAACATGACCATGCTGAGCTGCGCAACACGATCGCGCCACCCTCTTCCGGCTGCCATGACCAGCGCTTCGGAAGCCAGCGCTTCATCCTGCCGGGCCGATGCAGCCACACCGAGCAGCGAGAGGCTTTCCGACGGTACGGGACGGCGACGAACCAGTTCGCGCGCGATCGGCATTGCTGCCGCGGCGCCCTGGTCCTGCATCGCCTGATATCCGCTGACCTCCAGCGACATGTAGCGGAAAGCATCGGGAATATCGTCGGCAAGGCCGAACCGGTAGCGACTGAGGTAGTCCGCCTGAAAGCCGGCAGTAACCACGCCCACCAGCGCAAGCGCTGCGATCCACACGGTGTGGCCGAGCACCTTCTTCACGCCGGGATATCCTGGCCGGGTTCCGACGCCGGGCGCTGCTCGGCCTGCCAGACCGGGCCACCCGAGACGCCAGGAACCATTTCCCTGCGCGAACGACGAATGCGCGAGGGGGAATCCTCCAGAACCGATGCCGGCCGCGCGAGCAGCCCCGCCATCACTGCCGCAACGCAGATCATGGCCATGTTGCGCAGCGGATAGTCGACCCCGGATTGAAGCGCGATACACGCCAGAACGCCGCCGGCGCCCAACCGCAAGGCGGCATCGGGCTCTCGCCGCCCCTTCCAGATGCGGACAACAAACCAGAGCATCCAGCAGGCGACCAGCCCGAGACCGAAAACACCCGCCTCGACCGCGATTTCGAGATAGTCGTTATGGGCGCGGCGCGCCCGGCCGGAGCGGATGTTCTCCAGCGATTCGTCGACCTGGAAAACCTCGTCGAAAGACCCCATGCCCGCGCCGACCGGCCAGTAACGCCCCGCCGCGCTGAAGGCATCCTCCCAGATGAGCGCGCGCGCGTCTTCGAGACTGGAAAACCGGCCAAGCGAATTACCGATCGTGGACGTACCGATGGCACCCAATACTGCCGCCAGCAGGAGCACAGCCCCGGCGATCGCGACGAGCGCCTTGCGCGGGAGCTTTGCCAGCGGAACGCGCAGGACGCGGAAGAACGGGAACACCAGAACGATCAATGCAAGCGCGGTAATACCCATCGACGAGCGCGACTGCGTGAGCACGACCGCCACGACCAGGAACAGAGCACCAGCGACGACCGGCATCAGCCGGGCAAGTACGCGGTCCACCGGCCGAGCGATGAATGCAGCCACCAGCGCCACCAGCGACAGGCACAGGAAAAGGCCGGTGCTGTTGTGATTGGCGAAGGTGCCGTAGAGCTGGTCGGGACGGGCATTGGCGTAGAAGTTGCCGACCCTGTTGGCGGTCGACAGCTGCACGAGGCCGAACAGGACGTTCACGCCGCCCAGCACGGCAACGCAGCCCAGCACCCGGCGAGCCTGAGCACCGTTCAGATTGATGGCCAGCACAATGGCGGCAAATGCGGGAATCAGGGCGCTGGCAGCGATGGCCGTGCGATAAATCGCGAGCGAGACCGGAGCGCTCTGGTCCTGCGCGCCCACCAGCGACAAGGACTGGGTAACGATCTCCCGCCCCGGCAGATGCGCCCAGATGGATGCCGGCAGCGGGACCAGCTGCAACAGCGGCAGCAGTACGGTTGCGGCAAAGAGGACGGAGAACAGCCGGGGGGCGGCTCGGATCGCTTCGATCACGCGCGGCCCGTTGACGGCGAGGATCAGCAGGGAAACGAGCTGGATCAGGAAATTCAGCGAGGCCGCACCGAGACCTCCGCCACCCAGCAGCACTCCGGCTGCAAGAAGGAAGCAGAGCTGGGCATCTGGCCTGACCGCGACATCGAGCAACTGGCTCAGCGCGCCCTGGCGAGAAACATCTCTCCGTGAACGCGAGCTGACGTGCCTTGAAGGGGCCTTACGGATGCGTCGGCGAGATGTTTGATCCTGCATATACATAAAAACCCGGCCACCAACGAGTTGATGACCAGGCTTTCATTTAGTCGACAGGTCGATCAGTTCGAACCGTTCGACTTATCGTTGCCATTGTCGATGGCCTTGTAAAGACCAAAGCCAGCAGCGCCGAGCGCCAGAGCGCCAAGCACGTAGGCGCCAGCGGTCGCCTTCTGCTTCTTGTCAACCGAAGTCGTGGTGCGGCTGCCATAAACCGGCTTCACAACCGATGCCGAAGCCGAGGTGCCCGCCTGGGCAGCAACCGGGGCGAGGACCATCGTAGCAGCCGTAATACCGGCCACGAGAGAGCCAAACTTCATGTGTTTTGTCTCCTATTATTGCTCGATCTGTAGACCGACTAGGCTTGTCGCCCTATATCGCGCTGCACAATGAAACACAAGCACAAACACTTAGTTCCGAAAGCGCAGCGACTCGCCGCGTCTGCAGCATTGGCCGGTTTCATGCTTGTCATTGCGGTTCCCCCTGCCGTTGCTGCCGACACCGAATCATGGCCGATTGCATTGCGCACGGTCATGAAAAGGCTGGCTAACGTGGAGTGGCGATTGCACGAGGCGGCAGGTCAGACCTGCCCCCGCGAAGCCTCCGCCACGGGACTGACTATCGATGATCTAGGTAGTTACAACAAGGCCGACCGGACACTGCTCACCGCAAGCCTCGGGCTATCCGCCTTGCCGCAGGTGGCGGTCGTCGCGGCCGGAAGCCCGGCAGAAAGGGCTGGAATCCGCGAGTTTGACGAGATCGTCGCCATTGATGACACGCAGATGGCCACGCTGCGCGATGCAACCGATGCGAAGGGGACCATGGCGGAGCGTGTCGAGGAGATGCTGGCGGCCCTGCCGGCCGATCATCCTGCCATGATCTTGCTGCACCGCAAAGGCGAGGAAGTCCGCGCGAGCCTAACCCCTCTGCGGCGCTGCGGCGTGCGCTTCGTACTCAAGACCGAAGGCGGGATCGATGCCTATTCCGATGACGACAATCTGGCGGTAACCGCCCGCTTCGTGGACTTTACCAAGACGGATGACGAGATCGCGCTCGTAGCCGGGCACGAGCTTGGCCACGTGATCGCGCTGGACCGTGATGCCAAGAGCATCGGCCAACGCCGAAGCATGGAAGATCGCGCCGATATTCTCGGCGTGGAACTGGCATCATGCGCCGGTTATGATATTGAAAAGGGTCTGGAATTCTGGCGACGCTTCAACCAGCGCGACTGGCTGCGCTGGTTCCGCGATCCGAGCCATCGCAACGTGCCCGAACGCATCCGCCGCATGCAGGCGCACCCCGCGCCCGCAAGCTGCCCGGTTTCGGCGATTCCCGCACTGCAGCCCGACTGAAACACGAAATGGAGCGGCACCCTGCGCGCCGCTCCATTTCGCACTTGCGAATTCGCAGTAAATTCAGGCGCGTCCGACAGACAGATAAGTAAAGCCGGCCGAACGCATGTCTTCCGGTTTGTAGATATTGCGAAGATCGACCATGACCGGCGCCTTGGCGAGATCCTTGACCCTGCCAAGGTCGAGTGCGCGGAAGGCATCCCATTCGGTAACGATGACGACCGCATCGCTATCAGCGATGGCGGCATAGGGATCGCCCACCATCTCGACGAAAGGCATCAGCGGGCGGGCCTGCTCCATGCCTTCCGGATCGAAGGCGACGACCGATACCCCGGCGTCGAACAGGGTCTGGGCAACCGCGATCGACGGACTGTCCCGCATGTCGTCGGTGTTGGGCTTGAAGGTCAGGCCGAGCAGCGCGACGCGCTTTCCGCGCGCCGCATCGGCGCCGCCGAGCGCCTCGACCACCTTGCGGCCCATGGCGCGCTTGCGGGTATCGTTCACCTTCACCACGGCTTCGACGATCCGGACGGGGCTGTCGTAGTCTTCCGCCGTCTTGAGCAGGGCCAGCGTATCCTTCGGGAAGCACGAGCCGCCATAACCCGGGCCGGCATGCAGGAACTTGGAGCCGATGCGGCCATCGAGACCGATCCCTCGCGCCACGTCCTGCACGTTGCCGCCAACCTTCTCGCAAAGATCGGCCATCTCGTTGATGAAGGTGATCTTCACCGCGAGGAAGGCATTCGCGGCATACTTGGTCAGTTCGGACGAACGGCGGCTGGTGAACAGCAGCGGCGATTCGTTGAGGAAAAGCGGGCGGTAGACTTCGCGCATGACCTCGCGGCCGAAATCGTTCTCGGCGCCGATGACGATGCGGTCGGGCCGCTTGAAATCGCCGATGGCCGCGCCTTCGCGGAGGAATTCCGGGTTGGAGACGACGGCGAAGCGATGCGTCGTACCGCTTTCCCGCAGGATGCGCTCCACTTCGTCGCCGGTGCCGACCGGCACGGTGGACTTGGTGACGACGACGGCATCGTTGGCGAGATGCTCGCCGATTTCGCGTGCCACCGCATAGACGAAGGACAAGTCGGCATGGCCGTCGCCGCGCCGCGAGGGCGTGCCCACGGCGATGAAGATCGCCTTGGCATCGCGGATGCCTTCGGCCAGGTCCGTCGTGAACGAGAGGCGCCCTGCCTTAACATTGCTGGCGACCAGGGCATCGAGCCCCGGTTCATAGATCGGCATCACGCATTCATGCAGGCGATCGATCTTGGATTGGTCCTTGTCGATGCATACGACGTCGTGACCGAAATCGGCGAAACAGGCGCCTGAAACCAGTCCGACGTAGCCAGAACCAACCATCGCAATTTTCATGTAAACACCACCTTGCAGCTCACGGCGCCCTTACACGCCGGTTCGATGGAATCAAAGCGTGCGGACATAGCCCCGATACCAGTCAACGAAGCGCGGCACACCCACCTCGATCGGAGTACTGGGCGTATATCCAGTATCGCTCGTAAGTGCTGTAATGTCGGCATAAGTCGCCTCGACGTCACCCGGCTGCATGGGCAGCAACTGCAGTTCCGCGCGGACCCCGCATGCCTCTTCGAGCACCTCGATAAGCCGCATGAGATGTTCGCTGCGGTGGTTGCCGATATTGTACAGCGCATGGGGCTTGATGCTCCCACCCGCCTTTTCCTGCCCGTCATCGGCGGGTGGACGGTCGATGCAGGCCAGCACCCCGCCGACGATATCGTCGATATAGGTGAAGTCCCGGTACATCTCGCCTTGGTTATATACCTCGATAGGGCGGCCCGAGAGGATACGTTCGGCAAACTTCCACAGCGCCATGTCCGGCCGGCCCCATGGACCGTAGACGGTGAAAAAGCGCAGACCCGTCAGCGGGATGCGGAAAAGGTGGGCATAGGTCTCGCTCATCAGCTCGTCCGCCTTCTTGGTGGCCGCATAAAGCGAGACGGGATGATCGGCACGATCCTCCACCGCGAAGGGCAGCTTGGCGTTGCCGCCGTAGACCGAACTGGAACTGGCATAGACCATGTGCGCAACCTGGCGCGCACGCGCCAGTTCGAGCATGTTGACGTGCCCGGCAAGGTTGGAGGCGACATAGGCCTGCGGGTTTTCGAGTGAGTAGCGCACCCCTGCCTGCGCGCCGAGGTGAACGATCACCTCGAAGCGGTAGGGTTCCAGCGTCGCCGTCAGCCGGTCCATGTCCGAGAAATCGAGCTGGTGGAACGTGAACAGATTGCCGAAGCGCGCAGCCAGCCGGTCTCGCCGGGCTTCCTTGAGTGAGACGGCGTAGTAATCGTTCATGTTGTCGATACCGATCACCGGCGTTCCCTTCGCCATCAGGGCTTCGGCAACGGCGGCGCCGATGAAACCGGCGGCACCGGTCACGAGAATGGCGGATTGGGAAAGCATCGAAACTCCAGTCGGTACGGCAGCGGTTGGGCGGAGCGGGGTGGCGCCCACCTTCTAGAGATCAACCATGAAGCAACGATTGCCAAGGGCCCTGCGCCGGGGAACTGCACCGACAGCTCTCGTCTCCGGATGTTGCACCGTTATGGCGCCGTTCCCCTCGACGTTTCGTTTGACGCTCCGTGACGCGCGGCATATCCCTCCGAAAAGGCTGCAAACTGCCTTCCAGTCCCTATTGCCGTCGGACATAGCGAGACCATGACTTCCAGACCCCCCGTTCTCGTCACCGGCGGTGCCGGCTATATCGGCAGCCACGCCGTTCTTGCGCTCAAGGACGCCGGCTGGCCCGTCGCCGTGATCGACAACCTGACGACCGGCTTCCGTTTCGCCATTCCCGAAGGCGTCCCGCTTTACGAAGGCGACATCGAGGATGCCGACCTGCTGGCCCGGATTTTCGCCGAACAGGGTACAAAGGCCGTCATGCACTTCGCCGGATCGATCATCGTGCCGGAATCGGTCGAGAATCCGCTGAAGTACTACCACAACAACACGGCCAGGAGCCGGGCGCTGATCGATGCCGCGGTCAAGGCGGGCGTGCCGCACTTCATCTTCAGCTCTACCGCGGCCACTTACGGCATTCCCGAGGTTTCGCCCGTTACCGAGGACAGCCCGAAGCTGCCGATCAATCCCTACGGCATGTCCAAGCTGATGACGGAGATCATGCTGGGCGACGTCGCGCGGGCGCACCGCTTCAACTTCTGCGCGCTGCGCTACTTCAATGTCGCAGGCGCCGATCCACAGGCCCGCACCGGCCAGTCCACGGCGGGCGCCACGCACCTCATCAAGGTCGCCGTGGAGGCCGCCCTGGGCAAGCGCAGCCATGTCGCCGTATTCGGCACCGATTTCGATACTCCCGACGGCACCGGTGTGCGCGACTACATCCACGTATCCGATCTCGCCAATGCCCACGTCCTTGCGCTGGAAGCGCTGATCGCCGATCCGGCGCGGTCGCTGACGATGAACTGCGGATATGGCCAGGGCTTCTCCGTCCTCGACGTGCTGGATGCGGTGGACCGGGTAACGAACCTCACGATCGACCGCCGCCTCGAAGGCCGCCGCGCGGGCGATCCGGATTCGCTCATTTCGGACAATAGCCGCATCAAGGCGACACTGCCCTGGACGCCGAAATACGCGGACCTGCCCACCATCGTCGAACACGCGCTCGCGTGGGAGCGCAAGCTGGACCAGATTCGCGAAGGATGAACGAAAAGGGGATGAACGAAAAAGGCCCCGGCAGGATGTCCTGCCGGGGCCTTTTCGGTTTGCGCCGCAATCCGTTCGGCAGCCAACGCCCGATCAGAACGCGATGCTGAGAGACGCGCGGGTCGAAAGATCGGTAGCGTCGCTGGTGCGTTCCATGCGGGCAGTGATCTTCCACGTGAAGTCGAGTCCGCCCGCCAGCATCGAGACCTCGCTGACCCAGGCTCCCTTGAGGCTTTCCGGCGTGATCGTGAAGGCATCGCCGGCATCGTAAGTGTCGCCGCCGTTGAAGTAGGCAGTCGTGCTGCCGAGCTTGCCGGAGACGAGTTCGCGGCGGCCCGCCTCCACCTGGAACGTCAGC
The DNA here is from genome assembly GCF_052279045.1 of Novosphingobium aeonii. NCBI lineage: Bacteria > Pseudomonadati > Pseudomonadota > Alphaproteobacteria > Sphingomonadales > Sphingomonadaceae > Novosphingobium > Novosphingobium aeonii. Next base: position 1,128,467 of record NZ_CP176832.1, on the reverse strand, counting down.
GGGTGCCAGTCGGGAGAGATCGTGCCCAGCGAGTAGGAGGCCGTCAGTGTCGGCGTTACCGTGGTGGCCTTGCTGGTGCGGCTTGCCACGGTCAGCGCCATGGCGTCGGTGTCGGCGGTTTCGCTGTAGCCGTTCTCCTTCAGCCAGAACTGCTCGAGTTCGACCTTGGGCTTGAGATTAAAACGGCGCGACATGTCGAAGCGGTAGGACGCGCCGGCCAGGCCCGAGAACAGCCAGCCGCTCCACTTGCCGTCCGCGGCATAGGTGAAGTCGGTATCGTCGATGGTGCCGGTGAAAGTGCGCGTCGAATCCACCGAAATCCGCGAGGCGCCGATACGCGCCCACGCCATGAACGGCCCCTTGGCATTGCGCCAGAACAGGCCAAGGTCATGCTGGCCCACATCGAGATTCCCGGTGCCGCCGTTGTCCGTCACGCTGCCCTGCAACCACGCATAGGACACGCCGAAGTAGCCCAGCGAAGTGCGCCGCTCGACGCCGCTGGAAAGCCCCCATCCGCTGGCCTTGTAGCCCGCGGTCGACCCCGCATCCTTGCTGGTGCGCCAGTAGACCGGCTCGAACCAGCCGCCGATGTCGGAGATGGAGAACATCGACGATTCGTCCGAAAGATGCCGCGCGGCCATGCGGTCGCCGTGAGTCACCGCATCGAATACGCCGCCCGAATGATCGGGAAGCAGCGCCGAGACCTGGGTCTGGAGCGTTGCCGAATCGTCCACGTCGAGCAGGCTCGCCGTCAGCGAATCATCGTTCTGTGCGGTCGAGTAGATCGCATCCCAGGCCGATGCTTCGCTGCGCGTCAGGCCGAGTTCGGCGGTCGTCTTGCGCTCGATGGTAAGATAGACGCTGTTGTCATCGGTCGAAACCTCGCCGTTGTAGATGAACGGCAGGTCGGTCTCGGTCGAGTCCAGCGTGCCCTGAACATCGAGGCTGCTGGCAGTCAGCACCGTGTAGGTGCCCTCGGCATCGCCGAGGTCGGTGACTGTGGCCGTGATCTTGGTCCCGCTTTCCAGCGTCGCGTTCGCCACGTTGATGAGCGAACTCGTACCTTCCTGGGGATCGACGTAGACCCCCAGGATACCGCCGGACTTCACGATGAGGTTGCCGAAGCTGATGTTCTCCGCCTCGCTCGCTGTAAGCTTGGAACCGCTGCCGACCGTGACGGTCAGGTTGTCGGCATTGCTGAAGTTGCCCGAATAGACCGAAGTGCCGGAAAGCGACAGCGTGCCGTCGTTTCCGGCAAAGTCCATGGTGCCCACGAAGCTCGACGTGCCGGCAAGCGATGCCGTTCCCCTACCGCTGCCGAAGTAGACATCGCCGGTGTAGACGGTGTTGCCGGACAGGCTGAGCGTGTCATCGCCGTTGCCGAAATAGGTATCGCCGGTGATCGTGCCGGTCGAAGCACTGAGCGTGTCATTGCCGGAACCAAGCAGGATGTTCCCGGTGATGCTTGCATAGATGGTCGGATCGGTATCCGTGTCGTTGTCTTCGAGATATTCCGCGCTGGTCTCGGCGTCCGCATCGTTGAGGTACTGGCTGATGGTCACGCCGGTCGTGTTCGCGGACAGGTCGAGCGCGGTCGTCGTGTCGGTGTCGGAGCCGGTTGCGGAAATGAAACCGGTGTTGTCGATCGTGGTCAGCGTGCCGGAAAGATCGCGGACCGCGGTGGAGGAACCGTCGCCCTGCGAGGTGATGCCCGCCGCGATCGAGCCGCTGTTGTAGAGGCTGGTGACAGTGCTGCCCTTGTTGATGAGCAGGGCGGTCGCCGCCGAATCGTATGTCGTGGCGCTGAGAGTGCCGGTCACGCCGATGCCGTCTGTCAGGGTGACGTTGCCACCCTGCCCGCCGATCACCAGGCCATAGGCGTCGGTCTTGCTGTAGTACGAGTTGGAACTGACGGTTCCGTCGATGGCGATCGAATAGGTCCCGGAATTGCTGGAAACGCCGCCGACCGTGATGTCGCTGGTGCCGCCCACCTGGATGGCCGGGCCATTGCCGTAGGACACGACCGCGCCGGTGCCTTCCTCGTCGTCATCGACACCGTCATTGTCTTCATCGTCGTTGGTGCTGTCATTGTCGACCGGCGGAGCAGCCACATAGATGCCACCTGCAACGTTGCCGGTGATGTCCACCGTCGCAGTGCCCGAGCGCAGCGCGGCGCGTGAAAGCACGACGGTGTTGCTGTCGTCATCGGTGTAGGAGGCCCGATTGGCCACCGTGCCCTGAATGGTCACGGTGCCGGTCACGTCTCCGCCGACCGAGAGCGCGGTCGCCCCGGCGCCGGTCGCATAGACGGTGCCTTCCACGGTAACGTCACCGTCCACCGCCTTCGTCGAGATGCCTACGGAATTGTCGCCGATCACGCTGATGGTGCCGGTGTTCGTGATATCGCCCACATAGTCGCTGTCCACGACGATGCCGCCGGAAACCTGGCCTTCCACCGTGATCGTGCCGGCGTTGAGGATCGAGCCGCTGGTCGCCGCGCCGGACAGGACATGAATGCCGTAGCGATTGCTGGCCGAGGCGCTGTCCGAGCCGGTCGTCTCGGGAACGTAGTCCTCGGTCACCGCGATCGAACCGTCCTCACCAACGGCAATCGTCGAGGTGGTGCCGGCATTTACGGTGATGCCGGTCGCACCGTCGGCATCGTCGAGCACGAGCCCGCCTTCGACGTCTACGGCGTTGCTGCTGTCGACGGTGACCGCCGACCCGCCGGCTAGCGTGATCGTGCCGTCCTCGGTCACGGTAACATCGCCTGCGCTGGACGTTACCAGCGGCGCGGTCGTGTCGGTGGAAACCTTTGTGGCGGCAAGGGTGGGAGCGGCGACGAGGGCAAGGACCAGCGCGCCGATGCTGGAAGACGTGTGAAGCGAGTTCATGTCTGGAATCTCGTGATGAGCGTGAAAGCGGTATCCGGTGCCGCCTCTCGGCCGGCGCCGGAGATTCAGGCGGCGATGCCGATGAGCGCGGTGCCGGTGTATCCGGCCGTCAGGCTGCCGCTCAGCGTCGGCGTCATCTGCGCCAGTTGCGCGGAACTGTTGTCACCGAAGACATTGTCCGACGACAGCGAGATCGCGTTGTAGTTGGCGATGCTGGCCGTATAACGCGTATCGCCGGTGAACACGGCGGTGTTGGTGGCAGCCGGCATGGCAAGCTGCGAGATGAGACTGGCCGTGCGGCCGGTGCTTGCCGAAGTCAGGCCGCCCGTGAAGATCTCGAAATGAATGTGCGGCCAGCGTCCCGAGTAACAGGCGGGATAGATGGTCGTGAACGTCACCTTCCCCTCGCTGTCGGTCACCTGCACGCCGCGCAGGTAGCTTTCGGTGGTGACGCCGCTCGAATAGAGCGAGTACTTCCCGGCGGCATCGCAGTGCCAGACATAGATCGCCGCGCCTTCTATCGCCGCGCAGCCGTTGTTCACGTCGACGAGTTGCAGTGTCAGTTCCAGTGCGACACCGGCGGCGGTCGTCGTCGAATTGATGAAGCTGGAACGGATATCCGAGCGCACCACACCGCTCACGGTCAGCACGTTGGAGGTCGAACCGCTTGCCGTGTTGGTGCCATCGGCGGGATAGGGGCCGTTGGTTTCGGTGGGATCGGCGATGCAGGTATCGGCGGAACTTCCGCCCGACGAGGTGGACGAAGAACTGGTCGACGAAGTGCTGGACGAAGTCGTGCTGGAACTGCTGGTGGAACTCGTGGAACTGGACGAGCCGGAGCTTCCCGAAGACGAGGCACCGTCATCCCCTCCACATGCCGCAACGCCCGCCACACTGCCCGCGCTGGCAAGAATGGCCAGCGCCCGGCGGCGTCCTATCAGGTTCTCGCCGAATGCCCGCCCGATGGTCTGAAGATCATGGGCAAGCCCGCGGTCATGGTCGTCCATTGAAATATCCCCTCGTGTCGCAATTCGCGCGACGCCCGGAGGACCGGTGCCGCGGATCAGGTCACGACGAGGATTGAAAGCCGGCAGTTGCCACCGGATTTCAGATGCATTTCATCTCTGTAGCCGCACGGTCCGTCCCGGCGGCCGATGCTCATCTGGCTGAAATGTCGCCCGAGACCGAGGGCACGAAGAGATACCCCTCATTGCGCACGGTGCGGATGATGTCGCCGCCACCATCGCCTTCGGCAAGCTTGCGGCGCAGGCGGGAAAGCTGGACGTCGATGGCGCGATCGTAGTGATCGCTGTCTTCCCCGCGCGACCAATCGAGCAACTGGTCGCGCGTGAGGACACGTCGCGGGTGCTCGGCGAATGCCCGCAGGAGGCGGAACTCGCCATCCGAAAGCGAGATCAGCCGGTTGCCGGGATCGAACAGCAGGCGCAGGCCCAGGTCCATCCGCCATCCGCCAAAGTGCAGACACTCCCCGGAATGCACGTCGTTGACCGGCGTCGCTTCCAAAGGCGCGGCCGCAACGACCCGCTCGGCCACCCCGCCCACTGCCGCGCGGCGGCGCAGGACGGTGCGGATGCGGGCCAGCAGTTCGCGCGGATTGCACGGTTTCGCCAGATAGTCGTCCGCACCCATTTCCAGGCCGACGATGCGATCGACGTCGCTTCCCACGGCCGAAAGCATGATGACCGGCGGCGCATCGGGTCCAAGCTGGCGGAGTGCGGTAAGGCCATCTTCGCGCGGCATCATCACGTCCAGCACGATGAGATCGAAATCCTCGCGCGCCAGCAGTTCGCGCATCGCCGAAGGATCGGCGGCAGTCTGCGTGGCGTAGCCATGCTTGCCCAGGAACTCGCCGATCAGCGAGCGGATGCCTTCATCGTCGTCGACGATGAGGATGCGGGTCTGAAGGTCCATCGGAGCACGTTCTAGGATCATTGTGCGCCAATAGGAACCCCGCGTTCCACCCGGATTTCAGCCCCTGTTACAGCTTGTGACAGCCCGTAACAGGCGTGAAATGCCGGTGAAATCCGCAGGCAAAGTCCCGCGCCGAACAAGATGGCCATGAACAACCCAGTTCGTCAGGTTCCGTCTTGGATGGCCTGCAGCGCGGACCCCGTCGCATCCCCCGCGACTCCCGCAATGATGCTGCATGTCTCCGATACGGCCGGAACCACCGTCCGGTTAGCCACCGCCAAGGCGCCGGTCGGTGCCGGGCCCGTCGCAGCGGCAGGTCACGTAGTCGCACCCGCCCTGTCCTGCGACGGCCCCGGAACTATATCCACGCATCGGGGATGGTGCGGAACCGGACCCGATAGTGACACAATCGCATGGTACCGGCCGCTCAAGCCCAGTCGCGGTGCCCGGCGCCGCGCGACAAGAGTTTTCCTTCCAGCCTCGCGAGTGAGGGCACCGCTGCTGGAACGGACCCGAGGTGACCGTCCTCGCAGGCTGGCCTTGTGCCGGCTCGCGGGGGCGCGGAGCGGGGTCGGAAGGGACGTGTCCCTCCTTTCCGAGCCCGCTCCGCATCTCTCTTCCCCATCCCGCAGCGGAACGGCGCGCAGCCACATGGTGACGTCTCGAAATCGCCGCGAATTCGTGGCATGGGGCCTGAAATGAACCTGCCCCGCCTTTCGAACCGGATCGGCCTTCCCCTGGCGATGCAGATGATCGCCATCCTGGTCTGCGCCCTGATCGGCGCCCAACTCGTCACGCTCGCGCTTACCGTGCTGCTGCCGCCCAGCCCGACCGCGCGCTGGAACATCGACGAGGTGGCCAGCGCCCTCACCGCCAGCGACGTGCCAGACCGGCTCGAGCGCAAGCCGATGATGGGTCCGCCCGACGTGAGCGGACAGGGCTGGCTCGTTTCCGAATCGTCGCGCGACGCACTTGCCAGCCGCCTTGGCCGCGAGGGCAAGGACGTGATTCTCGCCTTCTACACCCAGCTTCCCGTCGGCGGCGTCGCCGTGCCGAGCAACACCCGCTCGCCCCTCGCCATGGTGCAGGGCAAGGCCGCACCCGCCTCGCTGTCCTCGGTTCTGGTCGGCTCGGCGGAAGCGCAGTCGATTCCCGGCGGCCCTCCCCCCGGTGGAAGCCCCGGGCCGAGCGGAATGCCCGGTGGCCACTTCCCCGGCGGAATGCCTCCCGGCGGCTCGATGCCCCGCGTTCCCGCCATGCCCGGTGGAGCCCGTCCGGGAGGACGCATCCCCGGCGGCGCGATCCCCGCCGCCACCGCACCCGGTGGCCACCGCCCCGGAAGCGCCGGTGCAGGCGGTCAGCCGGGTGGGCAGGCCCCCGGAGGCGGCATCGGCCGCCCTGGCGGCGGCCAGCCCTCGCAGGGCCAACCTTCACAGGGACAGCCTTCGCAGGGACAGCCCGGCAACGCCGGCGCCCAGCCGGGCAGGACGCCGAACCAGGACGGTCAGCCCGGACAGATCGTCGGCCCCGGCGGGCGTCCCGGCGGGATGATCGGTCCGGGCGGCGCCGCTGGGCTGGGCTCGGGCCTTCTCTCGCCGGCCATGCCCACGATGACCGACATTCCCCGCGCCACCCTGCCGATCGCCACGCCCGATCCGCTGCCGACCCCCGTCGCGACAACGCGCCCCCTGTCTCTCCAGATTCCCCAACCCCCGGTCATGCTCGCATCCACGGCCGCTCCGGCAACCACCGTGGCAACGGCAGCGCCTGCCACGCCGCCTGCCGCCGCGACGCGCACCACACCGCTGCCCGTCGTTCCCGGCACGCCGCAACCGATCCCCTTCCGCCACGTCGACAGCGGCTTCTTCGCGCTCACCTCGCCGCCGTTCATCGAAGGCGATTTCGTGGCCGCCGCACGCCAGCCCGACGGACAATGGCTTGCCGTAGCGCCGCGCGCGGAGCCGTTCCCCAACGCCTGGCAGAAGCGGGTCATGCTGTGGTTCGCACTGTCGTTGGCGATCATCAGCCCGCTGGCATGGCTGTTCGCCCGGCGCATCGTGGTTCCGCTGAAGGACTTCGCGCAAGCCGCCGAACAGCTCGGCCGCGACCCCTCGGCCACCATCCTGCCGCTGTCCGGCCCTGCCGAGATCGGGCGGGCGGCCAATGCCTTCAACCAGATGCGCAACCGCCTGCGCGCCTTCGTGGATGACCGCACCGCGATGGTCGGCGCCATCAGCCACGACTTGCGCACTCCCCTCACCCGCCTTCGCTTCCGCATCGAGGACGTTCCCGACGAGCAGCGCGAAGGCCTGCTGAAGGAAGTGAGCGAGATGGAAGCCATGATCAGCGAGGTCATCGCCTTCATCCGCGATGCCTCGACCCCGGGACCGCGCGAACGCGTCGATTTCGCGGAACTGATCGCCGGCAGCGTCGCCGACGCACAACTCGTAGGCGGCAAGGTGACGATCGAGCACAACCTGCACATTCCGGTCGATGTCGATCCGGTCGGCATCCGCCGCCTGCTCGGCAACCTGCTGGAAAACGCGATCAAGTACGGCGAGAGCGCAAGGGTCCGCGTGAGCCTGCACGATGGCGAGGCCGTGGCGGAAATCGTCGACACCGGGCCCGGCATTCCGGAAGACGAGTTCGACCGCGCTTTCGAGCCGTTCTATCGTTCCGAAACGGCGCGCACCTCGGGTCAGAAGGGCAGCGGGCTCGGCCTTGCGGTGTGCCGCTCGATCGCGCGCGCCCATGGCGGCGATGTAAGCTTCGTTCATGGCGGCGACGGATTCGCCGCCCGCGTCACGGTTCCGGCCGCCTTCGATCCGACGCTGCGAAAGGCGGCCTGATGCCCGCAAGATCGATGGCCTGCCTGCTTTGCGCAGGCCTTGCGGCAGCGTGGTTGCCCGGCTGCGCCGCAGCGCAGGAGACTGCCACAGCGCAGGACACTGCCGCCGCACCTGCCCCCGAACTCGCGTCGACCGACGCCACTTCGCAGGCTGCATCAGCCGATCCCGCCGACACGGCTCCCCCGCAACCCGTCGATCCCTGGACGATCACGCTGTCCGCCGGGCTGAGCAACCGCGACGACGGCCCCGATGGTTCGTGGCAGACGCTGTCCCTTACCCGCCAGATCGGGCGCGGATACGTGCGCGGCGGCGTGATGCGCTATCACGGTACCCTGATCCAGGCCGACACCGCGCTCCCGTCCGATTACTACGTCGGCACGCTTGGCGCAGGCGGCAACTTCGACAACTGGGTCGTCGACGGCTGGGCCAGCTACGGCCGTCAGGTCTACGGCAAGATCAGCACCGACTGGGGAAGCCGCCAGAGTTCGGGAGCCAGAAGCAGCGCCTATTATGCACTGGGCGGTGACTTCGGACGGATTTTCCCGCTTTCGCCCCGATGGTTCGTGACGCCGACGATCGTCGGTTCCTACGCACAGGGACGCCTGCTCCGCCCCGCCCCCACCGGAACCGGCCTGGTCGATCTGGAAACCCGGGAACCGACATGGACGCTGGGCAGCACTGTCCGCCTCGATCATGCGTTCGGCGAAAATGGCGACCATTATGCCGGCATCTCGCTTTCCCGTAACTGGACCAGCAACGCCGTCTCGCAAGTCAAAGTCGGCCAGTTCGAGAGCCTCGAAGAGATCCCCCGCAGCGGACTGCTGGATTCGCGCCACTATTCAGACGGATGGTGGGAGGTGGGCATCAGCGCCAACATGAAGCTGGCGGACAGGCTCCATCTCGACCTCTACGCCTCTCGCAGTTTCGATGCGCTCGCGGGCAACACGATTTCCGGCGGCATCTCGCTACGAAAGGCATTCTGACGGCGGAGCCGACGGAACATGCCGGGCCCGCCCGCGCGCAAATGAACCATTAGCGGGAACCGGCAAGGCGTTCATCCATTTGTTTCTCAACGGCAAATCGCCGAACGCACAGGAGAAGCACATGTACCGCAGACTGGGCTGGGGCCTCGGCATCCTTTCCGCCACCACCATCCTGCTGTCGGCCTGCCATGACGACCGCCCCGGACGCCACCATCCGCCCCGGCACGAACACGGCGACCGCGACGGTCACCGGGACCGGGACGATCATCGTCCGCCGCGCCGCCATAACTGAACGACTGCGGCGGTTGCGCTCCTGCCGCCACAAGGACGAGCGACTCACCCCTTCGTCCAGCTAGTCCCGCGCCGCGAAGACCCGTAATAATCGCCGGGAACGGCAACTTTGCCCGTCTTCAGGAGCGCCAGCGATGCCACGGGCTTCCATCACGGTCGTCGTGCCTGCCTATCAGGCCGGGCATACCATCGAGCGGACGGTCCGCTCGGTGTTCGGCCAGCCCCATGTCGATACGCGGGTCATCGTGGTCGTTGACGACACGGGCGAGGAAACCCGGTCCGCCGCGCAGTCCATCGCGGATACGCGCCTTTCCGTGATCTTGAACGAGGCCAATCTGGGCGCGCAGAAGAGCCGGAATCGCGGGCTCGCCCTCGTCGAAACCGATTACGTGATGTTTCTCGACGGCGACGACTTCGTGATGGGCGACCTCTTCCGCGGCCTGCTGGACGCCGTGGAGAACGGAGCCGACGTCGCATTCGGCCCCTGGCTTCGCTACAATGAAGCGGCCCCTTCGGCGGAACTGCGGCGCGAACGGTATAGCAACGCCGAAGACCTGCTGGACCGGTGGCTGGTTCGTCGGCGCTGGACACCGCCCTGTGCGGTGCTTTGGCGTACCGATTTTGTGCGCAGCATCGGCGGGTGGGACGAAGCGGTGCGGCGCAACCAGGACGGTGAAATCGTGTGCCGGGCCGCGCTCGCAGGCGCGCGGCTGGCACATTCGGACCGGGGTTGCGGCGTCTATGTCCAGCACGATTCGCCGCTGCGCATCTCCGCGAACCGTTCCACTTTCGGCGATCTCATAGACGTGGCCGAAAGCCTGCTGCGCCGGCCGTCGGACACGGTGCCGGACGAAAGGCGCGCACGGATCATCGGCGAATACTTCTACTGGCTTGCCGACAGCGCCTTTCGGCGGGGGGACATGGCGCAGGGCCGCCGCGCGCTTCAGCGCAGCCTCTCGCTCGGCGGCAAGGGCGCGCACCTTGCGCCGGTTCCCAAGCTCGGCGCGGCGGTATTCGGGCTGGAAGGCTACCGGAAGGCCGTTGCCTGGCTCACGCCGCGGCGCTGATGCCTTCAGCCCTTCTGCGGATGGCGGCGGAAGCGGTCCGGCAGCAGGTTCGCGGCCAGCCGGATCATCTCCGCCATGTCGCGCCGCCCGCTCGCGGTGCAGAAATGGGCCGCAACGGTGCCTCCGTAGCTGCACAGGACCGCAACCGTAAGCGTGACGACGGTAGGCAAACCTTCCCCCAGCCGCGAAACCACCGCCCAGGCAAAGACGCCCCCAAGCAATGAGGGCACCTGCGCCTCGTACAGGAAACGCTGGGACACCGGCGTGCCCTTGGTCGCATAATAGTAAAGTGCGGGAGTCGTCAGGAGCTGGCCGAAGAAATAGGCGGCCGCCACCCCCACCGCGCCCCAGCGCACCCCGATGAAGAAGCTGATCACGCTGATCGTGCTGGAGAAAATCCCCCAATACATCATGCGCCGGGTCTTCCCGCTGCTGATGTAGAGCCAACCGGTCGTGTTGGGCACGGTCTGGACGATCGCGGTGAGGCTGAGCCAGAAGAAGATCGGGCTGGCGGCGCTCCACCGCGATCCCAGCAGGAAAGGCACGAGCCGATCGCTGCAGATCGCCGCCGCCAGGATGCCCGGCAGGGACAGCAGCGCAAGCGCGCGGATCGCCCGTTCATAGACCCGCCGATATCGTTCCGCATCGTCCTGGAGCCGGCTCATGACCGGAATCATGACGCGGCTCAGCGGCTGGTTCACGTTTTGCAGGGGAAACAGCATGAGCTTGTAGCTGCGATCGTACAGGCCGACCGCGTCCGCACCCTCGGCCTTGGCGATGATGACGTTATCGAGATTGCGGGCGAAGAAGTTCACGAGATTGAAACCCGTAAGATTCGCTCCGAACACCACGAGATGGCGCACCCCGGCGAAGCGCGCGCCCATTCGCGGGCGCCAGGTGCAGGATGTCCAGACCATCACCGTGCTGACGCTCGCCCCCAGCAGCGCCCCCAGCCAGATCGCCCAGTAATTGCGCAGCGCAAGCGCGGCCAGCGCGGTGAAGACGAACGTCGACAGGGCCACGGCGATATCGTTGATGCTGAGCGTATGGAAGCGAAGGTCCCGGTTGAGCAGGGCCTGATGCTGCAACTTCAACCCCGAGACGAGGACGGTGAGCCCGGTGGCCGCCGTCACATATCCCGCGCGGTAATCGCCGTAGAACCAGCCCGCCAGCGGTGCCAGGATCACCATGACCAGAGCCGCTGCGACCGAGACGAACACGTTCAGCCAGAACAGGGCATTGGAATGCTCCGGGTCGAGATCCCGCGCCTGCACGACCGCCTGCGTGAACCCCAGGTTCTGGAAGATCAGGATCAGGCCGGTAAGCGGCGCCACCATGGCGCTGATGCCGTAATCCGCCGGTGAGAGAATACGCGCGACCACGATCGTGGTCGCCATCGTGGCGAACACCTTGACGATCTGGGATGCGGCGGTGGATGCCACCCCCCGCGTGGCGTGGCGGCCGATATCGTCGCTGCCGGCCCTCGTCATTCGGACACCGCCACCGCAGGAATGCCCTGCGGCATGAGCAGGGGATTGCCGAAACGATTGACCAGCGCGGAAATCTGCGCGTCGTTCTGCAGCATGTTGTCGTCGTAGAGGCGGCTCGCCTGGGAAAAGTCCCAGGTCATCTGCACGAAGCGCGGTCCCACCTTCCGGTAGAGCGCGCCTGCCCGGCGCGCACACCAGTAGAACCACAAGTCGTCGGCGGAAGGTGCGTATCGCTCGTAGAGTTCGCGCTCCGTCACGTCGGGATGGAAGCACCCGGGCGGATAGAGCACCCCGCCGATCCCCGTGGGCATGAGATCGATGGACGGAGCGTGCGCGGCATCGTCCTGAACGTCCCAGCCCCAATCGGCATAACGGGCCAGCGCCCCGCCCGCCCCCATCTCCAGCCGGTGCGCGCGCAGACAGGTGATGACGCCCTTCGTTCCGGCCTGTCCATCGACGAGTTCGGTCAGCCAGGAAGGCTTGTAGAAGACGTCATCGTCGGCAGTGGCGATATAGGCTTCGGGAAAGGCGCCGAGCGCATAGACGAGCTTCTTGTAGCTGCGCACGTCGTCGACCAGCCGCGGTTCGACCCGCCCGTCCAGCAGTTCCCGCACGGCAGCGGGCAGGGATTCCTCGTCACCGCGCGCCAGCCACAGGACGATGCGGTCAGGCACGGTGTCCTGCCGCAGCAGGCTTCGCAGCGTGAGGTGGAGCGTGGGATATCGCGGCGGAAAGGACGTCAGCGAAACGATCAGCGGGGCCCGCAGCGGATGCGGCCGCCTCTCGCCCTCGGGATATCGGCCCGCATAGCGCCGGTACTGGCGCCCGGTCCACAACCGGATTGCCACGGATCGCGGCAGAACTGCAAAGATGAACTGCCTGGCCAGCTTACTCACACAAGCCCCCGCGCCTCAAAGCCACCGCGCATTCATCGCGGCCACCCGGCAGGTTCTACCCAGCCGCCCCGGGATGCGCCATTACCCTGAATAGCGCCGCAACCATCCGAATTTCCTGAACTATACCGGGCAGTTCGGCGATCGGCACGACGATGGCCTCGACGCCCGCGCCCCGGCCGAAGCACGCTCCGAAACCGAAGCGGAAACTTCGGCCGATCTTCCGGGGCCTTGCCAGCGGCTCCGGCGCGGGCATAAGGAAACGCTCTATTGTCTTGCCTTTCCGGCGCCGGCCCATGCTTCGCCGCTGGCGCTGGGCGGGGGTACCCTTGAAGCCGCGCCACTCTGAAGGATACGCAGGGTTGAAAGACCGCAACCGCATCGCCGTCGGAAGTGCGGGCCTCGCCGCGATCGCGCGGTGCGTGCTGGCCATTGTCCTTATGCTGGCTGCGGGAAGCGCGCTGGCCGCCCAGCCTGCCACCCAGCCTCCCGCGCTTTCGTCTGCCATCGCCTCGGCGCTCCCCAAGGCCGACCCCGCTCCCGAGCCTGCTCCCGATCCCGTCAGGAAAACGCCGAGCGAGGCGGTGGCCAGCTTCGATGCGGATGCCAGGCATGCCGAGGCCGTCTTGCGCACGGACATCTCACGGCACGACTACGACGAAGTGCGCGAACTGAACCTCCTGCGCGACCGTCTTGCGGCCGACCGCGATCTGGCTCGCGGGATTGCCGATCGCAGCAACCTCGATGCGCGAATCATACAGGCCCAGATCACCGCGCTCGGCCCGCTGCCCGAATCCGGCAAGACCGAAGCCTCCGCCATCACCGACCAGCGCAAGGCACTCGACGCGCGCCTTTCCGTTGCTCTCGGGCCGGTCCTTCGCGCCCGCGAGGCACAGGCGCGCGCGGCAACCCTCGTCTCCGATCTCGACGAACGGATCGCGGCGATAGACCGCCTGCGCAAGTCGGAGCGCGCCTCTTCCGTGCTCGATCCCCGCCTCTGGCTGACCTTCGCCGGCGATGCCCGGCGCGGTGCCGAAGCCATGGCGGCGGGCTTTGCGCGGGGCTACGAGGCTATCGGCTTCCTTGGCCTCGCCAGCCGGGTGCTGGGCGCAGCGGCACTGATGCTGCTGGGCCCGTTCGCGTCCGCATGGCTGCTGCGCGTGTTGAGCGCCAGGCTGGCAAAGCGGATCGAAAACGTGGAGCAACTGGCTAGCCGGTTGCTGATCGTGGTGCTCGAGGATGTTTCCACGGCAATCGCGCTGTTCTTCGGCATAGGCTGCACGATCGCCGCCATGGGCCTCGTGCTGAAACCGTTCGTCACCATCGCCGTACTGGTCCGGCTCAGCACCATCTTCGTGCTTGCGGCGCTGATCGTCGCCATCACCCAGTGGCTTGCTAAGGGAACGCTGCAATCGCCCTTCGTCCAGTTGCGTCTGGTGCGGCTGCGGCCGGCCCTTGTCGACAAGGGCGTATCGACGGTCCGCTGGATCGGCGTGGTCATGGCGATGGAAGCCATCGTCGAGGCTCTCGAGCAGGCCGGTTTCGCGTCTGCCACCGCAATCGACCTCATTTCGGGATTGCTGCTGATCCTGGGCGGCGGGCTGATCTGGGTGCTTGCGAACCTGCTTCACAAGGGCCGCGAAGGCCAGGACGAAGCCACGGCATCGGGCGGCAAGCCACCAGAAATGCTAGACTTTGCATCGCCGTTAAGCCGAATTCTCAAGCTGCTGGTGATTGGCAGCGTCTCCGCCGCGCTTGTCGGCTACATCATCCTCGCGCGTGAAATCTTTTCGGACGCGGTGCTTTCGATCGCGGTCATCGCCATCGCCATTTTCCTGCACCGGCTGATCTCGCTGGTGCTCGGCCTGCTCGCCGAAGGACGGTTCAAACGCTACCGCACGACGCTGCACTTCGTGCCGATGCTGACCGGGCTCTTCATAACGCTTTGCACCGTGCCGATGCTGGCAGTGACCTGGGGCTACAACAGCCGCGAGATCGGCGATGCCATCGTCACGCTGCGCAGCGGTGTCACGATCGGCCAGGTGAACCTGTCGGCGGGCGACATTCTCACCTTCGCCTTCATCTTCCTTGCCGGCTACGTCGCCACACGCTGGACCCAGCGGATCATCAACCTCTCGATCCTGCCGCAATTCGGGCTGGACCGGGGCTCACAAGCCTCGATCGTGACGATGATCGGCTATGCTGGGATCGTGCTGGCCGCGGTCATCGCCATCGCCAGCACCGGACTGGACCTTTCCAGCCTCGCCTTCGTTGCCGGGGCCTTGTCGGTCGGTCTCGGCTTCGGCCTGCAATCCATCGTCGAGAACTTCACCAGCGGCGTGATCCTGCTGATCGAACGGCCGATCCGCGAAGGGGACTGGATCGAGGTCGGGAACTTCTCCGGCATCGTGCGAAAAGTGTCCGTCCGCTCGACCCACCTGGAAAGCTTCGACCGTCACCAGATCATCATTCCCAATTCCCAGCTCATCACCGGCAGCGTGAAGAACCTGAGCCTGGGGGCGGCACTGGCGCGCGTGGTGGTGCCGGTTGGGGTGGCGTACAGTTCCGATCTCGAAAAGGTTCGCGCTGTCCTGCTGGAGATTGCCCATGCGAACCCAGGCGTGCTTCCGTCGCCGGCACCCAGCGTGACGCTGGACGCATTTGCCGAAAGCTCGATCAACATGCGCCTGCTGCTGTTCGTGCCCGACGCGACCGATGGCGCATCCATCGCCTCGCAAGTCCGGTTCGCCATTGCCGAACGGTTCGGCAAGGAAGGGATAGAGCTGCCCTTCCCGCAGCGCGAAGTGCGAATCCGCAGGGATTGATGCCCCATTTGAAGAGCTTGGGCCACGCATCCGGCGCATCGCTACCGCCGGATATCCCTTCTGCTCAATCATCTGGATCGCCCTCTCCACCCTATTGAGGCATCGATTGCCCAATTATGGTGAATCGCTCTTGGCGGGCCTGAACGCTACGCTCCACCGGCAAGTCGCCAGAGGAGAACGCATGAGGCCAGACCCGCCGCTCCGCGCGCTCTTCGTCATCAATTCACTTGCTGGCGGCGGGGCGGAACGCGTCTTCACCACGCTGGTCGAACAGCTCAGCGGCCCCCGCAGCGACTTCGCGATAACCGTCGCCCTGCTCGATAACGAGGCCGAGGAAGCCTACCTCCTGCCCGAGAACGTACCGATCGAACGCCTCGATGCGAAGGGCGGCCTGCTGCGCAGCGTCCGGGGCATGCGCAGGCTGGTGCGCCGCTCCCGGCCCGACGTCGCTCTGTCGTTCCTGTCGAGAGCCAACGTCGCGACGCTGGCGGCGATGCGGCAGACCGGCGGCGCAACCGTCATCAGCGAAAGGGTGAATACCACCGCCCACCTGAAGCACGGCCTGTCCGGCCTCGTCAGCCGGTTGCTGATCCGCAGGACCTACCCGGCGGCCCGGCAGGTCATCGCCGTGTCCCAGGGGGTCGCCCGGACGCTGGAAACCGACTTCGCCATTTCGCCCGACAGGATTCGCGTCATCCACAACCCCGTGGATGTGGACCGCATTCGCGCCCGCGCCGCGCTCGAACCGGCGATCGAGGTCACGCGCGACGATTTCGTCACGATGGGACGCCTCGTGGACAACAAGAATACCGCCATGGCCATCCGGGCCCTGGCCACGGCACCCGCACGCGGCAACCTGATCGTGCTGGGCGAGGGCCCGCTGCGGGAGGAACTCGCGCATCTGGCAGCTTCGCTCGGCCTTGAAAGGAGAGTGCGCTTCGCCGGCTTCCTCGCCAATCCCCATGCCGTGCTGGCCCGCGCCGGATGCTATCTGCTGACGTCCAATGCCGAAGGTTTTCCCAATGCCATGCTGGAAGCCATGGCCCTGGCGCTTCCCGTAGTGGCGACGGACTGCCCCTCGGGTCCGGCCGAAATTCTCGAAGTCACGCTTGGCGATGCGCCTGCGGTGTTCGGTTCCGGCGGCGCGCTGGTGGCGATGGACGATGCGCAGGCCATGGCGACCTGCATGGGCCGGCTGATCGCGCAGGATCGCCCCGCCTTTTCCGAAGCGGCGGCCAGACGCGCGGAATCGTTCTCGCTCGACCAGGCCGTCGGCGATTTCCGGAAATCGCTGATCCAGGCGGTCGCCGCGAACCGGATGGCGGCGACATGAAGATCTGCGTCACCGGCCTGCGCGGGATCCCCGGCGTCATGGGAGGGGTCGAGACTCACTGCGAGGAACTGTTGCCGCGTATCGCCGCCACGCTGGTCGATACCGAGATCGAGGTCTGCTGCCGCGCACCTTATGTCGATCCGGCGATGACCAGCTTTCGGGGCGTTGCGCTCAAGGCGCTCTATTGCCCCACCGGCCGTTCCAGCGAAGCGATCATCTCCACGCTGTTCAGCATCCTTTACGCCCGCACCCACGGGGCGACGGCGATTCATATCCACGCGGTCGGCCCCGGCCTGCTGGCGCCGCTCGCCCGCCTGCTCGGCCTGAAGGTCCTGCTCACGCATCACGGTGCCGACTACGAGCGCGAGAAGTGGGGACGCGGAGCGAAGTGGATGCTGCGGATGGGCGAAAAGCTGGGCGTCCAGTTCGCCAATACGGTCGTTTGCGTATCCCCCTCGCTCACCGCCCGAATGAAGGAGCGCTATCCGGGCAGGGCCGAACATGTCGATTTCATCCCCAACGGCGTCAGCGCGCTGCCGCCATGCCCCCAGCCCGACGACGTCCTGCTGGCCGAAATGGGGCTCCAGCCCGGAAACTATCTGTGCTGCGTCGCCCGGCTGGTTCCCGAGAAGGGCATCCACTACCTGATCGAAGCGCATGCCCGCAGCGGGGACCCGCGCACGCTGGTCATTGCCGGAGCCGCGAAGAAATCGGATCGGTATGCCCAGAAACTGGCCCAGATGGCCGGGGCCAATGTCCGCTTCCTCGGCATGGTGCCCCGCGCGCAGCTCGGCGTCCTGCTCCGCAATGCCTCGCTCTTCGTGCTGCCCTCCTTCCATGAGGGACTGCCTATCGCCGCGCTAGAGGCGCTGGCCAGCAACTGCCCGGTCCTGCTCAGCGATATCCAGCCGAACCTCGACCTTGGCCTTCCGGCCGATTGCTACTTTCCGGTTGGCGATGTCGGTGTCCTGGCTGCGCGCCTTTCCCGCCGCGACAGTCCGCGCCGCGCCGAACTGCCCGTGGAAGCCCTGATGGACTGGGACGAAGTCGCCCAGCGCACCGCCGTTCGCTACCGTGAAATCCTGAGCAGGAGCCACCAAGATTCAGCCCTCAAACCTGCACGCTGAAGGCAAGGCATTGGCACGCGCCGCCCTTCCTTCCGGGAGAATTCGATGCTGGCGCTGACCGTCGGAAGCCCTCCCATACCGCAGTTCCTGATGGTCCCGACCATGATGCTCTACTGCGTCCTGGTCGCATTGCTGTGCCTCAGGATCGGCAGGTCCGCGCAGTTCCTGGTGATCGCCTGCGCCGTTCGCCTCGCCATGTCAGCACTGCCCCATTTCTCGTTCTCCGCATCGCCTGCGGGGCTGAGCTGGAACGCGCTGGTCTCGGTGCTGGTCGTGGGCCTGGGCATCCTGCAATTGCGCCGAAGCCGCGCGGTCCCGATCGTAGTGGGAGCGATCGCCCCCCTGCTCCTCGTGATCCTGCTGAGCGCGACCTTCAACGACGATGCATCCGGCAGCACGGAAAGCCTGGTGAAATATGCCTACTTCACCGTCATCGCGCTCGCGGCCTACGACGCCTTCGTTGCTGACGGCGCCGGCAAGGTGCTGATCCGGGTCCTGTTCACCTTCCTGCTGCCGCTTTTGCTCCAGTCCTACAGCCTCGTCCTGGGCATCGCCAAGGCGACCGAGAGCGACGGTTCGGCGTCCTACATCGGCGGCTACAACCACGAAGCCAGCTTCTCGATCATCCTGCTCACCGCGCTTCTCGCGGCCGTGCTCAACCCGGATCTCCGGCGATTGGTGAAGCTTGCGATCGCGGTCGTCTGCATCGGCGGGATCGCGGCCGCCAACTACCGGACCGCCATCATAACCGCCGCGCCGATCACTCTTGGCCTGCTGGTCTCGGTCCTGACCTCCGCCGTCCGGCCGAGCCAGCGCCCCGTCGCCACCATCCTTGGCGGGCTGCTGGTGCTGGCCTGCCTTCCCGTGCTTCCCATCGTGGCCGGCGATCGTTTCGATGCCATCAGCACGATCGCCTCGCACCCGGAAATCCTCACCAAGGCGCCCGCCGAATTCAGCCGCGACGACCAGGCCCTGCTGTCAGGCCGGCTGCTGCTCTGGAGCCAGTACGTCACCGCCTGGGAGGAAAGCACCCCCCGCCAGCACATGTTCGGATACGGCGCCAATGCCTGGGAGGGGCGCTATCGCTACTATGCCCACAACACGCTGATCTCGACGCTCTACGAACTGGGCTTGCTCGGCGTCGCGGCGATGCTGTTCCTGTGGCTGTGGATGTTCTGGCTGGCGCTGACCGCGCGCACGCCGGCCCGCTTCGTCCTCATCATGGCGCATCTCGGCTTCTTCCTGCTGAACATGGCGACGATGCCGTTCTGGATGATCGAGGGGCTGCTGTTCTACAGCCTGCTTTGCGGTTTTACTGTCCACGCCTCGCTCATGACCCGGCCCGCGCCTCGGCCCGTCGCAAATCTTGCTGCGCCCCATCCCGTTTGACCGGATAACCGCCGGTTCCGGCGTTGCCCTGCGCCTTGCCCGGGATAAGATTTCGCGCGTCGTTCTTCGCAATCCCTGCGGAGATATACTCTCGTGTGCTCGCAAAGAGCCGAAAAAATCGCCAAGTCATTGAGTAAAAAGATGATAAAAACTTCGGTCGTCGCACTCTCCCTGCTTTTCGCAGGTCTTTCCAGTTCCGACATCGGCGAATCGATCGCCCGGTTCAGCCCTTTTGCCGCCGCTCCGGTCATGTTCGCCCAGGCATCCTCCACGGCCACGGCCTTCAGGATGCCCGCAATCACCGCGCCGCAACTCTCCTCCGGCACCTCGTGCAAGGCCATGACCACCCTGCGCCTCGGGCCGACTTCCGCCAGCCTGAAGAAGGTCTGCGCGGTTGACGGCAAGATTCTCGTCAACGGCAAGAACGCCACCGGCTTTGCGATGGAGGACGTCAAATCCCTGCGCTACGGGCCGCTCCTGCGGGGCGAGAACGTCCCCAACATCCAGGTCCAGCGGGTTTCCGAAACGGCGGCCCGCGCGGATTCGGTGCTCGGCCTCGGTCTGGTCAACGTCAGCAATGGCATCGGCAAGGCGGTGTTCCGCGATCTCGTGTGGATCGGCGACAAGAACTACCCGTCGATCAACAGCGACGATGCATGGGCCGCCATCGCACTAAAGGGCAAGGACGCCAACGACATCGGCTCCTTTGCGATCAGCAATTTCGACTTCCAGAATTTGTTCATGAAGTCCGGTAGTTACTATCAGAACGTCGACGGCATCTCGACCGAGGCGGGCTATTCGGGGACGATCTCCAACGGACGCGTCCTGAATGCCAGCGATGCCTGTCTGGACATCAAGGGCAAGGTCAGGGTGGACAATGTCTACCTTGCCGGTTGCCGCCAGGGCATCAAGGCATGGACCGACCAGAGCCACGGCCTGGTCGAACTGGGCACGAACCGCTTCGTGGGCATCATCGGCAAGGGCACCAAGACCAAGACCCGGACCATCACGATCGACGTGCTCATCGCATCCGGCGATCCTTCGGTTCCGCTCTTCCGTGCCGAGGATGGTGTAGTGAACCTGCGGATCGGCAGGCTCGTTTCCAAGACCGGGCAGGTGCTCAACAGTTCCAGCAGTTATTCCGGGTCCACCGTGACGGTCGGGCAGCGGGTCTATTTCTGATCGGATCCCCGCCGGCCAGACAGGCCGCGGTAGACTTCCATGACCCGTTTCGCATGGCTGGCCGCGCACAGGGTTTCCCTGGCGCGGCCACGTGCATCGGCGAAGGCGATTGGATCCGAACCCGCCAGCGCGCCGCGAACGCTCCGGGCGAATGCTTCAGGCCCCGCGTCCAACGGCACGAGCAACCCGCCGCCGAAACGGCGGCCGGTCTCGCCCAGTCCCGCATCGTCGGTGGCCACATAGGGCACGCCCAGTATCAGCGCCTCCAGCGGCGTGCGCCCCAGGGGCTCGTCGATGGCGGGGATGGCGAGAAGATCGAGCATGGCGATGTTCTCCTCCACCGGCAGGCGGAAACCGGCAAAGACGACCCTGTCGGCAATTCCGAGCTGCCGCGCGAAATCTTCAAGGTCCTGCTGCGTTTCATCGACCTCGCGGCCGAAGATCACGAAAGCCGCCTGCGGAAGCTCGATCAGCACCGCGCGCGCCATCTCCAGGAAGAAGCGCGGCCGCTTGCGGTGCGCGAAATTGCCGATGAAGCCGATCAGCGGCCCTTCCCCGGCAACCCTGTGACAAGCAGCGAAGGCATTCCTGAGCGCCTTGCCATCCACGTCCTCGGCCAGTTCCACGGGATTGTCGATCAGAACCGACCGGCTCCTGAGCCACTGCGGCAGCCGCTGCTCCACGGCCTGCGAGATGCAGATGATGCGCTGGGCCGTGGCGATCACGGCAAGGTTCGGGGCCACCGGACGGTTGAAGGCGCGGTTGTGGTAGACCACCGGAATCCCGCGAAGCCGCGCCGCCGGTCCCCAGCTCTGGAGTGCCGACAGGTCATTGCAGTGCACGAACGTACCCTCGGGCTGGCCTGACAGCAGCGACAGCCGGCGCGGCAGCAACCGGGCCTCCGTCGCCAGGCCGTGCCGGAAGCTCGGGGATTCGCCGAGCGGCCAGATGGTGAAACCGCGTTCGCGCGCCACCTGCTCTATCAGGCTGTCTCGCGGCGCGGCCACCACCACTTCCACCCCGTAGTCCTGCTGAAGCGTCCTGCCGAGCGTGAAGGAGGAAACGTGGCTGCCGCCGATCTTCTCATTGGTGAACGGAAAGACCACCCTGTCCACGCGCATCGGTTCCCTGCCTTCCTGGTGTCGCCCATCATCGCCAAGAGCGCGGCGCCGCCGCGGTTCGGGCGGGCCATGCCCTAAGACTTAATCGCAATTGTGCAGCGGCGCCCATGAAACTAGCCAATGCAATTAGGTATATGGCAGCGATCCAGAAGGATTCATGGCACGAGTCTGGTGCTTTCCCGGCGAAGAGAACCGCCACAGCAATCCCTACACGGCGATCCTGATCGGACAGCTTCGCCGACTGGGCCATTCACCTTCATCGCCCGGCTGGAAGGAACGCTTCACCGGCACCTGCGACATCCTGCACCTGCACTGGCCACAAAAGGTCATACAGCCGGGCCTCCTGCGCAGCTTGCGGACGATCGCAGCCTGGGCGGTGTTTCTCGCGCTCCAGAAGGCGCGCGGCGCGAAGATCGTCTGGACCATGCACAATGCCGTCTCTCACGAACAGTTGCGCCCCAGGCTCGAAAGGTTCTGGATGGCGCGGTTCATGGCCCTGCTCGACGGTATCCACGCCATGTCGGAGAGCAGCCTCGCGCAGGCCCGGCTCCGTCACCCGGTGCTGACCCGCATTCCGGCTCTGGTTGCGCCCCACTGGACTTATTCCGGCGCCTATCCGCCGCCTGCCGCCACCATCGGCCTGCGCCGCGATACGGTCTCATTCCTCGGCGACATCAAGGGCTACAAGGGCCTCGACGACATGCTCGCCGCGCTGGAGAACGCTGAACCGGACAGTCGCCGCTATCTGGTCCACGGCCTGCCGGAGAGCCCCGCCGAAGCCGCCGCGCTGGAGGCCCGGCTCGCCGCCCTTTCCGGGCGCGGCTGGAGAATGGAGTGGGTGCTTACCCGGCTCAGCGACCAGGAGATGGCGGACCGGCTCAACGAGACGCTGATCCTGCTCCTGCCCTATCGCCGGGGCGAGAACAGCGGCCTCGCCATCCTGGCAGCCGAGCGCGGCACGCCGGTGATGGTGTCTGGAATCTCCGCCTTCTCGGGCCTTCTCGACGAACTGGGGCCGCCGCGGGTGACGGCGATCAACGAGCCTTTGTCGCACCGGCAGATCGCCGAGGCCGCCCAGGCGGCCGCCGCCGTGGCAGGGGCAGTGCCGCTGCATTTCGTGGCCCGGCGTTCGCCCGAGAGAGTGGTTGCAGAGATTTCGAATTACTACCTGTTTCTGATGGATTCAGGGGGCAGAAAACTCCCAAGATGACAGTCGATTTCCACGTCCTCCGGAAGGTAGAGCGACTTGTCCGCAGCTTTCGAAAAGCTCCCCGTTTCCAACCTGCGCGGCGTGGACGCAGCCCCTTCGACCACGTCCGGTCCCGATGGTTCCAAACTCATCGACCTGTCCTGGCTGGCGATGCTCGCCTGGCGGCACAAATGGGCCATGCTGGCGGTCATCGGCTGCGCCCTTGCCGCGACATTGGCGGCCTACATGCTCGCAGTGAAACAGTACGACGCGAACGTCGTGCTCGCGCTCGACCGGAACGACCAGCAACTGGTGCGGACGGCGCAGACCGACAAGGACACCGCTGTCGATTCGCCGACCGTGGATACCGAAGTGCAGGTGCTCCTCTCCCCTGAAGTGGCGACCGCCGCGGTGCGCAATGCCCGGCTGAACACGAACCCCGCCTTCATCGCCGCCGGCGCGCCGGACATCGCAGGTCCGCTTTCGATCCCGGCAGCGACGGCGATCGTCAGGTCCAACCTGACGGTGGGCCGACAGGGCCTCTCCTATGCGATCAACCTGGGCTACAAGTCCCGCGATCCGGCGGTTGCCGCTTCCGTGGCCAATGCCGTGGCCGACGCCTATGTCAGCGGCAACGTCCAGAGCGAGCAGTCCGCCCGCAGCCAGGACATCAACATGCTGCGGACCCGCCTCGACCAGCTTCGCGGCGACGTCATCAAGGCCGAGGCCGCCGTAGCCGCCTACCGCGCCAAGTCCGACCTCGTGAGCGTGAGCAACGACAGCACGATCGCGCAGCAGGAACTTTCAACGCTGAACACCGAACTGGCCTCCGCCAAGGCGGAACTTGCCGCCTCGCAGGGACGCGCAAGCGCCAACGCCGGGGAGAACGGCACCGCCGTCAACAGCAGCCCGGTGATCCGCGACCTGCGAACCGACGTGTCCCGCCTCGAAGTCAAGCTGGCGGAACAATCGTCCGTCTACGGCCCCAACCACCCGGACCGCGTCAAGACCCAGGCCCAGTTGACGACGGCCCGGCAGGCGCTGAGCCGCGAAGTCTCGCGCGCCAGTTCCGGCGTCAGGTCGGACATCAGCGTCGACAGCCAGCGCGTCGGCGCGATCCAGTCGGCGATCGGCAGCGCCAAGGGCAGGCTGCTGGCGGGCAACAACGCTTCGGTGCGCCTGAACGAACTGGAGCGCGTCGCGGAAAGTTCGCGCCAGCTCTACCAGACCTTCCTCGATCGCTACCGGGTGGAACTGGCGACGCGCGGCACGGAAAAGAGCAAGGCCCAGGTCATCGCCCGGGCTCAGGTGCCGGTGCGGCCCTCTTCGCCCGACCTGCTGGTCTACATGCTGGGGGGCCTGATCGCGGGGATCATCGCGGCGGTGCTCCTGGCCATGGCGCTGGAATGGCGCGAGCGCGGCCTGCGCACCCGCGCCGAAACCGAGGAGTTCACCGGCTACGAAGTGGTCAGCAGCCTGCCGGATATCGGGACGATGGACGAACCCGACTTCCGCAGGAATGATGCCCTGGGCGTTCCCGATTTCGTGGTCGAACACCGGGAATCCCCGTTCTCCGAATCCGTCCGGGCCATCTGGACGGCGCTGAAGATCGGACACAAGGGACAACTCGCCCGTTCCGTGGGCGTCACTTCCTCGATACCGGGAGAAGGCAAGACCAGCACGGCCATCGCCCTCGCCCGGTCCACCGCGCTCGCGGGAAGGCGGACCCTCTTGGTAGACTGCGACATGCGCCGCATGGGCACCACGCTTGCGCTGGGTCTCCGCAACCGCCCGGGCCTTGTCGAAGTCCTCAACGGTCAGGCCCGCATCGAGGATGTGATCGTGCTCGATGAGGCATCCGGCGCCCATGTCCTGCCGCTCAACACCGAACTCACCGCCCAGTCGGACATCATGCATTCCCAGGCCACGGCCGCCATGTTCGACCGCTTCAGGCAGGAATACGACTTCGTCGTGCTCGACATCGCACCGGCCATCCCCGTCGCCGAAGCCCGCGCCATCGCCACGATGGCGGATCTCACGCTCATGGTCGTGCGGTGGCGGACCACACAGCGCAAGGTCGTGAAGACGGCGATCCGCGAACTCGATCGCGCCGGTGCGCGGATCTTCGGCATCATTCTCACGCAAGTGGACACCCGCTCCTCGGCAGTGCTGAGCGAGGAAATGGCCTATTACCAGTACTACTATTCGCGTGAGAGCCGGTCGAACTGAGATCGCTGCAACAGGCCCGGCCAGTGTCCGCTCAGGCGGAAGGCGAACCCGCTGCCGCGTAGCCGAAGAACGCCAGCAGGTCCGGCTTGGCCGCGACAGTCTCGTGCACGATCCTGCGCTCTACCGTGGTCAGCAGCTTGACCTGTGCGCGCTGCGAAGACGATCCATGTCCCTTGGAACGATCGCCCGAGGCCTCCCCCGGCTCATCGGAAACCGGCGCTGCGTTCTCGATTCCAAATGCGGAAGCCAG
Source organism: Novosphingobium aeonii (assembly GCF_052279045.1). Lineage (NCBI taxonomy): Bacteria > Pseudomonadati > Pseudomonadota > Alphaproteobacteria > Sphingomonadales > Sphingomonadaceae > Novosphingobium > Novosphingobium aeonii. The sequence goes on along the minus strand of NZ_CP176832.1, from coordinate 1,103,423 downwards.
CGAGGCGGGGTCGCTGCGAAACGCCTCGTATGTCACGAGCGGATAGCCCCCGCGCTCCACGGCATCGCGCAGGAGCCCGCTCTGCCAGACCCACAGCCTGGCAAGATGGCCCACCACATCCCGGCGATCCACACCGTCATAGACCGAAGGCAGCGGACGCCGCAGCCGGGCATCGATGTTCGCAATGGGCTCGCGATTGGTCACCACTACGCGCGCCGCCGAAAAATGCCGCAGCAATTCGTCGTGGCGCACGAGGTTCGGCGGGCTCTTTTCCAGAAAGTAGGCCACCGGGCGGGACTGCTCTATTTCCGCGACCCGCGCAGCCCAGGCCCCTATCACCGCCTCGAAATCGACGAACTTTTCCGGAAACCAGCGATCGACATCCATCAGCCCCCTGACGAGCCGCTGTCCTTCGTAGCTGGAATGAAGCCCGGCAAGGCTGACATGGTCCGCAAGATAGCTTGCCATCGTGGTGGAACCGGCGCCGGGCGGCGCGAGAAGGAACAGGAAAGGGCGGTGGATCCGGTCCTGTCGGCGCGCAGGCCAGTACGATTCAGGCGAGCGCCGCTCCCTTCGCATCCGCTTCAAGGCGCGAGAAATCGCTGGGCCCATCAAGGCGTTCCGCCCCAAACCTCGTGCAACAACATCGGCATAGGGTAACCCGCATGGCCGCCGCCGTGCCGGCTATTGCGAGCCGGAGGCTACCTCTTTTTCGCAAGGGCCGCGCGTTTCATCGCACAGAAGGCTCGCGCTCAGCCCTTCCCGACCGACAGGATGCGGAAGATCGTTTCCGTCACGGGCTCGGCATTCAGCCAGATCGCTTTACCGCCCGGCCCTTCGACGCTTGCGGCCAGTTCCCCGGCAGCAGCCCGGTCCAGGACGAGGTCGATTTCGATCCGGTCCTCGTAAAGCCGCCCATTGCCGATCACTGCGCCGTCCTGGCCAAAGGCGGTGCCCGCGCGGTTGACGAAGATCGCCACTTCAGCCCCAAGCGTGTCCCAGGACAGGAACGGCAGATCGCCGGCAACGGTCCCGGACATCTCGAACCGGCGAACGCCGTCATCGCTCGCGGCCGGGCGCAGTTCGTCCACCGCAACGGTCAGGCCGATACCGTCCTGCCGGCTTCCCGGCGCCCTGTCGCCACCCCAAGGGATCATCAAATCAAATCCAGATAGATTGTCGAAAACCGGATAGCAGCACCCGATGAATTGAAAAGTCGTGAAAGCCGCGCGCGCTGCCGGCGATCAATCGCCCGCGATCGTCAACCCATCGACCCTAAGCGTCGGCACGTTGATGGCGCGGTGCCATTCCAGATCGTTCGCCGCCCGCAGCGCCGCGAACATGGAAAGCAGGTTGCCGGCAACGGTGAACTCGGCAACCGGGCCTGCGATCTCGCCGTTGACGATACGGAAACCGGAAGCGCCCCGGCTGTAATCGCCAGTGACGGCATTGACGCCGTGGCCGATCAGTTCGGTTACATACACGCCGTCCCGGATGTCGGCCATGAGTTCAGCGGGCGTCTGCTCTCCGGGTTCGAGGTGCAGGTTGCCCACGGATACGCCGGGCGCTCCGCCGCCGCCGCGTGCCGCATGTCCGGTCGGCGCTAGGCCGAGCTGGCGCGCCGAAGCGCTGTCCAGCAGCCACCCGGTGATCCTGCCGTCCTCTACCAGATGGCCCGCCCGCGTCGGCAGCCCCTCTCCATCAAACGGACGCGAACGCAGTCCGCGCAGCGTATGCGGGTCTTCGACGATGGAAATGCCGGGCGCGAAGAGCTGCTCTCCCAACCGGTCGAGCAGGAAGCTCGAACGCCGGGCGATCGCGCTTCCGGACATGGCGCCGATCAGGTGCCCCACCAGCGAACCGCCGACGCGCGGATCGAATACGACCGGCATCGGCCCACTGGAAAGCTTGCCCGGATCGAGACGTGCCACGGTCCGCTCGCCCGCGCGGGTGCCGATCTCGGCCGGCGGTGGCAGGTCGCTGCGGTGATGGGCCGAGCGCCAGGCGTGATCGCGCTGCTTGCCCGCACCTTCCCCGCCGACCACGGAGACACTGATCGAATGGCTGGTCGATCCATAGGCGCCCGCGAAGCCATGGCTGGTGGCAAGCGCGAACACGCCCGTGCCGGAACTGGCGGTGGCGCCATCCGAATTGGTGATCCCGGCAACGGCCCGTGCGGCGTCCTCGGCTTCCAGCGCCATGGCGCGCAGTTCCTGCGGGCTGGGCTCAGCCTGATCGACGAGATCGAGTTCGGGCCAGGGTGAACGGGTCAGCAATTCCTCGGGTGCGAGCCCGGAATAGGCATCTTCCGGCGCAGCGCCGGCCATCGCCAGCGCCCTTTGCGCCAGTTCGTCGAGCGCCTGCGAAGACAGGTCCGAGGAACCGATGCTCGCCGAACGACGCCCGACGAAGACGCGCAGCGCGATATGCTCGCTTTCGGACCGTTCCACATCCTCGAGATTGCCGAGGCGGACCTGGATCCCTTCCGAGGAGCTCGCACCGAACACCGCATCGGCGGCGTCGGCACCTGCCTTGCGGGCACGGGCGACGAGATCCTGAGCGCGGTCGAGCGCTTCCTGGGGGCTGAGCATCTTCGGGTCTCCACTGGCCGCGTTACCGACGCGGGAGCGCAGCCCTAATCGCCGCGAGCGCCAAGCGCAAATGCGCTATCGTTCCCCAAGCCCGTTCAAGGGGCGGGGCCCACGCGAACCGGCGCGCGCTTTCAGTGCTTCAGCAGCAGCGCAAGGCCCTTGAAAAGCCCCGTCAGCGCGAACGGCAGGCCGATCGCCAGCAGCCACAGCATGATGCGGTCCCTACGATAATAAGGAGCGAGCGCCGGGTCATGGGCCTGTTCGTCGTCAAGCCGGTTCCAGCGCGCCTCGAAACGGCGGCAGGCGGGGATGATCGCCACCACCAGGATCACCAGTGCAAGATAGGGCAGGAGCGATTCGCCCCCGGTCTTGAGCGCGCCGACCGTCACGAAGATCTGCAGGGCGGTATAGACGAGCAGGGCATAGGCGATGTTGTCGCTCATCTTGCGGCGCCAGTCGGCCTTCGCCCAATCCTTCATCGAACGGCCTTCCGGGGGCACCGGCTTGTCCGGCAGCGCTGCCGAGATCATGCCCTTCGTATCGACGCCTTGCTTGCCGATCCTGTCCATGGTGCCTTCCTGTCTTAGCAACCCGGTCTTTTGTTGCGACCTCGTGTCTCTTTGTGCGTCCACTAGACCACGCAGCGGCCCGGATTTCAAGCACACCCCCGAAATGCGCAATATTAGTGCACTGTTCCCGGACTGCGCCGAACCATGCAGGAAACCTGCCAATCGACACCATATCCGGGAATTGCCGACTTGCCGACAGCCGGGAGCGTGCGTAAACCGCTCTGAACATGACCGGAACCACCGAACTTCCGCAGGACCAAGCGGCCCACCACATCCCGACCGTCGCAGAAGCCGGCGGGCTCGAAGTCATTTCGATCGCCAAGAGCTACGACAAGCGCGCGGTGCTGACCGATATCTCGCTGTCGGTCGCCAAGGGCGAAGTGCTGGGGCTGCTGGGGCCGAACGGCGCGGGCAAGACCACCTGCTTCTATTCGATCATGGGCCTCGTTCGTCCCGACTCGGGCCGCATCCTGATGGACGGCGTCGACGTGACCCGGCTGCCGATGTATCGCCGCGCGGTTCTCGGTCTCGGCTACCTGCCGCAGGAAACCTCGATCTTCCGCGGGCTGACTGTCGAACAGAACATCGGCGCCGTGCTCGAACTGAACGAGCCCGACAAGCACGTCCGCGCCAGCGAACTGGAACGCCTGCTTGACGAATTCGGCCTTACCCGCCTGCGTTCAAGCCCCGCGATGGCGCTTTCGGGCGGTGAACGCCGCCGCTGCGAAATCGCCCGCGCGCTGGCGGCCAAGCCTTCGATCATGCTCCTGGACGAGCCTTTCGCCGGCATCGACCCGCTTTCGATCTCCGACATTCGCGAACTCGTGCGCGATCTCAAGAACCGTGGCATCGGCGTGCTGATCACGGACCATAACGTGCGGGAAACGCTCGATATCGTCGATCGCGCCTGCATCATCTACGGCGGTCAGGTGCTCTTCGCAGGCAGCCCCGAGGCGCTCGTCGCCGACGAGAACGTGCGCCGCCTCTACCTCGGCGAGGGCTTCACGCTATGAGCGGTTTTCCCCAGTGAGGCCCTCCGCGAGGCCGGCCGCGCCGGAAGCCTGAGCCATGGCGCTGGGGCCCAGGCTAGACCTGCGGCAAAGCCAGTCGCTGGTGATGACCCCGCAACTCCAGCAGGCGATCAAGCTGCTGGCGCTGTCCAACCTCGAGATCGAGGCTTTCATCGGCGAATCGCTGGAGGCCAACCCCCTTCTGGACGTGGGCGGCGAACCGCCCTCCCCCGTTGCCGAAACGGTCGAGCTTCCAGAGGACGCGCGCCGCACGACACTAGAGGATTCGCCGGTAGACCGGCTGATCGGCGAAGGCCGGGGCGATGACGACCGTCCGCTAGACATAGACACTGCCGCGCTTGACCGCGACCGTGACACCGGAGACTGGTCCAACGAACTGCGGCTCGGCGGCGGGGCGGAGCTTCCCGGCATCGATGAACGCGGCAGCGGCGCGCTTTCGCTTATCGAGCATCTCGAAGCCCAGGTCGGATCGGCCACCGACGACCGCCACGTCGCCGGGATCGCGCGCTACCTGATCGGCCTGCTCGACGAGGCCGGCTATCTTCCCGTCACCCTTGCCGAAGTCACGGGCGATCTCGGCATCTCCTTCGCCGAGGCCGAAGCGGCGCTCGGGGTCGTGCAGTCGCTCGATCCCACCGGGGTCGGCGCGCGAACGCTTTCGGAATGCATCGCACTCCAGGCCAGGGAGGCGGATCGCCACGATCCGATGATGGCCCGCCTCATCGACAATCTCGATCTGCTGGCCCGCGGCGAGCTTGCCCGGCTCAAGCGGATGTGCGGCGTGGACGACGAGGATTTCGCCGACATGCTGTCGGAACTGCGCGGCTACGATCCCAAGCCGGGCCTGCGGTTCGGGGGGGAGCCGAGCGCGGCGGTCACGCCGGACATCCTCGTCACGCCCCGCGCCGACGGCGGCTGGGACGTGGCGGTCAACCAGGACAGCCTGCCCCGCCTGATCGTCAACCGAAGCTACTATGTCGAACTCAGGAGCGACTGCTCCGACCGGAATTCGCGGGCGTGGCTCTCGGAAAAGCTTGCCGATGCCAACTGGCTCATCAAGGCGCTGGACCAGCGGCAAAAGACGATCCTCAAGGTCGCCAGCGAACTGGTGAAGCAGCAGGCCGGTTTCTTCCGGCACGGCATCTCGCAGCTCAAGCCGCTGACGCTGCGCACCGTGGCCGAGGCCATCGGCATGCACGAATCGACCGTGAGCCGCGTTACCTCCAACAAGTATCTGAACTGCCCGCGCGGCACTTACGAGATGAAGTTCTTCTTCACCTCCGGCGTCGCAGCGGCAAGCGGCGAAGGCGCCTCGGCGGAAGCGGTGAAGGCGGCGATCCGGCAATTGATCGATGCGGAAGACCCCAAGGCCATCCTTTCGGACGACACCCTGGTGGACCTCCTCAAGGGCAAAGGCTTCGAACTGGCGCGCCGCACCGTGGCCAAGTACCGCGAAGCCATCGGCCTTGGCAGTTCGGTCCAGCGCCGACGGCAGAAGGCTATTGCTGCAGTGCGATAGAAAGTAAGCACGGCGATAATCAGCAATGCAACATTAAATGCTTGTTCTGCTTAGTATAATTCTATTTGAATTACACCGATTCGTGATAGTTTCTTTTCCATGAAGTGCGCCGGGCTTGCGACCAGTCGCAAGGATACGGGCACCATGGAGAGGATGCCGATGTCCTACACTGATCGGAATTCCAACGGTAACCAGAAAGCCCTCACCGGGGGTATCGTCGCACTTATCCAGGGCGGCCTCGTGCTTGCGCTGGTCAATGGCTTTGCCGTGACCATGTTCAAGAGCGATCCACCCAAGCGGCCGGAAGCCACGCAGATCAAGCTCGAACCGCTTCCCGTTCCCCCGCCTCCCGAACCGAAGACCGTTCCCGATCAGCAAGTCGATCAGCCGATGCTGACGGCGCCGATACCCCGCCTTCCTCTGCCTACGAACGAGCCCCTTCCAGTCGCAACCACGTTACCCACTGCCGTGCCGACCAGCTTCGATTCCAGAGAGAAAATCGCGGTCGCACTACCCACGCCCACCGAAACCCCGGCGCTTTTCCAGCCTCGGGGGGCACTTCCCAGGAACGATGCCTCGGGCTGGGTCACCACACAGGACTACCCCACGGCCGAACTGCGCGCCGAACATCAGGGCAGCGTGCGCTTCCGGCTGGACGTCGATGCGCGCGGGCGGGTCAGCCAATGCGCCGTCGTCACGTCAAGCGGCTATGCCGGGCTCGACGAGGCCACCTGCAAGTTCGTGAGCAGGCGCGCCCGGTTCGACCCTGCGACCAATGCCGACGGTCAGTCGGTCGCCGGCAGCTACCTGGGGACGATCCGCTGGATCATCCCGCGGGACTGACCTCAAACCCCCAGAGGTCACCCGCCCGGAGCGGCGCATTGTTCCGCAATTCATGTGCCGCTCCGGCTCAAAGTTCCACCTGCCCCGATCGCGGAGGCCATGCGGCCGGCGATACGGCCAGTGCACGCGATGGGGGCAAGTCGGTGGGGGATGGGCCCGCCCGCACCCCCGGGCGGGCCCAGACACCGCTCGCGCCCGCCGGAAACTGTGGCAGCTAAGGGCAATCCCCTGGCCCCGCTTCGGACTTGATACACCCTGACGGTTTAGCTCCTGGCAAGGAAAAGTCCTTCCAGCGCCGGGAACCGTGCCATGATTCCAAAGTGCTTCCACTTCATCTGGGTCGGTGACGAGAGCCGCCGGCCGGACAACTGCATCGCCACATGGCGCCAGGCCCATCCGGACTGGGAGTTTCGCCTCTGGGGCAATGCCGAACTGGACGGCCGCGACTGGATCAATGCCCGGCACATCGCGCAGATGCGCCCGCGCGAACTAAACGGCGTTGCCGACATGATGCGCTGGGAAATCCTCCTCGAACATGGCGGTGTCGTCTTCGATGCGGACAGCATCTGCACCCGCCCCCTGGGCGACGAACTGCTCGCCTGCGAAGCCTTCGCCTGCTGGGAAAGCGAGATCGCGCGCCCCGGCCTCATCGCCGCCGGATACTTCGGCTGCACGCCGGGCAATCACTTCGTCAGGCAGATCGTGGAGGACATCGCCGCCAGCCCCTCCGTCATCGGCGACATGGCGTGGAAGACCGTGGGGCCGCAGCGCCTGACCGACTGCTATCGCAAGTTCGCCTATACGCCGCTGCGCATCTATCCAAGCCACTACTTCATACCGCGCCACTTCACCGGATTGACTTATGGCGGCAGCGATCCGGTCTATGCCCACCAGCTCTGGGGTTCGACGCTGCGCAGCTACGAGGACATGCACAAGGCCGATGTGGCGGCACTTGCCCAGGCCTCCTCCAGATCCTCGTCCCCTCATGCCCCCGCCCCGGCCACATCTCCCGATCCGCAGAAAGTGGAGGCTACCGCGCCTTCGGAGAAAGCCTCGCCGCTCGAACGGATTCATGCGCCCTATTTCCTCCAGCGCGTGCCGGTCGGCGCGGAACTGGCCTCGCTCGGCCGGATGGATGTCTTCGCCAGCCTGCTCGCCGGTCAGCGCGTGCTTCATGTCGGCTGCGCGGACTGGCCGATCACCGATCCGCAGACCTCGCTTCACGTCCGGCTGGAAGCGCACTGCGCGCAGCTTGACGGGATCGACCCTCACGGAGAGGCTCTCGAACAGCTTCGCCCTTTCGTGAAAGGCGCGCTGTTCACGGATTTCTCGCAAGTGACGGGCAGCTACGACGTCGTGCTGGTTCCCGAAGTGATGGAGCATGTCCCCGATGTCGCCGGGTTCCTGGCGCAGATCCAGTCGGTCGACGCCGGGCTGTTCCTGATCTCCGTTCCCGACGCCTTCCAGTGCCGCGCCCGCCATTTCGACTATGTGGCGGAAACTGAAACCTTCCTCGAAGGCGTCCACCCCGACCACAACGTCTGGTATACGCCCTATACTTTCGCCAACACCTTGCGGAAATACAGCGATCTGGAATTGCAGCGCATGTGGTTCTTCAACCGCATCTCGCTGCTGGCGCTGCTCAGCAAGCCCGCGCTGGCCCGGGCCGCCTGATGCGCGGCACCCCAGTCAAAGGATATCCGCCACGCCTTCAAGGCTGCCGCGCAGTTTCGCGAGCGCCTGCGCCTTGAGCTGGTGGACACGCGGGATCGAGACCTGCAATACCTGCGCGATCTCGGCAAGGTTCAGCTCCTCCACGAAGTAGAGCTGTACCACCAGCTGCAGCCGATCGGGAAGATCGGCGATCGCCTCCACCACGGCCCCGCGCAGTTCCTCGTCCGCCAGCAGCGCAAGACTGTCCGGGCGTTCGTCGGCAAAGGCCATGTTCTGGTCTGTATAGACCTCGTCGATGGACTCGAAGTGCAGCGGCTGGCTGGACCCGCGCAGCGCGGCAAGTTCCGCCTCCTCGATGCCCATCGCCCCGGCCAGCTCGTGCGGCAGCGGATCGCGGCCGAGAATGCCGCGCAGTTCGGTCTCCTTTCCCGCAAGCTGGCGCCGCCGCTCGCTCGCCCCGCGCGACATCGGCACGGTCCGGCGGATGAGATCGACCATGGCCCCGCGCACGCGCATCTTGGCATAGGCGGCAAACCCGTCCTCCGTTGGGCCCTGATGCTTCTGCGCGCATTCGGTGAGCGCCACGAGCCCGGCCTGGATCAGGTCCTCCAGCTCGATTCCCGGCCTCCCGCTGCCGTGGATATGCCAGGCGAGGCGCCGGACCATCGGCAGGAAGCGGCGGACACGGTCTGCCACGTCGCCCTGATAGGCCCCCGCGACGCGGCTTGCATAGGCGCTGAAGCCCCTCTGGTCCTGTTTCATGCGGCCATGCTTTCGGCTTGTTCGGGATGGGGAAGGCCGGGCGCCATGCGCTCCGGCTGCGCCGCGCCGACGACATCGACGACTTCGATCGGCTGGGTCGGCGGCAGTTCGGCGATGGAAAGCACCAGGCATGCCGGCGCGCGCAGGCGCAGCAGCGCGGATAGCGCCCGGCGCGCACGCGGCTGGACGACCAGTGCCAGCGGCACTTCGCCGGGCCCCCGCTCGGCGCTCAGCGCGGCGACACGCTCGCCGATCATGCGGGCGAGGTCCGGCTCGATCACCGGCTGTCCGGTTACCGGATCGACCATGCCCTGCACGATCGCCGCTTCGAGCCCGGCATCGAGCGTGATGACCGGCAGGCGCTCATGCGGCGGGCAGATCCGGCCGACGATCAGCGCCCCGAGATCGGCCCGCATCAGTTCGACCAGCCGCTCGTGATCGACGGTCTGCTGCACCGCCCGGCTCAGGCTGGCAAGGATCGGCAGCGGATGCGCGATCGGGATACCGTCCTCCAGCAAGGCGCGCAGCAGGCGGGTCATCGCGGCGAGGGACAACGGCTGCGGATGGATCGTCTCCACCAGACCGGCCGAATGCTCCTTGATCCCCTCGAGAAGTGCTCTCACCTCGTCCGGACCAAGCAGGTCGTGCGACCGTTCGGAAAGGAGCTGGTTGAGGTGGGTGGCGATCACGGTGCCCGCATCCACGGTGAGGAAGCCCTCGGCCGTGGCATGATCGCGCGCGGCGGGATCGATCCACAGCGCCGGGCAGCCGAAACTCGGATCGCGGGTGGCCTCGCCGCGAAGGCCGTGACTGGCCCGGGCCTCTCCCGCGTCGATGGCGAGTATGCGGTCTGCACGTATCGTTGCGCTGCCCAGCGTCACGCCGCCAAGCACGATGCGATAGTCATGGGGCGGCATGTCGAGCGCATCGCGGACGCGGAACTGCGGGACGATGAAGCCGAACGACTGGCTGAGCTGCTTGCGCACCCCGGTCACCCGGCTGACCAGCGGCGAACCGCGACGCTCGTCGACGAGCTGGACCAGCCCGTATCCCAGTTCGATGGTGACGAGCGTGTGGTCGGAAACATCCTCCAGCACGATCCGCGAGGGATCGGCCACGGGCGGCGCCTCAAGCACCGGCAAGGGCACCGCCTGATGCCTGCGCAGCACGTGCCAGAGCCAGAAGGCAAGCGCCGCCGCGGGCAGGAACACCATCTGCGGCATGGCCGGGATCAGGCCGATGGCGGTCAGCACCACGCCGACCGGCAGCCAGGTGCGCGGATCGGCGAACTGGCCGCCGATCTGCCCGGCAAGATCCCGGCTGTCGGAAACGCGCGTGACGATCACGGCCGCCGCGATCGACAGCAGCAGCGAGGGCACTTGCGCCACAAGGGCATCGCCGATGGCGAGGGTGATGTAGGTCTGCGCCGCCTCGGTGGCGGAAAGCCCGTGGCTTATCATGCCCAGGCAAAAGCCCGCGACGATGTTGACGCCCAGGATCAGCAGCGCGGCAATGGCGTCGCCTTTCACGAACTTGCTGGAACCGTCCATCGAGCCGTAGAAATCCGCCTCGGTCGCCACTTCGCGGCGGCGGGCCTTGGCTTCGTCGGCGGTCATCAGTCCCGCGGCGAGATCGGCGTCGATCGCCATCTGTTTGCCCGGCAACGCGTCCAGCGTGAAGCGCGCGGAGACTTCCGAAACGCGGCCGGCCCCCTTGGTCACGACCACGAGGTTGATGATCATCAGGATCAGGAAGACGAAGATGCCGACGGCGAAATTGCCGCCGATCAGGAACTTGCCGAAGGATTCGATGACCACCCCCGCCGCCGCCTCACCCTCGTGCCCATGGACCAGCACGACACGGGTGGACGCCACGTTGAGCGCAAGGCGCAGCAGCGTCGCGAAAAGCAGGACAGAGGGGAAAGACGAGAAATCGAGCGGCTTTTCCGCATTCATCGCCGCCATGAGGATGGCTAGCGAAAGCGCGATGTTGAGCACGAACGACACGTCGAGCACGAAGGCCGGCACCGGCACGATCATCAGCACGATCAGCGTGAGGATGCCTGCCGGAAGTGCCATCGCCCCGATATCGCCGAAACGGCGCAGGAGCCGGTTCACAGGCCAAGCCCCGCAAGTCGGGCATAGGCATCGCGGACGTGCGCGGGCGCACTGCTGCCCGCCGCGTTGAACATGCCTCGCAGCGTTTCGGCCATCGAGGTGCGCGGCGCGGATTGCGCGCCGGCCTCCGCCGCAGCCTCGCGGAATGCGCGCGCGATCGGCCCGGACGGCGCCTGCGCCGCGCCAGAGGCATAAGTGGATGCGTAAGCGGGGGCTCCATCCCAGCCCTCTCCATCGAAGCCGCCTTCCATCGCGCCTGCCATCTTGGCACGCATGAGGTCCATCACCCCGCCGAGGCTGCGCGGCGAAGAACCGCCTGCTCCGTTCTGGAAGAAGATCGAACGATTGGCCGCGGCCGCAGCCGGCAGGATCGATGCCGCACTTTGCGAGGGGTCGGCAGCGAGCGCCGAGAGGAATTGTCCCGCGCCTGCCGAACCGAGGAAATGCGCGAGATAAAGCTCGGCGGAATCCGGCTCCCGGCCGAGCCGCGCCGTCAGGTCCGCCCGGTTGTCGTTCGCGAGTTCGGCCGCCATGAGCGCGGAGGCATCGGCATCGTAGCGCAGACCCATGATCTGCGCGCGGGTGCCGGGGTCGGAAAGCCCGCCGCCGCTGATCGCCTGCTGGACCCAGGCCATGCCGTGGTCCGCCGCGTGTCGGCCCAGCGTGTTCAGCCAGGTGCCGTTCGTGAACTGGAACAGTCCCGCCGCGCTGGAGGTATCGGCGTGCGCGCCCGGATCGAGGCTCGATTCCAGGCGGGCCTGCGCCATCAGGTACTGGAAGTCGACCCCGGTTGCCTGCGCCGCGCGCGCGATCGCGGCGCGCGCGCCATTCCCCTGCGCACGGGCACTGCCGCCCGCGCCGACAATTCCGGCACTCGTGACTTGTGCCTCGCTCAATGTGAAACTCCCGTTCCGATTGGTTCGGGAGCCCCTTCCGCAAGGCACGTGCCAGTTTCGGCAAGGCCCGTGCCGGATGGATCTTTTACCGGCGGGCTCAGGCGCGGCCGGCCACGAGCGCGTAGTTCGCACCGGCCCGGTAGAGCTGCGGCGCGCCCGTCAGCATGTTGAGGCGGGTGGCGACATTGGCGGCTATGATGTTGCGAACCTGACGATTTATCTCGTTCAGCCGCCGCGCCGCTTCCAGCAGGCTCCGGCACTCCTCGTCGATTTCCGCCGCCTCGACGGCATCAAGCGAGCCGCAAAGACGGTCCTTGTCGCGGGTGGCGCCGATGATGGCGTCAAGATCCAGCCCGGCAAGCGCTTGCCGCTCGCCTTCGAGAACGGCAAGCATCTGCCGCAGGATCTCGCGCAGTTCTGTGCCGCCCGCATCCGCTGCCGAAGCCGGGCCTCCGCCAGCCCGCCGGGTCATTCCTTATGACTCCTCAGCAAAACGCCTGCCGCGATCATGGCATCGGCGATCTGGGTGGGGATCACCGGATAAGTGCCGTTCTCCACCGCCTTGCGGATCTCCGCCACGCGGTCCGTATCGACCGGCACGCTGCCGGGATCGAGCGCCGAAGAAGCATCCACGGTGGGGCTGTCGGACCAGGCCGCGAGGCTCGTGGTCTGCTGGCTTGCCGTGCCGCTGGCACGTGCGAACCGGGCGTTGATCGCGCTCAGGGCGCTTGTTGATCCCACTTCGATGGGCGGCATGGTCTGGCTCCTGGAAAATTCGTTTCCCTCAAGGACGGCGCCCGGACGAAACTGTTAAGGGGTGGCCGCGGGATTTTCCCGCAAGCAGCGAACCCGGCGCTTTTGCGAGGTTAAGGCACCTGCAAGGAAACGAGACCCGGCCGGACGATCTGCGCGTGCATTTCCGCAGGCCGCCCTTTGCCCACCACCACCGGACGCACCCGGATCCACGCACCTATTGCGCCGCTTTCAAGCGCCTCGCCGGGCTGCGACACCGAAAAACCGTCACCCTCGACCGCGATGGACACGGCATCGCCCCGCTTCACCGCCAGTGCCGCCGGGGCGTCGGGAGCCGCCGGGCCGGCGCGGCGCACCGGAACGAAGAGGCGCCAGCCATCGGGATCGCCGCATTGCACGAGCACGCTGTCCTGCGCCGCGCTGCGCCATGACAGGGCAAGGCCGGTGCGGCAGGGCCTGAGCTTGAGGCGGCGATCCACCGGCGTGGCCGCACCGCCGACCGCACCCACCGGAAAGCCGGTGAACACGGCAACCTGGCGGTCCACCGCATCGAGATCGGCAAAGCCGCCCAAGGCCGTTCCAGCGGCAAGGAGCAGGGCGGCAATCATCTAAATCCTGTCATCGGGGGCGCTCTCCTTCGCCGGGGGTCTTCCTCCTTTCCAGCAAGGTTCGTGCCATGGCCCCGGCCGCGCCTTGCGATGCGGCGACATCGAACGCGAGGACCACCCGGGCAGGCCCCTCGCCCGGTTCGACGACGATCCTTGCTTCACGCCCCGCCGCGCCCGCTTCGCGCGCCAGCCGCCCCGCCTCCGACATCGCCCGCGCCAGATCGCCGGATGCGGGACCGTAAGGCGCGGCCACCGTCAGGCGCTGGCGCGGATCGCCCGCCTGCTGCGCCAGCCAGCGGGCAAGCGGCGGAGCGCCGGGCGCGGCGATGTAGACCGCCAGCGGCGTTCCCTCCGGCGAGGAAGCCGAAGCGGCGGCAGGTGCCTCGCGAAGCTCGGCGCGCTCCACTTTCGCTTTCCGGAGATGATCCTGCTGGCGGCTGATGGCGGCAGCGGAGATCATGAAAAGGATGAGCGAGAGATCGGCCAGCGAAGTCTGCCAGCTCGCGGCGGTGCGTGCGCTCACGAATGCGCCTCCGCCACTTCGCGCCCGGCGCGCCCGGCATGTTCGGCGCGCTCAGTGCTGGGGAGCGCGTCGGCGACCTGGCCTTCCAGCCAGTCTATCACCGTCTGCCGGTCCCGCTCCTCGTCAGCAGCACGGCGCGCCACCACCCGGGCCAACGGCGTGAACAGGAGGTTGCCGAGCAGCAGCCCGTAAAGCGTCGTCAGCACCGCCATGGAGATGGCGACGGAAAAGTCCGCTTCGGGCTGATCGAGCGGCGGAAGCTGGTTCAACGCGACGAGCGTGCCCGCCAGCCCGAAAACCGGCGAAAGGTCCGCCGCCTGGATGAAAGTGCGCACCGCGCGCTGGCTCCTTTCGATGCGGCGGCGTTTGTGTGCGGCATGCGCCAGTTGCAGCGCGCCGAGCGAGCGGCTGCCGATCAGCATGGCGGTCGCCTCGTCGAACTCGGCATCGCCGGTGGCGGCAGGCTGGGATCGGATCACCCCGTCCCGCCGGATCTCCTGCACCTGCACCGCCATCTCCGCCCGCGCGCGCTCGGGATCGAAGGGGCGGCGAAACAGGGCGGCGAGCACCCCTGCGGCGGTAATGCAATCGCTCAGCCCGCAGCGCAGGATCGTGGCGATCACGGTGCCTCCCACCACGATCAGGGCGCTGGCGGGGTCCAGAAGATGTTCGGGCTGCATGGCGGGCGCTTCTCCTTCTCACCCGCAGAACGGCAGTTTTCGCGGAGTTTCAGCCCCGGACGCGCCTTGCCGCAAAACCGGCAAACCCTTGCCGCCCGACAGGCCCGCCCCTGCCCGGGCCGCAGCGGAGAAAGCCGGGAAATCCGGCGCTTGGGCGGATTGGCACACCCCTTGCGGTGAAAAGCGGCGAACACTCTCTGGAGCTGCAACACCATGCCACAGGACCTGTTCGGGATTCATGCCGCCGCACTGGAGCTTCGCTCGCAGCGCATGGGCCTGATCGCCTCGAACATCGCCAATGCCGCCACGCCCGGATACAAGGCGCGCGACATCGATTTCACCGCCGCCCTGCGCTCGGCGGAGCGCGGCGTCGGCCTTGCCGATGCCGCCGAAGGCGCCGCGCTCTACCGTGTGCCGGTCATGCCCTCGCTCGACGGCAATACGGTAGAGCTCCAGAACGAGCAGCTCGCCTTTTCCGAGAACGCGGTGGGCTATTCGGCCACGCTCCAGTTCATCCGGGGGCGGGTCGAAACCGTCACCCGCGCGCTGAAGGGCGAATGACGATGCCCGCCAGCCGCGAACCGATGACGATGTTCACCCTCGCCCAGCGCGGCATGTCCGCGCAGCTCGTGCGGATGAACGCCGCCGCCTCCAACCTCGCCAATGCGGGGACCGTCTCGGGCAGCGAGGAACAGGCCTACAAGCCGATCCGCACCGTTTTCGCCGAAGACCTCGACCAGGCCAGCGGCCTCGCCTCGGTTTCCGTCCAGGGCGTGATGCGGGAAGGCGCCGCCGCCGTGCGCCAGCACAGCCCCGACCATCCGCTCGCCGATGCGAACGGCGATGTCTGGACCGCTCCGGTCGATGAGAACGCGGAGATGGTCGAAATGCTCGAAGCCTCGCGCCAGTACCAGAACCTGGTCGAGGCCCTCTCCACCGCGAAGCAGCTCATGCTCGACACGATGAGGCTGAAATGACCGTTATCACCACCAATGCCGTTACATCGGCCGCGAGCACCGCCTCGACCTCGAGCGGAAAGACCTCGCTGGGCGATCTCGACCAGGGCGATTTCCTGAAGCTGATGCTGGCGCAGATGAAGCAGCAGGACCCGTTCGACCCGATGGACCAGACCCAGATGCTCGCCCAGATGGCGCAGTTCTCGTCCCTCGCCGGCACGACCGAGATGGCGGACACGCTCAAGGCCATCTCCTCCAAGCTCGATACCCTCGTAAGCGCGCAGAACGCCACGCAGGCGGCGATCGCCGCGCTGGCCGCCAGCGGCAACTGACCCCCGTTTCCAGGAGAATCCGATGTCCTTCTACACTTCCCTCACCGGGCTGAAGAACGCCCAGACCGACCTCAACGTCATCTCGAACAACATCGCCAATGCCGAGACTTCCGGTTTCAAGAAGAGCAACACCGCCTTCGCCGACATCGTCTCGTCCTCGATCCTGACCGACCCCACGCTGACCACCGGCATCGGCGCCCGCGTCGCCTCGATCAAGCAGGACTTCGGCCTCGGCGCGATGGAGCAGACCGGATCGGCACTCGACGTGGCGATCAACGGCGAGGGCTTCTTCACCGTCGCCTCGCCGCTTTCCGGCGCGATCCAGTATACCCGCGCCGGTTCGTTCTCGGTGGACGGGGACGGCTATATCCACAATGCGCAGGGCGCCCGGCTCCAGGTCTTCCCGGTCGACGCCAGCGGCGCGGTTTCCGGCACGACCCCGCTTTCCGCGCAGATCCCGGCAACCAATGCCGCCGGTTCGGAATTCGCGGGCGTCACCATCGAGCCCACCGGCGAAGTCGTCGCGACATATGCCGATGCCTCGAACGTCACCATCGGCGTCGTCGCGCTGGCCTCGTTCATCGCGCCCAACGGGCTCAAGCAACTGGGCGACGCCTCATGGTCGGCCACCGGACGCTCCGGCGCGGCGACTTATGGCCAGCCGGGCTCCGGCCTCTACGGCAGCCTGCTCTCGGGCTCGATCGAGCGATCGAATGTCGATCTTTCGGAAGAGCTGGTCAGCCTGATCACCGCGCAGCGCAATTTCCAGGCCAATGCCAAGGCCGTGGATACCGCCTCGCAGATCTCGCAGACGATCATCAACCTGCGGACCTGATCGCAGCCGCCATGGACCGCCTGATCTACACCGCCGTCTCGGGAATGAACGCCTCGCTCAACCGCGAGCGCGTGATCGCGAGCAACATGGCCAATTCGCAGACCATCGGCTTCCGCGCCGAGATCCTGCAGGCCACGCCGAACACACTGGAAGGGCCGCAGCTCGAAGTTCGGGCGCTTTCGGGCACCGAAGTCAGCGGCGCCTCGATGAAGGCCGGGACGGTGAACCGCACCGGCCAGCCGCTCGACGTGGCCATGCAGGGAGACACCATGCTGGCGGTGCAGGCAGGCGACGGCGGCGAAGCCTATACCCGTCGGGGCGACCTCTCGGTCACGGTGACGGGCGTGCTCCAGAACGGCGACGGCCTGCCCGTGCTGGGCGAGAGCGGACCGATCACGCTGCCGCCGGGCTCCGGCGTCACCATCGCCCAGGACGGCGGCATCCTCGTCACCGACCCCGCCACCCCCGGCGATCCGCCGCAGCGGGTGGACCGGCTAAAGCTGGTGGACCCCAGCGGATCGCAGATCGCCAAGGACCTGACCGGCGTGTTCCGGGTCGCGGGAGGCGGCGTACTGCCGGAGGACGAGAACGCCAGCGTGATCCCCGGCGCGCTCGAAGGCTCCAATGTCTCTCCGTCGGAAGTGCTGACCGAGATGATCTCGGCCCAGCGCCTGTTCGACATGCGCACCAAGCTCGTCGAGACCGCCCGCCAGCTCGACGAAGGCAGCGTGCGCCTGATGCGCATCGATAGCTGAGGAAACCACGACAATGCCCACTTCCGCTCTACAGGTCGCCCGCACCGGGCTGGAGGCGCAGGACACGCGGATGCGCGTGATCGCCAACAACCTGGCCAACGTCAGCACCACCGCCTTCAAGAAGGACCGCGCCAACTTCGCCACGCTGGCCTACCAGGATTCCCGCGTGGCAGGCGCCCAGTCTTCGAGCGAGACGACTTACGCCACCGGGCTCAACCTCGGCACCGGCGTGGCGGTGCAGTCCACCAGCCGCATGGAGACGCAAGGCTCGCTCCAGACCACCGGCAATACCTTCGACCTCGCGCTCGATGGGCAGGGCTATTTCCAGATCGCCCTGCCCGGCGGCGAACTGGCCTATACCCGCGCGGGCAATTTCACCCGCTCGCCGCAGGGTGAGCTGGTCACGTCGCAGGGCTACCTGCTTCAGCCGCCGATCACCGTTCCCGAAGGCGCGACCTCGATCACGGTCTCGGAGGACGGCACGGTGTCGGCCCAGGTGGCCGGACAGACCGAACCGAGCGAGCTGGGCCAGATCAGCATCGCGCAGTTCACCAATCCGGCGGCGCTTCAGGCCGCCTCCGACAACTTCCTGCGCGAGACCGCCGCCAGCGGCCCGGTGCAGCTTGGCATCGCCGGAGAGGAAGGGCGCGGCATGATCCGGCAGGGGATGCTGGAAGGCTCGAACGTCAACATCGTCGAGGAGCTGGTCGACATGATCGAGACCCAGCGCGCCTACGAGATCAATTCGAAGATGATCTCGGCGGTGGACGAGATGCTGCGCAACGCGAACCAGACGTTGTGATGGCCATGGGTCGCACATTCCTGCTGGCCTCGGCGGCGTTCATGGCCATTGCCGCGCCGCCGGTGTTCGCAAAGAAGCCCCCCAGGCCCTCGGGCTTCGAGCCGACGCTTCCCGTGCCGCCCGCCGCGCAGCCGCAGGCGGCCACCGGCGGCATCTTCAGCGTCTCGGCCGGCTATGCCCCGCTTTACGGCGGCACCCGCGCGGCGCGCGTGGGCGATCCGCTGACGATCCTGCTGGTGGAATCGACCACCGCCGCCAAGACCGCCGGCTCCAAGAGCCAGAAAGGCGGCGGCGCCTCGATCACCCCGCCGACATCGGGGCCGCTGTCGTTCCTCAACCCCAATGCCCTTAACGCCAGCTCATCCTCGACGTTCAATGGTCAGGGCAGCGCCACGCAGACCAGTTCGCTGAGTTCCGTGCTGTCCGTGACCATTGCCGAACTGCGCCCCAACGGGACCGCGCTCGTGAGAGGAGAGAAGAAGATGCTCGTCAGCCAGGGAGACGAATGGGTCCGGTTCTCCGGCATCGTCCGCCTCGCCGACATCGACGAGGACAATACCGTCGCCTCGACGCGCATCGCCGACGCTCATATCGAATATACCGGCAAAGGCGCCATCATGCGCAGCGGCCGCCAGGGCTGGCTCGGCCAGTTCTTCAACATGATCTCGCCGTTCTGATGACCATGGCCTCCCTCTCCCGGCGCTGGCTGCCCACGCTGATCGCGGCCCTCGTGGTCCTGCTGATCGTGTTCCTCGCACCCGTCCATGCCCATGCCGAGCGCGTGCGCGACCTTGGCCAGTTCCAGGGCGTGCGCTCGAACCAGCTCACCGGCTACGGCGTGGTCGTCGGCCTGCCGGGCACCGGGGACGACAATCTCGAATATACGACACAGGCGATGAAGGGCGTCTCGGGCCGCATGGGGCTGACGCTGCCGCCCGGCATCTCGCCCGGCCTCAAGAACGCCGCCGCCGTCATGGTCACGGCGGACCTGCCCGCCTTCGCCAAGCCCGGCCAGCGCATCGACGTGACCGTCTCCACGATCGGCAAGGCCAAGAGCCTGCGCGGCGGGGCGCTGATCCTCACCCCGCTCTATGGTGCGGACGGGCAGATCTACGCCATGGCGCAGGGCAACCTCGCGGTCGGCGGGCTCGGCGTCTCGGCGCGCGACGGTTCGAACGTAACCATCAACATCCCGACCGTGGGCCGCATCGCCGAAGGCGGCAGCGTCGAACGCGCGGTCGCCACCGGCTTCGAGGACGGCAGCACACTGCGCTGGAACCTCTTCACGTCCGACTTCCTGACCGCCGCCCGCGTGCGCGATGCGATCAACATGCGCCTGCCCGGAACCGCCACCGTCGAGGACGGCGTGACCGTGGCCCTGCGCCTGCCCGCCGAGGCCGATACCCGCGCCTCGATGATGGCGGCGATCGAGATGATCGATGTCGACCCCGCCGAAACGCCGGCGCGCGTCATCATCAACAGCCGCACCGGCACGGTCGTCATCAACTCGGCCGTGCGCCTGTCGCCCGCCGCGATCAGCCATGGCAAGCTCACCGTGCGCATCCAGGAAAACCCCACGGTCGTCCAGCCCGCGCCGTTCAGCCGGGGCCGTACCGAAGTGGAGGAGCATTCCGCGATCACCACTGACGAGGAGAAGCGCTCGGTCGCCCTGTTCAGGGGCGGGGCCTCGCTCTCGCGCGTGGTCGATGCGCTCAACCTGCTGGGCGTTACCCCTTCGGACCTCGTGGCGATCCTGGAAGCGCTGAAGCAGGCCGGCGCCCTGAAAGCCGAAATGGTAGTGATATGAGCACGATTCCCTCCACTCTCCCGGGCATGAAGATCGCGCCCGGCGCCACCGACCGCGAAAAGCTGGCCGCCACCGCCCGGCAGTTCGAGGCCATGTTCGTGCGCCAAATGCTGGCCGAGGCGCGCAAGAGCCACTTCGGCGGCGAGCAGCTTTTCTCCAGCCAGGCGCTCGATACCTTCAACCAGATGCAGGACGAGCATTTTGCCGACGTGACCGCGCAAAGCGGCGTGCTGGGCCTCGCCAGGATCATCGAGGACCAGATGGCGCGGTTCGTGGCCGGATCCTCGTCAGCCCCGGGACAGGCGCCTTCGTCGAGCGACGCACCCTCCGATACCGCATCTTCCGCTCATGCAGAAGCGAAGGCGAAGTAAGCCATGGCCGCCGACCTCATCACCATTGCCCGTTCCGGCACTCGCGCCGCCAAGGCCGCGCTGGACGTGACCGCGCAGAACATCGCCAACGCCTCGTCCGAAGGCTATGTCCGCCGCAGCATCTCGCTGTCCGAACTGGCGATCAATTCGGTCGCCTCCTCGCCGGGCGCGCTCAACCTCGCGGGCGTTCGCGTTACCGGGATCGTGCGCAATGCGGACATGTTCCGCCAGTCCGAAGTGCGCCGCACCGGCTCGGACGCCGCCCGCGCCGGCGCCGAAGTGCAGGGCCTGGAGAATATAGAAAGCGCGGTCGAGCAGACCGGCGTCTACGATGCGATCGTGGATTTCGAAGCCGCGCTGAAGCAACTCCTGTCCGACCCTACCGACGGTTCGCTGCGCGCCTCGGCGCTGGAGCAGGGCCGCACGCTGGCGCAGACCTTCAACACGGCCGCCTCCAGCCTCGACGCGGTGGGCCAGGGCCTGCGCTTCGAGGCGCAGGACGGTGTCGATTCGGTCAACACCACCGCCGCCGAACTGGCGCGCGTCAACTTGCGCCTCGCCCGCGCATCCGACGCATCGAGCGACCAGACCAGCCTGCTGGACCAGCGCGATTCCCTGCTGGAGAAGCTGAGCGGGCAAGTGGACATCTCCACCACGTTCGCATCGGACGGCTCGGTCCAGGTGCGGATCGGCGGTGCGGGCGGCCCCAGCCTCGTGAGCGGCGGCAGCGCCGCGCCCCTCGCCATGGCCACCGCCGCGGACGGCACGATCTCCTTCACGCTGGGCGGTACGGCGGCAACGCTTTCCTCCGGCGCGCTGGCGGGCAAGGGACAGGCGCTGACCGAGCTCGCCGCCGTGCACGACCAGCTCGATGCCATTGCCTCGGGCGTGATCTCGACGCTCAATACCGCGCAAACCGCGGGCGCCGACCTTGCCGGGGCAAGCGGCCAGCCGATGTTCTCCGGCACCGACGCATCGACCATGGCGATCGCCCTCGCCAGCGGCAGCCAGATCGCGACCGCTCCCGCAGGCTCGGGCGCCAACAGCCGTGACACCTCCAACCTCGTCGCCATGCGCAGCGCGCTGGACAGTGCCGATCCGGCCGGTGCCATGGACACCCTGCTGTTCGGGATTTCCAGTGCCGTCGCCGGGCGCACCGTCACCCGCGACGCACTGGAATCCATCGCCGGGACCGCCAAGGTCGCGCTCCAGGCACAGGCGGGCGTCGATCTCGACGAGGAGGCCATCAACCTCACCCGCTTCCAGCAGGCCTATCAGGCTTCGGGCCGGGTCATGCAGGTCGCTTCCGACATCTTCGATTCCATCCTCGCCATCAGGTAACCGCGCAATGTCGATCGTATCCACCAGCACCAGCGCCTTCTTCGAGCGCGCCCGCCGCGACATGAAGGACCTGCGCACGCAGGCCGAGAACTATCAGGCGCAGATGTCGAGCGGCAGCAAGCTGGAACGGTCCTCGGACAATCCGGTGGCCGCATCGCGCCTGCGCTCGCTGGCGCGGCAGGAGAAGCTCTCCGGGATTGACCAGACCAACGCCAATCGCGCCAACGCCGACCTGTCGCTTGCCGATGCCGCCATGTCCGACATGGCCGATGCGCTGATCCGCGCGCAGGAACTCGCCACGCAGGCGGCCAGCGCCACCCTGCCCGATACGCAGCGGGCCTCGATCGGGCAGGAGCTGGACCAGATCTTCAGCAACCTCGTCGCCCTTGCCAATGCGCGGGATTCGAGCGGCCATGCTCTGTTCGGCGGCGAAAGCGCGGGTGATGCCTATGCGCTCGATGCCTCCGGCAATGCCGTCTACGTCGGCACCGCAAGTTCCGCCGAACTGCCGCTGGGCGCGGGGCAGAGCGTGACCCGCTCGATCACCGGGCCCGCCTTCCTCTCGTTCAACGCCGCAGGCGGCAGCGCGACCGATCTCATGGCGGTGGTGAAGAACCTGGCGGCCGCGCTTCAGGGCGCCTCGGCCGATCCGGCAGGCGCGGCGGGCAATGCACTGGCCGACCTCAAGACCGGGCTCGACACGCTGACCACCGGCCAGACCGTGATCGGCACCCGCCTCGCCTGGATCGAGGTGACCGACGACCGCCGCGTCAACCTGTCCGAACTGCGTTCCTCGGAAGAAGCGGACCTCGGCAGCACCGATCTCGCCACCACGCTCGCCCAGCTTCAGGAAACCATGACCGTGCTGGAGGCCAGCCAGGCCAGCTTCTCCCGGCTCGCCTCGCTCAACCTGTTCGACCAGCTGACCTGAGCCGCCTTCCGCATCCGGTCTGCGGGGGCAGGCCGGGCACCGCCTGACAGGGGACTTCCTTCATGTTCGTAATCATCGGCGTCGTCATTCTGCTGGTGATGGTTTTCGGCGGCTTTGCGATCACCGGCGGCGCGCTGGGCCCGGTGCTGGAAGCGATCCCGCACGAAATGCTCATCATCGGCGGCGCCGCCGTGGGCGCGATCGTCACCGGCAACTCGATGCACGAGATCAAGGCGCTGGGCAGCGGCCTCGGCAAGGTCTTCAAGGGGCCCCGCCACAACCGGCAGGATCATATCGACGCCATCATCCTGACCACGCGGTTGATGAAGATCCTGCGCTCGGAAGGACCGGTGGCGCTGGAAAGCCATGTGAACGAGCCCGAGGTTTCCCCGCTGTTCGCCGAATTCCCGCGCCTGCTGGCGAACAAGCCGCTCATTCACCTGATCTGCGACACCCTGACCCTGATCGTCGTCTCTTCCGGCACGCTGGAAGTCCACGCGGTGGAAGACGTGATGGACAATGCGATGAAGACGCATTTCCACGAGATCCACGAACCGCAGCACGCCCTCCAGGGCCTTGCCGATGCGCTGCCCGCGCTCGGTATCGTCGCTGCCGTTCTGGGCGTGGTGAAGACCATGGGCTCGATCGACAAGCCGCCCTCGATCCTGGGCGCGATGATCGGCTCGGCGCTGGTCGGCACGTTCATGGGCGTGCTTCTGGCCTATGGCATCGTCTCCCCGCTGGCGGGGCGGCTCAAGCAGGTGCTGGAGCAGGACGAGCAGATCTTCCAGGCGGTGAAGCAGGTCATCATCGCCAGCCTGCACGGCTGGCCGCAGCCGCTGGTGGTGGAATCGGCGCGATCCGGCCTTGGCCACGCCTTCCGCCCCGGCCTTTCCGAACTGCTCGACGCGATGAGAGGCCGCTGACATGGCAATCAGGAAGAAGCCCGAACCGCCCCGGCCGATCATCGTCAAGAAGATCACCATGGTCGCCGCCGGGCATCATGGCGGTGCCTGGAAAGTCGCCTATGCCGACTTCGTGACCGCCATGATGGCCTTCTTCCTGCTTCTGTGGATACTGGGCGCCACCACCGAGAAGCAGCGGCGCGGCATTGCCGACTATTTCACCCCCACGCTGGTCAAGACCAAGCAGGGCAGCGCCGGATCGGGCCAGGGCGTGCTCGGCGGCGCTTCGCTGACCCAGGTGGACAATTACCCCTTCAAGGCCGGGCAGACCGGCACCAAGACCCTCACCATCCCGCGCGATGCTACCGGCGGGCCGAAGGAGGGCGGCAGCAAGATCAAGCGCAGCTCGCGCGCCAAGGAGGCGCTGCAAAAGAAGCTCGCCTCCACCGAGCGCCTGCGCCGCCTCGCCAGGCAGGTCCGCATGGTGGACACGACGCAGGGCGTACGGATCGACATGGTGGACGATGCCAATTTCTCGATGTTCCGGCTCGGTACCACGATCCTCACCCCGCAGGCCGTCGAACTGCTCTCGGCAATCTCGCAGGCGATCGGCACCGAAGCAGGTGGAGGCGGCGGCCCGCTGACGATCCGGGGCCACACCGATGCCCTGCCCTACAAGCAGGGAATTCCCGGCAACAACTGGTCGCTTTCAGCTGGGCGCGCCGAAGCGACCCGCCAGCAACTGATCCGCGACGGCGTGGAACCCGCCCGGTTCAGGCGGATCGAAGGCGTGGCCGATACCGAACTGCTGATCCCCGCCGATCCGCATGACCCGCGCAACCGGCGCATCTCGATCACGCTGGCGGACTAAGGGTCAGGACCCATTAATCACGCCTGCGAGGTTTGAATCAAAATGGCTCAGAGCGAGGAAGGAAGGCGTAGTAATATGTCTATATTTCAAGACTTTCTGACGCTGCACCGGGCCATTTTGATCAAATCCCTCCGGGACACCGGAATGGCTCGCAGGCGTGATTAATGGGTCCTGACCCTAGGTTCTTCAGCCGCGATCGAGCCACCAGCGCATCAGCACGTGCGCCACCGCATGGGCAGGCGGTGCGCCAAACGCCTTGCCGCTTTCGCCGCGCCCCACCGCTTCCAGCGCCTCCGCCACCTCTTCGCGCGTGAACCAGCGGACATCCTCCAGTTCGGTGGCGTCGATGGTGATCGCATCGTCATCGGCGAAGGCATGGCAGCCGATCATCAGCGAGGACGGGAACGGCCACGGCTGGCTGGCGACATAAGTCACGTCGCGCACGCGCACGCCGGCTTCCTCATGGATTTCGCGGGCCACGGCTTCCTCGATGGATTCGCCCGGCTCCACGAAACCCGCCAAGGTCGAATAACGCCCCGCCGGGAAGCGCGGCTGGCGGCCCAGCAGGGCGCGCCCCTCATGCTCCACCAGCATGATCGTGACCGGATCGACACGCGGGAAGTGTTCGGCCTGGCAATCGAGATTGGTGCAACTGCGCTGCCAGCCGCCCTTCGCAAGCACGGTGGGATGGCCACAGACCGCGCAATGGCGGTGGCGGCTGTGCCAGCTCACCAGCGAGCGCGCGCCGCCATAGGCCGCCAGTTCGCCCGGATCGAGCACGGCCATGGCATGCCAGTTCACCGGGGTGGCGAGCGGTCCGCCGGGCGGAACCACTACCGGCACTTCGGCGAAACAGGGCACCGAACCGTCCAGCCCGAGGAAGATCATCTCGCTGCCCGGCTCCGCATCGGCGAGCGTGCCCCAGACCAGCGAACCGTCCTCGGCCAGCACCGCGTCGAGCCCCTCCATCCGCATCAGCCGCGCCTCGGCGGACTGGAGCGCGAAGAGGGCATCGGGATTGTTGCGGATATGATCGGCGCGGTCGAGGTGCGAACCGGCAAAAGCGATGGGCTTGTTCAAGAACGGGTCTCCGGGAGATGCGCGAGCAGGGCCATGACATCGGCCTTCAGCGCGGTCTGGAACTGGGGAATGAGATCGAAGGCGTTTGGCGGCATGAACTGCACGAACAGCTGCGAGCGCAGGCCCCGGATCATGTCCACCATGCCCACCGTCCCTGCCGCGCCGGCCCAGCCGAACAGCCCGTTCTCCGCGCCCTTGCCCACGCGCCCGCCCGCGCCGAAGCCGCTGCCGGCCGGAAGCATGGCGGAAAACGCGACGCCGGGGGGCAGCAGGTCGGCGGTGCCGGTCACCACCGCGCTTTCGGCCAGCACCCGCCTGCCGTCGATCGTGCCGCGCTGGGCAAGCAGGCGCAGAAACCGGTCATAGTCGCGCGGCGTACTGACGAGGCCGGAACCGCCGAAGGGAAACGCCGGCGTATCGAGGAACACCGAGTTGCCCGGCTCGTCGATCGGCACCAGCACCTTGCCGAGCGCCGCGTAATTGGTGGTGAGGCGCTTCGCCTCTGTTTTGGGCACCTGGAACGCGGTGCTGGCCATCCCGGCTGGTTCGAACAGGGCCTCGCGCAGATAGGCGTCGAAGGGCCGCCCGGTGACGACCTCGATCACCCGGCCCATCAGGTCCAGCCCGAGCGAATAGCTCCAGTGCGTGGCGGGATCGTAGACCAGCGGCACCTCGGCAAGGCGGTCGGCGAACGCGGCAAGGCTGGGTGCGGGCGCGGCATCGGTGAAGCCGGGCACCTTGAAGCGGCTCACTTGTCCGGCGGCAAGCCCCTTCGCCTGCATCAGTTCGCGGATCGGCCCGGTCTGCACGATCGAATAGCCCAGGCCCGAGGTATGCGTGAGCAGGTGCCGGATCGTGATGGCGCGCGGCGCCGGATGGAGCGCGGCGAGCGAACCGTCGTAACGGTCCTGCACTTTCATCTGCGCGAAACGGGGCAGGATTTCGTGCAACGGCTGGTCCAGCCCGAGCCTGCCCTGCGCGATCAGATCCATCGCCATGATCCCGGTGACGGGCTTGGTCATCGAATAGATGCGGAACAGGCTGTCGGCGGTGATCGGCGCGGAATCGTTGAACCCTTGCGCGCCGCGCGTGACGAATTCGGGCTCCCGCCCCGGCTGGCCGAGCGAGGCGACCATGCCCGGCAGCAGGCCCGAGCCGATCCACCGTTCCACCAGCGCGCGCACGCGGGGCAGGTTCTCGTCCTGCTCGGCAGCCCAGGCGAGATGCGGCATGAGCGCCGCGCCGATCCCGGCAAATCCCGCCATGTGCAGCAGCGAACGACGGTCGATCCGCGCCTCAAGGCGCCGGCGTGCCGTGCTCATGCGACGGGCGCCCGCGCCAGTGCGGCGGCCTTGGCGAAAAGCGTGGGCAGGCCCGCATCGTCCAGCCGGTCAACCGGCCACCATTCGCCCGCGCCCGGCGGATCGGCCGAAGCCGCGCCGCAATGAACCGAAAGCGAGAGTTCGAGCGAGAAATGCGTGAAGACATGCCCGACCCGGCCCGCGCTTTCCCACGATCCGGGCAAGGGCGCCTCTCCATGCCCGTCCGCCCGCGCGGACCAGCCGTCGTCCGGCAGGGCGCGCATTCCGCCCAGCATTCCTTTGTCCCCGCGGCGCACCAGCCAGACCTTGCCATCCCGCTCGATCCAGAAGGCGCGGCCCTTGCGGGCAGGCCTGGCCTTCTTCGGCGCCTTGACCGGATAGCGTTCCGGCTCGCCCTCGGCCCTCGCGCGGCAGGGCGAGGACAGCGGGCAAAGCAGGCAGCGGGGGCTGCGCGAGGTGCAGACCATGGCGCCCATGTCCATCAGCGCCTGCGCAAAGTCTCCGGCGCGGTCCTGCGGGGTGATCGTATCGGCAAGCGCGCGAATTTCCGGCCGCGACCCCGGCAAGGGCGCTGTGACCGCGAAGAGCCGCGTGACCACCCGCTCGACATTGGCATCCACCACCACGGCCCGCCGCCCGAAAGCGATCGCGGCGACGGCGGCGGCGGTATAGGCCCCCAGTCCCGGCAGGGCGCGCAGGCCCTCCTCGGTATCGGGAAACACCCCGCCCCGCGCGGCGACTTCGCGGGCGCAGGCCAGCAGGTTGCGGGCGCGGGCATAATAGCCGAGCCCCGCCCACGCCGCCATGACGTCCTCGTCCGATGCGGCGGCCAAGTCCATCACGGTGGGCCAGCGATTCGTGAACCTGGCGAAATAGTCCTTCACCGCCGCCACCGTGGTCTGCTGCAGCATGACCTCGGACAGCCAGACGCGGTAGGGATCGGGGGCCGCCGTGCCGGGAGGGGCGCGCCACGGCAAGGCACGGGCATGGGCATCGTACCAGTCGAGAACCTTGCGGGAGATCGTATCGCGGCTGGCGTCCATCAGCGCCCTATGGCATTGGAGCGGCCACAATGGAACGGGATCAGTTCAAAGGATCGGACAAGGGCGAAACTGCGTCGCCCATGGGCGCCAAGTCCGCGCCTGAAGCCATGCCGAAGCGCGGCGCCCGGACAGGAACGAAAGCCGGCCCGAAAACCGCGGCCAAGACCAAGCCCAAACCCGCCTCCCCCCGGCTCTACGAGCGCCCGCGCGGCGGCGGAGCCCGCGCTATTTCCGACCTCATGCCCGAAGTGGGCCGCACGGCGTTCCGCCGGTTCGGCTTCATCCAGTCCAGCGTGGTGACGCGCTGGCCCGATATCGTCGGGCTGCGCCATGCGCGCGTCTGCTCGCCCGAATCGATCCGCTTCCCTCCGGGCGAGAAGTGCGACGGCATTCTCCAGCTGGTGGTCCTGCCCGCCCATGCCCCGATGATCCAGCACGTCGTGCCCGAGATCATGGACCGGGTGAACCGCTTCTTCGGCTACATGGCCGTGGCGAAGGTGAAAATCCGGCAAGGCGAGGTCAAGCCGCCGCCCGCCACCCGACCGAAGGCGCCCCCGCCCGCGCTGAAACCCGTACCCTACGAACTGGGCGAATCGCTGCGCGACATCGGCGATCCCGAGCTTCGCGCGGTGCTCGAATCCCTGGCCCGCAGCCTCGGTGCCCAGGAAGATGCCCAAACGGAAAATCAGGAAAAGCAGTGATGAAGTCCACGTTGCGTCTTGCCGCCCTTGCCGCCTGCGCCCTGCTGAGCGTTGCAGCCGCCAAGCCTGCTTCCACGCCCGTCCGCAAGCCGCTGGCGCCCAGTTCCAACCCCGCCTCCAACTGGGCCAACCAGATCGTCGTCACGCCCGACGGCAGCCATATGTACGGCAACCCGAAGGCCCAGATGCAGCTTACCGAATTCGTGAGCTACACCTGCCCGCACTGCGCGCACTTCAACCGCGAGGCCGATCCTACGCTGCGGCTGACCATGGTGCCCAAGGGCCAGATCGGCGTCACCGTCACCACCCTGCTGCGCAACCCGATCGACCTCACCATCTCGATGCTGACGACCTGCGGCGATCCCAAGCGCTTCTTCGTGCGGCACAATGCCTTCCTCGCCAGCCAGGACAGCTGGATGGGCAAGCTCGAAAAGATGAGCGAGGAACAGGAAAAGCGCTGGTACCAGGGCGCGCTGCCCGATCGCATGAAGGCGATCGCCAGCGACCTGGACTTCTATTCCAAGGTCGCGGCATGGGGCATGAGCCGCACCCAGGCCGACGCCTGCTTCGCGAACGAGGCCGTGTTCGACACGATCAAGCAGCAGCAGGCCACCGTGGCCAAGAGCGGCGTCAACAGCACGCCCAGCTTCATCCTCGACGGCAAGCTGCTCGACACGCACGACTGGGCGGGCCTCTCCAAGGAGATCACCGACAGGATGGCCGCCCGCCGCAAGGGCTCGATCTGACGGTGCGCGCGCGGGCAGCCCGATTTCGGGCGCCCGCTTCGAGGCACCGGCCCATCATCTCGCCGAAAGCACGGAAAACGGGCGGATTCCTGTGGGAAAGCGCCCGTCTTTCCGCCCTCTCCCGCTGTTATCCGCCCAAGCCTTGGGCTAGTTTCCCCGTCCTCTCACAAGGATTCGCTGACATGATCCGCATCACCATGCGCTCCCTCGCCCTCGGAATGATCGCCGCACCGCTCGCACTGGGCCTCGCGTCCTGCGGCAAGAAGGACGAAGGCGCCGGAGAAGCCCCCAAGTCGGCCCAGCCGCTGCCCAAGGTCGCCGCACCCGCCGGCAAGACCTGGGCGGAGGACGTGGTCAAGACGTCGGAAGGCGGCTACCGCATCGGCAACCCGGACGCACCGATCAAGCTCGTCGAGTATGGCGCGCTCTCGTGCTCGCACTGCGCGGAATTCGCGCAGAAGGGCTTCGACAAGCTGCGTGACGATTACGTCGCCAGCGGCCGCGTAAGCTACGAACTGCGCTACTTCATGCTCAACGTCTTCGACATTCCGGCCTCGCTGCTCGCCACTTGCGGCGCAACCGAGGCGGTCCTGCCGCTCAGCGAGCAGTTCTGGGCCTGGCAGCCGAACATGTTCCAGAACCTGCAGTCCGCCGGAGACGCGCGGATGAAGCAGATACAGGACCTGCCCAAGGACCAGCAGATGGCCGCCATCGCCGAAGTGGGCGGCATGACCGAATTCTTCGCCTCGCGCGGGATTTCGCGCGATCAGGGCAAGGCCTGCCTCGCCGATACCGCCAAGGCCAAGGCCTTCGCCGACCAGACCCAGAAAGCCACCACCGAGTTCAACGTCACCGGCACCCCCACGTTCATCATCAACGGCAACACCGTGGGTTCGATGGGCTGGGAAGAACTCGAAGCCAAGCTGCAGGAAGCCGGCGCGCGCTGACGCGCGCCGCCTTTCGTGAACTGATCGAAGCAAGATGCGCATAAGACGGCTCAAGCTCAGCGGTTTCAAGAGCTTCGTTGAACCGGCGGAACTGCGCATCGAGCCCGGGCTGACCGGCGTGGTCGGCCCGAACGGCTGCGGCAAGTCCAACCTCCTCGAAGCGATCCGCTGGGTCATGGGCGAAAGCTCGGCCAAGTCGATGCGCGGCGGCGGCATGGAGGACGTGATCTTCGCGGGCACCGCCACCCGCCCGCCCCGCGCCTTCGCCGAAGTGGTGCTGCAGGCCGAAACCGCGCCGGACGCCAACGGCACGCGCGAGGAACTCGAAGTGGTCCGCCGCATCGAGCGCGGCGCCGGCAGCGCCTATCGCATCAACGGCCGCGACGTGCGCGCCAAGGACGTGTCGCTGGTCTTCGCCGATGCCGCCACCGGCGCGCACAGTCCGGCGCTCGTCAGCCAGGGCCGCATTGCCGCCGTCATCGCCGCCAAGCCCGCCGAACGCCGCGCCATGCTGGAAGAAGCGGCGGGCATCGCCGGCCTGCACGTCCGCCGCAAGGACGCCGAACAGAAGCTGCGCGCCACCGAGGCCAATCTCTCGCGCCTCGAAGACCTCATGGCCGGGCTCGACAAGCAGGTCGCCGGCCTGCGCCGACAGGCCAAGGCGGCAGAGCGTTACAAGGCCCTGTCGGACCAGATCCGCCTGGCCGAAGCCCGCCTGGTCTTCGCCCGCTGGCGCGACGCCGCGCAGGCCGCCGAGGCTGCACGCAAGGAATCCGAAGGTGCCGAAGCGCGGGTGACCGCCGCACAGGATGCCGCCAGACAGGCGCAGGATGCGCAGGCCAAGGCCGCCGAAGCGCTCGTCGAAGCGCGTGACGAACTGGCCGACCGCCGCGACGACGCCAGCGCGCAGGGCCACCGCATGGCCACATTGACCAGCCAGCTCGAAGCCGCCGAACAGCGCCTCCGGGACCTCGATCGCCAGAAGAACCGGCTCGACGAGGATCGCGGCGATGCCGACCGCATGACCCGCGACGCCGCGGAAGCGCTTGCCCGGCTCGAACGCGAACTGGCCGATGGTGCCCGCCAGCTCGAAATCGACGAAGCGCAGCGCCCGCGCCTCGCCAATGCCCTCGAAGGCGCAGACCGCGCGGCTCGCGCCGCCGAACTCGATCTCGCCCAGGCCACCGCCGCGCAGGCCGGGGTAGAGGCCGAATGGCGCATCGCCGAAGCCGAACTCTCGCAGGCGCGCAGCCGGCTGGACCGGCTCGCCGCCGAAGCCGCGCGCCTTGCCGCGCAAGTCGAGGCGCTTGACGCGGCGGGCGATCTCGCGGCCGCCGTCACCGATGCGCGGACCCGGGCCGAAGCCGCCACCGCCGCCCTTGCCGCCGCGCGCGAGGGACTGGACGCGCAGCAGGCCCGCAAGACCGCGCTTCAGGCCGAACGCGATGCCGCCGCATCGACGCTGGCCGGCGCCCGCGCCGACCTGACCGGGATCGAGCGCGAACACGGCGCCCTGCTCAAGGACCGCGAAGCCCGCGCCAAGGGCGCCAAGGCCGCGCATGGCCTGCCGGTCGCGATCGATGCCCTGCGCGTCGCCCCCGGCTACGAACGGGCCGTCGCCGCCGTGCTCGGCCGCGATTCCAAGGCCCCGCTCGGCGAAATCGCCAGTGCGGACGGCCGCTTCTGGACCGGCGCGCAGGCTCCGGCTGCGGTGAAGGACAGCCTGGCGGCCCACGTCACCCGGTGCCCCGCGGAACTCGCGGCGCGCCTTGCCCTCGTCCATGTCGTCGATGAAGACGATGGCCGCCAGCTCGGCACCGGCGAATGGCTCGTCACCCGCGCCGGTGCGCTGCGCCGCTGGGACGGTTTCGTCGCGCGCGGCGAAGGCGCGGCCGAAGCGGCCCGGCTGGAGGCGGAGAACCGCTTCGAACAGCTCGCCGCCCAGCTTCCGCCTTTGCGGGAGGCCGTTGCCGCTGCCGAGGCACGGCAGGCCGAAGTACAGCAGCAGCTTTCCGCCCACGCCGCCGCCCTCGTCGCCGCCGAACGCGCGATCGCCGATGCCGCCAATGCCGAACGCGGCGCCCTGCGCGCCGCCGATCAGGCCGAGGATGCCCGCGTCCGCCAGGAAAGCCGCCGCGCCGAGGTAGATCGTGCGCTGGGCGATCTGGCGGAACAACGCCAGGCCGCCGAACAGGACATCGCCGTCGCCGAAGGCAAGCGCTCCGTCCTGCCCGACCCCGAGAAGGGCCGCGCCGGGCTCGAAGCCGCGCGCGAAAAGAACGACAGCGCCCGGGCGACCCTCCAGATTTCCACGGCAACCCTCGCCTCGCACGATCAGGGGCTGGCCGTCGCGCGGGAACGCACCGCCTCGCAGCGCGGCGATATCCGCAACTGGCAGGCACGCGCCGGAGATGCCGCCAACCGCCTCGCCCAGATGGCCGGGCGGCTTGAGGAGATCGAGAGCGAGCGTGCCGTCGTGGCCGCGAAGCCCGCCTCGCTCATGGAGCAGATCGAGCAGGGCGAAGCCGTGCGCAATCGCATCGCCGAGGAACTGGGCAAGGCCGAGGCCGCCGTCGCCTTCGTGACGGACGCCGCCCGCAAGGCCGATGCCGCGCTGGCCGCCACGCAGGAACTGCTGGCCAGCGCCCGCGAGCATCGCGCCGGGGCCGCCGCCCGCGCCGAGAACGAGGACGCCCGCCGCGTCGAGATGACCCGCGTTTCGGGCGAGCGCTTCCAGTGCCCGCCGCCCGTCCTGCCCGAGCGTTTCGAATTCGCCCCGGCCGAGGTCGGCGAGGCGCAGGCCGAGATCGCGGCGATGGAACGCCTCGTTGCCGATCGCGAAAGGATCGGTCCGGTCAACCTCGTGGCCGCCACCGAACTTGCGGAGGCGGAAAGCCAGCTTGGCACCAGCATCACCGAAAAGGCGGAGCTGGCCGAGGCGGTGAACCGCCTGCGCGGCTCGATCGGCAATCTCAACCGCGAGGGGCGTGAACGGCTGCGTGCGGCTTTCGAAGCCGTGGACGGCCATTTCCGCCACCTCTTCTCGCGGCTGTTCCAGGGCGGGCAGGCCCATCTCGCGCTCGTCGATTCCGATGATCCGCTGGAAGCCGGCCTCGAAATCTTCGCCCAGCCGCCGGGCAAGCGGCTCCAGTCGCTGACGCTGCTTTCGGGCGGCGAACAGGCACTGACCGCCGTGGCCCTGATCTTCGCGCTGTTCCTCACCAATCCCGCGCCGATCTGCGTGCTGGACGAAGTCGACGCCCCGCTGGACGACGCCAATATCGAGCGTTTCTGCGACCTGCTCGAAGCGATGACGCAGGAAACCGACACGCGCTACCTGATCGTCACTCACAATGCGGTGACGATGAGCCGCATGCACCGCCTGTTCGGTGTGACGATGGTGGAAAAGGGCGTTTCGCGGCTGGTCAGCGTCGATCTGGTCGGCGCCGAGGAACTGCTGGCGGCGGAATAGGCCGTGTCGCTCATCGACGGCTACCTGCCCCGCTTCCAGTTCTCGGAAGTTCACGCCTGCCGGATCGCCGCCGATGCGGCGACGATCCTCGATGCCGTCGCGGCCTACAGGCCGGAAGAGGATACGTTCTTCCGCATCATGATCGGCTTGCGCGAAGTGCCTGCCCGGCTGACCGGGCGGCGCGGTGCAGAGCCTTTCGGAATGCGGAACTTCACCCTGCTGGAGCGCGGCGAGCACGAACTCGTCTACGGGCTGGTGGGGCAGTTCTGGCAGGCCGACTACGGCCTGCGCCAGATCGCAGGCGGCGCGGCCTTCCGGGCTTTCGGCGAAGCGGGTGTCCCGAAGCTGGCGCTCGGTTTCGAACTGGCGCCGGAAGCGGGCGGCACGCACCGGCTGACCACGCGGACCCGGGTGTTCTGCCCGGACGAAGGATCGCGGCGGAAATTCCGGCCTTACTGGCTGCTGATCCGTCCGGTGAGCGGGCTCATCCGCAGGCGCATCCTTGCCGCCGTGCGCAAGGCGGCCGAAGCCTGAACGGGCTCAGAGGATACCGGCGTTGCCGACCACCCAGCAGGCCAGCGCCATGACCAGGCCAAGGTCGCGATTGGAGCGGAACCGCGCGAGCGCATTCTCGCCGTCCTCGGTATCGAGGGTAGCGACCTGGAAGCCGAGGTGCAGAGCCACCGGCAGCAGGCCGACCAGCGCCACCCAGTCATGCCGCAGCGTCCAGAAGGCCAGAGCCCAGAACGCTACCGCCAGAAGGTAGAACCCGGCGACACCGCCGCGAACGTGGTTGCCGAGACGCAGGGCTGAGGAACGGATGCCAACAACGGCGTCATCCTCGCGGTCCTGAAGCGCGTAGATCGTATCGTAGCCGATGCACCAGAAGATCGACCCGGCATAGAGCGCGGCGATCACCGCGAGATTGTCTCCCCGGATCTCCACCCAGCCGACCAGGGCGCCCCAGGTGAAGACCATGCCCAGCCATGCCTGCGGCCACCAGGTGATCCGCTTCATGAAAGGATAGGCCGCCACCAGGGCAACGCTGCCCAATGCCACGAGCTGCGCCTGCCAGCGCAATTGCAGCAGGACCACGAGACCGATCGCGCAGAGCGACAGCAGCCAGACCCACGCCGCCTTGACGCTGACCTGCCCACTGGCGACCGGGCGCGTCGCGGTGCGGGCCACCTTGCGATCGAGGTCGGCATCGACGATGTCGTTCAGCACGCATCCCGCGCCGCGCATGACGATGGAGCCGAGCAGGAGCCAGAGGACCAGTCCCCAGCGCGCTTCTCCGCCCGCCAGCAGCACGCCCCAGGCACAAGGCCAGAACAGCAGCCACCAGCCGATCGGTCGATCGAAACGGGCCAGCATGGCGTAGGCGCGCGGCTTGGCCGGCAGGGCAGAAATGAGCCCGCGGTGCTGCGTATCCGGGACGAGAAGAGAGTCGCTCACGCCCGGACGAGTAGCCCATCGAAACCGGAATGTCATGGCCGAACGTGCTTAGTGCACATGTGCACGCCCGCGCCCGGTTGCGCCCGCAGCCGCTTCGCGCGACAAGCAGGCCCCCGTTTTCAGGAGTTTCGACAAGACCATGGCCGCCACCCCCGCATGGCCCCCGCGCAGCGCGCCGCGCCTTTTCGTCACCGGCCCGCTGGCCGCGAACGGCAGCGTCGTGATCGATGGCGGGCAGGCGCATTACCTGTCCAAGGTCATGCGAGTCGCGCCCGGCGACGCGGTGATCCTGTGCGACGATGCAACCGGCGAATGGGCCTGTGCCGTCACCTCCGCCGGCAAGCGCGACGTGATCCTGGAAGTGCGCGACCATTTGCGCGAACGCGAGGCGGTGCCGGACTTCTGGCTCTGCGCGGCGCTGCTCAAGAAGCCCAACTTCGACCTCGTGATGGAGAAGGCGACCGAACTCGGCGTGGCGCGCATCCAGCCGGTCATCACGCGCCGCTGCGTGGCGGACAAGCTCAACCCCGAACGCGCGCTCACCATCGTGACCGAGGCGGCCGAGCAGTGCGCCCGCACCGCCCTGCCCGAACTGGCCGGGCCGTTGAAGCTGGAAGCGCTACTGCGGGACTGGCCGGAAGGCCGCACGCTGTTCTTCGCAGACGAGACCGGCGGCGCCCCGGCGGCCGCGCAGTTCGCGGCGCACGCCGGTCCGGCGGCATTGCTGGTCGGGCCTGAGGGCGGGTTCGACGAGGAAGAGCGTGCTCTCATCCGCGCCCATCCGATGGCGCGGGCGATCACGCTCGGCCCCCGGATCCTGCGGGGCGAGACGGCGAGCATCGGCGCCACCGCCTTGTGGATGGCCACCGCGGGCGACTGGTGAAGCACTGCGGCCACGCCTTGAAGCGGTCCGATACCCCGCTGCGAGCGGCAGCCGGGAACCGGCGCGCCATGCTTGCGAAACCTCAGGAAACCGCCGTTTCGGAAAGAAACAAACCGCTCGGTACAAAAAGTTGTAGCGTCCGGCGGCGGGCCGCACTAACTCCGCGCCCATGAGCACCCGTGAGGTTTCGGATCGCGAAGATCCGGTGATCGAAAGCCTGGACCAACTCGCCGCGCCGATGGCCGCGGGCGAAAAGCCGCGCGATGCGTGGCGGATCGGTACCGAGCACGAAAAGTTCGTCTACGACACGGGCGATCACCACGCGCCGTCCTATGCCGAAACAGGCGGAATCCGCGACCTGCTGATGGCGCTGACCGAATTCGGCTGGGAACCCATCATCGAGGGCGGCAACGTCATCGCGATGAAGGGCAGCGACGGCACCGTCAGCCTCGAACCGGCGGGCCAGCTCGAACTTTCGGGCGCGCCCCTCGAAAACCTGCACCAGACATGCGCCGAAACCGGCCGCCACCTCGCCCAGGTCAAGACCATCGGCGATCGTATCGGCAAGGCGTTCCTCGGCCTCGGCATGTGGCCCGACAAGACCCGCGCAGAGCTTCCGATCATGCCCAAGGGCCGGTACGACATCATGCTGCGGCACATGCCGCGCGTGGGCTCCATGGGGCTCGACATGATGCTGCGGACCTGCACCATCCAGGTCAACCTCGACTATTCGAGCGAGGCGGACATGGTGAAGAAGTTCCGCACCAGCCTTGCGCTCCAGCCGCTGGCCACCGCGCTGTTCGCGGCCTCTCCCTTCACCGAGGGCAAGCCCAACGGCTTCCTTTCCTACCGCAGCCACATCTGGTCGGACACTGACCCCGCGCGCACCGGCATGCTGCCCTTCGTGTTCGAGGACGGCTTCGGCTACGAGCGCTACGTCGACTACATGCTCGACGTGCCGATGTACTTCGTGTTCCGCGACGGCAAATACATCGACGCGGCCGGCCATTCCTTCCGCGACTTCCTGAAGGGCGAGCTTTCGGTGCTCCCCGGCGAACGTCCGCGCATCTCGGACTGGACGGACCATCTTTCAACCGCCTTCCCCGAAGTGCGGCTCAAGTCGTTCCTCGAAATGCGCGGTGCTGATGGCGGCCCGTGGGGCCGTATCTGCGCCCTGCCCGCCTTCTGGGTCGGCCTGCTCTACGATCAGGCCGCGCTCGACGCCGCCTGGGACCTGGTCAAGGACTGGGACATGGAAGGGCGCGAACGGCTGCGCAATTCGGTGCCGAAACTGGGCCTCGACGCACCACTGCCCCAGTCGTTCCGCGGCGGCGGCGGTACCCTGCGCGATATCGCGGGCGAAGTGCTGAACATCTCCCGCTCGGGCCTGGCCTCGCGCAACCGCCTCAACGCCGGCGGAGACAACGAGACCGGCTACCTGGAACCGCTGGCCGAGATCGTCGCCACCGGCAAGGTTCCGGCGCAGCGCCTGCTCGACCTGTACAACGGCGAATGGGGCGGCGACCTGTCGAAGGTCTACGCACTGAAGAGCTTCTAGGAAACCGAAGGGCTAAGGCAGGGGGCCTGGCTCCCCTGCCCTCTTCGCGGCGCCGAGCGCCACCGCGAGGGCCTTCCCCTATTCCGCCGCCTGCGGCTCACGCACTTTCGGCCGCAGCCTTTCGCCCAGCCTCGTCAGCGTCCGCGTGATCGGCGCGTTCCTGGCCATCCAAGCATGATAGGCGCGGTACTTCGCGTCCTCGGCCAGCAGGTGCGCTTCCTCGGTCCGCGCGCGCCAGTAGTAGATGCCGCTCACCACCCCCAGCAGCACGGTGTTGCGCACCATGTCGGTCAGCGCGTGGCTGGTGACGAGGAACGGCAGCGTCGAAGTCCACCAGAACAGGTTCTTCGACAGGTAGGCGGGATGCCGGGTGAAGCGATAGGGCCCGTTGGTCAGCACGCCCCTGTAGGTGAGGTTGGAGAAGCGC
The DNA here is from genome assembly GCF_052279045.1 of Novosphingobium aeonii. Taxonomy (NCBI): domain Bacteria; kingdom Pseudomonadati; phylum Pseudomonadota; class Alphaproteobacteria; order Sphingomonadales; family Sphingomonadaceae; genus Novosphingobium; species Novosphingobium aeonii. Next base: position 1,065,317 of record NZ_CP176832.1, on the reverse strand, counting down.
AGGCCGAAAGCGAAAGTCGCCCAGGCATAGACCGCGGTGAGGAACACCATGAACCCCGCCCAGAGCCACAGCAGCGCATCGTGGCCCGCCAGCCAGTAGGACCAGCCGGGGGTATTGACCTCGTAGCCCAGCACGTCGGCACGGCCCATGGTGCCCCAGACGAAGGGCGGATAGCACATCAGCGCCGCCACCCAGCCCGCCAGCAGGGGATTGCCGCTGCGGATATGGGCATCGAGCGGGCGGAAGGTGAAGATGTAGCCCACAGTGCCGATCTGCACGTCGATCAGGAACAGCAGCGCGATCACCGTGGAGGCGAGCGGGACCGGATCGTGCACCATGGCACCGAAGTTCGCCTCGACGACCTGTGCGAAGCCGCCGGGCAGGATCGAGATCATGAAGGCGCCGAAGAAGGCCTTGATGGCCCAGGCGCGGCCATGCTTCTTCACCGCCTCGACGTCCCAGGCATCGCGGCCGATCAGCAGGGCGCCGAAGTGCCAGGCCTGGTCGCGCGGATCGATCAGCCGGCGATCCAGCCAGAGCACATAGGGGATCGAGAGCACGAAGACCGGCAGCGCCGCAGCGCCGATCACCTCCATCGCGAAGAGGTACTGCCCGTCCCAGTACCAGCGGCCGATGCAGTAGAACACGCCTATCAGCGCCCAGGTGGCCCAGAGCCCGGCCAGCTTGGTGACTGACACGTCCACCGCTTCGGCGAGCGGGCGGCGCAGGTTCCAGTCGATTCCGGTGGAAGGGCGGCGGTGGACCTTGTCCACGAACACGGACCAGAGCGCCATCGCCGTGCCCGTCACGAAAAGCGTGGCGACGGAGGCGTAAGGCCCGCTCATCGGTGCGTGCGGGCCGGGAAGCGCCAGGGCTTCGGCAATGGCGGCCCAGTTGCGACAGACCATGAGCCAGGCAAGCAGCGCCGCCAGCCCGGACAGGCCGACACCGGCGGAAACGTCGCTCGGGGGCAGGTCTTTCGCGGAATTCGGGGCGCTGCTCATGCCCGAGGGACTAGCCGCAATTGGTTAAGGGGTGAGAAACGCAGCGGGATGCGAAAACGGCCCGCGCCTCCCGGGAGGCACGAGCCGTTTTCAGGATGCCGCCGATGGACGGGGCCCATGAGCGGGGCCGTTCAACGATAAGCGCTGATCTGGCCCGAATCGTCCAGCACGTAGAGCGTCTGGTTGGCCACGACCGGTGCCAGCGAAACGGCATCGCTCAGTTCCACGAAGGGCGTCAGCTTGCCGGTCGTGGGATCGACGGTGCCGACTTCGCCGCGCGAATTGGCGACCCACAGCTTGTTCCCGGCGAGCACCGGGCCGACCCAGAAGATCGGACCCTTGCGCTTCTTTTCCTTGGCGTAGCGCGCGAGCTGGGTCAGCCAGCGGACCTTGCCGGTGGTGCGGGCGATCGCGAGAATCTCGGCGTGATCATCCAGCGTGAAGACCCAGTCTCCCACGACAATCGGGGTCGAGATGCCCGCGAGGTTGAGCTCCCAGATGCGCTGCCCGGTGACGAGTTCGTAAGCGGCCATGCGGCCGCCCTGGCCCAGCGCGTAGACACGGCCGCGATCGATGATCGGGTCTGCGTCGACGTCGGTAAGGCTGCCCACTTCGGTCGAGATCGAAGTGCGCGCCAGTGCGTCAGACCAGAGCTGGCGGCCGTTCTCGTAACGGTAGGCCACCAGTTCGCCCGAGGAATAACCCGCGATCACGGTGCCCTGCCCGGCCGCCGGAGCCGCCACGCCGAACACGCCGGCCTGCGAGAGCGAGCCGGACTCGTTCCACAGCACATTGCCGTCGGCGGCATTGAGCGCGAAGATCTGGTTGTCCTGCGAGATCACGTAGACCGAGTTGAACGAGATCGTCGGCGAACCGCGCAGCGGGCCGCCGGGCTTCTTAGTCCAGATCTGGCTGCCGTCCGCCGCCTTGAGCGCGGCGACTTCGCCGAGGCCGGTGGTGACGTAGAGGTTGCCCGAATCGTAGCTGACGCCGCCGCCGAAGATCGACTGCGAACCGTCACCCGAAACGGCGAAGTCCTTGGTCCACAAGTGCGCGCCGGTCTTGGCGTCGAAGGCGTGGACGACGCCCGCGGTGTCCATCACGAAGAGCTTGTCCTCGCCGATGACAGGCGCTGCGGCCAGACGGGCGCGGGGGGTGGAACCGGCAATCTGCGCGGTCCAGACCTTGCCCGGATGGTCGGCCAGCGCGAGGTGGCCGTAGGACTTGCCGGCATTGCCGCCCGCCTGTGCCCATTCGGCATTGGCTTCGGCCGGGGGCAGGATCACCGAGACCGCTTCGAGCGAGGGATCGACCTTCGCACCGCTTTCGATTCGCGAAAGGATCGGCACGCGTTCACCCACGGTGGGGGTCTTGGGGCCCTTGCTGTTCGACTTGCACCCGGAAAGGCCGGCGACGAGCGCCAGCGCGATCAGCGGAACGACCTTCGCACGGCTGGATTTGAACACCGATGCCGTCATGCGCTTAGTCTCAACCATTGTCATTCTCCGGCGGGCGCGGCAACCGCGCCCGTCTTGGCATCAGGCTTGCCGATCGGCTCGCCGCGTTCATCGACGACATCCTCGATCGCATCGACGCCGAGCACGGCGGCGAGCTGGCGGGCGCGGCTGCGCAGGCCGGCTTCGACCTGCTCGTCCTTGGCGATGGCGGCGAACAGCGGACCGGCCTGGTCCTGCTTGTTCATCTTGATGTAGGCCATGCCGACCATTTCGCCGGCAACGCCGAACCAGGCATTGCCCGGCGCGGCATAAGGCTTGAGTCGGGCCACGACGTCTTCGGGCTTCATCGCATCGAAATTGACGGCGACGCCGCGCACGGCCGCAAGGTCGCGCAGCGGCTGCGGCGCCTTGGCGTCGTTCGCCACTTCGCCATAGAGCCTGACCGCATCCGGCACGCGCTTCTGTTCGGCGGCGATCCCGGCCAGCAGCAGCTTGGCCGAAGTCGGGCTGCCGCCCGAACCCTGCGCCGCAAGCGGTTCGAGCTTGCCCTTGGCGGCATCGAGGTTGCCCGCCTTCATGCTGTCGAGCGCCTGGACATAGGCCTCGGCATTGGCGTCGCGCTGCTGGGTCTGGCGGTGGCTCCAGTAGAGCCAGCCGCCGAAGGCGAGAAGCGCAAGGACAACCGCCGCGAGCACCGGCTTTCCATAGCGGCTGAAGAAGCCCTCCACCTGGTCCTGGCGCAGGGCATCATCGACCTCGCGCAGGAATACATCCTGCTGCGCGGCGATTCGCTCGGCGGACTTCGGGTTGGACGGCGTGTTGCTGGAAGGAGGCAGAGCCAATTTGCGGGCGCTTTCTGCGGAAATCAGGATGGTTGCCGGGCTGTTTAGCGAATGGCCACGGCTTTTCAACGGTGATGATCGCTGCACCGGTCGGGGTGAAGCCTTGCTGAATGGTGTCCGCGTGTCAAATCAGCCGCTCCCGGCCCAGCGCTTCGCCGTAAGTGCGGCTGTAGGCGGAGAGCATCGCCGCCTCGTCGTAGCGGTCCCGCGCAAGTGCCCGGTTCGCCGCGCCGAGCCGGGCGCGAAGCCGCTCGTCGCCCGCCAGCCGCAGCAGGGTGGAGGCCAGCGCCGCCTCGTCTCCGGGGGGCGTGACGAGCGCCCGGTTTTCCACCGATACCATGTCCGCGACATCGCCGACGGCGGGCGAGGCCACCGGCAGCGCCGCCGCCATCGCCTCGACGACGGAGATCGGGAACTGCTCGCTCTCGGAAGACAGCGCGAAAACGTCGAACAGGCCCACCGCATGGGAAGGGTCGGCCACGAAGCCCGGCAGGTGGACCCGGCCCGAAACTCCGCAGCGCGCGGCCTCGGCCTCGATCGCGGCGCGGTCCGGCCCCTCGCCGAGAATCACCAGCCGCCACGGCTCCGGCAGCGGCGCGAAGGCGCGGACCAGCCGCGGAAGGTTCTTCACCGGCCGCAGCCCGGCCAGGGTGCCGACCCAGCGCTCTCCCGGTTGCTTGACGATGCCCGGCAGGACATCGGGCCGCGGACGGTCGAGATAGGCGTCGCAATCGATACCGTTGGTGATGAGCCGCACCCGCCCGCGCGGCTGGCGCCAGGCGGAAAGCGCAATCGCCTCCAGCCGCCGCGAGGGGACTACCAGCGCCGAAGCCCGCCGCAGCGCGATTCGCCGGTAGCGGTTGCGCGCGGGCTTGAGCCCTGCCGCCTCGTCCTCGTTGAAGCCGTCCTCGTGATGGACCAGCGGCGGCAGCCCCAGCAGCCCGCTGAACAGGCCATGCGCCATGACCGCGTCCATCGCCCCCCAGTTGTAGGTCAGCACGAGATCGAAGTCCGCCATCGCCTTGGCGATCCGCCAGAGACGCGCGGGCGCGGGGCGCCCCTGGAGGCCGGGAAAATCTTCCGGGAATGTCACATCGAGCGCCGGATCGAGCACGATCGCCGCCCCGTGCGCGCCCGGCTGGGCCGAAACCACCGCATGGGCGATGCGCGGCCCGAACAGGTTCATCAGCCGCACCGCGCGCAGTTCCTTGCCGCCGGCGGCAAAGCTCGAATGAAGATGGAGAATGCGCAAGGCCGATGCCGGTCCGGCTCAGGGAACCTGGGCGAGCAGCCGCTCGATCGCGTCCATCGCCTCCGGCTCGTCCAGCGTCGGGGCATGGCCGACGTTTTCCAGCGTCACCGCCTCGGTCCCCGGCAGGCGGCGCAGCATCTTTTCCAGCGTGGCGGCGGAAAGCAGGTCGGACAGGTCGCCGCGCAGCACCAGCACCGGACGGCCCGCCAGCGCTTCCCATGCCGGCCAGAGATCGGGCTGGTCGTCCACGTCGTACCCCAGGAAGGGTTCTGCGATCTTCATGTCGTAATCGAAGACCACGCGCCCCGAATTGGACAGCGTCATCAGCCGCTTGGCGCGCCCGATCCAGAAATCCAGCGGCTGGCCGGGATGAGCTTCGCCCTGGTTGTCCTCCAGCGCGCGCGCGGCATGGACCCAGGTGGGATAGCTGCGGCCCTGCCCGACATAGTCCTTGATCCGCTCCACCCCGGCAGGTTCGAGGAATGGCCCCACGTCGTTGATGACGGCGGCGACGATCCGTTCGGGAAACATCGTCGCCAGCCCCATCGTCATCAACCCGCCCAGCGAGGTGCCGATGGCCACGAAACGGTCGATCCCTTCCTGCTCCAGCAGCGCCAGCAGGTCCTCGCCATATTGCAGCGGGTTGTAAGTGGCCGAATCGCGGGCATATTCGCTATCGCCCCGGCCGCGCATGTCCGGGCAGATCACGCGCCAGCGGGGCGAGAGGACTTGCGCCACATTCTCAAAGTCCCGGGCGTTGCGGGTAAGGCCGTGGAGACAGACGATCGGCGGTTTTCCTTCGGATTCGCCCGGATAATCGCGAAAATGCAGCTTCAGACCATCGCGGCTCGACCAGAACCGATCCTCATAACCCGTCATGCCGAAGCTGCGACCTCCTGTTCGCCCGCCTTGCTAGACCGGCCTTGCATCGCCACTATCGCCTGATGCGAAGCGAACCGCAAGCAAGTGCCTATCGTCCTGCCCCGCGTATCGAGGCGATTTCCGACTGGATCGCCAGTCCCGTGAGCGCCGCGGCGTTTCCGGCCCATACCCTGCGCTTCCGAAATGACCGGTGGGCGCGGGCAGTCGGGCTGGACGGGCTGGACGATGCCGGCTGGACCGCGCATTTCGGCCGCTTCGAACCGCTGCCCGGCAATCTCCCGCAGCCGCTGGCGCTGCGCTATCACGGCCACCAGTTCCGCGTTTACAATCCCGACATCGGCGATGGGCGGGGCTTTCTCTTCGCCCAGTTGCTCGACGGGGCCGGAAACGGAACCGGCCGCGTGCTCGACCTCGGCACCAAGGGATCGGGCCAGACCCCCTACAGCCGCGAAGGCGACGGAAGGCTGACGCTGAAGGGCGCGGTGCGCGAAATCCTCGCCACCGAAATGCTGGAGGCGCTGGGCGTCCATACCAGCAAGACCTTCTCGGTGATCGAGACCGGCGAGGAACTCTGGCGCGGCGACGAACCCTCGCCCACCCGTTCGGCGGTCATGGTGCGGCTCAGCCAGGGCCATATCCGCATCGGCACCTTCCAGCGCCTGCTGGCACTGGAAGAACGCGACCACATGGCCGCGCTCGTCGCCTATTGCCTGGAAACCTTCCCCGGCGGCCCGCCGCCAGAGGACGCGCCCGGGCGCGAGCAGCCCGCGGTGATCCTGCTGCACCAGGTGGTGGAGCGCATGGCGGACCTCGCCGCGAGCTGGATGGTCGCGGGCTTCGTCCACGGCGTGCTCAATACCGACAACATGAACATCTCGGGCGAGAGTTTCGATTATGGCCCCTGGCGCTGGCTCCCGCATTGGGACCCGCGCTTCACCGCCGCCTATTTCGACCGCACCGGCCTCTATGCCTTCGGCCGCCAGCCGGAAGCGGTGCTGTGGAACTGCGGCCAGCTCGCCATGGCGCTGCGCCTGCTGGTGGGAACCGCCCCGCTGGTGGCCGCGCTGGACCGTTTCGCACCCCTCTACCAGGAAGCGATGAGCCGCCGGTTCGCCTGGCGTCTCGGCGTGGTGCCGCAGGGGGTGAAGGACGATGCCGCGCTGATCCAGGCGGCCGAGCAGGCCATGGTCGCCACCGGCGAGGCGCCGGAGCAGTTCTTCTTCCGCCATCGCGGCGGGCGTGACGGCGGGAACGACCTGTTCGGCCAGCTCATGCACAATTATCGCCCCGCCGCGACGGCGGACGATCCCTTCTGGAAGCGCAAGGCCCCGCCCGGCATCCTGATCGACGAGGTGGAACGCATCTGGGCGGAAATCGACCAGCATGACGACTGGTCCGCGCTTCACGGGAAAGTGGAAGAAATCCGGGAGCTGGGCCGCCAGCTCGGCCCGGCGCCCGCCCCCGCCGGCCACCCCTTCCCCGCCTGAGCGACAAAGGATTACAGGTCCTGTTAGCTTCCCGGTAGGGAACTTGTGCAAGAGCATGTGCTGCAGCGAGTTACCCAAGCCAACGGATCAGCCAAAGTCATGGGCGGTACAGCCACGAGGCCGGCGCAGGATGCCACCAGAGATCAGGAAACCACCGAAACCGTGAACAATGCGGACATCGTTTCCCACGAACCGGCTACCGGCGCGGAAATCTGGCGGGGCAAGCCCTGCAACGTGGACGAGGTGGTGGACCGCGCGCGGCGGGCCTGGCCGAACTGGGCCGCGCTGCCGCTGGCCACCCGCATCGAACTGCTGCGCCGCTTCGCCAACGAGGTGCGCAAGGATGCCGACCGGCTGGCCGTCACGATCGCCCGCGAAGTGGGCAAGCCGCTGTGGGAGGCCCGCGCCGAAGTCGAGAACGTGATCGCCAAGGTCGAAGTCTCGATCCGCGCCTATGCCGAGCGTACCAGCCAGCGCAAGCTGGACTCCGCGCTCCAGGGCACCATGGCGGTCCGCCACAAGCCGCACGGCGTGCTCGTCGTGCTGGGACCGTACAATCTCCCGGCCCACTTGCCCAATGCCCACATCGTGCCCGCCCTGATCGCGGGCAACGCGGTGATCTTCAAGCCGAGCGAGAAAGCCCCCGCCACCGGGGAAATGCTGGCGCGCTGCTTCCACCGCGCCGGGATTTCCGCCTCGGTCATGCAGCTTGCGGTGGGCGGCCCGCTCGAAGGGCAGGACTTCGTGGCGCATGGCGGGGTGGACGGGGTGCTGTTCACCGGCTCGGCCAATACCGGCATCTCGATCAACCGCCGCCTCGCCGCCCGTCCGGACAAGCTAGTCGCGCTGGAAATGGGCGGCAACAATCCGATCGTCCTGTGGGACACCCCCAAGCTGACCGATGCCGCCGCGCTCATCGTCCAGTCGGCTTTCGCGGGCGCGGGGCAGCGCTGCACCGCCGCGCGGCGGCTGATCGTGAAGGGCGCGATCTACGACGCCGCGATCGCCGAAGTGAAGGCGCTGGCCGACCGGCTCATCGTCGGCGCCCCGTTCGACGAACCGGCACCCTTCATGGGCCCGATGATCGACAACATGGCGGCGGACGGGCTGACAGAAAGCTTCCTCTATCTGCTGAGCAACGGCGGCAAGGCGATCAAGCATCTTGTCCGCCCGGACGACGCGCTGCCCTTCCTCAGCCCCGCCATCATCGACACCACCGCGATGAAGGACCGCCCCGACGTGGAACTGTTCGGGCCGATCCTCCAGGTGATCCGCGTGGACGATTTCGACGAGGCGATCGCCGAGGCCAACAATACCCGCTTCGGCCTTGCCGCATCGCTCGTCGGCGGCAGCCCGCAGGACTACAACCGCTTCTGGGCGAACGTGCGGGCGGGCATCGTCAACTGGAACCGCACGACCACCGGCCCCAGCCACGCCGCACCGATGGGCGGCATCGGCCTTTCGGGCAATCACCGTCCCTCGGGCTATTATGCGGCGGATTACTGCGCCTATCCGGTCGCCTCGGGCGAGATGGAACAGCCGCGCGCGGTGATCGGCGTGGGCCTGAAATAGGGCCTCACTGGCCCGAGGTCACCAGGTCCACTTCCGTCACGCCGTTCGCCAGCTTGCGGGCATATACCACATAGGCCAGCGCGCCCTTGCGGCCGCCGATCGCGTGATCGGCCCCGTCGACCCGGTATTCCGCGCTGTATCCGCCCTTCTGCGCCATCGCGTAATAGAACGAGATCACGTCTGCGGGGCTGACGGCGGTGCCGTAGTTGACCACCCGCAGGGCGCAGCCTTCCGCGTCGGTTCCGGCCGCTTCCTGCACCGCGCCGCGGGGATAGACCGGAAGCGCGGCGGGCAGCTTCGTGGCCCAGCTGTCGGAATAGCGGACCTTGCCCGCGCAGTCGGTCTTCGCGGCGCGGCTAGCCTGCGTGACCCGCGCCGCGCTCGCCGCGCCTTCGGCCAGCGGGGATGCCGAGCCCTTCTGCGGTGCCGGGGCCGCGCCCAGCGCGCCGCCGGCCGCTTCGGCCGCGGCCTTCTTCGCAGCGGCGACAGCCTCGGGAGAGCGGGCGGCGGCGGGCAGAACGATGCCGTTCCCGCTCGCAGCCGGTGCCGGGTTCCTGCCGCCGGTCATCTCGGGATCGACGACGATCCGGTCCCCCAGCCCGCCCGCCAGCGCGGGATCGCTTGCCTCGTCCACCGGCTTCTTCTCGTGCGAATCGCAGCCCGCCAGCAGCAGCGCGGCGCCCATGCCGGCGAGCAGGAGAGAAGTGCGGCCCATGGAGGGATGTCTGGCCTTCATCGTCGCGTCCTTTTCCCGCCGGGGCCAGGATCTTGCGAGCGGCACTGCGGCATGAATATCTGCCGCCCAGCCTTCCCGGCAATTGGCGCGAAGACAAGGGGCCGCGCCGTCCGATCGCGGCCGCGTCCCAATTCGGGATGCCCGCCACCGGCTTCGCCAACCCATGGAAAGGCGCGGAAACCATGCGGCGTGAACAGGTCGAGGGCGCCCGCAGCCGAAAGGCCACGGACGCCCTCTCCCACCCGCCCCCAACCAAATGGAGCCCGGGAGGTCTCCCCCCGCCAGTCGCCGTCCTCGCGGGGGAAGCCAGTCAGTATTCGGGTGGCTTAGCGGCAGCGCGAGCCGCCACGGTCGACCTCGCGGCCCAGCAGGGCACCGCCGACCGCACCCAGCAAGGTGCCGGTGGTGCGATCACCGCGGCTGTCGATCTCGCGGCCCAGCAGGGCGCCCGCCGCACCGCCTACCAGCAGGCCGGTGGTGCCATTGGAGCGACGGCAGTAGTCGCGACCGTCGCGACCGCGCCAGGTGTCCCCGCGATAACCGCGATTGTCGCGGTAGTAGCGGTCCCGGCTGCCGTAGCCTCGACGATAATCCTCGCGCGAGTAGCGCTGGCGGCCATGTTCGTAAGTCTGCTCGCCGGGAGCCTGGAAGCTGGCGGGGCCGAAGCTGGTCGCGGCCGAAGCGGGCATCGCGGTGGCCAGGCTGACAGAGGCGGCGGCGAGAGCGGCGGCCTTGAAGAATGCGTTCATTTCGAATCTCCTCGTCATTGCGGGAGGGGCTTGTTGGCCTCGATCCGCTGTATGCATTCATCTTTAAGGCACCCAAGCTGAACGAAGCGCAACGCGGCTGTCAGAATTCGCGATATCGACGAGGCGAGGGACGTGTTGCGACGAACCGCTTGCCGCAAGGCATTCCGGCACTTATCGCGACCGGCCACCAAGCGAAGGTTTCCCATGCGACACGTCTCCCAGAACCCCGGCCGCCAGTCGGGCGGACTCCTGCAGGCATTGGGCGCCTATTTCATCTGGTGCCTGTTCCCGCTCTACTTCGCGGCGCTGCATACGGTGGCCCCGTTCGAGGTCGTGGCCTGGCGGCTGCTGTTCACCCTGCCGTTCTGCCTCATCATGGTCGCGGTGCTGCGCCAGGGGCCGCAATTGCGCGCCGCACTCGGCAATCCGCGCATCCTGGGCGCGCTGGCGCTGAGCGGGCTGCTGATCGGCACCAACTGGCTGGTCTACGTGATCGCCGTGCTCGAAGGCCACGTGCTGGCCGCCAGCCTCGGCTACTACATCAATCCGCTGGTGAACGTGCTGGCCGGCACGATCTTCCTGCGCGAGCGGCTGACGCGGCTGCAATGGCTGGCGGTGATCCTGGCCGGGGTCGGCGTTGCCATGCTGGCCTGGGGCGCGATCGACACGCTGTGGATCAGCCTCAGCCTCGCGCTGAGCTTCGCGGGCTATGGCCTCGTGCGCAAGCTGGCACCGGTCGAAGCCCTGCCGGGCCTCACCGTGGAAACGCTGGTGCTGCTGGTGCCGGCGCTGGGGATGCTGGGCTGGCAGGCGGCAAGCCCGGCCGGGCTCGCCATGGGACAGGCGCCGACCACCAGCATCCTGCTCGCCTGCGCAGGGATCGTTACCGGCGTTCCGCTGCTGCTTTTTGCAAGCGCGGCGCGGCGGCTGGATTTCTCGGTGCTCGGCTTCATCCAGTTCGTGACGCCCACGGGCGTGTTCCTGCTCGGCCTCTTCGCCTTCGGCGAGCCGCTCAAGCGGGTGCAGGTCTACTGCTTCCTGTTCATCTGGACCGCCATCGCCGTGTTCTGCTGGGACCTGCTTTCGCGCAAGCGCAAGGTCGCCGCAGCCTGAACCGCTGCCGTCAGGCGCGCCTGCCGCGCTGCAGAAGCGCCTGAACGAAAGCGTCGAGATCGTCCACCTCGACGTCGAGCACTTCGTCCCACTCGGCCAGCAGCGCCTCGATATCCGCGCGCGTATAGGGATCGGGCGCCTTGTGCTGCACTTTCGGCGCGCGGTGCGGCCAGGGGTGGCCGGTGAGGTTGTTGTATATCCACCCGAACTGGCTGAGAATCACGACATTGAGCGCCAGCGGAACGAGATAGCTGATGCCCCAGGCCTGGCTGCCCGTGGCCCCCAGCGCATAGAGCAGCGCGCAGGCGCCGCCCGGAGGGTGCAGGCTGCGGGTGAGCGACATGGCCGCGATCGCCAGCCCCACCGCAACCGCGCCTGCCAGCCACGGATCGCCCAGCAGGTGGCCCACCGCCAGCCCGACCATCGCGGAAATGAGATTGCCGCCGATCACGGACCACGGCTGCGCCAGCGGGCTGGCGGGAACGCAGAACACGAGCACGGTCGAGGCGCCGAGCGGCGCGACGAGGAACGGCAGCGCCGCCAGTTCCGAACTCTGCAGCAGCCAGGTGACACCGCCGGCAATGGCGATTCCCAACATGCCGCCGAAAGCCCCGCGCATCCAGCCGAGGCGCCCCAGCCCGCCGCGCGCCAAGCCGCCGCGCAATATCGTCATCAATCCCGCCGCCACCGGCCCCGCTCTCCATTACAGTGCGAACGGGCGGCCTATGGACGAGTCGTCCGGCCATGGCGAGGCGAGTCGTGCTTGGGCACCGGAAAGCCGGTGTGTGACGGGCTTCGTCATCCTCGCCGCGCCATGCTGCCGCAAATAGGCCACGATCGCGTGTTTGCCTGCGCTCTCCCGATGGAGCGCCCCATGCCCGCGATCGACGCCGCACCTGCTGTCCCCGCTGCCGAGCAGACGATCGACGCCTTCGACCTCAGGCAGCTGCGCGCCCCGCCGGATGCCCGGTTCAGCGCCGTGCGCCCGCGCTGCCCCGAAGCGCGCTCGGGAGAGATCGTGGTCTGCGCGCCAGACCCGGAGCGGGAACGGCTACGCCCGCTCCCCGAAGGCTACGACATTCCCGAAGGTCCGCCCCGGCTGGAGATGAAGCTGGATGAGACCACCAGCGCCGATGTGCATCTGGAAGCCCAGGTCTTTCCCAACGGCACGGTCAGCAACCGGCTGATGGTGGGCCTGAAGAAGAAGTTCTGAAGCACCTTCGCCACATGAAAAAGCCCGGTCCGCCCGAGGGAAAGGCGGACCGGGCCCGTTGGGCGTCCCGGCGACAGGAGGGGGAAGTGTCCGGGACGCTTATAGGGTTCAGGCGAACTTGCCGGCCCGGGCGATCTCGGCCACCGGCTTGCGGCCCGAGGCCACTTCGCGTTCCTGAAGGAATTCGGGAAGCTGGCTCTTGTCGCCGATCCGGCCGATGGCGAAGGCCGCTTCAAGGCGGTGATCGGCAGGAATGCCAAGCGCCTGCTCGGCCTCGCCGAACTTCAGCCCGGTCATGCCATGCGTATGGTAGCCCAGCGCCTGCGCCTGGAGCGCCGCCAGCGCCCATGCCGCACCGGCATCGAAGCTGTGGCTGTGATTGTCCGAATTGCCCTTGTCCGAGCGCATCTGGCTATCGGACACGACATAGACGAGCGCCGAGGCGTCCTTGGCCCAGCCCTGGTTGAACTCGATCAGCTGCGAAAGCAGCAGGTCCCAGTTGGCATCGCCCTTCTTCGCATAGAGGAAGGTCCAGGGCTGCACGTTGTAGGCCGAAGGCGCCCAGCCGGCAGCCTCGAAGATCACGTCGAGGTCTTCCTGCGAAATCTCGCTGCCATCGAAGGCGCGCGGCGACCAGCGGTTGACGATCAGCTTCTCGACCTTGGGATGGGCAGTACGTCCGGTCATGTCGATTTCCTTGGTTGATGAGAATGTTGGGAGAGAAAGGGAGATTCAGGCCGCGTCAACCAGGACGAGCTCGGCATCCTCGATGGCGGTGACGGTGATGGTATCGAGCCCGGTGATCGCCACGCCGTCGCGCGGCTGCGCTTCGACATCGCCCACCAGGATGCGGCCCTTCGCGGAAACCAGATAGGCATGGCGCCCGCGCCCGGTTTCGTAAGTGACGGTGTCGCCCGCCTTGACGGTGGCACCCAGCACGCGGGCATCGGCTCGGATCGGCAGCGCGTCCTCATCCCCGGCGACGCCGCTGGCGAGAGTCACGAAGCGACCGGTGCGATCGTCCTTCGGGAACGGCCGCGCCCCCCAGCCCGGAGCCTCGCCCCGCTGGTCCGGCAGGATCCAGATCTGGAACAGGGTGGTCGCCTCGTCCTCGAGATTGAACTCGGAATGGACGATGCCGGTCCCCGCGCTCATCACCTGGACGTCACCGGCGCCGGTGCGGCCCTTGTTGCCAAGGCTGTCCTGATGCGTGATCGCCCCGGTACGGACATAAGTGATGATTTCCATGTCGCGGTGCGGGTGCGGCGGGAAACCCGAACGCGGGCCAATGGTATCGTCGTTCCAGACCCTCAGGCGCCCCCAGTTGGTGCGGGCCGGATCGTGGTAATCGGCGAAGGAAAAATGGTGATGGGCATCGAGCCAGCCATGATCGGCGGCGCCGAGGCTGGCGAAGGGACGAACTTCGATCATGTGGCCCTCCTGGGTCAGTTTGTGTGCCGTTCTGTGCCCTTTAGGTAGTGCTTGCCGAGCCACCGGATAATTGGGATAAAATCGATCGAAATGTTCAACTAAACTGAAGGCTTCTTCTACCGATGGTCGATATTGCGCCGCCCAGCCTCGATCACTTGCGCACCTTCCTGCTCGTCGTCGAGGAAGGCAGCTTCGGCGGCGCGGCCCGCAAGCTGGGCCGCGCGATCTCGGTGGTGAGCTATGCCATCGCCCAGCTTGAAACCCAGCTGGACGTCCGCCTGTTCGAACGGGAAGGCTCGCGAAAACCGAAGCTTACCGAGCAGGGACGCGCCTTGCTGAGCGAGGCCCATGCCATCGCCGACGATGTCGACGCCCTGCTCGCCAAGGTGCGCAGCCTGCGGCAGGGACTGGAAGCCGAACTCTCGCTGGCGGTGGATGTCATGGTGCCGGGCAACGTGCTGGCAAAGCTGCTGCGCGACTTTCAGGTGATGTTCCCGAGCGTCCCCCTCCGCCTCCATGTGGAAGCGCTGGGCGCCGTCGCCGCGCTGGTGCTGGACAGCCGCGCGACTCTTGCCATCGCCGGGCCCGATATCCTCGATCTTCCCGAAATCCAGCGCGAAACCGTGGGTTCTGTCGAGATGGTGCCGGTGGCCGCCCCCGGCCATCCGCTCGCCGTGCCCGGCCCGATCGCCCCGGGTGAGGCGCGCAAGCACCTGCAACTCGTGCTGACCGATCGCTCTCCATTGACGGAGGGCCGGGACTTTTCGGTCTTCAGCCCCCGGTCCTGGCGCCTCGCCGATCTCGGCGCCAAACATGCCCTGCTCAAGGAGGGAATTGGCTGGGGATCGATGCCGCGCCACCGGATTTCCGCCGATCTTGCCAGCGGCGAACTGGTCGAACTCCACCTGCCCGAACGGCCGACTATCGACTATGCCCTCGTCGCTTTGTGGCGCAAGGACAGTCCGCCCGGCCCCGCCGCCGTCTGGGTTCTCGACGAGATTCGCGAACGTCTCGCGAACTGCGCGCCGATCACCGCCCCTGCTTCCCCCAATCGGACACTTGCGTAGCTCGCGGCGCTGCCCCACTTATCGGCCATGACCGCCAGCCGCCTGTTCGACCGCGCCGTGATCCGGCTTTCCCCCCGCCCCGATTCGAACGAAGATGTCGCCGAATTCCTGCAAGGCCTCGTCACCGCCGACGTGACGAAAGTGCTGCCCATCTGGGCTGCGCTCCTTTCCCCGCAGGGCAAGGTGCTGTTCGACTTCCTCGTCTGGCCCGGCGGCAACGGCCTGCTGATCGACTGCGAGGCGGAAGCTGCCGACGCGCTCGTCAAGCGACTGTCGATGTACCGCCTGCGCCGCGCCATAGACATCGTTCGTGACGATACGCTGGCTATCCACTGGCGCCCCCACACCGGCGACGGCGCCGCGCCCGACCCCCGGCATCACGGCCTTGGCGAACGCTGGATCGCGCCGGTCGACCCCACCGATCCTTCCGAATCCGAAGGCGCCGACCTTGCCTGGCGTGCACACCGGCTTGCCATGGGCGTGCCGGAAGGCCGCGCCGAGCTTGGTGACGGCGAAACGCTCTGGCTGGAATGCAACGCCGTGGAACTGAACGGCGTAAGCTTCACCAAGGGCTGCTATGTCGGGCAGGAAAACACCGCGCGCATGAACTGGCGGCAGAAGGTCAACCGCCGCCTGATCGTGGTCCCGCTCGCCCGCTCCGACGAAAAACGTCGCCGCGCGGCCTATCCCGAACTGGGCTTTGCCGTGGATCATCTGCGAGTGGAGGACATTGACCCCCAGCTCGCGCCGAAGTGGCTCGAACTCCAGGTCTGACCGTCCACCCCTGAAAGCCGAAAGCGATCAGGCCATCATCGCCGCGCCGTTCGCCGCATTCACCGGCGCGCGGTGCTCGAGATCGGCCACGTAGATCCGCGCGCTGACCGGCATTCCCCGACCAACACTGAACCGCTCGCGGTCCTCACCGCTGTCCGCAAAGCCCGATGCCTCCAACACGCCCAAGGTTGCGGGATTGTCGGCAAAGTGACTCGCCACGATGCGCCGGTGGCCCAGTGTCCGGGCCTGGTCCAGCACGGCGCGAACCGCTTCTCCGGCAAATCCCCTTCCCCGGTAGGAAGGCGCAATCCAGTAGCCGAGCTCGATGTCGCCCTCGATACGGCCCAGACCGATCCCGCCCACGAGTTGAGGGCCATCCGGCGCGCGCAAGTACATGAAGAAATGCGGCAGGCGCGGATCGCGCGGCTTGCCGAGATATTCGCGCATGGCGCGACTGGAGCGTGGCATTTCGCCAACACCCAGATTACGCTGAACGGCTTCATCCGAAATGGCTTCGACCAGTTCGTCGAAGTCTTCCGGCCAGCCGGGCCTCAGAAACAGTCTCTCCGTGCGGACGAACATGCGACGGTTCTCCGTTATCTCTTTTTCCGCGGCAGCCACTATGCACAAAGCTCCGGCCCAATGCACGGCTTTTGCTATGCTCCGGGCCTCTGCCGCGACCAAGCCGGCGCTATCGGCCGATATGGCTGGAAAGACTGAAATGAGACGGCGGTGTCAGCCCCGGCGACAAGGCGCCGCGGCTGACACAGATCATGCGGCGCGCTGACGCGCGATGCCGGATCCGCCGCCAAGACCGGTATTGCCGCGATCATCATCGCAATCGCTGGGCGAATCGAACTCCAGCGCATATTCGCGCGCCGGATAGGCCATGCCGCGGCTTTCGCTGAACCGCTCGACGAGGCGTCCGGTCCGGTAGAAACCGGATTTCTCGAGCACGCGGCCGGATGCCGGGTTATCAATGAAATGGCTGGCAACGATCCGCTTGTGCCCGATCGCCCGAGCGAGCGAGAGGACGGCGCGAACCGCCTCGCTCGCGAAGCCCTGCCCCCAGTGATCGCGTGCAATCCAGTAGCCGAGATTCACTTCGCCATCGAGATCGGACAGGCCGATGCAACCGACCAACCGCGAACCATGGGCGCTGGGCTCCGTGATCAGGAAACGCGGGAGCAGCATGTCCTGATCGGTGCCCAGGAAACGCCGTGCATCCTCGCTGGTGTAAGGCCAGGGCGCCTTGACGAGATTGCGGACGACCTTTTCGTCGTCGATCAGCGCCAGCAGTTCTTCCCAGTCCTCGGGCCATCCAGGCCGCAGGAACAGCCGTTCGCTGCGAATGAACATAGTGTATCTCCACTCATCCGCCCCGCGCCATCGGTATCAGAAGCGCGTGACATTGCGATTACGCATAACGCGCGAAGGCCCTGAAATATCCGCGCAAATTCGTAAGAAAGTGTACGGATCGGTCGCCTTGCGAACGATTGTGCGGTGCTGTGAGGGAGACACGAAAAGAGGGAGACGGGTAGGCCCCTCTCCCTCGATCAGCCGATCACGAAAATCGGCGGGGCCATCCCGTCAGGATGGCCCTTTTATCGACCATCCGATTATTCGGCGGCTTCTGCCATGACGTCTACGGAGACGTACTTACGGCCCTGCTTGCCGTCGTGGAAACGCACGCGACCTTCGGCGGTGGCGAACAGGGTGTGGTCCTTGCCGATGCCGACGTTCACGCCCGGATACACACGGGTACCGCGCTGACGAATGATGATGTTGCCGCCGATCACTTCCTGACCGCCGAACTTCTTCACGCCAAGACGGCGGCCTGCAGAGTCGCGACCGTTACGCGACGAACCGCCAGCTTTCTTATGTGCCATTGTTCAGTCCTTCCGATCTTTGGCTCAGGCGACAGACACGATGCGCAGCAGCGTAAGCTGCTGGCGGTGACCGTTCTTGCGGCGATAGTTATGGCGGCGGCGCTTCTTGAACACCACGACCTTTTCGCTCTTGGCCTGTGCGATGATCTCGGCCGAAACCGTGATCTTCGAGGCGTCAGCGACTTCGCCGTCGTTGCCGGCGAGCAGAACGTCGCCCAGCGTGATGGTCTCACCGGCTTCACCAGCCAGCTTTTCAACCGCGATCTTGTCTCCGGCGGCAACCCGATACTGCTTGCCGCCCGTGCGCACAACTGCGAACATGGTGCCCTTACCTAATCTCAATGAGCCCTAAACAGGCCGAAACAACTCTGCCCCGGCCGCTCTGGTCCAGGAAGGAACCGTGGAGCCTTGCGGGCGACGCACCGGCATCCCATTTGCACGGGGTACCGGAAAGAAGGGTGCCGTTAGTCCACCACCCGATTCGTGTCAACCAAGGAGTGGCCCGGGTCCGGCTGCGAAACGCGATTCAACCGTGATTGAGGCTCGCGATCAGCCATGGCCATGCTATGTCATGCCCATGACCCGTACACCAGTCCGTTTTCTGCCGCCGATCCCGCATCTCTGCCTGACTTTGGCGCTGCCCCTGGGGCTTGCGGCCTGCTCGACGGCGGGAAGCTATCCCTCGCTGGCCTATCGGGGGGCCGAACGCAGCGCCTTGCCCGCGCCGGCGGAACCCGCGCCGCCGCCCGTCCAGCTTCCCCCGCCGAGCGCCGATCTCACCACGCGAATCAGCGGACTCGTCACGGCGGCCCAGGATGCAGACCGTCAGTTCGCATCGAAGCGCCCCGCCGCCGAACGGGCGGTGAGCGCCGCGGCCCGCGCTGCGCGGACGAGCGATTCCTGGGTTTCGGCCCAAGTCGCCGTTTCCGCACTTCAGGCCAGCCGCGACACTGCCGTTGCCGCTCTCGCGGATCTCGATTCGCTTTATGCCGATGCGCGCACCGCCGCCCCTACCGACGAATCCCCCAGCACCAGGACCATCGATACCGCGCGGCAGCAGGTCCAGGGTCTCGTGAATGCCCAGAACGACATCATCTCGGGCCTCGATGCCCGACTGAGGAACTGAAACGGAAAAACCCCTCCCTCTTGACGAGGGAGGGGTCTCCGAAGCGCCCGATCCTTGTCCGAAAGCCCCCCGGCCCGGACAGGTGGATCAGTTGAAGGCGACGATGACGGCGACGGCCAGTCCCCAACCCAGGATCAGCACGGGAAGCAGGAGGACCTGAATGGTCGCCTCGCCCGCGGTCAACCTTCCGCTCAGAGTTTCGACGCCGCGCGCGCGGAACTGCCCCCAGTCTGGCGTCGCGGTGCGATTGTCGGGCTTCATGCGCGTCCAGTAACCGGCAAGGCCGAAGGCAAAGACGACGAAGCCCGCGAAAATCACCATCGGTATCGCAAGTTCCGAATTGAGGAACGAGGCAGCCATGACACCGATGAACCCCAGGTAGAGCGCCACTGTCGCGATATAGAGCCCCGTCGGCAGGCCGAAGCCGCGATCGACGACCGTCGCCGCCCGGACCTGCGGGGCATCGATGGCGACGGCAAGTTCCCGAAGTTGCTGCAAATCGAGACGCTGCGACATGGCACTGGCTCCCTTGAGAGACGATCTCCCTGTGGGATCAGCTATGCACCGTGCGGGGCCCGATGAAATTGACGAGGGTCAAACGGAAGGTGAAGTACGCTGCATCCGCGCGAAATTTCGTTCCCGCCGTCAGGCCCAGCGGGCCAGATCCTCGATATCCTGTTCGCGAGGCTCGATCCAGCGCCACTCCCCGGCGACTTTTTCACGCTTCCAGAACCATGATTCGCTCTTGAGATGGTCCATCGCGAAATCCGCGGCGACGAAAGCATCGCGGCGATGCCGCGCCGCTGCCGCGACCAGGACGATCGGTTCTCCCGGCACCATCGTTCCACTGCGATGAACCACGAGCAGCCCGTCCAGCGTCCAGCGCGCCAGTACACGCGCCGCCAGCGCTTCCATCGCAGGAAGCGTGAGCGGTTCATAATGACGCAGTTCGAGCGCTTCCACGCCGCCTCCCTCGCGAACCTGCCCGAGAAAACTGACGATACCACCAGCCTGCGGCCGCGCGGCGGTGAAATCCCGCAGCAGTGACGCCGGATCGAAAGCCCCGGTCAAGAGGCGGACATCACCGGCCATGTCAGCCACCGGAAACCGGCGGCAGGAAGGCGATCTCGTCGCCCTCGCACAGTTCCGGCTGACCTTCGCCGCTCAGGACGACTCCGTTCACGGCAACCCTTACCCGAGAACCCCGCAGGGCATCGGCCAACCCTGCCTCCAGCGCACCGACAACCTCCGCCAGAGTCGGCAAGAACGGAACGGCAAGAGAAGCAGCACCTGCCGCATCCTCCAAACGGCCCAGGAACACGAGACGCAGTGCCATCGTCAACCGCCCGTCATCGACATGTGGCGCGCCAGCGCAGGTGCCGCTCCGCGCGCATCGATCGCGAAATTGTGCCGCGCCGGCTTGATCTTCATGGCCATGTCGAGCGCCTCGTCCAACGCAGCCTCGGGATGCTCGCTGCGCAAGGCGGCCCGCAAGTCCACCCGCTCGTTACCACCGAGGCAGGCGTAGAGCTGGCCCGTCGCCGTCACGCGGATGCGGTTGCACCCCTCGCAGAAGTTCTGGGTAAGCGGCGTTATCAGTCCGATGCGCCCGCCGGTTTCCGCCACGTCGAAATAACGCGCCGGTCCGCCCGTGCGGTGCTGGCTGGGTACCAGCGTCCAGCGTCGTTCCAGATCTTCGCGAACCGAGGAAAGCGGCAGATAGTGATCGAAACGATCCTCCTCCACCTCGCCAAGCGGCATGACCTCGATCAGGGTCGATTCGAAACCCTGCCCATGCGCCCAGGCGACGATTTCGGGAATCTCGGCCTCGTTCAGGCCTTTCAGCGCGACGGTGTTGATCTTGACGCGCAGGCCGGCCGCCTTGGCCGCCGCCAGCCCTTCCAGCACTTGCGGCAGCGAATCGCGGCGCGTCAGCCGGGCGAAGCCCGCTCGGTCCAGCGTGTCCAGCGAGACATTGATCCGCTGGATCCCGGCGGCGGCCAGATCGTCGGCAAATTCGGCCAGCCGGGTTCCGTTGGTCGTGAGGGTCAATTCCTCCAGCCCATCGCCCAGTTTGCGGCCCAGGGCCTGCACCAGGTCGATCATGTCCCGCCGGACAAGCGGTTCTCCGCCGGTCAGCCGCAGGCGGGTAATGCCACGGCCGATGAAACCGAGCGCCATGCGGTGCAGTTCGTCAAGACTGAGAACATCCTTCTTCGGAAGGAAGGTCATGCGTTCGGGCATGCAATAGGCGCAGCGCAAGTCACACCTGTCAGTCACCGAGAGCCGCAAATAGGTGATGCGGCGCTGGAACTGGTCGACAAGGGGCGAACATGTTCTCATTGCTACGGTTATAGTAAGGCCCCCGCGCCCTTTCCAGCAAGCGAAAGGTATTGCCCCGTCACGGCGGGCGCCAGATTCAGCCACTCGGCCACGGCGGCTATCGCCTCGGCACTGTCGCCCGCAAGCCCATTGACGCGGCGCGGCGCATGTTCGCGGGCAAGCCCCTGCACGGCAGCGAGCCGCCAGCCACGATGGGCATGGCCGGCGGCCGTGAAGACCAGAACCAGCGACGTCTCGCCCCCTGCCAGTATCGAGCGGGCTTCGGCCAGGGCGCCGGCGTGAAACTGCGCGGCGGCATCGAGCGGATCATCCGCCAATGGTCCAACGCGCAGGATCATGATTCAGCGACGCAGCCGCGTAAGCGTCATGCCGATCTTCTCGCCGGCTTCTGCGATGGCCAGCTTGACGATCTTCACCGTTACCGCCTCAACCCGCTCGTCCTGAAGAAACAGCGTTTCGCAGACGTGATCGGCCACCGCCTCGATCAGCTTGAAGTGGACACCCTGCGGCAGCGCTTCGCTGGCTGCGAACTTGAGGTCCATATAGTTCTTGCTGGCGGTCAGCGGCGTGTCCGGCGCGTAGTGATCGGCGGGCTTCATGTGCACGGTGATCGTGAAGCGCAGCGGCTGCGGCTTGCCGGTTTCTTCCGAATAGATGCCGGTGAGGACATCGTGTTCGAAATCGGCGACTTCGAGAATGAGCGAATCGGTCATGGCATTGGAGTGCATGGCGGGGGCCCTTAGCCGTTATTTCGCCAGCGCGCGAAGATTGCGGTGGGGAGGAGACGGCCCTCCCCGTCTTCGCGCACGGCGAGGTCGCCATGCTCGATCGTGCCGGGCAGGTCGCGGAACAGTTCCTCCATCAGCCCCGCCAGCGCCAATGACGACATGCGCACGGCATAGACGGTTAGAAACAGGAACTTGCTGTCCGCGTCGAGCAGTTGGCGGCAATCGGCAAGCAGGCCGGGAAGGTTTTCCTCCAGGCGCCAGGTTTCGCCGGTAGGGCCGCGTCCGAACTTCGGCGGATCGAGAATGATCCCGTCATAGCGTTTGCCCCGGCGCACTTCGCGCGCGGTGAACTTGGCTGCATCGTCGATCAGCCAGCGCACCGGACGATCTCCCAGCCCGGCCAGCTCTGCATTCTCGCGCGCCTGGGCGACGGACTTCTTGGAGGCATCGACGTGCGTGACCGGGCCATGGGCCGACAACGCAAGCGTGCCGACGCCGGTGTAGCCGAAGAGGTTCAGCGTGCTGGCATCGGCTTGCCCGGCAAGCATGTCCCGCATCCAGTCCCACACCGGGGCCATGTCCGGGAAGAACCCCAGATGGCGAAACGGCGTGCACTGCGCGGTGAAGCCGACTTCGTTCCAGGCAAGCGGCCAGCCTTCACGCGGAACCATCTTGTCGAACAGCCACCGGCCGCCGCCGTCCTCGTCAGAGCCCGGCACGAATTCGCCGTGCGCATCCCAGTTCTCGAGCCGCGGCGTCCACATCGCCTGCGGTTCGGGGCGCACGAAGCGGTAGCTGCCGTAGCGTTCCAGCTTGCGTCCGTGCCCCGAATCGACGAGGCCATAGTCATCCCAGCCCTCCCCTGCGAGGATCAGCGGCTGGGTTGCGATGTCTGCCATGGAGCCCTCTGTCAGACCTTCGGGGTCGCGTGCTCGGCCACGAACGCGGCGATCGCCTCGTAGTCGCCCGGCAGTTCGACGCACTTTTCCTCGCGCTCGAACAAGTCGCCCACGCGGGCCGGCAGCCCGGAACGCTGACCGGTCGCACGCTCTACCGCGTCCGGGAACTTGGCGGGATGCGCCGTCGCCAGCGTTACGACGGGAACGGCAGCGTCGATCCCGGCGGACCGCGCGGCGAACAGGCCGCAAGCGGTGTGCGGGTCGATCAGTTCGCCGCAGTTTTCCCAGGCCCAGCGGATAGCCTGCGCCATTTCGTCACCATCGGCGCGGGCAGACTGGAACAGTGCCGCGGCACCTTCACGCTGGGCTTCGGTGAGCTTCATGGCCCTGGTCGCCTCGAACCCTGCCATCTGCGCAGCCAGCGCGGCGCCATCGCGGCCGCCCAGATCGAACAGGAGGCGTTCGAAGTTGGACGAAACCTGGATGTCCATCGAGGGTGCAGCAGTTGGCGTGACAGTACCCTGCGAATAGTCGCCTTCGGCCAGCGCACGGTGAAGGATGTCGTTGACGTTGGTGGCAACGATCAGCTTCTCGACCGGCAAGCCCATCTGCGCGGCGACGTATCCGGCGAACACATCGCCGAAATTGCCGGTAGGCACCGAGAAAGCGACCTTACGGTGCGGCGCGCCAAGCTGGAGACCTGCAGCAAAGTAATAGACCACCTGGGCCATCAGGCGCGCCCAGTTGATAGAGTTCACGGCGCCGATCGCGAAGCGTCCCGTCACGTCGCGATCGTTGAACATGCGCTTCACCATCGCCTGCGCATCGTCGAAAGAGCCGTCGATGGCGATGTTGTGAACGTTCGGTGCCAGCACCGTCGTCATCTGGCGACGCTGCACATCGGAGACACGGCCATGCGGGTGGATCATGAAGATATCGACCTTGGCCCGTCCGGCCACCGCGTCGATCGCCGCCGAACCGGTGTCGCCCGAAGTCGCGCCGACAATGGTCAGGTTACGCTCCGAGCGGCCGAGGAATTCCTCGAACAGCAGGCCCAGCAGCTGCAGCGCCACGTCCTTGAAAGCCAGTGTCGGCCCGTGGAACAGTTCCAGCACCCACTGCTGCTCGTCCAGCTGCTTGAGCGGCGTTACCGCCTTGTGCGCGAAGCGGCCGTAAGCCTGGGTCGTCAGCTCCAGCAGGCGGTCGTAAGTCAGGCTTCCCTCGACGAAGGGGAACATGATCTTCGCCGCCAGCTCGGCATAAGGCAGGCCCGCCATGGCCGCGATTTCGTCAGCCGAAAAGCGAGGCCACTCGCGCGGAACATAAAGACCGCCGTCGGAAGCCAGGCCGGCCAGTGTCGCGCCTTCGAAATCGAGCGCGGGAGCGCTGCCACGGGTGCTGATATAGTCCATCGGGCGCGGTTAGCGGCAGGGGCGCGAAATGAAAAGCCTGTCGTGCAGGTTGGGCAAGAACAATTCCTAAAGCTGGCCGAGGCGAAATTTCATTCCGGGCTCCGCCTTGCGGTCAGGGCCGGCGCCCTTTCGCCAATGCAAGAACGTAGATGACCAGAGCCGTCGCCGCGAAAAAGAACCACTGCACGGCGTAGGACAAGTGATTGTTCGGTATCTCGGCGGGATCGGGAATGGCGTTCGCCTCCAGCCCCGCCAATGGCGGCGCAGCGACGAGCCTCGGTCCGGGTGCGATCACACCGTGGACCTCGCCCCCTGCCCAGCCGCCGGCGGCCATCGGCATGCGCGACCATCCGAGCACGACCAAGGCCTTCGTTCCGTCTGCCAAAGTGCAGTCGGCCGTCTGCGCGGCGCCCGATTCGTCCTTGGCATTGCGCCCGGCAATGCTCGAATGGCCGGTGACGACAGCGCATTCGAGCCGAGCGCGGCGGTACAGGAAGCCCTGCTGCTTTTCCTTGCTGCGCGGCCATTCGACTTCACCGGGCAACCTTTGCGCGCTGGCATAACTGGAAAGCAGCGCTTCCTTTTCGTGAAGGCGCTGCAATTGCCAGAAGCCGAGCCCCACCATCAGCCCTGCGGCGGCGAGCACGACCAGCGTCGAAAAAATGGGAATGCGGTGCATCGTGCTTCCTCGGATCGGGGCCTGCCCCGGATCAGTGTTCCGAAACCGAAAGGGGCAGCCGACGCGAAGTCGGACTGCCCCTTTCGATCGGATCGCCATCGCCCGAATCGGGCGGCAGCATCAATGCGTCGGGTAACCCCAGCCGCCCCAGATGTAGATGGCGACGAAAAGGAACAGCCACACCACGTCGACGAAGTGCCAGTACCACGCAGCAGCTTCGAAACCGAAGTGCTGACGCGGCGTGAAGTCGCCGTTGTACGCACGCTTCAGGCAGACGATCAGCATGATGGTGCCGACGATGACGTGGAAGCCGTGGAAGCCCGTCGCCATGTAGAACGCCGAGCCATAGGTGTTCTGGCCGAAGGGGAACGGCGCGTGAACGTATTCATAGGCCTGGATGCAGGAGAACAGCACGCCAAGCAGGATGGTTGCCCAGAGGCCCTTCTTCAGGCCTTCGCGGTCCCCATGGATCAGCGCGTGATGCGCCCAGGTTACCGTGGTGCCCGAGCAGAGCAGGATCAGCGTGTTCAGCAAGGGCAGGTCGAACGGGTCCATGACCGCCTCGATCGCCTTGGGCGGCCACTGTCCACCGACCGCTTCGGAAAGCGTCGAGGGAAACAGCGAAAAATCGAAGAAGGCCCAGAACCAGCCGACGAAGAACATCACTTCCGAAGCGATGAACAGGATCATGCCGTAGCGCTGGTGAAGCTGCACGACCGGCGTGTGGTCGCCCGCGTGCGCTTCCTTGATGATCTTCGAGAACCACATGAACATCGAGGCGATCAGGATGGCAAGGCCCAGCCAGGGCACGAACTTGCCGCCCGCCATGTCATGCATGAACAGGACCATCCCCGTCGTGAATGTCAGCGCGCCGATGGTGGTGGCCAGCGGCGCGATGTCCGGCGGAAGAATGTGGTAATCGTGATTCTTGGTACCGGCCATGGTGCCTTCTTCCCCGTTCTCGAAACTTCGGTGTTCGATTCTTCCGGTGGGGTAATGCTCCCCCCGTGATTTGTTTCCCGCCCCGGGACTTAACCGCCCGTTTGGCTGTGGTCCAGTGTCTTTGCATCGGAGACGCTGGTGACATGGAAGGTGTAGCTGAGCGTGATCTGCTCCACGTCCTTGTTGTCGGGATCGTTCAGGATCGCCGGATCGACGTAGTAGATCACCGGCATCTTCACCGCTTCGCCCGGCTGGAGCGTCTGCTCGGTGAAGCAGAAGCACTGGATTTTGTTGAAGTAGCGCGCCGCCTGCTCAGGCTCGACATTGAAGCTCGCCGTGCCGGTGATCACCTTGTCGGAATCGTTTTTGGCCCAGAAAAGCGCCATATCGCGCTCACCGATGGTCACGGTGTCGGTGCGCTGGAGTGGCTTGAACTGCCACGGCATGCCTCGTTCGACATTGGCGTCGAAGCGGATCGACATGGTCTTGTCCGTCACCTGCACGGCTGCCGCCTGCGTCTCGTCCACACGGCGCGTAGTCCCGTTGTAGCCGGTAACCTGGCAGAAGATGCGGTAGAGCGGGACGGAAGCGTAACCGAGGCCCAGCATCAGCAACGCCATCGACAGGGCGATGAAAGCGACGCGCCGGTTGCTGCGGACAGGTGCGATCGCCGTCTCCATCAGCCCATCTTCGCGATCGAGATGAAGAACACCAGCACCACGAACGCCGCGAGGCTGAGCGCCAGCACCCGGTTCCGGCTCCGCCGAATCTGCTCCGGCGTGCGGATATCGGGCGTTCCGGGTTCTGGTTGCGGGATGTCGTTCATGCTTCGATCTTTCACAGGACGATGAAGCGATCCACCACCAGCGCCGCGAACAGCACGAAGAGGTAGAGCACGGAATAGGCGAAGAGCTGCTTTTCCGGCTTCATCGTATCCTCGGGTCCGCTGCGTTCCCGCAGCCCGACACGAACGGAGAACGCCAGGAACAGCGTGGAAAGCACGATCGCGGAAACCCCGTAGACGGCCCCGGCACCGCCGATCCACCATGGCAGCACCGAAAGCGGCAGCAGGAGGATGGCGTAGAGCAGGATCTGGCGGCGCGTGGCCTTCTCGCCCGCGACGACCGGCATCATCGGGATGCCGACCTTGGCGTAATCGCTTTTGACGAACAGCGCGAGCGCCCAGAAATGCGGCGGGGTCCAGAAGAATATGATGGCAAAGAGCAGCACCGGCATCAGCGTGACATGTCCGGTCGCGGCAACCCACCCGATCAACGGAGGGAACGCGCCGGCGCCGCCACCGATCACGATGTTCTGCGGCGTGCGCGGCTTCAGCCAGATCGTGTAGATCACGGCATAATAGATGATCGAGATCGCAAGGATCGCAGCAGGAAGCCAGCCGACCGCGAAGCCCATCAGGAATACCGAGACGGCGCAGAGCACGCCCGCGAAATCGCGCGCCGTGGTGCGGTCGAGACGGCCCTGCGGCAGGGGGCGCTTCGAAGTGCGCTTCATCCCGGCGTCAAGATCCGCTTCCCACCATTGGTTGAGCGCGGCCGCCCCTCCCGCGCCCATGGCGATGCACAGAATCGCGGTGAACGCGAGAACAGGATTGATCCGCTCAGGCGCGGCAAGCAGGCCGCAAAGGCCGGTGAAAATGACCAGGCTCATCACCCGCGGCTTGGTCAGCGCGAAGAGATCGCGCCAGTCGGCCGGGAGCGGAGCGGCGGCAGTAGTGGGACTCGTAGTCATCATGGTGCTTGGCCCCATACACCCGCAAAGGCCCGAAAAGCGAGGGCCTGGGAACCGGTCGTCGTCCCGGACCTATCCGGGACGACGACGGCTCGATCAGTGGTGAGCCGCATCCTCGATCACGGGGAGCGTCTCGAACTGGTGGAACGGCGGCGGGCTGGTCAGCGTCCACTCAAGCGTGGTCGCACCTTCACCCCAATAGCTGTCCTCGGCCTTGCGACCGGCCAGGAAAGCATAGGCGATGTTGATGAACCAGACCACGAGGCTGGTCGCCATGACCATGTAGCCGATCGTCGCGACGTGGTTCCAGTGCTGGTACGCCTCGGCATAGTCCGGATAGCGGCGCGGCATGCCCTGCAGCCCGAGGAAGTGCATCGGGAAGAAGATCATGTTCACGCCCACGAAGAAGATCCAGAAATGGACGTGGGCGAGGAACTCGGAATGCATCCGGCCGCTCATCTTCGGGAACCAGTAGTAGAACCCGGCGAAGAGCGCAGTGACGGCACCCAGCGAGAGCACGTAGTGGAAATGCGCCACGACGTAGTAGGTGTCGTGCAGCACGTCGTCGACGCCGCCGTTCGCCAGCACCACGCCGGTCACGCCGCCGACGGTGAAGAGGAAGATAAAGCCGATCGCCCAGACCATCGGGCTCTTGAACTCGACCGAACCGCCCCACATCGTCGCGATCCACGAGAAGATCTTGATGCCCGTAGGCACCGCGATGACCATGGTGGCGGCGGTGAAGTACATCTTCGTGTTCACCGACATGCCGGTGGCGTACATGTGGTGTGCCCAGACGATGAAGCCGACGACACCGATCGCGACCATCGCATAGGCCATGCCGAGGTAGCCAAACACCGGCTTCTTCGAGAAGGTCGAGATGATCTGCGAGATGATGCCGAAGCCGGGCAGGATCATGATGTAGACTTCGGGGTGGCCGAAGAACCAGAACAGGTGCTGATAAAGCACCGGATCGCCGCCGCCCGAAGGATCGAAGAAGGTGGTGCCGAAGTTGCGGTCGGTCAGCAGCATGGTGATCGCAGCGGCCAGAACCGGCAGCGAGAGCAGCAACAGGAACGCGGTAACGAGCATCGACCACACGAAGAGCGGCATCTTGTGCATGGTCATGCCGGGGGCACGCATGTTGAAGATCGTGGTGATGAAGTTGATCGCGCCCATGATCGAGCCGGCCCCCGAAAGGTGCAGCGCGAAGATGCCGAAATCGACCGCGGGTCCGGGCGAGCCGGTGGTCGAGAGCGGGGCATAGACGGTCCAGCCCGTACCTGCGCCAAGCCCCGTGCCGCCAGGCACGAAGGCCGAGCACAGCAGCGAGATGAAGCCCGCCACGGTCAGCCAGAACGAAATGTTGTTCATGCGCGGGAAGGCCATGTCCGGCGCGCCGATCATGAGCGGCACGAACCAGTTGCCGAAGCCGCCGATCATCGCCGGCATGACCATGAAGAACACCATGATGAGGCCATGGGCCGTTATCAGGACGTTCCAGACATGCAGCGTGGAGTTGAAGTCAGGGTTGGTCGCGCCGAACCAGCGGGCGAAGATATCCAGGTACTGGATGCCCGGTTCGGCCAGTTCGACGCGCATCATGCCCGAAAAGGCGCCGCCGATGATCCCCGCGATGATCGCGAAGATCAGGTACATCGTTCCGATGTCCTTGTGGTTGGTGGACATGAACCAGCGCGCGAAAAAGCTCGGCTTATGGTCGTGATCTGCGTGTCCGTGGTGATCCACGTGACCTTGGAAATGCTCTGGAGCGGTGGTTGCCATGGTTGGACCCTGTCCTTCGATTCGCTCTTATTCGGCTGCGGCTGTCGCGTCGGAGGCGGCTGCCTCCGTCGCTTCGGCCGTGGCGACTGCGGCAGGGGCCGCTGCGGTGGATGCTGCCGGCGCAACTGCGGCGGCAGGCTTGGCCTGACCATCGATCACGCCGCCGGCGTGGGACAGCACCCAGGCATCGTATTGTGCACGGGGAAGCGCTTCGACCGCGATCGGCATATAGCCATGCTTGGCGCCGCACAGTTCCGAGCACTGGCCGTAGTAGACCCCGGGCTTCTCGACCAGGAGCACCTTCTCGTTGATGCGGCCGGGAACGGCGTCGAGCTTGAACCACAGCGAGGGCACCGCAAACGAGTGAATCACGTCGGCTGCAGTGATCTGGAGCCGGATCGGTTCACCCACCGGCACGACCATGCGGTTGTCGACCTCAAGGTGCGAGGGACCGTCCCAGGGCTTGGAACCCACTTCGCGCACGCCGTTGTTGATGACCGGCTGACCGGGAAGGTTGAGCATGTTCGAGACGACTTCGAAGTCGCCATTGTCGGGGTAACCGTAAGTCCAGAACCATTGGTTGCCCGTGACCTTGATGGTCAGCGCGCCTTTCTGGGCCGGCTTGTACTGCTTGGCGATCAGGTCGATCGAGGGAACCGCGATGCCGATCAGGATCAGCACCGGAACCAGGGTCCATACCACTTCGAGGATCGTGTTGTGGCTCGTCTTCGACGCGACCGGGTTGGCGCGGCGATTGAAGCGCACCGCGATGATCACCAGCAGCAGCAGGACGAAAAGCGTGATCGCCGTGATGATCGGCATGAGCACGCCATCATGGATCCACTCGCCATATTCGCCGAGCTTGGAAAATTGTTGCTGGAGACCGATTCCGCCTTCGACCGGCATGCCGATACCCGGCGTCGGCTTCATCGGCGTATAGCCGGCCACCGCTGCGGGTGCCGCATCGGAAGCACCTGCCGCCGCAAGCGCCGGAACGGTGAAAAGCGCCAGAACTCCGGCTGAAACGATACCGAGAGCCTTTGCAGCCTCGCCCAAGGTACGAACGGTTTTGCCCAATATCATGGTTATAGCGCTTCCGTTTTCTTTATGAACGCGCAGTGAGTCGCCTCCCAAGCGCGCACCCCTATTGCGGAGGCTTTGTGCCCCCCTTCACCGGGGGCTATACGCGGCCTTGCCGCCCGTCTCAAGCGCCTCTAGGGGATTTTTGACGCGCGGGGCCTCGCCGCCGTGCCAGAACATTGCAAATTGCACCAAAGGATCACCCCCCGATGCAGGAAGAAGAAGTCCTCGCCGAGTTCCGCGCCAGCAAGGCTTTGCTTGAGGGGCATTTCCTGCTTTCCTCGGGCCGACACAGTGCGCACTACCTGCAATGCGCCCGTGTTCTGATGAACCCCGACCGCGCCGCGAGACTCGCCGTCGCGCTCGCCGCAAAACTCCCCCACGATATTCGCAAGTCCATCACCAAGGTCGTTTCCCCGGCGATGGGCGGGGTCATCATCGGCCAGGAAATGGGCCGCGCGCTTCAGGTCGACGCGATGTTCGTCGAGCGCCCCACCGGCACGTTCGAACTGCGCCGCGGCTTTGCCCTCGAACCGGGCGACAAGGTGCTGATGGTCGAGGACGTGGTCACGACCGGCCTGTCCAGCCGCGAGGCGATCAAGGCGATCGAGGAAGCCGGCGGCGAAGTCGTTGCGGCAGCCTCGCTGGTTGATCGCACGGCCGGCGCCGTCGATCTCGGGGTGCCGTTCTTCCCGCTCGTCGCGCTCAACTTCCCGACTTACGCCGATGACGAAGTTCCGGCCGAACTGGCCGCCAAGCCCGCAACCAAGCCCGGCAGCCGGGCACAGGTCTGAGCCTCTAGGGGGAAGCGATGGTGAGCAGCGTTCTCAATCCGGGGCGGCTTCGCCTCGGCGTCAACATCGACCATGTGGCCACCATCCGCAACGCGCGCGGCGGCGAGCACCCCGATCCGGCGCGCGCCGCCCGGATCGTCGCCGAGGCCGGCGGCGACGGCATCACCGTGCATCTGCGCGAAGATCGCCGCCACATCCGCGACGAAGATCTCGAACGCGTGGCGACTGCAACCGGGTTGCCGATCAACCTGGAAATGGCGGCAACCGACGAGATGCTCGAGATCGCCCTGCGCCATCGCCCTCATGCCGCGTGCATCGTGCCGGAACGGCGCGAGGAGCGCACCACCGAAGGCGGACTGGACGCCGCCGGCCTGCACAACAGGCTCGCCCCGATCGTCTCGCGCCTCTCGGACGCCGGCATTCGCGTGAGCCTGTTCATCGCCCCGGAAGCACGCCAGATCGAAGCGGCCATGAAGCTTGGCGCGCCGGTGGTCGAGTTCCACACCGGCGAATATGCCCATGCCACCGGCGCCGACGTCGCCACCGAACTCAGGCGGATCGCCGATATGGCCGCGCTGGCGGCCAAGAACGGCATCGAGCCCCATGCCGGGCACGGCCTTACTTACGAGAATGTCCAGCCGATTGCCGCGATTCCGCAACTGGCGGAACTCAACATCGGCCACTACCTTATCGGCGAGGCGATATTCTGCGGGCTCGACGCCAGCGTGCGCAAGATGCGCGCCCTGATGGACGAGGTCAGGTAAAAAGGACCCGGCATTCCATGATCATCGGCCTCGGCTCGGACTTGTGCAACATCGAGCGAATCCAGAACTCGCTCGACAGGTTCGGTGAGCGTTTCGAGAACCGCGTCTTCACCGAGCTGGAGCGCACCAAGGCCAATCGCCGGCCTTTCACCAAGGCTGGCACCCTGGCGAAGCGGTTCGCGGCGAAGGAAGCGTTTTCCAAGGCGGTCGGGACCGGCTTCAAGGCCGGAGTGTTCATGAAGGACATCGGAGTGGCCAATGCCCCGTCCGGCGCGCCCACCCTGGCTCTCACCGGCGGGGCGAAGACGCGGCTTGATTCCCTGATTCCCGCCGGTCATGAAGCCGTGGTTCACCTCACGCTCACCGACGATCATCCATGGGCGCAGGCCTTCGTAATCATCGAAGCACGCCCGATTCCCCATTCCTGACGCCGAGTATCCCCGGGACATGATTCACCAGCCCACGCCGACTTCCAGCGAGGTCCCCATGAAGGCTCCTCCGGCGACGGAAAAGGTCAACTGGCTTCACGAATTTCGCGGACTGGCGCTGATGCTGGTGGGCGTGCTCGCGTTCCACTCGCTGATCGCCAAGCCGTTCTACATTCCGTCGATCTCGATGATGCCGGGGTTGCTGGTGGGGGACCGTCTGGTCGTTTCCAAATATCCCTATGGCTGGAACTGGTCATCGGCCAGCTTCCACATGCTCCCGCGCAGCACCCGGCGCATTCTGGGCCAGACACCGGAATACGGCGACATCGTCATCGTCGTGCCCGGCAATCGCAAGGCCGATCTCATCAAGCGCGTGGTTGCGCTCCCGGGTGATCGGATTGCGGTCATCAATGGGCGCATCCGGCTGAACGGCCGCTTCGTTCCGCGCGAGGTCGAGCCGCCGGTGCGCCTTGCCGCCGACGATTCGCTGCGCTGCGAAGGCGATGCCGAACCCGGCCACTGCTATGACGGCTTCGAACAATTCCGTACCCGCCTGCGGAGCGGCAAGGAAGTTTACGAGATGCCGACCTATCGTGAAACATTGCCGAACGGCGCCAGTTATGACGTGATCGACTACATCGACCAGGAACTGGACGATTATCCGGAGATCAAGGTGCCAGAAGGCCACGTCTTCCTGATGGGTGATGACCGCGACCGTTCGGCAGACAGCCGTGCGCCGTTCGAAACCGACATGTTCGGCCAGCCCGGCGGTGGCCTGGGCGGGCCGGTGCCTCTGTCCGACATTGGCGGAAGAGCGGAATTCGTCACGTTCTCGCTCGACGGAACCCAGACCTGGAATCCGCTGACCTGGTGGGGCGCACTGCGGCCCGGCCGATCGTTCTCCAGCCTGCGTCCCCCGGTGGACGAGACCAAGGCCTGGAAATGATGGCAACGGGGGCGGAAGACGAAACGGGGACCGACATCGCCGAGCGCGCCGGCCCCACCGATATTTCCGATCCCCTGATCCGCACGGAGGCCCGCAGGGCGTTCGTCTGGATCGGCATGGCCGCCCTGCTGGCGCTGGCTGTCTTTCTTTCCCAATCGCTGCTCGTGATCTTCGGCGGCATCGTGTTCGGTGCCCTGATCGACGGCGGCGCCCGCCTGCTGGGCAAGATACTCAAGATTCCGCGCGGATGGCGCGTGGGCCTCGTGCTGCTCTTCGCCATGCTGTTCCTGCTCTGGGTCGCACGCTTCGCCGGCAGCCAGATCGCACTTCAGGCAGCCGAACTTCCGGCCACCATCGAAAGCCAGTTCCGCCACGGGCTCAACTGGCTTCATGCGCACGGGATTCAACCGCGCGTCACCGAGCTTCGCGGCATGGCGCAGGAAGCAGTCGGCGGGATCGGGCAGGTGACACGCGTGGTCGGCGGCCTGATCGGCGTGTTCACGACACTGTTCCTGATCCTTGTCCTTGGCATCTACTTCGCCATGGAGCCGCGCCTCTATCGCCGCGGTGTGGGCTGGATGCTCCCGATCGACCGGCGCGACCATTTCGAGGCGACGGTCAAGGTCATGGGCCAGGCCCTGCGCCGCCTGCTGTTCGGACGCCTGATCGGCATGACCGTGGAGGGCCTGTTCACCTGGGCGATGCTGCAATTCTACGGCGTGCCGATGGCGGCGCTGCTTGGCCTCATCACCGGCCTCCTGGCCTTCCTGCCCAATATCGGCGCCCCGATCTCGGGCATGATCATGGTGCTCGTCGGCTTTTCGGGCGGCTACGAGATGGGGCTCTACACGATCTTTGTCTATCTGCTGATACACCTGATCGACGGCTATCTCATCGTACCGATGATCGCCCGCAAGACCGTGGACCTGCCTCCTGCCCTGGTGCTCGCGGCACAGCTCATCATGGGGGTGCTGTTCGGGCTGCTGGGGCTTGCGCTGGCCGATCCGCTGGTGGCGATGATAAAGATCTGGCTCGAACGCGAAGCTGCCCGCAACGGTGAGGATGGAGAGCATACCCTTGATCGTGGCGCTCCGGATACCGGCGCTTGACCGTCACGCACCGGCGGGCAAGACCCTGAACCATGGCTCGCAAGTTCCTCTACGCAATCGCCGTTATCGTCGCACTGCTGATCGGTTCGCTGGTGGCCCTGCGCCTGTGGTCGGATCGGCTCACGGAAATGGCGTTCGTGCCGAACGTGACCTTCGCGTCGCAGCAGAAGCTCGGGCCTGAAGCCTGGCGAGATCCGCACATGTGGATTTCCGGGCCGGGGATCGAAAACGATCCGGCCCACTGGCTTCCACCCGGCGTGACCCCACCCACCAAGCCCCTGCCGGTCGCGGTGTTCTTCGTCCATCCCACCAGCCTGATCGATCGCAGCGCATGGAACGCCAGCTTCGCTGACAAGGTTTCGCAGGACCGCGCCGCCCTGTTCGTGAAAGGCATGGCGAGCCCGTTCAACGCCGCGGGCGAATTATGGGCACCCCGCTACCGCCAGGCCGCCATCGGCGCGTTCCTCACTGGCGAGAAGCCGGCGAACGAGGCCATCGATCTCGCCTATTCGGATGTCCTGGCCGCATTCGACACTTTCGTGAAGGCCGTGCCCGGCAACCGCCCGATCGTGCTGGCCGGACACAGCCAGGGCGCCTTCCTCCTGCGCCGCCTCATGCGCGACCGGGTTGCGGGAACGCCGCTCGCGCGCCGTATCATCGCCGCCTACGTGATAGGGTGGCCGGTCTCGCTGGCCCATGACCTGCCGAAGATGGGCCTTCCCGCCTGCCGGAACGCCGATGACGTCAATTGCGTGGTGAGCTGGCTTTCGGTGGCCGATCCCGCCGATACGCAGATGCTGCTGAAAGCCTATGCCCGCCGGACCGGGCTCGATGGGCAGAGCGTGGCCGCCAGCCCGTTTCTCTGCACCAATCCGATCACCGGCACCGACGGGGGAAGCGCCGATGCAGCGGCCAACCTCGGCACCCTGGTACCCGATTTCGCCACTGCGGCCGGAACCCTGGCGAAGGCGACGGTCCCCGCCGCTTGCGGTACCGACAATTTTCTCCACATCGGCCCGCCTCCCGCACTCGAGATGGGCCCTTACGTTCTTCCCGGAAACAACTACCATCTCTATGACGTGACCCTGTTCTGGGCGAACCTTCGCGCGGACTTCGAAGGACGGGTTGCGAAATGGCAGAAGGCACAGTGATCACCGCGAGCGCGCTG
This sequence comes from Novosphingobium aeonii, assembly GCF_052279045.1. Taxonomy (NCBI): domain Bacteria; kingdom Pseudomonadati; phylum Pseudomonadota; class Alphaproteobacteria; order Sphingomonadales; family Sphingomonadaceae; genus Novosphingobium; species Novosphingobium aeonii. The sequence goes on along the minus strand of NZ_CP176832.1, from coordinate 1,029,894 downwards.
GATTATCGCGATGCCCTGCCCGAAACCGGCGGCGCGCTGCTGGGGCTCGATCTCGGCACCCAAACGATCGGCACCGCTTTCTGCGATGCAGGCTGGCGCTTCGCTTCGCCCGGCAAGACGCTCAAACGGGGCAAGTTCGGCGCGGACAAGGAACTGCTGATGGAACTGGTCCGTGAACGTTCCATCAAGGGCATCGTCATCGGCCTGCCTCTCAACATGGACGGGTCCGAAGGCCCGCGGTCCCAGTCCAGCCGCGCCTATGCGCGCAACCTCTCCGCACTGGGCCTGCCTATCCTGCTCTGGGACGAACGCTGGTCCACTTCCGGCGCGGAACGCGGGCTGATCGAACAGGACATGAGCCGGGCCAAGCGCGCCACCCGCATCGATTCCGCCGCTGCCGCCGTCATCCTGCAAGGCGCGATCGACGCGATGGCGGGTGGGCTCTTCTAGGTCGTAAACTGACGCGCCGCTTCCTCCCCTCTCCGCTTTCGTGCTTCGGCAGCCACCCACCGGCTGCCGCACTGCTCCGCATCCCTCCAGACCGCATCGCGCAACGCGGCATCCGCGGTCCCGCTCGCCAAGGCATCCCACGCGACCAGCCTCATGCGGTCGCTCGGGTGCGATTTTCCGAAGCGGCTCGCGATGTCCAGCGCCTCTTCCCCGCCCAGTGCCACGGCGATGCGCAGGAAACTCTCGCTCGGGCCATGTCCCAGCACGCGGGTAACGGTGCCACGCTCGATATCGAACTCGCAGTGATCCATCCACGCCTGCCCAGGCTGTGTATGCACGAGGTTCAGCGCCACCGAGAGGGACGCCGGGGGGTGCTGCACATGAACGTCGCGCTGCGCCCGGTAATGGACGATGCGGCCCTGCTCCAGCACGAGAGGTCCTTGCGGACGTAGTTGCACCGACTGCCCGACATGCCACGAGACGGCTTCGCGATCGTACTCATACTCATCCGAGAGATACCCCGGGCCGAAATATCCCAGCGCCAGCAGGTCGTAGTTATGATCGTGCGCCTGTCCGTAGCCGAAAGCCTCCGGCCCGCTGGCACGGAACTGGGAATCACCGGGCGCAGGCCAGATTCGTGCATTGAGGAAGAAATTGCCTTGTCCCGGCGTGACCAGCATGATCGATTCCGGCCCCACGCCCGCAAGCGCATCGGCGCCATCGGGAACCGGCGAAAGGCCGGCCAGCATGTCCACGAGCAGGTCGCCCAGGAACGTCCGATCGTTACCGAGCCGCTGCAACCAGTTGGCGGCGTGGGAAAGACTGACCTCCTCGCGCGGATCGAAACCCCAGCCCGAGATCGCGTCGACAAACTCGGCGAGCGAAGCCACCGTCGGGTCGCGCATCGCCATTACCCGCGCCATTGGGCCACCTTTTCCAGTTCCGGCCACTGGACGAGCAACGACCGACGCAGCTCTTTGGCCGGCGACGCCAGCACAGCGTCGTCGCTTGCCGCCACATTGCCCAGCAGCACCATGCCCGCCCGCGTGTCGAGCGCAAGGATGGCCCGCAGCGCCTGCCAACGCAGCTCCGCAGCCCCATCTCCAAGCGCAATTTTCGACATGAGCGGCACCGCATCACGCCGCCCCAGCGCCGCAAGCACGGCCATCGCCATGTCGAGCCGGGTCTGTTCCAGACGTGCGGCCGCCCGGCGTATCAGCGCGCCATCGGCCAGGCCGTATTCACGCACGGCATCGGTTTCCGGCACGAACCTCTGGAGGCGCAGCACGACGAGACTGCCGCGCACGGAACGGACCTGATGCGCTTGCCGCGATCCGTCCCGGTAAAGCCGCGTTCCCGCGCGCAGCGGGACAGTTTCCCGGTGGAATTCCGCCTGTTTATCCGAGACGGGAATGCGTTCGATCCGCTCCGCCTGCCCCTCCCCCGCAAGAACCAGAGCCCAAGTCTCCAGCCCCGCGAATTCGACGGTCTCTGGCGCCGGCTGGAGTTGCAGCGCTCTTTCATCGTAAAGGGAAAGCCCCAGGGTGGCGTTCCCGGCATGAGCGAGCAGGACGGTATCAACCACCTCCAGGCGGCTGTGACGGAGCGGTAATTGCCCCAGGGGATATCGCCGCAGCACCGAAAGTACCCGGCCAACGAGATCATCCACGAAAGTCCGTGCCGAAACGCCGTCAGCGGTGAACAGTGCACTCAGCGGCTGACAGTCCTCGAACCTTTCCCCGCGCCCGAAGCGGTCCATCGCCGCCAGGGTCGGTGCGGCGCCGGGCACGGCCCGCCAATCGGCCACTGCCTGGGCGAGTTCGCGTTGCCCCTCGGTCCATTGCGCGTCTGGGGAAAGCGCCTGAAATGCGTCCTGCTGCATTCTATGCGACCGGTATCACGTACCCGGATGCAGTTCGTAAAGGCAGGGGACAAGAAGCGCACGATTGTCATCTAGGCATTGCAGGCGGTCACGATCTGCAAGGGTACCGTGAAGTGCAACTGGACTATCGAGATCGGGAAGCAGGGCAAGATCGATCTGCGGCAACTCAAAAATCAATGAATCCGTTCGCTGCAAAACATCCCCCTTCGGCACTGATGATCCGCCGTAAATAACAAGGTTGCCGCACACCCGCCTTCCGGCTTAATTAATTTCCTGCAATTGTAAATATACAATTAACCGACGTAATTGACCCTCAATAGTGTCGCACTTTGGATGTCTTATGGGAATCAACCTGACGAGGCCGCGCGCAGCACGATCGTCAGGCCCTCGGCGGATGCAACCGCCTCGTCATCGGCCGGGATCGGAAAACGGCCAGCATCGGCGCGGGCGCGTTCCAGCACGGCTGACGGAACAGCCAGTTCATGCATGACCCGGTCTGCCGATCCCAGGAGCCGGGCCTCGCGCAAGGTCAGGTCTTCGGGGTCCGCGCTTCGCAGCCGGATTTCCACCATGCCGGTCGAGACAGGGGTCGCATTCGCCAGCCAGCCTTCGATACGCGCTGCGCTCTGCTCCACCAGCGGATCGAGCGGGCCGCCCTCACCCAGCGCGGCATCAAGAGCGCGCCGCCGCTCACCGGCATCGGGAAAACGCGTCCGCAACGCTGCACGGGCAGAGAACAGCCCTTGCGCGAGCGCGCCCAGCGTCTGCGGCAAGAGCATCTCCAGCCGCAGGCGGAGCTGCTTCGCCAGCCCTGCCGAAGCCCCGCCCGTACCGATAGCCAGCAGAACCGGCGTCCGATCGAGAATCGACGGCACAGTGAAATCGCATAGTGCGGGCCGATCCGGCACATTAACCAGGAGCCCGGCTTCCCGCGCGCGCGCCGCGTCGGCCAGTGCCAGCGCCTCGTCCTCATGCGCGACAAAGGCTATTCGCGCGCCTTCGAGGATCCCCTCCTCAAGGCTTGCGACAGGACGCGCGCCAGCCCGTTCCACCAGCCGGCGCTTGGCTTCCGCCGCTTCGCCCGCTCCCAGCACCACCACCGGTTGGCCGGTGAGGCGGTGGAACAGCGGTAAACTTTCAATCATGAAGAACGGCCTCGATAGGAACGACGGACTGCGCCGTTCCTATCCGTTCAGGCCATGATTGTCGAAGCCCGCGGGACTGTTCCGGGTCAGGCCAGCCACTCCGGCACGGTTTCCGCCGCGAGGATCGTTTTCGGCTCGATCCGGGCGGCAACGATCGCCCACTTGTCTCCGTCCACCATCACTTCGGGCACCAGCGCACGGCTGTTGTAGGTGTTCGCCATGGTCGCACCATAGGCGCCTGCCGTGCGGAAGATCGCCAGATCGCCCGATACGACCTCATCGATCTCGCGGCCCATGGCGAACGTATCAGAGCTTTCGCAGATGGGTCCGACGATGTTGGCGGTCATGGTCCTGCCGTTGGGCTTCACTGCCGCGAAGTCGTGCCAGGCATCGTACATGGCGGGGCGCGCAAGATCGTTCATCGCCGCATCAACCACGACAAAGGGATTCACCGCGCCTTCCTTGACCCGGACGACTTCGGTAACGAGCACGCCGGAATTCCCGGTGATCACACGGCCCGGCTCGAACATCAGGGTGACGCCCCAGTCCTTCGCCACCGATGCGACCATCGCGCCGTAGTCCTGCGGTGTCGGCAGCGAATCGGTGGCCTTGTAAGGCACGCCCAGCCCGCCGCCGAGATCCATGTGCGTCACCGAATGACCTTCGGCACGGATCGCCTCCATCAGCTCGCCCATCTTGATGAAGGCGAGGCGCGAGGGTTCGAGATCGGAAATCTGGCTGCCGATATGAACCGCAAGGCCCTTCATATCCAACCCGACCAGCCCCGAGAGACGAGCATAGATCCCGGCCGCACGGTCATAGGCAACGCCGAACTTGTTGTCCGCCTTGCCAGTGGAAATCTTGGCGTGCGTGCGCGCATCCACATCCGGATTGACCCGCAGGGCGCAAGGCGCGCGCAGGCCGAGTGCGGCGGCGATCTCCGCCAGTTCCACACCTTCTTCCTCGCTTTCGAGATTGAACTGGCCGATCCCTGCCTTCACGGCGGCGGTCAGTTCGCGGCGGGTCTTGCCCACGCCCGAAAACACGATGTCCCCGGCAGGAATTCCCGCAGCGAGGGCACGGTTCATTTCACCCTCGGATACGACGTCGGCGCCGTAACCTTCCCTGGCAAGCAGGCGAAGCACCGCAAGATTCGGGTTGGACTTCACGGCGAAGGCGATGTGAACCTTGGGCAGTTCCGCCAGCGCTTCACGAAACACGCGGGCATGGCGGCTGAGCGTGCTGCGGGAATAGACGTAAACTGGCGTACCGACTTCGGCGGCAATCGCAGCCAGCGGCACGTCTTCGGCGAAAAGCTCGCCGTTCGTGAGTTCGAAATGGTCCATGGTCGTCTCGGCTAAGGCATTTTTCGAGCCAGGCGAACGGCCCGGCCCACGAAAACGCGGCAAACAGGAAAGAGGCTTATTCCGGGGGCGGGAGGTCGAAAGGATCGTCCTCACGCGATTCCGAGCGGGTGCGCAATTCGACGCTACGCTCGGGTATCGCCAGCGTGGGCGTATTGAGCAGTTCCGCGCTGCCCGGTTTCTGCTCGCGACCATAGGGCGCGGGCGGAAGCTGCTGCCCCGGTTTCAGCGCGAGCGCGGACCGCTGGCCGCAGGCCGAAAGGGCGAGAAACAGGATCAGGGCAGCCGTCTTGCGCATTCAGATCACTCCAGACCGAGCGCGAGCCGGGCTTCGGCAACGCGCAGGCGTACCTGCTCGGGCGCGGTGCCACCGTGCGACTTGCGCGCGGCGACCGAAGCCTCGACCGAGAGCGCCTTGAATACGCGCTCGTCGATGCGGCTGTCGATGGCCTTGAGGTCTTCCAGCGGCAATTGGTCGAGCGCGACACCGCGCTGCTCGGCCAGCTTTACCGCCGAACCGGTGATGTGGTGCGCCTCGCGGAAGGGAATGTTGCCTTCGCGCACCAGCCAGTCGGCGAGATCGGTGGCAGTGGCGAAGCCCAGTTCGGCAGCGCCGCGCATGCGATCGGTGCGGAAGCGGGTTTCCGCAACCATGCCGGTCATCGCCGCAATCGACAGCGCCAGCAGGCTAGCCGCCTCGAAGACCGGCGGCTTGTCGTCCTGCATATCCTTCGAATAGGCCAGCGGCAGACCCTTCATGGTGATCATCAGGCTGGTGAGGCAGCCAACGATCCGGCCCGAATGGCCGCGCACCAGTTCCGCGGCGTCCGGGTTCTTCTTCTGCGGCATGATCGAGCTGCCCGTGGACAGCGAATCGGGCAGTGCCACGAAACCGAAGGGCTGGCTGGCCCAGATGATGAATTCTTCGGCCAGACGCGAAAGGTGCAGCGAACACTGGCTGGCCGCCATCAGGTAATCGAGCGCGAAATCGCGGTCCGACACCGAATCGAGACTGTTGTCGGTCGGCGCGTCGAAGCCGAGCGCCTGCGCGGTCATCGTGCGGTCGATCGGGAAGCCGGTTCCGGCAAGCGCCGCGGCGCCGAGCGGGCTGCGGTTCATGCGCTTGCGAGCGTCGGCAAACCGCGAACGGTCGCGGCCGATCATCTCGTAATAGGCCATGAGGTGATGGCCCAGCGTCACCGGCTGCGCGGTCTGGAGATGGGTGAAGCCGGGCATGATCGAATCGGCATGCTCACCGGCACGGGCGACGAGCGCCTTCTGGAGCGCTTCGAGACCCGCATCGGCCTGATCGACGGCATCGCGCACCCAGAGCCGGAAATCGGTCGCCACCTGGTCGTTACGCGAACGGGCGGTGTGGAGGCGTCCTGCAACCGGGCCGATCAGCTCGGCAAGGCGACCCTCGGTGGTCATGTGAATGTCCTCGAGGTCCCAGTTTTCGGGAACTCCGGAGACTTCGTACTCGGCCGCAACCTGATCGAGGCCATCGCGAATTGTGATCGCGTCCTCGGCCGAAACCACGCCGCAAGCCCCCAGCATCGCGACGTGCGCCTTGCTGGCCGCGATGTCCTGCCGCCACAATGCCTTGTCGAAGGGGATCGAGGCATTTATCTCGCGCATGATTGCAGACGGTCCACCTTCGAACCGTCCCCCCCACATCTGGTTGGAGCCTGCCGCCTTGCTGTCTTCCAAATCGCTCAAGTCGCTCGTCCTGTGTTCCATCGCGGGGGCAGGCGCCCTCCTGGCCGCGGGCTGCGATAGGCAAAGCGGGAAGGACGCGCAACAGGAGGCTTCGGCGCAAGCTTCCGAAAGCACCGCGCCGGCCGCCGCAAAGCCTGCTGGCAAGCTGGACCGTTCGCACAAGGGCGATCCGATGCCGGACGTGACCCTGGTCGACAATACCGGGGAGAGCCTCGACCTCATGTCGCTGAAGGGCAAGCCGCTGCTGGTAAACCTCTGGGCGACCTGGTGCGCCCCCTGCATCGCGGAAATGCCGACTCTCGAAGCCCTTGCCAAAGACCCCAACGGGCCGGTGCAGATCCTGCCGATCTCCGAGGATACCGGAGACACCTACAAGGTCGTGGAGATCCTTCGTCGCCGCAAGCTGGACAATATCCAGCCCTGGGTGGACGAAAACGGCGACCTCGGCTTCCAGTACGGCGGCAACCTGCCCGTAACGGTTCTGTTCGACAGCCAGGGCCGCGAGGTCTGGCGCTACACGGGCGGCAACGACTGGAGCTCTCCGGAAGCAGCCAAGTTGCTGGCAGAAGCCAAGTAGGCGGATCGGGGGCCCGCGGGGCCGGGAGAACCATGGTCATCCTCATGCGGGCGCCGCGTCTTGGCAGGACCGGCACAAGGCGCCGCTGATCCGCTTCAGGCGGTCTTGACGAGTTCCGCCAGCCGCGAACCAGCCGGCGGATAGCCCGCCGGTGTCGCTCCAGTAAACCAGATCAGCCGCCCCTGCGCCGCTTCCGGCACAACGGCGAAACGCGTCTCGGTATCTCCGGTCAACGGGAGCCCCTTGCCGCGCAAGTATTGCGCGGCGGCTGTGGCATCACGAACCTTGAAGACGAGGTGCCGGATTCCCTTCACCTCGCGCGCATGGACGGAAACGGCGTCGCTCTGCTTGCGTCCTGCCAGAACTTCGAGGACGGTATCGCCTATTGCAAAGGCGGCACAGTCCCCCTCGGGCAGTGCTCTTTCGCCAAGTTCCGGCAACCCGAGTTTCCCGTGGAACATTTCGCGCGCATCGTTCAGCGATGGCGCGGAAAGGCCGATGGCCTGCAATCCCTCGATCCCCAGCGGATGCCCGTCCCGCCACTTCGCCGCGCTCCACGACGGATCGCGGCGAGGATCGCCGGGCATGTCCTGCTTCACGATCTCCAGCCGCAAGCCCATGACCTGTCCGCGCGGGATCAGGAAATAGAAGGCTTCCATGCCCGGATCGTAATGCCGCTTGAAGCCGCGCGCCGCGAACCAGGCGTCTGCCGCCGCCAGGTCGTTCGTCTTGAGGGCGATGCCGATCCAGCGGTTCTCCCCTGCCGAGCGCCGCAGCATGTCGCCGAGCGGATGCCCCGGTTCCGCGCCTCGACCGGCCGGGGCGATCGGGATCAACATGGTGTCGCCCACCATCAGCAAGCTCTCTTCGCGGTCGAGGCCGAGCTTTTCGGTTTCCGGCGTTATCAATATCTCGTGCGCGGTCTCCGCGCCGAACACCTCGCGAAAGAACGCGTCGCAGGCGGGACGCAAGCCATTATCGGCAAGCGCCCAGCTTACGTGAACCAGCGGCATCCCCTCCATCGGCCGGGGCCGATCAGTAGGTTTCGGGGCTGCCCGAGCCCATAAATCTGGCAAGGTTCATGTGCAGGCTCGCCACTGAGCGTTCCATGTAGGGGTTGGGCTGCGCGCCCCGGAAACCGACGTTTTTCATGCCTTGCTGGACAGCAGCCATGTTGGCGAAGTCCTGCTGGAGAACAGGCGGCCAGTCATTGGGGGCGGTGTATTCCCATTCCGTTTCGGGAGCTTCACCCTCGGGCCAGAGTTCGTAGACGGCAGCCTCGAAGATGCACTTGTCCGGATCGGCGCCATAGGGCCGTGCCTGATAGCAGAGCATGTTGTTGACCGCGTGGCCGATCTGGAAGTTCGGGAAGATCTGCCAGGCCGTGCCCGCCTGGGCCGTGTGCTGCGGATCGACCTGCGCCCACACCACGCCGCGTTCCGCGTCTTCCTTGCGCGCGGTGCCGATCCAGTAGGCCGACACTTCCGCCGCCGGGGTACCTTCGGGCAGTTCGTCCTTGAGGCGGTTGGCAACGCCGACCAGTGTCATCGTCGTGTTGGTATTGGCATTCGCCCAGGTGAAATTCTGCATTTCCGCCGTGGTGAGCCGCGGGTCCTCGCCCGCGCCGAGGCGCAGTTTTCCGGAGTCTTCCTCCTGCCCCTTGGGCGCTTCGTAGCCGATGTTGGAGTGCAGTCCCTGGTTGCGGGCCCAGCCGCGGAACTGGCCGAATTCCATGAATTCGGGGTGCGTGGTGGAAACATGGTAGGTTTCGCAGAAGGCCTCCATCGCGACCTTCCAGTTGCACTCGAACACGACCCATTTGCGCCAGCGGGGACGCATGTTTTCAAGGCCATAGGGGTCGAGCATGCCCGCTGCCGGGTGGAGATATTCGGCCAGCGGCATGCAATCGGGGTCGAGATTGATCCAGACCCAACCGCCCCAGAGACCGACCTGAACGACACCTAGATCGGCCTGACCGCCACAGAGCCGCCCCTGCCAGTCTTCCTGGTGTTCTAGATAGGTGTTGGCCCCGTCCAGCCCGAAGGTCCAGCCATGATAGCCGCAGATGAAGTTGCGGCGCGTGCCCCTGGCATTGCGCATTCCCGGCGGCGTATCGACCAGCTTGCGGCCGCGGTGCGGGCAGACATTGTGGAAAGCGCGTATCTCGGTTTCCGAGGCGCGGACCACGATCACCGAATCGTCGAGGATGTCGAAAGTGATGAAATCGCCGACTTCGGGAATGTCTTCCAGGCGCCCCGCCTGAAGCCAGACCTTGCGCCACAGCCTGTCGCGTTCGGCCTTGGCGTATTCCGGTGAAACGTAGGCCTCGGCCGGGACGCGGACCGGGACGGTCAGGTCCTCGGCAGCCTGCACGATCGTGCCAATTTCACCCATGCGTTCTCATCCCGTTATCTTCGCGCCGATTTGCGCCCGTTATCCCATTATTCGCACAGCGGAGCAAATCGCCGTGGCGCTACCGCGTTCACGCCGGCGCGAAAGCGAGGCTGCGGCGCGGCAGCGTGCCGATCGCCAGACTGCTTGCCGCCATCATGCCGATCGCCAGCCAGAGGAAGCTCTCGTAGCTTCCCGTCCGGTCGTGGATCACCGCCGCCGCGAGCGGACCGATGGCCGTGCCGATCGACAGCGCCGCCAGCACCCCGCCATAGAGGCCGCCGAAGTTCCGAAGCCCGAAATGCCGGGTGATGAGGTAGACGACGACGTCGATCTCGGCGCCCAGGGTCAGCCCGATCAGCGCCGAGGCCAGCGCCAGCGCCGCCAGCGAAGTGCCGGAACCCAGCAACAGGCCGCAGCCCGCCACCGGCAGCAGGAACACCGCCGCGCCGACCAGCGAAGCCGGGAAACGATCGAGCAGGACGCCCGTGCCCAGCCGCCCCGCCAGCGAGAACCAGCCGACGAACGAGGCGATGGCCGCCGCCGTCATCGGGTCTGCGCCCCGGTCTCCCAGGATCGAGACGAAGTGGACGACCAGGGCAATGATCGTGAACGTGAACAGCAGGCTTGCCGCGAACAGGCGGTGGTAGACGCTGGAGCGCAGCCCTTCGCCCAGCGAAGCGCCGGGCAAATCGCGCCGGACCGGCGCCTTGGCGGCCCTGCTGCGATCGTGCGCGCCGCGGAAGAACATGAGGATCGCCGGGAAGGCGAGGAGGAACCACAGCCCGCCGTGAACCGCAAAGGCCAGCCGCCAGCCGAAAGTCCTGATCGCCCATGTCCCCAGGATCGGGAACAAGCCCGCCGCGATGGAGGCGCCGCAAAGCGTCACCGCCAGGGCCAGCCCGCGCGAAAGTTCGAAGCGCGAAGCCACCGCGCTGGTCCAGACCGAAGCCTGCACCGGCAGCGAGACCATCGCGATCAGGCCCCACAGCAGGTACCACTGCGAAAGGCTTGCCCCCACCGTGCCGAGCAGCGCGAAGGCCAGCGTCAGCAGCACCGCGCCGATCACCCCGAACCTGCGCGGACCGAACCGGTCGACCGCAAGGCCGATGAACACGCCGCCCACGGCCTGCACCAGGGTTGCGATGGTGAGCCCGAAGGTCACTTCGGTGCGGCTCCAGCCCATCGCTTCGGCCACCGGGCCGATGTACGGTCCGATGCCGTAGATATGGATCACGCTGGTGGCATAGCCGAGCCCGGCCGCCACCGGCACCAGCCCGTATCTCGCCCACTCCTGCCGAGCCGATGCCGCCTCAGTCACCGTAGGAAAGCTCCACCCGCGTGGGCTCGCCGTTCGGGCCCATCGGCGAATCGTATTCGATGCAGGTACAGACCGGATTGGCGTGGCCGGCGAAGAGTTTCTCCTCGTCCGCCATTGTCATCGGCCGGCGCGCGGGATCGCTGATGATCGCCTGCGAGCGTTCGAAGTCCTCACGGCTGTTCCACCAGATTTCCATCACGCAGTCATAGCCGGGATCGTGGATCTCGCCGGTGATCGGGTTCTTCTCCGGCACCAGATAGCGCCGGACGTAGCGCACCGCGCCGGGGATCGCCGGCGCCGCGCCCATCTTCTTCGAGAGCTGCGAATGCTGGTTTTCATAGTAGTCCATGAACGCGTCCATGGTCATGTCGGCGCGCTTGCGGAAAAAGCAGAGCTGCTTGAGCATGATTACGCCTTCCTCAGCGCCAGGACGCTGCCTTCGAGATCGGCGCAGATCCACACCGTGCCGTCCGGCCCCACATCGAGCCCGGTCATGTTGCCCATCGGCCCGCACATGTCGCCGACCCCGCCGAGCGGCCGGGGATCGGTGCCTTCGGGCGTGCCTACCGGCAGGTCCGAGGCGATCACCTGCCGCGCGCCGCCGGACAGATCGCACTGCACGACCTCCCGCCGCTTCACGTCGAGCACGGTGACGATGCCGTCGCGCACGGCCAGTCCTTCGGGCCGGACGAGATCGTCGAGCACCGTTTCCGTGCGCCCGCCGACCAGCCTGACCACCCGGCCCGCTCCGCTTTCGGCCACATAGACGGTACCATCCCCGGCAACGGCGACGCCCTTGGGCCGGTCCAGCCCGGAGGCCAGTTCCTCGACCCGCCCGCCATCGGCCGAATGGACCTTGCCGGTGCCGTATTCCGCGAAGACCACCGCGCCCGAAGGGGCCAGCGCCACACCCATCAACTGGTCGAAACCGCTCGCCAGCACCTCGCTCGCCGGGCCGGCGGGGTGGAACCTGGCCACATCGCCATTGGCGGTGGTGACGATCATCGTTCCTGCCCCCGCCGCAACGACCCCGCGCGAGTAGCCGGGGAAATTCGGGCTGAACAACATGCCTTCCAGCTTGGCCATCTCGCCCGCGCGCAGCGAGAAGACGAAGCCGCCGTCGGCGATCCACAGCACGCCGTCCTCGCCCATCGCCACGTCGAGCGGCCATTGCAGGCCCTTCTCGACCAGCGGCTTCACCAGCCCGCCCGCGCTTCGGGGCGTGGTGATCTCATGGATCGAGCCCAGGATGTGCGAGACGAACAGGCGGTCCCCCACGAAAGTGCAATTGTCCAGCCCCGCGCCGATATCGGCCAGCACCGTCTTCTCGCCGGTGCGCGGATCGATCCGCAGCACCTGGCCGCTGGCGACCTGGGTGGAGACGATCATGCCCTGCGCGTCGAATTTCAGCGAATCCGGCACGCCAAGGTCGCCGCAGACCACTTCCGGCTCGCCGCGCCCGTCAAGATCGACCCGCCAGATCGCGTTGGCGCCCATCACCGGCATGTAGAGCTTGCCGTCGGGGCCGACCTCGAAGGCATTGGGCATCGGCACGTTATCGGCAATCACCCGCGCGCCGCCGCCCTCGCGGTCCAGTTCGACGACTTGCGCGCCGATGTGGCAGCCCGCCGCGATCAGGCGGCCTTGCGAAAAGGTGATCGGGTTGGCCACCGGCAGGTCCGCGATCACGGCGCTGCTGCCGTCGGGGCGCAGCACCGAAACGCGACCTTCGGTGATCTCGGTGGCGTAGAGATTGCCCGCATCGTCGAACACGAGATCGTCCGGGGCGGTGATCGCGCCGCCCATCTCGCTCACCACTTCCACCGCGCCGCTGTCGGGATCGATCGCCGAAACGCGGCTGCCCGCGACTTGCGCCACATAGATGCGCCCATCGGCGCCCGTGCGCAGGCCGTTGGCGCCGTTGAGGCGCGAAGGCGGGGTCAGCCGGTGCAGCGTCCAGCCTTCGGCCGGGCGGGCGGAGACGACGCCGTGATTGCGTCCTGCGGGTTCGAGCATCGTCAAGAATGTCCTCTCGTCCGGCCCTGCTGCGGCCGTTCTTTTGCGTGCCGAGCCTATCCAGCGTGTCCGGGGCAGGCAACGCGGTGACCGGGACGAAGCGCCTGGGAACGCGCACTATCGCCCGGGCGACGTTGGCGCGGCTTTGTTCGATTGCCCCGCCCCGCCCTGTACGCATATTCGATCGACAGACGGAAAAGAGACCACCCCGATCAGGGACGGTCGGCCGGGAGAGTTCCATGGAAGAGATGCGCTTTGACGGCCGCGTGGCGGTGATTACCGGAGCCGGCCGCGGTCTTGGCCGGGCCTATGCGCTGCTGTTGGCGGCGCGCGGGGCCAAAGTGGTGGTCAACGATCTGGGCGGTGCGATCCGGGGCGACCTCGATGCACCCGGCGCAGACGAGAGCGTGGCGCAGAGCGTGGTGGACGAGATCGTGGCGGCGGGCGGCGAGGCCATCGCCAATACCGATTCCGTCTCCACCCCCGAAGGCGGCAAGGCCATCGTCCAGGCCGCGCTGGACCAATGGGGCCGGATCGACGTGCTGGTCCACAATGCCGGAAACGTGCGCTACGGCTCGATCCGCGAGCTTTCGGCCGCAGACCTTCACGCCGTGCTCGACGTTCACCTGCTCGGCGCCTTCCACGTCGTGCAGGCCGCGTTCGGGCCGATGTGCGATGCCGGTTACGGGCGCATCGTGCTGACCAGTTCGGTCGGCGGGCTCTACGGCAACCTCAACTGCGTGAACTACGGCATGTCGAAGTCGGCGATGCTGGGCCTCTCCAACATCGCCGCGCTCGAGGGTGAGGCGCACAACGTGAAGTGCAACGTGATCGTGCCCGGCGCGGTGACGCGCATGGCCGAGGGGCTCGACATCTCGCAGTATCCGCCGATGGACCCCGAACTCGTGGCGCCGGTGGTCGGCTGGCTCTCGCACGAGCAATGCCCGGTCACCGGAGAGACCTTCGCCTCGATGGCGGGCCGCGTGGCGCGCATGTTCGTGGCGGAGACGCGCGGCGTCTATCGCCCGGAGTGGACGATCGAGGACGTGGCCGCCGCTTCCGATGCCTTCCGCGACAAGTCCGAAGTGCTCGATTTCGGGCTTCACGGGCATGTCGATCACATCGGCTACTCGTTCCGGATGGCGACGGCGGGCGCCGATGCGTGACCGGGCTTAATGAACAACATTGTTGACAACTAACTGCCGGCTGCGCCAGATTCGGCAGCAACGGGCGACCGGAGCAGAGTCGCCACCCAAGAGGATGCCCATTCGATGGAAATGACCTGCCTCAAGACCGACGTGCCAAGCCCCGAGGAACTCGACATCCCGGCGCTGAAGGCCAAGTATCGCCAGGAGCGCGACAAGCGCATGCGGCGCGAGGGCGGCGAGCAGTACGTGCGGCCCACCGAAGACTTTTCCGACAATTACGCCCACGATCCCTTCACCCCGGTGGCCGAGCGTGAGCCGATCGTCGAGGATCTGGACGTCGCCATCCTCGGTGCCGGTTTCTCGGGCATTCTGGCCGGCTACCACCTGCACAAGCAGGGCGTTTCCAACGTGCGCAACATCGATCACGCCGGCGGCTTCGGCGGCGTATGGTACTGGAACCGCTATCCCGGCGTGCAGTGCGACAACGACGCCTACTGCTACCTGCCGCTGCTGGAAGAAACGGGGTTCATGCCCAGCAAGAAGTTCTCGGACGGCTGGGAAATCCAGCAGTACTGCCAGGACATGGCCGAGCGGTTCGACCTCGTGGACAAGGCGCTGTTCCACACGCTCGTCACCTCGATCCAGTGGGACGAAAGCATCAAGCGCTGGCACGTGAAGACCAACCGCGGCGACGACATTCGCGCCCGGTTCGTGGTCATGGCCGGCGGCGTGATGAACATGCCCAAGCTGCCGGGCATCCCCGGCATCCACGACTTCAAGGGCAAGATGTTCCACACCAGCCGCTGGGAGCATGACTATACCGGCGGTTCGTGGACCGCGCCGGAGCTGGAAAAGCTCAAGGACAAGCGCGTCGCCATCGTCGGCACCGGGGCAACCGCCGTGCAGGCGGTGCCCTACCTCGGCAAGTACGCCAAGCATCTCTTCGTGCTCCAGCGCACGCCGTCGAACATCGACGAACGTCCCAATCCGCCGACCGACCCGGACTGGGCCGCCTCGCTCGCGCCGGGCTGGCAGCAGGAGCGCATGGCGAACTTCCACCGCGCCGCGCAGCAGTTCTTCCTGCCGGGCGAGCCTGACCTGATCTGCGACATCTGGACCGAGATCAGCCGCAACCTCGCCGTCGAACTGGCGGAGGAAGGCTGGCCCGCGCTCGATCCGCTGGAGTTCATGGATCGCCGCGAAGTCGTGGACTTCCAGGTGATGGAACGCCTGCGCCGCCGCGTCGATGCCATCGTGCAGGACGAGGAAACGGCCGAGAAGCTCAAGCCGTGGTTCCGCTTCATGTGCAAGCGGCCGCTTTCCAACAACGAGTTCTACCCGACCTTCAACCAGCCCAACGTCACGCTGATCGACGTTTCGGGCACCCAGGGCGTGGAACGGATGACCGAGAAGGGCTTCATCGCCGATGGCGTGGAGCACGAGGTTGACCTGATGATCTTCGCCTCCGGCTTCGAAGTCACCTCCGACCTCAAGCGCCGCTGGGGCATCGACACCGTCGAAGGACGCGGCGGCAAGTCGATCTACGACCACTGGACCAACGGCGCGAGCACGTTCCACGGCGTGATCACCGACGAATTCCCGGCGATGTTCTACATGGGCTACATCCAGGGCGCCACGAACTCCTCCACGACTGAGCAGTTCGGCCGCCAGGCGGAGCACATCGGCTTCATGGTGGGCGAAACCCTGCGCCGCGGCGCCAGCACCGTCGCCGCCACCCGGGAAGGCGTCGAAGGCTACTGCGCGCACTGCAAGGAAAACGAAGTCGACATGTCCGGCTTCCAGAACGACTGCACGCCCAGCTACTTCAACAACGAGGGCGACAAGGAACTGAAGTGGGCCCTGTTCCGCGGCTATCTGCCCGGCTGGGACGCCTTCCGCGACATGCTGGCCGACTGGCGCGGCAGCAAGGAACTGGACGGGGTGAAGTTCGAGGCCTGATTCTCGAATAGCCCGTTCCGGCCGGGGGGCGCGGGTTTCGCCCGCCCCCCCCCGGCCAGCATTTGCCCGACGCGGCGGCGATGGCGCCGGCGGCGGCGGCAATTCCCGGGCGGAACCAGCGTAACGCCCAACTCCGCACTTGCCGAGGCCGGCCGGCGCGGGCATCGCCGCCGACATGACCGCGCCGACCGACCGCACCGCCCTTCTTGCCGGCCTCTCCATCGTCGTGGCGCAGGCCTCGATCAATCTCGGCGCCGCTTTCGCCAAGAGCCTGTTCCCGATCGTCGGGCCGGAAGGCGTCGCCGCCCTGCGCACCGCGATTTCGGCCGTGATCCTGCTGGCCATAGCCCGCCCCTGGCGCAGCCGCATGAGCGGGCGGCAACTGGGCTGGCTGCTGGTCTACGGGCTCGTGCTGGGCGGCATGAACCTGATGATCTACTGGGCGTTCCGGCGCATTCCCATCGGCATTGGCGTTGCCATCGAGATTTGCGGACCGCTCGGCGTGGTCCTGGCGACCTCGCGTTCGCTGCGGGACTTTCTCTGGCTCGGCCTGGCGCTCGGCGGACTGGCGCTGCTGATCCCCTGGCCGGGACGCGCCGCCCCGCTCGATCTGGCCGGGATCGGCTTCGCGCTTGGCGCGGCGGCCTGCTGGGCGCTCTATATCCTTTGCGGGAAACGCGCAGCGCAAGTCGGCAGTTCGACGGCGGTATCGATCGGGATGACGGTGGCCTGCCTCGTCACCGTGCCCTTCGGGATCGCTTCGGCTCCGGCCAGCCTGCCGCTGCCCGCGCTCGGCCTCGGGTTCGTCGTCGCGATCCTGTCCAGCGCCTTGCCCTACATGCTTGAAATGCGGGCGATGACGCAGCTCCCCAGCCGGATCGTCGGCCTGCTCAGCAGCATGGCCCCCGCACTCGGCGCGATCGTCGGCTTCGCGGTTCTGGGCGAGCGGCTGACCGGGCTGCAATGGCTGGCGGTGGCAATGATGATCGCGGCAAGCGCCGGCTGTTCGCTCGC
This sequence comes from Novosphingobium aeonii, assembly GCF_052279045.1. Taxonomy (NCBI): domain Bacteria; kingdom Pseudomonadati; phylum Pseudomonadota; class Alphaproteobacteria; order Sphingomonadales; family Sphingomonadaceae; genus Novosphingobium; species Novosphingobium aeonii. Next base: position 1,012,908 of record NZ_CP176832.1, on the reverse strand, counting down.
CGCCCGGTCCCCGGTGGCAAGCCCCCGCGACGAGGCGATGGCCTGAACCGCCGCCTCAGCCCTCGATATCGAGCTGCCGCAGCACTTCGGCTATCGCGCGCGGATCGCTGGCGAACCCGAGGTGCGAACACCGGATGGCCACGGCGCGGTCGCGCTCGTGCGGCCATCCGCAGGCGGAGCGCGGATGAATCACCCCGTCGCGCGGGCTCCACAATGCGATGGTCGGCACGGGCGGCTTCGCGGCGAAATCGCAGTCGATCGGCGGTGCATCCACCGAATGGCCGGTGACCACCTGATAGGCCCGCCAGGCATTGTTGGCGCGCGGATCGCCGGAAAAGGGCGTGCCCATCGTCACCACCTTGCCCACGCTGTCCGGCTCGCGGCGGGCGATCTCGCGGGCGAACAGGCCCCCCAGGCTCCAGCCGACCAGCGTGACAGGCGCCCGGTGCCGCCGCGCCAGCGCGCCGACGCGGCGCATCAGGAACTCGAAGTTGGTCTGGTTGGGGCCGAAGTTGAAGCCGAGCCCCCATTCGTGCACGTCATGCCCGGCCAGGGCGAGGGCCTCGGCCATCGGCTTCATCCGGTTGGGATGGGCGCCGAAGCCGGGAAGCAGCATGACCGGCTGGGGATGAAGCGCTTTCTCGACGCCGAGCAGCTTCGCGCCGCGGCTGCGGAGAGACGCGAGTTCCGCCAGGAACAGGCGCAGCGACGGCTTGCGGACGCCTTCGGGATGCGGTTCGCGCGCCAGCGCCGCGCGGCGCGCGATGGCGCTGCGCATGACGCCGAACTGCCGGGGGGCCGGACCGTTCACGCCCCTGCGGACTCCTGTCCGATCGACCGCCGACATGCTGTCATCCCTGCCGCCTTCACTCCTTGCAGTCGCCGACCCGCGTGGTCGTCATGTGCATCGTCATCTTCATCTGTCCGTTCTGGGCGCCCTGCGCGGTTCCCGTCATGTCCATGGCCACGGTGATGTCCGAACTGTCCTCGGCCACCTTGCCGTTCAGCGTCATGACCGCCTTGCCGCCGTCCTTCGCCGTGCAGTTCATCTGGGCATCGAGCTTGCCGCCATCAACGGTGAAGCGCGAATAAGCGCATTCCTTGTCCTTATCGACGCTCTCGAACATGTCGCGGTAGCCTTTGTCGGACTGTTCCTTGGTCAGGCAGAACTCGCTGACCTTCTCCTTGGCCAGCATCGCCTTCATCTGGTCGACGGTTTCCTTCGGCATTCCCGGCAGGTCGATCCCGGTAACCGCGATCTTCTGGCTGTACTGGCCGGGCTTGGGACGATCCAGCTTGGCGGCTTCCTGCTTCACCTCGTCGATCGATTTCGCGCCCTCGGCCTCGTGGCCGGAGTCCTTCGAACCGCAACCGGCGGCCAGCATTGCCAGACCGATCGCCGCGGTCATCGTCACGTATCGCTTCATCTCGCCTTGATCCTTCGCACCATCCCCGGATGTGAGCGGGGTACCATCGGCGCGTCGTCACTGCCAACGACTCATTGCGGGCGCGTGGCATATACCCCATATGTTCTCCCATGGCAGAACTGATCATTCGCCGGGGCCTTGAGGAACCGGACACCTCGGGCACGTTCGTCCCTCACAAACCGCAGCGTCCCGACAAGTCGATGCCGGGCAGGCCGTTCAAGGTCGTTTCCGAATACGAACCCAACGGCGACCAGCCCACCGCCATCGCCGACCTCGTCTCGACCGCGGAAGAGGGCGAGAAGACGCAGGTGCTGCTGGGCGTCACCGGCTCGGGCAAGACCTTCACCATGGCCAAGGTGATCGAGGAACTGCAGCGCCCGGCGCTGATCCTCGCGCCGAACAAGATCCTCGCCGCGCAGCTCTATGCCGAAATGAAGGACTTCTTCCCTGAAAACGCGGTCGAGTATTTCGTCTCCTACTACGACTATTACCAGCCAGAGGCCTATGTCGCCCGGTCGGACACCTACATCGAGAAGGAAAGCTCAGTGAACGAGGCGATCGACCGGATGCGCCACTCGGCCACGCGGGCATTGCTGGAGCGGGACGACGTGATCATCGTCGCCTCGGTCTCGTGCCTTTACGGCATCGGCTCGGTCGAGACGTACTCGGCCATGATCTTCGACCTCAAGACCGGCGACACGCAGGACCAGCGCGAGATCATCCGCAAGCTCGTGGCCCTCCAGTACAAGCGCAACGATGCGGCCTTCACGCGCGGCACCTTCCGCGTGCGCGGGGACAACCTGGAACTGTTCCCCTCCCACCTTGAGGACACCGCCTGGCGCATCTCGTTCTTCGGGGACGAGATCGAGGAAATCGCCGAATTCGATCCGCTCACCGGCAAGAAGGGCTCCGCGCTCGAAAAAGTGCGGGTCTACGCGAACTCGCACTATGTCACGCCCGGGCCGACGATGAAGCAGGCCAGCGAGGCGATCCGCTTCGAACTGACCGAGCGTCTGAAGGAACTGGAAGCCGAAGGCCGCCTGCTGGAAGCCCAGCGGCTGGAGCAGCGCACCAATTTCGACCTCGAGATGATCGCCGCCACTGGCAGTTGCGCGGGGATCGAGAACTATTCGCGCTTCCTCACCGGCCGCATGCCGGGCGAACCGCCGCCGACGCTGTTCGAATACCTGCCGGACAATGCCCTGCTGTTCGTGGACGAAAGCCACCAGACGGTGCCGCAGATCGGCGCCATGTCGAAGGGCGATCACCGCCGCAAGATCACCCTTGCCGAATACGGCTTCCGCCTGCCCAGCTGCATCGACAACCGCCCGCTGCGCTTCAACGAATGGGATGCGATGCGCCCGCAGACCATCGCCGTCTCGGCCACGCCCGGCCACTGGGAGATGGACCAGAGCGGCGGCGTCTTCGCCGAACAGGTGATCCGCCCTACCGGCCTGATCGACCCGCCGGTGGAGATCCGCCCGGTCGAGGATCAGGTGCAGGACTGCATCGTCGAATGCAAGACCACGGCGGAGCGCGGCTATCGCACCCTCGTCACCACCCTCACCAAGCGCATGGCGGAGGATCTCACCGAATTCATGCACGAGGCCGGCGTGCGCGTGCGCTACATGCACAGCGACGTCGAGACGCTGGAACGCATCGAACTCATCCGCGACCTGCGCATGGGGGTCTACGATGTGTTGGTGGGCATCAACCTCCTTCGCGAGGGGCTCGACATTCCCGAATGCGGGCTGGTCTGCATCCTCGATGCCGACAAGGAAGGCTTCCTGCGCAGCGAAACCTCGCTGATCCAGACCATCGGCCGCGCCGCGCGCAACGTGGATGGCCGCGTGATCCTCTATGCCGACCGCATGACCGGATCGATGGAACGCGCCATCGCCGAAACCGACCGCCGCCGCACGCGCCAGGAAGAATACAACACCGAGCACGGCATCACCCCGCAGACGATCAAGCGCCGCATCGCCGATATCGTGGCGGACACCGCCAGCCGCGACGGCGTGCTGATCGACATCGACGCGGAAGGGCAGAACAATCTCGTCGGCCACAACTTGCGCGCTTATATCGAGGAACTCGAACAGAAGATGCGCAATGCCGCAGCCGACCTCGAATTCGAGGAAGCCGGCCGCCTGCGCGACGAGATTCGCCGCCTGGAAGCCAGCGAACTCGGCATTCCTGACGATCACAAGAAAGCCCCGATCGTCGGCCGCAGCAACGAGGGCAAGCCGGGGACGCGCAAGACGCGCTATGGAAAATCCCAGAAAAAGCGGTGGGGCAGCTGAGGCAAGGCCGGTTCACGGAAGACGGGATTGCTCATCCGCGCATCCGCCGATGCCGGATGGCAAAATGCCCGGGAGCCTGAAGAACAGGTCCCGGGCAGTGTCAGGATGGCTTGTCGCCGATCCTTCGGGTCGCAGGGTTATCCTGTACTGATTCCAGGGCGGCGGCATACCATGTTCATGGTACTTTCCCGGAAGATACATCGCATAACGGTACTTGTTAAGTACTGTTACCCGCGCCATGATATCGTTTGTGGGCATTGACAGGGACCAGTCTCGCGCAGGCGATCTTGCGGAGCTTTTCACGCGCGCACCGTTCGAGGATGCGGGGTGGGACAAGGCGCTGAAGGCGCTTGCCAGTGAAACCGGCTCCTCGCGCGCGCAGCTTCTGGCGCTGGGTGACCGTAACACCGCCTTCAACTGGGTGACGGACAGCGACCAGACCTTCATCGACGAGTTCGTCTCGATCGGCGGTTACCGGCCCGACGTGAACTACAGGGTCGCCGCCACGCGCCCGCCGCTCGAACTGTCATGGGAAGCGCATTACGCGGCGGCGCGCGCCGTTTCCACCAATGAGAGCTATCTCGACTATGTGCGCCGCCACGATGCCGAATTCGGCGTCCAGATGGTGCTGAGCCAGCGACCCGGCGTACTGTTCGGGATCGCCGCGCTGCATGGCACCCGGGATGGCCCGACGACCGAGGCCCAGCGCGAGGTCTTCGCCCGGATCGGGCCGACCGTGCTGGACGCCATCCGGCTTCAGGATTCCATAGAGCATCAGGGCGCGGCGCTCCTGCAAGGATCGCTCGAAGCCATGAGCAGCGCCGCGATCCTTCTCGACGCGGTGGGCAAGGTCTGTGGAATGACTGGTGCCGCCCGCGACCTGCTGGGCCCACGAACGCTGCAGGTCCGCGCCAGGGTGCTTCGCGCCGCGCGGCAGGACGTGGACCTTGCGCTCCAGACGCAGATCGGCGCGGCCCTTGCCGGCACCCGCACCGGACCGGCCGATCTCTGGCTGCATGCCGACGAAGGCCCGGTTCTGCTCGACGTCCGCACCCTGCCGCGGCAGGACTGGACATTCGGTTTCGCGCCGCGCGTGATCGTCACGCTGCGCGCGCCGATCACGCCCGCCAATGTCCCGCCGCAGCGGCTGGCAGACGCCCTGAAGCTGACCATGGCCGAAGCCGAAGTCGTCATGTTGCTGGCGCAGGGCCATTCGCGGCAGATCATCGCCGGAATGAGAAACGTCAGCGTCCAGACCGTGGTGGCCCAGTTGCGCACGATCTTCCAGAAGTGCGGCGTCAATCGCGAGGCGGAACTGGTCGCCACGGCAGGATCGGTGATAGAAATGGTGTCGCGATAAGGGGAACGGACCAGGCGGATTCTGTCATGCATCCGCCGCAACCGTGTGTTTGGACTTTGCACTGGATTCGTCGCTCCCGGAGGCCGACTGGCGCTTCCAACGTCATTCAGAAACGAAGAGGATGCCCATGCGCATTGAGAGTCCCGAGCTTCGCTCCAAGGTCATGCCGGCAGAAGAGGCCGCGCGCCTGATCGAAAGCGGCACCGCCGTGGGCATGAGCGGCTTTACCGGCTCGGGTTATCCCAAGGCCGTGCCGCTTGCCCTTGCCGCCCATATCGAGGCCGAACACGCGGCGGGCCGCGCCTTCAAGGTGCGCATGTGGACCGGCGCCTCGACCGGCCCCGAGCTCGACGGCGCGCTGGCCAAGGCCGACGGCATCGAATTCCGCCTGCCCTACAATTCCGATCCCATCGCCCGCGAACGCATCAACAAGGGCGAGATGAACTACTTCGACATGCACTTGTCGCAGGTCGCGCCGATGGCCTGGCAGGGCTTCCTCGGCCCGCTCGACACCGCGGTGATCGAAGTGGCCGGCATCCGCGCCGACGGCAGCCTGATCCCCTCCTCCTCGGTGGGCAACAACAAGACCTGGCTCGACCGCGCCTCCAAGGTGATCCTCGAAGTGAATTCGTGGCAGAACGAGGCGCTGGAGGGCATGCACGACATCTATTACGGCACCGCCCTGCCGCCCGCGCGCGTGCCGATCCCGCTGGTGAAGCCCGATGACCGCATCGGCGAACCCTACCTCAAGGTCGATCCCGCCAAGGTCGTCGCCGTGGTCGAGACCGACCGGCCGGACCGCAACGCCCCGTTCAGCCCGCCGGACGAGAAGGCCAGGGCGATCGCCGGCCACATCCTCGAATTCCTGAGCCACGAAGTGAAGCTGGGCCGCCTGCCTTCGGCGCTGCTGCCGATCCAGTCGGGCGTGGGCAATATCGCCAATGCCGTGCTGACCGGCCTTGTCGATTCGCCGTTCGATGCGCTGACTTCCTACACCGAAGTGATCCAGGACGGCATGCTGGACCTGCTGGATTCCGGCAAGCTGCGCATGGCCTCGGCCACCGCCTTCTCTCTGAGCCCCGAGGCTGCCGCGCGCGTCAATGCGGACATGCACCGCTACCGCGACAAGATGATCCTGCGCCCGCAGGAAATCTCCAACCACCCCGAACTGATCCGCCGTCTCGGCTGCATCGCCATGAACGGGCTGATCGAGGCGGACATCTACGGCGCCGTGAACTCCACCCACGTCATGGGTTCGCGCATCCAGAACGGCATCGGCGGTTCGGGCGATTTCGCGCGCAATGCCTATATCTCGATCTTCATGACGCCCTCCACCGCCAAGGGCGGCAAGATCTCGGCCATCGTGCCGCAGGCCAGCCATGTCGACCACATCAACCAGGACGTGCAGGTGATCGTCACCGAGCAGGGCCTGGCCGACCTTCGCGGCCTCAGCCCGCGGGAGCGCGCCAAGGTCATCATCGCCAACTGCGCGCACCCGGACTATCGCCCGCTGCTGGAAGACTATTACGCCCGCGCGCTCAAGGGCTCCTACGGCCTCCAGTCGCCCTCGCTGCCGGGCGAGGCGCTGTCCTGGCACCAGCGCTTCATCGAGACGGGATCGATGCTGCCCTGACCGGATTCGGACGGCACCCCCGAGCCGTCCGAACGCCTGGCCTGCCCTGCCTTCCGATGGCTTAACCCATGGCCAATCCCCGGAAGGCAGGACGGGCCAGGCACCATTTTTTCCGGTCCGAACCCTTGTCGTATACTATCTTCGAGTTCTAGGTATCGCCCCATGAGCGCCCGTTCGGGCGCAGTCCAAAAGGGGTCGTTCCTTTCATGCGCAAAGTTTCGCTGGCCTGTCTGGCCATGGTTCTCGCCGCCACCTCGTTCCCGGCCTTCGCGGCCGAAAAGCCCGCCGACAGCGCCGAAGCGAAGAAGGGCGACGATGCGAAGGGCGACGAACTCCCCATGCTGCCCGCGCCCAAGTCGATCAAGCAGAGCGCGGTGATCGGCGGCAAGACCGTGAATTACGTCGCCACCGTCGGCGCGCTGCCGATCAAGGACGAGAAGGGCAAGACCATCGGCGAGGTGGTCTACACCGCCTACACCGTGCCCGGTGCGCCCACTTCGCGCCCCGTGACCTTCGCCTTCAACGGCGGCCCCGGCGCGGCCTCGGTCTACCTGAACCTCGGCGCCATCGGCCCCAAGCGCGTCCAGTTCGGCGCGCAGGGCGATGCCCCGTCCGATCCGGCCGTGCTGCATGACAACCCGAACTCGTGGCTGGACTTCACCGACCTCGTCTTCATCGACCCGATCGGCACCGGCTTCTCGCGCAGCCGCGTCGATGCCGAAGAGACCAAGAAGGCGTTCTACACCTCCGAGAACGACATCAAGTACCTCAGCCGCGTGGTCTACGACTGGCTGAACCAGAACGGCCGCCTGACCAGCCGCAAGTACCTTTCGGGCGAGAGCTACGGCGGCTACCGCGTGCCGCGCCTGGCCTATTACCTGCAGACGCAGATGGGCGTGGGCATCTCGGGCATGACGCTGGTTTCGCCCTATCTCGATCCGCCCGCCATCGGCGAGGACGACGCGCTTTCGCCGCTGCCCTGGATGATCAACCTGCCCGCCATGGTCGCAGGCCACTTCGAACGTCAGGGCAACCTGAGCGAGGCTTCGATGGCCCCCGTCGAACAGTACATCCGCACCCAGTACGTGCAGGACTTCCTGGCCGGCCCGCAGGACAAGGCCGCGACCGACCGCCTCTCGGCCAAAGTGGCGGAACTGACCGGGCTCGATCCGGCCCTCGTGCGCCGCATGGACGGCCGCGTGGATATCGGCACCTACTTGCGCGAAATCCGCCGCGACCAGGGTCTTGTCGGTTCGGTCTACGATTCCAACTTCACCGCCTACGACCCCTTCCCGGCCAGCGCCCGCCCGCAGTACAGCGACCCGCTGCTGACCACCCTGATCGCGCCGACGACTTCGGCGATGGTGGACTTCGTGACGCGTCAGGTCGGCTGGAAGGTCGATGCGCGCTACAACGCGCTGTCCTATGAAGTGAACAACGTCTGGGAACGCGACGACAGCGACAATCCGGTCAAGGACCTGCGCCAGGCGATCTCGATCGACCCGAAGATGACCGTCGACATCGTTCACGGCTGGGACGATCTCTCGTGCCCCTACTTCGGTTCGCGCCTGATCATGTCGCAGATGCCGCAGTTCGGCCGCCCGGACCGTGTGCGACTGCACATGTACCCCGGCGGGCACATGTTCTACTCGCGCACGGACAGCGGCGCGGCGCTCCGCCGCGATATCCTCGAAAGCTACCGCGCGGCGTCGTGACGCAAGAAAAACGGGGCTGCGGACGATCCCGCAGCCCCGTTTTCTGCCGCCCGGGCGACATAGGAAAGGGACGCTTGCGAGCGTCCCTTTTTCGCGTTCAGAGCTTGCCGAACTTCTCTTCGTAAGCGCCGGTGTCCCCGCCGGAGAGCAGGCGTGCCTGTTCCACCCAGCTATCGCGGCGCGGACGGCCCGCGAAGGCCCCCAGCTTGCCGTCCAGCTCGTCGAGATCGGCATCGGTCCATGCGGCGATCTGCTCGAAGCGGGTCACGCCGAGCGCGGTCAGCAACGTGAGCATCTTGGGGCCGAGGCCCTTGATCTTGCGCAAGTCGTCGCCCTCGCTCGCCGGCGCGGCGGCAGGTGCGGGCGCGACTTCGGCGGGCTCAGGCGCCGGAGCCTCGGGCGTAGGCGCAGGTACAGGCGTAGGCGCGGGCGCAGGCGCCGCTTCCGGCTCGGCCGCGATGGTCTGCGGCGGCGGGGTGGCCGCATCCACTTCCTGCTGCGCGGCCACGGCGATCACTTCGCCGATCCCGGCCATCGTCCCCGCCATGGCAGGCGGATCGATATGGACGGGCGCGGTGAACTGCGCAGCGGGCGGCGCATCGTCTATCAGGGCCTGATTGCGCTGCGCGGGCGCGGCGCCTTCGTCCAGCACGTCGGGACGATGGGCGCGGGGCGCGGGCTTGGAGGCGCGCGCGAACAGCCAGTAGGCGACGACGATGCCGACCAGCAACGCGACGATGAAGATCAGCCAGTTGGCCTCGATCATTTGCACCACAACTTATCCCTTCCGGTTCCAGACCAGCCAGCCGATGCCGAAACCCGCCATATAGGTCAGCAGCACCGAAACGGCCATTTCAAGCCATAGCGGCATCGGCGGCTCCTTTCATCGTAATTTGCACGGTCATTCGGCACCCGGCGTATCGATCGGGGTTGGCTTGACCGGGGCCGAGGCGATCACCGAAAACTCGATCCGGCGATTGGCAGGGTCGAGCGGGTCCAGACCTTCTATGGGCGTCTTCGATCCCAGCCCTGCCGCGCGCAGGCCGTCGGCGGGAATGCCGCGGCCGATCAACGCCCAGCGCACCGATTCGGCGCGGGCGAGCGAAAGCGCCTTGTTCGCCTGCGGGTTGCCGGTGGCGTCGGTATGCCCGGTCACCGCGATGATGCTGCCCACGCAGGGACGCAGGGCCCTGGCCACTTCGTCAAGCAGGCGTTCGCTGACGGGATCGATCCGGGCGCTGGCCTCGGTGAAGCGGATCGTGCGCGAGGCGAGGATGGCCTCCACGTCGTCCTGGCAGCGCAGCCGGGTGCCGCCGGTGCCGTCACCCTCGCTCGACCAGGTGATTCCGCCGATGCCCGGTACTTCGGTCACGGCGGCGGCAACGCGGGTGCGGGTCTCGGCATCGAGCCCCTTGCCCCCCGAAAGCACCGGATGGCGCGTCAACCAGCCGTAGCGATCGCGGAAGGCGAGATCGACACCGCTTCCGCCCGCCCGGTCGCGCACGATTTCCGCCTGCCGTTCCAGATTGCCGATGAAGATCGGCCCGCGCACTCTCGTCGCAACAAAGGAAAGCGCCAGACATAATGCGGCGCCGGCGGCAACGATGGATGCGCGGCGGGGGTTCATGAAGGCAGCCTAGACGAAATGAAGTGCCGGAGGGAACACCTGAAAGTACGGATCAGGCGGCCTTTGTCTTCTGGAACAGCTTGCGGTCCTCGGGACCGAAGGCCTTCTTCCAGATAACGAGGAAGTAGGACCCCAGGATCGCGGGAATGCCGAAGGCCAGTTCCGCCCATTCCGGCAGGAACTGCGTGGCGAGATAGCCCAGTACGACCGCCGGAACCGCCGCCCATACCAGCGCCCAGCGCCAGTTGTTGATCGGCTCCCGGAGATAGTTCGCCAGCATCTTTGACTTCACCAGCGAGGCGAAGCCCAGCGCCGTCATCAGCGCGGCCGCCGCCGTCGCCGCCTGATAGAGCGAATTGTAGCCCAGCTTCTGCATCGCCAGAATGCCGCCCAGCGTCAGCACCGCCTGCAGCGCGATGGTGACGAGCGAGACCACGAGGTTCCTCATGCGTGCGACATAGACCAGCGCCGCCTCGCTGACGACGGCGGTGGCCGCCACCACTTCGGCGGCGAGCAGGAACGCCAGCGCCCCGGTGCCGCCCACGAATTCGCGGCCGACCAGACCCATCACGCCCTCGCCGGGAATGCCCAGCGCAAGCGCGATTCCCGCCTGCGCGGCGGTGATCCAGAAGCCCACCTGGCAGACCTGCCGGGCGATGGCCGCATAGTCCCGCTGCTTGAGGTTGCGGGTGATGACGGGGCCGAGCACCGGCTCGAAGCTGGTCTTGAGCTTCTGCGGCAGGCTGGCGACCTGCTGCGCGGCGTAGTAGACGCCGACGGCCGAGGACGGCGCGAGGAAGCCCAGCAGGAACAGGTCCACGCGGCGCGTGCCCCATTCGATCGTGTCGGCCAGCGCGATCGGCAGCGAACGGATGGCGAGCGCCTGCATCTGGCGCGGGCGCGGGCGCCAGCCCTGCGGCAATCCATATTCGCGGAAGAAGGGAATGAACGCGGTGATCGCGGCGGCGACGATCGAACCCATGTAGGCGATCGACAGCCCGCTCTCGGGCGCCAGCCAGATCATCGCGCCCGCCAGGATCGAGATGACCCATGGCTCCACGATCGCGCGCGACCATACCGTGGGCGTTACCCGCAGCCGGTAGGCCAGCGCCGCCAGCCAGATCTCGGTCATCGTCAGCGGCAGGATGGCGATCACCATCAGCCGGTCGATCTGGGTATAGTGGCCGCCCGGGAACATCGGCGCGGGCACGAACCAGAAGAACAGCGACGCCGCGCAGGAGGCAATCACCGCCAGGATCATGCCGTCGGCAATGACGTTGGCCGGGTGGACCTGCCCTTCGGTATCGGAAAGGCGCTGCGCCAGGCCGCGCTTCTCGCCCATGGTGCAGATCATCGAGGTCAGTTCGATCACCACCAGCGCCGAGGCGAAGCGGCCCAGCGCCGCAGGTCCGTAGACCGAGGCGCGACCGGCGATGAACAGGAAGGGGATGCGCGCGGCAAGGCGCAGGAAGAACCCGAAGAGATTGGTGCGCCCGCCCTTGGCCAGCGCCGCAATATCGTCGTGTTCCTTGCTTGCCTGCTCCGCTGCGGTGCGGGTCACGATACCGTCGCTCAAGAACGCTGCTCCTGCTCGGCGCGAAGCGGGCGCGAAAGGATCTGCGCAACGACCTCGCCCGCCGGAACCTTGCCTTCCAGCAGGCGGCTGACGGCCTCGGCGATCGGCATCTCGATACCGTCGCGGCGCGCCAGTTCGGCCAGCACCGGCGCGGTGGCGGCGCCTTCGGCCACCGAATTCTTGCCCGAAAGCGCTTCGGCCGCCGTCAGCCCCTGCCCGAGCGCAAGGCCGAGCGAGAAATTGCGGCTGGAAGTAGAGGAACAGGTGAGCACAAGATCTCCAAGGCCGCAGAGCCCGGACAGCGTTTCCACCCGCGCGCCGCGCGCCACGCCGAAGCGCAGCATTTCGGCATAGCCGCGCGCAATCAGCGCGGCACGGGCGTTCTGGCCAAGCTTGAGGCCGTCGACCACGCCGCAGGCGATGGCCAGCACGTTCTTCACGGCGCCGCCGATCTCCGCGCCGATCACGTCGTCGGAATAATAGGGGCGCAGCGAAGGCCGCGCGATCAGCGGCGACAGGCGCCGCCACTGCGCATCGCCGCCCGCGCAGGCGAGCGTCACCGCCGTCGGCAGGCCGGCAGCCACTTCATGCGCGAACGTCGGGCCGGAAAGAACCGCGATCCGGCCATGCGGCACGGCCTGCGCGGCCACGTCCGCCATGAGACGGCCGGTGCCGGCCTCGATGCCCTTGGCGCAGAGCACGAGATCACCCGAAAAGCCCAGCGGCGGAAGCTGGGCAAGCACACCGCCAAGGAACTGCGCGGGAACCACCGCGAGCAGCACCGGAAGTGCCGCCAGATCGGCCAGGTTCGACGTGGCCCGCACGGTTTCGGCAAGGGCCGCGCCCGGCAGGTAGACTTCGTTGCGCCGGTCGGCGTTGATGCGCTCTGCCAGTTCCGGCTCGCGCGCCCAGAGCAGCACGTCGCTGCCGTCCCCCGCGAGCGACTGCGCCAGGGCGGTGCCCCAGGCGCCCGCCCCGATCACTCCGATTCCCGCGCTCATGCCTTCACCCCCGCGCCGCGCACGGTCTCGGCATCGGGATCGAGCGGCCAGCGCGGACGCGCGGCCACATCGAGCGGATCGGACTGGCCCATGGCGAACCGCTCCACGCCCGCCCAGGCGATCATCGCGGCGTTATCGGTGCAGAGGCCCAGCGGCGGAGCGACGAAATCGAGGTCATGCTCGGCGGCGAGGGCTTCGAGCGCGGCACGGATCGCCTTGTTGGCGGCCACGCCCCCGGCGACGACCAGCGCGTTCAGCTTGCCGTATTCCGGGCCGACCGAGGCCAGCGCGCGGCGGGCGCGGTCCATCAGGCAGTCTATCGCGGCCTGCTGGAACGAGGCGGCGATATCGGCATCGGCATATTGGCCGGATTGCTTGGCGCGCATGACCGCGCTCTTCAGCCCGGCGAAGGAGAAATGCGGCTCGTCCGAACCCTTCAGCGGACGCGGCAGCGGCACCGCCCTGGCATTGCCTTCCAGCGCCAGCCGTTCCATCGCCGGTCCGCCCGGATAGCCGAGGCCCAGCAGCTTGGCGGACTTGTCGAAAGCCTCGCCCAGCGCGTCGTCGATGGTGGTGGCAAGGCGGCGGAACCGGCCGACGCCTTCCACCAGCAGGATCTGGCAGTGACCGCCCGATACCAGCAGCAGGAGATAGGGATAGGCGAGCTCGCCGTCGGCAAGGCGCGGCGACAGCGCATGGCCTTCGAGGTGGTTGACCGCGATCAGCGGCTTGCCCGTCGCCATGGCGAGCGCCTTGGCCGTGACCAGCCCCACCATCACCCCGCCGATCAGTCCGGGTCCGGCCGTGGCGGCGATGGCATCCACGTCGTCCAGCGTCATCCCGGCATCCGCCAGGGTCGCCTCGATCAGCGGCGCGATCCGCTCGGCATGCGCGCGCGCGGCGATTTCGGGCACGACGCCGCCGTAAGGCCGATGCGCCTCGTCCTGCGAGGCGATGCGCTGGGCGAGGATCCTGCGGTCGCTGGTTACAAGCGCCGCCGCCGTCTCGTCGCACGAGCTTTCGATGCCCAGTACCGTCCGCATTGTATCTTTCCCTGAACGACCCTTCCACTGGACGACATTGGCGGGTAGCACAACCCGCCGATGACGACGCAAACTGACACGCAAAAACAAAGCTTCCGCCTCGGCACCCGCCGCTCGCCGCTGGCGATGGCTCAGGCCGAGGAAACACGCGACCGGCTGGCCGCCGCTCACGGAATCGATCCCGCGCATATAGAGATCGTTGCCGTGACCGCCAGCGGCGATCGCATTCAGGACCGCGCGCTGGCCGAAATCGGTGGAAAGGCGCTGTGGACGAAGGAACTCGACGCCTGGCTGGCGGACGGCGAGATCGATTTCGCGGTCCATTCGGCCAAGGATGTGGAAACGATTCGCCCCGAAGCCTTCGCGATCGGCGCGATTCTCCCGCGGGAAGACGTGCGCGACGTGCTGGTCGGGGCCGAGAGCATCCGCGCCCTGCCGCAAGGCGCGGTCGTGGGCACCAGCGCCCCGCGCCGGGCCGCGCAGCTTCTCCACGCGCGGCCGGACTGCAAGGTCGTGACGTTCCGCGGCAACGTCGCCACCCGCCTCGCCAAGCTGGCCGCCGGAGAGGCCGATGCCACGTTCCTCGCAGCCGCCGGACTCAAACGGCTGGGCGAGACCGGCACCGGCCACCCGCTGGGCGAGGAGGACTGGCTGCCCGCTCCCGCCCAGGCCGCGATCATGGTCGAATGCCGTGCCGACGATGCCCGCACCCGCGCTTTCCTCGCCGCCGTGGACGATGCGCAGAGCCGCGCCTCGGTGCTTGCCGAACGTGCCCTGCTTGCCGGCCTTGGCGGCAATTGCCACAGCCCGATCGCCGTGCTCACCCGGCACGACGGCGCCAACCTCGCGATGCGGGCCGCGCTCTACAGCCCGGACGGCGCCGAAAAGGTCGAGGGAGAGGCCAGCTTCCCGCTTTCCGATCGCGATGGTCCGGCGCGCCTCGCCGCCGACCTGCTCGCCCGCGCGGTTCCGGCCATTGCCGTCCACTTCACCGGGGCGGACTGAGGCGGCGATGCCGCCCGTCATCGTCATCCGGCCCGAACCCGGCACTGCCATGACCGTGGCGGCGGCAAGGGCCATGGGGCTCGATGCCCGCGCCTTTCCGCTGTTCGCGGTTCGCGCCCTGCCGTGGTCTCCGGTGCCGCGCGGCGAAATCGACGCCGTCCTGCTCGGCAGCGCCAATGCCCTGCGCCATGGCGGCCCCGCACTCGGCGCCTATCGCGGCCTGCCCGCCTACGCGGTGGGAGACCGGACGGCGCAGGCCGCCCGCGACGCCGGTCTGGACGTGGTGCGCACGGGCAGCGGCGGACTGCAATCGGTTCTGGGAAACCTCGCCCCCGGCCATGGCCGCCTGCTGCGACTGGCCGGACGCGAGCACACCATCCTCGACGTGCCCGCCGACCGCACCGTGATAACCCGCGAAGTCTACGCCAGCAAAAGCCTTCCCCTGCCGGCCGGACTGGCCGAAACGCTGGAGAAACCCACCGTGGTCCTGCTCCATTCCGCCGAGGCGGCGGGGCATTTCGCGGCCGAGTGCGACCGGATCGGCATCGGCCGCGCGAGAATCGCCCTGGCCTGCATCGGCCCGCGCGTTGCCGGGCGGGCGGGGTCAGGCTGGGCCGCCCTGCGCAGCGCCGCGCTCCCCAACGACACTGCGCTGCTGGCCATGGCCCTGGAGATATGCCAAGACTTCCCCTCGGGATCGTAAACTGACAGAACCAGACTTGATGCAGGATTTCACCTCGCCACAACCTCATTCGTCCTCACGCCCGCGTTCGCGCGGAGGCGTATTCTTCGTTGCCCTGATTGCTTTCCTGCTGGGAGGCGCGCTGGTCGCCTGGGCAGCGGCAAGCGGGGAACTGGCAAAAATCCTGCCGCAACGGGCCATGCCGCAAGGCGAAACCGCGCCGCAGCCAGAGCAGGCCGCGCCCTCTCGCCCGCAAGTGCCGATGGCCACGGCGCCTTCGTCACCGGCGCAGCTGGCCGCACTGGGATCGGTCGAAGGGCGGCTCGCGCTGCTTGAGGACCGGCTTTCCCGCATCGATTTCCAGACCGGCGCCGCCTCGGGCAATGCCGCCCGCGCCGAGGGCCTGCTGATCGCCTTCGCCGCGCGCCGCATGGTCGATCGCGGCGAACCGCTGAGCTACGTCGCCGACCAGCTTCGCCTGCGCTTTACCAATGCCCAGCCCCGCGCGGTGCAGACGGTGATCGAATTCTCGAAGAACCCCGTCACCATCGACGAACTCTCCGCCCGTCTCGAAGCGCTGTCGCCCGAACTCAGCGAGACGCAGAGCAACGAAAGCCTCTGGCAGAAGGCGCGCCGCGAACTGTCAAGCCTTTTCGTGGTGCGCCGCGAATCCTCCACCCTCCTGACGCCCACCGCCCGCATCGACCGCGCCCGCCTGATGCTGAGCGCCCGCCGCATCGGCAATGCCATCAGCGAAGTGGAGCGCCTGCCCAATGCGCAGGCCGCCCAGACCTGGACCGCCGATGCGCACCGCTATCAGGACGTGCAGGACGCGCTCAACCTGCTCGAAACCACCGCCATGCTCGAACCGCGCCGCCTGACCGACGCCGAAGGGCACACGGTGGACCAGCCGAGCCCGCTGGCGACACCGGGCGTGCTGCCGACCGACTTGCCTTCGGCGGATGCTTCGGAAGCGGCTCCGTCCGAATAAGGGTGAATGCGAGGGGCAGGCAGGGGGCGTGAAGCCCCTTAT
Organism: Novosphingobium aeonii; assembly: GCF_052279045.1. Taxonomy (NCBI): domain Bacteria; kingdom Pseudomonadati; phylum Pseudomonadota; class Alphaproteobacteria; order Sphingomonadales; family Sphingomonadaceae; genus Novosphingobium; species Novosphingobium aeonii. Next base: position 996,506 of record NZ_CP176832.1, on the reverse strand, counting down.
CCCTGCAGAAGCTCCGGCAAGGCGCCCGACATCCCGCGCGCCTCATCCATGAAGAAGCGCTTGAGGCTGGGCAGGCGCTGCACTGCGCCCATGCCGAGGCGGCGCGCCGCGCTGGGCAGGCGGCCGGGAATGCCGAACAGGCGCGTCAGCCCGTCCGTCACCGACATGACCATGAACGTATCGAGGCTGCGCCACTTCTCGTAACGCGCCAGCAACTGCGCATCGCCCGGCTCAAGGCCAAGGCGCATGCCTTCGGTGAGCACTTCGACCAGCGCGCCGACGTCGCGCAGGCCCAGATTGAGGCCCTGTCCGGCGATCGGGTGCATGCCGTGAGCCGCATCGCCGATCACCGCAAGGCGCTCGTCGATCACATGTCCGGCATGATGGAAACGCAGCGGATAGCTCATGCGCGGCGCGGAAAGCGTGATCTTGCCGAGCACGCCGTGCATCCGGCTTTCCACTTCGTTGAGGAACATGGCGTCCGGCATGGCGATGATCCCGGCGGCATCCTTTTCCGCCACCGTCCAGACCAGCGCGCTGCGATGGCGGCCCTGATCGTCATCAAGCAGCGGCAGCAGCGCGAACGGTCCCGCCGGGTAGAAGATTTCCCAGGCCGTGTTTGCGTGCGATTTCTCGTGGAACAGCCCGGTCACCATGGCGCGGTGTTTGTAGTCCCACTTGGCCAGCGCGAAGCGGGCCTCGTCGCGCGTGGGCGACTGGCGGCCCTCGGCGGCGACCAGCAGGCTCGCGCCGAGCACGCGGCCGTCCGAAAGCTCCACCTCGACACCGTGCGGCCCCCGGTCGCGCCGGACCGCTTCGGTGCGGACGTGCCAGGCGATGTTCTTCTCCTCACGCGCGGCGGCGAACAGGGCTAGGCGCAAGTCGCGATTGGCGAACATGCGGCCCAGCGAGCCTTCCTCGGGCTTGGGCGTGAAATCGATCCGGCCCGGCTTCATCGAATCGGTGACGGCGATCGAATCGATCGGGCAACCGAGATCTTTCAGCGCAGGCGCGAGGCCGATGTTGGTGAAGAGGTTCCAGCTCGCCGTCGAAATTGCCGAGGCGCGGCCGTCCGCGCCTTCGGCAGTGAGATCGGCCGGGTCGGCCCGGTCGATGACGTGGCTGGTGATACCCGCCCGGGCCGCGGCAAGCGCCAGCGTCATGCCGACGAGGCCCCCGCCCAGGATGATCAGGTCGCGGTGTTCCGCCTTTTGGTCGTGCTTCGCTGCAGAGTCGTTCATCGACGGCAGCTATCGGCCTCTCCGGCGTCGATGTCGAGACACCTTCCGTCCCAGGTGCCGGCCGGCGCGGTCAGACCCACCGTCGCGGCAAGGGTGGGCGCGATGTCCACCGTCTCCACCGGGGTCGGCTGCTCGAAACCGGTCATGCCCTTGCGCCAGAACAGCATCGGCACGCGGCGATCGTAGTCCCACGGGCTGCCGTGCGAGGCGACCTTGAACGGCTTTGCCTCGCCCGGCACGACCCCGCGCACGGTCAGCATCTGCACTTCGCCCGAGCGCCCCGGCACGAAGGAGGCGCGGACCTTCTGCTCCATCGTCCAGTCCTGCGGATTGCCCTTGGGCTGGGGCCACTGCATGATCTGGTCCTGCGTATAGACAGCGGCGATCTGCGGATTGGCCTTCAGGCGCGCGACGAGCGCGGCCATGACCTTCTGCTTCTGTCCGGCCGTCAGTTCGGACGAGAACCAGACGCTGCCCGCCTCGCCCGCTCCGTAGAACAGCGGGCCGTTCTTCACGGTCACGCCGGTATCCTGCGAGACGGCGGCGGCCAGTTTCCCGGCGGTGAGCGCGGGATCGATGCGGGTGGCATCGGGATTGCCGCGCAGCTTCTGCCGCTCGGGCGCATCGAAGCCGCCGTGATCGGCGCTGAGCACGACCTCGTAATCGATCCCGCGCGCATCGAGCGCGTCGAACAGGTTGCCGATGGCCTCATCCAGCACGTTCATCTGGATGCACATTTCCACGCCCTCGGTGCCGAAGGCATGGCCGACCTTGTCCGTGGCCGAGAAACTGACGGAGAGCACGTCGGGCACGGCATCCTTGCCCATGCCCAATTCGTCCACCATGCGCACGGCCATCTCGGCGGTGGCGGTGTCCACGCGCGGGCCATTGGCGTAGGACTTGAAGTCCCCGGCGGCCAGCGGGAAACGGTACGTGCCGATGGTGAAGTCCTTGATCGGCGTCGCCCGGTCGACACTGCCGCACCAGCCCGGCACCGCCAGCGGGCCGTCACCGGCGGCGACGCGCTTCGCCATGACCGCGTTTTCGGTCTCGACCGCTTTGCTGATCCTGCGGTTCTCGAATGTGGTGAAGCCCTTGGCGCCGATCCAGTAGACGGCGTCCGTGTCATGGCCGCTCATCATCACTGCGGCGCGGTCCTTGGCGGAGACGGCGGCGTTGATGGTCGCGGGATTGCGCTTCTTCATGAGGTCGCCCAGCGTCGGCGCCTTGAGGTGCGCGGGGCTGACCACCGGATTGTCCGGCGTGGACCGGGGGTTGGTTTCGTCCTCGACGCAGTAGACTTCCTTTTCGGCGCGGGCGATGCCGGGCTGGTACCACGAATTCGCGGTAATGCCGGTGCGCGAAGGGTGCACGCCGGTCAGCAGCGTCGAATGGCCGGGGCAGGTCTCGGTGGCGGCGTGGGACTGGAAGCCCGAGGGGAACACCGCCCCTTGCAGCAGGCGCGTGAAGCCCTTGGTGAAATGCTCGCGGTACTGGGCAAAGAGGTCGGCCGAGAACTGGTCCACCGAAATCGCGACAATCAGCCGGGGCTCGCCCTGCGGCGCGGGCGCGGAAGCAGCAGCCACCGGTGCTTCCTGCGCCAGTGCGGGGGCCGAAACGGCCAGTGCCGCAACCAGGGCCAGCGGAGCGAGCGACGAGGAAAGCAGGCGCATCGGGGGGACTTCCTTGAAATGTCGATGCAATGGGCGCAGATGCATCGATGTCTGCAATGCGTGGGCGACGCAAGCGCCCCCAACGCACGGGAGTTTCATGAAAAAGCGCCGCTATCGCCTGTTTATGGCACTCATGTGTCAAATGCTGGCGCTCTTTCTCGCCCCGCTCGCCGCCAAGGCCGCTCCCGCCCACATCGCCGCCGAACTGGTGGCCGGTCCGGCGGCGGCGCCGGGCGGCGAAAGCACCATCGCCATTCACATGACGCCGGCGCAAGGCTGGCACGGCTACTGGTCGAACCCCGGCGACGCCGGCCTCGGCATGCAGCTCGCCTGGACCCTGCCTGACGGGGCGAAAGCCGGCAGCCCGCGCTATCCGGTACCGCAGACGCTGGTGGTATCCGGACTGATGAACCACGTCTTCGAAAGCGACTACGCGGTGCTCGTACCCTTCACGGTTCCGGCGGATGCCGTGCCCGGAAGCCGCGTGCCGGTCCGCCTCCATGCCGAATGGCTCGCCTGCACCGAACAGATCTGCGTGCCCGAACGTGCCGACCTCGCCGTTGAGGTGCCGGTGGCCGCCAAGGCCGAGACCGGCGCGGATCCGCGCTTTGCCGAATGGCTGCGCCGCCTCCCCGCCCCGCTCGACGCCGCCGCCACCTTCAGCCTCGACGAGCGCACGGTTCGCCTCGCCATCCCGCTTCCCGCCGCCACTCCGCTGGATGCCCCGCACGTCTTCATCGGCGAGGACAAGCTGGCGGACTATGCCGGCAACCAGCAATTCGCCTGGAAGGGCGACATGCTGATCGTCACGCTCCCCCGCACGAAGCTCGACCCGCGCGGCGCGGATGTCCTGACCGGGGTGCTGCGCCTCAATCCCGCGGGAGACGGCATCGCCTTCACCGCTCGCGCGGGGACGGTGCCGACAGGCGGCACGCCGCTCGCCGCCGATGCCGCCGCGCCCGAACTGCCCTCGCTGCCGCTGCTCCTGCTCGCCGCGCTGGCGGGCGGGTTGCTGCTCAACGTCATGCCCTGCGTTTTTCCGATCCTCAGCCTCAAGGCACTGAGCCTCGCCCGCGCGGGCGAGAGCGAGAGCCATGCCCGGATCGAGGGACTTGCCTATGCGGCGGGCGTCATCACCGCCTGCCTCGGGCTTGGCGCGCTGCTGCTGGCGCTGCGCGCAGGCGGCGAGCAGGTCGGCTGGGCGTTCCAGTTGCAGGAGCCGCTGGTGGTCGTCAGCCTTCTGCTGCTCGCCTCGGTCATCACCGCCAACCTTATGGGCCTGTTCGAGTTCACGGTCCCCGGCTTCGTGTCCGGCGGTTCGCCCTCCAGCTTCACCCGGGGTGCTTTCGCCACCGGCCTGCTCGCCGCCTTCGTGGCGACACCCTGCACCGGACCGTTCATGGCTTCGGCGATGGGCGCGGCGCTGCTGCTGCCGGTATTGCCGGCAATGACCCTGTTCGCCGCGCTCGGCCTCGGCATCGCCCTGCCCTTCCTGGCGGTGGCCTTCGTCCCGGCGCTGCGCAAGCGGCTGCCCCGGCCCGGCGGCTGGATGGTGACGTTCCGCCACTGGATGGCGCTGCCCATGGGCCTGACCGCGCTGGCACTGGCATGGCTGACGTGGAAGGCCGGAGGCACCGTATTCGTGCTGGGCGCTCTTGTGGGCCTGATCGCGATCCTTGCCATCCTCCTGGCGGCGGGCCGCGCCCAGCGCCGGGGCAAGGCCGCCCGCCCCTTCGCCGTGCTTGCCCTTGCCGCCGCCGCCATCGTGCTGGCCGTGCTGCCCTGCCCCGCCCCGCCTGAAGAGCGCATCGAATCGCTGCTGGCGGCAAAGCCCTTCAGCGAGAAGGCGCTGGCCGATGCGCGCGCCGCCGGAAAGCCGGTGTTCGTCTGGATGACCGCCGACTGGTGCCTCACCTGCAAGGTCAACGAGCAGGTCGCCATCGAGCGCGAGGAAACGCGCGCCGCCTTCGAAAAGGCCGGCGTCGTCGTGCTGCGGGGGGACTGGACCCGCCGCGATCCGGAGATCACCCGCTACCTCACCGCGCAAGGCGCAGCAGGCGTGCCGCTTTACGTCTGGTACGCAAATGGCGGTAAGGCGGAGCAATTGCCGCAAGTGCTGACCCCGGCGCTTCTCGCCGAAAAGGTCGAAGGCTGAACGGCTGGCCTTCGCCCGACCGCCGATAGGCACCCGTCCATCGATATGGCCCTGTCGCCCCGGCAGGGCTCATGATGAAGTGACGTGACCGGGACGTGTACCGAGCCGACCGGCGCAGGCGCCGGGAGTACCGTCCATGGCTCGAAGTCCGATTTCGGCTGATTCCCACACCGCCACTTCGCGCGGTGCGCAGGGTACTGGTCGTAGCCGGCTTCACCGGTCGTTATGGCCGTAGACCCGGCATCCGGGGATCCACCGGAAGAAACGGACCTGAAGCCGGAACGGCGCCCCCTGCTCGGCCTCGCCATCGCCATCGCCTTTTCGGCAACATTCTGGATCATGCTTGCCGTGTGGCTGCTCTAGGGTCAGGACCCTAGGGTCAGGACCCATTAATCACGCCTGCGAGGCACCGGAATGGCGAACATATCGGGCCAAAGCGGCTGCCGGGCGGGCTGGTTGCCCGTCCAAAGTCGCTTTGGTTCGAGATGGAAGCCATTCCGGTGTCCCGGAGGGATTTGATCAAAATGGCCCAGTGCAGCGTCAGAAAGGCTTGAAATATAGACATATTACTACGCCTTCCTTCCTCGCTCTGAGCCATTTTGATTCAAACCTCGCAGGCGTGATTAATGGGTCCTGACCCTAGCGGCGTGGCCGAATTCCCGCGCACGACGCGGGCGCCGGAGAAACGTCCTGCCGGCCGAAGCGAAAACAACCGCTCCGGCCGGCGGACAGGTTCAGCGGGTGAAGGCCTTGAGTTCGGCAAGGCGGATGGCGCGGCCGGCTGCCGGCACCATCGTCACGCGAATGCGTTCGCCCGTAACGGCGGGCCAGCGCAGCTCGGTTACGCCATTGGCAAGCGGGGCGGCCTTGGGCGCGGCCACCTGCTGCCAGCCGCCATCGCGCCAGACCTCGACCGAGACCCGGCGCGGCGCCGCGAACTTCGCACCATCGGCGAAGAACGCCAGCTCCGCACGGCCGAGCGTGACCGTCTTGCCGAAGTCGACCGCGTACCACTGCGGCGCGGAAGACTTCGCCGAATCCCAGCCGTTCGGCAGTTCCGGATAGAACCAGGCGCGACCGTCGATACCGTCGTGCAGGTTCTCCGCCTCTGTGCCGGAGGACGCGCTGGCCTTGGGGAAGTTGCCCCGCACGAGTTGCACCGCAAGGTTCTCCTCCCGCACGATCGGGGCATTGGCCTTGCGCGCAAGCGGCACCTCGATCCGGGCCGGATCGTCACGGTGAGCGACTTCGGCGCCGTCCACCGCGATGGTCAGCCCCTTGCGGCCATAATGCTTGCCGTCCGCATCCCATGTCACCGAGACCTCGTGACCGTGATAAGGCACGCGCTCGATGTGGAACCAGCCCAGCGCCTGCGGGTCACCGGCGGCCGGAAGCAGCGGGTTGACCTCCAGCACGTCGTCCGCGCGCGGGCGGATGCCGACAAGGCCGGTCAGGATCAGGTCGAGATAGCCGGAATGGAAATAGTGATGGCTGCGGTCCAGCCCGACGATCGGCTTGCCGGTCTCCGGGTGGTAATCCTCTTCCAGGTCGAGCCGCGCGTTCCTGCCCTCACCCTGGTAGTGAAGCTGGGTGTACTGGCGCAGCAGGCGCATGTAGTCGCTGCGCGTCACCGGACCCGTCTGGCCATAGTGATCGAGCAGGTTGGCCATGCCGGTCAGTACCTGCGTGGTCTGGTAGGGCCAGATCGGCCCGTTCCACTGACACTCGGGCGCGGTGCCCAGATAGCGATACTGGCGCATGTAATATTCGTAGTTCTGCTCGACGGTGCGCATCCCCGCCTTGCCCGCCAGCGACGCGGGATCGAGCAGATGGCCCCAGGCAGCCGAATAGTTCGCCTCGTCCGGCACGAGATCGAACATCCACGGCAGGTAGCCCACCAGCTCGCGATTGCGGATCTGGTCCCAGTATTTCACATGCTCGTTCGAGACCTGGTAGCGGTCCACGAAATGGCCGAGTTTCGGGCTCCACAGGTCTTCGAGAACGCGCGTGCGCAAGGCCTCGGCACGGCCCGCGTATTCCTTGGCCATAGCCGTGTCGCCCGCCAGCGCCGCCATGCGCGAAAGGGCGCGGGCATTGGCGAACATGTAGCTGTTGACCGAGGGCCGGAAGGAATCGCCGCCCCGGAACCCGTCCTTGCCGCCAGAGGCGTCGATCGAGGACACGGTGTATTCGGTGGCATCGAGCAGCGGCTCCACGAAGTAGAGCCCCTTGGTGAAGTCGAACTTCTCGTCCCACAGCCGGTAGATGTGGCGCATCGTCTTGAGGTGCGCGAGCACCGCCTCGCGGTCGCCGTCGACAAGGTAGCGGCCCCAGACCGAGTCGGCCATGTGGTCGGTGAAGTGACGGTCGTTGCCGCCCTCGTACATGAAGTTGACGTAATCGTCGGTGAAGCGGCGATCGTTCAGCCAGCGCCCTTCGGCGATGTGGAAGCCGCTGGCGTCGTTGAGACTGGCGAAAGGCTCGCGCTGCCAGTCCACGTCGTCGGCGAATTCGGTGGTGACGTAGCCCTGCGCGCCGAGGTCGCGCTGGTGCGCGCGGAACAGGCCCCAGCGGTAGTAGTAGACCGCATCGATCTTCGGATCGGCGCTCTCGAAGAAGGGAATGCGCTGTTCGTACCAGGCGGCGTCGTTGCCGAAGCGAGCCTTGGCGATGGCGGCGGTATCGAGCTTCGGAACAGCCCGGCCGACACCAGAAGAAGCGGAGGTCCTGGAAGACGCGGATTCTTGGGAGGATGCGGCAGGCGGCAGGCTGGCCCCGCCCGCAAGAAGCGCCGCGGTGGCGAGGATCGTCCGGATGTTTCCGCGCATCGTTACCCCTTCATGGTCTGGCGAGCGTCAGCTGATAGCAGCAAAAAATAAAGGCGGCCGTCCTGCCGGGCCTGTGTTGGGAGAGGAGCCCGGAGGAACAGCCGCCTATGGCGGGCCGCGACACGGAATGGCGTGTGTCGCGGCCCGCCTTGTCAGGTTAGAACTTGAAGCGAACGCCCGCCGCGAACGTGCGGTCGATCAGCAGGGTATTCGCGTTCATGGTGACCGGGCCGCCGGCATCCTCGAACTTGTAGTAGTCCTGCTGCTTCGCCTTGGTGATGTTCACCGCGTCGAAGGTCAGGCCGATGTCGTCGGTCACGGCGAAGGTGAGCTGGAAGTCCAGGCTCTTCTCGGGCTTGCGCCAGAAGCCGATCGGGTTGGCGAAGGCACGCGCCTCGTTGCGCTGGAGGAAGCCCTTGCGCCACACGTAGGAGAGACGTGCACCGATCGGACCGCGCTCGTAAGCCAGCGTGGCGTTGTACGAGAACTTCGACACCGCGAAGAACGCCGACTTGGTGAGGACGGTGTTGCCCTCGTCGTCGGTTTCCGGGATCGTCTGCGAAGAGTCGAGGATCGTGGCGCTGCCCTGGAAGCCCAGGCCGTCGAGCACGCTCGGCAGGTAGGTCGGGAAGTAGGTCAGGCCCAGTTCCACGCCCTTGAGCACGCCGTCGGACGCGTTGGTCGGACGGGTAACCTGGAAGTAGTCGGTGGCGGTGCTGCCCTCGATGCCGTTGTTCGGGATATACTCGAGCGTGGTGAGCGGAACGACGAGACCACTGATTTCACGGCGGAAACCGGTGACGTAGATTGCGCTGTTGCGCTCGAAGTACCATTCCAGCGCAAGGTCGAAGTTCTTCGACGTCGTCGCCTTCAGGCCGGCGTTGCCGGCGCTGCCCGTGCCGAAGCCCAGACCCGAAAGGTCGCCGGTGAGCGAAACGTTCGGGTTGAGGTCGCCGAACGCCGGACGACGCAGGGTTTCACCGTAGTTGAAGCGCACGCGCAGGTTCGGCGTGATCTCGTAACGTGCGGTGAAGCTCGGCAGGAACTTCATCTGACCGGTCGAAACGCCGGTGCGGGCATAGTCGTTGTAACGATCGAAGTAGTCGTAATCGGTATCGATCGTGACCATGCGCACGCCGCCTTCGAGCATCAGCGGACGGCCGAAGATTTCGACCTGACCGTCAGCCAGGAGGTAGGCCGCCAGGGTGACTTCGTTGATGTCGAACACGCGGCCGAACGAAAGCTGATCGGACAGCAGCAGGTTCGGGTTGGCCGCCTGGTAGAGCGTGCGGATGGCGTCGGCGTTCTTGTACAGCGCCGGGCCGTTTGCCAGCACCCAGCTGGTCGGAACGTCGGCGCGGCCATCGAAGAAGCCGCTGTTGGTGAAGCTGTAACCGTCACCCAGCGAGGCCAGCGTGCCGCCAAGGGCGCCCGCGCTCTGTTCGCGAATGAAGGTGCTGGCCTTGCGATCGTCGTAGCGGAAGCCCGCCTTGATCCGGCGCAGGAAGCCTTCGTCCCATTCGTAGTAGCCGTCGAGCTGGAAGGTCAAAGCCTTGCCGGTGCTCCGGTTGCCGTTGTCGAACAGGTCGCCGACGGTCCACTGGGTTGCGTCGGTCAGGACTCCCGGCGTGCCGAAGCTGTACGACGGGATACCGCCGCCAGCGTTGAAGTCGACGTCGATGTCCAGCGGCGCGCGGTTGGTGCGCACGGCGAAGAACGAGGTTTCGTTCTTGCTGTCCTGGTAGGCGAGGTCGGCGGTGATCTTGCCGCGATCGCCCACGTCCCAGTCCGCGTTCAGAGCGTAGACATAGCTGTCGGTCTTGTTCGTGGAGTAGTCCGCGCTGTTGAAGCCCGAAACGCCGCCGATCTTGCGCGACTTGATGACGTTGGTGCCGTCATAGAGTTCGAAGGTCGAACCCGGATCATCACCCAGATCGCCCCACCAGTCGGCAAAGCTGAACAGCATCGAGTTGAAGGTGCTGCCGCGGAAGCCGGTGTAGTAGAACTCGGCGGTATAGGTCGAACGGTCGTTCGGCGCCCACTGCAGGGCGGCGTTGATCGAGGGACGCTCACGCTTGCCGTAAAGATCCGAGCTGATGACCGCATCGCGCGAGAGGTAGTAAGGCACCTCTACGCCGTCGATGTTGAGGGTCGAACCCGGCGTGGTCGGCAGACCCGCGTTGAGGCCCGGCTTCCAGTAGGGGTTCGCCGGGTCGGTGTTGGGGAAAATGCGCTGCAGCGGCGTCAGCCAGGTGTCCGAAGGCGGGTTTTCGGTGGCGAACGGCACCAGGGCGCCGGCCTGCACGTTCATGTTGCGATACTTCGAACGCGTATAGCTGCCGTTGATGAGGAAGCCGATGTCGCCGATGCCGGTTTCCCAGCGATCGCTGACGAGCAGCGCGACGTTCGGGTTCACCTTGTCCGCCAGCTCGCTGTAGACACCGCGCGCAAGGCCGGAAATGGTGAAACCGTCGAAGTCGAACGGACGGCGCGTGGCGACGTCGATCTGGCCGGCGAGGCCGAATTCGAGCTGGTCTGCCGAGCGGGTCTTGTAGACGTCGATCTTGCGGACGAGGTTCGACGAGATGTCCTGCAGCGCGAACGAGGTGCCGGCCGCGGTGAAGATGTTGCGGCCGTTCCAGGTGGTGACAGGATCGGACAGGCCACGGATCGTGATGGTCCCGGTCTCGCCGCCGGCACGGTCGGTGACCTGGATGCCGGTGACGCGCTGGAGCGCTTCGATCACGTTGTTGTCAGGCAGCTTGCCGACGTCTTCAGCCACGATCGAATCGACGATCTGGATGTTTTCCTTGCGGCTGTTGATGGCGCCCACGATCGAGGCGCGCACGCCGGTGACGATGATGTCCTCGGCAGTCGGTTCAGCGGCGTCGGCGGCCTGCGGAGCGGCATCCTGCGCGTGAGCCACGGTGGCGAGGCTCAGGGCGAAGACGGATGCGGTGCAGAATGCAAATGGCTTGAGCGCCATGGATCAACCCTCCCATTGGGGCTGGCCCATACCATGCCCCTTCGAATTACTCGGACTAATTATTAGTCTGACTAATGCGATGCAAGGATAAAAGGGGGAGCGCTATCAAAAAGGGGCGTGGAGTGTGGCAGATTCGCCGCAATTCCGCCCGGAACACGAGGATTCCGGGCGGTCTTGTCTGAGTTGTTGCTGTCAGCCGACGAGCCAGCTCGTCGCCGGATCGCCCTTGTCCGCCAGCTTCACCGCATCGCCGGAGAACGCGAGCGCCTTCGACGAGTCGGACTTGGAAACGAAGCGCACGGTGCCCTGCACTTCCCCGGCCTCGCGCAGGAACAGGTCGGCAGTGCCGAGCGCGGTCAGCGCAGCCACGCCGTCCTTGCCCACCGCAAGCCCCTTGTCCCGCAGGAGGATCGGCGAAAGCTGCACCGCGCCGTCAGCGCCGGCGATCTCGCGGAACTGGGTCCGGGGCAGCGGCGTACCCTTGGCGAGGGTCAGCTTCGTACCGTCATGACCCAGCATCACCTCGCGGTTCACAGCCGGGGTGAAGCGCTCGGGCAGCGCGCCGTTGCCGACCGGAACGCCGAAGTCCGGCGCGCCCTTGTCATCGTAATAGATGCGCTGGACGCGGGTGTGGCGATCCGGGTTGAGCAGCGGGTCGCCTTCGATCTTCTCGTAGTCGCGGCCGTGGTAGACGAGGATGTCGTTGCCGTTCTCGTCCACCGTGAAGCTGTTGTGGCCGGGGCCGTAGACCGAGGTTTCCACGCAAGTCGCGAAGACCGGCTTCTGCGACTTGGTCCATGCCTTGGGGTCCATGAGGTTGGCGTTCTCGTCGATCGTCAGCATGCCGAGGCAATAGACGGCGCCGGTGCCGCTGGCCGAGTAGGTCATGAACAGGCGGCCGTTCTTTGCCAGCACCGCCGGGGCCTCTGCCACCTTGTAGGCGCGGGTTTCCCAGTCGAGCGTCGGCACCGTAAGGCGGACGGGATCGGCCGAAAGCGTCAGCGCGTCCTTCATCGGCGCGATGTAGAGGTTCGAATTGGTGTCGATCCCTTCCTCGCGCTGGGCCCATGCGAAATAGCGCTGGCCCTTGTGGACGAAGCTCGTGGAATCGAGGTTGAAGCTGTCCCACGGCATCTTGAATTCGCCAAGGACCGACCACTTGCCGGTCATCGGGTCGGACCCGTCGCAGACGATGGCGTAAGTGCGGATGCGGAACACGTCCTCGCCGCCGCCGCTGGGGCCGGCCGCGAAGTACATGACCCACTTGCCGTCGATGAGGTGCAGTTCGGGCGCCCAGAGGAAGCCGGACATCGGGCCGGTCTTCTCATGACGCCAGAGAACGCGCTCCTCGGCGGTGGCGAGACCGGCCAGCGTCTTCGAGCGACGCAGGATCAGGCGATCGTATTCGGGGACCGAGCCGGTGAGGTAGTAGTTACCGTCGTCGTGGCGGAAGACCTGCGAATCGGCGCGGTTCTTCACCAGCGGATTGATCGGGCCCTTGAGCGGATCGGCGACGGCAGCCTTGTCGTCACCACCGAGAGCGGCATCGCCCGCACGGTTGCAGGCGATGGGAAGCAGGGCGGCACTGGCGGCAAATGCGCGGCGCGAAAGGGAAAAGTTCATGTCATCCTCTCCGAGATGCTTGTTTCGTGGCGCCGGTCCGATTTGATCCGGCGATGGGAAAAAGGACACCCCGGTCGGGGGACCGGGGTGCCGTCAGGTGGGATCAGTATTCGGCGACAGGCCAGCCGTCCGCGTCCCAGCGGATCGGCGCGATGCGCAGCGTGGGCGCACCGTTCGCCTGCTTGTCGTAAGCGTGGTAGACGACGTAAGTAGTGCCGTCCTTGTCGGTGAAGGCGCCGGCATGGCCGGGGCCGCGGAAGCGCTGCTGCTCTTTCAGGTCGGCGCGCAGGAAGATCGTGCCGCGACCTTCCATCATCGAACTGCCGTCCTTGCCGAGGTAGGGCCCGGTGATCTTCTTCGAGCGGCCGACGACGGTGTAGTAGGTGCTGTTCACGCCCTTGCAGCAATAGTCGTAGCTGGCGAGCAGATAGTAGAAGCCGCCGTGCGGGATGATGAAAGGCGCTTCGACCGGGGCCGGGCCACCTGCAGGAGCAAGGCGGCGGGCGATCGAATAGGGCTCGGTACCGGGGGCGACCTTGCCGGTCTTCGGATCGAGCGGGAACAGCTTCAGGCCGGTCCAGAAACTGCCGAGCGAGAGCCACTGGCGGCCCTGCGCATCCTCGACGAAATTGGGGTCGATGGCGTTGAAGTCGTCCTCATGCGTCGACATGACGACGAGACCCTGGTCCTTCCAGCCATAACCCTTGGCCTTGGGATCGAGCGTCTTGCTCGTCGCCAGGCCGATGGCGGAACGGTTGGAGCCGAACGTCGAGACCGAGTAATAGAGCCGGTATTCGCCGTTCACGTAGGAGATGTCGGGCGCCCAGATGCCTTCGGCGCCGGGGATCGCCTGCCTGGCCCATGCCGGAATCTCGGCGAAGACCGAACCGGCATCCTTCCAGGCCTTCAGGTCCTTCGAGGTCTTGATGCCGACATAGCGGCCCACGGTGCTGAAGACGTAGTAGGTATCGCCTTCCCGGATGATGACCGGATCGTGCACCGTGAGGTCGCCGCTCAACCGGGAATTGAGCGTGCCCGCCCCCTTCTCGCCGACCTGCACTTGCGCATCGGCCGCACCGGAGGCGGCCAGCACGGCAAGGCTGGCGGCAGCGAGGAATTTCCTGAACACGTACTCTCTCCGAACTTGCTTTGTTATGCCGCGCAGGCGTTCCATGCGGCGACGATCTCGGCGGCCTTTGCGCCAACCGTCGCGGCATCGAAGCCGGGCTTGTAGAGGCTGCCGCCCACGCCGATGCCGAAGACGCCCGCTGCGCGGTATTCCGCGACATTGGCAGCGCCCACACCGCCCACCGCCCAGACGCGGCTGGTCTTGGGCAGGACTTCGCGGATCGCCTTGATGTAGCTGCTGCCCAGCACCGAGCCGGGGAACAGCTTGAGGTCATTGGCGCCTGCCGCCACGGCGGCGAATGCCTCGGTCGGGGTGAGGAAGCCGGGGAGCACGTCCATGCCGAGTTCGATCGAGCGCCTGATGACGGCCGGATCGACATTGGGCGAAACCATGAAGGTTCCGCCGACACCCGCCAGCGTCTCCGCCAGATCGGTGCCGATCACGGTGCCGCCGCCGATCGCGGCGCGGTCTCCCAGAGCCTCGACCATGGCGCCGATGGAGCCGGCGGGATCGGGCGAGTTGAACGGCACTTCGATGATCCGCACGCCGGCCTCGACCAGCGCCGTGCCGATCTCGACCGCTTCGTGAGTCTGGATGCCGCGCAGGATCGCGACGACCGGGGCAGCGCCTTCTGCCAGAACCTGTTCGATCTTCATGCTTTCAATTCCTTTGCGATACGCAGACCGGCAAGGACCGCCGCGTCGCCGTCGATACGGCGGGCGGTGCAGCCGAGTCCTTCCAGCGCACGGTCATAAAGCGCCGACAGCGCCGGGTCGCCAATCAGGACCACCGAAGCGCCCGGCGTGACACGGGCTGCCACTTCGCCGCCGATGAGCAGCCCCGAGATATAGCCGCGCGACCAGTCCTTCGACCGGCCGTCCAGCATTCTTGCACCCCGCGCTTCGAACAGCGCGCCGGTCAGCGGCTCGCCGCAGCGTTCGAGACCGCGTGCGAAGCCTTCGTCGACAGTGCCCTCGCCCGGCGTATCGGGTCCGGTCAGCGTCGACTGTCCGGCCAGCAGCGCGAAAAGCTCGCCGGTCGGGTGAGTGCGGAACATGGTGATCGTGCCATCCCTGACCGTGACCCACTTGCAGTGTGTCCCCGGCAGCGCGATGAGATGTTCGCCCTCCGCAAGGTCCGGGTGAAGCGCGAGGGCGCCGAAGACTTGCGCCTCCTCGCCCCGCATCACTTCCGGCACGCCGTCCGCACGGCAGCTCAGCCCCGGCAGCACCGAAACCGGAATGCCGGCGACTTCGAGCCGCGTGCGTGAGGACAGCCACTTGGCCGCGTCCGCCGGGCAGGCCGCATAGCCTGCCGCGACGAGCGCACCCGGAGCACCGGCCATGCCGCAAAGCACGACTTCGGACAGCGGCCCTTCGGCCTTCCAGCTTTCCAGCCTTTCGGCCAGCGCCGCTTCGGCGTGACCTTCAAGCGCACCCGGCCCGCTGAGCCGGGCGACCACGTCCTCGCCGTCGAGGCGGAACAGCCGCAGCCGGGTGGTGCCCCAATCTCCCAAGACATAAGGAGCGGCGGGGACGTGGTTCACGCTCATTGCAGTTCGAGCACCACGACCGACTTGGCCGGCAGGGTAACGACAAGGTTGCCGCCCTGCACGGTGGCGCCGGAGAAGGCCTCGGGCTTCACCGCATTCGGTGCGTCGAAGGTGTTGTGCGCGTTGATCGCGGGTGCCGTCAGGATACGGCCCGTGGCCGCCGATGCGCTGACGCCGCCGAGCTTGATCGTCACCGTGTTGGACTGGTTCGGATCGAGGTTCGACAGGCCGACATGGATCTTGCCATCCTTGCCCTTCACTGCCGAGCCGCTGACGGCAGGCATCGAGAACTCGTCCTTGTGATACCAGGGCGACTTGATCTGGATCGGCAGCACGGTGGCATCCTGCCACGGCTTGTACATCTCGAAGACGTGGTAGGTGGGCGTGAGCACCATCTTGTTGTCTTCGGTGAAGATCATCGCCTGGAGCACGTTCACCATCTGGGCGATGGCGGTCATCCGCACGCGGTCGGCATGCTTGGCGAAGATATCGAGATGGACCGAGGCGATCAGCGCGTCGCGCAGGGTGTTCTGCTGGCGCAGGAAGCCCGGATGCGTGCCCGGATCCTGGGCGTACCACGAACCCCATTCGTCCACGGCCAGGAAGACCCGCTTCTCGGGGTCGTACTTGTCCATGATCGCCGAGTGCCTGGTGATCAGCTCGTCCATGTGGCGCGCGCCGTTCAGCGCATCGGCCCAGCCATGTTCGTCGAAATCGACGGCGGGCGCACGCGGCGGCCAGCCACCGGCAGGGTGGACGTAGTAATGCAGCGAAACGCCGTCGAGCTGCGGGGCCGCGACGCGCATCATCGTCTCGGTCCAGTTGTAGTCGTCGACATTGGCGCCCGCGGCGACCTTCAGGATCTTGGTGCCGGCAGGCGCCTTGACGAAGGTGGCATAACGGCGGGTCTCGTCGGCCGCGAATTCGGGACGCATGTTCCCGCCGCAACCCCAAAGCTCGTTGCCGACGCCGAAGTAGGCGACCTTCCAGGGCTCCTTGTGGCCGTTTTTGGCGCGCAGCTCAGCCAGCGAACCGGCAGGTGCGGTCATGTATTCGACCCATTCGGCCATTTCGCGCGGCGTGCCGTCGCCGACGTTGCCGGCGATATAGGCTTCCGCGCCGACCTGGCGCAGCAGTTCGAAGAATTCGTGCGTGCCCACGGTGTTCGGCTCGGTCACGCCGCCCCAGTGGGTGTTGACCTTGACCGGACGCTTGTTCTGCGGGCCGATGCCTTCACGCCAGTTGTACTCGTCGGCGAAGCAGCCGCCCGGCCAGCGGATCACGGGGACCGAGAGGTCCTTGAGCGCCCGGACGACATCGTTGCGGAAACCGTTGGTGTTCGGAATCTTGCTGTTCTTGCCGACCCACAGGCCGCCGTAGATCCCCGTGCCGAGGTGCTCGGCGAACTGGGTGAAGACTTCCTTATGATAGACCGCGCCGGGCTTGTCGGCGTCGATGGTCGCCGTGGTGGGCTGTCCGTCGGTATCGGCATGAGCCGTGCCTGCGAGCGCAGTGGCGCTCAGCAGGACGGCTGCGGTGGTCAGGCGAAGCGCCTTCAACATGTCTTGTCCCCTCCCTGGGAAATCAGTCGTGGAATTCTTCGACGAGCTCGCGGCGTCCGCGCAGGAACGCGTCGGCCACGAGGCGCAGCGGCGCGATGTCCACATCGCTGCGGCCGCCACGGATCAGGTTGGCGAAGCGCGAATAGAGACCCGGATATTCAAGGTCTTCGTTGTGCTCTGTGCCGGTGGGCAGGGTGAGCACGGCGCCGCCGTTCGAGAGCTTCAGCGTTCCCGCGTCAGTCTCGACGATGATGTCCCACGACTGCGGGCCGGTCTGGCGCCAGTCGAGGTCCATGTGGATTTCGGCTCCGGCGGTATCGCGGAACTCGATATCGGCGGCGATCGGCGCAGCGCGGTTGGCCGGCAGGCTGAGCGTCGCTTCCTTGAGGAAGAACGGGCGCGGCATGATGTGCGTGGCGATCGAGAGAGCATTGATGCCCGGATCGAACACGCCAAGGCCGCCCGGTTCCCAGATCCAGTCCTGACCCGGATGCCAGACGCGCACGTCTTCGCGCCAGACGATCCTGGCGCTCTTGATCGTACGCTCGGCAAGCCAGGCGCGGGCCGGGGCAACGCCCGCGGCGTAGCGCGAGTGCCACGAAGCGAACAGCGTCACGCCCACCTTGTCGGCACGGCTTTCCAGCGCCGCCACTTCGGCCAGCGTGGCGCCCGGCGGCTTTTCCAGGAACACGTGCATGCCCTTCGCCAGCGCCAGCGCGGCGAGGTCATAGCGGACCTGCGGCGGGGTGCAGAGCGCCACCGCGTCGATGGCCGGGCCGTTCTCGACCAGGTCTTCGAGGCTGCTGAAGTGCGGGATGCCTTCAGGGCCGCGGTGATGCGGGCTGACCGTGGCGCCGAGGCTGAAGTTCGGGTTGCCCTCGATCGCGGGGATATGCTGGTCGCGGGCGATCTTGCCCACGCCAACGATGGCGATACGGATCGGATCCATGGCTCAGAGCGCCTTCACGGTTGTCGTCGCCTCGCCCGAAGCGGCAGCGCGGGCAAGCGGGTTGGAAACCGGCAGGGTGAAGGGTGCGGCGTCGATCTCGAATACGTCGCCTTCCTGCGTGGTCACGCCGTCGGCGAACGAGAGCGTCGCGGTGCCGAAGAAGTGGACATGCACGTCGCCCGAACGGCGGAACAGGTCGTACTTGAAGTGGTGATGCTCAAGGTTCGCAAAGGTGTGCGACATATTGCCTTCGCCCGAGAGGAAGGGCTTTTCCCAGATCGTCTCGCCGCCGCGCACGATCTTGCTGGTGCCCTCGATCTTCTCCGGCGGGGTGCCCAGCAGCAGTTCCGGGCCGAGCGCGGCCTGGCGCAGCTTCGAGTGCGCAAGCCACAGGTAGTTGTGACGCTCGGTGACGTGGTCCGAGAACTCGTTGGCGAGCGCGAGGCCGAGGCGGTAGACATGGCCGTCTTCGCCTACGAGGTAGATGCCCGCCAGTTCCGGCTCTTCGCCGCCGTCCTTGGCGAAGGCGGGCATGGTCAGCGCATCGCCGGGGCCGACGAGCAGCTGACCGTCGCCCTTGTAGAACCATTCCGGCTGCTGGCCTTCGGTGCCCGCGGCGGGCTTGCCGCCTTCAAGGCCCTCAAGGAACATGCGCATGGAATCGGTGACATGCTCACCCGAGGCGGCAGCCTGGTGCATCTTGTTGCGACCCTCGGCCGAACCGAGGTGCGTCAGGCCCGTGCCGGTCATCAGCAGGTGTGCGGAATCTTCGTGGTCGATCGGGGCAAGCAGGTTGCCGGCCGCGAATTCGGCCTTGATGTCGACCGCTTCGCCCTGTCCGGCAGCCTTGGCGGCTTCGGCCAGCGTCACGCCTTCGGCGATGGCGCGCTGGGCGAGTTCGCGGGTGCTGGTGACGCCCTGAAGGAAGTGGGCGGCATCGCCCTCGGCAAGAATGACGGAGCGCACGCCGTCAGGCGCGCGATGCTGGAGCAGGCGAAGGTAGGTCATGGAGATCTCTCCCGGGCTCTTGGCCCTATCTGCGGCGCGCCTTCTTGGGGGAGCGCGCCGCAGGGATTGAGTGGACTGGTTAGAGGGTAAGTGCGCCGTCGATCAGGCGGGGAGCGCCGTCACCGAAGGCCGCGTCGCGCAGTTCTGCCGGAAGCAGGCCCTGAGCGAAGTTCTGGTAGCTGACCGGGCGCAGGAAGCGGTCGATCGCCATGCTGCCGACCGACGTGGTGCGCGGGTCGGTGGTCGAGGGGAACGGGCCGCCGTGCACCATCGCGTGGCACACTTCGACGCCGGTGGGCCAGCCGTTGACGAGGATGCGGCCGACCTTGCGTTCCAGCACCGGCAGCAGGCGCGAAGCGGCGGCTTCGTCGGCTTCGTCCATGTGCAGGGTGGCGGTCAGCTGGCCTTCCAGGCCTTCGAGCAGGCCGGCGAGTTCGGCTTCGTCCTTGCAGCGCACGACGATCGACGCAGCGCCGAACACTTCGTGGCCGATCGCCTTGTCGGCGAGGAACTGGGCAGCCGTGGTCTGGAACAGGATCGCACCGCCGGTGGTCTTGCTGCCTTCTTCGCCCTTGGCGATGGTTTCGACGCCGGCATTGCCTTCAAGCGCTTCGACGCCCTTGGCATAAGCAGCGGCGATGCCGGTGGTGAGCATGGTCTGCGGCTTGGCTTCGGCAACACCGCCGGTGGCGGCCGCGACGAAGGCGTCCAGGCCTTCACCCTCGACAGCCAGGATCAGGCCGGGGTTGGTGCAGAACTGGCCGGCGCCCATCGTCAGCGAACCGACGAAAGCGGTGCCGAGCGCTTCGCCGCGTGCCTTCAGCGCTTCGGGAAGCAGCAGGACGGGGTTGATGCTCGACATTTCGGCATAGACCGGGATCGGCACTTCGCGGGCCTGGGCCAGCTTGGCGAGGGCGAGACCGCCACCGCGCGAGCCGGTGAAGCCGACCGCCATGATGCGCGGATCCTGGACCAGCGCGGCGCCGAGTTCGTTCGACGGGCCGACGAGGTGCTGGAACACGCCTTCGGGAAGACCGGCGTCCTTCACGGCCTTGGTGATCGCGGCGGCAATCAGGCTGCCGGTGATCGGGTGGGCCGGGTGACCCTTGACCACGACCGGGCAACCGGCGGCGAGCGCCGAAGCGGTGTCACCACCGGCGGTCGAGAAGGCGAGCGGGAAGTTCGAGGCGCCGAACACGGCAACCGGACCCACCGGAATCATGCGCAGGCGCAGGTCGGGACGAGGCAGCGGGGCGCGGTCCGGCAGAGCCGGATCGATACGCAGCTGCTGCCACTGACCCTTGCGGACGACATCGGCGAACAGGCGCAGCTGGCCGACGGTACGGCCACGCTCGCCCTCGCCGCGACCACGGGGCAGTCCGCTTTCGGCAATGTAGGCTTCGATCAGCGAATCGCCGATGGCGATGATCTCGTCGGCGATTCGTTCGAGGAACGCAGCGCGCGTTTCACGATCGGTGGCGCGATAAGTGTCGAAAGCAGCGGCAGCGGCGGCGCAGGCTGCGGCGACGTCGGCGGGGCCGTTCACGGCCAGAGGTTCGCCGTGCGGCTCACCGGTTTCGGCCACGATGGAACGGAATTCGGTCATTTGGGGTCTCCCTATTTACTCCGACATATTCCCAGCGCACAGGAAACGCAATGTTTGTCGTTCCTTCGCGTGAGAAGGGCTGTTACGTTCCCTTCGGGAGGTGCCAATAACAGTGTCAGAAGCCAATTTCGTGAACGATGAAGAAAGTGCAAGGCCGGCCGACGAGGCTCGGGGTCCGGGCCGCCGCCTGCACGGTGCGATCGCCCATAAACTGGGAACGGCCATCTTGTCCGGCAAATATGCGCCCGGGGACATTCTTTCTGGTGAAGTCGCCTTCGCCGAGGAACTCCAGGTCTCGCGCAGCGCCTATCGGGAAGCCATTCAGGTCCTCACCGCCAAGGGCCTGGTCGCCAGCCGCCCCAAGGCCGGAACGCGGGTGCTGCCGAGGGACCGCTGGAACCTGCTCGATCCCGAAGTGCTCGGCTGGGCCTTCGCGGGAGAGCCGGACATCGAGTTCGTGCGCAGCCTCTTCGAACTGCGCGCCATCGTGGAGCCTGCCGCCGCGCGGCTTGCCGCGCAGCGCCGGGACAAGAACGACCTCAAGGCGATGAAGGATGCGCTGGCCGCGATGCGGCGGCACACCCTGACCACCGAGGCCGGCCGCGCGGCGGATCGCGACTTCCACAACGCGATTCTCCAGGCCACCCGCAACGACGCCCTGCTCGTGCTCAGCGCCTCGATCGGTGCTGCGGTGAACTGGACCACCCAGTTCAAGCAGCGGGCCCGCGCCCTGCCCCGCAACCCGATCCCCGATCACGTCCGCGTCTATGACGCGATCGCCGCCGGGGATGCGGCGACCGCTGCCGAAGCGATGAACGTGCTGGTCGATCTGGCACTGGAGGACACGCGCAGCGCCATGGAGAAAAAGTAAGCCCGACGCCAACGCGCCCGGACCAAGTCCGGGCCCATCCATAATCCAAAAAAAGAAAAGGCCCCGGCGATCGCTCGCCGGGGCCTTTTCGTTGACGCTGGATAGCGCGGATTACTCGGCCCCCTCGGGAACCAGATCCGGTTCCGCGTTCGTGACCTTGCTGCCCCACAGAGCGTAGAACAGCACGTAGAGTTCGCATACCGCGGTCAGGATGAACGAGTTCTGGAGACCGAAGTTGTCGGCCAGCCACCCCTGCACGATCACCAGCGCGCCGCCGGCGATCGCCATGACCAGCAGGCCCGAGCCTTCCTCGGTCAGCGGGCCAAGGCCCTTGATGCCGAGGGTGAAAATGGTCGGGAACATGATCGAGTGGAACAGGCCGACAAGGATCAGCGACCACATCGCAACCGGGCCATGGGCGAAGATCGTCACGACCATTACCGCGAAGGCGCCGACCGAGAAGAACGCCAGAACCTTGCCCGCGTCGAAACGCTGCATGATCGCGGAGCCCGCGAAACGGCCGACCATCATGCCGCCCCACAGGAAGGTAAGGTACTTGCCCGCCTGTTCATGCGTCAGGTTGGCGATGTCGGGCTGGCTGACGAAGTTCACGAAGAGATTCGCCACGCCGATCTCGGCGATCAGGTAGATGAAGATCGCGGGAATGCCGAATACGAGGTTGCGGTGATTCCACAGCGAGAGGTGTTTGCGCTGCTCCTTGGCAAGGCGCGAGTTCGCCGTACCCATCGAGGGCAGCGGGAACTTGGCGATCACCACGGCCAGAATGACCAGCACCACCGCGACCAGCGCGTAAGGCAGGATCACCGAATGGGCGTCAGCCAGACGCTCGGCATCGGTCAGGACCGTGCCGGCGGCCGAGGTCCCGCTCTTGGAACGACCAAGAATCAGGTAGGCGCCGAACAGCGGGGCCAGCATGGTGCCGGCCGAGTTGAGCGCCTGCACCAGGTTGAGGCGCGAGGACGCGGTCTCGGGCTTGCCGACGACGGCGACATAGGGATTCGCCGCAACCTGAAGCAGGGTGATGCCGCTGGCGATCACGAAGAGCATGACCAGCGTGATGCCGTAGGACGGGATGCTGGCAGCCAGCATCATGCCCAGCGCGCCGGCGGCCATGATCAGCAGGCCGGTGACCAGCGACTTCTGGTAGCCGACGCGTTCGATCAGCTTCGCCGAGGGAATCGAGGCCACGAAATAGGCGATGAACCACACCGATTCGATAAGCGTCGTCTGGGTGTAGCTCAGGTCGAACACGCTGCGCAGGTGCGGCAGCAGCGTGTTGTTGATGACGGTGATGAAGCCCCACATGAAAAACAGGCTGGCAAGCAGCGTCAGCGCCGGGCCGTAGCGGACGCCCGCTGGCTGCGCGTGAAGCACCGGGGCATCTCCAGATGAAACCACTGGGGGCATGACTATCCTCTCTTTACCAGAGAACCGCGCCGTGCCCTGCGGCAAACCGGCTTGCGCTCTTTCTATTTGTCGGACTATATGCGCGACACGGCGTCGTCAATGGGCCGCGTCGGAAACCAAGATGCAGAATCGACTTACACAAAGATATGGGAGCTAGGGCAATGAGGAAACTGCGCAAGGCGTTTGTAAGCACGGCGATATCCGCCCCAGCCCTGGCCATTGCAGCCCTTTCCCTTTCGAATCCGGCACTCGCCGCCGATGCCTCGCAGGCTCCGGCGGGCGCACTTTCCGATGGCACGCAAGTCAGCGCGGTCACGCTCAAGGCCGCCAACGGCGTCTCGGCGACGATCCTGACTTACGGCGCCACGCTGTGGAAGATGATGGCCCCCGACCGCGAGGGCAAGTCGGCCGACATCCTGCTCGGCTATGACGATGTCGCCAGCTATGAAAAGCGCCCGAATTACTGGGGCGCCACCATCGGCCGCTACGGCAACCGCATCGCCGACGGCAAGTTCACGCTCGACGGCAAGACCTACCAGCTTCCCCAGAACGATCACGGCCAGTCGCTGCACGGCGGCGGCAAGGGCTTCGACGTCCAGAACTGGAAGGTCGAATCGATCAAGTCCGGCCCGGTGGCGACGGCGGTGTTCTCGCTCGTCAGCCCCGACGGCGATTCGGGCTATCCCGGCACGGTGAAGACCAGGGTGACCTACTCGCTTGACGAGAAGGGCAACCTGCAGGTCGTGTTCGAAGCGACCACCGACAAGCCGACCGTGCTCAACATGACCAATCACGCCATCTTCAACATGGCCGGCGAAGGCAGCCCGCGCGACGCCCTGCAGAGCCTGCTGACGATCCCGGCCGGCCACTACACCCCTGTCAACGACAAGCTGATCCCCACCGGCGAACTGCGTGACGTAACCGGCACCGTGTTCGACTTCCGCAAGGCCCGCCTGGTCGGCGAAGGCATCCGCGACGGCAAGGACGAGCAGATCGTCATGGGCCGTGGCTACGATCACAACTTCGCGCTCGACAAGGGCGTGACCAAGACTCCCGAACTGGCCGCCCGCCTCGAAGATCCTGCTTCGGGCCGCGTGCTCGAACTGCTGACGACCGAACCGGGCGTGCAGTTCTACGCCGGCAACTTCCTGGACGGCACCTTCATCGGCAAGAACAGCCACCTCTACCGCATGGGCGACGGCATCGCACTGGAACCGCAGAAGTTCCCGGATTCGCCGAATCACCCGAACTTCCCTTCCACCCGCGTCGATCCCGGCAAGCCCTACAAGCATGTCATGATCTACCGCGTTTCCACTTCTTCGCGCTGACCCGAAAAGAAACGAACGCCCATGACCGACAAGACCGCTCCCAAGCTGCGCTCGCGCGCCTGGTTCGACAATCCCGACAACATCGACATGACCTCGCTCTACCTGGAGCGTTACCTGAACTTCGGCATCAGCCTTGAAGAGCTTCGCTCGGGCAAGCCGATCATCGGTATCGCCCAGACCGGCAGCGACCTGTCGCCCTGCAACCGCCATCACATCGTGCTGGCCGAGCGCATTCGCGAGGGCATTCGCGAAGCGGGCGGCATTGCGCTGGAATTCCCGGTCCACCCGATCCAGGAAACCGGCAAGCGCCCGACCGCAGGGCTTGACCGCAACCTCGCCTACCTCGGCCTGGTCGAAGCGATCTACGGCTACCCGCTCGACGGCGTGGTGCTGACCACCGGCTGCGACAAGACCACCCCGGCGCTGCTGATGGCGGCGGCAACCGTGAACATCCCGGCGATCGCGCTTTCGGTCGGCCCGATGCTCAACGGCTGGCACAAGGGCGAGCGTACCGGTTCGGGCACGATCGTCTGGAAGGGCCGCGAGATGATGGCCGCCGGCGAACTCGACGCGGACGGCTTCATCAAGCTCGTCGCCTCGTCGGCCCCGTCGACCGGCTACTGCAACACCATGGGCACGGCGACGACGATGAACTCGCTCGCCGAAGCGCTCGGCATGATGCTGCCCGGTTCGGCCGCGATCCCCGCGCCTTACCGTGACCGCCAGGAATGCGCATGGCGCACCGGCAAGCGCATCGTCGACATGGTTCACGAGGACCTCAAGCCCTCGGACATCATGACGCTCGACGCGTTCCATAACGCCATCGTCGTCAACGCCGCCATCGGCGGTTCGACCAACGCCCCGATCCACCTTGCCGCGATCGCGCGCCACATCGGTGTCGACCTGCCGCTCAAGGACTGGGAAACCTACGGCCACAAGATCCCGCTGCTGGTGA
This sequence comes from Novosphingobium aeonii, assembly GCF_052279045.1. Taxonomy (NCBI): domain Bacteria; kingdom Pseudomonadati; phylum Pseudomonadota; class Alphaproteobacteria; order Sphingomonadales; family Sphingomonadaceae; genus Novosphingobium; species Novosphingobium aeonii. The sequence goes on along the minus strand of NZ_CP176832.1, from coordinate 971,612 downwards.
ACCTGCAGCCCGCCGGCGAATACCTCGGCGAGGACTACTACCGTGCAGGCGGCGTACCCGCCGTCGTCGCGCAGCTGATCGGCCAGGGGCTGATCAAGGAAGACGCGATGACCGTCAATGGCCAGACCATGGGCGACAACTGCCGCGACGCGACGATCGAGGACGAGAAGGTCATCAAGCCCTTCGACCAGCCGCTGGTGGAAGAAGCCGGCTTCCTCGTGCTGTCGGGCAACCTGTTCGACGCGGCCGTGATGAAGACCAGCGTGATCTCCAAGGAGTTCCGCGACCGTTACCTCTCGAACCCCGCAGACCCGGATGCCTTCGAAGGCAATGCCGTGGTGTTCGACGGTCCCGAGGACTACCACCACCGCATCGACGATCCGGCGACCGGCATCACCCCCGAAACCCTGCTGTTCATGCGCGGCGCCGGCCCGATCGGCTATCCGGGTGCAGCCGAAGTCGTGAACATGCGTCCGCCTTCGTACCTCATCACCGAAGGCGTGCACTCGCTGCCGTGCATCGGTGACGGTCGCCAGTCGGGCACCTCGGGCAGCCCCTCGATCCTCAACGCCTCGCCCGAAGCGGCGGCGATGGGCGGTCTCGCCCTGCTCGAAACCGGTGACCGCGTGCGCATGGACCTCAAGAAGGGCCGCGTGGACGTGCTCATCTCCGACGAGGAACTGGCGACCCGCCGCGCCGCTCTCGAAGCCAAGGGCGGCTATGCCTACCCGGCCTCGCAGACCCCGTGGCAGGAAATCCAGCGCTCGGTGGTCGGCCAGATGAACACCGGCGCCATCCTCGAAGGCGCCGAAAAGTACCAGCGCATCGCCCAGACCATGGGCCTGCCGCGCGACAATCACTGACTTTTGGCTCCGATTGATATCCTGTCCGGCCTAGCCGCCGGATGACCTATCGGCCCCCGCCCCTGCCTGTCCCTGAACAAGGGAAAGGCGGGGGCGGGGGCCGAACCGTTTTCACAGCATAGGGAGAGTTCTCATGACGCTTTGGCGCAAGATCGATCGCGACGTGCGCGATACCCTCGGCGAAGGCGCGCTCTGGTGCGAGCGCGACAATGCCTTCTACTGGGTCGACATCCTCACCCCTGCCCTCAACCGCCTCAGCCTCGCGGACAACACGGTAACTCGCTGGGATATGCCCGCACGCCTCGGCTGGGTCGCTCCGCGCGCGCAAGGCGGCCTGATCGGCGGCTTCCAGGACGGCGTGGCCAATATCACGCTCGACCCGCTGACGATTTCCGAGCGTAACGATCCCGAGCCCCACCTGCCCGGCAACCGCATGAACGACGGCAAGGCCGACCGCCACGGCGCGATCTGGTGCGGCACGATGGACATGGCAGAGGAAGAAGTGACCGGCTCGCTCTACCGCCTCTCGCCCTCGGGCGAATGGCAGGTGATCGACACCGACTACACGGTGCCCAACGGCCCGGCGTTCTCGCCTTGCGGCCAGTGGCTCTACCATGCCGATTCGGGCCGCCGGGTGATCTACCGCTTCGCCCTGGACGAGAGCGGTGCCCATTCGCGCGAGGAATTCATCCGCTTCTCCGAGGAAGACGGCTATCCCGACGGCATGACCACGGACGCCGAAGGTTATCTCTGGACGGCACACTGGGACGGCGGCCGGATCAGCCGCTTTGCTCCCGACGGCACGCGCGAGCGCTCGATCGAGCTTCCGGCCAGGCGCATCACCAACATCGCTTTCGCAGGCGAAAAGCTGGACCGCATGTTCGTGACCTCGGCGGCGACCGGCCTGCCCGATTCCGAATTCGACGGCGCGCTGTTCGAAGTGGAATCCGGCGTCACCGGCAATCCCGCGGGCATCTATCTCGGCTGATATCCGCCGCGCGGGGAGGCGGAAACACTTCTCCGCGCGGCCTTTCTAAGGCTCCATCACGCTGGGCTTGCTCGATCGTTCGATCATCCCGGTCGTCCGCTCACCGTCCCAGGTGTAGAATGCATGGCTCTGCTGGACGAGCGGGAAGTCCGCAGGCCAATCCACCGGCTTGGCGAAACCGCCGCGCGAGCGGGTGTTGACGAAAGTTCGCCCCGCAATCGCGATGCGGCGACCGTCAATCGTTTCCAGCACGAAAGATACGTCCTCGTCGCCGGTCACGAAGCGGCGAAGCCATGGCACTTCCACGGGTCGGGCAGGTACGCGCACGCCTTCGCCATCGATGATCCATCCTTCCGCGTAGTTCGGCTCGCCATCCTCACGCGGGGGATAGATGTTGAAGCCGAATGCGCGGCCGTCCGGGAATGTCGCCGATTGCCAGCAGTGTCCCCAGAACCCGGCAAACGCACGAAAGCCGGTGCGACGGATGCGCAGTCCGTTGGCGTTGAACCTGCGGGTCTCGCCATCGAGAGTGAGCGTTCCCGTGCAGCGGAACAACTGTTCGTAGCGCGGGCTCATGAAACTGCCCTGCTCGCCCCCCAGCGCCGCGGCAGCCTCCGGCAGGAGCGAACCCGGCACCCAAGGCGGTGCCGCCATCTCCATCTCCACCGCGATCTCGAGATCGGTCCAGCAGGTTTCCTCGAAATCGGGATTGTCGATGACCTGCTGCGCCGAGGTCTCGGCAGCCTGCCCCTTGTAGGTGGCAATCCATTTGCGGAACGGCTCGATGCATTCGAACCGCACCGGCCCGGTTCCGCGCACGGTAGGGCGACCGTCGGCCCCGTAGGGCGAATGGGTTTCACCATCGCCGCGCCTGGATAGCAGGCGGCCATCGGCAAAGGCGACGTCCAGCCAGAACTCGTGCCGGTCCCAGGCATTGCCCACCGCTTCCACGCCGATGCGCATGGCGAAAAGGCCGTTCTCTTCCTCGATCCAGACGTTCACCGCATCGCGCAGCCCTTCGTCGGGCTTTTTCGCCACGACATACTCGCGATCCTCGGGAACGCCGCCGGTCAGGTCCATCGCCGCGGTCGCCATAGCTCTCCCTTCCCTTTTTCCGGGCGGGAGGCTGTCATGGCGCAGGCGTCAGGTCACGCCCCGGACATGCGCCGGGGCGATGACTTCATCGGCTCCGATCCGCCCGAGGGCGACGAGGCTCAGGCGTAGGGGGGCTTGTGGAGACCCTTGAGGCTGGTGGTGAATATCTCGCAGCCCGTCTCGGTAATGCCGATCGAATGCTCGAACTGCGCTGAAAGCGACTTGTCGCGGGTGACCGCCGTCCAGCCATCGGCCAGAAGCTTAACCGGCGGCTTGCCAAGATTTATCATCGGCTCGATGGTCATGAACATGCCGGGCTTGAGCAGCGGACCGGTGCCGGGGCGGCCGGCATGGACCACTTCCGGCGCATCGTGGAACAAACGGCCCAGGCCATGGCCGCAGAATTCCCGCACGACGCCGTAGCGGAACGATTCGGCATGGGCCTGGATGGCCGCGCCGATATCACCCACCCGGTTGCCGGGCCGGGCCTGTTCGATGCCGATCATCAGGCACTCGTAAGTCACGTCCACCAGACGGCGCGCCTTCAGCGAAACGTCGCCGGCAAGGTACATGCGGCTGGTGTCACCGTGCCAGCCATCGAGCAGCGGGGTCACGTCGATATTGACGATATCGCCGTCCTTGATCGTCTTTTCCGACGGAATGCCGTGGCAGACCACATGGTTGATCGAGATGCAGCAGGAATGCGCATAGCCCCGGTAGCCGAGCGTCGCCGGCACCGCACCGCCATCGAGCGTGAGTTCGCGCACCTTGTCGTCGATCGCCGCCGTGGTCACGCCGGGCTGCACCATCGGCGCAATCTCGTCGAGGATCATGGCGGCAAGGCGCCCGGCCTTGCGCATGCCCTCGAAGCCCTCGGGGCCGTGCAGCTTGATGGTGCCGTCACGCAGGACGGTTTCGCTTCCGGGTTCGACGATCTGGTATTCGGTCATGAGGGGTACATAACGATTGTACGCGCAAATTGCGAGATCGTGCGTGACCTCGCGCATTTGCGTTTCCCTCACCTCATTTTGCGACCGAGAAGCTCGACCGGTACTGCGGCTTGAGCGCCGCCATGACCGCGCCCGTTACCGGAACCGTCACCTCGTAGCTGCCCTCGGCATACGGCCCGGCATTGTAGGGCGGGACCAGCAGGCCGACGCGATCGAATGTCCTGCCGTTGGCCGAGCCCAGGATCACGATCTGCTCGATCGGATCGATGCATTCGGAGAACATGTCATCGCTCTTGTCGATCGGGCCGCCCCGGCGCTTGACGCGCTCCTTGTCCAGCGCGGCGCAGAACGGCGTGCGCAGCGCCTTCGAGAGCGCCTCCTTGCTGGTGAAGAGGTCGATCGGCTTGCGCGCCTGCTCGGCCTGGCGGTCCCACAGCAGGGTATCGAAGATGGTCATGCCGTGCGCGCCGCCGGAATAAGTATAGATTTCCGAAGACAGCGAGAGCCAGCCCGGCAGGCTGGTGACGACCTTCCAGTCCTCGCCATAACTGTAGGCATGGTAGGGATAGTCGTTCTGCTTCGATTCCGCCTGTCCGGATTTCGCGCTGCCGATAAGATCCGCGCGGGACTGTTCCAGTTGCTTGTCGAGGTTCGCCTTGAGACCCGGGATCGCGCCCGCCGCATCGGGATAGGAATAACTGAACTCGTAGAGGTCGTTCTCCACCTTCTCCTCGCGGCCGCCCCCCACCGGAACTTCGCTGGCTTGCGCGGCGGGCTCGGTAGCGGCTTCGGTTTCGGCCATCGCCTCGCCGGAGGCCGCATCCGAAGTGGCGGCGACCGGCGCCTCACCCTTGCACCCGCCCAGGAGCAGGGCAGCCGTTGCAGCGGAGACAAGACACCAGGCACCAAATCGCATCATTTTTCCTCTCGGCTCATGCTTGCGGGAAGGCTAGAGAATGTGGCCATGACCGACAAGAACGCATTGATTCAGCCCGATCGCGGCCAGAAGGCCGTCGCCCTCCACCTCATTGGCAAGGATGGACTGGAGCAATTCATCAAGGGCCTGTCGGTTCCACAGCGCGCCGCGCTGGAAGCGCAGAAGTTCGCAGGCGCGGCCGGCAGCCACGCAATCCTGCCCGATGGAGACGGCTGGTTCGTCGCCGCCGGCGTGGCCGACCCGGCCAAGCTGTCGACCTGGTGCCTTGCCAGGCTGGCTGAAGTCCTGCCCGCTGGAACCTATCGCCGCGCCTCGGGCGAACCGGGCAAGGCTGCGCTGGGCTGGATCGCCGGTCAGTACAGCTTCGACCGCTACCTGTCCGATCCTTCCGAGGAAGGCCCACGCATTCTCCTCACCGGAGAGGTCAAGGCGATCGACGCCGTGATCGCCGAAGCCGAAGCGATCGAACTCGTGCGCGATCTCGTCAACACCCCGGCCGAGGACATGGGTCCGGGCCAGCTCGAATCCGAAGCGGAATCGCTCGCCAAGGCCTTCCGCGCGGAGGTGAAGATCACGCGCGGAGAAATGCTCGAACGCGAATACCCGATGGTCCATGCCGTCGGCCGCGCGGCGGGCCGCGCCCATGCCCCCCGCCTGATCGAACTCGAATGGGGCGATCCCAAGCATCCCCGGATCGCCGTCGTCGGCAAGGGCGTATGCTTCGATTCAGGCGGGCTGGATATCAAGCCGGGCGCGGGCATGCTGCTGATGAAGAAGGACATGGGCGGCGCTGCCCATGCCCTCGCCCTGGCGCGCCTCATCATGGGCGCCAGGCTTCCCGTGCGCCTCCACCTCGTGATCCCCGCAGTCGAAAACGCCATTTCGGGCAATTCCTTCCGCCCCGGCGACGTGCTGCGCAGCCGCGCCGGCATCACCGTGGAAATCGGCAACACCGATGCCGAGGGCCGCCTGATCCTCGGCGATGCGCTCACCCGCGCGAGTGAGAAGGAACCGGAACTGGTGATCGATTTCGCCACCCTCACCGGCGCTGCCCGCGTGGCCGTAGGACCGGACCTGCCCGCCCTGTTCGCCCGCGAGGATGCCACCGCACAAGCCATCCTTGACGCCGGGCTCGGCGTGGACGATCCCTGCTGGCGCCTCCCGCTTTACGACGGCTACCGCGATTACCTGAAGTCGGACATTGCCGACATCAACAATGCCGGGTCCAGCGGCTTCGCCGGAGCCAGCACCGCAGCGCTGTTCATGGACCGCTTCGTGGCCAAGGGGCTCGACTGGGCGCACTTCGATACTTTCGCCTGGCGCCCCGCTTCGAAGCCGGGTCGTCCCAAGGGCGGCGATGCCCTGGGCCTGCGCGCGGCATGGTACATGTTGCAGCAGCGCTACACTGGCGAACGTGGCTGAACTTGCGTCTTTGCCACGCCCCCGCTAAGCGCGCGCATCTTTGCATTTGGAGAAGCACCCGCGTTGGCCACTGAGGATTCCTATACCCGCCCTCCCCGGATCGATGGGCTGCTTGCCATGACCGGGCCGAGCGTGACCGCGGATCCCGGATGCCTGCCCGTGCGCGGCGACCTTGCGCATATCAAGCTCGCCGGGCTTTGCTTCGTACCGCATTACGCCGTGCCGATGCCGCACGCGATCCTGGCCGGCGCGGTGCTGCGCGTTACCGGACGCGCGGATGCAGAACCGATTCGCGACCTGCCCGAGGGTGAAACCTTCAACGTGCTCGACATCGCCGGAAACTGGGCCTGGGGCCAGTTCGGCGAAGACGGCCAGGTCGGCTATCTCCCGCTCGATGCTCTGAAGGCGCAAGACTGATGACGAAGACGGTCTTCATCGACGGCGCGGCCGGCACCACCGGCCTCGAAATCGCCGAGCGGCTCGAGGGCCGCGCCGAGTTCGAACTGATCGTCCTCGACGATGCCCGCCGCAAGGACGACGATGCCCGCGCCGAAGCACTGAACGCGGCGGATTTCGTGATCCTCTGCCTGCCCGACGATGCAGCGAAAGCCGCCGTCGGCATGATCCGCAATGACACGACCCGCGTGATCGACGCCTCCTCGGCGCACCGCGTGGCACCGGACTGGACTTACGGCTTCCCCGAAGTGATCGGGCGAGAGGCCGTTGCCGCCGCGCGTTTCGTCAGCAATCCCGGCTGTTACCCGACCGGGTTCATCGCGCTGGTCGCTCCCTTGGTCAAGGCGGGCCTGCTCCCGGCTGACTGGCCTTACGTCTGCCACGCGGTCTCCGGCTATTCGGGCGGCGGCAAGGCGCTGATCGGCCGTTTCGAGGAAGACCGCGACATCGCCTTCCGCGCTTACGGCCTGGCGCTCGGCCACAAGCATGTGCCCGAGATGACGACGCACGTCGGCCTCGCTCACGCCCCGATCTTCGCACCGGCGGTGGTACCTGCCCATCGCGGGATGCTGGTGGAAGTCCCCCTGCACCTCTCGATGATGTCCGGTGCCGGAACGCCTGCCGACCTGCGCGCCGCGCTCTCCGGCTTCTATGCCGGCAGCGAAATCGTCACCGTGGTGGACGACCAGCCCGACGAATTGCTGCTGCGCGCCTCCATGGAGCCGGTGGACAGCCTGACGCTGCGGGTCCTCGGCGCGAAGGACGGCTCTCAGGCCCGTCTCGTCGCCACGCTCGACAATCTGGGCAAAGGGGCGAGCGGCGCCGCAGTGCAGAACCTCAACCTGATGGCCGGTCTTCCCGAGACAGCGGGCCTGCGGCTCTGAGAACGCCTGGTCGGCAGGGAGCCGACTTCGTTCCGACATATCCTTAACGCAAGAAGGCGCCGGAAACCCACGCGGTCTCCGGCGCCTTCTTGCGTTAACCAACCACGTCTGCCCACCAGCCCGCCTACCAGGGCATTTTTACGCCCATGCACAATTTTAAGGCAGGGCGTGCTCATATCTTGAACACATAATGTCGCCAACCGGGTACTTACCCGCATGAGTCTGCTTACCGGGGTTGGTAAAACGTGCGATTCCGGTCTTTTCGCGGCTGCACACTTCGCCTACCAGAGGAACATCCGCATTGGCACGATTCTTGATGGGAATCGCGCGCGAGGCATCCGGTTCCCGGACCGGAATGTCTTCGGAAAACATCCGGGAGCATGCAGGGGTCAACACTGGCGTGAAAAAGATCGAAGCTATCATCAAGCCGTTCAAGCTCGACGAAGTGAAGGAAGCACTGCACGAAGTTGGCGTTTCCGGTATCACCGTCACCGAGGCGAAGGGCTTCGGCCGCCAGAAGGGCCATACCGAGCTCTATCGCGGCGCCGAATACGTGGTCGACTTCCTGCCCAAGGTGAAGCTCGAAGTGGTCGTTCCCGATGCGCTGGCCGAACGCGTGGTCGAAGCCATTGCCGACGCCGCCCAGACCGGCCGCATCGGTGACGGCAAGATCTTCGTCGTCCCCGTCGAAACCGCCGTGCGCATCCGCACCGGCGAACGGGACGACGACGCCCTGTAATATAGGGGTCAGCCCCCGCTTATCGCATTTATCCCGGCGCAGGCCGGAATCCTATTGCCCGGCTTCGGCCGGATCGGGATGAACCGGCGGGGGCCGGGGACGTCCCGTGGACAATGACAAACCCAAGCCTCTTTCGGGATCGGAAGAGCATCACTGGAGACTACTCTAATGGCTAGTGCAAAGGACGTCCTCAAGAGGATCAAGGACGAAGAGATCGAGTGGGTTGATCTGCGTTTCACCGACCCGAAGGGCAAGTGGCAGCACCTCACCATGGTCGCTTCGATCCTCGGCGAGGACGAGCTGGAAGACGGCCTGATGTTCGACGGTTCGTCGATCGAGGGCTGGAAGGCCATCAACGAGTCGGACATGATCCTCAAGCCCGACCTCGACGCCGTTTACGTCGATCCGTTCTCGGCCACCCCGATGCTCATCCTGTTCTGCGACATCGTGGAACCCTCGACCGGTGACCTCTACGCCCGCGACCCGCGCTCGACCGCGAAGCGCGCCGAAGCCTTCGTCAAGTCGGCCGGTTTCGGCGACACCGTGTACGTCGGCCCCGAAGCCGAATTCTTCATGTTCGACGACGTGAAGTTCTACGACGGCTACGAAGGCAACGGCTTCAAGATCGACGACATCGAGCTGCCCGGCAACTCGGACAAGTCCTACGACACCGGCAACCTTGCCCACCGTCCGCGCGCCAAGGGCGGCTACTTCCCGGTCGCTCCGGTTGACTCGGCCGTGGACATCCGCGGCGAGATGGTCACCACCATGCTCGAAATGGGCCTGCCCTGCGACAAGCACCACCACGAAGTGGCTGCTGCCCAGCACGAACTCGGCCTGACCTTCGGCACGCTGGTCACCACTGCCGACCGCATGCAGATCTACAAGTACGTCGTCCACATGGTCGCACAGGCATATGGCAAGACCGCCACGTTCATGCCGAAGCCGATCATGAAGGACAACGGCTCGGGCATGCACACCCACATCTCGATCTGGGACAAGGGTAACCCGCTGTTCGCCGGTAACGGCTACGCCGGCCTGTCGGACATGTGCCTGTACTTCATCGGCGGCGTCATCAAGCACGCCAAGGCCCTGAACGCCTTCACCAACCCGACCACCAACAGCTACAAGCGCCTGGTGCCGGGCTACGAAGCTCCGGTGCTGCTGGCCTACTCGGCCCGCAACCGCTCCGCTTCGTGCCGCATCCCCTACGGTGCGGGTGACAAGGCAAAGCGCGTGGAATTCCGCTTCCCCGACGCGATGGCCAACCCCTACCTCTGCTACGCCGCGCTGCTCATGGCCGGTCTCGACGGGATCAAGAACAAGATCCACCCGGGCGAAGCCATGGACAAGAACCTCTACGATCTGCCGCCGGCCGAACTCGCCGAAGTGCCGACCGTCTGCGGTTCGCTGCGTGAAGCGCTCGATTCGCTCCAGGCCGACCATGCCTTCCTTCTCGAAGGCGGCGTGTTCACCGTCGACCAGATCGAATCGTACCTCGAACTGAAGTGGCCGGAAGTGCTGCGCTGGGAAACCACGCCGTCGGCCGTCGAGTTCGACATGTATTACAGCGCCTGATCGCGCCTCCTCCCCTTCGGGGAAGGAGCATCAGTTCGCCGAGTGGGGCGCCCGGAGCAATCCGGGCGCCCTTTTCGTTAGGTCATATGCTCTTGCCGCGCGACGTTCCGTTACGGCGGTTGACGACAACCCAGTCTGGAACAGCTATCGTCGCCCCGCGTTTCCCTTCGCCGAAAAGGAGAAGCAGCGATGCCCAGGAATTGCACATGGCTTGCGGGGGCTGCCGCTCTGGCGCTTGCCGCCGGTTCTGCCGTTGCCCAGCCTGCCGGAGATCGGCCTTCGGGAGATAGGCCTGCCGAGAGCGGGCGCCGGCCCGATCGACCGGAAGCCCGCCAACAGCAGCAACGCTCCGAACAGCAGCACGCCGAGCAAGCCCGCAAGGAAGCACCCCCTCGGGATCAGGCACCTCGCGAACAGGGGAGTCGAGAGGAGGGGAATCGGGAGCAGTCCAGCCGCGACCAGCCGGGCCGCACGAGCCCGGAGCAGCGCGCATCCGCCGAGGCGCAAAACCGCGAAACCGCCCGGCGAGAGCAGCGCCAGCAGGATCAGGCGCGGCGCAAACAGCCTGGCCAGTCCCATCCCGAGCAAATGAAAAAGAACAACGAGCGCCAGCCTGACGGCGCCCGCCCGGAAACCCCACGGCCGGGCCAGCCCGCGCGCCGGGAGGATATCCGCGAGATCGGTTACAAGGACGCACATGGCCGCGAATTCCGCGTCCCCACCAACGACCGGGTACGGGTCGTCACCCGGAAGGACGACATGGGATGGGCCGCCGCCGACAGGCAGCCGCATTTCAATGGCTGCCCGCCTGGGCTCGATCGGAAGTTCGCCGGCTGCAAGCTCCCCGCCGAAACGCATCCTCCCAGCCATGCATGGCATGACCCCGGCTGGTTCTCGCGCGGCTATGACGACGAGACGCGTTATCGCTATGCGGACGGCTACATGCTGCGCATCGGCACGGGCAATTCCGTGGCCAGCTACGTACCCCTGCTGGGCGGTGCGCTGGCGGTAGGGCGGAACTGGCCGGGAACCTACAAGCCGGTAGCGCTGCCGGGCTATTACACGAGCTATTACGGCCTCGGTTCCGAAGGCTCCTATCGCTACTACGACAACACGATCTACCGGGTGAAACCCGAAAATGCCGCGATCACCGGAATTGCCGCGCTGCTCGTCGGCAGTCGTGTACAGGTCGGCCAGGCCATGCCAGCGGGCTATGACGTCTACAACGTGCCCTACGGCTACCGCGATCAGTATTCGGACGGGACGGACGCACTCTACCGCTACAGCGACGGCTATATCTACCAGCTCGATCCGGCCACACGCCTTGTCCGGGCGGCTATCGAACTGCTCGCCTGACCGGCGTTACTGGAGGAAGTACATGCGCAAGGAAGGTATCGGAATCGTGCTGCTCGCCGCTGCGGGGCTCTCGCTTGCCGCCTGTTCGGGGAAGGACGGCGCCGGGGAACAGGCCGGCGCGACGTCCGCGGCGGATGGCACGACGCCGGCGTCAGCATCGCTGCCCGATGCGCTCGACAATACGGACGGGCTGCAGACCGTGGCCGAAGCGCTCAAGGAAACCGGCATCGAAGGCGTGTTCCGCGAGAAGGCCAGCTATACCCTTATCGCGCCGGAGGACGACGCTTTCGCGAAGCTGGGCGATCCGGCCAAGAAGCTTACCGAGGCGGACGACCATGCCGCCCTTGCCGCGCTCATCAAGGACCACATGCTGACCGGCTACATGACGCCGCAGGACATTTCCGCGGCCATCAAGGCCAGCAAGGACGGCAAGATCGAGATTCCCACGCTGGGCGGCGGCACCCTGACCTTCACGCAGGCCGGCCCTACCGTGACCGTGACCGCCGAGGACGGCACGCAGGCGAGCTTCGACGGCGATCCCGTGGCGGGCGGTTCCAGCATCGCGATCCCGGTCAACGGTGTGCTGAAGAAGCTCTGATCGGGCCCGCGCCTGTAAAAACCATTTTCCTACACCCCCCGGTCCGGCTTACTTGATCGGCCTTTCCCACCAGCAAGGAGAGGCAGATGCTCGATCGCAAGCCGATTTTCGACGAAGTTCGACAGTTGCTCGGCCGCGGGTTCACCGCCGCCGACGTCATCGCGCTGGACGCCGCGATCGACCGGGGACTGGGCGAGGAACCGCCCGCCGCCGCCGTTCCCACCCTCGGCGCGTCCGGCCGCGCGCTGATCCACAAATGGGAGGGTTGCGCCAGGCGCCGCGCCGATGGCCTTTTCGAAGCCTACCCCGATCCCGGCAGCAGGGACGGCAAGCCCTGGACCATCGGCTGGGGATCGACCGGCACCGATATCGGTCCGGGCACAGTCTGGACGCAGGCTCAGTGTGACGCCCGGTTCGAAAGCGAGATCGAGCGTTACGTCCGCCAGGTCCGCACGGCAATCGGCGGCGCGGCCACCACGCCCAACCAGTTCAATGCGCTGGTCTCTTTCCACTACAACACCGGGGCCATCGCCAAGGCCACGCTCACCCGCCTGCACAGGGAGGGCCGCTTCGCCGAAGCGGCGGCGCAGTTCGGGAAATGGATCTACAATGACGGCAAGGTGCTGGAAGGCCTGAAACGCAGGCGCGAGGACGAAGCCAAGCTTTACGCCCTCGCCTGAAGGATACCGCGCTTACTGGGCGATGGAGGGCACGCCGTCCTTGCGCACACCTTCGCCCACGTCGGCACGGCTGCGGGGATTGGCCACGGCGGCGGCGATCAGGCGTTCCTGATCCTCGGCGGCGAGACGCTCCCATCCGGTGCGGCCGAGCTTTTCCATGGGGCGGAAGCGCACCTTGTACTGCATCCGCGGCGAGCCTTCGACCCAGTAACCAAGGTAGACGTAGGATAGCCCCATCTCGGTGGCACGCTGGATATGATCGAGGATGATGTAGGTCCCCAGCCCCTGCCGCGCTTCGTGATGGGGATCGTAGAAGCTGTAGATCATCGACAGACCGTCGCACTGGCGGTCGGTCAGGCAGGCGCCGACGAGACGACCCGGCGTAACGCCGTCCACCGAAGGTTCGCGATACTCGATGACGTAGCTGGTGACGGGGGTATGTTCGACCATGTCCGCAAAGTCCACTTCGTCCATCGAGGTCATCCCGCCTTCGGGATGGCGCACCGAGAGATAGCTCTGGAGCAGTTCGAACTGTTCGCTGGTGGACCATGGCCGGCAGACCGTGGCGACCAGATCGCCGTTGCGCTTCATCAGGCGCTTCTGGGTGCTGGAGGCGACGAATTCATCCGCGACCACCCGCACCGAGACGCAAGCGTTGCAATCGAGGCAGGACGGGCGATAGGCCACCGTCTGGCTGCGGCGGAAGCCGATGCGGCCCAGCGCGTCGTTCAGCGAATCGGCGTGAGGGCCCTTGAGTTCGGTGAACACTTTCCGTTCGCTGCGGCCCGGCAGATAGGGGCACGGGGCCGGGCTGGTCACGAAGAACCGGGGAAAACGAACTGGTGCCGTCACGGACGAAGGTTATCCTCTAGACTGATGGAAAGCCGCCCCTCCCGGGGGATTCTCCGCGTTAGCCCTGAATATGCATAGCCGATGGGGCTGTTGAAAGCGTTTTAACCACGAATCCGGTTCAGCCTCGCCTGAATCGTGACCAAGTGGGTTCCGTTTTCGTCAGGTTGTCCCGGATCGGTTCTTTCCAGCCTGTGACCGTTAGCAGATATGGCCCACACAGTTAACACTGCCGCTTGTCCGAAAAAAGCAAAAGGCGGCGGAGGGAATGCCCCTCCGCCGCCTTTTGCGTTGATCCGGATGAATGCCGTTCGGGCCGATAACTACTCGGTCTCGACCTGCTTCACTTCGTAGCCTTCACGCCGCAGCCCCGCGACGAGCGCGTCGAGCTGGGCCTTGTCGCGCGCCTCGCACTCGATCTCGGTCACCAGGCCCTTGGCGGGCAGGTGCGTGAAGATGCGCTGGTGGAACACCTCGATGATGTTGACATTATGCTCGTGGAACACCTTGGCGACCTTGAACAGCGCGCCGGCACGGTCCTGAAGGCCGATCCGCAGGCGCGCAAGCCGGCCGGAGCGGGCAAGGTCGCGCAGCAGCACGTTCGCCAGCAGACGGGTATCGATGTTGCCGCCCGACAGGACGATGCCCACCTTGCGGCCCGCGAACAGTTCGCGGTTGGCCATGACCGCCGCGAGCCCGGTGGCGCCGGCGCCTTCCACCAGCGTCTTCTCGATCTGGAGCAGGAGCGCCAGCGCGCTCTCGATGCCTGATTCGCTTACCAGCAGGAACTCGTCGAGCAGTTCGCGCAGCACCGACGAGGTGAACTGGCCGGGCGCGAAGACCGCGATACCTTCCGCCAGCGTATCGCCGCCGATCGGCAGGCTGGTGCCCTTGAGCAGGTTGTACATCGAGGGATAGAGCTGCGCCTCGACACCGACGAGGCGGATATCCGGCTTGATCGCGCGGGCGGCCGTACCCATCCCGGTGGCAAGGCCGCCGCCGCCGATCGGCAGCACCAGCGTATCGATTTCCGGTACGTCCTCCAGCATTTCAAGCGCGACGGTGCCCTGCCCTGCGGCGACGTGCGGATGATCGAAGGGGTGGATGAAGGTCAGGCCGAGTTCGGTTTCCAGCTTGCGGGCATGGGCATAAGCCTCATCGAAGCTCTCACCCTCCAGGACCACTTTCCCGCCCACGCTCTCGGTCTGCATGACTTTCACGGTGGGGGTGGTGCGCGGCATCACGATGGTAACCGGCACGCCGAGCCGGGTGCCGTGATAGGACAGGCCCTGCGCATGGTTGCCAGCCGAGGCCGCGATCACGCCTCGCGATTTGCGCTCGTCGTCAAGCAGAAGAAGGGCATTGAGCGCGCCGCGTTCCTTGTAGGCGGCGGTGAACTGGAGGTTTTCGAACTTGAGCCAGATATCGGCGCCGGTGATCGCGCTGAGCGTCTTCGAATAGAGCGTCGGCGTGTGGACGACCTTGCCGATAATGCGCTCGGCCGCCGCACGAATGTCTTCGGCAGTCAGCAGGGCCTCTTGAGGCTCCGCGGCGATCTTGAGCAATGGCTGTTCCATGGCGCCGCGCCTAACGGAAAGCGGGACAAATGGAAAGCAAAGCGTTCGGAAAAATTCCCGGCCGCGATCAACCGGGTAATATTATTGTCCGGAATGCCGCTACCGAAGACATGCCCAGATCGCAACGCCGCTCGCCGTTGACGCCGTGCAGGCGCATGTTCCACCCCGGAACGAACAGATTCGATCCCGCTTGCGGTTTGCTTTCGTGCAAAAACCGCTAGAACCCTTGCCATGAGCGAAAAACGCAAGGTTTCCTTCATCGGGCTGGGTGTGATGGGCGGCGCGATCGCGCGGCATATCGCGCTGGCCGGACACGAACTCACCATCTTCAACCGCTCGCCCGAGCGGGCGCGCAAGTGGTCCGAAGACAATCCGGGCCTTGCCCATCGCATTGCCGCCAACCCTGCCCATGCGGCGCAGGACGCCGACGTGGTGATAACCTGCGTGGGCAACGACGACGATCTCTCGGAAGTCGTGCTCGGCCCGAACGGCGTGTTCCGCATGCTCAAGAAAGGCGGCGTGTTCATCGATCACACCACCGTCTCGGCACGCATCGCCCGCCAGATCTCGGTCGAGGCGCGGGACCTGCGCATCCATTGCGTGGACGCACCGATGACCGGATCGCAGATCGGCGCCGAAAAGGGCACGCTCACCCTGATGTGCGGCGGCCGCGATGAAGCCGTCGAAGCCGCGCATCCGGTGATGGAGGCCTATTCCAGCCGCATCGTCCACGTCGGCAAGGCGGGCTCCGGCCAGATCGCCAAGATGGCCAACCAGATCTGCATCGCCGGCAATGTCGCCGCGCTGGCCGAAGCCGTGCGCTTCGCACAGGCCTCCCATCTCGACATGGACAAGGTCTACGAGGCGATTTCCGGCGGCGCGGCGCAGTCCTGGCAGATGGACAATCGCTGGCACTCGATGAACGCCGACGATTTCGATTTCGGCTTCGCGATCGACTGGATGCGCAAGGATCTCGGCCTCAGCCTTGATGAGGGACGCGGGCTCGGCGTCTCGCTTCCCGTTGCCGCGCTGATCGACCAGTTCTTCGCCGACATCCAGGCACAGGGCGGCGGCCGTCTCGATACCAGCGCCATCATCAAGCGCCTCCCGAAGAAGGGCAGCAAGTGAATTCACGGAACGGCGCAGCCTTCGCGCTGCTGCTCGCCTCCACGGCCATCGCCGCATCCCCGGTGCTGGCCTCGAAAGCCCATGCCGACGTTCTCGTCGATAACGTCGATGGCGTCACGCCCGACGGCAAGGGCGGCGTGGAGCGCTTCGAAGGCTTCCTGATCGCCAATGACGGCCGCATCGCCGAAGTCTACCGCCATGGCGACAAGCGGCCCAAGAAGGTCGACTATCAGGTGGACGGTAAGGGCCGCGTGATCGTGCCCGGCATGATAGATGCGCACGGCCATGTCATGGGCACCGGCTTCGCGAAGATGACGCTGGACCTCTCGGCCACGAAATCGCTCGACGAGGCGCTTTCCCGCGTCGCCGCCTGGGCTGCGGCGCACCCGGACGCGCCGTGGATCCTCGGCAGCGGGTGGAACCAGGTACAATGGGGCCTGGACCGCATGCCCACCGCCGCCGAACTCGACCGGGTGACGGGCGGCAGGCCCGCCTGGCTGACCCGCGTGGACGGCCATGCCGGCTGGGCCAACGGTGCCGCCATCTCGGCCGCCGGCATCACCGCGACGACAGCCACCCCGCCCGGCGGCGAAATCCTGCGCATCACCGGGGGCAAGCAGCCCTCCGGCGTCTTCGTGGACGGCGCCATGCCGCTGATCGAGACGAAGCTGCCCAAGCCCCGCCCCGAGGACCGCGACACCGCCCTTGGCGAAGCGCAGCTTGCTCTGCTCGCCCAGGGAGTCACCGCGATCGCGGACATGGGCACTTCGATCGAGGACTGGCAGGCCATGCGCCGTGCCGCCGATTCGGGGCACCTGCGCATCCGCATCGTCAGCTATGCCGACGGCATCGACAACATGGCGCTGATCGGCGGCCCCCGCCCCACGCCGTGGCTCTATGAAGACCGGCTGAAGATGAACGGGGTGAAGCTCTACCTCGACGGTGCGCTGGGTTCGCGAGGGGCCTGGCTCAAGCGGCCCTACGCCGATGCGCCGAACAACAAGGGCCTTCCGCGCCTGAACGAGACCCAGCTCGGCAATCTCATGAGCCGCGCGGCGATGGACCACTTCCAGGTCGCCGTTCACGCCATCGGCGACCAGGCCAACGCCACCGTGCTCGATTCGATCCAGGACTTGTCGGCGACCTACAAGGGCGACCGGCGCTGGCGCATCGAACATGCCCAGATCGTGGACCCTGCGGATATCGCCCGCTTCGGAAAATTCGGCACGATAGCTTCCATGCAACCCCAGCATGAAGCTTCGGACCGCACGATGGCGGAAGCCCGGCTCGGGCCTGACCGCCTTGCCGGCGCCTATGCGTGGAAATCGATCGCGGCAGCGGGGGCAACGCTGGCCTTCGGTTCCGACACGCCGGTGGAGCCTTCGCAGCCTTTCGTCGGCCTTGCCGTTGCCATCACCCGCCAGGGGGCAGACGGGCAGCCCTTCAACGGCTGGCAGCCGCAGGAAGCGCTCAGCCGCGAAGCCGCGCTCAATGCCTATACAACCGGGGCAGCCTACGCGATGTTCGCGGAGGATCGCCTGGGTCGCATCGCCAAGGGATATCGGGCCGATTTTCTGTTCGTCGATGCCGACCCGATGCTGGCCACGCCCGAGAAGCTTCGCGCTACCCGCGTGCTTGAAACGTGGATCGGCGGTCAATTGGCATGGTCGGCGTCCAAGGACCGCGTGATCCCGGCCAAGGACGAGGCGGGAAAGTGAACCCCGCCGCGTAGCCCGGCAAGGGGAGCCAGATCCCCTTGCCTCAGGCGTTCAGGATATTGCCGGAGGTTCAGGCGACCGGCGTGCCGCTCTCGGCAGGGGCTTCTGCCTCTTCCGGGGTCTTTTCGCGCGCATCGCGCTTTTCGGTGAACCACATGAACAGCAGCGTGCCTTCGTAGAGCGCCAGCAGCGGCACCGCGAGCAGGAGCTGCGAAACGACGTCCGGCGGGGTCGCCACGGCTGCGATGATGAAGATGGCGACAACGGCATAGCGACGCGCACTGACACACTGCGCGCGGGTGATGATCCCGGCGCGGTTAAGCAGCATCAGCAGCACCGGCAGCAGGAAACTGATGCCGAAGGCGAGGATGAACTGCATGACGAGCGCGAGATAATCGCCGGTACCGGGCAGCGCTTCCAGCTTGAGGCCGCCCTTCTGCCCCTCGAAACCGAGGAAGAAGTGGAACGCGGTGGGCATGACTACGTAGTAGGCCAGCGCCGCGCCCATCGTGAAGAGGATCGGCGTTGCCACCAGGAACGGCAGGAACGCCTTCTTTTCCTTGGCGTAGAGGCCGGGCGCCACGAAAGCCCAGATCTGGTTGGCGATGACCGGGAAACTGACGAAGAAGGCCGCGAACAGCGCGATCTTCACCTCGACGAAGAAGGCTTCGTAGAGCTTGGTGTAGATCAGCTTGCCCTGCCCCGGCGGGAACGCTTCGGTCAACGGCCGGACGAGGAACGAGAAGATGTCGCCGGAAAAGTAGAAGCAGATGCCGAACGCTACCGCAAAGGCGAGGAAAGCCCGCAGCAGACGGGCCCGCAGTTCGATCAGGTGATCGAGCAGCGGAGCCTGCGAATCGTCGATATCGGAAATGCGGAATGGCTGCATGGCGCGCTTCTATCAGGGGGGCGGCGGCGGGAGGTGGAATTCGGCCTTCCCGCTGGAAGAGACGGTTTCGGGCTTGGCGGGGCCGCCCTTGTCGGCCCCCGCATCCGTAACCGGGCCATCCGCAACCGGCTTGTCTTCGGCAAGCTGCGGGATCGAAGGCGAAGCAGTGGGAGCCTGCATGTCGTTGATATCCGGCAAGACCGGATTCGCCTTCATGATGGCTTCGTTCTGTTCACGCCACTTGCGTTCCATGTCCTCCAGTTCGGCCTCGCGCACCATGGCGTCGATGCCTGCACGGAAATGGCCGGAAATCTTGCGCATCTTGCCGATCCAGCGGCCAGCCGTGCGCATTGCCAGGGGCATGTCCTTCGGCCCGATGACAACGACCGCCACGATGACGATCAGAAGCAGCTCTGAAGCACCTACGTCGAACATCGCGAGAGCGGGTCCGGCGCGTTCTTACGACTGCTCGGTCTTGTTCTCGGCGTTCGCCGGAGCAACCGGAGCGTCGGGCTGCTGAGCCGTGATCTGCGGGGCCGAAGCGGACGGCGTCTTGCTCGCCTCTTCCTCGTTCATGCCCTGCTTGAAGCTCTTGATGCCCTTGCCGAAGTCACCCATGATTTCCGACACGCGGCCGCGTCCGAACAGCACGAGCACGATCACCAGGACGATCATCCAGTGCCAGATCGAGAAGCTACCCATAACCTCAACTCCAAAAACCGTGCGACCGATTCCGATCGCATAGGGTCCATCTAGGCACTTTGGCGCGAACTTGCCAGTCCGTCATTGATCTGACCAAGTGCAGTCGCTCAGCGGTCATCTTCCGGGGAGAGGTCCGCGTCGTCGCCGTCCTCTGCGGCATCGGCCGCCGCTTCCTCGTCCTCGCCGGGCACCTTGCCGGGGCGCAGCGCGGTTTCGATCATCTCGTCATCCACAGGATCGAGCAGGCCCGCCGCGCGCAGTTCCTCCAGCCCCGGCAGTTCCCGCAAGGAGCCGAGCCCGAAATGTGCCAGGAAATCCGGCGTCGTCGCGTAGATCACCGGACGCCCCGGCACCTCGCGGCGGCCGGCAACGCGCACCCAGCCCGCCTCCATCAGCACGTCGAGCGTGCCCTTGGCCGTCTGCACGCCGCGAATCGCCTCGATCTCGGCGCGGCTGACCGGCTCGTGATAGGCGACGATCGCCAGCACCTCGGTGGCGGCGCGGGAAAGGCGGCGCACGTCCTCCTTCTCGCGGCGCAGCAGATGGGCAAGATCGGGCGCGGTCTCGAAATGCCAGCGCTTGCCGCGTTCCACCAGGAGCACGCCGCGCCCCTGGTAATGCGCCTGAAGCTGGACGAGCGCGGAGCGGACCTCCGCCTGTCCGAGGTGGTTCGATATCTGCTCGACCGTCAGCGGCTGCTCGGCGGCGAACAGCGTCGCCTCCACCGCGCGGAGTAGGTCATCCATGGATTGTGTCATCTTACTTGCAGGCCTTGAGGCGAAGCGGCCCGAAGGTCCGTTCCTGCGCGATCTCGGCCCTGCCGGTACGCGCCAGTTCGAGCGCGGCGACGAAGCTGGAGGCCAGTGCGGAGCGGCGCAGTTGCGGGTTGGCCCAGCTTTCGCTCGCAGGGGGAAGGAAATCGCGCAGGTCCATCCACTCCAGCGATACGCCCAGCATCGAGGATACGCGGGCAATCGCGCTGTCCAGCGTCATGACCATGCGTTCGCGAACCATGTGGACCACCGGCTGGCTGCGCACCTTCACATCGCCATAAGCGCGCACGAGGTCGTACCAAGAGCACTGCCAGGCCGACTTGCGCTCCACCCTGAGACCTTCCGGCGCGCCGCGCACGAAGACATCGCGGCCAAGGCGATCGCGCCCCATCAGGCGTGCTGCCGCCTCGCGCATCGCACCCAGGCGTTGCAGTCGCAGCTGCAGGCGCAAGGCCAGTTCTTCCGGCCCCGGATCGGCCTGCTCCTCTTTGGGGAGCAGCAGCGCGGACTTGAGGTAGGCAAGCCAGGCCGCCATCACCAGATAGTCCGCCGCCAGTTCCAGCCGCAGCGCTTCGGCCTGCTCGATATAATCGAGGTAAGCCGCGACCAGTTCGAGGATCGAGATACGGCGCAAGTCCACCTTCTGCCGCCGCGCAAGGTCGAGCAGCAGGTCGAGCGGCCCTTCCCAGCCGTCGATCTCCAGATAGAGCGCTTCCTTGCGGGCTTCGGCCCGTTCCTCTCCATCCCAACCGGCATCGACGGCGGAAACGTCAAGGGAAAGCTGCGAAGGCGCGTCCATGCTCAGGCCGCCTGCGCCAGCAAGGCATCGCGCCGGGCGAGAAGTTTGGCGTGAGTGCCCGTCGGCGTCGCACCGGCGACCGAGGCCAGCGCACGCTCCATCCGCTCTGCCGCCTGCACCGGCATAGCCGGCACGCGATTGGCGATGCCGACCATGTCGTCCATCTTCGCCCAGCAGTTGAGCGCCAGGTCGCAGCCCGCGGCGATCGCGCGCTCGGCCAGTTCGGGCACGCTGCCGGACAGCGCCTGCATGTCGAGGTCGTCGCTCATCAGCAGGCCGGTGAAGCCGATGCGCCCGCGAATGATCTCCCGGATCACCACGGGAGACAATGTCGCCGGATTTTCCGCATCCCAGGCCGTGTAGCGCACATGCGCGGTCATTCCGAACGCCGCGTCCTTCAGTGTGCGGAACGGCGCGATGTCGCGTTCCAGTTCCTCTTCGCCGGCTTCGACGGTCGGCAGTTCCTTGTGACTGTCCGCCATGGCGCGGCCGTGGCCGGGGATATGCTTGACGCAGCCGACGATCCCGGCGCGGGCAAGGCCCTGAAGCGTGGCGCGACCGAGCGCGGCAACGCGCATCGGGTCGGCGCCGAAGGAGCGGTCTCCCACGATGTCGTGCGCGCCGGGATGGCGCACGTCGAGCGGCGGATGGCAATCAGCGGTGACGCCCACTTCCGCAAGGTCGAGCCCCAGCGCTTCGGCATTGTCCCGCGCCGCCTCGATCGCACTGGCGGGGGCGAGGTCGTAAAGCCTGTCGAACACCTCGCCCGGCGGATAGGCGCACCATACCGGCGGCTTCATCCGCGCGACGCGGCCGCCTTCCTGGTCGATGGTGATGTAAAGCCGATCACGCCCGTGGATGGTCCGCAGTTCATCGGTAAGCGCGCGAAGCTGCTCGCGGTCCTGCACGTTGCGGCCGAACAGGATGTAGCCGGCGGGGTCGGCATCGCGAAAGAACGCGCGCTCGTCGGCGCTGAGGGTTAGCCCGGAAAGGCCAAAGATGGCGGGTGTCATAAGCGCGCTTGGTCACAGGATTCTGCGATTTTCGCAAGAATTCGGGCTTCGGGAAGTGTGGACAGGACAGGGAGAACCCCCTCCCCGGCGCCCCGCCATGGGGGACGGGGGAGCCCGGAAAGCCGGGAGCTCCCTGCTTTCCCCTGCCTTATTGCTTCACCTGGCAGCTCAGCCCGGCCGATTTCATGCCGCTGCACAGCGCCCGCGCTGCCGCGAGATCACCCGGTACGGCCTGAAGACGGTAGACCTTGCCGATGTCCGCCTGCCCTTCGACGATCCGGTGGCTGACGCCGGAGAGCGCGGGATATTGCACCTTGAGCGCATTCCAGCCGGCTTCGGCGGTGGGCTTGGAGGTATAGGCGCCGACCTGCACGCCGACACCGCTCACGACCGGTTCCGGCTTCGCCGCGGCGCTGGCAGCCGGCGAAGGCTTGGCGGCGGGCTTCGCGGCGGGCGAAGGCTGCGGGGCGGGCTGACCGTCGAAGCCCGGACCCGGCGTATCGCCCTGGCCGATCTGCGGGATGCGGCTCTGGCCTTCGGCGACGGCGTAGCTCGTATCCCCGGTGCCGGCCACGACGTCTCCGCCGGGATTTTCCGGCCGGGTCTTGTAAGGGGTCTTGGGCGCTTCGATCACGCCGCCGCTGGCGACCAGCGGCTGCTCCGAACTCTGGCGCGTAGCCCACCAGATACCGCCGACGATGACGAGAATGGCAACGACCGCCAGCGCGACGAGCAGCAGGGTCTGGCCTGAGCCGCCACCCTGCTGGTCTTCGAATTCCTCATCCTCGCCTTCGAGCCAGGGCAGGCGGACATCCTCGTCGCCCAATTCCAGCTTACCGGGTTCCATCTGGCCGGGTTCCATCTGGCCGGGCTCGTCGTAGCCCGAGATGCTGCCGGAGCGGTTCGCGTTCAGGTCGTCGTGAAACGTGCCCCTGCGATCCTCTCCGCCTTCCTGATTCTGGCCCCAGTTCGCCATGGCTTACATTTCCTCCACTGCCTCGACGCCCAGCAGCGCGAGACCATTGCGGACAAGCTGCCCGATCTGCGCCGCCAGGAAAAGCCGGGCGCTGGTAAGATTACCGTCGGCGGCGTTAACAAAGCGCTTTTCGACGCGGTCGTTGCCGAGATTCCAGTAGCCGTGGAACGCGGCCGCCACGTCGCCGAGGAAGAAGGCGATGCGGTGCGGTTCGCGCGCGGCGGCGGCGGCTTCGACGATGCGCGGGAACTGCGCGGCCAGCTTGACCAGCTCCAGTTCTTCCGCGCCCAGCAGTTCGAGGTGCTCGGACGAAGGCTTGAATCCGCCCTCGGCCTCACCCTTGCGCAGGGTCGAGTGGACGCGGGCATTGGCGTACTGCACGTAGAACACCGGGTTGTCCTTCGAGGCTTCGACCACCTTGGCGAAGTCGAAGTCCATCTGCGCTTCCGGCTTGCGGGTCAGCATGGTGAAGCGCACGACGTCCTTGCCCACTTCGGTGACGACTTCGGCCAGCGTGACGAAGTTGCCCGAACGCTTGGACATCTTCACCGGCTCGCCGTCGCGCAGGAGCTGGACCATCTGCACCAGCTTGATCTCGAACGGCGTGGGTTCTCCATCGGCGCCGGTCATGGCAGCCACGGCGGCCTTGATGCGCTTGACGGTGCCTGCGTGGTCAGCACCCCAGATGTCCACCAGCGCGTCGGCGCTCTGGGCCTTCTGGAAGTGGTAGGCGAGGTCGGCGCCGAAGTAGGTCCAGGTGCCGTCCGACTTCTTGATCGGGCGGTCCTGATCGTCGCCGAACTGGGTGGACCTGAACAGCGGCAGTTCCACCGCTTCCCAGTCCTCAAGCGTCTTGCCCTTGGGCGCTTCGAGCACGCCGTCGTAGACGAGGCCCTTCGAACGCAGCCATGCCTCGGCCTCGTCCGGCTTGCCCGAGGCCTGAAGCTCGGCTTCCGAGGAGAACAGGTCGTGATGGATGCCCAGCAGCGCGAGGTCCTGCTTGATCATCACCAGCATGGCGGCAACGGCCTTCTCGCGGAACAGCACAAGCCATTCCGATTCCGGCGCTTCGGCGTAAGTGTCGCCGAATTCGGCGGCAAGTTGCTGGCCGACCGGGATCAGGTATTCGCCCGGATAGAGCCCCTCGGGGATCGCGCCGACGTCATGGCCCAGCGCTTCACGATAACGCACATGCGCCGAGCGGGCGAGCACCTGCACCTGCGCGCCGGCATCGTTGACGTAGTATTCCTTGATGACCTTGTGGCCCGCGAACTCCAGCAGAGTCGCCAGTGCATCGCCGACGACCGCGCCGCGGCAGTGGCCCATGTGCATCGGACCCGTGGGGTTCGCCGAAACGTATTCCACGTTGACGGTGGCGCCGCCGCCCATGGCCGAGCGACCATAGTCCGCGCCCATCGCGCCGATCGCGCGCAGTTCGGCGATCCAGGTGGCGTCGGAAAGGCGAAGGTTGATGAAACCGGGTCCGGCGATCTCCGCCGAAGTCACCGAATCGAGCTTCGACAGCTCCGTCACCAGCGCTTCGGCCAGGTCGCGCGGCTTCATGCCGGCGGGCTTGGAGAGCACCATCGCCGCATTGGTCGAAAGATCGCCGTGCGAAGTATCGCGCGGCGGCTCGACCGTGATCGCGCTTCGCTTCAGGCCGCCGGGCAGCGTGCCGGCTGCTTCGAGCGCATCGAGCGCGGCGTTGAGGTGGCCTGCGAAGGCGGCGTAAAGGGTCTGGTTATCGCTCATCCGCGCGCGGATAGCCGAAGTGCGGCGAAAGGGAAACAGGCTGCACGAGGACGGACGGGTTTACGCGGCACGCCCGATCGGGGCAGACCCCGGTCAATCCTGCGGAGCCACGCTCGCGCCGCGATGCGCGATGGCGCCTCGCGGGAGCCCCGGCCGCCCCGGAAAGCGCAGGATCAGGAAGCCCCGGCGTTCACGAATGCCTGGACGCGCAGGCGCGGGAACACTTCCTCGATCGGCTTGGTATCGGGCAGGACATAGACATATCCGCCCTTCTTCTCGAACAGCGGGCGAACCTTGCCGTAGAAGGCGACCGGGACGTTGATGCACCCGAAAGTGATCCGGTTGTCCTCGATCGTGGGCGACAGCATTCGGTCGCGGCGGTGTTCCTTGTTGGCGGGCGGAATGGTGTGAAGCGCCACCGAGGTCGCATAGTCCACCCACAGCACCCGCTGGCGTCCCGCGGCCCAGCCGAACCGGGCAAGGAACCGCCCGGCAGGCGTGGTCTTCTCGGCAGGCCCGATCTCGGAAAGGGATTTCGCCCCGACGCCGGGCGTGGCGTCGTCGCCCAGGGCGATGCCCACCAGCGCAGGCCCTTCGGAAACCAGTTCGCCCTTGGCATTGAACAGGAAGACCGCAGCGGACTTCTTGTCGACGATGACATAGGGCAGCGAACGGTTGTCGCCGGAGGAGGCCACCCAGTCGGCGACCCGCGCGGTATCCTCGGAACGCGCCATCGGCGGCTTCGGTGCGGGGGCAGCCTTTTTCGCCCGCTTCTTCCCGGCGGTCTTCGCAGAAGTGCCGGTCTTCCCGGCAGGCGCCTTGGCCTTCTTCGCGGCAGTAGTGGCGGAAGCGGGCGCATTCGCCGCCTGCGCGGCCGGGGCAACGGCCAGCGTGGCCAGACCGACCAGCGCCAGGAACACCTTCATCATCGATCGGAGCACTCGGGAAGAACGGTCGGCGCCAGGAGCGGCGCCGACGCTTATAGTCAGCCTGTAACCGGCAAGTGTCCGGGGCGAAACCCCGGACGTGCCGTCAGAAGCGGTCCGTCAGTTGCGAGCGCGCTTGCGCTGGGCCTGGGCCATCTGCTGCTCGACGCCATCGACGCGGCCGTTGAGCTGGTCGATGCGCTGGCCGTTGTTCTGGGCCTGGCCCGATGCAGCCTGCGCTTCGGCAAGAGCCTGCTTGGCGGTGCCGTCGGTCTGCTGGAGACGCGAGTCGAGCCCGTCGATGCGCTGGTTCACGGTCGCGATCTGTTCGCGCACGAAGCCCTTGCTGGCGCAGCCGCCCAGACCCATGGCGCCAACCATGACGACGACGGCGGGAGCAAGCTTCAAAAGTGACGGCGACATGGAATTCTCCTGATTGTTAACAATTGTGCAATTGTCCAAGCCCAGCAGCGCTTTTCCGACAACGCGATTCTGGCCGGTCGTGCTTCTGCTCAGGTGAACGGAGGCCCGCGCATTCCGTGGGTTTCGAGTATGAACAACGGTTCATTTCCAGCCTGAACAACGGTTAATCTCCAACATTAACAGTTGTTCATATTGCAACCGCAAAATGCCTGAGTCGGCACCGTTCCGACCGCGCGGCGGCGCCCCTTCAAAAGCCGCGCGAAGGCGTGTATTCGCCCGGCCATGCCTTCCACCCAGAATCCCAGGACCTACCGGGTCAAGAGCTTCGGCTGCCAGATGAACGTCTATGACGGCGAACGCATGGCCGAACTGCTCGCCGAACAGGGCATTGCCGCCGCGCCCGAGGGCGAGGATGCCGATCTCGTCGTCCTCAACACCTGCCACATCCGCGAAAAGGCGGCGGAGAAGGTCTATTCCGATATCGGCCGCCTTCGCCGCGCCGACGGGTCCTCGCCGCTGATCGCCGTTGCCGGCTGCGTCGCGCAGGCCGAAGGCAACGAGATCATGAAGCGCGCGCCCGCGGTGAAGATGGTGGTCGGCCCGCAGGCCTATCACCGCCTGCCCGACATGATCCGCGAAGCCGGCGAAGGCCGCCGCGTCACCGATACCGACATGCCGGCGGAAACCAAGTTCGGCGCCCTGCCGAAACGCAGGCGCTCGGGCCCCACCGCCTTCCTCACCGTTCAGGAAGGCTGCGACCGGTTCTGCACGTATTGCGTGGTTCCCTATACCCGCGGCGCCGAAGTCTCGCGCCCCTACGCCGATCTGGTCGACGAGGCGAAGCGGCTGGTAGACGCCGGCGCGCGCGAGATCATGCTGCTGGGCCAGAACGTCAACGCCTGGACCGGCGAGGACGCCAGGGGGCGCCGCGTCGGCCTTGACGGGCTGATCCGCGAACTGGCCGGGATCGCCGATCTCGCCCGCATCCGCTATACCACCAGCCATCCCAACGACATGGTGGACGGGCTGATCGCGGCCCACGCGGAAGTCGAAAAGCTGATGCCCTACCTTCACCTGCCGGTACAGGCGGGGAGCGACCGGGTGCTGAAGGCGATGAACCGCAGCCACACCGCCGAAAGCTATCTCAAAGTGCTGGACAAGGTACGTGCGGCGCGGCCGGACATCGCCCTTTCCGGCGACTTCATCGTCGGTTTCCCCGGCGAGACCGATGCCGAGTTCGAGGATACGCTCAAGCTCGTCGATGCGGTCGGCTATGCCCAGTGCTTCAGCTTCAAGTACAGCCCGCGCGCAGGCACGCCCGCCGCGACGATGGCAGGCCAGGTTCCCGCCGAAGTCATGACCGAACGGATCCTGCGCCTTCAGGCCGCGCTGGGCCGGGACCAGACCGCCTTCAACCAGGCCTCGGTCGGCAAGACCTGCGACGTACTGGTGGAACGCAAGGGCAAGTTCCCCGGCCAGTGGCTCGGCAAGTCGCCATGGCTGCAGTCGGTCTATTTCGACGGCGATGTCGCGGTGGGCGATCTGGTGACGGTGGAACTGACCGAAGCCGGCTACAACGCGATCTCGGCAAGGCTGCTGAGCCCGGGCCACCCGTGAGGGAAGAGCGGGCGGCGGAACAGCGGGCGGCACTGGTTCTCATCCCCGGCCTGTCCTGCGACCGGCACGTCTGGCAGGCGCAGGTCTCGGGCCTTTCGGGGATCGCGGATATCTCCATCGGCGATACCCTGAAGGACGATTCGATCGCCCTGATGGCCAGCCGCGTGCTTGAAGCGGCACCGGCACGGTTCGCCGTGGCCGGGTTCTCGATGGGCGGTTATGTCGCCATGGAAATCTGGCGCCGCGCGCCCGAGCGGGTGCTTCGCCTCGCCCTTGTCGACACCAATGCGCGGGGGGACACCCCGGAACAGGCGGACTTGCGCCGCGCCGCGATCCGCACCGCGCAGACCCGCGGCTTCGAAAGCGTGCTGCGCGGTTCGCTGCGCCAGCTCGTCGCGCCGGAATGCCCCGAAGCGCTGTTCGAGGAGGTCGTGCAGATGGCCCAGCGCGTGGGTTTCGGCACGTACATGGACCAGCAGGCCGCGATCATCGACCGCGCCGATTCGCTGGAGACGCTCGCCACCGTCACCGTGCCCGCCATGGTCATGGTCGGAGCGGCCGATGCCCTCACCCCGCCCCGGCTTGCCGAGGAAATGGTGCAGGCCCTGCCCGGCGCCACTTACGAAGTGATCGCGGGAGCCGGGCACATGGCGCCGATGGAGCAGCCAGACGCCGTCAACGCCGCCTTCCGCCGCTGGCTTATCAGTCGAGCGGCTTGAGCGCGCCTTCCGCGATCAGCGGCTTGCTTACCGGCTCCGCGTCGGCGCTCACTTCCACGCTGGCATTGGTGGGATAGCTTTTGCCGGTGAAGCGCAGCCGCGAGACACCTTCCGCCATGCCGCCACCCGAAACGGTGACGGCCAGATCGCGCCAACCGTGGGACTTGCTCTCCAGCACGCCCACCGGAAGCTGGACGACGCTGGTTTCGCTCACCTTGCGAAGATCGGCGCCCTCGCGCTTCAGCACCACGAGATTGCATCCGCCGGTGCCGCAGAACATCGGCCCGCCGAGATAGACGAGCACCTCGGGCATGCCGTCGCCGTCGAGGTCGGTCTCGGCGGCGGCGTACTGCAACTTGCCGAGGTCGGTGGAGAGCGCATCCTTGTGATTGGCGCGAATCCAGTCCTCCACCGTCATCGTTGCGGGTGCGGTGACATCCTCCGCCGGTTCCGCCGAAGCGGTGGCCTCGGGCGGGGCGGCATCCTTCTTGCAGCCCGCCAGCGAGAGGCCAAGGACCAGAACGGGGGCCAGGACGGGGGCGAGCGCCAGAATCCTGGCGGCGGGAGTTTTCCTGCTCATGCCCGCAAGGCTAGCCGCTTGCCCACCCCTGCCGCAAGATCGCCCTGTCGCAGACGGCGCACGAACGGCACGCATGGAAAGGGCCCCCGGCTTTTGCCGGAGGCCCTCCGCGACCCGCCCGGGTCAAGCCCGGCGGCGGTATTCTTACCAGAAGAAACCATTGTGGATGGTGACGACCCGGCCCGAACGCATGTTCACCATGGCCACGTCATTGCCGTAACGAACCCAGCGATGGCCGGCGCGCGGCGCGGGAAGGCGATAGCGGCCATAGTCGTTCACCCAGTAGCGGCTGCCGTAGTAGGACGGCTGGAAGCGGTGGCCGACGGCGACCGGGCGATAGTGATAGCCGCGCGGGCCGACATAGGCGGGACGGCGGTAATCGCCGCGATGGGCCTGGCGATAGTCGCGCCAGTCTTCGCGCAGTTCGCGGCGGTCGCGGTTGAGCTGGCGCTGCGACTTGTCGGCCGCGCGGTAATCGCCGCGGCGCACGTCGCGATCGACGCGGCGTTCGCTCTGGCGGACATCGCGGGCGCTTTCGCGGACTTCGCGGGCGCTCTGCGCCGAAGCCATGGTCGGCACCGCCGCTGCGGGAATGATGACGCTTGCTGCCAGGGCGGCCATGATGAACTTGCGCATTATGCTTCTCCTTGAACCGAGCGACCCATGATCCCCGAAGGGGCCTGGTCGGTCTGTGAGTTCAGGTTTGCACCCCGCAAGCTGAACGGACTTAAAATGTTGTTTGCAGGAAAATTTCAGGTGTGTCGCAAGCCTGCGACAAATCGCGGGCAGCGCGCCGAAACGGGAGGTTATCCCCCATGAAGCGAGCAATTTTCGAATAGAAGCGCCTTGCAGGAAACGATGCGCGGAGCCATCTTCGAGACAGAACGAAGCATCCTCATTCGAAAGGAGCACATGGCCCGCAAAGCAGCACGTGCCGGCGAACCGGCGCAGTTCAGGCCCGAAGCACACCGCCGGGCGCGTGTCGAAGTCGAGTTCGACGAACAGACTTTGCTGGGGGCCTTGTTCGGCCAGTTCGATTCAAACCTCGTGCAAGTCGAAAACCGGCTCGGCGTCTATATTGCCGCGCGCGGCAACAAGATCCAGATCGAGGGCCCCGAAGATGCCGTCGCCCGCGCGCGCGACACGCTCAAGGGCATGTATCACCGCCTCGAACAGGGTCAGGCGCTCGATTCGGGCGCGGTCGAATCGCTGATCGCGATGTCGGCTGAGCCCACCCTCGAAGGCATCATCTCGGGTGACACCGGCGCCCCGCCGATCATGATCCGCACCCGCCGCAAGACGATCGTGCCCCGCTCCGCGATGCAGATCGAATATATGCGCGCGCTCAACCGGTCGGACGTGATCTTCGCGCTCGGCCCGGCAGGTACGGGCAAGACCTACCTTGCGGTGGCCCAGGCCGTCTCGCAGCTGATGACCGGTTCAGTCCAGCGGCTGATCCTTTCCCGCCCGGCGGTGGAGGCGGGCGAAAAGCTCGGCTTCCTCCCGGGCGACATGAAGGACAAGGTCGATCCCTACCTGCGCCCGCTTTACGACGCGCTTTACGACTGCATGCCGCCCGAACAGGTGGAGCGCCGTCTGGCAAGCGGCGAGATCGAGATCGCGCCGATCGCCTTCATGCGCGGCCGCACACTGGCCGATGCCTTCGTCATTCTCGACGAAGCGCAGAACACCACGCGCGAGCAGATGAAGATGTTCCTCACCCGCTTCGGCCAGAACAGCCGCATGGTCGTCTGCGGCGATCCCCGGCAGGTGGACATCCCCGGCGGTGACCGCATGAGCGGCCTGGCCGACGCGGTGAGCCGGCTTGAAGGCGTCGAAGGCATCGACGTGACGCGCTTCACCGTGCAGGACGTCGTGCGCCACCCGATCGTGGGCCGGATCGTCGAGGCTTACGAAGGGCCTTACGTCGATCCGTCGGCACAGAAGCCGGAGTAGCGCCGAGCGGCATTTTGCGCCAAGGGGCCAGGGATGGATCTCGAAATCGATATCGAAGCGCCCTGGCCCCCTGCGACCGACTGGGCCGACCTTGCCGAAGCCGCGCTGGAAGCGCTGGTGGAAGTGGCCCCGGAGCTTGAAAATCCGCGGCTTCTCGCCAGCCTGCTGTTCACATCGGACGAGGAAGTCCACGTCCTGAACCGCGAATGGCGGGCCAAGGACAAGCCCACCAACGTGCTTTCCTTCCCCATGCTCGAACGCGCCGACCTGCTGGCCCTCGCACCGGACGGCCCGCCCGAAATGCTGGGCGATCTCGCCCTCGCCTTCGAGACCTGCGCGCGTGAGGCGCAGGAGAAAGGCGTGCCGGTGGAACACCATGCCAGCCACCTCATCATCCACGGCCTGCTGCACCTTGCGGGGCACGATCACGAGATTTCGGACGATGATGCCGAGGCAATGGAGGCCCTCGAAACAAAGGCTCTTGCCCTCATCGGCATTGCCGACCCATATGGCGACAGATCTTAACCTGTAGGGGTATCATAAAACGATGGCCGACAATGGCCGCCATACCGAGTCCGGCTCGGGAGATGGGGACAGTACAGGCACGCTCTGGCGTGTCTTCAGGCGACTTTTCCAGAACGACGGCGATCAGTCGCTTCGCGCACAGATCGAGGACGTCATCAACGAGCACGAAGGCGACGCCGACGATAGCGGTCCCGCCAACGGCGATCTATCCCAGCTTGAACGGCAGATGCTCCGCAATCTGCTCCACTTCAGCGAGCACGATGCCGACGACGTCGCCGTGCCGCGCAGCGAGATCGTGGCGATTCCAGCCTCGGCAAGCTGGGCCGAAGTGGTCGAGGCCTTTGCCGAACATGGCCACAGCCGCATGCCGGTCTATGGCGAATCGCTCGACGCGATAAAGGGCATGATCCACATCAAGGACGTGTTCCCGATCCTCGCCCGCGGCGAACAGCCGCCCGAGGACTGGTCGGCCCTGCTGCGCCAGCCGCTCTACGTGCCGCAGTCCCGCGGCGCGCTCGACGTGCTGGTGGACATGCGGGCCCAGCGCACGCACCTCGCCGTCGTCATCGACGAGTATACCGGCACCGACGGTATCATCACCATCGAGGACCTCGTCGAGGAAATCGTGGGCAATATCGAGGACGAGCACGACGACGCCCCCGAGGAGTTGCTAATTTCGCAAGAGAGCGGTATCTGGGACGCCGATGCCCGCGTCGAACTCGATGACGTTGCGGAGCGGATCGACCCGCGCCTGGCCGAAGTCGAGGAAGCCGTGGATACCCTGGGCGGACTTGCTTTCGTGCTGGCCGGACAGGTTCCGCAGGTCGGCACCGTCCTGGAGCATGACAGCGGCTGGCGCATAGAAGTCACCGACGGCGACGAGCGACGCGTCACGCGGCTTCGCCTCCATCCTCCGGCCACGGAATCGGCCGAAGAGACAGATTAACCCATGGTGCCGCCCTGCCGGCGGCTCCAGACCCCGAGTGAAAAGACAAGCCATTGCCTGTACGTCGTCTCCCACCTCTGCGCGCGCTTGAAGCCTTCGTCCGCGTCGTCCGCCTCGGTTCGGCCAAGGCGGCGGCCAACGAACTGGCACTCTCGCCTTCCGCCCTCTCGCGCCGCGTCGCCGCGCTGGAGGACTTCACCGGCAAGCGCCTGTTCACGCGCCAGCACCAGTCGATGAAGCTGACCGACGAAGGCATGGCCTTCTACAACGTGGTCGGCCCCAAGCTGGAAGAACTGGCCGAAGCGGTGGAATCGCAGATCGACCGTGGCCAGGTGCTGCGCCTTCATCTCGGCGTGCCTTCGCTGTTCGGCGGCCAGCGCCTGTTCCCGCGCCTGCCGGAACTGCGCAAGCTGCACCCGCGCCTGCACATCGACATCGACACCGGCGCCCATCTGGAAGACCGCGTAGGCGACACGCTGGACGCCGCGATCATCCTCTCGCCCGAGCCGGACCCGGCCTATTACCGCATCCAGCTTGACCACAACAAGGTCTACGCGATCACCTCCAAGGAGATGGCGCAGGAGATCGGCAACGTCCCGGACGAGGCGATCCTGTCCAAGCAGACGTTCCTGATCCATCAGGACCTCCCGCAGAGCCTCGACGCGTGGAAGAACGCGATCGGCCTGTCTAAGCTGGAACCGGCATCGGTGGACCGTTTCGACTCCGGCCAGCTCGTGCTCGAAGCGGCGGCGCAAGGCCTCGGCATCGCCATCATGCACGACGACCACTTCCGCCGCAGCCACGACAACCGCCTGGCGCGGCTGTTCGATATCGATGTGGAAAGCCCCTACCGCTACTGGTTCGTCTGCAAGCCCAAGGCCCTGGAATCGCGCCCGGTGCGCATCTTCCACGAATGGCTGCTGCAAGCGGGTCTCTGACGCCCGAATACCATTCCCCCGGATCGCCGCGCGGTCTATGTTGCAAGCGACTTTATCGCGACATCCGGGGGCCTTGCATGAAATCCGCTTTCCTTACCGCTGCCACGGCGGCCGTCCTTGCATCGACGGCGCCGGCATGGGCCGCGGAGCCTGCCGCACCGGCGGCTGCCACCCCCGTCACCGACCCCGCCCGCATCGCCGCCGCCCGCCAGACGGTGGACTACGTGTTTCCAGCCGGGACTTACGCCCGCCTGATGAACGGCACGCTCGACAAGATGATGGACTCCATCATGGATTCCACCATGAAAATGCCGCTCCGGCAGCTGGCGGGGCTGAGCGGCGTCGATCCCGGGAAGCTTGGTCCCGCCTCCCTCGCCGAGATCATGGAAATCTACGATCCGGCCTTCAAACAGCGCATGCAGATCTCCACGCGCACCATGATGAGCGAGATGATCCCGCTGATGACCCAGGTCGAACCGGACGTTCGCGCCGGGCTGACGCAGGCTTATGCCGGGAAGTACACCGCCGCCCAGCTCGACGAACTCAACACCTTCTTCGCGACGCCGACCGGCAAGGCCTATGCCGCCGATTCCTATCTCATCATGATGTCGCCCGAAGTCATGGAGAAGATGCAGGCCTTCGCTCCCAAGCTGATGGAACAGATGCCGTCCATCGTCGAAAAGGTGAAGGCCGCCAGCGCCGGACTGCCGGCACCGCGCAGCTACACGGACCTTTCGAAGAGCGAGAAGGCCCGCCTCGCGAAACTGCTCGGCATATCGGAAACGGAGCTCGAGAAGAGCGAAAAGGCAAAGGCCGCGCAGTAACGAAGGGGTAACGAAAAAGGGCGGCGCCAGCGGCACCGCCCTTTTCACTGTCGGCAAGAGCCCGGAAAGGATCAGCCTTCCGAAACGGTCGCCTTGACGATCTTGCCCGGCTCGCGCGGCGGCTCGCCCTTGGGCAGCGCGTCGACGAGTTCCATGCCTTCGACCACCTGGCCCCACACGGTGTACTGCTTGTCGAGGAAGCGTGCATCGTCGAAGCAGATGAAGAACTGGCTGTTGGCCGAGTGCGGATAGCTGGTGCGGGCCATCGAGCAGACGCCGCGCACGTGCGGTTCGGCGTTGAATTCCGCCTGCAGGTCGGGCTTTTCCGAACCGCCCATGCCGGTGCCGTTGGGGCAGCCGCCCTGCGCCATGAAGCCCGGGATCACGCGGTGGAACTTGATACCGTCGTAGAAACCTTCGCCGGTCAGTTCCTTGATGCGCTCGACGTGGCCGGGGGCGAGGTCGGGGCGCAGCTTGATCTTGACGTCGCCGCCTTCGCCGTTGCCGGTGTCGAGAGTGAGCGTCAGGTATTCGTCAGCCATTGCCTATCTCCTTCTGCCGGCGCGAGCTGCGCGCCGGTCGGGCATTGGCGCCCGATATAGGGAATGGCGCGGCAATGTCACGTCAGGACATGGTAGTTTGGCCTCGGCCCGGCAAATCGAATGCGCGCTGTTGCAATTGCGAAAATGGCGCGTAGACCGGCCAGCATGACGGAAACGGACCTCGAAGAAGAGCTGAAGGATCGCGCCCATGAAGCGCAGGACGCTCCTCCCGAAGCGCCGTCCGAAAGCCTCGACGACGACAACCGCCTGAAGGCCGAATTCGTCCGCAGCGTTAAGGACGCGCTGGACGACGAGGATTTCGAGCGCGTCTACGATCTCGTCGAACCGCTCCACCCCGCCGACATCGCCGACTTGTTCGAGCTGGTCGACGAGAACGAGCGTCTCGGTCTGGCCCGCGCCATCCGCGACCTGATGGGCGTTGAGGTCATCGCCGAGCTGAACGACTGGGTGCGCGAGGCGCTGATGGAGGCGCTGCCCGCCGAAGTCGTCGCCGAGATCGCCGAACAGCTCGATACCGACGACGCGGTCGCCATGCTGGAGGATCTCGACGAGGAGGACCAGCAGGCCGTACTCGCCGAGATGGAGCCGGAAGACCGCGCCGCCATCGAAAACGCGCTGTCCTATCCGGAAGAATCCGCCGGCCGCCTGATGAGCCGCGATTTCGTGGCCGTCCACGAATCGATGACCGTCGGCGACCTCATCGATTTCCTGCGCGAACACCGCGAGCTGCCGACCGAGTTCTGGGAAGTGTTCATCGTCGATCCGATGCACCGTCCGATCGGTACTTGCGCGCTCTCCTGGATCCTGCGCACCCCCCGCAACATCCCGCTCTACGACGTGATGGCGCGCGACCAGACCCTGATCCCGGCCGACATGGACCAGGAGGAAGTCGCGCTGCGCTTCCAGAAATATGCGCTGATCTCCGCCGCCGTGGTCGACGAGGCCGGGCGGCTGATCGGCCAGGTCACGGTCGACGACATCGTCCACATCATTCAGGAAGAAGCGGGCGAGGATACCCTGCTGCTGTCCGGCGCGGGCGACGGCGACATCAACGAGCCGATCCGCGATGCCTATTCGGCGCGCGTGCGCTGGCTGATCGCCAACCTGCTCACCGCCACTCTCGCCTCGTCGGTCATCGCGATGTTCGAAGGGACGATCTCGAAGATGGTCGCGCTGGCCACGCTCATGCCGATCGTGGCGGGCCTCGGCGGCAATGCCGGTACGCAGACGCTGGCCGTCACCGTCCGCGCGCTGGCCACCAACCAGCTTACCGCGTCCAACGCCTGGCGCGCAGTGCGGCGCGAGATGTCCATCGCGCTGCTGAATGGCTGCACGATCGCTGTGGTCATCGGCATCGTCGTCAGCCTGATCTTCGGCAATGTCACGCTGGGCCTGGTCATTGCGCTGGCGATGATGACCAATATCCTGATCGCCGGCATGGCGGGCGTGTTCGTGCCGCTGACACTGGAACGGCTCAAGGCGGACCCGGCCATCGCATCGTCCATCTTCGTGACGATGACGACGGACTCGATGGGCTTCCTCGTCTTCCTCGGGCTGGCGACGGTTTCCGGTCTGGTGGGTTAAACCTCCAGTACCTATCTAGCGCCCATGCCGCTGCACATGACCAAGATCGCCTTTTCCGCCGAGAGCCCGGCGGACTTGCGCGCCTGGCTGGAGAGCCACGAAGCGATCGGTGAAGCCCGCCTGACCACCCGCTACCTGCCCAAGCGGCAGGAAGAGATGGTCGGCGGCTCGCTCTACTGGATCTACGAACATGCGCTGATCGGCCGCTCGCCCATCCTCGGGTTCGAGCAACGCGAGGACGGGCGCTGGCACATCCGCCTCGCCCCCAGCCTGATCCCGGTCGTCACCCAGCCCAAGCGCGCCCATCAGGGGTGGCGCTATCTTGCCGAGGAACAGGCCCCGCGCGACCTTGGCGAGGGCGAGAGCGCCGGCGATGCCATGCCCCCTGCGCTCGCCCGCGAACTGGCCAAGCTGGGACTGGTCTGACAGGGACGGGTGCAAAAGGCCTGTCCCGCGCCAAAGCGGAGCATTCCTGATGTTCAGTGACGGAAGAACAGGGACACCGAGGCGACGTGGTTCACTCGCGTCCGGCCCCGGCTCTGGTCTATCACCTGGTTGAGATAGCCCAGTTCCACGGTCGTCGCCTCCTTCACGCCCAGTTCCACGCCCACGAAGGAGCGGAGCTGATCGAAGCCGCCGCGCGCGCCCCAATCCGTGTCGTTGAGCGCAAGGAAGCCTTCGGCATAGACCAGCGCGTTCACGGCATTGCTTCCGGGCTGCAGCGGCTTTTCGTAACGCAGCATCTCGCGCAGGCGCCAGCCGGTATCGCTGCCGTCCGAACGCCAGCGCTGCTCCAGCCGCGTACGTGAGGTGAGTTCGCCGCCCAGCGGCCTGCCCATGAACCAGTTGAGCTGCTGGAAGCTACGCTCCTCGTTCACGTCCCTGCCGCCGTCCACCGGCACCACGACATGGGCATAGCCCTGATAGAGCGTGACGGAGGGAGAAAGCTTCAGGCCCACCGCCCCGCGCAGCAGGAGCTGGTCCAGCCGCGAGGCTCCATCACCCATGCGCGGCTGAAGCTCGGCGAAGTAGACGACATCGCCCGAGATCGGCCCCATCGCCGTAAGATTGACCCAGACCTGTTCGTCCTCCCGCGTTTCGGCAGCGGCGGCTACCGGCAGGAACGAGGCGAAAGCCATGGCGAAACGGCTGGCGAGGCGGATGGGGGAAGCGCGGCGCATGAAATGTCCAGATCGAGGAAGCGGGTCATGCTCCTCTATGAACCGTCCGTTGCCCGGTCGTGTCCTGCCTGTATTCGCTCGTGGCCGCGCGTTCTTCGGCCACCCCCCGATGCTGGCATACGAACGGCATGCCGACACGCGAACGGGCCCGGCGCTCTGGGGACTGGCGCCGGGCCCGCGCGGCCGGTCACGCAGGACCGGCCGCCAGTCGATGAGCTTCGCTTAGCGGAGCAGCGACAGCACGTTCTGCTGGCTCTGGTTGGCCTGCGCGATCATCGCCGTGGACGCCTGGCTCAGGATCTGGGCCTTGGCCATCTGCGTGGTCTCGCTCGAATAGTCGGCATCCTCGATCCGCGAACGCGCGTCCGACAGGTTGGTCACGTTGTTGGTGAGGTTGTTCACCGCCGATTCCAGTCGGTTCTGGCCGGCGCCGAGCGAAGCGCGGGTCTTGTTCACATCCGCCAGCGCGAGATCGACGCTGTCGATGGTGTCCGAAGCGGCCGAGGCCGAGGAGACGTCGAGCGCAGAAGCGTCGATATTGGTGCCGTCGATCGCCGAGGAGGTCAGCGTGATCGTCTCGCCCGAATTTGCGCCGGTCTGGATGTCGAAGGTCACGTCGCTGCCCGAAGTGGTCGAGAACAGCGTGTTGCCGTTGAAGGTCGTATCCGAGAGGATATCGTCGATCTGGCTGGTCAGCGCCGTCACTTCCGACTGCATCGCCGTGCGATCCGAATCCTGGTACGTGCCCGAGGCCGACTGGATCGCCAGTTCGCGAACGCGCTGGAGCATGTTGGAAACTTCCGAAAGCGCACCTTCCGCCGTCTGGGCGAGCGAGATGCCGTCATTGGCATTGCGGATGCCCTGGCTCATGCCGCGGACCTGCGCGGTCATCGAAGTGGAGATGGCAAGGCCGGCGGCGTCGTCCTTGGCGGAATTGATGCGCTTGCCGGTCGACAGGCGCTCCATGGCGGTGCCGAGCATCTTGTTGGCGGAATTCGACGCATTGGCGGCGCGAATCGCGCTGATGTTGGTGTTGATGACGGACATGTATTGGCTCCCGTTGAGTGTCTCGAGGTGGAAACAGCGTCTGCCGGCCCATCCGGTGCGGCTGTCGGGGCTAAGACCGGCAACGGGACGGCAAATTTAAGCCCGCCTGCCGCACGGTTCGTCCCCGAAACCCCCGGACTTCCGCGAAAATTCACTTTCACTAAGGGTCGCTACGGGGCCTTAAATTTCCCAAAGATTCGCCGTTAGGCACGCATATCGAACCCCGGAACTTGTTAATTCCACGGGGACGCGAGACATGGTCGAACCGGTTTTCGACACGGAATTTAATCGCCGGCACGGACCGCTCGCTCACCGGGCAGTGGCTATTGCCGGATCTTTGCTCGACTGTTCGGCGATCGAACTTCGGGACGGTGCGGACGCATCCATCGGCACGATTTCGGCCATGCCGACCTCGCGCAAGGTGCGGCTGTCGCGCGGCGCCGTGCCGGCGCTCTCACGCGAAGGCGGATCCGAAATCGCGCTGACTTACGCCGACCCCGTGAGCGAGGCGTCGCTCGCCATGCTGCTCGCCGCCATGGCTGCGCCTGACGAGCCGATCGCCGCCGATCCCGAGAGCATCTCGGTTTTCGCCCTGGCGGACCGTCTGGCGAACAGCGACATTCCCGTGCTCGTCAACGGGCCGACCGGCACCGGCAAGGAAGTGCTCAGCCGCTTCATCCACAACCGCAGCCCGCGCCGCAGCGGCCCGTTCATCGCGGTGAACTGCGCCGCCATGCCCGAAACCATGCTGGAGGCCATGCTGTTCGGCCACCAGAAGGGCGCCTTCACCGGCGCCACCCAGTCGAGCGAGGGCTTCATGCGCGCCGCGGACGGCGGCACCCTGCTACTGGACGAGATCGCCGAACTGCCGCTTTCCCTCCAGGCCAAGCTGCTGCGCGCCTTGCAGGAACAGGAAGTGGTGCCGATCGGCTCGACACGCCCGATCAAGGTGGACATTCGCGTGATCGCCTGCGCCAACCGCGACCTGCCGACCGAAGTGGCCGAAGGCCGCTTTCGCGCCGACCTCTATTACCGCCTCAACGTCTTCCCGCTCACCCTGCGCCCCTTGCGCGAGCGGGCGGACGATATCGCCCCGCTCGCCTTCGGCATGACCCTGCGCCATGCGCCCGATCCGGCACGCGTGCCCTGCCTGAACGATGCCGCGCTGGCCCTGCTGCGGCTTCACCCCTGGCCGGGCAACGTGCGCGAACTGGAGAACGTCATGCGCCGCGCCCTGTTGCTGGCACATGGCAAGGGCACGATCACGCCCGCGCACATCGTGTTCGACAGCCCGGCGCGCCTGCTTCCCTTCGCGGCAGGCGGCGGAACCGGCCCTGGCGCAATGCCGGGCGACGGCCCCGAAAGCGACGGCGGCCGCAAGCTGTCGAGCATCGTCCAGAACTCCGAGGCCCGCGCCATCGCCGAAACCCTTGAAGCCTGCGGCGGCAACCGCGTGCGCGCGGCGCGCGAGCTGGGCATTTCCGAGCGGACCCTGCGCTATCGCCTCGCTTCCCTGCGCGAAGCCGGCATCGAGATCGGCCGCAGCGCGGTGGGAGGCATCCGGTGAGCGCCATCCCCGCCCTTTCCGCCAACGCGGGCGGTATCCAGCAGATCATGGCCATGCGCCAGCAGATCATCCAGCGCAGCGACCTGCTCCAGCAAATTCACGCCGCCCAGGGCGCGGCGCCCACCGCGGTCGGCTCTGCCGGGACGACGGCGGCTCCGGCGCAGGGGTTCGCCGATACGCTGAAGTCCGCGATCGACGGTGTGAACGCGGTCCAGTCCCGCGCCGACGGCGTGACCGAAGCCTACCAGAAGGGCGAAGTCACCGATGTCGCCAAGGTCATGCTCGCGCGGCAGGAGGCCGGCGTCGCCTTCGAAGCGACCATGCAGGTGCGCAACAAGCTGCTGTCCGCCTACCAGGACATCATGCGGATGGGAGTCTGATCCAGCATGGCCGACCTCGTACCCGCGGCCGCCGATGGCGGCGCCCGGCTTCCCGCCACCACCTCCATGTTCGCGCCATTCACCGATCGTTCCGGCGGCTCGGTGCTGACACGCCTCGGCACATTCACCGCGCAACCGGCGGTGAAGAAGATGCTGCCTGCCTTCATCGGGCTTGCCGCCGTGGGCGGGGCGCTGCTGGCGTGGACCATGCTGGCCCCGTCATCGCAGCGCGTGCTCTACGCTCAGCTCGGCGATGCCGACCGCGCCGGTGTCGCCGCGGCGCTGGACCAGGCGGGGATCGACTACCGGATAGACAACCGGACCGGCGCTCTCACCGTGGGCGAAGGCGATTTCTACAAGGCGCGGATGCTCGTGGCCTCCGACGGCGCACTGGCTACGCCCGAGAGCGGCGACCAGATGCTCGACAAGCTGCCGATGGGCGCCAGCCGCACGCTGGAAGGCGAGCGCCTGCGTTCCGCCCGCGAGCATGACCTGCAACTGACCATCGGCGAGATCGACGGCGTGGAATCCGTGCGCGTCCACGTTGCCGAGGGCGAGAAGTCCGTGTTCGTGCGTGACAACGTGCCGCCCACCGCCTCGGTGATGGTGCGGCTGAAGGCCGGGCGCCAGCTTTCCGAGAGCCAGGTCTCCGCCATCGTCAACCTCGTCGCCGGCTCGGTGCCGGGCCTTTCCCCCGATGCGGTGAAAGTGGTGGACCAGCACGGCCAGCTCCTCTCGCAGGGGGGCGGCGCGCAGTCCGACCGGCTCGACCTGCAATCGCGCATGGAGGCGAAGATCCGCGAGCAGGTCTCGCAATTGCTCAGCCCCGTGCTCGGCGCCGACAACTTCACCACCGAGGCGCAAGTGGCGCTCGACATGGACGAGGTGACCTCGGCCCGCGAAAGCTACGACAAGGACGGCGTGGTCCGCACCGAGACTCAGGAACAGTCGCAATCGACCGGTACGGCGCCGGCTGCCGGGGTGCCCGGCGTGCTGTCCAACACGCCGCCCCCCGCAACCCAGGCCCGCCCCGGCCCGCCGCAGGGCACGCAGCCCGCACCCGCCGCCACGCCGCCCAGCAACGGCGAATCCTCCTCCAGCCGCACTTACGAACTGGGCCGCCAGGTCTCTGTCGCCAATACCCGGCCTGGCGGGGTCCGGCGGATTTCCGTGGCGGTGGCCATCAAGGCGGACGCCATGAAAGGCGCGCGCGCGCAGGAGGCGCAGGACATCCAGTCGCTGGTGAGCGCGGCCGTGGGCGCCGATCCCCAGCGCGGCGATCAGGTCAAGGTCGTCGTGCGGCGGTTCGAGCAGGAAAGCGGCGAGACCCTGCCCTTCTACGAGGCCCCGTGGTTCGCCATGGTCGTGCGCAACGGCGCCGCATTGCTGGCGGTGCTGATGGTCCTGCTGCTTGGCGTTCGTCCGCTGATCGCGGCGATGCGCGGTGAAAAGGCCCCGCCGAAGGGACGGAAGCGGCGCAAGTCCGGCGCCGCCGCCGACGAGGAAGACCGGGACGATGCCGTCCAGCTCGCCCTCGAACGTGCGCTGGAGCGTCCGCTGGACGCCGTGCCGCTCGCCGGGGCCCTGCCGCACCGCCCGGAAATCCCCGGCGCCGACGGGCTCGACATCGACTTGCGCCGGGCCGACCTGCTTTCCCGCCAGGTCAACCTCGCCCAGCGCCTCGTTTCCGAAAAGCCCGACAGCGCGGTGGCGGCGCTGCGCCAGATGATCAACGAGCCCGCCCCTGACGGCCAACCGGGACCGGAAGCATCCGGGCGGGCGAAAGCGGCCTGATGAGCGAACCTCCAACCCCGCCCCCCGCCACGTCAGACCTGCCCGCCGCCGACAATGCCGCGATCATGATGATGCTGCTCGACGAGGACCAGACAAGCCGCATCCTCTCCGAACTCGAACCGGAAGAATTGCGCCGTCTTGGCGAGAAGATGTGCGCGCTCGGCGAGATCGGGCCGGACGTGATCGCGGAGGCCATCGCCGGATTCGTCTCCCGGACCGAGGCGCTCGGCCTCGTCGCGCATGACCGGGTGGGGCAAGTGCGCGGCATGTTCGCCAGAGCGGTGGGCGAGGTGAAGGCGGACAACATGATGCGCCGCATCCTGCCCGGCGCCGCGCCGCATTCGACCCTCGAACTCGCACGCTGGCTCACGCCTGAATCGCTGGTTCCGCTGGTGCGCGGCGAACATCCGCAGGCCATCGCCGTGCTGCTGGTGCAGCTCGATCCCGAAGTGGCCGCCGCCGTGCTTCATGCCCTGCCCGCCGAATCCCAGCCCGAGATCGTCCACCGCATCGCCACGCTCGGCCCGGTTTCGCCGCAGGCCATCATGATGCTGGAGGAACTGCTTGCCCGCCGCATCACCGAATGCCACGGCCAGCGCCCGCTCACCATCGGCGGCGCGCGCGAGGCCGCCGAGATCATCAACGGTGTCGGCAAGGTCGTGGAAAAGCGCGTGCTGGGCGAACTGACCCGCCGCGACAAGCTGCTGGCCCGGCGCATCGAGGACGAGATGTTCAAGTTCGAGCATCTCTTCGTGCTTGATCCCAAGTCCATGGGCACGCTGCTGCGCGACGTGCCCAACGATTCGCTGATCGATGCATTGAAAGGCGTGAGCGAGGA
Source organism: Novosphingobium aeonii (assembly GCF_052279045.1). Taxonomy (NCBI): domain Bacteria; kingdom Pseudomonadati; phylum Pseudomonadota; class Alphaproteobacteria; order Sphingomonadales; family Sphingomonadaceae; genus Novosphingobium; species Novosphingobium aeonii. Next base: position 928,482 of record NZ_CP176832.1, on the reverse strand, counting down.
CGAGCGCGAGCACTTCTTCCGCGCCATGTCGAGCCGCGCCGCGGACGGCGTGAAGGACGAGATCGTCGCACGGGGGCGGACACGCCTGGCCGACGTGGTTGCCGCGCAGAAGGAGATCGTGGCCATCGCCCGCCGCCTTGCCGCGGACGGCGCGATAGCCTTCGGGTCGGGAGACGACGACTATGTCTGACCTCGCCTTCTCCCGCCGGACCGAACCGGGCCGGGCCTCCGCAAGGCTGCTCGATACGCTGGCCCGGCCGCCCCGTCATCAGGTTCCCGGAATCCAGCCCGAGGGTTTCAAGGCGGATGCCCGCTTCGGCAGCAAGGCGCAGGCCCCTTCCCCGCACGAACCGGATCCGGCCCCTGCTGCCCCGGAAAGCGAAAGCGGCGATCCCGTTGCGGAGGCCTTCAGCCATGGCTTCGCGGTGGGCCACGAACAGGCCTCGCACGAAGCCCGGCTTCGTGCCGAAACCGACGAAGCCGCGCGGGAAAAGCTCTCTCTCGCATTCGCGCGTCTCGACGAGGTGCTGGAGGAGGAACTGCGCCTGCGCCTGCGAGACACGGTGTCCGCCCTGTGCGAATCCGCCATCGCGCCGCTGGCGATCGATCCCGATGCCCTCCTGCGCAGGGTGAGCGTGGCGGTTTCCATGCTGACCCGCGCCGAGGACGAGCGGCTCGTCCGGCTCCACCCCGAAGACCTCAGGCTTGTCTCCTCCCGCCTTTCGGCCGAATGGCAGGTCCAGCCCGATACCACGCTCGAACGCGGAACCGTTCGTGTCGAAACGGCGACCGGCGGCGTCGAGGACGGTCCCGCCAACTGGCGCCGCGCCATCGCCGAGGCGCTTCACCGGTGCTGAAGCTCTGGGAACCGATCCTCGCCGATCTCGCAGCGGAACCGCTGGACCTCGCGCCCCGTCGCTTCGGCCTTGTCGCCGCCTGCGACGGCGGGCTTCTGGAAGTGAGCGGCCTTTCCGTGCCGGTGGGGGCGATGTGCCGCGTCTCCCACGCGCCGGGCAAGTCGCTCGCCGCCGAAGTGATCGGCTTCCGCAACGGGCGGACGATGATGATGCTGCTCGGCGACATGATCCTGCTGCGGCCCGGCGCGCGGGTCTGGGCGGAAGGGCGGCCCGGACTGTTGCCGGTGGGGGAATCCTTCCTCGGCCGCGCGGTGGATGGCGAAGGGTTGCCGATCGACGGCGGCTTTCCGATCCACAGCCGCCTGGAATGGCCGTCCGGCGGCGTGCGCACCTCCGCGCTCGACCGCAGCCCGGTGCGCCTGCCTTTCGACACCGGCGTGCGCGCGCTCAATGCGCTTACCACATTCGGCGTCGGCCAGCGTATCGGCGTGATGGCGGGCTCCGGCGTCGGCAAGTCGGTGCTGATCGACATGATCGCGCGCGGCGCATCGGCCGAAGTCGTGGTGGTCGGCCTGATCGGCGAACGCGCGCGCGAGGTCTCGGATTTCGTCGAGCGGCACATGCAGGCGGAGAAGAAGGACAAGACCATCGTCGTCGCCGTGCCCGCCGACCATGCCCCCAACCTGCGCCTGCGCGGCGCGATGCTGGCAACCGCGATGGCGGAGCATTTCCGCGCGCGCGGACGGCGGGTGCTGCTCATCATGGACAGCCTCACCCGCGTCGCCCATGCCGCGCGCGAGATCGGCCTGTTGCTCGGCGAACCGGGCGCGGCACGCGGCTATCCGCCCTCGGCGCTGGCCACGATCACCAAGCTGGTGGAGCGCGCGGGCAATTCCGCCGCATCGGGCGGCTCGGTGACGGGGCTCTACACCGTGCTGGCCGATGGCGACAATCAGGACGATCCGGTGGTCGACACCGCACGCTCGATCCTCGACGGGCACATCGTGCTTTCGCGCGACCTTGCCCAGCGCGGGCAATATCCCGCCGTGGACATTGCCGCCTCGCTCAGCCGCGTGATGAACGACATCGTTCCCGCCGGGCACCAGCAGCTTGCCCGCCAGTTCCGCGCGCTCATCGCCGGATACGAGGCCAACCGCGACCTCGTACTGATGGGCGCCTATCGCGCCGGAGCCGATCCGCAGCTCGACCGCGCCATCGCCATGCACGACCGGCTGACGGACTTCCTCAGCCAGCCGCAGGGCGAGATCGTCGATCTTGCCGCCAGCGCCGACGCGCTGGCCGTCTTGCTCGGTACCTGATCCGGTGCAGGAAGAGCGCAAGCGATTGCTTCGGCTGCGCAGGCTCGAAAGAATCCGCGCCATCGCCAGGCAGTCTGCCGCGATCGAGGCGGCGCATGCGGAAAGCACGCTGTCGAAACTGCGCGACCTTGCCGACCGCACCCGGCAGATGGCGAACGATTACGGCAGCCGCCGCGAAATGGCGGACGGCGCGGCCCTGCATCAGGTCGGGCGCTTCGTCAGCGGCTTGCAGGCGATCTCGCGCTCCACTGACGGCGACGCCCTGCGCGCCCGGTCTATCGCCGATGCCAAGCAACAGCTTCTTGCCGAGGCCGAACGCCGCCGCGCCGCCATCGAGGAACGCGCCGCCCTGCAGGAACGCACGATCGCCAAGGGCGGAGAGACTCCCGTTCTGGCCGGCCGGAAGGCGACTGGCACGGGTCTTGAATAGAGATGTTCATGCTCGACACGAGGACCCCGCAACGCATGATCCAGTTCTCCGCCCCGGCCCCTGCAGCCGCCCCGGCATCGCCATCCACGGTGGCACCGGGAGCGGCCGGAGCCCTGGCAAAGGCTCCTGAAAACCGCCAGTTCTCCGAGGTTCTCGGGGCGACCGAAGATGCCGCCGCGCCTGCCGGGGCGGACGTGCCGGACCTCGCCCTCGCGGCCGCCGCAGACGGCAAGATCGGCAAGCGACCCGGCAAGATCCTGCCGGAAGCGATGGAGCCCGCCTCCGCCCTTCCGGATCCGGCCGAAGCACCGGCAAGCGACATGCCCGAACCGCTGGCCGCGCCGCTTCCGGACACAGGCGGAGCCGCCGCTGCCATGCTTCCCGTCATCCTCCCGATCGCAGCTTTCACGGCTGCCGCGATCCCCGCGATCCCCATCACGGCGAGCAGGACGCCCAAGGACGGTGCCGCGCCGATTGCGCCGCAGCATCCCGCGGCATCGGCCATGGTTCCGGCAGCGGCACAGCCCGCACCTGCTGCCGCGAAGGGACTGGCCGCCGCCCTATCCACGCCAGCCGCCGACGCCGCGCAGTTCCGGCTGATCGCCATCACGGCAGGCGAGGCCGACAGCGGCGATGCTCCGCCGCCGGCGCAGCCTTTCCCGGTCAGCACCACGCTGCTCGGCCGGGTGCAGGGACAGGCGCCGAAGATCGCGAGCCCTGTGCCGCCCGCCGCCGCCGTGACCGAGGCGCCCACCTCGCCCTCCGCTGCGATGCCCGGTCCCGCGAACGCCATCGCTTCGGCGACCGATCCCGAACCGCCTCTTGCTTCCTCAACCCGGCAACCTGCCGAAGCGGACATGGAATCGGCGGTGGAAGTGCCGAAAACCGGGGCGACCTCGCTTTCTCGGGAGCAGTTTCCGGCACCGCTCGCAATCACCGTCACTGGCACCGGCACCGTTCCTTCCGCCGATACCGGCAGTCCGCGCACCGCCTCCGCCGCCCCTGTCGCGGAAGGTCCGCAGGACTTCGCCGCGCTCGTCGGCAGACTGGCGCAAGCGCGCGAGGCCGCCGATCCACAGCGTGTCCGCGCCGCGCTCAGCCATGCGCAGTTCGGCGCGGTATCGCTGGAATTCCGGCACGAGGATCGCGGGCTGTCGGTGACCATGGCAAGCGCCTCGGCGGGCTTCACCGGCTCGGTTCAGGCCGCCGTCGCGGCAACCCTTGCGAGCGGGCAGACCGGCGACCCGCCACGCGACACCGGACAGCAGACAGCCCAGAACGCCCCGCAAAACCCGGCATTTGCAGGCGGTTCCGGCGGACAGACCCCGGACCAGCGCCAACAGGCTTCGGCCGCCGATGCCCGCGCGGGGCAGGAGCAGTCCCGCAGGCATGGCGCTCACCACGAACAGCGGCCGGGCGAAGCGCCGGAACAGCGGAGCGACGATGGCGGACGCGGCGGAATTTATGCCTGATCCGGCCGAACGGGGGGATAACGCGTGAACGAGAAGGCAGCACAGGACGCGCCGGCCGCGAAGAAGGGCAAGCTTGGGCTCATTCTCGTGGCGCTCGCCATGCTGGTGGTGGGGGGAGGCGGGGTTCTCGCGCTTGTGATGTCCGGCATAATCGGCGGAAATCATGCGGAAAATCGCGAGGACAACCAGCCCAAGCTGATCCGCAAGGGCGAGGATGACCCCTATATGCCCAAGGCCGAGGGCGAGGGAGAAGGCGCCGCCGTGCCCGAAGTGGAAGGCGATGGCGGCGATCCCTATCGCACCGCCTACTTCACGTTTTCCGACGATTTCACCTCGAATCTCAAGGATTCGGATGCGCTCGTGCAGCTCAGCCTGGCCTGCTCGACCCGGCGTGACGGGCGCGTGCTGATGTGGCTCAAGAAGCATGAACTGGCGATCCGATCCGCCCTGCTGGAGATCCTCGCCGATACGCCCGAGGATGACGTCTACACCCTCCCCGGCAAGGACCGGCTGGAGAAACGGATGACGGCCGCCATAAACAACGTATTGATTCAAAAGGAAGGTTTTGGCGGCATCGACGGCGTCTACTTCCGCACCTTCATCATCCAGTGAGGGCGCGGTGACAGGGGGCAGAACGACACCTAAACGCACCACAGCGCGGCACAGCGGCGAGCTGGTGGCATCCGGCCCGGCGCTGGCCGAACTGGTGCCCGCGCTGGTCCTGATCGGCGAGCGTCTCACCCGCGCACTGGCCATCGGCCTGGCCAGGCTGTCAGGCACCGATGCGCCTATCGTGCGCGCGGGGATGCCGATGGACGCCACGCTTTCCTCCCTCCAGGGCGAGATCGAGGGGCTGGCCGCGCATACGCTGATGGTGCTCGGCCCCGCCGCGCTTCCGCTGCTGGCGACGTTCGAGGCCGCCCCGGTATTCCGCCTCGTCGACCGGGCTTTCGGCGGCCCCGGCGAAGTGCCCGCGCCGCTGCCCGAGAGTTTTCCGCTGTCCGCCGAACTGCTGCTCGCCCATATCGAAAGCTGCGTGGCCGAGGCGCTGACTTTTGCCTTCGGGGCTCGGGACGATCACCGCGTGCGCCCGCTGCGCCGCGACACCAGCCTGCGCCAGCTCGATCCCTTCGCGCCCGGCGCCGACCTGCTCACCCTTTCGCTCGATATCGAGGAGCCGGAAATGCCGCCCTGGTCGCTGCTGCTCGCCATTCCCGTGGCGACGCTGGCGGAAGCGGTGGCGGCGCCGCGCAGGGAGGCGAAAGGCGGGCCGCGCCGCTTCGCCGCGCCCGAGCCGACCGACGAACCCTTCGCCTCGATGCCGCTGGAAGTGACCGCGGTGCTGGTCGACATGCGCCTCTCCATGGCCCGTCTTTCCGCGCTGCGCACCGGCGACGTGCTGCCGGTGGCGGTGGCGCGCAGCGTCCCCCTGCAAGTCGGCGGCCGCACCCTTGCCAGCGGCACCATCGGCGAACTCGACGACCGCGTCGCGGTCCAGATCACGCACGCGTTCTGACAGAAGGACATCCCAGCCCGATGAACATCCATCCCCGCGGCCTCGACTTCCTGCGCGATGTCGACGTGCGCCTGACCGTGGAACTGGGCCGCACCCAGATGAAGCTGAAGGACGTGCTCGCGCTCGGCCCGGAAAGCGTCGTCGTGCTTGACCGGCTGACCGACGAACTGCTCGACGTGCTGGTCAACGGCAAGCCCATCGCGCGCGGCGAGGTGGTTTCGCACAACGGCCGCTTCGGTCTCAGGATCGTCGAGATCGTCGGGCAGGAAGCGGAAGCGGGGGGCGGGGCGGCTGACGACGCGCTTTCCCCCGCCCTGCCCGATGGCGAGGAAGGCCAGTCCTGATGCTCTGGTATGTGCTCAAGCTGATCGTGCTGCTGCCGCTGATCGGCCTGCTGGCATGGGGCTGCCTGCTGCTGGCGCGGCGGATGCAGGAACGCGCCGGGCTGAACGCGGGCACCCGTTCGCTGCGCGTGGTGGAAACCATGATGCTTTCGCCCACCCAGCGCCTTGCCGTGATCGCCTTCCACGACCGCGAGATCCTCGTCGCCGCGACCCGACACGGCCTGACCCGCCTTGCCGAAGCGCCCGCGCGCCCGGATTTCGATGCGCTCATGGCCGCAAGGACGCCCGAGCCATGAAGCGCGCGCCCGCTTCCTGCCTCCTCTTCGCGTTCGCCCTGCCCGCCGCGCTGATACCCACGGCGAGCCGCGCGCAGGCCGCGATCCCCGGCGCGCTCGACCGGGCGCTGGGCTCGCTCGGCGGCAGCGGCGCCGGCGGTCCGGGTCTCAGCATGTCGCTGCAGCTCCTGCTGGTCATGGGGCTGCTGACGATCCTGCCCAGCCTGATCCTGATGATGACCAGCTTCACGCGCATCCTGGTGGTGCTGGCGATCCTGCGGCAGGCGCTCGGGCTCCAGCAGTCTCCGCCCAACCAGGTGCTGATCGGGCTGGCGCTGTTCCTCTCGCTTTTCGTGATGGCGCCCACGCTCGAACGGGTGAACGCCAATGCGGTGGCGCCCTATGCGGCGGGCCGCATCAATGCCGAGCAGGGAATTTCGGCCGGCGGGCGCGAATTCCACGCCTTCATGATCCGCCAGACCCGCGAACGCGACCTTACGATGTTCGCGGACATGGCCAATGCCCCTCCGTTCACGAACACCGTGGACGTGCCCTTCTCGATCCTGCTGCCCGCCTTCGTGACGAGCGAGCTGAAGACCGCGTTCCAGATCGGCTTCATGCTGTTCCTGCCGTTTCTCGTGATCGACCTGGTGGTGTCCTCGGTGCTGATGAGCCTGGGCATGATGATGATGAGCCCGATGGTGGTCTCGCTGCCGTTCAAGCTGCTGCTGTTCGTCATGGTGGACGGCTGGGCCCTGCTGATGGGCTCGCTGGCGGCGAGCTTCGGCTAGGTTTCGCCCGTGGAGGACATCACCGCCCTGCTTGCGCTGGCCGACCGGATGCTCTGGGTGACCGCGCTCGTCGCCGCGCCGGTGCTGATCGCCTCGCTTGCGGTGGGCCTTGCGGTCGGCGTGGTGCAGGCGGCGACATCCGTGAACGAGCAGACGCTGACTTTCGTGCCCAAGCTGGCGATTACCGCCGTGGTGCTGGTGATCTTCGGCGGATCGATGATGACGCTGGTGGGCGAGTTCGCACAGGAAGTCTTCGCCCAGATCGCCCGCACCGGGCAGGCCGAGCAGGTGGCGCGGTGATCCAGCTCGATTTCGGCTTCGGCGCGCTGGAGGCCGAATTCTGGCGGCTCGTCTTCGTGATGACGCGGATCGGCGCGGCGCTGGTTGCCGCGCCGCTGTTCGGTATCGCCGGGGTGCCGCCGCAAGTGCGGGTGATCGGCGCCGGGGCCATTGCCGTGCTGGTCTGCGCCTGGACCCCGGTGATGCCGCCGCCGGTGCTGCTTTCGGTGGCGGGGATGCTTGCCGTCATGGGGGAGATCCTGGTCGGGCTCTCGCTCGGCTTCGTGCTGCAACTGTCCTTCGCCGCACCGATCCTTGCCGCCGAGCTGATCGGCGGTTCGATGGGCATGAACGTGGCCACCGCCGTCGATCCCAATTCCGGTGCGCAGTCGCCCGCGCTGGGGCAATATTTCGCCGTCGTGCTCTCGCTGGTGTTCCTTGCGCTGGGCGCCCACCTGCAATGGTTCGCGCTGATCGTGGACAGCTACCGCGCGCTGCCGCCGGGCCAGACCTGGCTGGGCGCCGCCCGTTTCGCGCTGATCGGCCGGTTCGCCGCGCACATGTTCGCCACCGCCGTGACCATCGCCCTGCCCGCCTGCCTGATCCTGCTGGTGGTGCAGATCGTGACCGGGGTTCTCGGCCGCTCGGCCCCCTCGCTCAACCTGTTCTCGCTCGGGCTTCCGGCCGGCGTGCTGGGCGGGATCGCCGCGCTGCTGGTGGGCGCGCCGGTGCTGACGGACCTCGTGGTCCGCCTTTCGGCCGATGCCATCGCGCAGACCGCGCAGCTGCTTGCGCCATGAGCGAGCAGGAAGGCGAAAAGAGCTTCGCCCCTTCGGAAAAGCGCAAGCGCGAGGCGGCGAAACAGGGCGATGTCATCCGTTCCCGCGAACTGGCGACCGCCGCCTCCGTGGCGATCGGCGCGGTCTGGCTCATGGTGGCGGGGCCGTGGATACTGGACCTGCTGGCAGGCGTGCTGCGTGCCGGCTTCACGTGGAACAAGGCCGCGCTTGACGACTTCACCCCCGGCCGGTTCCTGCTGGGCGCGCTTGCCGCGATGCTGCCGCCGATCCTCGTGCTGGGCGCGGCGGTGATCCTCGCCTCGCTCGGCTCGCAGCTCGGCTTCGGCGAGGGACGCTGGCTGGGCGGCAACCTCGCGCCCAAGGGCTCGCGCATAAACCCGATGTCCGGCCTCAAGCGCATGTTCGGGCCGACCGGGCTGATCGAGATGGCCAAGGGAATCGCCAAGGTCGCCCTGCTGGGCACGATCGCCTGGACATGGGCGGACGCGCGGCTGGAAACCTTCGCGCGGCTGGGGCGCGGCAACCTGTTCGGGGAACTGGCCTATGCCTGGGACGCGCTGGTCCAGTTGCTGCTGTGGCTTTCGGCCGGCCTTTTCGTGATCGCCCTGGTGGACCTGCCGGTGCAACTCGTGCGGCGAATGCTGCGCCTGAAGATGACGCTTCAGGAAGTGCGCGATGAAGCCAAGGAAAGCGAAGGCTCGCCCGAGAAGAAAGGCGCGATCCGCGAACGCCAGCGCAAGATCGCCATGGGCGGGCTGGTGCCGGCGATGAAGGAGGCGCAGTTCATCGTCACCAACCCTTCGCATTTCGCGGTGGCGCTTGCCTACGATCCGGCGAAGGCGCCCGCGCCCGTCGTCATCGCCAAGGGCCGCGACGAGCGGGCGCTGGCCATGCGCGAAATGGCGCCCGAGTTTGCCGTGCCCGTGCTCAGCTACCCGGCGCTTGCCCGCTCGGTCTACTTCACCACGCGCGAGAAGCAGATGATCCGCGAGGACCACTATGTCGCCGTCGCCGCGATCCTGGCCTTCGTGCTGGCGGTGAAGCGGGGCGAGCACCGCCATGCGCCGGACGTCTCGGTGCCGGTGACGGTGCGCTTCGATGCCGAAGGGCGGCTCGATCCGAAGCAGGACTGAAAAATATTCCTTAACAAATTTCCAGGGCCGCCGTTCTCCCACCCATGGCTACGACCACTTCCACTTCGCTGACCACGTCCTCGCTGGTGACCGCGCTCGGCGGCGGCAGCGGCGTGGACATGGCGGCGCTGGCGAACAACCTCGCCGCGGCCCAGTTCGCCAATCGCAGCGACCGGCTGACGGCGCGGTCCGACAAGCTGACCACGCAGATCTCCACCGCATCGAACATCAAGTCGATGATGCTCTCGCTCAGCACGTCGCTGGGCACGCTGGTGCGCTCGGGAGACCTTTCGCGCAGCCCTACCGTCGCCAACAGCGCCGTCGCCGCGGGCACGCTGACCGGCAGCGCGATCCCCAGGGGCACCTACTCGCTCGAAGTGACCCAGCTTGCGAGCGGGCAGCAACTGGCCGGCAAGGCTTTCGCGGCATCGACCGCGGCAGTGGGCGCCGGCACGCTGACCTTGCGCTTCGGCACCGTGGCCGGCGGCGGCTTCACCGCGGATACCGCCCATGCCGCCGTGGACTTGACGATCGCGGCCGGGGCGACGCTGGCGGACGTGGCCAAGGCGATCAATGCCGCGAATTCCGGCGTCAGCGCCTATGTCGCCCAGACCGTGGACGGCGCCCAGCTTGTGCTCAAGGGACAGGAAGGCGCGGCCAACGGCTTCGTGCTGGAGACGACCTCCGGCCTTTCCGACCTGGCCTGGAACCCCTCTTCCACCAACGGCCAGCTTCTGGCGAGCGCCAAGGATGCCGCCTTCAAGATCGACGGGCTGCAGATGACGGCGAAGTCCAACACCGTGTCCGACGCCATCCCCGGCGTGAAACTGCAATTGAAGGCCGCCAATATCGGCGCGCCCACCACGGTCAGTTTCGCCGATCCGACCACTTCCATCGCCGGCGCCATGCAGGACCTGACCGATGCGCTGAACGAGGTGATGTCGGCGCTGAACACGGCCACCGCGATCGGCGGCGACCTTGCGGCGGACAGCGGCGCGCGGGCGCTCAAGCGCGCGCTCTCGGGCTTTGCGGGGACGACGATCATGCCGAACGCCACCGGCATGGCGAAGACGCTGGCGGACCTGGGCCTCAAGACCCAGCGCGACGGCACTTTCGCGCTCGACACCGACCGCCTGAACGCCACCATCGCCGCCGATCCCGAAGGCGTGGCGGCGATGTTCACCAACGGGCTCTACGGGGTCTACGCCAGCTACGACAAGATCTACCGCGCCGCCAGTTCCACCACCGACGGCGGTTCGCTGGGCGGCTCGATCAGCCGCTATACCAAGCAGCTCACCCAGATCGCCGAGGACAAGACCGACCTTGCCGAGCAGCAGGAAAAGCTGCGCGCCCGGCTCGCCACGCAGTTCACCGTCTCCGAAACGCGCATCGGCGTGTCGAAATCGACGCTGACGATGCTGCAGAACCAGATCGCCCAGTGGAACAAGAGCAGCTGAAATGCGACGACAGCTTTCTCCGGTGGAAGCCTATCGCCGGGTAGACTTCGACGCCCGCGTCACCGGCGCCGGCCCCGCCGAACTGGTGCACTTGTGCTACGAGCACCTGGTGGCCGCGCTGGGCACCGCCGTCCATGCCGACCGGGGCGGCGACAACGGGCTCAAGAGCCGCTCCCTCACCCGCGCGCTGACGGCGATCACCGCCCTGCAACTTGGCGTATCGGGCGAGGACGGCGTGGCGGCCGCGCTCACCCAGCTTTACGAAGCGGCGCGGCGCACCGTGCTGGACAGCGCCGTGTCGTTCGATGCGCGCCGGATCGAAATGCTGCGCAGCGACTTCGCCGAAATCGGACGCGCGCTGATGGGCCACCATTGAGCGGCTATCTCACCGAAACAACGCGGTTTAACAGATCGATTCCGATCTACTGCGGCAAATGAAATAGATCTTTTGTAAACTATAGGTCGATTTCGGAGCATGTACCGCAAGCACTGAACAACGCCTGCGAATATCTCCCTAGGCACATGCCGAAAAGGGAGAATTGCCGTGGAGCGTATTTCCAATCTCATCCTGATCGACAACGACATGCGTCGCAGGGCGGCGATCAGTCATGCCCTTTCCGTCGGAAACATTCACGTCGAACCGTTCGAGAATATTTCCGAGCTTTCGCATTCCTGGCCGCGCTCGGGAGTCATCCTGATCCATGACGGGGCCGGCGCGATCGACGATCTGGTGGAGAACATGGCCCGCCACGGCGAATGGTTCCCGATCATCGCCTTCAGCGAACAACCCAGCGCCAACCGCATCGTCGAAGCCATTCTCGATGGCGCGATCGACTATATCGCATGGCCCATCGCGGCGGACGAACTGAACGCCACGCTGGCCCGCGCGATCGAACGGGCGGAACATGTCGGCAATGCCAAGCTGCGCGAAGTCATGGCCCGCGCCCGGATAGACCGCCTGACCCGCCGCGAACGCGAAGTGCTGGGCGGCGTCGCCAGCGGCCTGTCCAACCGCCTGATCGGCGAAAAGCTGTCCATCAGCCCGCGCACGGTGGAAATCCACCGCGCCAACATGCTCAACAAGCTGGGTGCCAATCACACCTCGGATGCAATCCGCATCGCGATCGAGGCCGCGCTGGTGAATTGACCGGCGCGGCCCCCGGTCCGACCGGACCTTGATAGCGCCGGGCGGCGGGCCGGCATCGTTTGCCCCCAACCTCCTGCCGGAACTGCCCAAAACCCCTAGGCGCAATCCTACCAATGCTTAGGCAGCGCCATGGCAGAAGAATCGGGCCGGCTCGCACTCCACCCGATAGCTGCCGGCCCCGCATGACCTGCCCGTCCGGCCGCAAATCCCCTCCCGGCCGGACACCTTGCGGGAAACGCCAACGGACTGAACCGGGCCCGGAAGCGGGCTCCAGAACTGACGGCGCATCCGGTTACCGCGCAGCTTCCCGGAGCCGCGGCCGGATGCGCCGCCTCATTCGTGTCGCCTCGTCCGTGCCGCCTCATCCGTGCAGTTCAGCCGCGCGCTCTTCGCAATGTCAGTGAAGGCGCATCCCGCCGGAAAGGCCGATTGGCGGCACCTCCTTCTCGATCCGTTCGGAATCCGCCAGCAGCATCGAGACATAGGCCCCCAGCAGCGCCAGCGAGAGCGTTGCCGCCTCGCAGATCATCTCTTCCGAACCATCCGCCATGACCAGCGTGGCCAGGCACGTTCCGCTGGTTCCGCGCGACAGCATGAAAGTGGCGCATCCGCCCATCAGCGTCAGCACCGCGCTTTCGGGCGCGCCGCAAGACAGCATCGCTTCCACCGCCGCCGGATCGAAGTCCCGCTTCGCGCCGGTATGGGGATCGTGCAGGAGCAGCAGGATCGCCTCGCGAATGCGATCCGGTTCTTCCACGGGTGCGCTTCCCGCGCAGTCGTGCAGGAAATCGCGCATCCGCGCGTTCCACACTTCGGTACTGCAAACGACCTGGTTCAAGGGACTCGCCACCATTGCTGCTGCCTGTGATGCGCCAAAGTCCCCATGAGCGGCGCGCTGTCAATCCGCACATTCCGCGCGACTTCACGCCTCGTCCCGCGTTGCGACAGGCTCACCGCGAAACGTGAAGCGCGCTCAGGCCGCCGCAACCGCCTCCAGCCGCTCGGCCACCCAGTCAGGCTCGGTCAGCATGAGGTCGTGTCCGGTGTCGATATCCCACACCCGGCCTTCGGAACGCTCGGTCAGCAGCGCCATGTCGCGGCCCGGAATGGTGGAGGTGCAGATCAGGTGGCTTTCCGGGATCGCCCGCATCGCCGCCTCGTTGCGGAAGGCGATCTTCTGTTCGAAGCACTTCCACGGCTGCGCGGTCAGCCTTGCGTCGGTCCAGGCGCCGAGCTGCGGGTCGGTCACGCCGAAGAACGCCGCAAAGCCGGGCATCGGCGCCATGACCATGGCCACGCCGTTCACATCGTGCAGGCCCTGCTTCGCCATGTGGATCTGTTCATGGGCGTGCTCATAAAGCGATTCCCCGTCGCGCGGGTAGGCCGCATCGAGATAGACGCGGTGGCCCACCCGCGCGGGCTTGCGATCCGCCGCCCCGGTGATGACCATGCCGCCGTAGCTGTGGCCCACGAGGATGGCATCGGTCAGGTCCTCGTACTCCAGCAGCCCGGCCACGTCGTCGATATGGGTATCAAGATCGATGGCGCCGCTCAGGACATGGGCACGATCGGCCAGCCCGCTGAGGGTGGGGGTGTGGACTTCGTGGCCCGCCGCGCGCAGCCGCTGCGCCACCGGCTTGTAGCACCACCCGCCATGACCGCCGCCATGGACCAGCACGAATATGGCCATCGTTCCCCTCCCTCTTGGTTTGGGCGAAGGAAGCGCCGTGGCAGGCGGGCGGTCAATCGCGGCATATTCGCCCGCGCGATGAATGAGCGGGTGGCATATTGGAACCTGCCGGGTGAGGATTCAGCCTGAACGGACGGGGAGGCCGGCTCCGGGCTGTCGCCTTGTCCTCACCCCCGCGCCGCGAACCAGGGCACCATGCGGGCGATGGCATCCTCCACCAGCGCGGTGGAAACGGCGAAGCTGAAGCGGATGAAGCGGTGGCCGTCCACGGGGTCGAAGTCGATCCCCGGCGCCGTGGCCACGCCGGTGTCGCGCAGCAATTGCTGGCAGAAGGCCAGACTGTCGTTCGTCAGGTGGCCGATGTCGGCATAGATGTAGAAGGCGCCGTCGGGCGGGGCGATCCGGTCCAGCCCGAGGCTCGGCAGCGCGGCCAGCAGCAGTTCGCGGTTGCGGGCATAGTTCTCGACATGGCCTTCCAGTTCCGCCGTCTCGTCCATGGCGATGAGGCCCGCGTGCTGGGCCAGGACCGAGGGGGTGAGGAACAGGTTGTTCATCCGCGCCCGCGCCGGGGCGACCACTTCGGGCGGCACCACCAGCCAGCCGAGCCGCCAGCCCGCCATCGAATAGTACTTGGAGAAGCTGTTGACGATCACCGCATCGGGCAAATGCTGCAAGGTGGACTGCGCCGCGCCCTCGTACGTGAGGCCGTGGTAGATCTCGTCCGAGACGACGCGGATGTTCTTGCGGCGGCAGACTTCGGCAATGGCGGCCAGTTCCTCGGGCGCGATCACGGTGCCGGTGGGATTGGCCGGGCTGGCGAGGATCAACCCGTCCGGCGCGGGATCGAGCGCGTCGAGCGCGGCGGCGGTAACCTGGTAGCGCTCCGCCGGGCCGCAGGCCATCTCCACCGGTTCGAGGTAGAGCGTCTTGAGCGTATTGCGGTAGGCGACGTAGCCGGGCCGGGCCAGCGCCACCCTGGCGCCGGGCACGAAGAGGCTGGAGAGCGCCAGCACGAAGGCGGGCGAGGCGCCGCAAGTGAGGATCACCTGCTCGCGGTCGACCTCCACCCCGTAAGTCTCGCGGTAATGGCGGGCGATGCGGTCCAGCAGCGCGGTGCTTTCCCAGTAGCCGCCCGGATCGCTGTCCAGCACGCGGTGCGCGGCGGCGATGGCGGCGGCGGGCGCGCCGGTGGAAGGCTGGCCGTATTCCATGTGGATCACGTCGCGCCCCTCGCCCGCCAGTTCGTAGGCGAGGCGGCCGATGGCCATGGCGTGGAAGGGGTCTACCTGTGCGATCTCGGGAGCTTTCATGGCGGCGTAGCTAGGCCGCCTGGAACCGGCAGGCAATCCCGCTTGCCCCTGCCCGCATGTCCGCGCCGGGACAGTGGCCCGAACCCGCCCCGCCGGTCACAAGCAGGCCGATCCCGAAGGAGAGACCCGCCGATGCCCACCCAGCTCGATCATTACCGCCTGCTCGGCCGCTCGGGCCTGCGCGTCTCGCCGCTGTGCCTCGGCACGATGACCTTCGGCGCGGGCTCCGGCGAAAGCGGGACCGGCTCCTGGGGCTCTACCGACGAGGACGCCGCGCGGATGCTCGATATCTATGTGGAGCGGGGCGGCAATTTCCTCGACACGGCCGACTTCTACGGCGGGATGGGCGGTTCGGAAACCTTGCTCGGCCGGCTCATGGGCGCGCGGCGAGAACGGCTGGTGGTGGCGACCAAGTATTCGCTGACGACGAGCCCTGGCGATCCCAATGCATCGGGCAATTCGCGGCGCAACATGGTGCGCTCGGTCGAAGCCTCGCTCAGGCGCATGAAGACCGGGTGGATCGACCTGCTCTACCTCCACATGTGGGACTTCCGCACGCCGGTGGACGAAGTGCTGCGCGCCTTCGACGATCTCGTTCGCAGCGGCAAGGTGCTCTATATCGGCCTGTCCGACACGCCGGCCTGGCAGGCCAGCCGGATGCAGGCGATCGCCGAACTGCGGGGCTGGAGCCAGTTCTGCGCGCTCCAGATCCAGCAAAGCCTGATCGAGCGCACGGTGGAGCGCGAACTCGTGCCGATGGCGCGGGAAATGGGCATGGGCCTGTGCCCGTGGTCCCCGCTCGGCGGCGGCGTGCTGACGGGCAAATATACCGCGAGCGACCTTGCCCCGCCGCAGGGCGAAAACCTCGTCACGCGCAAGGCGATCAATGCCGCGACCGGGCGCCTGTCGGATCGCAACCTCGCCATCGCACGCACGGTGCAGGAGGTAGCGGAAGAGATCGGCGCCACGCCCGCGCAAGTCGCACTGGCCTGGCTGCTGGCGAACCCGGACGTGGATGCCCCGGTGCTGGGCGCCCGCACCCCCGCGCAGCTGGAGGACAACCTCGGCGCGCTCACCCTCGATCTTGGCGAGGAGCAGCTTGCCCGGCTCGATGCGGCCAGCCGCGTGCCCAGGGTCTTCCCGATGGACGTGCTGAGCGGCCCCGCCGAGGCGATGATGAACGGCGGGGTAACCGTCGAGCGGCGCGACTGACCCCGTTTCGCACCGCCGGGGCGCCGAAGCGTGATTTGCCTCACACCGGACCGAGCGCGATGCTGTCATAACCGCCGCGTCCGAATCGCAGGCGGCAACGCCCGGGACAAGGACACTGCCGCAAGCCAGCCGAACCGTGATGCGACCCCACGGCAAGGCCCTTTCGGCAGGCACTTCGCATAACTTGGCGGCAGTCCGGCCCACCTGGCCGAACCCGTTCCCTTGGGGACTGCCGCCAGCTTTGTACGGTTTCCATCCGGCACGGCCGGATCGCGGCGCCGGCCCACGCTCGCCAAGGGCTCGATAATCCCGGGGGGGAAATTATCGGCTGGGGGTGATCTCTTCGAGATCAGGCGATTGAAGGGGGCCGGCGCCGCGCCAGTACCGGAACGGTGCCTCAGCCCGGATTGACGCTGGCGATGCCGGGCCGCTCCGCGCCCATTCCCGAAAAGCCGATGCAGTAGCCGCCATCCACCGGCAGGACCACGCCGGTCACATAGGACGCCTCGTCGCTGGCGAGATAGAGCGCGGCCTGCGCAATGTCCCTGGCCGAGCCCCACCGGCCCATCGGGATCCCGGCAAGGACCGGAAATTCGGCAGGCGGTTCGGCATGGGTGCGCGATGCTTCCACCAGCCCGGTCCACATCGTGCCCGGCGCGATCGCGTTCACGCGGATGCCCTGGTCCGAATAGTCCAGCGCGGCGACCTTGGTAAGCTGGTTCACACCCGCCTTGGCCGCTCCGTAGACCGAGTGATGCTTCCACCCGATCACCGCCGAGGCCGAACTCGTGTTCACGATCGCCCCGCCGCCGGTCTTCAGCATCGAGGTGATGCCGTGTTTCATGCCGAGGAACGTGCCGCGCAGATTGGTGGCGTGAACCCGGTCCCATGTCTCCAGCGACTGCGTGTGCAGCGGCGCCATCGGCCCGCCGAACCCGGCATTGTTGCACAGCACGTCGAGCCGCCCGAAGCGCTCCTCCGCCGCCGCGATCATCGCCGCCACTTGCGCCTCGTCGGAAACGTCGCACTGCACGCCCACCGTGTCGCCGCCGAGCGCGGCCGCCACTTCGTCCTGCCTGCCCGAGATATCGGCGAGCACCAGCCTCGCCCCCTCGGCATGGAACAGTTCGGCCATCGCCCGGCCCATGCCGGACGCCGCGCCGGTGACGATGCAGACCTTATCCTGAAGCCTTCCAGCCATAATCGTTCTCCCTCAGGCGCCGAATTTCTCAGGCACTCGTATCGATGGTCGGGCGGATGGTGATTTCCGAGATGTTGGTGCGGCGCGGCATGGCGAGGATGAAGACCACGGCCTCGCCGATATCGCGCGGCTTCACCGCGCCGTCCTTGCTGACATGCGCCTTGATCGCGCTGCGCCACTGCGGATCGGAGATCGAATCCGCCACTTCCGTCTCGGTTGCGCCGGGCATCAGCGTGGTGACGCGGATGTTCCTGCCGCCCAGTTCCTGTCGCATCCCGTCCGTCATGAAATTGACCGCGTGCTTGCTGGCCGAATAGGCACTGGTCATCGGCCCGCCCTTGCGCCCCGCGAGCGAGGAGATGGTGATGATATCGCCCACGCCCTGCTCCAGCATGTGCGGCACGGCGGCGGCGCTGGTGTAGACGGTGCCCATCAGGTTGATGTCGATCACCCGGCGGTAGATCGCGGTATCGCAATTCTCGATCCCGCCCGCTTCCATGATCCCGGCCGAGTTGACGAGGATATCGATCCGCCCGAACGCCGCGACCGTCTTCTCCACTGCGCCGCGCGCGTCCTCTTCCACGGTCATGTCACCCGGGATGGCAAGCGCCCTGCCGCCTGCGGCCTCGATCCGGGAGACCAGCCCGGCGAGCCGTTCGGCCCGGCGGGCGCAGACCACCACGGCGGCCCCAGCCTCTGCCATGCAAAGCGCCGCCGCCTCCCCGATCCCCGACGACGCGCCGGTAACGAGCGCGACCTTTCCTGCAAGCTGGCCCGACATCCTTCTCCACTCCACCGCGCGGCACCTTGCGGCCGCTTCGTATCCATTGGCTGGAGATCATCTGGCCCGAAGTCAACGGGAAATGCTGAACATATGTTCAAATCGCTGCTGCGAGGTTCTGGAAATGTATCCAAATCACAGGAAACACGGCGCCCCCAAGGACCGCCCGGGACGCGTGGAGAAATCTCGGGATGGAGGGTTGCCCGCGTTCAGCCAGCCGATGGTTTAGCGTAAATGACAGGAAGGGGCCGTGAAGCGACTGTCCGGTTCTGGCGAGAATGGCGATGAAGCTGCCATGGTAATGGAAGGAAGTGGCAGACTCAAAGGGCGAAGCCTTTAGTACAATAGCTTCCAACATCACATCGGCATTCCAAAAGAACTACTCCCAAAAAATGCAAAACGGCATGAGCCAGCGATGTTATTCTCGTAAAGTTTGGAGTGCGGAAGGGAGCACGACACATGTGGTGGGAGATTGCGAAAGAGGTCGTGACAGCTTTAGCGGAGCGCGAAGCGAGTCGTCAGCAAAACCAGTGGATGGGTGACGTCATCAATAAGCTGGATCAGATCAACGGCAAGCTCGACCTTTTGCTCGATGAGGTCAGGTTAATCAGAGAAGAAATATCCCGACTTCCCAACAAATTTGACGAAATAATGAAAGATGTCGAAGAATCAAGAGCAATGGGCGCGCGGTCTGGAGTGTTGGAAATATTGAGTACGGCGCAAGAAACTGAACTCAGTCCCGCAATGCTAGAAGGCCTGGCTGAATATCTCATAGTTTTATCCGGGCAAGAAGGGTTGCTCGAAAACAAATGGGGGTACTCAAGCGCGTGGACTATATTGACAAGCTTTCTCACACGAGCCGCAGGGTACAAAATATTGGCCGCCTATAACCCAGCGTGGGCGGTCCAATTAAAAACATCACGAAATCGGAAGCTTGCGTTTTTTGACGCTGGGCTCGCAACCGATGAAGCATCCAGCGGCCCTGGACGAGCACTCTTGACGCGGACACTCGAGCGAGCCGCCATCGAGGATCTTGTACGTCCATGCCTTGGCACCACCGTTCAAATCTGTTGGTGGAAGGGGAGAATTACTCAGCCCGAGCTTTATTCGGGGAACAACTATGCATGGACCGTAGTGACCCAACCTTCGATCAGCGGCGGATTTGAGCGGGGGTATGTTTGGATGGACGTAGAGTCGGAACGACAGCCGGAAATTTTAACGGCAGACGAAAGGAAGCCTTCATTCCCGGGCAAAACATACAGCCCCGTCGGCGCGCCGGAAATTATTCCCACGGGAGGGGGCGAGGCGCTAAAGGAAATGATTTATGAAAAGCGCCGCATTCTCGAAGCCGACATGAACTCAAAGATCAATCGACACTCGGCGATAAATGAAACCATCACTCACTTGACCCCCATTGTCTCAGGATTGAAGGAGTCCAGAGATATTATAAGTAAAGTATAATCTATTAAAAATAATTTACAAATGTATTATATTTTCTGACAATAAATGTCGCGGAGGTTGAAATGCTACGATTGATAGCAATTGTTTTTGCATCTTTTAGCATTATGCATGGTTCTGCGCATGCTCAGTACGTCGTGCTGGCGCTACCTGCCAACACCAAAGTCGACATTTCTGCATCCGCTCATCCTGACATGAATACACAATTGCTTGAGCCGAAACGCCGGCTGTACTTCACCACCAAAGGCGTCGTCGCCGGCAAAAACGACTCGATTGTTTGCCATAGCGAAGCTGAGTACCCGCCGGGCAGGCAGGCCCCCTTGCCATCCTGCCAACCCTACGGCCGTCCCACGACGCTCGAACTAGTAGGTGAGTTTGGAACAAACTTCTGGGCGAGAAGCATACCCCACATTTCCTATTTCGATGTCTCGAGGGCGGAGATCACCTACATCGATGATTTCCAAAAAGCTGGACTAGTGGTGACGCTGAACTTCACGCCTCCCTTGGGCCCTGATGCATCTCCGCCAGTCGTTGTTAGATGACCGGCGCCTCGCGCGTGAGTCCGAAACGGGCGGCAAAATCTGGCCGCGTTGCTGACTTTGCACGCCAGCTATGCCTATGTCCGCAATCCACCCATTTCGGCCCCTCCCGACGCCGAGAGTCGCGTTCCATAGGGGCCTGTCCGGTTCTCGCCGCGCGCGAAGAAATGCAGCCTGACCGTACACGCCGACTTTGCAGACATTAGGCTTATCGCTAGTTTGTCGATAATTGGAGGCGAATGACGTGGGTTATTTAGACGGGGCGTACCGCCTTCATCGGCAAGAAGACGTTGCGCGCTTCACTGCGCTCGCGATTGAAGCATTTCCCGACTTCACTGACAGGATAGAATGCTTCGGAGCCGACTGGTTGGGTCGCCAGTTTGCGACCGACGAGCGGCGGATAGTCGATGGTGCTCCGCAGGTTCTCATGCTCGAACCGGGCACAGGGGAAGTACTTGAGATACCCGTCAATCGGGCCGTGTTTCATGATGACGAGCTAGCGAACGAGCCTGACGCAGCGGCGGCGTATTCATTTTTCCAGCAGTGGTTAGAGGCAGGCGGCACTCGCCCGAATTACGATCAGTGCATTGGTTACAAGCTGCCGCTCTATCTCGGCGGGACAGATGATGTTTCAAACCTCAGCTTGATCGACTTTAGCGTTTACTGGACCCTCTCGGCCCAAACCTTAGCGCGGGTTCGAGGGCTGCCCGTCGGAACGACGATACGGGACGTATCTATCTCAGGCTAGGAACCCGACAAAGCGGAATGGCAGATTTTCAGGGATTTAACCGGGAATCTGCCGTTCCGGACACGCCCCATGGCGGTCTTTCTTACTGTGCTGAGACGGAAACAAAAGCGGACGCGGCAACGCGATCTTTGTCACTCGTCACTGCCTCAAGTAGCGGCTTTAAGTGATAGAGAAGAAGATCACGACGAGGATGATTTGCAGGGACCACTTCGCCTAATATTCCGAGGAGACTGCGGAAACCAATCAATTTGGCGAAAACTTGGTAAGGTCGATCAGATGCGTAGGGGGCTCGGCGAAGATAATGCGCAGCAAGCCGTCGTGCATCTCCCTTTGAAAAAGAGGCATGGCCAATCAGCGTCAAAGCTTCACCCCAGTTCTCACTTTCACAGGGATAACGGGTAAGCAGCCAATCGACAGCTTCAGGTGATTGCATACTACGAAGTTGGACCGCTAAATCGCGCAAGCTGTTATCCATCGTGCTCTTCTGACTGTGTCTGCTTGCTACCCTTATTCTGCAAAAGCTGACTGTCGCCAACCCACCCTTCATAGCCGCTTACACTGCGGATCTGCACCGCCAGGAAACGGTCGGGCAGCTTTACGCCACCAACAATGGGATCGGCGATCCGGAAAGGCAATCATGGGTGGGTAGCAGACATTCTTGGCGGGAAGCGCTAGCTACAATCCCCCACTCTGGAAACTGCGCTGCCATCCCTGCGCTTCGCGGACACGGCCCTGATCAAACTTGAACTGAACTTGTGAAACCAAATGATCGGACGCATTCGTAAACTCGACTGTCACGGTCTGCTCTCTGCATCCGTCCGCCGGGCCGTCCATGTAATCCCACCCGAAAAACCTAAATCCATCTGCATTCATCGCTAAGGCTAATGCTTTTGCTCCGACAGCACCCGCTCCAAGAGGTCTGCCAACGTCGCCTGCACCAAGGCTAAATTGCGCGTTGTCATCGACGAAGCGTGACAGTTGTGAAGCGTCGTTATCGTTTGTCGGCGTCAGTGCTGCGGCGACAAGCTGAACGGCTCGATTTGCAAGAGCGTTGTGAACTGCCTTTGCAGACGTAATGTTGTCTAAGTCACACGAATGAGCCGGAGCAGCAGCGAGGATTAAGAGCGCGGAGAGCATTGCGGAAGGCTGCAACAAATGGAGAATGTCTGCAATGGGGCGTGTCCGGTCAGGCTGCATTTCTTCCCGAGCGGCGAGCACCGAACGTACGGCTTTCGAGCGCGGCGCTCCCCGCCCGGAATGGCGAAAACGGGCGCCTTTCGGAAGGGCAGCTTCATCGGAAGCCTCCGCCCCTGCTTCACGCAATCGCGAGTACGCTGCGATGGATGAAACGGACGAGATCCGCCTGCCCCCGCGCTCCGGTCTTGGCGTAGATGCGCTTTGAATAGGTCCGTGCGGATTCCACCGTCAGCCCCACTTCCGGCCCCGCCTCGGCGATCGACAGTCCCCGGCTCAGGGCCAGCGCCAGCCGCGCTTCGCTGGCGGTAAGGTCGAACAGTTGCGCGAGCTGGCCGCAGCGGTCGGCCGAGGACCAGTGATCGGCATGGAGATAGCACAGGATCGCCGGCGCCGCCCGCGTCGTGCCCATGCGGCGACCGGAAGGGACGAGCAGCAGGTCCAGCCATGGCTCGCGGCAGAGCACCAGTGCACGGGGGCGAGCCTGCGGGTCCTGCGCGAGTTCGGCCACCGCTTCGGCAAGCTGCCGCCGCAGGCGGGGATCGCGGGCGCCCAGCCGGCCGTCCCGGCCGCGCGTCAACCCGTCCGCCCCCTGCAGCATCTTCGCGCCGAGACGGTCAGCGTCGAGCACCTTGCCCTCCCCGTCCAGCGTGACCCAGCCGAAGTTCATCCGCCGCACGGCCTCGCGCTCGATCTCCGCGCCCATGCGTTCGCGCTCCAGCGCCACGAAGCTGCCCAGCGCGGCGCGCAAGTGCGGGGCGAGGTCTTCGAGCAGCAGGTCCACCCCGGAGGCGAACTCCCCGCAGCGCCGGGTGATCGTGATCCAGCCGTTGACCCCGCCCGGTTCGGCGAAACGGATCATCCGCATATGGTTCATGCCCGAAGGAACGAGCAGCTGGTCGAGATAGGCATCGTGGCCGGGGTCGCCGTAGCACAGCAGTTCGTTCAGGGCGTAAGTCCGCCCCTCCTGCATTGCGTGATAGGGCATGGGATCGCGAAGATAGAGGCTTTCGCGGTAGAGCCGCGAGATCGGCGGCGGCGAAGGCTGGCCGGAATAGAGGTGGATCACCCGCGCCTCCGGCGTGCCCTGCGGCAGGGGCCGGAACACGAGGCTGGCATAGTCCGCCGCAACCCGCGTGCGCAGGGCATCGAGGAAGCGCCGCCAGGGCGGGTCTTCCACCAGTCCCTCGATCAGCGGCACCAGCAGCGCCGCGTCCTCTCCTTGCAGCATTTTCGTGATCCCCAAATGGGAATTTGCCTTGGCCGGGGGCTACCTCACAACGGTGCCCGGAAACAACGAGCGGCGCCGAACCATCACCCTGGCGGTACGGAAAGGACGCTGCCTGAGAGGATGAACCCATGCCCGTGGCCATGAAAGTGCAGCCCGCAGCCTTCCTGCGAACCACCCTGCCGCTCGGCATCCAGATGGCGCAGGACTACGATTCGGGGCGCTACCACTCGATCTGGCTGCCCGATCACATGGTGAGCTTCTGGCCCGATTCGATCTGGACGCCGGAATTCACCGACCTCGCCAAGGCCTCCCCCAGCCCGCACCGCCATCTCGACGGTCTGGCCGTGGCGGCGGCAACGGCGGTGCTGACGCAGAACACGCCGCTGGCGACCACGGTGGTCGACACCGTGCGCCGCCACCCCTCGCTGCTGGCGCAGACCGCGCTGACGATCAGCCACTTGTCGAAAGGCCGCTTCATCCTCGGCCTGGGATCGGGCGAGCTGGAAAACACGGTTCCCTACGGCTTCGATTTCGACAAGCCGGTGGGGCGGCTGGAAGAGGCGATCAAGGTCATCAAGCTGCTGTGGCATTCGGACGGCCCGGTCGATTTCGAAGGACAGTTCTTCCACCTCCACCACGCCCGGCTGGACACCGAGTTCTACGAGGGCAAGGCGCCGCCGATCTGGCTGGGCGCGGCAGGGCCGAGGATGCTGTCCATCACCGGGCGCGAGGCGGACGGCTGGTGGCCCGCGGGTTCGTGGACGCCGGAAGACTATGCCGCCAAGCTCAAGGTCATCCTTGACGCGGGCGATGCCGCCGGGCGCGACATGAGCCACTTCACCCCCGCCATCACGCAGATGTGCCTGATCGGCGAACCCGAAGAGATCGACGAGATGCTGCGCGCGCCGATGGTGAAGTCGATCATCCTGATGATGACCGCGAAAGACCTTGCGCAGTTCGGCTACGACCATCCCATGGGCCCCGACTGGCGCGGCATCATGGACTTCGATCCCGTGCGCCTCAGCCGCGACAAGATGGTGAGGTTCTGCAACGAGATGGACCCCCAGGCCATCCGCGACGTGCTGCCCACCGGCACGCCGAAGGAAGTGGCGCTCAAGATCAAGGGCTTCGCCGATGCCGGGATGCGCGTCTACAAGCTGATGGAATACGGGGCGATGGGCGGCATGAAATTCTCCGCCACCAGCGCCGCCAAGGTCCGGGAAACCGAAGACGAAATCGCGAAGCTGGTGGAGGGTTGAGATGGCCGAACTCGACGCGCAGAAATTGCTGCTTGAAGCGCAGCAACGCACCGGCCTTTCGGACTGGGCCGACCACGGTTTTCCCCAGCGCTTCGCCCTCGCCGTGGAACATATCAATACCATCGCCATGGACGCTGCGGGCCGCGCGGCGGCGGCGGAGAACGTGCTCTGGCTGCTGACCGACCGCCTGCGCTTCTTCGAGGACCGCCAGCGCTTCCCGCTCGCCGAGGAAGCGATCGACCGCCCGATGTTCGTCAGCGGCGAACCGCGCTCCGGCACGACACTGATGCACGCCCTCCTCGCCGTCGATCCCGCGGCACGGGCGCTGCGGTTCTGGGAGGTCATGCACCCCTCGCCGCCGCCGGGGACGGTCGATGGCACCGATCCCCGCATCGCGGCCGCCGACGCCGAATGGCGCGAGATCAACGCGAAGATGCCGCGCTGGCTGCACTGCCACCCCTATAACGACATGCTGGGCGAAGGCCTGCCCGAAGACGAGCGGACCTGGGCCTTCGATTTCCGGGTGATGACGCCCACGGCTTGGTGGCGCGTGCCGATGCAGAACCTCTCCTTCGGCCTGCCCACCGATCCGCCCGCTCAGTACCGCATCCACAAGGCCATGCTGCAGGCGCTGCAATACCGGCGCCCGGCACGCCACTGGGTGCTCAAGGGGTTCCACACCACCCGGCTCGATGCCTTCTTCGATGCCTATCCGGATGCCTCGCTGGTCTGGCTCCACCGCGATCCGGTGATGGTGGCCGCCAGTTCGACGATGATGATGGCGGACATCATGGACGGCGTGGTCGGCAAGATCGATCTGGTGAAGGAAGCCCGCGCCCATCTGGAGCGCGTGCGCTGGTCGATCGGCAATACGATGGCCCATCCGCTGGCAAGCGATCCGCGCATCCACCATGTGCGCTACCGCGATTTCGTGGCCGATCCCGTCAGCGTGATCCGCGATTACTACGCCTTTGCCGGCCGTGCCTTCACGCCCGAAGCGGAAGGCGCGATGCGGCGCTATCTGGCGGAAAACAAGGGCGACCGCCACGGCAAGTTCCATTACTCCACCCAGGTGCTGGTCGATGCCGGATACGACCTTGAAGCCCTGAACGAAGAGTTCGCCCCCTTCCGGGAGCGCTTCGGCGTCGAGATCGAAAGGCGCCATTGATGCACCCCCGCGTCAGCCTGCACCAGGTCGCCATGGTCGATCGCTCGACCGCCGGGTTCATCGACTTCTGCTGCACCATCGGCGTGCAGCATGCGACGCTGGTTTCCCCGCGCCTGCTTCAGCCGGAAGACATCCATGCTGCGCACGAAGCAGTGCAGCGCGGCAGGGTGACGGTGAGCTGCATCAACCATCCCTTCGCGCTCCACCCCGATCTCGAACGCGATTCAGGGATGGCCACGCCCGCACTGATGCGCGTGATCGACCTTGCGGCGCAGCTCCGCGCGCCGTCGATCTATCTCATCACCGGCGGGCGCGGCGCGCTGTCATGGGAACAGGCGGCGCAGCGCTTCGCCGCCCTGCTGGCGCCCTGCCGCGAACACGCCGCCGCCAGCGGCGTCTCCCTGCTGGTGGAAAACGCCTCCCCGCTCACGGTGGACATCCACATCGCCCATACCCTGCCCGATGCCCGGCATCTTGCGCAGGCCGCCGGGATCGGCCTCTGCGTCGATCTCCACGCCTGCTGGAGCGAGGCCATGCTGCGCGAAAAGCTGGCCGAGGCCCTGCCCCTCACCGGCCTCGTGCAAGTGAGCGACCATGTCCCCGGCGACCGTACCACCCCCTGCCGCGCGGTGCCGGGCGATGGCGCGGTACCGCTGGAGGCGATCCTGCGCGACGTGCTGGAACTCGGCTACACCGGCCTGTTCGACCTCGAACTGCTCGGCCCCCGCATAGAGGCCGAAGGCGCGGCAAAAGCCTGCACACGCGCGGCACGAAACCTTTCCGACCTCCTCACCCGACTGGGAGCCTGACGATGGCCTTTGGCGACGCAATCGACGATCCCGCGCTCAAGGCCGCGTGGGACAGCTTCTGCGAGCAGTTGAAACGTGCCGGACAATCCGCCTTCAAGGACGCGAACCCGGCCAACCCGCTTCAGCGCGCGGACGCCTTCCGCTTCCTCACGCAGAACCTCGGACAGGCCTTCGACCTCGCGCTGGAAACCCGCGACCCGGCCTTTCCGCAGATCCACCCCTTCACCACGCCGACGATGAAGCTGGGCGGCGACCTGGCGGACTTCACTTATCGCCAGGCGTGGATTTCCGGGGAGCACGTCTACCGCCTCTCGGGCCGTCGCGGCACGGCGCGCTGGCTCAACATCACGGTGCAAGGCCCGCGCCCCGACACGATCCCCGGCACCGACTGGCCCAGCCTGCACGAACCCTTCGGCGACATCCCGGAAGCCAACTTGTTCGGCCACCAGATCGAAACCGGGGCGGACGGCACCTTCGCAGTGACCATCGGCGGGCCGCCACGGGACAGGAACTGGCTCCCCACCACGCCCGGCTCGCGCAAGCTGTTCATCCGCGAGGCCTTCGACGCCTGGGGCGAAACCCCCACCACCCTCACCATCGAGCGGACCGGCATGGCCACGCCCCGCCCCCTGCCCTTGCCCGCACAGATGGGCGAGGCGATGAACTGGGCCGGAGATTTCGTCACCGGCCTGATGCGCGACTGGCCCGAACACGCCTGGCGCACCTCGCGCGGGGTATGCGATCCTGCCAGCCTCAACATGTTCCCGGCAGACAAGGCCGCCAACGACACCAGCGACGCCAAACGCGGCCGCATGGCCGCGCACATGGTCTGGCGCCTCGAACCGGACGAGGCGCTGATCGTGGAGATGGACTGGCATCCCGGCTTCTGGCTGTTCGGCATGGGCGGCGCGCTGATGGGATCGATGGACTTCCTCCACCGCCCCGTCAGCTACACGCCCGCGCGCACGAAAGTGGACGGCGACGGCATCGTCCGCCTGATTCTCTCCCACGAAGACCCCGGCCTCCATAACTGGCTGGACACGCAGGGCTTTTCGGACGGAAACCTCACATACCGCAACCTGATGAGCCAGCAGCCCGCCACGTTCCGCACCCGCCTGGTCAAGGCCATCGAACTGGCCGATCACCTCCCGCCGGGAACCGCCCGCACCTCGCCCGACCAACGCGCCGAACTGCTCCGCCAGCGCTACCGCGCCATCAAACTGCGCTATGGAATATAGGGATTTGCGAGCAGAAAGCCGGAGATCGCACGATCGATAAGAAAGCCCCTTGCACGCGCCCCCACTCCCCGGTAAAGGCGCCCCCTGCCCCGGCGCCGGATTGCACCCGGCCCAACCAAGGCATGCCGCTTTAGCTCAGTTGGTAGAGCACATCATTCGTAATGATGGGGTCACGTGTTCGAGTCACGTAAGCGGCACCATTTCTCTGTTCACAGACGTTCGCCAACGTCCCTTGAACCCCCAGAAAATCAACGATATCTAGTAAGCAGTGTCTGCCTGCGTTCGCGCGCGTTCGCTGACAGATACCCCCAACATGGGGTATCATTGGGGGTATTTCGTTCAGGCCTCTCAATGGATACCCCCAGAACCATGAATCGGGGGATTCGAATGGCGCTTACCGATGTGACTGTCCGAAATGCCAAGCCGCGCGAAAAAGCCTACAAGTTGGCAGACAGTGGCGGGCTGTTTCTGTTTGTCAGCCCGGCAGGCGGAAAGCTGTGGCGCCTCAAGTTTCGGATAGCAGGAAAGGAAAAACTACTCTCGCTCGGCGATTATCCGAGAATTGGCTTGGCTGACGCGCGAAAAGCGCGTGATGACGCAAAGGCTAAATTGGCGACAGGCACAGATCCTGCCCATGAGCACAAAATGGCTAAGATTGCTGCCAAGATCAGTTCGGGAAACACCTTTCAATCGGTGGCCGAAGATTTCATTGCAGTAAAATTGGTCGCCGAAAACAAGGCCGAGGCCACAATTGACAAGGCGCGGTGGTATCTGTCCCACCTCACTCCGGCTCTTGGTAACCGTCCGATTTCAGAAATTGAGCCGGCTGAGCTGCTTGCAGTGCTGAAGCTACTAGAAAGAAAAGGCCACCGCGAAACGGCACGCCGAACTCGTGCGTTGGCCAGCCGAATTTTCCGCCATGGTGTTGCCCATACATTGTGCCGATCTGATCCAGCCGCCCTTTTAGGAGGTGCACTTGCCGCGCCCATCGTGACGCCCCGCGCGGCCATTTTAGAACCAGCAAAGCTCGGAGAGTTCCTCAGGGATCTTGACGCATATGGCGGCTCAATCACTGTAAAGATCGCAATGCTTTTGGCTCCTCACACATTCACGAGGCCAAGCGAACTGCGAAAGGGGCGCTGGGAGGAAATCGACTGGGACAATGCTGTCTGGCATGTGCCAGCCGTACGCACCAAGTTGCGTCGTCCACATAGTGTGCCGCTCTCACGGCAATCCCTGGCCTTGTTTACGGAATTACGCCGGACAACAGGCAATTTTGATCTCATGTTTCCAGGGCAGCGCTCTCATTTGAAGCCTTTCAGTGAGAATACGTTGAACCAGGCATTCCGGCGCATGGGCTGGTCAGCCGACGAAGTGACAACACACGGTCTCCGATCTACGGCGTCCACCCTTTTGAACGAGAGCGGCAAGTGGCATATGGACGCGATCGAAAGGGCGCTTGCCCACGGCCATAGCAATGCAGTTCGTGGTACTTATGCGCGCGGCCAGCACTGGGATGAGCGAGTTCAAATGGCCCAATGGTGGAGTGACTATCTGGATGTCCTCCGTACTGGAGCCGAGGTCGTACCATTTCGGGATAAAGTCGCCAGATAGGGCATTTTTACTCCACGCTGCCTCAGTCGGCTGGAATGTTCATCCCCACCTTGGATGACGTGAGGAGCCTGAGAAAATTGGAGAATCTTCACTTCGCATTTCTGCCAATATGACCACCAAGAAGCGCACGTTGACGCGTTATTCTTGTTCACATTTTTGATCAGTGCAAAAAAATGAAAAGTTAGTTTTTTCATATACTTGATTGAAAATCTCGGCCGGTTTCTTGCGAATTGTAACAATGCTTAAAATTCGTGCACCGATCCCCGACCGTGCCACGCCATCGACGTGCGCCTGGACGGTCATTAAATGAATGTGGAACCGTAAAAATGTGGGGTTATGGCCGGCTGGCTTTTATTCCGCGGGCGGAGGTCGACGCTTCCGAGCCTTGGGTGAAATGCCGACCCTTTGTAAATAGCGACCCGTATCGGACTCTCAGCAGCTAATTTTCAGTCCTCAAGTGCAGAAGGTCCGCTTTCTGGGTAGCTGTCGGCCATTCTTTGTCATTCTGGGTTGGAGATCAGGCAGCCGATCTTGACTTCGATGACTGACAGTCGGTTTAAATGTTTAGTGCCAAATTATGCAGATGTCCGCCAACTATGCAGGTCTCGCTTCTGGAGAGTGTTTGATGCGACTGTCGACGGTGTTCGCGCGATTCTACAAATCGTTCAACTACGACCGCATCCGTAAGGCGCGACCGGATGGGAAGCCTCGGGGTGAATGGGAAATTTTCAGGGGGCAGTGGTTTCCCTACGTGGAAGTTAGGATCGACGAGCGCCTCACCACTGTTGTCGGCGCGAACGAGTCTGGCAAAAGTCACCTATTGAGCGCCATTGAAAAAGCGATCTCTGGAGAGGGTTTTGTCCGTCGAGACCTCTGTCGCTACAGTAAGTTCTTCGGCGTGACAGAAGAGGAAGCCTGCTTTCCGCATCTCGGCGTCGCCTGGTCCGGCGTTACCCCTGATGAATGGGAGGGCATCCGCAACGTCCTGGGCCTTTCCGGTCCGGCCGCCACCACGTTCATGATGTTCCGCGAGGGTCCCGATCTCCTCACCGTCTGGACGCCGCTACCCGACGGCTGGCAGGCGCATGAACTCGATAGCGAAACAGCGTCGCATTTCACCACGCTGCTGCCCGCGACCTTCAGGATTCATTCGGACGTGGCACTGCCTGACAGCGTTCCATTCAGCTGGATCGTTTCCGGCAATCCCGCGGGTGGAAGACGGATCCGGCCATCGCTGCTCGATAGGGTTTCCTCGCTCGCAGGAATGGTGGGAGGTGACGCGTCCTCGGTAAGCGCCAACGCGGCGGGCATATTCAGCGTTCTTCGACCACTAATCGACGAGATGGGTCAGAACGAGCGCGCTGGCGATCGTCGCGCTCTTGATCTTGCGCGGAGCCTTTTGGTCGATCTTGCAGGCATCGATCCGGCGGCGATAGAGGAGCTGGCGAACGCCATTGATCTGCCCCCTTCTGAGTGGCCCAAAATCTGTTTTAGATTTGGCCACGAAGGAGGACTTGAATGGCGAGGAAGCACAAGCCGGAAGAGATCATCGGCAAGCTGCGTGAAGCGGAGATCGTGCTGGCGCAGGGCGGAACGGTGGCGGATGCGTGTCGCCGGATCGGCGTCACCGAGCAGAGCTACTACCGCTGGCGCAAGGAGTATGGCGGCCTGAAGATGGACCAGGCTCGGCGCATGAAAGAGCTTGAGAAGGAAAACGCTCGGTTGCGGCGGGCGGTGTCAGATCTGACGCTGGACAAGTTGATCCTACAGGAGGCCTCGCGGGGAAACTTCTGAGCCCCGCGCGCCGCAGGCGCTGTATCGATCATATCCGGGGCATGATGCCGGTGTCCGAGCGGCGGGTCTGCCGCGTGCTCGGGCAACATCGATCGACGCAGCGCAAAACGCCGCGTGGGGCGGATGACGAAGCAGCCCTGACCGAGGATATCATCGCGCTTGCCCGGCAGTATGGCCGCTATGGCTATCGCCGGGTGACGGCCTTGCTGCGCGATGCCGGTTGGCATGTGAACCGCAAACGGGTGGAGCGCATCTGGCGCCGTGAAGGGCTCAAGGTGCCGCAGAAGCAACCGAAGCGTGGAAGGCTCTGGCTCAACGACGGATCATGTATCCGCCTGCGACCGGAATATCCGGGCCATGTGTGGTCTTACGACTTCGTCGAGGGACGCACACATGATGGCCGCAAGTTCCGCATCCTGTCGATCATCGACGAGGCCAGCCGCGAGTGCCTCGCCTTACCCATCGCGCGACGGCTGCGCAGCGAGGACGTGCTGGCGACTCTCGCCGAGTTGTTCGTCACACGGGGGCCGCCGGCGCACATACGGTCAGACAATGGCCCTGAATTTATCGCCAATGCCGTGCAGCAATGGCTGGCGAAGATCGGCGTGAAAACGCTCTACATTACACCCGGCAGCCCATGGGAAAATGGCTACTGTGAGTCCTTCAACGGCTCGATGCGTGATGAGCTCTTGAACGGGGAGATCTTCTACACCTTGGCCGAGGCGAAGATCCTGATCGAGGCCTGGCGGCGGCACTACAACACCGTCAGGCCTCATAGTTCGCTGGGGTATCGACCGCCGGCCCCGGAGACGGCGACGGCGCCATGGCTGCCCTCCGGTTCCGCTACGCTGCACCTACGGCCAGCCATGGCGCCGGAGGCAATCTTACACTAACAAACAACCCGGACCACTCGGTGGGGGCCGGTCAATCTGGCTTCGGCTGGTTGATGTCGTAAGACGTAACCGAACGTAAAGGCTCGCGTTATTCTGCGAAGCCCATGCGTCACTCCAACGTTGACGCTCATAATAGCTTTGCGACGGTTCGAGGCCTGTCCTGAGATTGCCCAGCTTCGTCTGGGACGGCGGTACGATGGCAGCGTCTCGAACCACCTCCTTCTTTAGGCCCTGGAATATCAGGGTGCTCCGTTTCGGAGTTTCCGGGAACACTGTTTGAGGCGCGCTACATCGTCATTTCTGGCCCCATTGTGATCGGACGACGCCCAAAACGTCAATCACGTTGATACGTGCCGCTCGTAAGTCAGTGCACGGCGATCTCGCTGCGCACCGAAATATTTGCTGCATCGATATGATGCGAAAGCCCTAGCGTTCCCTTGCGGTGCATTACTTCCAGCGCCAAGGGTGGGCAATGAACCGCGCGTATCTGTCCTTGCCTGTCGCAACTATTGCAACTTTCAGTGATGCCGATCTTTTCGGACGGCTGGCCGCTCGGTTGCCTTTCGCATTGGAGCCAACGCAGCGGGCAGCTTGGGAATACCAAATTCAGCACCTGCGCAAAATGGCGCAAGAACTGCCTAGGGCCCATGCCTTCATGGAATTCCTGATTCCGCGGATGGGCCGGCGGGCGGACTTGATCCTCTTGGTTGATGGCATTGTCTTTGTCATCGAATACAAACTCGGCGCGCGCCAATATGACCGCTCCAGCCTTGACCAAGTCTATGGGTATGGGCTCGATCTCAAACACTTTCACGAGACCAGCCACTCACGGACCATTGTTCCCATATTGATTGCCACCCACGCGCCGGGCAATCATGATCTCCCCGTTCAATGGGACGATGACGGACTGGCTCGGCCGCTGGGCGTGAACCCTGAAGGGCTGCTTCCTGCCATCCATCATATGTGCAGAGTATATGGTGGCCCCGACAATGACGCGTTGACCTGGGAGGCAGGGCGCTATCGGCCGACGCCCACCATCGTGGAGGCGGCGCAGGCGCTCTATCGCGGCCATGCGGTTGAGGAAATATCGCGCTCTGAAGCTGGGGCAGAAAACCTTACCCACACGGCCAATTATGTCGCCAATGCGATCGAGGTGGCCAAGCGCGACCGCCGCAAAATCATTTGCTTCGTTACCGGCGTGCCTGGCTCCGGCAAGACGCTAGCCGGCCTTAATTTGGCTACGGCTCGGCAGCGCGCCCACAGCGACGAGCACGCCGTTTTCCTCTCGGGAAATGGCCCTTTGGTGGACGTCTTGCGTGAAGCGCTGTCACTTGATGCAGTGGCAAGGGCACGTGAGGCGGGCGTTAAAACATCCAAGGTCCAGGAAGATCGCGGCGCGGCGGCGTTCATTCAAAACATCCATCATTTTCGCGATGATGCGCTCGCCTCGAGTGATGCTCCGGTGGAAAAGGTCGCCGTGTTCGATGAAGCGCAACGCGCTTGGGACGTCGAGCAGACGTCAAAGTTCATGCAGCAGAAGAAAGGGCAGATCGGCTTTTCCATGTCTGAGCCGGAGTTCCTGCTCTCCGTCATGGACCGGCACGAGGATTGGTGCGCGATCATCTGCTTGGTCGGCGGCGGCCAGGAGATCAACACTGGGGAAGCAGGCATCGAGGAATGGCTTCGTGCGCTGCAGCGCAGTTTCCCGCATTGGCAGGCGCATATCCCAGAGAGCTTGGCTCACGATTGCCGGCTGGCTGACGAGGTATCAGCGCCGGCGCTGCATCTCGCTACGTCGTTGCGCTCATTTCGTGCGGAACGCCTGTCTGATTTTGTGGGTCATGTGATTGCAGGCGATGCCCCAGCCGCTCGTCAGGTTAAACGCGAACTCACCAATTTCCCACTCTACATCACGCGCGACTTAGACCAGGCGCGGCGTTGGTTGCGCTCCAAACGACGTGGCGCTGAGCGAACGGGCTTGCTCGCTTCGTCCAATGCTGCGCGCCTCAAGCCGCATGGTGTGTTCGTGAAGGCAAAGATTGAGCCCGCCAAATGGTTCTTGGCTCCCGGCGACGATGTACGATCTTCTGACGCGCTAGAAGACGCAGCAACCGAATTCGACGTGCAGGGCCTGGAACTGGATTGGACATGTGTGTGCTGGGACGCCAATTATCGGCGCGTCGGAGAAGTATGGCAGTCATTGCAGTTCAAGGGCACGCGCTGGCAGACGGTCAACGACGAAGCCCGTAAGACCTATGTCGCTAATGCTTATCGCGTCCTACTTACCCGTGGCCGCCAAGGGATGGTCGTGTTTGTTCCTGAAGGTTCGCACGAAGACGCAACGCGAGAGCCAGCCGCATACGCCGGGATCTACGATTTTCTGGTTGAATGTGGATTCGACCCTCTAGGGAATGAGCCAGCTTCCATGAACGAGCAGCGCGCTCAGCTTCCGCCGGCTTTGCTGACGCCCCCTGTCGAAGTGGTCGAGATGTGAACTGTGGCGGCAATCCTCTTCAAACCGATACACCATCAGATCGTTTGGGGGTATAAATGGGGGTATTCTTAATTATGCGTTCGAAAAAAATGGCTGGAAATTGCGGAAAATCACGCAACATAAGAGTCCCGTAAGCGCACCACTTTCTCCATAAGCAAGCTTTCCACGCCGCCGCGTAACGGCTGTCGCTGTGATGGCGCGGGCGGGCAGGCCCGCTTATACTGCCTTGCGGGAAGTGCGCGCGCCGGACAGCAATCGCGTCCACGACCACTTGCGCAGGATCACGCGGGCCGCGAACATGACCGTCAGGGTGAGTACGAAAGCGATGATTGCCCCCGGAAGCTCACCCGCACGCTTGTAGATCAACTCCTTGGCCCCCGCGATCAGGAAAGGGTGCCAGAGGTAGAAGTAGAGCGAATCGTATCCAATCGAATGTGCCAGCGGCACCGGGATTCGCGTGCTCAGCAGGATCGGCAGGCCGGCAATGAGCGCTAAGTTCAGGATCGCATAAGGGATGATCTCCGCCATGCCGGCGGGATGGGCGTAACAGGCCTGGAAGCCCGCAAACCCCGCCAGGATCAGGATCGCCACCCACAGCGGGGAAAAGCGCCTGCCCGACTGTCTCAGCCAGTAGCCGAAGGCGAAGAACGGCATCATCGTCAGGTAGCGCTGGTCCGGCAGGGAATATCGGTCCAGCGGCCCGACGTGGTGAGACAGGCCGAATGCCACCATGCCAAAAGCGCCCAGCACCAGCGCGATCGCCAGGAAGATCGCCGGGTTCACGCGGCGAAGCAGCCAGGCGAGCACCACGAAGGCGAAGAACACCGGAACATACCAGGTGTGATAAGGCGGCTTGAGCAACATCTCGCCCAGCATCGCCATGCTCAGGCCCGTCTTCAGCCCCGTCAGCAGGACATAGGCCACGGAAGCCAGGAACCAGGGCAGAAGCAGGCGCGTGTCATACTTGGAGATCAGCGAGCGGAAGGTTTCCCGCTGGAGACTGGCGGAGGTCAGCAGGTATCCTCCCAGCCCCAGGAACAAGGGCATGTGGAAGGAATAGATGCCCCATTTCACGGCATTCCCGCTGACGCTGGCCGTGAACAGGTGGCCCACGATCACCAGCAGGATCAGCCCACCCTTGAGGCTGTCTATGGCGGGGTTGTACCCCTCTTTCGGACCGGAAACGCGCGATGCTGCCTGCGGAGACGGTGTTTGCATCGGTTCGCGTTTCTCCGTGTTTGCTGCGCCGCAATCCGCTTAGTGCGGCAATTGCCCGAGCTTCAACCCGGAGCGACGAGTCGGCCCCTCCTTGCGATGGGAAGAGCGGATCGGCAGGATATCCGCTTCAGGCCCGCCCTCCCAACATCTCTTAAGTTCCTGACGATGCTCACCAACACCGGACATGTCGCCAAACGAAACGCCCCGGAAGCCTAGGCTTCCGGGGCGTTGAAAACTACGTCATGCGCAGCCTTACTGGCAGGCGAGGCACTCGTCGTAATCGGTTGTCTCGCCGATCTCGAACTTGGGTGCTTCCGGCGTGTTGTCCGCCTCTACACCGCCTGCGAAGCCCGCGCGCTGCACCGACTTCGAGCGCAGGTAGTAGAGCGACTTGATGCCCTTTTCCCATGCCTGGAAGTGCAGCATCATCAGGTCCCACTTGTCGACATCCGCAGGGATGAACAGGTTCAGCGACTGGGCCTGGTCGATGTAGGGCGTGCGATCCGCCGCGAATTCGAGCAGCCAGCGCTGGTCGATCTCGAAGCTGGTCTTGTAGACGGCCTTCTCGTCCGGCGTCAGGAAGTCGAGGTGCTGGACCGAACCGCCGCGTTCGAGGATCGAGTTCCAGACGTTGTTGGAATCCTTGCTCTTCGAAGCCAGCAGCTTCTGGAGGTAGGGGTTCTTCACAACGAACGAGCCCGAGAGCGTCTTGTGGGTATAGATGTTGGCCGGGATCGGCTCGATGCAGGCCGAAGTACCGCCGCAGATGATCGAGATCGACGCGGTGGGCGCGATCGCCATCTTGCAGCTGAAGCGCTGCATCACGCCCATGTCCGCGGCATCCGGGCACGGTCCACGCTCGTTGGCGAGCAGCAGCGATGCCTCGTCCGCCTTGGCGGCGATGAGCTGGAACATCTGCATGTTCAGCGCCTTGGCCATCGCGCTCTCGAAGGCGATGCCGCGCTTCTGGAGGTACGAGTGGAAGCCCATCACGCCCATGCCGACCGAACGTTCGCGCGCAGCGGAGTAGCGTGCGCGGGCCATCTCGTCGGGCGCACGGTCGATATAGTCCTGCAGGACGTTGTCGAGGAAGCGCAGCACGTCTTCGACGAAGCGCTTCTCGCCCTTCCACTCTTCCCAGGTTTCCAGGTTGAGCGAGGAGAGGCAGCACACGGCCGTGCGGTCGTTACCGAGATGGTCGCGGCCGGTCGGCAGCGTGATTTCCGAGCACAGGTTCGAGGTCGAGACCTTGAGGCCGAGATCGCGGTGATGCTTGGGCATCATGCGGTTCACGGTGTCGGAGAAGACGAGGTAAGGCTCACCGGTGGCGAGGCGGACCTCGACCAGCTTCTGGAACAGCGAGCGGGCGTGGACGGTGCCCCGCACCGAGCCGTCCTTGGGGCTCTTGAGGTCGAAGTCCTTGCCGTCGCGCACGGCTTCCATGAACTCGTCGGTCAGCAGCACGCCGTGGTGCAGGTTGAGCGCCTTGCGGTTGAAGTCGCCCGAAGTCTTGCGGATTTCGAGGAACTCCTCGATCTCGGGGTGCGAGACGTCGAGGTAGCAGGCGGCCGAGCCACGACGCAGCGAGCCCTGCGAGATCGCCAGGGTCAGCGAATCCATCACGCGCACGAAGGGAATGATGCCGCTGGTCTTGCCGTTGAGGCCGACCGGCTCGCCGATGCCGCGCACGTTGCCCCAGTAGGTGCCGATGCCGCCGCCGCGCGAAGCGAGCCAGACGTTTTCGGTCCACGTGGCCAGAATGCCTTCGAGGCTGTCATCCACCGAGTTGAGGTAGCACGAGATGGGCAGGCCCCGGCCCGTACCGCCGTTCGAGAGGACGGGGGTGGCCGGCATGAACCACAGCTTCGAGATGTAGTCGTAGATGCGCTGCGCGTGGTCCTGATCGTCCGAGTAGGCATCGGCCACGCGGGCGAAGAGGTCCTGATACTTCTCGCCGGGGAGCAGGTAGCGGTCGTCGAGCGTTTCCTTGCCGAAGTCGGTCAGCAGCGCGTCACGCGCATCGTCGGTGACGATGGTGAAACGACGTGCGTTGATCGATTTCGAATCGACGGGCTTGCGGCTCTTCTCAGCGGGTGCTTCAGCAGGCGCGGCAACGGCCGCGAGCAAGGCTTCGGCCACAAGAGCGGCCGTAGCGGTATCGGTCTTGTCCATCGCGATTGCCGGGCTCTCGCCCGCCTCCTTTTCCTTTTTCGCCGCCGGTTTCCTGGCGGGCCTGGGAGCCGCTTCGGGCTTGGGGGCCGCTACCTTGGCAACCTGGGGCGAAGTCTCGAAACCGGGCATTTCAACCTGCCCGTCATCCTGAATCATATCTTCCTGCATCACGTCGGAGCTGTCTAAGTCAGCGTTGTTTCTGAAATCCAATTGTCGCCCCCCGTTTGCTCGTACCAGCGTCATCGAAGCGCCAAAAAGCGCGTCCAGCATTGCACCGGGGTCGGTTCGGACCGGGGCGATTCGTCAGGGCGAAGAGCCCACCGACATACCACCACCGGTACGATAGAGAACGATAATCCCCTGACCGACCCGGCGCGCGGTGCCACCTTGCGGTATTCACCTTGCAGTATCACGGGGGTC
This sequence comes from Novosphingobium aeonii, assembly GCF_052279045.1. NCBI lineage: Bacteria > Pseudomonadati > Pseudomonadota > Alphaproteobacteria > Sphingomonadales > Sphingomonadaceae > Novosphingobium > Novosphingobium aeonii. Next base: position 890,219 of record NZ_CP176832.1, on the reverse strand, counting down.
TCGAACACAGCAAAACCGTCCTTCGAGGCACCTGACTGCCCTGGAACGATTTGTCTAGGTCTAGATGCCCCGCCATCGACGCGCCACAACCCATAGTGCCTGTTCTGGATTTTGACGCAAGAGGGTGACTCTCTCCCGCAAGGCGGCAAAGCCGCGCCCCTTTACAGCGCAGGCCATGGCGCGACGCGTGGGAACTCCTTCACCGGGCTCCGGCGCAAGAGCCTATTTCGAGGTCTTCGCTAAAAATTTTTCCACATAAAACGGCGGCGAAACGAATCCCGCTTGCGACGAAACGAGTCGCCGGAATCTCGTGATTCAACCTGTGTCGAGACACTTGCCCCGCCTGTCCCCATATCTTTGGAGAAGTGGATACGTCCATCCGGCGCCGGACGGAGCATATGCGCGCTTCGCCGACCGGCCGTTGCAACCGCCGCGCGATTCGCGATTTCTACGAACCGCAAGGTCGCAGCGTCATTTTTCGAGGAATCAGCTACCCATGTTCAACATCATCGGCGCCATCATCAGCGGGCTCATCATCGGCGTGCTGGCGCGTTACTTCTATCCCGGCGCGGTGCCGATGACCTGGCTCGCCACGATCCTGCTGGGCATCGGCGGCTCGCTCGTCGCCGGTCTCGTGACCACGCGCGGCAGCGCCGACTTCCAGCGCGCCGGCTGCCTCGCCTCGGTGATCGGCGCGATCGTGCTGATCTTCATCGGACGCGCGCTCGGCATCGGAATGTAACGCCGCGGGATGTAACGCCGCCGCCGGTACCTCTGCCGGAAAAAACGGGCGAGCCCGCCCGGCGCCGCGGCCATGGCGCCGGACGGGCTCGCCCCGTATCGCCTTACCTGTTCAGTTCAGCCTCGATCGCATCGACCAGCAGCGGGTCCTGCGGCGCGGTGCCCGGCGCAAAGCGGCCGACGACTTCGCCATCGCGCGAGATCAGGAACTTCTCGAAGTTCCACAGCACTTCGGGATCGTCGTTCGGAGTCATTCCGTAGCCCTTGAAGCGCTCCTTCATGCCTTCGACATCGCCCTGCTTGGTGGGAACCGCCTCGGTCAGCGCGGCATAGAGCGGCTGCTTGGCTTCGCCGGTAACGTCGGCCTTGGTGAAGAGCGGGAACGAGACGCCGTAGTTGAGCTGGCAGAATTCGACGATCTCCTCGTCCGTGCCGGGTTCCTGCGCACCGAAATCGTTGGCAGGGAAGCCGAGCACTTCGAGACCCTGCGCCTTGTAATCCGAGTAGAGCTTTTCGAGGCCTTCGTACTGCGGGGTCAACCCGCACTTCGAGGCGACGTTGACCACGAGCAGCACCTTGCCCTCGTGATTGGCGAGACTGTCGGCGCTGCCGTCGATGCGGGTCAGCGGGATTGCGGTGATATCGGCGGCCATAGGGAAGTCTCTCCTGTTCGGATTCAGGCTGGGAACATGGGGTATCGCCATGACCGCCGCAAGACGGCCGCGCTTATCCTTCCTGTCCGAGCACCGGGGATATCCATTCGGGATCATGCACATAGGGCAAGGGATCGCCGGAGCGCAGAGCTTCCAGCACCGCTGCAAAGTCCGTCCCGGCCCGCCAGCCGATCAGGCGCCGGGCCTTGGCGGGATCGTAGACCCGCTCGATCCGCTCCGGCAGCACCCAGCCGCGCCGGGCGTATAGCTCCGCCGCATCGGGGTAATAGCGCGCGATCACGGCGCGGGCATCGCGGGCCAGTTCCGCCGCATCGGCGCGCACGAACGGCGGCGGCGCGGAAAGCACGAATGTCTCGCAACCCTCGATCCGCTCCAGCGCGGCGAGGTGGGCGAGCGCCGCATCCTCCACGGTGAGACGGCGGTTCAGCAGTTCGTTCGCCTTGAGGTTCGGCCCGGAAGGCACCGCGTGGGTATCGTCGTCCTCCGGGAAGAAACGCCCGGTGCGCAGGATCGCCACCGCCATGCCGCTATCGCGAGAGACGACGCGGCACAGGTTCTCGGCCGCCAGCTTCGTGGCGCCATAGACGTTGCGCGGTTCCACCGGGCCGAAGTCCTCGTCCATCCACCAGGCCCCCTCGGCGCCGGCCCCTGCGCGCACGTCGGCGCGGACCATCAGCGAAGTGGTGGAAGTGAAGAGGAAGCGCCTGTGCCCCGCACCCGCTGCCGCTTCCAGCAGGTTGAGCGTGCCGGTGACGTTGGTGTCGATGAAGGCCTGCCGCGGATTGCGCACGATATCGGGCTTGTGCAGCGCGCCTGCGTGAATCACCGCCTCGATGGCATGATGCGCAATCGTCTGGAACACGAGAGCGCGATCCGCCACCGAGCCGACGATTCGGGTATGCGCACCGGGCACGACGTCGAGCCCGATGACTTCGTGGCCATGCGAGGCCAGCAGGGCCGCAAGGTGTCGGCCCAGCCAGCCGGACGATCCGGTCAGCAGGACGCGCATGGGATCAGGCCCCGTTCCGATAATCCGCGATGACTTCGCCGCAACCGGCGAGTTCCGCTTCGTGGCCTTCCTCGCGCCATGCCTCGCCCAGCGCTTCGGCTTCCCACTGCTTCATCGCCGGATGTTCGAGCACGGCATCGACCCAGACCTGGCAGGTGCCGACATCAAGGCCATAAGTGCGGATGCGGAAGGCGACCGGCGCGAAGAACGCATCTAGCGCGGTGAAGCTGTCCCCCGCCAACCATGGCCCACCGAAACGGGACAGGCCCTCGCCGAAGATTTCGCGCAGGCGGGCAACGTCGCGCACCAGTTCCGGACGCATCGCCTTGGGCCGGACCCGCACGCCGACGTTCATCGTGCAGTCGTTGCGCAGGGCGGAGAAGCCGCCGTGCATCTCGGCCACCGCGCATTGCGCGAAGGCGCGCGCGGCATCGTCGGCGGGCCAGACGCCGGGGTGGCGGTCGGCCAGATAGAGGGTGATGCCCAGCGAATCCCACACCGTCCGTTCGCCGTCGACCAGCGCCGGAACCTGCCCGGTAGGCGAGAAGCTGCGGAAGGCCTCGTAATTGGCGGGGGCGGTGAAGGGCTCGATCCGATCGGTGAAATCGATCCCCAGCGCCTTCATCAGCACCCAGGGCCGCAGTGACCAGCTGGAGTAGTTCCGATTGGCGGTAATCAGTGTGTAAGCCATCCGGAACTCTCCTCTGTTTGAAAATCCGCCGAGGGCGGATTTTGCGGCACCGCGACTCTCAAGTCACATAATGCGCCGTGGTCTTAGCGGCGACTTCATCGGCCGTCACGCCCGGTGCCAGTTCGATCAGCCGGAACGGGCTCTGGTGGTCCACCCGCTGGAACACGGCAAGGTCGGTGACGATCATGTCGACCACGTTCTTGCCGGTCAGCGGCAGGGTGCAAGCCGGGATGAACTTGGGATCGCCGTTCTTCGCGTTGTGCTCCATGACGACGATGATCTTCTTCACGCCGGCCACGAGATCCATCGCGCCGCCCATGCCCTTGATCATCTTGCCGGGGATCATCCAGTTGGCGATGTCGCCGTTCTCGGCGATCTCCATCGCGCCCAGCACAGCCAGATCGATATGGCCGCCGCGGATCATGCCGAAGCTGGTGGCGCTGTCGAAATAGGCCGACTGTGGCAGTTCGCTCACCGTCTGCTTGCCCGCGTTGATAAGGTCGGGATCGACTTCATCGGCATAGGGAAACGGCCCGATGCCGAGCATTCCGTTTTCCGACTGCAGCGTCACGGTCATGCCGGTGGGCACATGGTTCGCCACCAGGGTCGGGATGCCGATGCCGAGGTTCACGTAGAACCCGTCCTGAAGCTCCTTCGCCGCGCGGGCGGCCATTTCGTCTCTGCTCCAGCCTTTAGTGTCTTGGGACATCAGGCGGTCTCCCTCTCGCGGGTCGTCATGAATTCGATCTTCTTGTCGTAAGGCGCGCCCAGCACGAGGCGCTGGACGAAGACGCCGGGCAGGTGAATGCCGTCCGGGTCGAGCGAGCCGGTGGGGACGATCTCCTCCACCTCGACCACGCAGACCTTGCCGCACGTGGCGGCAGGCACGTTGAAATTGCGCGCGGTCTTGCGGAACACGACGTTGCCGGTCTCATCCGCCTTCCACGCCTTCACGATCGAAAGGTCGGCGAAGATGCCTTCCTCGAGGATATATTCCTCACCCCGGAAGACCTTCACTTCCTTGCCCTCGGCCACTTGCGTGCCGACGCCAGTCTTGGTGTAGAAGCCGGGAATGCCGGCGCCGCCGGCGCGCATGCGTTCGGCCAGCGTGCCCTGCGGGCAGAATTCGACTTCCAGTTCGCCCGAGAGGAACTGGCGTTCGAACTCCTTGTTCTCGCCCACGTAGGACGAGATCATCTTCTTCACCTGCCGGGTGCGCAGCAGCTTGCCGATGCCTTCGTTGTCGATCCCGGCGTTGTTGGAGGCGAAAGTCAGGTCCTTCACACCGGAATCACGCAGGGCATCCAGCAGGCGCTCGGGGATGCCGCAAAGGCCGAAGCCCCCGGCGGCGATGAGCAGCCCGTCCTTGAGCAGTCCGTCCAGCGCCGCCGCGGCGCTGGGATAGATCTTGTTCATGAAATTCTCCCGTTTGGAGCGAACCTAGACAGCCATTCCCATTACGAATAGCGATTGTTTTTTATCGGAAGCGATAATTCACGCTTATGAAACGTATCGCCCTCTTTCACCTTGAAACGCTGATGTGGATCGATCGGCTCGGCACGTTCGCAGGTGCGGCACAAAGACTCAATACCACCCAGCCCGCCATTTCCGCCCGCGTGCGCGAGATCGAGGAGCAGCTTGGCGTACCCCTGTTCCAACGTGACGGGCGCCGCATGGTGCTGACCGCGCGCGGCCGCCGTCTCGTGCAGGATTGCGAGCCGCTGCGGCAGGGCCTCGAACGCGCCCTGCTCGATGCCAGCGACTTCGCGGGCGCCACCGGCACCGTGCGGATCGGCTCGGGCGAGATCGCGGCGGCAAGCTGCCTGCCGGACTTCATCGGCGCGATCGAACGCGAGCGCCCCGGCGTGACGCTGGAGATAGAGCTGGACCTCACCGCCCGGCTTCTGCAGCAACTGCTGGCGGGCACGCGGGACATCGTGTTCCTGGCGGGGCCGGTGGCCAGCCCCGGCCTGCGCACCGCGCCGATCGGTTCGGTCGAACTGGTCTGGGCGGCCAGTCCTGCCACTGCGGCGTCCGGCAAGTTCGAGGCGGCCGTCCCGGTCTGGTCGCTCCCGGACCATTCCCCGCTTCACGGCGTCACGCTGTCCACGCTGGAGGAGCAGGGGATCACGCCCGGCGCGCTCCACACCTGCAACAACGTGCGGATGCTGATCGAGATCGTCGCGCGGGGCCGGGGCGCGGCCGTGCTGCCGGAGACCATGGTGCGCGACGAACTGGAGCGCGGCACGCTTGTCGAAGTCCTGCCCCGCCCTGCGCATCACGTTCATTTCGAAGCCGCGATCCGCACCCGCGAGCGCGAGCCCGTGATCCTGGACCTGTTCGAGCGCGCTGCCCGCCTCTCGATCGAAACCCTTCCGCATCCTCGGAGTTTTTGATCTTCGTCATGGCAATTCCATGACCTTGCGATACCTTGGCCGGCAGACAACGGGAGAATTACCATGCGCTCGATACTCGTGAACGCCGACCGCAAGCCCGACAGCGACGCCCGCATCGCCGCCGCGGTCGAACTCGCCCGCAATCTCGGCGGTCATCTCACGGTGCTCGTCGATACCCCGGTTTCACGCTATATCGCCATGGACCCGATGGGCGGCAGCTACGTCATTTCCGAAGCGCTCGACAAGGCGCGGGGCGAGGATGACGCCGCCGCCGAAGCGATCGAGGCGCGGCTGACCCGCGGCGATATCCCCTTCGAAGTGATCCGCAGCGAGGAAGACCCGGTTCCCGCCCTTGCCGGAGCGGCGCGTCTTTCCGACCTGGTGGTGGTCTCGCGGTCGAGCGGGATCGCCGGACAACTGGCGATGGTCTCCCGCGCACCGGTGCTCGCCCTGCCCGAGGGCCACACGCTCTCCCTGCCGATCCGCCGCGCCTGCATCGCCTGGGACGGCGGCGAACAGTCTGCAAGCGCGCTCAAGGCGGCGGTTCCGCTGCTTCAGGGCTGCGATGCCGTGAAACTGGTGACGGTGATCGAGAAGACCGGCGGCTTCCCGGCCACGGACGCGCTGCGCTATCTCTCGCGAAACGGCATCCACGCCGAATACGAGGAGCACGAAAGGCGCGGCTCGACCGAGGAAACCCTCGCCGTCGCCGTGAACCAGTCCCACGCGGAACTGCTGGTGATGGGCGCTTACGGCAAGAGCAGGCTGCGCGAATTCCTGTTCGGCGGCGTCACCGCCTATTTCCTTTCGGAAGCGAGCGCGCCCGCGGTCCTGTTCTCGCACTGATCCGCCTGCCGGGCACGTCCCGGCCATATGTCCTCTGGAAAAGGGCGTCGGTGCCGGTCACCGGCGCCTTTTGCTTTCCCATTACGGCAATTCAGGCTTTTCGGATCAGATACTTAGCAAGGACAGGAAATTCCGCACCGCAACAGTCAACGTTTGCAGCGCTCCGGCGATCCACATCGCCTTGACGATTGCGTCAAGGATAAGCCGAAGCGCAGTTCATGTTCTAAAATGTTGTTTTTATTGATTCAGTCATTGATTACCCCGTGTAGTTACGCCCTGCGCAACCATGGTTGCACCGTTTGCAACCGTTCTTTTGTGTTTTCGCACTTGCACAAAAGCCTGATTCGGGTCATACAGACACTGCCTTTCAGGCATCCTCTCCCAAAACTTTCACGGCCCGGTCGGCAACGCCCGGGCCTTCTTTTTGCCTTGATGAGAACAACGTTCTCAGGCGCGCCTACCGGAAACATCCGCAACGGGCACGGGTTGGTTTGAAATCCGGGAAGCCGATACCTAGTTCCAATCCACATCCCGGACGGCCCGCGCGAACCGGCGCGGCGTCGGAACCGGGAGCACGGAAAGGACACCCATGGCGGACGCCCCAACCCATGTCGACGAACGGACGGTGAAGCTGCAGGTCGCGGCAGCCCGGCAGGAAGAGAGCGGCCAGGGCATCGCTCGCCTCTCGCGCGGTTCGCTCTCGGCGATCGGCGCGATGGAAGGCGACGTACTCGAATTGACGGGCAAGTCGGTAACTGTCGCCCGCGCGGTCCTCGCCTATGCCGAGGACGAAGGCCTCGAAGTCATCCGCCTCGACGGCCTCCAGCGCGGCAATGCCGAAGTCGGCTCGGGCGATCACGTTACCGTGCGCAAGGCCGAATCCCGCCCGGCGCAGCGCGTGGTCTTCGCCCCCGCCCAGAAGGACATGCGCCTTCAGGGCCCCCCGGCCGCGCTCAAGCGCAACTTCTTCCAGCGCCCGATGGTGCAGGGCGATCTCGTCGCCACCACCGGCCAGCAGCAGGTCGCGGACATTCCCCCGCAGCTTCGCCGCATGTTCAATGCGCCGGCCTATGCGCTGACGCAGATCCGCCTCAACGTCGTCTCCACGACGCCGCGCGGCATCGTCCACATCGACGAGAACACCGAAGTGGAACTGCGCGAGACCTTCGAGGAAGCGCACGACGCCCGCGGCGACGTCAACTATGACGACGTCGGCGGCATGAGCGACACCATCCGTCAGCTGCGCGAGATGGTGGAACTGCCGCTGCGTTATCCCGAACTGTTCACCCGCCTCGGCGTCGCCCCGCCGAAGGGCGTGCTGCTCCACGGCCCGCCGGGCACCGGCAAGACCCGCCTGGCACAGGCCGTGGCGAACGAGAGCGAGGCCAGCTTCTTCTCGATCAACGGTCCCGAGATCATGGGATCGGGCTATGGCGAGAGCGAGAAAGCGCTGCGCGAAGTCTTCGAGGAAGCCACCAAGGCCGCGCCCGCGATCATCTTCATCGACGAGATCGATTCGATCGCGCCCAAGCGCAGCCAGGTGCACGGCGAGGCGGAAAAGCGCCTCGTCGCCCAGTTGCTCACGCTGATGGACGGGCTCAACAGCCGCGCCCACGTCGTCGTCATCGCCGCCACCAACCGGCCCGATGCCATCGACGAGGCACTGCGCCGTCCCGGCCGCTTCGACCGCGAAATCGTGATCGGCGTCCCTGACGAGGCCGGCCGCCGCGAGATCATCGGCATCCACACGCGCGGCATGCCGCTGGGCGACAAGGTGGACCTGGGCGAGCTTGCCCGCACCACGCACGGCTTCGTCGGGGCCGACCTGGCCGCACTTGCCCGCGAAGCGGCGATCGAGGCGGTGCGCCGGATCATGCCCCGGCTCGACCTCGAGGCCCGCACCATCCCGCCCGAAGTGCTGGAAGACCTGCAAGTGATCCGCGAGGACTTCGTGGCCGCGCTCAAGCGCGTCCAGCCTTCGGCCATGCGCGAGGTCATGGTGCAGGTTCCCAATATCGGCTGGGCCGACATCGGCGGACTGGACGAAGCGCAACTCAAGCTCAAGGAAGGCGTCGAGCTTCCGCTCAAGACGCCCGAAGCCTTCCACAAGCTGGGTATCCGTCCGGCCAAGGGCTTCCTCCTCTACGGCCCGCCCGGCACCGGCAAGACGCTGCTCGCCAAGGCCGTTGCCAAGGAGGCCGAGGCCAACTTCATCTCGATCAAATCGTCCGACCTCCTCTCGAAGTGGTACGGCGAGAGCGAGCAGCAGATCGCCCGCCTCTTCGCCCGCGCCCGCCAGGTCGCGCCCTGCGTGATCTTCATCGACGAGATCGACAGCCTCGTGCCCGCACGCGGCATGGGCGGCGGTGGCGGCGAACCGCAAGTCACCTCGCGCGTGGTCAACACGATCCTCGCCGAGATGGACGGGATGGAGGAATTGCAATCGGTCGTGCTGATCGGCGCCACCAACCGCCCGGCCCTTGTCGATCCGGCGCTGCTGCGGCCGGGCCGCTTCGACGAACTGGTCTATGTCGGCACCCCGGACGAGGCCGGGCGCGAGCATATCCTCGGCATCCACACCGGCAGGATGCCGCTGGCGGACGACGTCTCCCTGCATGACATCGCCGCGCGGACCGAGCGCTTCACCGGCGCCGATCTCGAGGACGTGGTGCGCCGTGCCGGCCTCATCGCCATCCGCAAGCGCGGAGCCGAAGTGGAGCAGGTCCGCCGCGAGGACTTCGAGGACGCCCTCGAAGACAGCCGCGCCACCGTGACCGAGGAAATGGAGGCCGAGTACGAGCGCATGAAGGGCGAACTCAAGAAGCGGGCCATGGAAGTGATCCCGATCGGCTTCATCGCCCCCGGCATGGTCGAATCCCGCCGCGAAAAGAAGCACGGCGATTGAGCGATGCCGTCGTCCCGGACCCGGTCCGGGACGACGGCATCCTCCCAACCCCATCGCCCCTTGCGGAGGCCGCGCCCTTGCGGCACCTGCATCGCATGAATTCTCCCGTCCGCGCCCTGCTCGCCGCTGCACTCGCCCTCACCGCTGCCCCTGCCGTGCAGGCGAAGGACGTGCCGGTCTGCACCTACCGCATCGACAATGCCTTTCCCCACGATACCGGCGCCTTCACCGAAGGCCTCCTGTTCGATCAGGGCCTGCTTTATGAAAGCACCGGCCAGAAGGGCGATTCCCGCATCGTCGTCCGCAAGCTGGAAACGCTCGATCCGGTGAGGGAGGCCGAGGTCGATCCTTCCGTCTTCGGCGAAGGCCTGGTGGACTGGAAGGACCAGCTCATCAGCCTCACCTGGCGGGACCGCATCGGCTATCGCTGGGACCGCAAGTCGCTGAAGCTGCTGGGAACATTCTCCTACGAGGGTGAAGGCTGGGCCATGACCCGCAGCGGGAACACGATCTACCAGAGCGACGGCTCCGCCAGCCTGCGCCTGCGCGATCCGGCAACGATGCGCCAGACCGGCAGCCTTGCCGTTACCGCAGATGGCCGGCCGGTGGAAAATCTCAACGAACTCGAATGGATCGACGGCGAGATCTGGGCCAATGTCTGGATGACCGACCGCATCGCCCGGATCGATCCCCGGACCGGCAAGGTATCGTCCTGGCTGGACCTGACGGGGCTGCGCGAACAGGCTGGCGGCGCGGGCGTGGACGCCGTGCTGAACGGCATCGCCTGGGACGCCGCAGCGCGGCGCGTGCTGGTGACCGGCAAGAACTGGAACCAGATATTCCAGATCACCCCGATCTGCCCGAAAGGCGGCTGACTTGCTCCACCGGGGCGGTTCGGCTAAAGGGTAGCCCGCAAGCAAGGGAATGGATCGATGGACAACTGAGCACATAGCCCGTTTTTCCCAAACGCTATCTGCCGGTGTTCGCATGACATTCCTGACAATTGACCGCGTGGCCTGCTCGGCCCCCGACGGTACTCCCCTCTTCACTGACCTCACTTTCTCGCTCGGCCGCGAAACGCTGGGCCTCGTCGGCCGCAACGGCGCGGGCAAGAGCACGCTGCTGCGCGCGATCGCCGGGGATGTGCCGGTCTCCGAAGGAACGATCGTGCAGCAGGGCCGCGTGGGCCTGCTGCACCAGCTTCCGCCGGACGAACATGCCAGCGTGGCCGCGGCGCTGGGACTTTCCGAACAGTTCGCCCGGCTCGAACGCATCACCGAGGGCCGGTTCGAGGACGGCGATTTCGACCTCGCCGACTGGACCCTGGCCGAGCGCTTCGAAAAGGCCGCGGCGCTTGCCGGCTTCGCCGATCTCGATCCGCAGCGGACCCTCGCCAGCTTCAGCGGCGGCCAGCGCACCCGCCTGATGCTGACCGGGCTTCTGATGGACGAGCCGGACGTGCTGCTGCTCGACGAACCCACCAACAATCTTGACGAGGCCGGGCGCAAGGTCGTGGCCGACCTGCTTGACGGCTGGAGCGGCGGCGCCCTTGTCGCCAGTCATGATCGCGAGCTGCTGCGCCTTGCGGATCGTATCGTCGAACTGACCGGGGTGGGAATCCACATGGTCGGCGGCGGATGGGATGCCTTCGACGAACAGCGAAGCGCCGAACGGGCCCGCGCGTCAGCGGCGCTCGAACGCAGCGAGGACGCCCTGCGCCACGCCCGCCGTGAAAAGCAGCAGGAGGCCGAGAAACAGGCCCGGCGCGACAGCAAGGGCCGCAAGGATGCGGCAAGGGGCGGCGATCCGAAGATCCTGCTCGGCGCGCGGCGGCAGCGGGCCGAGGAGAGCGGCGGCCGCCAGCGCAAGCTGGGCGACGAACTCGTCGGCCGGGTGCAGGAACGGCTGGATGTGGCCCGGCGCGACGTGGAAGTGCTCGCCCCCATCCACATCGATCTGCCCCCCTGTCACCTGCCCTCGGGCCATACCCTGATCGAGGCGCACGGTCTGGCCTGCACGCGCGGCGGACGGCGCCTGTTCGGCCCGCTCGATCTTGTGCTGCGCGGACCGCAGCGGATCGCGATTTCCGGCCCCAACGGTTCGGGCAAGACCAGCCTGATCCGCATACTCGCCGGAATCGACCGGCCCGACGCGGGAGACATCCGCGCCGATACCGCCCGCTTCGCGCTGCTCGACCAGCACGTCTCGCTTCTTGGCGAAGGCGGTACCGTGCTCGATGCCTACCTGCGCCTCAATCCCGATGCCGACCGCCACGCCGCCCATGCCGCGCTCGCCCGCTTCGGTTTCCGCAATGCCTGGGCACAGCGCGAGATCGCCGGCCTTTCAGGGGGTGAGCGAATGCGGCTGGCGTTGGCCTGCCTGTTCACGCGCAAGGACGTGCCGTGGCTGCTCGTCCTCGACGAGCCGACCAACCATCTCGACCTCGCTTCGGTGGAGATGCTGGAGCAGGCGTTGCGGGGCTATGACGGCGCGATCCTCTGCGTCAGCCACGACGGGGATTTTCGCGAGGCGATGGGCCTTGGCGAGACAATCCTGCTGGGCGAGGGCTAGCGGGACGATCGCCCGCCGCCGTCAGTTCGGCTGCCGGGCCTCGCCATTGGCCGAAGCCGCGACCAGTTCCGCCAGCCCCGCCGTCGCCCCCATCTCCACCGGGCCGACCGGCAGCGTGCGGCGCCTTACCAGCGCCTCGGGCTGGCTGCGTCTGATCCAGTCCATCATGCTTTCCCGGATCTCGCAGCGCAGGTCGAACAGCGTCGGGCCATCCTTCGCGCTCATCAGCAGGCGAACCTCGATCGCATCGTCCTTGCAGTCGGTCACCTGAAGGATCTGCGCGCGCCTGTCCCAGAGGCGGTGGGCCTGGATCTGCCGTGTATATTCTTCTCGGATCGGTCCGATCTCGGTGCCCTGGTCAAGGTAGAGGAACACCGTGCCGAGAAGCTGAGAGGTGGTCTTGGTCCAGTTCTGGAAGGTATCTTCGAGAAAGCGGTTGGACGGCACCACCAGACGGCGATCGTCCCACAGCCGGACGACCACGTAAGTCGTGCGGATATCCTCGATGCGGCCCCATTCCCCGTCGAGGATGATGACATCGTCGATGGAGATCGGCTCGGTCATCGCCATCTGGAAGCCCGCGATCAGGGCCTTCAGCGCAGGCTGCGCCGCCGCGCCAACCGCGAGGGCCGCAAGCCCGGCGGAAGCCATCAGCGTAACGCCGATCTCGCGCACCCCGGGCACCGAGGCGAGCATCCCGGAAACCGTCAGGAACACGATCAGGAACGTGCCGATGCGGCTGAAGATCGCCAGCCGCGTGCGGCGGCGGCGGGCGTTGCGGTTGTTCTCTACCGAAATGTCCGCCCGCACGATCATCGCTTCGACGAACGCCCGCAGCACCGCCACCGCGACCCAGCCGGTCAGCAGCGGCATGACGAACGGCGCGAAGCGTTCCCACACCGCTTCCAGCGCAGGCGTCTCCCGCGCGGCCAGAACCACGCCCATGGCGAGGAACGCCCAGCGCGTGGGCCGGTTGAGGCGATTGACGACGATGTCGTCCGCCTCGCTCGCGCTCCGGTTGGTGATGCGGTGCAGGATACGGAACAGCACGGCATGGGCCAGCAGCGCCAACGCCAGGCCGAGCATGGCCGCGAGAACCGCCATGAGGGGCCGCTCGGCCCACGAAGGCAACCCGGCGAGGATGCTGTCGATGAACTGGATCATGGTGATGAAACGATGCTGCACTGCAGCAGTTTCATCCGCACGCTCGGTTCATCGGCCTTGCGGGGCAGGTCGGAGAAAGAAATGCCCCGGATTCGGACCAATCCCGTCGTCCCGGATCGGGTCCGGGACGACGGGAAACTGGCTTCAGTGTGCCGCGCCCCAGCTCAGGCCGGAGCCGATCTCGACGCCCAGCGGCACGTCCAGCGACACCGATGGCTCGGCCGCGCCCGCCATGACCGCGCGGATCACCTCGGATGCGGCCGCCACGTCGGCTTCGGGCAGTTCGAACACGAGTTCGTCGTGTACCTGCAGCAACATGCGGACATGGCCGAGACCCGCCGCTTCGAGCGCCGGGTTCATGCGGACCATGGCGCGCTTGATGATGTCGGCGCTGGTGCCCTGGATCGGCGCATTGATCGCCGCGCGCTCGCTGCCCTGACGCTCGGCGCCGTTCTTCGAGGTGATGCGCGGGAACCAGGTCTTGCGGCCGAACAGCGTCTCCGAATAGCCGCGCTCGCGCACCTGTTCGAGCGTGTGGACGATGTAGCGCTGGATGCCCGGGAAACGCTCGAAATAACGATCGATCATCGCCTGCGCCTCGTCGGCCTCGGTACCGAGACGCCCGGCGAGGCCCCAGCGCGAGATGCCGTAGAGAATTGCGAAGTTGATCGTCTTGGCGCGTCCGCGCGTATCTCGGTCCACCGTGCCGAACATCTCCATCGCCGTGCGCGAGTGGATATCCTCGCCCTGCGCGAAGGCTTCCTTCAGGCTCGGCACGTCGGCCATGTGCGCGGCAAGGCGCAGTTCGATCTGCGAATAGTCCGCGGCGAGCAGGACGTGGCCCGGCTCGGCCACGAAGCAGTCGCGGATCTGGCGGCCGATCTCGGTGCGGATCGGGATGTTCTGGAGGTTCGGATCGGTGGAAGACAGGCGCCCGGTCTGTGCGCCGACAAGGCTGTAGCTGGTGTGGACACGCCCGGTCTTCGGGTTGATCGCCGCCTGAAGCGCCTCGGTATAAGTGGAGCGCAGCTTGGAAAGCTGGCGCCATTCCAGCACCTTGGTCGCCACTTCGGCGCCTTGCGAGGCGAGGCCTTCCAGCACCGACTGGTCGGTGGAATACTGGCCGCTCTTGCCCTTCTTGCCGCCCTTGTAGCCAAGCTTCTCGAACAGGATGTCGCCCAGCTGCTTGGGGCTGCCGATGGTGAATTCCTGCCCGACCTTGCCATGGATCTCGCCTTCCAGCGCGCCGATGGCCTCGGCGAACTGGCTGGAGAGCCCGGCCAGCTTCTCCCGGTCCACCTTGATGCCATGGCGCTCCATCTGGGCCACGACGGGGATCAGCGGACGGTCCACGCGCTCGTAGATGCGCGTGCCGCCCTCATCGGACAAGCGCGGCTTGAGCAGCTTGTGCAGCCGCCAGGTGACGTCGGCATCCTCGGCCGCATAAGGCGTGGCCCGGTCGAGCGGGACTTCGCCGAAGGGGATCGCCTTCTTGCCGGTACCGCAAACGTCCTTGAACGCCATCGTCTTGTGCGAAAGGTGGCGCTCGGACAGTTCGTCCATGCCGTGACCGCCGCCGATACCCTCGATCTGGCGGCCCGCGTCGAGGCAGAAGCTGACGATCATGGTATCGTCCACCGGCGCCACGTCTATGCCGTGGCGAGCCAGGACGTTGAGGTCGTACTTGATGTTCTGGCCGACCTTGAGAACCGCATCGCTTTCCAGCAGCGGCTTGAGCAGCGCCAGCGCGGTCTGAAGCGGCACCTGCTGCGGCTTCTCGGCGAACATGTCGGTGCCGCCGTGGCCCAGCGGAATGTAACAGGCATCGTTCGGCCCGAGCGCGAGGCTGATGCCGGCAAGGTCCGCCTTCATCGCATCCAGCATCGAGGTCTCGGTGTCGACCGCCACCACGTGGGCAGCCAGCGCCCGCGCCACCCAGCGCTCCAGCGCCTCGACCGTCTGCACGCATTCGTAGGCGGCATAGTCCACCGCCGGCCATTCCGGCAGCGGCTGACGCGCAGCGCCTTCGCCGGGACCGCTACCCGCGGTGACGGGCTTGGCCGGATGAAGCTGCGTTGCCCGTTCCGGGCTGCCATTGCCCGCGCCAAGGCGCTTGAGCAGGCTGGTGAAGCCGTGCTTGCCGAGGAAATCGGCGAGCGGCTGCGGCGGGATCGCGTCCAGCTTGAAGTCCTCCAGCGCCATCGGCAGCGTGCAGTCTTCCTTCAGCGTGACCAGCACCTTGGACAGGCGCGCCTGCTCGGCCTGTTCGATCAGGCGTTCCTGCAGCTTGGACTTCTTCATCGACGGCGCGGCGGCGAGCGCGGATTCGAGATCGCCATAGTCCTGGATCAGCTTGGACGCGGTCTTGGGGCCGACGCCGAAAACGCCGGGCACGTTATCGACAGAGTCGCCCATCAGCGCCAGCACGTCGCCCACCTTCTCGGGCGGGACGCCGAACTTCTCGACCACTTCGGGAATGTCGATCCGCTGGTTCTTCATCGTGTCCAGCATGTCTACGCAGCCGCCGCCGATGCCGCATTTGCCGACGAGCTGCATCAGGTCCTTGTCCGAGGACACGATCGTCACGTCCCAGCCCTGCGCGGTGGCGGCGCGGGCGTAGGAGGCGATGAGGTCGTCCGCCTCGAAGCCCGCTTCCTCGATGCAGGGGAGCGAGAACGCGCGTGTCGCGTCGCGGATCAGCGGGAACTGGGGAACCAGGTCTTCAGGCGGCGGCGGCCGGTTGGCCTTGTAGTCCTCGTAGATGTCGTTGCGGAACGAATGGCTTCCGGCATCGAGGATCACCGCAAGGTGGGTCGGGCCGTCGGCCTTGTTGAGGTCGTCCGCCAGCTTCCACAGCATCGTCGTGTAGCCGTAGACCGCGCCGACCGGCGTCCCTTCGGGGTTCGTCAGGGGCGGCAGGCGGTGATAGGCGCGGAAGATATAGGCCGAGCCGTCGACGAGATAGAGATGCTGCTTGGAATCCATGGCACGATCCGTAGCAGCGTGGGCACCGGCCGTCAGCAGCCCAGTGCGACGAGACGGGTGAAATCGCCGGGAACAAATTCGCTCCACCGCCGTTTGCCCGCGACTGCTTGAAACGCATTTGCGACCGGCTTAGTTTCGCTCCCCACGGGGCGAAGCCGCCCGCATCTGCGCGGATGGGCTCACGGGGTTTGTCTTTTCAGCAAACGAGGGAATACCGAAATTATGCGCAAGATCGTTATCGTCGCCACTGCCGCCGCCGCGGCCCTGTCGCTCGCCGCCTGCTCGGAAAAGACGCAGGACGCCGCCTCCGACACCGCAACCTCGGCCGCGAGCGACTTCTCGGAAGCCGCCGAAGACGTGGGTGACACCGTCAACGATCTCGGCGCCAAGGCCTCCGATGCCGCCGACGATACCAAGGACGCCGCCAAGGACGCCCTGAAGCAGGCCGAAAAGACCACGGACGATATCGCCGCAGACGCCGAGAAGGCCGCTGCCGACGTGACCGACGCCGAAGGCCAGCCGCACGACACCCCGCAGCACTGAGCCGCCGGGCAGACAACGAAAAAGGCGCCGGAGACAGTGTCTCCGGCGCCTTTTTTCATGCCCCCCGGTTTTTCATGCCCCCCGGTCAGCGCGCGGCGGTGCGATAACCCGGAGCTTCGGCCAGATAGCCGTTGTAGATGGTGCGGGCGATGCTGGCGATGCGTGCTTCGCGGTTCGGGCGCGTGCCCTGCCCGGTAACGTAGATCGCCACGGCATAAGCGTGGCCGTCCGCCGTTTCGATGATGCCGATATCGCTGGACGTGTTGTTGAGCGAACCCGTCTTGTGCGAAACCGAGACTTCCGCCGGCAATCCGGCACGAATGCGGCGCTTGCCGGTCACGCAGCGGCTCATCGCGCCCAGCAGCACATCGCGGCCCTGCTGGCTCATCCACTTGCCCTGGTAGATTCCCGAAAGCAGCTGGACCACGGCGATCGGGGTGGCACTGTCGCGCTTGTCCACCACCTTGGCCGGATCGATGGCGCCATCGTCACGCACCAGCGTCGCGATGTCGCGGTCAATGTGCCAGTCGTCGATACCCGTGCGGCGCACCCAGGCGTTTACCGCCGAAGGTCCGCCCACCACCTTGAGCAGGGCATCGGTGGCGTAGTTGTTGGAACGGGTGATCATCAGCTCGATAAGCTGGCGCGCGCTCATGTAGGTTCCGGCCCGGACCGGCGCCACCGCGCTGGAAAACGGCGCCGAAGGCACCGGCACCATCAGCGGAAATTCGCTGGAAAGCGTCCACTTGCCCTTGTCCACGCCTTCGAGGAACGTCGCGGCGATGGCGATCTTGCTGGTGCTGGCCATCGGGAAACGCTGGTTCCCCAGCACGTCCACCATGCGGCCGCTGGAAAGGTCCATCGCGGCAACGCCGATACGCCCCTGCGAGGCTTCCGCCACGGCGGCCAGTTGCTTGCCGAAATCGCTCGAATAGGTTCGCGGTGCACGCTGTTCGGTGCCGAAGACCGAATCGAACGAATCCTGCACATCGTTGATGGAGCCCGCATGGGCAGGCGCCAAGGAAAACGCGGCGAGCGCCACGGCGGCCGCGGCCTGAAGGAAGCGTCGCGGTGCATTGCCGCTCCGCGAGAGGAGTTTCTCTGCCCCGATCATGCAGATCCCACCCTGTTCTTGTACATGTTCCCGAGAGTTACGCCGAACGAGATAAAACGCCAGCCTCGCGCGACGAAATGCATGACCCATGCGGGCAATTGCTTGGAATCGTAAAATCCTGTCGCCCAGATGAACGAATCCATCCGTTTTGAATCGCAAAACGAAAAAGGGCCGGAAGGATCGCTCCTTCCGGCCCCAATTCGCGTCGGTGACGTGAGCGCTTTAGAAGCCGCCCATGCCGCCCATGCCGCCCATGTCGGGCATTGCCGGCATGGAGGCCTTGTCTTCCGGCTTGTCGCTGATCGCCGCTTCGGTGGTGATCAGCAGGCCGGCGACCGAAGCCGCATCCTGCAGCGCGGTGCGAACGACCTTGGTCGGGTCGATGACGCCGGCGGCCTTCAGGTTTTCGTAGACGTCGGTGGCGGCGTTGAAGCCGATGCCTTCGTCCGACTGGTCGAGCAGCTTGCCTGCGACGACGGCGCCGTCGCTGCCGGCGTTTTCAGCGATCTGCTTGACCGGAGCCGAAATCGCCTTGCGGACGATGTCCACGCCGCGGGTCTGGTCTTCGTTGGCGCCGGTCAGGCCGTCGAGAGCGCGCGTTGCGTAAAGCAGCGCGGTGCCGCCGCCGGGGACGATGCCTTCTTCAACCGCAGCGCGGGTCGCGTGGAGAGCGTCGTCGACGCGGTCCTTGCGTTCCTTCACTTCGACTTCGGTGGCGCCGCCGACCTTGATGACGGCCACGCCGCCAGCAAGCTTGGCCAGACGCTCCTGGAGCTTCTCGCGGTCGTAGTCGCTGGTGGTGACTTCGATCTGGGCGCGGATCTGCTCGACGCGGGCCTTGATTTCGTCATGCGAACCGGCGCCGTCGACGATGACGGTGTTGTCCTTGTCGATGGTGACCTTCTTGGCCTGGCCAAGCATGCCGAGCGTGACGCTCTCAAGCTTGATGCCGAGGTCTTCGGAGATCATTTCGCCGGCGGTCAGGGTCGAGATGTCGCCCAGCATGGCCTTGCGGCGATCGCCGAAGCCCGGTGCCTTGACGGCAGCGATCTTCAGGCCGCCACGCAGCTTATTGACGACGAGCGTGGCCAGGGCCTCGCCTTCGATGTCTTCGGCGATGATGAGGAGCGGACGGCCCGACTGCACCACGGCTTCCAGGATCGGAAGCAGCGCCTGGAGCGACGACAGCTTCTTTTCGTGGATGAGGATGTACGGGTTTTCGAGCTCGACCGTCATCTTCTCGGGGTTGGTGACGAAGTAGGGCGACAGGTAGCCGCGGTCGAACTGCATGCCTTCGACGACATCGAGTTCGAATTCGAGACCCTTGGCCTCTTCAACGGTGATGACGCCTTCCTTGCCGACCTTTTCCATCGCTTCGGCAATCTTTTCGCCGACTTCGACGTCGCCGTTGGCCGAGATGATGCCGACCTGGGCGATTTCCGAAGAACCGGCAACCGCAGTCGAACGGCTCTTGAGGTTCTCGACGACCTTGAGGACGGCGAGGTCGATGCCGCGCTTCAGGTCCATCGGGTTGATGCCGGCGGCAACCGACTTCATGCCTTCGCGAACGATCGCCTGGGCGAGAACGGTCGCGGTGGTGGTGCCGTCACCGGCTTTGTCGTTGGCCTTCGAGGCCACTTCGCGCAGCATCTGCGCGCCCATGTTCTCGAACTTGTCCTTGAGTTCGATTTCCTTGGCGACCGAAACACCGTCCTTGGTGATGCGGGGAGCGCCGAAGCTCTTCTCGATCACGACGTTGCGGCCCTTGGGGCCCAGGGTCACCTTGACGGCGTTGGCGAGGGTGTCGACGCCGGCGAGAATGCGTTCACGCGCGTCGCGGCCGAACTTTACGTCCTTGGCTGCCATTTTGAATTCCTTATAGAAAATCTGTAAAAATGCAGAAAATCAGAATGCTCAGCCGATAACGCCGAGGATGTCCGATTCCTTCATGATCAGCAGGTCTTCACCGCCGACCTTGACTTCGGTGCCGGACCACTTGCCGAACAGCACGCGGTCGCCAACGGCAACGTCGAGCGGAGTGATGGTGCCGTTTTCGGCGCGGGCGCCGGTGCCGACGGCGACGATTTCGCCTTCAGCCGGCTTTTCCTTGGCGCTGTCGGGGATGATGATGCCACCGGCCGTCTTTTCTTCGGCCTCGACGCGGCGCACGAGAACACGGTCGTGCAGCGGGCGGAAAGTCATGGGATTCTCCCTACGAACTAAAAGGGCAAGAAACTGGATTGGCACTCAAGGTTGGAGAGTGCCAACGGGCGTGGATATGGTTCCCGCCGCAGGCGCCGTCAAGCAGGTCGCCTCCAAAAAATTCTCACCCGGTATGGGCGCGGGATGAGACGAGACGGTTACACCCGGTCGAGATGGAACTCGTCGCGCCAGTGCCAGCGCGCCAGCAGCAGGACCGCGGCCACCGTCAGCCCCACTGCGAGACCGATCCACACACCCACGCCTTCCAGCCCGGTGTAGAGGCCCAGCACCGCCGAAGTGGCGAAACCTGCGGCCCAGTATCCGAACAGGGCGATCGCCATCGGCACGCGGGTATCCTGGATGCCGCGCAGCGCGCCTGCCGCCACGGCCTGCAGGCCGTCGGTAAGCTGAAATATCGCCGCCACGAACAGGAAATCGAGCGCAAAGTGCACGAGGACGGCGTTCTGCGGCGCCGTCACGTCGACATAGGCCGAGAGGATGAATCGCGGCGCCAGCAGCATCGTCGAGGCGGAGATGACCATGAAGATCATCGCGACGGTGATCGCCGCCCAGCCCGCCCGGCCCACGCCGCCGCGATTGCCTGCGCCGTAATGATAGCCGACCCGGATCGTCGCCGCCTGCCCTACGCCGAACGGCACCTGGAACGCGAAGGCGGCGATCTGAAGCGCCACGGTATGCGCGGCCAGTTGCGCCTCGCCGATGCGGCCCATCAGGAAGGCCGCGCCGCTGAACAGGCCGCCCTCGGCGATGAGGGTGGCCGCGATCGGCAGGCCGAGCGCGAGGATCTGGCGCAGTCGCTGCCATTCGGGCCGCCACAGCCGTCCCAGCACATGATAGCGCCGCAACCGCCGATCGGCGCGGATGGCGACGACATAGGCCAGCACCGTCGCGCAGGCGGTGGTGATGCTGGCGATCGCCGAGCCCGTCAGGCCCAGCGCGGGAAAGCCGAAATGGCCGAACACCAGCACGTAGTTCCCTGCTGCGTTCACGGCGATCGCAAGGGCCGTTATCATCGTCGCGAAGATCGGCCGCCCGAGCGCCGAAACGAAAGTGCGCAGGACGTTGGCGATCGTCATCGGCAATACCGCGAGCGACACGACCTTGAGGAACGCCGCCGACAGGACGGAGACTTCGGGGTCCTGCCCGGTCGCCGTCATCAGCAGTTCGCCGAGGTGCGAAAGGGCGATGGCGCCAAGGCTGAACATCGCCGCCACCCACAGTGCCATGCGTGCCGAGCGCCGCACTTCGCGCACGGCATGGCGGCGGCGGCCGATTTCGGCGGCGATCAGCGGCGCCACGGCGCTGGTCACGCCGTTGATCCCCATCATCATCAGCGCAACGATGGCGATGGCAAGGCTGGACGCCGCCAGCGATTGCTGGCCGAGACGGGCCACGAAGATCACGTCGGTGGCGAAGACCGCCATCTGCAGCAGGTTGGCGAGCGCCAGCGGCCCCGCAAGGCGCAGGGTAGCGGCCAGTTCGGCCCGGAAAGTCGAAGGAAGATGATGCGTCGCCATTGTCGGCCCGGCGATAGGCGCTGGAATTGTGGGACGAAAGCACTATTCGCTTCAAGTCTCGATGAATTGCTATAAAATAGAATATTCGAGACCCATGACCTTGAAAAGAGCCGTCCCACAGGAGAGAATGCATGAAGTTCAGGGCCCTCCCCCTTGCCCTTGCGCTGCCCCTTGCGGTGCCGCTTGCCATGCTGGGCGGTTGCGGCGGTTCGGGCGGCGAACAGGGCAAGGCCGCGGAACCGGCCGAAGAAACTTCACCGGCTGCTGCCGTTCCGGCTTCTACATCGGCCCCGGCTTCCGCCTCGGCGCCCACATCCCAGCCTCCTGCGGCCTTCGCGACCTGCCGTTCGTGCCATTCGGTGGAGCCGGGCAAGAACGGGGTCGGCCCCTCGCTGTTCGGCATCGTCGGGACCAGGGCGGGCGACGTTCCGGGCTACAACTTCAGCCCCGCCCTGAAGAATTCCGGCGTGACCTGGGATCGCCAGTCACTCGACACCTGGCTGCAAGGGCCGATGAAGATGGTGCCGGGCACGAAGATGGTGATCGGCGTGCCGAACCCTGAAAAGCGCAAGGAAGTCATAGACTACCTCGAAACCCTGAAGTGACGCCGGCGTCCGGCGTCCACCCGGTTACGATCCGCGACAATTTGCGACGGCGCTCCTGCGCGCCCCGCTGCTAGGAATGCCCATGGTGCGACATGGGTTTCCAGCAGAAGAAGAACGCATGGACAGACAGGAACGGGAAGGCCTCCACGCCGATCTGACGCGGATCGAGCGCATGAACATCGACCGCCGCCGAATGCTTTCGCTTGGCGCGATGGTCGGTATCGGAGGCGGGGTAGCCGCGCTTGCCGGATGCGCATCCCCGGCAGGCTGGGACGGCCCCGGCGGCCCTCCGCCGCCGGACGGACGGTTCGGACCGCCTCCGGGGGACTTGGGCAGCATGGGTCCGGGCAGCATCGGTCCGGGCGGCCATCCCGGCGGACCGCCTCCACACATGGACAACGGCCCCGTCGTCACCGCCACCGCGCCGGACGGCAATCGCTGCGTGTCCTTCGCCCGCGAAACGCAGGGCCCCTATCCCGCCGACGGTTCGAACGGCGCGCGCGGGGCGATCTCCAACGTGCTCGGCCAGTCAGGCCTGCGACGGCAGGATATTCGCGGCGATATCGGTGGCGGCCACGACGTGGCGGGCGTTCCGCTCGAACTCACGCTGCGGCTGGTGGACGTCAACACGGGATGCGCGCCGCTGGCGGGCTATGCCGTATACCTCTGGCACTGCGATCCTGCCGGGCAGTACTCGCTCTACGACCAGCCGGAACGGTCCTGGCTGCGCGGCCTCCAGGTCGCGGACGCCGATGGACTGGTGCGGTTCAGCACGATCGTTCCCGGCTGTTACATGGGCCGCTTCCCGCACATCCATTTCGAAGCCTTCGCAAGCCTGGACGTCGCCACCACCGGCAAGTTCGCGCGGCTGACCTCCCAGCTCGCGGTGCCCGCCGACGCGTGCGATGCCGCTTACCGGCAGCCTGCCTATACGCGTTCGGTCCGCCCCTGGGCGCAATCGCGGGACATCGCGCGCGACATGGTGTTCGGCGACAATGGCGCCGAGCGGCTCAAGGCGATGACGCTGGAAGTGACGGGCTCGGCGCGGGAAGGCTTCAGGGGCCGCGCGCTGATCGGGCTACCGGGATAAATGGAACGGCGCCGCAGGGGGGCGCGGCGCCGTTCCTTCATCCGGCCTTCGCAAAGGGGGGGGTGCGCGAAGACCGGGAAACCGTTTCGTGTCAGACCTTTCTGCCCGGCAGATCCTGCTGCTGTTCCACCGGCTTCTCGGCCTTGGCGGGGATCGCGCGGTCGCCGGGGCGGGTAGCATCGCATCCGTCGGAGGCCGCCTGCGTCATCTGCGGAGCCGCGCCCGAACCGTCCGAGCTATAGGAAACCGAGCGCGTGCAGCCATTGCCGTCGGTAGACGAGGAGTAATACGTCACATGCATGCCCTGGGGGGTGTCCCCCGCTGTCAGGAGGCGCGGAGCGCCTTGGGCATTGCCGGTGGCGACCGCCTGCTGCTGCATCTGCACGGCATGTTGCTGCATGAGCGCGGCCTGCTGCATCATGGCGTTCATCCGCGCATCCATGATCGCGGAAATCTGCTCCATCTGCGAGAAAGGATCGACCATGGCAGGAATATCGCCGTCCTGCCGTGCGGAGGCTGCCCGGACATCAGCGGGAACGATCTCTACCCGCGGGGCGACATCGCCGGTGTAGCGGACGTGGACCACCGAGCCGTCCGGCGCATCCACCTTCATCGTATGGAGCCCGGCCGTGGCCGCCTCCGCCACTCCCGCCCCGAGGAGGGCAAGCGCAGCGGCACCGAAAAGATACTTCCTCGAAGGCATTCTCATCGTTCGCATGGGGGAATTACTCCTGTGACTCGACCCTTTCGCGAAGCCCGAAGCTGCCTTGGCCAAGCTGAACGCCAGATGACGGAACGGCTCAACCCATGTGTATCATGGCCACGTCGCACCGCTCGTATCGGGCGCCGTATCGCGCCATGATCCCGGCATCGTGCCGGAAGCCGAGCTTTTCGTAGAGATGGATCGCAGCCTCGCAGCGCTTGTTGGTCAGCAGGTAAAGCGGCTCGGCGCCCATCTCCCGCGCGCGCGCGATCATCGCCGAGAGCAGGAACTCACCCGCCTTCAGGCCCCGCGCAGAGGCGCGAACGCCCATCTTGGTCAGTTCGAAGGCGCGATCCCCGGTCTTCTGCAAGGCGCAGGTTCCGACGATCCCGATTCCCTGTGCCTCCACGAAGAGGATCGTCCCGCCCTGTTCGACGATGCGGGCGCGCGGATTTTCCAGCACCTCTCGATCCGTCGGTTCCAGCGTGAACATCGCCTCGATCCACTCGGCGTTGATATCGTGGAAATCCCGCGCCAGATCATCGCTGAATTCACGGATACGCAGAACCTCCGGCTTCAGCCGTTCATAACGTTCCACCATCGAGGACTGGTCGAGCGCGGTCTCGATCCGGCCCACCAGTTCAAGCAATCGTCCGGTTTCACCCCCGCTCATCTCATCCACCGCAAGGCCAACCCCCGGCCAGACATGCATCTTCACGCGCGCCATCACCGCCCGGCCTTCCGGCGTCAGCGAGAGATGGCGCTGCCTGAGATCGCTGCCCTGCACCGCCTGCACCAGCCCGAGCGCCGCGAGCTGGCCGATCGCGCGCGTGACGCCCGGCTGGCTCGATCCCACGGCCTCGGCCAGTTGCCCCACGGTCAGTTCACGGCCGTCAAGCGCGGTAAGCAGGGGAATCTGCGCAGGCTGCACCGATAGGCCGGTGGCCTGGATGATCTGCGCGGCATCGCCCTGAAGCCGCTCCGCCAGCCGCTTCAGCCGGCTGCCCAGAAGAATCCCGCCCTTGTCGGCGATAGCGTCGATCACAATAAACTCCATATCGCGTTATATACTATGTTATGGAGTCATTCGCACAGGTCAAGTGCCCACGAAAAAAGGGGAGCCGAAGCTCCCCTTCTTCCGCATCCGCGCGCCCTGCTCAAAAGCGATAGGATACGCCTGCGCTCAGCACCCACGGGTCGAGATCGTGGCGGGTCCTCAGCGCCAGGTCCCCGTCCTCGTAGAACGACGCGGTTGGCTTCACCCAGTATTTCTTGGCGTCAAGCGAAAGGCCGAGCCCCTTGTCGTTGATCGCGATATCCACGCCTCCCTGAAGCGCGAAACCGAGCTTGTTCGACATCTTCACCTTGTCGACCCCCAGCGCACGGGCCGTTTCTCCCGGCTTCTCGTCGAACACGAAGAACCATGCCGGACCCGCGCCGACATAGGGCTTGAACGGGGTGCCGGTGTCGAGATGCGCCTTGGCGGTTACCGTGGCCGGCAGGATCAGCACATGATCCACCAGCCCCGCTCCGGCAACGTCGCCCGTGCCGCTCACGTGATGCTGGGTGAAGCAGCAGATCGTCTCGACCGAGAAGTTGCGGTTGAAGAAATATTCAACAGCGAGTGTCGGCACCACATTGTCGTTCGCCCTGGTGCCCACCGTATCCAGCGCGGCAAGCGTGCCGCCCAGCGTGGTATCGGTGTCGATCGACTTGATCTTGTCGATCTTGCCATCGGGAAGCACTGCGGTGCCGAGCACCTTGACCTGCCACTTGCCGTCCGGGCTTCCGGCCATGGCCGGGGTGGCGATCGCGGTGGCGGCGGCGAAAGCAGTCGCCGCCAGCATGGTCAGTCTACGCATGATCGGTCTTTCCTGCGCCGCCGGGGCCGCACCGTGCGGGTCCCCCCTCTTGAGCGGCAGCAGCGACCGTGTGGCCGCATCCATCGCCAAGGGAATTGATCGCGCGCAAATTCGGCGAAATTCCGCGATTTTCCTCCGGTTGATCGATCGCAATGACGGCCGCTGCGCGCTGCGCGATCCTGCGTGCATGTGGACCTATCACCCCGATCTGCTCGCGATCCCCGTTCCCCGCTACACCAGCTTCCCGACGGCCGCCGAATTCGACGAGAGCGTCGGCACGCCCGAACTGGTGCAGGCACTCGAAGGCGTGGACGGCGACGTTTCCCTCTACGTCCACATCCCCTTCTGCGAGAAGATCTGCTGGTACTGCGGGTGCAATACCAGCGCCGCCAACCGCACCGATCGGGTCTCGGGCTATCTCGATGCGCTTCACCGCGAGATCGGCCTCATGGCGGAGCGGCTGCCGGCAAGCGCGCGCATCACGCGCATCTCTTTCGGCGGCGGCAGCCCCAACGGCATCTCGCCGGTGGACTTCGTCCGGCTGGTCGATGCCCTGACCCTGCAGTTCTCCGCCTCGCGCCCGGTCATGTCGATCGAACTCGACCCGCGCACGATGACGGCGGACTGGGCCTCGGTGATCGGCGCGGTCGGCATCAGCCGCGCCAGCCTGGGCGTGCAGACTTTCGCGCCGCCCCTCCAGCAGGCGATCGGCCGCATCCAGCCCTCGTGGATGATCGAGGAGACGGTCGCCCTGCTGCGCCGGGCCGGTATCCTTTCGCTCAATTTCGACCTGATGTACGGATTGCCCGGCCAGACGATGGCGCAGCTCGACGATTCGCTGGAGCGCACGGTGGCGCTCGGCGCGGAACGAATCGCGCTGTTCGGCTACGCGCACGTCCCGCACCTGATCCCTCGCCAGCGGCGGATCGACGCAAGCGCCCTGCCTGACGCCGAGGCTCGGTTCACGATGGCCGCACGAGGCCATGCGAGACTGGTCGAGGCTGGCTACGTTCCCATCGGTTTCGATCACTTCGCCCTGCCGGGAGACGCCATCGCGCAGGCCGCGCTTGCCGGGCAGCTGCGCCGCAACTTCCAGGGCTTCACCGAGGACCGCGCGCCGGTCCTGCTCGGCCTCGGCGCTTCGGCGATCAGCGGTTTTCCGGGACTCCTTGCCCAGAACGAGAAGAACACCGGTCGCTATCGCATGATGCTTTCCGAGGAGCGGCTAACAGCCAACCGCGGCATCCGCCGCACCGCCGAGGATCGCAGGCGCAGTGCCGTCATCGAATCGCTGCTGTGCCGGGGGCGGTCGCGCATCGATGCAGACCTTCAGTGCGAGGCATGGCCGCTGCTGCTGCCCTATTTCGACGCCAGCCTGTGCGAGCCCGATGGCAATGACCTGGTGATCCTCCCCGGCGGCCTGCCCTACGCCCGCTCGATCGCCGCGCGGTTCGACCCATATCGCAAGGATTCGCTGCGGCGTTTCAGTTCGGCGGTGTGACGGATTCGCGGGCGCGCGTATCAAACTCGACGCCGAACAGGTTTCCGTCCGTCCAGCGCACCAGCCCCCACAGTTCCCGCCCGTCCTCCATCACCGCGCACACCACCTCGTTGCGTGGCGGCGGCGCGCCTGCAGCAGCGGCACTGAACCCGTGCGAGGATACGTCGCGCACGATGATATCGATCGCGCGCCCCGCCGAATCGGCCAGCGTGATGTGTGCGCATTGCCCGATCCGGCGTTCGCGGAAGATCGGCGTCGGCTTGAAGCGGCGGGAATCCATGCGGACGCTGAACGGCCGCCGCGAATTAAATTTAAGGGCAGGCTCCGCATTTGACGGCGATCAATGCGATTCGGCGCCGCAGAGGCGATGGAACCCCTGCCGGTCGCGCACCGCCACCCCACACCTTGCGGGCGGTGCGAACCGCTTCTCCCCGACTTCGGGCGGCCCTGCCTTGTTACGGGCCGCCCATTTTTCGTTTGAGCGCGAAAAAACCCGGCCGCACGGACGCTCCGTCGCTCGAAATGCACAACGGGCTCAGATTGTCGCGAAATTTCATCATGTTGATCGTCGGTCGATAGCAAAACCGATCAAGTCGTGCATTTAATCTTCCGCACCCTTTCGGATAAATTCGCACAACCGCGCCTGTAATAAACCCGCCAGATTCTTGCCACAATTTCCGCATTGCAGCGAAGTCCAAAGGGCTGTATTTCAAGAACTTCGCACGAACAGGCAGGGGTGCGCTGCGCTGCGTTGCAATTATGCAAACGCCACTTTTTCAGCATTCCCCCTATGTGAGTATTCACGATGCCCCCGCTGCTGCCGCAAGCCATCCTGTGCAAACTCAATCGCCATCGCCCCGCCCGTGACAAGGTTCACTGGGACGGCCAGCACTATACCGGCACGTGCGAGCACTGCGGAACCGAAGCCCGCCGCGCCAGCCGCGGCGTGTGGCGCAGGGAATGGATGAAATAGACGCTGCGCCGGGCCATCGGCACGATACCGCACAGGCATCGCGCGCAATCGCGCACCGGCCACCGGATCACCCGGCGGGCAGCAAAATCAGCGATTTAGGGAAAATTGGATGCCCCGCGAGGAATTGGATTGCATCTCTAACTCTCTGGAAAATGGTTGTTTTTCTGTCATCGCTTGCGCTTGATACCCCCTAGGATACCCCCAAGACGCTAGATTGGAGGCCTCGCTTGCCTGCTGGACTTTCCAGCCCTGAACGGCCTCTTCGACCCATGCGACGCGCTGGGCGCTGACGCGAATCGGGGCGGGGAATTCGCCCTTGGCGACGAGGCGGTAGATCGTGGCGCGGGACAGCGAGGTCTCGGTTATGACGTCTGCGATTTTCAGGAAGCGGCCGGACGGCGCAGAGGCAATGTCAGACATGCGCGCCTCCCGCGATCCAGTACGCGCGAACCAGCTTAGGCTGTCGCGGCATCGAAGATCGAAAAGGGGAGACGTGTACAACCAGGCTCACTCCGAAGAGTGCCCGAACACCAGCTGCTGTTCTGGAGGTCGGGCAACACCGAGTTAGCAGACCGGTGAGTAAGCCCATTTCCGGCAGGCCCGAAGGCCTCACGGTGCGCCCGACCATAGAAAACGCGCGGTTTACGCGCGTCGAGCGGACTGACTCATAACGGCTGCTAAACCGCATCGCCACCTTTTTTGTGGAGACGAAAATCACACTGCGCGTGCCCGGAATTGTTGTCAAGGTCATGAGGCTTAAGCTCTTTTTGTCTTTCTGCTTGGGGGTGAGGTTGTGGCGATGCACGTTCACAACCGACCATCGACGGGGACGAGCGCCCGCGTGATTGCGGTGCCCGATTGGTTCGCGAAGAAGCGGGGCGGGTGGTTGTGCTCGATCCACCCGAGGGCACGCCGTTCGAGCGCGCGGGCGGTGCGCCAATTGCAGGCGCTCATGAGCCGGACGCCAAAGCCACAACCCTTTTTCGGGTCATGGCCGGAACATCGCAGCATGACGATCTGATCGGTGGAGAGGCGTCTGCTGCTCACGCTGCCTGTGCCTCCAATGCGGGGAAAAGGTCGATCTGTGTGGGCTCGACGTGGCCCGGCAGCAGGCGGCCCCATTGATCGGCCATGGCGGCGGCGATGCCGGGGAAGGTCTTGCTGCGGTTGCGGGCGCGGTCTTCGGCGTGGCGGCCCCAGCCTGAGTGCCGGTGGATGCCGCTCCACTGCTTGTGTTCCGGTGTGCCTGGACGGGGCGGGGTGAGCCGGTTGGTGGCGCGCAGCGGCGGCAGGTTCACCAATTCGAGGCCAGTGGCCTTGAAATGCGGCTCGCCAAATTGCCAGGGCTGCACGAACTGGACGTTGCCCCGGCCGGTGAGTTCGATGGCGTGGCGATGCATGATCGGGTTTTCGACCGCGCGGTGCGGTATCTGGCGAGCATCGCGAAGGCGGCGGTAGAAGTCCGCGGCCTCTTCCAGTTCGGCCCAGCGCTGCGGATCACGGCCGTTTTCCTCCCGGCCGTCGATGTACAACCACCGCGCGCCCGAGTTGCACAGGACCGTGCAGGGCGGGTGCATGACGGCGATGAAATCCCAGCCTTCGTGCAGATAGTCGAGGACGTTACCGCGAATGTGGCGGTTGCTTCCATCGTCGGCCGAGGCCAAGTCGCAGGACCAAGCGTCATGGCCGCGCTTGAGGAATTCGCGGCGCACAACGCCGGAGCGCTCGCAGGCGATCAGAACGCGGCCCATCAGTAGGGCACCTCGCTCGGAAGGATGCCGGTGTCGTGCTCACCCCTGATATGCTCGATAAGGGCGTACAGTTGCAGGGACGCGCGGGCGTTTCGATAACGAGCAGGTTCTCCCTCATAGGAACAATTCCGCAGGGTCTCGCGGACTTCCTCCAACGCTTGCGCCTGCGAATCGGCCTGCGCCTGCAGCCTGCGCGCTTCGCGCATCCATCCGCCGCAGTTCGTGGTCGCCCGCCGTAGCGCATCGCGCACAAGGTCCAGGCGCACTTGGGCACTCGGTTGCGGGTTATCGGCGCCCGTATCGCCGGGGTGCATGATCTTGCCGCTGACGGCGTGCCATGAGAGGCGGCCGCCCTTGATCCATTCATCTGGCAGTTCCGAGATACCGCCGTTCAGGAACGGCTCGATATGCTCGGGCTTGAGGGCCAGATAGGAGATGATGCCACCGGCCGTTTCCCGACCGCCGACACCGGCACCCCAGGCCATCTGTTCCGAGACGGACGCCACGAATTCGATGAAGCGGGCCGGGGTCCAGTCTGCGAGGCGTTCTTCGACGCTCATTCGCCTTCTTCCTCTGAGAGTTGCATGACGCGGGACAGGTTGGTGCGGGGGAGCCGATCAGGCCGGACTGCGAGGCGGAACATCCTCACCAATCGGTCGGTATTCATGCTGTCCCGGATTTCCTTGATGAGCCCGGACCAGCGGCCCATGGCCAGCACCCCAACAATCAGGCAGGCGGGCAGATACCAGATCGGAAAGGTGACAATTGCGAGGCCTTGAAACAGGTGCATCGCAAGGTCAGACAGAACGCTCTTGATCGCGACCTTTCGGATGATGCGCTGCTGTTCGCGGGTCCAATGGAAGCCCAGCTTGGGTTCGAAGGAGTTAACCACGGGGCGCCTCCCCATGTGCTTTCTCAACGGCGGCGCGGGCGAAATCGAGGGACGCCTGCGCGCTGCGATCCAGCTTTTTGCCCTTGGCAGCGAGCATCAGCGATGCCCGTTCCAGCGGGGCGAGCAGGTCGATTACCGCCTCAAGCAGTTCGGGGGCGGCGGCAAAGACGTGCGGGCCATGTGTGCCGAAGTATCCGCCGAAATGCACATGCTCGCGGTCGAAATGCTCCAAGTTCCGGAAGTCGTTTTCGACGTTGAACTGCCCTGGATGGTCCGTGGCGCGAACCTGCAATTTCAGCGCCTTCGGATCGGTGACGGCGGTGGGGAACAGGGGCGCTTTTCGGCGGGGATTAGCCACGGTGCGCCTCCCCATTGTGCGGGAGGTAGTGGTCGCAGCCGAAAACGCCGCGTCCGCCGCAGTGGCGGCAGGGGCCGGGATTCGGCGCGGCGATCAGGGGTGCGCGCTGGGCGGCGGGGCGGGGTTTGGCGCGGAAGGCGGCTGCAAGGCGCAGCGTGTCGAAATTCGTTGTGGTGCGGATCGTGCGCAGGGCCGTCTGAAAATCGGCCATATCGAGATCAGGCGCATCGAAGAACGCAGCGGGGCTGGCATTCATGGAAACTTGCTCCAATCGATCGGTTCAAGGTGGGTGTGGCCCTTGCCGCGCAGATCGGCCCGGAGGGCATCTGTCATGGCGCGGACGAGGGCGCGGTTGGTGCGGGGGCGCTTGGGCTTGTCTTCGCGGCGCGGGGCAGAGGCGAGTTGCCGGGATGCTGCGCTCAGGTCTTGAGCGGGAGCGGCCTGTTCTGCCCTGTGGCGGCGAAGGAAGCCGAACACGGTCAGTCGATCCCGAGGGCCGACTTGTAGGTGTCTACCAGCATGTCCATTTCGCGGCGGTCGTCCGGCTTCATTTTCCGGATACGCACCATCTCGCGCATGATCTTGACGTTGTAGCCGACCGCCTTCGCCTCGTTGTAGACGTCGCGGATATCATCTCCGATGGCCTTCTTCTCTTCCTCCAGGCGCTCAACGCGCTCGATCAGAAGGCGAAGCTTGTCATCGGCTGCGCGGTGCGCGTTGGGCAAATCGACGGGGATTTCGATCTGCTGTTCGGGGGCGGGCGGCGGGGCATCGCCATTGAGCAGTACCGTGCGGCGGCCCACATGGTCCGGCGCGGAGATGAAGCCGTCCTGCTCCATCCGTTCGATGAACTTGGAAGCGGCATTGTAGCCTACGCCAAGCTGGCGCTGGAGCCACGACACCGAGGCCTTATTGTGTTCCTTCACCGCCGCACAGGCGCTGGAATAGCTGGTAACTTCGGCGTTCACAGGGCGATCCACTTCACAAGTTGGGCAACCGCGACGGCAAGGCCGAGTGCGGGCAGGGCGGCGGTCAGAACGCGGCGGAGGATGTTCGCCCAGGCCTTCCCCGCATTCAGGCTGGCGATCAGCGGGCCATCGCTGCCGGGCAGGCCCCACATGGCCTCCAGTCGGGCGATGTCTCGTTCGGAGAGGTCCTCGGCCGGATCGGCCGCAGGAATGATGGGCAGGACGATCACTGCGTCGATCCATCAGGAACGGTTTCCGAGCAGTCCACGCAGAAGGCATGGGCATCATCGCCCTCGGCCTTGGCGGTCCAGCCTTCGGGCAGGACGGCCACCCGGCGATGCTCCACTGCGCCGCAGCCGTGGCATTCGATGGTGACGGGAACGGGCAGAGCGACCGGGGCAGGTGCGAGTGCGCGATCAAGGAAATGGAAGTGCATGGCGTGCCTTTCTCGGGTCAGAGCGGGGACCAGAGCGCCGACGCCTGCACAGCCAGTGCCAGGGCGACGATGATCAGGGTGGATGCCGCGACGAACGCGGCGATAAGGCGCGCATCGGATGCCGAAGGCGCAGGGGAACAGGCCGCGCAACGGCAGTTGCGCGGGTGGATTTGCGGGCGGTTCATGGAGGGTTTCCTCAGGCCGTGCCGGGCGTGTGACCGGGCGGCGCGTCGAACATGTCGGGCTGTGAGGGATCGCGTGGGCGGAGAACTTCCAGCGCTTCCTGCCGCGTCATCTGCTTCAGCGGCAGGTCAACCTTGGGGTTGGGAATGCCGCTGGGAACGATGCCGTAGTCGTAGACGAGCGAAGCCCGCCACGTGTGGCCGCACGGGATGAACGTGCACTGGTAGAAAACCTCGCGATGCTGGCCGGTCACCGTCTTGCTTGTGCGGTTGCGGGCACGGCTGTCGCAGTGCGGGCAGCGCATCGGCGCGAAGCGGGAAACGTCATCGTCCGCGATCAGGGGCACATCGGCGGTGGCCTGAATGGGCTCTTGCATGTTCATGGCGCCGCAGCCTCCACGCGAAGGCTGCGCACCAATGCGACCATGGCGGCGAGGCCTTCCTCTGCCTCTTTCAGCGCTGCCGCCTTGGAGGCATGATCGCCCCGGCCAGCCGCATCGAGCGCGGCGGCAACGGCTTCGCCAGCTTCCTTGGCAACCTTGCTGGATGCCTTGATCACGCAGAAGCCGGCATCGGTGCTGGCGGTATCGACGCCCAGACGGGCCGCGAAGCAATCGAAGAAGGGAGAGCCTTCACCGCCGTCCTGCCGGTACACGGCTTCAAGCCGCATCGCGTCGCGCAGCTTGATTTCGCGGCCGGTTTCCGGATCGCCCATCTTGCGCAGCATCGATTCCGAAAGGTCGGAAATGGCGGCGCAGCGATCCCAGCCAAGATGATCGGCCACGAGGCTGAGGGCCCGATAGTGGGTGAGGGGCTTGCGCGGCTTGGTCATGTCGGGGCTCCCGCACCGCAAGTGTCCAAAATCGCGCGGCTATTTCCGTATCGCGCGCTGCCGGAGCGTCCTACTGCTTTGGTAGCGACGGGGCGGATGGGGAGACCCAAGGGATAGACAACATGCTCTGCGGTGACGGGCAGGCCGAGTTCCTGCCCGCGCTCCAGCACATGGGGCTGATTTTCGGCCGGGATACGGCCGACACGCTTCCACGAAGAGACGTTGGAGGCGGGCACTTTCAGTGCGCGTGCCATCGGCCGGATGCCGCCGAACAGGTCGAAGATGGTGTGTTGCGAACTCATGTTCGTCTGTGTGTGATAATTTCACTCAAGAATCAACGGAATTTTCAAGCATACTATGTGTGAAAATCTTGCTCAGGCTTCGCCGATGATGTCGGTCAGTTCAAAACTCAAGGAATTGCGCGAAAAAGCGCAGCCAAAATTGACCATCCGGGGGATGGCCGAAGCGCTCGGCATACCTTCGGCGTCGTACAACTTTTACGAACGGGCCGCATACAAGAAGCCGACGCTGCCGCTGGACCTGACGCGACGGATCGCTGCCATCCTCTCCGAACGGCATGTCGATCCGGCAGAGGTAATGAAGCTGGCAGGGCTGAACGATACCGAGGCAGAACCCGAGGTGCGCGAGATTGATGCGGCACGACCTCAGGTCCAATTCTTCACCGTCCAGGCTGTGATGCCTAGTGAAGCCGCCCTCGCAGCGATGTTTGAAACGCTGCTAGCCTTGATTCCTCCGGAAGCAACTCGGGCTGAAGCCGCGCGAATTCTCGCTCAGCGGCTGCCAACTGGCTTTGCAGCAATCGGACCCGGCGTTGTTGAGCTACCGTCGGACGAAGAGATTGAAGGCGCCTCGCTTCTTCCAACTCACGCCACAAGGCGTCGCGGGCCAGCACGGCCGTAGCGCATTTCACGCGACAGTTCGGACAGGCAAATTCGCATCCTGGCGTTAGTCGGAAGACCTTATCGTTCACCCCGTCGTACCTAAGTCCGTTCCCTATTTGTTCCTTCATTGAAGGAACATGTGGTTGTAGGGAAGGAGAAAATTTAGAGCGCGGGGATTTTCCTTGTGGACACGCGGTTTACCGACGCCTTACGGGAATGTACGGATATTTCGTACAGTCACGAAGACGGGGTAAGTGAATATGGATTTTGAAGCCAGTATCGCCGAACTGCAGTCCCGGCTTCGCGAGCATCGCGAGGTTCTTGAGACAGAAGAGGCGGCGAAAACTACACTGGTTTTGCCTTTCCTGCGCTCGCTGGGATTCGATGTGTTCAATCCGTCGGAGGTCAAAGCCGAATTCACGTGTGATGTAGGTACAAAGAAGGGTGAGAAGGTCGATTACGCTCTTTGCGTGGGGGGCGAAATCACCGTCTTGGTCGAATGCAAGCCGGTTTCGAGTGAACTGTCGATTAAACACGCGAGCCAGCTATTCCGCTACTTCGCAGCGACCAACGCACGTTTTGCTCTGCTGACCAATGGTGTGATTTTCAAGTTCTTCACCGATTCGGATAAGCCGAACATGATGGACGAGGTGCCGTTCTTTACGTTCAATCTCGACGACTATCGCAAGTCGGACCTACGCAACCTTTCTGCATTCCAGAAGAGCGAATTCGATGTCGAGCGAATCGTCGCTCAGGCCGGCTCGCTCAAGCTGCAATCCCAAGTGATGGCAGAATTGAAGAAGGAATTTGCGGAGCCGTCCGAAGAGTTCGTTCGCGTGATAGCGTCCAGGCTTCATGATGGAATGTTGACCAAACCGGTTCGCGAAAAATACCAGACGGCGATCACGCAGGCTATCGACGGCCTTATTCGGCAGCGAATCGACGAACGCTTGCAGAATGCGATGACGAGAAATGAAGAGCCGGAGCCAGCGTTCGACGCAGTGCCAGCAGACCCGGATGCAATCGAGACGACACAAGTCGAGATCGATGGGTTTAACATCATCCGCGCAATCTGTTCAAAGGCAGTTGCTCCTGAGCGGATCGTGATGCGTGATGCAAAATCCTATTGTGCTGTTCTGCTCGATGACAACAATCGCCGAACCATTGCGCGCATGCATTTCAACAGCCAGTCCGCGCGTTATCTTGGCGTGTTCACCGGGAAAGATGAAGAGCGGCGTCCGGTTGCGGGGCCGGTCGATATCTTCCAGCACACGGATGCGCTGTTGGCTCGCATCGCTGAATTGGATGGGGCAAAATGATAGCGCTGATTTTGCTCGTGGCGACGCCTGCCCAAGTCGATGCTTGTAATCAGGCTGTCCATGGTGATCTTGCCTCGGCGCAGACGATCTGCGGCGAGGCGAAGACGCCCGATGCGTTGTTTGATGAAGCGCCGGTACGCGCCCCCAGTGGTCTCTCAACCGCATGCAAGGGGGCACTTGCGGCGGGCGTTAACGCTGGAAAATACGGGGCTCGTCTGCCAGAGCCTGCGAAGCAAGGCTATGTGCGCGAATTCGACAAGAAGCTTGCGGAATGCCGGAACCCTGCACCGAAAGAGCAGGTTCCGACACTAAAGACCACGAACCCGTGGGACTGAAATTGTTAGATCGCGACCTCTAAGGTTAAGCTGCTCGACAGCCCACCGCGTCCGGACATTTCGTGGTCGGCCGATGCAATCAGCCATTTTGTGGCGTCGACGTGCGGCCGAAAGTCTGTCGCCGTCACTTCGACGCCCGGAGCGAGCAAGGGGTTCCCGTATGCCAGTGACAGTTCGAAGCTGGCGCTGGCCCGCTGGAGCCGCTTGTGTTCTGCCTTGCAGGCGGCCTTTGCATCCGGCTCGCTGCCATAGACGCGCTTAAGCCGTTTCCGGTTGTTTCCGCCCGTGCTGTGCGTTTTGCGCTTGCCGGATTTGTGATCGTGCCACTGCGCCTCTGTGCCGTCCTGCGCCTTGTCACGGGCGCAGCGCTTCCACGAATACCGGCTGCACTGGTGGCGGCTTATCGTGGCGGTGGGCAATGTTGCCCCCGTTGCCGTGGTCGCCGCTCCGATGGGGGCGAAGATCAGTGCGCCACCCTTTACCGTGGCGCTTGCATCGTATCGTCGGGCCAGATCGCGCAGGAATTGCATATCAGACTTGTTGCCTTGCTCCCCCGCCGTCACCGTTTCGCCGGATAGATCGGGGTGGCAGCGCGCCTTTAGGGTATGCCGCTTGGCAATTTCACTGACAACTGCACCGATAGTCGTGCCGGTCCAGACCTTGTTACGCCGGGTGCGGAAGGAGTCCTTGAAGTCGGCGCTGCGGGCGCGGATGCAGATGCAATCCGGTGGGCCTTCCCAGCTAACCTCGTCCACCGTGAAGGCTCCCTTGTCGACCAATCCAGGCGTCACGCCAGTGCCGCGCAGCCATCCCAACTTGAGGCGCAGGGTTGAGCCCTGAGGTGGGGGAGCAAATTCGCCATCGCTATCGTGTACCGTGATTTCGAGTTCGTCTGCTTCTTCACCACGGCGCTCCGAGAGGCGTAGAGATATCAACCGAGGATCGATTCTGTCCGTAAGGCTCGTGCCGTCCAGCGAGACGTCCCACGCCGCGCGGGGTTGGATGTAGGCTTGGCCGGAGGTGGCAATCTCTGCCATCACGCCACCCGCGAAAGTTCAAGGGTGAACGCCGTTGTGCGGGCGCGCCCGTCATCGATCAGATTGTCGGCATCCTCGCCAAGCGAATCTATCG
Organism: Novosphingobium aeonii; assembly: GCF_052279045.1. Classification (NCBI taxonomy): domain Bacteria; kingdom Pseudomonadati; phylum Pseudomonadota; class Alphaproteobacteria; order Sphingomonadales; family Sphingomonadaceae; genus Novosphingobium; species Novosphingobium aeonii. The sequence goes on along the minus strand of NZ_CP176832.1, from coordinate 853,000 downwards.
TGAAGGTGCCGAGGTTGTTGCCCAGACCATCGAGCAGCGGCAGCGCCTCACCCTCACCCGCCATCTGCGCGAGTGTTTCCAGTGATGAATAGGTGCCGGCCAGTCCGGGTACGATCGTTCCTTTCAGCGTAATCTTGTCATCGCCGGGGCCAGTGAACTGGCTGGCTGGACGCGCACCGAAGCGCTCGGTTTTTTCATTTCTCCAGTCGCGCTTGCGAGAGCGGCCGTCGAAGGGGAGCGTGGTCGTATCGAAGACGAACATTCCAAGGGCGGCCAGCATTAGAAATCGTCTCCATATTCGCGGCGGCCGTTCTGGCGCTGGCCTTCCTCGACCAACTTCGCCACGCGGCGGGCAAACGCTTCGGAATCTTCACCGGGCTTCTGGGTGATGTGAAAGTGGTTCTCGACCTTCGCGGGCTGCTGTGCAGCGCGCGCGGCAGCGGCGGCCGGAGCGAACGGCGTTGCACCGGCACCGGCCACAGCACTGGCCATGCGGCCCACTGCGCGCACGGGCCTGCCCTGACCACGTTCAAGCCCGATACCCAGCCCCTCGTTGATGTGGCCGCCCATCTCCATGAACAGCCGCGAAGGGCTCTTGATGCCGAAGTAGTTTTTGAAGGCGGTGACGCCCGATTTGGCGATGCTGATCAGGCGCGTGACCAACAGTGCCGGGTTGAGCGACATGAGCAGGCCCTGCATCATCATGGAACCTATCGATTTCATCCAACCGGGCAGGGCATTGAAGGCGCCTTTGAGCCACGCGATGCTGCCGGTGATCGCGCCCTGTATCGAGCCGAAGTGGGCGTAAATCGCATAGGCCGCTGCACCTATAGCGATCACGGCGAGCCCGATCAGGATAGGCACAGCACCAACTGCAGCGACGACGGTGCCGATCACGGATGCGACAATGCCGAACCCGGTGACAAGTCCGCCGATTATCGGGGCCAATGTGCCAATCGCACCTGCTACACCGGCGAAGCCGACAAGGATCGGCCCGATCACGGCCGCCACGGCACCCCCGATGACGATCCAGCGCCGGGTCTCGGGCGACAGCGCCGAGAAGCTTTTCACAACATCGGTGAAGGTCTTAATGGCCGGAGTGAGGGCGGGGATCAGTTCGGTGCCGATGGTCAACGACATATTCTGCCATGCCGTATCGGCCGCACGCATGCGATTTGCCGTTTGGTCGCTGGTACGGATCAAGTCGCCCTGGGCGTTCTTGGTCGATTCCATGATCAGGGACGCGCGGGCCATGATCTTCTGCTGTTCGGAAAACTCCTTGCCGACCGGCTTCAGGCCCATTTTCAGGGCCTGCGCCTTAACCGCGGCGTCTGTCATGAACACGCCGAAGTCGCGCAGCGGTTCGCTTTCGCCGGTCAGACCGGAGCGCAGTTTCTCCAGCGCAGTGCCGGGATCTACGTTGTAGAAGCTGGACAAGTCCTGCGCGAGAACGGCGAACTGTTGGCTCATGGCGGCGGACTTGCTGGGGTCTGCCATGTTGAAGAAGATGCCGAAGGTGTTTGCAGACTCCATCATCTCAACCTTGGTGCGGTCGAGTGCGTTGCCGGTCTTTTCCGCCCAGGCGTTCATCATGTCGGCCTGTTTCCCGAAGGTGACGCCGAATGCGCTTTCCAGTTCGCCTGCATCGACAGCGGCCTGAAATGCAGCGCGCCCAAAGGCCACCAGAGGCAGGGTAACCGCCGCCGATGCGGCTGCGCCCGCCTTGCCCGCGATTTCGGCAGTCTTGCCCGCGCGCGTGCGGATCGTTTCCACACGCTGCAGGCGGCGTTGCTGGATTTCGATTTCGCGGTTGGTGTCGGCAATCGCGGTCTTCAACTCGCGCTCGGCCATTATCAGGCCGCCATTCTGCGAGCCGCCCGTAGACATGGTGCGGTGAATCTTAGCGAGGTCCTTTTCCATGGACCGCACTTCTTTCTGCATGTTCCGGATCGCATCGGCGCCGCCCTTGCTGGCGCCGATGATGTTCTTGATGTTGTCCGAGACCTTATCGACCCCGGTGAACTGAAACAGCAGGTTCAGCTTGTTGTCGGCCATGTGCCTATTCCACCCGATTCATCGTGTTCCAGCGGTCCACAGCGAGGCGCGACCACATGTCCAATTCTTCAAGGTCCATCGTCGCGAACTCGGAGAGCGGCCAGTGGAACACGGCCGCAACGTTGGCGATCTGCTCCTCGATCAGCCCCCAAGTGCTTTGACCATCGCGGCCTTCATCGCGGGGGGCATAAAAAAACCTTTCACTGCGCCTGCGAATTCCAACAGGTCTTCGGTGTCGAGACCGGCGATATCGCTTTCCATGAGGGTCGGCATGGTGATGCGCGGCAACACGACGAAGAGCGTGTTGACATCCGTGTTGAACAGTTCTTCGACCTTGAGATTGCGCAGTTCGCCAGCCTTGGGCTTGCGAATGGTAACCTGCGAGATTGCGGCATCGCCGCGCATAATCGGGCTCGATAGCGTGATCGTTACAGTCTGGGGCTGGGTGGTTGCGGTCGGGATTTCGGCATCGGCCATGGCGGCATTCCTTGATCAGCGGCGGGCAGATGGAACCCCCTTCCGGCGCGCCCGCCAGAATTCGCCGGAAGGGGGGGAAGTTGGGCCGCGTGTTGGGAGAGGTGCGGCCCGGATTGGATCAGGTGCCGATGATCGCGCGGATCTCGGCGTAGCGGTCCACGCCGAACACGACGAAGATGCCGGCCAGCAGGTCGATTTCGAGGATCACGGTGTTGTTGCGCACCAGCTTGTAGTAGGCGCAGGCCATCTTGTAGGTGGTCTCGGTATCGTCTCCCACCTTCTGGCTGCCGAAGTCCACCTCAGTGTATCGGCCGCGCGCGACCACTTCGACATAGTCGACCACTCCGGTGCCCTGATTGCGATAGCCGCCGACGAAACGAAGCTGGGCTGCATCCACCGTGGTGGCGCCGAACTGCTGCAGCGGCGACAGGAACATGCCGCCCGCCTTGAATTCGAATTCGATCTTGTCGATGCCCTGGTCGATGATCACGGCGCCGAGCATGCCGCCGCCCCGGTATTCTTCAGTCTTGAGGGCCAGCTTCGGGATAGTCAGTTCGGGCACTTCGCCCTTCCAGCTATCGCCATCGCCATAGCAATTCATGTCTACGAGTTTCGAGGGGAAGCCCATCGCGGTTCTCCTGTGTGTGCGGTGTCAGTGCGCGGCGATCAAGCGGCCAGCTGGGCGGCGAGGTCGGCGTAATACTTGTCGGTGATGCGCTGGTTCAGGGTCAGGCCTTCCAGCGGCGCGGCCGGGGTGAAGTCGTAGTCGATCACCAGCTTGCCTGCGGCGAGGTCTTCGGTGGGGTTCAGTTCCCCATCGAACCATGCTTTGCCGCCGATGAGACGGCCCTGCACCACGAGGCTGCGGAACTTGGCGTTGATCGATTCAAGGATATCCTTGATCAGCGCCACGGTCAGCGGCTTGTCCATCGCCCAGACCAGCCCGGTGGCAATCTCGTCCTGCAGCATCTGCGACGTGCGCACGGCCGGTTCGAACGCGAAGAGCGGTTCGTCCGAGCAGGTGTGATTACCCCAGTAGACGAACCCGCCCGAGGGCGAGCGGATCATGGTGACAATGTCCGAATCGTTCAGAGCGGCAACGTCGGTCGTTTCGTCCTGAATGTCGAAGAACAGGTCTTTCGAAATGCCGGTCACGCCATTGACCGCGACGTTGCTGAGCGACTTGTGCCAGCCCGTGGTTTCATCGATCTGGGCGCGCAGGCCCATTGCGCGGGCCACGGCATCGCCTGCGAAGTCGTTCGACCAGTTGGGCCAGATAAGCGAGAGTTCGCGGGCCGCGAAATTCTCTCGGTACGTCTTCACCTGGGCAATCGTGTCCCCGATGCCAGCGGCGAAAACGCGGCCGCGCAGCTTCTGGGCTACCGTGGCGAAGGCAGTGGTGACGGCCTGGCTATCGAGGCCGGGCGCGCCCAGCACGCGGGGGCGATAGCCGGTCTGCGCCTCAGCCGCGAGCAGGGCGTAGATGCCGGTGTAAAGGCCTGCCTGGCCGATCACGGCGGCATCCTGCTCTTCCTCGTCGTCTCCCTCGGCCACGCGGACCACGATCACGATGGGGCTGACCTGATCGTAGATCGCTTCCAGCGCCGGGCCGAGCGTGCCCGTGGTGCCGGTTTTGGCAAGAGCGCTGCGCAGGTCCGTGATCAGCGCAGGTTTGTTGAGGGGGAACAGGGCTGCGTCCGCATCGTCGGCCGTGGCGATCAGGCCCAGCACGCCGCTGGCGAGCGTGGCGATGGTGCGGGTGCCGGTGAGCAGGATGTTCGTCTTGATGCCGTGCATGGTGGCGGCTCCTATTGGGAAAGGGGGATGGTCAGGCGGGTCAGAACGTTGCCCGCCACGTCGGTGCGGTTGCCGGTGACGTTCATGACGGCTTGCCCGGCGGCGAGATCGCCCTCGAATGTCACCTGAGTGACGGCGATGCGAGGTTCCCACCGGGTAATGGCCAGCGTTACCGCCATTGCCGCGAGCAGCAGGTCCGCGCGGTTCGCTGGCCGGTCGATCAAATCGAACAGCAGGCACCCGTAGTCTCGCAACATCACGCGGCTACCGATGGGCGTGGTGACGATATCCGTGATGGACTGCACAAGGTGGTCATCGCCCGACAGGGGCTTGCCCGAGGTGCTCATGCCGGTGAGCGAAGTCATGGCGCAGGGCCCCCCGACTGCGCGGTGCCTGCCGTAACGCCGAGGTGCTTGTGGCTCTTCAGGCTGATCGAGCCTCCAACAACGTCATCGCTGGCCGTGATCTTGCCGGTGACATTGACGTCTCCCACGATGTCCACCCCGCCATCGGAGGCGAGGACGGTGGTTGCGCCGGAGGGAAGCTGGATCAGCAGTTCGGAAGCGTCGGGATCATAGGAAATCACTGCCCCGTCCTTGAAGCGGATCAGGGCCACGGGTTCGTCTATCGGCGCCGGGTTTGCGTCTGACGGTACAGCGCCCACCACGATCCCGGCGCCGATCTCCCCGGCCGGGCAGATCACGAGGACCTGTTCTCCCACGCTGGGGGGAAGCCAGACGCGCGTTTCCCCCATGCGTGGGGCCGCCCATGGCAGCGGGGGCGATTCCACATCGTCATCCAGAGTGACCGTGCAGCGCGCGGCGGCATGGTCCACGGATGCGATGACGGCATATCGCGCCAGTGCGTCGGGATCGGTGGGAGCGTCTTCGGGCGTTCTCATGGGGCCACAATGGCGGACCCAAAAAACCAAGCTACACCTTAGGGTTGTGGCCCCTGCCGCCTACAACGCACGCGGGTAGCGATAAGGCCGGGGCCTGCCGATAGCTGGGGAATGGTTGGTTCAATCGCTTCCTCCCCCGCCCTCGATATTTCGACGCTGGCTGCGCCGGTGCTGGTTCCCCAGCCCTCCTACGCGGAGCGCAAGGCCGCCAAGCTGGCGCGCCTTGTCAGCCTGCACACCGAATTCACGGCGCTGGTGGAAAGCGACCCCGCCGTAAAGGTGATCGAGGCGGATTGCTGGGACGAACAGGTCCTGGCCCAAGCAGTGAACGATGCCTGCCTGCAATTGCTGCTGGCCTATGCCACCGGGGCCAACCTCGATCAGATCGGCGCGAACATGGATTGCCCGCGCCTGGTCGTAACCCCGGCGACGGACACGACCGCTGCAGTCATGGAAACCGACACGGTCTATCGCCAGCGCATTCAGCTCGCTCCCCACCAGTTTTCCGTTGCCGGTCCCGAACTGGCCTATGTGTTCCATGCCCGTTCGGCCCATGCCGACGTTGCGGACGCAACCGCCGTCTCGCCCAAGCCTGCCGATATCACGGCGCTGGTCCTGTCCATCCTTGCCGCTCACGATGCCGATGCCGCCCTTGTGGCGGCCATGACCACGGCGCTGGACGAGGCCGACTGGCCCGGCGACGTGACTGTGACCGTGCTTTCCAGCACCGGCACCGGCGTGCCCTCGGCCGAGGTTCTGACGGCGGTCGATACCGTGCTGCAGGGCGATGTGCGCCCGCTGACCGACAATGTGACGGTGCAGGCGCCCGAACTGATCGACTATGCGATCAAGGCTCGCATCTACCCCTTCGCCGGTCCCGACCAGGACCTGATCCTCGAAACGGCAAAGACCCAACTCGACGCCTACCTCGCCACCGCCCGCAAGCTGGGGCGTGACGTGTCGCGCTCGGCCCATATCGCTGCGCTTTTCGTCGGCAGCACCGTCCAGCGCGTGGAACTGGATTCCCCGGCGGGCGATATCGCGATCTCCACCTCGCAGCTTGGCAACCCCGTCTCGATCGATGTGACCATCGGGGGCACCGAACTGTGACCACCCTTCTGCCGCCCAACGCCACGGCGGCCGAGCGCGCGTTGGAAGACGCGATGCTGGCCCGCATCGACTGGTCGAACATCCCGCCGCTCAAGAACCCGTTTGCCTGTCAGGCCGATGTGCTGCCGTTCCTTGGGTGGGAACTGGCCATCAGCCATTGGGACACGACGTGGACGGTTGCCGAAAAGCGCGCTGCCGTGGCCGGGGCCGTGAAGTTCCACAAGAAGAAGGGCACCCGCGCGGCGGTGGAAGAAGTCCTGGCGCGCTTCCACCCGTCTCTGACCGTGGCCGAGGGCAGTCAGATCACGCCCAAGCTCGCCCCGCACCGCTTTCAGGTCCGTGCCCCGGTGCTGGAGATCGGCGCGGATTTCCTGACCGTGGAGACCACCAACGCGATCATCCGCGACGTGGCTGCCGCCAAGCCGCTGCGCTCCCACTTCGATTTCGTCCAGTCACTGGAAGCGCAGGCCACGCTGTTCATGGCCGCTGGCGGCTTCGCGGGTGCGATGCACCGCGCCGATTACCAGGCGCAGTACGATGCAAGCCGCGACTGGTCCCTCATCCTTCAAACCGAAATCGGTGAGCCCGTTCTGACCGAGGACGGGCTCGATTATCTGGAGACCCATTGATGGCCTCGCTTGCCCTCAAGCTGACTGACGCGGGCCTTGCCGCCGTGCAGGGCGCCGCCGGTTCCGACAAGGTGGTCCTGTCCCACCTTGGCCTCACCGCTACCCCGTTCGACTATGCCCCAACGCTCACCGTGCTGCCGGGCGAATTCAAGCGGATCGATGTGACATCCGGCCTCGCCGCCGCAGCGAACATCACGCACCTTTCCGCCTACGACTATTCCGCCGATGTGTGGTCCGCCACCGGCCTTGGCCTGTTCATGTCGGACGGCGTGCTCTTTGCGATCTATACCGGCGCCGACGTGATCCTGAGCAAGGCGGCGCTGGCCTTCGCCCTGCTGGCTTTCGATATCTCGTTCGGCAGCGATGTGGCGGCAAACATCGAATACGGGAACGCCCTGTTCACGAACCCGCCAGCGACTGAAGACATGCGCGGCGTGGTGGAGCTGGCCACGCTGGCCGAGGGTCGGGCCGGGCTGGACGAACTGCGCGCGCTTACCGCCGCCGTCGCCAAGGCATCGCTGCTCGATTGGCTGGGCTTCACGCCGCTCGATGCCGCTGCCTACACCGCCGACGACGTGCTCGCGAAGCTGCTGACGGTCGATGGTGCTGCCTCGGGTCTCGATGCCGATCTTCTCGATGGCTTCCACGGCTCCGCATATGACCGGATCGTCGAAAGAAGCCTGATCGAGAACGGCGGCTATGAGGTCTACGCCTCGGGCAAGAAGGTGACTTGGGGGAAAGTCGATATCCCCCAGGACACTTACGTCACCTTCAATCTGCCGGTGGCCCACACCGAATGGGTCAATCCATCGCTCGCCGTCAGCACGGCGGGCGGCATCACCGACGTCCAGGACAACACCGGCATCACCGGCATCGTCGGCGACCCGCCCACCGGCATCCGCCTTTGGAATGCCGACAACCGCACGATCACCGTGTGGATCCGCACGATCGGCGTCTGAAAGAGCGATACGATGACCAAGATTTCCCTGCTTCCCAATGCCGACACCGTAACCGGCACCGAACTCGTCCCGTTCGTGAAGGACGGCGCGATGGTGAAAGCACCGCTCGCGACCGTGTTCGGATCGCGCCAGCTCGATGCGGCGGCCACCTTCGATTCCGCGCTCCAGTCCCTGATCGAAGGGCCACTGGGCGAAGTCCATCTGGCGGTGAACGCCAAGGGCGAAATTGTGCTGGTGGGCAACCGCAATCTGACGGCCGAACTGGACGGCATCGTCACCAAGTTTGCGGCCGTCGATAACCGGCTGAACGACAGCGCATATGCCGCCCTGCCGGACGGTAGCCCCCGGTTCTTCTGCGAAGACGCGCTGGGCATGCTGGTGGGGCCGAACGGCGAGGACGTGCACCGCAAGGTCAAGCTGCCGGACGGCACCACACAAGACCAGCGCCGCTACAACGACATGATCGAGGGCCTGCTCTACCGCTCGCGCGAGTTCCCGATCCTGTTCTCGTCCAATGCGCAGTGGCCCGCCTCCATCCGGGGCACCACCAGCTATGTGCGCATCCCTGCCTTCGCGGTGGGCAAGGACAAGGTGCTGTTCGTGGGCGAAGGCCGCGTGGGCGCCAGCAGCGATGCTGCTACCCGCCGCGTGATCGCCCGCGTGCTGACTTTCGAACAGGTCCGCTGGATCGAACAGACGATCCGCACCGATCCTGCCGTCAGCTTCCTGACGATGCTGGAAACCCTTTCGGCCACGAACCCGCAGTTCGAACTGCTGCGCGAAGCGGACGAGGTTTCGGCCCTTGGCTATGGCTTCGCCGATCCGGCGCCGGTCTATGACCCGGTGGCGGACGTGTGGTGGCTAATGGCGGGCCGCCGCATCCCGCAGCAGATCGTGGGCATCTACAGCGATGACAACCTGCTGACGTGGAAGGGGCAGGCGGATACTCCGCTGGCCCTGCCGATCAGTGGAGAGAACGCCAAGCAGATGCTGACGCTGGGGCAGGACAACCTGTTCTGCCCGGCGCACGGCATCGCCACGCGCGAAGGGCGGCTGTTCTATCCCATTCGCGGCAATCAGGGCCTGAGCCTTGCCACGCTGGACCGCGCCGACACCAGCGAGACGCCGCACGGCACGTGGAAGCGCTCGTTCACGATGCCTTCTGCCGATGCCGCGCTGGCGGGCATCCCCACGTCCGAACAGTCGATCTGCCAGCTTCCCGAGGATGCCGGGCGGCTCATGGTCAATTCCCGCTATGCGGACGGCTTGCGCTACACGATCATCTACAACGCCGAAGGCACGCAGATGCTTGACCATTACCCCGAGCCATCGCTGCCGGATATCGTGGCGGCCGGAGCGATCCTGACCTTCGACGGCGGCGACGGCGTGCCGCGCGTGATCGTGTCCAACAACCAGGCGCCGCGCGTGGACGAAACCACGTCCGAGCTTCGCTACAACCTCACCCTCTCGATCAGCTACCGGTTGGGAGCGCAGGGCTCATGGCTGAACAATGGGCCGCTCTACCGGCCGTCCGACGTGGCGTACCGCGACGTGCTCAACCGCAACGACACGAACTCCGATCTCGCCCGCAACACCGGGTACAGCGATCTGGGCCAGCTCGACGATCGCATCCTCGACTTCAAGGAAGCCCGCGGCCTGTTCAGCAACGGCAACGCCGGCATGCACCACGCCTTCTTCCTCTCCTTCCATACCGTCCGGAGCCTCCTTGCATGAGCGTCCTGTCCAAGATCATCCGCAACCGCCAGATGCCCGTGGCGGGCGCCTTGGAAAAGGTCGGCCTTACCCGCTGGGAAATCGCCAATTACAAGGCCTCGCTCAAGACGGGCGTGCGCCTGGCGCTGGACGCGGGCTGGCGCGGCGATGCCACCAACATGGACATGTCCGCGCAGATGCAGATGGCGGTCGATGCCGCCGCCGCTGCCGGGGATGCGCTGGCCAGCTGCTATGCCTTCGTCGATCCGTGGCTGTGCAATCCGCGCGCGGCGGGCAGCGTCTACATGAAGAACATGTACAGCCTGGCGCCCTATGCACTAAGGCTGGATCAGGCGACGGAAGCCAACCAGCCCGGCGCGGCAACCGTGTCGCAGCGGCCGATCATCGACATGACGATCAACGGGCAGGCCGCCTCGGTGCTGACCGGCGCGCTGCCCGGCGCGCTGGCGCTGACCAACGAATGCACGATCATGCTGGCCGTGAAGCCCAAGACCGCGATGGGCGCCAACCGCACGATGTTTGCCCTGCGCACCGGCAACGCCAAGGACTTCCTCCAGCTGGGCATCACCGCCGATGGTTCGACCTACTATGCTGTGATCCGGCGCTTGGGCGGCGGGACCAGCTGGACACTGACCGAAGCCGCGCCGGTGGCGATGGCCAACCGCAAGTGGGGCATCCTTGAAATCGCGGTGGACTACCTGAATGACAACGCCACCCTGCTGATGGACGGCGTGGCCATCGCCACGGTCGCGGGCTTTTCGGCGACGCCGGGCGCGCTGGTCAATCAGGTGACCATGGACATGCTCTATGGCGGCAACGGCGGATCGGGGAAGGCGAACTGCCTGTTCTCCACTTTCGCGATCCTGCCCACGATCGATGCCGCCACCCGCGCTACCGTGCGCGCCGCCATCAAGGCCGCCAACCCGCAGATCGGAAGCTGATCGATGAAGCTGGACGATCTCCTGCTTTGGCTGATGTCTCTGTTCGGCGGGCTGGCCCTGTGCGGCGCGCGGCTTGGGTGGATGCTGTTCGGGGTCGCGCCCGAACCGCCTTCGGATCCGGTGGCGTTCGGGCTGTGGCAGCGCAAGCGCCGCTGGCTCGTGTTCTCCGAACTGTCCGCCCTTCCGGCCTTCGCCACCCTGTCAGTCGTCATCGGGCGCCTGCGCGACTGGCCGATGGAGGGCGTGGTGCTGCTGTCCATGGTGCTGGGCGCGCTCGGCTTCGCCTTCTTCCTCGACGCGCTCCAGACCATCGTTCGAAGGCGCGTGGGTATGGATGAAGGCGCGGCCAAGGATGCCACGCCGTGACGGACCATCTCGCCATCGTGGCCATCGTGTCCATCGCCGCGTCCGGCTTCGGATACTGGCGGGTGCTGCGGCTGCACCTGCGCATGACCGCGCTCGACCCAAAGGCACGCCCGCTGGTCTCCCATGTTCTCGACTACCTCACGCACCGAAAGGAAAGGCGCCATGACTGACGCACGCACCCTTGGCCCCAGGGGCAAGGCCCTGATCCACAAGTGGGAAGGCTGCGCGAAGAAGCGTGCCGACGGCCGCTTCGATTCCTATCCGGATCCCGGTAGCGCCGATGGTAAGCCCTGGACGATTGGCTGGGGTTCCACCGGGCCGGATATCGGCCCCGGCACCGTATGGACGCGAGCGCAGTGCGATGCCCGCTTCGATCGGGAAATCGTCCGCTATGTGAACGAGGTCGCGCGATTCATCGGCAGTACCCCGACCACGGCCAACCAGTTCGATGCTCTGGTATCGTTCCACTACAACACCGGGGCCATCGCCACTTCCACCCTCGGCAAGCTGCACAAGGCTGGCAAATTCACGGATGCCCAGGCGCAGTTCGCCAAGTGGATCTTCAACGATGGTAAGGTGCTGGAAGGTCTGCGCAAGCGCCGGGCAGATGAAGCCGCGCTCTACGGGAAGGCGTGATGGAAGCGCTGGCCGTCGCCGCCGTGGCCAAGAAGGCGCTGTCGTGGGTGTTGGATGTGATCAAGGCGCATTCTGGCCTGCTGTCCTATGTCGCCGCCGCTTTCATCCTGTGGTGGCTCTGGAGCGGCAAACAGGATGCCATCGCCGAACGGGATGCGGCCAACGCAGCCACCACGGCCGCTGTCGCCGCCCACCAAAAGACCAAGGACGATTACCGCGCTGCCCAGGCGGAAGCGGCCCGGCTCGATGCCGAACGGATTGCGCGCGAAAAGGCGCGTCAGCAGGAGATCAACGATGCCGCTTCGAAGGATTATGCGCAGCGCCTTGCCGATGTGCGCGCTCGCTATCAGCGCCTGCTCGGGGACGCCCAAACCGGAAACGCCGCTGGCAGTACGACCGGAAATGTCACAGTGCCCGGCCTACTCTCTGCCCCCGGCGGAATTGATGGTGCGGCCGACCTACGATTGGCTGGCGCCGCTGGCCTCTGCCTCACGCCCCAAGAGCGATTGATCGCTGCGGAGCAGGCTGTGCAGCTTGATGCGCTGATCGACGCGGTAGAAAAACTGGCAGCGAGCCAATCCTCCAAACCTTCGCCGTAATCGCCAGATAACGGGAGACATAGAAAACCCCGCCGTCCGAATAGGGCGGCGGGGTTTTTTGTTACCCGGCTTGTGTGTTCTTGGAGCTACCAACCACCATCGGCGCCGCCGCCGCCGAAATCACTGCCACCCCCGCAGAAGTCGCTGCCGCCGCTGGAATAGTCGCAAGAGGGCGCATCGAACGAGGGGGAGGCATCGAATGCGGATCCGGCGATGCTGTCCATCACGCTTACCAGCATGGGCGCCACGTCCTGATAGACCGGCGATGCGTCCGAATAGGGGGATGACGGCGCGGGGATCGGCTTGCCAACGGGCATCGCAACGCGCGGCGAGTGGACTGCCACGGTCGGCCGAGTATGGCGGGCAACGACCGATGTGGCTCGCGGCGGGGAGCCGAGAACTACCGCCTTCGGGGCAGGCTTCGCAGCGGAGCGGTTAAAAAGGCGCTTGAACATTCCTGGCTCCTATTCGTCGATCATGTCGAAGACGATCTCAGCAATGTGATCGAGATCTTCGGGGGTGAAGCCGAGCAGGACACGCTCGGGATACTTGGTGCGGACGGTCTTTCCGTTCTCGGTTCGGCCCACGAAATCGGTCAGTCCGTATTGGTGCGCGCGGGCGGTGTGGGCGACGATGCCTTCGAAACCGACTGAGACACCGCCCCGTGTGGCGTTGATCTTGAACGAGCGGGCGAGGCGCAGTTTGCGGAACATGCGACCTTTCTTGATGCCGTCTTTCCCAGCCTTCAGGTCCCGCTTCTTGCGCGGCTGCATGGCCGATCCATCGGGCTGGATATTGTCGGCAATGCGCTTCGCATTCGACTTGCGCAGTTCCATGCCGATCTTGCGGGCGATGCGGCGGCGCCGGGCGGGCGACAGCTTTTCCAGTTCGCGGACAAGGAACGCCTCTAGCTGGGCAAATCCTTCAGCCATTACGGGGAGACCTGAAACGGCGCATCATTGTCATGAGCCCAGATCGAGGTGAGCGGGCCTTCTTCGGCGCGCAATGGCGTATCGTCCGGCAGCATCGGCACGGTTTCGTCGAGGACAGTCAGCACGGGCGCACCGCCCACCATGGTCACGGTGACGATCTCGGTCAGGGACAGCGTGATGCGGACGTCGGCTGTCTTGTCGTCGATAATGTTCGTTTCGAACGGGATCGGCGGGGCATCGCCCGCCAGCAGGTCTGGCTGGTGATAGCGGGCCCACTCGACGATGACGAAGAACAGCATGGCGGGATCGCCCGTGAAGTTCTCGGCCACGACGATCAGTTCATATTCCCACGAAAAGCCGTGCTGCCGGTTGCCGGTGGCTCGAATGTTGCCGCGTTCCACCCACATGGCGAGCCTGTCCGGATCGCGGGCGGTTTCGGGAAGGAAGACGGCGATGGCTTCGCGGAGCAGGCCGGGCTTCTTCATGGATCAATCCCAGGCATTGATGGTGTCCAGCGCGACGGCGGCAGCGGCGGGCGGATCGGGAAGCGTGATGGTGCGGCCCTCAGGCAGTATCGTGCCGAGGGCTGCGAGGCCGGGATTCAGGGCATAGGCCTGTTCGACCACTTCGCCTTCGGTTGTGCCCAGAACGCGCCAGCAGATCATGTCGAGCGTGTCGCCCTGCATGGCGATGACAGAGGAAGGCATTGCATCAACGCTCGCTGCAGGGCGGCGGCGGGCCCCGTTTAACGAAGAATGTCCCCGCAGGGCCACATTTGAGCCGCCGCAAGATCATCGTATGTGGGCTTGCCCGTTCCGCGCCACAGGTACGCCCAAGGCGTTTGACGATTTGACCATGAACGGGGCTGAAAGCGCGCCCAATCGGCCGCAAGCAAATGGCTGGCAGACCGTTGATGCGGGGTACGAAATGGCAGCATTCGTTGCAGATCGGCGGTCCCTCGATCATCAAATCAACTCCACGGCGGTACGGGGAGTGTCGAGGATGTCGCGGATGGCATGGGTGGCCATCCGCAGATATTCCTGCGCCGTGGTCGCTTCGGTATCCGCGCGTGCTTGGCCGTCTTGCGTCGCAGTCAGATCGCGGTGTGTCTCGGCCAGTTCGGCCGCCGCGTACATGCGGACGGCGCGCGTGTAGAGCAGCGTCAGGCGATGCTCACCAGCCACCGTGCGCTCGGGCTTTACGTCTGCCAAGGCGGCCGCGCCGTCCACCTCACGCTCGGCGCGCCATTCGGTCAGTTCGCCTTCGACCGACAGCATGCCGCCTTGCACTGCGCCGAGCAGCTGCTCCGGGGTGACCATGGTGGTCAGGCGCAGGGCATCGCGCATGGCGGTGCAGTTGAAGTCCGGATACCAGCCATCGCCGGGCACCGTTATGTCAGCAGGACGAGGCGGTGCAGCGACGAACGACATGGGCGGATTGTCCTGATTGGCGTGGGGCCTGAAAGGGGTGGGGGGTGAGGCTCAGAGCGCGGATTGGGCTGTTGCCGTCCGCTTCTGTTCCGCCCCCCGGCGCGGTTGGCGCAGCTTGTTATGCGGGCGTGTCGTTGGACGAACTGAGCTTTTTCAGTTCGGCCTCGTAGGCCTGCTTGATTTTCTTGGCGCCGCAGCCCTCGTGCAGGGCGATGGCGCGGTCGAGATGGCTGATCGCGGCGGCCAGCAGGGCGGGCTTGCCGCCCGCCACGGCCGATTCCGCGTTCGGATCGAAGGCATCGGCCCGCGCCTTGAACGTGAGGCCGAGCGCCTTTTCCAGCTTGGCGCGGACCTGATCGAAGATGTCGGCATCGCTGACCAGATCAGCGACGGCGCCCAGCACTTCGAAGGGGACGCTGCCGGGTTCCTTGATGCCCGCTTCGGCCACTTCCTCGGCCACCAGCGTGGCGGGCGTGCGGTTGTATCGTTGGGGCAGTTCGATCCCGGCAAGCAGCACATACTCGGCCAGATTGAGAGCCAGCGACCAATCCTGAATGTCGATGGCCCAGATCATCATGTTCGAGACGATTTCGTCTTGAGCGCCAGCGGCAGCTTTCGCCGCGCTTTCCACCCATGGGCGGTACTTCTCGATCATGGTGCGCTTGGCTTCGATCTTGCGCTCGGTGGACTGAATGTTGCGCAAGGCGTTGAGGTCGATGCCAAGGCTGGCGAGCAGGAGTTGATACTCGGTTGCGACAGGGCCGCTTTCGGGCATCGGGGCGGCGCAGCCGACGGCAACGGCCGGGCCAGAGCCGGAAATGGCGGCGAGGACGCGCTGTTGGTGCGCACGGAAAGGACTGGACATGGCTGGCGGGCTCCATCGAATGGGAACCTGCCCCGCCCGGTAGAGGAAGGAGCCGGGCGGGGGCAGGGAAGGTGGCCGGTGCGGCATGGCCACCTTTTGTCACTGGCTACAGGTTGCCGCGTAGCACTCGGGTATCCGGGGATCAGGCGCCGCCGGTATCCTCGGGCGCGGTGAAAGTGATGCTCTCGGCCAGCGTCATGAAATCGGTGTCTTCGATGACGTAGCCTTCGTTGGAACTGTTGTAGTCCACGAGGCTGGCGCGGTTTTCAGGTTCGTCCTTGACGAAGCGGCGGCGCGAACCGTTCTGCCAGTAGATCGACAGGTTCTTGAGCGGGGTGACCGCCATGGTGCGTTCGGGGAACTTCGGCACAATGGCAGCACGACGACCGCCGAGCTGCTTCTGCGACATCATGATCGCGCCGACCACTTCGTCGCTGGTGGACCGTCCGCCGTCGATGGTCGTCGAAAGCGGGCGGTTGATCATGGGGAAGTACTTTTCGTCCACGAGGTCCTGGCTGACCAGCACGACATGTTCGGTCGAGTTGCGCGCCCAGCTTGGCTGACCGGCGATCAGGTCATAGGCGAGAGCGTCAAGGTTCTTGTACTGTGCATCGGCGTGAATGTGGATGGGCTTGGCCGCGCCGGTAGCGGTGCCGTTCAGAAGCTCGCGGCCCATGACGTGGCTCGGCCTTTCGAGGCGCAGCTTCTGCAGCCAACCGACGTTCATGTCTTCGCCGTTGGGGTTGTTCGTCTTGTTGCTCTGCGAGGCTGCGGCAAGGCCGTGCCAACCGATCGAGATGCGGGACAGGGCGATGGAGCGCGCGATGTGGCGTGCATAGCGGGTAGGGAAGTCGGGGAAGCGCGCCCAGGCATCGATAAGCTGCCACGGCAGCTTGGTATCGAATTCGGTGTTGTAGAGGCGGTATTCCCGATCATCCATGTTGCCGACATAGGTCGGGCGGCGCGGAAGGTTCTCTTCGGCGGTGCGGCTTGCGACGAAATCTTCGGCGTTCAGGCCGATGACCTGCCCGACCAATTCGCCCACCGGCAAGTCATTGATGAGGCCAAGGAAGCTGACTTCCTCGCGCTGAAGGTCGATCAGCTTCTGTTCGGCAGTGGGTTCCACGGCGAAATCGCGCGAGACCGAGGCGACACCGTTGCGACGGGCAATTTCGCTGAACAGGTTGTCCAGCGCCCGGCGGCCGTTGTCGGAGAGAGTGTAACGCTGCATGGATCGTCCTTTGTTGTGGCGCGGCGTTGAAAAGGGATGGCGAAAGCGCGGGGTCAGAACACGTCGGCGTAATTGGCCCCGTCATGGCCGCCGGTGGCGGGTAAGCGCCTCGTGAAGTTCGACTGCGGGGTCTCGTTGATCTGCGTCGTGAGCGCGGCGAGGTCCGTGGTCAGCTTGGTGATCTGCAGCCGGTTTTCCTTGCTGGAAGTCTCGATTGCGCTGGCCATCTGACCAAGGATGATCCCGAAGGCCGCCAGCGAAGGATCGGCCTGAGCGGGTACTGCCGGCTCGACGGCAATGGGCTGCGGCGCGACGGCGGCGGGAGGCGTTGCGGTTGTGCCGGTCAGCCTGTCGATCAGGCCTTTGAGCGAGCCGAACACGCCGGTAGGATCGGCGTTCGGCTCCTCGGCCTGATCGGCCGAGAAGACTTCCTGCGGAATTTCATAGGCCTGACAGAGCAGGTTGTCCGCCGCGAGCTTGCGGTTCGAATAGAAGCCGGGCGTCTTGGCCGCGAATTCCAGCGCTTCGGTGCCGAACGATGCCGGACTGTCGGTTGCGGCCATGCCCACGAGGTAGGCTTTGCCGGTGCCACGGCAGTTCTGGCCGATTTCGATGGACGAGAAGATTTTCTGTTTCTTCTTGTTGATCTCGACGAAGGCGGGGAGCGGTGTGATTGCGGCGAACAGGCCCATGACCTTCTGCGTGACGTTGCCCACGGGCAGCGCGACTTCCTCCGCCTTTACGGCGGTGACATCGCCCAGCATATCGAACGAACCGCCGGGGATGATGGCGCGGAAGTGCTCAAGGTTGATGCGCACGCCATAGAGGGCGGGGTTGAACGTCTCGGCGCAGTCGAGAATGTCCTGCCGCGTGATCTTGCGGCCATCGGTGGTGTCGCCTTCCACGGCGACACGGAAATAGCGAAGTTCTGCCATCGGTTAGCTCCGGTCCTTCGGGTTCGCGGCCGGGTCTGGCCGAACTGATTGAGCCCAAAAGACAGGGCGGGAGACTTCTTCGCAACGCGGGCGCGTTGTGGCTGCGCGGGTCCACAACCCTACCCCGGCGATCCCGATGAAATTCGCCCGTAGCGTGGCCCCATGGCGAGCAAATCGGCAGCGAAGAAACCCCGGCAGGACGTGGCGGCGGGCGGTGAAGAACCGTCCGGCGAGCGCCCGACCGTGGGCGCCGTGCCCGCGATTGTCGCCCAGCGCACCAAAGCGCGGTCGTTCTTCTGGCGGGGCTGGACTATCCAGCAGATCGCGGAGGAAATGGGCCTGCCCTATGCCACGGTGTATTCGTGGAAGGTTCGTCACAAGTGGGAGGAAGCCCCGGCGATTCAGCGGGCCGAGGAAGGCACGCTGGAGCGTTACCTGACGCTGCTGGCCAAGGACAACAAGACTAGCGGCGACTTCAAGGAAATCGACCTGATCGGGCGCCAGTTCGAACGTCTGGCGCGCTTGGCCCGGTATTCCGATGGCGGCAACGAGGCTGATCTAAACCCGTCCCGCTCAAACGGCGCGAAGGCGACGAACGCCAAGAAGGAAAAGACCAAGAACCTCATCACGCGCGACATGCTGGCAAAGCTGCGCGCGGATCTCGAAAGCGGATTGTTCGGGCACCAGGAGCAGTGGCTTTCCACCACCTCTCAGCGCACCCGCATGATCCTGAAATCGCGCCAGATCGGCGCGACGTGGTACTTCGCACGCGAGCGCCTGCTGGTCGCGCTGGAGACCGGAAAGAGCCAGATTTTCATATCGGCTTCCCGCGCCCAGGCGAACATCTTCCGCAACTACATCGTGCAGTGGGTGCAGAAGGTCTGCGGCATCGCCCTGTCAGGCGATCCGATGGTGCTTCAGCGCGGCGAGGACGAGGACGGCGAGCCGCTGGACGCGGTGACGCTGTACTTCCTTGGCACCAACTACCGCACCGCACAGGGCTACACCGGCGACGTCATAATCGACGAGTGCTTCTGGATTTACGGATTCGAGGAACTGTTCAAGGTCGCGTCGGCAATCGCCACGCATGAACACTTCACCCGTACCCTGTTCTCGACGCCCAGCACGCTGGCGCACGAAGCCTATCCCATGTGGACGGGCGAGCGCGTCAACAGACAGCTGCCGAAAGCCGAACGGTTCAAGATCGATGTCAGCCACGAAGCGCTCAAGCGCGGCGTGTTGGGCGGGGACGGTATCTGGCGCCAGATCGTCACCGTGCACGATGCGATCGAGGGCGGCTTCAACCTCGTCAAACTGGCGCAGCTTCAACTCGATTACGCCCCGGACGAATTCGACAACCTGTTCCGCTGCATCTTCCTTGATGACAGCCAGAGCATGTTCCCGTTCCAAGCCATGCGGCGCTGCATGGTCGATAGCTGGGACGCCTGGCACAAGGATTTCCAGCCCTATGCGTTGCGCCCCTACGATGGCGAGGTGTGGCTCGGGCACGATCCAAACGCCAGCGAGAGCATAACGGCGGACGATGCCGCGTTGGTCGCCATCGCTGCTCCCACGAAGCCGGGCGGCAAGTTCCGCATTCTGGAAAAGCAGCGTCTCAAGGGGCTGCAATTCCCCGAGCAGGCTGCGGCTATCAAGGCGATGGCGGGCAAATACAACGTCACCAAGATCGGCATCGACGTCAGCGGTGCGGGCAAGGCCGTTCACCAGTTGGTGGCCAAATGGTTCCCCTCGGCGGAGGCCATCACGTACTCGGTGCAGACCAAGTCTGCGATGGTCATCAAGGCGAAGGACGTGATCACAAAGGGTCGCCTGGAGTTCGACGCCGGGTGGCTGGACATGATGGCCGCTTTCATGGCGATCCGGCCGGAACTGACCAAGTACGGTGTCACCTACGTCGCGAGCCGCGCCGGGGGCGTCGGCCATGCCGATCTCGCCTGGGCGACGATGCACGCCCTCTATTTCGAACCCCTCGACATCACGGAAACGGACGAGGGCGATTCCACGCTGGAGATTTTCTCATGATCGAGCAGGCCAGTCTGCCCGCGACCGTCGACGCGCCGGAAGGCGCTGCCGCTTTTGCCTTTGGCGCGCCGGAAAGCATCATCGACAGGCGGGACATCTTCGACTTGTTCGAAGTGGCTCACAACGGGCACTGGTACGAGCCGCCGATCTCAATGGCCGGGCTTGGTCGGGCCTATCGCATGGCTCCGCACCATCAATCTGCGATCCTGCTGAAGCGTAACCTCCTGTCGGCCAGCTTCGTGCCGAGTCCACTGTTATCCAAAGACCAGTTTGTGCGCTGGGCACTCGACTGGCTGATTATGGGCAACGCCTATCTGGAACGGGTGGACAACCGCCTTGGCCGTCCAGTCGCGCTTCGTTGTTCGCCCGCCGCGTACACGCGTGTCGGGCTTCGTCCCGATCAGTATTTCTGGGTGCCGCGTGGCTATGCGATCTCCGACGCGGTGGAGTATCCTGCCGGGGCCATCCATCACCTTTCCGAACCGGACCCCATGCAGGAAATCTATGGCATGCCGGAATATCTCTCGGCGCTGCAATCCGGCCTGCTGAATGAGAGCGCGACCCTGTTCCGGCGCAAGTATTACCTGAACGGTTCGCACGCCGGTTATATCCTGTGCATCACGGACGAGGGCCTGAGCGACAAGGATAGCAAGGCGATCAGACAGGCGATGCGCGATTCGAAAGGGCCGGGCAACTTCCGCAATTTCTTCCTCCATCTGCCGAAGGGGAAGGAGAGCAGTCTGAAGGTCCACAATATCGCCAGTATCGGCGCGAACGACGAGTTTCTGAACATCAAGAGCGTCACGGCCGAGGATCTGCTCGCCTCGCACCGGGTGCCGCCGCAACTCATCGGCATGGTGCCGAAGGGGACCAGCGGTTTCGGCAACGTCAACGACGCCAAGACGTCGTTTTACCACATGGAGATCGTGCCTATTCAGGGCCGCTTGCAGGAGATCAACGAGTGGCTTGGCGTTGAGGCCGTCCGGTTTCAGACGCCCGCGGATTTGGCGCCGGGCGTCTGAGGATTTCTCCCGCCGATGAGGCGGGGGACTTGGGCGTTGCACCGCCTTTGTCCGACGAATGCCAGTTCGTCATGATCCCACTCGGTCCCGCCATGGGGCCACCCCGCCTACCGACTCGGCGCGGGAACAAATAAGGAACATAATCAATGCTGTCGAGCCCTCTCTCGTCCATCGAGCGGGTCGAACCTGTGCGCCCGCTGGCGCCGTACATCGGAGGCAAGCGCGCGCTGGCAAAGCGCCTGGTCTCGCTGATCAACTCCATCGAGCATCGCACCTATGCCGAGGTGTTCGTGGGCATGGGCGGGGTGTTCCTGCGCCGCGACCACAAGCCGAAGGCCGAGGTCATCAACGACTGGTCGGAGGACGTGGCGACGTTCTTCCGCGTGATCCAGCACCACTACCTCGCCTTTCTCGACATGCTACGTTGGCAGATCACGAGCCGCGCCGGTTTCGAAAAGCTGCTGGCGCTGGAGCCGAGTTCGCTGACGGACATGCAGCGTTCGGCGCGGTTCCTGTATCTCCAGCGCCTCGCGTTCGGCGGGAAGGTGCAGGGCAAGACGTTCGGCGTGGCGCCGGACGTGGCCGCGCGGTTCGATGTGACCAAGCTGGCCCCGATGATCGAGGCAGTCCACGAACGGCTCGCGGGCGTTGTGATCGAGCGTTTGCCCTGGGCGGACTTCATCACGCGGTATGACCGGCCGGGGACGCTGTTCTATCTCGATCCGCCGTACTACGGCTGCGAGGGCGACTATGGCCGTGATCTGTTCGACCGGGGCCAGTTCGAACAGATGGCCGAGCAGTTGCGCGGCGTGCGCGGGCGGTTCATCCTGTCGCTCAATGATCATCCCGAGGTGCGCCGGATCTTCGCCGGGTTCGATTTCCGGGAAGAGAAGCTGGCTTACACTGTTGGTGGCGGGGCCAATGCCAAGTCGGTGGGCGAGGTGATCATCACGAATTGACCATAAGGGCTGCCAAACGGGGGGGGCTTCGAGCCCGTTTGGAAATTCGCTGCAGGCAAATTTTGCGGCACCGTCCCGTTGCTCCCCACTCTACTACCCCACATAATTATCCTGGGTGTGGTAGGGTGGGGAGCGGGCCGGTGCCGCAACGAAAATGCCCTGCTGGGCATTTCCCAAACAGCCTCTTACCAGAGTGGTCGAGATCACACGCTTGTTGCACACCGGAGAAACGGCAGAAATCGCTCCCTTCTGGACATCGACACCCTGTTCCCCGACTGCAGCGGCCGGTAGCGGAATGTCCGATGTGAACATGCAAAAGCGGGCAAGCTGCCTATCACCTACCCCGCTTCAATTGTTAGGGTACAAACAATCGTGGGCGTTGCAAGGTTCGCCTGACATGATTGTGGGAATATTTGGCATAAGCCATATTCTGGAAAGCTGGCACATTACTCGCAATCAGCCTGAGAATATATTCCTCGCCGTTCACTATTCACTCTCTCCCAGTAGGGGAGGCGCTCCAGCATGAACTGCTTACGGTCATTGCTAATGAGTGGATTTTTACCAACTGCCTCGCGAAGGCCGTTGAGTCGCTGGTCATAGCTGAACATTGCCGGTCCCAGCCGTAACGTGGGCGGGACATGAAGAACTTCATATCCCGATGGTTTATGCCGAACGCTCGTGAACTGATCGGAATTCGAATCGAAATGCAATCGATCAAAACTCATAAGAACTTCGTTTTCACCCATATGCTCGGACCTAAGGCGAGTTAAATGTTCATCATTCTCATATTCTTCACGGCGCCCGTAAATAAGCACATAATGCGGTTCAAGTTTTAGTCGATTAAATGGGATTGAGTAGTTCTTAAGGAACGCAATTTGATTCTCCGGCTTACTGAACCATACTTTCCACTCAGAAATCTGATTCTTCGCCTGAGTAAATTCAGCCGTAGGTGTCCCGTTTTTCCGAAACATTTTTTTGTCTGGAGCTTCTATCTCGATGAGAACGGGATTCAATGTCAGGCTATTTTTCGAAATCCACATGAAATCGGGCTTGCGGCGCTGATAGCCATATAGTTCCGGTTGCGAGATTACGGCATCGGGGAAAGGGGCATGCCCGGATGGCCCACCGATCACACTAAAAGCCCCCGGAATCATTGCAGGATGTTGCTCTAGGAAGTTTTGAATTTGGCATTCAGAAGGGTTGCCATTGAGCAGTTCTGGCCACGCCACCCTCAGATATTTTGCGTAATCGTCGCTCGACATGGGGCGTGGGGAGTCCGCGATGATCGTATAACGCTTTTCGAACATCGGGTGACTGTACCCGCGAATGTCCGGTTATGGGAGAGGCAACGAAAACTTTAAGCGGCCGACATGGGCGCAAAGCGGCCATGCCGTGCCCCTAGTATGAATGGCGCTTCTACTAACCTCGGCCATTCCCGAACCAGGCTGGACAGGCAACAAGCGTTAGATTTTAAACGCTTGTTGGTGGCGGCTACGAGGCGCGGCTCCGTGAAGGGGGAATCAGAATTTGGGCTCCTCTGCAGGGGGAGGTAATGTGCCTCCGCCATTTTTCCAAAGGACATTGGTGGACTGAATTCGAATGCGATCTGCCAGCATTGGTCGGTTGAAAGCAAACAGTTCGTCCAACGGGGCGTGGAGCCATGTATCCCAATCCGAAGCATCGAGAATTACCGGGGATCGGTCATGGATCGATGCCAGTTCCGGTGCATTTTCGGTCATGACGCCGGTGTAGCAGGTTCCCCATTCGTCGCTGTCGTGCCAGAGACCAGCCCATGCAAAAACCGGGCTGTCCTTGACGGACAGCCAAGTTGTCATCATCGCGCCGGCCGGGCCGACTGCCTCGGCATATGCCGCTGCGGGGATCAGACAGCGCTTTTCCGGGAACAGGGCCCATTGTTTCCAGAAGCCTTTCAGCTTGTCGAACCGCGCGTTGTTGACCGCCTTGGGCTTTAATGGCTGTCCCGCCTTGCCGCGCAGGTGGACGGGGAAACCCCATGTCATTTGTTCCAGCACGCGCTCGCCGTCGACCAGGCGCACAACCCAGCCCGGATCGCGAGGATGGACGATGGGCGGGCCCTCGTTGAATTCGCGCAACTGGCGCGTGCCGAACAGGTTCTTGATCAGCTGGCGGTCGCCCGGAGTGTATCGGTTGCACATGCAGGGAAGCTGCTGCGTTCCGCAGTCGAATTCAAGGTCAGGCGCATAGCGCCGCGCCAAGCGTCCCATTCTGATCGGATCGATCGGTTCCACGCCCATGTTATAGGCCCACGCTATCACCGAAGAAGTCATGGTGCTGGCCTGAATATAGGTCGCGCCGCTGTCGAATTGGTGAAAGGTGGACTGAAAGGCGAGGTTTTCCCAAAATTGGGCGGCCTGCCACCGCTCTGCGAAGCCGCGCTGCACCAGCAATTCCAGTGCAAGGCGATGCCCCCATGTCCGCTCGACGTCGCCGCAGTGCGCCCGTGCTGCAGCATCTTCAAGGACTTGGAGGGCAAGGCGCGAGAGGCGGTCGATTCGCATGGCGATGAAATAGAACATAACACGAACAAGCGGCAAGGTCAGTCGCGGCCGCCGCCCCATGGTGGTCGAGTGGCCCGCCCCCGCGCGCGGTCACCCCCTATCTCTCGGTGAAATATTATTGCGTATCCCCGCAACGGATCGGCCTCGCCCTGACCCCACGCGCGGCACTGGCCCCCACGCCCCGCCTCCACGCTCTTTGGGCGGTTATTTCGCATGCGGGATCGCCGTTGCGCACCCCGGAAGGGCGCGGTTTTGGCTGATAGTTGGCCGTGGAGGGCGCTTTGCGCGTCGTTTTGCGCCTTTTTGCACGCGCTTTCCGGTTACGCGCGGTTTGGAACTGGCACGAGCTTTGCTCTTGCCCCCCTGGACACACCGGGGCGGCGCAGCCGCCCCCGCGCGCCTTCTCCGTTGGCGCTCCGCTGAAGGCGGGAATTATGTTCTGGGCATGGGGGCAATACAAACTTGACGCCTAAGGGCGCCCCAAGCGCCCTTAGTCCTTTCTATCTGGTTCTGTAGGTGGGGAATGAAGCGGCATTTCCATACTTTCAGAGGCAAATGAAAGGATGCCGAGGCGGGCGTTGTACGAGGCCTGCGCGGCCGCGTCGTCGGGGTGCCGGATCGCAGCCCACTGGTCGGTGGGAATGTCGCCCATGAGCGCCATTTCCTCGCGCACGAAGGCGGCTTCATCGACCTTCTCGGCGCGCTCTTTCCCGCGCCGCAGGAAGTCGGCCGCGCCGGTCAGGGTCTTGCCCAGGCGGTCTGCCAAGCGCTGCACGCGGTTGGGCACCTTACCCGATCCTACGCGGTCGGGGTGCGCAGCGAGCGTAACGCCGCGCCGCTTGAGGATTTGCCGCATGAGCATTTGCACCGGGCTGGGCAGGCGCGTGATTTCGAAGAAGTAGGCGTTGGGCGCGGCCTTCGTCGGCTGCTTTTTGTTGTCGGTGGGTTCGCACCTGCGCACCCAATCGATCAGGCCGAGATCCCGAAGAATGTTGAGATGGCGATACACCGTGTCGCGGCCGCACTCTGCAGCCTGGGCGATCATCTCATAGGTAGCGATGCATTCGCCGGTCTTGAAATCGGTGAAGCCCAGCACTGCGTCCAGCGTGGTGAGAACGTTCCATTTCAGCGGGCGCTGCTTTTTCGGTGCTTGGCCGGTAGCCTCGCCCGCCTTCGCGCAGGCTGCCCGCTCGGCGGCGAAGGCGATTCGGGCATCTTCGTTGGCCTTTTTGAACCACTTCTTTGCGACTTCAATGATGGTCGAGAGGACGATCTTGCCTTGGCGGGCGCTGCCGTCGCCAAGGATGCGGCCGACCTGAGCGCGCGAATCGCTGACGTCGAAGGTCCGGCGCCAGAAGCTGACACGGGCTTCGGAAGATGGGATGCGGGCGGCACCTGCCAGCAGATTGCCAAAGGAGACCGCGTTCATCGCGCGGCCTCCGCTGGGTTGATCAGCCTGCCAGTGTTGCTCGATCCTTGGATCGCCATGGCCGGTGTGCCGGCAGCAGCAAGTGTGGCTCGGCCGCGCCCTGCATCAGCAAGTCGGCCCAGATTTGCGCCAGCTTTCGCCGCCGGGGCAGATACATGGCGCGATTGTAGATGGGCTCGACGCCCTGTTGCGCGTGCGCGAGCATCAGATCGATGATCGCGCGGTCGCGTTCCTGATCCTCCATCGCGGCGCGTTCGTTCATGATGGTCGAGAAGGTCGAGCGCCAACCGTGCGGCACGTGTACCCCGCGATACCCCGCGAGCCGGTACACCTTGCTCAAGGTGCTGTCGCTGATCGGCTTGGTCCACGCACCGGGGCCGGGGAAGAGCCAGCTTGGCCCGTCCCTCGACTGGCAGGCCAAGCTTTCCGAGATCGCGGCCTTTGCGACGTCCGCCGCCTGCCTCGACAGCGGAATGACGAATTCCCACGTGATATCGCGCTTCTGCGACCGCGTGAGCTTCATTTTCTCGGCCGGAATGCGCCAGATCGGGTTCGCACCGTCCAGCCCCTCGAATTCCTGCCGCTCGGCCAAGCGAACGACGCCCGGCCGCGCTGCGGTCAGCGCCAGCAGGCGGGAGGCCAGCACAGTTGACCAGTGCGACCCCGGCAAGTCCTCCACGTCCTTCAGCAGCTTCCGCGCGAATTCGACCTTGAGCGCGGCGGGCCGCAATTTCGGGTCCGTGGGCAGAAGTGCTTTCTGGATGATCGCGGCCGGATCGTTCTCTGCCAGGCCCGAGGCAATCGCCCAGACGAAGACTTCCGAGACGTGGTTGCGCACCCGGTGCGCGACGTCGTGCGAGCCGCGCTTCTCGATCCGGCGAATCATTTCCAGAACGACCGGAGGCGTGATGCCGCGAATCGGCAATTTCCCGATCACGGGAAAAACATGCAACTCCAACCGACCGAGGATCGCAGCCGCATAGCGATCGTTCAGCGTCTTGGCCTTCGCTTCGTGCCAGGCACGGGCGATTCGCTCGAAATTGTCGAAGGCGTCGGCCAGCGCTTGTATCTTGCGTGCTTGCTTCTCGGCCGAGGGGTCGATCCCATCGCGAAGCTGTGCCTGCGCCTTGTCGCGGGCGATCCGCGCGGCGCTGAGCGTCACGTCCGGGTACGCCCCAATCGAGAGCGTTTTCTCCTTCCCAGCGAAGCGATATTTGAGCCGCCAGAGCTTGGAGCCCGACTTGCGCACGAGCAAATACAGCCCTCTGTCGTCGGTCAGCTTGCGGTCTTTTTCGCCCGGAATCGCCTTCCGGCAGGCAGTGTCGGTTAGCAAGGGTGAATACCCCCGATACCCCCAACAGTACCCCCGAGAGGCCTGCGCTTGGCTGAGACTGGCTGAGACTGCATGAGCCGTATGTCGCAGAAAAAGCGGCAGAAACGCAAGGCGTTCGCGCTTGGTAGAGACCGGCTGAGATAAGGAAGTGGATGCCCCGCGAGGATTCGAACCTCGATAGACGGAATCAGAATCCGTAGTCTTACCATTAGACGACGGGGCATCGGGAGGCGCCCCTCTAGTCGGGGTCGTGATTCGCGTCAAGCCACCTTTTTGCAGTCAGGGTTGCCCCTTTGCCCGGGGGGCGTTAGCATCGCGTCAGGTATCCGCCGCTGGCGGTAAGATTTATTCGAACGAGATTACATATCATGGCGGAGCAAGATCCGCCGGCAGCAAGAGTCGATGTGTCGGGCCGCCCGGGAAGGCGGCGCAAGGCGAGGAAGGGCAAGTCACGCTCCTCCGGACCCGGCACGGCCAAGGCGCGCCCTCCGGGCAGCGCCGCCGAGGCAGGCGGAGCGCCGCGCGAAGAAACGAATTCCGACGCGCAGTCGTCACCCCGCCAGTCGCAATCGCGGCCGGGAAGTCCGCGTCAGAAAGGTTCGCGAAAATCCTCGTCTCGCCGGGGCAAGAGCGGGCGCGCGCCCGTTGCCCGCGCCAAGGCGGCCGGAACCGCGTCCAGCCCCGCACCGGAACTCCAGATCGAACCGGCCGCCGCCGCCGATCCGAAACCCGCCATCGCCCGTTTCTCCCCGGTCGCGCCGGGGCAATCGCTGCGGACGCCGTACCGGCAATCCTATGCGGCGATCGACCTCGGCACCAACAACTGCCGGCTGCTGATCGCGCGTCCTTCGGGCGAGAATTTCACGGTGATCGACGCGTTCAGCCGCGTCGTGCGGCTGGGTGAAGGCCTGGCCCAGTCCGGGCGACTGTCCGAAGCGGCGATGGACCGCACGCTGGCGGCATTGCGCGTCTGCGCCGACAAGTTGATGCGGCGCAACGTCTATCTCGCCCGTTCGGTGGCCACCGAAGCCTGCCGCCGTGCGGAGAACGGGCCGGAATTCATCGAACGCGTGCGGCAGGAAACCGGCATCGCGCTCGACATCATCAGCGCCCGCGAGGAAGCGCGGCTGGCCGTGCTCGGCTGCCACGTCCTGCTGGAGGAAGGTTTCGGCCCGGCGATGATTTTCGATATCGGCGGCGGTTCCACCGAACTCGTCCTGATCGAAAGCACCGGGACCGTGCCCCGCATCCTCGATTGGCAATCGGTGCCCTGGGGCGTGGTCTCGCTCACCGAGAGCTGCGGCCCTGAAGGCACCACGCTGGAAGAGCGCCTGGAACGCTACCGGATCATGCATGGCCTCGTGTCCGACAGTTTCGCCGACTTCGCCAAGCGCGTCTCCCCGGCGCGCGAAGGCGCGGCGCAGACCGGCCCGCTGCGCCTGCTCGGCACCAGCGGCACGGTAACCACGCTCGCCAGCCTGCACCTCGAACTGCCGCAGTATGACCGCCGCATGGTCGACGGGCTGATCGTTCCCGCCGAATCGATGCGCGAGATCAGCTCGCGGCTTTCCTCGATGTCGATCGAGGAACGGCGCGAGGTGAACTGCATCGGCCGTGAGCGCGCCGATCTCGTGGTTGCCGGTTGCGCGATCCTCGAATCGATTCTCGACCTCTGGCCCGCCGCCCGCCTCGGGGTGGCCGATCGCGGTATCCGCGAAGGCATCCTGCGCAGCCTCATCGCTTCGCATTCGGCCAGCAAGACCCTGGCTCCCGCCGGGCACTCACACCAATTGGAGAACCGGCCATGAGCCGTTCCGGACGCGACCCCAACGAGCGGCTTCGCACCGCCAAGAAGCGCACGACCAGCTCTGCGCGCTGGCTCACGCGCCAGATCAACGATCCTTACGTCAAGCAGGCCAAGGCCGACGGCTATCGCAGCCGTGCCGCGTACAAGCTGCTGGAGCTCGACGAGAAGTTCGACCTGTTCAAGGGCGTGACCCGCGCGGTCGACCTGGGCATCGCGCCGGGCGGATGGAGCCAGGTGCTGCGCCTGAAATGCCCCAAGGCCAAAGTCGTGGGCATCGACCTGCTGCCTACCGACCCAATCGAGGGCGTGACCATCTTCGAGATGGACTTCATGGCCGACGAAGCCCCCGCCGCGCTGGAAGGCGCGCTGGAAGGCGCGCCCGACCTCGTGCTTTCGGACATGGCCGCCAATACCGTGGGCCACAAGCAGACCGATCACTTGCGCACCATGGGCCTGGTCGAGACGGCCGCCGACTTCGCGATCCAGTATCTGGCGCCCGGCGGCACGTTCGTTGCCAAGGTCTTCGCGGGCGGCACCGATACCGAACTGCTCGGCATCCTGAAAAAGCGCTTCACCAGCGTGAAGCATGCCAAGCCGCCCGCCAGCCGCAAGGGTTCGTCCGAGTGGTACGTGATCGCCAAGGGCTTCAAGGGGCCTGCGGACACGCCTGAATGACGCGCTACGTGGTCCTGCCCGGCATCGGCGGTTCGGGCGCGGAGCACTGGCAGTCACACTGGGAGCGCGCAGACTCCCGGATGCACCGCTTTGCGCCGGAAAGCTGGGATGCGCCCCGCCTCGACCAGTGGATCGAAGCGCTCGACCACGCGGTGTCCCGCGCGGCGGAGCCTCCGGTACTGGTTGCGCACAGCCTCTCGTGCCTGCTGGTGGCGCACTGGAGCCGCCGGTCCAGCCTGACCGTGCGCGGCGCCTTCCTTGTGGCGCTGCCGGACCCGCAAGGCCCGTCGTTCCCCGCCGAGGCTGCCGGTTTCGCCGATCCGCCGGAAGCGCCCCTGCGTTTTCCCGGCCTGCTGATCGCCAGTTCCAACGATCCTTACGGCACGCTCGAACATGCCCGGCTGAGGGCGGGCCAATGGAGCTGTCCGCTGATGGAGGCAGGCGATCTCGGCCATATCAATGCCGCCAGCGCGCTTGGCGACTGGGCCTGGGGCCGCGCGGAACTCGATCGCTTCGAAGCGGGCCTCGCGAGATAACGAAAACGGTCCGCAAGGCGACTCGGTGACGCCCGCGGACCGCTTTCTGCCGGCCTGAGCCGGAATGACTTACTGCGCGGGGGCTTCGCTTGCCTCGGCAGCCGGAGCCGCAGCACCTTCCGCGGGAGCGGCGGCGGCATCGGCCGCCGGGGCCGCACCGGCAGCGGGCGCTGCGGGCAGCGGCAGGTTCGAACCCTGCGCGTTGAGATAGGCGATCACGTTGGCGCGGTCTTCACCCTTGGGCAGGCCTGCAAACGTCATCTTGGTGCCGGGCGCGAAAGCCTTCGGGCTCTTCAGCCATTCGTTCAGCTTGTCGAAGTCCCACTTGCCGCCCACGCCCTTAAGCGCATCGGAGAAGGCGAACCCGGCCACGCCCTGGCCGATGCCTTCGCCAACCACGCCATAAAGGTTGGGACCAATGCCGTTGGCACCGCCCTGGTTGATCGTGTGGCAGGAGGCGCACTTGGCAAAAGTGGCCTGTCCCTTGGCGGGATCGGCGCTGGCAAGGAGCGTTGCGATAGGGGCTTCGCCGCCGGCTTCGCTTTCCTGTTCCACACCTTCGATGGCATAACCCATCGTTTCGGGACGATGCGGCTTGTCCGCACGGAAGTAATGAGCGCTGACGCTGGTCAGACCGAGACCGACGATACCGGCGAACAAAGCCCAGCCGGCAATGGTGTTGAAACGATCATCCATTTGTTGTTTGCCCTTGCCCCACGGGTGGAGTTTTTTCTCATCCTCTTTGGCCTCAGGCTCTAGAGTTGCCAGCAGGTTAGTGCAAGAGCCATTGCGGACATCGCCTTTGCGGCTTAATCGCGCGGGCGCTATGCATTCCTATCCCGAACCCGCTCTCGACCTTGTCGCCCGCATGACCGAGGCTGCCGTGGCCGATCCCGCCCGCGCGGTAGCGCTTCAGGGAGCGCCCGGCTGCAACTCCCATCGGGCGGCGCTCGAACACGATCCCCAGTGCCTGCCGCTGCCGTGTTTTTCATTCGAGGACGCGCTCGATGCGGTGAAGGACGGGCGCGCGGACCGGGCGATCATCCCGATCGAGAACTCGCAGCACGGCCGCGTGGCGGACATTCACTTCCTGCTCCCCGAAAGCGGCCTGTCGATCGTCGGCGAGCATTTCATGAGAATCGAACATGCGCTGATGGCGCTGGGCGACGGACCGTTCTCGGCCGCCTACAGCCACCCGCAGGGCCTTGGCCAGTCGCGCCGTTACTTGCGTGAACGGGGCATCGTGCCGATGGCCTATGCCGATACCGCAGGTGCCGCCGCCTTCGTGCGCGAACAGGGCGACATGGCCGCCTGCGCC
Source organism: Novosphingobium aeonii (assembly GCF_052279045.1). NCBI lineage: Bacteria > Pseudomonadati > Pseudomonadota > Alphaproteobacteria > Sphingomonadales > Sphingomonadaceae > Novosphingobium > Novosphingobium aeonii. The sequence continues at coordinate 821,741 of NZ_CP176832.1, read as the reverse complement.
ATCGCGCCCAAGCTCGCCGCCGAACTTTACGACCTCAAGATCGTCGAGGAAAACGTCGAGGACGCGGCGGACAACACCACGCGCTTCGTCGTGCTTGCCCGCGAACCGCTCGATCCCTTCGCGCTGAAGGGAGAGAAGGCGATGACCACTTTCATCTTCGAAGTGAAGAACATCGCCGCCGCGCTCTACAAGGCGCTCGGCGGATTCGCGACCAACGGCGTCAACATGACCAAGCTGGAAAGCTACCAGATCGGCGCCAGCTTCGCGGCGACGACGTTCTATGCCGATATCGAGGGCGCCCCCGGAGAGCCGCGCATCGACATGGCGCTCCAGGAACTGGCATTCCACTGCAAGTATGTCCGCCCGCTCGGCACTTACCGGCAGGCGCGTGCGCGGGGATAAGTCATCTAATTTCCACAACGGGTTGCACAGCTGATACCCCCATGCCAATCATCGCCGGGTATGGCTGGTGGGGGTCAGATGGCGGGTACGACCGCAAGCCGCGACGCGGCGAGCGACTGGGAAGCCGTGCGCAGCGTCGGCGATATCCAGTTCGCGCCGCTTGCCCGGGTCAAGCCTCCCGCAAACCCGCAAATTCCGGACTGGCTGCGCAAGCTGGGCGAAGTGCTGGAAAGCATCTTCGCACCGATCGGCAAGCTGCTCGGCATGTCGTGGCCGGTATTCGAGAAAGTGCTTATCGCCTTGGCGATCGTGCTCGTTCTCTTCGTGCTCTGGCGCATCTTCCGCCCGCTGATCGAAACCTGGCTTAGCCGTCCCGCCGAAGCGCCCGAGGAAAGCTGGGCGCCCGCCGAAGCGGAGGCGCTGGCACTGCTCGGCGATGCCGACCGTCTCGCCGCCGAGGGCCGCTTTGCCGCCGCGGTCCACCTGCTGCTGAAACGCAGCGTCGGCCAGATTCGCGACGCCCGGCCGGATTGGCTGCACCCGGCCACCACCGCTCGCGAAATATCCTCCTTGCCGATGCTCCCGCCAAACGGGCGCGAGACGTTCGCCACCATCGCCGCGCGCGTCGAACGCAGCCGCTTCGCCTTGCGCGATCTCGACCAGGATGACTGGAACGCCGCGCGCGAGGCCTATGCCCGTTTCGCCAAAGTGGAACTGCGCGCATGAGCGGGAAGAACGCCCCCGTAGCCGTAGGCGCCAACCCGTTCTCGCGCTGGGCGGTCCTGGGAATCGTTGTCGTGGGCGCCGCACTCTTCGTCGCCCTTCTGTGGATGATCGCCACCGGCGCGGGCTTCGAATCCGGCAACGACGGAAAGGCCCATGCCGAAGGACGCGGCCTCAACGGCTATGCCGCGCTGGCCGGCTATCTGGACAGACGCGGCTATGCCGTGACGCTCGGCAAGAGCCGTGGCGGTCTCGACAAGCCGGGCCTGCTGGTGCTCACCCCGCCCGCACAGGCCGACGGCAAGGAAATCAACCGGATCGTGGCAGCCCGGCGCTATGTCGGCCCCACTCTCGTCATCACGCCCAAGTGGCTGGCCTTGCCGGCCGACAGCCGCCAGAAAGGCGCGAAGCGCGGTTGGGTGAACCTGCAGGGCATCGCGCCCCCGCGCTGGGAAGGTTTCCTCGACGAACTCTCGGCCCAGGTCTCGCCGATGACAGCGGCGGGCTGGCAGGGGGCAGGCCTTTCCGGCAAATTGCCGCGAACACGGTTCGTCATGTCCGGCGCTGGCACGGGCCTGGTGCGGCTGATCCATGCGGACGAAACACAGACGCTGGCCGGGTTCATGGATGACGGCGGAACCTACCCCCGCCTTGAGGCCATGGCCGAGGACCGCGTGCTCTATTCCGGTGAAGAGGAAGACCTCTATCCGCTGGTGATCGTGTTCGAGCCGGACCTGCTGGACAACTACGGCATGGCCCGCTTCGAAAATGCCCGGCTGGCCGAGGCCCTCGTCGGCGCGATGGAGGTGAAGCCCGGCGATCCGATCACGTTCGACATGACGCTCAACGGCTTCGGTCGTTCACGGAACCTGCTCACGCTGGCCTTCACCCCGCCCTTCCTCGCCGCCACGCTCTGCCTGCTGATGGCCGCGCTGATTCTGGGCTGGCGTGCCTTCCTGCGCTTTGGACCGCCGCTCGCCGCCGAACGGGCGATCGCCTTCGGCAAGCGCGCGCTGGTCGCCAATTCCGCAGGACTGGTGCGCCGCTCGCGCCGCCTGCACCTGATCGGCGCCCCTTACGCGGACCGCAGCCGTGAACGCCTGATGCGCGCCCTCGCCCTTCCCCGCTCGATGCCGGGCGAAGAAGCCGACGCCGCGATCGACCGCGCGCTGGCCTCTCGCAAGGCCGATGCCGAACCCTTTTCCGCGATTTCCGCCCGCCTCCGGCGCGCGCGGAAACCGCACGATCTCGTCAAGGCGGCGCGCGATCTCCACGCGCTCGAAAGGATGCTGACCCGATGACCGATGCCCCCAGTCTCGACCTCGCCGATGTCGCCGCGCTCGCCGGGGATATCCGCGAACAGATCGCCAAGGCGGTGGTCGGGCAGGCCGAAACCGTCGAACACCTGCTGATCGCCCTCCTCGCACGCGGGCACGTGCTGCTGGAAGGCCCTCCGGGAACCGCCAAGACCTTCCTCGCGCAGTGCTTCGCCGCCACGCTGGGGCTGGACTTCGGCCGCATCCAGTTCACCCCGGACCTGATGCCGGGCGATATCCTCGGCTCGAACCTGTTCAATTTCCAGACCAGCCAGTTCACCCTGACGCACGGGCCGATCTTCTGCGACCTGCTGCTCGCGGACGAGATCAACCGCACGCCGCCCAAGACGCAGGCCGCCCTGCTCGAAGCGATGCAGGAGCGCCGCGTCACGCTTGATGGCACCCCCCATGCCCTGCCCGCGCAGTTCATGGTCGTGGCCACGCAGAACCCGATCGAGAACCAGGGCGTCTATCCGCTGCCCGAAGCCCAGCTCGACCGCTTCCTGTTCAAGCTGAACGTGAGCTACCCCAGCTTCGAGGAAGAGCTGCGGATCGTCTCGCGCTTCGGCGAGAATCGCGGTGCGCCCAGTCCGGCCGAATGCGGCGTGGAAGCGGTGGCGAGCACGGCCATCCTCGAAGCCGCCTCGCGCACCGTCGCGGCGGTGACGCTGGCCGACAGCGTGACCGACTATGTCGTGCGGCTCGTTCGCGCCACTCGCGAAAGCCCGGACCTTGCCAGCGGCGCCAGCCCGCGAGCGGCCGTCCTGCTGGCCGGTGCGGCCCGTGCCCGTGCCGCGCTTGACGGGCGGGACTACGTGGTGCCGGACGATGTGAAGGCGCTCGCCACCGCCGTGCTGCGCCACCGCCTCCTGCTCAGCCCCGCCGCCGAGATCGAAGGCAAGCAGGTCGAGGCGCTCGTGGCACAGCTCGTCGAACAGACCGAGGCGCCACGCTGAACCGATGAGCCTGCGCTCCGCCCCTCTCGTCCCGACCGCACGCGCCGCCGTGCTGCTGGCGCTCGCCGCGCCGGTGGCGCTGGTGATCGGCGCGACGCGGCCCGAGGCATGGGTCGTGGCGCCGGCCTTCGGCCTCGCGGTGCTGGTGCTGATCCTGATCGACGGCCTGCTCGCCGGCGGGATGGAAGACCTGCGGATCTCGGCCCCCGGCGATATCGAAGTGGGCAAGGACGCGCACTTCACCGCCGAGGCGGATCTTCCGCGCCGCGCCGCGCGGGCCGAGCTCGCGCTCGAATGCGATCCCCGCCTCGCGCCGGGCGGCCGCGCCGCGTTTCCGCTGGAGCGGCCGGTTCCGGCCGGAAAGGCCCCCTGGAAAGGCACTTTCGCATTCCGCCCTTCGCGGCGCGGCACCGGCCGGATTTCCACGGCCTGGCTGCGCTGGACCGGGCCGCTCGGCCTTGGCGCACGGCAATTCCGGGGCGCGGTCGGCAAGGACGTGCGCGTCTGGCCCAACATCGAGGCCGTGCGCTCGCCCGCCTTGCAGACTTTCCTGAAGGACGCGCAGTTCGGCCTGATCGCCCGCCGCATCCGGGGCGAAGGCACGCAGTTCGAATCGCTGGCGGAATACCAGCCGGGCATGGACCGCCGCCGGATCGACTGGAAAAGCTCGGCCCGTCACGTCCATCTCTATGCCAAGGAGTACGAGACCGAGCGCAACAACCAGATCGTCTTCGCCTTCGATTGCGGGCAGGCGATGTGCGAGCCGATCCAGGGCATGCCCCGGCTCGACCGCGCGGTCTCGGCGGCGCTGGCCGCCGCTTATGTCGCACTGAAGGGCGGAGACCGCGTCTCGCTGTTCGGCTTTGCATCGCGCCCCGAAGTGGCGACGCCCTTCGTTTCTGCCTCGCGCGATTTCCACCGCCTCCAGCGGGCGGCCGCCGGCCTCGAATATCGGTCGGAAGAGCCCAACTTCACGCTCGCGCTGGCGACGCTGGCTTCGCGGCTGCAACGTCGTTCGCTGATCGTGGTATTCTCCGAATTCGCCGATCCCACCAGCGCGCAGCTCATGATCGAATCGATTGGCCGCCTCGTCTCCCGCCATGTCGTGCTGTTCGTGACCATGGCCGATGACGAACTGGAGGCCATCTCCGATGCCCCGCCCGAGGACATGGAAGTGCTGTCGATGGCGGTCTCCGCCGATACCCTGCTGCGCCAGCGCGCGCTGGTCACGCGGCGGCTCCAGCAACTCGGCGTCGATGTGCTCGAGGCGCCCTGGCACACGATCGGCACGCGGCTGATCGACGCCTATCTGGAAATCAAGCGATCGGGAGCGATCGGATGAACGCGGCCACCCTTCTTCCCGACAACGCCATCTTCGCTCTCGAAAGCGCGGCGCTCCGGTCCGACCGCTTCCGGCTGGAGCGCGAGGCCGACTGGCAGCGGCTGGAGGCGATCGTCACCCGCATGGAAAAAGGCCGTTTGCGCCGCCTTTCCGACGAAGACCTGCTGGCGCTGCCCGGCCTTTACCGCACGGTAGCCTCAAGCCTTTCCATCGCGCGCGAAACCTCGCTCGATGCCGCCACGCTGGCTTACCTCGAAGCGCTGGTGCAGCGCGCGTGGTTCGTCGTCTACGGTCCGCGCAGTTCGCTATGGGATTGGCTGCGCGGCTTTCTCGGCGGCGGGTGGAGCGCCGCCGTGCGGGCGATCTGGATCGATGTGCTCGTGGCCCTGGCGGTCATGATCGCGGGCGCGGCCGTGGGCTGGCTGCTCGTCTCGCACGATGCCGACTGGTACCAGATCCTCGTGGGCGACATGGCGGGCAATCGCGTTCCCGGCGCCACGCCGGAAGCGCTTCGACAGACGATCTTCGGCGATACCGACCAGCCGGGGATGAGCGTGTTCGCCGCCCAGCTTTTCAGCAACAACGCACAAGTCTCGATCCTCGCCTTCGCGCTGGGCTTCGCCTTCGGCATACCCTCGCTGCTGCTGCTGGTGCAGAATCTGGCCTCGCTGGGAGCGATGCTGTGGCTCTACAACAGTGCGGGGCTGCTGGTCGACTTCGCCGGATGGCTGGCCATCCACGGCACCACCGAGCTTTTCGCGATCCTGCTGGCGGGCGCCGCGGGCCTGCACATCGGACGCGCCATCGCCTTTCCGGGCAATCGGCCGATCCTCCAGGCCACGGCCGAAGCGGGCCGCCGTGCCGCGCTGGTCATGACCGGCGTGGTGCTGATGCTGATCGTCGCCGCCCTGCTGGAAGGCTTCGCGCGCCAGCTCATCGACCAGACGTTCGGCCGCTTCGTCGTCGGCGGCTTCATGCTGGCGCTGTGGAGCGCCTATTTCTTCGCCTTCCGCGGCAATCGGGGCAAGGTCCGCGCGGCATGAACGCATCCGCGACCCGCACCCGTTTCACGCACCGGCGATCCTCCCGTGAACGCATGCTGGTGACGCCGGAAGGCATAACGGTGCCGGTCACCGTTGCCAGCCGGGGTTCGCGGGCCGGGGCGCTGATCCTCGATCTCGTCATCATCGCCGTACTGATCGCGGCCACGACGGCCGCGCTGATCTTCATTGCCGGCGGCATGACCGCGTTCGACCGCCAGCTCGAATCGAAGAACGCGCTGGGCCATGCCCTGCAGTTCCTGGTGATCGTCTGGATCGTCATCATGTTCCTGTTCCGAAACGCCTATTTCCTGTTTTTCGAGCTGGGTCCGCGCGGGGCAACACCGGGCAAGCGCCTGGCCGGCATGAGGATCGCCGCGCGCGATGGCGGGCGGTTGACCGCGGAAATGGTGATCGCCCGCAACCTGCTGCGCGATATCGAACTGTTCCTGCCGGTGATCTTCATCATGCAGGCCGGGGTGGAAAGCAGCATGGGCTGGTTCGCCGCCGCCGGGTGGTTCGCCCTGTTCCTGCTGTTCCCCCTGTTCAACCGCGACGCCCTGCGCGCCGGGGACGTGATCGCCGGCACCTGGGTTCTCGAACGGCCGCGCCGCAAGCTCGAGGCGGCGCTGTCGGTCGGACTGGAGGCCGCGCCGAACCCTCCCATGGCCCGCGGCGACGAAGACTTTCCTGCCGTTGCCACGCGCCGCGCCTACCGCTTCGAGGACGCGGAACTGGCGGTTTACGGCGAATTCGAGCTTCAGGCACTCGAACGGGTGCTGCGCGAGAATCGCCAGCAGTCGATGGAAAGCGTGTACCAGACGATCGCGCAGAAGATCGGCCGGAACGATGGCTGGAACGACGAGCGCGCCTTCCTCGAAGCCTATTACACCCAGTTGCGCGCCCGACTGGAAGCGGGCATGCGCATGGGCCGCCGCAAGGCTGACAAGTTCTCCGGAGCGCCCGAATGACTCTCCATTTCACCATCGTCGAGGACGACTTGACCGGGCACGAGGTGCTCGGCCTGCTTCAGCTCCATCTCGATGAAATGCACCAGTGGTCGCCGCCCGAAAGCGTGCACGCCATGCCCGCCGAACGCCTGCGCCAGCCGGACGTGACGTTCTTCTCGGCATGGGACGGCGAGCGCCTGGCCGGATGCGGGGCGATCAAGCATCTCGGCGAGGGGCACGGCGAGCTGAAGTCGATGCGCGCCGCGCCCGATTATCGGGGCCGGGGCGCCGGCAAGGCGATCCTGCTGCGCCTTCTCGACGAAGCCCGGGCGCGCGGCTATGCGCGCGTGAGCCTGGAAACCGGGCGCCCCGAACCCTTCCACGCCGCGCACGGCCTCTACCGCGCCAACGGCTTCACCGAATGCGAACCTTTCGGAGGCTACCGCCCCGATCCGTTCTCGATCTGCATGACCAAGGAACTGTGATGAACCTGCGCCCCGCCACCGCCGAGGATGCCGCCGCACTCGCCGATCTCGGCAGGCGCAGCTTCGTGGTGAAGTTCGGGCACATGTACACGCCCGAGGATCTCGCCAATTTCCTCGAGGATTCGCACAGCGAGGCGAAAGTCGCCAAGGAAATCGCCGATCCCGGGATGCGTATCATGCTGGCGGTCGAGGAAGACCGGCTACTGGGCTATTGCAAGATGGTGCTGGACTGCGGCTGGCCCGAACATGCGCGCGGCGGCGCGGTCATCGAACTCAAGCAGCTCTATACCGATCCCGAGGCCACCGGGCAGGGCATCGGCGCCAGCCTGATGGACTGGGCGCTCGACCTCGCGCGGGAACGCGCCGCTGACGAAGTGCAGCTCTCCGTATGGAGCGGCAACGAGGGCGCGCAGAAGTTCTATGCCCGCTACGGCTTCGGCAAGGTTGCCGACATCCACTTCATGGTCGGCGAGCAGCGCGACGAGGAATTCCTGTTCGCCCGCATGATGTGAGGGCCGGCGCGCTTCAAAGCCACTTGAGCCGGCGCGCCACCATGATCTCCGCCGCAAAGATGCACAGGCACATCAGGACGATGATCCAGAACCCGTGAGAGCCCGGCGCGGCCAGCGGAATGTCCCCCACGTTGATGCCCAGCAGCCCGGTGATGAAGCTGAGCGGCAGGAAGATTCCGGCCACGATCGTCAGCAGGTACTGCGTCTTCTGCGTATTGGCGGCGGCACGGGCGCGGATATCGTCCTGCAGGACCACGGCGCTTTCCTTGCTGATGTCGAGATCGTCGAGATGGCGGCGCAGCCGGGCGATGGTCTCGGCGATCTCGCGCCGGTCGTGCTCCTCGAACCAGGCAGGCGCGCTGTTGGCGATGCTGGTCAGTGCCTCGTGCTGGGGGGACATGTGCCGCTTGAGCGCCAGGCAGTTGCGGCGAACCGCCACGATCTTGTCCAGCATCTCCCCGGTATCGTTGCCGATCGTCTCGTCTTCCAGTTCGTCGATCATGTCGTTCATGTCGATGATCGAGTGGCTCATGCGGTCGATCATGTGCTCGGTCAGCGCGGTGACGAGCGCGCCGGCATCGTTCGGCCCCATCCCGCTGTCGATCTCGTTGCAGACGATGCGCGGGGTCTGGAGCGGCAGGCGGCGCAGGGTGACGACGCGGACGCCATCGCTCCAGAGCTGCATGGAGACCATGTCCTCCGGCTCCGCGCCCGGATTGAAGTTGATGCCGCGCAAGGTGGCGACCAGCGAATGGCCCTCGCGGAACGCACGCGGCCGGGTGGCGTCGCTGGTGAGCAGTTCGGCGGTCGGCTCGGTCAGTTCCAGCCAGTCTTCCAGCCATTCCTGCACGCCCAGGTGCGTGCGCAGCAGGTGAATCCACAGCACCGGTTCGGCGGCAGTGGGATGCCAGCGCTGCACTTCGTCCCAGTCGATCGGCCGGCCTCCGCCTTCGCCATCGAGCACGCGGCCGAACAGCAGGGGCAGGTGCGCGCCGCTGTCATCGTTCAGGACTTCTTCCTTCATGCCGGCCCTGATGCCCGAAATCCCTGGGCCGCAAAAGGCCCTGGCGATATCCGCCGCGAAACCGGTGGCAAGCCCATCTGCCCCCGGTCCTGCATCGAAAGCCGAAAGGCTTATCGCCGCCCGCGCAATCGTGCTTCAAACCACGCCCGCAAGCGCCTATAGGGGGCGCCATGTCTTCCATACGTCCCTGGCGCGATATCGAACGCCGCAAGAGCCGCCAGATCATGGTCGGCAATGTACCCGTCGGCGGCGATGCCCCGATCACGGTGCAGACCATGACCAACACCCTGACCTCCGACGCCGGGGCGACGATCGACCAGATCCGCCGCTGCGAGGATGCCGGGGCCGATCTCATCCGCGTCTCCTGCCCCGATGTGGAAAGCACGGCAGCGATGCGCGAAATCGTGCGAGCGTCCCGCGTTCCGCTGATCGCGGACATCCATTTCCACTACAAGCGCGCCCTTGAAGCGGCAGATGCCGGCGCCGCGTGCCTGCGCATCAACCCCGGCAACATCGGCTCGTCCGACCGCGTGGCCGAAGTGGTGCGTGCCGCCAAGGCCAACGGCTGCGCGATCCGCATCGGCGTGAATGCGGGCAGCCTCGAAAAGGACCTGCTGGAAAAATACGGCGAGCCCTGCCCCGAAGCGCTGGTCGAATCGGCGCTCGACCATATCAAGCTGCTTCAGGACCACGATTTCCACGAGTACAAGGTGGCGGTGAAGGCCAGCGACGTGTTCCTCGCCGTGGCCGCCTATCAAGGGCTTGCAGACGCGGTGGACTGCCCCCTGCACCTTGGCATCACCGAGGCGGGCGGGCTGATCGGCGGCACCGTGAAATCCTCGATCGGCATGGGCATGCTGCTCTGGTCCGGGATTGGCGACACCCTGCGCGTCTCACTCTCAGCCGAGCCGGAAGAGGAAGTCCGCGTCGGCTTCGAGATGCTCAAGGCGCTGGGCCTGCGCACGCGCGGCGTGCGCGTCGTCTCCTGCCCGTCGTGCGCCCGCCAGGGGTTCGACGTGATCCGCACGGTGGAGGCGCTGGAAGACCGCCTCCAGCACATCAAGACGCCGATCTCACTGTCCGTGCTCGGCTGCGTGGTGAACGGCCCGGGCGAAGCGCGCGAGACCGACATCGGCCTCACCGGCGGCGGCAACGGCAAGCACATGGTCTATCTCTCGGGCGTGACCGACCACGTCGTGCAGTCCGAGGAAATGCTCGACCACATCGTGAGGCTGGTGGAAGCCAAGGCTGCCGAGATCGAAGCCGCCAACGCGGCCGAGGCTCAGGCGGCGGAGTAAGCCCGCATTGTCGCGCTCCCAAGGGGCGCGACAACCTGCATCAACGGTGCCGGATCAGGCGCCCAGCCCCGAGAACCCGGACCAGACCACGAAAGTGGCCATGGCAATGATCGAGGCCATGACGGCCGGGACGAGTTTCGATTCGGGGCTGCTCATAACCTGTCCATGCCTTGCCAAAGTGCTTTGCCTGAGCGGGATGGCGCCTTTCTAGCGGCGCCGGCGCGGCGGGGCCATGTCGCAGGTCGGACGGATTCCGCGCCCCGTCGAACACAGCGCCCCGCTCTGCGTCCGCGCGCGCCTTCTTGCGTCTTGCCGTATCCCCAGCCCCAGCGTTATCCAGTGGCCGCGACTACAAAAGGGGGAAATCTTGAAATCAAAGGCTTCGGCAGCCCTGCTGCTGGCGACCGCGCTCGTCTGCACGACGAGCGCAACGGCTCAAACGGCGCTCGATGCGGGCAGCATCGCACCGCCGGCTCCGACGATCAACGACACCAGGGACAAGGGACCTGCCGATCCGCTGTCCGTCCTTCCCGAGGACGTGAAGAAATACGGCTCGCTCTATCTGCGGTGCGACGGCCAACCCAACAACATCACCGGCGCGGAAAGCTTTGCGCGGCTTCTGGGCGCGGTCACGCTACTGGCCCTGTTCGCCCCTCCGCCCGAGGCTGGCAATCCCTCGAAGCGGCTGCTTGCCGAACGCGGCGTGGCGGCCTGCAGCAAGCTGCTCGACGATCCCAAAGAGGAAACCAACGGCCTGCGCCGCCTGCCGCTGATCCTCGCCCGGGCAGTCCACCAGTTCGAAGCCAAGGACTACAAGGCGGCGCTTGCCGATGTCGCCAAGGCGCGGGGAGAGGCGCAGGCGCTGGGGCTGATCGGCAATTCCTACTTCGACCGTTCGATGGGGCTTTCCTTCAACCTCCTCGAATCCCAGGCCCTGCTGCGCCTGGGTCAACCTGCCGAGGCCCGTCAGGTCAGCCTGCGCAACGCGCTGGCCATGCCTTACAGCTTCTACGCCGGCATTTCGACGCGGCCCTATAGCTCCTTCCAGCGCAGCATGAGCACCGAGGAAGAGCAGTACTATCGCAACATGAGCCGGATTTCCGGCGTTTTCGGCGTGGCCCTGGCTGACCGTCTCGACGAAGTGGGACGCTTCTCCGAAGCTGCCGTGCTGCGCGACGAGACGATCGGCTTCCTCACGGAACTCGACGGCGATACACAGCGTTCCTGGCCACTCGCCAACGCCGCCATCTCCCATGCACTGGCCGGAAACTGGGCATTGGCGGCCGAACGGGCGAAGAAGGCCCGCGAAAACATGGACGCCCTGATAGCCAAGGGAAAACCGGAGGAGAACCAGTCGGCCATCGTCGAGCGTCTCGACCTCTACGATATCCTGCTGCTCGCCCATGACGGCAAGGTCGACGACGCCCGCCGCAATTTCGCAGCCCGCTCGCAATGGCTCTCGCCCAGCTTCGGCGCCCTTCTGGCCACCAATGCCATGCTCAGGAAGGATGCAAAGCCCGAACAGCTCTTCGGATCGCTGGCCCAGACTCCCGAGCAGATCTGGGCCCTGCGAGAGAAGAACGAGATGGCCAAGCTGCTCGAAACGGACGGCAACAACCGGACGCTGTTCACCTACATCCTGCCTTACGCGCAGATCAAGGACTACGAGCGCCTCAGCAAGGACGTCTGGAACGCGCAGAAATCGAAACTGATCGCCAAGGAGCCGATCAGGAATTCGAAGTTCTACGTGGTCAATATCTGGTCCGATGCGATGACCCAGCCCGAAGCCTTGCTGCTCCACAGCGCGCTTCTGGCCAAGGCCAGGGGGTTCAGCGGCTTCATCTACCTCTCCCTGCCCAACCGTCCGCAAAGCGGCATCGTCCGCTTCGGCAATCCCGGCGATGCGGGGATGATGTCCGGCAGCTATCTCGATGCCGATGCCGTCATCGCCGACTTGCGCAAGGTCATTCCCTCGCCCGAGGAACTGGCGGCGCGGCGCAAGACCGCCTGACCCCGGACAGACGGACCAGCAAAAAGCCCCGCCGGAGCGATCCGGCGGGGCTTTTAGTTTGCCTGTGTGGCGGGAGGGGAGAGGCTTACGCCTCGCCGCCCTCCTCGTCGCCCTTGATCAGGTAATCGCCGGCATCGGCGTCCAGACCATGGGTTTCACCTTCGACCGCGGCGAGAGGATCGTTGCCGATCGCAGCTTCCGGGCCCTGGGCCAGTTCGGCTGCATGCTCTTCTTCCGCCGTGTTGGCGGCGATCAGGGCTTCCTGCATGCGGCGGTAGGACGCACGCAGCGCGAGGTCGCGGCTGGTAGCCGCCACGCGGACGCGGTTCATGCCGGCACCGGTACCCGCCGGGATGAGGCGGCCGACGATGACGTTTTCCTTGAGGCCGATGAGCGAGTCCTTCTTGCCCTCGACAGCCGCCTGCGTGAGCACGCGGGTGGTCTCCTGGAACGACGCCGCCGAGATGAACGAGCGGGTCTGGAGCGACGCCTTGGTGATGCCGAGAAGCACCGGCTTGCCTTCCGCGGGCATCTTGCCCTCGGGAAGCTTGCTGTTGATCTCGAACATTTCCTCGTAGTCGACCTGTTCGCCCGGCAACAGGGTGGTGTCGCCACCGGCCGTGATCTCGACCTTCTGCAGCATCTGACGAACGATCGTTTCGATGTGCTTGTCGTTGATCTTCACGCCCTGCAAGCGGTAGACTTCCTGGATTTCCGCAACGAGATATTCTGCCAGAGCCTCGACGCCGAGGACTTCCAGAATGTCGTGCGGATCGGGCGAACCGGAGATCAGGTTGTCGCCCTTCTTCACGAAGTCGCCTTCCTGAACGTCGATCACGCGGCTCTTCGGGATCAGGTACTCGATCGGTTCACCCTCTTCCGGGATGATCGCGATCTTGCGCTTGGCCTTGTAGTCACGCACGAACTCGATGCGGCCCGACACCTTGGCGATGATCGAGTTGTCCTTCGGCTTGCGGGCCTCGAACAGTTCGGCAACGCGCGGCAGACCGCCGGTGATGTCGCGGGTCTTGGCGGCTTCGCGCGAAGCACGGGCGATGATGTCGCCGGCTTCGACGGTCTGGCCGTCCTCGACCGAGAGGGTGGTGCCCGGCGCCATCATGTAGCGCGCGGTTTCACCCGACGAATCGTCCAGAAGAGTGATGCGCGGACGCAGGTCTTCCTTCTTCTTCGCGGTGCGCGACGAACGGTCTTCGGTGACGACGCGGCTGGTCATGCCGGTTGCATCGTCGACGTGCTCGGTCAGGGTGCGGGTATCCAGGAGGTCCTGATACTTCACCACGCCCGAGGTTTCGGTGATGATCGGCAGCGAGAACGGATCCCACTCTGCCAGGCGTTCGCCTTCCTTCACCGAAGCGCCGTTGGTGTGGAGCAGCACCGTACCGTAAGGCACGCGGTGCATGGCGCGCTCGCGGCCTTCGCTGTCATAGACCACGATTTCGCCGTTACGGGCGAGCGACAGGCGACGACCGCGCTTGTCGACGATCGTCGGGATATCGCGATACTCGACCTTACCGTCGCACATCGATTCCAGGTGGCTGGTTTCGTTGAGCTGGGCGGCGCCGCCGATGTGGAAGGTACGCATGGTGAGCTGCGTGCCCGGTTCACCGATCGACTGCGCGGCGATGACGCCGACAGCTTCACCGATGTTGACCGGAGTACCACGCGCCAGGTCACGGCCGTAGCACTTGCCGCAGACGCCCTGCTGGGCTTCGCAGACCAGCGGCGAACGGATGCGGGCAGCCTGCAGGCCGGTCGCCTCGATCGCAGCCACTGCGGCTTCGTCGAGGAGCTGGCCCTTGGCGGCAACGACATTGCCTTCCTTGTCGACGATGTCCTCGGCCAGGGTACGGCCCAGGATACGCTCGGCGAGCGAGGCGATGGTGGAACCGCCCTGCACGATCGAACGCATTTCCAGCGCGCGCTCGGTACCGCAATCCTCGATCACGACGACGCAGTCCTGCGACACGTCGACCAGACGGCGGGTCAGGTAACCCGAGTTCGCCGTCTTCAGTGCCGTGTCGGCCAGGCCCTTACGGGCGCCGTGGGTCGAGTTGAAGTATTCAAGAACGGTCAGACCTTCCTTGAAGTTCGAGATGATCGGCGTTTCGATGATCTCGCCCGACGGCTTGGCCATGAGGCCGCGCATACCGCCAAGCTGCTTCATCTGCGCCGGGCTACCACGCGCACCGGAGTGGCTCATCATGTAGATCGAGTTGATCTGGGCCATGCGGCCCGTTTCGGGATCGATCGGCTGGGCCTTCAGCTCTTCCATCATGGCGTTCGCCACCTGGTCGCCGCAACGGCTCCAGGCGTCGATCACCTTGTTGTACTTTTCCTGCTGGGTGATGAGGCCGTCCTGGTACTGCTGCTCGTAATCGGCGACCAGTTCCTTGGTCTCGCCCACGAGCGCTTCCTTCGAATCCGGGATGATCATGTCATCCTTGCCGAAGGAGATGCCCGCCTTGAACGCGTTGCGGAAGCCGAGCGACATGATCGCGTCGGCAAACAGCACCGTGTCCTTCTGGCCGGTGTGACGGTAGACCTGATCGATGACGTCACCGATTTCCTTCTTGGTCAGAAGGCGGTTGACGACGTCGAAGGGCACCGTGTGCGACTTCGGCAGGCATTCGCCCAGCAGCATGCGGCCCGGAGTGGTCTCGAAGCGCTTCATGTACTGACCGCCGTTCTCGTCGGTCTGCGGCACGCGGGCCTCGATCTTCGAGTGCAGCGTCACGGCGCCGACGTGAAGTGCCTGATGCACTTCGGCCATGTCCGCGAACTTCATGCCTTCGCCCGGCTCGCCGGTGCGGTCCATCGACAGGTAGTACAGACCGAGAACCATGTCCTGCGAAGGAACGATGATCGGCTTGCCGTTCGCCGGCGACAGGATGTTGTTGGTGGACATCATCAGCACGCGCGCTTCAAGCTGGGCTTCCAGCGAGAGCGGCACGTGGACGGCCATCTGGTCACCGTCGAAGTCGGCGTTGAAGGCCGAGCAGACGAGCGGGTGCAGCTGGATCGCCTTGCCTTCGATCAGCACGGGCTCGAAGGCCTGAATGCCGAGACGGTGAAGCGTGGGCGCGCGGTTCAGCATGACCGGGTGCTCACGAATGACTTCGTCGAGGATGTCCCAGACTTCCTTGCGCTCCTTCTCGACCCACTTCTTGGCCTGCTTCAGGGTCATCGAAAGACCCTTGGCATCCAGACGGGCGTAGATGAACGGCTTGAACAGCTCGAGCGCCATCTTCTTGGGCAGGCCGCACTGGTGCAGCTTGAGTTCCGGACCGGTCACGATGACCGAACGGCCCGAATAGTCGACGCGCTTGCCGAGAAGGTTCTGACGGAAGCGGCCCTGCTTGCCCTTGAGCATGTCGGACAGCGACTTCAGCGGACGCTTGTTGGCGCCGGTGATGACGCGGCCGCGGCGGCCGTTGTCGAACAGGGCGTCAACGGCTTCCTGGAGCATGCGCTTTTCGTTGCGGACGATGATGTCCGGCGCGCGCAGCTCGATCAGGCGCTTCAGGCGGTTGTTGCGGTTGATGACGCGGCGATAGAGGTCGTTGAGGTCCGACGTCGCGAAGCGGCCGCCGTCCAGCGGCACCAGCGGACGCAGTTCCGGCGGGATGACCGGCACGACCTCAAGGATCATCCACTCGGGACGGTTGCCCGAATCGATGAACGATTCCACGACCTTGAGGCGCTTGATGATCTTCTTGGGCTTGAGTTCCGACTTGGTCGTCTCAAGTTCCTGGAGAAGGTCCGCACGCTCTTGCTCGAGGTCGAGGTTGATGAGCATGTGCTTCACCGCCTCGGCGCCGATACCGGCCGAGAAGGCGTCTTCGCCATACTCGTCCTGCGCGTCGAGCATCTCGTCTTCGGTGAGGAGCTGGTACTTCTCGAGCGGGGTCAGGCCCGGCTCGATGACGATGTAGCTCTCGAAGTAGAGGACGCGCTCAAGCTGCTTGAGCTGCATGTCGAGCAGCAGGCCGATGCGCGACGGCAGCGACTTGAGGAACCAGATGTGCGCAACCGGCGCGGCCAGTTCGATGTGGCCCATGCGCTCGCGGCGCACCTTGGTCACGGTGACTTCGACGCCGCACTTTTCGCAGACGACGCCCTTGTACTTCATGCGCTTGTACTTGCCGCAAAGGCATTCGTAGTCCTTCACGGGACCGAAGATGCGGGCGCAGAAGAGGCCGTCACGCTCAGGCTTGAACGTACGGTAGTTGATGGTTTCCGGCTTCTTGATTTCGCCGAAGGACCAGGAGCGGATGCGCTCGGGGCTCGCCAGACCGATCTGGATCTGGTCGAACGTCTCGGGCTTCGCCATCTGGTTCGTGAACTTGGACAGGTCGTTCATAGTTTCAGTCCCTCTGGAGGGTAAATTCTCTGGGCGCGGGGCAGGCAGGGCGGAGCGCGAAGGCTCCGCCCGATCCCGTTATTCCGCCGCGATCGCCACGCCGTCGTCGTCGGTATCGATCGACGAGAGTTCGACGTTGAGACCCAGCGAGCGCATTTCCTTGACGAGCACGTTGAAGCTCTCGGGAATGCCGGCCTCGAAGGTGTCGTCGCCCTTGACGATCGCTTCGTAGACCTTGGTGCGGCCGACAACGTCGTCCGACTTAACCGTGAGCATTTCCTGCAGAGTGTACGCCGCGCCGTAGGCCTGGAGAGCCCAGACCTCCATTTCACCGAAGCGCTGGCCACCGAACTGCGCCTTACCGCCCAGCGGCTGCTGGGTGACGAGCGAGTAGGGGCCGATCGAACGCGCGTGGATCTTGTCGTCGACAAGGTGGTGCAGCTTGAGCACGTACTTGCAGCCGACAGTGACCTTGCGGTCGAAGCGGTCGCCGGTGCGGCCGTCGTACAGGTCCACCTGGCCCGACTCGTCGAGACCGGCGAGACGCAGCATGTCGGTGACATCCTTCTCGACCGCGCCGTCGAACACCGGCGAACCCATCGGCACGCCCAGACGGACGGCACCGGCGAACTCGACGATCTGCTCGTCAGTGCGCGCGTCGATCTCCGCGGTGTAGTTGTCGCCGTAGACTTCCTTGAGCAGCTCGCGAACCGCTTCGGGCGGCTGGCCGGCTTCCGGGTTCGGATTGGCTGCACGCCAATCGTCCAGAGCCGCGCCGATGCGCTTGCCGAGGCCGCGGGCGGCCCAGCCAAGGTGCGTCTCGAAGATCTGACCGACATTCATGCGCGAAGGCACGCCCAGCGGGTTCAGCACGAAGTCGACAGGCGTACCGTCCTCGAGGAAGGGCATGTCTTCCAGCGGCAGGATGCGGCTGATGATACCCTTGTTACCGTGACGGCCGGCCATCTTGTCGCCCGGCTGAAGCTTGCGCTTCACGGCCACGAAGACCTTGACCATCTTGAGCACGCCGGGCGCGAGTTCGTCACCGCGTTCCAGCTTCTCCTTGCGGTCCTCGAACTTCTCCTGGATCGCCTTGACGGTGAGGTCGTACTGGGTCTTCACCGCTTCGAGCTGCGACTGCATGTGATCGTCCGCAACCGCGAACTTCCACCATTCGTGACGCTCGACCTCGTCCAGCACCTCGTCGGTGATGTCCACGCCCTTCTTGATGCCCTTGGGCGCCGAAGCGGCGACCTGGCCGAGGAGCATGTCCTTCAGACGGTTGTAGGTGGCGCGGTTGAGGATCGCACGTTCGTCCTCGCGGTCCTTGGCGAGGCGTTCGATTTCCTCGTTCTGGATCGCGCGGGTACGGTCGTCGACCTCGATGCCGTGGCGGTTGAAGACGCGCACGTCGACGATCGTTCCCGAAACGCCCGGCGGCAGACGCAGCGAGGTGTCGCGGACGTCCGAAGCCTTTTCACCGAAGATGGCGCGCAGGAGCTTTTCTTCCGGCGTCATCGGGCTTTCGCCCTTCGGCGTGATCTTGCCGACCAGGATGTCACCCGGGTGCACTTCGGCGCCGATGTAGACGATGCCCGCTTCGTCGAGGTTGCGCAGGGCTTCCTCGCCGACGTTCGGGATGTCGCGGGTGATGTCTTCCGGACCCAGCTTGGTGTCGCGGGCCATGACCTCGAACTCGTCGATGTGGATCGAGGTGAAGACGTCTTCCTTCACGATCCGCTCGGAGATGAGGATGGAGTCTTCGTAGTTGTAGCCGTTCCAGGGCATGAACGCGACGAGCACGTTGCGGCCCAGCGCCAGTTCGCCGAACTCGGTCGACGGACCGTCGGCGATGGTATCGCCGGCCTGGACCACTTCGCCCACCTTCACCAGCGGACGCTGGTTGATGCAGGTCGACTGGTTCGAGCGTTCGAACTTCTGCAGGCGGTAGATGTCGACGCCCGACTTGCCGGGTTCGATATCGCCCGAGGCGCGGATGACGATACGGGTGGCATCGACCTGGTCGACGATACCGGCGCGCAGCGCCGAGATCGCGGCGCCCGAATCGCGCGCCACCGTCTCTTCCATGCCGGTGCCGACGAACGGAGCGTCCGCCTTCACGAGCGGCACGGCCTGACGCTGCATGTTCGAGCCCATGAGTGCGCGGTTGGCGTCGTCGTTTTCCAGGAACGGAATGAGCGAGGCGGCCACCGAGACGAGCTGCTTGGGCGAAACGTCCATCAGCGTGATCTGATCGCGCGGGCTCATCACGAATTCGCCGTTCTGGCGAGCCGAGACGAGTTCCTCGACGAAGGAGCCGTCCGCGTTCAGTCCGGCCGAAGCCTGCGCGACGGTGTGCTTCTGCTCTTCCATGGCCGAGAGGTAGACGACCTCGCCCGACACATGACCGTCCACCACGCGGCGATACGGCGTTTCGATGAAGCCGTACTTGTTGACGCGGGCGAAGGTCGAGAGCGAGTTGATCAGACCGATGTTCGGGCCTTCCGGCGTTTCAATCGGGCAGATACGACCATAGTGGGTCGGGTGAACGTCGCGGACTTCGAAGCCGGCGCGCTCACGGGTAAGACCACCCGGGCCCAAGGCCGAAACGCGGCGCTTGTGGGTGACTTCCGACAGCGGGTTGGTCTGGTCCATGAACTGCGAGAGCTGCGAGGAACCGAAGAACTCGCGAACGGCGGCCACGGCGGGCTTGGCGTTGATGAGGTCGTTCGGCATGACCGTCGACACGTCGACCGACGACATGCGCTCCTTCACGGCGCGCTCCATGCGGAGCAGGCCGACGCGGTACTGGTTTTCCAGCAGCTCGCCCACCGAACGCACGCGGCGGTTGCCGAGGTTGTCGATGTCGTCGATTTCGCCCTTGCCGTCCTTGAGGCCGACCAGTTCCTTCACGACCGCGAGAATGTCGTCGGTGCGCAGGGTGGTGACGGTATCCTCGACTTCGAGGCCGAGACGCATGTTCAGCTTGACGCGACCCACGGCCGAGAGGTCGTAGCGATCGGCGTCGAAGAACAGGCCGGCGAAGAGAGCTTCGGCGGTTTCCTTCGTCGGCGGTTCGCCCGGACGCATGACCTTGTAGATCGCTTCCAGACCCATGTCGCGGTTTTCGGCCTTGTCGGCCTTCATCGTGTTGCGGATCCAGGGACCGGTGTTCACGTCGTCGATGTCGAGCAGGTCGATCTGGTCGATGCCCGCGCGGTCGAGCGCTTCGAGGTTCTCCGGCGACACTTCGTCACCGGCCTCGATGTAGATGCGTCCGGTCGACTCGTCGATCAGATCCTTGGCCGAATAGCGGCCGAAGATTTCCTCGGTCGGGATGAGGAGTTCCTCAAGACCGTCCTTCTGCGCCTTGTTGGCGGCACGCGGGCTGATCTTCTGGCCGGCCGCGAACACGACTTCACCCGACTTGGCGTCGACGATGTCGAAGGCGGGCTTGGCGCCGCGCCATGCTTCGGGCTGGTAAGGCAGCTGCCAGCCGCCCGAGCCACGCTTCCAGGTCACGGTCTGGTAGAAATAGTCGAGGATCTGCTCGCTATCGAGGCCGAGGCTGTAAAGCAGCGCGGTGACCGGCAGCTTGCGCTTGCGGTCGATACGCACGTTCACGATGTCCTTGGCGTCGAACTCGAAGTCGAGCCACGAACCACGGTAGGGGATCACGCGGGCAGCGAAGAGGAACTTGCCCGAGGAGTGGGTCTTGCCGCGGTCATGGTCGAAAAGGACGCCCGGCGAACGGTGCATCTGCGAGACGATGACGCGCTCGGTGCCGTTGATGAAGAAGGTGCCGTTTTCCGTCATCAGGGGCATGTCGCCCATGTAGACGTCCTGCTCCTTGATATCGAGGACCGAGCGGGTCTCGGTCTCGGCGTCCACTTCGAACACGATGAGGCGCAGAGTGACCTTCATCGGGGCCGCATAAGTGATGCCGCGCTGGCGGCACTCGGTCACGTCGTACTTCGGCTCTTCCAGCTCGTAGTGGACGAAGTCGAGTTCGCTGGTGCCGGCGAAGTCGCGGATCGGGAAGACCGAACGCAGGGTCTTCTCGAGGCCCGAGACGTAGCCCGTCGCCGGGTTCGAGCGCAGGAACTGTTCGTAGCTCTCGCGCTGGACCTCGATGAGGTTCGGCATCTGGACGACTTCGTGGATGTCGCCAAAGATCTTGCGGATCCGCTTCTTGACGGAGCGGCGGTTATCGACGGGCTTGGTGGCCATGACCTGGTCTTTGCCTCTTCGCTTCTGAGGGCCGATTCGAAAGGACCGGCCCGAGTAATTTCGTCTTCGCGAGGACGTCTTGTCCGCTTATCCGAAACACCAAAAGGCCGCACGGCACGCGCGGAAACCCTGAGGTTTTACCGATGCGGCCAGCAGCCTTCTGCGTCAGATGAACTCGTTCCGCTTCCTTCCCGGGCATGTCCCCGCGCATGGACATGCCTTGCTCGAAGCGATCGAGCGAGGGCGTCATATAGGAGTGCGGGACCATGGTGTCAAACCCCGCCTCGCCCCGAAAACAGATGACGAGCCGACAAGGCCATTGCCGCAACCAATCAAGGCAGCGGCGACAGATGCCAAAATCGTGAACGCCAAATGAACAACGCGTTTTCATTTTGAAATGTTATTTATTAGGAAAAAATCATTCATGAGTATCATGCGCACACAACCCAGCAATTCGTCGTCCTATTTGCTTCGTTTCGCCGCGAATTCACAAGTTGTCGGGTAACTTCGTCGCATTTCCCGCATTGGACATGCATGGAAAAAGCTCACGCCCCCCGCTCGCATGTCGCGCTTACGGCGATTGCCGCCGTCCTCGCGTTCACTTCCGCCCCTGCCTTCGCGCAGGAAGCGGTATCACCGCCACTGCCCGACGCAGCCGCACCGACAATTGCCGTGCCGGCGGAGCCAGCGCCCCCGCCGTCCGCCGTACCTTCGGCCGTGCCGACGCTTGTCCTGCCGGATCTGGGCTCGGAACCGGCGGCCGATACGCCCGCTCCGCCGGCCGTAGAGGCGGCCACGCCAGTCCCTGTCGCCGCTGTTCCTGTCGCCGCCCCGGCTGAACAGGCGGCCCCGGCTCGCGAACCCGCAACCAGACAGGCCCGCACGACGAGCGCCGCCACCGCAGTCACCCGTTCGCCGCCCGAACCCACCCGCGTTCCCACCGCATCCGATGCCGGAACTGCGCGGGACGGCGCCCTGGCACAGGGGGACGCGGCGCCGGCTCCGGCCACGACAGGCGATGTCCCGGCCACTCCTCCGCCCGCAGCCGCACCGCAAGCCGCGAATGACAGCCCCGCCTCGGATCGCCTCCCGGTGGAGGGCATCGTCGGTCTGCTCGCCGCGCTCGGCGTGGCCGGCGCCGGGATCGCGCTCATGACCCTGCGCCGCAGGCAGGACCGGATCGAGCCGGACTACGCCAGCCCCGACTACACCAGCCCGGACTACGCCGACGAGATCGAGGCCTATCCCGCCACGGCAGTGCATCCGCGAGGCGCGGAGATTGCGCCGCCCGCCGCTACCGCCATCCCCGCCGCGCAAGGCCCGGTTCCGCTTGGCGAGGACCGTCAGGCCCTGCTCGAAACCATGGTGGCCGCGCCGCCCGACGCCGCAAACCCGTTCACCTCGCACAAGGCCCGGATGCGCCGCGCGCGGCTGATCCTGCAACACCGCGAGCACCTGCAGACCCAGGGCAAGCCTTTCGACTGGCGCACCTACAGGCCCACGACCAAGCCCTCCCCACCCTCCAGGGCCGAACAACAAGAACCGGTCGACGCCTGACGCCGACTCCGCCGTAACCCCTGCGCGGCGGACCGGTCCCAATGCGGGGCGATTCCCTCGGGAGTCGCCCCGCTTTTCCGTGCCTCCGCCACCGGCGCCGCCCGGCCTTGCCCCGCAAGCGGTCGCGGAAGACGGATTTCTCGAAATACAATCAGGCACATATTGTTTTTCGATATTATCGATTGACGATAAGGCGAATCGCGCTTATTGAATATCGATATCAAGCATATCGGAGAACGAACATGACCCTCTCGAACACCTCATCGGCTTCACGCCCTCTCGCCGTTGTCCTGGCCGCGGTCCTCATGGCCGCCTTCTGGCTCCCCACCGTTTCCACGCCCGCCGAAGCCGCCGCCACCGCCGGAAACGACGTGATCGTGCTCGCGGCGCCGATCACCCCGGCGCTGATGTAATTTCGCGAACCACAGAACGAACAACCAGGGGGACCCGGACAATGCCTTCCACCATGAACTCGATCACCCGCGATCCGCTGCTCGCCATCGCCAAGGGCCTACTGTGGTTCCTGATGGCCACGATGGCCATCGCCGTCGCCGCCTGCCTTGTGGCCATCCCGCTGCTGCTGTTCTTCCAGAACGACATCTCGGTCGAACTTGCGCGGGAGATGCCGCTCGTCACGCCGCAGTTCTTCTGGGCGGTCAGCGGTATCCTGGTCTTTGCCGCGATCCTGTGCGGCGTCCTGTTCCGGATCTTTCAGTTGCTCAAGCGCATCGTCGGCACCGTGGGCGAGGGCGACCCCTTCGTGCCGGACAATGCCCGGCGGCTCACGCAGATGGCATGGCTCAGCCTCGTAGTGCAGCTCATCGGCCTGCCGCTTTCCGGGCTCGGCGCGTGGGTCAACCGGATCGGCGAAGGCCATACCGATCTCGAGGGCATGGGCGGAATCTCGGGCAACGGCCTGCTGCTGATGCTGATCCTGTTCATTCTGGCACGCGTGTTCCGCAAGGGCTCGGAAATGCGCGCCGAACTGGAAGGGACCGTATGATGGCCGAAGACGGCAACGAAGGAGGCAATATCGTGGTCAAGCTCGACGACCTGCTCTACGCCCGCCGCATGACGCTGACCGAACTGGCGGAACGCATCGGCATCACCCTGGCCAACCTCTCGATCCTCAAGACCGGCAAGGCCAAGGCGATCCGCTTCTCCACGCTGGAGGCGATCTGCCGGGAACTGGACTGCCAGCCTGGCGACCTGCTGGGATATGGCGCGCCGGAAACGCCGGAACCGGAAGCCCAGCCGGACTGACCCTGCCAGACTGATCCTGCAAACCGAGATTACTTGACTCCGGGCGCGCTTTCCTTCAGAGGCGCGCTCGAACCGTTGGGCCCCGGCCCATCGTTCATCCGTCCGAGACAGTTGGTGCCCTCGATCTGCGAGAGCTTAATTTCCAGCCTAGACGGGGAACAGGAAATTTTCCGGCCCTCGCTCCTTTTCGAAGCGTGGTGCCATATTCGGGCTTCGGCACGAAGAACTCCTTCCCCATCGCAAACGGACCCGCCCGAAGTGCATCAGCGCTTCGGACAAACGTAGCCGGCCGTGCGGGATGCAAGTCCCAAGCGGTCACATGTGAAGGAGTAAGGCATGGATCGTTCGCAGAAAGCCGATTCGGTCGCCACTCTCAACGCGGTCTTCAACGAGGTCGGCGTGGTGGTCATCACCCGCAACCTCGGCATGTCGGTGGCTCAGTCCACCGCCCTGCGCGGCAAGATTCGTGATGCGGGCGCGACTTACAAGGTTGCGAAGAACAGTCTTGCCAAGCTTGCCATCGCGGACACCGACTATGTCGGTATCGGCGACTTCCTCAACGGCCCGACGGCTATCGCGACTTCGGTCGACCCCGTCGCGGCTGCCAAGGCCGTCGTCGAATTCGCCAAGACGACCGACAAGATCGAGATCGTCGGCGGCGCGATGGGTTCGCAGGTTCTGAACGCCGATGGTGTCAAGGCTCTCGCCTCGATGCCCTCGCTCGACGAACTGCGCGCCAAGCTCATCGGCCTCGTTCAGGCTCCGGCGACCAAGATCGCCCAGCTTCAGACCGCTCCGGCGGCCAAGCTGGCGCGCGTCTTCGCTGCCTACGCCGACAAGGCTGCTTGAGCTCAAGCCCCGAGCGATTTTTCGTAAGATCGCGAAGGGCCAAGCCTAAGCAATTCTATTCGTTTCGATTTATCCCGGTGGATCGCATCCTGCACCCCGGGACCACAGATCAGGAGTTATTATCATGGCCGATATCGCCAAGCTTGTTGAAGAACTGTCGCAGCTGACCGTCCTCGAGGCCGCTGACCTCGCCAAGGCTCTCGAAGAAGCATGGGGCGTTTCCGCCGCTGCTGCCGTTGCCGTGGCTGCTGCCCCGGCCGGCGAAGCCGCTGCCGCTGAAGAGCAGACCGAATTCGACGTCATCCTCACCGGCGACGGTGGCAAGAAGATCCAGGTCATCAAGGAAGTCCGCGCCATCACCGGTCTGGGCCTCGCTGAAGCCAAGGCTCTCGTTGAAGGCGCTCCCAAGGCCGTCAAGGAAGGCGTCAACAAGGCTGAAGCCGAAGACATCAAGAAGAAGATCGAAGAAGCCGGCGGCACCGTCGAGCTCAAGTAATCTTCTTCTCGGGTTCTTCCGAGCAGAAAAAGGAAGGGCGGCCTCTCGGGGCCGCCCTTTTTTTGTCCTGTCCGGGCTGGCGAAGGGGCCGGTACGGCGCTTTCGGTATGCTCAGCCGGCCTCGGCCACCAGCACCTCGTAATCGAGGATCGTCACCTCCCGGCGGGAAGGCAGGTCGATCACGCGATCGTTCTTGAGCCGGGTGAACTGGCGGCTCACCGTCTCGATGGTGAGGCCGAGCACGTCGGCGATCTGCTGGCGGGAGAACGGCAGCGTCACGCGGCGCTGGCCCGGTTCTTCGAAGTTCCACGTGCAACCCGGCACCTCGAGCCGCTCCGCCATCTCGATCAGGAAGCTCGCCAGCTTTTCGGAGGCGGACTTGCGACCCAGCAGCAGCATCCAGCGGCGCGTGCGGTCAAGCTCGGCCAGCGTACGCTCCAGCAGCTTGTGCTCCAGCGCCGGATGTTCGCGCGCAAAGGCATCGAAATCGCGGCGGGAGAACACGCAGACCTTCGCCTCGGTCAGCGCCGTGGCCCCGTGGCCGCTGGTGCCGCCGAAGGGCCGGCCGATGAAGTCGGACGGATAGACCACGCCGACGATCTGCTCCCGCCCGTCCTCGGTGTTGGTGGACAGCTTGAGCACGCCGTCGATCACGTTCGCGACGAGAACCGAATCCTCGCCTTCCCAGATCAGCGATTCGCCGGGCTGGATCGTGCGGGTGCGCCCGATGGCGTTGAGCGCTTCGAGCTCCTTCGCATCGAGGGATGAACAGATCGCCCGGTTCCGAACGACACACAGGTCACAGTTGGACATGGCCCCGCGATAACAGCCACTTCCCCGTGCCTCAAGTGCAGGCGCACCCGCGCGATGATGGCCTGCACCGTTTCAGGTAACGGCCGGCTCCAGCAGGCGCATGGTGCCGGCATCGGCGTCGATTTCCACCGGCAGGCCTACCGGCACGCTGACCTGCGCGGCGATGTGGCCGATCTGGAGCCCCTGGAAGGCAGGCACCCGAAGCCCGGAGAACTGGCGGTCAAGCACTTCGTAGATCGTGAAATTGGAATAGCCGCCATCCGGGTTCTGGCAGCCGGTGCACTGGCCGAAGACCACGCCCGCCACTTTGTCGAACATCCCCGCCAGGGAGAGCTGGGTGAGCATGCGGTCGATCCGGTACTCGGATTCGTTGGTGTCCTCGATGAACAGCACCGCGCCGGTGAAGTCGGGCAGGTAGGGCGTGCCCACCAGCGCCGAAAGCACGGTGAGGTTGCCGCCCAGCAGCCGCCCCCGTGCCTTGCCGCCGTGGAACGTGCGCAGATCCTTGCCCCGCCCCGCGAGGTTCGCGCCCGCGCCCTGCGGTACCTGCCAGGTCGGCGTGGCCCCTTCGAAAGCCAGCGCATGGAACGATTCCCAGGCCGCAGGCGGCCAGGAGGCGGCAGCATTGGGGCCGTGGATCGACGCCACGCCGGTTCGCGCGGCGAAAGCGAGATGCAGGGCGGTATTGTCGCTGAAGCCCGCGAACAGCTTGGGACTGGCGGCGATCCGGTCAAAATCGAGCAGCGGCAGGAGCCGGGCACACCCCCAGCCGCCCGCCACCGACATGATTCCCCGCACCTTGGGATCGGCGAACATGGCCATGAGATCGCCCGCCCGCGCCGCGTCGGAACCGGCAAGGTAGCCTTCCCGCTCAAGCACATGCGGCGCCGCCTTCGGCTCCAGCCCCATGGCGCGCACGGTGCTCATGATCGAATCGAGGCCGAACCGGTCCCCCACGAACCGCGCCGGAGCGACGAGGCCCAGCACGTCGCCCTCGCGCAGGCGCGGCGGTTTCACCAGCTTGCGCAGGGGCGCGGAAATCGCCGGAAGCGCGGGAAATGCGGCAACGGCCGCCGCCGCACCAAGGCCCGCCAGAGCGGAGCGCCGCGTAAGTTTCTGGTTCGACATGAATCCAGGCTAGGCGAGCGCAAGGCTTGCGTGCAACCGTATCTTACTTAAATCCTTATATCTCGACGCCGCGCCTCCCAGCGGCCATGGAATGCAGATGACCGAAAAAGAAGACAAGAAAGTCACCAACCGCCGCTTCTACAAGGCGGAGCAGGAAGCCACCTTCGCCGATGCGCAGGAAGGCACCATCCAGACCCAGAACCCGGCTTACCGCCTCGCCTTCCAGGACACCGAGTTCCTGCTGCGCGACGAACTGCGCCCGGTTCGCTTCCAGCTCGAACTGCTCAAGACCGAGATGCTGCTGGAAGAAGCCAATATCGGCTCGACCATGGTGATGTACGGCTCCGCCCGCATCCCCTCGCCCGACCAGTGCGACGAAGTGCTCGCCCGCGCCAAGACCGATCAGGAAAAGAAGGTCGCCGAACGCCTCGTCGCCAAGGCGAAGTACTACGAGGAAGCCCGCAAGCTTGCCCGCCTCGCCAGCCAGTGCTCGGTGGTGGAAAAGGGCATGCGCCAGTTCGTGGTCTGCTCGGGCGGCGGCCCCTCGATCATGGAAGCGGCCAACCGCGGCGCGCGCGAAGTGGGCGCGGAGACGCTGGGCCTCAACATCGTGCTCCCGCACGAGCAGGCGCCCAATCCCTACGTGACGCCGCGCCTGTCCTTCCAGTTCCACTACTTCGCGCTGCGCAAGATGCACTTCCTGCTGCGCGCCCGCGCGGTGGCGGTGTTCCCCGGCGGCTTCGGCACGTTCGACGAGTTCTTCGAACTGCTGACCCTGATCCAGACCGGCAAGATGAAGCCGCTGCCGATCCTGCTCTACGGCCGGGAGTTCTGGGAACGCGTCGTCAACTTCGAGGCGCTGGCCGAGGAAGGCGTGATCAATGCCGCCGACCTCAAGCTGTTCCACTGGTGCGAAACCGCCGACGAAGGCTGGAACGTGGTCCAGAAGTTCTACGATCTGGACTGCTGCTGAAGCATCGGGCGGGCAGGCCCCCGGGTCTGCCCGCTACCCCCTGACGTGATGCCCGAGCGGGCCGTGCCCTGCACCGAAACCGGGCGCATTGAGCAGGGCGGCGCGCACATAGTCGCGGGCGCTGACGATCGCCGCTTCCAGCCCTGCCCCCTGCCCCATGAAGGTCGCGATGGCGCTGGAAAAAGTGCAGCCGGTGCCGTGCGTATGGCGCGTCTCGATGCGCGATGCCGTCCACGAAAGCGGCAGTTCGCCGGGCCGCAGCAACCTGTCCTCCACGATCGGACCTTCGGCATCGCCGCCCTTGGCGATATAGGACACGCCCCGCGCAGCCATCGCCCTGTCACCGCCCAGCGCCGCCAGTTCGGGCACGTTCGGCGTGGTCAGCGTGGCCAGCGCCATGAGCCGCTCGAACGCCTCGATCGTGGCCGCATCGGCAAGAACGGAGCCGCTCGTCGAGATCATCACCGGATCGAACACCACCGGCACGTTCAGCGCTTCCAGCCGCTCCGCCACGACATGGGCGATCTCGGGGCTGCCGAGCATGCCGATCTTCACCGCATCCACGCCGATGTCGCCAAGACAGGCGTCGATCTGCGCCGCCACCATCTCGGGCGAGAGCGCCACCACGTCCGTCACCCCGCAGGTATTCTGCGCGGTGATCGCGGTGATCGCGGTCATGGCATAACCGCCGAGCATCACGATGGTCTTGATATCGGCCTGGATACCGGCACCGCCGGAACTGTCGGAACCGGCAATGGAGAGAATGCGGGGCGGTGTGATCATGGCGCTCCCTTGCCGCGTGGCGGGAGCGGTGTCGAGAGAAGAGAAAGGGGGCAGTCCCGGGGGATGATCCCCTGCCTTTCCTGTTCTACCCCTTGAACCTGCGCTCCTTCGAAGGCGGCGCGGAATCGAAGTGCCGCTTCGCCCGCGTCGGCCGGTCGAGCAGTTCGCCGCCGCAATTGGGGCAAAGCTCGTCGAGATCGTCCGCGCATTCCGCGCAGTAAGTGCATTCGAAGCTGCAGATGAACGCGCCGGGGGCATCGGCCGGAAGGTCGGTGCCGCAGCGTTCGCAGTCAGGGCGCATTTCAAGCATTCAAGATCTCCCGCTCATCCCGAGCTTGTCGAAGGGTCAGGCGGCGGCCTTTTCCACCGCGGCGCAGATCGCGGCCACGGCGGCCTCCACTTGCCCGGCATCGTCGCCTTCCGCCATCACGCGAATCAGCGGCTCGGTGCCCGAGGCGCGGATGACGAGGCGCCCGCTGCCGTTGAGCGAGGCTTCGGCATCGGCGATCGCGCTCTTCACGCTGGCGGCTTCCAGCGGCTGCCCGCCCGAGAAGCGCACATTGCGCAGAAGCTGCGGCACCGGGTCGAACAGGTGGAGCAGTTCGCTCGCCCGCTTGCCCGACTGGACGAGCGCGGCCAGCACCTGGAGCGCGGCCACGGTGCCATCGCCCGTGGTGGCATGATCGAGCAGGATCATGTGACCCGACTGTTCGCCGCCCAGGTTGAAACCACCCGCCCGCATGCGTTCGAGGACGTGGCGGTCGCCCACCTTGGTCCGTTCGAGGGTCAGCCCCTGCCCTTGCAGATAGCGTTCGAGGCCGAGGTTCGACATGACCGTTGCCACCACGCCGCCGCCGCGCAGGGCGCCGCGCGCGGCCAGCTGGGTGCCGATCAGCGCCATGATCTGGTCGCCGTCCACGGTCTTGCCCTTCTCGTCCACCACGATCAGGCGGTCGGCATCGCCATCGAGCGCAATGCCGATATCGGCGCCCGAGGAGACCACGGTTTCCTGAAGCAGTTCGACATGGGTGGAACCGCACTTGGCGTTGATGTTGCGGCCATTGGGCGTGACGCCCACGGCCACCACTTCGGCGCCCAGTTCCCAGAACGCCGACGGGGCAACCTGATAGGCCGCGCCGTTTGCGCAATCGACCGCGATCTTCAGCCCGTCCAGCCGCACGGCCTCCGGCAGCGAGCGCTTGACCGCGTGGATGTAGCGGCCGCGCGCATCGTCGATACGGCGGGCCCGGCCGATGTCTTCCGATGCGGCGAGCGGGATTTCCTGACCGAGCATGGCCTCGATCGCCAGTTCGTCCTCGTCGGAAAGCTTGAAGCCGTCCGGGCCGAACAGCTTGATGCCGTTGTCCTCGTAAGGGTTATGGCTGGCCGAGATCATCACGCCCACATCGGCGCGCAGTTCGCGGGTGAGCAGGGCGACCGCCGGGGTCGGCATCGGTCCCAGCAGGACCACGTCCATGCCCACGCTGGTAAAGCCCGCGACCATCGCGTTTTCCAGCATGTAGCCAGAAAGGCGCGTGTCCTTGCCGATCACCACGCGGTGCCGGTGCGTGCCGCGCAGGAACCGGGTGCCGGCCGCCTGGCCGACCTTCATGGCGATGGCGGCGGTCATCGCGCCGTGGTTGGTGCGACCGCGGATACCGTCGGTGCCGAAGAACTGTCTGCTCATGACCTGCCCCTTGGAGACTCTTTCGTTAACGCCGAATGACGTGCGCACCCCGGCCTTCGCCGCTCCCTCAAGCGCGCTCTGTAACCGCAGCGAGGGCAAATTGCCATCGGGCGCGCCGCCGCTTATGAGAAAGCAAGACTTCAGGCCGCATTTTCCCAGGAGCCCGATGACTTCCCCGAACCCCACGCCACCTCGAACGGGCACCTCCCGCATTCCCGAGATTCGGGTGCCCGGAATGCTGACGCTGGCCGGCCTCGTCGCCGGACTGGTGCTGGGGCTGGTTCTGGCAGGCGATCCGCGCGCGGCGCCGGTGCTCGGGATCGCCGGGCCGATCGGCACGCTCTGGCTGCAGGGCCTGCAGATGACGATCCTGCCGCTGGTCGCGGGTCTGCTGTTCAGCGGCATCGTGGAAACCATCGCCGCCGCGCAGGCAGGCGCCCTGGCGCGGCGGGCGCTGGGCATGATCGTGGGCTTCCTTGCCTTCAGCGCCGTGCTGGGCGCGGTGGCCATGCCGCTGCTGCTGGACCTGTTCCCGATTCCCTCCGGCGTGCGGTTCGCCCACGGCGAGGAACCCGCCAAAGTGCCCGGCATCGCCGATTTCCTGTCCTCCCTTATGCCGGAAAACGTGATCTCCGCCGCCGCGGCCGACGCCATGCTGCCGGTGATCGTCTTCGTCACGCTCTTCGCCATCGCCTCCACCAGACTGGCCGAGGAGCCGCGCCGCGCGCTGGCGGTGCTGTTCGAAGGCGTGGCGGGCGCGATGATGGTGGTGATCGGCTGGGTGCTCGCGCTGGCGCCGATCGGCGTCTTCGCGCTGGGCTTCGGGCTCGGCGTGAGAAGCGGCGGCGCGGCGCTGGGGGCGCTGGCGCATTACATCGTGCTGGTGGTGGCGGTGGGCGCCGTGGTGCTACCGGCAGGCTACCTGATCGCGGTCTTCGGCGGACGGCGCCGCCTGCGCGCTTTCGCCGCTGCCGTGCTGCCTGCGCAAGTCGTGGCGATCTCCACCCAGTCCTCCATGGCAACCCTGCCGGCCATGCTCGCCGCCAGCCGCAAGCTGGGGGTTTCCGGCACGACGGCGGAGTTCGTCCTGCCCCTTGCCGTAACCCTGTTCCGCGCGACCGGACCGGCGATGAACATGGCCGTGGCGGTCTATGCCGCGAAGTTGGCGGGCATGGAGCTGACCACCGGGGCGCTGGCGGCAGGCGCGCTTGTCGCTTTCGTCACGACGTTCGGCACCGTTTCGCTGCCGGGCACGATCAGCTTCGTCTCGACCATCGGGCCGATCGCGGCCGCCATGGGCGTGCCGCTCTGGCCGCTGGGCGTGCTGGTGGCGGTGGAAGTCCTGCCCGACCTGATGCGAACCCTCGGCAATGTGACAATGGACGTGGCCATAACCACGGCGGCCGACCGCAATGCCCCGGCGCAGGAGCGCGAAGCGGCCCCGGAAACGCTGCACTGAGCGACAGAGGCGCTCAGGCCTCCAGCTCGATGTCCCAGTAGAGCCAGTCGCGCCAGGTTTCGTGGAGATAGTTAGGCGGGAAGGCCCGGCCGCGTTCGAGGAGTTGCCAGCTCGTCGGCCGGATCGGCGCCACCAGCGGCGGCATGTTCGCCTGCTTCGGCGTGCGGCCACCCTTCCTGAGATTGCACGGCGCGCAGGCGGTGAGGATGTTTTCCCAGCTCGTCCGCCCGCCGAGGCGGCGCGGGACCACATGATCGAACGTAAGGTGCTGGGGAGAGCCGCAATACTGGCAGCTGAAGCGATCGCGCAGGAACAGGTTGAAGCGGGTGAAGGCGGGAAATTCGGACGGCTTCACATATTGGCGAAGCGCGATGACCGAGGGGATCTGCATCGACCAGCTGGGGCTGTGGACCACCCGGTCGTAGCTGGAGATGATGTCCACCCTTTCCAGGACGATCGCCTTGATCGCGGTCTGCCAGGGCCAGAGGCTGAGGGGGTAGTAGGAAAGCGGCGTGTAGTCCGCATTGAGCACCAGAGCAGGACAGTCGGAAAGACTTCGGGAGGGGTCATCCTCCGCGCTGCGGAACCGGGCCGCGCGCTCGATCAGCTCCGACTTGAGCATGGCCTCCTGTCGCAGGCCCTGATTGCGGTTTCATGGCAACGCATGTTTTTCTTTGCAGCATCTACGCGAGTCGCCGTCAAGCCGGGACCGGGGTGGCCCCATACAACAATCCACAGGTTCACCACAAGAATTCCACAAACACCCCACAGGCACTCCACACCCTGAAGACAGGATATACCACTATTATCCACACCCTTACCCCCGCGCCGGGCGCGAGATGACGGCCGCCGGCGGCGGGCTTTCCTGCAAGAGCGGGCGCGGCGTACCGGGTTCGGGCCCCCGAAGGCTTCCTCCATGCCCTCTTTGCGACAAACGGCGGCGCGGCTAGGACGCGGGCGAGATGATCCGCACCCGCTTCGCCCCCAGCCCCAACGGCCCGCTGCACCTCGGCCATGCCTTCGCGGCAGTGACGGCGCACGACCTTTCCCGCGCGCGCGGCGGCGAATTCCTGCTGCGGATCGAGGATATCGACGGCGAACGCAGCCGCCCGCAGTTCGTCGAGGAATTCTTTCGCGACCTCGAATGGCTCGGTCTCGCCTGGGATGGGGAGGCGCGCTTCCAGTCGCACCGGCTGGCGCGATACGCGCAGGCCGGGGAGCGGCTGAAGGCCATGGGCCTGCTCTATCCCTGCCACTGCACCCGCGCCGAAATCGCCGCCGCCGCCACGCGGATGGGGCCTGACGGTCCGGTCTATCCCGGCACCTGCCGCCACCGGCAGGCCAAGGCGGAAGGCGCGGCCTGGCGGCTGGACGTGGCCCGCGCGCTGGAGATCGCCGGCCCGCTCGAATGGACCGACGAACAGGCCGGCACCCTGCCCGCCACGCCGGAGATATTCGGGGACGTGGTGCTGCTGAGGAAGGATCTTCCCGCCAGCTACCACCTCGCCGCCACGCTGGACGATGCGGCGGACGGCATCACGCTCGTCACGCGCGGGATGGACCTGTTCCCGGCGAGCCACGTCCACCGGCTGCTGCAGGCCCTGCTCGGCCTGCCGGTGCCGGTCTGGCATCATCACCCCCTGCTGGTGGAATCCGATGGCCGCAAGCTGGCCAAGCGGCGCGGATCGCCCTCGCTCGGCGATCGGCGCCGCGCGGGAGAGGATGGCAAGGCCATCGCCGAGGCGCTTCGCCGGCGCCAGTTCCCTGCTGGCATTTCGCTTTCGGCGGGCGTAGACCATCCGGCATGAGCACCATTCTCATCCCCATCATCATCCTGCTGATGATCATGGTCGTCGTCACCCTCGTGCGCGGCATCGTCGCCTTCATGCAGGGCGCCAAGGAAGACCTGAACCGCGATCCCGCCGCAACCGGGCCGTCCGCGAACCAGCTTCTCCAGAACAAGATGATGTTCAACCGCATCAAGTATCAGGCGGCGGCAGTGCTGGTCTGCGCCATCCTGCTGGCAATGGCCCGCTGACCTTTTCGATGAGCATGGCGGCAGTGCCGCCAAAAATTCGCCCCCGGCGGATTCTCGAAGGACTCTCACTTGGTAAAGCTCAACAAGATCTACACCCGCACGGGTGACGACGGCACCACGGGCCTCGTCGACGGTTCGCGGCTGCCCAAGCACGCCGCCCGCATGGAGGCGATCGGCGCGGTGGACGAGGCGAACTGCGCCATCGGCCTGGCCGTCTGCGCGCTGGGCGAAACCCCGCATGCCGCGACCCTCACTCGTATCCAGAACGACCTGTTCGACCTTGGCGCCGACCTCGCGACCCCCGGGGACGATTTCGCGCCCGGCGAGATGACCCTGCGCGTCGTGCCCTCGCAAGTCACCTGGCTCGAAGGAGAGATCGACGCGATCAACGCCCATCTCCAGCCGCTCAGGAGCTTCATCCTCCCCGGCGGCAGCGAAGCCGCCGCCCGCGTCCACATCGCCCGCGCCTCCGCCCGCAAGGCGGAGCGTGCCGCCGTCGCCATGGCCGCCGAAGTGCCTGCCAATCCGGCCGCGCTCGGCTATCTCAACCGGCTCAGCGACTATCTCTTCGTCCTCGCCCGGGCGGTGAATGCCAATGGGGCCGACGACGTCCTTTGGGTGCCGGGCCAGAACCGCTAGGCACCTTTTCCGTCACCGGATCAGCAGAGGAGTTTGGCAGTGCGTAAAGTCGGAATCATCGGCGCGGGCATCATGGGCTCGGGCATCGCCCAGACCGTGGCCGGAAAGGGCATGGACGTGATCCTGTCCGATATCTCGATCGAAAACGCCGAGAAGGGCAAGGCCGGCATCGCCAGGGGCCTCGCCCGGCTGGTGGCCAAGGAAAAGATCGCCCAGGCCGACGTCGACGCGCTGCTGCCCCGCATCACCACGGCGGGCGATTATTCCGCCATGGGCGACTGCGACCTCATCATCGAGGCCGCGACCGAGCGGGAGGATATCAAGCTGAAGATCTTCGCCGCCGTGGGCGAAGTTCTGGGCGCCGATGCCATCCTCGCCTCCAACACCAGTTCGATTCCGATCACCCGCATGGCCGCCGCCTCTCCCGACGCCGCGCGGTTCTGCGGGTTGCACTTCTTCAACCCGGTGCCGGTCATGGGCCTGGTGGAAGTGATCCCCGGCCTTGCCACCTCGCCGGAAACCACCGCGCGCATGAAGGCCTTCGGCGAAGCGCTGGGCAAGACCGTGGTGCTGGCGGGCGATGCGCCGGGCTTCGTGGTCAACCGCATCCTCTGCCCGCTGCTCAACGAGGCGATCTTCGTGCTGGGCGAAGGGCTGGCCTCGGTCGAGGATATCGACGCGGGCATGCGGCTTGGCGCCAATCACCCGATGGGCCCGCTGACGCTGGCGGATTTCGTGGGCCTCGATACCCTTTACGAGATCATGAAAGTGTTCCTGGCGACCACCGGCGATCCCAAGTACCGCCCTGCCCCGCTGCTGCAGAAGTACGTCGAGGCCGGCTGGTACGGCCGCAAGACGGGCCGCGGCTTCTACGATTATTCGGGCGAGGTTCCCGTTCCCACGCGCTGAACCGGCGATCCCGGAGCGAAGGGGGCGGCAGCGCTGTCCCCATACTGGCGTCTCATTCCACCTTGCTCAGGCGGCGCGGCCGAAATTGTCCACGCCGCCTGAGGAACCGGCCACTCCGCCTGACCGTTACTTCGGCAAAGGAGACCCGAGATGAGCGAACGCCCCGACGACCGCGCCCCCGAAACGGTCAACCCCGAGCAGGAAGACGAAGACACCCAGGCCCAGACCTTCGCCGAGGAGGCGCAAGGTCGCGGCTCTGAAAGCTTCGGTCTGGAAGACAGCGAGAAAGTGAAGGGCGGCATCGCCGACGAGGACGACATCGAGGATCTCGTCGATCACATGAAGCAGATGGATTCCAGCGGCGTGATCGACATGTCCGCTTATCGCGGCGAAGAGACGATGGACGATCTCGAAGACCGCTACGGCAAGGAAAACGCCGCCGACGAGGATTTCGCGGACGACGATAGCTGACTAGCCGGGCCCAGCGTCCCTGGCCCAGGGGTTCTTGTGCGAGGGCTTCGCGGCGGCTTTGGCCGCAGTGTCGCCCTGCCCCTGATCGTCGGGCGACGGCACCGAGCAATAGGCGGTCAGCAGGACACTGGCCGACCAGAACAGCGCCTGCCAGCGGCTCTTGAACACATTCCTGATCTTGGGCCCGAACATGCGCGCAGGCTAGCGCAGGCTGGTTAAGACTCCGTGCCTGCCTCTCGCTTGAGATCGTAGAGGATCTCCAGCGCGTCGCGCGGGCTCAGGGCATCGATGTCCATGTCGCGCAGCTTGTCGCGCAGGGCGTCGCACTGTTCCTCGTGCGCGTCCTGCGCCGCGGCGAACAGGGGCAGGTCGCCGAGCCCCGCCGCGAGGCCGCCGGTTTCCGCGCGGCCCTTCTCCAGCTTTTCCAGCACCGACTTGGCCCTGCTGATGACCTTGGGCGGCACCCCGGCAAGGCGCGCCACGGCAAGGCCGTAGCTGCGATCCGCCGGACCTTCGGCCAGTTCGTGCAGCAACACCAGATCGCCCTTCCACTCCCGCGCGCGGACGTGATGCAGCGAAAGCGCCTCGCAGGTTTCGCCGAGCCGCGCCATCTCGTGATAGTGCGTCGCGAAGAGGCAGCGGCAGCGGTTGGTTTCGTGAACGGCTTCCGCCACGGCCCAGGCCAGCGCAAGCCCGTCGTAAGTCGAGGTGCCGCGCCCCACTTCATCGAGGATGACGAAGCTGCGGTCGGTCGCCTGCGCGAGGATGGCGGCGGTCTCCACCATCTCGACCATGAAGGTCGAACGTCCGCGCGCAAGATTGTCCGAAGCGCCGACACGGCTGAACAGGCGGTCCACCATGCCGATCCGCGCCGATTTGGCCGGTACGAAACCGCCCGCCTGCGCCAGCAGCACGATCAGCGCGTTCTGGCGCAGGAAGGTGGACTTACCGCCCATGTTGGGGCCGCCGACCAGCCAGAGCCGGTCATGGCTGGCGAGCCGGCAGTCGTTGGCGACGAAGCGCTCGCCCTGCACCTTCAGCGCGGCCTCGACCACCGGATGGCGGCCGCCTTCGATGTCCAGCGAGATACCGTCCACGACCACGGGCCGCGTCCAGCCACCTTCGGCGGCGCGCTCGGCCTGTCCCGCCGCCACGTCGATACGGGCGAGCGCAGCGGCGGTGCGGGCGATGGCATGGCGCGCGGCCACGGCCTGCGCCACCAGTCCCTCGAAATGCGCTTCCTCGGCGGCGAGCGCATGGGCGCCCGCCTCGGTGATGCGGCTGGCTTCCTCATGCAGGGCCAGCGCATTGAAGCGCATGGCACCCGCCATGGTCTGGCGGTGCGAGAAGCCGCTGTCCGGCTCCAGCAGCTTGTCGGCATGGCGCTGCGGCACTTCGATGAAGTAGCCGAGCACGTTGTTGTGCTTGATCTTGAGCGCGGCCACGCCGGTCTGCTCGCGGTACTTCGCCTCCAGCGCGGCGATGGCGCGGCGGGCATTGCCCGAAGTGACGCGCAGTTCGTCAAGGGCGGCATCGTAGCCGCTGGCGATATAGCCGCCCTGCCCGCGCTCGGTCGGCGGGGTTTCCACCAGCGCCCGCGCGAAGTGATCGACCAGCGCCGCGTGCCCGCCGAGGTCCGGCATCAGCCGGTCCAGCAGCACCGGCAACCCTACCATGGGCGCCAGCCGCTCGCCGATCCGGCGCGCACCGGAAAGACCGTCACGAAGCTGGCCGAGATCGCGCGGACTGCCACGGCCCGCCACCACGCGGCCCAGCGCGCGGCCGACGTCCGGCAGCGCCCGCAGCGCCGCGCGCATGTCCTCGCGCAGCAGGGCGTCATCGTGCAGCCATTCGACCAGTTCCAGCCGCTCGGCAATCGCATGGCGATCGGTCAGCGGGGCGGAGAGGTCCTCGGCGAGCTGGCGCGCACCGGCGCCCGTCACGCAGCGGTCGATCGCCTCGACAAGGCTGCCCTTGCGGCCGCCTTGCGAGGATTCGAGGATTTCGAGACTGGCGCGCGTCGCCTCGTCCATCGCCAGCGCCGCGTCCCCGCTGCGCGCCTCGGGCGGCAGCAGCAGCGGCAGCTTGCCCCGGCCGACATGGTCGAGATAGGCGATCAGCCCGCCCGCCGCCGCCAGCATGGCGCGGGTGAACGTGCCAAAGCCGTCAAGCGTGGCGACGCCGTGGACCAGCTTCAGCCGCTCGTCCCCGCCATCGGAGGAGAACTCGTGGCCCGAACGCGGGATCGCGCCGTCGGGCGCCAGTTCCCAGCCTTCGGGCACGACCAGTTCGCGTGCCCCCAGCCGCGCCAGCGCCGCGCCCAGCCGGTCGGGCGGGCACTCTTCCAGTTCCATGCGCCCGGTGGAAATGTCGCAGGCCGCCACCCCCACCACGCCGCGCAGTTCGCAGGCCGCCGCCAGCACATTGGCCCGGCGCGGTTCGAGCAGCGATTCCTCGGTCAGCGTGCCCGCGGTGACGAAGCGCACGATATCGCGCGTGACCAGCGCCTTGGAGCCGCCGCGCTTCTTCGCCTCGGCCGGGGTCTCGGTCTGCTCGGCTATAGCCACGCGGCAACCTGCCTTGATCAGGCGGGCAAGGTAGCCCTCCGCGGCATGGACCGGCACGCCGCACATCGGGATCGGCTGGCCGCCGTGCTCGCCCCGCGTGGTAAGTGCAATGTCGAGAACCTGGCTTGCGGTTTTCGCATCCTCGAAGAACAGCTCGAAGAAATCGCCCATTCGGTAGAACAGCAGGCAATCCCCCGCCACCTCGCGCAAGGCAAGGTACTGGGCCATCATCGGGGTCGTGCCCGTCTTCTCCGGAATACCGCTCATGGCCCAGAGCGTTAGCCCTGTGGTTCCCCTGTTGTGAAGCGTGTCTGGCGTGCCTTTCCCCTATCGCGTGGCGAGAACATTCGTTAGGGCCGCTTCCAAATCGGGAGAAATCGCTTGTCCGACAAAGCCAAGATCCAGTTCACCGAGCGCGAAGCGCTGTTCTATCACAACACGATCCGCCCCGGTAAGATCGAGATCATTGCGTCGAAGCCCATGGCCACGCAACGCGACCTCAGCCTTGCCTATTCCCCCGGCGTGGCCGTTCCGGTCCAGGCGATCGCCGACGATCCCGCCACCGCCTACGATTATACCGCCAAGGGCAACCTCGTTGCGGTGATCTCGAACGGCACCGCGATCCTGGGCATGGGCAACCTCGGCGCGCTGGCGTCGAAGCCGGTGATGGAAGGCAAGGCCGTGCTGTTCAAGCGCTTCGCCGACGTCGATTCCATCGACATCGAGCTGGCCAGCGAGGATACCGACGCCCTGATCGAGGCCATCGCCATGATGGAGCCGAGCTTCGGCGGCATCAACCTCGAGGATATCAAGGCACCCGAATGCTTCATCATCGAGCAGGCCCTGCGCGAACGGATGAACATCCCGGTCATGCACGACGACCAGCACGGCACCGCGATCATCGCCGCCGCCGGCCTGATCAACGCCTGCCTCATCACCGGGCGTGACCTCAAGGACGTGAAGGTCGTGGTCAACGGCGCCGGCGCCTCGGCGCTGGCCTGCACCGCGCTTATCAAGTCGATCGGCGTGCGCCACGAGAACGTCACCGTCTGCGACCGTACCGGCGTGATCTATCGCGGCCGCGAGACCGGCATGGACCAGTGGAAGAGCGCGCACGCGATCGACACCCCGCACCGCACCCTGGAAGAGGCGCTGGTCGGCGCCGACGTGTTCCTCGGCCTTTCCGCCGCCGGTGCGCTCAAGCCCGAATACGTGAAGAAGATGGCCGAACAGCCGATCATCTTCGCGATGGCCAACCCCGATCCCGAGATCACCCCGCCCGATGCCAAGGCCGTGCGCCCCGATGCGATCGTGGCCACCGGCCGTTCGGACTATCCGAACCAGGTGAACAACGTGCTCGGCTTCCCCTTCATCTTCCGCGGCGCGCTGGACGTCCATGCCACCGCGATCAACGAAGAGATGAAGATCGCCGCTGCCAACGCCATCGCCGAACTGGCCCGCGAACAGGTCCACGAAGACGTGGCCGCCGCTTACGGCGGTGAAACCCAGCAGTTCGGGCGCGACTATATCATCCCCGCGCCGTTCGACCCGCGCCTGATGGAAGTCGTACCGATGGCGGTCGCCCGCGCGGCGATGGAATCCGGCGTCGCCGGTCGCCCGATCGAGGACTTCGAAGCCTACCGCGACCAGCTCAAGGCGCGGCTCAACCCGACGACCTCGGTGCTCACCCGCGTCTACGAGCAGGTCCGCGCCAATCCCAAGCGCGTGATCTTCGCCGAAGCGGACAACGAAGTGGTCCTGCGCGCAGCGATCCAGTACCGCGACTTCGGCTACGGCGAGCCCGTGCTGGTCGGCCGCACCCAGGTCATCCTCGACAAGATGGCCGAACTGGGCGTGCCCAACCCCGAAAGCTACCACATCGAGAATTCGATGGTGTCCGAGCACGTCGGCCCGATGGTGGAGATGCTCTACGAGCGCCTCAAGCGCCGCGGCTTCCTCCAGCGCGACGTGCAGCGCATGGTCAATACCGACCGCAACATCTTCGCCTCCGGCCTGCTCAAGCTGGGCGTGGGCGATGCGCTCATCACCGGCATGACCCGCCCCTTCGCGCAGACCATGAAGGAAGTGCGCCGCGTGCTGGACCCGGCAACGGGCAAGCTGGCGTTCGGCATCCACATGC
Organism: Novosphingobium aeonii; assembly: GCF_052279045.1. Taxonomy (NCBI): domain Bacteria; kingdom Pseudomonadati; phylum Pseudomonadota; class Alphaproteobacteria; order Sphingomonadales; family Sphingomonadaceae; genus Novosphingobium; species Novosphingobium aeonii. Next base: position 781,299 of record NZ_CP176832.1, on the reverse strand, counting down.
TGGTGGGCAAGAACCACACCGTGTTCATGGCCGACACCACCATCAACGAACGCCCGAACGCCGAACAGCTCGCGGTGATCGCCAAGGAAACTGCCGCCGTCGCCCGCCGCCTGGGCCACGAACCGCGCGTCGCCTTCCTCAGCTACTCGACCTTCGGCAATCCCTCGGGCAAGTGGCTGGAGCAGACCCGCGAAGCCATCCGCATCCTCGACGAGGAAAAGCCGGACTTCGAATACGAAGGCGAAATGGCGCCTGACGCCGCGCTCAACCCCAAGATCATGGCGCTTTATCCGTTCAGCCGCCTGTCGGCTCCGGCGAACGTGCTGATCATGCCGGGCCTGCAGTCCGCCAATATCTCGGCCAAGCTGCTCAAGGAAATCGGCGGCACGACGTCGATCGGCCCGATGCTGCTGGGCGCGGAAAAGCCGGTGCAGATCGTGCCGATGACCGCGCTGGCGCCGGACGTGCTGACGCTGGCCGTGCTCGCGGCGGCCGGTATCGCCGGATAACATCGAAAAAGGGGCGCCCGGATCATGTCCGGACGCCCCTTTTTTTCCCAGAGATGCCGCCGTCCCGGACCTGATCCGGGGCGGCGTTTCTTTTGGGCCTGACGCTTACTTGCGCCGATAGCGGAAATACCAGACCTCGTGCCCGTAGACGGTGCGCGCCTTGTTCTCGTAGCGCGTCTCCGGCCAGCCGCCCGGACGGACCTGGAAGTCCTGCGGTTTCTCGCAAAGCCACTCGAACTGGTCGGTATGGCGCTGCATCACCATCAGCGCGTGGCGCACGTAGACCGCGTGGTCCGTGCCGAAACGGAACTCGCCGCCGGGCTTCAGCTTGGCCGCGAACATGTCCACCGGGCCATCGTTCATCATGCGCCGCTTGGCATGGCGCGCCTTGGGCCAGGGGTCCGGGTGCAGCAGGTAGAGGAACGAGAGCGAACCGTCGGGAATGCGCGAAAGCACTTCCAGCGCATCGCCGTGATGAATGCGCACATTGCCGAGCGGCGTGCTGGCGCCATTGTCTCCGGCAACATGGGTGAGCGCCTGGGCAACACCGTTGATGAAGGGTTCGGCGCCGATGAAGCCGTGGTTGGGCAGCATGTCCGCCCGGCCCGCCATATGTTCGCCGCCGCCGAAGCCGATCTCGAAATGCATCGGGCGATCGTCGCCGAACAGCAGGTCGGAGGTGACCGGACCTTCGAGGGGAACCGCGATTCGCGGGAGCAGGTTGTCGACCAGCGCCTGCTGGCCCGCGCGCAGGGGCTTGCCCTTGGCGCGGCCGTAGAGGCGGTTGAGCGTGGTCGGATCGCCGGGTTTGTGAGCCGTCATGGCGCGGGGCACTGGCACCGTTGCCCGGCAAGGTCAACGTGGGACCCGCCGCTACGGCCCCACTCGCGCCGATTTCCCGGCGACGGAGACGGAACCGGGCCTGTTCTCAGCCCCCTTCCCCGGCCTTCGCCGGCGCCGAAGGCGAAGGGGGAACCTGAAGGCCGCAGGCCTCGAAAGCGAAACGGCCCGCCCCCGGAAGGGCAGGCCGCTTTGTTCCCGCATCAGTTACGCACGCGCCCCTATGTTTAGAGGCGGGTCGGTTCAGGCGACGTCCTGAAGCTCGTCCGGGTCGCGCAGCACATAGCCGCGGCCCCAGACCGTCTCGATGTAGTTGGCGCCGCCGCAGGCATGGGCCAGCTTCTTGCGCAGCTTGCAGATGAAGACGTCGATGATCTTGAGTTCGGGTTCGTCCATGCCGCCGTAAAGGTGGTTGAGGAACATTTCCTTGGTCAGCGTGGTGCCCTTGCGCAGCGAGAGCAGCTCCAGCATCGCATATTCCTTGCCGGTCAGATGCACGCGGGCGCTGTCGACCTCGACGGTCTTGGCGTCGAGGTTGACGACCAGCTTGCCGGTACGGATGACCGACTGCGAATGGCCCTTCGAGCGGCGAACCACGGCGTGAATGCGCGCGATCAGTTCTTCGCGGTGGAAGGGCTTGGTCACATAGTCGTCGGCGCCGAAGCCGAACGAGCGGACCTTCGAATCCATTTCCGAGATGCCCGAAAGGATCAGCACCGGCGTCTGCACCTTGGCGACGCGCAGCTTCTTGAGCACGTCATAGCCGTGCATGTCGGGCAGGTTGAGGTCGAGCAGGATGATGTCGTAATCGTAGAGCTTGCCGAGATCGAGGCCTTCTTCGCCCAGATCCGTCGAATAGACGTTGAAGCCTTCGGCCGTCAGCATGAGCTCGATAGCCCGCGCGGTGGTCGGTTCATCCTCGATCAGCAGCACTCGCATCGGAATTCCCTTTCGCCCCCGTCCTCTCGGCGCAAACCCCAGCCGGAACGGACATTTCCCTGTATTAACCATAGGACCAATGAAGGTTAAAGGTTAATTTGCCGTAAATGGCGAAGCCCGGGACTTTTCAGAGCGATAGGAAACCGTCGCGCGTTAGGATTAAATTTTCTCAAGGAGCACGGCCGGTCCCGATCCGGTGCCTGTGCCGACCGGCTACCCCCCTGGGCGACGTGGCAGCCTGCACCCGCATCTCTGGTGCCTTCAGGTGTCGTTCTGGTGCGGTTGTGTCGATCCGCTTCAGGTAGCTCCAGAAGCCGCATTGCAGGCCGATCAGCATCAGGATGAAGGGCTGGAAAGCGATGCCAACGAACAGCGATCCGATCAGGTAGACCACTTGCGCAAGCTGGAGCGCGATCGCCAGCGGCGCCACCCAGGCCTCGTCGGCACCGGTGCGTTTCCTCCAGCGGCGGCGGATCATCTCCATCTGCACCAGCCCGGTCAGTTGCAGCAGTATCCACAGGAAGAACCCCGGAAAACCCTGCTCTCCCAGCATTTCGAAATAGCTCGAATGGAAGGCGCGCCCCTGCTCGACGACCGGCGTTCGCGTGACCGTCGTGCTGTTGCCCACCGTCTGCACGGAGACCGTATCGTAAGCCACCTTGCTCGCCATGCTGACCACGAAGCCGCCGCCCAGCGGATTGTGCTTCACATAGTCCCAGGTCCAGCTCCACACCCCGAGACGGGTACCGGCGGACTGGTCGGACTGGTGGTTCTCGATCGTCCCCATGCGCGCCAGGAAAGAGGCCGGCAGGAACGGCAAGGCAACCATGACGGCCAGCGCCATTCCCCCCGCGATCAGCACCTTGTGCCGGGCCGTTCGCAAGTAGAACAGGCATAGCACGCCCAGGCACACCAGCCCCGTCCGGGCCTGGGTTCCCACCGGAATCAGGGCACAGGCAAAGATCAGCGCCGCCGCGAAAACACGCACGCGCCAGTCAGGCGGGAAGACCGTCCCGTACTTCGCCAGCCACAGGATGATGGGAATGATGGCGATCGCCACGCAGGAAAGGATCGACCCTTCGTAGAGCCCGGTGTTGTTGTCCACGAAGATCCGCAAAGTGCCGTAGCCGCTGCCGCCAAGCGCGGTTTTCAGCCCTCCATCGACGATCAGCGCCGCAGCGGACAGCACCATGACCAGCGCCACCGCCTCTATCCGCAACCGCGTTCGCAAGGTGAAAGGCAGGAAGATCGCGAAGACCAGCGCCTTCCAGACCCAGGCCCATTTCTCCTGCGCCTCCACCGGATAAACGGCCCGAAGCGTGCTTACCGCGCAATAGAACAACAGCAGCGCCAGCAGGATCTGGCGCCCGGTAATGCGCGAATCGCGCTTGTCGTCAAACAGAACCCAGCCGAGAAAGGCTGCGGCAAAGGCCATGAGCGAGACCGGAAAATGCGCCAGTATCCCCCAGGAAATGACCTGCGGCGACACGATGTCGACATAGAGATAGCACAGCACCCAGAGAAACGGACGCTTGAGCCCCAGCAGGAGAAACCCGAAGAGAAAGCCGCTCAGCGCAAGATCAATCATCGCCTGCCGCCTCTTGCGTGTCGCTCGAATCCGGGCTTCCGGCCCGGTCGTCCGCGCCGCCCCACTGCATCCCGCGGCGGACGATGCGGCGGCTTTTCTCCGCCCCGCCCTCCACGTCCAGTTCCGGCCGCCACAGCAGGCGCCAGGCGGCAAGCGCCAAGAGGGCGTGGCTCACGGCAAGGGCAAGGATGTCGACCATCGCTGCCGGGCCTAGCAGTACGGAGTTGACGCGGCGTTAAGCCTTGCAGGCATAGGAATTGCGACCATGACCCGTGTTCTCCACGTCCTCGACCATTCGCTGCCGATGCACAGCGGCTACACCTTCCGGACCCGCGCGATCCTCAAGGCACAGGAAGCGATGGGCTTCGAGGTGCGCGGCGTGACAGGCCTGCGCCATACAGCGACTGGCCCCGATGTCGAGGATGCGGACGGCCTCGTCTTCCACCGCACCCGCGGAAGTGCAAGCGGGCCCGCCGGGCTGCGCGAATGGCGCGAGATCGGGCTCTTCGCGCAGACCATCGAACAGGTGGTGCGCGAATGGCGCCCCGACGTGATCCACGCCCATTCCCCCTCGCTCTGCGGCGCCGCAGCGTCGCGCGTCGCGCGCCGGCACGGCATCCCGCTGGTCTATGAAATCCGCGCATTCTGGGAGGATGCGGCCGTCGGCAACGGTACCGGCGCCGAGGGTTCGCTGAAATACCGGCTGACCCGCGCCCTCGAAAACCGGGTCGTCGCCCGCGCCGATGCGATCGTGACGATCTGCGACGGCCTGCGCGCCGATCTCATCGCCCGGGGCGTTCCCACCGCGAAGATCACGAAAATGCCAAACGGCGTCGATCTGGAACTGTTCGGTACGCCGCCCGCGCGCGACAGGGCGCTGGCAAAGGAACTGGGCTTCGAAACCGATGGCCGCGCCTGTCCGGTGATCGGTTTCATCGGCAGTTTCTACGACTATGAGGGGCTGGACGACCTGATCGCCGCCATGCCGCTGCTACTGAAGAGACAACCCGACGCGCGGCTGCTCATGGTCGGCGGCGGCCCGCGCGAGGAGGCGCTGCGCGCTCAGGCGCTGGCCTCCCCGGCGGCGTCGGCAATCCGCTTCATCGGCCGGGTGCCTCACCATGAAGTCGATCGCTATTACGCCCTGGCCGACATCATGGCCTATCCGCGCAAGAAAAGCCGCCTCACGGACCTCGTCACCCCGCTCAAGCCGCTCGAGGCCATGGCACAGGGCAAGCTTGTCGCGGCCAGCGATGTCGGCGGGCACCGCGAACTGGTGGACCACGGCGTGACCGGAACCCTGTTCGCGCCTGACGATCCGGCTGCCTGCGCGGCCGCTCTTGCAGGGTTGCTCGCACACCGCGAATCGTGGGAAGCCTATCGCGAGGCCGGGCGCCGACATGTCCGGGAACGGCACGACTGGGCCGCCAATGCCCGTCGTTATCGAGACGTTTACCAAATGGTGGCACCTCTCGATGCTGAAAAAGGACTGGGAACCGCTGCCTGACAAGGCGGAATTCCGCAATTCCAACGTGAGAAACGGGGTACAATTCGTGGCGAAAGCAGAGAACAGGAAGCCCGCCGTGGCCCAGCCGATCAGCCGTCACCCCCTGTTTCCCGCGATCGTCGCCTTGTGGTTTGCCGCCCTCTTCGGCCTCGGGTCGATCATGGTGAGCCCGGCACTGCTGGAACGCATCGTCGGCGCAACCGGGCTGGGCAAGGTGCTCCCGATGGCCACGCCGCCGCTGGGCAACACCGCCCGCATCCTCTTCGCACTCGCCATGACCGGGCTCGGCGGACTTGTCGGCCTCGTGGCCGGCCGCCGGGTCGCCCAGACCACCGAGGCACAGCCCGCTCGCATGCCTTTCGCCGGCTTCGAGACGGCGGAAAGCGCGGAAGAGGCCGATCCCGCACCGCAGGCAAACCAGCCACGCCGCCGTCGCGCATTCGCGCTGGTGGCCGAGGAACAGCCCGCCGAAGCGCTCGAAACACGGCCCGAAGGCGAGGAAGCCCCCCAGATCCTCAACTTGTCGGAGCTCGACATCGACGGGATCGTGACCACGCAGCTTCCCGCTTCAACGGCTTCGGAGGCCCCCGCTTTCGAGGACGGACCCAGTTTCGCGCCGATCGCGGCAGCGCCGGACGCCGCTCCTGCATGGACGGTTCCCGGCCAGTTCCCGGCAGAAGAGACAGGTGAGAGCCGGGAAGAAAGCGACGATCGCTCCGAAGCTCCGTTCGGCCGCGTTCCCGAATGGCTTGAGCCTCGCCAGGAAATCCACAGCTTCTCACCGGCTGCATGGGCGCACGAAGACAAGACCGGGGCCGAGGCCGAAGACGGGCCGGAAACGGAACCCGCGCCTTCCACGCCGGCGCCGGAAGCGCTGAACAACCGGTTGTTCGAAGCCTATGCGAACAAGGTTTCCGAACCCGCCGAGGCGAGCACACCCGCTCCGGGATTCGCGGCTTCCGCCCCGCCGGCGGCCGAATCAGACGCGGCCGCAACCCTGCCCGAAGCGGACACGGAGAGCGCGCGGAATGCCGCGGAACGAATCGCGGCAGCCGAACTGGAAACACTGTCGCAGGTCGAACTGCTCGAACGCCTCGCCCTTGCGATGGAAGAACAGCGCCGCAAGCGCAGCGCCGTGACGCCCTCCTCGTCGGCGTTCGTCGGGCAGCCCGCGCCTCAACCGCTGTTCGCGCCCGATGCACCCGCAAGTTCGCCGGAACTCCCGACGGCAACCGAAGCCTCGGTCACGACGGCGAAAACCATCGCATTCCCTGCCCCGCCTTTCGCAGAACCGCCATTCACCGAAACCCTGCGCTCGCCTCTGCCGCGCCTTGCTTCGGTCGCCCCATTCGCATTGCCCGTGCATAAGGCGCCCGGTGAAAGCGAGGACGGACCTTCCGCAATTTCCCGCATCCCGGCGGCCCTGCGCCCGGTGGGGCTCGATTCGTTCGGAAATGACGACGATGCCCTGCCCGGCTACCTTCCGCCGCGCCATATCAGCCTCGCCGCCGCGCCGGTCTCCCTCGGCACCGCGCATGCCGTTGCAGTGGAAATCGGGCCTGACGCGTTCGAGGCCGGGGACGAAGAAGAGGAAGATGCCGGCCGATATGCCGAATTCGACGCTCTCTCGCAGGACTTCGCCTATGACGAGAAGCCCGAGGACGACGAGGAAGAGGCCGTGCTCGAACAGGGCTACTCGTCCCTGCTGAACCTTTCCCGTCAGGCCCCGCGGCAGAATTTCGTTCATTTCGATGCAAACATGCTTCCGGCGGATGCCGAAGAGAGCGGTATGACGCAGGCATCGCCCGATCGGCCGTTCGATCCGCCGGCCCGGCCGGATCCTACCGAAACCGAAAAGGCACTGCGCGCCGCACTCGCCACACTCCAGCGGATGAGCGGCGCCGCCTGACGCCCCGGCAAATCGACGTCACATCCCTGCAAAAACCCGGTCCGGCGCAACCGTTCCGGGTTTTTGCATAACAAAATTCCCTTTTTTACCGTGCACACGCACTAAATCCTGCGCGACCCCCTGCCTTCGCCATTGCAAAAACGTCTCGTAATCGTCATGGGGGCGCTTGGGACCCCATGACGCGTATCGGCGTCGCACGATTCGTGCGCGCCGAGGCGGAGCATGGAAGGCAACCCGACAAAAAATGACAGGATGGGTTTTATCGATGGGATTTCCTAAGCCCCAGGGCCTTTATGATGCGCGTAACGAACACGACTCCTGTGGTGTGGGCTTCGTAGCCCATATCAAAGGCCAGAAAACACATGCGATCATTACTCAGGCACTGGAAATCCTTAAAAACATTGACCACCGCGGTGCGGTGGGCGCCGACCCGCTGCTGGGTGACGGCGCAGGAATCCTGACCCAGCTTCCCGATACGCTGTTCCGCAGCTGGGCCGCCGCCACCGGCGTCGAACTGCCGCAGGCGGGCGACTATGCCGTCGCCATGTGCTTCCTCCCGCAGGACGAAGCCAGCCGCGACCTCATCACGCAGACCTTCGAGAAGTTCATCGCCAAGGAAGGCCAGCACCTGATCGGCTGGCGCGACGTGCCCGTCACGCTCGATGGCCTCGGCAAGACCGTCATCAACTCAATGCCGGTGATCCGCCAGTGCTTCGTCGGCCGCGGCGACAACTGCGCCGACCAGGACGCGTTCGAGCGCAAGATCCTGGCGATCCGCAAGCAGACGCAGAACCCGCTCGAAGCGATGGCGAAGAAGCATAACCTGCCCGGCCTGACCGAGCTGTACATGCCCAGCTTCTCCAGCCGCACGATCGTCTACAAGGGCCTGCTGCTGGCAACCCAGGTCGGCTCGTTCTACGACGATCTGCGCAATCCCGAGTTCGTCTCGGCGCTCGGCCTCGTGCACCAGCGCTTCTCGACCAACACCTTCCCGAGCTGGAAGCTGGCACACCCGTTCCGCTTCATGGCCCACAACGGCGAGATCAACACGGTTCGCGGCAACGTGAACTGGATGAACGCCCGCCGTCGCACCATGGAATCGGAGCTGCTCGGCGCCGACCTCGACAAGATGTGGCCGCTGATCCCGCATGGACAGTCGGACACCGCCTGCCTCGACAACGCTTTCGAGCTGCTGCTCGCGGGCGGCTATTCGCTCAGCCACGCGATGATGATGCTGATCCCGGAAGCATGGGCGGGCAATCCGCTGATGACGGCGGAACGGCGCGCGTTCTACGAGTATCACGCCGCCCTGATGGAGCCCTGGGACGGCCCGGCCGCCGTGGCCTTCACCGACGGCCGCCAGATCGGCGCCACGCTCGACCGTAACGGCCTGCGCCCCGCGCGCTTCCTCGTCACCGACGACGATATCTGCGTCATGGCGTCGGAATCCGGCGTGCTTCCGATCAAGGAAGACAACATCGTCCGCAAGTGGCGCCTCCAGCCCGGCAGGATGCTCCTGATCGACTTCGATCAGGGCCGCATCATCGAGGACGAGGAAATCAAGACCCAGCTTGCCGCCGCCGAGCCCTATGAAAAGTGGCTCGACCAGGCGCAGTACAAGCTGGCGGACCTCGACGTGATCGAGCCCGAGCTGGCCGAGCTGCCCGCGCCCACCGGCACCCTTCTCGATCGCCAGCAGGTGTTCGGCTATACCCAGGAAGACGTTACCCGCTTCCTGGAGCCGATGGCCGTCGCCGCCGACGATCCGCTCGGCTCGATGGGCACCGACACGCCGATCCCGGTGCTGTCGAACAAGGCCCGTCTGCTTTACGACTACTTCAAGCAGAACTTCGCGCAGGTCACCAACCCGCCGATCGACCCGATCCGCGAGGAACTGGTCATGAGCCTCGTCTCGATGATCGGCCCGCGCCCGAACCTGCTCGGCCATGACGCCGGCAGCCACAAGCGCCTCGAAGTCAGCCAGCCGATCCTGACCGACCTTGGCCTCGCCAAGATCCGCTCGGTGGAAGCCGCACTTGACGGCGCCTTCCGCACCGCCACCATCGACATGACCTGGGACGCCAAGAGCGGCGCCGCGGGCCTCGAAATGGCGATCAAGGAAATGTGCTGGGCCGCGACCGAAGCGGTGCTGGCGGACAAGAACATCCTCGTCCTGTCCGACCGCGCACAGGGCCCGGACCGCATCCCGATGCCGGCGCTGCTGGCAACCGCCGCCGTCCACCACCACCTCGTCCGCCAGGGCCTGCGCATGCAGACCGGCCTCGTCGTGGAAACCGGCGAAGCGCGTGAAGTCCACCACTTCTGCGCGCTGGCGGGCTTCGGCGCCGAAGCCATCAACCCCTACCTCGCCTTCGAGACCATCGAAGCCGTGCGCGTTCGCAAGAACCTGCCGGTAACGGCGGAGCAGGCGGCGAAGAACTACGTCTACGCCATCGGCAAGGGCATCCGTAAGGTCATGTCCAAGATGGGCATCTCGACCTACCAGTCGTATTGCGGCGCCCAGATCTTCGATGCTGTCGGCCTCTCGACCGCCTTCGTTGAGAAGTACTTCACCGGAACCGCGACCTCGATCGAGGGTGCCGGTCTCGCGGAGATCGCGCAGGAAGCCGTGCGCCGCCACGATGCGGCCTATGGCGATAATCCGATCTACGCGAACATGCTCGATGTCGGCGGCATCTACGGTTCGCGCGTGCGCGGCGAGGAACATGCCTGGACGTCCGAGAACATCGGCGCGCTCCAGCACGCCGTGCGCGGCAACATCCCCGCCAAGTACGAGGAATTCGCCCGCACCATCAACGACCAGTCGACCCGGATGCTGACCATCCGCGGATTGATGGAATTCGTGCCCGGTCAGGCGATCCACATCTCCGAAGTGGAACCTGCCAGCGAAATCGTGAAGCGCTTCGCCACCGGCGCGATGAGCTACGGTTCGATCTCCTGGGAGGCGCACACCACGCTGGCGCTGGCGATGAACCGCATCGGCGGCAAGTCGAACACCGGTGAAGGCGGCGAGGACCCCTCGCGCTTCACGCCCCTGCCCAATGGCGATACCATGCGTTCGTCGATCAAGCAGGTTGCTTCGGGCCGCTTCGGCGTGACCACCGAGTACCTCGTCAATGCCGACGACATCCAGATCAAGATGGCCCAGGGCGCCAAGCCCGGCGAAGGCGGCCAGTTGCCGGGCGACAAGGTCGACAAGACCATCGGCGCGACCCGTCACTCGACGCCGGGCGTCGGCCTGATCTCGCCGCCGCCGCACCACGACATCTACTCGATCGAAGACATTGCGCAGCTCATTCACGATCTCAAGAACGTGAACCCGACCAGCCGTGTCTCGGTCAAGCTGGTGTCGGAAGTCGGCGTGGGCACCGTTGCGGCAGGCGTTTCCAAGGCCCGCGCGGACCACATCACGATCTCGGGCTACGAAGGCGGCACCGGCGCTTCGCCGCTGACCTCGCTGACTCACGCGGGTTCGCCCTGGGAAATCGGCCTGGCCGAGACCCAGCAGACCCTGCTGCTCAACAACCTGCGCAGCCGCGTGGTGGTTCAGGCCGACGGCGGCCTGCGCACCGGCCGTGACGTTGCCGTTGCGGCGCTGCTTGGCGCGGAGGAGTTCGGCTTCGCCACTGCCCCGCTGATCGCCGCCGGCTGCATCATGATGCGCAAGTGCCACCTCAACACCTGCCCCGTCGGCGTCGCCACCCAGGACCCCGTCCTGCGGGCCCGCTTCACCGGCCAGCCCGAGCATGTGGTCAACTACTTCTTCTTCGTCGCCGAGGAACTGCGCGCGATCATGGCCGAACTCGGCTTCCGCACGATCGCGGAAATGGTCGGCCGCGTCGACAAGCTCGACATGAAGAAGGCAGTCCAGCACTGGAAGGCCAAGGGCGTCGATCTGTCCAAGGTGCTTTACCAGGCACCGCTGGGCGACAGCCCCTCGCTGGGCTGGAGCGAAGCGCAGGACCACGGCCTCGAAAACGCGCTGGACAATGCCCTGATCGCAGGTGCAGCCGATGCATTGGAAAACCGTCAGGCCGTTCGCATCGAAAAGAGCGTCATCAACGTCAACCGCACGGTCGGCGCGATGCTCTCGGGCGAGGTGGCCCGTCGCTACGGCCATGACGGCCTGCCCGACAATACCATCCACGTGAAGCTCACCGGCGTTGCCGGCCAGAGCTTCGCCGCCTGGCTTGCCCACGGCGTCACGCTCGACCTGACCGGCGATGCCAACGACTATGTCGGCAAGGGCCTGTCCGGCGGCCGCGTGATCGTGCGCCAGCCCGGCCATGTCGATCGCGATCCGACCAAGAACATCATCGTCGGCAATACCGTGCTGTACGGCGCGATTTCCGGCGAGGCGTTCTTCAACGGTGTCGGCGGCGAGCGTTTCGCGGTCCGCAACTCGGGCGCGATCGCGGTCGTCGAAGGCTGCGGCGATCACGGCTGCGAATACATGACCGGCGGTGTTGTTACCGTGCTGGGCAAGACCGGCCGCAACTTCGCGGCGGGCATGTCGGGCGGCATCGCCTACGTCTACGACGAGGACGGCGAGTTCGATAAGCTGGTGAACCCGGCGATGGTCGATCTCATCCGGATCTCGGCCGAAGCCGACGAGGAAGAGGGAACGGGCCGGCCGCAACAGCGCACCGTCTCGGTCCGCGACCTCGGCATGGGCGACATGCTGCGCCACGATGCGGAGCGCCTGCGCATCCTGCTCGAACGCCACCACCTGCACACCGGCTCGAAAAGAGCCCGCGCGCTGCTCGACGACTGGTCGAACACGCTGGGCAAGTTCGTCAAGGTGATGCCGCGCGACTACGCAAAGGCTCTGCGCCAGCAGGAGGCGGAACGCCTCGAAGCCGCTTCGGTCGCAGCAGAATAAGATCGGGAATTAGTAAGATGGGCAAGGAAACCGGCTTCCTCGAACTGGACCGCCAGGACCGCACTTATGGCGATGCCAAGGAGCGCCTCAAGAACTACAACGAGTTCGTAGTCCCGCTCGCGCCGCAGGCGCTGAAGGACCAGGCGTCACGCTGCATGAACTGCGGCGTGCCGCACTGCCATACCGGCTGTCCGGTCAACAATATCATCCCGGACTGGAACCACCTGGTTTACGAGGACGACTTCCGCAACGCGCTGGAAGTCCTCCACTCGACCAACAACTTCCCCGAGTTCACCGGTCGCATCTGCCCCGCTCCGTGCGAGGCGGCCTGCACGCTGAACATCGTGGACCAGCCTGTCACCATCAAGTCGATCGAATGCGCGATCGTCGACAAGGGCTGGCAGGAAGGCTGGATCACGCCGAAGCCTGCCGCGAAGAAGACCGGCAAGTCGGTGGCCGTCGTCGGCTCCGGGCCGGCAGGCATGGCCTGCGCACAGCAGCTCGCCCGCGCCGGCCACTCGGTCACCGTGTTCGAGAAGAGCGACCGCGTCGGTGGCCTGCTTCGCTACGGCATCCCCGACTTCAAGATGGAAAAGCACCTCATCAACCGTCGTCTCGTGCAGATGATGGCGGAAGGCGTGGAATTCCGGACATCCACCGAAGTCGGCGTGACGGTATCGGTCGCCTCGCTGAAGGAAAACTTCGACCTCGTGGTCTTCTCCGGCGGTGCCGAAGATCCCCGTCCGCTGAACATTCCGGGCTTCGAACTGCCCGGCGTACGCTTCGCGATGGAGTTCCTGACCCAGCAGAACAAGCGCAACGCGGGTGACGACGAATTGCGCGCCGCCCCGCGCGGCACGCTCTCGGCTACCGGCAAGCATGTCATCGTCATCGGCGGCGGCGACACCGGCTCCGACTGCGTAGGCACCTCGAACCGCCAGGGTGCGGCTTCGGTCACCCAGCTCGAAATCATGCCCAAGCCGCCGCTTCACGAAAACAAGGCGATGTCCTGGCCGAACTGGCCGCTCAAGCTGCGTACTTCGTCGAGCCACGAAGAAGGTGTCGAGCGTGACTGGGCCGTGCTGACCAAGCGCGTCATCGGCGACAACGACGTCCGCGCCCTCGAATGCGTCCGCGTCGAGTGGAAGGACGGCAAGATGCAGGAAGTCGAAGGCAGCGAGTTCACGCTCGAAGCCGACCTCATCCTGCTCGCCATGGGCTTCGTCGGTCCGCGCAAGGCCGGCATGCTCGACCAGTCGGGCGTCGAACTGGACGCACGCGGCAACGTCAAGGCCACCATGGCCGACTACCGCACCAGCGATCCGGCAATCTATGCCTGTGGCGACATGCGTCGCGGCCAGTCGCTGGTCGTCTGGGCCATCCGCGAAGGTCGCCAGTGCGCCCGCGCGGTGGACGAGGCGCTCATGGGCGTTTCCGAACTGCCGCGCTGACACGTTACACGTGGAACGAACAGGAAGGGCGTCCGGCAGCGGGCGCCCTTTTCGTTTGAACTGAGGATTCCGACGCGGCAGCGATTTCTGGCGCATCCGCGTTGACCTCGCGAACACGCTCGGGGAGTTTGGCGGGCGAATGGGAGAATGACCTGATGCTGCTGGAAATCGCCGAGATAGAAGTCCGCCCCGGCACGGAGGAAGCCTTTTCCGCCGCCATGCGCGAGGTCGGGCTGGAACAACTCTCCGCCTGCGAAGGCGTTGTTTCGATCCGTTTCGGCCGAGGTGTGGAAAACCCGTCGAAGTTCACGTTCAACGTCGTGTGGACCTCGATGGAAGCGCACGATTCCGCGCGCAAGCTCGACAGCTTCGGCCGCTTTCGCGCCGCCTTTGGCGATCTGGGCGTGGGCGGCACAATGAGCCATTACGTCATGGACGAAGCCATTCCAGGCCGGGCTGCCTGACCCCCTTCTCCCGAACGTGATCCGGGGCGCCAGGTGGCAAACCTACCAGTCGATCCGCCCACGTCCGTTCGCTTCGAGAAACGCATTCGCCTTGCTGAAATGCCGGCACCCGAAAAATCCCGCGTAGGCCGAGAGCGGGCTGGGATGCGGTGCCGTCAGCACCAGGTGATGGCTCGAAGCGAGCCCCGGCACCCGCATCGCCTTCTTCCTGGCGTGATTGCCCCAGAGCAGGAACACGCAAGGCTCCTCCTTGGCCGCAACCGCCGCGACGGCGGCATCGGTGATCGCTTCCCAGCCCTTGTTCTGGTGCGATCCTCCCCGCCCCTCTTCGACCGTCAGCGCATTGTTGAGCAGAAGTACGCCTTGCCGGGCCCAGTGTTCGAGGTTGCCGTGTCCCGGCGCGGCAATGCCGCAATCGGTGGCCAGTTCCTTGTACATGTTGACCAGCGACGGCGGGACCCGCACGCCATGGGCGACGGAAAAGGCCAGCCCATGTGCCTGCCCGGCGCCGTGGTAGGGATCCTGCCCCAGGATGACGACACGGACTTCGCCGAGCGGTGTCAGTTCCAGGGCGCTGAAACGACTTCCGCGCGGTGGGAAAATCCGTTTCCCTGCTGCTTCCTCGGCATTCAGCCATTCACCGAGCTGGCGCGATTCGGGGGAATCCAGCACGGGGCCGAGCGCAGATTGCCACGATGGCGGCACGCTCTGCATGGCTACTGAAGTTTCCATTCGCGCCATACTCCCGATTTGTCGGCGGTAACCGGCATCCCGGACCATCCGCCCATTGCCTAACGCAGGCCCAGTCCCTAAGCATTTCCGGACCATGGCTGTCTATCTCCACGAAGAAGATCTCCCCGAGGGCGTGCTTGCGCCGGGACCCGTCGCTGTCGACACTGAAACGATGGGTTTGATCACCCCGCGCGACCGCCTCTGCGTGGTCCAGATTTCCGACGGAAAAGGCGACGAGCATCTCGTCCGCTTTGCGCCCGGCAGCGACTTTGCCGCGCCGAACCTGAAGGCGGTGCTGGCCGATCCCTCGCGGTTGAAACTCTATCACTTCGCCCGCTTCGACCTCGCTGCGATCGAACATTACCTCGGCGTCACGGCCGCGCCGGTGTTCTGCACCAAGATCGCTAGCAAGCTGGTGCGCACGTACACCGATCGCCACGGTCTGAAAGACCTCGTGCGCGAGCTTCTGGGCAAGGAAGTATCGAAGCAGCAGCAGTCGAGCGACTGGGGTGCGGCTGAGCTCACCGATGCGCAGAAGGACTATGCCGCCTCGGACGTGCGCTATCTGCACGCCATGCATGAGATTCTGGTCGTGCGGCTTGCACGAGAGAACCGTACCGAAATCGCGCAGGCCTGCTTCGACTTCCTGCCCGCACGCGCCCGGCTCGACCTTGCCGGCTGGCCCAACCACGATATCTTCAGCCACGAAGCCGCCTGATCGGGAGCGCAACCAGCGATGTCGGTCGAAGCCAACCAGGTCCGTAACCGCCGCCGGCACTTCGCCGCGCCCGGCGGTTCGCACGATCGCATGGTGGCATTTCTGTCCAAGGCCCTGCCTGCGGGTATCGGCCTGGTTGCCGCCGTCATGATCCTGGTTCCGCTCTCCCCTCGCGGTGAGATCAGCTTCCTGCTGGACCGCAACAAGGTCGATACGACCGGGGAGCGGATCGCCGTGTCCAACGCCGCTTATCGAGGCCAGGACAATCTGGGCCGCGATTTCGTGGTGACCGCCGGCACCGCCGTCCAGCGATCGCCTGAAATTCCGATCGTCGAAATGCAGCAGCTCGTCGCCAAGATGAGCATGCGCGATGGCCCGGCAGATATCGTCGCGCCGCGCGGCGCCTACAATTTCGACAACGATACGATGGCGGTGGATGGCCCGGTGAACTTCAAGGCCGCCGATGGCTACACCATGACCACCAGCAAGGTCGACGTCGACATCAAGAACAAGACCGCGGTCGCTTCCGGCGGCGTTCAGGGCACCATGCCCTCCGGTCCTTTCAAGGCCGATGCCATGCACGCCGACCTCGAAAACCGCACCGTAACGCTTGAAGGCAATGCCCGGATGCGCATAACGCCCGGCAAGCTGAGGATACCCCAATGACGCCCCGCCCCCGCCTTCTTCGTATCGCCATTGCCGCGCCCGTGATCGGGCTTGCCCTGTTCGCCGCTGGCCAGCAGCTTGGTGCGCAGGGGATTTCCGGCCACAACTCCGATGCGCCCGTCGATTTCGGGGCCGATCGGATCGAGCTTCAGGACAAGCAGGGCCGCGTCGTGCTGACCGGAAATGTCGATATCACCCAGGCCGATCTGCGCCTGCGTGCGGCGCGAACCGTGATGGATTACACTGCGGGAAATCAGGTCCAGCGCATCACCGCCAGCGGTAACGTCGTCGTCACCCGCCAGGACCAGATCGCCACGGGCGATACCGCGATCTACGACTTCAACCAGCGCATCATCACGATGGTCGGCAATGCCACGCTCAAGCGCGGCAGCGGCGATACGCTTCGCGGCGGCCGGTTCGTGATGGATCTCAAGAGCGGGGTCTCTTCAGCCTCCGGCGGCCGTGTGCAGGGCACCTTCAATGTGCCCAAGAAGAAAAACTGACCGATTCTGGTAGTTTCCTGAAGGCGCACTGCCGAAAGAATTTTCCTACACCCCTCGTGATGCGTATCTGGATTCGGGCCTTCCTCATTGAAAGGAGCCCCGATGAGCAATCCCATAGCAGTTCCCGCAGGTTATGCCCCGGCTTTCGCGATCGGATTTTCCGACGAAGCCGGAGCTTTTGCGACGGTCCGTAACACCTCCCCCCTGCCTGTAAGCGTCGCTGCCGGCGACCCTCTCCTCGTACGGAATGTGGCGGCAGCGGCTGCCAATGCGCTGTCCGGCTCGACATCCCAGTCCATCGTTGCCGGGCCCTTCGTTCCCGCCCTGTCGCGCCCCGTAGTCCTAGCGCTCTCCGGCACGTGGAGCGGCACGGTCAGTCTGCGCCGATCAACGGACGCCGGCGCGACGCGCAACGCCGTGACCGTTGCCGGCACGCCGTGGGCGACGTTCTCCGCCAATGCCTGCGAACAGGTGTGGACCGAGGAAGAGAATGGAGCCGCGCTTTATCTCGACATAACCCTCGCCTCGGGCACCCTCGTCTATCGCCTCGCACAGTAACCACGGCACGATCAGGAGATCTCATCATGAGCATGGACGTCGTCGCTCGCGGACTGGCCGCAAGGATCGGAAAAACGACCCAGCGCATATCGCTCGACCGCAACGAACTGGCCAGCCTGTCCGAGCGTCAGCGCGCCTATCTGGCCGAAGGAGGACGGGAGGGCAGCTTCACCTGGCGTAATGGGGACATGTCCGCAAAGGTGCAGGCAGACCCTAATCGCGGTATCTACGTGCCTCCCGGCGAAACGCCGAGTGGAGCGCTGGGGGCTTGGGAACGCACGCCCGGCCCCGTGGCCATGATCGAATGGTTCGGCTGCCGGGGGGACGGCGTGACCGACAATTCGGCACTGCTGCAGCAAGCCGTAGATACCATGCACGCACTTTATCCCGAGGGCTTCACGCTCACGGCCGAGAAGGGCCGCAAGTTCAGGCTCGTGAAGGCGATCGCGCTCACTCCGAAGTGCACGATCTCGGGCATCCATCTGGTTAACGCAGGCGATGCCAACTTCTTCAACGTCAACCAGAATGTCAGCGCGGCAGAAGCGTTCAGTTCTTTCTACGAACACATCCGCATCGAAAACTGCGCATTCGAGGGCGACGTTTCCAATGTCGGCATTGCGTTGTTCGCGGCCAATATCCGTTTCCTCTGGTTCGTCGGAAACCGGCTGGTGAACACGGGCGGGGTATCCATTACCCACGGTGCCGACATTCGCGGCCTATACAAGTCGGCAAACGGCGTGGCCGGCGACGAAGGTGTCGGCGTCGATCCCGCCGTGACGGCAGGCTTCTCGTCCGGGCCGGATTTCGGCGACCTTTCCTCGAACATCGTCATCGCCAACAATTACGGCGATAGCGGCCGGTACAACGCGTCGCTCGTACGGCTTGAATTCGTCAAGGACGTGGCGATTACCGGCAACGTATTTCGAGGCGGCAAGGTCTCATGGTGGGGCGGCGGTGCACCGAGTGCGGAAGGTGGTGAAGTCTGGATGGCGCGTCGGGTGCGCAACGTCCAGATTACAGGCAACTACCTGTGCCGAACGAACGGCGCCATCTACGGCAACAACGGCGACGGCATGACCATCACCGGCAATGTCGTGGAAGATGTGCTCGATACAGCTCTGGACCTGGAGGGCTGCTTCAACTGCACCGTAACGGGCAACTTCGTCCGCAATGCGGGCAATTTCTGCACTTCCATCTTCTACGCCTCGCTCAACAACGTCTTCGCAAACAACGTCCTGATCCAAACCAAACGGGCGAAGAACATCGCCGCAATCTTCAACCAGACCGGATACATGAGCAGCGTGACCGTCGCTTCCAGCGCCGGCACCGATGGCCGGGTTCGATTGGTGACGGCAGCCAGCCATGGCTTCGGTAGCGATCAGCTTGTCAACATCCGAACCAAGAGCGGCGCTGTGGGAACGGCGCTGACACAAGCCTATTACGGCATCGTCGTCATCGATGAAGTCACTGTCGAACTGGTCGGGACCGAGGGTATCGGTAGCCTCGAAGGAACCGTCAGTTCCATTCGCTATCAACGCGGCAACACCTTCTTCGACACCAAGCTTGCCGGCTTCGACACCTTGGACGATGCGGACCGCGTTCTATGGACGGGAAATACCTGCATCTACGAAGGCGATCATGACCTCGGCTGGATCAAGGGCGACACCGCGATGCGATCGATGGTCGTGTCGAACAATGTCCTGCGCAACGTGGGCATCCTCGATGCCAGCATCGGCAACAAGTCCATCGTTCAGGGCAACCTGCTGGAGTTCGACTCCGCACCGCTCGCAACTTCCGCAGCCAAGCGCCTGATCCAGTCGACCGGGCGGATCATCGACAATACCCTGAAGACTTTGCCGGGTTGCTCGCTCCCGGCCGGATCGGTCGGCATCGCTTCCTATTGCTACGCCAATTCGGGAGCATGGTCGGAGCTTCGGGGCAACCGTGTGGAAGATCTGGCCTCCGCGATCACCTATCACCTCGGCTACGAATACCAGAACGGTTCCAACTACAGTAACGTCATGGTGGCGGACAACGTCTTCGACACGATCACGGATCTCACGCCCAGCAAGGGGCGCGTCCGCGTCTTCTATAGTGGCAATCGCAGCACGGGGATCACCCAGTCGCTCCCGATTCCGGCAACATCATCCATCGGCTCCCTGGGGGGCATATGCCGGGGGACCCGGCTTGAATCGGGCGCCACAATGGCTTTGGGCGGCGTGATCGCCCGGGTCGCGCTTGACCATGGCTGGGATACCAACCTCGCTTGGGCGGGCACCACGGCTTATGTGATCGGGGATATCCGCTATGTCGGAACCAGCGTCTATCGCTGCACGATCGCCGGCACTTCTGCAACCGGCAGCGGTCCCAGCGGCACGGGCACGGCCATAACAGACGGAACCGCGACCTGGACCTACATCGCTCCGCTGGTAACTTGGGCCCCGATCGCCACATGTTCTCCCGACGTGGCCAGCAGCGCGGCATCGGGAACCATCACGCCCGATCTTTCGGCTGCATCGAGCTTCATTCGCACAGCCCTGACCGCAGCCCTGACCATCAATGCCCCGACCGGCTCGCCATTCGACGGGCAAGTGATCCGGTTCCGTCTCAAGGATAACGGGACTACCCGCGCTGTCGCCTGGAACGCCATCTATCGTGCCATCGGTGCGGCTCTTCCCATCGCGACGACTGCCGGAAAGACGACTTACGCGACGGCCATCTATAATGGCGCCGACCTAAAATGGGATGTCACCGCGGTGCAGACCGAAGCCTGAGCGGAAAAGGAGGTGCTCG
The DNA here is from genome assembly GCF_052279045.1 of Novosphingobium aeonii. Lineage (NCBI taxonomy): Bacteria > Pseudomonadati > Pseudomonadota > Alphaproteobacteria > Sphingomonadales > Sphingomonadaceae > Novosphingobium > Novosphingobium aeonii. The sequence continues at coordinate 761,219 of NZ_CP176832.1, read as the reverse complement.
AAACGCTTCGGGCACCTCCGAAAGCCGGAACCGAAGGCTGGCAGCAATCAGAATGCGCGATCGTGCACCAGAACACGAAGGGTAAGGAACATGATCTGCAAGTCGCGCATGATGGTCCAGCCTTCGAGATATTCGAGATCGGACTGAAGGCGATTCACCAGATCGGATTCGTGATCGGTGGCCCCGCGGTAGCCGCGAATTTGCGCCAGCCCGCTCAGGCCGGGCTTCAGGCTGTGACGCTGCCAGTACCGCAGGTCGATTTCCCAGAACAGCTTCTCACCCGCCAGCGAACCCGTGGCATGCGGTCGGGGCCCGACAAGACTCATGTCGCCCAACAGAACGTTGAACAACTGGGGCAGTTCGTCGATGCTGGTCTTGCGGATGAAGCGACCAACTGCGGTAATCCGCTGGTCCTGCTTCGATGCCGAGACACTGCCGTCGCTGTCGCACAAGGTCTGCGTCATGCTGCGGAACTTGTACATATTGAAGAACCGGTTGCCGCGGCCCATCCGGCGCTGGACGAAGAACACCGGTCCTCCATCCTGAAGCTTAACCGCGATCGCCACGACCAGCAGCAAGGGCGACAAGGCGAGGATCGCCGCGCCCGAGAAGGCTACGTCGAAGATCCGCTTGATCGCGCGCTCCCGCAGTCCCAGCGGTCCTGCCGAAACCAGCAGCAGACCATGTTTTCCAGCGACGCGGGCGCCCTGGGCACCGAGGCGTACCACTTCATCGTCCAGCACTTCGCCGTCGACATTCGCCCCCTTGAGGATCATCGCCCATTCCATGCGCCGGTCCGCAGGGCAGCTGACGATAACCCTGTCGATGTTGCGAAGCACCAGGCCGACACGGTCGAGCGAATGCGGGTCCTTGAGATTGGGACGAATCCCCATGGCGGCAGCGGATACCCGAATGGTGCCGGGAATCCGCAATTGCGGACCGCCATCGTCGATCACCAGTTCGTTGATGACGTTGGTACCGCAGCGCCATGTCACGAAACTGCGCAGTTGCAGACGCGTCCAGGCGATCAGCGCCATCGCGCAGATGACGCCGCTGCTGAAGGCTCCGCGAGAGAGTTCTGCCGAGGATTTCATCAGGAACTGCACGAACACGACCACGACAACCGCCACGACCATCGACATTTCCGCACGGAAAATGCCGCGCCAGCCATCGCGCAGTGCGTCGGTGGAATAAGCGGCATTGTATAACGCCAGGGTCAGGAAGATGGGGAGCAGTACCTGGCCATAGACGAGCGACATCTGCGCGCCCTGGTCAGTGTCATACAGCAGACCGGCGACGGCAAAGCCTGTGATAAGCGCAACGATATCGCCCAGAAGCAGGGCGACGTAGCATTGCAGACGTCGACGCTCCAGCGAAGGCGCAACAAGGAGTTCGTCAGCCTCGGAACGCTGTATCGCTTCAGGCGAAATGGCGAATGGTGCATTCATTCGTTCAACGCTCCTGATTGCCGAACTCACGCCCATAGGCTCCCTGTCCAGTACCTGTCGCGATGCCAGGGGCATAATGCCCGATGTTGCAGCGCAATAGGTATTTGCCCTTATGAACACCACCACGTGTGTGGAAAGTAAATTCAGTTAAGCTGTTCTATTTATCCGGTGTTTAACATCCAAACACGCAATTCGTGCGATTTCGACCAATCCTTCCGACAAGAACAGCTCTGCGTCCTGGCTGTTCCCAAGCAGCGATTGGTGCAACGCAATAAGTCGGGCAACGAGCCTTTCCAGCCGATTCCCCCGCCAAATCCTGAGTTGAGCGCCAAGGGCCGCCTTGTCTTTCCAGAAAATCCGGCGGGCAGCGGTCTCCGAATCGATCAGCCCCGCTACATCGCCACTGCGCCCGAGTCGCGCGTTGAGCGCGGCCAACTGCGCTGTCCTGCGCTCAAAGGCCAGGAGCAGGCCCACGGGATTGATCCCCTGGTCCCGCATTCTCTTGAGTTCCGGACCAATCGCCTCACGTCGCCCACCCAGCACGGCATCGACCAGGGGTCCGAAGTCATCGTCCTCCGTAGAGGCTCCAACCGCATCGAGGTCGGCTGCCGTCACCGGTCGCGGCGTTTCCGGGCCTGCGTCGAGATAGAGCGCCAGCTTCGTCACTTCGGAGCGGGCAAGGCGAGTATCCAGACCCGATGCGCGCGCAATCCTTTCCGCAAGGTCGCTGCCCATCTTGAGCCCGGCCCCGTTGGCCATGGTCCGTACCGCGCTTGTCGCAGCGCCGAGATCGGGCGGATAGAACATGGCCACCAGCCCATCCGGCCTTGCCGCAAGCAGCTTGGCCGTTCGCGACTTGTCGGTCGCCCCGGTCGCAACGATCAGCACCGGACAGGCATCGACCTCGTTCTCGATCAAGATCTGTACGGCATCATGCGCCTCGTCGCCTTGCGCACGCACCCAGATGTGGCGCGAAGTACCTCCGAACAGCGAATTTGAACGCGCCTCGTCGCCGAGCCTTACCGGGTCCTTGCGAAGATCGGAGCCCGCCATCTCGACACGCTCGCCAGGATCGGGGAGGAGCGAGACGATCCGGGCGGCAGCGTCGCTTGCCCCGGCCTCATCCGGTCCGCAAAAGAAGAAGACCCGCGCCTGCTGAGCAGCGCGGGTCGCAAGACCACCGAAATCCTTCTGGGTCGCCTTCATCTTTCCGCAGCCCGCATTGCCGGATTACTGCTTCGTATCGCCGCGCAAGCGCAGCGCGACGGTCGTGACGATACGGCTTGCAACATCCTTCGACATGTTTTCGAGCGCGGTCTGCTCGGCCGCGATCGTTGCATAGTCCGAAGAAACCACGTCGATCCCCGCATCCGAACCTGCCGTGGCGTCCAGCACGATCTCGTTGCTGGACAGGTCAACAAGCTGGTAGCGCGCGCGCAGGGTGCGCCGTTCACGGCCGATAGTGTCGTCCGAGAGAAGGGCGAAGCCTTCAAGCTTATCGTCAAGACGCACGTCGAGGCGATAGCGCGGTGAGGCGTCCGACTTGTCGGAGCCAAGCTGATCGACCAGCGCATTGCGCACCAGCCAACCTGCACGCCCCTCGATCGCGGCGACCTGTACGCCTGTGAGACCCCGCGCCACCGCACCGCTGCCCCCGCCCGAATACATCGGCTGGAGGCCACAGCCGGTCAGCGTCACCGCTCCGAGGAGGACGGGTCCGACAAGGCGCAGGAAACGCTTCACGCGACGAGATTGACCAGGCGGTCGGGAACGACGATCACTTTCCTCACCTCGGCTCCATCCAGCGCACGCTGCACTTTCTCGCTGGCAAGGGCAAGCGCTTCAAGCTCTTCCTTCGAAGTGCCCTTGGCCACGGTCAGGGTGTCGCGCAGCTTGCCCTTCACCTGGACGGCCACGGTCACTTCGTCCTCGACCAGCAGCGCCGGATCGACTTCCGGCCATGAAGCCTGCGAGACGAGGCCTTCCCCGAAGGTTTCGAAAGCTTCTTCGGCGAGGTGCGGCATCATCGGCGAGACGAGCAGCAGAAGCGTGCGGATCGCGTTCGAGCGGCTGGCCGAAGGGGCCGCCTTCTCGACCGCGCCGGTCAGTTCGTAGATGCGCGCCACGGCCTTGTTGAAGCCCAGCGATTCGATGTCCGAAGCCACCGCAGCCACCGTCTGGTGGGCCTTGCGGTCGATGGCCTTGTCCTCGCCCGTCGCCGAAGCGTCGTACTGGGCGAACAGACGCCAGAGGCGCTGCACGAAGCGGCCGCAGCCCTCGATGCCGGCTTCCGACCATGGCAGGTCGCGCTCCGGCGGGCTGTCTGACAGCATGAACCAGCGGATCGCGTCGGCGCCGTAAGTCGCGACGATCTCGTCGGGGTCGACGACGTTCTTCTTCGACTTCGACATCTTGATGACGCGGCCGACTTCGACGGCGGCACCGTCAGCCTTCAGCGTCGCACCGTCCGAGGTCCGGTCGATCTCGCCGGGCGAGAAGTAGATCGGCTGACCGTTGGCATCGTTGATCCGGAAGTAGGTCTCGTGCGTGACCATGCCCTGCGTGAACAGGCTGGCGAAGGGCTCCTTCACCTCGACCTTGCCGATGCGGGCCAGCGCGCGCGTCCAGAAACGCGCGTAGAGCAAGTGCAGGATCGCATGCTCGATACCGCCGATGTACTGTTCCACCGGCAGCCATTCGGCGATCTTGGCCGGATCGAACGGACGATCCTCCGGCTGGCTGGCGAAGCGCAGGAAGTACCACGAAGAGTCGACGAAAGTGTCGAGCGTGTCGGTTTCGCGACGCGCGGCGTGGCCGCACTGCGGGCAATCGACATGCTTCCAGGTCGGGTGGCGAACGAGCGGGTTGCCGGGGGTCGAGAAATCGACGTCCTCGGGCAGCGTGACCGGCAGGTGCTTCTTGGGCACCGGCACCACGCCGCAAACCTCGCAGTGGATGAACGGGATCGGCGTGCCCCAATAGCGCTGGCGCGAGACGCCCCAGTCGCGCAGGCGCCACACGGTCTTGCCCTCACCCCAACCTTCGGCCTCGGCGCGCGCGATGACGGCGGCCTTGGCGTCCTTCACGGCCATGCCGTTGAGGAAGTCGGAATGGACGCAGACGCCATCACCGGCCTCGGACTCGCCGTCGAACGGCTTGTCGGCATCGGCTTCGCTCGCCGCGACGACGCGCAGGATCGGCAACTGGTACTTGGTGGCGAATTCGAAGTCACGCTGGTCGTGACCGGGAACGGCCATGACCGCGCCGGTGCCGTAGTCCATCAGCACGAAGTTGGCGATGAACACCGGCAGTTCGGCGCCCGTGAACGGGTGCCTGGCCTTCACGCCGGTATCGAAGCCCAGCTTTTCAGCGGTTTCGAGTTCGGCCGCAGTAGTGCCGCCCTGCTTGCACAGCGCGATGAATTCCTCGACCTCGGGACGACCCTGCGCAACCGCCTGCGCGATCGGGTGATCGGCGGCGACGGCGACGAAGCTGGCACCGAAGATCGTGTCCGGACGGGTCGAGTAGACTTCTACCGAACCGATACCGCCGACTTCGGCAGTCAGGTCGAACTTGAACTGCAGGCCCTGGCTCTTGCCGATCCAGTTCTCCTGCATCGTGCGGACCTTCTCGGGCCACTTGTCGAGCGTGGAGAGACCGTCCAGCAGTTCGTCGGCGAAGTCGGTGATCTTGAGGAACCACTGGGAGAGCTTGCGCTTCTCCACCAGCGCGCCCGAGCGCCAGCCGCGCCCGTCGATCACCTGTTCATTGGCGAGCACGGTCATGTCAACCGGATCCCAGTTCACCGCCGATTCCTTGCGGTAAACCAGATCGTTTGCGTAGAGATCGAGGAACAGCGCCTGCTCGTGGCCGTAGTATTCCGGCTCGCAGGTGGCGATCTCGCGGCTCCAGTCGAGCGCAAAGCCCAGGCGCTTCAACTGCGCCTTCATGTTGGCGATGTTCTCGCGCGTCCAGCCGCCGGGGTGGACGCCCTTTTCCATGGCCGCGTTTTCGGCGGGCATGCCGAACGCGTCCCAGCCCATCGGGTGGAGCACTTCATGGCCTGTCATGCGCTTGTAGCGCGCCAGCACGTCGCCCATCGTGTAATTGCGCACGTGGCCGATATGGATGCGCCCCGAAGGATAGGGGAACATCTCAAGCACGAAGCTGCGCGGCTTCGACGAGGTATCGTCCGCCTTGAAACACTGCGCGTCGTCCCACGCAGCCTGCCAGCGCGTGTCCGCCTGAGCCGGATCGAACCGCTCGGTCATCTTAATCGAGTCTCCTGCGGGCATATTCCCGCAATTTCGCGGCACCGGCCGGTGCCGCGTATGAAAAAACTATCAGCCGCCGATCGAATTGCGGCGAAGGTCACGGGCGCGGGTGAGGATGATGTCCTCAAGCTTCTGCACCGTTGCAGCCTGAACCGGCGCCGGCGCCCAGACGCCGTTGGTCGAGACTTCGCGCTGGCCGGTCACGCGCAGGGCGTCGGCACGCAGGTCCTTGTCGAGGATCATCACCGTGATCTTGACGCGCTCGTTGGGTTCCTTGGGATTGGTGTACCAATCGGTGACGATGACGCCGCCGGCGCTGTCCGACTGGAGCAGCGGCATGAACGAGAGCGAATCGAGGCTGGCCCGCCACAGGTAGCTGTTCACGCCGATCGTCGTCACCGCCGAAGGGGCGATCGAGGACTGGACCTGCTTCCTGCCACCGCCGCAACCGGCCAGCGCAAGCGCCGCGACGGCGCAAAAGCCCGCAGTCGCCAGCGATCGAGCGGAGAGAAGGCCGGTATGGGTGCTGCCTGTCATCGTAATTCCCAGTTCCTGTCTTGGCGCGTTCGCCGGACTTCCGGTAAACCTGCCGTGAAACGCCTCTATAGCCGCCGTTGCCCGGGCGGCAAGTGCGGCTGCATCAGCTTGCCGCCATAACGGGTGCAAGGCTAAACGCATGCTGAACGCCCCTCTCCCATCCGCGATCAGGCTGTGTTAAGTTGCAAGCCTGAAAGATCGCGGAACGGTGGGACGCCGATCCCGCAACAGGATCGTGAACCGGCGAGATGGAAAGGCAAGGCGGGAATTTCGCAATGGAAGCCGAAGCAACACGCGCGTCGAAAGGCGGAATGAAGACCGGCCTCTTGCTGGCCTGCTGCGTGACCGTGCTTGCCCTTCCCAGCGCCGTTCTTGCGTTCACCACCAATTTCAAGACCGCGCAGACGGAGAAATCGGTCGATTCGCTCGATCCGGAGACCTCTCCAGAAAACCTGTCGCGCGCCATCGCCATGCGCTCTCTTGCCAAAGGTCAACCGTTTCCCTTCACTCCGGCAGCACCTCCGGGCCGCCTCGAACGCGCGGTTACGGTTGCCGTTCGCTTCGATCCGGAAGCGGCGAAGGCGATTATCGTGCGTAACCGCCTTCAGATCGCCCGCACCGACAAGGATGTCGGGCCCCTTCGCATAGCTCCCAACGCCTTCAATCTCGGCGTGGCGCGCGGCTATCAGAACTTTGCCCCCGAAACGGCGCCGCAAGCCTTGGGCAAGGGGCTTTCCGATGCGCCAGAGTTGAAGAAATTCAGCCTTCAGGCCGGAACGGTCGACCAGAAGGAATCGCGCTTCAGCCCCCGAATCTCGATCGATGAAAAGCATGTGGCAGGTCGCGCCCCTCGCACGTTCTCGGGTGAAGCGGGCGAAGTCGATCTGGGGGGCGCCTACCGCGTCACCGAGAATCTCGATGTCACTGCCGGCCTGCGTTATTCGCAAGAGCGGGAACGCCTTGTTCCCCTCACCGATGGCCGCCAGGACAGTCAGGCAGTGTACGTAGGAACCCAATTCAGGTTCTGATCCGTGCAGCCATAATTGCACTTCTCTCAATCAATTCGCCGCAAATAAGCTCCGGGAGCGATGGGCTTCGGCTTGCCCTGCGCGGCTGGTTTCCATAGCACTGCAGGTGGTGGATGCTTCACTAAAAGGCGAAAGGCTTTCTATGGCGCGCGTTGCTATCGTTACCGGTGGGACCAGGGGTATCGGGGAGGCTGTTTCACTGGCCCTCCAGGAACGGGGTCACACCGTAGTTGCAAATTACGCAGGCAATGAAGAGAAGGCAAAGGCCTTTACGGAACGGACCGGAATCCCTGCCTACCGGTGGGACGTCGGCGACCACGAAGCCACGCTTGAGGGCGTGGCAAGGGTGACCGAAGAAGTCGGTCCCGTGGACATCGTCATCAACAACGCGGGCATCACCCGTGACGGCGTGCTTCACAAGATGACCTTCGACGACTGGAACGAAGTCATGCGAATCAATCTTGGCGGTTGCTTCAACATGGCCAAGGCCACGTTTTCCGGAATGCGGGATCGCGGCTGGGGTCGCATCGTCAATATCGGCTCGATCAACGGCCAGGCCGGACAATATGGCCAGGTGAACTACGCCGCAGCCAAATCCGGCATCCATGGCTTCACGAAGGCCCTGGCGCAGGAAGGCGCCAAGTACGGCGTCACCGTCAACGCCATCGCGCCCGGCTACATCGACACGGACATGGTGGCAGCCGTTCCCGCACCGGTCCTTGAGAAGATCGTGGCGAAGATTCCCGTCGGCCGCCTCGGCAGCGCTTACGAAATCGCTCGCGGCTGCGCGTTCCTCTGCTCGGAAAATGCAGCGTTCGTGACGGGATCGACGTTGAGCATCAACGGCGGCCAACACATGTATTGAGGCGTTACGCGTATCAGGCGGGGGCCCGGCCGTCGCCTGATACGCAACTATCCCCGATGCGGTCCGAACAGGATCACTGCCGCCCCGACAAGACAAAGCGCGGCGCCTCCCATATCCCAGCGATCCGGCTTCACACCTTCCGCCAGCCAGAGCCACAGCAGCGCGGAGGCTATGTAGATTCCGCCGTAAGCCGCATAGGCACGCCCGGCATGATCGCTTTCGACCAGCGTCAGCAGCCAGGCGAAGATCGCCAGCGACATGCAGCCGGGAATGAGCCAGAGCGGCGACTTTCCCATGCGCAACCAGGCCCAGAAGGCAAAGCACCCGCCGATCTCGGCAAGCGCCGCACCGACGTAGATCAGGACTGACAGCACGGCCTGCGTGCCTTCAGCCGAACGCCTGCCTGAGCCACTTGACCAGTTCGGCAAGGTCCGGGCCTTCCAGCGAAACCGCATGTCCCAGGTCGGGAACCTTGGGCCAGCCACAGTCGACGAACTCCCGCCCCTTCCATTCGCGGGTACCTTCGTAACGCGGGATCACATGGAAATGGACGTGAGGGTCCACCATCATCAACATGAGGTAGTTTATTCGGGCATAGGAAACCGCCTTGCCCAACGCGCTTTCGATCGCGGCGGTCACGATCTTCAGGTCGGCATGTGCTTCGGCGGCGAGATCACCGAACGCGGTGGCCTCCGACTTCGCCGCCAGTACCAGCGAACCCAGCGTCGGCTGGGCAGGCCTTGCCAGCACCACCCAGTGATCGAATTCGGCGACGAGCGTGGCCGGATAGCCGAACTTTTCCATCGTCCCGTTCATTACCGACGCTCCTTCAGGTTTCCGCCAACCACGAGGTGATCTGGCCGCCCCGCGCCCGAACGATCCAGGCCTGCACCAGGCGCACGGCATGAACGAGGCAGGAAATCGCGGTCCACCACGCCACGGCGATCAGGCCAAGATCCGGTCGCGCGAACAGCATGGCGACGAACAGGATCACCATGTTGGGGTTGCGACGGGCCGTGATGAGCCGGAACCGGCTATCGAATTTGCGCCAGACGTGAATGTGCATCAGGCTGTTCTGCCTCATGAACACGCCTTCGATCAGGCGCTGAACAACGTATCCGCCCTGGATCGCTCCCTGCACCCACCAGAAGGTAGTCGTATCGTAGGCCAGGCCCCAGGTAGCGAGGCCGGTTGCCCAGAACCACCACCAGAACGGTGGATGGACGAGATCCATGCCGTGGTCCGCAACATTACCCCATTCCGAAGACGTGATCGTGCAGCGGGCCAGTTTGCCGTCAACGGTGTCCAGAACCATGAACACGAGGCCCAGCGCCATTCCGAGCCAATAGTGCCCGTAGGCGAAGAGGAAGGTCGCGGCCACGCAGAACACCGCGCCGACGGCGGTGACCATGTTCGGCGTGATGTGCAGCTTCGCGCAGACGCGCGTCAGTACCAGGGCCCATTCCGGCCAGAGGTATTTGGTCAGTACATCGGTGACGCCCTTGTAGGCCCCGAAGTAGCTGGCCCTTTCGATCGGACGCACGGTCTCAGCGTCAAGCGCCATGAGAAACGGCGTCTCGCGCTTGCGAAGCTGCTTGTTTTCCACGGTGGGGCCACTCTCGAAGGCAACCACATCGAGTCCCGGTGGATCGCCAAGCGGAGTGCCCGATCTCATCGCCTCCGCGACTCGGGAGGCCTGATCTGCATCGGCCGCATAAGCGAGCGCGGGGACACCGCCGAGCGTGAGCACCATGCCGGGGCGCGTGGTGATGTATTTGAACCACGCCGGATCCCACGCAAAAGCGGCGTTCGAAAGAACCGCAGGGCCTGCAGGAACGGTAGAGCCGGGAACCAGTCCGTTCGCGCGCGCGATGCGCGCGACGCGCTCGGCCATCGTAAGACCCCAGAGCTGAACGGGGTTTTCGCCGATATTGACGACGAGAGGGGGAGTGTCATTTTCGACCATGGACCGGCCGTAATATGTCACGCCTCCACTGGCAATCTTGCGAGTTGCACAGAACGCGCAGGAAATTGAGGGTCTTGCAAGTGGCGCTAATCCGCCATAGAACTGTAACCTTAATGTGTCAGTTGATGTTTCCTGATGATTTTTCGGCTCGGGATGCCTACATAGGCCCCCGTGTACGGAACCATTTACGAATTCGAAACGCTGCCGACATCCGGTGAGCATGACGGCCGGCGCAAATCGGCCAGCCTGGCGCGTTCAGCCCAGCGGGGCCGCGCCGTGCCTCTCGTAGGTATCATCCGCAATCCTCGCAGCCACCGCAACAAGGGCCACGCGCCCGAGATGGCGGACTGTTCCAACATCCTTACGGAAACGCCGCGCACCCGCACGGATCTCTACGGCGTGCTCGAAAGCTTCGCCCGCCGCGGGATCGACTATCTCGTGGTGGACGGCGGAGACGGAACGGTGCGCGACGTTCTGACCTGCGGCGCAGATATCTTCGGTGAGGAATGGCCGACCTTCATCGTCCTTCCCAAGGGAAAGACAAATGCGCTCGCCATCGATCTTGGCCTACCTAACCAATGGTCGCTCGCCGAAGCTCTCGCCGCGGCGCACAAGGGCAACAAGCTGACCCGCCGTCCCCTGCGGATTTCCTCGAGGGATGACAGCAACGGTTGCATTCAGGGCTTCATCCTCGGCACCGGGGCATTCGCGCTCGCCACCGAGGCTGGCCAGGAAGCGCACCGCCGGGGCGCGTTCAACAGCTTTGCCGTGGGCCTGACGGTCCTTTGGGGCATCATCCAGACCCTGTTCGGCCGTGCCGGCAACCCATGGCGTTCCTGCACGCCCACCCGTCTGGTGAACCGCCACACCGGCCGCGACTTGCCTTATCAAGGGCCAGGCCGTTCGGACGAGCGCTTCATGGCCGTCGCAACGACGTTCGAGCGTTTCCCGCTCGGCGCCCGCCCCTTCGGCAGCGACGTGGCCCCGGGCATGAAGCTGGGTGTTATCGACTGGCCGGTGCGCTGGGTCATTGCCCTGCTTCCGGCGGTTCTGTTCGGGTTCTGGGGCAAGTTTCTTGAACGGCGCGGCGTTCATCGTTTCTGCGCCAGCGCCGTCGATCTTGAACTGGACGGCTCCTTCATCCTCGATGGCGAAGCGTTCCCGGGCGGCGATTACGTGCTTGAGGAAGGCCCGCAACTGACGTTCGTGGTCCCCTGAAAACAGTTTTCCGGCGCTTGATTTCCGGGCGCCGCTGCCCGAGCATGACGTCATGACCGAAGATCTCGAAGGACGCGTCCGCAAGGCCATCCAGCGCCCGATCGAACCCGAAATCCGCGCCTTCGCGCAGCGCCTCGCCCTTGCAGCAGGCAACGCCGTGGCGGTGCTGTTCTACGGCTCCAACCTGCGCACGGGCTCGCTTGAAGGCGTTCTGGATTTCTACGTCCTCACCGAAGGCCCCCAGATCGAGAAGATCTGGCCTCGCGTCAGCTATCATGAGTGGACGTTCGAAGGCATTCCCCTGCGCGCCAAGGTCGCGACCATGGCTCTGGAAACCTTCCGCGCCGCCGCCGCCGGCGAACTGCTCGACACCACCATATGGGCCCGCTTCGTCCAGCCCTGCGGCCTGGCCTGGCTGCGCGACGAAGCCGCGATCGGCCCCGTTGCCGAAGCGGTCTCCGGCGCCGCCCGCATTGCAACCCGGCTTGCGGTTTCTCTGGGACCGGAAGCGGGAACGGCGGAAGACTATTGGCGGGCGCTGTTCAGGGCGACATACGCGGCCGAATTCCGCGTCGAGAAGGCCGGGCGGGAGGATTCGATCCTCGCCGTCAATCGCGGGCATTTCGACGGCCTGCTCCCCCTGGCGCTGACCGCCGACGGCATCGATTTCACTCGGGAACCCAAGGGAACGATCCGCCCTGCCCTTGCGGCTCGGGAGCGTAACCGTGCCTTGAACTGGTGGAAGCGCCGCCAGCGCCTCGGCAAGCCTTACAACGTGCTCCGCCTGCTCAAGGCATCCACGACGTTCGACGGTGCGGCCCGCTATGCCGCGTGGAAGATCGAACGTCACACAGGCGTACCTGTCACCATAACCCCCTGGCGCGAACGCCATCCGGTTCTCGCGGCTCCCGGCGTGCTCTGGCACGTGTGGCGCACAAAGAAGGCAATGGAGCGCAAGCCGGCATGAAGCCCGCCGCGCTCATCCTCGCAGGTTCTCGCCCCGGCGCGCCCGATCCTGTCGCCGCGTCCGAGGGAGTCAGCCACAAGGCGCTGGTCAAACTGGAAGGCCAGCCGATGCTCGCCCATGTCGCCCATGCGCTCCGTGATGCCGGGATCGAGCGTGTGGCCGTCATCGCCAACGATCCTGCCGTCGTGGCGCTGGCGCAAATGTTGAATTGCGAGGTAATCCCTGCCGAAGCCGGGCCAAGCGCAAGCGTCGCCGCCGGTTTTGTACGGCTGGGTGCGCCGATGCTCATCACCACGGCGGATCACGCCCTGCTGCGCGGGGAATGGGTCAGCGACTTCCTTCTCGACACGCCCGAAGATGCCGATGTCGCCATCCTGCTCGCCCGGCGTCAGGCGATCGAGGCCGCCATGCCCGGTTCCCGGCGCACATATCTGCGCTTTGCGGACGGGCACTGGTCGGGTTGCAACTTGTTTCTGCTCAACTCAAAGCGCGCCGAAAGCGCGATAAAGACCTGGAAACTGGTGGAGGCGGACCGCAAACGCCCCTGGCGCATAGCCGCCCGCCTCGGCCTCGGCATGTTGCTGAGCTACGCGCTGGGCAGACTGACCCTCGCAGCCGCCCTCGGCAGCCTGGGCACGAAGATCGGCATAAGGGCCAGCCTGGTGGCAGCGCGTGACGGGCTGGCCGCAGTCGATGTGGACAAGCCCTCCGACCTGGTCGACGCGCGCGGAATACTGGCGCAGCGACGGGAGGCCGGGGGCCAGTCCTGATCCGTTACATGTAGCGCATCTGGATGCGGATCGATTTCACTTCCTTGCCGTCCACCGGCACGCCGACCTTGGTATAGCTGGGCTTGCCGAGGTTGAAGATGTTGATCGACGGATTGTTGGACATGGCGCCGCCATCAGTGCTGATATCGGTCGAACCATTGCCATTGACGTCATGGCGGACCGCGATTCCATAAGATCCCGCAGCGGAAACCGGCACGCAGAACGTCATCGATCCCGCCTTTGCCGGAACCTCGATACGCTTCAGCCACTTGCCCTTGGAAAGCCATTCGGCCGAAGTCGCGCGGTAGGATTGCACCCTCAGCTTCCCCTGAGAGGACTTGATGCCATCCACCGTCACCATGATCGACGGTCCGCCACCGGCTCGGCACTGGCTCATGTCGTTGCGGATTTCGTCGCGGTACTGCGCGGCAGCAGGAGCGGATACCGCCAGGGCGGCCAAACCGGCCGCGGCCAGCAGCACGCCCGAACGCCTGTTCATTGGGAAGGGGGCCTTGGGGAACGTCACACTCATCTCCGGTTCCATAACGCTCTGCGCAGCACGCACGGCCTGGCTGAAGCGCGCGCAACTGCGTGATTTTTCTGGCGCCGCACTGCCATCGAGGCCGTGAATGCACTCTGAATTGGCAGTTCACAATGGCTCAATCACGTGCCGGTTCCCCGGTGCTGCCGGCTGCTCACCCGCCGCCACCTGGTGGATTTACGGGCGACCTCCATATGGCGTGTGGAAAACGGCCAGTGGGGCGCTTGTACCCCCCAGATGTGGTGGCCTATCCTTCACATCGAGGAGTACCGTTTTCCACCATGACCACGCCGCTGATCTCGCCCTCCATCCTGTCCGCCGACTTCGCCCGCCTGGGTGAGGAAGTTCGCGCGATCGACGAAGCCGGCGCGGACTGGATCCACGTCGATGTCATGGATGGTCACTTCGTGCCGAACATCACCATCGGTCCTGCCGTGGTGAAGGCCCTGCGCCCCCATTCGGCCAAGGTGTTCGACGTGCACCTGATGATCTCTCCGGTCGACAGCTACCTCGAAGCCTTCGCGGAAGCGGGTGCCGACTACATCACCGTCCATCCCGAGGCCGGACCGCACGTTCACCGCACGGTGCAGACGATCCACAATCTCGGCAAGAAGGCCGGCATTTCGCTCAATCCCGCGACGCCCGCCAAGATGCTCGACTATCTGATCGACGACATCGACCTGGTCCTGATCATGAGCGTAAACCCGGGCTTCGGCGGCCAGAGCTTCATCTCCAGCCAGCTTCGCAAGATCGAGGCCGTGCGCAAGATGATCGACAAGTCCGGCCGCGACATTCGCCTCGAGGTGGACGGCGGCGTCGATGCCAGGACCGCACCGCTTTGCGTTTCGGCAGGCGCCGACGTGCTCGTCGCCGGTTCCGCCACTTTCCGCGGCGGACCTACGCAATATGCCGCGAACATTCGCGCCCTGAAGGGACTCGCCTGACGGGGACGGACTGAAACAGTGACCCCAGACACCCAGCCGGGTTCCCGCGCGGGAACCTGGGGGGACTTCGGGCCATTTCCCCGATGGGCGGGAGCTAGGCCCGGATGGACCGGAGCGAGGAGGGTGTCTTGAACCAGAATGTGAGCGGATCAACCGCCCTGGACCGGCAGGAGCCGGACATCACCGATATCTCCGCATTCGCAGCCGATGAATCCGATCTCCTCTCGCCCCGCACGGTGGGCGGCGAGGCGAAAGTCGAAGTTGCGCACATTGAAAGTGGCCGCGCTCTCGCGCTTGCCGACTTCTCGCCCCCCTCCGTCGGCCCCGGCGAACGCCTTATCCGTTTTGCCTACCGACTCGGCATTCCCGGCTCGATGCTCTCGGCGCCCATGGGCAAGAAGGCACGCACCCGCCTCCTCGCCACCGTCAACAATACGCTTCCCGGCCATGTCGCCGCGGGCACCGCACTGCGCGCCGGTCACTTCCTGATTCACGGCGCCAAGACACCGATCGCGCAAGTCGACTATGCCGGTGCCGCCCGCGTCACCCCGCCGCTCGAACGCGTGGTTCACAGCTTTTCCTGGCTCACCGACCTTGAAGCCTGCGCCCCCCGTGAGCAAGGCACGGCCGTAGCCGAGCGCATCCTTACCGCCTGGCTCCAGGCCAACCCCAAGCCCCCCGGCAAACCCGGCAAGGGCCCCGCCTGGGCCGTCGGCAATACCGGCGCCCGCCTGATGAACTGGCTGGCGCACGCGCCACTGATTCTTTCGGGCGAAAAGGCCCTGCGCAACCGCACGCTGGCGCATATCTCGGATACCGCGCGCTGGCTCGATCGCCACGTCCACAATGCAGAGGACGGCCTTGCCGAAGTGGCAGGCTGGTCCGCCATCGTCGCGGCGGGGCTGCTCCTGCCCGATGGACGGCCGCGCCGGCTCTATGGCGAAGCCGGGCTGGTCAAGTCGCTCGGCGAACTGATGGGCGACGACGGCGGCGTGCTTTCCCGCAGCCCGGTTGCGCAAATGGAAGCCATCGCGCTGCTCGTCCGCCTGCGCAACTGCTATCACGCAACCCGCCGGGACGCGCCCAAGGCGGTCGAGCGCGTCATCGAAATGCTGATCCCGCCGCTGCTGGCCCTGACTCATGGCGATGGATCGCTGGGCTCCTGGCAGGGCGGCTGGGCTGTCGACGGGGATGACGTGAACGCCCTCGTTCGCGCCACCGGCGTCCGGACCCGTCCGCTGCGCGACGTGAGGCAGTGGGGCTATCAACGCGTGCTCGCCCACAAGTCCATCCTCCAGTTCGACACCGCGCCGCCTCCTTTGCCCGCACACGCCCGTCACGGCTGCGCCTCGACCCTGGCTTTCGAAATGTCTCACGGCGGGCACCGCCTGATCGTGAATTGCGGGGGTTCCGCCAGTGGCGGCGGACTGGTGCCGGTCCGGCTCGAACAAGGCCTCCGTGCGACTGCGGCGCATTCCACGCTCACTTTGGACGACGCCAATTCCACGGCCGTGCTCATCAACGGCGCGATCGGATCGGGTGTCAGCGAGGTTGATGTCGACCGCAAGACGCTCGTGCAGGAAAACGGCGGCAACGCCACCCGCCTCGAGGCCAGCCACAATGGCTACGAGGCTCGCTACGGCCTCACTCACCGCCGCATCCTGATCCTGCGTGACGACGGCACCGAACTGCGCGGCGAAGATCTGCTCCTGCCCGCCAATCGCAAGGGCAAGCGCGGCAAGGTCGGCTTCGCGATCCGCTTCCATCTGGGCCCACGAGTAGAAGTGGGGCTGACGGCGGACGGACAGGGGGCTGGCCTCGCCTTGCCTGACGGCAGCTACTGGCAATTCCGCAGCGCCGCCGGCGAAGTCACCGTCGAGGATTCGCTATGGGTCGACGGCCAGGGCCGCCCGCAGGCAACGCAGCAGCTCGTGATTCAGGGCATGGTTTCCCGCGGCGGCGGGAATTTCGGGTGGCTTCTCAAGAAAATGGGGTGATTTTGTCCAAGGCACGCCACGGGTTGTGCCTTAGCCACCTTGCAGGCTCGGCTCTGCCGACCTAGAGGGCGCGCAAATCCTTTGCCCGCCCCATTCGCGAGAGGCCCTTCAATGACCGATATCGTCCCGATTCGCCGCGCACTGCTTTCGGTTTCCGACAAGGCCGGCCTCGCCGACCTCGGCAAGGCGCTTGCCGCGCGCGGCGTGGAACTGGTTTCGACCGGCGGCACCGCCAAGGCGCTGCGCGATGCCGGGCTCGAGGTGAAGGACATTTCAGACCTCACCAATTTCCCCGAAATGATGGACGGCCGCGTCAAGACGCTGCACCCCAAGGTCCACGGCGGCCTGCTGGCCGTGCGCGACAACCCGGAGCACGCCAAGGCCATGGCCGATCACGAGATCGGCGCGATCGACCTCGTCATCGTCAATCTCTACCCCTTCGAAGCGACCGTGGCCAAGGGTGCCGACCGTGACGAAGTGATCGAGAACATCGACATCGGCGGCCCATCGATGGTCCGCTCCGCTGCGAAGAACCATGCCTTCGTCGCCATCGTCACCGATCCCAAGGACTATGCCGGCCTGCTCTCCGAGTTGGAGACCACCGATGGCGGCACCACGCTGGCCTTCCGCAAACTGCTGGCGGCGCGCGCCTTCGCGCAGACCGCCGCTTACGATTCGATGATCTCTCAGTGGTTCGCCTTCGCCGACCAGGGCCTTGAGTTCCCCGAGATGATCAGCGTCAACGGCCGTCTTTCGACCGAACTGCGCTACGGGGAGAATCCGCACCAGAAGGCCGCGCTCTACACCCCGGTCGGCCCTTTCACCAAGGGTCTGGCCCAGAGCGAGCAGGTGCAGGGCAAGGAACTGTCCTACAACAACTACAACGATGCCGACGCCGCCTTCGAGCTGGCTGCCGAGTTCAAGGGCCAGCAGCCCGCCGTGGTCATCGTCAAGCATGCCAACCCCTGCGGCGTCGCTCAGGGCGAAACCCTGCTCGATGCCTGGCAGGGTGCGCTGGCCTGCGACGACGTTTCGGCCTTCGGTGGCATCGTCGCGGTGAACACCACGCTCGACGGCGCCACGGCGGAAGCGATCTGCCAAATCTTCACCGAAGTCGTCGTCGCACCTGACGCCGACGAGGAAGCCCGCGCCTTCTTCGCCAAGAAGAAGAACCTGCGCCTGCTGCTCACCGGCGAACTGCCCGATCCGCGCCGCGCCGGCCTGCTCGTGCGTCAGATCACCGGCGGCCTGCTGGTGCAGAACCGCGACAACGGAGCCATTGGCCTCGACGATCTCAAGGTCGTGACCAAGCGCGCGCCGACCGAGCAGGAACTGAAGGACTGCCTGTTCGCCTGGACCGTGGCCCGTCACGTCAAGTCCAACGCGATCGTCTATGCCAAGGACGGCATCACCGCCGGCATCGGTGCGGGCCAGATGAACCGCCGCGATTCCTCGCGCATCGCCGCGATGAAGGCCGCGGAAGCCGCCGAGAAGTTCGGCTGGGCCCAGGCACGCACGGCGGGTTCGGCTGTGGCGTCGGACGCCTTCTTCCCCTTCGCGGACGGATTGCTGGCCGCTGCCGAGGCGGGCGCCACCGCCGTGATCCAGCCGGGCGGCTCGATCCGCGATGACGAAGTCATTGCCGCGGCCGACGAAGCGGGCCTGGCGATGGTCTTCACCGGCATGCGCCACTTCAAGCACTGAGGGACCGAAACGGCAGGAAGGCGAGGATGTTACCCTCGCCTTCCTTGCCCGCGTGTAGGAAACTGCGCGGCGCAGCGCGCTCAGGCGCCACGCGAGAACATTGACCAAATTGTGACGGTTCCCGCCCTTCGTCGCGGCAGAATCACAACTCATCGCAGAATGGGCTGCAGTTCGTCGCCATTCACTGGACGTCAAGGCGATTCGCGCCAAGTGAGCGCCACGCAATCGTACCACAACCATATGAGCTGATTTTCGTCATGGGACTCTTCAAGGCCGACTTTTACCGCTTCTTCGCTCTCGGCTTTGCCGGTGGTGCGCTGCTGGTGCTCGGCGTGATGGGGATTGGCGGACATTCGCTGACCAGCGGCATCGTGCCTCCGGCCGAAGCCGCAACGCCCGCACGCTGATCGCACGGGCCGGGCGCCCTCCCGGCACCTTTCAATTGCACGCGGCAAGGCCAGTGCCCATATGGGGCGCATGGCTAATGCGCATCATCATCACGAACACTCGGGCGACAACCTGATCGAGGCTGCCCGCGCGGCTCTTATCGAATCGGGCGAGCAGTGGACCGAGATGCGTGCGGACGTCTTCGGCGCACTGGCGGAACGTGAACGCCCCGCCTCCGCCTACGATCTGGCGGAGAGCGTATCCGCCCTGCGCGGCAAGCGCGTGGCGCCTAACAGCGTCTACCGCATTCTCGATCTTTTCGTGCGCACCAACCTTGCCCGCCGCGTGGAAAGTGCCAACGCCTATCTGGCCAACAGCCACCCCGGCTGCCAGCATGACTGCATCTTCCTGATCTGCGATGTCTGCGGTCAGGCCGTCCACATCGACGATGACAAGCTGACCGGCGCGCTTATCGCGGCGGCGAAGCAGGCCGGCTTTGCGGGCGTGCGCCCGGTTGTCGAACTGCGCGGCACCTGTGCGGCCTGCAGCTGAGAGTCTTACCGAAATTCGGTTAAGCTGAGGATATTCCCGTCAGGATCGGGGAACCACGCCACCAGTGCTGTTCCGTCCGGCGCTGTCCAGATGCCGTCGGCGTCCTGCCCGAAGCCTTCATAGACGTTGAATTCCACACCCCTTCCCCGCAAGGAGCCGACCGCCGTGCGAATGTCGGACACCGTCCATCCCAGCACCGTATGCTGCGTCGGTACATGGCCGGCATGACTGGTCAGCCGCATCGCCCCGCCGCCAGCCAAGGCGAAAGCAAGCGCGAATTCCTCTTCCGCGATAACGCGCAGTTCCAGCACGTTTTCATAGAAGACTCGGGCGCTTGCCCGGTCGCGGGTCATCACGAAGGCCACTGGCGATGCTTCGGAAAGTCGCAACATATGGACTGCTCCCACGTTTTTCCTGTCATTTCGGGTGCTACCGGCATATTGCCCGTCGCTTAATTCGACACCAGAACACGTAAAGTGTACAAGCAGACCATGACAGCCAACCCGGCAACGCCGCTCCTCGATACCGTCGATACGCCTGACGATCTTCGCAAGCTCAAGCCTGCGGACCTGCGACAGCTGGCCGACGAACTTCGCACCGAGATGATCTCAGCCGTCGGACAGACCGGCGGACACCTCGGCTCGGGCCTTGGCGTGGTAGAGCTGACCGTGGCGATCCATTACGTGTTCGACACGCCGACCGACCGGCTGATCTGGGACGTGGGCCACCAGGCCTACCCGCACAAGATCCTGACCGGCCGCCGCGACCGCATTCGTACACTGCGCCAGGGCGGCGGGCTTTCCGGTTTCACCAAGCGTTCGGAAAGCGAATACGACCCGTTCGGCACGGCTCACAGTTCCACCTCGATCTCAGCCGCGCTCGGTTTTGCGGTCGCCAACAAGATTAAGGGGACGCCCGGCCGGGGCATCGCCGTTATCGGTGACGGCGCGATGAGCGCGGGCATGGCCTATGAGGCGATGAACAACGCCGCAGAAGCCGGAAACCGACTGATCGTCGTCCTCAACGACAACGACATGTCGATCGCGCCGCCGGTCGGCGGGCTTTCCGCCTATCTTGCGCGCCTCGTCTCTTCGGGCCGATTCCTCGGCCTGCGCGATCTCGCCCGCAAGTTCGCACGCCGCCTCCCCCGCCCCCTCCACGCCGCGGCCCGCAAGACGGACGAGTTCGCGCGCGGCATGGCCATGGGCGGCACCCTGTTCGAAGAACTGGGCTTCTATTACGTCGGCCCGATCGACGGCCACGACCTCGACGCATTGGTCCCCGTGCTGGAAAACGTGCGGGATGCCGCCGAAGGCCCGATCCTCGTCCATGTCGTGACCCAGAAGGGCAAGGGCTACGCCCCCGCCGAGGAAGCGGCCGACAAGTACCACGGCGTGCAGAAGTTCAACGTCGTCACCGGCGAACAGGCCAAGGCTCCTGCCGGCCCGCCGAGCTATACGGGCGTCTTCGCCAAGGCACTGGTCGCCGAGGCGGAAAAGGACAACCGCATCTGCGCGATTACCGCTGCCATGCCCTCGGGCACGGGGCTCGACAAGTTCGAGCAGAAATTCCCGAATCGCAGCTTCGACGTCGGCATTGCCGAACAGCATGCGGTCACTTTCGCGGCGGGCCTCGCGGCTCAGGGCATGCGCCCGTTCTGCGCGATCTACTCGACCTTCCTCCAGCGCGCCTTCGATCAGGTCGTCCATGACGTCGCGATCCAGAACCTGCCCGTGCGCTTCGCGATCGACCGCGCCGGCCTCGTCGGCGCCGACGGCGCGACTCATGCCGGCTCGTTCGACGTGACCTACCTTGCCACACTGCCGAACATGGTGGTCATGGCCGCTGCCGACGAAGCGGAACTGGTCCACATGGTCCACACCGCCGCACAGTATGACGCCGGCCCAATCGCCTTCCGCTATCCACGCGGCAACGGCGTGGGCGTGGACTTGCCGGAAACGCCGCAGCTTCTCGAAATCGGCAAGGGCCGTATCGTCCGCGAAGGCACCAAGGTAGCCCTGCTCTCGCTTGGCACCCGCCTCGGCGAAGCGCTCAAGGCTGCAGACGTGCTGGAAACCAAGGGACTGTCGACCACCGTTGCCGACTTGCGTTTCGCCAAGCCGCTCGACACCGATCTGATCCGCAAGCTCATGCTGAGCCATGAGGTCGTCATCACCGTCGAGGAGGGCGCCATCGGTGGCCTTGGCGCACATGTTCTCACCATGGCGAGCGACGAAGGTCTGACCGACGCCGGGCTCAAGATCCGCACCATGCGCCTGCCGGATATCTTCCAGGATCAGGACAAGCCCGAGACCCAGTACGACGAAGCTGGCCTCAATGCACCGCAGATCGTCGATACCGTACTCAAGGCCCTGCGCCACAACAGCGCCGGCGTGAACGAAGCACGGGCCTGACGCGGCGCTCGCCCGAAGGTCATTCACGCCCGCTGGAACAGGCCGGTGAAGGTTCCCCTGCTGGTCGGTGCGGTTGCCGTGTCCGGCCTCTATCTCGCGGTCGTTCTCGCGCTTTACCTGGGGCAGCGCGCGATCATCTATCCCGCACCGCGCGGACCGGCATCAATTCCCTCGGGTTTCGAGAAAGTAACGCTCCACACGGCTGACGGCCTCGCCCTCACCGCAGCATGGCGCCCTGCAAAGTCGGGCCGCCACACCGTGCTGTTCTTCCATGGCAACGGCGACAGTCTCCCCGGCGCTGCCGCCGCCACCGAAGGCCTTGTGAAAGCCGGCTACGGTGTGCTTCTTGCCGACTATCGCGGCTATGCGGACAATCCGGGCAAACCGACCGAAGAGGGGCTCGCGCTGGACGCAGAAGCGGCGCTGGACTTTGCAAACCGCAGAGGCATTGCCGCCAACCGGATCGTGCTGATGGGTGCTTCACTGGGAACGGGGGTCGCGGCGGAACTGGCCACGAAGCACTCTCCTGCGGCGCTGGTGCTGATATCGCCCTTCACCAGCCTGCCGGATGTCGCGGCCGCAGCAGTTCCCTGGGCTCCGGTGCGCCGACTGATGCTGGACCGCTTCGACAGTCGCACGGCGATTGCCCGGGTCAAGGCCCCGATCCTTGTCCTCCACGCCGCCGACGACCGGGTGATCCCTCTGGCTCAAGGCGAAGCGCTCGCACAGGGCGCGCCCCATGCCAGATTCATCCGCTTCGAGCAGGGCGGCCACCAAATCCAGTTCGCCCGGCCCACGCAAACGGCCATCGTCGGATGGCTGAAGGGCCAGGATATCTAGGTCGTAAACCTAGGACCAAGGGCCATGCCCCCTGTCCTGCAAGGCGCTCGCGACGAAGCGGCCTGTGCAAAGACGATATTCCGAAGGTCTGGGGCTCTCCCCCAGACCTTCGGATTTACTTCACCAATCGTAGGCCTTCGGCAGGTACGTCCGATCCAGGCTCTTGTACCGCTGCTTCAGCCGGCTCTGATGATTATCGAGCGGCTGCTTTACGCCATCGATATAGACTTCGACCGGTGCCGAGGAGAGTTCCAGCGGGTCGCCGTCCCAGATGACGACATCCCCGACCGCGCCCGGTGCCAGAACGCCTTCCTTGCCGCCCATACCGCTGATTTCGGCAGGAATGGAGGTAATGGCGGCCAGCGCCTCACCCCAAGTCAATCCCACCGCGCCCGGCAGCTTGTTCAGAGCCACGAGGTTTCCGGCCTGCTGCGGCGCATAGCGTGGCTGATTGCTGCCCGCGAACATGCCGATGGCAACCTTGACGCCCGCCTTTTTCATCCGGCCGACGTTCGACTGGGTCGCCGCGAGACTTTCAAAGCTGGCCGGAAGATCCCGCAGCGGCATGGTGATCACCGGCACCTTTGCGGCCGCGATGGCACCGGCCACGAGCCAGCCTTCCGTGGCGCCCACGAGCACGAGGTTCAGCTTGGGAAACTCGGTCTTGAGCGCCAGCACGCTGCGGATGTCTGCCGCACGTTCGACCCCGACATAGAGCGGCTGGCGGCCGTCCAGTACCGGTGCAAGCGCTACCGCATCGGCACGGGTGAGCAGGGCATCGCTGCTACGCCCGGCATTGGGTGCGGCAACCACTTCGCGCGCCTCACGCAAGGCGTTGCGCAGCGCGACATGCGCTGCCACGCGGCTACCACCGGCGAGCCGGGCTCCGGCTTCCCCAAGTTCCACGAACTGGAAAGCCCGGGATGCGTTGACCGTATCGGGACCCGTTCCAAGGCCGATCAGCGCGCCCTGTCCCGCAAAGATCGAGCCCCCGTTGAAGGGGGCCACGCTGGCGCGCGTAACGCCGCCTTCGCGGCTGATCGCGATATGCTCGCTGGAAGGGTTTATCGCCGGCGCGACATCGAGCGCGGCATTGAAGGGGGACTTGTCCGCTTCCGTGTCATTGCTGTTCGACACCGCTTCGACATCCCAGAGACCGAGGTCGGTCACGGCGGAGAACAAGCCCGGCGTCACCCACTTTCCGGTTCCGTCCACGCTCCGGATACCCGCCGGCACGGCAACTCCGGCTCCCGCGGCAACGACCTTGCCGCCCCGCACGATCACGGTGCCATGCTCGATCGGCGCGCTGCCGTCACCGGTGGCGACGGTGGCATTGGTGATCGCGAAATCCTGTGCGGAGGCCGCACCGGGCAGCGCTACCGCCGCAAGGGCGGCGATGATGATGGCACGGCGGCTCATTTCACGTCTCCTGCACCGGGCTGCCCCAATTCGAAATCGCTTACCGGACGACGTTTTGCATCCAGGGCATCGAACATCAGGGCCCCGTCGATCCAGACCTTCTCGGGTCGCGAGTAGACCGAGAGCGGATTGCCGTTCCACAAGACCACGTCGGCCATCTTGCCCGCTTCGAGGCTGCCGGTCTTCTCGCCGATGCCCATGGTCTTGGCGGCATTGTAGGTGAACCAGCCAATGACCTTGGCATCGGGAATGTCGATGCCGATGCGGCGGCCGTCGGCCTGGGCCTTGGCGGCTTCCTGGTTGAGGCGCTGGATGCCGTTCTCGTCGTCCGAGTGAATCACCACGCAAGTTCCCGCATTGGCGAGCAGCGCGGCGTTTTCGGGAATGCCGTCGTAGGCTTCCATCTTGAAGCCGTACCAATCGGCCCAGACGGCGACGCAAATGCCATTCTCGCGAAGGAGATCGGCGATCTTGTAGGCTTCCACCGCGTGGTGGAACGCCGTGACCTTGTAGCCCATTTCCTTGGACATATCGATCACCTGCGCCATCTCGTCCGCGCGGTAGCAGTGATTCTGGACGAGGATTTCGCCCTTGAGCACGCCTTCCAGCGTATCCTTGCCGAGATCGCGCTCGGAATGATCGCCGTCCATGTACTGGCGTGCGTCGATCCACGCCTGACGGTCGACCGAGAAGTTGCCCATGCGGGTCGAGGGCTTCTGCCCCTTCTCGCCATAGACGCGCTTGGGGTTTTCGCCGCAGGCCATCTTCAGCGAATAGGGCGCACCGGGGAACTTCATGCCCTGCACGGTAATGCTCGGCACGTTCTTCAGGGTAACCGCACGGCCGCCGATGAGATTGCCGGAGCCTGGCAATATCTGGAGGCTGGTAACGCCGCCGTTGGCCAGGGCGCGGGTGAAGCCGGGGTCCTGCGGCCAGACCGAGTGCTCCGCCCAGACGTCGGGCGTCGTCGGGCTGGTCATCTCGTTACCGTCCGCCAGCGCGTCGACGCCGGGCGAAGGATAGACGCCGAGATGCGAATGGATGTCGATCACGCCGGGAGTCACGAACTTGCCGGTGCCATCGATGCGGGTGTAGCCGTCCGGGATCGCCATGTCGGCGCCTCCCACGGCCTGCAACTTGCCATCCCGGAACAGCACGACACCATTGTCGATCCGCCCGCCGCGCCCGTCATAGACGGTTGCCCCGACGAGCGCCGTAGCCGTTCCCGGATAGGACCTGTAAGTTGACGGATAAGGATCCGCGACGACCTCGGCCGCTTTCTTTTCCTGCTTCTTGGCATCCACGCTCTGAGCGCTCAGGGCCAGCCCCGCGCTCAGGACAAGCGTGGAAGACCAGCGCCGCAATCCCGGCGATACCCTCATGTCAGTTTCCCCTGTTCAAATGCGATCCGGCCCGAAGAACTCTGGGTTCTCCGGGCCGGTTTTATGTCAGTGAGGTTTGGTTTCCGGGTGGTACCCGGCTTCCTGCGCCTCGAGCCCCAGTTCGCTCTGGCCGGCGAGATCGCGGTCGATGTTGCGATCCTCCAGCGTATCGAGGTGCATCCAGCGCTTCACCAGCGGCGAAAGCGCCAGCACGACGACGGCGACGCCGATCGTCGACCAGCCGATCGTGGAATAGATGCCCAGCGTGACTTCCTTGTTCATCACGCCGCTTTCGCCGCCGGTGGCTTCACCGATCTTGCCCGCCACGAAGTTGCCCACGGCGGTCATGTAGAACCATGCCCCCATGATGAAGCTGCCGAGGTGCAGCGGCGAAAGGCGGGTCATGGCCGAAAGACCCACGGGCGAAAGACAGAGTTCGCCGGTAGTGTGCAGCGCGTAGATCAGGAATACGAACAGCACCGAGGTCATCGCCGCCGGATCGCCGCTGCCTGCGCCCCATACGAAGACGAGGAAGCCAAGACCGACCTGGATCAGCGCAAGGCCGAACTTGGCGGGTGCCGAGGGCTCAATGCCCTTCTTGCCGAGGTACTGCCACAGCGCCGCGAAGATCGGGCCGAACAGCACGATGTAGATCGGGTTGATCGACTGGAAGAGGCTGGTCGGCACCCCGCCGCGGTCCACGAACTTGTCCGTATAAAGGCTCAGCGAACCGCCGGCCTGCTCGAACAGGCCCCAGAAGATCGGGTTCAGCGCGATCAGGAACAGGATCGCGAACATGCGCTCACGCGGCTCCTTGGGCAGCTTGAACGCTTCGTAAAGCGTATAGCCGAGCATCGCGATACCCGAGACGACCAGCAGCGACTGGATCACGCTGACATACTGGATCAGGAACCAGATCACCGCAACCGAGCCGATACCGATGCCGTAGAGTGTGAGTTCACCCTTCTTCGCCAGCGGCTTGGGCGGCTCGCCTCGTCCCTTCAGCGCCGGACGGCCCGCCACGAAGATCAGAAGGCCCAGCAGCATGCCGATGCCTGCCAAGCCGAAGCCCCACGACCAGCCGATCGTCTCGCCGAGGTAGCCGACCAGGATCGTACCCAGCGCGGCGCCGGTGTTCACGCCCATGTAGAAGATCGTGTAAGCCGAATCGCGACGGGAATCGGTCATCTTGTAGAGCTGCCCGACGATCACCGAGATGTTCGCCTTGAGGAAGCCCGAACCGACGATGATCAGCGCCAGCGCCAGCCAGAACACGTTGATCGCCGGGTCCGCCTGCTTGATCGCCGGATCGGCCACGCCGTGCATGCCCTCATAGGCCATGAACAGGTGACCGACAGCCAGCACGATACCGCCGAACAGCACGGCCTTGCGCTGGCCAAGATAACGGTCTGCCAGATAGCCGCCGAGCACCGGGGTGATGTAGACGAGGCTGGTATAGGCGCCGTAGATCAGGTTCGCGCTGCCATCGTTGAACAGCCAGAACTTGGTCAGGTAGAGGATCAGCAGCGCGCGCATGCCGTAGTAGGAGAACCGCTCCCACATCTCGGCGTAGAACAGCACGAAGAGGCCGCGCGGGTGGCCAACGAATTCCTCGCTCTTGCGGGTGGCGATGACGCCGCCGATGGCGAGTACGGCGAAGAGCAGAATGGCGCCGATCGCGGCAATCCAGTCTCCCTCGTTCCAGGTTGCTATATCCTTCATGCGCCCTTCTTTTGTCCTGTCGCCCGGAAAGCTAGCCGGAGAGCTTGAAAGCGGGGAAGTTAGCGGCCAAATCGGCGGTGTAAATGGGCCCCTGCCCGGTGGATTGCCGCTTACCGGCGTCCGGCTGAGCAGGATTTCACTACCTCTGGTGAGCCATTGCGCGAAATGAACCGCAATGG
Organism: Novosphingobium aeonii; assembly: GCF_052279045.1. Taxonomy (NCBI): domain Bacteria; kingdom Pseudomonadati; phylum Pseudomonadota; class Alphaproteobacteria; order Sphingomonadales; family Sphingomonadaceae; genus Novosphingobium; species Novosphingobium aeonii. Next base: position 734,065 of record NZ_CP176832.1, on the reverse strand, counting down.
CATTTTCTATGGCTGGCGGACCCGTGTCGCGCGAAATATTATGATTCGCCAATGACCTCGGGATTTTTCCGAACGGCATATTTTTAGGGAAGCACGCGATGATCAGATCCGAATTGCTGCTCGCTTTGGCCAAGGAGAATCCCGAGTTGCGCGCCGAGGATGTCGAACGCGCCGTGGATACCTTTTTCGACGAGATCGCCCAGCGGCTCGCCGATGGGGGCCGCATCGAACTGCGCGGCTTCGGCGCCTTCTCCACGCGGAATCGGCAGGGCCGCACCGGCCGCAACCCCCGCACGGGCGAAAGCGTGGACGTTCCGGAAAAGCGGGTTCCCTATTTCAAACCCGGCAAGGAAATGCGCGCACGCCTCAACGTGGAGTGACGTGATCGCCGGAACGGGGCAGGAACCGGCATAAATCCGGTTCCCCGGTTGCCCCACCGCGCGCGATCTGCCAGATCGCGTCCAATTCTACGCGTGCGGACGTGGCGGAATGGTAGACGCAGGGGACTTAAAATCCCTTTGGGTATCCCAGTGCGGGTTCGAGTCCCGCCGTCCGTACCATTTTCATCACACGCACTCTTTGTACTACAGGCAGGTTCGGTCAGCCGCCCGACTTTCGCAGGAACAGGCGGCGCTTGCCGATTTTCGGCGCGCTTCTGGCAGGGCCGGACTTCATGACCCGCGATCGAAACAGGCGCGCGCCTCCACGTACCAGAAGAACCACCCATGCCACCTGCCATCCGATCGCCAGGACATGTGGCAGGATCGCGGGATCCCTTGCTCCGCGGGCAAGCATCGCAAAGGGCGAACTGAACGGGAAGAGCACTGCCGCGATCTCGATCGCGCTGCCCGGCTGCGTCATGGCGAAGCTCGCGAAGAAGAACACCATGAGCTGCGCCATCGTCACCGGCATCGAGAGCGTCTGCACCTCGCGCACTGTCGTCGCCATCGAACCGATCGACAGGAACACCGACCCCAGCAGCATGTAGGCCATGGCGAAGTAGATCACGCCAAGGCAAACGAGTAACGGCCAGCCGACCGCCGGTTCAGGCATCCGGTCCAGCGAAACACCACCCGCAGCGTAGAGCAAGCCACCCGCCGCCGCCCAGGTTGCGATCCCCACCAGCGAAACCGCGAGCATGGCGAAGAGCTTGCCGAGGAACACCGCATCCATCGGGATCGCGGCCGCCAGAACCTCGATGATCTTGTTGCCCTTTTCCTCGACAAGGTTGGACAGGACCATGCCCGCCAGCATCATCGTCAGGAGGAACAGCAGCGTCTGCGCGCCTTGCGCGGTGGCGAAACGTCCCTGCCGCTCTGTCGCGCTGCTGCTGGCGACAGGCTTGAGCGCGACGACCGGATAAGCAAGCCTACGCCCCGAACGCGCCTGTTCCGACAGCATCGAGACCGGACCGCGCCAGGCCTCGATCAGTCCGGCCGGACCGGTCAGAACCGGCTTGTCCAGAGACCCCGAGACGATGGCGACGACATTCTCCCGCCGGGAGACGAGCGCCTGCGCGGCATCGTAAGTCTCGCCTTGCGCCAGACTGCGGACAAGCTTGATCCGGGGAAGCGCGTCATCGAGCGAAGGCCCCAGTTCCCTGCGCGCGCGCTCCATGGCCCTGGCATCGTCCGCCTGCATCGCCACGCCAAGGACCGGGCGTTCCTGGCTCTGGTCCACCTGCGAACCAAGGCTCCCGGCCAATACCGCAATGATGACCGGGAACAGAGGCCCCAGCAGAAAGAAGAAGAAACTGCGGCTGAAAAGGATTGCCGTGAAGTCTCGCCGGGCAACGACCCAGGCTGCGGCAAGGACCGAAAGACGGCCCATGCGAAAATCCTTGCTCATCGCTGCGCCCCCTCCTGCTCCAAACCCGCATCGAGAGTCTTGGCGGCAGCCTCCCCGGCGATGGCGACGAAAGCGTCATGCAATCCGGCGCGTTCGATCGAGAGCGAAAGGATGCCGGCGTTGCCTTCGACCAGGGCACGCAGGAGCGGTTCGGCGCCGCCTTCCGGCAGCGAGAAACTCCAGAGGTGTCCTTCGCGCCGCGCATCCTCCGGCAGGGCCGCGCGCCATGGGCCGTCCTGTTCCCGCGTTTCAAGGCGGACCTGCTGGGGAATCCGGTCGCGGGCGACGTCAACCGGGCCTGCAAACGGCACTTTTCCGCCGGCAATGATGGCCACTTCGTCGCAAAGACGCTCGGCATGGGCGATGACGTGGGTGGAGAAGATCACTGTCGTCCCGCCTTCCGCGAGTTGGCGGATCATCCGCTCCAGCTTGCCCTGGTTGAGCGCGTCGAGACCGGAGAATGGTTCGTCGAAGATGACGAGGCGGGGCTGGTGCACGAGTGTTCCGAGGATTTGCACCTGCTGCGCCATCCCCTTGGAAAGCTGGCGAATTTGCCGGTCCGCTGCATAACCGAGGCCATGTTGTTCAAGCAGTTCGTGCGCGCGCCTGCGCCCTTCACCGAGCGGCAGGCCTCGCAGGGCGCCGAGAAAGGCAATCGCTTCGGTGGCCTTCATCGCCGGGTAGAGCCCGCGCTCCTCGGGCAGGTAGCCGATCGCATGGGCCATGTCATGGGGACGCTCGGAGCCCAGTATTCTGCGCATTCCGGCATCCGGATCGATGATTCCCAGCAGCATTCGCAGGGTCGTGGTCTTGCCCGCCCCATTGGGACCTAGAATGCCGTAAACGGCACCTACAGGCACCTGAAGGTCCACACCGTCGACCGCGGCGAAGCCATCGAAGCGCTTTACGAGCCCTTTCGCCTCGATCGCGAGGGAGTGCCCTTCCAAGTTGCTGGCCAAGGACCAATCTCCTACTGCGACATTCATGCGAAGCCCCTTCCTGACCGTGTCTATGAACCGGAGAGTCCGCAAGCTTGGTTAACGATGCTCTGAATGTCCTGACCCGCGATCTCGAGGCGCAAGCCCGGGAGCTGGGGTTCTGCGCTTTCGGCATCGCGCCGGCGGAGGAGGATACGGATCGGGCTGCGCGGCTCGATTCGTGGCTGGCCGAAGGCATGCATGGTTCGATGGAGTGGATGGCGGATCGCGCGCATCATCGCCACTCGCCGCAAGGGCTCTGGCCCGAGGCCCGGCGCGTGATCGCGCTGGGCATGAGCTATGCCCCCGCCGGCGATCCGCTGCTGCTTGCCGAAACGCCGGAGGTGGGCCGTATCTCGGTCTATGCCCAGGGCGCCGATTATCACGACTGGGTGAAGAAGGCGCTCAAGAACCTTGCCCGGTGGCTGGTCTTCGAGGCCGACAAGCGCGGGCTGGGGCCGGCCGGCGTGAAAGTCTTCACCGATACCGCCCCGGTCATGGAAAAGCCGCTGGCGGCCGCCGCCGGGCTGGGCTGGCAGGGCAAGCACACCAACATGGTGAGCCGCGATCACGGATCCTGGCTGTTCCTGGGCGAAATCTACACGACGCTGGACCTGCCGCTTTCCGCACCCGGCCCCGATCGCTGCGGATCGTGCAGCGCCTGCCAGGATGCCTGCCCGACCGCTGCGTTCCCTTCACCCTATCGCCTCGATGCCCGCCGCTGTGTCAGCTACCTCACCATCGAGCACAAGGGGCCGATCCCGGAGGAGTTCCGCGAGGCGCTGGGCAACCGCATCTACGGCTGCGACGATTGCCTGGCCGTCTGTCCGTGGAACAAGTTCGCCGAGACGGCCAGCCGTCTCAAGGCGTTCCTGCCCCGCGCCGAGCTCACCGCACCGGAGCTGGCGGACCTGCTGACGCTGGACGATGCGGGCTTCCGCAAGCTGTTCTCGGGCTCTCCGATCAAGCGCATCGGCCGCGACCGCTTCGTGCGCAACTGCCTCTACGCGGCGGGGAACAACGGCAACCCGGCCCTGATGGCGCAAGTGGAGCCTCTGCTGGGCGACCCCGATCCGGCCGTGTCCGAAGCAGCGCACTGGGCGGCACGGCGATTGGAAACCTCCCCACCGGCCAGCGGCGGGGAGGTTCCCGAAATCAGAGCAGTTCCTTGAGCGGCTTTTCCTTGTCGGCCAGCGCCGCGAGATCGGGCTTCGCACCCGCTTCCACCAATTTGCGCCCCTGCACGTAGTCCTTGACCATGTTCACGCAGTCTAGCGCGAGAACCTTGCCTTCCTTGAGGTAGACTACCGAGAAGCTGCGATCCTCGGGATTGCCGCGAATCACCGTCTGGTCGAAGCCGAGGTTGATGCCGGCCGTCTGCAGGCGCAGGTCGTACTGGTTGGACCAGAACCACGGGAAGGCCTTGTACGGCTTCTCGTCGCCGCAGATCGCCTTGGCCACGCAGGTCGCCATGTCATTGGCATTCTGCACCGATTCCACCCGCATCACCGCGCCGCCCGCAAAGTCGCAGGCGAAAGCGGCACAATCGCCGATGGCATAGATATCGGGCAGCGACGTGCGGCAGTATTCGTCCACATCGACGCCGTTGGCGCCCGCTGCGCCCGCCAGGATCAGCGGACCGACCGCCGGAACGATGCCGATGCCCACGATCACCGCCTCGGCGGGAAGCACCGCGCCATCGGCAAGCTGCACGCCGGTCACCTTGTGGCCATCCCCCACGAGGCATTCGACGGCGACACCGGTGCGCAGGTCCACGCCGTGGTCGCGGTGTTCCTTCTGGTAGAATTCCGAGAGCGGCTCTCCGGCAACGCGGGCGAGGACGCGCGGCAGCGCTTCCAGCAGCGTGACCGAAAGGCCCATCTTCGAGAGCACGGCCGCCGCTTCAAGCCCGATATAGCCCCCGCCGATCACGACCACGTTCTTCGTGCCCGCATCGACTTCGGCCATCAGCGTATCGCAGTCCTCGCGGGTGCGCACCGCATGGACGCCGGCGAGGTCCGCGCCCGAGCACGAAAGCCGGCGCGGATCGCCGCCCGTGGCCCAGACCAGCTTGCCATATCCGTAAGTCTCGCCGTTCGACAGCGTGAGTTCCCGCGCCGCGGCATCGACCTTGGTCACTTCGGTGCCGAGCTTGAAGGTGATTTCCTTTTCGGCCCAGAAGGTCGGCGGGCGGATGTACAGCCGGTCGAACGTCTTCTCGCGCGCGAAGTACTCCTTGGAGAGCGGCGGACGCTCGTAAGGATGCTCCGGCTCGCGGCCGATGACGGTGATGGTCCCCTCGAAACCGTTCTGGCGAAGGGCGATAGCGCATTGCGCACCGCCGTGCCCGGCTCCCACGATAACAACGTCTGCCTTGCTCATGGGCGGTGGGGTTCGGGCAATTTTGCCGTGCGGTCAATGCCCCTTGGCGAAATTGAATTTCCCGTCCCGGCATCTCGCATTTGCGGATGATACGCCGCGAACGTATCGGACGGCGGCAGGTCTTCCGCCGATCCGCGCCGTCCGATCCCTGCTCCGAGGCGCTCTCGAATGCCTCGCGCGGGAATTGGGCGCCGCGCCGGCAATTCGAACCGGCAAGATATCGTCCGGGGAGTTATCGACGGGCAGCGTCTCGGGGGAAGCGCCCTCCCCGCCGCGGCATCGGGCCGGATATGTGGGCGAGCGGAGCATTCTCCCGCCCGCTGGCCTCATTCCGGCGTGGCGAACCAGATCACGTGCTTCGGCCCCTTGCCGTTGCTGCGCGCGGGCACCTTCAGTTCTTCCACCTTGAAGCCGGCGCGTTCCAGCCGGCGCGTGAAGGCGGGATCCGGCCCGGCGGACCAGATCGCCAGCACGCCGTCGGGCGTCAGCGCATTGCGCGCCGCCCGCAGCCCGGTCTTCGAATAGATCTGGTTGTTGTCCTCGCGCACCAGCCCATCGGGGCCGTTGTCGACATCGAGCAGGATCGCATCGTAGTCCGCCCGTGCCGCGTCGATGACATGGGCGACATCGCCCATGACCAGGTTGACGCGGGGATTGTCCAGACAGCCCTGCGCCAGTTCGGCCATCGGGCCACGCGCCCATTCGATGATCTCGGGCACCAGTTCGACCACGGTCAGCTTCGAATCCTCGGGCAGGGTGCGGAGCGCCGCGCGCAAGGTGAAGCCCATGCCGTAGCCGCCGATCAGCATGTGCGGGCGCTTGGTGATGCCCTTGATGCGATCCCAGGACATGGTGGCGAGCGCTTCCTCGCTACCCCACTTGCGCGAGGACATAAGCTCGTTGTGCCCAAGCACGATCATGAAGTCCTGATCGTGCTTGTAGAGTTCGAGCTTCTCCCCGTCAGGAATCCACGCGGTGTCGATGAGTTCGCGCTTGATCATGCTGATGTCTTTCCGGGATGGCGCAAGTGAAGGATGGGATAGGGACGGCCGTCCGCGTCGCGCTCGGATCGGCCGGTGCGCTTGAAACCGCGCGATTCGTAGAAGGGCAAGGCGTTGTCGGCCTGTTCGTTGGCATCGACGCAGGCCTGCGGCTCCAGCATCAGGGCATGGGCGACCAACGCGGAGCCGAAACCCCGCCCGTGGACCGCCGGATCGACGAAGAGGGCTTCGATCGATCCGCCTGCGAAGACCATGAAGCCTTGCGCCGTGCCGCCTGCATCCTCGGCAATCCACAAGGGGACCGCCGGGAGCATCTGTTCGACCTGCACGGCGATTTCGGCCTTGTGCTGCGCCGACAGGAAGCCGTGCGTGGCCTCCACCGCCGCGCGCCAGATGGCGAAGGCGCGCGGGGCGTCGTCGGAAGTGCCCGGCCGGATCATCGGCGCCACATCGTCAGCGCAAGTCGGGCGCGGTGGCCTCGGCCTTGAGCATGGCGATGGCATCGTCGAGGGTCATGACCTTCTGGTGCTCGGCCCCCAGCGTGCGGATGGCGACGGTGCCTTCCTCGGCCTCGCGCTTGCCGACCACGACCAGATGCGGGACCTTCTTCAGCGAGTGGTCGCGCACCTTGTAGTTGATCTTCTCGTTGCGCACGTCTGTCTCCACGCGCACGCCTGCGGCCCTGAGCTTCTGCGAAACTTCCTGCGCATAGCTGTCCGCGTCGGAGACGATCGTGGTCACAACGGCCTGAACCGGGGCGAGCCAGACCGGCAGCTTGCCGGCGAAGTGCTCGATCAGGATACCGATGAAGCGCTCGTACGAACCGAAGATCGCGCGGTGCAGCATGACCGGGCGGTGCTTCTCGCCGTCTTCGCCGATGTAGTGCGCGTCGAGGCGTTCGGGCAGCATGCGGTCGGACTGGATCGTGCCGACCTGCCAGGTGCGGCCGATCGCGTCGGTCAGGTGCCATTCCAGCTTGGGCGCATAGAACGCGCCTTCGCCGGGCAGTTCTTCCCAGCCGTATTCCTCGGTGGCAAGGCCCGCGCGTACGACGGCGTCGCGCAGTTCGGCCTCGGCCTTGTCCCACTGCTCCTCGGTGCCGATGCGGTTGTCCGGGCGCAGGGCCAGCTTGATCGAGTAGGTGAAGCCGAAGTCCTTGTAGACGCGGTCCGCCATCTCGCAGAAGGCCTGCACTTCGCCGACGATCTGGTCTTCGCGGCAGAAGATGTGGCCATCGTCCTGCGTGAACTGGCGCACGCGCATCAGACCGTGCAGCGCGCCGTGCGGCTCGTTACGGTGGCAGCAGCCGTTCTCGACGATGCGCAGCGGCAGGTCGCGGTAGGACTTGATGCCCTGCTTGAAGATCAGGACGTGCGCCGGGCAGTTCATGGGCTTCAGGGCCATCCACTGCGCGTCGTCCGAGATGATCGGGCCGTCATCCTCGGTATTGGGCACTTCGTCGGGGATGACGAACATGTTCTCGCGGTACTTGCCCCAGTGGCCCGACGCTTCCCACTGCCGCGCGTCCATGACCTGCGGCGTCTTCACTTCCTTGCAATCAGCCTGGCTGATCGCGCGGCGCATGTAATCCTCAAGCGCGCGATAGATCACGTAGCCCTTGGGGTGCCAGAACACCGAACCGTGCGCTTCGGCCTGGAGGTGGAACAGGTCCATCTCGTTGCCCAGCTTGCGGTGGTCGCGCTTGGCGGCTTCTTCAAGGCGCGTAAGGTGCGCGGCAAGCTGCTTCTTGTTCAGCCAGCCGGTGCCGTAGATGCGCGAAAGCATCGCGTTCTTCTGGTCGCCGCGCCAATAGGCGCCGGAAACGCGCGTCAGCTTGAAGGCCGCCGGGTCCAGCTTGCCGGTCGAGGGCAGGTGCGGGCCGCGGCACATGTCCAGCCAGTCCTCGCCCGACCAGTAGACGGTCAGCGGTTCGTCGCCCGGAAGTTCGGCGGCCCATTCGGCCTTGAAATTCTCACCCTGCTGCTTCCAGCGGCTGATCAGCGTTTCGCGGTCCCAGACCTCGCGGCGCAGCGGCTTGTTGGCGGCGATGATCTTGCGCATCTCGGCCTCGATGGCCGGAAGGTCGTCATCGGTGAACGGCCCGCGCTCCGGGTTCGGGGCGAAGTCGTAGTAGAAGCCATCGTCCGTCGAAGGGCCGAAGGTGATCTGCGTGCCGGGGAACAGCGCCTGCACCGCTTCGGCCAGGACGTGTGCGAAGTCGTGACGGGCGAGGTCCAGCGCCTCCTCCTCGTCGCGGCTGGTCACCAGCGCAAGCTGGGCATCGCCGGTGAAGGGCAGGCTCAGGTCCACCAGCTCGCCGTCGATCTTCGCGGCAAGCGCGGCCTTGGCGAGGCCGGGACCGATGGCGGCGGCGACATCGGCCGGGGTGGAGCCCTGCGGCATCTCGCGGACCGAACCGTCGGGCAGGCTGATCTTGAACATCTCGGACATCGAACTCGTCTTTCCCGTTTCCGGCGCGCTGAATTTCCCTGGCCCAATGGCACAGAGGCGCGCGCGGGTGAAGCTCTGGCGCCGCTATTTTGGCCGAATTCGGGAGAGTGACGCCGCTCGCCCGAACCCCGGGCGACGGTGGCAGCGCGATCAGGCCGCGACCAACCGCCCCCGGGAGCGCCGGGTGGTAGTAGTGGTCGTGCCAGTGATCGAGGCGGTGCGCAGTTGCGTCATCGCCGCCCATGTAGCGACACCGCCCGGAAAAGTCACCCCGTGTTCGGATCCGACCTCGATGTAAAGCACGCTTGACTCCGACGCTCGAAATGACAATGATACTTTACACATTGTAATGCTTCCTTGACCATTCTTGCCAAGAGGAGAATCCGGACATGGGTTCGTCACAACAGGCCCACCGCCGCTACATGTTGCGCTTCCTTCCCATCACCGCGGCCTATGTGGGCGGGATCGCGCTGGCGAGCGCGCTGATTCCCGATCACGCCCCGGCCGATGCGCGGACCATCGCGATTTCCATCCTTCCCGGACTGGCCGTGATTGGCTGGCTCTGGGCGATGGGCCGCCTGCTGGTGGAACTGGAGGACGAATATCTGCGCATGCTCGAAGTGCGCAAGTTCCTGGTCGCCACGGGAATGATGCTGGCGGCGACCAGCATGTGGGGCATTCTCGAACTCTATTCCCCCGAAGTGCCCCGCCTGCCGGTGTTCTTCGTGATGCCGATCTGGTGCGCGGGACTGGCGGTCGGCGCCCTGTTCAACCGCCTCACTTTCGGCGGGATCGGCGGCGACACCGACAAGACCGCGACCTCGGGAACGGACCGTTCGTGAACAATCGCCTGAAAGTGCTGCGTGCCGAGCGCGGATGGAGCCAGCAGGACCTTGCCGAACGGCTGGAAGTCAGCCGGCAGAGCGTCAACGCCATCGAAACCGGCAAGTACGACCCCTCGCTGCCTCTGGCATTTCGCATTGCCGAGGTTTTTGCTATGAGGATCGAGGAAATTTTCCTGAAGGGGTGAAGGATGTCGGGGCGGTTTGGCAGGATCGGGGCCGGTGTGGCATTGGCGCTCGCGCTCGCCGTCGGCCTCACGCTGCTTCACGACAGCGCTTCGGGCCATCGCAAGGCGGAAAGCGCGGAAGCCTCCACAGGCACGGTGATCGTGCGGGTGATCGCGCCCGCCCTGCTCTGATCGCTTAGTGGCCTGCTCTGATCGCTTAGTGGCCTGCTCTGATCGCTTAGTGGATCATCGGCTTCCGCCGCGACCATGCGATCCGCTCCACCGCCGCCGCCACCAGCCAGCCCACGGTCATGCAGACGAACGGCATGACCGGGTAATGGAAGCGTGACTGGCCCGAGAACACCAGGCAGATCAGCGTCGGATAGAGCCCGACACCGTAAGGCAGCAACCACCAGCCCGCCCAGCGCATCCGCTCATGCAGGCGCCGCACGGTCATGACCACGAAGGCCAGCACGAACCCCAGCATGAGCAGGGCGTAGTAGCCCTGATTGAGGTAGCGCACCGCGCGGTAGGCGATCTCGAACCGGGAATAGCCGGGCGCGCCGCCCTGATAGGCCCATTCCGCCTCGCCATCGGGAAGCCAGAGCCGCATCAGCTTCCGGGGCGCCAGCGCCAGAAACTTTCCGGGATTCTCCCTGATCCACGCCGCGCCGAGTCTTCCCGCCTCGGCATCGCGGGATACTTCATCAAGATCGCCGCGCGCCATCAGCCGCTTCACCACCGGCGCATCGGGCGAATAGTCGCCGGTGGCGGTATCGTGGTTCCCGGTGAGCAGGGTATAGCCGCCATTGGTCGACACCGCGACCCAGTGGCCCAGCTCAGCGCGATTGCGGAGCGACCACGGCAACACCACCAGCCCCGCCACGGCGACGACGATCGCCCCCTCTGCCAGAAGGCCGGGAAGCCGCTGCCAGACATGACGGGCACGCAGCCAGTCGATCGCGAACAGCAGCGGAACCACCACCAGCGTCTGCGCCTTCACCAGAGTGGCAAATCCGAAGACCAGCCCGGCTCCGACCAGCTGCCAGCGAGTGGTCCGCACGATCACCGTCCAGCAACCGACAAGCAGCAGCATCGTGTAGAACACCTCGGTCAGGGCCAGGGGCACATAGCCGATCGCATTGGGATAGACCGCGAGAAGCAGCAGCCCGCCGCGCGCCGCCGCTTCGTTGGCGAACAGGTGGCGGCCGAGCGCCAGCGTCACCGCCCCGATCATCATCGCCGAAGCGAGATTGAACAGACCCAGCGTAACCTGCGAGATGCCGAACTGGTGGAACGCCACGGAAAGCGCGAGCGGCCAGCCCGAAGGCCAGAACGCCGTGGGAATGCCGTTTTCCGCATATCCCTGCCCGGTGGCGAGGCTGGCCGCGCGGCCAAAGTACCAGGCGGCATCGGAAGTGGGCGCCACGTCGATCAGCAGCACCGCCACCCGCAGCGCGAAATAGAGCGCCCAGATCGCCAGCAGCACCGAACGTTCGGTGGCGAACCATTCGAGACGCATCGCAAGACGGCTGGGACGCGTGGGGAAGTCGAGAATCTGCGCGGACATTCGGGGGGCGACTTCCTGTTTCAGGCGCTTTGACACTGCCTTATGCCGCGAACCGCGAACGGGGCAACCGGAACTCTTGCAATCATCGGCACTTGTCCTGAAAGCGCTCACCCCCCAGATGAGCCGCCATGACCGACACGCGTTATCTGGAGCTGCCCGACGGGCGCCGCATCGCCCACCGCTTCACTCCCGGCACCGGACCCACGATCGTGTTCCTGCCCGGCTACATGTCGGACATGGCCGGCAGCAAGGCCACGGCAGTATTCGAAGCGGCCCGGGCGGGCGGACGGCCCTGCCTCCTGCTCGATTATTCCGGCTGCGGCGACAGTCCCGGCGATTTTGCCGATGGCACGCTCACCCGCTGGCGGGACGAAGTGCTTGCGGTGATCGAGGCGGCCGGGCTGGGGCAGGTCGTGCTGGTAGGTTCCTCGATGGGCGGCTGGCTCATGCTGATGGTCGCCGAGGCGCTGGCCGCATCCGGGCCGGACAAGGTCAGGGGCCTGATCGGCATCGCCGCCGCCCCCGACTTCACCGAATGGGGCATCGCCCAGATGGACAAGAACGTTCTCGCGGATGGCGAAACGATCTGGGAAGACAATCCCTACGGCCCCGAACCCACGCCGACTCACCCCGGCTTCTGGGCTGACGGACAGGCCAACCTCATGCTGGAAAAGGAAATCGCCTTCGACGGCCCGGTCCGCCTGCTGCACGGCCAGCGGGACGAGGAAGTGCCCTGGGAGATTTCCGTGCGCCTGTCCGAACGCCTGCGTTCAGCCGATGTGCAGGTCTCGCTCATCAAGGACGGTGACCACCGCCTCTCGCGCGAGTCCGACATCCACCTGCTGCTGCGCACGGTTGCCGAACTGATCCTCGCCCGCGATCCGGCGGCCTGATCTAAGGACCGTCCCCCCATGCCCTTCCTTCTTCCCCTCATGCTGATGCAGTCCACTCTCGACGCGGGCGGCATTTCCAGCCCTTACGCCTCGGCGCTCCCGCGCGAAATCGTCGAGAAGAAGGAAGATCAGGAGCGCAAGCGACGCTCCGAATCCGCCCAGTTCTCCGGCCCGCTCCCGCTGCGGGCGGAGAACGGCTGCCTGCTCGCGGTGGAGGCCGATCCCGAACGATCCGCGGATATCGCCCGCAAGGCCCTTTCCAGCGCGCAAGGCCGCGAACGCGTGCGCGCCGGACTCTGCCTCGGCGTTGCGCTTGCCGACCTCAACCGCTGGGACGAAGCGCGCGCCGCCTTCACCCAGGCCCGCGACATCGCCGATCCCGGCGACCATCTCAGCCGTGCGCGGCTGGGCGCGATGGCAGGCAATGCCGCGCTGGCGGACGGCAAGGCCGGAGAAGCGCTCATGCTGCTCGGCCCGGCAGCCGCCGAGGCGAAGACCGCCAATGACGGCTCGCTCGGCGGTTCGATCGCGCTGGACCGGGCCCGCGCGCTGGTTTCGGTCGGCCAGAACGACGAAGCCGCTGCCGCCCTCACCGACGCGCGCACCGCCGATCCCGACAATGCGCAGGCCTGGCTGCTTTCCGCCACGCTTTCGCGCCGCCAGAACAAGCTGATCGAAGCCCAGACCCAGATCGAGAAAGCCGCGCAGCTTGCCCCGCAAGACCCCGAGATCGGCCTCGAAGCCGGTGTCGTCGCCGTCATGGCGGGTCGCGACGAAGCCGCGCGCCGTAGCTGGAACTCGGTGCTCACCATGAGCCCCGAAAGCCCTTACGCCGCCACCGCCAAGGAATACCTCAGCCAGCTGGGGCCAGAAGGAACATCAAAGCCATGATCCCGCTTTCCGTCCTCGATCTCGTCTCCGTGCGCGAAGGCGGCACTGTCGCCGAAGCGCTCGCCATTTCCGCCCGCACCGCGCAGGCTGCCGAAAAGGCCGGCTATGGGCGCTACTGGGTGGCGGAACACCACGGGATGGACGGGATCGCGGGCGGCGCCACTTCGGTCGTGCTCGCGCACATCGGCGCGGCGACATCGACGATTCGCATCGGTGCGGGCGGCATCATGCTGCCCAACCACACTCCCTATGTGATCGCCGAGCAGTTCGGCACGCTGGCGGCGCTGTTCCCCGGCCGCGTGGACCTGGGCCTCGGCCGGGCAGCGGGTGCGGACGGCCGCCTTGCCAATGCCCTGCGCAAGGACATCCACGGCGCGTCGGAACGCTTTCCCCAGGACGTGGTGGAGCTTCAGGCCCGTTTCGCCGGACAGGCGGTGGGCGGGGTCTCCTCGCCGCAGGCGGACGGGGCGGACGTTGAGATGTGGCTCCTCGGCTCCAGCCTGTTCGGTGCCCAGCTCGCTGCCATGCTCGGCCTGCCCTACGCCTTCGCCTCGCACTTTGCCCCCGCCATGCTCGACGAGGCGGCGCGCATCTACCGCGAGCGGTTCCAGCCCGGCAAGGTGCTGGACAAGCCTCACTTCATGGCCGCCATCAACGTGGTTGCCGCGGACAGCGACGAGGAAGCCCGCTACCTCGCCTCCTCCACCGATCAGAGCTTCGTCGCGCTGCGCACGGGAACGCCGGGACGCCTGCCCCCGCCGATCCGCAACTATCGCGAAGGCCTGCCCGGCCCGGCCAAGGCCATGCTCGAACAGGTCCGCTCGGTCAGCGCCATCGGCACGCCGGCGCGGGTTCGGGATGAGATCCACGCCTTCATCGAGCGCACCGGCGCCGACGAACTGATCGTGTCCGGCGCGATCTTCGACCCCGATGCGCAGATCCGGTCCCTGGAACTGACGATGGACGCTTTCGAGACGGCCGGAGCGTAATCACCTTGCGGAATATCCGGGGGTAATCTCCCGGATATTCGCCGCGACCTTCCGGAATGCGCGCACGCCGCCCGGGCGGCGTGGTTATCCGTTTTGCTTCAGGCGCTCCAGCCAGGCCTGCGCCTGCTTCGGCTCTCCCACCGCGTCTGCCCGGACCGGGCCGCGCGCGGCGAGGAATTCCTGATGGAGCGCGAAGCATTCCATGTCGAGCTGTTCGCGAAGATCGTCGATCTCGTCTGCCAGCTCATTGAGCGCATCGACCATCGGCGCCGCCTTGGCCCGGGCCTGCTTGTCCTTGTTGTGGTCGAACAGGCCCCATTGCCCCGCGGCGGTGACACGCAGCGCATCGACGAGCGCGGCGCGATATTCGATTTCGAGATCGGCACGGCGGTTGTCCATGCGTTCGAGGCGGTCTGCTTTGGCCATGGCTATGCTCCTAGGCTTCCATGGCGGAAGGTCAACGCATCACCACAGGATACCCTGCTTGTCGGGCGTGATCGGCGCCGGCGCTTCCTCGCCGATCGACTGGAGAAGGTCGATCTCGATGGTGCGGCACATGGCGTTCAGCGGCAGATCGTGCACGGTATTGGCGAAAGGATCGACCAGGTCGTCGCCGATGGCCAACACCGCAAGGAACATGATTCCCGCGATCGTCGAGCCGAGCGGCGTGGCCACGCCCAGCGTCTCGACCAGTCCGATCGGCAGCAGGATGCAGAACATGTGCGTGAAGACGATCGGGAAGAATCGGTACTGATAGGGCAGCGGCGTGTTCTTCAGCCGCTCCATCCCGCCTTGCGCATTGGCGATATCGACCAGCACGGCTTCCATCTGCGCCTGCTGGATCGTGTCGATCCAGCCCTTCTGGCGCGCTTCATCGATTCGGCGGCCAGTCTCGTCGAGAATGCCGTTGGCGGTATTGGCCCGTTCCAGCGAGGCATCGGCATCCCCGCGCGAAAGCATGCGCAGCACTTCCGCATCGGGCTTGATGCGGCGAAGCTGGCAGCGCAGCGCGTTGACGTAGGCAATCTGGCGCAGGACGATGCGGCGCTTCAGTTCGGCCGCGTCCGGATCGGGCATGAAGTTGCGCGCGGCGCGCGCGATGTTGCGGCTCGCATTGATCATCAGCCCCCACAACCCGCGACCTTCCCACCATCGCTGGTAAGCCGAATTGCTCCGGAAGCCGAGGAACAGCGCCAGCGCCGAACCGAACAGCGTCACCGGCAGCTCGGGCGCATGGAACGGCAGCACGAAGTAGGTCACCGTGACGATGACGTCCCAGACGAACAGCAATGTCAGCGGTTTCCAGATCTCGCGGAATATCTGGACGGGTTGCAGCGAAGGTGTGACGATCATCGCTTGGCGGAATCCCCTCCTTGGGCCGAGGCATGTGAAAGCGCGACCGAGGTTCCCGAAACCGGCCTCAGGGTGAACCAGTCAGCCCTGTCGATCGCCACGAGAAATCCGAGCACGCCCAGCCCGAACAGCAATAGCAGAAAATTCCCGATGAGCGATTGGCGAAGGCGAGCCCGCTCGGCGTCAGTCATATGGCGCATGGTGAATCTCCTTTTCCAGTCACCGCGAGAGGTAAACTGGGGAAGGATGATTTCGATTGCATCGACCATTCGTGACAATGTTTTGCTGCAACGCAGCAGACACGATGTGCGGTGCAGCAGAAACGGCGAGCCGTAAATCTGCGCGAAAAATGTTCTGAAACGGAAGGGAAATCCTTTGCCGCGCGGTACCCCCGGCGGCGCATCGCCCCGTCAGAAGGGGAGCGAAGCCTTGGCGAGAATGAGCGCGAGTGCGCATCCGCACACAAGAATACCGCGCAGAGCGCCCGCCTGCGTGAGGTTCGAAGCCTTCAGGCCCTGGGGCCGAAGACCATGAGCGCTGAGCGCAAGTGCGACGATACGTGCCATGAACGCCGTCATGGCCCGTGAGGCGTTGCAAATCGGTTAAATCGGGTGGTTTTCGTGCCGGTAACTTCTTTCTACCGGCACGTGGGACTCCGTCCGGCCCTGAGCCGGACGGAACACCCGGTCAGCGGGAAGGCATCTGCTGGCTGGAGCAGTGGAACGACCCGCCGCCCGCCAGCACGGCGTCCGCCATGACTCCCACGGTATCGCGGTCCGGGAACAACGCAGCAATCGCGGCGACGCCCTCGTCGTCGTGCTCGGTACCATAGACCGGCACGACCACCAGCTTCGAGGTGATCGCGAAGTTCATGTAGCTGGCCGGTTCGATCCGCCCGTCACTTTCGACGCGTCCCGGCGAAGGAACCTCGCGCACCGTCACGCCCATTGCCTCGGCGCGGGCCTTGGCATCGGCGTAGATCCCGGCATTCGGGTCGTTCGGTCCCGTCGCACGCGGCAGGGCCAGGACATTCGGCGCCACGAAGCGGGCGAGATTGTCGACATGGCCGTCAGTGTGGTCGTTGATCAGACCATCGCCCAGCCACAGCACCCGGTCATAGCCCAGATCGCGCTTCAGGCGCATTTCCAGATCGGCACGGGTGAGGTGCGGATTGCGATTGGGGTTGAGCAGGCACTGCTCTGTCGTGGCGACAAGCCCGGTGCCATCACCGTCGAGCGCGCCGCCCTCCAGTATCCAGTCCGACGTCTCCACCTCCAGCCCGGCATCGCGAGCCAGTTCGGCGCCGATCTCCTGGTCGCCGTCCATCAGGTACTTGCCGCCCCAGCCATTGAAGCCGAAGCGCATCGCCTTGAGCGCCCGGTTTCCGTCGGCCACGACCAGCGGCCCGGTATCGCGCAGCCAGACGTCGCCATAACGGCGCACTTCCAGCGAGACTTTCGACGAGACCAGCGAAGCCGCCCGCGCACGGTTGGCCTCGTCACGCACGACAAGGCGTACTTCCTGTCCCGATTCGGCGACGGTAGAGGCGAATTCGGCCATCTGCACTTGCGCGGCTTCGAGGAAACCCGGCCATTCGACGGGATCGTGCGGAAATCCGATCCAGATCCAGTCCTGCGGATGCCATTCAGGGGGAAGGGCGAACGTCACGGGGCAACCTCCTTCAGCCGCGGCGCAAGGCTTGTGCCGCGGGAACGGCCGAGCCGATAGAAGAGCGCCGGCCCTGGGGCAATCCCGCAATCATCGGGCCGAAGAGCATGCTGCAATGATCGTCTGATGCTTGCCCTTGGCGACAGTGCCGGGCAGGAAGCCGGGATGGATGCCGAAATGCAAGCAGACTGGGCCGGCGCGATCGCCCGCGCCCGCGCCCACGCCCCCTATCTCTCCAGCGCGCTCGACCGGCTGCCCGCCCTGACCGAACTGCTCGCTGCGGGACGAGGCGAGGCCGCGCTCGACTGGGCGCGTGCCGCCGGTGAAGGCGCTCCCAGCGTCGGTGCGGCGCTGAGGCGCGAAAAGCAGGCCATGGCTCTTGCCCTCGCGATCGGCGACCTTGCCGGGGCCTTCCCCCTGCTCACGGTGACGGGCGAACTGTCCGCCCTGGCCGACCGCGCCCTCGACGCCGCCATTGCCGAGGGCATCCGCCGCCGCGTGCCCGATGCCGAGCCTGCGGGCTTCCTTGCCCTGGCGCTCGGCAAGCATGGTGCCCGCGAACTCAACTACAGCTCTGACATCGATCCGATCCTGCTGTTCGATCCGCAGCTCCTCCCCCGCCGTGACCGCGACGAGCCCGGTGAAGCCGCCCAGCGCGTGGCCCGCGCCGTGGTCGAAACGCTCGCCGGGGTAACCGAGGAAGGCTACGTCTTCCGAACCGACTTGCGATTGCGCCCGGCGTCCGAAGTCAGCCCGCTGGCGATCTCGATAAATGGCGCCCTCACTCACTACGAATCCTCCGCCCTCGCCTGGGAGCGCGCAGCCTTCATTCGCGCCCGCGCCTGCTCGGGCGACATTGCGGCGGGCGAGGCATTCCTTGCCGCGATCCGCTCGTTTGTCTGGCGCAAGAGCCTCGACTTCGGCGCCATTGCCGAAATCGGCCGCCTTACCGCGCAGATCCGCGCCAATACCCGCGGAAGCGTCACTGTCGGTCCCGGCTTCGATCTCAAGAAAGGGCGCGGCGGCATTCGCGAGGTCGAATTCTACGCCCAGACTCACCAGCTCATCCACGGCGGCCGCAACCCCGCGCTGCGCCTGCGCGGCACCCGCGCCACGCTGGACGCACTGGCCGAAGCCGGGCTCGTCCCGCCCGAGGATGCGCGTCTGCTTGGCGAAAGCTACGATCGGCTCCGCACCGTCGAGCACCGCCTGCAGATGATGCAGGACCAGCAGACCCATTCCCTGCCGACCAGGCCCGAACTGCTGGACGAAGTCGCCCGTCTGGACGGCCTGCCGGACGGCGCCGCCCTGATTGCCGAGCTGACCGAAATCACCGAAGCCGTCGGCGAGCGTTACGATGCGCTGGTCATGGCCAATATGCCCAGCGGGCCTGCAATCGCGATTGCCACGCCTCCGCAGGAAGACCTGCGCGACGAACTGATGCATCTGGGGTTTGCCGATCCCGACGCCATGGTCGTCCGGATCGAAGGCTGGCTTTCGGGCCGGATGCGGGCCCTGCGCAGCGACGCGGCACGGCTTGCCTTCGAAGCGATTCGCCCGAACCTGCTTGCCGCCCTGGCCGCGGCACCCGAGCCGGAGCGCGCCATGGCGCGCTGGGAACAGCTCCTCAACAACCTGCCCACGGCGATCAACCTGTTCCGCCTGCTCGAGGCACGCCCGGCCCTGATCGAGCGGCTGGCGCGAATCCTCAGCCTCGCTCCCCCGCTCGCCGATTCGCTTGCCCGGCGTGCTGACCTGCTTGACCCCCTGATCGACGCAAGCGCCTTCGACCTGCCCGGCACCCTGCCCGAACTGATCGCCGAATTCTCTCGCTTCGAACCGGGCGACGATTACGAACGCAAGCTCAATACGGTCCGTCGCAAGGTCGGGGATCGCCGCTTTGCCCTGGGCGTGCAACTGATCGAAGGCGTGAACGACCCGCTGGACATCGGCCATGCCCTCGGCCGGATCGCAGAGGCCGCGCTCGTGGTTCTGACCGACGCGGCGGTAACGGAATTCCGGGACGTTCATGGCAGCGTGCCCGGTAGCGAAGTCGTTGTACTGGGCCTTGGCCGAATGGGCGGCGGCGTGCTCACACACGCCTCCGACCTCGATCTGATCTATCTTTTCACCGGCGATTTCTCGCAGGAATCGGATGGGCGGCGGCCGCTCGGCGCCACGCTCTACTACAACCGCCTGTCCCAGCGGGTGACGGCCGCGCTCTCCGTGCAAACCGCCGAAGGCGCGCTTTACGAAGTGGACACAAGGCTGCGTCCCTCCGGCGAGCAGGGCCCGCCCGCCGCCAGCCTCGACAGTTTCGCCCGCTACCAGCAGGAGCAGGCATGGACCTGGGAGCACATGGCACTCTGCCGCGCCCGTCCGCTCCGCGGCTCGCGCGAAGCTCGCGGCAAACTGGGCACGATCATCCGCGATGTGCTCACCGCTCCCCGCGATCCGGCCCGGCTGCGCACCGACGTACTGGAGATGCGCACCCGCATGGCCGGCCACAAGCCGCCGAAAGGCCCGCTCGACGTCAAGCTGATGCGCGGCGGGCTGGTGGACCTCGAATTCCTTGTCCACTTCACCCAGTTGCGCAGCGGGGAAGGTCTCGATGCCGACCTGGGCGAGGCGGTCCGCCTGCTGGCTGCGCAAGGGCTGCTTCCGGCAAGCCTCGAGCCTGCGCATGACGTGCTGACGCGCCTGCTTGTCGCCGCCCGCCTGCTCGCGCCCGATTCGCTGAAACCTGTGGATGCCGCCTGCATGGCGCTGGTGCGCGCATGTGGCTATGGCGACTGGCAAGACCTCGAGAACAGCCTGGCCCGGGCCCGCGCGCAAGTTGCCGCGGCCTGGCAACAGGCCTTCGACGAAACACTGGAGACCACCCCATGAACACTCGTGCCCCCGGACACTTCGGCATCGGCGACGCATTCCCCGATATCGCGCTCGAAACGCCGGAAGGCGGCACCGTGAAAGTCTCGGACTTCGCGGGCAGGAAACTGGTCGTGTTCTTTTATCCGAAGGACAGCACTCCCGGCTGCACCACGGAAAACATCGATTTCTCGGCCCTGAAGGACCAGTTCGATGCGGCCGGAACCGCACTCCTCGGGGTGAGCAAGGACTCCGCCAAAAGGCACCAGAACTTCATTGCCAAGCACGATCTCAAGGCGCCGCTCGCCACTGACGCCGAGGAAAACGGACTCTCGGACGCGCTCGGCATCTGGACCGAAAAGCAGAACTACGGCCGCACTTACATGGGCATGGTCCGCACCACCTACCTGATAGGCGCCGACGGCAAGATCGCCCGCGTGTGGGACAAGGTGAAGGTCAAGGATCACGCACAGCAGGTACTGGAGGCCGCGAAGGCACTCTGATGACCGGTTCCGTGGCGGCAGCCATCCGCGAAGCGCTGCTCGAATGTAATCCCTGGGCCAAGGCCATGGCCACGCGCAAGGTCGCGCGCGACTGGCGGCTCGGGAAACTCTCCTTCGCGTTCGACGTGGAAATGCCCGACCTGCCCGGACGGCCCGACGCGCCCGAACTGCTGCCCCCGAACCGCATGCCCAAACGCGGCAAGGGCGGGTCCGAGCGCGGCCGGATCGCCCTGTGGCATGCGCTGGCCCATATCGAATTCGTCGCGATCGACCTTGCACTGGACATGGCAGGGCGCTTCGGCGGGGAGATGGACGAGGGGTTCGTAAGCGATTTCCTGTCGGTCGCGGCGGACGAGGCGATGCATTTCGCCCTGCTCGATCGCCATCTGCGAACACTCGGCAGCCGTTACGGCGCGCTGCCCGCCCACGATGGCCTCTGGGAAGCAGCGCATGGAACCCGTCACGACGTGGCTGCCCGCCTCGCAGTGGTTCCGATGGTGCTGGAAGCGCGCGGTCTCGATGTGACCCCGGCCACTCTCGAACGCGTCCGGGCTAACGGCGACGAACGCGGCGCGCGCATCCTCGAGCGAATCCTTGACGACGAAATCAGGCACGTCCGGTTCGGCGCAATTCATTTCGCCGATGTCGCCAAACGGTTGGACGAGGACCGGGACAGCCTCTGGAAATCCTTGGTTTCCCGCCACTTTGGAGGGGCCGTTAAGCCACCGTTCAACGACTCGGCGCGTCTCGCTGCCGGTTTATCGCGGGATCTATATGCCGGACTTGCCTGATCTAATCCGTTCGGCATAACTCCAATTCGCGAGACGGCGGGGGGTTCCGACCATCTCCAAAACTTAGGGTTTGCGCGGCGTACCTTCGGTTCGCCTGCTTAGAACAAGCGTCGTGGCTTCGCAGCACGCGGCGGATAACAAGGTATTGCGAGTGGTCGTAACGAAATTCTTCGCCAAGTTCCGCGCAGTGACCGGTGCCGTCGCCGTCGCAGGTTCCCTTGTCGCCGCTCACCCGGCGATGGCCAACAGCAGCGCTGCCGCTGCCGATATCTCCGCCCCGCTTCGTGCCTCGCAGGCCGCGAACCAGTCGGCCGGCGGCGGTGAGGACGAGCAGTTCCGCAACCTTTTCAGCTCCTGGCAGAACTTCGAGG